>NZ_JBEPPT010000001.1:0-2027084 GCF_040547485.1 Agromyces sp. PvR057
GGGGGCGGGGGGGGGGGGGGGGGGGGGGGCGGCGCGGGGGGCGGCGGGGGGGGGGGGGGGCCGCCCCCCCCCCCCCCCCCCCCCCCCACCGTTCCACCCCACAGGACAGGAGCACCGATGCGACGACCCATCGCGACGACCATCGCCCTCGCGGCCGTCCTCGTCGCCGGTGCGGCCATGATCGGCCCGCGGCTCGCGGCGGCCGATGCCGCGCAGGCGTCCGAGCGCATCGACGGCGCGCCGGGCAGCACGGTCATGGAAGCCTCCGGCCGGGCCGCGGCATCCGAGGCCCGAGCACCCGCGGAGGCGCCCGACGTCTCGGCCACGGCGGTCGACGAGCTGCCGAACGACGCGGACATGATGTTCGCGATGATGATGATCCCGCACCACGAGCAGGCGGTCGAACTCTCGCAGCTGCTCGCCGCGACGCCCGGCATCGACGGGTTCTCCTCCTCGCTCGCGGCGTTCATCGAGGCCGACCAGACCAAGGAGATCGTGGCCATGAACGCGTGGCTCGACGCCTGGCACGGGGTCGGGGTCATGAACCACGCCGGTGGCGGCACGATGGCGGGCATGGCGACGCCCGAGCAGATCGCCGAGTTCGATGCGCTGTCGGGCGCTGCCGCCGAGGCCCGCTTCCTCGACCTGATGATCGCGCACCACCGCGGCGCGCTCGCCATGGCCGACGACGCGATCGCCGACGGTGAGAACAGCTACATCCGCACGCTCGCCAAGCACATCGCCGCCGAGCAGCAGCGCGAGATCGCGGCGATGGTGCTCAGGCGGGACGAACTGTGAACGGCCGCCGGGTCGTCGCGCTCGCCGGGGCCGGCGGGGCCGCGATCGCCGCGGTCGCGCTCGGCCTCGGCGCGCTGGGCGGGGCCGTGTACCGCGCGGACTCCGCGTCGATGCGGCCGATGATCGAGGTCGGCGACGTCGTGGTCGCGGCCGGGCTCCACGGGGCGCCGGAGCGGGGCGACGTGGTGGTCTTCTCCGACCCCGGCGGTTGGGGGCCTCGCGTCGCGCGACTGCTCGGTCAGGAGGAGGTGCCAGGCACCTTCGTGAAGCGCGTGGTCGGCCTCCCCGGAGAGCGGGTCGCCTGCTGCACCCTGACCGGTGAGCTCACCGTCGACGGGGCGCCGTTGCCCGAGGCGTACCGGGTTCCCGCCGCCGGCCTCGCGAGCGTGCTCGCCTTCGACGAGGTCGTTCCCGAGGACGCGGTGTTCGTGCTCGGCGACGCCCGTTCGGCATCGATCGACTCACGCTACCTCGGAAGCGTGCCGCTGGACTCGGTGTCCGGCATCGTCCACCTCGTGGTGCCGCTCGGCGGCTGAGCCGCGGTCGCCCTGGCGCTCGTTCGGCGCCGACGCCATCCGCGGCGGCCGGCGCGAGGCGGTCGCCCGCGTCATCCGATCGGCGCGTCAGCTCGTCGTGGAACCCACCGGAGCGGCGAGGCGCGCAAGCTCGGCGCCCGCCTCGAGCAGCGCCCCGAGGTGACGCTCCGCCGCCTCGACCTCGACGCCGCCCGTCGAGAGCGCGACGGCGGCGACCAGTTCGCCCTCGAGCGAGTGCACGGGAATCGCGATGCAGGTGCGCGAGACGGGCCCGGGCTCGATGCAGCGCGCGTACCCGAGCCGTTCGACCTCGGCGGCGATGCGCCGGCGCTCCTCGATCGAGATGCCCGAGGCGCGCGCCGAATCGGCGACGACCTTCGCCGCGCGCGGATCGGCCGTGGCCTCCAGCGGCGGGAACGCGGCGATGAGCAGCCGACCGATCGCCGTCGCCCCGAGCTGGCGCCGGGTGCGGTCGATCGAGAGCAGCGGCAGGTCGGGATCCTCGTCGACGACCATCACCCGCCCGCCCGAGTACCGCACGAAGTGGATCGCCTCACCGGTGCGCTCCCGGAGCCCGGCGAGGATCTCGGGGATCGGGTCGGCGTTGCGGGGCGCGATGAGATGGGCCAGCTCGACCACGCGCACGCCGAGCACGAAGCCGTCGAGGGTCGGATGCCGCAGCAGGTACTCGTCGCTCGTGAGCGAGTTGATGAGGCGGTACGCGCTCGTGCGCGGCATGCCGAGCAACTGCGCGATGCGGTTGGCCGAGAGTGTCGGACCGCCGCGCGCGACCTCTTCGAGCACCGCGAGCGCGAGGGCGACGCCGCTGCCGCCCGACGGGCCGCTCATGATCGCCGAGCCGGTGCGCCGGAGGAGATCGCATCGGATGCCACGGGCGTGTCGTAGGCGCCGACGCGACGCGCGAGCCCCGGCCCGGAGCGCACACGCAGGAGGTGCGCGATCGTGGCGACCGCGATGAGCGCGACGAGGATGCACAGCGCCGTCGCGTCGTCGGCCGCCTCGGCGAGCATCTCGGTGGCCGCGACGCCGGCGAGGGCGACCGTGCCGAGCAGCGCCGGCCACGCCTCGCGGAGGCTGAACTCCCGGATGCGCACCAGGTACGGGGTCGCCGCCGCGCAGACCGCGAGGTAGGCGATGATGAACGCCATGCTCTCGGCGAGGTGCACGACGTCGCGGTAGAGGGAGTCCCTGCCGGCCGAGACGAGCAGGAGCGTGCCGATCACGAGCACCGCGCCGACGCCGAGGGCGGCCACATGGGGCGTCGCGAACCTGGTCGACGTGCGTCCGAGGGCCTTCGGGAGCACGCCCTCGCGGGCCATCGTGAACACGAGGCGCACGAGGGCGTTCGTGCACGCGAGGGTGCAGGCGATCCACGATGCGGCGACGACCGCGTGGATCACGGGGTCGAGCCACGGGCTCGCGGCGAGGTCGGCATCCGTCAGCAGCGAGGCCTCCCGCCCTCCGGCGACCGCGGAGATCTGGGCGAGCATGCCGAACAGGTACACCGCGGCGACGGAGCCGACGGTCCACACCAGCGCTCGCGGCACGGCGGCGAGGGGGCGCCGGCTCTCGGGGCCGAGTGCGGCGCCGCTCTCGAAGCCGACGAAGCAGACGAGCGCGAATCCGATGCCCTCGGCGAACGCCGAGAGGGAGGGGGCGGCCCCGACGTCGGGAACGATGCCCGAGACGTTCCAGCCGGTCGCCGCGAACACGGTGAGCGAGACGGCGATGAGGGCCGCGACCACGACCGCCTCGACGACGAGCATGACCCGCGTCGACGTGCGGGCGCCGAGCGCGATGACCGTGGTGATCGCCGCGCCGATGCCGATCACGAGCAGCGTCGAGGCGAGTCCCTCGCCGGCCCAGCGCGAGGTGCCGCCGAACGCCGCGTCGAGCCGGCGCACGGCGCTGCGCAGGGTGTCGATCGAGACGCCCGCGTAGCCGAGCAGGAGTGCGACGCCGGCGACCATGCCGGCGGCCGGACCGAGGCCCCTCGTCACGAACGTGTAGATGCCGCCGGCGGCGGAGATCCGCCGGGCGAAGACCGACATGGCGAGCGCGACGAGGATCACCGCCGCGGCGGTCAGCAGCAGGGTCACGAACGCGAACGATCCCGTTCGGTCGATGAGTCCGCCGGTGAGGATGAGGAGGCCGCCGGCCGGCGCGACCGCGGCCACCGACTGGGCGACGAGGTCGAGCGTCGTCACCGATCCGCGGCGCAGGCCGTGCAGCGGCGACACGGATCCGAGGCTCGCGTCGGGTGTCCGTCGCGCGATCGCGTCGCTGAGTGCGCTCACCGGTGCCTCCTCGTGGTCCCTGCACCGTATGCTCCACCGATTTCGCCGCCGTCATCGCCGTGTTACGCGGGTATGACCTCACGCGGGAACCCTGGGGTGCCGGCACCCGCCGGGGTCAGGGCGCGACGGCCGTGACGGTGACCGTGCCGTCCGGCAACCACACGACCTCGAACCGGGCGGCCTCGCGCTCGGCGGCCACGCGGATGCCGCCCTCGGGGAAGCGTCCGTTCTCGGTGCAGCGACTCAGCCCGCCCTCCGGCACGAAGTCGATGATGAGGCAGGCCTCGCGGTCGCGCAGCGCCGCGAAGACGCCGGAGCCGTCCGGCAGGGTGAGGAGCAGTCGCTGCTGGCGGAATCCGTCGCGCACCCATGAGCGCGACAATGCGTCGCCCGAGATCGACTCGCGCGAGAAGACCGCCGCCGCTCCGGCCTGGGAGACGAGCGGCAGCGACTCCAGGTACTCCGCGTACGCCACGGCCGTCGCGGGCGGCGAGGAGGAGGGTGGCGGAGACGCGCCCGAGACGGGGTCGAGGGCGTCGCGGGACCCGAGCCCCCAGCCCACGAGGACGCCCGCTGCGAGGGCGAGCGCACCCGCGACGAGCGTCCACCGCAGGCGCGACTCCGGTCGGTCGGGGGTGACGGATGCCGGTGCGCGGCCGCCAGGCGTGACATCGCCCGTCGAGCGGGGCGGGGTGGCCGCAGCCGACCGCGGCACGGCGAGCAGCGCCGACCCCTCGGAGGAGTCCACCCCGGCGAGCTCGCGAACGGCCGCCTCGCGCTCCGCGTCGGTCGCCCCCGAGCCGAAGGCGACGCGCTGCAGGCGGGCGACCTCGGCATCGCGGTCGCCCGCGGCATCCCGAATCGGATCGGCGTCGTGCCGCTCGTTGCCTGCCATGCCGTCCTCCAGCACCGGTCGTCGGAGGGGCGGCGACCGCGAGATCGGGTCTCCCTCAGGATCCCGCACCGATCGGGCTGCGGCAACCATCGAAGGGTGGATGTCTCGCCGCGGCGCCGTCGCCCGAAGCGCTGCTCGCGACATCCGACCGCCCGGGTCTAGGCTGACCCGCATGGGCAAGGTCACCGAACCTGCCCCGGGGGAGTACGGCCCGCCTGAGCCTGCGAGTGAGGGCGCGAGCGAGCACGACACCCGGGGAGACCACGGCTTCTTCGGGCAGCCGCGACCACTCGTGCACATCTTCGGGGTGGAGATGTGGGAGCGGTTCAGCTTCTACGGCATGCAGGGCATCCTGCTGCTGTACCTGTACTACTCGGTCGCCGACGGCGGCCTCGGCATGGACCAGGCGGCCGCGGCCGGCATCGTCGGCGCGTACGGCGGTGCCGTCTACCTCTCGACGATCCTCGGCGCATGGCTCGCCGACCGGTTGCTCGGCTCCGAGCGGGTGCTGTTCTACAGCGCCATCGTCATCATGGGCGGTCACATCGCGCTCGCCGCGCTGCCCGGGTTCCTCGGCGTCGGCGTGGGCCTCGTGCTGGTGGCGTTCGGCTCTGGCGGCCTCAAGGCGAACGCCACGAGCGTGGTCGGCACGCTCTACTCCGAGCACGACCCGCGCCGCGACGCGGGCTTCTCGCTCTTCTACCTCGGCATCAACCTCGGCGCGTTCCTCGGACCGCTCATCACGGGCCTCGTGCAGGACACTTGGGGCTTCCACTGGGGCTTCGCCGTCGCCGCGGTCGGCATGGCGCTCGGCCTCACCCAGTACGCGTTCGGGCGCAAGGGGCTGCCGGCCGTGGCATCCGTCGTGCCGAACCCGCTGCCGCGCTCGCGGCGGGGCCTCGTGATCGGCGTCGCCATCGCGGCGGTGCTGCTCATCGCGGTGCTCGTGCTCACCGGGCTCGTGAACGCGGGCAACCTCGTGTCGTGGGTCATCGGGGCCACGATCGTCGCCGCCGTCTCGTACTTCGTGGTGATCCTGCGCAGCCAGCGCATCACGTCGACCGAGCGCAGCCGCGTGTACGCGTTCATCCCGCTGTTCATCGCGAGCGTCGCGTTCTGGTCGCTGTACCAGCAGCAGTTCACGGTGCTCACGATCTACGCCGACGAGCAGCTGAACCGCAGCATCTTCGGATGGGAGATGCCGGTGCCGTGGGTGCAGTCCATCAACCCGGTCTTCATCATCGTGCTGTCGGGCGTGTTCGCCGCGATCTGGACGAAGCTCGGCGACCGCCAGCCGTCGACGCCGATCAAGTTCGCGGTCGGCACCGCGCTCATGGGCGTCGCGTTCCTGCTGTTCCTGCCGTTCGCCGGCGGCGGCGCGAACTCGACCCCGCTGCTCTGGATGGTGCTCATCCTGCTCGTGTTCACGGTCGCGGAGCTGCTGCTCTCGCCGGTCGGGCTGTCGGTCGCGACGAAGCTCGCACCAGGGGTGTTCCACACCCAGATGGTGGCCCTGTTCTTCCTCTCGGTCGCGCTCGGCTCGTCGATCGCCGGCCTGCTGGCGGGCTTCTACACGGTCGTGAACGAGGCGACGTACTTCGGCGTGCTCGGCGCCATCGCGATCGTGCTCGGTGCCGCGCTGTGGCTGGGCCGCAAGCCCGTGTTGCGGCTCATGGCGGGCGTCAGCTGACGCGGCGACTGCACGCTCCTCGGCCGGATACGATTGGCGGGCACGCACGAGGGGAGTACGGATGTCGCGCGCCCTCGTCGTGATTCCGACGTACAACGAACGGGAGAACATCGCCGAGACCGTCGCACGTGTCAGGGCGGTCGTGCCCGAGGCATCCGTGCTGGTCGTCGACGACAGCTCGCCCGACGGCACCGGCTACATCGCCGAGGGGCTGGCGGCCGAAGACGGCGCCGTGCACCTGTTGAGCCGAACGTCGAAGGACGGCCTCGGAGCCGCGTACCTCGACGCGTTCGGCTGGGCGCTCGAGCGCGGCTTCGACCCGATCGTGCAGATGGACGCCGACGGCTCGCACCTGCCCGAGCAGCTGCCCTCGCTGCTCACCGCGCTCGAGACGACGGATGCCGCGGGCAGGCCGGTCGACATCGTGATCGGATCGCGGTGGATCCCCGGCGGCACCATCGAGAACTGGCCGAGGCGGCGCGAGCTGCTCTCGCGGTGGGGGAGCGCCTACGCGCGCAGCATGCTGCGCCTCTCGACGCGCGACGCGACCGCCGGGTACCGGGTGTTCCGGGCGTCCGCGCTGCGGGCGATCCGCCTCGACGACGTGCACACCCGGGGCTACGGGTTCCAGGTGGACATGCTCTGGCACGCCCGCCAGGCCGGGCTCGTGGTGGTCGAGGTGCCGATCACGTTCGTCGAGCGCGTGCGCGGCCGGTCGAAGATGAGCTCCATGATCGTGGTCGAGGCCATGCTCAAGGTCACCGTATGGGGCATCGCCGGGCTGTTCCGGCGTTCCGCCGCGACATCCGGACGTTTCGTCGGGTCCTGACGACGAACGGTCGGGCGGGTGATCGCTCCCTTCGGAAGGGTGGAGTTCCACCTGAAGGAGCGCCATGTCGACGAACACCGCGAGCACCACCGTCATCTCCCCATCGCCCGCTGGGTCGGCCGGCACCGGCACGGCCGCCGCGGACGACCCGGTCGCCCCCCGCCGTGCCGCGTGGGCCGGGGTCGTGTCGCTCGGCCTCGGCATCTTCACGCTCGTCGCGAGCGAGTTCCTGCCGGCGAGCCTGCTCTCGCCCATCGCGGCGGACCTCGGCATCACCGAGGGCGTCGCCGGCCAGCTCGTGACCGCCACGAGCGTCATCGGCATCATCGGCGGCCCGCTGGTCGTGTCGGCGCTGCCGCGCGTCGACCGCCGCACCGTCATGGTCGGCCTCACGACGCTCGCCGTCGTGTCGAACGTGCTCGTCGCGATCGCGCCGGTGTTCGGACTCATGCTGGCGTCGCGGCTGCTGCTGGGGCTCGCGATCTCGGGATTCTGGGCCATGTCCCTCGCGGTGACCTCGCAGCTCGTGCCGGCCGATCGGCTCGGTCGTGCGATGACCATCGTGAACACCGGCCTCTCGCTCGCGACGATCGCCGCGGTGCCCGCCGGCGCCGTCCTCGGCGAACTGGTCGGCTGGCGCACGGTGTTCCTCGGCGCCGCCGCCGTCGGGGTCATCGCCCTCACGGTGCAGATGGTCACCCTGCCGTCGGTGCCGCCGACCGGCGCGCCGGGCTTCGGCACCCTCGTGCGCACCGCCGCGCGCCCGGTGGTCGCGCTCGGGGTGCTCTCGGTCGTGCTCATCTCCGGCGGGCACTTCGCCGGGTTCACCTACCTGCGCCCGGCCTTCGAGTCGATCGGCGCGGTGACCCCGGCGACGCTCGCACTGCTGCTGGCGGCCTTCGGCGTCGCGTCGCTCGCCGGCAACCTCGTCGCCGGCCCGTTGGCCGATCGCCGGCTCGGCGTGCTGCTCGTCGCGGCACCGACCGCCATCGGCGCCTCGATGGTCGCCTACGCGCTGTGGGGTGCGGACCCGGTCGTCGCGGTCGTCGTGGTGGCCGTGTGGGGCGCCGGATTCGGGGCCGTGCCGACGATGATCCAGACCTGGATGGCGCGCGTCGCGCCCGACCGCCTCGAGAGCGCGGGCGGACTCATCGTGGCCGCCTTCCAGACGGCGATCACGATCGGCGCCGCCGTCGGAGGCCTGCTCGTCGACTCGGTGGGCGTGCAGGTCGCCTTCCTCGGCGGCGGCATCGCCGCCGTGATCGGCGGCATGGTGCTCGTGTCGGCGCGGGGGCACTGAGCGGCGACGTCTGCAGGTGCGGGCGGCGCGCAGCCGCCCGCGGTCAGGCGACGGGCTGCAGTGCGGTCCGTCGCCACCGGCTCGGGGCGATACCGCTGTGGCGGCGGAACGCGCGGCTGAACCCGTCTTCGCTGTCGTAGCCCAGGCGGTAGGCGATGCCGCTCACCGGCTCGCCGTCGCGGAGCATCCGCTCGGCCTGCGTCATGCGGATGCGGGTGACGTACCGCGCCGGGGTGTCGCCGACCGCGTCGCGGAACTGCTCGGCGAACTGCGAGCGGGACGCACGCGCGATGCGGGCGAGGGACGCCACCGTCCACGGCGAGCCGGGGTTCTCGTGGATCGCCGCGAGGGCGTCGCCGACGTTCGGATCGCGAGCCGCGGCCAGCCACGCGCGGGCCGTGCCGCAGCCGTGCTCGAGCCAGAACCGCACGGCCGCCGAGATGACGACGTCCGTCAGCCCGGCGAGCACGATGCTGGAGCCGGGCCGTGCGTCGGATGCCTCGCGGTGCATGGTGTCGAGCAGGCTCGAGAATCCCGGCTCGCTGCGACCGAACCCGCGGGCGGCCAGCACCGGCGGCATCGCCCGCGTCATCGTCGGGATGGGGTCGACCAGTGCGATGGTCGCGCTGAGCACGCGGGCCCCATCGGAGGCGGTCAACCGCGTCGGACCGCCGAGCGGCAGGAGCGCGACGTCGCCTCGGTCGAGGACGACCGCCTCGTCGTTCCGCACGAGTTCGATCGTGCCCGAGAGCACCACGTGCAGCCTGGTCGACTCGTGCGTCTCGCGACGCACCTCGCCCACGGCGAGATCGCGTCCGGACGCCTCGAGCACCGACCACCGCAGGTGTTCGAGGAACCGCTCGATCGTGCCGGCGTCATCCACCAGGCCATGGACCTGCGGCAACGGCGTGATCCTGCACATGTGAGGTGCAATCGCCGCGGGGCCGCGATCATTCCCGGGTGTCGCGCGGCGTCATCGCGATCCGCGTGCTGCGGCCCGAGATCGGGAAGCCGGGCAGGAGGCACAGTACAGCATTCCGTTAATTCAGAGATCCCTGTATAGTCGTGCGCATGCCGACCGCAACTGCCACCGTGACGCACACCGCTGCCCTGGCCAGACTCGGATATGCGCTCTCGGACGCGACCAGGGCCGGCGTGCTCCTCGCGCTCCGCGAGGCTCCGGCACATCCATCCGACCTGGCCGATGCGCTCGGCGTCTCCCGGCAGGTCATGTCGAACCAGCTCGCCTGCCTTCGCGGATGCGGGCTCGTCGAAGCGGTGCCCGACGGGCGCCGCACCTGGTACCGCCTCGCCGATCCGCACCTCGCCCCCGCGCTCGACGAACTGCTGCAGGTCGTGCTGTTCGTCGAGCCGGATTGCTGCGCCGGAGAGCAGTGCACCTGCGCATGACGAACGCCACATCGTCGCTCTCGGCGGAACGGAAGCAGACGCTGCAGCGGCGGATCCGCTGGATCGTCTCGGCGACGATCGCGTACAACCTGGTCGAGGCCGTCGTCGCGATCACGGCCGGCAGCATCGCGTCCTCCACCGCCCTGATCGCGTTCGGCCTCGACTCCACGATCGAGGTGCTCTCCGCCGCCGCGGTGGCCTGGCAGTTCACGCGACGGGACCCCGAGCGGTGGGAGCAGGGCACGCTGCGCGTCATCGCCGTCGCCTTCTTCGCGCTCGCCGCCTATGTCACCGCGACCTCCCTGATCGCACTGCACGGCCAGGCGGACGTGGAGCGCAGCACGCTCGGCATCGTCATCACCGCACTGAGCGTGATCGTGATGCCGTTCCTGTCGCTCGCCGAGCGCCGGGCCGGTCTCGAGCTCGGCTCGGCGACGGCGGTGGCCGACTCGAAGCAGACGCTCATCTGCACCTACCTCTCGGCCGCCGTGCTCATCGGGCTCGTGCTGAACGGCCTGTTCGGCTGGTGGTGGGCCGATGCGATCGCCGGGCTCGTCATCGCGGGCTTCGCCGTTCGCGAGGGGATCGAGGCGTGGCGAGGCGACACCTGCGCCACGTCGGTCGGCATGCTCCTCGAGGACGAGGACGAGGACGAGGACGAGCACGTCGACGGGCGTGACCGCCACGACGGCCACGCCCGCTGAGCGGCCGCTCGCGGTGGCCTGTGCCGCCGCTCGCCCGGGTCAGCCGACGAGCAGCAGCGGATCGGCGATGAGCCGCTCGCGCGCCTGCCGCCGAGCACCGACGAGCGCGGCATCCGCACCGCCGACCGCACGTGAGAAGACGGGGATCGCGCTGATCGCGCCGTTGCCGACGGTCGGGCGATTGCCCTTCAGCGCGCTCTGGATGTCGGTGATGAAGCCCGACCAGTACCCGCCCACCACGACGACCGCCGGATCGATCGTCGGCACCACGATCTGCAGCGTGCGGCCGATCCAGTGGGCGGCGTCGAGCCAGGCCCAGCGGGCGCGGTCCTCGGCCTCGCCGATGCGCAGCACGAGCTCCTCGAGGGCTGCCGCTCGACCATCGGTCGCGGCATAGCCGGCGAGGCCGGCGCGTTCGAGCACGACCTCGGGCGCCGCGACCGTCGCGAGGCAGCCCAGCTGGCCGCAGCGGCAGCGCAGCCCGCCGGGCACGATCGGCAGGTGGCCGAACGTCGCGCCGAGGCCGTGCGCCCCGGTGAGCGGCCGGCCGGCCGAGACGGCCGCGGCCGAGACCGCCGTGTCGCCGTCGAGGTAGAGCACGTCGCCGATGCCGGGCAGGGCCTCGAGCTCGACGGATGCCGCCGCGGTCGCCGTGGACGTGAGGCGGATGGGCAGCGGCAACGATCGCTCGACCTCGGCGAGGGTCGGGATCATGGCCCGCAGCTCGCCGAGCAGGTCGATCGGCTCGGCGCCGAAGCGCGCGTCGGTGATCACGACGGCCGGCGCACCGACGACGGCGCCGTCGATGAGCAGGGTGATGTCGGCGATGCGGTGGCCCGACCGGTGCGCGCGGGCGATCGCGCGCGAGAGCACCAGGGCGAGCGGGGCGACGAGGCTCTGCGGCCGCTGGGGGTCGGCGGGCGGGAGGCGCTCGGTGAACCGCGCGTCCTCGTCGCCGGCGAGCGTGGAGATGGTCGCGAGGGCGTCGTCGAGGGTCAGTCGGGCGGTCACGAGCACGCGGTCGCCGCCGGCGAGCGAGAGCGGCGTCGACCGGCCGTCGCCGTGAGCGTCGCCGGATTCGCGGATCACGCCCGCATCGAGCAGGCGGGCCGTGAGCCCCGCGATCGTGCCGCGACCGAGGCCCGTCGCGTTCACGAGCTCGCTTCGCGTCGCCGACCCGTGGAGCACGAGATGCTCGACGACGCGGGCGGATTGTTCGCGATGGAGGTCGAGCGGGCCGGTGATGGTCGGGACGGTCGTATCGCCGGGTGTCATGACGCAAGCATGAACCCGCGGGGTCTCCCGGTCACGTACCCCATTCGGGGGTCGCGCCGGGAGACGCCGCGGAGTCCGGGTCAGGTCGCCGGCAGCAGCGACCGCACCGAGGCGTAGCCGTCGGCGACCACGCTCGACGGGGTGTCGAACACGCGCGTCGCGCGCGCGGCATCCGTGTACCGCGGCCAGCCGGGCTCGCCCGTCGTGATGAAGGCCACCGCCGCACCGTGCACCTCGTCGGCGAGGCCCTGCGGGGGATTGGTCCCCGCGAGCGGCTCGATCGCGATCGAGTCGAGGCAGTCGAAGAAGAACGGCACGTCGAGGCAGTGCTCCGCGAAGCCGAAGGTGCCCGACGGCCACGAGAAGCGGTACACCCAGGTGGGGGCGTCGCCGCGGAGGGCGACGATGCCGACCAGTGCGGTGCGGAACATCCGGTCGGTGAGGAATCGGCCCGCGATGCGCGCGGTGCCCTTGCGGGCGACGTCGGCGTTCGCCGCGAGGTAGGGCTTCAGCTGCGGCTTCCGCATGCCGAGCTTCTTGAGCATCAGGGACTTCGGGATCCACCGCAGCTTCTTCTCGACCTCGGCGAAGGCCATCGTGAACTCGTCGTCGGTCGCGCCGATGACGAGCGGCTTCCCGGCGCCGACGCCGGCGGCGAGCGACTCCCGCGTCGAGCGGACGAGGAGCTCGCCGTCGATGCTCGGCCCGAGGGCGAGGCCGTTGTCGATCATGCTCTCGAGGGCGTCGGGCCCGAGTTCGGTCGCCTTCTTCTGCAGCTCGAGGATGCGCTCCTCGCTCAGGCTCGAGAAGCCGGCGCGGGTGGGCTCGACGCCCGCGGCGGCGGCCAGCTCGCGGCCGAACGCCTCGGCCCGCTCGGGCGTGACGTCGGCGAGCGCCCCCGAGATCGCGTAGACGCCGTGGAAGAGGTGCTGGGCCGCCTCCATGCCGAGCAGGGTCAGCACGGCACCGCCGCCAGCGGACTGGCCAGCGATGGTCACGCGCGACGGGTCGCCGCCGAAGGCCGCGATGTTCCGCTGCACCCACTCGAGGGCGAGCAGCCAGTCGCGCACGCCGCGGTTCGACGGCGCATCCGAGATCCAGCCGAAGCCGTCGAAGCCGAGGCGGTACGAGATCGTCACCGTCACGACCTCGTCGCGGTTGAACCGCCGGCCGTCGTACCAGAGGCTCGCGGGCGATCCGGCGAAGAAGCCGCCGCCGTGGATCCAGACCAGCACCGGCAGGCCGGCACCCGCACCGGGCTCGGCCGCGACGGGGTTCGGCGTGAACACGTTGACGTTGAGCGTCGACTCGCCTGGCACGCTCGGCTCGGGGATGAGGGTCACGCCGGGGTCGCCGCGCTGCGCGGTCGCGCCGAACTCGAGGGCATCGCGCACGCCCTCCCACGGCGCCTTCGGCACTGGTGCGGCGAACCGGAGCTCGCCGATCGGCGCCTCGGCGAAGGGAATGCCGAGGAAGGCGGCGGAGGCCTCTGGCGTGCCGGGTTCGCCGCGCCAGGCGCCGCGGACGCGGCCCGCCGCGGTGTCGACCTCCACGAAGGTGCCGGTGCTGGTCTGGGTCATGGGTGGTGCTCCTATCGGACGCTCTTGATGGGGATGAGGACGAGCGCGGCGGCGACCACGGCGACGATGCCGAAGACGAACAGCATGGGGTATCCGCCGAAGACGCCGATGATCACGCCCGCGATCGCCGGGCTCAGCGCCTGCGGGATGTTCGTGGCGATGTTCAGGATGCCGAGGTCCTTGCCGGCGCCGGCGCCGCCGCCGGGCAGCACCTCGGTCATGAGGGCCGCGTCGACCGACATGTAGACGCCGAAGCCGACGCCGTTGATGATGCTCATCACGATCATGCCGGTCATGTTCGGCATGATCACGGGCGCGAGCAGGCCGAGCACCATGATGGCGGATGCCGCGTAGATGAAGACCTTGCGCTTGCCGATGCGATCACTCCACCAGCCCGAGAGCCCGATCGCGATGAGGGTCGGCACGAACGCGGCGAGCGTGAGCGTGAGCACGGCGCCGGGGGCCTCGGCGACCGGGATCCGGATGTAGTCGGTGAGGATGTACAGCTGGAACGCCGTGACGACGAAGTACCCGAGCACGAGCAGGAAGCGAGCGGCGAACGCCCAGGCGAAGTCGGGGTTCTTGCGGGGGTCGATCCAGAACCCGGCGAAGAACTGCCTCCAGCTCCAGGCCGGGACGACGGCCTCCTTCGAAGACCAGTCGCGGTTGACGATCACGAACAGCAGGGTGACCACGATCACGGCGATGCCGAAGGCCGAGTAGCCGATGCCGATGTTCGCGGCGAAGATGCTCGCGACCATGATGCCGAGGGTCATGCCGACCTGGGTGCCGATGCCGAACATCGCGCTCGCGACGCCGCGCTTCTCGCGCGGGAAGCGGTCGGGGGTGAGCGCGGTCAGCGGGCCCTGGAGCCCGTTCAGGGCGACCTGGATGATCACCCAGAACACCGTGATCCAGAGCAGCGAGGTCAGCGAGCCGAGCCCGAGCAGGAAGATGCCGCCGATGAGCGCGCCGCCGACCATCCACGGGGTGCGGCGGCCGAAGCGCGAGCGGGTGCGGTCGCTGAACGCCCCGACGATCGGCTGCGCGAAGAGCGTGAAGACGAACGAGACCGTCGTGACGATCGCGAGGTTCGCGACCTTGTTCTCCTCGTCGAGGAGGGCGATCTGGGTGGGCAGCAGGATCGCGATGAGGCCGCCGTACGTCGCGAACAGGGTGAGGGCGGTGACGAGGATGCCGGGCAGCAGCGCCCGGGTCGGCGGGGGGCTCTGCGGCGGCTCGCCGGCGACGGGCGCGTCCGACGAGATGGCGCCGGTGGGCGCGATGAGCGCGGCGGGGTCGCCGGAGGCGGCGGGTTGGATCGACATGGGGGCTCCTCTTCGTTGAGAACGACCTGGGGGCAGGGTGCTGGCGCCCCGGCGAAAACCGAATGACGCTCGGCGATGAGTATGCGCCGTTTCGCGGAGAAATTCAACCGTTGAACTAAATCGACGACGAGCCGGGACCGTCTCGGAGCTCCGGGCTCACCTCGCGTCGAAGCGTGCGCCCTCGGGGTCGGACTCGAGGATCGTCAACGCCAGCACCACCCAGCTGCCCACCGGGATCAGCGAGAGCAGGTACCACCATCCGGACCGGTTCGTGTCGTGCAGGCGTCGCACGGTGACCGCGATCGACGGCAGGAGCAGGGGGAGCGAGAGCACGACGGCGATGAGGATCGGCCCGCCGATGGCGAGCGTCAGGTTCCAGGTCCACGTCGGAACCCCGAACGCGCCGAGGTCCTCGGAATTCCCCTGCACGGCGGCCGCGAACACGGCCATGAGGCCGAACATGAGCGCGATGCCGAGCAGGATCCCCAGGACGAAGCCGAGGATCGACTGGAACAGGGTCGCCCACCAGAACTCCGACCTGCTGGCACGGCCGGAGAACCGCGCGTAGCTTCGGAAGAACCTCGAGACGGACTGCCCGAAGGTCGCACCGTACAGCGGGAGGTCGAGGGGGGCGGATGCCGCAGCCTGGGGCCGGGGCGGTGCGAGCGTGGTCATGCATCTCCTGGTGGTGGGGCCGCGAGGCCGGACAGCCGGGCGCGGGGCGCAGTGCGCCGAGTCGGCACCCCAATATGCCACGGCGGGGGCGTCCGCGCGTTCCGGACGCACTGGCGCCCGAGCACGGCACGCACGCCGCAGCTCAGACGCCGAGCCGTGCCGGGTCGGCGAGCAGGCGGTCGCGGGCGGCCCAGGCGGCACCGAGGAGCGCGGCGTCGGCGCCGAGCCGGCCTGCCGTCACGGTCGGGATCTCGGATGCCGGCCGGCCGAACGCCTCGGCCACGGTGGGCCGGTTGGCGCGGAACGCCCGCTCGATCGACGCCGCGTGCGCCGCCCAGAACCCGCCGATGACGATGGCCGAGGGATCGGTCGCGAGCGACATCACCTGCAGCGCCCTGGCGATCCACGGCAGCGCGGCCTCCCACGCGGCGCTCGCGGCCGGATCGCCGGCGTCGATGCGACGGGAGAGCTCGTCGAGCGCGGCGGCGAGGCCCCGGTCGGCCACGAGCCCGGTGAGGCCGGCGCGCTCGAGCAGCGCGTCGGGCCCGGCGATCGTGACGAGGCATCCGCTCTGCCCGCACTCGCAGGGAGCGCCGTCGGGGATGAGCGCGAGATGGCCGAGCGACGCCCCGACCCCGTGCGCGCCCTCGATCGTGCGGCCGCCGGAGATGATCGCGCCGCCGATGCCCGAGTTGGACTTGAGGTAGAGGAGGTCGTCGACGCCGTCGAGGAGCGACCGCTCCGCCTGGGCGGCGAGCCAGCCGTCGGAGACGAGGGTCGCGATCTCGGGCAGGCCGGGCACGCGCGAGCGCAGCCCGCCCAGCAGGTCGACGACGGCCCACCCGAGGTCCGTGTCGGCGAGCACGACCGGCGGCTCCCCGCCGACCGGGGCGAAGACCACCATCGTGAGCTCGACGATGCGCCGCCCGAGCCGTGCGGCGGTGCCGAGCGCGTCGCGGGACACGTTCGCGAGCACATCGAGCACCGCGTCGGGGTCGCCCATCGGGCGTCCGTGCCGTCGCTCGACCCGGTGCAGCTCCTCGCCGGCGAGATTCGTCAGCAGAGCGGTCGCGGCATCCGCATCGACCTGGGCGACGAGGATCGCGACCTCGTCGGCGGCGAGCTCGAGACGGGTGATCGGACGGCCCCTGCCGGTCAGGGTCGGCTCGGCCTCGCGGACCACGCCCGCCTCGGCGAGGGCGGCCGCGAGCGCCGTCACCGCACCGCGCGTGAGTCCCGTCGCCGCCGCGATCTCGCTGCGCGCGCTGGGCCCCGCGCTCACGAGGTGGTCGAGCACGAGGGTCAGGTTGTGCCGGCGCACGTCTCCCGAGACGAGCGAACGCGGTGCGCGCGGCATCCGCCTAGTCCTTGCGTGCGACGAGCTGCCAGAGGTACGAGATGTGCTCGGCCATGTCGATGGACGGATCGAGCATCCACTGCGTCTGCAGGCCGTCGGCGGCCGCGAGGAAGAGGTTGGCGGTGCGCTCGACGTCGAGCCCGGCATCGAGCCTGCCGGCCTCCTGCTCCTCGCGGAGCATCGAGCCGAACAGCGCTCGGAACTGCTCGTAGCGCTCGATGAAGAACTCGCGTGCGGGGTGGTCGGGGTCGCCGGCCGCGGTCGAGAGCTGGGCGTAGAGCTGCACCAGTCCCGGCACGTCGGTGTTGTGGCGCACCACGTCGAAGAACGACTCGATCGGTCGGTCGCGTTCGAGCAGGAACGTCGCGGTGTCGACCTCGTCGCGCTTGCGGAGCACCTCCTGGAAGAGCTCCTCCTTCGAGCTGAAGTAGTGCAGCAGTCCGGCCTGGCTGAGGCCCACGGCGTCGGCGAGCTCCTTCACGCTCGTGCGGCGATACCCGTTGCGGGCGATCACCTCGAGCGCGGTCGTGAGGATCTCCTCGCGCTTGGCGATGCCCTTCGCATACGAACCCCTTGGTGCCATAAGGGGAATGCTACGGACTCGATGTTGCAAACCAAAACCGAGCGATGTATGGTTTTGCGATCAGCCTCGACGGCGAGGCTCCGAAAGGACCCCACAGCACATGACGATGGCGTCGACCCCCGCAGCAGATCATCGCCCAGACGAACCCGAAGAGCCCCTCGCCTTCATCGACGAGGCCGCGGGCAACGAGGACCCGCCCGCCCCGATCAAGGGCGTCCGCCGGCTCCTCGGCTGGATCATCCCCGCCAACCTCGGCATCTTCCTCATCTGGGGAGCCGTGCCCGGCATCCTCCTCCCCGCCCAGATCACCGCGCAGTTCGGCGAGGCCGACAAGGTCGCCAACCTCGCCATCGTGATGACGATCGGCGCGTTCTTCTCGATGCTCGCGCAGCCGATCGCCGGTCAGATCTCCGACCGCACGCGCTCGCGGTTCGGGCGTCGCGCACCGTGGATCTTCCTCGGAGCGCTCGCCGGAGGCCTCTCCCTCGTCGGCCTCGCGTTCGCGAACAGCCTCGTCGGCGTGGTGATCGCCTGGACGCTCGTGCAGATCACGTACAACTTCGCGCAGGGCCCCCTCAGCGCCGTCATGCCCGATCGCGTGCCGGTCAAGCGCCGCGGCACGTTCGCCACGCTCTCGGGCATCGGCCTCATGGTCGGCGCGCTCGGCGGGCAGATCATCGGCTCGATCTTCTACGGCAGCATCGCCGCCGGGTACGTGACGTTCGCCGTGTTCTCGCTCGTCATGCTCACACTGTTCATCGTCTTCAACCCCGACCACTCCTCGAAGGAGCTCGAGCCAGAGCCCTTCAGGTTCGCCGACTTCCTGCGCACCTTCTGGGTCAGCCCGATCAAGCACCCCGACTTCTTCTGGGCGTTCACCGGCCGTCTCCTGCTCTACACCGGCTACTTCGCCGTCACCGGATACCAGCTGTACCTCCTCACCGACTACTTCGGCGTCGAGCGGCCGCAGGACGTCATCCCACTCCTCGGCCTCATCAGCCTCGCCGGCATCCTGGTCGCGACCATCGTCTCCGGCCCGCTGTCCGACAAGCTCGGCCGCCGCAAGATCTTCGTCTTCGCCTCGTCCGCCGTGACCGGGCTGGCCTTCCTGCTGCCGTGGGTGTGGCCCGATCTCACCGCATGGATGATCATGACGTTCATCGCGGGCCTCGGCTTCGGCATGTTCCAGGCCGTCGACACCGCGCTCATGAGCGAGGTGCTGCCGTCGGCGAAGTCGTTCGCGAAGGACCTCGGCGTCGTCAACATCGCCGCCACCCTGCCGCAGACCCTCGCCCCCGGCGTCGCCGGCGCGATCGTGCTGACGTTCGGCTACACGGGCCTGTTCCCGGTCGCGATCGTGCTCTCGGTCCTCGGCGCCTTCGCCGTCTGGCCGATCAAGGCGGTGAAGTGATGACGGATGCCGCAGCCGGCGCTCCCGGCGTCACCGCCACGTCCGCGCAGCCGGGCCCGACGCCCCTGGCCGCCTCGAAGCGCCCCCGCGCGCTGCTCGTGATCGGCCTCATCGGCCTGGCCCTCTTCGTCGTGTTCGGCATCACGGTGTTCCAGAACGTCGCCGCCCCGTTGACGCAGCCCCTCGACGACGCCTGGCGCCGCCTGGTCGGTGCGAGCGCGGTCGAGAACGTCAGCTGGATCGTGCCGATGTTCTTCCAGTACCTCGGCGAACTGCCCGGCTTCGCGCTGACGATCCTGCTGATCCCGATCTGGCTGTTCATCATCCGCCGCTGGCGCTCGGCGCTGTTCTGGCTCACGGCCGAGCTCGTCGGCAACATGGTCGTGTCGCAGGTCACGAAGAACCTCGTCGACCGCCCGCGTCCGGCCGACGACCTCGTGAACAACCTGTTCGGCCCGCTCTTCCGCGTCGACCACGGATCGTTCCCCTCGGGTCACGCGGTGAGCGCCGGCATCCTGATCATCGCGGTCGCCGCCGTACTGCCGCCCGCCAAGCGCCGCGTCTGGTGGATCGTCGCCGCCATCATCGGCATCGGCATGATCTGGCAGCGCACGCTCATCAACGCCCACTGGTTCTCGGACGCCGTGTTCGGCGTCATCGGAGGCGCCAGCGCCACGCTCATCCTGTGGTGGGCGTTCTCGACCCTCATCGCGAAGGACTACGGCAAGCCGTTGTTCCGACGCGCGACCCCGACCACGGGTGCGCCATCGGCGCTGCCCGCCTCGTAAGCCTCAACCCAGAGAGGCCGGCGCCCACCGCCGGCACGTGAAGGAGCACCATGACCGACACCATCAACACCGCCGTCGAGGCATCCGCCGCGGAGGTCGTCGCCGGCCTCACCCTCGAGGAGAAGGCCTCGCTCACGAGCGGCGCCGACTTCTGGACCACCAAAGCTGTCGACCGGGTCGGGCTCCCGTCGATCCTCATGACCGACGGCCCGCACGGCGTTCGCCTGCAGCGCGCCGACAGCGACCACCTCGGCATCGGCGACAGCGTGCCGGCCACCTGCTTCCCGCCGGCCGTCGCGCTCGGGTCCTCGTTCGACGCCGAGCTGCTCGAACGGGTCGGCACGGCCCTCGGCGAGGAGGCGCAGGCCGAAGGCGTCGGCGTGCTGCTCGGCCCCGGCATCAACATCAAGCGCTCGCCGCTCTGCGGCCGCAACTTCGAGTACCTCTCCGAGGACCCCATCGTCTCGGGCGTGCTCGGCTCGGCGCTCGTGCGCGGCCTGCAGTCGCAGGGCGTCGGCGCCTCGCTGAAGCACTTCGCGGCCAACAACCAGGAGGCCGACCGCATGCGCGTCTCGGCCGACATCGACGAGCGCCCGCTGCGCGAGATCTACCTGCGCGGCTTCCAGCGCGTCGTCGAGGACGCCCAGCCCTGGACCGTCATGTGCTCCTACAACCGGCTCAACGGCGTCTACACGTCGGAGGACCCGTGGCTGCTCACGAAGGTGCTCCGCGACGAGTGGGGCTTCGAGGGCCTCGTCGTCTCGGATTGGGGCGCGGTCAACGACCGCGTCACCGGGCTCGTCGCCGGCATGGACCTCGAGATGCCCGCCAGCGGCGGCCGCACCGACGCCCAGCTCGTCGCGGCCGTGCAGGGAGGCTCGCTCGACGAGTCCGTGCTCGACCTCGGCGCCCGCCGCAACGTCGAGCTCGTGCAGAAGGTCGTGCGCAACGCCAAGGCGGATGCCGCCTACGACGTCGACGCCCACCACGCGCTCGCCCGCGAGGTCGCCGCCGCGTCGATCGTGCTGCTGAAGAACGAGGGCGGCGTGCTGCCGGTCTCGTCCGACGCCTCCGTCGCCGTGATCGGCGAGCTCGCCCGCACTCCGCGCTACCAGGGCGCCGGCTCCTCGCAGATCAACCCGACGAAGCTCGACAACGCGCTCGACGAGATCCGGACGCTCGCGGACGCCGAGGTGCCGTTCGCCGCCGGGTACGCCGCCGACGCGACGACGTCCGCCGAGCTCACGGCCGAGGCCGTGGCCGTGGCATCCGCAGCCTCGACGGTGCTGCTCTTCCTCGGCGTGCCCGCCGAGCAGGAGTCCGAGGGCTTCGACCGCGACGATCTCGAGCTGCCCGCCGGGCAGACCGAGCTGCTCGACGCGGTGCTCGCCGCCAATGCGAACGTCGTCGTCGTGCTCTCCAACGGCGGCGTCGTGCGCCTGTCGGGCTTCGCCGACCGCGTGCCCGCGATCGTCGAGGGCTGGCTGCTCGGCCAGGCCGGCGGCGGTGCGGTGGCCGACGTGCTCTACGGCATCGTGAACCCCTCGGCCCGCCTCACCGAGACCGTGCCCGTGCGCCTGGCCGACAGCCCCGCGTACCTCGACTTCCCGGGCGAGTTCGGCCACGTGCGCTACGGCGAGGGTCTCTTCGTCGGCTACCGCTGGTACGACGCCCGCGCGCTCGAGGTCAGCTACCCGTTCGGCCACGGCCTCTCGTACACGAGCTTCTCGTATGCCGATGCCTCGGTCTCGTCGGATGCGTCGGGCCTCACCGTGCGCGTCACGGTGACGAACACCGGCGACCGCGACGGCGCCGAGATCGTGCAGGTCTACACCTCGCTCGCCGGCTCGGTCGTCGTGCGCGCACCGCGCGAGCTCAAGGCGTTCGCGAAGGTCGCGCTCGCCGCGGGCGAGTCCCGCGAGGTCGCGGTGCACGTGCGCCGCGAGGACCTGGCGTACTGGGACACCCGCGTCGACCGGTGGGTCGTCGAGGGCGGCGAGTACACCGTCGAGGTCGGGGCGTCGAGCCGCGACATCCGCTCGGTCGCGTCGGTCGCCGTCGAGGGCGACGCCGTGAGTGCGCCCCTCTCGATGAACTCGTCGATCGGCGAGCTCATCGCCCACCCCGTCGCGGGCCCGATCATCATGCAGGCGTTCAGCGCCGGCAATCAGGGCGACGGACCCGATGTCGGCGGGGCGCTCCTCGCCGACCCGTCGATGTTCAAGATGATGGCGTCGTTCCCGATCGGCCGACTCGCGTCGTTCCCGGGCATGCCGGTCGGCGCCGAGCAGGTCGAGCAGCTCATCGCCGTGTCGAACGGGCAGGGCGCGTAGCGCTCAGCGCGCTCGCCGCACACGACCGGCGCCCCGTCTCCCGCCCGGGAGGCGGGGCGCCGTCGTGCAACCCCCTGTTGCGAGGCGACGGTCGAGTGCGAGACTGGGCCGAGCAGACGGAGGGGGTACCGGATGTCGCGGAAGACGACGGCCGAGAAGAACCGTGCGCGAGCTCGACACGAGGCGAGACGGGCCGTGCGCGAGGCGCGCCGCGCGGCGAAGCACGCGCGCAAGGTCGGCGCGAGCCTCACCAGGGCGGGCGCGGAACGGTTCGCGGCGCTCACCGCCGACGCGCAGGCCGACGTGCGGCTCGCACGCGAGGTGCGCAAGAGCCGTCCCCACGAAGCGGTGCGGCTCGCGCATCGGGCCACCAGGCGCCTGGTCGGGGCCTCGACGCGAGCCGAGGCATCCGGCGATGCCGACGTGCGCAAACGGGCGGATGCCGCCGCGAAGCGCAACCAGGCCGCACTCGTGCTGGCGACCAAGCAGCGCCGCGATGCGGCCAAGAAGATCGGCAAGTGGTCGGATGCGGCGACGAAGGCTTGGGAGAAGCACGCCACGGCGGCGGAGTGACGCAGGCGCAGGAGGAACACCGATGGCGATCAGGCTCAATGAGACGGCCCTGCGGCACGCCCGCTCGCTCGTGCGCGACGGCGCCGTGAAGCGCGACGAACGCGACGACTGGAGCGAGCACGCACCGAGCGCCGACGAGGAGAACGCCTTCATCGAGGAGCACGGCTGGACGGAGTACCGCCACTGGCACCTCGGCTTCGACGACGACGCGAACCCCGAGACCAAGGAGGCGTACTCGTTCCCCTACGGCGATTTCCGCAAGGTGCACCGGTGCGCGGTGATCTCGCTCGAGGGCCGCGCCGGCCAGTACGACCACGACGACATCCGCGACGCGTCGAAGAAGCTGCTCGAGCTGATCGACGCGGAGTGACGCGCCTCCGAACCGGGTGAGTCGCACGCCGCCGCCTCGGTCGTGACGCGGCGGCGTGCGTTCACGTGCCGGCGATCAGTTCTTGACGCTCGGCTTCTTCGCGGCGGGCCTGGCGGGAGCGGCCTTCGTGGCCGAGGGCGTCGACGACGCGGCCGTCGTCGACGGCTTCGCCGCCGCAGGCGTGCGCGGGCTGCGCGTCGTCTTCGGCTTGGCGGTCGCGACGGCCTGCGCAGCGGCATCCGCCAGCGGCTTGGCGATCGGCACCATGCGCGTGAGCTGTGTGACGTGCTGGGGGCCGAGCTCGTCGAGCGTGGCGACCTCGAGCAGCTTCATGGTGCGCTCGACCTCGCCCTTCAGGATCGAGATGGTCTTGTCGACGCCGCGGCGACCGCCGGCCATCAGGCCGTAGAGGTAGGCGCGGCCGATGAGCGTGAAGCGTGCACCGAGCGCGACGGATGCCACGATGTCGGCGCCGTTCATGATGCCGGTGTCGACGTGCACCTCCATGTCGGAGCCGATCTCGCGCACGACGTGCGGCAGCAGGTGGAACGGGATCGGGGCGCGGTCGAGCTGGCGCCCGCCGTGGTTCGAGAGCACGACGCCGTCGACGCCGCGGTCGGCGAGCAGGCGCGCGTCCTCGACGGTCTGCACGCCCTTGACGACGATCTTGCCCGGCCACATCGAGCGGATGATGTCGAGGTCGTCGAACGAGATGGTCGGGTCCATGGCCGAGTCGAGCAGTTCGCCCACGGTGCCGCCGGTCGTCGACAGCGAGGCGAACTCGAGCGGCGGCGTGGTGAGGAAGTTGATCCACCAGGCGGGCCGCGGGATCGCGTTGATGATCGTGCCGGGGGTCAGCTGCGGCGGAATCGAGAAGCCGTTGCGCTTGTCGCGCAGGCGCGCACCGGCGACGGGCGTGTCGACCGTGAAGAAGATCGTGTCGAAGCCGGCCGCGGCCGCGCGGCGGGTCAGCTCGTAGGAGATCTCGCGCTCGCGCATGACGTAGAGCTGGAACCAGTTGCGACCGGTCGGGTTCGCGGCTTTCACGTCCTCGATCGACGTGGTGCCGAGCGTCGAGAGCGTGAAGGGGATGCCGGCCGCGCCCGCCGCGCCCGCACCGGCGATCTCGCCCTCGGTCTGCATGAGCCTGGTGAAGCCGGTCGGGGCGATGCCGAACGGCAGGGCGCTCGTGCCGCCGAGCACCTCGCGCGTCGTGTCGACCACGGGCACGCTGCGCAGGATCGACGGGTGGAACTCGACGTCCTGGAATGCCTGGCGCGCACGCGCCAGCGACAGCTCGCCCTCGGCGGCACCCTCGGTGTAGTCGAAGGCCGCCTTGGGGGTGCGCCGCTTCGCGATCGTGCGCAGGTCGGCGATCGTGAGCGCCTTCTCGAGCCGACGATCGGTCGGGTCGAGGGTCGGCGTCTTGAACCGCATGAGCTGGGCGAGCTCCTTGGGATTCGGGAACTGGCGCTGGACCATCTTCGGTTCTCGCTTTCTGGTGGGTGCGGCCGTCAGGCGTTGACGGGAGTGGTTTCGGGGAAGGTCTCGGCGTAGTACCCCGAGATGTGGTCGTGGATGCGGGAGCGGGCTGCCGCGGCATCCGCTGCCCTGATCGCCTCGACGACGCCCCGGTGCTCGCTGCGCAGGCGGGCGGACGTCGCGTGCCAGTCGTCGATGCGCGCGAGGCCGTCGAGCGCGTAGCCCTCGATGCCGCTGCGGAGGCCGGCCATCGTCGCGGTCACGACCTGGTTGCCGGATGCCTCGGCCAGCGCCAGGTGGAACGCGGCGTCGAGCGCGAGGAACTCGGCGGGCTCGAGATCGGGGGAGTCCATGGCGTCGAGCAGGCGCTCGGCGGCGTCGAGGTCTGGTGCGGTGCCCGTGCCGGATGCCGCGTCGGCGAGCTCGCCCGCGACCGAGGTCTCGAGGATGAGCCGCGTGCGCACGATGTCGGCGACGGGGAACCCGTGGGCGGCGACCTGCAGGCGCATGAGGGCGCTCATCGCGCCGCCCGGCGTGGCGACGATGATGGCCCCGGCGTTGGGGCCGGAGCCCGATGCCGTGCGGATGAGGCCCATGGCCTCGAGCACGCGCAGCGCCTCGCGCACGCTGGAACGCCCGACGCCGAGGTCGGCTGCGAGGGCGCGTTCGCCCGGAAGTCGTTCGCCGGGGAGCAGGTCTCCGTCGAGCAGGCGGCGTTCGACGTGCTCGAGCACGGCGCGCCAGGCGCGTGGGCTCTCGCTGTCGTGCGTCATGTCGCCCTCCTGCCGCCCGTCCGCGCCGATGTGGTCTGACCACAGTAGCATGTGTGGTCAGACCACAGGGTCGAGGAGCCCCCCGCTCACCCATGACCGCAGCTCGGCGAGGTCGCGGTCATCGAGTTCGATCCGTGCGCCGCGGCACAGCGATTCGACGTTCCTCGTCCATCCGGCGGCGACCTCGCTCAGAGCGGGTCGGCGACCCACGCTGCGATCCGAGTACTGCAAGCCCCGTATGACGAAGCTGACGGCACCCCGTCCGACCGGCGTTCCCGCGCTCGCGCACGCGTCCCGTACCCGCTTCGCGGTGTCGTTGAGCACGAGCGCATGCTCGGCGAGATCGGCGTGCAATGCCGTGAGCACGCGCCGGTAGGCATCAGTCGTCAGCCGCGGGATGTCCGTGACCTGGGTCACCTGATGTTGCAGCGGCGTGAGCGGGACGGCGATGGACGCCACAGCGTCCGTCGACACGCCCGTCGGCTCGGGTTGGCGTGCGTCTTGGGCGAACGGCAGATCCTCCTCGCGGAAGCGCGCGGCATCCCACGCCCAGCCTCCCTCACCCGAGTGGATGCCGATGGCCGCGCCCGAGACCGCCAGCCAACTGCGGAAGGACCCGTACTCGCCCCAGTCGCGGGTGAGCGTCGGATCGGCGAGGCGCGCCCGATGCGCCAGCGTGGCGAGTTGGATCGGACCGTCCGCGGCGCGCAGGTGTGCGAGTACCGCGTCGCGGGCGGCCGATCCGAGACGGTCGTCCGTCGCGCTCGACGCCGACGCGGCCGACCTCGACGTGATGAGTTCGATGAGGTCGTCCGCCTGCACCACCTGGTCGGCGACGGCCCGGTATGCGCTCGCCACCGGGCCGGCAACGATCACACTCGTCCAGCGGTCCTCGGCCCGGAGTCTCCGCACCAGCGAGGTGAAGTCGGCATCGGCTGACGCGATGAAGAACTCGTCGACGCGGGTGGGTCCGGCCAGCACGTCGACCACGTCCAGGACGAGGTTGATGTCGGCGCTGCTCTTGCCCTGCTGGGTCAACGAAGGGCAGTCCACAACGCCGAACCCGGCACGGGTCCAGTAGGAGCGATACTTCGAGAAGGTGGCCGGGTTCAGGTAGCAGTTGCGGATGAGGAACCGGCGATCGTTCCCGTCGCCGCCGGCGATCGCGTCGAGCCATACGTCGGGTTCGGTGGCGAACGCCTCGGCCGCAGCGCTGTCCAGGCGCTTCAGGCCGAGGAAGATGTTGTCGAAGTCGACGAACAGCGCAGCCCGTCGGATGGCAGTGTCTCTCATGCGCCCATGGTCGGGGCTGCACGGGGAAGACGAAAAGCCCCCGTTCGGCCGCATCGGACGGGAGACCCGCCGGCGTCAGTCCTTGTCGGGCCGGATGCGCACGCGTCCGCGACCCGCTTCGTCGACCTCGACGACGCCGCCGCGTGACTTCAGGAAGTCGGTGAACGAGCCGAACCCGAGTCGACGCTCCTGGAACGAGGGGTCCATGCGCAGCATCTGGTTCTTCACGGCGCCCGACGACTGCCATTCGTCGTCGTTCTTCGCGCGGAGCAGTTCGAGGGCCTTCACGAGCAGCCGGCCGGGGTTGCGCGTGGGCGCGGAGGCCTCGGGGGACATGAACGCGACGGTGGGCACGCCGCGCGGGCCCGTGGGTGCGGCCTCGACGAGCTCCTCGTCGTCGTCGACGGCGGATGCCGCGGCTCGCGACGCGGCTCCGCCCGACTTCGCGCGGCGGTTCGTGCGCTTGGCCGGGGCAGCCGGTGCATCCGACTTCGCACCGCCGGCACCGTCTGCGCCGTCTGCGCCGTCGCCCGCGGAGGCCCCGTCGGCCGCGGACTCGTCGGCGCCGTCGGCGGCGGTGCCCTTGGGGGCGGACTTCCGCGAACCGCGGCGCGAGGAGGCCGCGGGGGCCGGCCCTGCGGCATCCGCCACCTGATCGACCGTGTCCTCGGTCGAGAGCAGCGCGTCGTAGTCGGCGTACTCGTCGCAGGCTGCCGTGAGGGCGCGGCTCGTGCCGCCGGCGACGCCGATGCCGACGACGTAGCGGCCGAGGCGCTTGGCCTTCTGCGCGAGGGCGACGTAGTCGGAGTCGCCCGCGACGATGACGATGTGCGTGAGGTCGTCGATGCGGAACATGTCCTCGATCGCGTCGACGGCGAGGCGGATGTCGGCGCCGTTCTTCGTCGCCGAGAGCGGGAACAGCTGCACGAGGTCGACGGCGCGGTCGATGAGCTGTCCCCGGTAGCTGGCGTTCACGGGCGTCGACCAGTCGGCGTAGGCGCGCGCGATGGCGATCGTCCCGAAGGTCGCGGCGAAGTCGAGCACCGCGTCGACGTCGACCGTGGCCTGGACGAGGCGCTCGGCCGTCTCGGAGCCGGCCGTGACCGTCTTGCGCCGCGAGGTGTCCCGTCGGTACTGGCTGTCGCCGTGCAGTTGGTCGTATCGCGAGATGACGATGTTGTCGAAGTCGAAATACAGGGCCACGCGGGGTTCTGCCGAGATGGGCATGGATACCTTCCATCGAGGGTGTGCCTCCGATGCTACGCCGCCGACCTGAGCAGATCCCGGTGCCAGACCGGGCACGGGCCCGTCGATCCGGGCGCATGGGGGTTGGCCCGTCGGGCGCGCTCGGCCACACTGGGCCTATGAGCGACCCCTCCTCGAGCCCCGAGCAGCCCGACCTCCGCCTGAGCGACGCCGAGCGGGAGCGTGCAGTGGCACTCCTGGCCGACGCCCACGCAGTCGGGCGGCTGTCGGCCTCCGAGTACGGCGACCGGGCCGCGGCGGCACGCGCCGCCGTCACCCGACGCGACCTCGTGCCCCTGTTCGCCGACCTGCCGGCGGAGACGCCGCCCGCCCCGGGCTCACCCGGTGCACGCTACGGCGACCCCGAACCCGTCAGCCGCCCCGCGACCTTCACCGATCCCGACCTCGAGCCGTCTGGCCGGTCGGGCTCGCGTGCGCTCGGCGGCGGAGTCGGGGCCACGGTCATGGCGCTCGTGCCGTTCATCGCGCTCATCCTGTTCCTGGTGAGCGGATTCCTCGGCGGCTGGGCGTGGGCGTGGCTGTGGTGGCTGCTCGTGCCCATCGCGGGCATCGTCATCTACGGGCCCGGGGCAGACGAGCGCCGCCGGCGCTGACATCGGCGGCGGCACTCGCATCGCGGTCAGGCGGATGCCGCGGCGAGCTCGCTCTCGCCCCGAACTCCGGCGGCCGCGAGCACGCCGAGGAACGCCTTCATCCACGTGCCGTTGTCGGGCCATGCCCGCGAGGTGACGAGGTTGCCGTCGACCACGCCGCCGCCGTTCTCGAAGACGCCGCCGACGACCTCGACGTCGATCGCGAGCTCGGGGTAGATCGACGAGGTCCGCCCGGCGAGCACCCCGGCGGCCGCGAGCAGCAGCGGCCCGTGGCAGGTGGCCGCGACCGGGGCATCCGTCGCGAAGAAGTGCCGCACGATGCGCTTCGCGTCCTCGTTGTTGCGCAGGTACTCGGGCGCACGGCCGCCCGGGATCACGATCGCGGCGTAGTCGGCCGGGTCGACGTCGGCGAGCGCGACATCCGCGGGCCAGGTGTGGCCGAGCTTCTCGGTGTACGTGTCGAAGCCGTCGACGAAGTCGTGCACGACGAACTGCAGCTTGCGCACCTCGGGCGCGCCGATGTGCACCTCGAAGCCCTCCTCCTTCAGCCGCTCGTACGGGTAGAGCACCTCGAGCGTCTCGGCGGCGTCGCCGGTGATGATGAGGATCTTGGTCATGAGGGGTACCTCCGGGGTTGCACGTCGCTGTACAGGCGCCAGCTGGTCGGATGCCACGGGTCGGCGACTCGGGCGGCCGCCGCGGTCGGCGGCGACGGGGCCAACTCTGCGCCGCCGCGGCATCCGTGTCACACGTCGTTCGCACTATGTGCGAAACGCCCCAGGATCGGTTGCGCTCGCCGCCGTGCGGCCGTGTCGCCGGCCGGACGCCGGGCGTAGCATCGGGGGCATGAGCGCAGAGGAGCGCCACGGCGGCGCGGGCATCCAGTCGGCCGAGCGCGTGCTGCGCATCCTCGAGCTCGTCGGCGCGGCGCCCACCGGGCTCACCGCCGCCGAGATCGCCCAGCGGCTCGGCTTGGGGCAGTCGACCACGTACCGACTGCTCGCGACCCTGCAGAAGCAGGACTACCTCGCGCGGCAGGCGGGCGAGCACCGCTACATCCTCGGCCGCACGGTCGACCAGCTCGGGCGTGCGCTCCAGTACCAGCTCGTCGCGACCGACCCCGTGCGCCAAGTGCTGCGGGCGATGCACGACGCGGTCGGCGCGCCCGCGTACCTCACGGTGTTCCGCGGCGACGACATCGCGGTCGCGCACATCGAGGACTCGGTGGCGCATCCGCGCATCGGCCAGCTGCACGTCGGCTTCTCGGAGGCGTCGCACGCGACCGCGTTCGGCAAGCTCATGCTCGCCTCCCGCGACGACGCCGCGGTGGCCAGGTTCCTCGAGCGGCACTCGCCCACCCGCCTCACGGCGTCGAGCATCACGGATGCCGCGGCGCTGAACGACCAGCTCGACGAGATCCGCGCGCAGCAGGTCGCCGTCGAGATCGAGGAGTACCTGCCGAAGCTCGCCTGCATCGCGGCACCCGTGCGCTCGGCCGCCGGACGCACGGTCGGAGCCGTCTCGGTCTCGGTGCAGGCGAAGGACTTCGCCGCCCGGTCCGCGCAGCTCGAGCGCGCGGTCCGCCGCGGCGCGTGGCAGGTCTCGGCGCGGCTCGCGGGCTGAGCGCTCCGGGCGGGGCAACCGCACCCGCCGGACCGGGCCCGCGTTCGTGGCCGCCGCGAAATTCAGGAGATCCTGACCTATGGACGCCCACAGGGGCGTGAATGCCGGGATCTCCTGAGTATCTGCGCCCGTGGGCGGCGCGGATGGCCGGTCGGCGGGAGACGCGTCAGATCGACGGGAAGGGCCCGGCACCGATCGGCCCGACGCGCCACCGGTGCTCCCGGCGTGCGAGCAATGCGAGGATCCCCGCCGAGGTGCGCTCCCAGTCGTGGGTGACCTGCCGGTAGCTCAGCCTCAGCACGAGGTACCCACGCGTCATGAGCTCGAAGTCGCGCCGCCGATCGTTCTCGAATTGCGACTGAGAACGGTGGAAGCTCCACCCGTCGACCTCGATCACGAGCCGATCTCCGACGAGGAAGTCGACGAGGCCGACGCCCTCGATCGGTGCCTGGGTGCGGAACCGAATCCGGCGGCTCCGAAGGAACAGCCGGACCTTCGTCTCGAGGCCGGACTGCCCGCCGAAGTCGAGCCGATCGAGCACGGCGCGGCGACCGATCGGCATCGCCTCGCGCACCGCGTCGAGGTGTCCCGGATCGAGCACGCGGCGTTCGATCGCCGACTCGACTGCCGCGAGGGCATCGGTGATCGGCGTGCACGCGAACATCTCGCCGAGGGCGGTCGACAGCGGATCGCGGCCGATGGTGCCGCGGATCCGCCCGCGGTAGTGCAGGCAGACGCCATGCGCGGCGGCGTCGAGGGGGAGCGTGCGATCGTGAGGTGATCGCAGCCGTGAGGCGTTCGCGGCCACGCGCACGTGCAGCCGGTCGTGTTCGGGAACCCAGAGGCCGCTGATCCTCGCGACCGTCGATGCGGTGGCGATGCCGCCGACCCTGATCGCGCGCACGACGTCGTCCGGGGCGTCCGGCGCGGCGAACCATCCGTTCCGGATCCGAGTCGCAGTACCGGCACGCACCGCGCTCGCCGCAGCCTCGCGCCTCACGCCCGCGGCCTCCAACGCCGCGAAGCCCGCCGCACCGCCTGCATGACGCAGGACCGGCGTCACCCCTGCGCTCGCCGTCACCCCCGCGCTCGCCGTCACGGGGCGAGTCTGCCCGCCCGGCGGCGCGGTCGGCCCGGGAACGCGGGGACTGTGGACAAACCCGGGCGGGCGGCATCAGAAATTCAGGAGATCTCGACCTAGAGACGCCCACAGGGGCCCACGTGCCGGGATCTCCTGAATTTCTGCGTCGAGTGCGAGCGACCTGCGCGAGCGCGCGCGTCACGCGGGGCAACAGGGGAATACCCGCATCCGGTCGTCGTTGGACTCACTGTCGCCGCCGGGCGCATGCCCGTGCTCCGTGCCAGAGCCCGAACCGTCAGGAGTCACCATGACCGAATCCGCCCAGACCGCCGACCGCGTGCGCATCGGCGCATCCGACCTCGAGATCGCGCCGCTCTCGCTCGGCACGAACGTGTTCGGCTGGACCGCCGATCGCGACGCGACCTTCGCCGTGCTCGATGCCTTCACGGCTGGCGGCGGCAACTTCGTCGACACCGCCGACGGCTACTCGGCCTGGGTGCCCGGCAACACGGGCGGCGACAGCGAGCGCCTCATCGGCGAGTGGATCGCGTCGCGCGGCTCGCGGGACGACGTGGTCATCGCCACGAAGGTGAGCACGCACCCCGACTTCGCCGGCCTGTCGGCCGCGAACATCCGGGCGGCGGCGGATGCCTCGCTCCAGCGCCTCGGCACCGACGTCATCGACCTCTACTACGCCCACTTCGACGACGCCGACGTGCCGCTCGAGGAGACCGTCGCGGCCTTCTCCTCGCTCGTGGACGCCGGCAAGGTGCGCGCGATCGGCATCTCGAACTACACGGCGGAGCGCATCGACGAGTGGTTCGCGGCGACCGAGGCGAACGGCCTGCACCGCGCGGTCGCCCTGCAGCCGCACTACAACCTCGTCGAGCGCGACTTCGAGACGAACGGCCTGCGCGAGCGCGCCGAGCGCGAGGGGCTCGCGGTCTTCCCGTACTTCTCGCTCGCGAAGGGGTTCCTCGCCGGCAAGTACCGCTCCCAGGCGGATGTCACCGCCGAGGGCGCCAGCGTTCGCGCGGGCGGTGCGGCGCCGTACCTCGGGGAGCGCGGCGACCGGGTGCTCGTCGTGCTCGACGAGGTGGCCGCCGCCCACGGGGCATCCGTCGCGTCGGTCTCGCTCGCGTGGCTCCGGCAGCAGCCGACCGTCGTCGCGCCCATCGCCAGCGCCCGCACCGTCGACCAGCTCGGCGACCTGCTCGCGTCGATCGCGCTCGAGCTGACCGGCGAGGAGCTCGCCGCGCTCGCGGCCGCCTCGGCCTGAGCCGAACGGCAGACGCGGCAGACCTGGCGGTCGCGGCGAACCCGGCGAACCCGGCGAACGCCGGCGACACGGCGACACGGCTCACGAAGGCCCGTGTCGCCGCCGCCGGGCGAGCGCACCGTGCCATGATGCGGTGACGTCGCCGGAGCGCGATGCCGGAGGGGGTTCGCGTGCACGCTCGCTGGTGGAGGCTCGATCCAGGAGGCGCGCTCATCGGGCTGCTCTTCGCAGCCCTCTCGATGACGCCGTCGCTGCTGCCGCGTCCCGCGCTGTTCCAGGGCATCATCACCGCGTTCGCGTTCCTCATCGGGTACGGCATCGGGGTCTTCGCGTGGTGGCTGGTGCGACGTTTCGTCCACTGGCGGCCGAAGCCCGAACACCGCCGCATCGCGTGGTGGGTGTACCTGGGCGTCGCCGTGCTGCTCGCGATCGCGCTGGGGTTCGCCTCGGTCGGGTGGCAGAACGAGGTTCGCCGAACGGTCGAGATGCCCCAGATCGACGGGTTCGACGCGCTGCTCTTCTTCGTCGGGTTCGTGCCCGTCGTGCTCATCGGCCTCGCGCTCGCCCGCGCCGAGCGGCGGCTCGGCATCCGGATGACGGCCAGGTTCGGCCGGGGCTGGGGCGTCACGCTCGCCACGGCGATCGTCGTCGGTTCGACCGTGGCCGCCGTGGCCGTGCTGATGTTCGGCATCGATCGGCTCTCCCTCGCGAACAACGGCCCTGCGGCGCCGTGGGTCACCGAGCCGATGAGCGCCTTCCGCTCGGCGGGCCCCGACTCGGAGGTCGAGTGGGATCTCGTCGGCCGGCACGGGACGGCCTTCCTCGGGGGCGGTCCGAAGGCCGCCGACATCGAGGAGCTCACCGGTCGCCCGGCGCTCGAGCCCGTGCGCGTCTACGTCGGCCAGGCGAACGCGCCGACCGTCGAGGAGCGCGCCGGGATCGCCGTGCGCGAGCTGGAGCGCACCGGGGCGTTCGACCGCGACGTGCTCGTGGTCGCCACGACCACCGGGTCGGGTTGGCTCGAGCCGCAGGCGGTCGACGCCGTCGAGTACCTGCACGGCGGCGACACGGCGATCGTGTCGATGCAGTACGCGTACACGCCGAGCTGGGTCTCGTTCCTCTTCGACCCCGATGCGCCGGTCGCGTCATCCGTCGCCCTGTTCGACGCGGTGAAGGCGAAGTGGGACACGCTGCCAGAGGCGACCCGCCCGCAGCTCGTGGTCTACGGCCTGAGCCTCGGCGCCCACGGCACGCAGGAGGCCTTCGACGGCCTCGACGACCTGCGCGCGAACACCGAGGGCGCGCTCCTCATCGGCAGCCCGAACGGCTCGACGATGTGGCGCACCCTCACCGCGGAGCGCGATGAGGGCAGCCCGCAGTGGCAGCCCGTCGTCGACGGCGGACGCGAGGTGCGGTGGCTGTCGGTGCCCGGCGACTTCCATGCGCTCGGCCCGGACTGGGAGTCGCCCCGCGTCGCGTACCTGCAGCACGCGAACGACCCCGTCACCTGGCTCGGCCTCGAGCTGCTCTGGGCGGAGCCCGACTGGCTGACCCCCGAGGAGCGCGCCGACGAGGTCAGCGACTCGATGCGCTGGATCCCGGGGGTGACCGCGCTGCAGCTCGTCATCGACATGTTCATGGGCGAGAGCGTGCCCGCCAGCCACGGCCACAACTACGGCGACGTCGTGCTCGACGGGTGGCAGGCGATCACGGGTGACGGCGGACTCGACGATGCGGCGATCGACCGCGTCCAGGGCGTGCTCGAGGGGTACGCCGAGGTGCAGCCGGTCGGCAGCGTCAGCGAGTAGCCGGCTCAGGCCCCAGCGGCCACGGCGTTGTGCAGGTGGTCGGCGTTCACGCCGAACCGGCCGAAGCCGCCGCCGACGTTCGTGAGCAGCACGAAGCACACGCCGAGCGTGGGCGTGATCCAGAACTCGGTGCCGGCCCAACCGCCGTGGCCGAACGTGTCGGTCGTCAGCAGGCCGGGGGCCGAGTGCCGCAGGTTCCACGTGAAGCCCCAGTCCTGGCCGCGTGACGCGGGGTAGGGCTCGAGCTTCGGCAGTCCCGCCGTGAGCGGGCGCAGCATGGCCGCACTCGTCGCGCGGGAGACGAGCGACCCGTCGTCGCGGAGCAGTGCGCTGCCCACGGCCAGCAGGTCCTCGGCACGACCGAGGAGTCCGGCGCCCGGATGCCGCTGGGCGGCGAACCTCGCGTAGTCGAGCCCCTGCTCGGCCGCCTCGATCGGGTCATGCCGGCTGGCGTCGGCGTCGAACGTGAAGCCCGTGGCGCCGGCGCGCGCGCCGACGGTCGCGACGGCGTGCTCCCACGGAGCGCCCGAGGCGTGCTCGATGAGCGCCGCGACGCCCTCGAACGCGATCGTCGAGTACCGGCTGACCGTGCCCGCGGCGAAGTCGCGCCCGGGTTCGAGCAGGCCGCGGCGGAGGCCCTGCGGGTCGTCCATGGCCGGCTCGACGATGCCCGACGTGTGGCTGACGAGGTGGCGCAGTCGCACGAGGTCGTCGCGCCCGGCGCCGAACTCGGGCACCGCGTCGGTCAGCGGGGTGTCGGGCGTGAGTCGCCCCTGCTCGACCTGGTGCAGGGCGGCCATTCCGACGATCGGCTTCGTCACCGAGAACAGCGGGTAGTGGTCGTCGACGGATGCCGCGCCGAAGGCGTCGAGCGCCACGGTGCCGTCGGCGGTGGCGATGCCGAGCACGGCCGAGGGCAGCGGACCATGCTCGACGTTGCGGCGGGCCCAGTCGAAGGCGTGGTCGAAGATCGGCATGGTGGTCCTTCCGGGTGGTTCGCGTGCAGGGTTTCCGTGGTCGGCGCGGCCGGCGTGGTCGGGGCGGTCGGCGCCGAGCGGCAGCGCGCAGCTCAGGTGCGCAGCACGACGTTGCGCGGCTCCTCGCCGCGGCGCATCCGGTCGACCTGGTCGCGCACGAGCCGGGCCATTCGCGGCATCATCGCGGTCGAGGCGCCGCCGACGTGGGGCGAGACGAGCACGTTCGGCAGCGCGAAGAGCGGGTGCCCTGCCGGCAGCGGCTCGGGCTCGGTGACGTCGAGCGCGAAGCGCAGCCGGCCGCGCGTCGCGTGGTCGAGGATCGCATCGGTGTCGGCCACCCGGCCACGGGCGATGTTCACGACGAGGGCGCCGTCGGGCAGCGCGGACAGGAACGCGTCGTCGACCAGCCCGGTCGTGGCATCCGTCAGGGGGACGCCCACGATGACGACCTCGGCGCTGGGGAGCAGTTCGGGCAGCTCGTCGATGCCGTGGATGCGGCCGCGGTCGTCGTCGCGGGCGCGGCTGGCCACGCGCGTGACGACGACCTCGAAGGGCAGCAGCCGCTCCTCGATGGCCGCGCCGACACCGCCGTAGCCGATGAGCAGCACGCGGCGGTCGGCGAGGCTCGCGTGCCTGGCCGGGGCCCAGCGCCCTTCGCCGGCGGCGCGCACGAAGTCGGGGATGCCCCGCTGGGCCGCGAGCACGAGGGCCAGCGTGAGCTCGGCGGTCGAGGTCTCGTGCACGGATGCCGCGTTCGCGTAGACGTGGCCGGGCGGCAGCGCCGCGGCGACGTCGTCGTAGCCGATCGACTGCGACTGCACGAGGCGCGTGCTGACGCCCGAGAGGGCGCCGAGCTTCGCCGAGGCGCCCATGTAGGGCGGCACGACGAGATCGAGGTGGTCGGCGGGGGCCGGGCCGGTGAGATCCCACAGCACGACGTCGACGCCGTCGGGCAGGTCGCCGACCGCGTCGCGGAGGGTGGCGCCGGGCAGCGACACGAGCAGTCGGTCGGTCATCGTTCGATCCTCTCAGAGCGCTCGCGCGCGGCATCCGTCACGGTCGCGGGTCGGACGACCGCGGTCTCGGGAGCTGCTCGACCTGGGCGCGGATGATGCGCTCGGCGACGTCGGTCGGGTCGGCGCTCGGCGCGAGCTCGTCGAACCCGTGCAGCAGGCCGTCGACCGCGAGCGACGCGATGCCGTGGCTCATGGCGCAGAGCTGCAGGAACGTGGTCTCGACGTCGCCCCCGATGTCGCCGGAGGCGTGCACCTCGACGACGAGCGCGCGCAGGCCGCCGAGTGCGGCGAGACGCGCCCGGTCCAGCGTGTCGTCGCCGTGGGCGATGCTCGGGGTGCGGAACATGGCGTCGAAGTGCGCCGGGTTGCGCTGCGCGAACGCCACGAACTCGAGTGAGTCCCGCACGAGCCGCTCACGCCCCGGCAGGTGGGCGGCGCGCTCCTGCATGGCGCGGAGCAAGGCCGCGCGCCCGGGTGCTCCCGTGGGGATCGTTTCGGTCATCGTGACTCCCATCGTCGTTCTCGGAGGGGCTTCGGGCAAGTGCGGCGATGCGGTGCTTGACAATGTAAAGCGACCGACGCCCTGCTGCACGGGCTCGACGTGAGCGACGGCGACGAGCACGGCCGCATCGTCGGCATCGGCGTGCGCCCGACGGGCGACTTCGTCACGTTCGGCGTCGGGGTCTCGGCCCTGGGCATGCGCGACACCGAGCAGGCCCAGGGGCGCGTGCGCGCGACATCCGTCAACGCCTGACCTCGCGGCGCATCGGCTGATACCGTAACGCTCATGGGTGACGCGGGGGCCGGATCCAGTTCCGGAGGCCAGAACGACGCAACCGCCGAGAGCGCGGTGGACGACCATCGGGTGAAGCCCGAGAACGTGCGCGCCGAGGCGCTGAAGGAGCGCGTCTACGCGACCTTCACCGGCCTCGCCATCGTGCTCGTGCAGGTGACGAACGTCGAGCATCTCGTCGCCGGCCGCGTCGCGATCGAGCTCGTCGTGGGCATCCTCGCGATCACGGCCGCCGGCCTGGCCGCCGACGTCATCTCGTTCCTGTCGGTGCATGCCAGGTTCCCCGACGGCCACGAAGTTCGCGTCATGCTCCGCATCGCGGCCTCGGCGCTCGCCTCGGCCGGCGTGCCCGTCGTGGTGCTCGTGCTCGCGGTCGTCGGCCTCGTCGAGCTCGAGACGGCGTTGCGCATCGTGTCGATCGTGTACGTCGTGACGCTCGGGGTGATCGCCTACCTCGGCGTGCGACGCACCCATGCGCCCTGGTGGAAGCAGCTCGTCGCGCTCGCGGCGCTCATGGCGGTCGGGCTCAGCGTGGTGCTGATCCAGCTCGCCGCCCACGGCCACTGACCGGGCCGGTCGAACGCGGCCGGCACCCGACCCCATCGTCGCCGAGGCGGCTCAGCGCCCGCGCGGCTCGTATCGTCGCGGCTCGAACGCCGCCGCGACGAGCGCGCGCAGGTCCTCGAGGGAGCCGTCGACGAAGCCCTGCGCCCTGGCCTGCACGAGCACGTTGCCGATCGCGGTCGCCTCGACGGGGCCGGCGAGCACCGGCAGGCCCGAGCGATCGGCGGTTCGCCGGCACAGCAGCTCGTTGAGCGCGCCGCCGCCGACCACGTGGATCGTCGCGACGTCGACGCCCGAGAGCACCGACGCCTGCCGCACCGCGCCCGCGAACGCCTCGGCCAGCGACTCGATGATCGAACGGGCGAACTCCGCCCGGGTCTGCGGCGCGGGCACGCCCTGCTCGCCGCACCACTCCGCGATGCGGCCGGGCAGGTCGCCCGGCGCCATGAACCGTGCATCGTTCGCGTCGAACACCGCGACCGGTCCGGTGACGGATGCCGCGGCCGCGAGCAGTTCGGACAGCACGATCGTCTCGCCGTCCCGCTCCCACCAGCGCACCGACTCGGACAGCAGCCAGAGGCCCATGACGTTGTGCAGGAACCGCACGCGCCCGTCGACGCCGCCCTCGTTCGTGAAGTTCGCCTCGCGCGCGGCATCCGTCGTCACCGGGTGCTCGAGCTCGACGCCCACGAGCCCCCACGTGCCGCACGAGATGTAGGCCGCGGACTCGGCCTGCATCGGCACGGCCACGACCGCCGACGCGGTGTCGTGCGACCCGACGGCGACGACCTCGACGCCGCTCGGTGCGCCGAGTTCGGCGGCCACCGAGGCGCGCAGGCCGCCGAGCGATTCCCCGGGGGCCACGATGGGAGCGAAGACGGATGCCGGGAGCCCGAGCTGCTCGATGAGCTCGTCGTCCCACTCACCGGAGTGCACGCCGAGCAGGCCCGTCGTCGACGCGTTCGTGCGCTCGGCGACGCGTCGGCCCGTCAGCTCGAAGCCGATGAGGTCGGGCACGAGCAGCAGGGAGTCGGCGATGGCGAGGCACCCACCGGGCTCGTCGCGTTCGGCCGCGAGCTGGTAGAGCGTGTTGAACGGCAGGAACTGCAGGCCGTTGCGGCGGTAGAGCTCGGCGAACGGCACGACGTCGTGCACCCGGTCGACGGCGCGCGCGTTGCGGTCGTCGCGATAGTGGAACGGCTGGCCGAGCAGCCGGTCGCCGCGGAGCAGCCCGTAGTCGACGGCCCAGGAGTCCACGCCGATCGACGCGACCGACGGGTCGCGGCGGAACGCGTCGGCGAGGCCCGCCGTGAGGTCGCGGTACAGGCCCGTGAGATCCCAGTGCAGGCCCGAGGCGAGGCGCACCGGCCCGTTCGGGAACCGCGCGACGTGCTCGAGCTCGAGCCGGCCGGCGCGGCCGTCGACGTGGCCGAGGATGACGCGGCCGCTCGTCGCGCCGAGGTCGACCGCGGCGACCGTGCCCGCGCGATCGCTGCCCTCGCCCCCGTTCATCGCAGGAAGGCGGCCGCGACGCCGGCGTCGACCGGGATGTGCAGGCCGGTCGTGTGGCTGAGCTCGGGGCCGGTGAGCACGATCACCGCGTTCGCGACGTGCTCGGGGAGCACCTCGCGCTTGAGGATCGTGCGCTGGGCGTAGAACTTGCCCAGGTCCTCCTCCTCGATGCCGTACGTCTTGGCGCGGTTCGCGCCCCAGCCGCTGGCGAAGATGCCGGAGCCGCGCACGACGCCGTCGGGGTTGATGCCGTTGACCTTGATGCCGTACTCGCCGAGCTCGACCGCGAGCAGGCGCACCTGGTGGGCCTGGTCGGCCTTCGTCGCCGAGTAGGCGATGTTGTTCGGCCCCGCGAAGACGGAGTTCTTCGAGGAGATGTAGATGATGTCGCCGCCGAGGCCCTGGTCGATGAGCACGCGCGCGGCGGCCTTCGACACGAGGAACGAGCCCTTGGCCATGACGTCGTGCTGCAGGTCCCAGTCGGCCTCGGTCGTCTCGAGCAGGGGCTTCGAGAGCGAGAGCCCGGCGTTGTTCACGACGAGGTCGAGGCCGCCGAAGGCGAGCACGGCGTCGTCGATCGCGCGCTGGATCGCCGCGCCGTCGGTCACGTTCGCCTGCACGCCGATCGCGACATCCGTATTGCCGAGCTCGGCTGCGGCGGCCTGCGCCTTCTCGAGGTCGAGGTCGGCGATGACGACGCATGCCCCCTCGGCCGCGAGCCGGGTCGCGATGGCCTTGCCGATGCCGGATGCCGCGCCCGTCACGAGCGCGATGCGGCCCGCGTGCGGCTTCGGCTTCGGCATGCGCTGGAGCTTCGCCTCCTCGAGCGCCCAGTACTCGATCGCGAACTTCTCGGCGTCGCTGATGGGGGAGTAGGTCGAGAGCGCCTCGGCGCCGCGCATCACGTTGATCGCGTTGACGTAGAACTCGCCGGCCACGCGGGCGGTCTGCTTGTTCGCGCCGTAGCTGAACATGCCGACGCCGGGAACGAGCACGATGAGGGGATCGGCGCCGCGGATCGCGGGGCTCTCGGAGGTCGCGTGCGCGTCGTAGTACGCCTGGTAGTCGGCGCGGTACGCCTCGTGCAGCTCCTGCAGGCGGGCGGCCGAGTCCTCGACGCTCGCGGATGCCGGAAGGTCGAGCACCATCGGCTTGACCTTGGTGCGCAGGAAGTGGTCGGGGCAGCTCGTGCCGAGGGCGGCGAGCGGGGCGAGCTTCTCGCGCGAGAGGAAGTCGAGCACCTCGGGCGCGTCGGTGAAGTGGCCGACCATGGGCCTGTCGTGGCTCGCGAGCCCGCGCACCGTCGCGGCGAGGGCGGCGGCCTTCGCGCGGCGCTCGCCGGGTTCGAGCGGCTCGAAGCCAGAGACGACGGCGCCGAACGGCTCGGCCGCGCCGTGCTCGGCGATGTACGCGGCGGCGGTGTCGATGATCCAGAGCGAGTTCGCCTCGGTCTCCTCCGAGGTGTCGCCCCACGCCGTGATGCCGTGTCCGCCGAGGATGCAGCCGATCGCGGCGGGGTTCGCCGCCTTGATCGCCGCGATGTCGAGTCCGAGCTGGAAGCCGGGCCGGCGCCACGGCACCCAGACGACCCTGTCGCCGAAGATCTTCGCCGTCAGCTCCTCGCCGTCGGCCGCGGTCGCGATCGCGATGCCCGAGTCGGGGTGCAGGTGGTCGACGTGGGCCGCGTCGACGAGCCCGTGCATCGCGGTGTCGATCGACGGCGCCGCGCCGCCCTTGCCGTGCAACGTGTAGTCGAACGCGGCGACCATCTCGTCTTCGCGCTCGAGGCCCGGGTACACGTCGACGAGCGCGCGCAGCCGGTCGAGGCGCAGCACCGCGAGGCCCGGTTCGGTGAGGGTGCCGAGGTCGCCGCCGGAGCCCTTGACCCACATGAGCTCGACGGGCTCGCCGGTGACCGGGTCGGTCTCGGTGCCCTTGGCCGACGTGTTGCCGCCGGCGTAGTTCGTGTTCTTCGGGTCGGCGCCGAGGCGGTTCGACCGGGCGATGAGGTCGGCTGCAGCCTGGTTCGTCATGAGGTGATTCCTTCGGTGGTGCGGAGGGTGGTCTGGTGGAGGTCCGTCGGTCGAGGAGGGCGTGCAGCGCCCGTCTCGAGACCCGCGAACCAGGCGACGATGCGCTCGATCGACGCGGATGCCGCGGGCTCGACGGGTCGGTTCAGGTGGCCGTGCTGGGTGCCGGGCTCGACGACGCACTCGACGTCGACGCCGGCCTCGGCGAGCGTCGCGGCGAAGCGCTCGCCGGAGACGCGCAGCTCGTCGGCCTCGCCGTTGATCATGAGCACGGGTGGGAAGCCCGCGAGGTCGGATGCCGCGGCGAGGCCGGGCACCGCGAACAGCGGCGCATCGTCGACCGGACCGCCGAGGTAGGTCTCGTACATGTCGCGCACGGCGTCGGAGCCGAAGCGATCGGCCCCGGGAGCGCCGTCGAGCAGCGCCCGCAACGCGGTGTCGGGGGCGGGCTGCACCGCGAGCAGCGTCGGATACGCGAGGAACACGCCAGCGGGCAGCGGCGCGGCCTCCTGGGGTCCGGCCTCACGGCCGGCCTCGCCGACGGCCTCGCCGCGCAGGCGGAGCACGGCGCCGGCCACGAGGTTGCCGCCCGCGCTCGCCCCGCCGAACGTGACGCGCTCCGGGTCGATGCCGAGCTCCGCAGCGTGCTCGAGGGTCCACCGCCAGGCGGCGAGCACGTCGTCGGAGGCCGCCGGGTAGCGCCCGGAGCCGTCGCCCGCGACCAGGCGGTAGTCGATCGAGACCACGGTGACGCCGCGGGCCGCCAGCGAACGGGCGACCCAGTCGGCCTCGGGCATGTCGAGGTCGCCGGCGACGAAGCCGCCGCCGTGCGCCCAGACGAGCGCGGGGGCCGGACGGCGCGTCGCGGCATCCGCCGTGCTCGCCGGGTAGACCCGGACGAGCCCGTCGGCTGCGCCGTACGCCGTCAGCTGCGACATCCGCTCAGGCGCCCCAGCCGGCCTGCACGCCGCCGACGCGGTCGGCCGCGATCTGCTGCAGGTATCCGGATGCCGCGAACGCGCGCATCGGGTCGGCGGGCAGTCCGCGCGACTCGCGCCACTCGGCGAGGGCGGGGCGCACGTCGGTGTAGAACGCGTCCATGAAGACCCGGTTGGCCTCGAGCACGTCGCCCGACAGCTGGGCCGCGCGCAGCGCCTCGGCGTCGACGAGGAGGGCGCGGGCGGTCATCTCCTGCACGTTCAGCACCGAGCGGATCTGGCCGGGCACCTTGTCTTCCACGTTGTGGCACTGGTCGAGCATGAACGCCACGTCGGGGTTGTTCAGGCCGCCGCCGCGGATCACCTCGAAGATGATGCGGAACAGCTGGAACGGGTCGGCGGCGCCCACGATGAGGTCGTCGTCGGCGTAGAACCGGCTGTTGAAGTCGAACGAGCCGAGCTTGCCGAGGCGCAGCAGCTGCATGACGATGAACTCGATGTTCGTGCCGGGCGCGTGGTGGCCGGTGTCGAGGCAGACCATGGCCTTGTCGCCGAGGGCGGCCACCTGGGCGTAGCTCGTGCCCCAGTCGGGAACGTCGGTGTGGTAGAACGCCGGCTCGAAGAACTTGTACTCGAGCACGAGGCGCTGCTCGTCGCCGAGGCGGGCGTAGATCTCCTGCAGCGACTCCTGCAGGCGGTCCTGCCGGCCGCGCAGGTCGGCCTGTCCGGGGTAGTTCGAGCCCTCGGCGAGCCAGATCTTGAGGTCGCGCGAGCCGGTCGCGTGCATGATGTCGATGCACTCGAGGTGGTGGTCGATGGCCTTGCGGCGCACGCCGGCGTCCTCGTGCGTGAGGGCGCCGAACTTGTAGTCGTCGTCCTGGAACGTGTTCGAGTTGATCGTGCCGAGCTGCACGCCGAGGCCCTCGGCGTGGGCCCGCAGGTCGTCGTAGGAGTCGACCTTGTCCCACGGGATGTGCAGCGCGACGGTCGGCGCGAGCGCCGTGAACTTCTGCACCTGCGCGGCATCCGCGATCTTCTCGTAGGGGTCGCGGGGGGTGCCCGGCGTGGCGAACACCTTGAAGCGGGTGCCCGAGTTGCCGAACGCCCAGCTCGGGAGTTCGATGGCCTGCTGCTCGAGCTGGGCGAGCTGGTCTGCGGAGAAGGTGCTCACGGGTTGCTGCTTTCTGCGATGGGGGCGACGGATGCCGCGTGGTCGGTGGGGGTCTGCGTGGCGACGGATGCCGCGTGGCCGGTGTCGTCGGCGACGCCGGCGGGCTCGGGCGCAAGCGCCGCGAGCTGGTCTTCGAGGTTGAACACCTCGGTGAGGCGCGGAGCGCCCTGGTCGGGGCGGGAGCCGTCGAGTGAGACGAAGAACTCCGTCATCTCGGCCTCCCAGGCGGCCGTGCGGGGGTCCCGCTCGAGCGCGAGCTGGGATGCCGCGTCGTCATCGGTCTCGTAGTAGCCGATGAGCAGGCCGTCCTCGCGGAGGAAGAGGGAGTAGTTGCGCCGCCCGGATGCCTCGATCGCGCGGAGCATGTCGGGCCAGACGGCCGCGTGGTGTTCGCGGTACTCGTCGAGGCGGCCCGGGTCGACCTGCAACTGGAAGCACACGCGTTCCGTGGCGGTGCCCTCGGGGTGGCTCGTCATCGAGCTCGCCGTCCTTTCTCGGTGGTGCGTTTCGCGACTCGGTTATGAATCGTTTCAAGACTCTACATGGAAGACGAGGACCGCGCAACGGGAATGCGCTTTCCATGATCTAGCCTACGTGTCGGGCGCATTCGACGGAAGGATCCGCGGCCGAGAACGGCCGAGGCCCGGCGGGGTGAACCGCCGCCGGGCCTCGGGTGCGGCATCCGATCAGAAGTCGAAGTCCGCGATGTTGTCGGCGTTGAACTCGAACGGGTCGCCGAGGAGCACGACGCCGTCGGCGCCGACCTCGTACTCGCCGAGCTTGCCGGCCTCGAACGAGTCGCCCTCTGCGCCCGTGATGTCGCCCTCGATGAGCGCCTTCGCCGCGTAGGCCGCGAGGTAGCCGAGGTCGGCCGGGTTCCACAGCGCGAACGCGGTGACGGTGCCGTCCTCGACGTACTCGCGCATCTGGTTCGGGGTGCCGAGGCCGGTCAGTGCGACCTTGCCCTTGTACTCCGACGTCGAGAGGTAGCGGGCCGCAGCCGAGATGCCGACCGTGGTGGGCGAGATGATGCCCTTCAGGTCGGGGTGGGTCTGCAGCAGGGCCGCGGTCTTGTCGAACGAGGTCTGGTCGTCGTCGTCCCCGTAGACCGTCTCGACGAGCGTGATGTCGGGGTAGTCGCTCGCGAGGTACTCCTCCATCATCTCGATCCAGGCGTTCTGGTTCGTCGCGTTGGCGGATGCCGAGAGGATCGCGATCTCGCCGGCGCCGCCGATCTGGTCGGCGATCAGGTCGACCTGCACCTTGGCGATGCCCTCGGCGTCGGCCTGGTTGATGAACAGGTCGCGGCAGTCGGGGTTCGTGTCGGAGTCGAACGTGACGACCTTCACGCCGGCGTCGCGGGCCTCGTTCAGCGCGTCGCAGATGGCCTCGGGGTCGTTCGCCGAGACGGCGATCGCGCCCACGCCCTGCTGCGTGAGGGTGTTGATGTAGCTGACCTGCGCGTCGGGCGTCGCCTCGGCGGGGCCGACCTCGGCGAACGTGCCGTCGAACTCGCCGATGGCCTCCTTCGCGCCCGACGACGAGGTGTCGAAGTACGGGTTGCCGAGGTTCTTCGGCAGGAACGTGATGGCGAGGTTGGCGCTGTCGCCGCCCTCGCCTCCGCCCGAACCGGAGTCGCCTGCGGCGCAGCCGGTCGCGAGGAGTGCGACGCTCATCGCGACGGCGGCGACGGCCGCGACGCGGGACTTCTTGTGAAACATCGTTGTTTTCCCTTCATCGGTTCTGGTCGATGGGTGATCGCATCGACACGCGTGCGCGGGCGGTCACCCTGCTGCGGAAGCCTTCGCGCGCGCGTTTCCCCCTGGTGCCCTGCGCTTCGTGCGCAGCCAGGCCAGGAAGCTGTTGGACACCACGGAGGCCACGAGGAGCACTCCGGTGATGATGTTGATGACGTCGGAGGTGACGTTCGCGAGGCGCAGGGCGCTCGCGAGGATGCCGATCAGCAGCACGCCGGCGATGACGCCGTGGATCGCGCCGCGGCCGCCGAAGACCGAGACGCCGCCGAGCACGACCGCCGCGATGACCTGCAACTCGAGGCCCGTCGCGTTGTCGCCGCGGGCGCTGCCGAAGCGGAGCGTGTAGTAGACGCCGGCGAGGGCGGCGATGGTGCCCGAGAGCACGAACAGCACGAGCTTCGTGCGCTCGACGTGCACGCCCGAGAAGCGCGCGGCAGACTTCGAGAGGCCGATCGCGTAGATGCCGCGGCCGAACGGCGTGAAGTGCAGCAGCACGACGAACACCACGAGCAGCACGAGGAACAGCAGCAGCACGGCCGGCACGTTCGAGCCGCCGAGCTTCATCTTCGCGAGGTCGGTCCAGAAGTCGGGGAAGTCGGTCACGGCGGTCGTGCCGAGCAGACCGACGGCGAGTCCGCGGTAGAGGGCGAGCGTGCCGATCGTGACGGCGAGCGAGGGCAGGCCCACGACCGTGACGAGGAACCCGTTGACCGCGCCGGCGACGGCGCCGGCGACGAGCGCCACGACGATCGCGAGCTCGAACGGCGCACCGGCCTGCGTGAGCACGCCGATGAGCACGCTCGACAGGCCGACGACGCTCGCGACCGAGAGGTCGATCTCGCCCGTGATCATGATGAGCGTCATCGGCAGCGCGATGAGCAGGATGGGCGTGACGTCGAGGATCAGGTAGGTCAGGGTGATCGGCTGGCCGAAGCCGCGCACGCTCACCGAGGCGACCACGGCGACGATGACGAGCAGGCCGACGATGGCCATCTCACGGGTGAGCAGCAGGCGCTGCCAGAGCGGGCGATCGTAGTCGCGGTAGGTGCGCGCGGTGGCGGCGGTGGAGGCGGTTGCGGTGGTCATCAGTCGTCCTCCCTGGCCGCGATGAGCTTGCGTTTCTGGCGGACGGCCAGCACGCGGTCGAGCACGATGGCGCCGATGATGAGCACGCCGACCACGGCGCGCTGCCAGAAGTCGGGGATGCCGAGGATCGGCAGGGCGCGGTTGATCGTGAGCAGCAGCACGGCGCCGATGGCCGCACCCCACACCGACCCGACGCCGCCCGTGATGGCGACGCCGCCGATGACGGCCGCGCCGACCGCGTCGAGCTCCCAGCCCGAACCGGCCTGCGAGTTCACCGTTCCGTAGCGGGCGGTGTAGAGCACGCCGGCCAGCCCCGCGAGGGCACCCGACGAGACGAAGGCGATGAGCAGGCGCCGCGTGACGCGCAGGCCGTAGAGCTCGGCGGCCGAGGGGTCGGAGCCGATCGCGTAGAACTCGCGGCCGCCGCGGGTGTTCTTCATGATCCAGCCGATGGCGACGAGCACGACGAGGGCGATGATCGTGAGGATCGGGATCCACAGCACCTGCCCCGTTCCGAGGGCGAGGAAGTCCTTCGGCAGGTCGGACGCGTTGACGCGGTCGCTGCCCGTCCAGAGCACGTTGATGCCGCGATAGGCGTAGAGCGTGCCGAGCGTGATGACCATCGCGGGCACCTTGGCGTACGCGACGAGCGCGCCGTTGATGAGCCCGAGCAGTCCGCCGAACACGATCGCGGCCACGAAGACGGCGAGGATCGGGATGCCGGGGATGTCGATGAACAGCCGCCCCGTCAGGTACGCCGAGAGGCCGAGGATCGAGCCGACCGACAGGTCGACGTTGCGCGTGATGAGCACGATCGCCTGGCCGACGGCGACGAGCACGAGGATCGACGGGGTCAGCAGCAGGTCGCGCCATCCGTCTGCGCTGAACAGGAAGTTCGGATTCGCGACGGTCGCCGCGATCACGACGATGACGAGGGCGAGCAGGATGCCGAACTCGCGCGCGGCGCCGACGGCCTGCAGCCGCTTCGTGACGGCGGTCTTCTCGATCGCGGGGGCGGGGGTCGGTGCCGGCGCGGTCACGAGGTGGCTCCCTGGGCGTGGGTCGCGGCGAACATGACGTTCTCGCTGGTGGCGTCGGATCGGTCGATCTCGGCGGTGATGCGCCCCTCGCGCATGACGAGCACGCGGTCGGCCATGCCGAGCACCTCCGGCAGCTCCGACGAGATCATGAGGATCCCCATGCCCTTGCCGGCGAGCTCGGACAGCAGGCGGTGCACCTCGGCCTTGGTGCCCACGTCGATGCCACGGGTGGGCTCGTCGATGATGAGCACGGTCGGTTCGGTGGCGAGCCACTTGCCGAGCACGACCTTCTGCTGGTTGCCGCCCGAGAGGGTTCCGGCGATGGTGCTGAGCGCGTTCGTCTTGACCTCGAGGCGGCTGGCCCACACCTTCGCGGCCCGGTTCTCGAAGCCGTTGGTGATGATGCCGGCCTTGGCGAGCTGGTTCCGGATGACGAGCGAGAGGTTGCGCGCGACGGATGACTCGAGCACGAGTCCCTCCTTGCGGCGGTCCTCGGGCACGAGGGCGAGTCCGGCCCCGATCGCGCGGTCGGGGCGGTTGCGCGGCAGCGTGCGGCCGGTGAGCCGGACGGAGCCGGACTCGTACGGGTCGACCCCGAAGACGGCCCGCGCGACCTCGCTGCGGCCGGCGCCGACGAGCCCGGCGAGGCCGACGATCTCGCCGGCGCGCACCGAGAAGGTGATGTCGTGGAAGACGCCGGTGCGGGTGAGCCCCTCGACCTCGAGCAGCGGCTCGCCGATCTCGGCAGGCGTCTTCGGGAAGAGCTCGGTCACGTCGCGGCCGACCATCTGCCGCACCATCTCGTCGACGGTGGTCTCGGCGATGGGCGTGGTGGCGACGTAGGAGCCGTCGCGCATGACGGTGACGGTGTCGCAGAGCGCGAAGATCTCGTCGAAGCGGTGCGAGATGAAGAGGAGTGCGCGGCCTTCGTCGCGCAGGCTCCGCGCGACGGCGAACAGGCGGTCGACCTCGACGCCCGAGAGGGCGGCGGTCGGCTCGTCCATGATGAGCACGCGGGCGTCGAGCGACACCGCCTTGGCGATCTCGATGACCTGCTGGTCGGCGATCGAGAGGCCCTCGGCGGGGCGCTCGGGGTCGATGCGCACGCCGAGCCGCTGGAACAGCGCCTCAGCCTCGTGGCGCATGGCCTTGCGGTCGATGCGCCCGAACCGGTTCACGGGCTGGCGGCCCATGAAGATGTTCTCGGTGACCGTGAGGTCGGGGAACAGCGTCGGCTCCTGGTAGATGACCGCGATGCCCGCGGCCTTCGACTGGGCGGTCGAGGTGAAGTCGACGTCCTCGCCGCGAAGGCGGAACTCGCCGGCGTCGCGGCGGTAGAGCCCGGCGACGATCTTCACGAGCGTGGACTTGCCCGCGCCGTTCTCGCCGACGAGCGCGTGGATGGAGCCGGACTGGAGTCGCAGGCTTCCGGAGCGGAGGGCGACCACCGGTCCGAACGACTTGACGACTCGCGAGAGCTCAAGCATGGGCGGCGCCGGCGTCTGCGGCGTGTCCGTCTGCACGATGGCCTCCTCATCGAGGTGAATCTGGATGAATCGATTCATGTACGATTCAGGGACACTGTATGGAACGATTCACTGGCGGTCAAGTTCGCCGGGTGGATGACCGGCACGACATCGGCGAGGGAGCTGGAATGGCTGGGGTGCGCATCCGCGACGTCGCGCAGCGCGCCGGTGTCTCCGTGGGCACGGTGTCCAATGTGCTGAACCGGCCGGGCGACGTGTCTCCCGACTCCGTCGAGCGCGTCAACCGGGCCATCGAGCAACTGGGATACGTGCGCAACGACGCCGCCCGCAAGCTCCGGGCCGGCGTCTCGACCACGGTCGGCTTCGTCGTGCTCGACGGGCAGAACCCGTTCTTCACCGACGTCGTGCGCGGCGCCGAAGACGAGGCGAGCAGCCACAACCTCGCGATCCTCTACGGCAACACCGACGAGGATGTCGCGCGCGAGCGCATGTACCTCGACCTGTTCGAGGAGCAGCAGGTGCGCGGCGTCCTCATCTCGCCGTACGGCGACATCCACTCCAGGCTCGAGCGCCTGCGCGCCCGCGGCATCCCCGCCGTGCTCGTCGACCGCTTCAGCGGCGACGGGCGCTTCAGCTCGGTCTCGGTCGACAGCGTCGCGGGCGGCCGCATGGCCGTCGAGCACCTCATCGGCGCGGGGCGACGGCGCATCGCGTTCGTGGGCGGGCCGTTCGAGATCCAGCAGGTCCGCGATCGCCTGGCCGGCGCGCGCGTCGCCGCCGAGAACGCCGTCTCGCCCGTCGAGATCGAGGTCGTCGCGACCGAGGCGACCACGGTCGCCGACGGCGTCGCGGCCGGCGCACGCATCCTCGCCAGGCCGCGCGGCGACCGCCCCGACGCCCTGTTCGCGGCGAACGACCTCGTCGCGCTCGGCCTCCTGCAGGCGCTCGTCGTCGACGGCCGCATGCTCGTCCCCGACGAGATCGCGATCATCGGGTTCGACGACATCCCGTTCGCGGCCGCGGCGGCCGTGCCGCTCTCGTCGATGCGCCAGCCCAGCCGCATGATCGGGCGCACCGCCCTGCGCATCCTCCTCGAGGAGACCGCGGACCCCGACCTCATCCCGCGGCAGACGGTGTTCCTCCCTGAATTGGTGGTGCGGCGGTCCACCGCGGCACCCGCCGTCTCCGCCGCGGCGCCCGGGGGCAGGGCGCGCTGACGCCGAACTCGTGCGCGGTTGTTTCGTCCCCGAAACACCGGTGAAACGAGCCGCTGGTCTGATTTCTGTCAACTGACAGAAATACGGAGGCCGGACGATGACCATCGACAGCTCGGCACGGATGGCGACCCTGGACAGCGTCGAGGCGGCACGCTCGGACGCCCGCGCCCGCGGCAGCCGCTCGCCCTGGATGCCGGACCTGCCGGCAGCCTCGACCCCGAACCCGCCGGAGGGCGTGCCGGCGACGGAGCTGCTCTGGTCGGAGACCGTCGCTCCGGGGGGCTACACGCACCTGCGTGTCGCCCGCGGCACCCGCATCCGCCTCGAGGACACCGACGGCGACGCCTCGGCGAGCGTCGTCGTGCTGAATGCGCTGAACACCGCCGAACGGCTGAACGTCGCCGACACCCAGAAGATCCCGTGGCAGGCATACCTCGGCGCGGGGCATCCGCTGCTCTCCGGCGACGGACGCGTGCTCGCGACCGTCGTCGAGGACACGTCGGGCCGCCACGACGCGCTCTGCGGCGCCTCCGGCGACGCCTGGAACGTCCGCAAGTTCGGCGACGCGACGCCCGAGGGCCCGACGCCGTCGGGCCACGCCCTCCTCCGCATGGCCGCGTCCAAGCACGGCCTCACGCGACGCGACATCCCTCCTGCCGTCTCGTTCTTCAAGGGCGTGCGGGTCGCCGCCGACGGGGCGCTCGACTGGATCGGATCGGCCGGCGCGGCCACACACGTCGACCTGGTCGCCGAGCTACCGCTGATCGTGCTCGTGGCGAACGCGCCGCATCCGCTCGACCCCCGCTCCGACTACGTCGCCGGCCCGTTGCGAGTGCACGCGTGGCGGAGTCGGCCGACCCGCAGCGACGACTCGCGCCACGCCACGACTCCCGAGCGAGAGCGCGCCTACCTCAACACGATCGCGTACGCCGAGCTCGCAGGCCTCTGAGAAGGAAGAACCGACATGGTCACCACCACCGTCCCGCCTCGGCCCGTCTACGCGGCCGGCTCCGTCCTCGACTGGTCGGAGGGGTTCGTCCCCGGTGCCGTCATCGTCGACGCACCCATCGCCCCCCGTGCCTCCTGGTCGGCGCTCGTGCACGCCGGCGACGTGTTCACGCTCGTCGACGTCGGGGGCAACCAGTCCGGCGACTGCCTGATCTTCGCCGCCGACGACACGTCGGAGCGGTACAGCGCACCCGACACGATCACTTGGCAGGGCAACGCCTACGTCACGGCCGGCACCGTGCTGCGCTCCAACCTCGGCGACCCGCTGATGACGGTGGTCGGCAACGAGATCGACCGGCAGGACACGATCGGCGGGGCCTGCAGCAAGGAGTCGAACACGCTGCGCTACGGGCACCACACCGCGTACCAGCACGCCTGCCGCGAGAATTTCCTCTTCGAGGGCGCGGCGTGGGGGCTCACGGCCCGCGACCTCGTCTCGAACCTCAACTGGTTCATGAACGTCCCGGTCGAGGCCGACGGCTCGCTCGGCATCGTCGACGGGATGAGCGCACCCGGGCGCCGGGTCGCATGCCGCGCAGAGCGCGACGTGATCGTCGTCATCTCCAATTGCCCGCAGATGAACAACCCATGCAACGACTTCAACGTGACGCCGCTCCGCGCGATCGTCACCCGTCCGGAACGAGGCACCCGATGACCTTCGACACCGTCCTCATCGCCAACCGCGGCGAGATCGCGCGCCGCATCATCCGCTCGGCGAAGCAGCTGGGGCTGCGCACCGTCGCCGTCTACTCGGACGCCGACCGCGCGGCGCCCCACGTCCGCGAGGCGGACGTCGCCGTGAGGCTCGGCCCGGCGCCGGCCGCCGAGTCCTACCTGCGGATCGACGCGATCCTCGACGCGGCCCGCGCGACCGGCGCCGGCGCCGTCCACCCGGGCTACGGCTTCCTCTCCGAGAACGTGGAGGCGGCGCGAGCGGTCGAGGCGGCCGGGCTCGCCTGGATCGGGCCGACGCCCGAGCAGATCGAGACGTTCGGCCTCAAGCACACCGCGCGCGACCGTGCCGAGGCCGCCGAGGTGCCGCTGCTGCCCGGCACCGGACTGCTCGGCTCCGCGGAGGAGGCCATCGCCGCGGCGCAGCGCATCGGCCTGCCGGTCATGCTCAAGGCGACGAGCGGGGGTGGCGGCATCGGCATGCGGGTGTGCCGCACCCTCGACGACGTGCGGGAGGGGTACGTCGCGGTCGCATCGATGGCGGCGCGCAGCTTCGGCTCGGGCGGCGTCTTCCTCGAACGGCTCGTGACCCGTGCCCGGCACGTCGAGGTGCAGGTCTTCGGCGACGGCGAGGGCCGGGTCGCCGTCTTCGGCGACCGCGACTGCTCGCTGCAGCGCCGCAACCAGAAGGTGATCGAGGAGGCGCCCGCGCCCGGACTCGGCGACGCCGTTCGCCGCGAGCTGCATGACGCGGCCAGAAGGCTCGCAGCCACCGTCGCGTATCGCTCGGCGGGCACCGTGGAGTTCATCTACGACGTCGAGCGGGGCGAGGTCTCGTTCCTCGAGATGAACACCCGACTGCAGGTCGAGCACCCCGTGACGGAGGCGGTCTTCGGCATCGACCTCGTCGCCCTCATGCTGCGTCTCGCGCGCGACGGCGCCGCGTCGATGGAGGCCGCCCTCTTCGAGGAGCAGGTCCCCGTCGGCCACGCGCTCGAGGCGCGCGTCTACGCGGAGGATCCCGCCAAGGGCTTCGCACCCTCGCCCGGACTGGTGACCAGGGCCGAGTTCCCCGAGGGCGACGGCGTGCGCGTCGACTCGTGGATCGAGACCGGCCTCCGGGTCACGCCCGACTACGACCCCATGCTCGCCAAGGTGATCGTGCACGGCGCCGACCGCGACGCTGCGCTCGACCGGCTCGGCGAGGCCCTCGCCGCGACCCGCGTCGACGGCATCGTGACCGGGCTCGGCATGCTCCGCGCACTCTGCGACGATCCGACGGTGCGCGCCGTGCGCCACGACACCGGCACGCTCGGCGATCCGGTCGACCCGGATGCCCGCATCGACGTGCTGTCGCCGGGCCTCATGACCACCGTGCAGGACCTGCCCGGCAGGGTCGGGCACTGGAAGGTCGGCGTGCCGCCGTCGGGGCCGATGGACCCGGTCTCCTTCCGGGAGGCGAACCTCGCGGTCGGCAACCCTGCGACGGCGCCCGCGCTGGAGATCACGATGTCGGGCCCACGCCTCCGCTTCTCGGACGCGACCGTCGTCTGCGTCACCGGTGCCGAGGCGGCCGTCACGGTCGACGGCTCGCCCGCCGAGCCGTGGACGCCGATCGAGGTCCCCGCGGGCGGCGTGCTCGCGATCGGGGCGACGACCATCGGCATGCGCGCGTACCTCGCGGTGCAGGGAGGACTGGACGTCCCCGAGTACCTCGGCAGCGCCTCGACCTTCACGCTCGGAGGCTTCGGCGGGCACGGCGGGCGGGCCCTCGTCGCCGGCGACGTGCTGCGGCCCTGCGAGGCCGGCGTCGTCGCGGCCGGTGGGCCGACCCCGTCGGCGCGTCGCCCGCGACTGACCAGCGAGTGGGTCATCGGCGTGACCGAGGGGCCCCACGCCGCTCCCGAGTTCTTCACTCGGGAGGACATCGACGAGCTGTACCGGGCCGTCTACGAGGTCGACGTGCAGTCGGCCCGCACCGGCGTCCGCCTGCGCGGACCGAAGCCCGCCTGGGCGCGAGAGGACGGCGGCGAGGCCGGCCTGCACCCGTCGAACATCCACGACACCGCGTACGCGATCGGCGCTCTCGACTTCACGGGCGACACCCCCATCATCCTCGGGCCGGACGGACCGAGCCTCGGCGGGTTCGTCTGCCCGGCCGTCGTCGCCAGCGGCGAGTTCTGGAAGGTCGGGCAGCTGCGACCAGGCGACACCGTGCGATTCGCACCGGTGCGCGACGACGAGGCGCATCGCTTCCAGGTCGACCTGGAGCACGGCCGCCCGGCCGGCGACGGCGACGACGGCGTGCTCGCCCGTCGCGAGCCGGTCGTCGACGGCGATGCCGTGCTCGCGCCTGCCGTGACCTACCGCCGCGACGGCGACGCGAACCTCCTCGTCGAGTACGGCGAGAACGAGCTCGACCTGGGCCTCCGCATGCGCGTCCATGCGCTGGAGCAGGCCGTCGTCGCCCGTGGCATCCCCGGGGTGCGCGACATCACGGCCGGCATCCGGTCGCTGCAGATCCAGACCGACCCGCTGGTGCTGCGCGCGTCGTCGCTGCTCGACGAGCTGCAGCACATCGAGGCCGAACTGCCCGCCACGCGGGAGCTCGTGGTGCCATCGCGGATCGTGCACCTGCCACTGTCGTGGGACGACCCCGCGACCCGCGTCGCGATCGAGCGGTACATGTCGAGCGTTCGCGACGATGCGCCGTGGACGCCGTGGAACATCGAGTTCATTCGGCGGGTGAACGGGTTGGCGACGGTCGAGGAGGTCCAGCGCATCGTCTTCGACGCGGACTACCTGGTGCTCGGCCTCGGAGACGTCTACCTCGGCGCCCCGGTCGCGACGCCCGTCGACCCACGACACCGGCTGGTGACGACCAAGTACAACCCCGCACGCACGTGGACCGCCGAGAACTCGGTCGGCATCGGCGGCGCCTACATGTGCATCTACGGCATGGAGGGCCCCGGCGGCTACCAGTTCGTCGGTCGCACCGTGCAGATCTGGAACACGTTCCGCCGCGGTGGGCTGATCGACGAGAACCCGTGGGCGCTGCGCCCGTTCGACCGGATCAGGTGGTACCCCGTGTCCGCGGAGGAACTCCTCGAGCTCCGCGCCGAGGTCGATGCGGGTCGCGGGGAGTTCCGCACCGAGGAGGGGACCTTCTCCCTCGCCGAGCACGAGGCGTTCCTCGAGCGTGAGCATGAGTCGATCGCCGAGTTCCAGTCGACGCAGCGGCGCGCCTTCGAGGAGGAGAAGGAGCGTTGGCGCGAGGCTGGCGAGTTCGATCGCGTCTACGACCAGCCCGTGGTCGCTGCGGCCGAGACGCCCGTGCCCGAGGGGTGCACCCCGGTCACGGCGCCCTTCGCGGCGAGCGTGTGGCGCGTCGATGTCGAGGCGGGCGCGTCGGCCGAGGCCGACGACCGACTGCTGGTGCTGGAGGCGATGAAGATGGAGAACGAGGTGCTCGCGCCGGTGTCGGGGCAGGTGGTCGAGGTCTACGTGAAGCCGGGCGACCAGGTCGCCGCAGGGCAGGTGCTCGCTGCCGTGCGAGCGGGCGCTCCGCCCGCTCCCGACGAGCCGGCGCCAGAACTCGTCGTCGTCGGAGCGAACTCGTGAGCGCCGCGGCCCGGGTACGCGAGGCGTACCGACGGATCGCCTCTGCGGACCGTCCCGAGGTGTGGATCACCCTTCGACCCGAGGAGGAGGTCCTGCAGGAGGCCGAGCGCATCGACGCGCGTGGCGCAGCAGGCGAGCGCCTCCGGCTCGCCGGCGTCCTCGTGGCGGTCAAGGACAACATCGACGTCGAGGGCCTGCCGACGACCGCCGGCAGCGCGGCGTACGCATACGAGCCCGAAGCGGATGCCACGGCCGTCGCCCGCCTGCGGGAGGCGGGCGCGATCGTGGTCGGCAAGACGAACCTCGACCAGTTCGCGACCGGACTCGTCGGCACCCGGAGCCCATTCGGCGCCGTGCGCAATGCCTGGCGTCCGGATCGCATCTCGGGTGGCTCCAGTTCGGGGTCGGCCGTCGCCGTGGCCCTCGGCTTCGTGGACCTGGCGCTCGGGACCGATACCGCCGGGTCCGGCCGCGTCCCCGCCGCGCTCAACGGCATCTACGGGGTGAAGCCGAGTGTCGGCCTCATCCCGGCGACCGGCGTTGTGCCCGCATGCCGGTCGATCGATGTCGTGACGGTCTTCGGGCGGGACCTCGGGCTCGCCCGTCGGGCCGCCGAGCTCATGGAGGGCCCGGACGGGCTCGACCCGCTCGCGCGACCGCGTCCCGTGCTGCCGGGACTCGCGGCGGTGCCCCGGATCGCGATCCCGACCTCCGAGCACCTCGAGGGGCTCGCCGACGGGTGGGCGGAGGAGTTCGCCCGCGTGGTCGACCGCCTCGCGCGCTCCGGCGTCGAGATCGTCGAAGTGGACATCGCGCCGCTCCTCGAGGCGGCCGCCCTGCTGTACGGCGGCTCGTTCGTCGCGGAGCGAACCGCCGCCGTCGGCGACTTCATCCGGGAGCATCCGGAGCTCGTCGGCACGGACCTCGATCCGACGGTGGCGAAGATCGTGTTGGGCGGCGACTCGTGCCGGGCGGTCGACGTGTTCCGCGATCGGGAGCTGCTCGCACGGCTCGGTCTCGAGGGTGCCAAGCGGCTGGATGGCACCGCCGCGCTGCTCACCCCGACGACCACGTGGCATCCGACGCTCGCAGAGGTCGCGGCGGATCCCGTGGGCGCCAATGCGCGCATGGGACGGTTCACGAACTTCGCGAACCTGCTCGACTACGCTTCCCTCGCGGTGCCGGCCGGGGCCGTCGACGGGGTGCCGTACGGTGTGATGCTGACCGGCCCGGCGGGATCCGATCGTCAGCTCGCCGAGCTCGCGGGCCTGATCGCAGATGCGCCGCACGACCTGCTCGTGGTCGGCGCGCACCTGGAAGGTCAGCCGCTCAACCATCAACTCGTCGCTGCCGGCGGCCGGCTTCGGGGTCGCGTTCGCACGGCTGCCGAGTATCGCCTCCATGCCCTCGGCACCGTGCCGCCGAAGCCGGGCCTTCGCCGAGTAGCCGAGGGCGGCGAGGCGATCGACGGAGAGGTCTGGACGCTGTCGGCCTCGGGATTCGGTGCGTTCGTCGCCGGACTCCCGCAACCGATGACCATCGGACGGGTGACACTCGAGGACGGATCCTCCGTCGCGGGCTTCCAGGCCGAGCACCTCGCCGTCGACGATGCCGTCGACATCACGAGGTTCGGCGGATGGCGCCGATACCTGGAGCAGCAGGCACAATAGGGAAATGGCATCATCGACCGTCGGGCGGCCGCGGATCACTCCCGGCCGGCCCGAGGTCGACCCGCGCACCGAGATCCTCGATGCCGCCGCGTCGTTGTTCGCCGAGCGGGGATACGCCGGCACGAGCACGCGCCGGATCGCCGAGCGAGCGGGCATGCGGCAGGCGAGCATGTACTACCACTTCGCGGGCAAGGAGGAGATCCTGCTCGCGCTCCTCGAGCCGTCGGTCGCGCCGACCCTCGAGCGCGCGGCGGACTGTCTCGAGGCCGCGGACCCCGTGGCAGCGCTCTACGACCTCGCGCGTGCCGACGTGACCACGCTCCTCGATGAGCCTCACAACATCGGCACGATGTACCTCGCTCCGGAGGTCGCCGCGGAGGCCTTCGCACCCTTCCGTCGCGCCAGGGCCGAGCTGGCTGGGGTGTACGGCGCGCTCGCGCACCGCATCGAACCGACGCAGGAGGAGGCCTTCGCCGGCGCCTGCTGCATGCAGCTCGTCGAGCTCGTGATCCCGCTGCGCCGCGAAGGCGAGGTGCCCGACGGCCTGCCCGAGCGCATCGCCGAGGCCTGCCTGAGGGTCGCACATGTCGACGAGGCGGAGATCGCACGGGTGCGCGCCCGCGAATGAGCACCGAGGCGGGCCGGGACGAACTTCTCGCCCCGGCCCGCCTCGTGTCGCCTGGGTCAGGCCGGCACGGGCACTTCCTCGCGGCCGCTCGGCGCCTCGGCCTGCTCGGCGCGCAGCGACTCGATCTCCGCGAGTTCGTCGGCGAGCTCGGCCTCGGTGCGAGGGCTCAGCCAGCTGATGAGGAAGAAGGCCGAGAGGCTGACGCCGAAGGCGATCAGGGTCGCCCAGCCGTCCAGGTCCGCGGTCACGAGGTCGTTCGGCACGTAGAGGATGTCGTTCGGCACGCCGTAGATCGTCGGCTGCAGCACGAGCAGGGTCAGGCGCACGATGAGTCCGAGCGCCGCCGACACCAGCGTTGCGACCCGGCCGGGGCGTCGCCAGAAGACGCCCGCGATGAAGGGCGCGGCGAGGCAGGCGAGCATGAGGTCGAAGGCGAGGGTCAGCAGGACGCCGGTCTGGCTCACGTTGATCGCCACGAGCCCGCCCACGACCACGATGGGGATCATCGCGAGGCGGGTCCAGGTCAGCAGCGGGTCCCGTGCACCCTGGACGGTCGTGCGGCGCAGCTTGAAGATGTTGCGGACGATGACGGCCGAGGTCGCGAGGATCGCGCCCGACGCGGTCGAGAAGGATGCCGCGACGATGCCGGAGAGCACGAGGACCGAGATGAGCGGCGGCGCCCAGCCGTCGAGGAGTTGGTACAGCACCGGGCCGTCCGCCGCAGTGAGCCCGAGCACGGCGGAAGCGGTGAGGGCGACGAGCGCGAAGATCGTGCCGATCGCGGCGGTGAGCGCGGCTGCGGTGAAGCACGAACGTCGCGCCACCTCGGGTGAGCGCGCTCCGAAGATGCGCTGCATGAAGTCGATGGCCACGAGGTCGCCGATGCCGAGGGCGACGAGGGTCGCCCAGTTGATCGCGGCACCCTGGGCCGGGTCGGTGAGCTGGCCGAGGTCGAGCGGGCCCCGGCCCTCGGGGATCACGATGCCGAACGAGAGCGCGGTCCAGCAGAGCAGGGCCAGTGCGGCGATGACGGTGATCGTCGTCTGGATCGCGGCCGTGTACGCGTCGGAGAAGAGTCCGCCGGCGACCGTGTAGGCGACGACGAGCGCCGCGACGATGACGATGCCCCAGGCGTAGGGGATGTTCGCGAACCGCTCCATGAGGAACCCGCAGGCGACGAGGTTGCCCGCGAGCAGGATGGTGAACGCGAACGACATGATGATGCTCGCGGCCACCTCGGTCCGCCGTCCGTACCGGACGCGGAAGTAGTCGCCGAGCGTGTAGAGCCGCATCGCGTTCAGCGGCCTGGCGAGGAACAGGCCTGCCAGGAGGAGGCAGATCGCGAGGCCGATCGCGAGCGATGCGCCCGACCAGAAACCGAAGTCGGCGGTGAGGTCGGTGTTGCCGACGGTGGCGTTCGCGTCGACTGCGGCGGCGGTCAGCGAGACCGCGACCAATGGCACGCCGAGTCGGCGTCCGGCGACGAGGAAGTTGTCGCTGTCGCCGTCGACCTTCTTGGCGACGATGATTCCGACGCCGAGGACGGCGAGAACGGTGATGCCCACTCCGAGGATGATCATGGGGGCTCCAAAGGGGATGAGGGTTTCTGTCGGTTGATAGAAACCGATCCTCTCGGTCCCGGGTACCCCTCCGGTTTTCGGGGATGTATCGGTCTTGTGAACTCACGGGCGCTCGCCCGGGGATCGCTTCCGTGGCATTCCGACGGATTCCTGACATCATGACCGGAGCGCCGTCGCCGCGGCGCTGATCGAACGGAGGACACCGAGTGGCAGTCAGTGTGAAGGATGTCGCGCTCGCGGCATCCGTCTCGGTCGGCACCGTCTCGAACGTGCTCAACCGCCCCGAGATCGTCGCGCCGGCCACCGTCGAACGGGTCCAGGCCGCGATCGAGCGGCTCGGCTTCGTGCGCAACGACGCGGCCCGCCAGCTGCGCGCCGGCCGCAGCCGCAGCATCGGACTCGTCGTGCTCGACGTGCGCAACCCCTTCTTCACGGATGTCGCCCGCGGTGCGGAGGATCGCGCCGCCGAGGAGCACATGACCGTCCTGCTCGGCAACAGCGACGAGAACTCGACCCGCGAGGGCGCCTACCTCGACCTGTTCGAGGAGCAGCGCGTGCACGGCGTGCTCATCTCGCCGCTCGCCGACGACATGCCGAGGCTCGCCAGGCTGCGCGAGCGCGGCACCCCGGTCGTGCTCGTCGACCGCGAGTCGCCCGACCGCGAGTTCTCGTCGGTCGCGGTCGACGACGTCGTCGGCGGGGAGCTCGCCGTGTCGCACCTGCTCGACTCCGGGCGACGTCGCATCGCCTTCGTCGGCGGCCCGGAGGGACTGCAGCAGGTCGCCGACCGCCTCGAGGGCGCCCGGCGTGCGGTCGCGAAGGTGGCGGATGCCGCGCTCGAGGTCATCCCGACCGACTCGCTCACGGTGCTGCAGGGCCGGGCCGCCGGGGAGATCGTGCGCGACCGGCCGGAGGTCGAGCGCCCAGATGCCGTGTTCGCGGCCAACGACCTGCTCGCCATGGGCCTGCTGCAGGCCCTCACGATGCAGGGCGGGCTGCGTGTTCCCGACGACGTCGCGCTCATCGGCTACGACGACATCGACTTCGCGTCCGCCGCCGTGGTGCCGCTCTCGTCGATCCGCCAGCCGGCGACGCTCATCGGCTACACCGCGGTCGACCTGCTGCTGAAGGAGGCGGCCGCCACGGCATCCGGCGTCGACGACCACGTGCACGAGCATGTCGTCTTCCAGCCGGAGCTCGTGGTCCGCGAGTCGACCCGCACCCTGGGCTGAGGTCGCACGTCACACGAACCGAACGTCGTTCGGCGCTGGGTAGTGTGGAAGGGGCCGCGCGCGACAGGCACCACGTGGCATCCGTTCGACAGAAGGGCGCGCGTTGCAGAACCGCACTGCCATCGAAGACGTCTACGCGGCGACGCTGCAGCGCAACCCGGGCGAGGTGGAGTTCCACCAAGCCGTGCGCGAGGTCTTCGACTCCCTCGGCCGCGTGCTCGACAAGCACCCGCAGTACGTGCAGGCCTCGATCCTCGAGCGCATCTGCGAGCCGGAGCGGCAGATCATCTTCCGGGTGCCGTGGGTCGACGACGCCGGGCGGGTGCGCATCAATCGCGGCTTCCGGGTGCAGTTCAACTCGGCGCTCGGCCCGTACAAGGGCGGGCTCCGCTTCCACCCGACGGTGCTGCTCGGCACGGTGAAGTTCCTCGGGTTCGAGCAGGTGTTCAAGAACGCGCTCACCGGCATGCCCATCGGCGGCGGCAAGGGCGGAAGCGACTTCGACCCCAAGGGCCGCTCCGACGGCGAGATCATGCGGTTCTGCCAGTCGTTCATGACCGAGGCCTACCGCCACATCGGCGAGTACACGGATGTCCCGGCCGGCGACATCGGCGTCGGTGCGCGTGAGATCGGCTACCTCTTCGGCCAGTACAAGCGCATCACCAACCGCTACGAGTCCGGCGTGCTCACGGGCAAGGGCGTGACCTGGGGCGGCTCGCTCGTGCGCACCGAGGCAACGGGCTACGGCGCCGTCTTCTTCACCGAGCACATGCTCGCGACCCGCGGACGCTCGTTCGACGGCGCCCGCGTGCTCGTGTCGGGCTCGGGCAACGTCGCCGTCTACGCGATCGAGAAGGTGCACGCGCTCGGCGGCGTGGTCGTCGGCGCCTCCGACTCGTCGGGCGCGATCCACGACCCCGACGGCATCGACCTCGATCTGCTGCGCGACGTCAAGGAACGTCGCCGTGAGCGCATCTCGGTCTACGCCGACGAGCGCGGCGGGCGGGCCCGGTTCCTGCCGGGGGCCTCCGTGTGGGACATCGAGAGCGACGAGCGCATCGACGTCGCCCTGCCGTGCGCGACGCAGAACGAGCTCTCCGAGGCGCAGGCCGTGAAGCTCGTCGCGGCGGGTGTCGTCGCCGTCGCCGAGGGTGCGAACATGCCCACCACGCCGGGCGCGATCCGCGTGCTGCGCGAGGCCGGCGTGCTCTTCGGCCCCGGCAAGGCCGCGAACGCGGGCGGGGTCGCGACGTCGGCCCTCGAGATGCAGCAGAACGCGTCGCGCGACTCGTGGGGCTTCGAGCACACCGAGGAGCGCCTGTCGGAGATCATGGCCGGCATCCACGAGCGCACGGCCGCGACCGCCGACGAGTACGGCGTGCCGGGCGACTACGTGGTCGGCGCGAACATCGCGGGCTTCACGCGGGTGGCCGACGCGATGCTCGCCCTCGGCGTCATCTGAGGCGCGCGCCGGCGCCGCGCCGGGCCGGCGGTCAGCGGCGCGGCGGCGCGTCCGCGGGCTCGGCCCGCCCTGCGGGTTCGTCCTGCCCCGCGGGCTCGGCCCGCGCTGCACCATCCGCCCGCTCCGCCCGCTCCGCAGCCTCCGCTCGCCCGCCGGGGAGCTTCGGCAGCGGGATCGGCGACGTCATCGCGACCTGGTCGGAGAAGGCCTCGGGGTCGGCCTCGTCGTCGACGGCCCGGATGGACCCGGTGGCGGGCGGGGCGACGCGGTCGCCTTCGGCGATGGCCTCTGCGGAGGCCGCGAGGGCGAGTCCGAACCGCCACGGCTGCTGCGGCATCCGCGTGACCCGAAGGCCGCGCGCCACCACGAGCCAGCCGACCCCCACGGCGAGCGCGACGAAGGCCGCGAAGGCGCCGGCGCCGAGCGCCCAGCGGGGACCCGCGGCATCCGCGACCCACCCGATGACGGGGGCGCCGATGAGCGTGCCGCCCATGAGGATCGCGGTGTACAGCGCCATGACGCGCCCGCGCACCGCGGGGTCGGTCGTGGTCTGCACGTAGCCGTTGGCGGTGGTCAGCAGCGTCACGGTGCAGAAGCCGATGAACACCAGCGAGGCGGCGAACGTGCCGTACGTCGGCATCAGCGCGGCGGCGACCATCGCGAGGCCGAGCGCACCGGTGCTGAGCACGACCACGCGAAGGCGGGCGCGTGACCGGCGGGCGGCGAGCAGCGCGGCGGTCAGCGACCCGATCGCGAGGATCGACGAGAGGATGCCGTACTCGCCGGCGCCCTCGCCGAACATGACGGCCATCGTCGAGGCGAAGATCGGGAAGTTCATGCAGAACGCGCCGACGATGAACACGATCGTCATGACCACGACGACGTCGGACCGGCCCGCGACGTAGCGGAAGCCCTGCACGAGCGCGTTGCCCTCGCGCGGCCGCCGCGCGTGCCTGATGAGCTCGCGCTCGCGCATGGCGAGCAGCGCCCCGATGAGGGCGAGGAACGTGAACGCGTTGATGAGGAACACCCAGCCCGAGCCGACGAGCACGATCAGCCCGCCGGCGACGGCCGGGCCGATGAGGCGCGCGACGTTGAACGAGGCCGCGTTCAGGGCCACGGCGTTCGACGCGTTCGGCCCGCTCACGAGGTCGGAGACGAAGGTCTGGCGTGCGGGGGCGTCGAAGGCCGAGGCGACGCCGAACGCGAGCGCGAAGCCGTAGAGGTGCCACAGCTGCGCGTGCCCGCCGAGCAGCAGCAGGCCGAGGCCCACGGCGAGCAGCATGAGCGCGGTCTGCGTGACGAGGAGCACCCTGCGCCGGTCGAAGCGGTCGATGACGGCGCCGGTGACGGGAACGAGCAGGAGCTGCGGCCCGAACTGCAGCGCCATCGTGGTGCCGACGGCGGCGGCGTTGTTGTGCGTCAGCTCGGTGAGCACGACCCAGTCCTGGGTGGTCGCCTGCATCCAGCCGCCGATATTCGAGATGATCGCGCCGATGAACCACAACCGGTAGTTGCGGCTCGCGAGCGATCGGAACATCGCGCTCACTGCGTGGCGATCCGATCCATGATCTCGGATGCCGCGAGCAGCGTCGCGCGTTCGGCCGGGGTGAGCTCGTGCATGCGTTCGGTGAGCCACGCGTTGCGCTTGTGCAGGGTCGCGGCGACGATCTCGCGGCCGGAGTCGGTGGCCGTGATGTTCGTCTTGCGGCGGTCGACGGGGTCGGGCGTTCGCACGACGTGCCCGTCGGTTTCGAGGCAGTCGACCGTGCGGTTCATCGAGGGCGCGCTGATGCGCTCGGCCTCGGCGAGTTCGGAGAGGGTCAGCGAGCCGTGCTTCGAGAGGTGCATGAGCACGGTCATCTGGCTGTCGGTCACGCGGTCGTCGGACTTCTGCGCACGCAGGCGCCGGGAGAGGCGCACGGCCGCGAGTCGCACCTGCGAGGCGGCCTGGTCCGGGAGTTCGGTCACGGATGCTTAGCCTAGCTCATTAGCGATGCTAAAGAAATCGGCGCCCGTCTCGACGGCGGGATGGCGCGGGCGCGACCCACGATGGAAACAGCCCGGAAACCGCGGAGTGGAATTCTCTGGTCATGGCGACACTCTTCGACGGATATGCCACCGCGGGCACCGACCGTGCCGGCCGCAGGCGACGTGCGGGGCGGCCGTGGGACGAGATGTTCCCCGACGGCGCCACCGGCGTGCGCGAGCCCTACCGCGAGCTCTACCCGGCTCTCGCCCGCATGTCGCAGGACGAACTGCGCGGCCGCACCGATGCGCTCGCGAGCTCCTACCTGGCGCAGGGCGTCACGTTCGACTTCGCGGGCGAGGAGCGCCCGTTCCCGCTCGACGCGGTGCCGAGGGTCATCTCGGCCTCCGACTGGGCGAGAGCCGAGGCGGGCGTCTCGCAGCGGGTCAGGGCGCTCGAGGCGTTCCTCGCCGACGTGTACGGCCCGCAGCGCGCGGTCGCCGACGGCGTGATCCCGGCGGCGCTCATCAGCTCGTCGACGCACTACCACCGTCAGGCGGCCGGCATCGTCGGGGCGAACGGCGTGCGCATCCACGTCGCGGGCATCGACCTGATCCGCGACGAGCAGGGCGACTGGCGGGTGCTCGAGGACAACGTGCGCGTGCCGAGCGGCGTGAGCTACGTGATCTCGAACCGGCGGGTGATGGCGCAGACGCTGCCCGAGCTGTTCACCTCGATGCGCGTGCGGCCGGTCGGCGAGTACCCGAACCGCCTGCTGCAGGCGCTGCGGGCGAGCGCGCCCGAGGGCATCGAGGACCCGACCGTGGTCGTGCTCACGCCGGGCGTGCACAACTCGGCGTACTACGAGCACACGCTGCTCGCGCGGCTCATGGGCGTCGAGCTCGTCGAGGGCCGCGACCTGTTCTGCTCGGGCGGCCGCGTGTGGATGCACACCACGGCGGGCCCGACCCGCGTCGACGTCATCTACCGCCGGGTCGACGACGAGTTCCTCGACCCGCAGCAGTTCCGGCCAGACTCGGTGCTCGGCGCCCCCGGCCTCATGCTCGCGGCGCGCCTCGGCCACGTCACGATCGCGAACGCGGTGGGCAACGGCGTCGCCGACGACAAGCTCGTCTACACCTACGTGCCCGACCTCATCCGCTACTACCTGGGCGAGGAGCCCGTGCTCCCCAACGTCGACACCTGGCGCCTCGAGGAGCCCGACGCGCTCGCCGAGGTGCTCGATCGACTCGACGAGCTCGTCGTGAAGCCCGTCGACGGCTCGGGAGGCAAGGGCCTCGTCATCGGGCCGGATGCCTCGAAGGCCGAACTCGACGAGCTTCGCGTGCGCCTGCTCGCCGACCCGCGCGGGTGGATCGCGCAGCCCGTGGTGCAACTGTCGACGATCCCGACCCTCGTCGAGGACGGACTGCGGCCCCGCCACGCCGACCTGCGGCCGTTCGCGGTCAACGACGGCACCGAGGTGTGGGTGCTGCCCGGCGGGCTCACGCGTGTGGCCCTGCCCGAGGGGCGCCTCGTCGTGAACTCGAGCCAGGGCGGCGGATCGAAGGACACCTGGGTGCTCGAGTCGAGGCCGCTGCCCGGGTTCGACACCGCCGGCCTGCCCGTCGTGGCCGAGGCCGCCGTCATGCCCCATCGCTCCGCAGGCGCGCTCGTCGCCGACCAGGCCTCGCCGAACACGCCGCCCGCGACGGGGCTGCACGGCGCCCAGGGCACGTACGCGCCGCCCGCCGCCGCTGTCGGCGAGACGCGCACGGCCTCGCCAGTGACCTCGTCGCCGCAGGACGAGGACGCCCCCGTGCGCCAGCAGCAGCAACAGCAGCAACAGCAACAGCAGCGGATGCCGCGGCATCCGATCGTCGAAGGCCGGGAGGTCGCATCATGCTGAGCCGCATCGCCGAGTCGCTGTTCTGGATCGGCCGGTACATCGAGCGCAGCGACGGCACCGCTCGCATCCTCGACGTGCACCTGCAGCTGCTGCTCGAGGACCCATGGATCGACGAGGACACCGCCTGCCGCGCCCTGCTCTCGGTCATGGGCAGCGAGGCCGAGGGCGACGAGCCGATGGGCCGCGACGACGTGATCACGCTGCTCGCGGTCGACCGCAAGCATCCGGCGTCCATCGCGCACTCGGTCGCCGCAGCCCGCGAGAACGCCCGGCGCGCCCGCGAGATCGTCTCGACCGAGCTGTGGGAGGCGCTGAACCACACGAACGCACGCATGCCGCACCGCGTCGCGAGCGACAAGACGCACGAGTTCTTCCGCTGGGTGCGCGACCGATCCGCGCTCGCGCTCGGCGTCGTGGATTCCGCCACGAGCCGCGACGAGGCCTGGCACTTCTTCGCCCTGGGCCGGGCGATCGAGCGCGCCGACATGACCGCGCGCCTGCTCGCCACCCGCTCGCTCACCGAGGCGAGCGGCCCGAGCTGGACCACGATCCTGCGCAGCTGCGGCGGCTACGAGGCCTACCTGCGCAGCTACCGCGGCGTGCCGTCGAGCGAGTCGGCGGCGGAGTTCCTGCTGCTCGACCGCCTGTTCCCGCGCTCGATCATCTCGAGCGTCATCCGCGCCGAGGAGTCGCTCCGCGAGATCGACCCGAGGGCCGGCCGCGTCGGCGTCACCGACCAGGCGAGGCGGCTGCTCGGCCAGATCCGGTCGGAGCTCGAGTACCGGCCCATCGCCGACATCCTCGTGGACCTCACCGGCCACATGGAGCACCTGCAGGGCGTCACCTCGGCGACGAGCGAGGCGATCAGGGCGCGATACTTCCCGACGAGCGTCGTCCCCGTCTGGATCGGAGAGGTCTCATGAGTCGCATCCGCATCGTGCACCGCACGGGGTTCACCTACGCCGAGCCGGCGACGGCGTCGTACAACGAGGCGCGCATGCTGCCGCACTCCGACGGGCACCAGTTCGTCATGCAGGCCGGCCTCGACATCCGCCCTGGCGCGAGCCAGCACTCGTACCTCGACTACTGGGGCACGCGCGTGTCGACGTTCGAGGTGCTCACCCCCCACCAGGAGCTCTCGGTCACGGCCACGAGCCTCGTCGAGGTGCACCCGGCACCCGTGCCGCGCTCCGAGCTCGGCTGGGACGAGCTCGCCGTCGCGGCCGCATCGACCGTGACGCTCGTCGAGTCCACGGGCCGTTCGCGGCAGACCGAACCACCGGCGGACGTCCGGGCGCTCGCCGCCGAGATCGTCGCCGAGGGAGGGGGCGTCAGCGAGACCGCCCTCGAGATCTGCCGCGCCGTCGGCTCCTCGATGGAGTACATGCGCGGCGTCACGGGCGTGCACTCCACGGCCGCCGAGGCGTGGGCCGAACGCAAGGGCGTCTGCCAGGACATCACGCACGTCGCGCTCGGCGCCCTGCGCTCGGCGGGCATCCCCGCGCGCTACGTGTCCGGGTACCTGCACCCCGACCCCGAGGCATCCGTCGGCCAGACCGTGGTCGGCGAGTCGCACGCGTGGATCGAGTGGTTCGCGGGGGAGTGGCGCGGCTACGACCCCACCAACCTCGTCGAGGTCGGCGACCGGCACGTGCTCGTCGGCCGCGGGCGCGACTACGGCGACGTGCCGCCGCTCCGGGGCGTCTACGCGGGCCCCGGCGCGTCGGAGCTGTTCGTCTCGGTCGAGATCACGCGCGTCGCCTGAGCAGGACGTTCGTCGCGGCACCTGTCGAGCGGATGCCGCGCCTGCCATGATGTGCGCATGCCGACGTTCACCGATGCGCACGGGGTCCACATCCACTACCAGGCGTGGCGGGTGCCAGAACCGACCGCGGTGATCCAGCTCGCGCACGGCGTCGGCGAGCACATCGGACGCTACGGCGAGCTGATCGCGGCCCTGAACGAGGCCGGCTACTCCGTCTGGGCCGACGACCACCGGGGGCACGGACAGACCGGGTTCGAGCAGCACGGCGGCGACCTCGACCGCATCGGCCGGCTCGGGCCGGGCGGCCTCCGGGCCACGATCGACGCCGTGCACCAGTTCACGGGCGTGATCCGCGAGACCGAGGGGCACGAGCTTCCGCTGGTGCTGCTCGGGCACTCGTGGGGCTCGCTGATGTCGCAGATCATCCTGAACCGGTACCCGCTCGACTACGACGCGGTCGTGCTCACCGGCACCGCCTACCGAACGCTGTTCGACATGAACGGCGGCGACCTCAACGCGCGGCACAAGCACCTCGGGCCGACGCCCGTCGAGTGGCTGAGCCGTGACCCCGCCGTGGCGCCGGCGTTCATGGCCGACCCGTACACGACCGAGGTGCCGCTGCGGAAGCTCTTCGGCACGCTCGACGCGATGCGCCTACTCGGTCGCCCGGCCCGGCACCTGCCCGTGGAGCTGCCGCTGCTCATCATGGTCGGCTCCGATGACACCCTCGGCGGCGAGGCGAGCGCCGTGAAGCTCGCACGGGCGTACGCGCGGCGCTCCGGCCTCGTCGACGTGACGCTCGTGGTCTACGACGACGCCCGCCACGAGGTGTTCAACGAGACGAACCGCGAAGAGGTGCGCGGCGACCTCATCACCTGGCTCGACGAGCGGTTCGCGACCGACTGATCCGCGACCGGCTGATGCGCGAGCGCTACATCTTGGCGTGCCACGGCGGCACGTCGTAGCCGAGCAGGCGGATGCGCGGGTGGTGCGAGGCATCCGATTCCGTCGCCCACGGGTAGACGATCGTCGTGACATGGCAGTTGCCGAGCACGGGGAGCAGGTCGCGGTAGCCGTCGGGGTCCATGCCGGCCAGCTCGCAGAACAGCAGGCGGATGAGGGTGGCGTGCGCCACGATCAGCACCCGACCGTCGGGGAACTCCTCGACGAGCTCGTCGAACACCGGAACCGCCCTGGCGATGCCGGCGCGGCCGGTCTCGCCGCCGGGGAACGGATTGCTGGCCGGTGCCCGGCAGAACGCCGACCACTCGTCGGGGTACTGCTCGGCGAGCTCGTCGGGCGTGAGGCCCTCGGCGTCGCCGAAGTCGATCTCGACCAGGCGTGGCTCGCTGCGCACCGGCAGCCCCGTCGTCTCTGCGGCGGGTGCCGCCGACCGCTGCGCCCGGCTCAACGGCGATGCGACGATCGCATCGAGCTCGGAGTCGACCGCCCAGGCGCCGAGCGCGGCCGCCTGCCCGAGTCCGTGGCGCGTGAGCGCGACGTCCGAATTGCCGGCGTACCGGTGGTCCGCGTGCCAGACCGTCTCGCCGTGCCGCGCCAGGTAGAAGGTCGTCATATCGCCAGCGTACGCATTCGAGGGTGGAACCGGCCGAGACATCCGTAGGCTGTCCCTCATGCACGGTGAGTACAAGGTCCCCGGTGGAAAGCTCGTGGTCGTCGACTTCGACGTGGTCGACGGCGTCATCCGCTCGCCCCGGGTCGCGGGCGACTTCTTCCTCGAGCCCGACGAGGCGCTCGCAGACATCGACGCGGCCCTCGACGGCCTCGCCGCGGCATCCGATGCCAAGAGCATCGCCGCCGCCGTCGCCGCCGGGCTCCGACCCGATGCGGTGATGCTCGGCTTCTCGCCGGAGGCCGTCGCGGTCGCCGTGCGGCGTGCGCTGACGGATGCCACGAGCTGGTCGAACTACGAGTGGGAGGTCATCCACGACCCCGCCGTGTCGCCGCGCGTGCACCTCGCGCTCGACGAGGTGCTCGCCACGCGCGTCGGCGACGGACGCCGCAAGCCGACCCTGCGCTTCTGGGAGTGGGACGAGTCGGCCGTCGTCATCGGCAGCTTCCAGTCCGTGAAGAACGAGGTCGACCCCGAGGGCGCCGAGCGCAACGGCTTCGATGTCGTGCGCCGCATCTCGGGCGGCGGCGCGATGATGATGGAGCAGGGCAACGTCGTCACCTACTCGCTCTACGTGCCCGCCGAGCTCGTGCAGGGCATGAGCTTCGCCGACTCCTACGCGTTCCTCGACGACTGGGTGCTGCAGGGCCTGCGCGCGATCGGCATCGAGGCGACCTACCAGCCGCTGAACGACATCGCGAGTCCGCTCGGCAAGATCGGCGGCGCCGCGCAGAAGCGCCTCGGCTCCGGCGGCGTGCTGCACCACGTGACCATGGCGTACGACCTCGACAACGAGAAGATGCTCGAGGTGCTGCGCATCGGCCGCGAGAAGATCAGCGACAAGGGCATCGCCTCGGCCGCGAAGCGCGTCGACCCGCTGCGCTCGCAGACCGGGCTCAGCCGTGCCGCGATCATCGAGGCGCTCATCCAGACGTTCACCTCGCTGTACGGTGCGACGCCCGGCACGGTCGCCCCCGACGAGCTCGCCGAGGCCGAGGCGCTCGCCGAGTCGAAGTTCGCGACGAAGGAGTGGCTCTACCGCGTGCCCTGAGCCGGCGCCGGCCCGCGGCATCCGGGACCCTGTGAGGAAGGCTCAACCGCCGCAGGTAGACTCGCCGGATGGATTGGTGGATCTGGCTCGTCGGCGCCGTGCTCGTCGCGGCCGTGCTGACGTACGCGGTGCGTCGCGGCTGGATCGACCTCTCGGACAAGACGCGCAAGGGCAAGCCGAGCGGCAGCGCCGTCATGATGATCGGCGACGAGGTCTTCGCGCCGCGCAAGTACGAGGCGCAGATCGAGCAGGAGCGCCAGGCCCGGCTGCCCGTGCCCGCGCCGGTTCCCGGTGACGGCGACAAGGGCATCTCGTATGCCGCGGCCGACGCCGACGACGGCGACCCCGACCGCTTCAAGGGCCGCATCCGCCTCGACGTCGAGCGCTGACCCGACCGGGCCCGCTCGGCCCTGCCAGACTGGAGCCCGTGACCCACGACGAGCCCGACCGCATCATCCACGCGGACAACCTCGCCGTGCTGCCGACCTTCCCCGACGGCCGCTTCACGCTCATCTACCTCGACCCGCCGTTCAACACCGGGCGCGCGCAGACGCGTCGTTCCACCAGCCATGTCAGGGTCGAGGAGACGGATGACGCCGCGCCACCGCCATCCGGAACCATCACCGGATTCGCGGGCAGGCGCTACGAGCGCATCCGGGGCGACCTGCTGCGCTACGACGACCGCTTCGACGACTACTGGGGCTTCCTCGAGCCGCGCCTCGTCGAGGCCTGGCGCCTCCTCGCCGACGACGGCACGCTCTACCTGCACCTCGACTACCGCGAGGCGCACTACGCGAAGGTGCTGCTCGACGCGCTGTTCGGGCGGGAGTGCTTCCTCAACGAGCTGATCTGGGCGTACGACTACGGCGCGAAGGCGAAGCGCAAGTGGCCGACGAAGCACGACACGATCCTCGTGTACGTGAAGAACCCGTCGTCGTACTGGTTCGACTCGACGACCGTCGACCGCGAGCCGTACATGGCGCCGGGGCTGGTGACGCCCGAGAAGGCCGAGCTCGGCAAGCTGCCGACGGATGTCTGGTGGCACACGATCGTGTCGCCGACGGGCCGAGAGAAGACGGGGTACCCGACGCAGAAGCCCGAGGGCATCCTGCGCCGCATCGTGCAGGCGTCGACGCGCGAGGGCGACTGGGTACTCGACTTCTTCGCCGGCTCTGGCACGACGGGAGCCGTGGCCGCGACCCTCGGACGCCGGTTCGTGCTCGTCGACGAGAACCCCGAGGCGATCGCCGTGATGCGCGCACGCTTCGCGAACATCGAGGGCGTCGAGTTCGCCTGAGGCGGTCACCCGTGGGCGCATCGCCCTTCTCGTAACCCCCTCTGGGGGAGTAGCGTCGGCCGGGTGACGGCTCCTGAACAGCACGCGCAGAACGCACCGGCACCGCTCATGACGCACCGGCAGATCCTGCTGGTGATCTTCGGGCTGATGTCCGCCATGTTCCTCTCGGCGCTCGACCAGACCATCGTCGGCACGTCGATGCGCACGATCGCCGACGACCTCGGCGGCCTCGAGCTGCAGGCGTGGGTGACGACCGCCTACCTCATCACGGCGACGATCACGACGCCGATCTACGGCAAGCTGAGCGACCTGTTCGGGCGGCGTCCGCTCTTCATCATCGCGATCGCGATCTTCCTGCTCGGCTCGCTGCTCTCGGGCATGTCGACGTCGATGTACGAGCTCGCGATCTTCCGGGCCATCCAGGGCATCGGCGCCGGCGGCCTCATGGCGTTGCCGCTCGCGATCATGGGCGACATCCTCGCCCCGCGCGAACGCGCGAAGTACCAGGGCTACTTCCTCGCGGTGTTCGGCATCTCGAGCGTGATCGGGCCGCTCATCGGCGGCCTGCTCTCGGGCACCGAGGAGATCCTCGGCGTGGCGGGCTGGCGGTGGGTCTTCCTCGTGAACCTGCCGGTCGGCGTGCTCGCGCTGTTCATGGTCATCCGGTACCTGCACGTCCCACGCTTCCACTCGGATCGCAAGGTGCGCATCGACTGGTGGGGGGCCACGTTCGTGATCATCGCGCTCGTCCCGCTCCTGATCGTGGCCGAGCAGGGCAGCGAATGGGGCTGGGGCTCGGCCTGGGCGATCGGATGCTACGTGGTCGGCGCGATCGGCATCGTCGCCTTCATCCTCATCGAGATCCGGATGAAGCAGGACGCCCTGCTGCCGATGAAGCTCTTCCGCATCCCGACCTTCTCGGTGGTGGCCGGCCTCGGCCTGCTCGTCGGATTCGCGATGTTCGGCGCGATGATGACGATCCCGCTCTACCTGCAGCTCGTCGAGGGCGCGACGCCCGCCCAGAGCGGCTTGCTGATGCTCCCGATGATCCTCGGACTCATGATCTCCTCGATCGCGAGCGGGCAGATCATCGCCCGCACGGGTCGGTACCGGATGTTCCCGATCCTCGGCACGGCGCTCATGGCGCTCGGCTACCTCTGGCTGACCTTCCTCACGGCCGACCGGGACATCTGGTTCATCATGGTCGGCATGGGCATCATCGGCCTCGGCCTGGGGCAGCTCATGCAGACGCTCACGATCGCCAGCCAGAACGCCGTGACCGCGCGCGACATGGGCGTCGCGACGAGCGCGTCGACGTTCTTCCGCCAGATCGGCGGCACGCTCGGCACGGCCGTGTTCTTCTCGCTGCTGTTCTCGCGCCTCGCCGAGACGCTCACCGCGGCGTTCAGCGACCCCGCGCTCACCGGGCCGATGGCCGAGGCGATGCAGGACCCGGCGGTGCAGGCCGACCCGGCGAACGCCGAGATCCTCGCGCTGCTCGGCACGCAGGACCCCGCACAGATCGGCGCCGCGCTCGACACCGACAGCTCGTTCCTCGTCGGCGCCGATCCGCGCCTGGCCGAGCCGTTCCTCGTCGGATTCAACGACGCGACGGTCTCGGTCTACTGGCTGGGCTTCATCGTGGCGCTGGCCGCGTTCGCGGTGGCCTGGTTCGTGCCGGCGCTGCCGCTCCGCCAGGTGTCCGCAATGCAGGAGGAGGCCGACGCGAGCGCCGCGGAGGCGGTGGCCGTCGCGCAGATCGGCGTCGCCGAGGAGCTCGACGAGGCGAGGGCCCTGAACGAGGCGGGAGGCCCCGACGAGCGCGAGCGGCGAGCGGATGCCGCATCCGGCCGCCACGCGATGGCCGGCGCGCCCGTCCCCGAGGAGGAGATCGACGAGGTCGCCCATCGGGCGGCTCGGCTCGCGGGATCGCCGATCGAGCCGACGACGACGGGATCGATGCACGCGATCGACGTCGACGGCCCGGCCGACCGCCGCAGATGATCGGGGCTCAGGCCGAGGCGCGGCGCACGAGGTGCGTCGGCATGATGTTGCGGCGGGGCACGTCTTCGCCGCCGAGGTGACGCAGCAGCAGGTCGGCCATCTCGAAGCCCATCTGCTCGGACGGCTGGTGCACGGTCGTCAACGGGATCGCGGACGAGGTCGCGGCCGGGCTGTCGTCGAATCCGACGACGGCGACGTCGCCGGGAACGGTTCGGCCGCGCTCGCGCAGCACCGAGAGGGCCCCGGTGGCCATGATGTCGCTCGCGACGAAGATGCCGTCGAGGTCGGGCACGCGCTCGAGCAGGCGCCGCGTGGCGGCGACGGCCCCGGCCGACGTGAAGTCGGCGGTCTCGACGGCGTCGGCGGGCAGGTCGGCTGCGCCGAGCGCTCGCCGGTAGCCCTCGAGGCGGTCGACGCTCGCGGGCATGTCGAGCGGACCGGTCACGGTGCCGATGCGGCGCCGACCCAGGTCGATGAGGTGCTGCGTGCCGATCGCACCGCCGTCGACGTTGTCGACGTCGACGAAGAAGTGGTCGCCGGGCTGCGAGGGGCGACCGCCGTAGACGAGCGGGAGCAGCATGCCGGCCTCGTGCTGCAGGTCGTCGCCCTCGTGGTGCGAGATGACGAGGGCCCCGTCGACGACGCCGGAGCGCAGGTACCGCACGGTCTTGTGGCTCGGATCGGTCGACGCGACGAGCAGGTTGAGCAGGTAGTCGCTCACGTCGAGCCGGCGCGTGATGCCCTGCACGATCGCCGCGAAGTAGGGATCGCCGAAGAAGAACGCCGTGTCCTCGGGAACGATCAGCGCGATCGCGCCCGACGTGCGGCTCGCGAGCGATCGCGCGGCACGGTTGGGTACGTAGTTCAGCTTCGCGATGGCCGCATTGACGGTGGTCACGACATCGGGTCGTACCTTGGGGGAGCCGTTGACGACCCGACTGACGGTGGCGCGCGAGACGTTGGCCTCGCGTGCGACCTCCTCGAGGGTCGGCACGGCGGGTCGTGTCTTCATGTCGTCACCCCCCTGCATTCGGTCAGTCTATGTGTGCGTCGACGGCCCCGCAGGCGGTGGAGGCCTGCTGGGGCCGCGGCTGCGGAGCCGTCGACGGATGCCGCGGTGGCTGCCGGTCAGGTGGCCGATGGGCCCGCCGGGAGCGACCGGCTCTCGATGATGGAGGAGTAGGAGTGCGCGCTGAGCTTCGGCGTGCGCTCCTGCGTGTCGTAGTCCACGCGCACGAGCCCGAAGCGCTTGTCGTAGCCCCATGCCCACTCGTAGTTGTCCATGAGCGACCAGTAGAAGTAGCCGTGCACGGGCACGCCCTCGTCGATCGCGTCGAGGATCGCGCCGAGGTGGCCGCGCAGGAACTCGGCGCGCTCCGCGTCGTGCACCGAGCCGTCGGGCTCCACGACGTCGTCGTAGGCGGCACCGTTCTCGGTGACGTAGAGGCGCACGCCCGCGGCATCCGCGTATTCCTCGTGGACGCGCTTGAGCAGCCGGCGAAGGCCGTCGGGCTCGACCTCCCAGTCCATCGCCGTGAGCGGAAGGCCCTGGGGGTGCCAGTGCACGTTCTCGGCGGCCGGGAACGGCGACCGCGTCGCACGATCGGTGGGCGCGGAGCCCGCGAGCACCTCGGCCGGCGCATGGCCGCTGACGTACTCGCCGTGGTAGTAGTTCACGCCGAGCGTGTCGATGGGCGTCGAGATGATCTCGAGGTCGCCGGGCTTCACGACCGCGTCGAGGCCGAGTGGGCCGAGGTCCTCGACCAGGTCGGCCGTGTACTCGCCGCGGAAGATCGGGTCGAGGAAGAAGCGGTTGAACTGGCCGTCGATGCGTCGTGCGGCGTCGACGTCGGCCGGGTCGGTCGGGTCGACCGCGTGCACCGGCGCCAGGTTCAGCGTGATGCCGAGCTCGAGCTCGGGGTCGCGCTCGCGCAGCGCCTGCACGGCGAGGCCGTGGGCGAGCATCAGGTGGTGGCCCGCGGCGATCCCGTCGGGCACGCTCTGGCGCCCAGGGGCGTGCGCGCCGCCGGTGTAGCTGAGGAACGACGAGCACCACGGCTCGTTGAGCGTGGTCCAGACGCCGACCCGGTCGCCGAGCGCGTCGTGCACCGAGAGCGCATAGTCGCGGAAGAGCTCGGCGGTGTCGCGGTTCGCCCAGCCGCCCTTCTCCTCGAGGGCCTGCGGCAGGTCCCAGTGGTAGAGCGTGAGCCACGGCTTGATGCCCGCGCCCAGGAGTTCGTCGACGAGGCGCGAATAGAAGTCGAGCCCCTCGGGGTTGACCGCGCCGCCGTCGGGCCGGATGCGGGCCCACGAGGTCGAGAACCGGTAGGTCTGCAGGCCGATGCGCTGCATGAGCGCGACGTCGTCGGCGTAGCGGTGGTAGTGGTCGCAGGCGACGTCGCCGTTGTCGGCGTTGATGACGGCGCCCGGCACGCGGCTGAACGCGTCCCAGATGGAGTCCTTGCGTCCGCCCTCGTGGGCCGCGCCCTCGATCTGGTAGGCCGCGGTGGCCGCGCCGAACAGGAAGTCGGCGGGGAAGGGGCGGTTCTCGGTGGCAGCGTCGTTCACAGCGCTGAGGTCCTCTCGGAGTTCGATGGTCATCCCTTCACGGCTCCCGCCATGATGCCGCTGACGAGCTGCTTGCCCGCGAAGACGAAGAGGATGAGCAGGGGGATGGTCGACAGCAGCACGCCGGCGAGCACGATGGAGTAGTCGACGAAGTGGTTCGACTGCAGCAGCGAGAGCGCCACGGGCAGCGTCGGGTCGCTGCGGTCGAGCACGATGAACGGCCAGAAGAAGTTGTTCCACGCGGTGACGAACGTGAAGAGGCCGAGCATGGCCGCCGCGGGGCGCGCCGCCGGGAGGCCGACCGTGAGGAACGTGCGGAACGAGTTGGCGCCGTCGACGCGGGCGGCTTCGAGCAGCTCGTCCGGCACCGACTGCTGGATGTACTGGGTCATCCAGAACACGCCGAACGCCGTGACGAGCGCGGGGATGATGATCGCGCCGATGTTGCCGGTCCAGCCGAGGTCGGCGAACAGGATGTAGAGCGGCACGACGCCGAGCTGCATCGGCACGGCCATGGTGGCGACGACGAAGACGAGCAGCCACTTGCCGCCCTTGAACTTCAGCTTCGCGAACGCCCAGCCGGCGAGGGTCGAGAAGAACACGACCGACAGGGCGATGAGCGCCGAGCTGTAGATCGAGTTCCAGAGCGCCCGCCAGAAGTTCACGGCCGGGTCGTTGACGACCGTCAGGGCGTTCTCGATGAAGTTGCCGCCCGGCAGCCACGACATGTTCGGGTCGCGGATGGTGCCGGCGTCGCCCGATCCGATGAGGAACGACCAGTAGTACGGGAAGATCGCCGAGCCGAGCACGATGGCGAGGGCCGTGTAGACGAACCATCCGGGGCGCGAGCCGCGCACGGGACGCGAGCGCAGGCGGCGCTTGGGGTCCTTCGCATCCACCGTCACCGCCGCGACGGTGTTCAGGCTGGTGGTCGCCTGGGTTGCGGGCTCCGTGGCGGTCATCGTGCCACCTCCGTGGTCTTGTCGTTGGTGTCGGCGCGGTGCTCGAGCTGCTTGCGGGCCGCTGCGGCGGCCGCGCGGCGACTGCGGCGGCTGACGCCGTCGCGAGTGCCCTCGTCTCGGACGAGGCGGTTGGTCACGAGCATGTTGATGACGCCGATGGCGAGGATGATGATGAACAGGATCCAGGCGAGCGCCGCGGCGCGGCCGAAGTTCCACTGCCCCCATCCGATGTCGTACAGGTAGAGCGAGATGGTGAGCCACTGCGAGTTCGCGCCGCCGGTGCCGTACTGGTCGTACATGCGCGGCTCGTCGAAGATCTGCAGGCCGCCGATGGTCGAGGTGATGATGACGAAGATCAGCGTGGGGCGCAGGCTCGGCAGCGTGATCGCCGTGAACTGGCGGAAGCGGTTGGCGCCGTCGATGGACGCCGCCTCGTAGTAGTCCCGCGGGATCGCCTGCATGGCGGCGAGCAGGATCAGCGTGTTGTACCCGGTCCAGCGGAAGTTCACCATCGTCGAGATGGCGATGTGGCTGGCGAAGGCGTCGCTGTGCCACATGACCGGCGGGAGGCCGAGGTCGGCGAGCGTGGTGTTCACGAGTCCGTACTTGTCGCCGAACATGTTGCTGAAGATGAGGGCCACGGCGACGGGGGCCATGACGTAGGGCAGCAGCACGCCCATGCGCCAGAAGGTCTTGGCGCGGATGTTCTGGTCGAGCATCGTCGCGATGAAGACGGCGAGGATCAGCTGGGGCACGCTCGAGAGCAGGAAGATGCTGAACGTGTTGCGCAGCGCGATCCAGAACTTCGGCTGCGTGAGCACGTAGACGTACTGGTCGAAGCCGATGAAGGTGCCGCTGTTGCGCACCAGGTCCCAGTCCATGAAGGAGATCACCGCGGTGTACGCGATGGGGAAGAGCCCGGTGATCGCGAACAGGATGAAGAACGGGGAGATGTAGAGGTAGGGGGAGAGCTTGAGGTCCCACTTGCTGAGCTTGTGCCCGAAGGCGATGCGGCGAGGGGTGCGCTCGGTGCGGTCGGGCCGTGCCTGCTCGGGGCTCGGGGCGGACGGCGGAGCCGTTTTTGTCGAGGTCACGGTCGTTCCTTCGAATTCAGGTGGGGGCGAGGATCGTGGCGGGCCGGGAATGCCCGACCCGCCACGTGAGAGGTCGGCTCAGATCAGCCGATCGCCTCGACCTCGGAGACCCACTGGTCCCACGAAGCCTTCTTGTCCTGCGTGCCGTCTTCGACGCGCGTGAGGGCCTTCTGCATGGCGTCGTTCACCTGGAAGTAGAACTGTCCCTTGAAGGGGGCGACGGTGACGGCGTTGGCGCGGTCCGTGAGGATCTGGCCGACCGGAGCGTTGTTGAAGTACTCGTTGGTCGAGCCGAGGAGCGTGTCGGACGTCAGCGCGTCGTTCTGGCTCGGGAAGGTGCCGGCGTTCTCGAAGGCCTTGACCTGCTGCTCGGGGGCGGTGAGCCAGTCGGCGAGCTTCTGGGCCTCTTCGACGTTGGCGCCGTTGGCGGGGACGGTCAGGTACGAGCCGCCCCAGTTGCCGCCGCCGTTCGGGAACGTGTTGGCGATGTCCCACGTGGTGACGTCCTCGGCGTTGCCCGAGATGACGCCGAGCATCCAGCCGGGGCAGAGCATCGTGGCGAAGGCGCCGTTGGAGAGGCCGGCCATCCAGTCGTCGGACCACTGGCCGAGGTGAGCGGACTGCGTCGCGCTGGCGTCGAGCACCTGGTTGTAGATGTCCTCGACCTCGGCGTTCTCGGTGGCCGTGATGTCGCCCGACTCGGGGTCCTCGTAGGCTGCATCGACCTGGTTGATCATGCCCTGGTAGGTGCCGCCTGCGGAGTCGAAGAACGCGTTGCCGGTCGCGGCGGTGTACTGCGCGCCGACCTCGAAGTACTTCGCCCAGTCGCCGTCGAGCAGCTTGGCGACCTCTTCGCGGTCGGTCGGGAGGCCGGCCGCGGCGAACAGGTCGGAGCGGTAGCAGACGCCCTCGGGGCCGATGTCGGTGCCGTAGCCGATGAGGTTGCCGTCGGCATCGGTCGCCGCCTCGGTCTTCCAGTCGAGCCAGCGGTCGTTCAGGTCCTCGGGAACGGGTGCGAGGAGGTCGGAGTACTGCATGACCTCGGGCAGCCAGTCGACCTCGATGGCCTCGACGTCGGCGAGGCCCTTCTTGCCGAGCTTCTGGAAGTAGTTGGCGCGTGCGTCGTTCGACGTCGCGGCGACGTTCTGCACGACCTTCACGTTCGGGTTGGCGTCCATGTACTCCTGGAGGAGCTCGTCGGTGTACCCGAAGTCGTTGAACGTGGCGACCGTCAGTTCGACCTTGCCGTCGCTCGAGCCCGAGTCGGACGAGGGGGCGCAGCCCGCTGCGATGATGGCGATGGATGCGGCGCCGGTGACGGCTGCGATCGCCCTGGTGCGTCGTGAAAGCTTCACGGTCACTCCTTTGTGTGCGTGTGATGGGTAACGGAATGGTCACGTGAGGACGCGCCGACCCACTGGGTGAGAGCGCTCTCACGATGCAGCCATGACTTTACGAGAGCGCTCTCACGAATGTCAATGAGAGCGCTCTCACCCACGGGCTTCGTTACCGAAGCGTGACCTTCGTGTCACCCCGACGAGGGGTGGGCCGAGCCCCGGCGTAGACTCGGGTGGTGTCTGCAGACGAGCCCGACCAGCCCTCCGAGGCCGTGCAGCGGCGGCGCCTGACGGTCGCCGGCGTCCTCAGCCTCGTGCTCGTGGCAGTCGCCGCGGTCGTCATCGGCGCCGTGGCCGGATCAGCGCAGGGCGCGACATCCGGGTCCCATGCGAGCGCGGGCGAGGGCGCGGTCGGCGGCGATCCGAGCACCGGTGCGACGCCCCGCCCGGCACCGTCCCAGCCCTCCGCACCGGCCGCCGTCGACACCTTCGACACGACGGCCAGGTCGATCGACGACCCTGCGAGCATCTGGGTCGTCGTCAACAAGCTGCGCCCGCTGAACCCGCAGGACTACGAGCCCGACGACCTCGTCGAGGTGCCGGTGGCCCACACCTGGGCGCCGCTCATGCGCCAGGAGGCGTCCGACGCGGCCGTCGCGATGTTCCAGGCCGCCGCCGACGAGGCCGACCTGTACCTCGCGTCGAACAGCGCGTTCCGCAGCTACTCGACGCAGGTCGACCTGTACGGCGACGGCAGCGACCCGACGACGGCCCCACCGGGTGCGAGCGAGCACCAGACCGGTCTCGCGATGGACATCGGCGCCGAGAACGGCTGCACGTTCGAATGCCTCGAAGACAGCCCGGAGGGCGAGTGGCTGCGCGCCAACGCGTACCGGTTCGGCTTCCTGCTGCGGTATCCGGCCGACAAGGTCGACGTCACCGGGTACCCGCACGAGGCCTGGCACTACCGCTACATCGGCGTCGAGCTCGCGACCGAGATGCACGACACCGGCTTCACGACCCTCGAGGAGTTCTTCGGGCTCCCGGCGGTGCCGCTGAGCACGTGATGTCCGTGGCGCGTGCCATGATCGGGCGATGAGCGAGCGGATGCCGCGGCCGGCCGGCACGGGTTCGCGTCGCTCGCGTCGCGGGCTCGCCCTGTCGGTGCTCATCGTCAACCAGCTGCTCGCGGGCATCGGCGTCGCGACGGGCATGGCGCTCGCGGCCATCCTCGTCGCCGACCTCACGGGCGTCGTCGCGATGGGCGGCCTCGCGCAGTCCGCGAGCGTGCTCGGCGCGGCGATCGTCGCGATCCCGCTCGCGCGCCTCGCCGTGCGTTCCGGGCGGCACGTCGCGCTGGCCGCGGGCTACGGGCTCGCCGCCGTCGGGGCCCTGCTCGTGGTCGCGGCGGCCACGAGCGGCTGGGTCGTGCTGGTGTTCGTCGGGCTCGCGGCGTTCGGGGCGGCCGCCGCGGCCGGGCTGCAGGCCAGGTTCGCGGCGACCGAGGTCGCGGCGCCGGGCTTCGAGGCGCGCTCGATGTCGCTCGTGCTCTGGGCCACGACGATCGGGTCGGTCGCCGGCCCGCTGCTCTCCGAGACCGGCGACCGCGTGGGTGCCGCGTTCGGGCTGCCGCATCTCGTCGGATCGTTCGTCTTCTCGGCGGTCGCGTTCGCGACCTCCACCCTGCTCGTCGCCACGCTCCTGCGCATGCCGCGCGCCGGCGTGCTCGAGACCGACGCGATCCCGGATGCCGCGGGGGGCCCGGTCGATCCCGTTCCCGGCCTCGTCGGGGTCGCCCCCGACCCCGGCGCGGGGAGCGCCGCCGGGGCCGAGGTCGCGGCTCCCGCTGCCGACCCCGCTGCCGGTGCCGGTGCTGCCGACGCCCCCGGGCAGAAGCCCGTCGGCTCGTTCGCCGCCCTGCGAGCGGCGTCGCGCTCGCCGCGTTCGCTCTTCGCGATCCTCGCGGTCGTGTGCTCGCACACCGTGATGGTGGGGGTCATGGTCATGACGCCCATCCACATGACCCAGCACGGCATGTCGCTGAACCTCGTCGGACTCGTGCTCAGCATCCACATCCTCGGCATGTACGGGGCGAGTCCGCTCATGGGATGGCTCGTCGACCGTGTCGGCTCCGTGCGGGTGATCCTGCTCGGCGTGGCGATCCTCGTCGTGGCGGCGGTCATCGGCATCCTCGCCCCGGGCGGCGACGTGATCTTCGTGCCGCTCGCCCTCGGACTGCTCGGGCTCGGGTGGTCCGCCGGCATGATCGGCGGATCCACCCTGCTCACCACGTCGGTCGACGCGAGGTTGCGCGTTCCGCTGCAAGGGGCGACGGATGCCGCGATGAACGTCGCGGCCGCGGCATCCGCAGCACTCTCCGGGTTGGTGCTCGGCGCGTTCGGATTCGCGGGTGTGAACATGGTCGCGTTGCTCGTGCTGGTGCCGCTCGCGGTGGTCGGGCTGCGGATGGCGATGCTCCGCCGCGCGGTCTCCGCGTGAACGCGCTCTCATAGGTCTCCCAGCGTTCGAGAGGGATCCTCACAAATTCGCGTGTTGGGCTGGGTGTCCCCCCGCACGACGACCCGAAACGCCACGGTTTGCTGAATCCCTCCGATCTCCCCGTCCTTCGCCGCGCCACCTTCCGGGCACCCGCCCTCGAATCCGAGCCCGAGCACGCACCCTCGAAGCGACGCCGCACGGCGCGCTCGAAGGGCGCTGCCGACGGCGTCGAGGCCGCGACGACGGTCGAGCTGACGGCGGAACCCGCCTCGATCGACGCGACCCGCGCGACCGAGACGACCCCCGTGATCCAGCAGGCCGTGGCGACCGCGACCGTCTCGATCGCCGCCGCCGAGACGGTGCCGGCGATCGAGGCGACCGCCCCCGCCGAGACGGCGACCGACGACGCGACCGAGCCGGCCGATCCGACCGAGACGGACACCGACGAGCTCGCCGCCGACGGCCCGGTCGAGGTCACGGACACGCGACGCGGAACGACGACGCCGCGACACCGCGCCGAGCGCGTGCGCAACCGCCGCGCCGTGGCGGGCAAGCCGGGCAAGTCGGCAGGCAAGGGTGCTGGGGCGTCCGTCCGACGCACGGCCGCACTCGGATCGGCCATGGCGTTCATCGGGCTCAGCGCGTTCGGCGCGCTCATCCCGGCCGACGCGGAGGCCTCCGACTCGGTCGCCGAGAGCGCGACCGCCGACCTGAGCGCCGACAGCATCGAGACCATCGCCGAGGCGACGAGGGCGGCGACCAAGGACTCGCTCACCCCGGCCGTCGCGGCCGAGCCGCTGCCCGCGATCACGAGCGGGCTCTCCACGGCGGCGGCCCCGTTCACCGGCGGAACGCAGGTGACCGTACAGGGCCGCTCGCTCGACGAGGTGGCCTCCGTCACGGTCGGCTCCACGCCCGCGACCATCGTCGCCGTCGACGACGCGCAGATCACGTTCCAGGTGCCGGCCGTCGCGCAGGCCTCGACCGGCGCGGCCGTCGACGTGACCATGACCGATGCGGCCGGCCAGCCGGTCGAAGTCGTCACGACCGAGGCGCCCGCCTCGTCGGTCGCGGGCCTCATCTCGTCGGTCGCGACCGCCGAGGTGAAGGGTGCCGCGACCGTCGGCGAGAAGACGGCGGCGCCCCTCACGCTCACCTACACGAGCGACGCCGGCATCGACGCGCAGCTGGCCTACGTCGCCACCTACTGGAGCAGCTACAACTCGGCCCAGTACCCCGTGTTCGGCGGCGTCGACTGCGCGAACTTCGCGAGCCAGTCCCTCGTGGCCCGCGGCTGGGCGATGGACGGCGGCTGGTTCTACGACGGGTCGACCGGCACGATGTCCTCGAGCTGGTCGAGCTCCACCGCGTTGCGCGACTACCTCCTGAGCCAGCCCGCCAGGGCGACGGCGCTCGACGACTCGCAGCGCGCCCAGGTCAAGGTCGGCGACATCGCCCAGTTCGACTGGGACTCCTCCGGCGACCGCGACCACACGGCCGTCGTCACGCGCGTCGAGCAGACCGACGCCGGCACCAGGGTGTGGGTCGGCGGGCACACGAAGGACATCGACTACTGGGATGTCGACGAGGCGCTGGCCTCGGGCGGCGGATCGGTCACGTACTTCTCGATCCACTGATCCCGGATGCCGCGCGGCGCACTCGCGCCGTCGCCGGTCGAGTAGGCCCGCCAGGGCCGTATCGAGACCCGTTGGCGGGCGGGGTCTCGATACGCTCCTGCGTCGCCACTCGACCGGCGATACGGCCCCGCAGGTTCAGCCGCCGAGGGCGGCGTCCACGACGCGCTTGGCCTCCTCCTGCACCTGCGCGAGGTGCTCGGCGCCCTTGAACGACTCGGCGTAGATCTTGTAGACGTCTTCCGTGCCGCTGGGGCGCGCCGCGAACCACGCGTCGGCCGTCTCGACCTTGACGCCGCCGATGGCCGCGTCGTTGCCCGGCGCGTGCGAGAGCTTCGCGGTGATGGGCTGCCCGGCGAGTTCGGTGGCCGAGATCGCATCGCCCGTGAGCTTGCCGAGGGCCGCCTTCTGCGCGGGGGTCGCCGCGGCATCCTTGCGCTCGTAGGCCGGATCGCCGAACCGCTCGACGAGGTCGGCGTAGAGCTCGGAGGGGGAGCGGCCCGTGACCGCGCGGATCTCGGAGGCGAGCAGGCACAGCAGGATGCCGTCCTTGTCGGTCGTCCAGACCGTGCCGTCGAACCGCAGGAACGACGCGCCGGCGCTCTCCTCGCCGCCGAACCCGACCGAGCCGTCGACGAGCCCGGGCACGAACCACTTGAAGCCGACCGGCACCTCCCAGAGCCGGCGCCCGAGGGCCGCGGCGACGCGGTCGATCATCGAGCTCGACACGAGGGTCTTGCCGATCGCGGCATCCGCACGCCACTCGGGCCGGTGCGCGAACAGGTACTCGATCGCGACCGCGAGGTAGTGGTTGGGGTTCATCAGGCCGCCGTCGGGCGTCACGATGCCGTGTCGGTCGGCGTCGGCGTCGTTGCCGGTGAGGATGTCGAAGCTGCTGCCGTGCTCGAGCACCGACGCCATCGCGCTCGGCGACGACGGGTCCATGCGGATCTTGCCGTCCCAGTCGAGCGTCATGAACGACCACGCGGGGTCGACGCGCTCGTTGACCACCGTGAGGTCGAGGCCGTACGCGTCGCGGATCGCGGCCCAGTAGTTGACGGATGCCCCGCCCAGCGGGTCGGCGCCGATCCTGATGCCGCTGCGCTTGATGGCCTCGACGTCGATGATGTTCGCGAGGTCGGCGACGTACGCGGTGCGGAAGTCGTAGGTCTCGACCGCGCTCGGCTCGGCCTGCTTGACCTCGCGGAGGCCGTCGGCGATGAGCTCGTTGGCCCGGTTCGCGATCCAGCCCGTCGCGTCGGAGTCGGCCGGGCCGCCGTGCGGCGGGTTGTACTTGAATCCGCCGTCCTGGGGTGGGTTGTGCGACGGCGTGATGACGATGCCGTCGGCCTCGCCCTCGGCGCGCTTGGCCGGGTCGTTGTTCCACGAGAGGATCGCGTGCGAGAGCGCGGGCGTCGGCACGTAGTCGTCGAACTGGTCGACGAGCACGCGCACCCGGTTGCCGACGAGCACGTCGAGCGCCGTGGTCTGCGCGGGCGCGCTCAGCGCGTGCGTGTCGGAGCCGATGAACAGCGGCCCGGTGATGCCCTGCGCCGTGCGGTACTCCACGATCGCCTGCGTGATCGCGAGGATGTGGTGCTCGTTGAAGCTCGTCGTGAACGAGGAGCCCCGGTGGCCCGAGGTGCCGAACGCGACCCGCTGCTCGGGCACGGAGGCATCCGGTTTCTGTTCGTAGTACGCCCTGATGAGCGCTTCGACGTCGATGAGGTCGGACTCGGTGGCCGGGGTTCCCGCGCGTTCGTGCATGCGCCCAGTCTGGCGCGACTCCGCGCCGGCCGCACCTTGGGGAGGTGCGAAACGCGCGAGCGCTCAGACGACGGCGTGCAGCGCCGTCGCGACGGAGAAGATCGCGAGCCCGGCGAGGGCGCCGACGACCGTGCCGTTGATGCGGATGAACTGCAGGTCGCGTCCGACCTGCAGCTCGAGCTTGCGGGTCGTCTCCGCGGCGTCCCAGCGCTCGACGGTCTCGGTGATGACGCCCGCGATCTCGTGCCGGTAGGTGCGCACGACGTAGGCCGCGGCATCCGTCACCCAGGTGTCGACCTTCGCGGCCAGCGTCTCGTCGGTGACGAGCCGGGTGCCGACCTCGACGATCGCGGAGCGCAGGCTCGCACGCAGCTCGCTCTCGGGGTCGGCGAGCGAGTCGTCGAGGGCGGCCTTCACGGCGGTCCAGGCCTCGCCCGCGAATTCGCGCACGCGCGGGCTCTCGAGCAGGTCGTTCTTGATGCCCTCGACGCGGGCGATCGTGGCGGGGTCGTGCTGCAGGGCCTCGGCGAGATCGGCGAGGTAGCGATCGATCGCCTCGCGCAGCGGATGCCGCGGGTCGTCGCGCACCGCGTGCACGAAGGCGAGCACCTCGCGGGCCGCACGATCGTCGACGAGCCGGTCGACGAAGCCGGGCATCCATCGCGGCAGGCGGTCGGAGACCATGCTGCCGAACGCCTCGGGATGCGCGACGAGCCACTCCTCGGCCTTGTCGAGCAGGCCGTCGACGGCGGCACGCTGCTGGTCGGCGGCCACGAGGCGTGCGCCGACGCGGCCGACCGACGGCGCCCACTCCGGCTCGAAGAGGTGCGTGCGTGCGAGGCGCTCGATGACGTCCTCGACGTCGTCGTCGCCCAGGAGCTCGAGAACCCCGCGGGCGGCGACGGATGCCTCCGCGGTCAGCCGCTCGGCGTTGGCGGGCTGCGCGAGCCACCCGCCGAGGCGGCGCGAGATGCCGATCGAGCGGAGCTTGCCGAGCACGACCTCGTCGGAGAGGAACTCGTCCTCGACGAAGGCGCCGAGCGTCGCGCCGATCTCGTTCTTGCGCGTCGGGATGATCGCGGTATGGGGGATCGGCAGGCCGAGCGGATGCCGGAACAGCGCCGTGACCGCGAACCAGTCCGCGATCGCGCCGACCATCGCGCCCTCGGCCGCCGCCCGCACGTACGCGAGCCACGGGATCTCGTCCTGCAGGGCGAAGGCCACGGCGAACACGATCGCGGCGAGGACGAGCAGCCCGGTCGCGAGGCGCTTCATGCTCCGAAGGGCCCGCAGGCGCTCGGCATCGGTCGGCACGGCTCGACGGCGGGCCGGCGTCTCGAGGGTCGAGGTCATGGCGTCCTCCTCACGGTTGGCGTGTCGCGGACGATCTCGACGCTAGCCCTTCGGCGCCCGACCGCTGGCTAGGCTTGCTGCATGACGGATGCCGCAGCCACGCCCCCCGACGAGACGTACTCGTACCTCGGGCCGGCCGGCACCTTCACCGAGGCCGCGCTGAAGCAGGTGCCGGAGGCGGCCGGCAAGACGTGGCGGTCGGTCAACAACGTGGGCGAGGCCCTCGCGGATGTCACGAGCGGTCGCTCGGTCGCCGCGATGATCGCGATCGAGAACTCGATCGAGGGCGGCGTCTCGGCGACGCAGGACGCGCTCGCGACGGTGCCCGGCCTCCGCATCGTCGGCGAGGTGCTCGTGCCCGTGAACTTCGTGCTCGTCGCCCGCCCGGGCACGACGCTCGCCGACGTGCGCACGGTCAACGCGCATCCCGTGGCCTACGCGCAGTCGCGCGGCTGGCTCGAGCGGCACCTGCCGGAGCACGGGCACATCCCCGCCTCGAGCAACGTGCAGTCGGCGGCATCCCTCTTCGACCCGGACAACGCGGCCGATGCCGCGGTCGCCCCGCCCGGCATCACCGACCACCACGACGTCACCGTGCTCGCGCGCGACATCGGCGACAACCCCAACGCCGTGACCCGGTTCGTGCTCGTGTCGCGCTCGCGCGCCCTGCCCGAGCCGACCGGGGCCGACAAGACGAGCCTCATCGTCGAGCTGCCGAGCGATGAGCCCGGCGCGCTCCTCGCCATGCTCGAGCAGTTCTCGACGCGAGGCGTGAACCTCTCGCTGCTCGAGTCGCGTCCGATCGGCGACGCCCTCGGCCGCTACCGCTTCGTCGTCGACCTCGACGGACACGTCGCCGACGAGCGCGTCGCCGACGCCCTGCTCGGCCTGCGCCGCACGAGCCCCAACGTCATCTTCCTCGGCTCCTACCCCCGCGCCGACCAGCGCGAGATCGAGTACCACGCGAAGTACGATGACGAGATCTTCATCGAGGCGCGCGACTGGCTGCGCGGCCTGCTGAGCGGCGAGCCCGACTGAGCGGCCGTCCGAGACCGGGCCAGGCCACCGACACCGAAGGACACGCGATGAGCAACGAGGCCGCGCGGGGCATCGACCCGAGGTTCGATCCGAGGTTCCAACGCGGGTACACGCCGGATGCCGCGGCGACCGCCTCGCCTCAGGCGTCCGTCGCGGAGGCCGCCACCGAACCCGCACTCGCCGAACCCGCCGCCGGTCGGGCGTCGCAGCGTCGTGAGACCGGCATCCGTGCGGAACCGGCCGTCGGACGCGAGGTCCGACCTCCTGAGCGCGTCGTCAGGCCGGATCAGCTCGACGACGACCATGCCGCCGCACTGCTGGCCTACTTCGGCCCCCCGGCCGACCGCGCGGCGGCCCCAGACGCCGCCGAATCCGACGAGCCGCAGCATCGGGGCCGCATCGGGCCGTCGCCCGCACCCGCCGAACCTGCCGACTCCGGATTCGACCGCCGACATGGCGAGCACGTCGACGTCGACGCGGACTCCGAGAGCGAGTCGCCGTTCGTGCGGCATCCGTCGCTCGCATTCTGGGTCGCGCTCGCCGCGAGCATCGGGTTCGTCGTCGTGGGCGTCGTGGTCTCGTGGAACGTGAGCCTCGAGCAGATGCGCCCCACCGGTCGCATGAGCGGGGCCGAGACGCAGGCGTTCCTGAGCGCGCTCTCCGCGCTCGGCATGGGCCTCGTGCAGGCGGGGGCGCTCGGCACCGTCGTCGTGCTCGCGATCTGGGCCGTGCAGTCCGGGCGCCGGCGGCACTCGTGAGGCGCTCGTCGACGCTGCTCCGCACCCCCGCGGTGATCGCCCTCGCCGCCGTGTTCGTGCTCTCGCTCGTCGGGCTGCAGGGCCTCTCGCGCGTGATCGCCGAGGGGTACGACGCCCTGAACTCCTGGGGCGGCGAGGCCATGTCCGAGGCGGACATGCTCGCGATGAACGAGCACTGGGCGATGCTGGGTGCGCTCGGCCAGGCCAGCGGTGCGCTCGGCGTGCTGGCCGCGGCATCCGCATTGGCCCTCGTGTTCGTCTGGTGCTTCTGGCCGCGGGGTGCACGCCCGACCGAGGTGCCGACCGGCGTTCAGTCGAGCGAGGACACGCGCACGATGAGCGCGGCGGGGTCGACCGTGAACCTGGCCGAGACCACGGTGCCGAACTCGTCGCCGTCGATCTCGAACTCCTCGGCGCCCTCGCCGATCTCGATGTCGACCGAGCGACCGCGCGAGTAGACGATCTCGCGTCGGCGGCTGCCGCCCGTGAGGTCCATGATCTGGCGGCCGAGCGCCGACTTGCGCAGCACCGGGTTCTCCCATGTCACCTTGCGCCAGATGAAGATCCACTCGAGGAAGTTGCGCGGCTGCAGCACGGCCATGTCGAGGCGACCGTCGTCGAGCTGCGCGTCGGGGATCAGCTCGATGTTGCCCGGCAGGTAGCCGAGGTTCGCCACGAGGATCGTCGAGACCTTCGACCGGTGCAGCCGCCCGGCATCCGTTCGGTAGTAGGCGCGGTAGGGCTTGGATGCCGGCAGGGCGCGCAGCCCGGCGTCGACGTACGCGAGCCAGCCGACGCGCTTCTTCAGGTCGGGGTTCGTGCTCGAGATCATGGTGGCGTCGATGCCGATGCCGGCCATCACGAGCGACGTGTGGGTCTCGGTGTCGCCATCGGGTCGCGTGATATCGGCGACGACGACGTCGACGGCACGATCGAGGCCCGTGAAGGCGAGCACCGCCGCGGCGTGCATGTCGTTCACCGGGATGCCGACGTTGCGCGCGAACAGGTTGCCGGTGCCGATCGGCACGATGCCGAGCGGGATGCCGCTCTCGCGGAGCCCGGCCGAGACCGAGCGCACGGTGCCGTCGCCGCCCGCCGCGACGACGAGGTCGACCTTCGCCGCGCGCGCCTCGAGGGCCATGCCCTTGCCCGGGTCGTCGACGGTCGTCTCGATCCAGGTCGGCTCCGCGAAGCCGTGCTGTTCGGCGACCTCGACGATGGTCGTGCGCAGGGTCTCGACGCCCTGCTTGCTCGGGTTGAAGATCACGGCGACGCGCGGTCGGTCGCCTGCGGACTTCGCCGCCTTCCGCATCTCGCCCCGCGCCACGGTGCCAACGGTATTGCATGCGGGCGCCGCGGATAGACTTGCACGCGTGATCGACCCCGTGCTGCTTCGAGAGAACCCCGACCTGATCAAGCATTCGCAGGAGCTGCGTGGCGAGTCCGCGGCGCTCGTGGATGCCGCGGTCGACCTCGATGCGCACCGCCGCAAGGCGATCTCCGCCTACGAGACGCTCCGCGCCGAGCAGAACGCCTTCGGCAAGCAGGTCGCCAAGGCGCCGAAAGACGAGAAGGCCGCGCTCGTCGCGCAGGCCCAGGAGCTCGCCGCCAGGGTCAAGCACGCCCACGCCGAGACCGCCGTCGCCGAAGAGGCGTTCACCGAGGCCGTGCGGCGCATCGGCAACGTCGTCGTCGAGGGCGTGCCCGCCGGAGGCGAAGACGACTTCGTGCTGCTCCGCGAGGTCGGCGAGCGCCCGACGTTCGACTTCGAGCCGCGCGACCACCTCGAGATCGGCGAGCTCCTCGACGCCATCGACATGCAGCGCGGCGCCAAGGTCGCCGGCGCGCGGTTCCACTATCTCAAGGGCATCGGCGCGCGCCTCGAGCTCGCGATCATGAACATGGGCCTCGACCGGGCGCTCGCGGCGGGATTCACGCCGCTCATCACGCCCACGCTCGTGCGCCCCGAGATCATGCAGGGCACCGGGTTCCTCGGCGCCCACGCCGACGAGATCTACCACCTGCCCGCCGACGACCTCTACCTCACGGGCACGAGCGAGGTCGCGCTCGCCGGCTACCACGCCGACGAGATCATCGACGTGTCGAACGGGCCCATCCGCTACGCGGGCTGGTCGACGTGCTACCGCCGCGAGGCGGGCTCGGCCGGCCGCGACACCCGCGGCATCATCCGCGTGCACCAGTTCAACAAGCTCGAGATGTTCAGCTACATCGACCCCGCCGACGCCGAGGCCGAGCACGAGCGCCTGCTCGCCTGGCAGGAGGGCATGCTGCAGGACCTGGGCCTCAGCTACCGCGTCATCGACACCGCCGCAGGCGACCTCGGTTCGAGCGCCGCCCGCAAGTACGACGTCGAGGCGTGGGTGCCCACCCAGGGCGCGTACCGCGAGCTCACCTCCACGTCGAACTGCACGACCTTCCAGGCGCGTCGCCTCGACATCCGTCACCGCACCGAATCGGGCAAGACGGCGCCGGTCGCGACGCTCAACGGAACCCTGGCCACCACGCGCTGGATCGTCGCGATCCTCGAGACGCACCAGCAGGCCGACGGGTCGGTGCGCGTGCCGGAGGCGTTGCGCGGGTACCTCGGCGGCCTCGAGGTGCTCGAACCCGTCACGCGATGAGCGAGCGGATGCCGCGGGCCGACCTCGTGACCGACCCGTGGTTCGTGGCGCTCGACGTCGACGGCACGATCATGCACGAAGACGAGTCGATCGACCCCGCGGTCGCGTCGGCCGTGGCCTCCGCCCGCGATCGCGGACACGAGGTCACGATCGCGACCGGCCGCTCGTGGTCCGGCACCTCGCCCGTGCTCGAGACGCTCGGGCTCCGGCCCGAGTACGTGGTGTGCGCGAACGGCGCGGTCACGATGAAGCGCGACGACGCGGCATCCGACGGGTACGTGCGAACGCACATCGAGACGTTCGACCCGTCGGCGGCGCTCGAGCGCATCCGCTCGTTCCTCCCCGACGGCCGGTTCATGGTCGAGCTCCCCGACGGCGACCGCCTCTACACCGCCGGCATGGACACGTGGAACCTCGACTCCGCGCGCCAGGTCGAGTTCGAGGGCCTCTTCGTGCCGAGCGCGACGCGCGTCGTCGTCGTCTCGCCAGAGCACGGCACCGACGAGTTCATGGACATCGTCGCCGGCATGGGCCTGCACCAGGTCAGTTACGCCATCGGCTGGACCGCCTGGCTCGACATCGCACCCGACGGCGTGAGCAAGGCGACCGCGCTCGAACGCGTCCGCGGCTGGCAGGGGCACGACCTCGACCGGGTCATCGCCGTCGGCGACGGACGCAACGACATCGAGATGTTCGCCTGGGCCGGCGCCGCGGGCCGTGCCGTCGCAATGGGGCAGTCGCCCGACGAGGTCAAGGCCGCCGCGACCGAGGTCACGGGCGGCATCGACGAGGCCGGCCTCGCCGTGGTGCTCGACACGCTGCCCTAGACGACGCGGAACCCGTCGATCGCGCCGCCTCCTTCTGGTCACCGGCTCGCAGAGTTACACTCGGCACTGGTGGGGGAGGGGGCCTCTTGGGCGATCACGGCGAAGGGTCCGATGGCGCCGATCCGGGCGTCCCGGGGCTGCCGCCGGCGCGGCCGCTGAAGCCCGTACCGCCACGGCACGGGCGGATGCCCCGGCACAGCGGATGGATCTCGGGCGCCAAGCTCGTGGGGGCGATCGTGGCGATCGTCGCCGTGAGCGGCATCGCGGTGGCGGCCTTCGCCGCCGTCGACCTCGTCTCGACCGCGGTCGCGAAACCGGCGCTCACCCTCGCGAACGAGGAGCTCCTCGAGGGCGTGCCCGACATCGGGGCCATGGAGGGCGGGCTCAACTTCCTGCTGGTCGGCAGCGACAAGCGGCCGGCCGACGGCGCCTTCGGCGACCCCGAGGAGGACTCGGCGGTGCTGAACGACGTCACGATGCTCGTGCACATCTCGCAGGACCACTCGCACGTCGAGGTCGTCAGCTTTCCGAGGGACATGCTCGTCTCCGTGCCCGAGTGCCCCGATCCCGCGGATCCGTCCGGCGAGCCGCTGTCGGCGCTCTCCTCGGTCAAGATCAACACCGTGCTCTCGTACGGGGGGTTCGGCTGCGTCGCCGCCACCGTCGAGGAGCTCACGGGCATCACCATCCCCGTCGGCGGCATCGTGGAGTTCTACGGCGTCGCGGCGCTGGCCGAGGCCGTCGGCGGCGTGGAGGTCTGCGTGGCCGAGGCGATCTCCGACGACTACACCGGCACCTACCTCGACCCAGGGATGCACACCCTCACCGGCATGGCCGCATTGCAGTTCCTGCGCACGCGGCACGGCGTCGGCGACGGCAGCGACCTCGGGCGCATCTCGAACCAGCAGGTGTTCCTGTCCGCGCTCATGCGCACGCTCCAGTCATCGGGGACGCTGAACGACCCGGTGAAGCTCTTCGCGATCGCGAAGGCGATCCTCTCGAACATGACGCTCTCGTCGGCCCTGCAGAACCCCACGAGCCTGATCTCGATCGCCCGTGCGGTGCAGGACATCGATCTGTCGAAGATCGCGTTCGTGCAGTATCCGACCGTCTACACGGATGACTTCAGCGCCGTCGAGCCGTCGGCATCCGCCGACGCCGTGAACACCGCGCTGCAGACCGACCAGCCGATCGTGCTCGACCCTGCGGCGACCTCGGAGTCGGAGTTCGGCACGGCGACCGATCCCGGAGCGGTGCCGCCCGCCACCGAACAGGCGCCGGAGGGCGACGGCACCGAGGAGGCGCCGGCGACGACGCCGGGAACACTGCCCTCCGATGTCACGGGCCAGACCGCGGCCGAGGTGCGCTGCTCGAGCGCGAACGAGGGCTGATCGGGCGCGGCCGGTCGGCCGGATGCGCTCCGAGCCGGTCGCGGGCGGTGCTCGGCCACGCCGTCGTCCGAGCCCTCGTCCGGGCTGTCGTGCGCGCCCCGAGTGCGCCTCAGCACGTTCACAGGGTGCCCTGCGAGGCTTGCTGAGATGCGAGTCGGCTAGAATCGTGGCCTGTCCGCCCCGGAGGTCGTCCCATTTCTCCGATGCGGCAAGGAGGGCTGTCCGAGCGGCCGATGGAGCTGGTCTTGAAAACCAGTGGGCAGAAATGTCTCGTGGGTTCGAATCCCACGCCCTCCGCTCTCGCGCCGATGTCCCCCTGCCGCCCCGAACCGTTCGCCCGCCGAAACGACGATCCCGAGAGAGGTGACCGTGACAGACGACCGCCAGTACAGTTCCCGGAACGCAGCGAAGAACCCCGCCATCGCCCGTCACGGCCGGCTGAAGCCCCACAGCGTCTGGCGCTCGTTCGCCAAGGTCGTCGCCTCGGTCGCCGCGGTCGCCCTCGTCTCGGGCACCGCGGTCGCAGCCTATGCGGCATGGGATCTCGCGAGCACGGCGCAGCCGACCGTCACCCTCGGCAACGAGAAGGTGCTCGAGGGCGTGCCCGACGTCGGTGCCATGGAAGGCGGCATCAACCTCCTGGTGGTCGGCAGCGACAGCCGGGAGGGCCAGGGCGAGTGGTTCGGCGATCCCACCGAGGAGACCGCCGTGCTGAACGACGTCACGATGCTGATGCACATCTCCGAGGACCACACCAACGCGTCGGTCGTCAGCTTCCCGCGTGACATGCTCGTCGACGTTCCCGAGTGCACGGATCCCGAGGATCCCGCCGGAGACCCGCTCTCCGAGCTCAGCGACGTGAAGATCAACACGGTCCTCTCGCACGGCGGACTCGGATGCGTCGTGAAGACCGTCGAGAACCTCGTCGGCGTGACGGTCCCGTTCGCCGGCATCGTGCAGTTCATGGGCGTCGCAGGCCTGTCCGAGGCCGTCGGCGGCGTCGAGGTCTGCGTCGCGGACCCCATCGAGGACGAGTACACCGGCACCTTCCTCGACGCGGGCATGCACACGCTCTCCGGCGTGGACGCACTGCAGTTCCTGCGCACCAGGCACGGCGTCGGCGACGGCAGCGACCTCGCCCGGATCTCGAACCAGCAGGTCTTCCTCTCGTCGCTCGCGCGGACCCTGCAGTCCAACGGAACCCTGACCGACCCCACGAAGCTCTACGGCATCGCGAAGGCCGCGCTCGCGAACATGCAGCTGTCCGACAGCCTCATGGACCCGACCCGCATGATCTCGATCGCCAAGGCCCTCAAGGACACCGATCTGAACAAGATCGCGTTCATCCAGTACCCGACGGCGTATGTCGAAGGCGGCGGCGCCGTCGCCCCGACCGACTCGGCCGAGTACGTGAACACCGCCCTCCAGAACGACATGCCGGTGGTCTTCGATCCGGTCGCGCAGGAGTCGGCGTTCGCATCGGCCGGTGACCCGAACGCCGTCCCGCCCGCCGAGGGCACGGAGCCCGTCGCCGATCCCGCGACCGAGGAGACGACGGATGCCGCGGCGCCCGTCGATCCCGCCGCGCCCGCCCCGACGGCCGAGGCGCTCCCCGGCGACGTGTCCGGCCAGACCGCGGCCGAGACGCGCTGCTCCTCGGGTCGGTCCCTCGACGACCAGTAGTCGCGACCCCGTGGCGGGCGTCCGAGCGGCGGGAGATCGCCGAGGGGCCCCGAATCGTGTTTCGCGGCATCCGCGGGTTATGATGGCAGTCGCGCGCGTGCAAGCGTTCGCGAGGAGACGTCGCATAGTCCGGCCGAGTGCACCACCCTGCTAAGGTGGAGTCCCCGTAAGGGGACCAGGGGTTCAAATCCCCTCGTCTCCGCGCTCTGGGCTGTTGAGAGAATTCAGCCCTTTCGTGAGAAGAACTTGCTTCAAAAGAAGCCCCCGACGTAACGTCGGGGGCTTCTTTTGCTTCTGGCAAGGAGCTTCGAGGAACTTCTGTCGCCCTGAGGGTGAAGAAGCGAATGGATCGCGTGTTTCGGGGCCTTTCCGGCGCGCCAATGGGGCTCGTGATGCGGGATGCGAGGGAGCAATGGTCCGAGGTGAATCGGCCGGCCACGAGGTTTGCGGCGACGGTGGCGCCCACGCTGGTTCTCCTTACGCGTCGATGACGTCTTCAACCGCCAGCGTCGTCGACGTCGGGCGTCCGAGGCCCGAGCCAAGGAATCCGCCGCGCGCCGTGGGAGGCACGAGGAGTTCAGCAATGCGTGCGCGTTGTTAACTCGCCGCGGTTCGCCTGCGTGCCTCGCGCGTCGCCGCGCTGTACTGCTCGATGTCCTGGTTGAGGCGATGCAACAGGTCGGCGAACGTCGCGACGTCTTCGTCTGACCAGTCCGACAGGATGTCGTCGAGTGCGCGCACCGATCGCTCGCGCACCTCCGTGAGGCTCGTCAAGCCAGCCCCCGTCAGTGCGAACTTTCGTGCGATGCCGCCGTCGGGATCCGGGATGCGCTCGATGAGGCCCGCACGCATTGCGGCGCTGGTTTGGCGCTGCACGGTCGAGGTATCGAGGCGGAAGAACTCGCTCAATTCTCCGATGGACTTCGGACCTTCGGCGTGGATGCGGCTGAGCAGGAGGTATGCGCTGCGCTCGAGGCCGTCCGCGGATCGGTGCTGAGCGATGGTGTACCGGCTGTGCAGCATCTGCTCGTACTCGATGTCGGCGACGCGACGTTGCATGGCGTTCCTCCCTTGGGTGGTGCCGAGTCTAGCGGAAAGTGTATAGTGCATATGCACAGCACATATGCATGATGCATATCTGCTGCATGATGCATAATGCAAGAGTTGGAGAACGCATGACTTCGCCCAGGGCCGTGGCTCGACCGGGCCTCATCGTCGCCGTCCTCGCGTTCGCGGGCATTGCGTCGTCGATCACCCAGACGATGGTCACGCCCTTGATCGCGCAGTTCCCCGTCATCTTCGACACGCCGTCATCGAACACCGCATGGATCGTCACGGCCACGCTGCTGGCTGCGGCCGTCGCGGTGCCGATCTCCGGCCGGCTCGGTGACCTGTTCGGCAAGCGTCGGATGATGCTCCTGCTCGCGCTGCCGCTCATCGTCGGCGGCATCGTCTGCGCGATCGCGCCGTCGGTCGAGATCATGATCGTCGGGCGGGCACTGCAGGGCATCGGATCCGGCATGGTGCCGCTCGGCATCGCGCTGCTGCGCGACGTCGTGCCGAAGGAGAAGCTGTCGTCGGCCATCGCGACGGTGAGTGCCACGCTCGGCGTCGGCGGCGCGATCGGCATGCCGCTTTCAGCCGCCGTCGTGGAGTTCGCCGACTGGCGCGTCCTGTTCTGGGCCGGGTCGGGAGTGACGGTGCTCGCCGCGCTCGCGATCTGGTGGCTCGTGCCGGTGCTTCCGGCAGGCGCATCCGGGCAGCGGTTCGACGGCCTCGGCGCCGTCGGCCTCGCCGTCGGTCTCATCGCCCTCATCCTCGCGGTCTCGAAGGGCTCGGAATGGGGCTGGGCCTCGTGGCCGACCCTCGGCCTGCTCGGCCTCGCGGTCGTGGTGTTCGCGCTGTGGGGGCTGTGGGAGACGCGCACGAAGGATCCGCTCGTCGACCTGCGCACGACCGCCCGGCCTCGGGTGCTGCTGACGAACATCGCGTCGATCTTCGTCGGGTTCGGCATGTACGCGAGCATGCTCGTGATGCCGCAGCTGCTGCAGTTGCCGTCGTCGACCGGGTACGGCCTCGGCCAGTCGATCCTCGCGGCCGGTCTCTGGATGGCACCCGCCGGCCTCATGATGCTGCTGCTCTCGCCGATCGGCGGCCGCATCACCGACGCGCGCGGCCCCAAGTTCACCCTCGTGCTCGGCACGGTGATCCTCGCGGCCGGCTACGGTGTCGCGCTCGTCGGCATGGGGAGCACCTGGGGCCTGCTCGCCACCAGCCTCGTCATCAACGGCGGCGTCGCGTTCGCATACGGGGCCATGCCCGCGATCATCATGGGCGCGGTGCCGCGCAGCGAGACGGCCGCGGCGAACGGCTTCAACACGCTCATGCGCTCGCTCGGCACGACGATCGGCGCCGCGATCATCGGGGTCGTGCTCGCGCAGATGACCGTTCCCCTCAGTGGTGTCGCCGTGCCGTCGGAGGCCGGCTTCCGCACGGCGCTCCTGATCGGTGCCGGCGTCACGCTCATCGCAGCGCTCGTGGCGGCCTTCATCCCGAAGTCGAAGCCCACGTCCGAGCCGGCGGATGTGAAGGTGAATGCCTCGATCGACGCGGTGCCCGGAGTGCTTGTCGGCGCCGGCACGAACGTGTGAGAAGGGTGCCCGTCGTCCGGTAGGCACGAGAAACGTCATGTCGCGCCTCGGAATGCCAGTTGTGCGGCGGCGGGCAATTATCGGATCAGTCGCTTAGTTCCTGCGCTACCAAGGGTGAGTCAATACCCCTGCCTTCTGGCGCCAGAGTTCTTGAAGCACACTGTCGTTCGACCCGGGGGACGGACCCAGGGCCAACAAATTGAGCGAAGGTGCTCAATAGTGGTTGACAAGCGATGAATGGGCCTGACACACTCCTCCTGTGTTGCGTTGTGTGGCGACATCGTTCTGTTCAGCAGAACGTCGGTGATGCAGCAAATCGCCGTCCGCTCGACAAAGGAGTCCGAGTGCAAGATCACGTTTCCAGCCGAGCTGATGCGCAGCGAGGTGCTTGCGATGTGGACTGACGTCTTCCGGCGCGTCGGGTACGCGCTCCTCGTCATCCTGCTCGTCACCATCGGCGTGCAGGCGCTCATGGCTCTTGCGCCGGGCTCGGTCGCCGAGGTGATCCTGGGTGAGGCGGCGACCCCCGAGGCGGTTGCAGCCATGAACTCGGAGCTCGGCTACGACCGGCCGTTCATCGTGCAATACCTCGACTGGCTGTTCTCCGCGCTGCAGGGGGACCTCGGCGTCTCTCCGATCACGCACATCCCGGTCATGGAGGCGATCATGCAGCGCCTCCCCGTGACGCTCGAGCTCGCGGTGCTGGCGCTGGGCATCGCACTCATCGTGGCCATTCCCCTCGCGGTGTTCTCGGCGGCGTTCCCGAACAGCCCCCTCGATCGCGGGATCAACGGCGTCACCTCCGCCTTCCTCTCGATTCCGGCGTTCGTCGCCGGACCGGTCCTCGTCTACCTCTTCGCGGTGACGATGAAGTCCCTCCCCGCACTCGGGTGGACGCCGATCAGTGAAGGCCTGGGGGAGAACCTGCGCAGCGCCATCCTCCCCGCGCTCGCGGTGGCGTTGACCGAGATCGCCGCGTTCCACCGCGTGCTGCGCGCCGACCTCATCGGCACGCTTCGCGAGGACTACGTCGCCGCGGCGCGATCGAAGGGCATGTCCCGGTCGTACGTCATGTTCCGCCACGCTTTCCGACCGTCGTCGTTCTCGCTGCTCACGATCTCGGGGCTCAGCCTCGCCCGGCTCATCGGCGGAACGATCATCGTCGAGTCGCTGTTCGTCCTGCCGGGCATCGGGCAGCTCATCTCGACCTCGATCATCCAGCGCGACGTCGTCACGGTGCAGGGCGTGGTCGCGTTCATCGCCATCGGATTCGTGGTCATCAACATGGTCGTGGACCTCGGCTACGGCGTCATCGATCCGCGCGTACGGCGTGCCCCTCGGGCGAGGAAGTCGCCGACCGCTGCCAAGGCCTCAGGAAAGGCGGTGCCGGCATGACCGTCGTCACGCGAAGCATCTCCGCGGTCTCCGCACCGCCGCCGGCACGATTCGGAACGCCGGTCGTCGCCCCGGCCAAACGCCGGTGGTCCGTCCTCGTCTGGTTCTCCTACTTCTGGATCGGACTCGTCGTGTTCCTCGCGATCTTCGCATCGGTGCTGCCGATCGCCTCGATCGACCAGGTCGTCGGGCCGCCCCGCCAGCCGCCGCAGCTCGGTTCGCTCGACACGCTGCTGGGAACCGACGGCACCGGCCGCTCCATGCTCTCCAGGCTGATCTACGGCGGCCAGGTGTCGCTCGTGGTCGGCAGCGTCTCCGCTCTCGGCGGGGTGCTCGTCGGCACCGCGCTCGGACTGTTCGCCGGGTACTTCCGCAGGGGCGTCGACTGGACCGTGACGCTTGTGGCCGACGTGCTCCTCTCCTTCCCCGCGCTCGTGCTCCTGCTGGCGATCACCTCGATCTTCTCGCCCAGCGTCCCGACACTGCTCGTCGGGCTCGCCCTCACGAGCACGCCGACCTTCATCCGGCTGGCTCGTGCGAACACCATGGCGTGGTCGAGTCGGGAATTCGTCCGCGCGGCCCGAAACATGGGCGCATCCGACGGCAGGATCGTGCTCCGCGAGATCCTGCCGAACGTCCTCCCGACCATCGCGGCCTACCTTCCACTGGTCGTCGCGGCGCTCATCGTCGCGGAGGGTTCGCTCAGCTTCCTCGGGCTCGGCGTTCCGCCGCCCACGCCGAGCTGGGGCGGCATGATCAACGCCGGCGCGACGGAGATGCGGACCTCGCCCCACCTCGTCTTCGTTCCCGCGACGGTGCTGTTCCTCACCGTCTTCGCCCTGAACCAGGCGGGGGAGCACCTCCGCCTGCGGTTCGACCGCACCCTGCACGACTGACCGAGACGTCTGAGCACGGTCGAGCGGCTTGCTCCGACCGCCCTTCGCCGTCCCGTTCAGCTGTCCGATCCGCAGCACCGACCCACCAAGAGAGAGACAGGATGACCATGATCACCATGAAGCGATCAACGTTGATCGCCGTCGTGACGGCGGCAGCTCTGCTGCTGACCGGCTGCGCCGGCGGAGGCGATGCGGCGACGAGCGATGGCGTCGCGGCGAGCGGGCCCGTATCCGGAGGCACGCTGCGTGTGCTCGAGGTCGTGCAGCCGACCGGCTTCGACCCCGTGCAGGTGTTCAGCTCGACGTCGATGCCGATCACGTACACCGCGCTCTATGGGCAGTTCGTCATCGCGAACGAGTCGACCGGCGAGTACGACTGCGGTCTCTGCGAATCGTTCACGACGAGCGACGGCGGCGCCACCTGGGACGTCGTCACCCGTGAGGGGATGACGTTCACCGACGGCACGCCCTTCGACGCGGCCGCCCTCAAGTACAACTGGGACCGGATGAAGGACCCCGCCCTCGGCTCGGCGAGCGCCGGTGTCGCAAGCCAGATCGAGAGCATCGAACTCGTCGACGAGCGCACGGCGAAGCTCCACATGGTCGTGCCGACGCCGGGCCTCCTCGGTCTCATGCCGATCTACTCGTTGCAGTGGATCGCCTCGCCCACCGCCCTCGAGCAGGGCCAGGAGGCGTTCAACAAGAACCCGATCGGTGCCGGGCCGTACGTCTTCGAGAGCTGGACGCAGGGCGGCACGCTCAAGCTGACGCGCAACGAGGACTACGCCGGCGACCCCGGCTACGTGGATGCGATCGAGGTCCAGGGCGTGACCGACAACACGCAGAGACTGAACGCGCTCATCTCCGGCCAGGCCGACATCATCCTGAACTCGGACGCGTCGACCTTCGTCGAGGCTGAGGCTGCGGGGTACACCAACGAGATCGACATCTTCAACGGCGGCATCGGCTTCATGTTCAACACGAAGAAGGCCCCGTTCGACGACGTCCGGGCTCGGCAGGCGGTCGCGTACGCGCTCGACCTCGAGCAGGTCTCCGATGCCGTGAACCGCGGCAACGGCAGCGTCCCGAAGACGTTGTTCACCAAGGAGTCCCCGTTCTACGAGGACATCCCGCTGCAGACCTACGACCGGGAGAAGGCACAGGAGCTCTTCGACGAGCTCGCTGCCGAAGGCAAGCCGGTCGAGTTCGCCTACACGGTGTTCCCGGGCACCGGCCCCGCCACGTTCGACGCGCTGCAGGCCCAGCTCGCGCAGTACGACAACGTCACCGTCACGGCGGACCAGCGGGATGCCTCCGAGCAGGGCGTCGTCACGACGACGGGCGACTACAACCTGGCGATGTCCTCGCTCGCGTTCGTGGACCCGGCCTCGCGCCTCTGGGGGGCGCTGCACGGCGACGCCAACCGCACGAACTACTCGGGCATCGACGACGCCGAGCTGAATGCGGCGCTCGACGCGGCGCTCGCCACGACCGACCCTGACGAGCAGAAGGCGCAGTACAAGATCGTGCAGGAGCGTCTGGCCGAGGTCGTTCCGTACGTGCTGTACCAGCAGTACCTGAACGGCGCGACCGTCACCGACCAGGTGCATGGCGTCGAGATGTACGGCTACACGCAGCCGGCGGCCGCCGGCATCTGGCTCCAGCAGTAAGCCGAGTCCGGGGCGCGGGCCGACCGCCCGCGCCCCGGTACCCATCGTTCAAGGAAGGAGCAGCGATGAGTGAAGACATGCTCTTGGAGGTCACCGACCTCCACGCGTACATCGGATCACCCAAAGGTGTGGTGAGGGCCGTCGACGGCGTCTCGCTCCGGTTGCGCCGCGGCGAAGCGCTCGGCATCGTCGGTGAATCCGGCTCGGGCAAGTCGGTCATGGCCCGCGCGATCATGGGCCTGATGCCCGCACGATCCGACCGTACCGGGGAGATCCTCTTCAAGGGGCGCGACCTGCTCGGGTTGTCGCGCAGGCAGCTCGAGGAGATCTGGGGGCCGCAGATCGCGATGGTGTTCCAGGATCCCGGCCGTTCCTTGAATCCGGTCGTCCGCGTCGAGCGGCAACTGACCGAGGGCATGCGCCGCCATCTCGGGGTCTCGCGCAGCGAGGCGGCGACGCGGGCACTCGACCTGCTGAAGGAGGTCGGCGTCCCCGACCCGGAGCGACGGCTCCGCGCCTACCCGCACGAGTTGTCCGGCGGCATGCGACAGCGCGTGATGATCGCGGTCGCGCTGTCCTGCGAACCCGACCTGCTCATCGCCGATGAACCGACGACGGCACTCGACGTGACCATTCAACGACAGGTGCTCGACCTGCTCCGCCGCGTGCAGATCGAACGGCGGATGTCGCTCATGCTGATCTCGCACGACCTCCACGTCGTCGCCGGCAGCACCGACCGCACCGCCGTGATGTACGCCGGCCGGCTCGCGGAGATCGGGGAGAGCCGCGAGGTCTTCGAGGACCCGCGGCACCGCTACACGAGCGCACTCCTGGCGGCGACGCCGTCGATCGACCATGCCCGGCACGCGCCGCTCGATGTCATCACCGGATCGTTGCCGTCGCCCACCGACCCGCCGACGGGGTGCCGCTTCGCACCCCGATGCGCAGCGGCATCCGAGGCATGCGAGTCGTCCCAACCGGCGATGCTCGAGGTCGCGAACGACCACGCCGTGGCCTGTTTCCACCCAACCGAGATGAGAGAAGGTGAGCTCGTTGGCCGGTAGCGGCAACGCGCACCTGCGCGGCGATGGGGCGATCCTGTCCGTCGAGGACCTCGACGTCGAATACCACACGGCACACGGCGCGTTCAAGGCCGTGGCGGGGGTCAGCTTCGATCTCCTGCCCGGCGAGACGCTCGGCATCGTCGGCGAGTCGGGCTGCGGGAAGTCGACCACCGGTCGCGCCGTGCTCCGCCTCGATCCCATCGCGGGCGGCACGGTCAGATATCGCGACGAGCGCATCGAGTCCGCGTCGCCTGCGCGCATGCGGGAGTTGCGTCGCGACATGCAGATGATCTTCCAGGACCCGGTGAGTTCGTTGAACCCGCGCCGGGCCGTCAAGGATCTGGTGATGGAGGGCGCCGCGATCGGCGGGGTCCCGAAGGCGCAACGCGACCTCGACGCGCCCGAGATGCTCTCGCAGGTCGGCCTCCCGAGCGAGCGATTCGCCGAGATGCTGCCCCGCCAGCTCTCGGGAGGCCAGGCCCAGCGCGTCGCGATCGGGCGGGCACTCGCCGTCAGGCCCGGACTGCTGATCTGTGACGAGCCGGTCTCGGCATTGGACGTCTCGGTGCAGGCCCAGGTGCTGAACCTGCTCGAGGAGCTCAAGCAGAAGTACGACCTCACGATCGTCTTCATCGCCCACGATCTGGGCGTCGTGCGGAGCTTCAGCGACAAGGTACTCGTGATGTACCTCGGCAAGACGTGCGAATTCGGCGACTCCGTCGAGGTGTACGCCCGTCCCGCCCATCCCTACACGCGCGGACTCCTCGACTCGGTGCCGTCTCCCGAGAGCGAGGACGGCTTCACCGGTCCGGCGCTGAAGGGCGACATCCCTTCGCCGCTCAATCCGCCGTCAGGGTGTCGATTCCGCGCTCGCTGCCCGATCGCGCAGGATCGATGCGCCGTCGAGGAACCCCAGATGCGCGAGGTGCGTCCGGGACAGTTCGCGGCCTGCCACTTCCCGCTCGACTGAACCGGCGTCGGGCGGGAGTGAAGGCCTGACCCGTGCAGATCGAAGAAGAAGGCGGCGTTCCGCACGAGCGGAACGCCGCCTTCGGCGTCTGCGGTCGGGATCAGTCGATCGAGGTCGTCGACACCGAGGCGCCGCCGTCGACGGCGATGATCGAGCCGGTCATGAAGGAGGCGGCTTCGGACAGCAGGAACACCACCGGTTCGGCGATCTCCTCGGGCTCCGCGAGGCGCTTGATGACCTGCCCGGCGGTGACCGGACCGATGTACTCCTCGGGGAGGTCCTTCGTGAGTCCGGTGCGCACCACCCCCGGGCACACCGCATTCACGCGGATGCCGTACCGTCCGTACTCGAGGGCGGCGGACTTGGTGTACCCGACGACGCCGTGCTTCGCCGCGGTGTACGGCGCGGTGAGCGGGGAGGGGAACAGCCCGGCGAGCGAGGCGGTGTTCACGATGGAGCCGCCGCCGTGCTCCTTCATGTACCGCAGTTCGTGCTTGAGGCAGAAGTACGGGCCTTCGAGGTAGAGCCTGATCGCCCAGGCGTTCAGGTCGTTGTCGTACTCCGCGAGTTCGTGCGTCGGGATGCTGCCCGCCGCGTTGTTGTGCGCGAAGTCGAGTGATCCGTAGCGCTCGACGACCGATTCGACCATCCGGGCGACGGATGCCTCGTCGGTGATGTCCGTGTTCGTGGAGGTTGCGCCGGACACGCCGGTGGGGCCGCCGTCCGTGCAGGACAGCGGCCCCTGGTGCGCGGCGCTTCGACTGCGGCTCAGTAGAGGAGCAGCGGGTTGATGAGGACGCCGGTCGAGCGGTGGATCGCCGTGGGAGCGGCGACCACCAGGCCGGTCGACGTGCCGGCCTCGCGGAGCGTCGCGACGGCCGGACCGAGCAGGCAGTTGTCGACGATGCCGAGGCCGATCGCGGAGATCAGGTTGTGCACCTCGAGCGATCCGCGCGCGTTGTGACGCGCGTCGTGGAAGTCCCACAGCAGCAGCCCGGGCTCCTTCGCGGCGATCCAGGCCGAGCCGTCCTCGCCGATGCCCGGACGGGCGACGGCTGCGGCCCCGCTCGGGTACACGTTGCCGGCGGCCTCGTAGCGGTCGCGCCCCTGGTAGACGACGAGGGCGTCGCCCGGCAGGAGGTCCACGCCGGTCGCCGCGAGGGCCGCGTCGAGCTCGGCCGCCGTGACCGGCTCCTGGGCGGTGACCCAGTCGACCCCGCGGACGGCGGTGATGTCGAGCACCACGGCGCGCGTGGCGATGCCGTGCTGCGCCCAGTTGACCATCGTGTCCTCGTCGGTCTGCGAGTTCCCGGCCGGGATCGGGCCGTGCCACGCGGCATCCGCACCGATGTGGGCCAGCCCGTCGAGGTGCGTGTTGTGCACGCCGTGCGCGTCGTACGAGATGACATCGCCGCCGTGTGCGTGACGTCCGTGCAGGCCGACCGTCACCTTCAGGTCGACGCTGCCGTGACCCTGGGGGAGGTCGGCGTTGCCGAGGGCGCGCCACTGCGCCGCTTCGGCCTCGGCGATCTCGCGGCCGTCGGCGAGCCGGTCGGGCCGGGTCTCGACTTCGCGCTCGAGCGAGATCGCCCGTCCGAGCCGTACCTCGGCGATGCCGCGCAGGCGAGCGGCCTCGTCGATGAGTGCGACCGAACCGCGGCACTGGATGCCGGGCACGTGGTGCGCGGCCTCGTGGTCGTTCGCGATGCGTCGAAGCCAGGGGTAGTACGGGTCGGGGCCGGCCAGTGCGGGCGCGGTCTGCTCGATCGTCATCGGGTGTTCCATTCTCGAGTTGCGGATGCCGCCACGTGCAGCGATGCGGAGGTCGCGGACCTACGGGTCACGGTGCTTCCCCGCTCAGGGCCAGCGAGCGGCTCGGGCAGATGTGCACGGCCTCCTTCGCCGCCGCGAGCTCGTCGGGGGACGCGGGCGCCGGGCGCAGGACCATCACGAGGCCGTCGTCGTCCTGGTCGAACGTGTCGGGGTCGGTGAAGACGCACTGCCCGGACCCGATGCAGGTCGACCGGTTCGCCGTGATCTGCATGGTCACCAGGCCACCGGGAGCTTGTAGACGCCGTAGTTCGGACCGTGCTCCTTGAACGGGATCTCGTCGAACGGCACCGCGAGGCGGAGGGTCGGAAGTCGGCGGACGACCGCTTCGAGCACGATCTCGAGTTCGAGGCGGGCGAGGTTCTGGCCGAGGCACTGGTGGGGGCCGAAGCCGAAGGCGACGTGGTTGCGCGCACCGCGGGTGAAGTCGATCGTGTTCGGTTCGGGGAAGACCTCGGGATCGCGATTGGCGACGTTCGCGAAGGCGTAGACCGCCTCGCCGGCGCGGATGAGCGTTCCGTCGATCTCGATGTCGGCCGTTGCGAGGCGCTGGTGCCCGACCTCGGCGATGGTGAAGTAGCGGAGCAGTTCCTCGACGGCGCCCGGCATGAGCGAGGGGTCGTCGCGGAGCTGCTTGAGGAGCTCGGGCCGGTCGAGCAGGGTCGCGACGCAGAGCGAGATCATGTTCGCGGTGGTCTCGTGCCCGGCGATGAGCAGGAGGAATCCGAGCCCGGTCAGTTCCACCGGGTCTGCGCCCGCCGCGAGCTGACGGCTCAGGATGTCGTCACCGGGAGAGGTGACGCGCGAGGCGACGAGCTCGCCGACGTACGCCTTGAGCGCCCCCATCGCGGCGACGCGACCCTCCATGGGCGTGTCGATGTCCACGAAGGTCGCGCTGTTCTCCTGGAAGAATCCGTGGTCCTCGTAGGGGACTCCGAGGAGGTCCGCGATCACCATGGACGGGACCGGAAGCGAGAGCGCCTCGACGAGGTCGGCTTCGTGGCCGCTCGCGAGCATGGCGTCGATGGTCTCCTCGACGATCTCCTCGATGCGCGGGCGCAACGCGGCGATCTTCTTGACCGTGAACTCGCCCATGACGCGAAGTCGGTGCTGCGTGTGCTCCGGCGGGTCCATCGCGATGAGCTGCTTGAGGTCCGAGCCCGTCACGTAGCCGGAGTTCATCGGGTGCCCGGGGAGCGTGCGATCGGAGCTGAACCGGGCGTCGCCGAGCACCGCCCGGACGTCGGCGTGCTTGGTGATGGCCCAGATGGTGCCGGTGTTGGCCCAGGGTACCTGGGAGATCGAGTCCTCCTGCTGCAGCCGGAGGTGCTCGGCGGGTGGGTTGTACGGGTCGACGCGTTGCATCGAGAAGGTCGCTGTCGTCATCGAGCTCTCCTGTCGTGAACAGCCTTGGTCACTGTGATTCGTGTATTCGGGGCTTCCCGGTGTTAGATTTGAGAACCAACGCTTAGAAGTGTCGTCAGTGTACCCGTCCCGAGTGGGTGAGTCCAGACGGCATCCGCTCGGACGACGAAGTCGAGAAGGAGAAACGAAATGGCCTTTGTGGTGACCCAAGCCTGTGTGGACGTCAAGGACCGCAGTTGCATCCAGGTCTGCCCGGCCGATTGCCTCTTCGAGGGCGGGCGGATGATGTACATCAACCAGGACCTCTGCATCAACTGCGGCGCCTGCGAGGCGGTGTGCCCGACGCAGGCGATCCGGTACGACGATGAACTCGACGGTGACGACGAGCAGTTCATCGCCGTCAACGAGCAGTTCTTCGAGGGGCTCGACATCTCGAAGGGCGGCCGCAAGCTCGGGCTCATCGAGCACGATGCGGACTTCGTGCTCGGGCTGCCGAAGGGCTGACCGGAACGACGCGAAGGGCCCGGCGAGCGACGCTCGTCCGGGCCCTTCGTCATGGGCGGGCAAGATCGGAGGCGCACCAAAGTTGAGCGGAAACGCTCAAAACCGTTCTTTGGTGAACGCAATTGACACGCGAAGCGTCGTGGCTCACACTGGTCCTGTTGTAAGGATCAGTCGTTCGTTACAACCGAACGATATCAGAGCAACGGAACCAGCATCAAGCGGTGGCGACGCAGCCACCGCGGACTCGACCCAGAACGCGGGACGAGCGCGGGCGGGCGATCGACCCGCAGCGCGCACGTTCCAACGCCTCGTCGGCGCAGCCGACCCTCAATGTGGAGAACGGCAATGACCTCACCTCAGACCGAGTCCGCGCCACTCGTGCGCCGACCGCTCGGATTCCTGATCGCCGTCCTGATGCTCGTCGCCATCGATGCCAGCGAGGAAGACGCGGTCCTCCTCACTCAAACGCAGTGAGCGACCACTCCATCCTTGGTGCCGAGGTCGTCCGACCCGGCGTCACCCGCCAAGAACCATCAGCAAAGGAGCTACTCATGACTGACCACTTCGGATACGCCGGCAAGACGGTCGTCGTCACCGGCGCGGCATCCGGGATGGGCCGGGCGCTCTCCGAGATCCTCGTCGATCTCGGTGCGAACGTGTACGCCCTCGACCGCGTCGAGCCTCAGGTGCCCGGCCTCACGAGGTCCATCATCGCGAACCTCGGCGAGCAGGCGTCCATCGACGCCGCGTTCGCGGAGATCCCCGATCGGATCGACGCCTTCTTCGGCATCGCCGGCATCTCGGGCGTGCACAACTCGTTCCTCGAGACCCTGACCGTGAACTTCATCGCGAACAAGTACGTGACCGACACCTACCTCGTCGACCGCGTCGTCGCGAACGGCTCGATCACGTTCGTCACCTCGAACGGCGGCCTCCGTTGGGAGAACCCGTCGGTGCGGGAGGAGCTCGTGCCCTTCGTCCGCGGCGGCGATTGGGACGACCTCGTGCGCGTCACGCAGGAGTTCGAAGCCGAGTTCGGCACGGTGCCCGGGTCGCTCGGCTACATCCTCTCCAAGCGGGCCCTGAACCTCTGGGTGGCGGAACAGGTCTCCCCGCTCGCGGACCTCCGCAAGATCCGCATCAACGCCGTGCTCCCGGCCATGACCGTCTCGGGCATGCTCTCCGAGTTCGCCGAGATGAAGGGCGGCCAGGACAAGGTCGAGGCCGAGGTCGGCCCCGCCGGCCGCCTGGCGGAATCCGTCGACATGGCCAAGGCGCTCGCCTTCCTCGGCAGCGACCTCGCGAGCTACGTCTCGGGCGTGCACCTCTCGGTCGACTACGGCATGAACGCCCTCGAGCTCGCCGGCCTGCAGCCCGATCGGCTCAGCTGGACCCTTCGCGGCGTGCTGACCCGGCAGGCCGCCTGACCGACATCCGACCGGTACCGACATCCGATGATCGGATGCCCGTGCCCCGGGGCCGAGCGGCCCCCCATCGACGCTCGCGGCGGCCGCCCCGAGCCGGCAACACAATGAAGTGAGGAGAGAGACGTGACCGACGTTCTCACAGTCCGCGACACCCCCATCAGCCTGCAGCACCCCGATCGCCTGTACATCGACGGACGGTGGGTCGCCCCGGCGGGCTCATCGACGCTCGACGTCATCGACGCGACGACGGAGGAGACGTTCTTCCGAGTGGCCGAGACTACGCCGCAGGACATGGATGCGGCGATCGCCGCCGCTCGCCGTGCATTCGACCACTCGCCCTGGCCGTTCCTCGAGCCGCGCGAACGTGCCGAGTACCTCCGCAAGCTCGCCGCCGGCCTGCGGGCTCGCACCGAGGAGGCGGCGACCTTCTGGACCCGCCAGACGGGCCCGGTCTGGCGCATGTCGCTCGGATCGATCTCCCGGGTGCCGAACCTGTTCGAGTACTACGCCGACCTGGCCGACACCTACCCTTGGGAGACGCTGGACACCCCGGAGTTCGCCGCGTTCGGCGCCGTCGTCAACGAGCCCGTCGGCGTCGTCGGCGCGATCGTGCCGTGGAACACGCCGCTGTCGCTCGCCGCGTACAAGATCGCGCCCGCCCTGCTCGTCGGCTGCACGGTCGTCCTCAAGGCTCCGCCGGAGGCGCCGGGCGAGCTGCTCATCCTCGCCGAGATCGCCGACGAGATCGGGCTGCCGCCGGGCGTGCTCAACGTCGTCAACGGCCACCGCGACGTCTCCGAGCAACTCGTTCGGGACCCCCGCGTGGACAAGATCGCATTCACCGGCTCGAGCGCGGTCGGCCGTCAGATCGCCGGGCTCGCCGGCAGCCGCCTCGCCCGGTACACCCTCGAGCTCGGCGGCAAGTCCGCCGCGGTCCTCCTCGACGACTACGACCTCGCGACCGCCGCGGCGTCGATCTCGCAGCAGGAGTGCTCGCTGAACGGCCAGGTGTGCATGTCGCTGACGCGCGTGATCGTGTCCAAGCACCGCCACGACGAGTTCGTCGACGCGCTCGCCTCGACGTTCGGGTCGGTGCGGGTCGGCGACCCGTTCGACCCCGAGACGCAACTCGGCCCGCTCGCGCTGGCCAAGCAGCAGCAGAGCGTGCTCGGCTACATCCAGCAGGGCATCGCCGACGGAGCCCGCCTCGTGACCGGCGGCAAGCGTCCGGCGCACCTCGATCGCGGCTACTTCGTCGAACCCACGGTGTTCGGCAACGTCGACAACCGGTCGACGATCGCCCAGGAGGAGCTCTTCGGGCCGGTCATCTCGGTGATCCCGGCCGAGAACGAGGAGCACGCGATCGAGCTCGCCAATGACACGCAGTACGGCCTGAACAACGCCGTCTTCACCGGCGATGTCGACCGCGCGTACCAGGTCGCCCGCCGCCTGCGCTCTGGGACCGTCGGCCACAACGGCTTCAAGACCGACACCCGCATGGGCTTCGGCGGCTTCAAGCAGTCGGGTGTCGGCCGCGAGGGCGGCATCCAGGGCGTCGCTCCCTACCTGGAGTCGAAGACGGTGCTGCTCGACGGTACGCCGACCCGCTTCCAGTGAATCGCCGGTTCGCCCCGGTGCGCACGCGCATCGGGGCGAACCTGTTCCATCCGTGAGTCGCTTGACAGCCACGCGGCGACACGCGAAGCTATTCGTACCGTTCTACGGTACACATGTTCGTTATAACAGAACACACGCATACCGTTCTCCCATAGGACACGCAGCGGCACCGCAGCCGCGTCGGGGCGCTGAATCGAAGAGGTTTCAGCCCGACCCCCGCACCGCGGTCGCGCAGAGAGAGGAACCACAGATGACCACCGTCGAGATCTCCGCCACGGAAACCGACTTCTTCACCGATCCCGAGGTCGCCGAGAAGGCGGAGCCCTACTTCGACCACATGCTCGCGAACCACCCCGTGTTCCGCGAGCCGAAGTACGGCGTGGTCATCGTCACCGGGTACGAGGAAGCCCTGCAGGTCTACCACCAGCCCGACGTCTACTCGTCGATCAACCGCACCGGCGGCCCGGTCGTCGATCTGCCCTTCGAGGTGGTCGGCGACGACATCTCCGAGCTCCTCGAGCAGCACCGGGACTTCTTCCCGCAGAACGACCAGATCGTCACGTTCGACCCGCCGATGCACACCGACCACCGGTCGATCCTGATGGGCCTCATCACGCCGAAGCGCCTCAAGGAGAACGAGCAGTTCCTGAAGGACACGGCCGACCGGTACCTCGACGAGTTCCTGCCGAGCGGCAAGGGCGAGTTCATCTGGGACTACTGCAAGGGCTACACGATCCTCGCGGTCGCCGACCTGCTCGGCGTCCCCGTCGAGGATCACCAGATGCTGCTCGACCTGCTCGCATCCGAACCCGGCCCCGTACTCGGCAACCTGGAGCTCCAGGCCAACCACCACAACAGCCTCGTGCGGCTCTACGACTACTTCGTCGCCAGGATCGAGGAGCGCCGCGCCGAGCCGAAGGGCGACGTCCTCACGGGAATGGCTCTCGCGACGTTCCCCGACGGCTCGCTGCCCGAGCCGATCGAGGTCGCCCGCATCGCCTCGAACATGTTCGCGGCCGGCCAGGAGACCACGGTCCAGCTCATGGGCATCACGATGCAGCGCATCGCCGAGGATGCCGAGCTGCAGCAGCGGCTCCGCGACGACTTCTCGCTCATCCCCAAGTTCATCGAGGAGACGCTCCGCGTCGAGGCACCGATCAAGGGCTCGTTCCGCCTCACCAAGCGGCCGACCGAGCTCGGCGGACTCGAGCTCGCTCCCGGCACCGTCGTGATGCTCCTGCACGGGGCATCCGGTCGCGACGCCCGCGTCTTCGAGAACCCGACCGAGTTCATCGCCACCCGCTCGAATGCACGCCAGCACCTCGCGTTCGGCCGCGGCATCCACACCTGCCCGGGAGCCCCGCTCGCACGGGCCGAGGCGGTGTTCACGATCCAGCGCATCCTCGAGCGCACGACGAGCATCACGATCGACGCGTGGCACCACGGCCAGGCGGATGCTCGTGAGTGGAACCTCATCCGCAGCTACAAGTTCCGCGGGCACACCCACCTCTACCTCCAGTTCACCGAGGCGGTGGCGTGATGTCCGAGAGCCTCACGGTCGATCGGGACCGCTGCATGGGGTCAGGCCAGTGCACGTTCTACGCGCCGGCGACCTTCGACCTCGACGACCTGAGCATCGCGTACGTCGTCGACGACCATGGGGACGCCGAGGCGGACATCAAGATGGCCATCGAGGTCTGCCCGACACGTGCCATCGCGAGGGCGCTGGAATCGAATGAGGCCTCCGCATGAGCGCCGTCGAGGTGTCCACCGAAGCGCCGGTCTCGCTCCCGGTTGCCGACCTCGAATCCGACGGCCTCCTCGGCAGCTTCGCGGAGGGTCCGCGACTGGTCGGGACGCAATGCGACTCGTGCGGTCGGACGATGCTCGGTGCCCGCGTGGTCTGCAGCCGATGCGTCGGAACCGACGTGACTCGCGTGGCACTCCCGACCCGCGGGGTGCTGTACTCCTTTACCCGCCTTCATGTCGGCACGGGCGGCGTCCGCGTTCTCGGATACGTCGATCTCGCCGGTGACGTACGCACGCTCGCAGATCTTCGCGAGGACGACGGCCCCATCCAGCCCGGGGCAGTCGTCGAACTCCGGATCGATGGCGACGACTGGTACTTCGCCGCCACCGACGACGCCACTGCAGAGGAAGCCCGATGACCGAGAACGTCCACGTGATCTCCGCGGCCATGGTGCCGTTCGGCAAGCACCGCGCGTCCTCGTATGTGGGGCTCGCCGTGCCGCCGCTGATCGACGCGCTCCGCCGCGCCGGCGTCGAGAAGTCCGACGTCGACGCCGTCTACGTCGGCCACTCGTACGGCGGCATGATGACGGGACAGCGCATCTGCAAGGAGATCGGCCTCGGCACCGTGCCGACGGTCAACGTCGACAACGCCTGCTCGAGCGGTGCCACCGCGGTCCACGAGGCATGGTCGGCCATCGCGCAAGGGCTCATCGACGTCGCCGTCGTGATCGGCGTCGAGAAGCTCACACAGTTCGGCGGCGGCACGCTGCCGCTGTCTCCTGAGGACCGCGAGGTCAAGCAGGGGATCGTGATGCCGGCCGTCTACGCGATGCGTGCAACGCGCTACCTCTACGAGACCGACGCGACGCCCGAGGACCTCGCCCTGATCAGCGTCAAGGCGCGCCGACACGGTGCGCTCAACCCGTATGCGCAGTACCGCCAGGAAGTCACCGTGGAGCAGGTGCTCGCCGCCCGTCCGGTCGCCGACCCGCTCACCTTGCTCATGTGCTGCCCCACCGGTGACGGCGCCGCCGTCGTCGTCCTCGCCTCGGAGCGCGCACGCGCACGGCTCGGCATCTCGTCGAGCATGCGCGTCGCAGCCTCAGTGCTGCACTCAGGAGAGGTCGCCGAGGGGTACCGCGACATGACGAGCCCCGCGATCAGCGCGCACTCCGCCCATGACGCGTACGAAGCGGCCGGCATCGGGCCCGAGGACCTCGACATGATCGAACTCCACGACGCGTTCTCGATCGCCGAGCTCGTCTACTACGAGGCCTTCGGACTCGCTGAACGAGGCCGCGGCATCGACCTCATCCGAGACGGACGAACCACTTTCGGCGGCGATGTCGTCGTCAACCCGAGCGGCGGCCTCCTTTCCAAGGGTCACCCCGTCGGTGCGAGCGGGGTGGCGCAGATCGCGGAGGCGTATTGGCAGCTCACCGGCGCCGCGGGCGCCCGCCAGATCGACGGCGCACGCTGGGCGATGACGCACGTCACCGGAGGCGGAACGGCCGGCCTCGACCACGGTGCGTGCACGGTCCACCTCTTCGAGGCGGCATGAACGCCGTGCACCGACCGCCGCTCGAAGGAGTGAGGGTCGTCGACCTGACGACCTTCCTCTCCGGCCCGTCGGCGACACAGCTGCTCGGCGACCTCGGTGCCGACGTCATCAAGGTCGAAGCGCTGGCGGGGGACTCCAGCCGCGCCATCGCCGGTCCTGAAATCGCTGGAGACAGCGCGTACTACCTGGCCAACAACCGGAACAAGCGCAGCATCGCCGTCGACCTCAAGTCCCCTCGCGGGCTGGAGGTCGCGCGACGGCTCATCGCGGGGGCAGACGTGGTCGTCGAGAACTTCCGGCCCGGCGTCACCGCCCGGCTCGGCCTCGACCCCGAGCGCGTGCTGGCGGAGCATCCGTCACTCGTCTGGGCCTCGATCAGCGGCTTCGGCCAGGAGGGGCCATGGCGAGACCGACCCGCCTACGACATGGTCGTGCAGGCGCTCAGCGGAGTGATGAGCCTCAACGGGCACCCCGGTGCTCCGGCGGCTCGCCTCGGCATTCCGGCGGGAGACGTCGTCGCCGGCCTGTATGCCGTGATCGGCATCCTCTCCGCGCTGCAGGCACGCGCCGAGACCGGGCAGGGACGGATCGTGGATGTCTCGATGCTGCGCGGGCAGCTCGCCATGCTGTCGTACCAGGCGCTGTACACGCACGTGAACGACGCGGCGCCCGGCCCTCAGGGTGCGGCGCACGATTCGATCGCCACGTACCGCTCGTTCCGCGGCCAGGACGGCCGCGAGTTCGTGGTGACGGCGAACACACCGCGCATGTGGGAGGACTTCTGCGGGGTGCTCGGGCTCGAATCGCTCGTCGTGGACGATCGCTTCGTCGACGCGGCGGCGCGGCTGCGGAACAAGCGCGAGCTCTGGGATTTGCTCGAAGCGCGCATCGCCGAGCGACCGGCCGCGGAATGGGTGGACCTGCTCGGCGAGGCGTCGGTGCCCGTCGCGCCCGTGAAGAACGTGCTCGAAGCGCTCGTTGATGCCCGCGCTGCCGACGACGGTTCGCTCCTGACTGTGCGCAACGACGCGGTCTCGTTCGAGAACGTCGCGACCCCGATCCGGTTCGTCCGCACCGCGGAGGTCGAGGCGGCGTATCCTCCTGCGCTCGGCGGCGACACGATCGCCATTCTCAGGGGCGAGCTCGGGTACCCCGACGACGATGTCGCCATGCTCGTGGCGGACGGCGTCGTCGGCGCCGGAGTTGTACCGGTGGGCGTGCGCTGAACGACGGCGCGTCCGCGATGCCGTCGAGCCCGGGCCGTTCCCAGCGGCGGCGTCGCCGCGACCACGCCCGCGCCGCTGCGGGAACTCGTGTCAACGAACCTCCGGAGAGAACACCGCCTGTGGACGGCCCTACCGAGGGGACCGTTGCAGCGGGGTCCGATCGCCCACCGACCAACGATGGCCGAAAGGATCGGTGAAACCTCCCTGACGGTGGGCACCCCATGGCGTGTCGTAGTCGGTGGCCTCCTCGACCTCGGTCGCGCCGGCCTGCGCAGCTCGCTCGATGAGGTCATCGGGAGCGGCGACGAAGACCTCGATGCGAGTTGTGGTGAACCCTGCATCTCCTGGACTCCGCTCCTGCCCCTTGCCCGGCACGGCTTCGTGGAGAAAGAATGGCGCGCCACCGAGCTCGAGCCCGGCAACGCCGCCCAAGTCCCAGAGTTGGGCGGCGCCGAGCGCGGTCGTGTACCACCTCACCGCCGCATCGGCGTCGGACACGATCAACATCACGGAGATGGTCGGTTGCACATCCGAGTCGTCCATGGCGTTGAGGGTAACAGGAATAACAGGCCGCTGATCAGGTACTTCTGATCAAGTCACTCAGGCGACGCTGAGCGGCAGCTTGACGCCTGCGAGGCCGCGCGATCGCACGGCGAGGCTGGCGGCGAGTGCGGCGAACGCGAGTGCTGCCGGGTCCTCGGGCTGCTCGGCGACGACCGGGAGGCCGGCGTCGCCGCCCGTGCGCAGGGCGGTACTGAACGGGATGCTCGCGACGGCGCGCACCTCCTCATCGGGCGACGACAGGCGCTCGGCGACCGCTCGGCCGCCCCCTGAGCCGAATGGCTCGAACGTCGAGCCGTCGGCGAGCATCGCCGGCGACATCGTCTCGACGACGCCGATGATGCGCTGGCCGAGCTGGCGGGCGAGTTGCCCGCTGCGGACCGCGACGCTCGAGGCCGCGGGCTGCGGCGTCGTGACGACGAGCACCTCGGCATGGGGGAGCAGGTGCCCGACCGAGATCGCCGCATCGCCGGTGCCGGGTGGCATGTCGATGAGGAGTACGTCGAGATCGCCGAAGAAGACGTCGGCGAGGAACTGCTCGAGGGTGCGGTGGAGCATGGGGCCGCGCCACGGCACCGCCGAGTCCTCGGAGCCGGGGCGGAGGAACATGCCGATCGAGATGGTCTTCACGCCGTAGGCGACTGGAGGCAGGGCAAGCTCGTCCACGTGGGTGGGACGAAGCACCCGGCCGTCCGCGTCGTGCAGGCCCAGGAGGCCCGGGATGGAGAACCCGTGCACGTCGGCGTCGATGAGGCCGACCCGGAGTCCGCGGTTCGCCAGGGCGACCGCGAGATTCGCGGTCACCGTCGACTTTCCCACCCCGCCCTTTCCGCTCGTGACCGCGATCACCCGGGTGAGCGAGTCCGGCGTGAAGGGCGTCGTCGCCGCCGGTCGGCCGTCGCGCAGTCGGGCGGTGAGGGCCGCCCGCTGCTCGTCGTTCATGACGCCCACGTCGACCTGTACCTCGCGGATGTCGGCGACGGCTGCTGCTGCGGCCGCGACATCCCGCTCGATGCGCTGGGCCATGGGGCATCCGGCGATCGTCAGCAGGATGCCCACGGTGGCGACGCCGTCGTCGACGGTCACCGAATCGATCATGCCGAGCTCGCCGAGCGGACGGCGAAGCTCGGGATCGACCACCGCTCCGACCGCCTCGCGGACGGCTGACACGATGGCCTCGATGGCGTTCTCAGCCATGGCCTGGAGCGCCCACCAGCGATCGATGGGCAGCGGCCACCCGGAGCATCTCGTCGCGGTCATGCAGCTTGACGCGCTCCCGGCCGACGCTCGCGCCGGTCGCGCCCTCGGCCTCCTCGATCGCACGCCAGCCATGCCAGTCGACGACGTCGACCCCGCGGGAGCTCAGCAGCTCATCGACCTCGGCAGCGGTCGACGCGGTCGAGGTGTGCTCGCGCGCCGCGACATCCTCGAGGACCGAGGTCACGGTCTCGAGCGCGCACTTGCGGTTGGTGCCGACGACGCCGTTCGGGCCGCGCTTGATCCAGCCGGCCACGTATACGCCGGGCACGACGACCTCGCCGTCGACGACGCGGGAGTCCAGGTGCGGCACCGTGCCGGTGCGCTCGTCGAAGGGCAGGCCGTCGAGCGGCTTGCCGAGGTATCCGACGGACCGCAGGGCGAGCTGGGTCTCGAGTACCTCGGTCGTCGAGGGGTCGCTCGTCTTCGCCAGGCGGATGCCGCTGAGGGTGCCGTCATCGCCGACGAATCCGATCGGCGTGCGATCGAACAGGAACCGGATGGACTTGGGCCGGCCGAGGATACCGCGGTCAGCAGCCTTCCGGAAGGTCGTCAGCAGTCGCCTGGCTGCCGGGTCGGCATCGACATGCGCCTGCTGCGCGGCATCCAGTTCGAGGTCGGCGGGGTCGATGACGATGTCGGTGCTCTCGACCTCGAGCAGTTCGATGAACTCCTTGTTCGTGAACTTCGCGAAGCCGGGGCCGCGGCGGCCGATGACGACGACCTCCTCGAAGGTGCTCGCGGCGAAGGCGTCGACGATGTGCTCGGGGATGTCGGTGCGCCGCAGGTCGTCGATCTCCCGCACGAGCATGCGTGCGGCGTCGAGGGCGACGTTGCCGACGCCGACGACGACGGCGCGCCGGCCGTCGAGCACGAATGCCTCGGCGGACTGGTCGGGATGGCCTTGGTACCAGGAGACGAACTCGCGGACCGCGTGCACGCGGGCGAGTTCTTCACCAGGCACGTCGAGGCGACGGTCGAGCGGGGCACCGTGCGCGAAGACGACCGCGTCGTAGTGGCTGCGGAGCTCGTCGATCGAGACATCCGCGCCGACGTGGACGTTGCCGAGGAATCGCAGGCCGGGGGTGTCCTCGAACACCTCTGCGAACGAGGTCGTGATCGACTTGACGCGCGGGTGATCGGGGGCGACGCCGTAGCGGACGAGGCCGAACGGCGTCGGCAGGCGGTCGAAGACGTCGACCTCGACGGGGGACTCGGACTCCTCGGTGAGCAGTTGCGCGGTATACGCGCCCGAAGGTCCAGAGCCGATGACGGCGACACGGGTGGTCGACATGTTCAGGCCTTTCCGCGCGGCGCGAGGGCCGCGATCTCGTCGACGTCGAAGAAGATCTTCCCGGCCTTGCGGCCGCTCTTGGGAGTCTCGACCTCGGCGAAGAACCGCTCATTGAGTTCGAGATACGGCTCCTGGTCGGCCGGCAGTTCGGCGTCGTAGAAGACGGCGTCGACGGGGCACGCGGTGACGCAGGCGCCGCAGTCGATGCAGAGGTCGGGATTGATGTAGCTCATCCGCCCGCCCTCGAAGATGCAGTCGGCGGGGCATTCCTGCATGCAGCTCTTGTCCTGCACGTCGACGCAGGCTTCGGTGACCACGTAGACCATCGCGTGTCCTTCCTTCAGGTTTGCGGCGCGCGCCGTCAGGCGGCGCGCAGGCCGAGTTCTTCGACGATGGCCTCGGCCGAGCGTCGGGCGAGGAGGTGGCGTCGCACCTGGTTGAGCGCGCGCACCCAGTTCACGGTCACGGCACCGCAGGCGATGCCGTCGGCGTCCGCGTGGATGACGGCGACGCGGCCGTCGGCGGCGAGGTCGCCGACCAGGATCGAGGTTCCGGCCGGGTCGCGTCGACCGACGGAGTGCACCTTCCAGGCGTACTGGTCCGACCAGACGTAGTCGGCCGAATCGAAGGCGGCACTCGCGCCCTGCGTGATCGCCGCCGCGACGTACCGCGCTTGGTCACTCGCGTTCGTCCAGTGCTCGGCGCGGATGTCGATGCCATGACCGGGGTGCGGCCAGCGGGCGACGTCGCCGATCGCGTAGACATCCTCCGCGCCGATCGCTCGCAGGTAGGGGTCGGTGAGCACGCCATTGGCGAGCGTGAGGCCGGAGCCTTCCAGCCAAGCGGTGTTGGCGACGGAGCCGATGCCGACGATCGCGGTCGATGCGGCCAGCTCGGAACCGTCGTCGAGCACGACGGTGAGGTCGCCGGCCTCGCCGCGGATGTCGGTCACGCCCACGCCGAAGCGGGTCACGGCCCCGTTGGCGTGGTGGAGGTCGACGAGGGCGCCCGCGATCTCGGCGCCCACGAGGCGGGTCATGGGTTCGGGCACGGGGTCCACGACCGTCACGGGGCAGCCGAAGCCGATCGCGGCCGCGGCGATCTCGGTGCCGATGAAGCCGCCGCCGACGACGACGACGTGCTCCCGGCGGGCGAGGCGTTCGGCGATGGCCCGCGAATCGGCCAGCGTCCGCAGCTGGAGCACCCCGGAGGGCGGAGTCCAGGGGGAGGGACGGGCGCCGGCTCCGGTCGCGATGACGAGCCGGTCGTAGCCGACGGAGGTGCCGTCGGCAAGGATGACGGTGCGCGTCGACGTGTCGAGGCCGGTCGCGGCGACGCCGAGGCGGAGGTCGATGTCGAGTTCGACGATCTCGGCCTCGGTGATGAGTCGCACGCCAGCGACGGACTCGTCGGACCAGTCGGAGCGCAGCAGCTCCTTCGAGAGCGGCGGGCGGTCGTAGGGCAGCTCGTCCTCGGCGCCGATCAGGGTGATTCGGCCGGCGTGGCCATGGGTGCGCAGGCCCTGTGCGGTCCGCGTGCCGGCCAGCGACGCTCCGATGATGACGACATGGCTGTCGACGCCGCGTTCGCTCATGGTGGTGGTCCTCAACTTCACTGTCGGGGTAACGATTGATGCGTACAACCGAACAGAAGATCGGTATTACGCAACAGCGAGTATCCCCGCAGGGGTCACGGATGTCAACCGGACAGGAGTGTTCGGCGTCGGCGTCGGCGGGGCCGGCGGAGGTGCGTCAGCGCTCGAGGCGCTGTCCGCTGATGTTCGCGGTGATCTGCGCGGCGGCAGCGCGCACCTTGATGGCGAACTCCACGGCTGTCGATTCGTCGAATCGTGACTCGGGGATCGAGACGCCCGCCGCGCCGGCCACGTCGCCGGGGACCAGGCCGAAGACGGGTGCGGCGATGGCGACGGCACCGGTGATGCGCTCGCCCCGGGTGATGGCGTAGCCGTCGCGCCGAATCTGCGCGAGGCGCTCCAGGAGCGCGTCGGGAGTGGTGACGGTGTCGGGCGTGAGCTGGGCGAGCGGCCCATTCGCGACCTCGCGCTGCACCGAGTCGGGCAGGAAGGCGAGGATCGCGAGCCCGCTCGCACCGCCGTGCAGTGGCATCCACTGTTGCAGCGGGAGCGTGTACCGGAGTGGATGCGTGGACTCGACCGTCGACGTGAACATCATCTGGCGACGCTGATCGTCGTAGAGCGACGAGAACGCGGACTCGCCGGTCTGCGCCACGAGGTCTTGCAGCACCCCGAGGGCGAGCTCCTGCGACGGGTAGCGGCCCGTCGTGAGCCACGCCAGGCGCAGGAACTCGAGCCCGAGACGGTACGACGTGCCGTTGCCGGCACGGCGCACGAGTCCGAGCTTCTCGAGGTCCGTGATCAGGCGGTGCGCGGTGCTCGGGCTGACGCTCAGCCGGGTGGCGAGCTCGCGGACGCCGTGGGCGTCCTTCGGGCTCTCGATCATGTGGGTGAGCAATTCGATGCCGCGGGCCAGTGGCTGGCGTCGACGACCTGCCTCGCCCGCGTCGCTCTCGGCCGCATCCGTCGCCATGCTCATCGCCCGCCCATTTCGTCTCGAGGTCCGCCAACAGCGGCTTGACATCCGACCGTTGCGCAAGCATTCTATTTGCAGTCACTCAACAGAACAGATGTTCCGTTCAATGACACTAGCGTCACGGGGCGCGCAAGACCCTCAGCGATGAGACGTGTCCGATTGCCCCGGCCTTCAATGGAGAGGAAGTACGACATGTCGATCGCCGAAGTATCGGTCGAAGCAGCAGATCACGCAGCCCGCGAGCGGAGGGTCGCCGTCGTCACCGGTGCCGCGGGGGGAATCGGGCTCTCGATCGCCGAACGGCTCGCCGCGGACGGCTTCGCGGTGGCGGTCATCGGTCGCACTCCCGGCACCGCCGCGGCCGCGGCGGACGCCATCAACGCCAACGGCGGGGTGGCCAGGGGCTACGACGCCGACGTCGCCGACCGCGAGCAGGTCGATGCCGCGCTCGCTGCGATCCGCGCCGACCTCGGCGCAGTCTCCGTCGTGGTCGCCAACGCGGCCGTCGCGCCGCAGCAGGCGTTCCTCGAGATGACCCTCGACCAGTGGAACACCGTGCTCGGCATCAACCTCACCGGCACGTTCAACACGGTGCAGGCGAGCCTGCCCGACCTCATCGACGCCGGGTGGGGTCGCGTCATCCTCATCTCCTCGTCGAGTGCCCAGCGCGGTGCGCCCCGAATGGCCCACTACGCCGCCTCGAAGGGCGGCCAGATGGCGATGACCAAGGCGCTCGCCGTCGAGTTCGGCAAGGCCGGCATCACCGTCAACACCGTCGCGCCCTCATCGGTCGACACCCCGAGTGTCGCGAAGAAGCGCGCGGCCGGCACCATCCCGTCGGCCGACGACATGGCCAAGTTCATCCCGGTCGGCCGAGTCGGCGTCGGGGAGGACATCGCGGCAGCGGTCTCCTACCTCGTCTCCGACCAGGCGGGCTACGTGACCGGCCAGACGCTCAGCGTCAACGGCGGATCCTTCATCGGCTGATCGGAGCGAATGACATGAGCGACACCATCGAGACCATCGAGATCACGAGCCCCCGTGTTCCCCCGCGGCCCACCGACGAGTGGACCGACGACGTCGACGAGGCTTTCTCAGCGCTCCGCGCCCATGCCCCGGGCGGTGCCTCCGTAGACGGACCGGCGCAGCGCCCGAAGGCGAACATCCTCGGCATCTACGCTTGGCACCCCGACTTCATCCGTGGGTGGATGCCCTTCTCCAACCACCTGCGCCACTCGACGCTGTCGGATCGCCAGCGCGAGATCGCGATCCTGCGCACCACGTGGCTCGGCTACGGCGAGTACGAGTGGGCCCAGCACGTCTGGATGAGCACCGCGAGCGGCGCACTCACCGAGGCCGAGGTCGCCGCCCTTTCCGAGGGTCCGGATGCCGCGAGCTGGTCGGTCGAGGACGCCGCCCTCGTTCGGGCGATCGACGAGATGGTCACCGGCGACAGGCTCATCTCCGACCCGACGTGGGCAGCGCTCGCATCCCAGCTGGACCGTCAGCAGCTCATCGACTTCGTGTTCACGATCGGCACGTACGACATGCACTGCATGGCCTTCCGCAACCTCGGACTCGAGCTCGAGCCCGGCATGACCGGGTTCCCGGCCGGCCACGCGCCCGAATCGGACGCGCGGCCATGAGTGTCGTGACGGCCGTCGGCGAGGCCCTCCACTGGGCCGTACGCGACTCACTCATCCGGTACGTCACCGACATCGCCCGCGGCACGTACTCCGTCGACGGCGGGGCGACCGAAGGCGAAGGCGGCGTCATCGCATTCCCACTTCGCGCGGCGCATCGGGAGGGCGAAGACTGGCGGATGTCGTTCCAGGGGTCGGTGCGGTTCCTCGCCCACCATGGGCACTTGGACATCCTCATCAAGGATCCCGAGGTCGTGGTCGGCCCGAACGGCGGGGTCCTCGCCACGCACACGGTGGACGACCCGAACGAACTGCTCGCCGTGGTCGCCATCGGGGCGGGGGATCCGACGGGCTCGGATGCATCGCTCGTCTGGCACGGCCTTGCAACGCAGCTCGCACCGAGCGCGGTCGACCTCTTCGGTACGGTGTACCCGGCTGGAACGGAAATGGCCCCGATTGGGATCCGCATCGCGCTAGATTCCTAACCATGTCTCAATCCGCGCCTGAGCGCGCACCACGTCGGAGCACCCGTCGGCCCACTGGAGAGCGCGGGAACGTGCGCGGGGAGGCGACGCGACAGCTCATCCTCGTCGCTGCCGAGCGGCTTTTCGCGGAGCACGGGATTTCAGCTGTGCCGCTGCGAGACATCGGAATGGAAGCCGGCCAGCGCAACCATGCGGCCGTGCAGTACCACTTCGGCGACCGCGACGCGCTCGTCAAGGCGATCATGGAGTTCCGCGGCGCCGAGAGCGAGGACGACCGCGCCGAACTCGTCGCCGGCCTGATGGTCGGCGGCGAGGTGCCGACCATCGCCGACGTGGTCGGCGCGTTCGTGCGGCCGCTCGCCATCCACATCCAGCCCGACAATCACTATCTGGCCTTCCTGTCGCTGTACATCACCGAGGAGGGCGGATACGAGGGGCTGCGTCCGCAGGGCGTGCATACCGGCGCATCCGTCATCACGCTCCGAGCGCTCCTCGCGCGACTCGCCCCCGACATCCCGGAACTGATCCTCGATGAGCGGTGGTGGGTGACGTTGACGAGCGCTGTGCATGCGCTCGCGCGGTATCAGGCAGCGCAGCAGAAGCGCGCACAGCCGGCGAAGATGGGGATCCTCATCGACGACCTCGTGGTCTTCCTGGCTGCCGGCCTCGTTGCGCCGATCGTCGAGGGCGATCCGAGAGCGGTCGCCGCGTCGGCAGGCGCCTAGGCACTACGACGGAGGGGCTCGATCGATATTCTCGATCGAGCCCCTCCGCCGTGCAGGCGGTTCGCCGTTCAGCGGCCCAGGTGCGCCATGAACCGTGAAGACCAGTCGGTGAGGCTGGCGGGCACGTAGTAGCCGTCCTGATCATTGATCTCGTCCCAGTTCTCGGCGACCTCCTCGATCGTCGGCGTGCCGTCGGAGAGCCAGCCGGGCGTGATGCCGAGGAACCATCGCGAGAAGCGCTTGGCGCCGGCAACGAGGATCTCGCCATTCACCGGGCATGATTCATGCGCCAGGAAGGCGACCATCGGCGAGACGAGACCGGTCTCCATCGCCTCGAGAATGGCCGAGTTCGGCGGCGTGGCCGTGACGATGTTCGGCTTCGTCGCGGACTCGCTCGGGCGCGTGATCGCGTTCGGGGCGATGGCGTTGACGAGGATGCCCTTGGGTGCGCCCGCGACTGCGAGGCTGCGCGTGAAGCCGATCAGCGCGCCCTTGGCCGTCGCGTAGGCGAGATTGTCGGCCAACCCGAGCATGCCGGTCGACACGGTCGTGATGACGCGACCATACCCCTGCGCCTCGAAGTGCGGCCAAGCGGCGCGGGTCGTGTGCCACGTGCCGCGGAGGTGCACATCGAGGGTGCGTTCGAGGTTGTCGGCGTCGGCCTCGGGAAAGCTCGCCCAACGGGAGATCCCGGCGTTGTTGACGACGATGTCGAGACGACCGAACTCACGGATCGCCGTGTCGACGAGGGCGTGGCAGTTCGCCTCGACGCCGATGTCGCTCGTCTCCGCGATGGCAATGCCGCCGGCAGCGGTGATCTCGGCCACGACGTCGTTCGCCGGCCCGCTGTCGCTGCCGACGCCCTCCTTCGAGCCGCCGAGATCGTTGACGACGACCTTGGCGCCACGTTCGGCCAGCAACAGGGCATGGGCGCGCCCGAGGCCCCGTCCGGCACCCGTGACGATGGCGACCTGCCCGTCGAATCGAAGGTCAGCGCGTGCGTTCATCATTCTCCCTTGACGTGATCTTCGTTGGATTTCATCACACTCGCTCATATCTTGCAACGCCACAAACGGGCCGAGTTCCCTGAAATCAAGATGGATATTGCCACTTTGCAGCAACTATGCTTAGCTTTCTGCCGATGGTCAGATGACCAGAACATGAAGCGGGAGCGGTGCGCATGGCGGGTAAGTCGGACAACGAAGTCGACGTCGAAGTACTGGTGATCGGAGCCGGTGTCGTCGGCATCTACGCGCTCTACCGGGCCATCGACGCCGGATTCTCCGCGCTCACGCTCGAGGCGGGCGATGGCGTCGGCGGCGTCTGGTACTGGAACCGGTATCCGGAAGCACGCTTCGATTCCGAGAGCTACACCTACGGCTACCTGTTCTCGAAGGAACTCTTCGACGACTGGAAGTGGAAGGAAGAGTTCGCGACGCAGCCGGAGATCGAGGGGTACCTCAATCACGTGGTCGACCGCTTCGGCCTGCGGCCGCACATCCGCACCGGTCAGCGCGTGGCATCCGCCACCTGGGACGAGGATGCCTCGCTCTGGGTCGTGACCACCGAAGCCGGCACGACGCTGCGCGCTCGCTGGGTGATCTCCGCGACCGGCGGGCTCTCCGTCCCGCACTACCCCGAGCTCGAGGGGCTCCAGGACTTCGCGGGAGAGGCGCACCACACCGGCGCGTGGCCCCACTCGCCGATCGACTTCGCCGGCAAGCGGGTCGCGATCATCGGCAACGGCCCGAGCGGTGCGCAACTGCTGCCCGCGATCGTCGACCTGGTCGAACAGGTCGACCTCTACCAGCGCACGCCCACCTGGACGACGCCGCTCAACAACGCCGACCTCACCGAAGAGAAGCGCCAGTGGCTCAGCGAGAACTTCGAGCAGGTGGTCGAGATCCTCAGCACGAGCCCCACCGGGTTCATGCACGAGCCGGCCGGAAAGTTCTCGACCGCGGACAGCCCTGAGGAACGCCAGGCGTTCTACGAGAAGATCTGGCGAGCACCCGGCTTCGGCAAGCTCACGTCGAACTACTACGACATGACCACGAACCGCGAGGTCAACCTCGAGTTCTGCGAGTTCCTCGCGAACAAGATCCGCAGCATCGTCAACGACCCGGTGACCGCGGAGCGCCTCATCCCGACCGATCACCTGTTCGGAGCGAAGCGTCCGCCGTTCGTCGCGAACTACTTCGAGTCGTTCAACAAGCCGAATGCCTCGCTCATCGCACTCCGCGAGACGCCGATCGTCCGCGTCGACGCCACCGGCATCGAGACCACCGACGGGCATCGCGATTACGACGTCATCGTCTACGCCACCGGGTTCGACTTCGGCACCGGCGCGCTCACCCGCATGGGCGTCACCGGGCGCGACGGCCTCGACCTCAGCGCCGACTGGACCGACGGCCCTTCCGACTTCGCGGGGTTCAGTGCTCACCGCCTTCCCAACTTCTTCTTCCCGGGGGGCCCGCACGGTGCCGGTGGCGGCAATTACCCGCGCTACTCGCAGGACCAGGTCGACTGGATCGCGGACACGCTCGTCTACGCCCGCGACCACGGATTCGACCGCTTCGAGCCGACGTCGGAGCAGGAGGACGCGTGGATGAGCATGGTCGAGACGCTCGCCCCGCTCTCGATCTTCTCGGCCGAGCACAGCCACTACTACGGCGCCAACGTGCAGGGGAAGCCCAAGAAGTTCCTCCTCAATCCCGGCGGCCGCGCCAAGCTCCACGAGATGCTCGGCGAGCTCTCCTCGACCGAGGACTACGGCGGCGCCCTCGCCTCGACCCGAGACCGCGTCGCCGCCTGACATCAACGCCACGACCAGCGCTCCAGCTGGACGCCGAAACGAAGGGGTACGAGAGCATGACCGACACCGACAGCACCGATCTGAAGACCGAACCCAGCACGACGACCCGGGAAGCGCTGATCACCCTGGTCAATTCGGTGCCCGGAAGGGACGCCGAGTTCAAGGAGTGGTACTGGGGCACCCACGTGCAGGAGGTCCTCGCGCTCCCCGGATTCATCGGCGCCCGAACGCTGCGCCTGACGGAAGAGCCGGGCGGTCCGGCACCCTTCCGGTACGCGACGATCTACGAGGTCGAGGGTGCCGCGTCCGACGCCCGCAACCTCATGTTCGGCTCGGGTCTGAGCACCAGTGACGCCATGGACCTCAGCGCCATGATCGTCGCCCCGTTCACCGCATAACCGCGGACCGCTCTTGCGGGTCGGCCGGACCGTCGGCCGGCCCACGAGCGTTCAAGATCACCTGCACCAGAGCATCAGCCGCGGCTCTGGTGCAGCGCGACCTCTCCGACAACGACGTTAGGAAGTCATCACGATGTCCCTCACCACAGCTCCGGCGAAGGTCAGGCCGTTCCCGCTGATCATCGCGATCTTCATGATCATCGAACTCACGCCGATCTTCGAGGTGACGATGATGTACGCGGCCATCCCCACACTGATGGGGGTCTTCGAAGCCGACGCCGCCACGATCTCGTGGGTGATCACGATCTTCCTGCTGGTCGGTGCGGGAACCGCGGCGATCTCCGGACGTCTCGGCGACATCTACGGTCGAAAGCGAGTCCTCATCGTCCTGATGGTGATCTCCGCCGTCGGCTCCATCATCAGCGTCGTCGCGGGGAACCTCGAGGGAATCCTGATCGGGCGCGCCTTCCAAGGCACGAGTGCGGGGCTGTTCCCCCTGCTGATCGGGCTCGCGCGCGAGGTCGCACCGGCCCGCAAGGTACCGCTGCTCATCAGCCTGACGTCGGGCATCGGCCTGATCGGCGGATCGGTCGGCGCTCTGGCGGCTGGAATCCTGCTGCAGACCTCCGGCTGGCACAGCATGTTCGTGGTCTCGGCAGTGCTCGCGGTCGCAGCCATCCTGGTTGCGCTCATCCTGCCGAAGTCAGTCGTCGCCGTGACGGTACGCGGTCGCCTCGACGTGCTCGGCGCGCTGGTGATGGCTCCCGCGATCGCAGCGATCCTCTTCGGCTTCACCATCTCGCGCAGTCAGGGCGCAAGCCCGGTCGTCGTCGGCCTGATCGTGGTCGGTGCCGTGCTGTTCATCTTCTGGGTCGTCTGGGAACTGCGGATCAAGAACCCCATGTTCAACCTTCGCCTCTTCCGCACGCGCTCGCTGGTGCTCACCCTCATCGCCACCGCCTTCGCCTCCATCGGCATCCTCTCGGCACCCGCCCTGCTCACACCGATCCTCCAACAGACCCCGGCCGACATGCCCGTCGGCCTTGGCCTGACCCCGACGCAAGCAGGCCTTTACGGGCTGATCTCCGGCACGATCGCATTCATCCTCTCGCCACTGGCGGGCCGAGTCGCAGGTCGACGTGGAGGCAAGATCGTGTTGGCCGTCGGTATCGTGCTCGGCGTCATCGGCTACGCCAGCTTCCTCTTCTCGGTGCACAACCTGCCGCTGGCGATCGTCGGAATCGTCGTGGGCTCCGTCGGCACGGTCTTCATCACCGTCAGCGTCCCGATCGTCATCGTCGAGAACGTGGAGGCCCGCGACACGAGCGAGGCCGTCGCCTTGACCTTCACCGTCGGTCGAACGATCTTCAGCGCCATCGGCACGGCCGTCATCGGGATCGTGCTCGCCTCGAGCACGGTGCCCGACACGACGGCACCGACGATCGAATCCTGGAATGCCGGAATCGTCCTCGTCATCATCGCGGGTGCGATCGCGCTCGCCGCGACCATCGCCATCAGGAAGTCCACGCCGATGAGCCAGCGTGGAGAGGTCATCGAGGCGATCGCTCAGGACGACACGACCTCGGACCAGGAAGCTGAACCCGTCCGCGTCAACTGACCGCCGCCTCTGGCACTGTCGGACTCGGCCGGGCTGCTGACGTCTTATCGATCACCGATGGCGCGCCCACGGACGATCGAACCGATCACGAGGTAGAGGCCGCAGAGAACGGTGGATCCGCCGAAGAGCATGGCGGAGATCCCAACACCCCACGAGGAGTCCGCGGTCGATGCGAACGAGAGGATCGCGGCCTGTGCGAGGACGAGCAGGATCAGACCGCTGCCGAGGTTGACGATCCGGATGCTCTTCACGAGCGGTTGCTTGGAATGGCGGGTTCGGATGGTGCCGGTGATCGCGACACCGAGCTCGACGAACGCGATGAGCGCGAGGATCTCCGCAATCAGCGGCTCGAACGCGAAGCCCACCTTCGTCTCGATCAGGAGCGGCAGGCAGAGGGCGATGTACAGGATCGCAGATCCGGCCAGCACTGCTCCGATCAGCGTCGAGGCGCGGTACTGATCCCCGATCGAAGGTCCCGTGTCAGTTGCAGACCGCCGCGATCGGCGGTAGCTGCCGACTGCGATCGCCTTCGCGGCCCCTACGCCCAGGGAGAAGAGCACGTTCGCGAGCAGGAACAGGTTCGGTTCGAGGAGGAACAGGACCAACTTGGCAACGGCGAACAGCATGTTGAACAAGGCCGAGACGCCTGCATAGAAGAATGAGCGCTCCTCAGCGGTCGCCAGCCACCACGGAGCAGCCGGCTGCTTCCCGGGTGGAGATGCTCGGCGACTGGTCACCGCACCATCCTTGCCTTGATCGAGCCCACGACCAACGGTTCCGAGGTGCGGGGTTCACATCTATTCCCTGCCTGCGGCGGCAGAGTTCGCCGAATACGCCCGCTCTTCCTGAAAGCCCCTCCTCGTGAGGGGCTTTCAGGAAGAGCGGGGTCTCCCGGCCGCGGCATCCGGTACTCTGGAAGACCTGTCTGGCCCCCGGCCAGAGCGGTCACGCAGCGTTCAGCACGTGGTCCGAGGCTTGAAACCTCCGGCATCCTCATACGACACCCGGAGGTTTTTCCATGTCCTCGCGCGCCCGAATCCCGAACGCCCGAATCCCGAACGCCCGAATCCCGAACCGCTGGCTGGGGCTCGTCGTGCTCTCGCTGACCCAGCTCATGGTCGTGCTCGACGGCACCATCGTCAACATCGCGCTGCCCGATGCGCAGCTCGAACTCGGACTGTCCGACGGCATGCGGCAGTGGGTCGTGACCGCGTACTCGCTCACGTTCGGCGCGCTGCTGCTGCTCGGCGGGCGCATCGCCGACTACTGGGGGCGCAAGCGCACCCTGCTCGTCGGCATGGTCGGCTTCGGTGCGGCATCCCTCTACGGGGGCCTCGCGCAGTCGGCCGCCGAACTCATCATCGCGCGCGGGCTGCAGGGCGCGTTCGCCGCGCTGCTCGCCCCGGCCGCGCTCGCGCTGCTGACCGTCACGTTCACCTCGGGGCGGGACCGCAACGTGGCCTTCGCGGTGTTCGGCACCATCGCCGGTGCCGGCGCGGCGGTCGGTCTCGTGCTCGGCGGGCTGCTCGCCGAGTTCGTCGACTGGCGCTGGTGCCTGCTCGTGAACCTCGTGTTCGTGGTGATCGGGTTCATCGGGGGACTCTTCTTCCTCTCCGAGAGCCGGGCCGACGGCGAGAACCGCTACGACCTCGTCGGGGCGGTCACGGTCACGCTCGGCCTCGGCTCGCTCGTGTACGGGTTCAGCCTCGCCGAGGGCGGTTGGGGCCAGGTCTCGACGATCGGCTTCCTCGCGGCCGGCGTGGTGCTGCTCGCGCTCTTCCTCTGGATCGAGACGAAGGTCGCGCAGCCGCTCCTCCCGATCCGGGTGATCGCCGACCGCATCCGTGGCGGCGCGTTCCTCATCCAGGCCGTGGCGGGCAGCGTCATGATCGGCGCGACGCTCTACCTCACCTTCCACCTGCAGATCGTGCTCGGGATGTCGCCGCTCAGCGCCGGGCTCGCGAGCCTGCCGCTGACGCTCGCGATCATGGTCACGGCGCCCGTGGTCACCCGCCTGCTGGCGCGATTCGGCCCCCGGTCCCTCCTGATCGCCGGCCCGCTCGTGGTGGCCGCAGGCCTCGTCTGGCTCAGCTTCATCACGGCCGACGGCGTGTACGCGATGCAGGTGCTGCCGGGCATGGTCCTGATGGGCATCGGCATGGGATTCGTCTTCGTGCCGTTGCAGAACCTCGCACTGCTCGGCGTCGCGCCGCACGACGCGGGTGCGGCATCCGCGACCGCGAACTCGGCGATGCAGATCGGCGGCTCGATCGGGGTCTCGATCTTCACCGCCGTCTACGTGGCCGTCTCCACGTCGAGCGAGGCAGCCGGTGCCGACGCGGCGACCTCGTTCACCGACGGCTACGGGGCGACCTTCATCGCCGCCGCGATCGGCATGGTCGTGGCATCCGTCATCGCGATCTGCATGGTGCGCGGCGCCCGACTGCGCGAGCTCGCCTACGACGCCGAGTCATCGGACGCCCAGGCGGCGCCGGTCGCCGTGGCCGTGCACTGACCGACCGGCCGGGCATGGCGGCGAGGGCGGTGCGGGACGAGCGGGCTAGGGTTCCCTCGTGAGCTCATCTCCGCGCCGCCGCTGGTTCGGCCTCGTCTTCATCAGCATCGCCGTGTCGCTGATCATCGTCGATTCGACGATCGTCAACGTGGCGATCCCGGCGATCGTCGACGACCTCGGCATCACGTCCACGCAGGTGCAGTGGGTGCAGGAGTCGTACACGCTCGTGTTCGCCGCGCTGCTCCTCGTCTTCGGCACGCTCGCCGATCGGTTCGGGCGCCGGCGGATGCTGCTCATCGGCGTCGTGATCTTCGCGCTGTCGTCGGTGGCGGCCGCCTTCGCGACCACGGGCGAACTGCTGATCCTCGCGAGGCTCGTGCAGGGCGTCGGCGGCGCGATGATCCTGCCGACGACGCTCTCGCTCATCAACGCGACGTTCCGCGGGCGCGAGCGGGGCATCGCCTTCGCGGTGTGGGGCTCGACGATCGGCGGCATGGCGGCGATCGGCCCGCTGCTCGGCGGCTGGTTGACGACCGACTTCTCGTGGCGCTGGGCGTTCGGCATCAACATCCCGTTCGCGATCATCATCATCATCGGCGTGCTGCTCACGATCGACGAGTCGCGTGCCCCTGGCGAACCGCGGCGCATCGACGTCGTCGGCGCGGTGCTCTCGGTGATCACGAGCGGTGCGCTCGTGTTCGCGCTCATCGAGGGGCGCACCTACGGCTGGTGGCTCGCGGAGGACGACATCTCGTTCGGCGACTGGGAGTGGCCGTTGGCGATCTCGCCGATCCCGTTTGCGTTCGCGATCGCATTGCTCGGGCTCGTCTCGTTCGTGCTCTGGGGCCGTCGGCGCATGCGCCTCGGCAAGCCCACGATGCTGCCGTTCGCGCTCTTCGCCATCCCGTCGTTCCGCAACGGCAACATCGCCGCCCTCATCGTCTCGCTGGGCGAGTTCGGCATCATCCTCTCGCTGCCGCTCTGGCTGCAGTTCGTGCTCGGCTTCGACGCCCTGCAGACCGGGTTCGTGCTGCTCGCGCTCGCCGTCGGCTCGTTCGGCGCGAGCGGCTTCGCGGGTGCGATGTCGGGCCGCCTCCCGGCCGTGTTCATCGTGCGCCTCGGCATCGCGCTCGAGATCATCGGCGTCGTGTGGGTCGGCCTGGTCATCGCTCCGGATGCCACGTGGCAGTGGTTGCTGCCGGCGCTCTTCGTGTACGGGTTCGGCGTGGGCCTCGCGACCGCCCAGCTCACCGGGGTGGTGCTGCAGGACGTGCCTGTGGCCGAGAGCGGTGCCGGATCGGGCACGCAGTCGACCTCGCGGCAGCTCGGCTCGGCGCTCGGCATCGCGATCCTCGGCACGGTGCTGTTCACCACGACGGCGAACGTGCTCGACGCCAGCCTCGACGAGCGCGGGCTGCCAGAGGCGCAGCGCGACCAGACCGTCTCGGCGGTGGTCGACAGCGCGGGCGCGGCGATCGCCGGGCTCGAGGCGAATCCCGAGACGGCCGACGTCGGGGCGGATGCGGCCGAGGCGTTCAGCACCGGCACGCGCTACGCGGCGTTCTCGGCCGCGGGGTTCCTGGTGATCGGCTTCTTCGCGACGCTGTCGCTGGGCTCGGGCCGTCGCGACGAGCACGACGGCGACGGCGACGACCGCAGTGACGCCGACGCCGAGGCAGCCGAGCGCGAGTCCTGACCGACAGGACCCGCGCTCGGGGTGGTCCCGTGCCCGCGATCGGGCACGGGAGTGCTCCCGTTCTCAGGATGCGGCCTTGCGGGCCTTCGACTTCTCGGGCTTGGCCTTCTTCGCCGCGGACGTGCCCTTGGCAGCGCCCTTCGCGCCGCCCTTCGGCGACGTCGCGGCGGACCCCTCGGACGCCTCGCCCGCGGCATCCGCCCCTCCGCGCTTCGAGGCGATCGAGCGGCGCAGGGCCTCCATGAGGTCGATGACCTCGCCGCCCTCCTCGTCGGGCTGCTCGCCGAACGTGGCGGCGGTGTCGAGGGCGTCGCCCTGCTCGAGCTTCGCGGCGATGAGCGTGCGCAGCTCCTGCTGGTACTCGTCGACGTACTCGTCGGGCTTGAACTCGGCGACGAGGCTCTCGACGAGCTGCTTCGACAGGTCGAGCTCCTTCACCGTGACCTTCACGGCCTCGTCGAGCGCGGGGAACGCGGCCTCTCGCACCTCGTCGCTCCAGAGCAGGGTCTGCACCATGAGCACCTTGCCGTGCACGCGCAGGGCCGCGAGCCGGGTCTTCTGCCGCAGCGCCATGCGCACGATCGCCGTGCGGTCGGTGGACTCGAGCGTCTCGCGCAGCAGCACGTACGCCTTCGACGACGCGGAGTCTGGCTCGAGGTAGTAGCTGCGGTCGAACATGATCGGGTCGATCTGGTCGGTCGGCACGAACTCGACGACCTCGATCTCGCGGCTGCGCTCGGCGGGCAGCGACTTGAGGTCCTGATCGGTGATGACGACCGTGCGCTCGCCGTCGTCGTAGGCCTTGTCGATGTTCTTGTACTCGACGACCTGCCCGTCGATCTCGCAGATGCGCTGGTACCGGATGCGCCCGCCATCGGCGTCGTGCACCTGGTGCAGGGACACGTCGTGGTCCTCGGTGGCGCTGTAGAGCTTGACGGGCACATTGACCAGGCCGAATGTGACCGCCCCTTTCCAGACGGCTCGCATGCCTCAAGTGAACACCCGTTCCCGCCGCCGGGGAACCCCCGATGGCAGGATGGGGGCATGGCCGAGGGTGCGCGGCAGTTGGTGGAGGTCGACGGCCGGAGGCTCCGGCTGACGAACCTCGACAAGGTCATGTATCCCGAGACGGGCATGACCAAGGGCGAGGTCATCGCGTACTACGCCGAGGTCGCGCCCGTCATGGTGCCGCTCATCGCCGGTCGGCCCGTGACCAGGCTCAGGTGGGTGCACGGCGTCGGAACGGCGGATGCCCCGCAGCAGCCGTTCTTCGAGAAGACGCTCGACGAGCACGCGCCCGAATGGTTGCGCCGCGGGGTGATCCGCCACTCCGACGGCGACAAGCCGTATCCGATCGCGGGCGACCGGCCCTCGCTCGTGTGGCTCGCGCAGCAGGCGTCGCTCGAGGTGCACGTGCCGCAGTGGCGGTTCGCGCCAGACGGGCAGCCGGCGAATCCCGACCGCATCGTGTTCGACCTCGACCCGGGCGAGGGCATGGGACTGGTCGAGTGCGCCGAGGTCGCGCGGCTCGTGCGCGACCTCATCGCCGGCATGGGGCTGGACGCCGTGCCGGTCACGAGCGGCAGCAAGGGCATCCACCTCTACGCCTCGCTCGACGGGCGGCAGACCTCTGAGCAGGTGTCGGAGGTCGCGCGCGAACTCGCGCGCGCACTCGAGGCCGACCACCAGGGCCTCATCGTGTCGAGCATGAGCAAGCTCGTGCGCTCGGGCCGCGTGCTCATCGACTGGAGCCAGAACAACGGCAGGAAGACGACGATCGCGCCGTACTCGCTCCGCGGGCGCGCCCGCCCGACGGTGGCCGCACCGCGCACGTGGGACGAGCTCGACGACCCCGGCCTGCGACACCTCGAGGCGCACGAGGTCCTCGAGCGCGTGGCATCCGGCATCGATCCGATCGCCGAGCTCGTGGACTCGGGCGCCGCCGCGGCCGGCCCGCTGACCACGTACCTCTCGATGCGCACGCATGGCGCGACCCCCGAGCCCATGCCGGGCTCGAGCTGGGGCGAGTCCAGCGGGGGAGCGCCGCGATTCGTGATCCAGGAGCACCACGCGCGGCGCCTGCACTACGACTTCCGGCTCGAGCGCGACGGCGTGCTGAAGAGCTGGGCGGTGCCCAAGGGTGTGCCCGACGACCCCGGCGTGAACCACCTCGCCGTGCAGACCGAGGACCACCCGATGGAGTACGGCGGGTTCGAGGGCACGATTCCGGCGGGGGAGTACGGCGCCGGCTCGGTGACGATCTGGGACTCGGGCACGTTCGCGACCGAGAAGTGGCGCGACGACGAGGTCATCGTCGACGTGCAGGGGCAGCCGGGCGGCCCGCTCGGTGCCGTGCGGCTGGCGCTCATCCGCACCGACGGCGAGGGCGAGAAGAGCACGTGGCTCATGCACCGCATGAAGGACCAGCGGCCGGCCGCGGAGGCCGAATCGGTCGGTCGAGCGGACGTCCCGCCCGGCGAGGTCGAGCCCATCCTCGTGCGCCCGATGCTGGCCTCGCCGGGCACGCTCGGCCTGCTCGCCCGCGGCGACTGGGCGCTCGAGCACAAGTGGGACGGCATTCGCGTGCTCGCCCGCGTCGACGGCGACGGCCTGCGCATCATCAGTCGCAACGGCAACGACGTCACCGCGCGGTATCCCGAGCTCGCCGGCCTGCCGCGGGCGCTGCGCGGCGACGCGCTCGTCGACGGCGAGCTCGTCGCGCTCGACGACGACGGGCGTCCGAGCTTCGAACTGCTGCAGTCGCGCATGAACCTCACCCGCCTTCGAGAGGCGCAGCGGCTCGCGGCCTCCGCTCCGGTGCGCCTGCTGCTCTTCGACGTGCTCGAGATCGCGGGCGACGACGTGACGGATGCCCCCTACCGCGAGCGTCGGCGTCGGCTCGAGCGGCTCGTGCGACCCGGGCACGGCGCGCCCGTCGAGGTGCCGGCGCTCGCCGAGGGCGATCCGGCGCAGGCGCTCGAGGAGGCCAGGCGCCTCGGGCTCGAAGGGCTCGTCGCGAAGCGGCCCGACTCGACCTACGCGCCCGGCACGCGGTCGGAGCAGTGGCTGAAGCTCAAGCTCACGCGCACGCAGGAGGTCGTGATCGGCGGATACCGCAAGGGCATCGGCTCGCGCACGGGCCGCATCCGCTCGCTGCTCGTCGGCATCCCGGGAGCTGGCGGACTCGACTACGCGGGGCGGGTCGGCAGCGGGTTGCGCGAGCTCGAGACCGAACGCCTGCTCGCGCGGCTCGACGCGGCACGGCGCGACACCTCGCCGTTCGTCGCCGTGCCCGAAGCGGATGCCGCGGACGCCGTCTGGGTCGAGCCGCAGCTCGTCGGCGAGATCGAGCTCGCCGAGTGGACGAGCACGGGCGTGGCGCGGCATCCGCGTTGGCGGGGGCTCCGACCCGACAAGGCGCCCGACGACGTCTCGCGGGAAGCCTGAGGGCGGGGCGGCCGGCACGGTCAGCGCGGCCCGGTCGCGTCGTCGTCCTCTGTGCGCCTCAGGCGTCGTCGTCGGCGAGCAGTTCGAGCAGGGCCCGTTCGCGCGCTCCCCGCAACGAGATGGTGCGCTGCCGTTCGTAGGCCGCGAAGACGCGAGGGTCGATGTAGCTGCCCTTCGCGATCGTCGGCGTGTTGCCGAGCACGGTGCTCGCGTGCTCGACGGCATCGCGCATCGCGTCGCGCGCGGCCGTCGCGGTCGTCGTCGTGCCGAGTTCGGCGAGGCGTTCGGCCGCGGCCACCGTACCCCGCAGCGTGCGGAAGTCCTTCGCGGTGAAATCGCCGCCGGTGCGTTCGCGCACATGCTCGTTCACGTCGACAGGTCCGAGCGCACGGGCCCGCCGCCCGTCCAGCCATGCGAACAGGCGAGCCGCCGCCGCGCGCTCGCCGGCCCGGTCGACGAACCCGGCGAGTCCGGCATCCGGGATCACGAGGTCCTGCCGGATGCCGCCCTTCGCCCGGAAACGGAGTCGCACCGCCTCGCCGTCGACGGCCGCGTTGCGCACGAGCAGGGTCGTCAGCCCGCGGCTGCGGAAGCCGGCGAGCGACTCCTCGGAGCCCACGCGGATGGCGCCGGCGTCCAGCGTGCGGAACGCCGCGGCGAGCACGCGCTCGCGCGGGAGGTCGGGGAGCGCGAGGTCGCGTTCGACCGCACGGCGCGCGCCAGGCAGCACGCGCGCGAGCTCGAGCATCCGCTCGAACTTCAGGGCGTCCTGCGCCTCGCGCCAGGCCGGGTGGTAGAGGTACTGTCGTCGCCCGGCGGCATCCACGCCGACGGCGAGGATGTGCGCGTTCGGCGCATCGGCGATCCACACCTCGTTCCATGCCGGGGGGATCGCCAGGTCGGCGATCCTCGCACGCTCGGTGCGTCCGGCCGAGCCTCCGTCGGCGTGCACGTAGGCGAACCCGCGACCACGCCGCACCCGGGTGTATCCGGGTGCGGCGTACGGTTCGACGTGCCGGAGCCGCGGCATCCGACTCAGTGGTCGCGCAGGGCCGAGATCAGCTCGGCCTTGCGCTTGCGGCTGTAGCCCGTGAGGCCGAGCTCCTTCGCGCGCCTCCTCAGGTCGTCGACGGTCCAGTCCTCGTAGTCGCCGCTCTCGCCGCCCTTGCGTCCGATCGTACTGCGGCCCTGCGCGGCGGCGGCGTTCGAGATGCGCGCCGCCTTCTCCTTCGAGGCCCCGTCGTCGCGGAGCGCCTCGTAGAGGTCGGGGTCCTTCAGCGAGGCGTTCCTGCGTCCGGGCATGGCGGGCGCTCCTCTCCGTGTTCGCGGTTCGCGGCTCCGGGCTGGAGGGCGCGGGAGGCGGACGGGGTCACAGTCCCCGCCCGCCCGTCACCGGCAGCACCGCGCCCGAGACGTACGACGCGTCGTCCGACGCCAGGTAGACGTACGCGCCTGCGAGCTCCGCGGGCTGGCCCGCTCGACCGAGCGGGGTGTCGTGGCCGAAGTCGGGGAGGTGGTCGGGCCATCCGGTGGCTGGAATCAGGGGGGTCCAGATCGGCCCGGGCGCCACGGCGTTCACGCGGATGCCGCGCGGCCCCAGCTCCTCGGCGAGGGCCTTCGTGAACGCGACGAGCGCCGCCTTCGTCATGGCGTAGTCGACGAGCGACGACGACGGGTCGAAGCCCTGGATGGACGACGTGGTGATGATCGACGCCCCGGCCTGCATGTGCGGCACGGCCGCGCGCGCGAGGAAGACGGGCGCGAACAGGTTCACTCGCATGACCCGCTCGAAGTCGTCGGTCGGGATCTGCTCGATGCCGCCGCGGTCGCGCTGGTGGGCGGCGTTGAGTACGAGCAGGTCGAGTCCGCCGAACGCCGCCTCGGTGTCGTGGACGAGCTCGATGCAGTGCGCCTCGCTCCGCAGGTCGCCCGGCAGCAGCAGCGGGTCGCGGCCGGCATCGGCGACCCAGACCGCCGTCTCCTCGGCGTCGGCCTGCTCGCTCGGCAGGTACGAGATCGCGACCTGCGCGCCCTCGCGGGCGAAGGCGATCGCAACGGCGCGCCCGATGCCCGAGTCGCCGCCGGTGATCAGCGCGCGCCGCCCGTGGAGGCGGCCGTTGCCCTGGTAGCTCTGCTCGCCGTGGTCGGGCTGCGGCGTCATCCGGCCGGTGAGGCCGGGGGGATCCTGCTCCTGCTTCGGGAACGGATCGGTGGTGTGCTTGGTGGTCGGATCGACCAGTTTCGTGTTCATCAGCATCGTCGACGTCTCCCTGCGATCCGTCTTCACGCTACGGGCGCCCGCGACCCTCCGCCGAGGGGTTGACAGCGCAGGGTGGGGCGGTTCGCCGGCTCCGGACCGCACTGCGCACCGACGCACGACGAAGGAACGCGCCCGTGATCTAGCAGGTCGCGCGGCGACCGGTCAACCCCCAGCACCCGATCGGCCGGTCGTCCTAACGTGGAGTGCACGGAGCGCATCCGCCCCGAGGTTCCGGCGATCGCAGATCAGCCGGAGGCCGAACGTCCGTCGCCCGCATCCGGGCGGCGGATCATGAGAAGGAGAGATCATGAACATCCTCGTCGCCATCATCGCCATCGTCGCCATCATCCTGCTGTTCACCGGCGGATTCGTGCAGTCGCTGAACTTCCTGCTCTGGGTCGGCCTCGTGCTCCTGGCCATCGCGGTCATCGTGTGGCTCGTGCGCTTCATCGGCGGTCGCAAGACCGTCTGATCGACTGAGACTTCGCGGCGCGGGCACCCTTCGGGGCGCCCGCGCCGTCGTCGTCTGCGCGCCGCGCGGCTCATCGTCCGGGAGTTGTGTTCCGAAGGCCGTCGGCGGATCTATGATTCTCCGGTGGGAACCCTCTACTACGGCGACTCCGGTACGCCCATCGGCATCGAAGATCGCGCGCTCGCGCACGTGAAGGTCGCGATCACGACCAAGCTCCGCCGCGGCGAGAGCTTCACGCTCTCGTGGCAGCACACCGACGACCAGCCCCGGGGCCGCAGCACGCTCTGGCTGCACCCGTCGATCCCGCTGCGATTCGTCTTCGACGAGCCGGAGACGCCCGAGCTCAGTCGCGAGTGGATCGAAGACCTCATGCGCTCGGCCAACAGCACGGGCGGCATCCGCCTGGTCCCCGAGCACCTCGACACGAACCCCATCGCGACGATCGCCGACCAGCCCGTGCAGGTGGGCGTCGACGTGCAGCCCGTCGAAGGCGCCCAGCCCGAAGCCACGGCCTGAGTCCTGCGCCGCAGGCGGGTGGGCCGGTGGCGCCTCGTCCGGTCCGCGCCCCGGCCGGACCTATGGTCGGCCGGGCCGGTCTCGTCAGTCCGCGTCGATCGGGTCGTCCTCGTCGGGCTCGGGCACGTACTGCAGTCCCGACGTGCTGTTCGCCGTCAGCAGCAGCTGCTCGATCCAGAGCCGGTTCAGCTTCGGCGGACGGTTGCCGCTGAACACGAACTGCAGCGGGATCGACTCGTGGATCCAGAACGTGGTGCGACCGCTGCCGTTCGAGACCCCGTGCTCCCAGGTCATCGAGAAGCTCTCGGACCTGCGCAGCTTGTTGAGGATCGCGACTCGCAGGTGGGCGAGCGTGCGATCTTCGATCTCGATTTCGCGCGGCGAGGAGTTGTAGATGAGCTTGCCCATGTCGAGACTGTAACCGACCGGCGCCGGGATCCACGACGCTGTCGAGTTCTTGCGTCGTCCCGCTGGCATGGCGCCATGTCGAGAAGACTCGCGGATCTCGCGCGCAAGGTCGGTGTCAGCGAGGCCACGGTCAGCCGGGTGCTGAACGGCAAGCCCGGCGTCTCGGCCTCGACGAGGGACGCGGTGCTCACCGCGATCGACGTGCTCGGCTACGAGCGGCCGACGAAGCTGCGCGGGGAACGGGCGAGGCTCGTCGGCCTCGTCATGCCCGAGCTGCAGAACCCGATCTTCCCAGCGCTGGCCGAGTCGATCGGCGGCGGTCTCGCGCAGAACGGGTACACGCCCGTGCTGTGCATCCAGACGGCGGGCGGCATCTCCGAGACCGACTACGTCGAGCTGCTGCTGCACCATCAGGTGTCCGGCGTGATCTTCGCGGGCGGCGCGTACGCGCAGGCCGATGCGAACCACGAGCACTACGAGCACCTGCGTGAGCTGAAGCTGCCGACCGTGCTCGTGAACGCGCCCGTCGACGGCATCGGGTTCGCCACGGTCTCGTGCGACGACGTCACGTCGCTGGAGCAGGCCTTCGGGCACCTGGTGCAGCTCGGGCACGAGCGCATCGGCATCCTCCTCGGGCCGCGCGACCACATCCCCTCGCGGCGCAAGCACGAGGTCGCCATGCGCATGGCCGAGCGGCACGGGGTCGAGCTCGACGTGTTCCTCGCGGCGCTCGCGATCTCGACGCTGATCCCCGTCGTGCTGTTCCTCATCTTCCAGCGGCTCTTCCTGCGCGGAGCGGGGCTGCGGCGATGACGGATGTCGCGGGGCGGGCGTAGTCTGCACGCCGTGGAGCATCCCCAAGTCGTCGACCCGCGGCATCCGCTCGTCGAGCGCGTTCGGAGCCTCTGCCTCGAGCTGCCGGAGGCCGTCGAGGTCGAGGCATGGGGTCGGCCAACGTTCCGCGCGGCCAAGCCGATCTTCACCTACCTCGGCGCGAGCATGGATCGCCCGTTCTCGATCGTCGTGAAGACCGACCCCGAAGAGCATCGCGCGCTCGTGCAGGACGACCGGTTCTACGGCGTGCCGTACTTCGATCGCAACCACTGGGTCGGCACCGACCTCGACGCTTCCCGCACCGACTGGCAACTGCTGGCCGAGCTCATCGAGACCTCCTACCGGCAGGTCGCGCTGAAGCGCCAGCTGGTGGCGCTCGACGCGCTGCGGCCGGCTCCTGAGCGCTCGCTGTGAACGTTCGGGGCGGTTCGCGCTCGATTGGCGCCCGCGCGAAGTGTGGGATAGAGTAACGGGGTTGCCTGCTGCTGGACACAGCGCAGAGCAGCACCAAACTCAACATACGCGCCCGTAGCTCAACGGATAGAGCATCTGACTACGGATCAGAAGGTTGGGGGTTCGAATCCCTCCGGGCGCACGTGCATCGCACCAGTACTGGTTGAGACAGTGCAGAACGGCCCGCCTCGGCGGGCCGTTCTTCGTTTCCCGGCTGCACCGCGGTCGTCAGCGGCCTCCCGCTGTCGCGCGACTGCGCGGTCGGAACCGCAGCCTCATCCGCCTGACGGGTTCTCGATGGGCGCGCCGTCGGCGTCGGTGCCCGTCTCCAGGTCGACGTCCTCGGGCTTGGTGGGCGCGTCGGCGTCGCGTCCGTCGTCGGGTTCGCCGCCCGAGGCGGTGTCGGTGTCCTGCTCGGGATCCTCGGTCGCGTCGCCACTCGGGGAGCCGTCGCCGAGGCGCTCGGTGTACCGCTTCCGTTCCTCGGAGATGTTCGTCGAGCCGTCGGGTGCGTCTGCGGGCGGGGTGGGGTGATCGGTGTCGCTCATCCTGCGACCGTACGTCGTGCGCGCCGAAGCGGCACGGGCTTGACAGAGACGAGCGAGGCCCCCGTTCCGCGGATCGGGGGCCTCGCTCGTCGTGCCGTGTCGGTCAGCGCGGGTCGGGGCCCGTGCCTCCCGCGTTCTCGGCGACCAGGCGCTGGTCGGCGGAGGCGGTGCCGTCGGAGGAGGCGGTCGCTGCGGCATCCGTCACCGAGTCGGCCTCGGAGGCGTCGGCGTCGGACGTGGCGGCCTCGGCCTCGAGGCGACGGTCGTTGCGCAGCGTGCGGACGGCGAAGGCGACGGCGGCGGCCCAGATCACGACGATGGCGATGAGCACGGAGTTCGTGACGAGCGGCGACGCTTCGACGGTGATGAGGATCGTGCGGGCGTTCGTGAAGACGATGAGCCCGCCGACGAGCGAGCCGAGCAGGCGCGGGGGCAGTTTGCGCACGAGCCACGCGGCGAGCGGGGCGGCGAGCACGCCGCCGACCAGGAGCGCGAGCACCCAGCCGAGGTCGAAGCCCTCGGCGCCGAGGCCGATGAAGAAGCCGATGCTCGCGGCGACCGAGACGAGGAACTCGCTGGTGTCGATCGAGCCGATGACCTTGCGGGGCTCGATGCGGCCCGAGGCGAGCAGGGCGGGCGTGCCGACCGGGCCCCAGCCGCCGCCGCCGGTGGCGTCGAGGAAGCCGCCGATCAGGCCGACGGGAGCGAGGAACCGCGTGCGCAGCGGCTTCGCGGAGTCGACCTTCGGCAGCGCGCGGAAGGTGAAGCGCACGAGCAGGTACGCCCCGAGGGCGAGGAGGATGCCGGCCATGAGCGGCTTCGCGGCGTCCGTCGACAGCGACGACAGCACGGTCGCTCCGAGGAACGCGCCGATCGCGCCCGGGATGCCGATGCGGAGCACGACCTTCCAGTCGACGTTGCCGAAGCGCCAGTGGGAGGCGCCAGAAGCCAGGGTCGTGCCGATCTCGGCGAGGTGCACCGACGCGCTCGCCGCGGCGGGGTTGGCGCCGATCGCGAGCAGCAGCGTGGTCGACGTGACGCCGTACGCCATGCCGAGCGCGCCGTCGACGAGCTGGGCGGCGAACCCGACGAGCGCCAGGAGGACGAGGGTCTGCATCACGCCTTCTTTCCGAGAGTTGAGGACTGGATCATCCGGGAATCTATGAGGGTGCGTGCCGGGCCGACAACCGTCATGTCGAAGCAAGTCCCCGCGTGACGCAGCGCGACGTAATACGGGAACGCCTGCGTCGACGGCCGGTCGGACGCGAGGTGCGAGCGGTGCGGAGGGGAGTCTCCGCATCCTGTGGATTCGCTGTGCAGCGCCTCCATCGGACAACGCGGGACTACCCTGTGCCGGTCTGTCCGGTTACGCTCGGGTGCAAAGTTGTGGAACAAGTCCGCGAAGGCTCGGAGCATGGCCGTACGGTTCTCAGGGGGTCTTCGGGTGGCGTCGGCAGAGACGACCGCCGTCATCGACGAGCGGTCCATGCTCGGCGTGGCGCGACCTGATGCACGTCGCGACGTCGAGGGAGCGATCGACGTTCGGGGGTCGATCGCGGCCCCGTGGCATCCGGACGTGCGGCAGGGCGAGCGGGATGCCGCGGCCAGGCGTCGCGAGGCCCGCCGGCGCCTCGACGCGCTCCGGGACCACGCCACCGCGACCGTCATGCGGCGCGTGCTCGCGATCCTCATCGCGCTGTTCCTCGGCGTGGCCGTGTTCCAGATGTTCGCCCCGCGGCTGGGCATGCCCGTCGACGCCGCCTGGCACGACCGGCACGCGGGCGCGATCCTCATCGGCGTGAGCGCCGGAGTCGCGGTCTTCGTGGCCCTCACGATCGCGTCGGCGTCGCGCGCGGGCGTCGACCTGCTGCACGACTTCGGCTTCCACTCGACGCCCGAGAACCGCGCGGTGCTCGCCGCCGGCTCCTGGTTCGCCGCCGCGGCGCTCGGCGTGCACTTCTCGGCCGCGGCCTTCAACCCGGTGCCTGGCGGCCAGTGGGTGGTCGCCGCGGTGCTCGGCGGTGGGCTCGCGCTCGCCGTCTTCTGCCTGCACCGGGTGGCCGTGCACGATCATGCGTACCGCACGTTCAACCTCGCGGCGCTCACGCTCGCGGCCGGCGCGATCGCGAGCATGAGCCTCACCGGCACGGGCTCGTGGTGGGCGTTGAACTTCAGCACGCTGGGCACGACCGACGACGTGGCGGCCTTCTCGTTCAACGCCGGTGCGGTGCTCTCGGGGCTCGCCATGGTCCTGCTGGCCCGCGCGCTGACGAGTGGACTCGCGTCGCCCCGCTTCGGGGCCTCGGCGGGCGGCATCCGGGTGCTGCGGGTCTGCGTCGTGCTGCTGGGCCTCTGCCTCGCCGGCGTGGGACTGGTGCCGATCGACACCGCGACGGGCGTGCACGACGCCTTCGCCCTCGGCGCGGCGGTGTGCTTCGCGGTGCCGGCGCTGAGCCTGCGGCTGCTCGTGCCCGCCGCGCCGCGGCGACTCGTCGTGCTCTCGGTCGGCTTCGTCGTGGTCGAGGCGGGCGCGATGGTGCTCTACGACGGGCTCCACCAGTTCAGCCTCACGGTCTTCGAGATCGTCGCGTTCTCGCTCATCTTCATCTGGCTCATCGCGATCACGGTCATGTCGCATGAACCGGCCACCATCAAGGCCACGGCGACGGATGCCGCGGGCGCGGCGCTCGCGGCCCTGCACGTCGCCCAGCGCGGCGTCGCCCGTCGGGTGCGCAGCGCCAGGTCGGAGCCGCCCGCCGGTCCTGCGGTGTCCCGACCCGCTACGGCCCGCGTCTTCGCGCCCGGGGCCCGAGTGGGCGGTGGGCGTCTCGCGACGCGGGTGCGCGGCCCCGACTCCTCGTCGATCCACGATCACCCGCCCGAGGGTGCAGAGTTGGAACCCACCCCGAGTTGAGGAGCGACCTACCATGAGCGATGCAGTGCGACCCGAACCCAGCGACGGCGACGAGGCCATCGAGATCGAACGACAGGATGCCGCGCGCCGCTACGTCGTGACCGTCGACGGCGTCCAGGCCGGCGTCGCGGTGTTCGTGCCGTCGCCGTCGGCGGTGACCTTCACGCACACGGTCGTGGATCCCGCGTTCGGCGGGCGTGGCATCGGGAGCCGCCTCGCGAAGTTCGCGCTCGACGACACCGTGGCCCGTGGGCTCCGGATCGTGCCCCGGTGCCCCTTCATCGCGGAGTACCTGCGCCACCACGCCGAGTACGAGTCCTCCGTCGACTGGCCCTGAGGATCCGCCAGATTGCCCCTCATTCGGGGCGGTGTGCGCGGGGACGCGCGGGGATACGATTCGATCAGACCAGAGTCGGCCCGTAACCGACCGGTCCGCCCTGCGCGGTTCGGGGATCAGGAAATGACCCACTCCCTCTGGACAGCCTCGCCGAGCTCAGTTCGGGTCGCTCGGCCGGGGGTGGCCTCCAGAGAGGCCGCAGTGGGGCGGGAGGTAGGGTTCCCGTCCCACTGTCCCGCCTGCCGGGCGATGCGATGCGCTCCAGCGGAGCCCGGGTCCGCCGCGCGAGCTCGCTGCGGAAGCAGTGCCGGTGTGGCGACCGGCGACCGGCGATCGGCGACCAGCAATCGGCGATCGATCAGGCGTGATGTGCGGGTGACTCGGTCGGCTCGCCGATGAGCGGCTCGGCGATCGCGAGTCGCATGCGACGGCAGAGGTCGGTGAGGGCGAGGAGCTCGTCTTCGTCGAGGCCGGCGGCGACGTTGCGCTCGATCGCGACCATGTGCTCGATGGCGACGCGACGGTAGAGCGCGAAGCCCTGCTCGGTCATCGCCACGATGGTGCCGCGGCCGTCGTCGGGATCGGGCGACTTGGTCACGATCGCGCGAGCGGCGAGGCGGTCGAGCATGCGGCTCACGCTCGGCTGGCTGATGAGCACGGAGCGGTTGAGGTCCTTGAGCCGCAGCCGGCGGCCGGGCGAGCGCGAGATGTTGAAGAGCACGTCGTACTCGTTGAGGGAGATGAGCCCGGTCGGAAACGTGTCGGCCAGCGCGCGCATGACCGTGACCTGCGCGCGGAAGAGGGATTCCCAGGCTGCGACGGCGATCACTCGATCGGTCACGCGACTCCTTCGACTCGATGTACGGCGGCGGAGTCCACGCGGCGACGCGAGGCGGCGATGCGATGCGGCGTCGGGGACCCGGTATCCAGAATAGGCAACCGAGTGCGCGAAATGGGTCAGGCCCGGAAATGGATGAGGGCCGGACGTAGAGGCTGACGTCCGACCCTCACCCTTGCACCAAGAGTGTCCTGCAATCACATTCCACACCGACCGCCACAGCAAACAGTCGGTGCACAACGAATATATAACGGATAGGTAACGGGCGCTAGTTATCAATCTGTGATTTTTCAGCGAGGTTTCCCCGAGGGGGCCGTGAGGGGAGGATCGCGAGGGTCCGGGCCTTCAGGTCGAGCGTCACGAGGCGTTCGACGGCGTGCCCGTCGGCTGTGGTCGGTCGGGGTTGCCGAACGGACCGGATCGGGCCATGATCGCCCGAAGGGGGCGCTCATGGGCAGGCTGGTCTACACGGTGATCGCATCGCTCGACGGCTACGTCGCCGATGCCGACGGCGGGTTCGACTGGGCGATGCCGCCCCTCGACGTGCACGCGGCGGCCAACGCGCAGCAGCGTGAGATCGGCACCATGCTGCTCGGCCGGCGCATGTACGACGTGCTCGTGGCGTGGGAGCACATGCCGGTCGACGGCGCACCGGAGGTGATCCGCGAGTACGCCGAGCTCTGGCGGGCGACCGACAAGGTGGTCTACTCCGCGACGCTCGATCGGGCCACGAGCGCCCGGACGCGCGTCGTCCGCGCGTTCGACCCCGAAGCCGTGCGCGAGCTGCTCCAGGCGTCCGCGGCGGATGTCTCGGTGGGCGGTCCGACGCTCGCGGCCAACGCCCTGCGGGCCGGGCTCGTCGACGAGATCGGGCTGTTCCTCTCGCCGGTGATCGTCGGCGGCGGAACCCCAGCGCTGCCCGCCGGCATCCGGCTGGACCTGGAACTGGTCGACGAACGTCGATACAGCGGCGGCGTCGTGTACCTCGCCTACCGGCCGCGACGCGGCGGGTAGCCCGCGACGCGTGCGGCCGTGCGGATCAGGCGGTGCGGATCAGTACAGGTCGGGCGAGGGCGTCGAGGCCTGGCGGATCGACACGTCGGCGTGACGGTCGAAGCGGTAGCCCACGCCGCGCACGGTGCGCACGATGTCCTGGTAGTGCGCGAGCTTGGAGCGCAGACGACGCACGTGCACGTCGATGGTGCGCTCGCTCGGCACCTCTTCTTCACCGGCCCAGAGGTTGTCGATGAGCTCGTGGCGGTCGATCGTGCGACCCTCGCGGAGCACGAGGAACTGCAGCAGCTCGAACTCCTTGTAGGTGAGGCCGGCCGGCTCGCCGTCGAGCAGCACGCGCTTGCGCGAGATGTCGATGATCACGCCGTTGGGGTGGCGGTCGGCGTCGGTGCGGGCGTCGCCGGCGTCGCGCTGCTTGGCGAGGGCGGCCGGGTCCTGGAGGGCGAGGCGCACGACGTCGACATCGCGACCGCCGGCACCGGCCGGGGCCAGGGCGACCGCGGCGTAGGTCTCGGCCGACGGGGCGATTTCGCCGGTGAGTGCGCGGAGCGCCTCGACGATGCGGTGCAGCGTGGTGCCGTCGGTGTCGGCCTTCGACTCGTCGATGCCGACGTAGAGCACGAAGCCGCGCGCCTCGGTGCCCTCGGGCACGGCGCGGACGCGGGGTGCCCGCTCGGCGAGGGGGGCGGCGGCCGGCGCGGCCTGGAGCGGGGCGGCGCTGCGGATGGCCGAGCCGCTGATGCGAGGGGCCCCGGTGCGCGCGGACTCGGCGCGGTCGATGGCGGCGGAGGTGCGAACGGGAGCGAGAGCGAGAGACATGATGGATTCCTTGCGTGAAGAAGGTGCAGCGAACACCCCGTACGACGGGGTGGAGCGATGGCCGGAGGGCCGGAGTTCGAACCCGGGTGAACGGGGTTCGGGGAGTCGCTGCCGATCGAAGAGATGATCGGCGACGGCGACTCGGCGGTCAGGTCGCGGTCAGCGGCACATTCGACAACACATGGGCGCGCGCGCCGACATCATCATGCCGGTCGTCCTGAGAGCCTCGGGGGCGGTCAGGGTGCGTGCGGTGTCAGTCATGAGCGATAGTCAATCCGACGCGCCCCGATGTGTCAATCCGTGACGATCGCATGACGCATCGTGACGGCGCAGACGGTGCAGGCTGCGTGGCGGCATCCGGGAGGATCAGCCGAGCCGACCCCTGCTGCGGAAGAAGCTGCGAAATCGGGCCTTCGAAAAAAATGATCTACGACCGATTCTGGCCCTGCGGCGAATCAGCCGAAGATCCTTCGGCCAGCGGCGAGTGGTTCGCGCAGCATAGACCGCGCGCGAACGTCATGCGCACGACGTCGGCGAACGCCCGAAGGGTCAGACGGTTCCGTAGAGGCGGTCGCCGGCGTCGCCGAGTCCGGGCACGATGTAGCCGAGCTCGTTGAGGCGCTCGTCGAGGGCGCCGAGCACGATCGTCACGTCGTGGCCCTCGAGCTCCTTCTCGAGGAAGGCGAGACCCTCGGGCGCTGCGAGGATGCAGATGGCCGTGACATCCGTCGCCCCGCGCTTCACGAGGAACTGGATGGCGGCCGCGAGCGAGCCGCCCGTGGCGAGCATCGGGTCGAGCACGAAGCACTGGCGGTCGGAGAGGTCGTCGGGCAGGCGCTCGGCGTACGTCGTGGGCTCGAGCGTCTCTTCATTGCGGGCCATGCCGAGGAAGCCGACCTCGGCGCTCGGGAGCAACTTGACCATGCCCTCGAGCATGCCGAGCCCGGCGCGGAGGATCGGCACGATCAGCGGCTTCGGCTCGGCGATGCGCAGGCCCGTGGTCGGCGCCACCGGGGTGACGATGTCGACCGGCTCGACGCGGACGCCGCGCGTGCCCTCGTAGGCGAGGAGCGTCATGAGCTCCTCGACGAGCGACCGGAACACCGGCGACGGGGTGTTCACGTCGCGAAGCACCGTCAGCTTGTGGGTGATGAGCGGGTGGTCGGCAACGTGGACTCGCATAGGCTCGAGTCTAGTTCGCAGCGTCATCGCAGAGGGAGGGCCGATGGAGCAGTCGATCCATCGCGAGTGGATGCGAGCCGCACTCGCCGAGGCCGAGCTCGCGCCGGCCACGGGCGACGTGCCCGTCGGGGCGATCGTCGTCGACGCCGAGGGCCGCGTGATCGCGGCACGGCACAACGAACGCGAGCTCACGGGCGATCCGACCGCGCATGCCGAGGTGCTCGCCCTGCGCGATGCGGCGGCCGCTCACGGCGAATGGAGGCTCGAGGGCTGCACGCTCGTCGTCACGCTCGAGCCGTGCGTGATGTGCGCCGGCGCGATCCTCGCCGCGCGGGTGCCCACGGTGGTCTTCGGCGCCTGGGACGACAAGGCGGGGGCGGCCGGCTCGCTCTACGACGTGCTGCGCGACCGGCGCCTCAACCATCGCGTCGAGGTCTACGCCGGCATCGAGGCGGATGCCGCGGCGAAGGTGCTGCTCGACTTCTTCGGGGATCCGGTCAGGCGTCCCTGAGGCCGGCCGAGAGGCGCCTGAAGTTCCGTGCCGCGAGCGCTGCGGGGCCATCGGGGCCGTGCGGAGGGGCATCCGTCTCGGCCCAGGTCTCGAACGCGACGCGGATCGCGTCGGTCGCCGCGGCGGCGACCAGCCGCGTGGTGACCGCGTCGATCGCGGGTTCGGACAGTTCGGCGATCACGCCGTGGAGCTTCGCCTCGGACTCGCGGTTCACGCGGTACCAGACGGTCATGAGCGCGGGGTCGTCGGCACCCGCGCGGAGGAGACCGCGCATCCAGTGCGCACCGTCGATCTCGTCGTCCGTCGGCGAGAGGGCCTCGACGATCGCGTGCTCGATCGCGGTCAGCGGGTCGAGCGAGCGGTCGGATGCCGCGAGCAGGGCTCGCCACCGGTCGGCGCCGACGGTGAGCAGCGGGGCGACCGCGTCCTCCTTCGTGCGGAAGTACCGGTAGAACGTGCGGAGGGCGACGCCGCCGGCCGCCGCGATCTCCTCTGCCGTGGTGGCGTCGGGCCCTCGGTCGGTGAACAGGCGGGCGGCTGCGTGGGCGAGCTCGAGCTGCGTCGCGGCCTTGCGGCGCTCGGTCAGCGTCGGGGGTTTCTCGTCCACCCTCGAAGCGTACGCGATCGGGGTTCGCTCGTGGCGTATCGCGCCTAAGTGACACAACGTGCCATGCAGGCGTAGCGTGTATGAAAACGTCACCCGACTCGAAAGGTCGCCAGCAATGAACCGCTACGAAGGTCGCCGCGCACTCGTCACCGGAGGAGGGTCCGGCATCGGCCAGGCCACCGTCCTCCGCATCCTCGCCGAGGGCGGCACCGTCGTCGCCGCCGACGTGAGCGAGGCCGGTCTCGCCGACACCGTCGCGAAGGCCGGCGAGCACGGCACGCGCCTCACCACCGTCGTCGTGAACATCTCCGACGAGGCATCCGTTCGCGAGGGCGTGGCCGCAGCCGTCGCCGCGCTCGGCGGACTCGACGTGCTCGTGAACGCCGCCGGCATCCTGCGCTCCTCGCACACCCACGAGACGACGCTCGAGCAGTTCCGCCAGGTCATCGACGTGAACCTCGTCGGCACGTTCCTCATGATCCGCGAGTCGATCCCCGCGCTGCTCGAGGGCAACGGCTCGGCCGTCGTGAACTTCAGCTCCACGTCGGCGGCGTTCGCGCACCCGTACATGTCGGCATACGCGGCCAGCAAGGGCGGCGTGCAGTCCATGACCCACGCGCTCGCGGCCGAGTACGCGAAGCAGGGCATCCGCTTCAACTCGGTGCAGCCCGGGTCGATCTCGTCGGGCATGACCGACGGATCCGGCGAGAGCAAGCAGAGCCAGGGCCCCGGGCTCCCCGCCGACGCCGACTTCGGCCTCTTCATGAAGCTCGCGCCCGCCATCACGCAGGGGTTCGCCGGACCCGAGGCCGTCGCCGGCGTCGTCGCGATGCTCGCGAGCGAGGACGGCGCCTTCGTCACCGGCACCGAGGTGCGCATCGACGGCGGCACGCACTTCTGAGCCGGTCGGCGGCGCCTGATCCGGAGGGACGTGCCGGATCAGGCGAACGTCTGATCAGGCGAAGGTCGCCGGCTCAGGACGGATCACGCGATTCCATCCTGATCCGGCGTCGTTCGCCTGAATTGCGTGCGATGCCTTGCGTGGATGAGTGCGCGCGGGTCAGGCGGCGGCCTCGGCGCGCGACTCGATGCCGTCGAGGTAGTCGCCGAGCAGGGCTGCGGATGCCGCCTCCGCGCGAGGTCCGAGGTGCGCGCGCTCCGCACGCAGCTGTGCGCTGGTGAGCCCGTACGCGGGCAGCTCGTCGCCCCAAGCCGTGAGCCAGTCCTCGTGGATGCGGGCCGTGACCTCGGGGTGGAACTGCACCGCGAGCAGCCACTCGCCCCGGCGGAACGCCTGGTTCGCGTACTGGTCGCTGGAGGCGAGCCGCTCGACGCCCTCTGGCAGGTCGAACGTGTCGCCGTGCCACTGCACGGCCGGCACGCCGGCGAAGTGCCGGACGGGGGAGCGCTCGCCCGCGGCCGTCGGGGTCACCTCGAGCCAGCCGACCTCCTTGCGCTCGCCGCGGTACACGCGGGCGCCGAGCGCCGCCGCGAGCAGCTGAGCGCCGAGGCACACCCCGAAGACCGGGGCCTCGGCGTCGATGCGCGTACGCAGCAGCCGCAGCTCGTCGGCGAGGTAGGGGTAGCGGTCGGTCTCGTAGGCGCCCTCTTCGCCGCCGAGCACGACGACGAGGTCGGCGGCCAACGGGTCGAGCGCGGCGACATCCGTCACGGGGGCGTCGATCGTGACGACGTCGTAGCCGTGCGCCTCGAGCGTGGGCCCGAGGTTGCCGAGGCCGATGGTGGAGTCGTGGCGGAGGACGAGGGCCGTGCGGCGGACGTGCGCCGCGGCATCCGTCATTCGAGGCCCTTGATGACGATGGCGTCGGTGGGCGGGGCGACGAGGTTCGGGTCGACGTAGACGTCGGGCTCGATGTAGATGACCCGCGCCGACGGGACGGCCGTGCGGATGCGCTGCTCGATGACGTTCGTGGCCGCCGCGACCTCGAGCAGGGGCTGGTCCGAGCCGAAGCCGAGCTTGGCGGCGACGAGCAGCTCGTCGGGGCCGAGGTAGAGGGTCTTCATGTGGATGATGCGCTCGATCTCAGGGCCGGCGTTGATCGCCTGCTCGATCTTCGCGACGTCGTCTTCGGTCGCGCCCTCGCCGACGAGCAGGCTCTTCGTCTCGATGCCGAGGATGACCGCGACGAGCACGAGCAGCGCGCCGATCGCCAGGGTGCCCACGGCGTCCCACGTCGGATCGCCCGTGAGCACGGTGAGGCCGACGCCGAGGAGCGCGAAGACCAGGCCGGTGAGGGCCGCGACGTCCTCGAGCAGGACCACGGGCAGCTCGGGGGCCTTCGCCCGGCGCACGAACTGCACCCAGCTCATGCGGCCGCGCAGTGGGTTGGACTCCTTGACGGCGGTGCGCAGCGAGAACGACTCGAGCACGATGGCGACGGCCAGCACGAGCAGCGGCAGCCAGGCGTTCGTGAGCTCGTGCGGGTGGGTCAGCTTCTCGATGCCCTCGTAGATCGAGAACACGCCGCCGACGGAGAACAGGATGATCGACACGACGAAGGCGTAGACGTAGCGCTCGCGGCCGTAGCCGAACGGGTGCTCCTTGTCGGCGGCCTTCTTCGCCTGGCGGCCGCCGAGCATCAGCAGGAGCTGGTTGCCCGAGTCGGCGAGGGAGTGGATGCCCTCGGCGAGCATCGACGCCGAACCCGAGAAGAACCACGCGATGAACTTCGTGATGGCGATGCCCAGATTCGCGAGGAGTGCCGCGACGATCGCCTTGCTGCCGCCCGATGTGCTCATGCGCCAATCCTAGGATGGACGCATGTCGGACCGAGCCCCAGTGACGCTGCCCACGATCGCCTTCCTCGGCGCCGGATCCATGGCCAAGGCCGTGCTGCACGGCCTGCTGCAGCCGGGCGTCGAGGTCGAGGGCGGCATCCGAGCCACGAATCGCTCGGCGGCCAACGCGGACGAGCTGTCGTCGCTCGACGGGGTCACGGCGTACGCCACCGAGACGGATGCCGCGGCCAACCGCACGGCCGTCGCCGGCGCGAAGATCGTGGTCGTCGCCGTGAAGCCAGCGATGGTGCCCGACCTGCTGCGCGAGGTCGCGGACGCGCTCGAGCCCGACGCGGTCGTCGTCTCGGTCGCCGCGGGCGTCACGGTGGCCACCTTCGAGTCGCTGCTGCCGTCGTCGGTCGCCGTGATCCGCTCGATGCCGAACACGCCCGCCCTCGTCGGCCGTGCGGTCACCGGCGTCGCCGCGGGCACGCGCTCGAGCGACGAGGACCTCGCGCTCGCCGTGGCGCTCTTCGAGACCGTCGGCGACGTGATCGTGGTCCCCGAGGAGCAGATCGACGCGCTCTCGACGATCTCGGGCTCCGGCCCCGCCTACGTCTTCTACCTCATCGAGCAGCTCACCGCCGCCGCCGTCGGCAAGGGCTTCACGCCCGAGCAGGCCGCGCTCATGGTGCAGGGCACCTTCCGCGGTGCGAGCGAGCTGCTCGCGGCATCCGACGTCGACCCGACCGAGCTGCGCCGGCGCGTCACCAGCCCCAAGGGCACGACCGAGCGGGCCGTCGCCGTGCTCGAGGGCGCCGGCCTCGAACGGCTCTTCGACGAGGCGACGGATGCCGCGCTCGCCCGGGCCCGAGAGCTGGCGGCGGGGGCGTGAGCGAGCCCGAATCGGTGGCGTCCGCCGCATCGGAGGTGCCGCCCGCGCCGCTCGACCTCGACGGCGAGCCGCGGTTCGCCTGGCGCGGCGTGATGCTCGACGTGGCCCGGCACTTCCGGCCCCTGCCCGACCTGCTGCGCTTCGTCGACCTCCTCGCCGCGCACGGGCTCAACGTGCTGCAGCTGCACCTCACCGACGATCAGGGCTGGCGCTTCGAGGTGCCGGCGTATCCGCAGCTCACCGCGGTCGGCGGTCGGCGATCGGAGTCGCAGCTCGGGCACGGGCCGGAGTCGACGCTCGACGGCGTGCCGCACGAGGGCTCGTACACGCAGGCCGAGCTGCGCGAGCTCGTCGCCCACGCGGCCGCCCGCGGCATCCGCGTGGTGCCGGAGGTCGACGTGCCGGGCCATGCCAAGGCGATCCTCGCGGCGTACCCCGAGTTCGGCGTCGGCGACGTCGAGGCCGTGCGGGCGCGCAACGCCGAGCCGTGGACGCGCTACGGCATCAACGACGAGGTGCTGAACGTCGAGGGCGCGACGCTCGCGTTCGTCTGCGCGGTCTTCGACGAGCTCTGCGACGTCTTCGACTCCGACGTGGTCGGGTTCGGCGGCGACGAGGTGCGCAAGGATCGCTGGGCCGCCGATGCGCGCACGCAGCAGCTCATGGCCGAGCGCGGACTCGCCACCGAGGAGGAGCTGCAGGCGTGGTTCCTCGCGCAGGTCGCCGGGCACCTCGCCTCGCGCGGACGACGCGTCATCGGCTGGGACGAGATGCTCGAGGGTGCGGATGCCGCGGCATCCGCCCTTCCGGCCGACGCCGTCGTCGCGTCGTGGCGCGGGCCCGTCGGCGCCGAGCTCGGCGCGCGCCTCGGCCACGACGTGGTGCTCTGCCCCGATCTCTGGACCTACCTCGACTACCGGCAGTCGGATGCCGCCGACGAGCCGATCCCGGTCGGCACCGTGCTCTCGCTCGCCGATGTCGCGACCTTCGACCCGGTGCCGTCCGATGCGCCGTCCACGCTCCGCGAGCGCGTCGTCGGCGTGCAGGCGAACGTCTGGACCGAGCACCTCGACAGCCGCGACCGGCTCGATTACGCCGTGTTCCCGCGGCTCGGGGCGTTCGCCGAGGTCGCGTGGAACGGCGGGCCGCTCGACTGGGCGTCGTTCGAGCAGCGCCTGCCCGCGTACCTCGCATGGCTCGACGAGCAGGCCGTCGCATACCGGCCGCTCGACGGCCCACGACCCGACCAGCAGCGGCCCGGCGTGCCCGGCGCGCCGCGGAACCGGGCGTCGCGCATCGACGAGCTCGAGCGGTTGACGTCGAGCCTGCGCAGGGCCCGCTGATCGCACGGATCGGATCATTTCGGCTCGGATGTCGATTTCCGGGCGGTCTTCTCGTCACCATGGTGTGACGGACCTCGTCACGAACGTCACTGGCGAAGACCAAGGAGCGATCATGACCGACACGTACCTGTACCTGATCCACGAGCCCGACTGGGACTCCGATGCGTTCCTCGGCGGCGGCACGGGAGTGCCCGGCGGAGAGCCCCACAACAACTTCGCGGAGCACCGCGTGTTCCAGGAGGCCGTCGAGCGCCTCGGTGCCCGCATCGTCGGGGCCTCCGCCCTGCAGAACGCACGGCACGGCGGCCGCGTGACGCCCGGCGCGGGCGACCGCGTCGAGACGGACGCGGTCTACTCCGACGGGCCGTACCCCGACACGAGCGAGGTCGTGTCCGGGTACTACATGGTCGAGACCGACGACGAGGCGCTCGCCCGTCGCATCGCCGCACTCGTGCCGACCGGCGGCCACATCGAGTGGCGCAAGGTGTTCCCGATCTCGTGACCGACCCGATCGCCGACCTGGGCGAGGACTTCGTCGACGCCTGGCCGCGGATCGTGCGCGCGCTGGCCGCCTACACGGGCAGCCTCGACGACGCGCAGGAGTACGCGGCCGAGGCGATCGCACGAGCCGTCGCCCAGGCCGGCGACGGCGGGCGGCCGCTGGGGTCGCTCGCCGCCTGGTGCACGGCGGTCGGCAAGCGGGCGTGGATCGACGACCGCCGGCGAGCCGCCGTCGAGCAGCGGCACGTGCAGAGGCTGGCCGGCGACCTCGCGGGCGCGCTGCGGCAGGACCTCGCCGACCCGGACGCCTCGCCCGAGACATCCGCTCGCGACCTGCCCGTCGCGGACGCCCTCGACGACCGGGTCGCGCTGCTGTTCGTGGCATGCGACCCCGCGCTCACCGAGCAGGCGCGGCTCGTGCTCGCGCTGCGCGTGGTGTGCGGGCTCGACGTGCCGCGCATCGCGGCGCATCTCGGCATCCAGCCGTCCGCCGCCGCCGCGCGACTGACCAGGGCGAAGCGCGCGCTCGCCGAAGCCAGCGGGCGCTTCCACGTGCCGGAGGCGCCCGAGCGCCGCGTGCGCCTGCCCGTGGTCCTCGCGAGCGTGGCCGGCATGTTCACGGTCGCGCACCGCGACGTGCTCGACCCGCAGAGCCCGCTCGACGACCTCGGCCGCCAGGCGCTCTCGATCGCCGACGCGCTCGTCGCCGAGTACCCCGACGACGCCGAGGTGCGCGGACTCCGCGCCGTCGTGCGGCTCGGGCTCGCGCGGCGACCGGGCCGCCTCGACTCGGAGGGCGCCGCGCTGCCCCTCGACGAGGTCGACCGGAGCCGCTGGGACCGGCGGCTGGTCGAGGCCGGCCTCGACGACGCCGCGGCGGCGGCCGACCGCGGTGACGGGCGCTTCGTGCTCGAGGCCGCGATCGCCGGCCTGCACACCTCGGCACCGAGCTTCGCCGAGACCGACTGGAACCGGGTCGTCGCCTTCTACCGCGCGCTCGAACGCGTCTGGGGCTCGCCGTCGGTCACGGCCGGACGCCTCGCCGCCGAACTGCACCGCAGCCTGCTCGCACCGGAGTCCGGCGAGCGCACCGCGGCCCTGCGCGGCATCCGGGTCGACCTGCAGGCGCTCGCCGACGGCTCGGCGCCGTATGCGGCACTCGACGCGAGCCTCGCGCTCGCGGACCTCGCCTGGCGCACCGGGCACCGCGAGCAGGCGGCCGTGGAGTACGCACGGCTCGCGGAGGTCGTGCCGACCGAGCCCGTGCGCCGGTTCTGCCTGGGGCGGGCGGGGGCCGTGCACTGAGGTCGTGGAATCGGCGGGGGCTCGAGACGCTCCTGCGACGCTCCTCGACCGACGCGGCATCCTGCAGACGCCGCTACGCGACCGCCGCGGCGCGCTCGAGCAGCACCATCACCTCGAAATGCGTCGTCTGCGGGAACATGTCGAACACCCGCCCGCGCACCGGCCGCAGCGACGGCATCGCCTCGAGGTCTCGGGCCAGCGACGCGGCGTTGCAGCTCGAGTAGAGCACGTGGCGCACGTCGGACGCCTCGAGCCATCCGCTGAGCTCGCGACCGATGCCGCGGCGCGGCGGGTTCACGATCACGAGGTCGGGGGCCGCCTCGGCGCCGAGGGCGAACGCCGTGGCATCACCGGACTCGAACCGCACCCGTGAGAGCGCGGCATCCGTTCGACTGAGCTCGGCGCTCGCGACGGCCTCGACGCTGGTCTCGATGCCCGTGACGGATGCCGCGGCATCCGCGATGTGCAGCGCGAAGCCGCCCACGCCGGAGTAGAGGTCCCATGCCGAGTCGGGCGCGAGCGCGCGCACCCAGTCGCGCGCTTCGACGTAGAGCGCCTCGGCGATCTCGGTGTTCGTCTGGAAGAAGCTCTGGGGGCGCAGGTGCATCGTCACGTCGCCGAGGCGCATCGGCAGCGTCGAGGCCTCGGTGAACACGATCTCGTGCTCGCCCTCGAGCACCGCCTTGTGCTCGGGCAGCACGTTCGCCGTGACGACGCGGGCGTTCGGCAGCTCGTCGAGGAGCCACGGCAGGTGCTTGCGGATGCGGCCGACCGGCTCGGTCGAGCGCACGACGAAGCGGATCATGAGCTCGCCGTCTGGCGACTCGGTGAGGATCAGGTGCTTGAGCTCGCCCGTGCGGCTCGGCACGTCGTAGGGCGTGAGCCCGGCTCGCGTGATGAACGCGGCGATCACGGGGAACGCCGCCCGGTGGCCGGGGGAGCAGATGCCGCAGGCCTCGAGGTCGATGCCGTGGCCGTCGGCGTCGAGGATGCCGATGGTGGGCGCCGCCGTCGTGCCGCCGATCACCATCTTCGCCTTGTTGCGGTAGCCGCCTTCGCGACTGGCGATCGGGGCCAGCCAGTCGAGGCCGTCGTGGGCGGCGAGCAGTTCCTCCGCATGCCGCTGCTTGCCGGCGAGCTGCGACGGGTAGGGCTGTCCCATGAGCGAGCACGATCGGCAGCGCCCGGCGTCGAAGTAGGAGCAGTCCACGGGTTCCAGCGTAGGCGCGGATACGGTGGTCGGGTGAGCGACGCCGACGACCGACCCATCGCCTCAGCACCTCATCGCGTGCCGGGCGAACCCGTGCGCGTGCGCGCGACGAAGTGGCTCGAGCGGCCCCACTGGGCGTTCGACGGCGTCTGGCTCGGCGCCGACGCGCACGGCGACTGGGTCGGGTTCCCGGCCGGCACCGCGTTCGCGCGCCCCGGGCACGGGTTCACGGCGACGTGGGACTCCGTATCGCTCTTCCCGCGCGCCGGCTGGGCGGCCGCGTTCAACGCCGGCCATCCGCGCGGGCTCGGCACCTACGTCGACCTCGCGACCGCTCCCGAATGGCGAGCGGATGCCGCGGGCTCGACGGTCTCGTACGTCGACCTGGATCTCGACGTCGTCGAGCGCGCCGGAGCGCCGGCGTTCATCGACGACGAGGACGAGTTCGCCGAGCATGCGCTCGAGTTCGGCTACCCGCCGGAGCTGGTGGCGCGGGTGCGGGCCGACGCCGATGCGGTGCTGGCGGCCGTGCAGCGACGCGAACCTCCATTCGACGGGGCGACCGCCGCCGCGTGGCTTGCGCGGCTGGCGGGGCTGCGGCCTGCAGAGGAGTGATGGTCGGGCTCCGCGGAGCGGGGGTCTCGATACGCGCCTTCGTCGCTACTCGACCGGCGGAGCGGCCCCCGGCTCGAAGCGGTACCCCATGCCCGGCTCGGTGAGGAAGAACCTCGGCTCCGAGGGCGTCGGCTCGAGCTTGCGGCGCAGCTGGGCGACGTAGAGACGCAGGTACCCGGCGTCGTTGGCGTGGAACGGACCCCACACCTCGCTCAGCAGCATCTGCCGGGTGAGCAGCTTTCCGGGGTTCTTGAGGAACAGCTCGAGCAGGCGCCACTCGGTCGGCGTCAGGCGAATGGAGGTCTCGCGCCCCGAGGCATCCGTCGACCTGATCGTCTTCGCGGCGAGGTCGACCCTGAGCGAGCCGATCGCGTGGGCCGCGGCATCCGCCTCACCGGTGGTCGACCTCGCCCTGGCACGGATGCGGGCGAGGAGCTCGTCCATGGCGAACGGCTTCGTGACGTAGTCGTCGGCGCCCGCGTCGAGCGCCTCGACCTTCTCGGCGGAGTCGGTGCGCCCCGAGAGCACGAGGATCGGCACCTTCGACCACGCGCGCACCGCCCGGATCACGTCGATGCCGTCGACCTTCGGCATGCCGAGGTCGAGGAGGATCAGGTCGGGGTGCGCGTTCGCGGCGAGGTCGATCGCCTCGGCGCCGTCATGGGCGGCGACGATCTCGTAGCCCCTGGCCGCGAGCGTGATGCGCAGCGCCCGCTGCAGCTGGTCGTCGTCGTCGGCGAGGAGGATCCTCATCGCAGCTCCTCGGTCGTCGTCGGCGGGGTCGTGGCGGAGGGCAGGGTGACGACCATGGTCAGGCCGCCGCCGGGGGTGTCCTCGACCTCCAGCGTGCCGTCCATGCCCTCGATGAAGCCCTTCGAGAGCGCGAGGCCGAGCCCGAGGCCGGTGTCGTTGTCGGTGTCGCCGAGGCGCTGGAAGGGCGTGAACACCTCGTCGCGGCGCTCGACGGGGATCCCCGGGCCGCGGTCGACCACGCGCACCTCCGTCCGGCCCTGGAACGAGCTCGCGGCGAGGCGCACGCGCTCGTCGCCTGGACTGTGGCGCACGGCGTTCGCGAGCAGGTTGACGACCACGCGCTGCAGCAGCACGCCGTCGGCGAGCACCGGGGCGAGATCGTCGGCGAGGTCGAGTTCGACGTCGCCGGGCCCGAGCGCGAGCTCGTCGAGGGCGGGCAGCACGACGTCGGCGACCTCGGTCGGCGCGAGGGTGACGGCGAGCGCCCCGGCCTGCACCCGGCTGACGTCGAGCAGGTTGGTGACGAGCTCGGCGAGGGCGTCGAGGCTCTCGGCGGCGGTCGCGAGCAGCTCGTCGCGTTCGGCGGCCGGCAGCTCGACCTCATGGGATCGCAGCGCGCTGACGGCGGCCGACGCCGAGGTGAGGGGGCGCCGCAGGTCGTGGCCGACCGCGGCGAGCAGGGCCGAGCGCACGCGGTCGGTCTCGGCGAGGGCGTCGGCCGCCGAGGCGGCGGTCGCGAGCGCACCGTGTTCGATCGCGGCATCCATCTGGGTGGCGATGACCTGCAGCAGGCGGCGTTCGGATGCCTCGAGGTCCTGCCCGTGCAGTTCGAGCACGCCGCGGGAGCCGATCGGGATCTCGGTGACGCGGTCGTTGCGGGTCGGCTCGCCGTCGGCGACGCGGACCTCGCCGTCGACGACGAGGCGCACGCCGGTGAGGCCGAAGGCCTCGCGGGTGCGGGTCACCATCGCCTGCAGGGCGTCCTCGCCGCGGAGCACGCTGCCGGCGAGGGTCGCGAGCAGCTGCGACTCGGCCGCCGCGCGGCTGGCGATCCGGGTGCGCCGCGCAGCCTGGTCGACGACGTAGCTCACGAGCAGGGCGTTGGCGACGTAGAACACGAGGGCGAGCAGCTGCCTCGGGTCGCTGATCGTGAGCGTGTACGTCGGCTGCACGAACAGGAAGTTGAGCGTGAGGCCCGAGAGCACGGCTGCGAAGAGCCCGGGCCAGATGCCGCCGATGAGGGCGACGACGATGACGAGCAGCTGGTAGGCCAGCACGTCGCTCGTGATCGACGCCTCGGTGTGGAACGTGACGAGGAGCCAGCTGAGCAGCGGTCCGACGACGAGCGCCACGGCGAAGCCGACGACGAGCCGACGACGGCTGAGCGCCCCGCCGAGCTTCGGGAGGGAGAACCCGGATCCCGCGGCGGCGTGCGTCACGATGTGCACGTCGATGTCGCCCGACTCGCGGATGACGGTCGCACCGATGCCCGGGCCCGTGAACGCCGCTGCGAGCCGCGACCGGCGGCTGACGCCGATGACGAGCTGGGTGGCGTTCGCCGCGCGTGCGAAGTCCACGAGGGCGCGCGGCACGTCTTCGCCGACGACCTGGTGGAAGGTGCCGCCGAGCTGCTCGACGAGCGTGCGCTGGCGGTCGAGGGCGCCCGGATGCCGTGCGCGCATGCCGTCGGGGTTCGTGACGTGCACCGCGATGAGTTCCCCGCCCGAGGAACGCGAGGCGATGCGCGCCCCGCGGCGGAGGAGCGTCTCGCCCTCTGGCCCGCCCGTGAGCGTGACGACGACGCGTTCGCGCGCCTCCCACTTGCGGTCGATGCCGTGCTCGACCCGGTAGGCCTTGAGCGCCGAGTCGACCTCGTCGGCGAGCCAGAGCAGGGCGAGCTCGCGAAGTGCGGTGAGGTTTCCGAGCCGGAAGTAGTTCGACAGGGCCGCGTCGATGCGCTCGGCCGGGTAGACGAGCCCGCCCGCGAGCCGATCGCGCAGGGCCTGTGGTGCGAGGTCGACGACCTCGATCTGGTCGGCCGCGCGCAGCACGGCGTCGGGGATGGTCTCGCGCTGGGCGACCCCGGTGATCTGTTGCACGACGTCGCCGAGCGACTCGATGTGCTGGGCGTTCACCGTCGAGATCACGTCGATGCCGGCTTCGAGCAGCTCGTCGACGTCCTGCCAGCGCTTCGCGTGCCGCGAGCCCGGCGCATTGGTGTGCGCGAGCTCGTCGACGAGGGCGATCTCGGGCCGTCGCGCGAGCACCGCATCGAGGTCCATCTCGTCGAGGCCCATGCCGCGATGCTCGACGGTGGTACGCGGCAGCACCTCGAGGCCGCTCACCATCGACGCCGTGGCCTTGCGGCCGTGCGTCTCGACGAAGGCGACGACGACGTCGTGGCCTTCGCCCCGCAGCCGCCGGCCCTCCTCGAGCATCGAGTAGGTCTTGCCGACGCCGGGGGCGGCGCCGAGCAGGACCCGAAGCCGCCCCCTCCGCATCGTGGCTACCCCTCCAGCTCGGCGAGGGCGAGGTTCAGCTGCAGCACGTTGACGGTGGGTTCGCCCAGGTACCCGAGATCCCGTGCCTGAATCCTAGACTCCACGAGTTCGCGCACCTCTGATTCGGGGAGCCCGCGCTCGCCGGCGACCCGTGCAACCTGCAGCAGGGCGTACTCGGGGCTGATGTGCGGGTCGAGACCCGACGCCGAGGCCGTGACCGCGTCGGCAGGGACATCCGTCTCTGAGACGCCGTCGAACTCGGCGACCTGGGCCTTGCGTTCCTCGATCGCGGCGATGAGGTCGGCGTTCTCAGGGCCCCAGTTGCTGCCGCTCGAAGCGCCGCCGTCATATCCGTCACCGGCGGCCGACGGGCGGGGCTGGAACCACTCCGGAAGCGGGTTGCCGTCGGCATCCGCGAACGACTGGCCGATGAGCGCGGAGCCCACGACCTCGTCGCCCTCGCGGACGACGGAGCCGTTCGCCTGAGCCGGCAGCACGAGCTGTCCGATGCCGGTGACGACGAGCGTGTAGGCGATGCCGAGCACCGCGGTGAAGACGAGCATCGCGCGGACCGCCACCCAGTGGGTGCGGACCGTCGTGCGAGTGGAGCTCATGGTGTCGTTTCCTTTCGCGCCCGGGCCTAGAACCCGGGGATGAGGCTGATGACCAGGTCGATCAGCTTGATGCCGATGAAGGGGGCGATGATGCCGCCGAGGCCGTAGACGAGCAGGTTGCGGCTGAGGATCGCTGACGCGCCACCCGCCGTGTACTTCACGCCGCGGAGTGCCAGCGGGATCAGGATCACGATGATGATCGCGTTGAAGATGATCGCCGACAGGATCGCCGAGGCGGGGGAGTGGAGCTGCATGACGTTCAGCACCTCGAGGCCCGGGAAGACGCCCGCGAACATCGCGGGGATGATCGCGAAGTACTTCGCGACATCGTTCGCGATCGAGAACGTCGTGAGCGCGCCGCGCGTGATGAGCAGCTGCTTGCCGATGCGCACGATCTCGATGAGCTTCGTCGGGTCGCTGTCGAGGTCGACCATGTTGCCGGCCTCCTTCGCGGCCGACGTGCCCGTGTTCATCGCGACGCCGACGTCGGCCTGCGCGAGTGCCGGGGCGTCGTTCGTGCCGTCGCCGGTCATGGCGACGAGGTTGCCGCCCGCCTGCTCGCGCTTGATGAGCGCCATCTTGTCCTCGGGCGTGGCCTCGGCGAGGTAGTCGTCGACGCCCGCCTCGGCCGCGATGGCCTTCGCGGTGAGCGGGTTGTCGCCCGTGATCATGACGGTTCGGATGCCCATGGCCCTGAGCTCGGCGAAGCGCTCGGTGAGGCCGTCCTTCACGACGTCCTTCAGGTGGACGACGCCGAGCAGGCGCGCCGCGCCGTCGGCGTCCTTCGCCGCGACCACGAGGGGGGTGCCGCCGCTGTTCGAGATCGCCTCGACGCGCTGCTCGAGCTCGTCGCGGGTGCTCGACGCGATGCGACCGGATGCCTCGACCCAGGCGATGACCGCCGAGCCGGCGCCCTTGCGGATGCTCGAGCCGTCGGGCAGGTCCAGGCCCGACATGCGGGTCTGCGCCGTGAACGGCACGACCTCGCCGGCGGGGGCAGTGTCGAAACGGATGTCGCGTGCCGCCGCCAGGTCGACGATCGACGATCCCTCGGGAGTGGGGTCCGCGAGCGACGACAGCGCCGCGGCACGCTCGAGTTCCGTGGGGTCGACGCCGGGCATCGGCACGAACTCGCTCGCACGACGGTTGCCGTACGTGATGGTGCCCGTCTTGTCGAGGAGCAGCGTCGTGACGTCGCCCGCCGCCTCGACGGCGCGGCCAGACATCGCGAGCACGTTGCGCTGCACGAGGCGGTCCATGCCCGCGATGCCGATCGCCGAGAGCAACGCACCGATCGTCGTCGGAATGAGGCAGACGAGGAGCGCGATGAGCACCGGGATCGAGACCGGCGTCGCTGCGTACGAGGCGATCGGGTTCAGCGTGAGGGTGACGATCACGAAGACGATCGAGAGGCTCGCGAGCAGGATGTTCAGCGCGATCTCGTTCGGCGTCTTCTGGCGCGAGGCGCCCTCGACGAGCGCGATCATGCGGTCGACGAAGGTCTCGCCCGGCTTCGAGGTGATGCGCACGACGATGCGGTCGGAGAGCACGCGGGTGCCGCCCGTGACGGCCGAGCGGTCGCCGCCCGACTCCCGCACGACCGGGGCCGATTCACCGGTGATCGCCGACTCGTCGACTGACGCGATGCCGTGGATGATGTCGCCGTCGCCCGGGATCGATTCGCCCGCCGTCACGACGACGACGTCGCCGAGTCGCAGGTCGCCCGAGGAGATCTCGGCGACCGCGGATCGCTCGGCCGCGGCATCCGCGACCTCGTCGTAGGCCGTGACGCGCCTTGCGACGGTCGAGGTTCGGGTCTGCCGCAGGGTGTCGGCCTGGGCCTTGCCGCGGCCCTCGGCCACCGACTCCGCGAGGTTCGCGAAGAGCACGGTGAGCCAGAGCCAGACGGCGATCGCCCAGGTGAAGGAGAGCGGCACGGCCGTGCCGCCCGACGACTCCGGGCCGCCCAGGAACGGCTCGGCGATCGCGAGCACGGTCGTGAGCGCGGCGCCGACCTCGACGAGGAACATGACGGGGTTGCGCCACATCAGCCGCGGATCGAGCTTGCGGAAGGCGCCGGGCAGGGCCTGCGCGACCTGCGCCGGCCCGAAGGCGCCGGCCGGCCGCTTCGAGGGGGAGCCCGTCGGTCGGGGCGCGTGCTCTGCCACGGGTTCGGGGGCCGATGCGGTGGAGATGGTGGACATGTCAGTTCAGCCCTTCAGCCAGGGGACCCAGCGTGAGAACGGGGAAATAGGTGAGCGCGGTCACGATGACCGTGACGCCCACGAGGAGGCCGACGAACTGCGGCCGATATGTCGGCAGCGTCCCTGCGGTGGCGGGCACCTTGTCCTGCGCGGCGAGGGAGCCCGCGAGCGCCAGGACGAGCACGATCGGCACGAACCGGCCGAGCAGCATCGCGACGCCGAGCGCCGTGTTGAGCCACGGCGTGTTCGCCGTGAGACCGGCGAACGCCGAACCGTTGTTGTTCGACGCGCTGGTGAACGCGTAGAGCACCTCGCTCATGCCGTGGATGCCGGGGTTCCAGATCGAGACCGACTCGACGTCCTCTCGGATGCCAGGGATCGCGAAGCTGAGGGCGGTGCCCACGAGCACGAGCGTCGGCGTGACGAGGATGTAGAGGCTCGCCAGCTTGATCTCGCGCGGCCCGATCTTCTTGCCGAGGTACTCGGGCGTGCGGCCGACCAGGAGTCCCGCGATGAACACGGCGATGACCGCGAGCACGAGCATGCCGTAGAGGCCCGAACCGACGCCGCCGGGGGCGACCTCGCCGAGCATCATGTTCAGCATCGGCATCATGCCGCCGAGGGCGGTGAACGAGTCGTGCATCGAGTTCACGGCGCCGGTCGACGTGAGCGTCGACGTCGTGCCGAAGAGCGCCGAACCGAAGATGCCGAAGCGCGCCTCCTTGCCCTCGAGCGCGCCACCGGCGAGCTCGGGTGCCGTGCCGTTGCCGCCGGCCTCGAGCGCACTGAGCGCGACGAGGGAGATGACGTAGAGCGTCGCCATGACCGCGAGGATCGCGTAGCCCTGCTTGTTGGAGCCGACCATCTTGCCGAACGTGCGGGGCAGGGCGAACGGGATCGCGAGCATGAGCACGTTCTGGAACAGGCTCGTCCACGCACTGGGGTTCTCGAATGGGTGGGCCGAGTTCACGTTGAAGAAGCCGCCGCCATTCGTGCCGAGTTCCTTGATGACCTCCTGCGATGCGACCGGGCCGCCCGGCAGATTCTGCGTGTTGCCGGCGAGGGTCGTGATCTCGGTGAAGCCGTTGAAGTTCTGCACGACGCCGCCGATGATGAGCACGATCGCCCCGATGATCGAGAGCGGGAGCAGCAGGCGGAGCGAGCCTCGGAACAGGTCGACCCAGAAGTTGCCGATCGTGCCCGAGTTGCGACGGGCGAATCCACGCACGAGCGCCACGGCCACGGCGATGCCGACGGCCGCCGAGACGAAGTTCTGCACCGCGAGGCCGGCAAGCTGCACGGTGTACCCCATGGTGAGCTCAGGGGAGTACGACTGCCAGTTGGTGTTCGAGACGAAGGAGGCCGCGGTGTTGAACGACAGGCCCTCGGGCACGGCGGGCAGCCCGAGCGAGTACGGCAGCACGGCTTGGGCGCGCTGCAGCACGTAGACGAACAGCACCCCGACGACCGAGAACGCGAGTACGCCGCGCAGGTAGGCCGGCCACGACTGCTCCGAGCGCGGGTCGACGCCGATGAGGCGATAGAGGCCGCGTTCGATCCTCCAGTCTCGGTCGGTCGTGTAGAGGCGCGCCATGTAGTCGCCGAGCGGGCGGTACAGGAGGGCGAGGATGAGGGCGAGAGTGGCCGCCTGCAGGACGGCGAAGAGGACGTCCATCAGAACCGCTCAGGTTTGACGAGGGCGTACACCAGGTACACCACAGCGGCGACACCCAACGCGGCAGCGAGGAGTTCGAAGAAGATCACAGCTTCTCGACCCCCCTGGCGATGAGGCCGACGAGTACGAACACGGCGAGGATGCCGAGAAGGTAGACGACGTCGAGCACGAAGGACTCCAGATTCACGAGGTCGCGAGCCGCGGACACGGCTGGCGGGCAGCTGGGGTGCTGCACCACTGATGCAACACCGGAGCAGGTGCGTCGGCGCCGATCCTCATGGAGCCCTAACGCCCCGGCGGGTGATCCGAATGCGCCGCTCATGGCCGTGGCGCCGGCGTCCTGCGGCGCGTCCGCGGCATCCGTCGGAGTGGCACTCTCGCGGGCCGGTAGCGTTCTCGTCATGAGCGCGTGGGAGACGATCGGGGCGATCGCCGAGGTCATCGGCTGGGTCGGCCTCGCCGTCGGCCTCGGATGCCTGCTGGTGGTGCTGCTCATCCGCATCGCCGACGGGCGCTGGCTGCCGACCGACGCGGTCATCGTCGACGAGGCGGGCGGCAGCATCGTGCGCTGGTTCGCCGAGGGGGAGTTCCACTCGCGCAGGCTCAGCGCCGACGAGCGGCACCACGTCGCGAACCCGCAGGAGGAGCCCGCGTTCTACCGCGAACGCGAGCCCGAGCACCTGCGGCTGCACGAGCCGCCCGCGGGGCGCCGCGTACTGCGACTGCTCGGACTCGTGTTCCTCGCGCTCGCCGTCGTCGCGGGGGTCATCGGCATCATCGCCATGCTCGTCGCCTGACGTACGCCACGCCACGCCACGCCAGGGCACGCCACGGCGTACGCTGCCGGGCGGACGCCGGCCTGCGGCATCCGCCCTACTCGAGCGCGGCGAACTTCTCGATGTCGCCCTCGGTGCCCGAGACGATGATGAGGTCGTGGTTGGAGACCACCGTCTGCTCGGTCGCATAGGTGAACGGCTTGCCGGGGCTCTTCACTCCGACCACGGTCACGCGGTGCTTCGAGCGCACGCCCGACTCGGTGAGGTTCTTGCCGCGGATGGGCTTCGGCGGGTACATCTTCACGAGCGCGAAGTCGTCGTCGAACTCGATGAAGTCGAGCATGCGCCCCGACACCAGATGCGCGGTGCGCTCGCCGGCCTCGCGCTCGGGGTAGATGACGTGGTTCGCGCCGATGCGCTCGAGGATCTTGCCGTGCGATGCCGAGATCGCCTTCGACCAGATCTGCGGGATCTTCAGGTCGACGAGGTTCGCGGTGATGAGCACGGAGGCCTCGATCGACGAGCCGACCGCGCAGACCGCGATCGAGAAGTCCTGCGCGCCGATCTGGCGGAGGGCGTCGATGGACTTCGCGTCGGCGACGACGGCGTGCGTGACCCGCTCCGACCACTTCTGCACGAGGGCTTCGCTCTCGTCGACGGCGAGCACCTCGCGGCCGAGGCGGTCGAGCTGACCGGCGGTGGCGGCGCCGAACCGGCCGAGGCCGATCACGAGCACCGGGGCGTCGTGCTTGATGCGATCAACCAACGATGGGCCTCTCTTCGGGACGCTTGAACAACTGTCGTCGCTGGCTCGCTGCGAGGGCCGCGGCGAGAGTCACTGTACCAACGCGGCCCATGAACATCGTGGCGGCCATGACGTAGACGCCGGATGGCGGCAGGTCGGCGGTGAGGCCGGTCGACAGCCCGCACGTGGCGAACGCCGAGATGACGTCGAAGAGCACGTTCTCGAACGGCGCCTTCGTGATCTGCAGGATGATGATCGAGGCCGCCGCGACGATCGTCGCGCCCCACAGCACGACGCTCACCGAGAGTCGCAGCATGTCGCGAGGGATGCGGCGGCCGAACGCCTCCATCGAGGGCGCGCCTCGCGCCTCGGCCACTCCGGCGAGGAACAGCACGGCGAGGGTGGTCACCTTGATGCCGCCGGCCGTGGAGGCCGAGCCGCCGCCGATGAACATGAGCATGCTGCTGACGAGTTGGCTCGAGCCGTAGAGGTCGTGCATGTTCACGGTCGCGAACCCGCCCGACCTCGTCATGGCCGACATGAAGAACGACTGGAAGACGGTCGCGCCCGCGTCGAGTTGCCCGTACGTGCGGGGGTTGGCGTGCTCGAGGAGCACGAACATGCCGGCGCCGAGCACGAAGAGGATCATGGTCGTGGTGAGCGTGAGCTTCACGTGCAGGCTCCACCGCCGAGGCGCGCGCCAGTAGCGCGCGAGCGCGAAGATCACCGGGAATCCCAGGCTGCCGAGGAACACGCCGGCCATGAGCAGCGTCTGCATCCAGTAGTCGTGCTCGAACGGCTCGAGGCCGCCGGGGTTGGGACTGAACCCGGTATTCGTGAAGGCCATCGCCGAGTAGTAGAAGCTGTACCAGACCGAGTGGAAGGCGTCGTATCCCGCGGCGAGCATGCTGGGGACCATCGCGATCGCGATCGTCACCTCGATGACGAGCGCGCTGATCGCGACGGTCACGAGCAGCCCGCCGACCTCGCCGAGCTTCACCGCCTGACGTTCGGAGACCGGGCCGACGTGGATGCGCGACGGGTTCGTGTCGCTCGCCGCCATGAGCTTCGAGCGCAGGCCGAGGCGTCGCGAGATGACCAGGCCGAGGATGGATGCGAGCGTGAGCACCCCGACGCCGCCGATGTTGACGCCGATGAAGACCAGCAGGTTGCCGAAGGGCGACCAGTACGTCGCCATGTCGACGGTCGCGAGACCGGTCACGCAGATCACCGAGACGGCGGTGAAGAGGGCATCGTGCAGTGGGGTGCCCGAGCCCTCGCCGGCGCGCGCGACCGGGAGCGAGAACAGGAGCGTGAAGATGAGGATCAGACCGGCGAAGATGACGATCGCGAACCTCGAGGGCGAGCGCTTGACGAATCCGTCGACGGCGTCGCGCAGGCGTCCGAGCCATGATCGCTGGTCGAACCGACCGCCGCGGCCCATCGGCTGAACGCGCATCGACCCCCCTCAGTGCCGTCGTCGGAATGCGTGAGTCATGGTACTCCCCGCCCGGAATGACTAGCCTTGCAGCATGGCGGACATCTTCGACGTGGTGGCAGATGCGACCCGACGCGACATCCTTGCGGTCCTGCTCGAGCGCGAGACGACCGCTCCCGAGTCGAACGGCGAGATCAGCGTGTCCGAGATCGTCGCGTCGCTCGGGCTCAGCCAGCCGACCGTCTCGAAGCACCTCAAGGTGCTGCGCGAGTCGGGTCTGGTGAGCGTGCGCGAAGAGGGCCAGCACCGCTACTACCGCCTCGACCGCGGCCCGCTCGAGACGCTGGAAGACTGGCTGATCCCGTTCATGTCGTCGGATGCCGCGGCCGACGCCGCGACGCTCGCGGGCGCCGGGGCGATCGACTCCGAAGACCTCCGGGCCGAGCAGCTCGCGTTCGCCTCGCGTCTCGGCAAGGCGTTCGCCGAGACGGCGCACCAGGTCAGCGCGGTCGTCTCGCCGAACAAGCGCAAGTAGCCGCGCGGGCTCAGAGCTGCGGGCTCAGCGCAGGCGTTTGATCATCTCGAGCTCGAGTCCGCCCGGCTCCAGCTCGTACGCGCGGGTGTGCCCGGTCAGGCTGAACCCGAGCTTCTCGTAGAAGGCGATGGCCCGCGGATTCGCCTCGTGCACCTCGAGTCGCAGGGCGTCGCCGAACTCGAGCGTCCACTCCTCGACGGCCTCGAGCAGCCGACGCGAGACGCCGCGCGAGTCGCCCCGGTACGCCGGGCTCACATAGACCCCGACGAGGAGGGGGCCGGATGCGGCATCCGGAATGTACCCGCCCATGTGGCCGATCCAGCGCTCGCCGTCGATCGCGACGACCGAGGTCTGGCCCGGCGTCGTGCCGCGCGCGCCGCGCAGGCGCCAGACCGCTTCGCCGAGCGATTCGGCGTGCTCGAGCGTCTCGGCGAACGCGATGGGCGTGTCGCGCAGCATCTCGAGCCGGAGCTCGCGGACCTGCTGCCAGTCCTCTTCGCGGGTGGTTCGGATGGTGGGCTCGCGGTGGCGCATCCCTCGACGCTAACGCACGGTGATCAGGGGTGCGGTTCGAATCCGCTAGACTATCCCGAGGCTTTCTGCCTGCGGCTGCGACTCGCGCGGCCGACTCGATCTTTTCTGTGAGGTTCTGATGGGTTCCGTCATCAAGAAGCGCCGCAAGCGTATGGCGAAGAAGAAGCACCGCAAGCTGCTTCGCAAGACGCGCCACCAGCGTCGCAACAAGAAGTAGTCCGCTGCTTCACCGCTGAGAGCGTCAGGCCCCCGGCCTGGCGCTTTTCGCTGTACCCGGCGACGGTGCCTAGGCTTGGGGGCATGCCCCGCGACATCCGCCTCACCCTCATCGGCAAGCCCGGATGCCACCTCTGCGACGACGCTCGCGAGGTGGTGCAGGCCGTCATGGCCGAGGTCGAGGCGACGGATGCCGCTGGGTCGCCGTCGGTCGCGCTCGTCGAGGTCTCGATCCTCGACGACCCCGCGCTCGCCGAGCGGTACGCCGAGGAGATCCCCGTGCTGCTCGTCGACGGCACGATGCACGCGTACTGGCGCGTCGATCCGGTGCGCCTGAAGACGGCCCTGCTCGCCCGCTGATCGGCGCGGAACGCCGCGCGCGCCCGTCGCAGCTCGGTTGCCTGCGCGTTCGCCGGACCCGGCTTGTCTTTCGCGAACCCGCATGAAACGGTGGGAGCAGCGCCGCCGGGGGGTGGCGCGTTCGCATGCGGGGAAGGCGATCGATGAGCGACGTTCTGCCAGGGGGAGTCCTTCCGATTCCCGACCAGGTCTACACCGGGCCGATGGTCATGGACGCGAAGAAGATGGACGAGAAGCTTCCGCCCATCGAGATGAAGCGTCCGCCGAAGCAGGCGCCGAACGTGCTCCTCGTGCTGCTCGACGACGTGGGCTTCGGGGCGTCGAGCGCCTTCGGCGGGCCGGTGCCGATGCCCACCGCCGAACGCCTCGCCGGCGGCGGCCTGCGCTACAGCCGCTTCCACACGACGGCGATCTGCTCGCCGACGCGCGCGGCGATGCTCTCCGGCCGCAACCACCACCAGGTGGGCATGGGCCAGATCACCGAGACCGCCACCCCGTCGCCCGGCTACCGCTCGACGAGGCCGAACTCCTGCGTGCCGCTGCCCGAGATCCTCCGGCAGTCGGGCTACAACACGGCCCAGTTCGGCAAGTGCCATGAGGTGCCCGTCTGGGAGAGCGGTCCGACCGGCCCGTTCGACCACTGGCCGGCGTTCAGCGGCTTCGAGAAGTTCTACGGCTTCATCGGCGGCGAGACCAACCAGTGGACGCCGGCCCTCATCGACGGCGTCGGGTTCATCGAACCGCCGACGGATCCCGACTACCACCTCATGCCCGACCTCGCCGACCAGACGATCCGGTACATCAACCAGCAGAAGGCGCTCACGCCCGACAAGCCCTTCTTCGTCTACTTCGCGCCCGGCGCGACCCACGCACCGCACCACGTGCCGAAGGAGTGGATCGCCAAGCACGAGGGCAGGTACGACCAGGGCTGGGACAAGCTCCGCGAGGAGACGTTCGACCGCCAGAAGGCGCTCGGCGTGATCCCCGACGACGCCGTGCTCACCGAGCGCTCGGAGGGCATCCCGGCCTGGGAGGACACCGACGAGGCCATGCGGCGGATCCTCGCCCACCAGATGGAGGTCTACGGGGCGTTCCTCGAGTACGCCGACCACCACACCGGTCGCGTGATCGACGCGCTCGAAGCCCTCGACATCCTCGAGGACACGCTCGTGCTCTACATCATCGGCGACAACGGCGCCTCGGCCGAGGGCGGCCTCAACGGCGCGTTCATGCTCTCGACGGCGGCCAACGGCGGCGCCGAGTACGAGACGCCCGAGTTCTGGGCCGAGAACCTCGACAAGATCGGCGGACCCGAGGCCTACAACCATTACGCGGTGGGATGGGCGCACGCGATGTGCACGCCGTACCAGTGGACCAAGCAGGTGGCCTCGCACTACGGCGGAACCCGCAACGGCACGATCCTGCACTGGCCGTCGAACGTGAAGGCCCAGGGGGAGGTGCGCAACCAATGGCACCACGTCATCGACATCGCGCCGACGATCCTCGACCTCGCCGGCCTCGCGCAGCCGCACACCGTGAACGGCGTCACGCAGGTGCCGATGCACGGCGTCTCGATGGCGTACTCGTTCGACGACGCATCCGCCGACGAACGGCACACCACCCAGTACTTCGAGATCATGGGCAACCGCGGCATCTACCACCGCGGCTGGACCGCGCAGACTCGGCACCGCACGCCGTGGGACGTCGTGGGCGCCGCGCCCGACTTCTCCGACGACGTCTGGGAGCTCTACGACACCACCGTCGACTGGACCCAGTCGAACAACCTCGCGAAGCAGAACCCCGAGAAGCTCGCCGAACTGCAGCAGCTCTTCCTCATCGAGGCGACGCGCTACAACGTGATCCCCCTCGACGACCGGGCGGCGCAGCGCATGAACCCCGAGTTCGCCGGCCGGCCCACGATCGTGCAGGGCCAGACCCTGCGGCTCTACGAGGGCATGACGCGCCTCAACGAGAACGTCGCGATCAACGTCAAGAACCGGTCGTGGTCGGTCACCGCCGAGGTGGTGGTGCCCGACGACGGCTCGCTCGACGGCGCGATCGTCGCGCAGGGCGGGCGCACCGGCGGCTGGTCGTTCTTCGCCGAGGGCGGCAGGCTCGGCTTCCACTACAACTTCTGCGGGCTGCTGCGCTCCACGGCGTTGAGCGACACCGAGATCGGTGCGGGCACGCACCAGGTGCGGGCCGAGTTCGCGTACGACGGCGGCGGCATCGGGCGCGGCGGCACCGTCACGCTCTTCATCGACGGCGCGGCATCCGGAGCTCCGGCGACCGTGAAGCGCACCCACCCGATGTACTTCTCGTTCGACGAGGGCCTCGACGTCGGCGTCGACACCGGCATGCCGGCCTACGAGGGCTACGCGACCGAGCAGGGCCGGTTCACCGGCACGATCGACTGGGCCCAGATCGATCTCGGCACCGACGACCACGGCCATCTCATCGACCCGGAGGAGTGGCTGCAGGCGGCGATGCGACACCAGTAGGACGAGCGGATGCCGCGTGGCGCTGCCCGAACCACGCGGGACCGTTGCTCCGGGCACGATGATGGCGGGGGCCCGCCGCGAGGGGAAGCGAAGACGCATATGGCGAAGAACGAGGACATCCAGCGGGGGGCACTGCCGATCCCCGATCTCGCGTACACGGGAACGGTCACGTACGACGCGACCGACCCCGACACCCACTACCCGCCGATCGAGCGGCTGCTGCCGCCCGAGGGGGCGCCGAACGTGCTCGTCGTGCTCATCGACGACACCGGCTTCGGGGCGTCGAGCGCCTTCGGCGGCCCGGTGCAGACGCCGAACTTCGAGCGCATCGCGGCGCTGGGCCTCAAGTACACGCGATTCCACACGACCGCGCTCTGCTCGCCGACGCGTGCTGCACTGCTCTCGGGGCGCAACCACCACACCGTCGGCATGGGCGGCATCACCGAGATCGCGACGAGTGCGCCGGGCTACAGCTCCTTGCGGCCGAACAACTGCGCCCCCCTCGCCGAGACGCTGAAGCTCAACGGCTACAGCACGGCGCAGTTCGGCAAGTGCCACGAAGTGCCGGTCTGGGAGTCCAGCGCCGTCGGGCCGTTCGACCACTGGCCCCACCCGGGCGGCGGGTTCGAGTACTTCTACGGATTCATCGGCGGCGAGACGAACCAGTGGTACCCCGCGATCTACGAGAACACCTCGCCCGTCGAGCCGTGGGGAACGCCCGAAGAGGGGTACCACTTCATGGCCGACATGACCGACAAGGCCATCAACTGGACGAAGCAGCAGAAGTCGCTGGCACCTGACAAGCCGTTCTTCACGTACTTCGCGCCGGGCGCGACCCACGCCCCTCACCACGTGCCCGAGGAGTGGGCCGACAAGTACGCCGGCAAGTTCGACCAGGGGTGGGACGCGGTTCGCGAGGAGACGTTCGCCAGGCAGAAGGCGGCCGGCGTCATCCCCGAGAGCGCCGTGCTCACCGAGCGCAGCCCGGGCATCCCCGCGTGGGACGAGATGAACGAGGCGCTCAAGCCCGTGCTCGCCCGCGAGATGGAGGTCTACGCCGGGTACCTCGAGTACGCCGACCACCACGTCGGACTCCTCATCGACGCGCTCGAGGAGCTCGAGGTGCTCGACGACACCCTGATCTACGTGATCATCGGCGACAACGGCGCCTCGGCCGAGGGCACGATGAAGGGCACCACCAACGAGGCGTTCGTCATCAACCACATGGAGGAGCTGGAGGACGACGCCTACCTGATCGCCCACAAGGACGACCTCGGTACGCCCCGGTCGTACAACCACTACGCCATCGGCTGGGCGCACGCCATGGACACCCCGTACCAGTGGACCAAGCAGGTCGCCTCGCACTGGGGCGGCACGCGCAACGGCACGATCGTCAGCTGGCCGAACGGCATCGCCGCACGCGGGGAGATCCGCGACCAGTTCGCGCACATCATCGACGTCGCCCCGACGGTGCTCGAGGCCGCCGGCATCCCCGAGCCGTCGACCGTGCACGGCGTGACGCAGCGGCCCTACGAGGGCACGGCGATGAACTACTCCTTCGACGAGAAGGGCGCCGACGAGCGGCACACCACCCAGTACTTCGAGATGCTCGGCAACCGCGCCATCTTCCACAAGGGCTGGACGGCCGTGGCCAAGCACAAGGACCCCTGGCTGGCCTCGAGCCACGGGCTCGACGACGACGTCTGGGAGCTCTACAACGTCGAGGAGGACTGGACGCAGTCCAACGACCTCGCCGCCCGGGAGCCCGCGAAGCTCGCCGAGCTGCAGCGCCTGTTCCTGATCCAGGCCGCCCGCTTCAACGTGCTGCCGATGGACATCCGCTCGGCCGAGCGCTTCAACGAGGAGATCGCCGGCCGTCCGGCGCTCGTGCGCGGCACCAGTCAGACCCTGTACGCGGGCATGAAGCGCCTCAGCGAGAACTCGTTCATCAACATCAAGAACAAGTCGTTCACGGTCACGGCCTCCGTCACGGTTCCGGATGTCGGCGCCGCGGGCGTCGTGATCGCGCAGGGCGGTTCGTACGGCGGGTGGAGCTTCTACGCTCACGACGGCGCGCTCGCGTTCGCCTACAACATCCTCGGCATCGACACCGATTACGTCCGATCCGACGTCGCCCTGACCCCGGGCAAGCACGAGATCCGCGCCCACTTCGCCTACGCCGGAGGCGGCTTGGGCAAGGGCGGCACGGTCACGCTGTTCGACGGCGACACCGTCGTCGGCGAGGGGGAGATCGCGCGCACGCTCCCGTTCTTCTTCTCGATGGACGAGACCGTCGATGTCGGGGCGGATGTCGCGTCTCCCGTCTCGGCGGACTACGGGTCCCGCGGCAACGAATTCACGGGCCGTATCGCGTGGGTGCGCGTCGACGCCGGCGATGACAGCCACGACCATCTCATGGACCCGGATCACCGCATGCAGATCGCGATGACGCGGCAGTAGCGCCCACAGGGACGCAAGGGAACCTCGCCATGCCCTCCTTGCCTCACCGCAGGGCGCATGGCAGCGTGGTTCGCAGACCGTCGATGCTCGGCGGCACTCGGGGGAGGTTCGTACGTGGCCAGGGAATTCAACGGGATCATCGAGCTCGACGTGCGCGATTCGACGCCGGACTGGGACGCGTTCCTTCCTGAGAAGGCGCCCGAGGGCGCACCGAACGTGCTCGTAGTGCTCTTCGACGACACCGGGCAGGCAGCCTGGTCGCCCTACGGCGGGCGCATCCAGATGCCGACCCTCGACCGGCTCGCCGCGAACGGCCTCACGTACTCGCAGTGGCACACGACGGCGCTCTGCTCGCCGACGCGCTCGACGTTCCTCACCGGGCGCAACCACCACCAGAACGGGTTCGCCTCGATCTCGGAGTCGTCGTCGGGGTTCCCGGGCTACAGCTCCCACATCCCGAAGTCCAACGGCACCATGGCCTCCGTGCTTCGGGATGCCGGATGGAGCACGTACTGGGTCGGCAAGAACCACAACATCCCCATCGACGCGTGGTCGGCCGGAGGCTCGAAGAAGGATTGGCCGCTCGCGCAGGGCTACGACAGGTTCTACGGCTTCATCGGCGGCGAGACCAACCAGTGGTATCCGTCGCTCGCCGAGGACAACCACTACATCGACCAGCCCTACATGCCCGAAGACGGGTACCACCTGTCGGCCGACCTCGCCGACAAGGCGATGCAGTTCATCCGCGACTCCAAGCAGACCGAGCCCGACAAGCCCTGGTACCTGTGGTTCTGCCCGGGGGCGAACCACGCACCCCACCATGCGCCGCAGGAGTACATCGACAAGTACAAGGGCATGTTCGACGACGGCTACGAGGCCTACCGCGAGTGGGTGCTGCCGCGCATGATCGAACGCGGCATCCTTCCGGAGGGCACCGAACTCACGGAGCTGAACCCCATGGCGGAGGGAACCTACGCGCCCGGCGACGCCGTGCGGCCGTGGGACACGCTCTCTGACGACGAGAAGCGGCTCTTCAGCCGCATGGCGGAGGTCTACGCCGGCTTCTCGGAGTACACCGACGCCCAGGTCGGTCGCATCATCGACTACCTCGAGGAGTCGGGGCAGCTCGAGAACACCCTCATCGTCTACGCGGCCGACAACGGCGCGTCCGGTGAGGGCAGCCCGAACGGATCGGTCAACGAGGGCAAGTTCATCAACGGCTTCCCCGACACCGTCGAGGAGAATCTGAAGTACCTCGACGTCCTCGGATCGCCCGATACGTACAACCACTACCCGACCGGATGGGCCGTCGCCTTCTCGACGCCGTACCGGATGTTCAAGCGGTACGTGTACCAGGGCGGCATCGCCGATCCCCTGGTCGTGTCGTGGCCCAAGGGCATCGCGGCCCGCGGCGAGGTCCGAGGTCAGTACCACCACTCGACCGACATCGTGCCGACGATCCTCGAGGCATGCGGCGTGACGTTCCCCGATGAGATCGACGGTGTCACGCAGACGCCGCTCTCCGGCGTCTCGATGGCCTACAGCTTCGAAGATGAGTCCGCGCCGACCGCGAAGACCACCCAGTACTACGAGATGTTCGGCAACCGCGGCATCTGGCACGAAGGCTGGAAGGCGGTCACCGAACACGGACCGATCACGGGCATCGGGGCGTTCGAGCGCGATCGCTGGCAGCTCTTCCACACCGACGTCGATCGTGCCGAGGGGCACGACCTGGCCGACGAGCACCCCGAGAAGCTCGCCGAGCTGCAGGCCCTGTGGCTGAGCGAGGCGAAGGCCAACAATGTGCTGCCGCTGAACGACCTCGCCGTCGCGGGCAAGGATCTCGAGGTGTTCCTCGCGATGGAGTTCAGCGTTCCGGTGCCGCCCAGTGGCCAGTACGTCTACTACCCGGGCACGAGCGAGATCCCCGAACGCAATGCGGCCAACACGCACGCGGTGTCGTTCAAGGTGCTCGGCCAGGTGGTCACGACGGCGCAGACCGAGGGCATCATCTTCGCGCAGGGATCCCGATTCGGCGGGCATGCGCTCTTCGTCAAGGACGGGCAGTTGCACTACGTGCAGAACTTCCTGGGCATCGGCGAGCCGCAGAAGCTCTCGGCCCCGATGCCGACCGCCGGGGAGCACGTGCTCGGCATCGAGTTCGAGAAGGAGCGCATGGGCGACCACCACGAGTGGTACGGCACGGCCACGCTCCACATCGACGACCAAGCCGTCACGTCCGCCGAGATCCGAACCATGACCGGGCATTTCGCGCTGTGCGGCGAGGGCCTCTGCATCGGCTACGACTCCGGCGACAGCGTCTCGGCCGCCGACTACCTCGGGCGGTTCGACTACACCGGCGGCGAGATCCGCAAGGTGATCTTCGACGTGGCCGACGACGCGTACGTCGACCTCGAGGCGCACCTGGCCGCAGCGATGGCGCGCGACTGATGGCCGCCTCATTGCCGTCCTGGAACGACACCGCCACGCGCTCGGCCATCGAGTCGTTCGTCGAACGGGTCGCGACGGGTCCGAACGCGGTGCCCGAGTCCGAGCGCATCGCCGTGTTCGACAACGACGGCACGCTCTGGACCGAGAAGCCCATGCCGACGCAGCTGCACTACATCGTGGAGCAGTGGCGCAGACAGGCGGAAGCCGACCCCTCACTCGCCGAGCGGCAGCCATACACGGCGGCCGTCACGCACGACTTCGGCTGGCTCGGCGGCGCCGTCGACAAGCACTACGAGGGCGACGACAGCGATCTCAAGGTGCTCATCGGCGCGCTCGTCGGCGTCACCGCCGGCATGAGCGTGGACGACTACGCGGCATCCGTCGCCGACTTCTACGAGAACGCGAAGCACCTGACGCTCGGTACGCCGTATGCGGATGCCGTCTACCGCCCCATGGTCGAGCTGCTGCGCTACCTCGAGGTGCACGGCTTCACGACGTACATCGTCTCGGGCGGCGAACGCGACTTCATGCGCCCGATGACGCAGGAGTACTACGGCATCCCGCCCGAGCACGTCGTCGGGTCCGCGATGGGCCTCGCCTACGACGAGGGCTCGCACGAGGTGCGGTACACCGCCGGCCTCGACTTCTTCGATGACGGCCCCGAGAAGCCCGTGCGCATCTGGAGCCGCATCGGGCGGCGGCCGCTCATCGCGTGCGGCAACTCCAACGGCGACCAGCAGATGCTCGACTTCACGCGCAAGGGCGACGGCCTGGCGCTGCTCGTGCACCACGACGACGACACCGGTCGCGGCGATACGCCCTACGACAAGGGGGCGGATGCCGCGCTCGCCGCAGCGGCCGACCGTGGCTACACGATCGTCAGCGTCAAGGAGGACTGGGCGAGCGTCTTCGTGGATCCGGCGGCAGGGTGAGTCCGGGCGTCGCCGCGGGCCACCGCCGGGTCCTGCTGCCGACGTTCGCCGGATACCGGCGGTCGTGGCTCGGTCCTGACGTCCTCGCCGGCCTCTCGGCGGGCGCCGTCGTCATCCCGCAGGCCATGGCGTACGCGACGATCGCGAACCTGCCCGTGCAGGTCGGCCTCTACACCTGCATGGTGCCGATGCTGGTCTACGCGATGCTCGGCGGTTCGCGGGCCATGAGCGTGTCGACGACGTCGACCATCGCGACCCTCACGGCCACGACCCTGGTGTCTGCGGGCGTCGCGGCAGGCTCCGACGACCCGCTGGCCGACCTCATGGCGCTCACCCTGCTCGTCGGCGTGATCCTCCTGCTCGCCCGCCTCGCGAAGCTCGGATCCCTCGTCGAGAACATCTCGAAGGCCACGCTCGTGGGCGTGCAGATCGGCGTCGGCGCGACCGTCGCGGTCGGCCAGTTGCCGAAGCTGCTCGGCGAGACGACGAACTTCTCCGGGCACGGGTTCATCAGGTCGCTCGTGGCCGTCGCCGAGGCGCTGCCCGCGGCGAACCCCGCCACGGTCGCCCTTTCGGCCGGCTCGATCGTCGTCCTGGTGTGGCTCAAGCGCTGGCTGCCGCGGGTGCCGGGGCCGCTCGTGGTCGTGGCCGCCGGCATCCTCCTCGTCGCGTTCGGGGGCATCGACGCCGCGGGCGTGGAACTCATCGCTCCCGTGCCGCAGGGGTTCCCGCCGCCCGAACTGCCGTCGTTCGCGCATCTCGGGGCGCTCCTGCCCGGCGCCCTCGCCATCGCCGTGATGGCCCTGCTGGAGTCGGCCGCGGTCGCCCGCGGCATCCGCAAGCCGGGCGAAGCCCAGATCGACAGCAACCAGGAGCTGTTCGCGACGGGGGCGGCGAACGCCGTCGGGTCGTTCTTCCAGACGCTGCCGGCCGCAGGCGGGTTCTCGCAGAGCGCGGTGAACCAGGCGGCGGGCGCGCGGACGCAACTGGCGTCGATCACCACCGTGGTGCTCGCCCTGCTCGTCGTGCTGTTCCTCGCGCCGGTGATCAGCCTCCTGCCGCAGGCGACGCTCGCATCGCTGGTGTTCGTCGCGGTGATCGGGCTCATCGACATCCGCTCGCTCGTGCGCTTCGCGCGCATCAGCCGGGTCGACTTCTGGATCGCGCTCTCGACGGCCGCCGTCGGCCTCACCGCCGGCCTGCTGCCCGCCGTTGCCGTCGGCGTGGTCTCGACGCTGATCGTGGTGCTGCGTGAACTGAACCGCCTGCGGGTCGTCACCGATGCCGTCGTCGACGACGTGCTGCCCGTACGCCTCGAGGGACCGCTCTACACGGCGAACGTGCTCGCGAACGAGAACGCCGTGCTCGCCGCGGTCGACGCGACACCGGGCGTGCGGGCCGTGGCACTCGAACTCACGCACCTCGTCACGACGTCGATCACCGTGCTCGACACGCTGGCAGACCTCGACCGGGAACTCGCCGACCAGGGCATCGAGCTCCGCCTCGCGGCAGTGCCAGCGGGCGGTGCCGAGATCGCCCGTCGCACGAGCTGGTTCAGCGGCCTCGAGGCGGCCGGGCGCGTGTACCCGACGCTCGAGGCCGCCTGCGTCGCCGACTAGGGCAGGAGGCGCGTCGGGCCGCGGAACAGGTACGTGGTCTCGCGGATCGAGGACTCGCCCAGCATGAGCATCAGCACGCGCGCGAGGCCCATGCCGAAGCCGCCGTGCGGGGGAACGCCGTAGCGGAAGAAGTCGAGGTAGAACTCGAGCTCCTCGGGGTCGAGCCCCTTCTCCTTCGCCTGCTCGACGAGCACGTCGATGCGGTGCTCGCGCTGCGCGCCCGTCGAGATCTCGACGCCGTTGTAGATGAGGTCGTAGGAGTTGGTGAGGCTCGCGTCGCCCTCGTGGCGCATGTGGTAGAACGGCCGGATGCTCGACGCGTAGTCGGTGAGGAACACGAAGTCGTGGCCGAGCTCCTCCTTCACGTACGTCGAGATCTGGCGCTCGCCCTCGGGGTCCATGTCGGCGTCGGCGCGCGGCACGACGTAGCCGCGGTCGGCGACGATCTGCTTCGCCTCGGCGAGGGGGATGCGCGGGAACGGGCGCGAGGGCACCTGCAGCTCGATGCCGAAGTACTCCTGGATCGCGGCGCCGTGCGCGTCGACGACGGCCTGGAAGCCGGCGACCATGAGCTCCTCATGCAGGGCCATGACGTCTTCGTGCGAGTCGATCCAGCTGATCTCGGTGTCGACGGAGGTGAACTCGGTCGCGTGGCGCGAGGTGAACGAGGGGTCGGCGCGGAACGCCGGGCCGACCTCGAAGATGCCGCCGAAGCCCGCGGCCTGCGCCATCTGCTTGAAGAACTGCGGGCTCTGGGCGAGGTACGCCTTGCCCTCGAAGTAGTCGACCTCGAAGAGCTCGGCGCGTGACTCGGAGGCGGACGCCATGAGCTTGGGCGTCTGGATCTCGATGAGGCCCTTCTCGACCCAGACCCCGCGCAGCGCATGCAGGAACGTGGTCTGGATGCGGAAGATGAGCGCCTGCTTCGGGTTGCGCAGGTCGAGGAAGCGCCAGTCGAGGCGCTTGTCGAGGCTCGAGTCGGCCGCGATCGGCGTCTCGGGGTTGGCCTCGGAGACGACCTCGAGCGAGGCGAGCTTGACCTCGAGGCCGCCGAGCTTCACGCGCTCGTCGTGCTTGAGCTCGCCGGTCACGCGGATGAACGAGCCGTGCGCAAGGGCCGAGATGGCCTCGGTGGTCGCCAGGCGCGCGGGGGCCGTGTCGTCGGCCGCCTCGCCCTCGACGGGCTCGGGGAGTTCGCGGGTCGCGGGGTTCACGACCTGCACGGCACCGGACTCATCGCGGAGGATGACGAACTGCACCTTCTTCTGGTCGCGGACGGTCTCGACCCATCCGGCGATCGTGACGGGGCCGTCGGGCAGGGCGGCGAGGTTCTTGACCAGGGTGCGTTCGTTCACGAGGGTCAATCCTACTGGGGCCGGACCGGTGCGAACGGGCTAACCGGTCAATGCGGTGCCCGCGACCGGATCCGGCGGCATCCGAGGGGCCCGCGCGCCCGAACGCTCGGCGATTTCAAAGGATCGCGCTCCCTAGACTGGAGACCGTGCCTGCCGAGCAGATCCATCTCGTGCGCCATGGCGAGGTGTTCAACCCCCAGGGCGTGCTCTACGGACGACTCCCGGGCTACGGCCTCTCCGACCTCGGGCGCAAGATGGCGCAGTCCGCGGCCGATATGCTCGTCGCGGCCGAGCGCCCCGTGACCTCCCTGATCGCATCGCCACTGCAGCGCACCCAGCAGTCCGCCGAGCCGATGGCCGCCGCCTTCGGCCTCGAGCCCGCGCTCGAGGAGCGCGTCATCGAGCCCGAGAACCGGTTCGAGGGCAAGCGCATGACCGGCCCGGGCGGTGCGCTCGGCGATGCGCGCAACTGGCGCTTCCTCATCAACCCGTGGGAGCCCAGCTGGGGCGAGCCGTTCGGCTCGATCGCCGCGCGCATGCTCGCCGCCGTGCACGATGCGTGGCAGGGCGCCGACGGCGGAGACGTCGTCATCGTCAGCCACCAGCTGCCCATCTGGATGGTGCACCGCAGGCTCGCGGGCCTCTCGCTCGCGCACGACCCGCGCCGACGCCGCTGCGCGCTCTCGAGCATCACGACGCTCGAACGACGCGGCGACCGCTTCGTCGAGGTCGACTACCGTGACCCCGCCTCCGGCCTCGCCGCGCAGGCCACCGACGTGGGAGCCGTGTGATGCGTCGAACCCCTCTCGGGCGCAGGCCCGTCATCGCCGTCGCGGCGCTCGTCGCGGCATCCGCGCTGCTGCTCACCGGCTGCGCGAGCGACCCGCTCGCCGACCAGTTCCGCGAGGGCAGCGGCAAGAACTACATCGCCGGCGACGGCAGCATCTCGGAGTACGAGCAGGCCGACCGCGGGGAGCCCATCTCATTCACGGGCGAGACCGTCGAGGGCGACGCCTTCGACTCCGCCGACACGCTCGGCGAGGTCACGGTCGTGAACTTCTGGTACGCCGGCTGCGCGCCGTGCCGGGTCGAGTCGCCCATCCTCGAAGAGGTGCACCAGGGCTACGAGACCGACGACGCCGACGTGGCGTTCATCGGCGTGAACGTGCGCGACCAGGCGGGCACCGCGGCATCCTTCGAGAAGAAGTACGGCGTCTCGTTCCCGTCGATCCTCGATGTCGAATCCGGCGAGGCCCAGCTCGCGTTCGCGGGCCCCGTACCGCCGGCGGCCGTGCCGACGACCATCGTGCTCGACCGCGAGGGGCGCGTCGCCGCACGCGTGCTCGGCCAGCTCACCGAGGCGTCGATCCTCGAGTCGCTCGTCGACCGCGTCCTCGACGAGCAGGCCTGACGTGGGCGGCATCGGCGAGATCGTCCTGAACGGGCAACTGCTCGCCGCCGTCCCCATCGCGCTCGCCGCGGGCATCGTCTCGTTCCTCTCGCCGTGCGTGCTGCCGCTCGTCCCCGGCTACCTGGGGTACATCGGCGGGTTCGTCGAGGCGTCGGCGGATGCGGCGGAGGAGCGTCGATACCGTCGCCGCCTCGTGTTCGGCGTGCTGCTGTTCATCGCCGGGTTCACGGCCGTGTTCGTGACGTTCAACCTGCTCGCGGGCGTGGCCGGCGCCTGGTTCAACGCGTACGGGGACGTCATCACGCAGGTGCTCGGCGTGGTGCTGATCATCATGGGCCTCGTCTTCATCGGGCAGTTCACCTTCCTGCAGCGCACGATCAAGCCGTCGTGGCGTCCGACGACGGGGCTCGCCGGCGCGCCCCTGCTCGGCGTCGTGTTCGGCCTCGGCTGGACCCCGTGCATCGGCCCGACCCTCGCGGTCGTGCTCACGCTCAGCGCGGACTCCGGGTCGGTGTGGCGGAGCGTGCTCCTCGGCCTCGCGTACTGCATCGGCCTCGGCATCCCGTTCCTGCTCGTCGCCCTCGGCTTCGGCTGGGTCACCGGGTCGCTCGCGTTCGTGCGCCGCCACATCCGGACCATCAACATCATCGGCGGGTCGCTGCTCATCGCGATCGGCCTGCTCATGCTCACAGGTCTCTGGACCATCTGGATGTACGAACTGCAGGCGGTGATCTCCGGCTTTGTCCCCGCGATCTGACCCGGGCGCGCTCTCGCGCCCCGACGACCACATCGACTCGCCCGAACCCTCGGCCGACGCGGCATCCGTCACCCAACCCAAGCTCGGCTTCACCGGCTGGGTGCGCTTCGCCTGGCGACAGCTCACGAGCATGCGCACCGCGCTGCTCCTGCTCCTGCTGCTCGCGATCGCGGCGGTGCCGGGCTCGCTCGTGCCGCAGCGCTCGAGCGATCCGAACGGCGTCACGCAGTACTTCTCCGACAACCCCCGGCTCGCGCCCGTGCTCGACAACCTGCAGATGTTCGACGTCTACACGTCGGCCTGGTTCTCGGCGATCTACCTGCTGCTGTTCGTCTCGCTCATCGGCTGCATCATCCCGCGCACGAAGCACCACTTCGACGCCCTGCGCGCCCGCCCGCCGCGCACGCCCGCGCGGCTCGCGCGGCTGGCCGGCTACACCGAGCGCGCCCTGCCCGAGGGCGAGACGGCGGATGCCGCGATCACGCGTGCTGCGGCCGAGCTCAAGCGCGCCGGCTACCGCGTCGAGCGCTACGACCTGCGCGGCGAGCCGTCGGTGTCCGCCGAACGCGGGTACCTGCGCGAGACCGGCAACCTCGTGTTCCACACCGCACTGCTCGGCATCCTCGTGGCCGTCGGCATCGGCGGCGGGTTCGGCTTCGCGGGCCAGCGGGTCGTCGTCGAGGGGCAGTCGTTCGTGAACACCCTCTCGGCGTTCGACTCGTTCAACCCCGGACGCTTCTTCAACGACGCGAACCTCGACCCGTACCGCCTCAGCCTCACCGACCTCGAGGCCGTCTACGAGACCGAGAACCAGAAGGCGCTCGGCCAGCCCGTCGACTTCACCGCGAGCGTCGAGATCACCGGCCGCGACAGCGACGAGACGGTCGACGGCGAGGTCAAGGTCAACCACCCGCTGCGCGTGCACGGCACCGACGTGTACCTGCTCGGCAACGGCTACGCCCCCACGATCACCGTGCGCGACGCCGAGGGCGAGGTCGTCTTCACCGACGCGATCCCGTTCCTGCCGCAGGACGCGAACCTCACCTCGATCGGCGTCGTCAAGGTGCCAGACGGAATGCCCGAGCAGCTCGGCATGGTCGGCTTCTTCTACCCGACGCAGACCACGCTCGACTCCGGCGCGTACTCCTCGAGCTACCCCGACCTCGTGTACCCCGTGCTGACGCTCAACGTCTACGCGGGCGACCTCGGCATCGACGGCGGCAAGCCGACCTCGGTCTACACGCTCGACCCGTCGACCATGGAGCAGCTCACGGGCGGCGCGACCGGCGTCGACTCGATCGAGCTCATGCCGGGCCAGACGCAGGACCTGCCGAACGGCCTCGGCACGGTCACGTTCGAGGACGCGACCCCCGATGGCGAGCCGAACGCCGCCGACGGCGACTACTCGCAGAGCGTCGACCGGTTCGCGAGCTTCGACATCCACCGCGATCCGTCGCAGGGCTGGGTGCTCGTCTTCGCGATCCTCATCATCGCGGGCCTGCTCGTGTCCCTCTTCATCCCGCGCCGCCGCGTCTGGGTGAAGGCCGCGAAGCGCCGCGACGGGCAGGTCGTGCTCGAGTACGCCGGGCTCGCGCGCGGCGAGGACCCCGGCCTCGACGAGGCCGTGGCCGCGTTCGCCGACCGGCACGCCGGACCCGCGCCCGCCGCCGACCCCGACCATGCCCACGATGCCGACGACGCGGCCCCTGCGTCGTCCGAAGGGTCCGTAGCCCCCGAATCCGCCGGTGACCCGGCGAAACCGACGACGTAAGGTTGTAGCCGTGACGCTCGACGAGATCTCCATCACCCTCGTGTACTCGGCCATGGCCGTGTACGCGATCGCGTTCATCGCCTACGCGATCGACCTCGCGCGCCGTTCGGCGGTCGCCGCGAGTGCCGCCGACGCCGCGGCCGCGTCCATCGCATCCGCGGAGGCCCCGGCCACCGTGGGCGCCCCCGCCACCGTCGGCGCGACCGTGTCGGGCGGCGGCACGGGTGCCGTCGCATCGGCGAAGGGTGGGCGCGGCGCGGCATCCGCAGCCCTGTCGGACGGTGCCTCGGTGGCCTACGGCCGCTCGCCGTCGCTGCGCGTGGGCGTCGCCATGACGGTGCTCGCGTGGGCGCTGCACCTCGCCGCCGACATCACGCGCGGCCTCGCGGCAGGCCGGGTGCCGTGGGCGAACATGTACGAGTTCGCCCTCACCGGCACGCTCATCATCACGAGCGTCTACCTGCTCGTGCTCGTCGTCTCGAAGCACGACCTGCGCTTCCTCGGCACGTTCATCACCGGCCTCGTGCTCGTGCTCCTCGGCATCGCCACCGTGAACTTCTACGTCAGCGTCGTGCCGCTGCCCCCGGCACTGCAGTCGGCCTGGCTCGTCATCCACGTGTTCGTGGCGACCTCGGCGGTCGGGTTCCTCGCGCTCGGGTTCGCGCTCTCGGTCGTGCAGCTCATGCAGTCGCGCCGCGAGACGATGCTCGCCACGGCGAAGCAGGTCAAGCGGTCGTTCCTCGCGACGCTGCCCGACTCGGCGACGCTCGAGAACCTGGCCTACCGCGTCACCATCATCGGCTTCATCCTCTGGACCTTCACGCTCATGGCCGGCGCCATCTGGGCCGAGGCCGCATGGGGCCGCTACTGGGGCTGGGACACCAAGGAGGTGTGGACCTTCATCATCTGGGTGGTCTACGCCGGGTACATCCACGCTCGCGCGACCCGAGGCTGGCGCGGCTCGCGTTCGGCATGGCTCGCGATCATCGGATTCTCGACGGTCATGTTCAACTTCACCGTCGTGAACCTGTTCTTCAAGGGACTGCACGCCTACTCGGGTCTCTGATCCGCACCGTCGCACGGCTCGGCGAGCCCGACCCGCACCGGATTCTCCGTCAGATCCGCCGGCAGGGCACCCGCCACCGCTCTGGCTCCTCCCATTTCAGGACCACATCGGTCATGGCTGCACTCTGCGGGTATGAGCGATCTGGTCCTGAAAAGGTGCGTCGTGCATTGCGAGGTCCGAGGTAGCCGGAGCACCATCGCTGTATGGAGCTGCAGAGGCTGCTGGAACGCGAGCGCGAACTCGACGAGCTCGTCTCCGGCGCGCGTGCGTCGCTGGCCGGGCGAGGCGAGGTGCTGCTCGTGCACGGCGAGGCCGGCATCGGCAAGTCGAGTCTCGTGCAGGCGCTCCGCACCGATCCGCCGAGCGGATGCCGCGTGCTGGTCGGGTCGTGCGACGCACTCGCCACGCCGCGAACCCTGGGCCCGCTGCGCGACCTGATCCCGTTCGTCGGGGAGCGCCTGGCGGCGGCGCTCCGCGCGGGCGATCGCGAGGAGGTCTTCGACGCGCTGCGCGACGAGCTCGCCGAGGCCCCGGGCACCGTGCTCGTGATCGAGGACGTGCACTGGGCCGATGAGGCGACGCTCGATGCCCTGACCTTCGTCGCCCGGCGGGTCGAGACGCTTCCGGTGCTCGTCGTGCTGACCTACCGCGACGACGAGATCGACCATGGGCATCCGCTCGCGCGCCTGCTCGGCGACCTGCACGTGAACGTGCGGCACCTCGCCGTTCCGCGGCTGACGCCGGGGGCCGTCGCCGCCATCGCGGTCGATCGCGGCCTCGACCCGAAGCAGGTGTTCGACCTGACGCAGGGCAACCCGTACTTCGTCGGCGAACTCGTCGCGTCGGCGGATGCCGTGCACGTGCCGCGCTCGGTCGTCGACGCGGTCACGGGTCGGCTCCATCGCCTGCCGGTCGAGGCTCGAGGCCAGGTCGAGCAACTCGCCGTGATCCCTTCGGCGGTCGCGAGTGCCGAGGTCGCGCGACTCGTGCCGGGGGGAGCCGCGGCGCTCGGCGCGGCCGAGGAGCGCGGACTGCTGACGGTGCGGCCCGACGGCGTCGCGTTCCGGCACGAGCTGACGCGCCGGGCGATCGTGGACGCGATGCCGGCCGCACGGCGCATCGAGGTGAACGCCCGCGTGCTCGAGGTCCTGCTCGACCTCGGCGCGGATCCCGCGCGCATCGTGTCGCACGCCATCGCGGCCGGCGACGGCGAGGTCGTGGCCGTCTGGGCGCCGCGGGCTGCGCGCGATGCGGCCGTGAACGGGGCGCACCGGCAGGCCGCGGTGCACTACCGTGCGGCGCTCGATCAGGCGGGGCCGCGCGATCCAGTCGAGCGCGCCGACCTCATGCAGGCCTACGCGATCGAGCTGTACACGCTCGGCGCCGACCAGGAGGCGGTCGCCGTGCAGTCGGAGGTCCTGCGGGAACGGCGGGCGGCCGGAGACGCGACGGCCCTCGGCGCGAGCCTCCGCTGGGCGTCGCGCTTCCACTGGCTGGCCGGGCAGCGGCCCGAGGCCGAGGCCACGGCTCGTGAGGCATCCGCATGCCTCGCAGACTCCGACGACCACGCGCTGTTCGCGCTCGCGCTCAGCAACGAGGCGCAGCTCGCGATGCTCGCGCACGACCTGCCCCGCACGCTCGAGCTGGCGCCGCGAGCGGTCGCGATCGCGCGTGAGACCGGTGACCGACGGGCCCTCTCGCACTCCCTGAACAACCTCGGCACGGCCCGCCTGCTCCTGAACGACGAGGCCGGCATCGCGGAGCTCACGGAGGCGGCCGAGGTCGCCGCGGCCGGGAACCTCATGGACGACGCGGCCCGCGCACACGTGAACCTCGTGTGGAGCCTGCTCGACCAGTACCGGCTCGATCTCGCCGAACGCCATCTCGACGCCGCGCTCGAGTTCTCGGAGCGCGCCGAGGTGATGGGGCTCTGGACGTACCAGAAGGTGGAGCGCGCGCGACTCCATCTCGCGCGCGGCGAGTGGGACGAGGCGCTGGCCGCGGCCTCGTTCGGCCGCGAGGCGTTGCCGCACGCGCACTGCGTTGCGCTCACGGTCATCGGCACCGTGCAGGTGAGGCGGGGCGACCCGCAGGGCGACGAGACCCTCCGCGACGCCCTCGAGGTGGCGACCAGGCTCGGGGAGCTGCAGCGCACGGGCCCGGTCGCCGTGGCCATGGCGGAGGCGGCGCTCCTGCGCGGGGCTCCGTCCGAGGCGATCGCCGTGGCGAGGCCGGCCTACGAGGACGCGGTGCGGCTCGGCGCCGTGAACCAGCGTGCCGAGCTCGCCGTCGTGCTGCGGAGGGCCGGCGCCGCCGATGTGTCCGACGCGATGCCGCCCGACGTCGACCATCCGGCCGCGGTCCAGGCGCGGGGCGACTGGCGACGGGCTGCCGACCTCTGGCACGCGGCGGGCGCGCCCTACCAGGAGGCCGACGCGCTGGCCGAGAGTCCGCACGCCGACGATCTGCTCGAGGCGCTCGCGATCCTCGACCGGCTCGGGGCGATGCCGCTCGCCCGTCAGGTCAGGGCCGAGCTGCGTGCCCGTGGCGTCCGCAGCATCCCGCGCGGGCCCGCGGGCACGACCAGGCGCAATCCGGAGGGACTCACCGACCGCCAGCTCGGGGTGCTCGTGCTGCTCGCCGAGGGACTCACGAACGCCGAGATCGCCGAACGGCTGGTGGTCTCGGTGCGCACGGTCGACAGCCACGTCGCCGCGATCCTCATGAAGCTCGACGTGACGACACGGCAGGACGCGGTGCTGGCGGCGCGCCGTCTCGGGATGCTCTCGACCTGATCTCGGTAGGCCCGACGCGGGATCTCGGTATCCGTCGCCGATGAGCGGCGGGCATGCCCGGCCGTAGAACTGAGGTGTGCTCGAGAACGGGCGCAGTCGAGCGAATCGAGGACAACATGAACATCGCAGGCGTCGACCCGGGCCGGGTGCCCGCCGGCCCGATCACCCCGGTCGGCACCAGCAGCCTGATCGGTCGGATGTCGCGGCGCATCGGCATGCTCGTCGCCTCCGCGGCCGACGCGCGCCGCCGACGCCCCGCCCCGAGCCGTGAGGAACTCATCGAACTGCACGAGCGCCGTCAGGTCGCCCAGCGCCTCCGCGAGGAGCAGTTCCAGAGCGTCGTGGTCGGCCGACTGCTGTGAGCGGCGACCCGAACGGAGCACGTGAACGAACGAGAGGGCGGCGCCGGAATCCCGACGCCGCCCCTTCCCAGCTCGCGGCGCCGAAGGTCTCGGCAGCCGCGAGGTCTCTCAGCTACATGGGTTGCCGCGGCGTCGGCGGACTCGTCGGCGGGCGACGGCGCGGTCGTGAGGAGCGCCGCGATGAGCGCCCCCAGAAGGAACGTTGCGACGAATCGCAAGCGTTTGCGGGGGGCGACGACACCGGACGCGCGGTCGATCGGATGGTCTGACATGGGAATGAACCCTTCGCAGATCAGCGATTCTCCGGCCGGGAGTCCGGGTGATTCGCGTCACCAGCGCGTCGATGCGGCGGCCGCGTCACGATGAGGACTGCCCCCAAAGATAGGCACAGGGCGGAATTCAACGCAAGCGGTTCGTCGGAATTCTGCAAGCGCTTGCATTAACCTTCCGGCCACTGCTAGCTTCGGCTCCAATGTCGGTGGCACGCAGTCGTGCCCGGAATCGGGAGTCAAGGATGACGCAACAGGCACGTGCTCGAAGCTGGTTCGCACTCGCCGTCTCGACCGCCCTCGCAGCATCCGCCCTGGCCGTCGTGCCCGGTCTTGCTGCTGCGGCCGAGGAGCCCCGCACGTTCGCCCTCGTCGGCTCGCTGCAATCGGAGCTCGGCTGCGCCGACCTCGGCGCGAGCGCCGGCGGCGACTGGGAGCCCGCGTGCCCCGAGACCGAGCTGCTCGCCACCGCGACGCCCGGCGTGTACGCGGCGGACTTCACGGTTCCCGCCGGCACGTACGAGTACAAGGTCGCGGTGAACGACACGTGGGGGGAGTCGTACGGCGTGAACGGCGGTGGCGACAACATCCCGCTCACGGTCGCGGGCGACACGGCGGTCCGCGTGGTCTTCGACGACACCCTCAAGCGCGTCGGGCTCGAGTCCACCGGCATCCGGGGCGCCTACGCCGACGAGGCCGACGCCGCGCTCGTGGCCGACCCGGTGCGCCAGCCGGGCAGCGACGAGACCTTCTACTTCGTCATGACCGACCGGTTCGCGAACGGCGACCCCTCGAACGACCAGGGCGGTCTCACGGGCGACGCGCTCACGACCGGCTTCGACCCCACCCACAAGGGCTTCTACAACGGCGGCGACCTGCAGGGCCTGCGCGATCGCCTCGACTACATCGACGGCCTCGGCACGACGGCGATCTGGCTCACCCCGAGCTTCAAGAACCGCGCGGTGCAGGGCGAGGGCGCGAACGCGAGTGCCGGCTACCACGGCTACTGGGTCACCGACTTCACCCAGATCGACCCGCACCTCGGCACGAACGCCGAACTCGAGGCCCTCATCGCCGAGGCCCACGACAAGGGCATCAAGGTCTACTTCGACATCATCACGAACCACACGGCCGACGTCATCGACTACGAGCAGAAGGAGTACTCGTACATCGACCAGGCGACGAGCCCGTACACCGACGCCGACGGCGCTGAGATCGACCTCTCCGACTACGCCGACGGCACCACGCCGTTCCCGACGCTCGACGCGGCGACGAGCTTCCCGTACACGCCGGTCGTGCGGCCGGAGGATGCCGACCTCAAGGTCCCGGCCTGGCTGAACGACCCCACGCTGTACCACAACCGCGGTGACTCGACGTGGGAGGGCGAGTCCGTCACCTATGGCGACTTCGTCGGCCTCGACGACCTCATGACCGAGCACCCGACCGTCGTCAACGGCTTCGTCGACGTGTACGACCAGTGGATCGACCTCGGCATCGACGGGTTCCGCATCGACACCGCGAAGCACGTCAACTTCGAGTTCTGGGAGCAGTGGTCGACGCAGGTGCTCGACTACGCGCACGCGCACGACAAGCCCGACTTCTTCATGTTCGGCGAGGTCTACGACGCCGACCCGCAGAAGCTCTCGCCCTACGTGCGCAAGACCGACATGAACTCGGTGCTCGACTTCACCTTCCAGTCGCAGGCCGTCAGCTTCGCCGCGGGCAACTCGGCGAAGAACCTGCAGTCGCTGTTCGCGGGCGACGACTACTACACGACCTCCGACTCGTCGGCGACGGCATTGCCGACGTTCCTCGGCAACCACGACATGGGCCGCGTCGGCTCGTTCCTGCAGTCGACGGATGCCCCGCTCGAACGCGACGAGCTCGCGCACGAGCTGCTCTTCCTCACGCGCGGCCAGCCGGTCGTCTACTACGGCGACGAGCAGGGCTTCGCGGGCATCGGCGGCGACCAGAGCGCCCGCCAGACCCTCTTCGCGAGCCAGGTCGCCGAGTACCAGGACCAGCCGCTGGTCACGGGCGAGAACGCGGGCAGCGTCGATCGCTACGACACGGATGCCCCGCTCTACGAGCACATCGCGGCGCTCTCGGCGCTGCGCCAGGCGCACCCCGCCCTCGCGACGGGCGCCCAGATCGAGCGCTACGTCGACAACGGCGCGGGCGTGTACGCGTTCAGCCGCGTCGACCGCACCGAGAAGGTCGAGTACCTCGTCGCCGCGAACAACGCGAACGAACCGCGCACCGTCGAGGTGCCGACGCTCACCGTCGGCGGCCAGTTCTCGGTGCTCTCGGGCGACGGCACCGCGGTCACGGCCGACGCCGACGGCGTGGCATCCGTGACCGTGCCGGCGCTCGGCGCCGTGGTGTGGAAGGCCGATCGCACGGTCAGCGCACCCGACGCGGCAGCCGCCATCACCGTCTCGACCCCCGCGGCGGGCGCGGGCGTCACCGGCATCACGCCGGTGGTGGCCGACGTCGACGACGACACGTGGCAGGAGACGAGCTTCGCCTGGCGCGTGGCCGGCGCGACGGGTGACGACGCCTGGCACGCGCTCGGCACCGCCGAGGACACCAGCCCCCGCGTCTTCCACGACACGGCGGGCCTCGCGAACGGCACCCTCCTCGAGTACCGCGCGGTGTCGACGGATGCCGCTGGCCACCGCTCGGCGGCCAGCACCTACGCGAGCGTCGGCAACGCCGTGAACCTCGTCGAGGAGGAGGAGCCCGAGCAGCCGATCGACCTCGTGACGATTCCGGGCAGCCACAACTCCGAGATGGGCTGCGCGGGCGACTGGGCTCCGGGCTGCGAGGTCGCGAAGCTCACGAAGCGCGCCGACGGCATCTACGAGGGCACCTTCACGATCCCGGCGGGCGACTACGAGTACAAGGTCGCGGTCAACGGCAGCTGGGACCTCAACTACGGCGCGAACGGCGAGCCGAACGGCGGCAACGTCTCGTACACGACCGACGGCACCCAGCCCATCATCTTCTTCTGGAACCCCGAGACCCACGTGGTCTCCTCGACCGCCGAGGGCCCCGTCGTGACGCTGCCCGGCAGCTTCCAGTCCGAGGTCGGCTGCCCGGGCGACTGGCAGCCCGAATGCCTCGCCTCGCTCATGCAGGACGGCGACAAGGACGGCGTCTACACCTTCTCGACCAGCCGCATTCCCGATGGGGCATACGAGACGAAGGTCGTGCACGGCCGCAGCTGGGATGAGAACTACGGCGTCGGCGGCGCGCCGGGAGGCGGCAACTACGCCTTCACGGCGACCGGCGGCAAGCTCGTCGAGTTCCGCTACACCCTCGCGACGCACGTGCTCGAGATCATCGTGAGCGACCCGCCGCTCGCGGGCACCGGGCAGACGCGCGCGCACTGGGTGAGCGAGGACACGCTGGCCTGGCCGGCCGAACTGCTCGGCGCGGCATCCGCCGATGACACCGTGTGGACCCTGCAGCACTCCGACGAGGCGACCCTTGCGGTCGTCGACGGCGAGGTCACGGGCGGCGGCGAGCCGATCGAGCTCGAGCGCGACCCCGCGGGCCTCACCGACACGCAGCTGGCGAAGTTCCCGGCGCTCGAGGGCTTCGTCGCGCTGCACCCGGTCGGCCTCGACCGCGGTGACGTGCAGCAGCTCCTCACCCGTCAGCTGGCGGTCGCGCAGACGACCGACGGCGAGCTGAGCGCCTTCACCGGCGTGCAGCTGCCCGGCGTGCTCGACGACCTGTACGCCGACGCCGTGGCATCCGCGGCCCTCGGCACCGGCTGGCACGGGAAGAAGGCCGATGCGACGCTCTGGGCGCCGACGGCCCGCGACGTGGCACTCGAGCGATGGGATGCCGGCGCCACCGGCGACCCCGAGCTGCTCGCCGCCGAGTGGAACGCCGAAGACGGCACCTGGACCGTCGAGGGCCTGCGCAAGGGCGACGAGTACCGGTGGTCGGTCGACGTCTTCGCCCCGACCACGGGCGCCTACGAGACGAACTCGGTGACCGACCCGTACTCGGTCGCGCTCACGCCGAACTCGGCACGCACGGTCGTCGTCGACCTCGACGACGCCTCGCTCGCCCCGAAGCAGTGGACGAAGGCGAAGGCGCCGGTCGTCGAGCGCCCCGTCGACCGGGCGATCTACGAGCTGCATGTTCGGGACTTCTCGATCACCGACGAGTCGGTGCCCGAGGACCAGCGCGGCACGTACAAGGCGTTCACGGCGGACTCTGCCGGCACGGCGCAGCTGAAGCAGTTGGCGGCCGCGGGCATCAACACCGTGCACCTGCTGCCCACCTTCGACATCGCCACGATCGAGGAGGAGCGCGACGCGCAGGCGACGCCCGAGTGCGACCTCGCGTCGTACGGGCCGGCATCGCCCGAGCAGCAGGCGTGCATCGACGCGATCCGCGATCTCGACGGGTTCAACTGGGGCTACGACCCGTTCCACTTCCAGGCGCCGGAGGGCTCCTACTCGGTCGACGCCGACGGCGGCGCCCGGGTCGAGGAGTTCCGCGAGATGGTCGGCGCCCTGCACGGCATGGGCCTGCAGGTCGTGCTCGACCAGGTGTTCAACCACACCGCCGAGGCCGGCCAGGGCCAGAAGTCGGTGCTCGACCGCATCGTGCCGGGCTACTACCAGCGCCTGAACGCAGCCGGCGCGGTCGAGACCTCGACCTGCTGCCAGAACGTGGCCACCGAGCACGAGGTCGCCGAGAAGCTCATGGTCGACTCGGTCGTGCTCTGGGCGAAGGAGTACAAGGTCGACGGCTTCCGCTTCGACCTCATGGGCCATCATTCGAAGGCGAACATGCTCGCGATCCGCGCGGCGCTCGACGGGCTCACGCTGAAGAAGGACGGCGTCGACGGGTCGAAGGTCTACCTGTACGGCGAGGGCTGGAACTTCGGCGAGGTGGCGAACAACGCGCTCTTCGAGCAGGCCACGCAGGGTCAGCTCGGCGGCACGGGCATCGGCACGTTCAACGACCGGCTGCGCGACGCCGTGCACGGCGGCAGCCCGGTCGACGGCACGTCGACGTTCCAGCAGGGCTTCGGCACCGGCCTCGGCACCGACCCGAACGGACAGCCGGGCACGCCGTCGCAGGCCGACCAGCTCGCCGACCTCGGGCACCAGACCGACCTGGTCAAGCTCGGGCTCGCGGGCAACCTGCGGGCGTACGAGCTGACGGATGCCGCGGGCGAGACCGTGCGCGGCGACGAGCTCGACTACCGGGGAGCGCCCGCGGGCTACGCCGACCAGCCCGACGAGGTGATCAACTACGTCGACGCCCACGACAACGAGACGCTCTACGACCTCTCGGTGTTCAAGCTGCCGACCGACACGTCGATGGCCGACCGCGTGCGCATGAACACGCTGTCGCTCGCGACGGTGACGCTCTCGCAGTCGCCCTCGTTCTGGCACGCCGGCACCGAACTGCTCCGCTCGAAGTCGCTCGACCGCAACAGCTACAACTCGGGCGACTGGTTCAACCGCATCGACTGGACCGGCCAGGAGTCGACGTTCGGGTCGGGCCTGCCGAACGAGGCCGACAACGGCGAGAAGTGGCCGATCATGACGCCGCTGCTCGAGAACGCCGCGCTGAAGCCGGCGCCCGCCGACATCGCCGCGGCCGAGGCTTCCGCCCTCGACCTGCTGCGCGTGCGCTCGTCGGTCGACCTGCTGCAGCTGGGCTCGGCTTCGCTGATCGACGAGAAGGTCTCGTTCCCGAACAGTGGAGCGGATGCCACGCCGGGCCTCATCACGATGCTCGTCGACGACCTGGTCGGCGCCGACGTCGACCCGGAGCTCGACGGCGCCCTCGTGGTGTTCAACGCCTCGCCCGAGGCGGTCACCGAGCAGGTCGACGGCCTCGAGGGTCGCGGGTTCGCCCTCGCGAAGGGCCAGGCATCCGGTTCCGACGCGGTCGTGAAGACGACGAGGTGGGATGCCGCGACGGGCTCGGTCACCATCCCGGCTCGTTCGGTCGCGGTGCTGGTCGACGAGCAGCCGCCGCCCGCCGTGGCGACGGTCACGGTCGCAGCGCCGAACAAGCTGCTCGCGAAGGCCGGATCGGCGGTCAAGGTCGTCGGCCAGACGTTCGCGGTCGACGGCGGTCGCCCGGTCGGCACGATCACCGTGCTCGACGGTGGCACGGTCGTCGCGACGGCGACCCTGAAGGCGTCCGACCGCGGTCGCTTCCAGCTCGACCTGCCGAAGCTCGGCAAGGGCCTGCACCTGATCCGCACGTCGTTCGACGGCGGCGAGGGCTTCGGCGACTCGAGGTCGCTGCCGATCCCGCTGCTGATCTGGTGATGCCTGCGCCGGTCGAGGAGGCGGCCTCCTCGACCGGCGGAGCGTCGGCCGTCAGCCGCGCGCGAGGGTGAGCGGCACGGTGCTCGCGCCGGTCGAGAAGTGGATCACCGGCGTCGCGCCCGAGCAGTCGTACGGGGCCGACGTGATCGGCGAGGCGAGGATCTGCTCGGTCACGGGCGTGCCGTCCATCGCGACGCCGTCGACCGTGACGTCCATCGAGAGCGCGTTCGTGTCGTTGCTGGTGCGCAGCGTCTCGCCGTCGACGGCGTACTGGCCCGACAGGGTTCCGCCGAGCGTCGCCTCCGCCGGCAGTCCCGCGATGTCGACGGCGAGCGTCAGGGCGGGCGTGTACGCGTAGGTGCCGTCCTCGGCGAAGGACAGGCCCGCGCTGCCGGTCGGGTCGTAGACGATCGCGTACTCGGCGAGGTCGACGTTGACCTGGTCGTAGTAGCGCTGCATCTGGTCGTCGGAGAGCACCCAGTCGCCGACGAGGCAGTTCGAGGGCTCAGCGCCGGCGGCATCGTCGGTGGCGGCATCCGTCGCCTGGCCGGTCGCGGTCGGCTTCGGGGAGCCGGAGGGTGCGTCGCTCGCGTCGCCGGAGGGGGATGCCGTGCACCCAGCGAGCGTCAGCGCCGCGAGCGCGACGATCGTGCCGGTCAGGGCGAGCCGTGGACGAGCCTGCATCAATGCCTCCTGTAGGGGGAACTCCGTGGCGCCCGCGCGCCGACGGGCGAGTGCGTGCATTCTCTCACCGGGCGGTGTCCGTTCGGGGTGCTCCGGACGAGGTTCCGGCACGTCGAGGCGCGGTGGCGACGTGCGATCAGGCGCCGGAGGTCGAGGCAGCCGCCGCGAGCACCGCATGGCAGCGGCCGACGCGCTCGAGCCACCAGTCCGTGCGCTCCGGCGAGGCCGCGTACCGGTCGAGCAGGGCTGCGTCGGGCACGACCCGGCGCACGTCGATCGCGCCGTCGACCGGCAGCAGCGGCGAGCCCGTGACCTCCGCCGCCAGCAGCGAGGCCGTTCCGAGCCCGCAGTCGTAGTCGAGCTCGGGGACGGATGCCGCGAGCGCCGCGCCCATCGCGAGCCCGACGCTCGTGTCGAGCGCGCTCGAGACGACCACGGGCAGGCCGGCGAGTTCGACGATGCGGAGCGCCCGGCGGATGCCGCCGAGGGGCTGCGCCTTGATCACGAGCAGGTCGGCCGCGCCCGCCTCGGCGACGGCGAGCGGATCTTCGGCCTTGCGCACGCTCTCGTCGGCGGCGATCGGGATGCCCATGTACGTCGTGCGCAGGCGGATCTCGACGAGGTCCTCGATGCTGCGGCACGGCTGCTCGACGTACTCGAGGTCGAACTCGGCGAGGGCGTGGATCGCGTGCTCGGCCTCGTCGACGTTCCACCCGGCGTTCGCGTCGAGACGGATGCGGCCCTCGGGGCCGAGCACCTCGCGCACGGCGCGCACCCTCGCGACATCCTGCGCCAGGGTCTGGTCGCTGGCCGCGACCTTCACCTTCGCGGTGCGGCAGCCGGGGAAGCGGGCGAGCACGGCGGCGACGCTGTCGGGGTCGACGCCCGGCACGGTCGCGTTCACGGGGATCCGGTCGCGCAGGGCGGGCGGGGTCGCGTTCCAGCCGTAGTCGATGGCACCCACGAGCCAGGCGGATGCCTCGTGGTCGTCGTACTCGACGAACGGGCTGAACTCGGTCCAGCCGTGCGGCCCCTCGAGCAGCAGTGCCTCGCGCACGTCGATGCCGCGGAACCGCGTCACGAGGGGCAGCGCGACGACGCGGGCGGTGGAGAGCAGGTCGTCGAGCTCAGGCAGTGTCATGAACACATCATCGCAAGCGGCCACCGGCACTGCTCATTAGACTCGCGCGAGTGACCGGCACGTTGATCGAACCCCGCTTCCCGCTCGACATCGACGGCGTCGCGCGCCCGTCGCGATCCCAGGCGCTGCTCGACGCGGTGCGGGTGAACGTGGTCATCGCCGACGGCGCGATGGGCACCATGTTGCAACGGCACGAGCCGACGCTCGACGACTACCGCCAGCTCGAGGGCTGCAACGAGATCCTCAACGTCAGTCGTCCCGACATGATCGCCGACATCCACGACGAGTACCTCGCCGTCGGCATCGACGCGATCGAGACGAACACGTTCGGCGCGAACTGGTCGAACCTGTCGGACTACGGCATCGACGACCGAATCCACGAGCTCGCCGAGGCCGGCGCCCGCATCGCGCGCGAGCGCGTCGAGGCCGCCGAGGCCGCCGACGGCCGCGTGCGCTGGGTGCTCGGGTCGATGGGGCCGGGCACGAAGCTGCCGAGCCTCGGGCACACCACGTACGACCACCTCAAGCAGACCTTCGCGCTGCAGGCGGAGGGACTCATCGACGGGGGCGCCGACGCGTTCCTCATCGAGACCTCGCAGGACCTCCTGCAGACCAAGGCCGCCGTCAACGGCTGCAAGCAGGCCATCGTGAGCCGCGGCATCCGCCTGCCGATCTTCGTCGAGGTCACGGTCGAGACCACCGGCACCATGCTCATGGGCAGCGAGATCGGCGCCGCGCTGACGGCCCTCGAGCCGCTCGGCGTCGACGCGATCGGCCTCAACTGCGCCACCGGCCCCGCCGAGATGAGCGAGCACCTGCGGCACCTCTCCAAGCACTCGCGCGTGCCCGTGGCGTGCATGCCGAACGCCGGGCTGCCCGTGCTCGGGGCGAACGGCGCGCACTACCCGCTCGAGCCCGCAGAGCTCGCGACCGCGCACGAGCAGTTCGTGCGCGAGTTCGGCCTCGGCCTGATCGGCGGATGCTGCGGCACGACGCCCGAGCACATGCAGGCCGTGGTCGACCGACTGCGGCCGCTGCGCGCCTCGCTCACCGCAGGGGCGGATGCCGCGGCATCCGCTCGCGACCCGAAGCCCGAGGCGGGCGTCGCGAGCCTCTACCAGCACGTGCCGCTCCACCAGGACGCGTCGTACCTCGCGATCGGCGAGCGCACGAATGCGAACGGGTCGAAGGCGTTCCGCGAGGCGATGCTCGCCGGCGAGTGGGACGAGTGCGTCGAGATCGCGCGCAACCAGATCCGCGTCGGCGCGCACCTGCTCGACGTGTGCGTCGACTACGTGGGCCGCGACGGCGTCGACGACATCCGCGAGGTCGTGTCGCGCTTCGCGAGCGCCTCGACGCTGCCGCTCGTGATCGACTCGACCGAGCCCGCCGTGATCGCCGCCGGACTCGAGCTCATCGGCGGCCGACCCGTCGTGAACTCGGTCAACTATGAAGACGGCGACGGCGCGACGAGCCGGTTCGGGCGCATCATGCCGCTCGTGAAGGAGCACGGCACGGCCGTGATCGCGCTCACGATCGACGAGCAGGGCCAGGCCCGCACCGCCGACGACAAGATGCGCATCGCCTCGCGTCTCGTCGACGCGCTCGTCGACGAGTGGGGCATGCGCGTCGAGGACCTCATCGTCGACTGCCTCACGTTCCCGATCGCGACCGGGCAGGAGGAGACCCGCCGCGACGCGATCGAGACGATCGAGGCGATCCGCCGCCTCAACGAGAAGTACCCGGGCATCCACACGACGCTCGGCGTCTCGAACGTGTCGTTCGGCCTCAACCCGGCCGCGCGCAGCGTGCTGAACTCGGTGTTCCTGCACGAGGCCGTCGAGGCCGGACTCGACTCCGGCATCATCGACGCCGCGAAGATCGTGCCGCTCGCCTCGCTCTCCGAGGAGCAGCGCAAGGTCGCGCTCGACCTCGTGTGGGACCGCCGCGAGTACGACGCCGACGGTGCGACGACCTACGACCCGCTCTCGAGCATGCTCGACCTCTTCGCGGGCGTCGACACCGCCGCCCTGCGCGACCAGCGGGCGGCCGAGCTCGCCGCGCTGCCCGTGGGCGAGCGCCTCGAGCGCCGCATCATCGACGGCGCGTCGAAGGGCCTCGAGGCCGACCTCGACCTCGCCCGCGAGGGCGGCCTGAGCGCGCTCCAGATCATCAACGACCACCTGCTCGAGGGCATGAAGGTCGTCGGCGAGCGCTTCGGCTCCGGCGAGATGCAGCTGCCGTTCGTGCTGCAGTCCGCCGAGACCATGAAGGCCGCGGTCGCCCTGCTCGAACCCCACATGGAGAAGGCCTCGTCCGGCGGCAAGGGCAAGATGGTCATCGCCACCGTGCGCGGCGACGTGCACGACATCGGCAAGAACCTCGTCGACATCATCCTCACGAACAACGGCTACGAGGTGATCAACCTCGGCATCAAGCAGCCGATCGCCGACATCATCGCGGCGGCAGAGGAGCACGACGCCGATGTCATCGGCATGTCGGGCCTGCTCGTGAAGTCGACCGTCGTGATGAAGGAGAACCTGCAGGAGCTGCAGTCGCGGGGACTCGCGAAGAAGTGGCCGATCATCCTCGGCGGCGCCGCCCTCACGCGCGCCTACGTCGAGGACGACCTCGCGAGCCTCTTCGACGGCGAGGTCCGCTATGCCCGCGACGCGTTCGAGGGACTCACGCTCATGGAGCCGCTCGTGAAGGTCGCGCGCGGCGCCGACCCGGCGCAGGTCGGGCTCCCGGCGCTGAAGAAGCGCATCCACAGTGCGGGGTCGAAGCTCACGCTCACCGAACCCGAGGCCATGCCGGGGCGGTCGGATGTCGCATCCGACAACCCGATCCCGGCGCCGCCGTTCTGGGGCACGCGGATCGTGAAGGGCATCGCGCTCGCCGACTACGCCGCGTTCCTCGACGAGCGGGCGACGTTCATGGGGCAGTGGGGCCTGAAGCCCGGGCGAGGTGAAGACGGCCTCTCCTACGAGCAGCTCGTCGAGACCGAGGGGCGCCCGCGCCTGCGGTACTGGCTCGACCGCATCCTCGGCGAGGGCATGCTCGACGCGTCGGTCGCCTACGGCTACTTCCCCGTCGTGAGCGAGGGCGACGACCTCATCGTGCTGCACCACGGCGACGACCCCACGGGCGCACTCGGGCCGGCCGGCCTCCTCGCGCCCGACGGCGGCTCGGGCGGCGCGCCTGGGGAGGAGCGGCTGCGCTTCCACTTCCCGCGGCAGCGCCGCGACCGTCACCTGTGCCTCTCGGACTTCGTGCGCTCGAGGGAGTCGGGCCAGGTCGACGTGCTGCCCGTGCAGCTCGTGACCGCGGGTGCGCACATCGACCAGGTCACCGCGAAGCTCTTCGCCGAGAACCGCTACCGCGACTACTACGAGCTCAACGGGCTCGTCATGCAGCTCACCGAGTCGCTCGCCGAGTACTGGCACGCCCGCATCCGCTCCGAGCTCGGGTTCTCAGCGGAAGACCCGACCGACACCGCCGGCCTCTTCAAGCTCGAGTACCGCGGTGCGCGGTTCTCGCTCGGCTACCCGGCCTGTCCCGACATGGAGGACCGCCGCAAGGTCGTCGAGCTGCTGAAGCCCGAGCGCATGGGCGTCGAGCTCAGCGAGGAGCTGCAGCTGCATCCCGAGCAGTCGACGGACGCGTTCGTGTTCCACCACCCCGAGGCGAAGTACTTCTCGGTCTGAGGACGGTCGGTCGGCGGACCCGGTCTCGACGATCTCGGTGAACCCGGCGTCTTCTCAGGAAGGAATCGGCCGCCGCCCGTAGGCTCGCAAGTCCAAGGGGAGTACTCCGACACGGTCGGCTCGTCATTACGGATGCAGGGCGCATCCCGGGCCACCGGTCCTCGTTCACGAGGATGGAGAAGACCTTGACGTCCATCAGCGACGCCGAGGTCTGGAGCACCCGTTGAGCATCTCCCCACTCGTGTGGATCGTCACGATCGCCGTCACGATCGCCTTCTTCGTCTACGAGTTCTTCGCGCACGTGCGCAAGCCGCACGAGCCGTCCGTCGGCGAGTCGGCTCGCTGGTCGGCGTTCTACATCGGCCTCGCCGTGCTGTTCGGCGTCGGGGTCGGAGTGGTCTCGGGCTGGACCTACGGCGGCGAGTACTTCGCCGGCTACCTCACCGAGAAGGCACTGTCGATCGACAACCTCTTCGTGTTCCTCATCGTGATGACCGGCTTCGCGGTGCCGAAGATCTCCCAGCAGAAGGTGCTGATGATCGGCATCGCGATCGCGCTGATCCTGCGCGGCGCCTTCATCGCGGTCGGCGCGACCCTGATCGAGAACTTCTCGTGGGTCTTCTACCTCTTCGGCGCCCTGCTGCTCGTGCTCGCGTACCGCCAGGCCTTCAGCGGCCACGAGAGCGACCCGTCGCAGGGGCGGTTCATGCGCCTCGTACGCCGCATCCTGCCCGTCAGCGACGAGTACGCCGAGGATCGCCTGACGGTTCGCAAGGGCGGCCGCCGGTTCGTCACGCCGATGATGCTGACGATCATCGCGATCGGCTTCGTCGACCTGGTCTTCGCCGTCGACTCGATCCCGGCGATCTACGGGCTGACCGAGGAGGCGTACCTCGTCTTCACCGCGAACGCGTTCGCCCTCATGGGCCTGCGACAGCTCTACTTCCTCATCGGCGGGCTGCTCGCGCGCCTCGTGTACCTCGCGCAGGGCCTCGCCGTCATCCTCGCGTTCATCGGCGTGAAGCTCGTGCTGCACGCCATGCACGTCAACGAGCTGCCGTTCGTCAACGGCGGCGAGCCGATGCTGTGGGCTCCCGAGATCCCGATCTGGTTCTCGCTGCTGTTCATCGGCGCCACCATCGCGGTCGCGACGGCAGCGAGCCTGCTGAAGACCCGTGGCGAACGCGGTCGTTCAGATGCGGTCGCGGAATCCGGCGACGTGGACGCCGGAACCGCCGACGTGGATGGCGGACCCGAAGACGCGCCGGCCGGACCCGAAGATCTGGGCGCCGTCAGCGCCCGGTCGACGAGCTGACGAGGCGGCTCGTCGAAGCCTCGCCGGCATGCGCCGACGGACCCGCCTTGCCCGATGCGCCGGGCCCGACGGGCTTGGCGCGCCGCAACGCGGCGAGCACGGCCGAGCCGATCACGACGAGGCCGATCACGGTCGTGACCGCCCGCAGGGTGTCCCAGGTGATCGTCGAGGTCACGAGCGAGTACAGCAGGAAGCTCGAGAGGTTCTCGCCGAGCGGCGCTCCGGGCTCGTAGGAGATGCCCGACCCGGTGCCGACCGCGAACGGCCAGAACCACAGGTTCATGATGAGGCCGAAGGCGTACGACGCGAGCACGCCGTAGACGGCGAGCATGGCGATCTCGGCGCGCCGCGGCATCCGCCCACCGCGTCGACCCGGGAGCCGTCGGGGAAGCAGCCCCGCACCGGCGCCGACCCACGCGCACGCGAACATCTGGAACGGGGTCCACGGCCCGAACGTACCGGTGACGATCGTCGAGAGCGCGATCGTGAGCAGGCCGAGCAGCAGTCCGAATCGCGGCCCGAACGCGCGCCCCGCGAGGATCAGGAGGATGAACACGGCCTCGACGCCGCCGACGCCGGTGCCGACGATGCGCACCGCGGCGCCGATCGCGGCGAGCGTGCCGAGCAGGGCGAGCGTATGCGCGCTGCGGACGGATCCGTCGAGGGCCGCGAGCACGACGACGGCGGCCAGCGGGGCGAGTGCGAGCGCCGCGACGGGCGCGGCGGCGGCGGCCTGCGACGGCAGGGCGGCCGCGACGAGCGGCCACGTGAAGGCCGCGAGCGCGACGAGGTTCGCGACGGCCAGGGCGATGACGGCCGAGCGGATGCCGCGTGCCGGGCGCTTCGGCGCGGGGGCGGCCGCCGTGCGTGTCCCTCCCGGGGCGGGCCGGACGGGCTCCGGCGTCGGCGCAGGGGCGGATGCCGACGGCGCCGGCGTCGCAATCCGGGCGGCGGATGCCGCGGCGGGCGCGGTACCGGTCGCGGGAGTCGAGGAGGCGACGTCGCCCAGCACGCCCGGCTCCGCCGCGCCGAGCCGCCCGCCCGACATCGGCAGCACGCGATCCGCGAGCGCGGCGACGAAGTCGGCGTCGTGCGTGGCGACGAGCACCGCGGCACTGCCGTCGGCGGCCCGGCACAGGGCGGTGGCGACGAGGGAGCGCGCGTCGGCGTCGAGCCCCCTGGTCGGTTCGTCGACGAGGAGGACGGCGGGGGAGTCCGCCGACTGGACGGCGATCGCGAGGCAGCGGCGCTCGCCGACGGAGAGGTCGCGCGGGTGCCGCGCGAGGCGTGCCGCGAATGCGGGCGAGTCGGCGTCGCGCCCGAGGAACGCGGCCAGCCGGCTGCTCGTCGTGCCGTGGGGGAGCCGCGCCCTGCGGTCGGTCCGCGCGCACTCGGCCGCCACGGTCGTCGCGGCGAACAGGTCGTCCGAGGCATCGGGCACGAGCGCGATGTCGCCGTTCTGCAGCCGTCGCCGCAGGCCTCGCCTCGTGACGCCGTTCTGCAGCGCGACGACCTGTTGCCGCGGCTCCGGCGGCATCGTGGCCGCGCGAATCGTCGTCACGCCCTCGTGGCCCATGGCCAGCGCGACGAGCAGGCTCGACTTGCCTGCGCCGTTCGGCCCGGTGAGCGCGACGATCTCGCCGGCCCGGAGCTCGAGGCTCGCGGCGTCGACCGCGAGGTTCGCGCCGTGTCGCACCGAGAGCTCGCGGGCACGCAGCACGAGGTCGCCGGGAATACCCGGCGTGCGAGGCTCGAGGCCGGGCGCTGAGGCCATCGCGTGGTCGGGCGCCCCGCCGCCGTCCGGTGCCGCGGTCGACGGCGGCACGCCCGCGGCATCCGTCGCGGTCGGAGTCCCTGCCGGGACGTCCGTCGCCCCGACCGCGCCGGCATCCGCAGTCGCGTCCGTCGCGCCCGCTTCGCCCACGAGTTCCCGGGCGCACCCGCCCGACACCGCGATGCGCCGGTCGGCGACGCCCGCGAACTCGGCCTGGCGGTGCTCGGCCACGACGACGCAGATGCCGGCGTCGTGCGCGAGCGCGGCGAGCAGCGCGACGATGCGCCCGCGCATCGCCGTGTCGAGGTCGGCGAGCGGCTCGTCGACGAGCAGCAGGATGGGGTGCTCGGCGATGGCCGCCGCGATCGCCACGAGGGTCGCCTCGCCGGCCGAGAGCCCGCGCAGCTCGCGCCCCAGCAGGGCACGGATGCCGATGCGCGCCGCGATCTCGTCGACCCGCGCCCTGACGATGACCGGGTCGACGCCGCGCAGCTCGAGCGCGAGGCCGATCTCGTCGTCGACCTGCTCGGTGGCGAAGCCCTCGCGTGGATGCTGCAGCACGACTCCGACGGTGCGGGCCGTGTCGCGCGGGGGCGTGAGCCCACGCTCGTGGCCGACCACGAACAGCTCGCCGTGCACGGTGCCGCCGTCGAGGTGCCCGTGCAGGCCCGCGATCGCACGGAGCAGGGTCGACTTGCCGCTGCCGGTCGCTCCCGTGACGAGCGTGAGGGTGCCGGGGGCGAGGTCGAGGGCGGGAACCACGACGGCCGCGGAGGCGTCATCACGGTGCGCGATGGCCAGGTCGCGGGCCTCGACCGGGCGCTCGCAGACGCCGTCGACCGGATGCCCCGCGAGGCCGCGCAGCTCGAGTGCCGCGGCCACCGCGGTCGCCCGCTCGAGCGTGCGCTCGAGCACTGGTGCGAGCAGCCGTGGTCCGCCGCGCTCTCCTCGCAGGCGCTGCGCGAACCGCACTCGGCGCACGGCGTCGGCGAGCGCGGGCAACCCGGCCCAGGCGACCGCGAGCGTGCGGGCGACCCCGCGCAGCGGTCCGCGCCGCGCGCCCCGCGCGAGGAGCCTCGGAACGTCGAGCACCGCGTTCAGCACGCCGAACGCGAGGATCGCGAGCGCGATCGGGACCGCGCTGAGCGCGGCATCCGCGAGCCCGTCGAGGGTCGCCGGGCCGAGCAGCACGACGTGGGAGAACGGTCGCGGAAGCGGGATCTCGGGCAGCGGCAGCACGACCGGGCCCGATCCGTCGGCGCCGTGGAAGAGCACCCGGTACACGACCCGGACCCCGATGAACCCGGCGGCGATGAGCGCCGCGGTGCGAAGGGGAGCGGGCCGCAGGGTCACCGCGTCTGGCCTGACGCGGAGGTCATGCGCTCGGGGCGGCGGGCTCGTCGTTCACCGTGAAGAGCAGCGCGAGGCGTTCGCCAGGCTGGACCTGGAGGGTGGCGAGGCCCTCCTGCGCGTAGCCCCACTCGCCGTCGACCGGCTGGGTCCAGAGCGACCAGTACGCGAAGGCGGCGGGCATCGAGGCGCACGTCTCGAAGTAGTCGGTGCCGTCGGGTGCCGTGATCGCGAAGTCCTCGGCGGGCACGCCGTCGACCCGGCACACGACCTGGTCGCCGTACTCCTCGGTGCCCTCGGTCGTGAGGCCGGCCTCGGCGACGGCGTCGCTCGCGGCGATCGGGGCGTCGGCCTCGATGCAGGTGACGCCCGCGGGCGACTCGTCGAGCTCGATCGCGGCGGAGAGCTCGACGACGACCTCGACGCCGGCGCACGCGTCGCCGTCGCCGTCGGCGCCGGCTTCGGTGGACGCCGAGGCGGATTCCGTGGGCGACTCGGTCGGCGCCCCGTCGGAGGGTGCGCACGCGGCGAGCGTCAGCGTCAGCAGGAGGGCGGCGGTGGCGGCGAGGGCGCGCGAAGTCGTGGTCACGTTCCAAGGGTAGAGGGCGTGCGAGCCGGTCGCGGATCTGTGTCACCGTGCGTACGGCGGCGGGTCGTTAGGCTGGAGAGGTGAGCGTTTCCGAACTGTTCGATGCGAGCGAGTGGGTCGACGCGGCATCCGCCGTCGCCGGTGACGCGGGGCTCTCCGACATCACCTACCACCACTCGACCGACGGGCGCATCGCCCGCATCGCGTTCGACCGGCCGGAGGTGCGCAACGCGTTCCGGCCGCACACGGTCGACGAGCTGTACCGCGCGCTCGAGGATGCGCGCACGAACCCGCGCATCGGCGTCGTGCTGCTGACGGGCAACGGCCCGAGCGCGAAGGACGGCGGCTGGGCGTTCTGCTCGGGCGGCGACCAGCGCATCCGCGGTCGCGACGGCTACCAGTACTCCGCCGACGAGTCCGAGGTCGTGCGCGATCCGGGCGCCGCCGCGAGCACCGGGCGCCTGCACATCCTCGAGGTGCAACGGCTCATCCGCTTCATGCCGAAGGTCGTCATCGCGGTCGTGCCCGGCTGGGCGGCGGGCGGCGGCCACTCGCTGCACGTGGTCTGCGACCTCACGATCGCGAGCCGCGAGCACGGGCGGTTCAAGCAGACCGATGCGGATGTCGGCAGCTTCGACGCCGGCTACGGCAGCGCCTACTTCGCCCGCCAGATCGGGCAGAAGTTCGCCCGCGAGGTGTTCTTCCTGGCCGAGGAGTACTCGGCCGACCGCGCCCACGAGATGGGCGCCGTGAACCGGGTCGTGCCGCATGCCGAGCTCGAGCGCGAGGCGATCGCGATGGCCCGCACGATCCTCACGAAGTCGCCGACGGCGATCCGCATGCTGAAGTTCGCGTTCAACGCGGTCGACGACGGCATGGTCGGCCAGCAGGTGTTCGCCGGCGAGGCGACGCGCCTGGCCTACGGCACCGACGAGGCCGTCGAGGGCAGGGACTCGTTCCTCGAGAAGCGCGACCCCGACTGGGGCCCGTACCCCTGGCACTACTGATGCCGGTTACCGCAAACCGGTCGAGCAGGTTACGGTGACGGCCCCGAAACCCCTCATCAGGGTCGCGGCCGGCGACACCGCTGCGTTGGTCGCCCAGTTGCGCGAGGCCGTGCTCTTCGACGAGGCCGCGCTCGCCGTGCTCCCCGTGCCCGGCGATGCCGAGCCGTCCCGCGACGACCTCATCGCCGCGCACGTGCCCCCCGACGTCGCCCTCGTCGTCGAGACGAGCGGGTCGACGGACGCCCCGAAGCGCGTCATGCTCTCGGGGCACGCCCTGAGGGCGAGCGCCCACGCGACCGAGCAGTGGTTCGGCGGGCAGCGCGGACAGTGGCTGCTCGCCCTGCCGGCCACCTACATCGCGGGAGCCCAGGTGCTCGTGCGCTCGATCCTCGCGGGCACCACGCCGGTCGTGCTGCCGCAGGGCGGCTTCACGCCCGCCGCGTTCGTCGAGGCCGCGCGCACGCTCGACCCCGACCATCCGTGGTTCACCTCGCTCGTGCCGGTGCAGCTCGCGCGCCTCGTCGAGGCCGCCGAGCACGATCGGTCGGTCGGCACCGCGCTCGGGTCGTTCGACCGCATCCTCCTCGGCGGTCAGGCCGCTCCCGCAGGACTCGTGGAGCGGGCCCGAGCGCTCGGCGCGCACGTGCATCGCACCTACGGGTCGAGTGAGACCGCCGGCGGCTGCGTCTACGACGGGCGGCCGCTGCCCCGCGTCGACGTGCGCGTGGTCGACGGCGAGGTGCAGCTCAGCGGTCCGATGCTCGCGAGCGGCTACCTGGATGATCCCGAACGCACCGCCAGGGCGTTCACGACGGATGTCGACGGCATGCGCTGGTACCGCACGGGCGACCTCGGCGAGCTCGTGCCCGACGAGAACCCCGATCACCACCCGCTCGAACGCCTGCGCATCACCGGCCGCGCCGACGACGTCATCATCTCGGGCGGCGTCAAGGTCGCGCTCGGCGAGGTCGAGCGCGCCGTGCGCGCCGTCGCCGGGTTCGCGGCCGCCGTCGTGCTGCCCGCGGCCGACGCCGAGTGGGGCGAGCGCCCGGCGGTCGTCGTCGAGCGAGCGGATGCCGCGGCATCCGTCGCCCTCGAGGCCCGCACGCCCGAGACGCGCGCCCTCGAGACCCTGGCCGCCGCCACCGATGCCGCCGGCCTGCCGCCCGCCGCGCGCCCGGTGCGCCTCCTCGTGCTCGAACGGATGCCGCAGCTCGCCTCGGGCAAGCCCGACCGCCGTGCGCTCGCCGCCCTCCTCGCACGCGAAGCGGGGTCATAGGAACGGCGAACTACCATGATCGTGTGGCACGCCCGAAACCCCAGCGCATGAACCAGGCCGACCCCAAGCGGCGCCCGACCGCCGTCTCCCGCTCCGGCAACCCCGCGAAGGCCGCCGAGGCCGCGAAGGCCGGCCCGGCACGCGCCGCCCGCACGCGCCTGACGCCAGGCGACTGGATCGCGGGTGCGCGGCTGCGCACGCTTCCGCTCGCCATCGCGCCGGTCGCGCTCGGCACGGGAGCCGGCGTGGTGGCCATCGCCGACGGCGCGTGGCATCCGACCCGCTTCGCGCTCGCGCTCATCGTCGCGCTCGCGCTGCAGATCGGCGTGAACTACGCCAACGACTACTCCGACGGCATCCGCGGCACCGACGACCACCGGGTCGGGCCCGCACGGCTCACCGCCTCCGGCCTCGTGAAGCCGAAGGTCGTGCTCGCCGTCGCGCTCGGCTTCTTCGGCGTCGCCGCGCTCGCGGGCCTCGCCCTCACCGTGATCACGCAGCAGTGGTGGCTGATCGCGGTCGGCGCGGTCGCGATCGTCGCGGCCTGGTTCTACACCGGCGGCAAGCGCCCCTACGGCTACGCGGGCCTCGGCGAGGTGTTCGTCTTCGTGTTCTTCGGCCTCGTCGCGACCGCCGGCTCCGCCTACGTGCAGGCGCTCACCGTCAACCTCGAGGCCTGGCTCGGCGGCGTCGGCGTCGGCCTGCTCGCGTGCGCGGTGCTCATGGCGAACAACCTGCGCGACGTCGATCAGGACCGTCTCGCCGGCAAGCGCACCCTCGCGGTGCTCGTCGGGCCGATCGCCGGACGGATCCTCTTCGTCGTGTTCATGCTCGTGCCGTTCGCCATCGTCGGCGCGCTCGCGCTGTTCTACCCGACGGCGGTGCTCGTGTTCTTCGCGCTGCTGCTCGCCCTGCCGGCGTGCCTCATCGTGATCACCGCCAGGACGCCGCGCGAGCTCATCCTGGCGCTGCAGCTCGCGAGCTTCACGGCGCTCGCCTACGGCATCGGCCTGGGGCTCGCGATCGCGCTCTGAGGCGCCGATGGGCTGAGGCGCCGATGGGCTGATGCGCCGATGGCTGCGTCGTCGACGCGGTCAGCCGTCGAGGCGACGGCAGCGGATGCCGCGGGCGGCCCGCGCTCAGTCGCGCGCGGTCTCGGCGGTCGGGCCGTCGTGCGGTGCGCGTGCCGACGGCCGCACGGGCGCGGCGTCGATCGCGGCATCCTCTTCGGCGTCGTCGTCGTGCACGAGCGGGGTCTCGCGGTGCCGTGCGGCGTACAGGTCGCCGGACATCGACTCGCGAGGGCGTCGCAGGAAGATCAGCGACGCGCTCAGCCCGAACAGCGCGGCCACCAGGGCGGCGATCCAGCCGGGAACCCCGGCGATGAGCAGCACGATGAGGGGCACCGCGAACAGCAGGATGCGCAGGGCGGTGTACCAGATCCAGACGGGCACGGACTTCACCATCCAAGTGTAGGTCGGGCAGCCTGTGCGCACTCCCAGCCGGATCGCCGCGCACACGCCTAGACTGACGGGATGTTACGGGTCTGGTTCGTCGTCGGCATCGCCGCCGTGATCTTCTGGATCTACGCGATCGCCGACTGCGCGTTCTTCGATCGATCCCGCATCCGCGGCGTGAGCCGGGGCTGGTGGGTCGCGATCGTCGTGCTCATCCCGGTGATCGGCGCGATCCTCTGGTTCATCATCGGTCGCGGCCGTGCCTATCGCCAGGGCGGCAAGGGGCCGATCGCGCCCGACGACGATCCCGACTTCCTCCGCGGGCTCCGGGCCGACGCCGAGCAGGACGAACGCATCCGCCGCCTCGAGCAGGAGCTCGCCGACCTCGACGGCGACGACGGCAAGAAGGGCGGCCCGAAGAAGGCCGGCCCGAAGGGCGAGCCGCAGGAGCCGCAGGAGCCGAAGCACCACGACGGTCCCGACGCCACGGGCGAGGCGGGAGCCTCCGGCCGGCCGAATGGCTGAGGCGTCGGGCGCACGCCCGACCCCGCACGACCGCAGCCCCGCGTCCGCCTCGGCCCTCGCGCTGCTCACCGGGTTCGTGCGCGCGGGCGTGCGCGACGTCGTCGTCGCTCCCGGGTCGCGGTCGCAGGCGCTGGCTCTCGTCGCCGCCGAGCTCGAGCGGGTCGGTGCGATCCGCCTGCACGTGCGCATCGACGAGCGGAGCGCCGGATTCCTCGCGCTCGGCCTCGCGGTCGAGTCCGGGCGGCCGGCGGTCGTCATCGTCACGTCGGGCACCGCGGTCGCGAACCTGCACCCCGCCGTGCTCGAGGCGCACCACTCCGGCGTGCCGCTCATCATCTGCTCCGCCGACCGGCCGGTCGAACTCCGCGGCGTGCGGTCGAACCAGACCACCGTGCAACCGGGCATCTTCGCGGGTGCGGTGCGACTCGAGCGCGACGTTCCGGCGCCCGTCGGTGCCCCGACCGAACTCGACGCCGCCGCTCGACTCGCGCGCGTCGCGGTCGCCGTGTCGCTCGGCCGCGACGATCGGGGGGTGCCGTCGCCGCATCCGGGTCCCGGTCCCGTGCACCTGAACCTGCAGCTCACCGAGCCGCTCTCGACGGCGGTGCACCTCGACGAGGCACCGACGCCCGACCCGGGCGACCCGGTGACGACCGCTGCGACGGCCGCCTCGGCATCCGTCGATCCCGGTGCGGAGGGCGGGCCGAAGGGCGCGCTCATCGCGGCGGGCCCCCGCACGGTCGTCGTCGCCGGCGCCGGTGCCGGTCCCGGCGCGGAGCAGTTCGCCCGCGACGGCGGATGGCCGCTGCTCGCCGAGGTCACGAGCGGTGCCCGATTCGGGCCGAACCTCGTCGTCGCGTCGCGCGAGCTCCTGAACGAGCCGGGCTTCGGCGATCGCATCGAGCGCGTCGTGGTCTTCGGACACCCCACGCTGTCGCGCGAGGTCCCGGCGCTCGTGCAGCGACGCGACGTGGAGTCGATCGTCGTCGCCCCCTCCGGCATCGAGTGGTACAACCCCGGCAGGCGCGTCCGCCGGTTCGAGCGTGCGGTGCGCGCCGAACCGCAGCCGACCCCGCTGCCGCCAGGGGCCCGCGAATGGCTCGGGCGCTGGGTGCACGCGAGTCGGTCGATCGTCGATGCCGGGCTGCCGCAGACCCTCGGGCTCATGAGCGGCGTCGACGAGACCGGACACGTCTCCGACTACGCGGCGCAGCGCGAGTACATGCGCGCGCAGCTCGCCGCCGTGCGCGAACCCGTGTCGAGGCGCATGCTCGTCGACGCCGTCTGGGCGGCGACGTGGCCGCACGATCGGCTCGTGTTCGGGGCGTCGAGGCTCATCCGCGACGCCGACCGCGCCGTCACCGGACGCCGCATCACCGTGCACGCCAACCGCGGACTCGCCGGCATCGACGGCACCGTCGCGACCGCGCTCGGCATCGCCATCGCGAGCGGCGGCGTCACGCGCGCCGTGGTCGGCGACCTCACGCTGCTGCACGACGTCGGCTCGCTGCTGCTCGGCGTCGGCGAGGCGCGTCCACGCCTGCAGGTCATCGTCGGCAACGACGGCGGCGGCACGATCTTCGACGCGCTCGAGGTGGCCGGCTCGGCCGAGACCGAGGCGTTCGACCGCGTGCAGTTCACGCCGCAGGCGGTCGACCTCTCGGCGCTCGCCACGGCCTACGGCTGGGGCTACGCGCGCGCCACCACGCGCGGCGAGCTGAGCGATGCGCTCGCCGCTCCCGTCGACGGCCCGACCCTGCTCGAGGTGCCGCTGCCGCGCTGAGCCGCTGCTGCCCTGGGCCGCTGCCGCGCTGAGCCGCTGCTTCAGGGCCTTGCCGCGGCATCCGCTCGCTCGACAGGATGGAAGCCTGCGCGGCGCCGCGTCGCGCGAGGGGAGTTCCATGAACCACGCGCCGCACTGGACCGCCGACCCGATCGACCTGCTGCGCGTCGGCGCGGGGTTCCGCCTCGCCGACGTCGACCCCGGCGGCTCGCCCGGATTCGAGGGGGGCAAGGCCGCGGGCGCCGCGGCCCTCGCCTCGGGACTCGCCCGACTCGCCGACCTCCAGGAGCAGCTCTTCGCGAGCAGCCGCATGGGCGACGAGCGGCGCATCCTGCTCGTGCTGCAGGCCATGGACACCGCGGGCAAGGGCGGCATCGTGAAGCACGTGATGGGGTCGGTCGACCCGCAGGGCGTGCAGCTCGCGAGCTTCAAGAAGCCGACCGAGGAGGAGCTCGCACACGACTTCCTCTGGCGCATCCACAAGGAGGTGCCCGGCCCCGGCCTCATCGGCGTGTTCGACCGGTCGCACTACGAGGACGTGCTCATCGCGCGCGTGCGGGCCTTCGCCGCGCCCGACGAGATCGAGCGGCGGTACGGCGCCATCAACGACTTCGAGCGCGAACTCACCGCAACCGGCACGACCGTCATCAAGGTCATGCTCCACATCTCGCCCCACGAGCAGCGCGAACGCCTGCAGGACCGCCTCGACCGGCCCGACAAGCACTGGAAGTTCAACCCCGGCGACATCGACGAGCGACTGCTCTGGAACGACTACCAGCAGGCGTACCAGGCCGCCTTCGACCACACCGCGACGTCGGATGCCCCGTGGTACGTGGTTCCCGCGAACCGCAAGTGGTACGCGCGGCTGGCCGTGCAGCACCTGCTCACCGACGCGCTCGAGCGCATGGACCTCGACTGGCCGAAGGCCGACTACGACGTCGAGGAGCAGAAGGCGAGGCTCGCGGCGAGCTGACGCGGCCGGCCGGCACGGTCGCTACCCGCCGAACGCCTCGACGATGGGCCGGAACTTCATGTCGGTCTCGGCGAGTTCGTCGGCGGGCACGGAGTCGTGCACGATGCCGCAGCCCGCGTAGGCGCGCACGGTGCCATCGGCGTCGATCTGCGCGCACCGCAGGGCGATCGCCCACTCGCCGTCGCCGTCGCCGTCGACCCAGCCGACCGGGCCCGCGTACCGCCCGCGGTCGAAGCCCTCGAGCCCGGCGAGCACCGAGAGCGCCACCCGGCGCGGCGTGCCGGCGACCGCCGCCGTCGGGTGCACGGCGCGAACGAGGTCGAGCGCGGTCGACCCGTCGCCCAGCGTGCCCTTGAGGTCGGTGGCGAGATGCCAGAGGTTCGGCAGTTGCAGCGTGAACGGCTCCGGGCTCGCGTCGAGGCGGGCCGTGTGCGGCTCGAGGCGCTTGACCGCGCTCGCGACGGCCAGCGCGTGCTCGGCGCGGTCCTTGGCGGACTCGGTCAGGGCGACGGCGCGTTCGCGGTCGGAGGCCTCGCCGGCGCCGCGCGACGTCGTGCCCGCGAGCACGCGTGCCGAGACCGTGCCGTGGTCGACCCGCACGAGCGTCTCGGGGCTCGCGCCGATGAGCCCGTCGACCGCGAACACCCACGTGTCGGGGTAGTCCTCGGCGAGCCGGTTGATCGTGGCACGCAGGCCGTCCTCCTCGTGCAGCTCGCCCACGAGCTCCCTCGCGAGCACGACCTTCGCGAACTCGCCGGCGTCGATACGGCGCACCGCCTCGGCGACCGCGGACTCGTAGCGCTCGGGCGGCACCGCGCCAGGCGCGAAGGTCACGCGCGGCACGCGGCGGCGAGGCGCGGGCTCGGGGATCTCGAGCGAAACGGTCGCCGCGGCATCCGCCTGGCCGTCGTGGTCGATGTCGGACCCGTCGTCGTCCGCTGCCTGCTCCGACAGTGCGATGCGGGTGACCCAGGCGCGGCCGTCGCGGCGCCCCAGCACGAGCTCGGGCACGACGAGCACGCTCGTGGACTCCGACTCGTCGGCGAACGCGAACGCCCCGAAGGCGACGAGCCCGGTGCCCGGAAGCCCGACGCGGTCGTCGATGTCGGCGTCGGCCGAGAGCTCGGTCCAGACGGCGGCCGCGTCGGCGACCCGGTCGACTCCCGACGTCTCGATGCGCAGGGTCTCGCCGAGGCCCACGATTCCCTCGCCCCGGCGCATCCAGAGCAGCGGATGCCGCGGGTCGGCGCGCGGGATGAGCGGCGCGAGTTCGTCGACCGGTTCGGTGCGCACCACCAGGCGCGACCGGGAGCGCTCGGGCGCGGCATCCGTGTTCGTCACCGGATCAGCCTACGACTCGGCTGCTGGATGCCGGTCGAGGACCGCAGGCGCCGCCGCCGGCCGGCTCAGCCCCCGACGACCTCGACGCCGCGCCAGAAGGCGACGTGCCCGGCGATCTCGGACGCGGCCTCGGACGGCGTCGGGTAGAACCACGCCGCGTTCGGGTTGCGCGCCCCGTCGACCTCGACGTGGAAGTAGCTCGCGGTGCCCTTCCAGTGGCAGACGCTGCGGTTCTCGCTCGAGCTGAAGTGCGCGTCGACGATCGACTCGCGGGGGAAGTAGTGGTTGCCCTCGACGACGACCGTGTCGTCGGACTCGGCGATGACCGTGCCGTTCCAGATGGCCTGCATGCGTGCTCCTCGTGCTCGGTGGGCGGTGGGGCCGGATCGCGACCCAAGGGACCCAACGCCGGCGGGCCCGCGCGCATTCCACCGCATGCTTCCCAGCGGATGTACTGCGTCCGCGGCCTAGGATCGAAGGATGACGCGCGCAGATCTCGGCAAGGATCCCGGCCAGGTTTCGGCGATGTTCGACCGGGTCGCCGCCCGCTACGACCGCACCAACACCGTGCTCTCCATGGGCAACGCGCCGCTCTGGCGCGTGGCGACCACGCGCGCCGTCGCGCCGAAGCCGGGCGAGCGCATCCTCGACGTGGCGGCGGGCACGGGCACGTCGAGCGCGAGCCTGGCCGCGTCGGGGGCATCCGTCGTCGCCGCCGACTTCTCGCCCGGCATGATCGAGGTCGGGCGGGCCCGTCAGGAGCACGTGCCGAACCTCGTCTTCGTCGAGGCCGACGCGACGAACCTGCCCTTCGGCGACGATGAGTTCGACGCCGTGACGATCTCGTTCGGCCTGCGCAACGTGAACGGGCCCGAGAAGGCGCTCGCCGAGTTCCTGCGCGTGACCAAGCCCGGCGGCCGCCTCGTGATCTGCGAGTTCTCGCAGCCGCCGGCGCCCATCATCCGCCTCGGCTACCACGCCTACCAGCGCTACGCCATGCCGACGCTGGTGCGCCTCTCGAGCTCGAACGACGACGCCTACGACTACCTCAACGAGTCGATCGAGGCCTGGCCGGAGCAGCCCGAGCTCGCGGCGCTCATCCGCAGCGTCGGGTACACCGACGTCGCGTGGCGCAACCTCACCGGCGGCATCGTGGCGCTGCACCGGGCGCGCAAGCCGCGCTCCTGAGCCGTCCGGCGCTCGTGACCCGGCCGGGCCCACCGCCGCACCCCGAACGCGGTCCGGCGACGGACGCCGCGACGCGACATCCGTCACTCGCCCGCGTGTCCAACGCGGGGGCTCGCCGTGGAACCGGCGTCGACCGGGTGCACAGGTCCACCCCGATAGACTCGACAACGTGAATCCGAGCCATCCGGTCGCGCGACGCGGCTCAGCGCTCGCTGCGAACCTCGGTCTGAGCGAGCGCCTGTTCGCGTCATCCGCCGACAAGGCGATGGCGAAGGCGATCGACGAAGGCATCGATCGGGTCGAAGCGGGTCTCGTCCGTGAGGTCAGTTTCGCCGATTCGATCGCGGATGCCTCGACGCGCTACCTGCTCGACGCGGGCGGCAAGCGCGTGCGCCCGATGCTGACGCTGCTCACCGCGCAGCTCGGCGCGGGCATCACCGACGACGTCGTGACGGCCGCCGAGGCGATCGAGATCACGCACCTCGGATCGCTGTACCACGACGACGTCATGGACGACTCCGAGCGGCGGCGCGGCGTGCCGAGCGCGCAGACCGTCTGGGGCAACTCGGTCGCGATCCTCACCGGAGACCTGCTCTTCGCGCGCGCCAGCCAGCTCATGGCCGAGCTCGGCGAACGCGCCATCCGCATGCAGGCCGGCACCTTCGAGCGCCTCGTGCTCGGGCAGCTGCACGAGACCGTCGGCCCCGGCGAGGGCGACGACCCCATCGAGCACTACATCCAGGTGCTCGCCGACAAGACCGGTTCGCTCATCGCCGCCGCCGCGCAGTCCGGGCTCGTGTTCTCGGGTGCGGACCCGGCCTACGAGGCGCCCGTCGTCGAGTTCGGCGAGAAGATCGGCATCGCCTTCCAGCTCATCGACGACGTCATCGACCTGTCGCCGCAGCCCGAGACGACCGGCAAGGTGCCGGGCACCGACCTGCGCGCCGGCGTCGTCACGCTGCCGGTGCTGCGCCTCGCAGAGCTCGCGAAGACGGATGCCGCGTCGGCCGACCTGCTCAGGCGCATCGAGCGCGACGTGATGGTGCTGGCCGACCCCGCGGATGCCGGCGACCCGCACGACACGAACACGCTCGCCTCCCGCATCGTGCCGTCACGTGAGGCCGTCGACGCGATCGTGGCCGAGCTGCGCGGTCACGAGGCGACCACGGCGACCCTCGACGAGGCGCACCGCTGGGCGCGCGAGGCGATCGAGGCACTGGCACCCCTGCCAGAGGGCACCGTGAAGAAGGCGCTGATCCGCTTCGCCGAGACGGTCGTCGACCGGGCGAGCTGACGGCACGAGGCGCGACCGCGCACCGGCAACCGGAAATCCGATGATGGAGGAACGAGCACCGTGACCAGGAACAAGCTACGACTCGCGATCGTCGGTGCCGGGCCAGCGGGCATCTACGCCGCCGACATCCTGCTGAAGGCCGAGCGCAACTTCGACGTCTCGATCGACCTCTTCGACCACCTGCCGGCGCCCTACGGGCTCGTCCGCTACGGCGTCGCGCCCGACCATCCGCGCATCAAGGGCATCATCACGGCCCTCCGCGAGGTGCTCGACCGCGGCGACATCCGCATCTTCGGCAACGTGCGCTTCGGTGAGGACCTCACGCTCGACGACCTGAAGCACCACTACAACGCGGTCATCTTCGCCACCGGCGCGGTCAAGGACGCCTCGCTCAGCCTGCCGGGCATCGGCCTCGAGGGCTCGTACGGCGCCGCCGAGTTCGTGAGCTGGTTCGACGGGCACCCCGACGTGCCGCGCACCTGGCCGCTCGAGGCCCGCGAGGTCGCCGTCATCGGCAACGGCAACGTCGCGCTCGACGTCTCGCGCATCCTCGCCAAGCACGTCGAAGACCTGATGGTCACCGAGATCCCCGACAACGTCGCGGCGGGGCTCGCGGCGTCGCCCGTGACCGACGTGCACGTGTTCGGGCGCCGTGGCCCGACCTCCGTCAAGTTCACGCCCCTCGAACTGCGCGAGCTCGGCGAGCTGCGCGACGTCGACATGATCGTCGACGACGAGGACTTCGACTACGACGACGCGGCGCGCGCGGCGGTCGCCGGCAACAAGCAGGTCTTCGTCATCGACAAGGTGCTGCAGCAGTGGCGGCAGCGCTCGGTCGGCGAGGCGAGCCGCCGGCTGCACCTGCACTTCTTCGCCAAGCCGCTCGAGATCGTCGACGACGGCACCGGCCGGGTCGGGGCGATCCGGTGGGAGCGAACGAGGTCCGACGGGGCGGGCGGTGTCGTCGGCACCGGAGAGATCCGGGAGCTCCCGATCCAGGCCCTCTACCGGGCCGTCGGCTACTTCGGGTCGCAGCTGCAGGGCGTGCCGTTCGACGAGCAGCTCGGCGTGATCCCGAACCATGAGGGGCAGGTGCTCACGCGCGACCCAGAGACCGGTGAATCGCGCCAGATGTACGGCGTCTACGCCACCGGCTGGATCAAGCGCGGCCCCGTGGGCCTCATCGGGCACACGAAGTCCGACGCCATGGAGACCATCAAGCACGTCATCAACGACCTCGGCAACTGGTGGACCCCCGAGTCGCCCTCCGAGGAGTCGGTGCTCGAGCTGCTCGACTCGCGCGGCATCGCCTACACCGACCTCGACGGCTGGCACCGACTCGACCAGCACGAGCGGTCGCTCGGCGAGGCCGACGGTCGAGTGCGCATCAAGGTCGTGCCCCGCGACGACATGGTGCAGGTCTCGCGCGGCGATGCCTGACCGGGCCGCCCTGACCGCCAGCACTGATCTGCCGCGCCGACCCGGGCGTCCTGACCCGTCGTCCTCCACGAACGGATGTCGCGGGCGCGGCATGCGCTCCTGTGCACGGCGCTCGGGTCGGCGTCGGCCGAGCCGATACGCTGCCCTCCGTGCCGTACGAGTCCGTGATCGTCACCGCGCTGGGGTGCGCGGTGCTCGGCGCCGCGCTCGGCTGGTGGCCGCTCGCCGCGCGGACCGCGCGATCGCTGCGCTCGCCGAGCGGTCGTCGGGGGTCACTGCGCACGCTGCGCATCGCCGCCGCCGTGGTGACCGCCGCGACCTTCGGGGCGCTCACCGCCCGGCTCGGGGCGACCTGGGTGCTGCCCGCGGTCCTCGCGTTCGCGGCGGGCGCGACGGTGCTCGCCCTCGTGGACCTCATCGAGCACCGGTTGCCGAACGCCGTCGTGTTCCCGACGCTCGCGGCCGTCGCCGTGCTGCTGCTGCCGGCCTCGATCATGGCCGGCAGGCCGGGCGCGTTCGTCTGGGCGCTCGTCGGTGCCGCCGCCATGTTCGCGGTGTTCCTGCTGCTCGCCCTGATCTCGCCCGGATCGATGGGCATGGGCGACGTCAAGCTCGCGCTGCTCATCGGCCTCGTGCTCGGCTGGTTCGGCCTCTCGGCCTGGGTGATCGGGCTCCTCGGCGCGTTCGTCGTCGGCGGCGCGACCTCGATCGTCGCGCTCGCGACGCGCCGCGTCACCCTGCGCGGTTCGATCCCGTTCGGACCCTCGATGCTCGCCGGTGCGGTCATCGCGCTGCTCCTGGCAGGCGACGCCCCGTCGCTCCTCGGGATCCCGGCGATAGGCTGATCCCACCGAGACCCCGGGGGAGGTGTCGTGGCGGATCCGCAGTCCGAGGCGTGGCGTCCCGACGTGCTCGGGCCGGGATTCGAGCAGCTCACGCTGCCGCTCGGCACCGACGACGAGGGTGACGTCGTCGCGACGCTCGTGCGCCACGTGCCCGGGTTCCGGTGGCCGCTGCGGCGCGGCGCGGCATCCGGCATCGACGTGCTCTACGTGCACGGCTGGAGCGACTACTTCTTCAACCCCGAGCTCGCACGCTACTGGTCCGACGCGGGAGCCCGGTTCTTCGCGCTCGACCTGCGCAAGTACGGCCGGAGCCTGCGCCCCGGGCAGACCCCCGGCTTCGTCACCGACCTCGCCACGTACGACGACGACCTCGAGGCGGCGCTGACGGCCATGGGGCACGGGCGCGGCGCCGCGGCATCCGCCCGATCGCTCGTGCTGCTCGGCCACTCGACCGGCGGACTGACGCTCAGCCTCTGGTCGGCGCGCAACCAGGGGAGGGCGGCGGCGCTCGTGCTGAACAGCCCGTGGCTGGAGTTCCAGCTGAGCAGCGCCGGCCGTGCGGCGCTCGCACCCGTCATCGGGTGGGGCGCGCGCGTGAACCCGCTCGGCCCGATGCCGAACGTCGATCTCGGGTTCTACACGCGCACCGTCGCGAAGGAGTTCGGCGGCGAGTGGGAGTACTCGCACGAGTGGCGGCCCGACCGCGGATTCACGGTGCACCCGGCCTGGCTCACGGGGGTGCTCGCCGGGCACGCGACCGTCGCCGGCCGCATCGACGTCGGGGCGCCCGTGCTCACCCTGCTCTCGAAGCGGTCGACGCTGCTGCCCCGGTGGGACGAAGCCATGCGCTCATCGGACATCGTGCTCGTCGTCGACGAGATCGCGGAGCGCACCCTCAGGCTCGGGCCCCAGGTGACGGTCGCCCGCATCGACGGCGCGCTGCACGACGTGTTCCTCTCGCGCGAGCCCGTGCGGGCCGCCGCCTACGCCGCGATCACGCGCTGGCTGCGGGGCTACGCGCCGCGCCGCGCGCGCTAGCCCGCGCGCCTCCCCTCTCCCTGCCCCGTCGCGGCCGGAGTCGTGGAGCGCGTGCGTCGCGGCGTGTACGCGGCACCGCTGTCCGGCGATCCCGAGTTCGCGAAGGCGAGCGAGTCCGAGCAGCGTGCGCTCGAATACCGCCGGTTCGTCCTCGCCGCCGCGCAGACACTGCGGGCGCCGATCTTCACGTCGTACTCGGCGATCGCAGTGCACGGACTCCCGATCGTGGGGTCGTGGCCGATGCTGATCACGGTGCTGGCCGCCGATCACCAAGGGTATCGACGTCGCGGCGTCGACTCGATCGCGCGGACCTCGGGCTACCGTCCGGCGATCGAGGTCATCGAGGGGGCCGCGGTCACCTCCGTCGAGCATTCGCTGATCCAGCTGTGTCGCGCCGCGCCGTTGGGTGCGGCGCTGACCGCGGTCGATGCGGCGCTTCGCACCACCCGCAGTCGAACCCATCCGCCTCGAACGACCTTGGAGCGGCTGAACGCCGAGCGGCAGCGCATGGGACGCTTCATCGGGAGTCGAAGGGTGGCTGCGGTGCTCGGGCGCGCGTCCACCGGAGCCGACACCCCGCTCGAGACATGCAGTCGACTCGTGATCGAGGAGTGGGGCTTTCCTGCGCCGACGCTGCAGCATCGACTCTGGTTGCCGGAGCTCGGGCGGAGTGCCCACCTCGACTTCTCCTGGGAGGCGTATGCCGTCGGCGCCGAAGCCGACGGCAACGGCAAGTACTTGGGCAACGGCGGCGCCGAGGCATCCGCCCTCGCCGTCATCGGCGAGAAGGACCGCGAGAATGCGGTCCGGAGACAGCTCAAGGGGTTTCGTGAGATGTGTGCGACGGCGGGTATCCGCCGCGCGCCGATCAGCGGAAGTTCGTGAACTGCAGCGCGACCTCGAGGTCCTTGCCCTTGAGGAGGGCCATGGTCGCCTGCAGGTCGTCGCGGCTCTTGGACGAGACGCGCAGCTCGTCGCCCTGGATCTGGCTCTTGACCGACTTCGGGGCCTCGTCGCGGATGATCTTCGAGATCTTCTTCGCGTTCTCGCTGTCGATGCCGTTCTTCAGCGAGATCTCGATGCGGAACTCCTTGCCGGAGGGGTAGGGCTCGCCCGTGTCGAGCGAGCGCAGCGTGATGCCGCGCTTGATGAACTTCGACTCGACGACCTCGAGCACGGCCTTGACGCGCTCGTCGGTCTGGGCCTTCAGCAGGATCTTCTCGCCCGACCACTCGACCGAGGCGCCGACGTTCTTGAAGTCGTAGCGCTGCTCGACCTCTTTGCGCGCCTGGTTGACGGCGTTCTCGGCCTCCATGTGGTCGACCTTGGAGACGATGTCAAACGTGGAATCAGCCATGCGGGCCAGTCTACCGAGGGCCTCGCCCATGCGAACAGCGGATGCCGCGTGCAGGCGCCCGGGCGTCTGATCCTGCCGGTCGGGGTCGCTCCCCGTCATGGCGCGGCCGGTCGCCGTGCGCGGGCGGGCGCCGTGCGCGGTCGGCGCGGTCGGCGCGGTCGGCGCGGGCGACCGTCAGGCCGACGGCGGGGTGGCCGTCGACGAGCGCACGCGCAGCTCGAACGGGAGGGGCGTCGAGGCGGGCGCCGCGGCATCCGACCCGGGTTCGAGCTGTTCCATGAGGATCTCGACCGCCTTCTCGCCCTGGAACCGCGGGAACTGCGCGACCGTCGAGAGCCCGAAGAAGTCGGCGAGGTCGTGGTCGTCGATGCCGATGATCGACACATCGCGGGGCACGACGAGGCCGAGCTCGCGTGCGGCGAGGATCGATCCGATCGCCATCTCGTCTGATGCCGCGAAGATCGCCGTCGGCCGGTCGTGCGGCACGCCCAGCAGCTGCTTGGCCGCGTGGAAGCCGCCGCGGATGGTGAAGTCGGCCGGGGCGAACAGGCGGCCGTCGACCTCGATGCCGGCGTCGCGCAGGGCGTTCTCGTAGCCGTGACGGCGGTTCGTGGGCAGGTGGAAGTCGAGGTCGTTCTCGAGGTCGCCGCCGATGTGCGCGATGCGGCGGTGGCCGAGCGCGAGCAGGTGCTCGGTGGCGAGCCTGGCGACGGCGACGTCGTCGATGGTGAGGGTGCGGACGCCGGTGATCGGACCGCCGACGCCGACGAGCGGCTTGCCGAGGTCGTGGAGGCGAGCGACCTCGGGCTCGGTGAGCTCCAGCGAGACGGCGATCACGGCGTCGACGCGCTGGCGGAGCAGGAAGTGCTCGAACACGCTCGAGCGCTCGCCGCCGTCGCCCGAGAGGTTGTACAGCGTGAGGTCGTATCCGCGGCGGAGGAGCGCGCCCTGAGCGCCCTCGAGCACCGAGGAGAAGAACCAGCGATTGAGGAACGGGATCACGACGCCGATGTTGCGCGTGCGCCCCGAGGCGAGGCTGGAGGCGTTCGAGGAGACGACGTAGCCGAGCTGCGCGGCGGCGTCGAGCACCTTCGACTTGGATGCGGCGGAGACGTGCCCGCGCCCGCTCAGCGCCCTCGAGACGGTCGCCGTGGACACGCCGGCGAGCCGTGCGACCTCTTCGATGCCGGCCATCGCGCCTCCATCCGGGTCTGGCGGAACCTCGACATCCTATCGTCGCAGCCCTGCGTGGCGCGTTGTCCGACCCGCCCTCGTAAGGTAGACAGGCACGGTCGGGCCCACGTTCGGGGGAGGGGCGGTGTCCGCCAGCCACCGAACCGAAGGGAATCACGCACGTGAAGTGGGTCAAACGAATCGTCCTCACGCTCGTCGTGGTGTTCGCCGCGTTCTACGTGATCACGCGCCCCGAAGAGGCCGCGAACATCGTGCAGGGCGCGTTCGGCGCCGTGTTCAGCGCGACCGAGGCGATCGGCCAGTTCTTCAGCACGCTCGCCTCCTCCTGAGCCCATGGGCTTCCTCGGAGACCCGCGCGTCGAGCGGCACCTGATCGCCGACGAGGGCGAGTTCGTCGTCGACGAGGTGCGCAAGCACTGGGCCGCGGTCGTGGGTGCGATCCTCGAGGCGGCAGCGGCCGTGCCGGTCCTGCTGCTGATCCTCTGGCTGCCGTCGGAGGCGTACTGGGTGCCGCTGCTGCTCGCGCTCGGCCTCGTGCTGCATGCGTCGTGGCGCATCATGGGCGCCCGCATGGACCGCTTCGTGATCACGAACATGCGCGTGTTCCGCGTGCACGGCATCCTCACCCAGAACATCGCGACCATGCCGCTCGCGCGAATCCTCGACATCTCGGTGCACCGGCCGCTCATCGGCCGCATCCTCGGGTACGGGCACTTCGTGTTCGAGTCCGCGGCGCAGGAGCAGGGACTGCGCGACATCCGCTTCGTGCCGAAGCCGAACGAGCGCGGGCTCACGATCCAGCGGGTCATCCAGCGCGCGGGCCTTCGCGGCTCGGCGCAGGCGTGGCGCGCGGCCGACGAGCGCCGTGAGCGGGATGCGGCGGCTGCCGCTGCGGCCGCCTCGGGTGCCGCTCCGCAGCCGACCACGACCGCCGCGCTGCCGACCGTCGGGCTGCCGACCGGCGCGCCGGCGTACTCCGCGTCGAGCGATACCGCGGAGTTCCCGTCCGAGGATCACAACACGACGGCCGAGATGCCGTGGTGGCGCTCGCAGTAGGCGGCCGACGGCCCGCGTGAATCCGGGCGTCACGCGGTGCGAACGGATGCCGCGGCATCCGCTTTCGGCCTCGATTTCACGACACGCCACCTCATGGGTATCCTTGACAGGCCCCCGGTTGTGTGCAGAACGCGGTCGGGTGCGACTGGCGAGTTACCCAAGCGGCCAAAGGGATCTGACTGTAAATCAGCTGTCATCGACTTCGGGGGTTCGAATCCCTCACTCGCCACCGAAAGCCCCGGTCAGACGCCTCGCGAACTGAGTCGGGGCTTCGTCGTTGTCGGGCGGGGCGGTTCGCGGGCTCCGAACCCGCGCTCCGGGGAGCGGGGAGCGGGGAGCGGGCGGCCGCGTAGTTTGGGGTCATGACGTCGACCCCGGTTTCCGCAGACCTGCTCGCCCTCGCTCACGGGATCGCGGTGCGCGCCGCGGAGTTCGCGCTCGAGGCGCGGGGACGCGGCGTGAGCGTGGCGGCGACCAAGTCCACGCCGACCGACGTGGTGACCGCGGTCGACCGCGACACCGAGGCACTCATCCGCTCGCTGATCCTCGACGCACGCCCCCACGACGGCATCGTCGGCGAGGAGGACGCCGCGCACATCGGCACGAGCGGCCTCGACTGGATCGTCGACCCCATCGACGGCACCGTGAACTTCCTCTACGGCATCCCCGCGTGGGCGGTCAGCATCGGCGTCGCCGAGCGCGGAGGGGCGGATGCCGCGACCGGCCCCGGCGGCATCGAGGGCGCGACCCTGGCCGGCGTGGTGCTCAGCCCGGTGAGCGGCGAGCTGTTCGAGGCGAGCCTCGGCGGAGGAGCGTGGTTCGGCGGCGGCGCGGGTGGCGGCGCGGCCGGCGGCCCGGGCCCGGCCGGAGGCCGGCTCACCGTGAACGAGGAGGTGCCGCTGCACCAGGCGCTCGTCGCGACCGGATTCGGCTACGCGCAGGACCTGCGCCGCCGACAGGCCGAGGTGCTGCTCGAGGTGCTGCCCGGGGTGCGCGACATCCGCCGCGGCGGGTCGGCTGCGCTCGACCTCGCGGCACTCGCCGCCGGTCGCGTCGACGCCTACTACGAGCGCGGGCTGAACGCGTGGGACCATGCCGCGGGTGCCCTCATCGCCCGAGAGGCGGGCGCCGTGGTCACCGGACCCCGCGGCGGTCGCGAGAACTCCGAACTGCTCGTCGCGGCGGCCCCGGGGCTCCACGAGGAGCTCGTCGCGCTGCTGCGCCGAGCGGGCCTCGACGCCTGAGTCTCGAACCGCCGCCCCGCCAGTTCCGGTGCTCCGGGATTCGCAGGTGTTTCGCAGGATGCGGCGGCATCGTCGCCCCCTCGCGGCGCACTGACGCGGTCGCTGCGGATTACGTCGCGGAACGGCTCCCGCGCGACGGATCAGCCCCGGATCCGATGGCGCGCGGGGACGGGTTCGGGGTAGCCTTTACCGATCTGTAATCTCGGCACGGAGTCGGGATGCCACCTCCGCCCCCTGTTCCCCTGTCGAAGGTTCCCCCACGTGCTCGAGTCCCCCCTCGTGCCTGACGACTCAACGCCCGGCACCATGGATCCGCTGCGGTCCGCGCGCCCCCTGACGCGTCGGGAACTCCGCGAACGCGAGGCCGCCCAGGCCGTCCACGAGGTCCAGGCGGGACAGGCGGCCACCGCGACTCCGGCGGCGCCGGTTGCCCAGGCGGCATCGACTCCGACGCAGGCGCCGGTTTCGGCGGCTCCTCCTGCTCCGGTACGTCCGGCGTTCGACGACCTGTTCGGCGGCCGCCCCGCGGCAGCGCGGACGCAGCCCGCGCAGCCCGCCCGACCCGCACAGCCCGAGTCCGCCGCGCGGTTCACCGGCGCATCCCCCACCGGGGCCCCGCAGACCGAGCGGGCGCGTTCCGAGGGCCCCACTGCCGGAACCGAACGTCCCGCGTCGTCGGCCGGCGTCGAATCCTCCCGTCGAGCGCGCCGCGCCTTCGATCCCGCCCAGCAGGCGCCCGCCGTCCCGCCCATCCCCACGGCCTCGCCGCTCGCGATCCCCGCGGCGACCGAGATCACCGGACTCGACATCTTCGGCCTGCAGATCGAGGCCGAGTCGCCCGCGGCCGAGGCTGCGGCGACCGCCGCCGTGCCGGCCGCCGAACGACGTCAGCGCCACCCGGCCAGCCGGCAGGCAGAGGCATCGGCCCACTCCCCGCGCCGGGCGGCGAGCGCTGCCGGTGCGGGCACCGCGCCGCATCAGGGCCGTCGACGCAGCACGTCCGACGCAGGCGCCCGCGTCGACCAGGCAGCTCCGACCCGCTCGATCAGCGCCAAGCCGTCCCGTCGTCGCGCTCGCGGCCTCGCCAGCATCGTCGCCATGAGCTTCGTGGCGATGCTCGCCGTGGCCACGACGATCCCCGCGTTGTCGTTGCTCTCCGAGGACGACGTGCAGGCGCTGGCGCTCTCGCAGTACGGCACGGACTCCATCGACGGCCAGCGCATGCTCATCAACGGCGACGTCGTGGCCCAGTCCGTCGATCGCGAGGGCTACGCGTCGCAGACGATCGAGGAGTACGCCGAGGCCGCCGGCATCCGACCCGAGGCGACCTTCACCAACAACCCGAGCGGCACCATCCAGTGGCCGTTCGCGGTCGGCGTGCACATCGGCGACCGATTCGGCTACCGCGACTGCGCCGGCTGCTCCGAAGACCACCACGGCCAGGACTTCAACCCCGGCTACGGCGCGGAGATCCAGGCGATCGCCGACGGCGTCGTGTCCGAGTCGACCGATGAAGGCGGATCCCTCGGCGTCGTCACGATGATCGACCACCAGATCGACGGCCAGACCATCACGAGCGTGTACGCGCACATGCAGTACGACTCCCGGCGCTTCGAGGTCGGCGACACGGTGCATGTCGGCGACGTGCTCGGCAACACCGGCACGACGGGCATGTCCACCGGCCCGCACCTGCACTTCGAGATCCGCATCGGCGGCATCAAGGGCGAGTGGGTCGACCCGCTCGACTGGCTCTACGCCAACACGAACTGACGCGGCTCGGGGCTCCGGTTCGTCCGTGCCCTGATCGGTCGAGCGGATGCCGCGGCGACCCGGTCGGGCGCACGCGCACCGCTGTGCCCCTTGCGCCGTGCCACGACCTGTTGCGTGTCCACGACGTCTGCAGAGGCGTGCAATGGATCGTGGCGCGGCGAAACGTCGTGGCGCGCGAAGGCGCGGCGAGGGTGCGTGGCACACGAACGGGCCGGCCTCCGCGAGTGCGGAGGCCGGCCCGTTCGTTCGTCGGGTTCGTCGCTCAGGCGGCGATCCAGGCGGTCGTGTCGCCGGGCAGCGCACCGGCGTCGAGCGGTCCGCTCGCGAGCAGCAGCTCGCCGGCGGGCAGTGCCACGGCATCCGAGCCGGTGTTCGCCACGACGAGCACGTCGCCGTTGCGGAAGGCCAGCACGGACGGGTCGTCGACGCCGTCGAGCTCGGTCCATTCGAGGCGTCCGGCGCCGAGGGCGTGCTCGCGCCGCAGGCGGAGGGCCGCGCGGTAGAGCTCGAGCGTGGAGTCCGGGTCGCCGCGCTGCGCGTCGCGGGCGAGCGTGCCCCACAGCTCGGGCTGCGGCAGCCACGGCGTGCCGGTCTCGCCGAAGCCGTAGTTCGCGGCATCCGCATTCCAGGGCAGCGGCACGCGGCATCCGTCGCGCCCGTAGCGCTCGCGGTCCGTGCGGAACCAGGTGGGGTCCTGGCGCGCCTCGTCCGGCAGGTCGATGACCTCGGGAAGGCCGAGCTCCTCGCCCTGGTAGAGGTACGACGAACCGGGCAGCGCGAGCATGAACGCGGTGGCGGCGCGGGCGCGGCGCACACCGGCCGCGTACTCGGGAAGGCCCTTCGAGCGCGCGCCGAGGCCGTGACCCTGCGGGTTCGCCTCGGTCAGCGCGAGGCGGGTCGCGTGCCGCACGACGTCGTGGTTCGAGAGCACCCACGTCGAGGGAGCACCGACCGCGCCGAACGCCTCGAGCGAGGCGTCGACGACCGTGCGCAGGGCCGCGGCGTTCCACGGGGTCTCGAGGTACGCGAAGTTGAACGCCTGGTGCATCTCGTCGGGACGCACCCACTTGGCCACGCGGGGGAGCGGGTCGACCCAGGCCTCGGCGGCGAGGATGCGCTCACCCGCGTACTCGTCGAGCAGCGTCCGCCAGTCGCGGTAGATCTCGTGCACGCCGTCCTGGCCCCAGTACGGCGCGCCGTCGCCCTCGTCGCTGATCTCGGGTTCGAGTGCGACGCCGGCGGCGTCCCCGGCGTCCCCGGCGACGCCGCCCGCTCCGCCCATGCTGCCGCCCTCGGCGGGCGGGGTGTAGTCGGGCAGGCCGTCGGCCTTGATCATGCCGTGCGCCACGTCGACGCGGAAGCCGTCGACGCCGCGGTCGAGCCAGAAGCGGAGGATGCGGCGGAACTCCTCGCGCACCTCCTCGTTCGTCCAGTCGAAGTCGGGCTGCGAGCTGTCGAAGAGGTGCAGGTACCACTGCCCGGGCGTGCCGTCGGCCTCGGCGATGCGCGTCCACGCGGGGCCGCCGAACACGGACTCCCAGTTGTTGGGCGGCTCGTCGCCGGCGGGGCCGCGCCCGTCGCGGAAGAGGTAGCGGGCGCGCTCGGCGCTGCCTGGGGCCGCCGCGAGGGCGGCCTGGAACCACTCGTGCTCGTCGGACGAGTGGTTCGGCACGAGGTCGACGATGACCCGGATGCCTCGGGCATGCGCCTCGGCGAGCATCGCGTCGAAGTCGGCGAGCGTGCCGAACAGCGGGTCGACGTCGCAGTAGTCGGCGACGTCGTACCCGGCGTCGCGTTGGGGCGACGTGTAGAACGGCGACAGCCAGATGGCATCGATGCCGAGTTCCTGGAGGTCGGCGAGGTGCGCGGTGATGCCCGCGAGGTCGCCCATGCCGTCGCCGTTCGCGTCGGCGAAGGAGCGTGGATAGATCTGGTAGATCGTGGCGGTCCGCCACCACTCGGAAGTCATGGCGCCACTGTACGACATGCGTCAAGCATATGGAAACGCTTGCATAACCTGTTGGAAACGTCGATGGTCACAAACCCGTATCGATAGAGCGCTCCCGGTTTGGCGATTGACATGAGGGAAGGTATACCTGTAATCGCTTGCATTTCCTGCGGGCATTTCACACGGAAGAACGGCCTTTCGGTCACGGTGCACGTCCTCTCCCCAGAACTGGGCACAGGAACCGGCGCCCGGCGAAGGCGCCGGTCTCACGCACACTGAGAAGGGCACACCAATGAGGGTGAACACGAAGAGCCTCCTCGCCGCAGGCGCTGTCGCGGTCGTCGCGACGCTCGGCCTCGCGAGCTGCGCCGGCGCCGACAGCGGCTCCGAGAGCGAAGCCTCGGCCAGCGGCACGCTGACCGTCTGGGTCGACGCCGAGCGCGTCGACGCACTGAAGGGCGCTGCCGACGCATACACCGAGAAGACCGGCGTGAAGGTCGACCTCGTCGGCAAGGACAACGCCGACATCAAGGACGACTTCATCCAGCAGGTGCCGACCGGCAAGGGCCCCGACATCACGATGGGCGCGCACGACTGGCTCGGCGAGCTCTCGACGAACGGCGTCGTCGCCCCGCTCGAACTCGGCGACTCCGCCGCCGCGTACCTCCCCGTCGCGATCGACGCCTCGACCTACGACGGCACCGTCTACATGCTCCCGTACGCGGTCGAGAACATCGCCGTGCTCCGCAACGCCGACCTCGTGCCCGAGGCCGCCACGAGCTTCGACGACATGATCGCGAAGGGCAAGGCCGCCGGCCTCGCGCAGCCGTTCGTCGTCGAGCAGGGCGCCGAGGGCAACCCGTACCACCTGTACCCGTTCCAGACCGCGTTCGGCGCTCCGGTGTTCGGCAGCGACGAGAACGGCTACAACGCCGAAGACCTGCAGCTCGGCAACGCCGGCGGCGAGGCGTTCGCCACCTGGCTCGGCTCGCAGGGCAAGAACGGCACCGGCGTCTTCAACACCGACATCGACGGCGACATCGCCAAGCAGGCCTTCATCGACGGAACGGCCGCCTTCTGGCTGACCGGCCCGTGGAACGTCGGCGCAGCCGTCGACGCCGGCATCAACGTCGCGGTCGACCCGACCCCGAGCCCGACCGCAGACCCGGCACAGCCGTTCGCCGGCGTCAAGGGCTTCTTCATCTCCGCGGAGTCGAAGAACAAGGTCGCCGCGAACGACTTCCTGGTCAACTACCTCGGCAGCGAGGACACGCAGCTCGAGCTGTTCAAGGCCGGCAACGTCCTGCCCGCGAACGCCGCGGCCGCCGAGACCGCCTCGAGCGACCCGATCATCGAGGGCTTCGCCGCCGCAGGCGCCGACGCCGTGCCGATGCCCGCGATCCCGGCCATGGGCCAGGTGTGGCAGTACTGGGGCATCGCCGAGGCCGACATCATCAACGGTGCCGACCCCGTGGCGACGTGGCAGAAGCTCGCCGCCGACGTGCAGGCGGCGATCGGCTGATAGCCGGTTCACCGCTGTCGGTCGAGTAGCGACGGAGGAGCGTATCGAGACCCGCGTCACGCGTGGTCTCGATACGCATCCTCCTTCGTCGGCTGCTCCTCGACCGGCGGCTCCCACCCGCGTACGACAGGAAGACCAGGCAGCATGAGCACCACGACCGAAGCGGCGGCCACGGCCGGCGATCCCACCACGGGCGGCCCGGGCGGCAAGCCACCCACCCGCCGACAGCGACAGGCCGCAGGCATCGCCGACGCGGCATCCGTCGGCATCAAGGTGCTGCTCGTGAAGCTGCTCGGGCTCGGCATCGTCGATGCGCTCGCGATCTTCGGCGTCATCATCCTCGTCGGGGCGGGCCAGTGGCTCGTCGCGGCGATCGTCGCGGCCGTGGCGATCCTCGTCAACTGGATCTACTTCTCGCGTCGCAAGCTGCCGGCGAAGTACCTCACGCCGGGCGTCATCTTCCTCGTGATCTTCCAGGTGTTCGTGCTCGTCTACACGGGCTACATCGCCTTCACGAACTACGGCACCGGCCACAACGGCACGAAGGAGCAGGCGGTCTCGTCGCTCATGGCCTCGTCGCTCGAACGCGTCGAGGACTCGCCGACCTACCCCGTGACCGTGGTCGACCAGGGCGGCGAGCTCGGCCTGCTCGTCACCGACCCCGACGGCGAGGCGCTCGTCGGCACCGCCGAGCAGCCGCTCGAGTCCGTGAACGCCGTGTTCGACGGGTCCAAGGCGGTCGCCGCCGACGGCTGGACCACCCTCAGCTTCGCCGAGGTGCTCGCGCGCACCGACGAGATCACCGCACTCGCGGTGCCCTTCTCCGACGACCCGAACGACGGCGCCGTGAGCACGCCGGACGGATCCAGCGCGTACCTCTACGTCTCGACCCTCGAGTACGACGAGGCCGCCGGAACGATGACCGACCTCGAGTCGGGAACGGTGTACTCCGACATCGGCACGGGCGCCTTCACCTCGGAGGACGGCGAGGAGCTGCTGCCCGGCTGGCAGATCGTCATCGGCTTCGACAACTTCGTGCGCGCGGTCACCGACGCGCGCCTCGCCGGCCCTCTCGTCTACGTCACGCTCTGGACCTTCGCCTTCGCCCTCATCTCGGTGGCATCGACGTTCTTCCTCGGACTGTTCCTCGCGATCGTCTTCAACGACCTGCGCATGCGCGGGCGCATGGTCTACCGCGTGCTGATGATCCTCCCGTACGCGATCCCCTCGTTCCTGTCGGCGCTGATCTGGGCCGGCATGATGAACGAGAGCTTCGGCTTCATCAACCAGGTGCTCTTCGGCGGGGCATCCATCCCATGGCTCACCGACCCGTGGCTCGCCAAGGTCTCGGTGCTCATCGTGAACCTCTGGCTCGGATTCCCGTACATGTTCCTGGTGTGCATGGGCGCCCTGCAATCCATCCCCGACGACATCCTCGAGGCCGCGAAGGTCGATGGCGCCAGGCCATGGGCGATCTTCCGCCTGATCAAGCTGCCGCTGCTGCTCGTGAGCGTCGCGCCGCTGCTCATCGCGTCGTTCGCGTTCAACTTCAACAACTTCAACACCATCTACATGCTCACCGACGGCGGTCCGCGCGACTCGAACGCGCCCATCCCCGTCGGCTTCACGGACCTCCTGATCACGATGGTCTACAAGGTCGCGTTCACCGGGCAGACCCGCGACTACGGCCTTGCGAGCGCCTACTCGATCCTCATCTTCCTCATCGTCGCCGTGATCTCGATCATCGCGTTCCGCCGAACCAAGTCCCTCGAGGAGCTGAACTGATGGCCCGCAAGCCCGTTCCCGGAACCCAGGCCGGCCTCGTCGTGGGCGAGCTCGAGGAGTTCGACGACTCGACCCGGGCGCACAGCACGCTCGCCGCCGGCCCGGTGCGCGACCTGCCCAAGCGCCCGTTCAACTTCAGGAGGTGGCTCGCGGCCACCGGTTGGCGCCACGTCGTCGGCATCGTCATGGTCGCGTTCTCGCTGTTCCCGATCGTGTTCGTGATCTCCTCGTCGCTGAACCCCAATGGCACGCTGACCGGCTCGAACGCCCTGTTCTCCAAGATCGGGTTCGACAGCTACGTTCGGATCCTCACCGACCCGCAGGTTCCGTTCACCACCTGGTTCGCGAACACCCTCGTGATCTCCGGCATCACCGCGCTGCTCACGGTGTTCCTGGGTGCGCTCGCCGCGTACTCGTTCTCGCGCATGCGCTTCACGGGCCGCCGGTTCGGCCTCATCGGCATCGTCGTCGTGCAGATGTTCCCGCAGCTGCTCGCGGTCGTCGCGATCTTCCTGCTGATGAGCGCGATCGGCGACCTCTTCCCGGCGATCGGCCTGAACACGCACATCGGCCTGATCATGGTCTACCTCGGCGGCGCGCTGGGCGTGAACACGTTCCTCATGTACGGGTTCTTCAATACGATCCCGGTCTCCATCGACGAGGCGGCGAAGATCGACGGTGCGGGCCATGCACGCATCTTCTTCACGATCGTGCTGCGGCTCGTCGCGCCGATCCTCGCGGTCGTCGCGCTGCTCTCGTTCATCGCGTCCGTGAACGAGTTCGTCGTGGCCTCCGTGCTGCTCATCGACACCGACAAGCAGACCCTCGCGGTCGGCCTCACGAAGCTCGTCTCCAACCCGCGCTATGCGGACTGGAGCGCCTTCTCGGCCGGAGCGGTCATCGCCGCCCTGCCGGTCGTCGCGCTGTTCCTCTTCCTGCAGAAGTACATCGTGGGCGGCCTCACGGCGGGCGCGGTCAAGTAGGGCGGATGCCGCTGGGCGGCGTCATGCGGCCGGGCGGCCTCGATACGACGCCGGGGCGCCGACGACCGGCGTGGCGCGAGTTCATGCCGATGTCACACCGACATGGAAAGGTGAGCGCATGTCCGTTCAGCCGAGTCCGCTGGTTCCGCATCACGACGGATCGCCCCTGCACGTCTCGAATGCCGCGCCGGTGCTCGGCGAGACGGTGCTCGTGCGGCTGCGCGTGCCCGAGGGGGCGCTCGCCGCCGACGGGACGACCATCGGCCCGCTCGCGTGGGTGGGCACCCGGTCGAACCCGAACCGCGAGCCGCGCTTCGCCGAGGCATCCGTCGTCGCGACCGTCGACGGATGGGCCTGGTGGCAGGCCGAGGTCGAGGTCGAGAATCCGGTGCACGGCTACCGGTGGCTGCTCGTCGGCGCCGACGGCCGCCAGCACTGGCTGAACCAGGTCGGGCCGAGCGGCACCGAGACGCGCGACCGCGACGACTTCCGGCTCGTCGCGCACGAGCCGGCGCCCGGGTGGGCGGCGTCGAGCATCATGTACCAGGTCTTCCCCGATCGGTTCGCGCGATCCGCCGCCGCCGACGATCGCCCGGCGCCCGACTGGGCGTTCCCGGCCGAGTGGGGCGACCCCCAGCGCCTCGACCCGCCGTACCGCTCCGGGCAGTTCTACGGCGGCGACCTCGACGGCGTGCGCGAGAAGCTCGACCACCTCGTGTCGCTCGGCGTCGACCTGCTCTACCTGACGCCGGTCTTCCCGGCCCGGTCGAATCACCGCTACGACGCCTCCACCTTCGACCGGGTCGACGACCTGCTCGGCGGCGACGAGGCGCTCGTGCGGCTCGTCGAGGCGGCGCACGCCCGCGGCATCCGGGTGATCGGCGACCTGACGTCGAACCACTCGGGCGATGCGCACGAGTGGTTCCGGGCGGCGCAGGCCGACCCCGCGGCATCCGAGCGCGAGTTCTACTTCTTCCGCGACGAGGCCGACGGCGGCGGCTACGAGTCGTGGCTCGGCGTGCCGAGCCTGCCGAAGTTCGACTGGAGTTCGGCCGAGCTGCGGCGCCGGTTCATCGAGGGGTCCGACTCGGTCGTGGCCCGCTACCTGCAGGCCCCGTTCGGCCTCGACGGCTGGCGCATCGACGTGGCGAACATGACCGGGCGTCTCGGCGCGGCCGACCTGAACGCCGAGGTGCGGCAGACCATCCGCCGCACGATGCTCGACGTGAATCCCGACACGATCCTGCTCGGCGAGTCGACGAACGACGCCGCGAGCGACTTCCAGGGCGACGCATGGCATGGCGCGATGACGTACACGCCGTTCACGCGCCCGTTGTGGAGCTGGCTGCTCGAGCCCGGCAGCCCGGGCGGCGGCGGGATCGGCTTCGCGCTCGGCCGGGTGCCGACGTTCACGGGCGGCGAGTTCCTCGCGACCCACCTGAGGTTCGCCGCCGAGTTCCCGTGGCGCACGCGCGCGGCGACCATGAACGCGCTCGACACGCACGACACCCCGCGCTTCGCGACGCACGCGCGCCCGGGCACGGTGCCCGTCGCGCTCGGCCTCGCGGCGACGCTGCCCGGCATCCCCGTGGTGTGGGCCGGCGACGAGTTCGGCCTCACGGGCGAAGACGGCGAGGCGTCGCGCACGCCGATGCCGTGGGGGAGCGAGACCTCGCCCGAGGCGGCGCCCGTGCTCGCGACCTACCGCGCCCTGCTCCGGCTGCGACGCGAGCACCCCGTGCTTGCGGGCGGCGGCATCCGCTGGCTCGCGGTCGGCGACGACGCCGTGGCGTTCGTGCGCGAATCCACGGAGGCCTCGGTGCTGGTGTTCGCGGCGCGTGCGGCCGCCGTGCTCGAGTTCGACGCTGCCGCGCTGGGCGGCCTGGGCGCGGTCGCGGGCGTCGAGCACGCAGCGACGGCACTGTACGGCGACGGCCGGCTCGTGGCATCCGACGACCTCGTGCAGCTCGTGAGCGACGCGGCCTCCTTCACCGCGTGGCTGCTGCCGGGGGTGGCGTCGCCGGAGTGGTGACGAGGCGATACCGGGCCCGGCGCGGCGCACGGCGCGGCGACGCGGTGCTCACCCGCCGATGATCACCGTCGGCGCGCCCGGCCCCGGCACGATGGGCTGGCCGTGCATGCTGAGGTCGCCGACACGCGCCGCCGGGAACCCGCCGATGAGCACGGTCACGCTGCCTTGGGCGATGCCGTTCGGCGCAGGCGAGACGCAGACGATGCCGCCGGGCACGGCGTTCGCGACGGCGGCGGGCATGTTCGCGATGAGCACCGTCATCACCGCGGCGGCCGGGGTGATCGGTCCGCCGACGTGCGGCTTCGGTCCGTCGAACAGGGCGCACAACGCCGTGTCGCCGGCGCGGAGCGCAGGCCCGGTCGGCATCAGCCGGTCTTCGTGACGACGGCGGCGGTGATCAGCACGGTCGCACCGCACTCGGTGCGCGCCGGGCCGGTCAGGGGCGGGGCGATCCTCGCGCAGTCGAGCGTGGCGAAGAGCTCGTCCTCGGCCGCCAGTTGCAGCGGGGTGACGAAGTGGAAGTCGATGTCGCGGAAGTTCTCGAGCCCGGTCGTGAAGATCGGCGCCACCACGTCGCGATTCTCGATCGTCAGCGTGCCGAAGTCGCCGCGGGGATTGCTGATCACCACGTCGGTGATGCGCAGCACCGAGTTGGCCGGCACGATCCACCGGTCGCTCTCGTCGGGGGCGCCGCCCGGCGCGTCCGCCATCTCGAAGCGGATGTCGACGTCGGTCGTCGTCGACGTGGCGACGGGCACGACCGGCTCGGGCGTCTCGCCGACGGCCTCGAGCGCGTCGTTCGCCTTCTGCGCGGCGGAGTCGGCCTGCTGCGCCGCGGAGTCGGCCTTGTCGTTCGCCTGCGCCAGCGGTTCCTCGACCGCGTCGCGCGCGGCGGACTCGATCGTCGGCTTCAGCACGAAGAACCACAGCGCGAGCAGGAGCAGGAGGAGCGCGAGCAGGGCGAGGAGCAGCTTCCACAGCCACTTCGGGAACACGCGCTCCTGCACGTAGCTGCCCGGCAGCACGAAGGGCTCATCGGCGCCCTCCGGCGCGACGATCACGCTGAACTGGTGCGTGACGGGGTCGCCGCGCCAGACCCGCTTGACGGGTCGGAGGTCGATGTCGACGAACTCGGTGTGTCCGGGATCGACCGAGACGTCGGGTGTCGGCGTCGAGAGGCCCAGCCGGTCGTCGCTCTGGCCGGCGATCGACGCGACCAGCGGCATGTTGCCACGGTTGTCGATCGCGACCCGCACCCGCTTGCGCCCGCGACCGTGCGCGATGCGGGGGAGCAGCTCGGCCTCGGTCTCGGCGAACGGGGTGACGGTGAGCATGGCCTCGGCGACGACCTGGACGTCCGGTTGCTCGACCGCGCGGGCGCGGATGCCGAGCGCGACCTGCCCCACGAGCGAGTCGGGCGACCGGGGCGCGAGCACCGTGACCGTCGCCGTCTCGGTCTGGCCGGGGTAGATCGTGAGCGTCGCCGGCTCGATGCGCGTCCACGCCGCGGCCCCGCCGAGCGCGGCCAGCTCGAAGGACTCGACGAGGAGCGTGTCGTTGAGCACGCTGACGGTGAGGGTCGCCGCCATGCCCGGATCGATGGACAGGGCGGCCGGGGCGATGGTCGCACTGGTTGCCATGGCGTCACCGTATTGGCGCGGTGCCGGCGCGATGCAGGCTTCGCGGTCAGCCGGTCGCGCATCCGACGTTGCCCGTTGAGCGGATGTTGAGTGCGCGAAGAGGACGACGCGGCATCCTGTTCGTATTCCCCCTGCACGAGTGCACTGCTGCACGCCATTCCGATCCAGGGGGAGTCATGACCAGAACGACCGTGCGGGTCTACGCACGAGATCCGATCTCCGAAGCGGGCGTCACGAGCGCGCTCCGGCCGAGGCCAGAGGTGCGTGTCGTCGGACCCGACGACCCGGAGGCGCCGGAGGTCGTGCTCGTCGTCGTCGACGAGTTCGACGACGAGACGATGAACAGCCTGCGGTTCCTGCGCCGAAACGGCGAGGCCCGCGTGATCCTCGTCGCCGCGCAGCTCGACGACCGGGTGCTCGTCGACGCCGTCGAGTGCGGCGTCGTCGGCCTGCTGCGCCGTTCGGAGGCGACGACCGACCGCCTGCTCACGGCGATCACGGCGGCGGCCGCCGGCGAGGGCACGGTTCCGCCCGACCTGCTCGGCCGCCTGCTCGACCAGGTCGGCCGGTTGCAGCGCACGGTGCTCGACCCGCGCGGCATCACGTTCAGCGGTCTCGCCTCGCGCGAGGTCGAGGTGCTGAAGCTCGTCGCCGAGGGGTGGGACACCGCGCAGATCGCGAAGGAGCTCTGCTACTCCGAGCGCACCGTGAAGAACGTGCTGCACGACGTGACCACTCGCCTGCAGCTGCGCAACCGGTCGCACGCCGTCGCCTACGCGGTGCGCGAGGGTCTCATCTGAGCGGATGCCGCGGGCGGGCGCCCGGGCCGCCGCCGGCGCGTGAGCCGGGGCGGGGCCCGGGTGCCGGATCGGGTGCTCGGGCCGGTGCCCGTCGGGGCATCCGCGCATGCGCGGAAGGGTGCCCCGCGTCTGATGCCGCGCAGCGCCGCTGCCTCGAATGTTGGAAGGTCGGAGGAGGACCGTGACGAGCCGGAGCCGGATCGCCTGGGCGAGTGTCGCCATGACGCTCGCCGTGCTGCTCAGCGCGTCGATGCTCGGGCCGATCTCCGTCGCGGCCGCGGCCGACGAGCCGGCCTACTCGGTCGACGTGGTGACCGCGCCGAAGTCGGCGGCGGGCGGCAGCCGGGTGACGGCGACGGTGTCCGTGACGACGAATCGACCAGACGCGTACCCCGACCTCGACCTGCTCAGCGTCGGGGTCGACTGGAATCCGGCCGCGGGGCTGTCGCTGCGGACCACGGGCGACGATGCGCCCGTCGGGTGCTCCGGGTTCCGCACGGCCGACGGGTCGTACTCGGCCGCACCCGTGCGGGGGGGTGCCTGCGACGTCGCGCCCTCGCCGACCGTCGGCGGCATCGTGTCGTTCACCTACGTCTTCGCGCTGAGCGGGGTGCCGCCGTCGCTGCCCGTCGTGCAGGCGGCCACCGTTCGCGGGTGGGAGGACACCGGCGACGGCTACGCCAGCTTCGACCTCGTGGCCGAGGACGTCGTCGGCGACCAGGACTACTTCGAGATGGCCCCGGTGTTCTCCGCCGCGGTCTCGGTCGACCGGAAGGTGTCGACGACGGGGATCGGCGAACGGGTCACGGCGACCTTCACCGTGGTGCACGCTCCGAACGCGTCCCCGACCATGGACGGGTCGCAGGTGCTGTTCGCGATCAACTGGCCGACGTTCTTCACCCCGGTCGGCGGCACGACGCCGGCCGACGCCTGCGACGACGGCCTCACCAACGGGTTGTGCGCGATCACCGAGCCGACGAACGCGCGCAAGACGAGCGTGTTCACGATGCAGTTCGACGTCCCGCCGGGCAACGGCGGGCAGGGAGCCGTCTCGATCATCGGGCAGGGCGGTTGGTACGTTCCGCCCGGTCCGATCATCTCGATCGCCCCGTTGCAGCAGGATGCCTCGACCCGGCTGGCGGCCGATGGCGAGCGCGGTGCCGGCGCGGGCGGCGGCTCGGGTGGTGCCCGCGCGGGCGGCGGCGGCTCGGGCGGCCCCGGCGGTGTGCGCGGCGCGGCCGTCGTCACCGCGGCCGACGTACGCCCGGCGATCGTGAAGGCGGCCCCCACCCCTCGGCCTCCGGGGGCGCTCGACATCCCCGGCACGTGGACCGGGGTCGACGCGGCATCCGTCATCGCCCTGTACCGGCCGTTCCCGATGGAGATCGAACTGCGGCCGCAGCTCTCGACGCTCGGCGAGGAGGGCATCGAGGGCGTCGTGCGGGTGCGGCACGACGAGGCCGCCGCGGTGACGCTATTCGGACTCGAGCTCGACGTCGACCTGTCTCCCGACGCCGCGCTCGTACCGGTCGGCGATCCGGTCGGGTGCGCGACGTACGTCGCCGGCATCTGCACGATCGTGGGGCTCGACGCGCCCGGCTCCGAGGTCGAGATCACGATGGCGTTCGCGCCGCCCGACGAGGTCGGGGTCGGGTTCCTCGCTGCGGATCAGGTCGCGGGGCGATTCGAGTTCGACGGCGGCGTCGTCGCGGCGCCGGACCCCTGGCTCGAGTCCGCCGACGACTCGCAGATCACCGATGCCGAGCTCGTGGCGCTCGACGTCGTGCTCAGCGAGGACTACGTCTGGGAGGGCGGACCCATGCTGTCGGCGCTGGTCACCCCGACGCGGGCGGCTCGGGAGGTCGAGGAGGACAGCTCCTCGTACGAGCTCTGGGGCACGCTCTTCGTCAGGATGGCGATCACCTGGCCCGACTACCTCACGCCGATGAGCACGCCGACCGGATGCACGCCGCAGGTGACGGGAATGGTGTGCGAGGTCGTACTGGAGGAGCCGGGTGCGGGCCCGACCGTCGCCCTGGCCTTCTCGATCGGACCGGGCGTGGTCGACGGACTGGTGGCCGCCGAGGGCGTCTTCCTGCAGAACACCTTCGGCGATGAGAGCACCGACCTGCCCGTGGAGTGGATCGTGCCCGACGACGAGCCGCTCGGCCCCGTCGAGCCGTTCATCCCGCTCGACGTCGAGGTCGAGCGCGATCTCGTCTGGGAGGGCGGCGACGACGTCGGCGCGACGATCACGGCGACGCGCAACGCGTTCGTCACGGGCTCGCTGCGCGACCCCCTCGGGTCGCTCGTCGTCGAGGTGGCGATCACGTGGCCGGCCTTCCTGCATCCGACCGCCCCGCCCACGGGCTGCGAGTCGTGGGACGGCACGATCTGCACGATCACCCTCTCGAAACCGGGCGCCGTGGCCGAGATCGGGCTGGAGTTCTCGGTCGGTGGTGCGCCACCCGGCAGTGTGCTGACGGGCGACGTGCGCGCCGAGGCGACCCGGCTCTTCGAGCTCAACGCCGACGGCCCGCAGGAGCTGCCGACCGAATGGGTGACGCCCGATGCGGACCCGGTCACCCGCGTCCGCGCGACCGTCACGCTCGACCTCGCGCTCGACCGCGATCCCGGCTACACTGGCGGCAAGCAGCTCGTCGTCACGACGACCATCACCCGGGAGAGCCCGGGCGCCACCCTCCCCGGTCTCGAGGTCGGCCTCGACTTCGATTGGGCGGGGTACCTCACGAAGACGGCCGACACGGGGTGCGCGAGCTTCTCCGCCACGACGTGCGTCGTGACGGGACTCGACGAGCCAGGGGCATCCGCCGTGGTCACGCTGACGTTCGCGATGCCGTTGCCGACCCTGCCGCCGACGCCCGAGGTGCCCCCGCGCACGGACGACCTCGCCGTCGACGGCGTGAGCCTCTCGTTCGTGCCCCCCCCGCCACCGGCGCCCGAACCGCCACCGGAACCCGAGCCGTGGCCGCCCGACGGCTGCTTCATCAACGACGAGGGCGAATGCGTGTGCACCGACGAGTTCGTCGTGTGCCCCACGCCGCCGCCGGTGCTGCCGGAAGAACCCGCCCCTGCGCCCGAGCCGCTCGACGGCACCCTGCCGCCCTCGTGGATCGGCCAGGACCGCGAGCCGTTCACCGTGCTGCAGCCGAACCTCCTCATCGCGCAGCCCGTGGCGGCGCCGGGCGACGTGGTCGCCGCGTACGGCAAGTACCTGCCGCCGGACGCGGACATCACGCTGCGGTGGGAGGGGCTCGCGACGATGTCGGCCCTGCGGTGGCCGAACCCGGACGATCCGGCCGCGGGCCGGTGGTCGCTCGTGATCCTGCGCTGGCAGTTCGCGGGTGCGCGCACGCTCATCATGCACAGCGAAGACGGCCAGTTCGCCGACATCCCGTCGAGCAACCGACTGCTCGTGGTGCCCCGTTCGGCGATGGGCCCCGACCTCGTGGGGAGAGGCGGATGATCGGCGAGATCGACGAAGCGCTGCGATCGCTCGTGAAGGCGTCGGACGGCATCGCCGCCGATATCGACATCGCGCTCGACGCCCCCACCAAGGACTGGGCGGCGAGGCGCAACGCGCCGACCGTCGACCTGTTCCTCTACGACATCCGCGAGGACGTGCGGCGTCGCGAGTTCGGCTTCATCGAGTCACGCGACGAGCAGGGCATCGTCGTCTCGAGGGCTCCGGCCCCGCGCTACTTCAAGTTGTCGTACCTCGTCACCGCGTGGACGCAGCGGCCCGACGACGAGCACCGCCTGCTCGACGCGCTCCTGCGCTGCTTCCTGCGCTTCGACGCGATCCCCGACGGGTTCGTCGTCGACACGCTCGCGGAGACCGGCCTGCCCTGCTCGATCACGATCGCGCAGCCGCCGCCGGAGGACCGCGCGTTCGCCGACGTCTGGTCGTCGCTCGGCGGCGAGCTGAAGCCGTCGCTCGACGTCGTCGTGACCGCGCCGCTCAGCAGGGCGATCGCCTACCACGTCGGCCCGCCCGTCACGGCCGGCGTCGGCGCCAGTTTCGAGGCCATGGGATTCGGGAGTGAAGATGCCAGGTTCGAGCCGGCCTCCGACGAGGACTGACATGGCGCAGGACCCGGGCCTCGCGCACCTGCTCGGGCGCCTCGGCGCGATCGAGGACCGCATCCGCCGCCTCGTGGCCGCACGGCGGGCGGTCGACCCGCAGCCCGACGACCCGTTCCGCGGCCTGTACCTCAGCGACGAGCTCATCGACCGGATGCTCGAGGGTGCCCCTGGCGTGCCCGACTGGTCGGATGCCTCGGCCCGCCTCGCGGCGTGCGAGCAGGCCGCCGACATGGCCGAGGCCGCCGGGCACCCGGTGCGGCTGCGGCGACTCGCCGACGAGTTCGGGCTCGCCCCGATCGACGTCGACCTGCTCGTGATCGCGCTCGCCGCCGACCTGGACCCCCGGTTCGAGCGGTTCTTCGGCTACCTCAACGACGACGTCGGGCGTCGGCGCCCCTCGGTCACGGTCGCGCTCGAGCTCTGCGGGGTGCCGCTCACGAACGCCGCCGACCGCGCGCGCCTGCTCACGGGGCCGCTCGTCACGGGCGGACTCGTGATCGTCGAGGACGAGGATCGGCCGCTCCCCGGCCGCGCGGTGCGGGTTCCCGATCGGGTCGTCGGCCACCTGCTCGGCGACGACACCCCCGATCGGTCGCTCGACGGCGTGCTCGTGGACGCCGAGGAGATCGAGTGGGGCGACGACCGCCGCCTGCGGAATGCGCTGGCGGGCGGCATCCGCCTGATGTACCTGCGCGAGACCGCGACCGGCTCGGGCGAGGCGATCGCGCGACGCGCCCTGCGCGCGAGCGGACTCGGCACGGTGCAGGTCGACCTGCCGCGACTCGGTCGCGAGGCGGATGCCGTCGGCCTGGCGCGGCTCGCGGTGCGCGAGGCCCGGCTCACGGGGCGCGGCATCGTCGTCTCGCCCGTGACGCTCGAGACCGAGCCGGCGCTCATCGAGGTGCTCGCGGACTCGGCGCGCCCGACCGTGCTCGTGGGCGAGCCGACGTGGGATCCGGGGTGGTTCCGCGAACTGCCCGCGATGGACGACGTGGGGGCCTCGACGACCGAGGAGCGCACGGCGCTCTGGACCAGGGCGCTCGGCCCGGCCGGCGAGGGGCTCGACGTCGCCGCCGCGACCGCGCAGTTCCGGTTGCGCCCCGAGCAGGTGCTGCGCGCCTCGGCCACCGCTCGCACCCAGGCCTCGCTGTCGGTCACGGGGGAGGTGACGTCGGCGGATCTCGCCACGGGCGCCAGGGCCGAGAACGCGTCGGCTCTCGACCGGCTCGCCCGCAGGGTGACGCCGCGGGTCGGCTGGGTCGACCTCGTGCTGCCGCCGATCACGCTTGATGCGCTGCAGGAGATCGAGGTGCGGGCCCGGCATCGGGAGCAGGTGCTCGGCGACTGGGGCATGCGGCCGGGGGGCGGGCGCGGGCACGGCGTGGTCGGGCTGTTCGCGGGCGACTCCGGCACGGGCAAGACGATGTCGGCCGAGGTCGTCGCCGGCGAGCTCGGGCTCGACCTCTACGTCATCGACCTGTCGTCGGTGGTCGACAAGTACATCGGCGAGACCGAGAAGAACCTCGAGCGCATCTTCGTCGCGGCCGCCGGCACGAACGCGGTGCTGCTCTTCGACGAGGCCGATGCGGTGTTCGGCAAGCGCAGCGACGTGAAGGACTCGCACGACCGTTACGCGAACGTCGAGAGCGCCTACCTGCTGCAGCGCATGGAGACCTTCGACGGCCTCGCGATCCTCGCGACGAACCTGCGCGCGAACATCGACGAGGCGTTCACCCGTCGGCTCGACGTGATCGTCGACTTCCCGATGCCGGATGCCGCGCACCGCACCCGCCTCTGGGATCGCAGCCTCGGGTCGAGGCTGCGGCGCGGCGACGACCTCGACCTCGTGTTCCTCGGCGACGCGTTCGAGCTCGCGGGCGGCGGCATCCGGTCGGCCGCGGTCACCGCGGCCTACCTCGCGGCCGCCGACGACGGCATCGTGCGCATGCGGCATCTCGTGATCGCCGTGCACCGTGAGTACCGCAAGCTCGGCCGGCTCGTGGTCGAGCGCGAGTTCGGCCCGTACTGGCCGGTCGTCGCGGGGCGGTGACGTGATGCCGGATGCCGGTGACGGGCGCGACGGGCGCAGTGGGCGTCGCGGGCGCGACGGGCGCGGCGCCCAGGACGCGCGATCGAGACGCAGGGGATGCCCGATCGGGCAGATTCCGTGCCGGGCGGCCCGCACGGCGGTGGAATGGAATCGGGCGACCATGGAGGTGCACCATGCACGCACACGACTACGACGGCATTGACCTCGACGTCGGGCGGAGGGCGGCCGAGTCCGCGCGCGAATCCGACGTGAAGACGGCAGGGCTCGCCGAGCGACGACCGGACGTGCTCGGACCGGCCGGCATCATGCGGCTGCAGCGCGAGGCCGGCAACGGCGCCGTGAGCGATCTCGTCGAGGAGCAGCGTTCACCCGTGCTCGACGTCGTCGGCTCGTCGGGCGCGCCGCTCGACGCAGGGGTGCGCACCGACATGGAGTCGCGCCTCGGCGCCGACTTCGGCGATGTCAGGGTGCACACGGATGCCGCGGCGCACGAGTCCGCGAAGTCGGTCGGTGCGAACGCGTACACGGTGGGCAGCAACGTGGTGTTCCAGCGCGACGCGTACGACCCGGGATCGCTCGCGGGCCAGACGACCCTCGCCCACGAGCTCACGCATGTCGTGCAGCAGCGCTCCGGCCCGGTGGAGGGCACGCCGAGCGCGGGCGGCGTGAGCGTCAGCGACCCAGGCGACCGGTTCGAGCGCGCCGCGTCGGAGAACGCCTCTCGCGTGATGAGCGAGCCGGCACCCGTGCAGCGGCACGCCGAGGGTGAAGAGGAGGAAGCGCCCGTGCAGGGCAGCTTCGTGCAGCGCGAGGAGGCGGCCGAGGAGGAGGAAGAGGCGGCGGGCTGACCGCCGTCCCCTCAGCCGAGTGCGCCCTTCGGAACGACCTGGACTCCTGCGCCCACGGTGAACGGCTGGCCGCCGACCGCGGCCCACGGCCCCGCCAGGGCGAGCGAGCCCGATGCGGTGGCGAGCGCGCCGTCTCCGCTTGCGGGGAACGGCAGCGAGCAGGTCGCGCGACGCCCGGGCGGCAGTTCGGCGATCGCCCTGAAGCCGTCGCGCAGCGAGCCGTCGGCATCGACGAGGCCGAGCGTCGGGGTCGGGAACGCGACGGCCTCGCCCGAGGCCGAGGTCACCGCCAGTCGCTCGGCGTCGAGGAACAGCGACGTCGGCTCGGTGCCGAGCGAGGCGAACGTGAACCCGAGCATGGCGCCCATGCCCGGCACGTCGACGACGTGCGCCTCGAGCCGCACCGCCGCGACCGGGCTCTGCAGGGCGCGGGCGATGAGCGGGTCCACCGCGGCATCCAGGCCCTCGTCCACCGCGGAGCCGTGCGAGACGAGCGCGCTCCGGTCCTCGAGGTCGATCGACCAGCCGACGTCGCCGCGCTCGCGGTCATGCTGTGCAGCCAGTGCTCGACGTGCGGCCTCGACCGCGGCATCCGCTTCGCCGCTCGAGCAGGTCGCGCGGAACGTGCCGACCGTGTCGCCCGGCCCGCCGCCCCCGCCGGGGCGCCGCAGCACCCCGACCCAGCACGCGACATCCGTCACCGCGAAGGCGAGGTCGCTCTCGGGGCCCCGAACCCGCGCCACCAACCGCGGTGGGCCCTCGACCGTGCTCACGCCGCACCCATCTCGACGTGGAAGTCGCCCTCGCGGCTGCGCTTCAGGCCCGACCCGTTGAACGCGGTCGCGAGGTCGGCGAACTGGTCGGCGCGGAAGATGTCGGTGTTGTCGCTCATCATGTTCACCGTGCTGTACGTGACCTCCTGCGCGGGTGCGGCCGTTCCGGGGTTGACCCCCGTTCCGCCGCTGACGATCTGCGAGACCGTGGCGCCGGCCTTGGCCAGTGCGAACCGGGCGGACATGGCCGAGGCGATGCCGGCGATCGCCGGGTCGCGCGGCGCGGTCTGGGCGAGCTTCTCGGCGGGCGTTCCCATGATGCGCGTCACCTCCTCGCCGATGGCGGTCATCAGCGAACCGGTCGATCTCGTGATCACGGGCTGGACCTCAGAGGCGAGGAACGTGCGGACGGCGTTCTCGCTCGCCGCCTTGGCCGCGGTGCGAGCCGCCGCGTTCAGCCCGGCGACGAACGTGCCGAGCCGCGCGGTGGTCGTGGGAGCGGCCGTGCCGGCGAGGATCGGGCCGACGCGGGCGATGAACGCGCTCGCCAGCGACTGTTTCACGTCGTTGGTCACGGTCGCGACGGACATGGACGCGGGCGCACCACCCGCGAGCGCCGCCCATCCGGCTGGCAGCGAGGTCAGGTCGCGGAGGATCGACCCCGAGGCGCGCAGCGGGGGGATCCGCCCCGTGCGGGAAGCGCCGGCGACCTGGTCGACGGCGGCCGAGAGATCCCCTGCCGCTGCCGGTCCGCCCGCCCAGAGCCCGGTCGCTCCGCCGCCCGTTGTCGTGCCGTCGGGGTTGAGGCCCGAGCTGCCCTCGACGGTGATGTGCATGCCGAGGTTCGCCCCGACATCCGTCACCCCCGTCGCCGCGGTGTCGAGCGACGAGGCGTAGAGCCGGCGCAGCATCGCCTCGATCGGCGCCGGGGCGAACTCGGCGGCCACCGCCGTCGCGGCGGGCGCCGTCGTGTTCGCGGGGTTCCTCGCGGCAGCGGCGAGCGTTCGCGGGACGTACGGGGCGAGCCTCGCCGCGGCCGGCGGCACCGCGATCTGGAGGGCGGCGACCGTCGTCGGGTCCGCCATCGCGGTGCGCACGCTCGCGCCGAGCGCCGAGCGCACCGGGCCCTGCGAGCGGAGGAACTGCTGCGAGATCTCTCCGGCCGCCCCCGCCACGCGCGCGTGCAGCTGCGGAACCAGCGATGCGAGGATCATGCGTCGAACGGCCTCGCGGTCGAGCGCGGCACCCCGCTGCGCCGAGGTCGCCGGGTCCATCTCGTGCATGAGCGCGTGCATCTGCGGGTTCGACTGCGAGTACTCGTCGGAGAGGCCGATGAGGTGGCCGTACTCGTGGGCGTAGATCGCCTCGGCGTTCGCAGCCCCGTAGGCGGCCACGTTCATGTAGTAGTTGCCGGCGTCGATGGGGTGCGTGTTGCCGCCGGCCGCCTGCGCCTGCGGGAAGAGGCGCACGGTCGGGTAGCCCTTGTCAGCGCCGCTGAGGTCCCACACCGGCTCGGCCCGGAATCGCAGCGGCAGCCGTACGGGCCCGCCGCGATCGTCGCTGAACTGCCGCACGAGCCAGTTCGGGGCGGAGCGCTCGCCGACGAGCACGGCGCGGTTGTTCCAGTGGCCGGGAGCGGTCGTGCACGTCGTCACGCCGAACGCACGTCGTGCATCGCCCGCCGGGATCACCCGCTCGGTGTCGGCGACCATCGTGCCCCCGGGGCCCGCCACCGGTGTTCGCGACTGGTCGACGAACCTGATGTGCACCGTCGCGGTCGCCACCTCGGGCGTGCCGCCCCTGGTCATGTCGAGGTTGCGGCCCCGTGCGCTGCCGTACACCCTCGCGCTCGCGACGCCCGGCGCGCCGGCCGTGCGGTTGTTGAACAGCGTCTCCTGTCGCGACGGCACGGTGACCGGCACGCGCTGCACCATCGCCGTCGGGTTGGCGGATGTCGCGTGGCGCGCGCCGCCGGGCCGTGTCGAGCCGCCACCCGCTCGCTGGTGCTGCCGCTGCACGAGCGCGCTCACGGCGCGGTTGCCGGCGGTGCGCTGCAGGGCGACGAGGTCGAGCACCCGCCCGTCGGGCAGCCGGGTCGGCGCATTCGGCGTGGAGCGGCTCGGCGCGGCCCGCGAGCCGTGCGCGCGGGCCGACGCGGATGCCGCCATCGCAACCGTCGTCACCCCTCCAGACTGGACTCCTCGACGGCCTTCGCCGCAGGTGCTGCACGTTCGGGCATCGGCCTGTGCCCGAACGGGATCCCGGGCCGCGCGGTTCATGAAGGTCTATCATCTTCCGTAGACCGAAGGGGGTCTGAGATGTGCCGATGGCTGGCGTATTCGGGCGAGGCGATCCACCCCGCACTGCTCATCCTCGAACCGAGGCACTCGCTCGTCGCGCAGTCGCTGAACTCGCCGCTCGGCGCCGAGACCGTGAACGGCGATGGGTTCGGCGTGGGCTGGTATCCCGCGACCGATGAGCTGATGCCCGAGCCGGCGCTCTTCCACAGCATCGAGCCCGCCTGGCATGACGAGAACCTGCGCGAGCTGACGCAGGCGATCCACTCGCCGCTGTTCTTCTCGCACGTCAGGGCGGCGGGCGGCCCCCCGATCCAGCAGACGAACTGCCATCCGTTCCGCCACGGCCGCTGGATGTTCATGCACAACGGCGTGATCGCGGACCACCTGCGGCTGCGTCGCGACATGATGCTCGCACTCGACCCCGAGCTGTTCCCGCTCGTGCACGGCACGACGGACTCCGAGGTCGTCTTCTACCTCGCGATCACGTATGGCCTGCAGGACGACCCGATCGCGGGCCTCGGTCGCGCCCTCCGCCGTATCGAGGAGATCGGCCTGGCACACGGGGTGCCGAAGGTCGTGCAGGGCACGTTCGCCGTCTCGGACGGAGAGACGATGTGGGCCTTCCGGTACTCGTCGACGCACCGGTCGCGCACCCTCTACTACTCGGTCGACATGCCGACGCTGCAGGAGATGTACCCCGAGGTCGATCGCCTGCGCCTCTTCGGCGCCAAGGCGCGGGTCGTCGTCTCCGAGCCACTGACCGACCTGCCCGGCGCGTTCGTGGAGGTCGAGGAGTCGACGGTGGTCACGCTCGACGCCGACGGGTTCAGGGAGGACGGCTTCCTGCGGGACTCCGCGTAGTCCCGGTCGAGCGCCTCAGCCGCCGACTCGGTGCGTTGCCCGTTCGGGCACCCGGCTGTGCCCGGACGGGATCCCGGATGTCGCCGCGCCGCGCGCCGATGTGCGAGGGAATGGAGGCATGACCCTGCTGGGTGCTGGCCGCGCCCGCGCCGACCACGCGCGGGCCCCCGCGGCGCGCGGCGCAGCACCGGTCGGATCCACGTCGGGCAGTGCGGGCACCGGTGCGGGCCGGGCGCCCATGCTCATGCGCCTGCAGGCGTCGGCCGGCAACGCCGCCGTCGCGGCGATGCTGCGGCCCGCGACGGCGCCAGGGCCGGCGCCGGTGGCTGCGGCCGCGGTCGCGCCGACCCCTGCCGCGGGTCCCGCATCCGCCGCCTCCGACGTCGCGGCAACGCCGGCACCCGAGGCGGCAGGCCGCGTGCAGCGGCTCGTGCGCGGCGCGATCCCGCCGCCGCCGGTTCCGCCGCCCACGCCGAACCCGGCCGCGCATCCGGGCCTCCGCCTCGCGAACGGCTCGATCCGCTCGGCCACCCGGCGCGTGGCGCAGCACCCGTCTCCCACGACCAAGGCGGTCGAGGCGCAGCACGCCGCCCAGCCGCCGGCGGGTGACCGCGAGGCACAGGCGAAGGCGGCCAAGGCCGACGCGCTCGGAGCCGTGCCGGCCGGAGGGTTCGACAAGGCCGCGTTCGTCGCCGCGGTGAAGGCTGCGATCGACAAGCAGACGCCCAAGACGCTCGAGGACGCCGACGAGTTCGGCAAGTCCGGCAAGGCCGACCAGGTCGGCACCGAGGTGCGCGGCATCGCCGGTCGCAACGCGCAGGCCGCCGCACGACCCATGAACGAGGCATCCGCTCGGCCACCCGACCCGTCGCGTGCGGTCGAGAAGGAGGTCACCCCGATTCCGACCGAGGCCCCGCCCGGGCCGACGAAGATCGACGCGGCCCAGGCGGCGCCGTCGCGCGCGCCACCTGAGCAGACCGATCTGCGCAACGGCCCCGCCGAGACCGACCGGAAGATGGCCGACGCGGGGGTCACCGAAGACCAGCTCCGGCGATCGAACGAGCCGGAGTTCACGGGTGCGCTCGCCGCGAAGTCGCAGGCCGAGGCGCACTCCCTCAGCGCGCCCGCACAGCTGCGCGCGCAGGAGGCGCAACAGCTCGGGCAGGCGCAGCAGGGAGCCGCGAGCGCCGGCACCGCGGCATCCGCCGGTCTCATGGGTGCCGGAGCGGCCAGCCGCAGCGGCGTCGCCAGAGGCCAGCAGGCGGCGCGCACGAAGGACGAGCAGGAACGAGCCGCGGTGACGGCCAACGTCACGCGGCTCTTCGACGAGACCAAGACCGCCGTCGACGGCATCCTGAACGGCATCGACGCGAAGGTCGACCTGGCCTTCAAGGACGGCGAGGGGGCCGCGAAGAAGGCGTTCACCGAGCAGCACACGCGCGAGATGAAGGCGTTCCGCGACAAGCGCTACTCCTACGACACCATCGGCGCCATGCGCTGGGCCGCCGACCTGCTGCTCGGCCCCGAGCCAGAGGTCGTCGAGATCTTCAAGCGCGCCCGCGCCACCTACGAGCGCGAGATGTCGAAGGCGATCGACCGCATCGCCGACCTCGTGGGCGGCGAGCTGAACGCCGCGAAGACGAAGATCGCCGAGGGCAAGGCGAAGATCGACGCCTACACGAAGAGCCTCAAGCCCTCGCTGCAGAAGGTCGGAACGGATGCCGCGAAGGAGGTCGGCGGCCGGTTCGCCGAGCTCGAGGCATCCGTCGACGAGAAGGGCCAGGCGCTCGCCGAGGACCTCGCGACGAAGTACGTCGAGGCGCGCACCGCCGTGGACGACGAGATCAAGGCCATGCAGGAGGCCAACAAGGGACTCGTCGACAAGGCGAAGGACGCCGTCGTCGGTGCGGTCGAGACGATCCTGAAGCTCAAGACGATGCTGCTCGGCGTGCTCGCGCGCGCGGCCGGAGCCGTCGAGAAGATCATCAAGGACCCGATCGCGTTCCTCGGCAACCTCGTGAACGCCGTGAAGAGCGGCGTCATGGCGTTCGGCACGAACATCGCCACCCACCTCAAGAACGGCCTGCAGACGTGGCTGTTCGGCGCGCTGTCGGCGGCGGGCATCGACCTGCCGGCGAAGTTCGACCTGCAGGGCATCCTGAAGCTGGTGCTCTCGATCCTCGGGCTCACCTGGGCGAACGTGCGCGCCCGCATCGCGGCGAAGCTGCCGCCGGGGGCGATCGAGCTCGTCGAGCAGGGCTTCGACGTCGTCAAGCTCATCGTGAAGGAGGGCCTCGGCGGCATCTGGCGCATGATCCTCGAGAAGGTCGGTGACATCAAGGAGATGATCATGGGCCAGGTCAAGGAGATGGTGGCCGTCGAGATCATCAAGGCCGGCATCGTCTGGCTCGTCTCGATGCTGAACCCGGCGTCGGCCTTCGTGAAGGCCTGCAAGATGATCTACGACGTCGTCATGTTCTTCGTCGAGAAGGCCGAGCAGATCAAGGCGTTCGTCGACTCGATCCTCGACTCGGTCGAGTCGATCGCGTCGGGCGGCGTCGGCGCCGTCGCCGGCTACATCGAGAACACGCTCGGCCGCATGGTGCCCGTGATCATCGGCTTCATGGCCTCGCTCCTCGGCCTCGGCGGCATCAGCGGCAAGATCAAGAAGATCATCGAGGCCGTGCAGAAGCCCGTGAACAAGGTCATCGACTGGGTCGTCGGCAAGGCCATCGCCTTCGGCAAGAAGGCCATCGCGCTCGGCAAGCGCGCCCTCGCCAAGGTCAAGGCCAAGGGCAAGGAGGCCTGGGGCAAGCTCAAGAAGAAGATCGGGATCAAGGAGAAGACGCCCGAGGACAAGGAGAAGGCCGGTGCGGCGGCGGGCGTCGCGGCGATCAACCGCTTCGCCGGCAAGCGCGTCGGGCAGCACCTCCTGAAGCCGGCGTTGGCTTTCGCCCGGGTCCGGAACGGGCTCGCGGTGCTCGAGGCGGTGCCGGGTGAGAAGCACTGGATGGTGCGGGCGTCCGTGCAGCGCGAATCGACGGCCGAGAGCAACGTCGACAGTTCGGCCGGCGCCGGAGCGCTCTCGTCCGCGTCGATGACGCTGACCGAGGCGGTGAGTACAGCCGAGGAGTTGCCCGAAGGCGTTGTACGCCTCGGGCCGGCTGAACGAGTACTGCTCGCGGGTGAATGGACCAAACTCGCGAAGGCAGAGGCCGATGCCGTCAAGAGAGCGAAGTACCTCTCGCGGGCAGCAGTCGTGTCGTCCTCCGGCCTTCCTACGTGGCGAGCATCCGAGCAGGAACTCGCGTGGTTGTACGCCGAAATCGGCGGAAGCGATCAGGGGGCGTACATGAGCAACCGGTCGGCTGAGCACCGACCCAAAGGTCATGTTCGACCGGACATTCAGCAGGGCGGATGGCAGATCGAGACGAAGCGATACATCCTCTCGCGGCCAGGTGGTGAGGAGTCACTCGTCAAGAAACTCAAGGAGCAGTACTCACGGCGCATCGAACACCTGCCATACAGCCACAGGCTTCAGGCGATCATCGTCGACCTTCGAGGCCAGGGGATCGAACCCGCAAAGGCGCAGGCTCTCCGCGCCCGCATTCAAGCTGAGGTTGTGCAGTCCTGCTACTCCGAGGCGATCGCCGCCGGCAAATGGCAGGTCGCTTCGGGGGCTTCCCCTCCTGGTCCGGATGCCGTGACCATCGTCATCGGTTGAGCGGCCAGTAGCCAGGCCTGCCCGATCGCGCACGCCTCGCTACCCACTTGCACGTCCCGCCGGACAGCGCCGGGGCGCGGCATCCGTTCGATGCTGAACGCGAGCATGCGAACCGCTGCGAACCGCGAAGGAGCTTCCGATGCCCACCTATCTCTCCCCAGGCGTGTACGTGCAGGAGATCGAGGCTGCGACGAGGCCCATCGAGGGCGTCGGAACCGCGGTCGCGGCCTTCGTCGGCATGGCGCCGAAAGGCCCTGAGAACGCCCCGACGCTCGTGTCGAACTGGACCCAGTTCGTCGACACGTTCGGCGGGCTGTATCCGGGCGCCTACCTCGCGTACTCGGTGTACGGGTACTTCCTGAACGGCGGCGGCAACTGCTACGTCGTGCGCATCGGCACGGCCGCGGCGGGCGGTGGTGGCGGCGGCAAGAACGCGAGCAAGCGCGGCGAGCCGAAGTCGCTCGCGTCGGGCCCGCAGACCGCGGCGATCGGCAACTACGTCTTCACGGCGAAGAACGCCTCGCCGAACGCGAAGCCGATCTCGGTCGAGATCGCCGACCCGGGCGGCGAAGAGCCCGAGGAGGGCGCCTTCAAGGTCGTCATCACCGTCGACGGGCGCTCGCCGGAGGTCTACGAGCAGGTCTCGCCGAAGCCCGACAGCGCCGCCTACGTGGTGACGAAGATCTCGGCCGACTCGAAGCTCGTGACCGTCGAGGAACGCGACCCGGCATCGGCCGGCGTCACGCCCCGCACGGGCACGTTCGACCTGGTCGTGCCAGAGCCCGAGGAGCAGCCGATCGTGCTCGACGGCATCTCGGCGGCGAACTACATCGGCAACTCGGCCGACCGCACCGGCTTCGGCGGCCTCGAGGAGATCGAGGAGGTCACCATGGTGGCCGTCCCCGACCTCATGGCCGCCTACGAGCAGGGTGCCGTCACCCTCGAGATCGTGAAGTCCGTGCAGCTCGCCGTCATCGCGCACTGCGAGCTGATGGGCGACCGCATGGCGATCCTCGACCCGCCGCCGAACCTCTCGGCGCAGGAGGTGCGCGAATGGCGCCGAACGGGCGCCGGCTACGACTCCAAGTTCGCGACCCTCTACTACCCGTGGATCAAGGTGCTCGACCCCGTCACCTCGACGAACCGGTTCATGCCGCCCTCCGGCCACATGGCCGGCGTCTGGGCCCGCAACGATGCCGAGCGCGGCGTGCACAAGGCTCCCGCGAACGAGGTCGTGCGCGGCGCGGTCGAACTCGCGACGCAGTTGACCCGCACCGAGCAGGAGTTGCTGAACCCGATCGGCGTGAACGCGATCCGGGCGTTCCCCGGGCGCGGCATCCGCGTGTGGGGTGCCCGAACGCTGTCGAGCGATGCCGCCTGGCGGTATGTCAACATCCGCCGCCTGTTCAACTACCTCGAGAAGTCGATCCTCGGCGCCACGCAGTTCGCGGTGTTCGAGCCGAACGACCAGGCGCTGTGGGGCAAGCTGCGGCGCTCGATCTCGGCGTTCCTGGTGAACGAGTGGCGCAGCGGCGCCCTGTTCGGCGCGACGGCCGACGAGGCGTACTTCGTGAAGTGCGACGAGGAGACCAACCCGGCCGAGGTCATCGACGCCGGACAGGTCGTCTGCCAGATCGGCGTCGCCCCCGTGAAGCCCGCGGAGTTCGTGATCTTCGAGCTCTCGCAGTTCTCGGGCGGCACGAGCCTCGTGAACGAATGATCCGACATCCACACCACATCTCAGCGAAGAGGAGCACACCATGGGACTCGCGGATCCGTTCGACTCGTCACCGGCCTACGCCTTCAAGGTCACCATCGACGGCATCGAGTTGCCGAAGGTGACCGAGGTGTCGGGCCTGAAGAACGAGGTCGACAAGATCGAGTTGAAGCAGCAGCTCGCCGACGGCAAGTACGTCGCCCGCCAGCTGATCGGTCGCGCGAAGACGGGGGAGTTCACCGTCACCCGTGGCCTGACCGACTCGAAGACCATCTCCGACTGGCTGGGTGTCGTCATGAAGGGCGACGTCGCCGGTGCCCGCAAGACCGCGTCGGTCGAGCTGCTCGACTACGCCGGCGCCACGATCAAGAAGTACGAGTTCCGCAACTGCTGGGTGCGCAGCGTCGAGGTCAATTCCCTCAAGGCCGGTGCGACCGAGCAGGCGACCGAGAAGTTCACGGTGTGCTTCGACGAGTCCGAGGTGAAGTGACATGCAACGCGTCATCGCCACCAGGCCGAGCACCGAGGGGACGGATGCCTCGGGCGCACCCTCGGCGGCCGACGACGGGGTGATGCGCACCGAGTTCGCCTTCGAGCTGCCGCGCGGGTACGTCGGCTCGGACGGCACCGTGCATCGCCGCGGGGTCATGCGCCTCGCGACGGCGCGCGACGAGCTCCTGCCGCTCTACGACGCCCGCGTGCAGGAGAACCCCGCCTACACGACGGTGGTGCTGCTCGGTCGGGTGATCACCTCGCTCGGCTCGCTCGGCGCGATCGACGCGTCGGTGGTCGAGAACATGTTCGCCTCGGATGTCGCGTTCCTGCAGGACTTCTACCGGCGGGTGAACGCCGAGGGCCACACGCGCATCGCCGTGACCTGCCCGGAGTGCTCGCACCGGTTCACCGCGGACCTCGCGGGCGGCCGCCTGGGGGAATCATGACGTACTCGACCGACCGCATCCATGAAGAGGTCGCGTACGTCGCCTTTCACTTCCACTGGTCGCTCGACGACATCCTCGACATGGAGCACGCGGAGCGCCTGCGCTACGTGCGCGAGATCGCGGCGATCAACACAAGGCTCACCGAGGAGCAGTGATGCGCTGGCCGTGGCAGCGCATCACTGCCGACGACGGCGGGCGGGCGCAAGGATCCGGTGACGGCGCCGCGGCGCGTGCCGCCGGGACGGACTCGACGGCGTTCTCGCCCGCGGGCTGGGCGTTCCTGCCGCCGATGCAGCGCCAGATCGCGGATGCCCCGCCCGCGACGCTCCGCGCCGGGTGGGTCGACGCCCTGCCGACGCGCGTGATTCCGAGCCGGGTGGCCGAACTCACGCATGTCGTGGACTCCGCGGCGCCAGCTGGCACGGTGGCCGCCGCGGCGAGCGACCTCGGAGTGCCCGTGCAACGGGCCGCGGTCGCCGACCTCACCCTGCGTCCGCCGCAGACGGCGGCCGAGCAGGCGCGCGAGCGGCGCGTCGCGGTGCAGCGCCAGGCCGCATCGGCGGGCTCGACGCCGAGCCCGATGGCGACCACGGCGCTCCCGAGCATCCCGCCTTCGGCCGGACCCATGGCGGAGGCCCGGACCGCCGTCCAGGCGGAGTCCGAGGCCCGAGCGGAGGGCGCGTTCGAGCAGACCCCCGTCGTGGCTGCGTCGGCGAGCGAGCCGGCGATGACCGAGCCGGCGATCGGCGAGACGTCGCTCATGGGCGAGCGGATGCCGGTGGCCGACGCGTCGGAGCAATCCAGCGGCAGCACCGCGAACGCCGACCCCGGGGTCGCCCTGGTTCCGCCCGACCTGTCGCTGCCGAGCGTGCAGCGCCTGCCCGCGGAGGACGTCGTCTCCCGCACGCCTGCCCCGCCGACGGACGAATCGGCATCGGCGCACGGCCTGCCGGCGGCATCCGACCCCGTCGAGATGGCCGAGACGCCGACGATCGCGGCCGCGCCGCCTGAGCGCGACCCCGGCCGGTTCGGCCTCGCGGCTCCGCTGCCGCGACCGTCGACGTCGCCCACCGCGCTGCCGGCGCAGCCGTCGCACGCCCCCGCCCCGGTGCAGCGCTCGACGGCCGCGACGCAGCCGGGCGGTCGGCGCATGGGCCTCGGCGCTCCGCTGCCGGCCGGCGGGCGCATCGAGCGTTCCGCGCCCGGATCCGTTCCGATCCGCGGTGCGGAGACGGGGTCGGTGCCCGAGATCGTGCCGATCGGCACCGCCGCAGAGGACGGGCCGACGTCGATCCCGTCGACGCCTGCCGTGCAACGCGAGGCGACCGCCGCCCCCGATGCGGCCGTCTCGCCCAGCCTGCCGGCCATGCCGACCGCCCGCGCTGCCGGCGGGGACCCCGGTGCGCCGACGAGTGACGGCGGCGAGCCGTCGATCCTCGGCGACGCCGCCGAACGGCCGGTGGGATTCCCCGGCGACGGCGACGGCGACGGCGCAGGTGCGGGCGGCCTCGCGCCTGTCGCGGGCTCGGGTGGCTGGGCGGCGCCGGTCGACCTCGTGCTGCAGCGCACGTCGAGCCGGGCCGACGGCGAGGCTCAGGGCGAGGTCGGGCTCGCGGCATCCGACGTCGCACCCGATGTCGGGAGCGGCGCTCCCGCGGACGACCGGGCACCGGCACCGCTGGTCGTTCCGCTCATCGCGCAGCGCGCACTCGAGAGCTCGTTCGAGACGGTGGCGTCGTCGAGCGGGCCGGTGCGCCCGCGGGCCGTTCCGGCGACGGCGGTCACCGTCGACCCGCTGCCGTCGTCGGCGCCCGGCTTCACGGCCGCGGCGACCGTCCATGCTGCCGCGATCCAGCGTCAGGCCTCGAGCGTGCACCGTGAGGCGGGCGCGCCGAGCGGCTCGACCGGGCCGACCGCGCCCAGCTCGGAGCGCGCGCCCGCGGCCCCGTCCGGGTCCTCCGGCGGCGTGTTCGGCTGGGTGCAGCGGACGCTCGGGCTCTCGGCCCCGCGCTCGACCGGTGCCGCAGACGCGCCGCTCGCGGATGGCGGGTTCGACGCGGCCGTCACGCCCGTCGACGACCCGTTCGACGGCATCGGCATGCTCACGCCCGTCGACGACGCCACCGGAGCCGGCGGTGCCGACGCCGTAGGCGGCACCGGGGCCGGAGCCCCCGGACTCCCCGGACTCGCCGCACACGCCGCGCACGCCGCCGACTCGCCCGCTCGACCCGGGACGACCTCCGGCTCCGGCGCTCCGGCGCTCGTCGTGAGCCGCCTCGCCGCATCCGACGCCCGGGCCCCGGCCCGGTCGGCGCTCGCCGGCACGGCACCGGGCGTGCTCCGGAACCCCGCCGCGACCCCGGTCGCCGTGCAGCGCGCCCCGCAGACGATCGCAGGGCCGCCCGCGGTATCCGCCTCGCGCATGGTGCTGCCGGTCGTGCCGCCGGCGCCCCCACGTCGCTCGGAGGGCGGCGCCTTCGATGGCCCCGACGCCGCGGCCTGGTCCGACGCCGCGGGCTGGTCGGGCGGCACCTCGACGGGCCCGGTCGTGCAGACCGCGGTCGACCCGGGATCGGCACCGCCCGCCGAGCCCCCGGGGGAGACCGCCTCCGCCCCGGCGGCCGGTGGAGCAGCCGCCGCAGCCGGCGGGGCGCCGGGCGGCATCGACACCTCGCCCGCGGGCATCGAGACGCTCGCCGCCCGACTGTACGGCCCGCTCGCGCGCCGCCTGAAGGCCGAGTTGCTGCTCGATCGGGAACGCCGCGGCATCCGGATCGACGGAATCTGAGGGGGGAGGCGACATGATCGAGGACACCAAGATCGCCGTCGGCGTCAGCTATGTGGTGAAGATCGACGGCGAATCGCTCGGCGAGTTCGCGAGCTGCGAGGGGCTCGGCGTCGAGGTCGTGCTCGAATCCCGCGAGGAGGGCGGCAACAACAGCTTCGTCTGGCAGCTGCCGACGCGGCTCAAGTTCTCGAACGTGAAGCTCTCGCGCCCGGTCGGCAAGGGCACCTCGGGGCCGATCCTCGCGTGGATCTCGAAGGCCCCGGCGCTGAAGCCGAGCACCGCCGAGATCCAGGCGCAGAACGCCTACGGCGAGAAGATCGCGACCTGGTACCTGCAGCGGGTCGTGCCGGTGCGCTGGACCGGCCCGTCGTTCACGGCCGACCAGCCGAAGGTGCTGACCGAGACCCTCGAGCTCGCCCACCACGGCATCGACGCCGACGGCTGACCCGAGGAGCATCCCATGCCCGTCACGAAGACCGACACCACGAGCGCGAGCCTCACGCACGCCGTGCTCGAACTGCTCGAGCCCGGCAAGACGCCCGGCGTGCCCGGCGGTCCGATCGGCTCGATCGAGTTCCAGATGAACCCCAAGGAGCTCACGATGGCGAAGTCGGCGAGCTGGAAGACCGAGAAGCAGAAGAAGGCCTCCTCCGCGCCGCCCGCGACCTACCAGGGGCCCGAGGCGCAGAAGCTCTCGGTCGAGATGTTCTTCGACGACACCCAGGGCTCTGGCGGCGACAGCGTCGTGCAGCGCGTCGAGAAGCTGTTCCAGGCGTGCGCGCCGACGAAGGACTCCAAGCGCAGCGACACCCCCTCCGCGCCGTGGGTGCGGTTCAAGTGGGGCGTGCTCTCGGGCTTCGTCGGGTACATCAAGTCGGTTTCGGCGAAGTACACGCTGTTCTCGCCGACCGGCACGCCGCTGCGCGCGGTGTGCTCGGTCTCGCTCGAGGAGATCGCCGAGGAACCCGGCAAACAGAACCCGACGTCCGGCGGCCTGCGGCCGAGGCGCGTGCACACGCTCAAGGAGGGCGACACGCTGGCCGGGATCGCCTACCGCGAGTACGGCAGTGCCGCGATGTGGCGCGTGCTCGCCGACGTCAACGGCATCGACGACCCGATGCGGCTCGTGCCGGGTCGCGCGGTGTTCCTGCCGGCCGCCGACGAACTCGTGCGACCGGCAACCCTGGTCGTCGTGCGCAAGGAGGTCGCGAATGCCGGCCGTTGACACCTACACGAGCCTCCTGCTCGTCTCGGTCGAAGGGCGGCCGATGCCCGCGGGGGCGTCGAGCCTGCTCGTCACGGGCCGGGTGACGGATGCCGCGAACCTGCCGGACTCGTTCGAGCTCGAGTTCGCCGACCCGGCGGGAACCGTGCTCGCCGATGCCGGGTTCGCGATCGGCAAGGCCGTGCTGCTCACGGTCTCCGAGAACGGTTCGCAGGGTCCGCAGCGCCTGCTCGACGGCGAGGTGACCGCGATCGACCGTGAGGATGTCGCGGGCGCCCTGCGCACGAGGGTGCGCGGGTTCGACCGGTCGCACCGGCTCTCGCGCGGGCGGCGGGTCGCGGCGTACCTCGACAAGACGGTCGACGACATCGTGCAGGAGGTCGCCCGCCGGGCGAACGTGCGCGTCAAGCAGGTGCAGGCGCCAGACACCAGCGTGATCGATCACGTCACGCAGGACAACGTCAGCGACTGGGTGTTCCTGAAGCGCCTCGCGGATGCCTCGGGCTGCACGTTCTCGGTCGTCGAGGACGGCCTCGTGTTCGCGCCCCGCACGATGGCGAACGAGGCCCCGGCCGGCGCCGAGTCGGCGCGCGACGACCCGGTCGTCATCGAGCACGGCATGAACACGCTGTGGCTCACGTCGACCGTGACCGCGGCGAGCCAGGTGCCCGACGTCGAGGTGCGCGGGTGGGATCCGAAGCAGAAGCAGGCGGTCATCGCCAAGGCGAAGCCCGAGACCAGGTCGGTCGACCTCGCGACGCTGAAGCCGGCCACGGTCGCGAGCGCGTTCGGGTCGCCCGCGTACGTGTCGGCCCTCGGCGACGGGCTGCAGCGCGCGCAGGAGAGCCAGGCGAAGGCGGTCGCCGACCGCATCGCGGGCGGATTCGCCGAGGTCGAGGCGAGGCTCCTCGGCAACTCGCAGATGCACTCCGGCACCGCCGTGTCGCTGAAGGGCTACGGGGCCCCGTTCGACGGCCGGTACACGGTCACCGAGGCGACGCACGAGTTCTCGGCCGAGTCGGGGTACACGACGACCGTCACGGTGAGCAACGCCTCGGACCGTTCGCTGTTCGGCCTCGCGAGCGGCGGCGGCGCGCTGGCGGGCGGCGGATCGGCCGCGGGTGCCGCGCGCATGCCCGGCGTCGTCTCGGCGCTCGTCAGCGACATCGACGATCCGCAGCAGGCCGGCCGGGTGAAGCTCACCTTCCCGTACCTGTCCGACGACTACGTGAGCGGATGGGCCCGCACCGTGCAGGCGGGAGCTGGGCCGAAGCGAGGGTCGGTCATCGTGCCCGAGGTGGGCGACGAGGTGCTCGTCGCGTTCGAGGGCGGCCGGTTCGACCGCCCCTACGTGATCGGCGGCCTCTACAACGGGAAGGACGAGCCGGCCACGACGTGGGCCGAATCGGTCAAGGGCGGCAAGGTCGTCAAGCGCTCGTTCACCTCGCGTACGGGCATGGAGGTCGTGTTCACCGAGGAGTCCGGCACCGAGACGCTGACCCTCTCGACGACCGACCGCAAGCAGCGCGTCACGCTCACGCAGTCGGGCGGGAAGGGCATCGAGATCATCTCCGAGGGGCCGGTCACGGTGACGGCCAAGGCCGATGCGACGGTCAAGGCCGATCAGGGCAAGCTCGCGCTCTCGGGCTCGAGCATCGAGATCAAGGCCACCGGCGAACTGTCGATCGAGGGGGCGTCGCTCGCCCTGAAGGGCACGGGCAAGACCGAGATCGAGGGGGCGACCCTCGCGCTGAAGGGCCAGGCGACCGCCGAGCTCTCGGCATCCGGCATCACGACCGTCAAGGGCAGCGTCGTCAAGATCAACTGAGTGGGGGCCGATCGGGTCGAGTGCGGCCGGGTCGCGATCACGGGAAGGGAGCGGGGCGGATGTCTCGAGAGTTCGTCGGGCACGGCTGGTCGTTCCCCGTGCACGCCGATGCCACGGGTCGCATCGCGCTCACCTCCGACGAGCGCGAGATCGAGGAGAGCATCCGGCTGATCCTCGCGACGGCGCCGGGGGAGCGGCCGATGCGCCCCGAGTTCGGCTGCGCGGTGCACGACTACGTCTTCGCACCCGCGGATGCCTCGACCGCCGGCGCGATGGGCGTCGCCGTGCGTGCGGCGCTGCGGTTCTGGGAGCCGCGCATCGAGCTCGGCGAGGTGTCGGTCTCGCTCGAGCATGCCGAGGACGGCGTGCTCTACATCGACATCGGCTACATGATCCTCGGCACGAACGACCCGAGGAACCTCGTCTTCCCGTTCTACGTCATCCCGCAGGAGCAAGGAGCGCCCTCATGAACCTGCCCGCCCCGAACCTCGACGACCGCAGGTTCCAGGACCTCGTCGACGACGCGAAGCGGCTCGTCGCGCTGCGCTGCCCCGAGTGGACCGACCACAACGTGTCCGACCCCGGCGTGACCCTGATCGAGGCGTTCGCGTTCATGACCGACGAGCTGCTCTACCGCCTGAACCGGGTGCCCGACCGGCTCTACCTGGCCTACCTCGACCTGCTCGGGGTCACCCTGTTCCCGCCGGCGAACGCGAGCACCGAGCTCGTCTTCTGGCTGTCGGCCCCGCAGACCTCGACGGTCGTCGTGCCCGCCCGCACCGAGGCCGGCACCCCGCGCACCGAGACCTCGGAGTCGATCGTGTTCACGACCGTCGACGACCGCGAGATCCCGCCCCGGTCGCTGATCCGCATCGGCAGCCAGCCCGCAGCGGGCGACCCGTGGGTGCGGGACACGAAGCTGCAGGGCGACGAGCTCGACGCGTTCCAGAAGGTCCCGGTGATCGGCGACGCCCTGCTCCTCGGGCTCGACGACCCCGCACCCGGGCTCGCGGTCTCGCTGCACCTCGACTGCGCGGTGCGCGGCGTCGGCGTCGACCCGCTCGATCCGCCCATCGTGTGGGAGGCGTGGTGCGGATCCGAGTGGCGTGCGTGCGACGTCGTGGCGGATGCCACGGGCGGGCTCAACCGCCGCGGCGACGTCGTGCTCATCGTGCCGGCGGGGCACGCGGCATCCGTCATCTCGGGGGAGCGCGCCGGCTGGATCCGCACGCGCCTCGAGGAGCGCGAGGCCGACGTGCCCACCTACAGCGCGTCGCCGCTCGTGCGCTCGGCCGCGGCCGACACGGTCGGCGCGGTGGCGAACGCGATCCACGCCACGACCGTCGACGACGAGATCCTCGGGCTCAGCGAGGGCGTGCCCGGGCAGGAGTTCGGGCTCGCCGTGCGGCCCGTCGTCGACGACGGCTCGCCCTTCGAGGTCGAGGTCGGCACGGGCGCCGAATGGGAGACCTGGACCGAGGTCGACGAGTTCGCCGATCAGGATGCCGATGCCCGCGTCGTGCGCATCGACCGCACGCGTGGCGTGGTGACGTTCGCGCCCGCCGTGCGCGAGGCCGACGGGGTCATGCGCTTCTACGGTGCGGTGCCGCCGAAGGGCGCGCCGATCCGGGTGCCGAGGTACCGCGTCGGCGGCGGTGCGCGCGGCAACGTCGCGCCGGGCGCCGTGTCGGTGCTGCGCTCGACGGTGCCGTTCGTGAACCGCGTGGTGAACCGGCGGTCGGCGCACGACGGGGTCGACGGCGAGACCGTCGAGGAGGCGAAGGCGCGCGGACCGCTCACGCTGCGCACGCTCGACCGGGCGGTGACGCTCGAGGACTACGAGCAGCTCGCGAAGCGGGTCGCCCCGTCGATCGCCCGGGTGAAGGCCGTGCCCGCGACGGGCGCGGGGTCGGAGCAGGGCGTTCGGCTGCTCGTCGTGCCCGCGGCCGTGCACGCCGCGGACGGGCGCGTGGAGTTCGCCGACCTGATCCCGTCGAACGAGGTGCTCACGGTGCTGGCCGAGGACCTCGAGCATCGCCGCACGGTCGGCGCCCGGCTCGCGATCGAGCCGCCGCTGTACCAGGGCATCACCATCGTCGCCAAGCTCATCGCCCGGCCTCGCGTGGCCGTCGAGCGGCTGCGCGAGGACGCGGTCGCGGCCCTCTACACGTACTTCGACGCGGCGCGCGGCGGCGCGGAGGGCGGGGGGTGGCCGTTCGGGCGGCCGGTGCTCGCCGGCGAGGTGTACGCGGTGCTGCAGGCGCTGCCGGGCACGGAGCTCGTCGACGAGGTGCTGCTGTTCGGCGCCGACCCGGTGACCGGCAAGCGCGGAGATCCGGTGCAGCGCATCGACCTCGAACCCGACGCCCTCGTGTTCGGCTTCGAGCACCGCGTGCGCGTGACGGCGGGGGTGTGACGTGCGCGGACTGGTCCCACAGCTCGAGAATCCGTCGCCGTACGTCATGCGGCTGCCGGCGGTGCTGCAGGAGGACGAGTTCCTGCAGCGCTGGCTGACCGCGTTCGACGCCTCGATCGCTCCGGTGCTCTCGGTGCTCGACAACCTCGATGCGTACGTGCGGCCGGGTACGACCCCCGAGGACTTCCTCGACTGGCTCGCGACGTGGGTCGACGTCGAGCTCGACGAGGAGTGGTCCGTCGAGCAGCGACGCCGGGTCGTCGCCGACGCGGCCGGACTGCACCGGCGAGCCGGGCGCTTCGACGGCGTGCTCGAGACCGTGCAGCTCGTCGCGGGCCCGGATGCCGCGGTCGAGGTGGTCGAGAGCGGCGGCACGTCGTGGTCGGCGACCGCGCACGGCGCCCTTCCCGGCTCATCCGACGGCGCGGTGCGGATCTCGATCACGCCGCCGAAGGTGGCGGCCCCGAAGGCCGGATCGCCGAAGGTCACGCCCGAAGCGGCGGCCGAGGCGCTGCGACGGCGCATCGATCGGGCGGCCCGCCGGGTCGTGCCCGCGCACATCCGCATCGAGATCGAGATCGCGGGGGCGTGACATGGCCGGGGGCATGGTGTGCGAGGAGTGCGGCACCCAGAACGACGAGGGCGACGACTTCTGCGGCCAGTGCGGCGCGTACCTCGCCTGGGACCGCGGAGCAGGAGCGTCGGATGCCGCGGGGCCGCCGACTGCCTCGTTCGAGGACGTCTGGGAGCCGGAGCCGGAGCCGGAGCCCGAGCCGGAGCCCGAGCCCGAGCCGGAGCCCGAGCCGGAGCCCGAGCCGGAGCCCGAGCCGGAGCCCGAGCCCGAGCCCGAGCCGGAGCCCGAGCCGGAGCCCGAGCCGGAGCCCGAGCCGGAGCCGGAACCGGACCCCGAGCCGGACCCCGACCCCGAGCCCGAACCGGAGCCGGAACCGGACCCCGAGCCGGACCCCGACCCCGAGCCCGAACCGGTCTCAGACCCCGACCCCGAGCCCGAACCGGCCGCAGAACCCGCCAAGACCGCCTTCGTCCCCGTCCCTGTCGCTGCCGCCGCCGCCGTGGTCCCGGCCCCGGCCAGCGTGGCGAGCGTGCCGAAACCGGTCGCACCGACATCCGCATCGACCTCCGCTCCGGCGCCGCGGAAGCCGACGGCGGTGCCGCAGCGTCCGGTTCGTCGCAAGGCGGGCCCGCTCGACGCGCCGAAGCCGGGCGACCTCGTGTGCCCGGCCTGCGGCGCAGGCAACGCCCCCGGACGCCACTTCTGCCGTCGGTGCGCGACGCCGCTCGAGCCGGAGCCCGATCGCTCGCCGCCGGCCTCGCGTCAGGCCGCCGCCGGCACGAGGCCGAAGCGGCGGCGCCGGTTCCGCGTGGGCTGGATCGTCCTCGTGCTCGTCCTCGCGGCCGCGGCCGGGGGCACCTGGTTCCTCCGCGTCGAGATCCTGGCCTTCGTGGCCACCGCGGCCGACCGCGTGGTCGACTCGAGCGCGCACAACCCGTCGGGCATCACCGCGTCGAGTTCGGCCGACGGCCGGGGGCCCGAGCTCGCGCACGACGGCTTCTCGGATCTCTCGTGGGCGCCTGCGCCCACCGGGCCCGCCGTCGGCGAGTGGCTGGCCGCGACGTTCGATGCGCCCTACCGACTCGTCGCGGTGCAGATCTCACCGGGGGCTTCGGTCGAGCAGGCCGACTTCCTCGCGCAGGCCCGCCCGTCGTCGATGCTCGTGACGACGACGGATGCCGCGGGCGCGACGCGCGACGTCCGGGTCGAGCTCGCCGACGAACCGGGTCCGCAGCGCTTCGACGTCGGCGTCGACGACGTCGTCGCGGTGCAGTTCACGATCGAGGGCGCCTACGGCGCGTCACCCGACACGCACGTCTCCGTCGCCGAGGTGGAGTTCTACGGGCGCTGACCCGCCGCGGTGCCAGGGGGCATCCGCGGTGCGCCGTCGTACGAGGTCGTCGATGCCGATGCTCCCTCGACCTGGCCGTGGGATGAGGTCCCGGCTCGGGAGCGCTGGACGTAGAACCCGGCCCGCTCACTCCGCCTCGAGCGCGTTGCGCATCGTGCGGTAGCCCTCCTCGGCGCGCCGGGCGGCGATGACGTTGCCGGCCCGGTCGTGCATCGTCACGAGGGTGCGCCACGAGTCGTCGAGCCAGGGGTCGATCTCCACGGCGCGCCTGGCCACGGCGACCGCGGCCTGCGTTTCGCCGAAGTGGGAGTGCAGGTGCGCGAGCGACGAGGCCGCCTCGCCGGCCCGGTGGCGGTACCGCTCGCGCGCGCCCACCGCCCACTCCGCGGGGCCGTCCTCCGGCAGCACGTCGCCCCGGTAGAGCTCCAGTGCGGTGACGAGCCGGTCGCGGGCGACGCCGGGATCCCGCCGTGCCTTCGCGATCGCCGCCTCGCTCAGGTGCTCGTCGAAGTCCGCGAGGTCGCAGTCGTGGTTCGCCGCGATGCCGATGCGGTAGGCCTCGCCGACGCGCTCGACGATGCCGCCCTGCCGGCCGGAGGCGGGCAGCATGCGGCGCAGGCTCGACACGCTCACGTGCAGGGCGTGCAGCGCGGACTCGCTGCCGAGGTCGGTCCAGAGCAGGTCGGCGATGAGCTCGCGGTGCAGCGGGGCGCCGGCGTTCAGGGCGAGCATGCGCAGCAGCATCCTGGCCTGGGGGCGCACGAGCCTGAGGTCCGCCTCGACCCCGTCGAGCTGGAGCCGGAAGCCGCCGAAGCACGTCACCGCGACGCGCACCCCGGTCGGCTGCGGCGTCTCGACGCGCAGCCGCGCGCGCCGGGGGAGCGTCATCGGCAGGCGGGGCAGCCCGGTCTCGAGTGCCGTGCGGCGGGCGATGCCCGCGTGCGCCGCCGCGGCATCCGCATCGGTCGAGCGGAGCGCGGCGGCCGCTTCGAGCAGCGCCCTCGGCCCGGGCAACCGGAGCGTGATCGTGGCGGCATCGACGGCGGCGATGAGGTCGGGCGCCCGCCGGTCGTCGGTGATCGCAGCGCCGACGGCGGCCATGGCACGGCCCCAGGTCGCGACATCCGCGAGTCCGAGTCGGTCGCAGCGCTCGGCGAACGCGGTCGCGCGCTCGGTCTCGAAGACGCCCCGACGGAATCGGTCGACCACGTCGACGGCGATGACGATGCCTGCCCCGATGGCGTCGCCGCGAAGCTCGAGCTGGTCGAACACCTGCGCGACGGTGCCGCGTTCGCGCGCGGTCGTGATGGCCGCGATCGCACCGCGTGTGATGCGTGCGAGCCCGCCGAGCGCATGCTCGACGCACTGGCGCTCGAGGGCGAGCAGCCCGTCGAGCGTCTCGCGCTGACCGGCGATGGGTGCGCGGATGACGAGCAGCGCGAGTTGGGCCGTACTGCGGTCCGCGACGGATTCCGCGGTTCGGGCGGTGCGACGAAGGCTCGGCACGGCTCCGGCGAGGTCGCCTCGGCGAATGCGGTCGAGCGCATCCGAGAGCACGGGGTGGTGCTCGAGCGGGGCGGATGCCGCGTGCCCGGCGGCCGACGGGGGCGTCACCGTGATGCGGTCGTCGGCGCTGGCCGCCTCGAGCGCCGCCGCGATGCCGGGCGACCTGCGCAGGGCCTGCCGCGAGGGCTGCTCGGCCCACAGTGCCGCACCTCGCCGGGCGGCCGGGTCGCCGCGGAGCAGGTCGTCGAGCTCGGTCCACGCCCGGCCTGCCGCGAGGGCGTCGGCGGCTTCGGCGGTGGCGCCCTCGTCCAGCAGCACCTGGCACGCCGTCTTCGAGGCGACCGTCCGCGTGAGCGGGTCCATGCTGCGCAACAGGTGCCGGCGCAGCATCGGCGGCAGGGCGCGGCGCCCGCCGTCGCGGCGGGTGTGCATGACGACTCCGGCGTCGAGCGCGCCGATGAGGGCGATCGCGCCCTGGTGGCCGAGCAGGCCAGCGGTGCGCGCCAGGTCGAGCTGCGGCAGCGCGCTCGTCATCGTCAGGGCATCGACCAGCGTCGACGGGAGATCCGCCAGCACCTCCTCGATCCAGCCCGCGGCCGTGTCGCCGTACACGGCGTCGGCCAGCCAGGCGTCGAGCGCCTCGTCGGAGCCCTGGCCCGCCGTCGTCGCGAGCTCGCGCACCAGCTGCGCCCATCCGGCCGTCTCGTGGCGCACGCGCGACGTGGTCTCGGGGTCGAGCCTGCGGTGGCACACGGCGCGGAAGAGCCCGGCGACGTCGGGCAGCCGCAGCGCGAGCGCCGGCGCGGTGACGACGGTCTCACGGGTGATCGCGAAGGTCGGCGGTCGGCGTGAGACCACGATGAGGCGCCCGAGTCCGGATGCCGCGACGAACGCCTCGAGCACGGGTTCGGCGGCCGTGCCGATGAGGTGCTGCGCGTCGTCGACGGCGAGCGTGCCGTTCGACCCCGCCGCGGCGTCGAGGAGTGCCCGGCGCGCGACATCCGGATCGCTCCAGTCACGGGTCGCCGAGATGAACGCGCCCTCGGCCTCGAGCACCAGCCGCCGCGCGAGCGTGGACTTGCCGCTGCCCGCGGCGCCGATCACGTAGGTGACGGGCGCCGGGCCGCGGGGCGTGCGCGCAGGCCGACCGGCACCGGGGCGAGACCCGGAATCGATGACATCCGTGAAGGTCGAGAACACCGTCACCCCCAAAACTGACGGACCCACTCGCGGGAATGCGATGAGGGTACTGCGGCGTCCGGCGCGCGGCATCGGTGCGAGCACTGATCGGGACGCTCGGCCCCTCCATTCGGGCCGTATGCCCCCCGGTCTGGGGTGTGCCGGGCGTCGGCTCCTGCGCTGCGGGCGTCGGTTCGGGCTCCGCCGGCCCTCGGTACGGGCGGCGCCGACCCGTGGTTCGGAACCTGGCCCCGGAGGTGATATCCTCTTCAGGTTGCCGATTACGGCACACGCCCCGATAGCTCAGTGGTAGAGCACTTCCATGGTAAGGAAGGGGTCGTCAGTTCAATCCTGACTCGGGGCTCTGGTTTCTCTCGGTTCGGCCTCGCGGCTGAACCGGCGAAGGCCTTCCCGGCGGGGTAGCTCAGGTGGTTAGAGCACACGGCTCATAATCGTGGTGTCGCGGGTTCGAGTCCCGCCCTCGCTACAAAACAGCCCTGGATTTCTTCGGAAGTCCGGGGCTTTCGTGTTCGGGCGGTGCGTGTTCGAGTGCGCGTCCTCGGGCGGCGCTCCTGCGCGAATGCCGGGACCGTCGCGCGGCTGGCGATATCGTGCAAGCCATGACCGTCGATCACGCGCCCCGCATCGCGCCCCGCGTCTGGCTCGGGGTCCTCGCCTACCTGCTCTACCTCGCCGTGTTCTGCGGCGTCTGGATCTTCAACGGCATCGATTACACGCACATCGGCGACAGCGAGGACACGCTCTGGAAGTGGTACGTCGCGCCGCTCCTGGCGGGCGCCGTGGTGATCGTCGTCATCGTGTCGGTGTACGGATGGTGGCGTCCGTCCCTCTTCGATGAGCGGCAGCGGATGCCGGCATGGGTGTGGGTGTTCCCGGGCGCGCTCGCCGTGGTCGCGATCGCGAACGTCCTCCTCGGCGACACCTCCGCGCTCACGCCGACGATGTGGCTGCTGCTCACGCTCGGCAGCCTGATCGTGGGGTTCAACGAGGAACTCGTCACCCGCGGTCAGCTCATCGTGGCCCTTCGCAGCCGATTCGGCGAGCTCGGCGTCTGGTTCTTCAGCACGCTCCTCTTCGGGCTCCTGCACCTGCCCAACACGCTCTTCGGCACCGGTCCGTTCGGCGTCACCCAGGTGTTCATCACCTTCGTGCTCGGGAGCGCCCTCTACCTGCTGCGACGGGTCAGCGGCACCCTGATCGCCGCCATGCTCCTCCACGGACTCTGGGACTTCTCGACGTTCGCCGCGAACTCCGGGCTCACCGGCCTCTTCGGCATTCCCATCGGCATCGCGGCGGTCGTCGTCGCCATCGTCCTGACGCGCCGTGAGGGTCGAGCCGCCACGGCATCCGGACCGAGCTCCGCTGAGGCCGAGCAGGGGGGAGCGCGATGACGGAGTTCCGGGCGGTCGTGGAGCCGCACGAGAAGATGCGGGGGCTCGAGGTTCCCGAGACGGCGGTCGAGGAGCTCGGCGGGGGCCGGCGTCCGCGTGTGTCCGTCACCGTCAACGGCCACTCGTGGGAGACGCGCGTCGCGATCATGCTCGGGCGCAACCTCATCGGGCTGAGCCACGCCAACCGCGCGGCGGCCGGGCTCGAGGTCGGCGACGAGGTCACCGTGCGGCTCGAGCTCGTCGCCGAGCCCGTCGACGCCGACGTGCCCGACGACGTCGCGGCCGCTCGATGCCGATCCGGCGGTGCGCGCCAGGTTCGACGCACTGACGGTCAGCCAGCGGCGCCAGCAGGTGCGCGTCATCGACCAGGCGAAGACGGCACCGACGAGGGAGCGCCGCATCGCGAACCTCGTCGACGAGCTGAGCGGCCACGGCGGCTGAGCGCCCTCGTCGGCGTCGGCGTGCGGCGTCGGCGTGACTTCGGCCGTCGATCCTCCGGCCGCGGACGGACCACCCCGCTCGGCATGATGTGATGGGAGGATGCCGACCACTCGCCTCGCCGTGACGGGCGCCACCTGGATCACGCCGAACCTCCGCCGGCTGCACCTGCGCAGCGACGACCTCTCGGCGTTCGCCGACAGCGGGTTCACCGATCGCTACCTCAAGCTCGTCTTCCCGAAGCCGGGCGTGACCTACCCCGACCAGATCGACGTGCGCGAGCTGCGCGGCACGATGCCGGCCGAAGACCTGCCGGTCGTGCGCACGTACACGGCGCTGCATCCGGATGTCTCGGCCGGCACGCTCGACATCGACTTCGTCGTGCACGGCGATGAGGGGGTCGCCGGGCCGTGGGCGGCGAACGCGAAGCCGGGCGACACCCTGCTCGCCAACGGGCCCGGCGGAGCCTACCGTCCGCTCGCCTCCGCCGACTGGCACCTGCTCGCCGGCGACGAGTCGGCCGTGCCTGCCATCGCGGCCGCGCTCGAGGCGCTGCCGGCCGACGCCGTGGCCAGGGTCGTCCTGCTCGTGGAGTCGGCCGAGCATGAACCACGGCTCGCCCTGCCGAGCGGCGGCACCGTCGTCTTCGTGCACCGCGACGGCGATCGCGGCGACAGCCTGCTCGCCGCCGCCGTGCGTGCCGTCGACTGGCTCGACGGGCGCGTGCACGCGTTCGTGCACGGCGAGGCCGAGGAGGTCATGCGGGGTGTGCGGCCCTACCTCCGCACCGAGCGAGGGCTCGGCCGCGAGCAGCTCTCGATCTCGGGGTACTGGCGCCGCGGGCGCACCGAGGACTCCTTCCGGCAGTGGAAGGCCGACTTCGCGCGTGCCGAGGGCGACGAGCGGGAGGAACGCCGGCCCTGAGGCATCCGCTCGCCTCCGCGCCGCTCGCGGCCGCAGCCCCCGCGGCCGCGTCGGCACGGCTGCGCTCGCCCGCCTCGCGGATCGAACCGATCCGGTCGGCGAGCGAGCGCGGTCAGGTCACGGACTGACGTACGACTGCCGCTGCTTCGTGGGCTGCGGCGGGACCGCCGGCAGCCAGTCCGGTTCCTCGTCGGGGTACTCGTCTTCGGGGGTCGAGGACGAGGCAGCCTGCTCGGCCGACTGCTCGACCGCCTCGGGCTGCGGCAGCGTGCCGAGGCGATCGACCTGTTCGGTGAGCGCATCGAGCACCGAGCGCAACTGGATCTGCGCGACCTGCGCGTAGGTGCGCACGTACTCGATCTCGGGCATCGACGGCAGCGTGATGCTGCCGCTGGCGGTGCTCGGCTCGGCAGGGGCCGCGGCCGCCGCGTCGGCGTTGCGCTCCTGCGTCTCGCGGTACTGCGTGCGCGCCGTGAGCACGAGATCCCGTGCGTACGCCTCCGCGTCGGCGACCGCCTTGTCGGCGATCATCTGCGCCTGCGAGAGCAGGCCGACCGCGCCGAGCGTGACCTCGTGCTCGAGGTCGGCGTTGTCGGTGCTCCGGAGCTTCGTGTTCTCGGCTCGGAGCTCTGCGAGCTCTCGACGGTTCTCGTCGAGTGCCGCGCGGACCGCGTCGACCGCCTGCGAGAGGTCGGCCACGAAGGCATCCACCTCGGCGCGGTCGTACCCGCCGAGCGGCCGCGAGGCGAAGCGCACGGAGCCCGACTCCGGCAGGCGCGAGACGGCGGCGACGAGGCCGCCTTCGGACGCCGGCGGTTGGGGGATCGGGAGTTCGTCTGCGTCGTCCCAAGTGGTCATCGGGCACTTCCCATCGGTTGCTCAGCGAGCGGCGACGGCTGCGGGGCGGGGAGCCCCGGCTCATCCTCGAGCTGGGCGAACAGTTCGAAACGGAGATCGGGGGAGGCCACGCCGAGGTCGCGCAGCCGTGAGGCGGTGTGACGCACCATCGAGCGCGATCCGCACACCATGGCGAGGGCGCCGGGGATGACGCCGTGCTCGGCGACCGCGTCGCTGACCAGGCCCTTGCGGCCGGGGTAGCTCGGGTCGTCGGACACGACCGGCGTGTAGGTGAACCACGGCCGACCGGCCAGGCTCTGCATGAGCCGGTTCTCGTACAGGTTCCACGGCACGCGGGCGCCGTGGAACAGGTGCACGCGCGGGGCGTCGCCGGTCGCCTGCCACTGCAGGTCGATGCGCTCGAGGTGTGCGCGGAGCGGGGCCAGGCCCGTTCCGCCCGCGACCATGACGAGATCGCGACCGCGGTCGGCCTCGTCGAGCGTCAGCTCCTGTCCGACCGCGGACCCCAGGCGCAGCACGTCGCCGGCCTTCAGCCGTCGTACGATCGCGCCGGAGACCTGCCCGCCGGGCACCAGTTGCACGTGCAACTCGATCGTGCCGTCGGCGCGCGGTGCGTTGGCGGGGCTGAAGTACCGCCACAACCGCGGCGCGTAGGGCGTCTCGACCGCGAACGACTGCCCGGGCTCGAACGCGAGATCGGGCTCGGGGCGCACGTGCACGATCGCGATGTCCATGCTGCGGCGCTCGACCCCGATGACATGGCCGGCCCAGGACGGCGGACTGCTCAGCTCCGATTCCTCGGCGGCCTGCACCATCGCGGTCGCGATGACGCCATACGCCGCCGCCCAGTCCGCGGCGAGCTCGGGGGTCCAGAGCTCGCCGAGGAAGTGCTTCAGCGTGGTGAGCAGCGAGAGCCCGACGGCGTCGTAGTGCTCGGCGATGACCTCGAACCTGCGGTGATCGCGCCCGAGTTGCTGGATGAAGGCGGTCACCTCCTCGAGCTGGTCGACGTTGGAGACGATCCGCCCGAGCGCGCCGACGAGTCGGTCGCGCTGGGTGGCCATCGCGACCGGGAACATCGCCCGGAGCTCGGGGTGCGTGTAGAAGAGGTGCGAGTAGAAGAAGAGCGGCACCTCGTCGCCGAGCGTCTCGGCCAGCGACCAGGTGTGCTTCAGCGCGGCGGTGTCCACGCGCTCACGCCTGGGCCGCGGGGACCTCGACGATATCGGGCTGGGTCGCGGCCACCGCGGACACGGTGCGGTCGATGATCTCGGCCGGCACGCCGGCCTCGGTCAGCGCGGCGATCAGGTGCCCGGCGACGGCGCCGAACTCCTCGGCCGTGATGCCCATGTTCGCGTGGGCCGCGCGCAGCTCGCGCCCTTCGTAGGCGACCGGTCCGCCCATGACCTGCGAGACGAGTGCGACCTGATGCCGCTTGAGGCGGACCATCTCGATGCCCTCGAAGTGCTTCGCCAGCAGGTCGTCGCCGAGCACGAGCTCGTAGAACCGGTTGACGACGGCGGTGACGGACGGTGCGCCGCCGACGGCCGCGTAGTCGCTCTGGGCTTCGGGTTCGGTCTGCAGGTCGAGGGAGGTCATATCGGGTCGTCCGTTCAGTAGGGGGGTTTGGGACCTCCCTTTCCTAGCAGAAGGGAAACGATCAGATCAAAGCTTTTCGGGTATCTCACATCGCTTCCATAGGGCGTGCGGTGCGCTCGCCCGGGAGCCGGGGCTCCCGGCCACTCCGGGCCGGCGGTCGCGGGTAGGCTGACCGGGTGGAACCCGGCCTGATCTTCGCCCTGGCATGGGCCGTGCTCGCCCTCGTCGCCGGCGTCGCGCTCATCGTCCGCCGCCGTTGGCTCGCCGAGACGATCACGGCCGAGCGGCAGTCGAACGTGGCGCGGGCCGGAGCCCGTGGCCCGAGTTCGAACGTGTTCCTGATCGTGGGCCTCGTCTTCGTCGCGATGGGCCTGTTCATCCTCGTCTGGTGGGCGTCGGCCGCGTTCTGACCCGCTGACCCGCCGACCCGCCGACCTGCTGGCACGCCGACCCGCGCGGCCGGCCACCGGCATCCGTCACTCGGCGAACGGTTCGACGACCTCGTCGGCATCGAGCAGGATGTCGCTCATCTCGTCGGGCCATGCGATGGTCGAGGGCTCGATGCGTCGGGTGCGCTGTTCGAGGTCGGCGACGAGCGCCGCGTCGGTGAACTCGCCGATCGAATCCGCGATGTGGGTGGAGTAGAGCTGGCTCGCAGGACCGAGCAGCACGTGCGCGGTCGTCACGGCGCCGGCCTCGCCGAGCACCGGGATCGTCACGACATCCGAGGTGTGGGCGTCTGCGAGCGCACGGGCGTAGCGGAGCACCGCCTTGCAGACGGCATCAGGCATGATCATGTACCCGTTCGCATAGTGCAGTCGCCTCATGGCCCGAGTATGCGCGTGCGGCGCCGCAGCGCAAGGGGGGTTGCGCATGGCGAAAACGGTGTGAGACTGTGCGCGACGGCAATCCGGAAGAAGGCGCGACGTGGGCAAGTTCATCTACGAGACGCTTCGAGTCGACTTCGAGGATCGCGTCCTCGCGCATCTCCAACACGTGATCGGGGCCAAGCTGCGACGCGGCGAGTCCTTCCACTTCTCGTGGCGGGACGACGCGTCGATCGGGAACGGCCGAACGACCATCTGGATGCACCCGTCCGCGATGATCGTCTACAAGTACTACGGCTCCCGACCGCCCTCGATCAACCGGGCCTGGATCGAGGCGCTCAGCCAGGTCGCGAACTCGGGTGCCGGGCTCCACCTCGTGCCCGAACCGGCCGACGGCCCGACGAGCGGGAGCGATTCATGAAGCGCATCGACATCTACTACGCCGGACAGCACTACTCGGTCTCGGGGCGCGAGTACGAGGAACTCCGGCAGGAGATCCTCGATGGCGTCACGGCAGGGCGGGCCTGGCTCCGGGTGAACATCGGCGAGGGCCAGAACGTGCCGTGCGACCTGCTGATCTCACCGGGCGTGCCGATCTCGCTCGTGCCGATCGCGGCGACCTAGGCCGACCGATGCTGCGCACCAGGTTGATCATCGACGGGCGGGACTACCTCATGCCCTCCGAAGATGACCCGGAGACGGTCATGGCGAACATCACGGCCCTGGTGAGGGCCGGGGGCGGGTTCGTGGAGACGGTGCGCACCCTCGATCGAACGGTGAGCGTCTTCGTCTCGTCGGGCGCGAGCATGTCGGTGGAGGTGACCGAGATCGAGGGCGATTCGCCCGAAGGGCTGGCGGAGGAGGCGTGGGCGATGCACTCGGCGTTCGACGCGTACGACCTCGAGTGAGGCGCGTGCCGACCGTACGTCCCACGTATCCCCTGGATGAGGGCCATCGCGCCTAGCCTCGGAGGAGCACCTGCTCCGCCGTGAGGCTCTCCCGGCAAATCGGTTGCGGCCCCGGCGACCGTTCCAACTGGAACGGCACGGAGGCGACGCGCCATGGGCATCTTCATCTACGACACGAAGCTCGAGCTCCCGGTCGACGATCGGCTGCTCGCACACCTGCAGATCGTGATCGTCGACAAGTTCCGTCGCAACGAGACGTTCGCGATGAGCCTCCTGCACGAGGGTCGCGCCATCACCCTCTGGATGTCGCCGCAATCGCGAGTGCAGTTCGTCTACGCGGGCAATCGCCGCCCGTCGATCAATCCCGCCTGGCTCGACGTGCTCTCCGACAGGGCCGGGATGTCGGGAGTGCTCCGCATCGTGCACGAGCCGTCCGCTCGCATCGAGCCCTCCCTCACGAGGGCGTGACGAGCACCCAGGTCTCGCCGCACAGCAGGCACATCGCCATCGACGGCGGATGGATGAGTCCGGCCTTCGCCGATGAGGCGCGCACGACGCGCACGCTCGGGGAGCCGCAGTTCCGGCAGGCCACCTCGCCGCGGGGATGGCGGCGTGCGTTGGGCGGTGGCGGCACGGGGTCCGTCGTCGGCGTGCTGGTCATGATCGTGTCCCATCTCGATTCGGCGGCTCGTGGCCACGCCCGGCCAACCGTAGGCGTTGGGCAGGTCGGGAGATAGAGGCTTGACATCCGCGATCCGACCGAACGTCTCGGCGTGGGGCCTCGCGAGGCCTCCGGTGCCGTGTCGGCGGCCGGGCGCGGCCCGGTGTCAAGCCCCTGCTGGTGGCGACGGGCGCCGACGTAGCCTTGCCGCCCGCAACGACGCAAGGGGCCCAGGGGGTACCAGATGTTCTTCCACGTGCAACGACTGATCAACGAGATCGTGCCCGACGAGCCGGATCCGGCCGCCGCCAACGCGCTGCAGGAGGGTCTCGGCGGGCAGTTCGGCGAGATGCGCACGATGATGCAGTACCTGTTCCAGGCCATGAACTTCCGGGGCCCGACGGGCAAGCCCTATCGCGACCTCCTCCAGGGCATCGGCACTGAGGAGATCAGCCATGTCGAGCTCATCGGCACCACGATCTCGCGACTGCTCGACGGATCCCCGCGGTACCAGGGCAAGCCGTCCGACCCGCTCGACGAACCCGGTGCGGGCGGCGCGACGCCGCTGAAGATCGCCCTCGACGAGGGCAACATCCATCACTACCTCGTGGGCGCCCAGGGCGCCCTGCCCGTCGATGCCGCAGGCAACCCGTGGAGCGGCAGCTACGTGTACAACTCGGGCAACCTGCCCCTCGACCTGCTCTACAACCTCATGCTCGAGTCGACGGGCCGGCTGCAGAAGTGCCGCATCTACGAGATGACCGGCAACGCGACCGCTCGGTCGACGATCGCGTACCTGATCGTGCGCGACCAGGCGCACGAGAACGCGTATGCGAGGGCGCTCGAGTCGCTCGGCGTGAAGTGGAAGGCCCTGCTGCCGATTCCGAAGACGAACGCCGAGCAGTTCCCCGAGGTCAAGCGGCTGCTCGACCTCGGGCTGCAGAGCAAGCAGTTCACGTTCGACCTCGCGGGGCAGTCCGAGGCGGGCCGGATCTTCCGCGGCATGTCGCCCTCGAACGACGGCACCGAGCTCGACGCGCGCGAGCAGGCGCCGGAGGGCGTTCCGTCGACGATCGCCCCCGAGCGCTTCGAGGAGTTCTCGCCGGGCCTCGATCCCGACCTCCTCGCGCTCGTGCAGGCGACCGCCGAGATGGAGATGGCCGAAGCCGCCGACCCGCTGTTCGGGCCCGTGGCCCCGGCCGCGACCTCCGCCGCCGCATCCGGAACCACGGCCGGGTCGAAGACGAAGGCCGCGTCGAAGACGCCGGCGAAGTCGAAGGGCCACGCCAAGTCGAAGACGTGACGCACGCGCGAGCCGGCAGATGCCGGCTCGCGCGTCGGCGGCGGGACGGTGCGGCACCACGGGAGGCGACGCTCGCCCGGTGGCACGACGCGTCGGATACGCTCGGGTTCGAATCCACGCGGGCGACGAGGGACGGCACATGCAGGCATCCGGCACCGAGCGCGCGCCGGGTGCGCCGGCGGCCGCCCCGACGCGCGCGGTCGGCGTGCGCGACGTCGCGGTGCTCGCGGGGGTGTCGCGGCAGACGGTGTCGCGGGTGCTGAACGAGCATCCGCAGATCAAGGAGTCCACGCGGCGCCGCGTCATGGACGCCATCGCCGAACTGGAGTACACCCCGAACTTCGCGGCACGCGCGCTCGGCACGAAGCGGTCGCGCACGATCGGCGTGCTCGCGTCGGACTCGCGCCACTACGGCCCGTCCACGAGCATCGCGGCGCTCGAGGCCGCCGCGCGCGCCGCGGGCCACTGGGTGAGCACGGCCTACGTCGACTCCGAGGACCTGGACTCGGTCTCGGCGGGCATCGCGCACCTGCGCGGGCAGGCCGTCGACGGCATCGTCGTGGTCGCACCGCACGTGCGCGTGCTCGAGGCGCTCGACGAGCTGCGCGTCGACGTTCCCGTCGTGACCCTGCTCGCCGGCGGTCGCGACGACCGCAGCCCGGCCGTCGACCAGGTCGAGGGCGCGCGCATCGCCACGCGCCACCTCGTCGAGCTCGGGCACACCCGCATCGCGCACCTCGCCGGGCCGTCCGACTGGCTCGAGGCGAGCTCGCGCGAGCACGGCTTCGCGATCGAGCTCGACGCGCACGGGCTCGATGCGGTTTCGGTGATCCGCGGCGACTGGTCGGCGCGTTCGGGGTACGACGCGGGCGAGCTGCTGATGGCGGATGCCCCGACCGCCGTCTTCGCCGCGAACGACCAGATGGCGCTCGGCCTCGTGCGCTTCGTGCGCGAGCGCGGCGGCGACGTGCCCGGTTCGCTCAGCCTCGTGGGCTTCGACGACATCCCCGATGCGGAGTTCTTCTGGCCGCCGCTCACGACCGTGCGCCAGGACTTCGACGAACTCGCCCGGCGTGCCGTCGCCACCCTGGTCGAGGGTGCGAGTGGGGCGGATGCCGCGGCCGGCCGTCCCATGCTCGTTCCGGAGCTGATCGTCCGTGCGTCGACCGCGACTCGCTGAGTGCCGCGCCCGGCCCGCCCGGAGCCCCGGTCCGATTGACAGCGAGGAGCGTCTGAGTCAGAATGTGACCGGTCACAGTGGCCCGATCGCGATGGAGGACGCCCCGTGAATGCAACATCCCAGAAGTTCGGGGCGGAGGTCGAGGCGGCCATCGCGCGTGTGCGCGCAGACGTCGCGAAGCTGCACGGTGAACTCACGCGGTACGGCCTGGTGGTGTGGACGGGTGGCAATGTCAGTGGTCGGGTTCCGGGTGCTGAGTTGTTCGTGATCAAGCCGTCGGGTGTGAGCTATGACGATCTGGCGCCGGAGAACATGATCCTGTGCGATCTGGACGGCAATGTGATCGAGGGCACGCCTGGTGCCGAGCGCAGCCCGTCGAGCGATACGGCGGCGCATGCGTACGTGTATCGGAACATGCCCGAGGTCGGTGGTGTGGTGCACACGCATTCGACGTATGCGGTGGCGTGGGCGGCACGCAATGAGGAGATCCCGTGCGTGATCACGGCGATGGCCGATGAGTTCGGCGGTCCGATTCCGGTGGGTCCGTTCGCGATCATCGGTGATGACTCGATCGGTCGGGGCATCGTGGAGACCCTGTCGGGGCATCGCTCGCGTGCGGTGTTGATGGCCAACCACGGCCCGTTCACGATCGGCACGTCGGCGAAGGATGCGGTCAAGGCTGCGGTGATGGTCGAGGATGTCGCGCGCACGGTGCACCTGGCGCGTGAGGCGGGCCCGTTGGTGCCGATCCCGCAGGACTCGATCGACCGGTTGTACGACCGGTACCAGAACGTCTACGGACAGAGCACCGACGCCCGACGGAAGGAACCCAAGGCATGAGCGACTCCACCCTTCAGCAGACGGCTGATCTCGATACGGCGCCGGGGCGCCCACTCGATCGGCAGTCCATCCTCGACGGGCGCACGTCGCTCGGCATCGAGCTCGGCTCCACGCGCATCAAGGCCTGCCTCGTCGACGCGGCGGACCCCACGAGCGTGCTCGCCGTCGGCAGCCACGAGTGGGAGAACCGCTTCGAGGATCGCGTCTGGACCTACTCGCTCGAGGACGTCTGGTCGGGCCTGCAGGCGGCTTACGCCGACCTCGTCGCCGACGTGCGGCGCCGCTACGACGCGACGCCCGAGACCTTCGGCGCGATCGGCGTCTCGGCGATGATGCACGGCTACCTCGCCTTCGACGAGCGCGACGAGCTGCTCGTGCCGTTCCGCACCTGGCGCAACACCTCGACCGGTGAGGCCTCCGCCGAGCTCAGCGAGCGCTTCGGGGTGAACATCCCGCTGCGCTGGTCGATCGCCCACCTGCACCAGGCGGTGCTCGACGCCGAGGCGCATGTTCCCGACGTCCGCTTCGTGACGACCCTCGCCGGGTACGTGCACTGGCGCCTCACCGACCGCAAGGTGCTCGGCGTCGGCGACGCCTCCGGCATGTTCCCGATCGACGCGGCGACCCACGACTACGACGCGACCCTCGTCGCCTCCTACGACGCGCTCGTCGGCGACCGCGCCCCGCGGCCACTCGTCGAGCTGCTGCCGCAGGTGCTCGAGGCGGGCGTGCCGGCAGGCGTGCTCACCACGGGCGGTGCGGCCCTGCTCGACCCGACCGGCGGCCTGAAGCCGGGCGCGCTGCTGTGCCCGCCCGAGGGCGACGCCGGCACCGGCATGGTCGCGACGAACTCGGTCGCCCCGCGCACCGGCAACGTCAGCGCCGGCACGAGCATCTTCGCGATGGTCGTGCTCGAGCGGCCCCTCGAGCACGCGCACCACGAGCTCGACCTCGTGACCACGCCCGCGGGCGACCCGGTCGCGATGGTGCACTGCAACAACGGCGCGAGCGAGCTCGCCGCGTGGGCGGGCGTGTTCGGGCAGTTCGCCGCGGCATCCGGAACCCCGATCGGATCCGACGCCGTGTTCGAGGCGCTGTTCACGGCCGCGCTCGAGGGCGAGGCCGACGCCGGCGGGCTGCTCGCCTACAACCACCTCGCGGGCGAGCCCATCGCGGGCCTCACCGAGGGGCGCCCGCTCGTCGTGCGCACGCCCGACAGCCGTCTCACGCTGCCGAACTTCATGCGCGCCCAGCTCTACGGCGTGTACGGCACGCTCGCGCTCGGCATGCGCGTGCTCGAGGGCGAGGGCGTCGAGCTCGAACGCATGTTCGCGCACGGTGGCATGTTCCGCACCGCGGGCGTCGCCCAGCGCTTCCTCGCGGGCGCCCTCGACGCACCCGTCGCGGTGGGCGAGACCGCCTCCGAGGGCGGCGCGTGGGGCATCGCAGTGCTCGCGTCGTACCTCTCGGCCGCCGCCGAGACCGACCTCGGCGCCTACCTGGACGACCGCGTCTTCGCCGATGCGGGCTTCGAGACGGCCGATCCCGACCCGGCGGATGTCGCCGGCTTCGCCTCCTACCTCGACCGCTACCGGGCCGGCCTCGCGGCCGAGGCCGCCGCCGTCGAAGCCCTCTGACCTCCACCACCTCACCACCGAAGGACCGCTCATGACCCGCACCCCGCTCACCACCTCGCTCGACCAGTACGAGGTCTGGTTCCTCACCGGCAGCCAGCACCTCTACGGCCCCGAGACCCTCGCACAGGTCGCCCAGCAGTCGGAGCAGATCGCCGCGACGCTCGACGCGGCATCCGACGTGCCGGTGAAGATCGTCTGGCTGCCCGTGCTCACCGACTCGGCCGCGATCAAGAAGGTCGTGCTCGAGGCGAACGCGGCCCCGAACGTGATCGGCCTCGTCGCGTGGATGCACACGTTCAGCCCCGCCAAGATGTGGATCGCGGGCCTCGACGCCCTGCAGAAGCCGCTCGCGCACCTGCACACGCAGGCCAACGTCGAGCTGCCGTGGGCCGACATCGACTTCGACTTCATGAACCTGAACCAGGCCGCGCACGGCGACCGCGAGTTCGGCTACATCCAGACCCGCCTCGGCGTGCCCCGCAAGACGATCGTCGGCCACGCGAGCGACCCCGTCGTGCAGCAGCAGCTCGGCGTCTGGCAGCGCGCCGCCGCCGGCCTCGCGGCCTCGCGCGACCTGAAGCTCGCGCGCTTCGGCGACAACATGCGCTACGTCGCCGTCACCGAGGGCGACAAGACCGAGGCCGAGCTGCGGCTCGGCGTGCAGGTCAACACCTGGGGCGTCAACGAGCTCGCCGAGGCCGTCGCCGCGGCGGCCGAGGCCGAGATCGACGAGCTCGTCGCGGTCTACGAGCGCGAGTACGACGTGGTGCCCGAACTGCGCAAGGGCGGCGAGCGCCACCAGTCGCTGCGCGACGGCGCCGCGATCGAGATCGGCCTGCGCTCGTTCCTCGAGGAGGGCGGCTTCGGCGCGTTCACGACCTCGTTCGAGGACCTCGGCGAGCTCAAGCAGCTGCCCGGCCTCGCGGTCCAGCGCCTCATGGCCGAGGGCTACGGCTTCGGCGCAGAGGGCGACTGGAAGACGGCCGTGCTCGTGCGCATCGCGAACGTCATGGGCGCCGGCCTGCCCGGCGGCGCGAGCCTCATGGAGGACTACACCTACGACATGACGCCCGGCGACGAGCTCATCCTCGGCGCGCACATGCTCGAGGTCTCGCCCTCGCTCACGACGGCCAAGCCGACCCTCGAGGTGCACCCGCTCGGCATCGGCGGCAAGGACGACCCGGTGCGCCTCGTCTTCACGGCCGACCCCGGCCCCGCCGTCGTCGTCGCGATGAGCGACATGCGCGACCGGTTCCGCCTCACGGCGAACGTCGTCGAGAACGTCGCGCCGCGCGAGTCGCTGCCGAACCTGCCCGTCGGCCGTGCCGTCTGGAAGCCGGCCCCCGACTTCCGCACGAGCGCCGCCGCGTGGCTCACCGCCGGTGCCGCGCACCACACGGTGATGTCGACCGCGGTCGGCGTCGACGTGTTCCGCGACTTCGCCGAGATGGCCGAGATCGAGCTGCTCGTGATCGACGACGAGACCACGCTGCCCGGCTTCAAGCACGAGGTGCGCTGGAACCAGGCCTACTACCGTCTGGCGCAGGGCCTGTAAGTGGGCAACGCGCTCTCCGGGTACCAGCACGAGATCGGTGCGCACGGCTACGTCGCCGTCATCGCGAGCGTCGGGGCCTCCCTGCGTTCGCTGACCTACGAGGGTCGCGACCTCGTCGTGCCCTTCGAGGCCGAGGAGGTGCGCCCGGCCTACCGCGGCGTCACGCTCGTGCCGTGGCCGAACCGGGTCGTCGACGGCCGCTACCGTTTCGGCGGGGTCGACGAGCAGCTGCCGCTCACCGAGCCCGAGCGCGGGCACGCCCTGCACGGACTCGCCGCCTGGCTCGACTTCGAGCCCGTGCACCGCGAGAGCGCGCGGGTCGTGCTCGCCGCGACGATCGAGGCGCAGGCGGGCTACCCGCACCGGCTCGCCGTCGAGGTCGAGTTCCGCGTCGACGCCGGCGGCCTGCACACCACGGTCACTGCGAAGAACATCGGTCCGGATGCCGCGCCCTACGGCACCGGCCCGCACCCGTACCTCGTGGCGGGCGGGGGCTCGGTCGACGACTGGACCCTCACGCTGCCCGCGGCCGAGGTGCTCGAGGTCACGCCCGACCGCCTCATCCCGACGGCTACCGCGGCGGTCGACGCGCCGCGCGACGGCGACTCGTTCGACTTCCGGATGCCGCGGCGCATCGGGGCGACCGAGATCGACCACGCCTTCACGGGGCTGGCCTACGACGCCGAGGGCCCCGACGGTGCCGTGCAGGCGACGCTCACCGATGCCGACGGGCGCGGCGTCGGCATGGGGTGGCGCCGGGAGTGCCCGTGGGTGCAGATCCACACGGCCGACGGCAGCGGACGCACCGGCCTCGCGGTCGAGCCGATGACCTGCCCGCCCGACGCGTTCAACTCGGGTGTCGACCTCATCGTGCTCGAACCCGGCGACTCGTCGTCGGCGCGCTGGACGATCTTCGGCATCTGACGCGGGATCCTCCCGCGACGCAGACCACCCGGCCCGGCTGGGGCTCGGTCGGTCACCGCCCTTCGACGAGGGTGGTGGTCGACCCGGCTCCAGCCGGGCCGTCGGTCGAGTGCGACGACGTCGTGTATCGAGACCCGTGTTGGTGTGCTCGGGGTCTCGATACGCTTCGCTACTCGACCTACTCGACCTACTCGACCTACTCGACCTACTCGACCGGCGAGGCTGCGGGCGTCGGGCAGTGCACCTGCGTGCGCTCGCCAGAGCGGTCGATGTCGTGGGCGGCCATCAGGCCGCCGCAGAGCGGACAGCGAGGATCGGCCGGGGGCACGTACGGAGCCTCAGGGCGGCCGATGCCGACCTGCGCCGGGCCGGTGAAGCGGTAGATGAACCGGTTCACGGCGTTGTAGAGGCCGGGCTTGCCGATGAACGGGTTCAGCGGGTTGAGCCCGGGTTCGGGCGTCCACGCCACCGCGTCCTCATTCTTTCGTGCCATAACAGTTAGTATACTAACGAATTATGGATGCCGCCCCGACCGCCGAACGCCGCGACAACCGAGAAGCTGCCGACGACGTCGATCCGCTCGCGCTCGACCGCCAGCTCTGCTTCGCCCTCGCCGTCGCGTCGCGTCTCGTGATCGGCACGTACAAGCCGATCCTCGAGCCGATGGGGCTCACGCATCCGCAGTACCTCGTGATGCTCGCGCTGTGGGAGCACGAGCCGCTCGCGCTCTCCGAGATCGCGGCCCTCGTGCGGCTCGAGCCGGCAACCCTGTCGCCGCTCGTCAAGCGGCTCGAGGTCGCCGGGCTCGTGACCCGCGAGCGCTCGATCCACGACGAGCGCCAGCTCGCCCTGCGACTCACCGAGGCCGGCCGACGCCTGCGCGACCAGGCCGAGCACGTGCCAGAGCAGGTCGTCGCGTCGCTCGGCGTCGAGGTCGACGACCTCGTGCGCCTGCACGCCGAGCTCTCGACCCTGATCCAGCGCATCAGCCCGACGCGCGGCTCCGACGCCGACCCGTCTCCCGCCTCCGCCTCGAGCGCGCGATGACGGAGTTCCGGGCGGTCGTGCCCGCACGAGAAGGCGGACGGGCACGCCGAGACTGAGGGTGCGGGCTGACGCGCTCCGCCGCCCGCTGGCTCAGCGGAAGAGGCGCCGCCACACGTTCGTGTCGGCGAGGTCGAGCAGTTCGTCGCCCCGGCCCGACATGACCGTGCGCAGCGCGTAGAGCGCGAAGCCCTTCGTCTGCGCGGCGGTGATCGACGGCGGGATCGAGAGCTCCTGACGAGCGACGACGACGTCGATGAGCGCGGCGCCGGGTTCGGCGAACGCCCTGGTCAGCGCCGCCTCGAGGTCGGCACCCTCCTCGACGCGGATGCCGGTGATGCCGACCGACTCCGCGACCGCCGCGAAGTCGGGGTTCACGAGTTCGGTGCCGAAGTTCACGATGCCGGCCGCCTTCATCTCGACCTCGACGAAGTTCAGCGACGAGTTGTTGAAGACGACGATCTTGATCGGCAGGTCGTTCTGCCGGATCGAGAGCAGGTCGCCCATGAGCATCGCGAGGCCGCCGTCGCCCGCGAGCGCGATCACCTGGCGTCCGGGGGCGGCCGCCTGCGCGCCGAGCGCGTGCGGCATCGCGTTGGCCATCGAGCCGTGCGTGAACGAACCGATCAGTCGACGTTCGCGCGTCATCCGGAGGTACCTCGCCGTCCAGACGACGGGCGAACCGACATCCGCCGTGAAGATCGCGTCGGGATCGGCCAGCCGGTCGATGACCTTCGCGAGGTACTCGGGATGGATCGGCTGCTTGCCGTCGTCGTTCGCGAGGCCGTCGAGCTCGCCGCGCGTCTTCTCGTAGTGCCGCACGCTCGACTCGAGGTGCTTGCCGCTGCGATCCTCGGCGATGAGTGGCAGCAGGGCGGAGGCCGTCTCGCGCACGTCGCCGACGAGTCCGAGGTCGACGGGCGTCCGACGCCCGAGCTGCTCGCCGCGAAGGTCGACCTGCACGACCTTCGCCTTCGACGGGTAGAACTGCCGGTACGGGAAGTCGCTGCCGAGGATGAGCAGCGCGTCGCACTTCTCCATGGCCCGGTAGCCGGAGGCGAACCCGAGCAGCCCGGTCATGCCGACGTCGTACGGGTTGTCGTACTCGATGTGCTCCTTGCCTCGGAAGGCGTGCACGATCGGCGCCTGCAGCCGCTCGGCGAGCGCGAGCACCTCGGCGTGCGCGCCGGCCACCCCGGCGCCGGCGAGGATCGTGACCGCGTCTGCGGCATTCAGGATGCCGGCGGCCTCGGTCAGCTCGTCGGGGGAGGGCAGCACGCGCGGGCGGGCGGCGCGGATGGGGGCGCTCGGACGGCGCGCCGGCGCATCGCGGAAGAACACGTCGCCCGGCACGACCACGACGGCGACGCCCTGCTTCTCGACGGCCGTGCGCAAGGCCGTCTCGAGCACCCACGGCAGCTGCGACGGATCGCCGACGAGCTCGCAGTAGACGCTGCACTCGCGGAAGAGCTCCTGCGGGTGCGTCTCCTGGAAGTACCCGCTGCCGATCTCGGACGACGGGATGTGCGAGGCGATCGCGAGCACGGGCACGCGGCTGCGCTGCGCGTCGAAGAGGCCGTTGATGAAATGCAGGTTGCCGGGTCCGCAGCTGCCGGCGACGACCGCGAGCTCGCCCGTGACGGCGGCATCGGCGGCGGCGGCGAACGCGGCGGTCTCCTCGTGCCTCGCGTGCAGCCACCGGATGCCGCCGTCACGGCGCAGTGCGTCGGTGAACGCGTTGAGCGAGTCGCCCGGGAGGCCCCAGACCCGGCTCACCCCCGCCAGCTTCAGCGTGTCCACGAACAGTTCGGCGATGGTCTGCGACATGCGTCATCCCCCCGGATGGTGTGCGGGCGCCGGGACGACGCCGTGCCTCCACCGTACGTCGCGACGACGGGGTCGCGTCGGGTGGGCGATTTCGTCCCGACGTGCGTATCGTGGATCCTGTTCGATCTTGAGAACGCACAAACATGAACATCTGGAGGCTCGGTGGTCGCCGTCGCACGTCATGACGCCATCCTGCGGGAGCTCGAGCTGCGGGGCTCCCTCGCCATCACCCAACTCTCGAAGCGCCTCGACGTCTCGGCGATGACGCTGCGCCGCGACCTCGCGGAACTCGAGTCGCGCGGCCTCCTCGTGCGCGTGCACGGCGGTGCGGTCTCGACCGCGGTCGCGAAGCAGCAGGAGCGGGGCTCCGGTTCGGCCGGCGCGATGGCGCGGCGCCCGGTCGCGACGATCGGCATGATCGCGCCGACCGCGAACTACTACTTCCCGCAGGTCATCCGCGGAGCGAGCGACGCCGCGCGCGAGCTGAACTGCCGACTGGTGCTCGGCACCACGAACTACTCGGAGCGAGAGGAGCTTCGCCAGGCCGAACGCCTCATCGCCGGCGGGGTCGATGGGCTGATGATCACGCCGCACAACGGGCTGGTCGAGGGATCGCCGCTGCACGAGCTGCTGATCGACGCGCCCGTTCCGGTCGTGGTCGTCGAGCGCGGGGTCGACGAGCGCATCGCCGGCCGCATCGAGTCCGTGCGGAGCGACCATGCGTACGGCGCCGAACTCGCGGTGCGACACCTCGTGGAGCGCGGGCATGGCCGCATCGCGCTGGCGGCGCGGGAGGCGGCGACCACGCCGTGGCTCCTCGACGGGTACGAACGCACCATGGCGCGGCTCGGGCTGGCCGGGCACGTGCGCTTCCGCTCGCTGCCGACGCCCGCCGTCGGCGCCGATTCGGCGATCGACGCGCTCGAGCGGTTCTACGACGAGTGCGTGCAGCACGAGGTCACCGCGGCGCTCATGCTGGGCGACGTGGACTCCATGGCGTTCGCGGATCTCGTGATCGAGCGCGGCCTGCGCATCCCCGAGGACTTCGCGCTCGTCGCCTACGACGACGAGTTCTCGGCCTTCGCCGCCGTACCGCTGACCGCGGTCGCGCCGCCGAAGCACGACCTCGGGTATGCGGCCCTGCGCCTCTGCTTCGACCGCGTCCGGCAGCACGAGCACGCCGGCCACGCGGTCACGCGGATGTCGCTCCTGCCGACGCTCGTCGAACGGGAGTCGACGCGGTCTGCGTGATCGGCCAGGTCTGCGTGATCGGCGAGGCCTGCGTCATCGGCGAGGCCTGCGTCATCGGCATCGAGATGTTCTGAAATGTTCGCTTTGTGCGTCATTGCTTGCGGCGACGCCCGGACTCGACTTCAGTGGCCCGTGCACGCTTCACATTCAAAGGAGAATCCGTCATGAACCTGCGTCGCACTTCCCTCACCGCAGCGGCGATGCTGGCCGCGGGCGTCCTCCTCGCCGGATGCACGTCCGCCGCTTCGGCGCCGTCCGGCGACACCGGCAGCGGTGCGACCCCCACAGGCGAGGTCACGTTCTGGTCCTCGCTCAGCGGGATGGCGGACGTCGCCGCCGCGTTCAACGCGAGCCAGGACGACATCACCGTGAACTTCGAGGAGATCGCGAACGGCGCGAACGGCGGCTACACGAAGCTCGCCGCCGCGATCGAGTCCGGGACCGGTCCGGACGTGGTCGGCATCGAGTACTACCGGCTTCCCGGATTCGTCGGTTCCGGCCAGGTCATGCCGCTGGACGACCTCGTGCCGAGCGACACGCTCGACGAGTACAGCGACCAGGTGCGCGGCCTCGTCGACTTCGAGGGAGCGACCTACGGCATGCCCTACGACGCCCCGCCGCTCGTCATGTGGTACCGCCAGGACGTGCTCGAGGCCGCGGGCGTCGAGGTGCCCAAGACCTGGGACGAGTTCGAGGCGGCCGCCCGTGCGGTGCACACCGCGAACCCCGAGGCCTACCTCACGAGCTTCTTCACGAACGAGCCCCAGCTCGCCCCGCTCTCGTGGCAGGCGGGCTCGACCTGGTTCGGCGTCGACGACGACCACTGGAAGGTCTCGATCGACGACGACGCCTCGACGAAGGTGGCCGACTACTGGCAGAAGCTCATCGATGAAGACCTCGTGAAGCCGCAGCTCGGCTTCAGCGACGAGTGGACCGCCGATCTCAACAGCGGCGTCGTCAACGGCTGGGTCGGCGGCTCGTGGAGCGCATCCGGCCTGAAGACCCGCACCGAGGCGAGCGGCCAGGCCGGCAAGTGGATCGCCGCGGTGCCGCCGTCGTGGGACGGCGAGCCGAGCGGCGCGCTGAGCGGCGGCACGAGCTTCGCGGTCACCGAGAACTCGAAGAACTCCGCCGCGGCCGCAGCCTTCCTCACCTGGCTCACGACCGAGCCTGCCGCCGTCGAGGCGCGGGGAGCGGTCGGCACGGCCTACCTCGCCTACCCGGGCCTGAACGACGTCGCCGAGAAGGTCGCGCCGGTCGACTACTACGGCAACGACATCTACGCCGTCTTCGACGAGGCATCCGCATCGGTCGTCGACGGATGGTCGTGGGGCCCGAACTACGACATCACCAATACGGCGCTGACCGACGCGGTCACGACCGCACCCACCCTCGGCGATGCGCTCGAGCAGACGCAGGAGGAGACCGTGACCGGGCTCGAGCAGCTCGGACTCGAGATCTCCGAATAGGACCGGAGCGGTGCCGGCGGCGATCCCGCCGGCACCGCCGCACCGAAGGGCAACACCATGAGCGTCCGACTCGCAGGACGGGCACCACGCGCCACGCGGCATCCGATCGCCGGCACGGGCGGCCGCACCGCAGCCATCTTCCTCACCCCGTTCTTCGCGCTCTTCCTGGTCGCGATGATCGCGCCGGTCGTCTACGCCGTCGCCATGAGCCTCTTCGCCGAGCGGCGCAGCGGCCTCGGGTTCGGCGGCACCGAGACCGAGTTCGTCGGACTCGGCAACTACGCCGACGTCCTCTCGAGCCCGACCTTCGTGGCCGGCTTCGGTCGCCTGGCGCTGTACTGCCTGCTCTACATCCCGGTGCTGCTCTGCACCGCGCTGCTGTTCGCCCTCCTGCTCGACGCTGCGGTCGCCAAGGCCAAGCGCGCGTTCCAGCTGCTCCTGTTCCTCCCGCACGCCGTGCCCGGCGTCATCGCGGCACTCATCTGGGCGTACCTCTACACGCCGGGGGTGAGCCCCTTCGTCTCAGCGCTCGAGTCGGGCGGCATCCAGATCGACTTCCTCTCGGTGCACATGGTGCTCCCGTCGATGGTGAACATCGCCGTCTGGGAGTGGGCGGGCTACAACATGATCATCCTGTTCACCGCGCTGCAGGCCGTACCCCGCGAGGTGCTCGAAGCGGCGAGGGTCGACGGCGCCGGGGAGATCCGCACCGCCCTCTGGATCAAGACGCCCCTGATCGCGCCCTCGCTCGGCATCGCCCTGCTCTTCACGGTGATCGGCTCGCTCCAGCTCTTCACCGAGCCCACGATCCTCTCGTCCGCGACGACCGCGGTCACGAGCACGTGGGTGCCGAACATGTGGGCGTACGACGCGGCGTTCAACCGCAACAACCTCCCGCAGGCGGCCGCCGCGTCGATCATCCTCGCCCTCGTGGCCGGGGTGCTCTCGTGGGTCGTCACCCGCTTCGCCTCGAAGGGACGTGCATGATGATCGCGACCACCGACGCTCCGTCGCGCTCCGCCGCACCCCCTCACGGCGACCCGGCCGGCCCGCACCGCCCGCCGCGCGAGAGCGCCGATCGCCTTCGAGCGCGTCGCGCCCCCCGACGTCCGGGCGCGAGCCTCGCCGTCAACGGCATCCTGATCCTGGGCGTCGCCTACATGGTGCTGCCGCTCCTCTGGCTCGTCTTCGCCGTGACCAAGGACGCGAAGGGCCTCTACGGCTCGAGCGCATTCTCGCCCGGCGGGGCGTTCCTCGAGAACCTGCAGCAGTTGATGGCCCAGGACGACGGCATCTTCTGGCGCTGGTTGGGCAACAGCGTGTTCTACGCCGGCATCGGCGCGCTCGTCTGCGGCTTCGTCGCCCTCATGGCTGGCTACGCGTTCGACAAGTTCAGCTTCCGCGGCAAGAACGGGCTGTTCGGGTTCGTGCTCGTGGGCGTGCTCATCCCGAACACCGCGACGGTCATCCCGCTCTACCTGCTCGCCGCGTCGGTCGGCGCGACGAACACGATCTGGGCCGTGCTCATCCCGGCGTTCTGCAACCCGTTCAGCGTCTACCTCGCACGCGTGTTCAGCGCGGGGTACCTGCCGGACGAGACCCTCGAGGCGGCACGCGTCGACGGTGCCGGACCGATCCGCAGCTTCTTCAGTATCGGACTGCCCATGCTCGTGCCCGGGTTCGTCACGATCGTGCTCTTCCAGTTCGTCGCGATCTGGAACAACTTCATGCTGCCGCTCATCATGCTGCAGGACCGCGAGCTCTTCCCGTCGAGCGTGGGCATCGCCCTCTGGCAGAGCCAGGTGCAGCAGAACCCGGAGTTCTCGACCCTCGTGATCGCGGGATCCTTCGTCTCGATCCTCCCGCTGGTCCTCGCGTTCGTCGGCCTCCAGCGTTTCTGGCGCTCGGGCCTGTCCGCCGGGAGCGTCAAGTGAGCGGGGATCGCGTGCGTGTCGCCTTCGCGATGGCGCCCGACGTGCGCGAGCGCATCTTCCCGCCGGAGCAGGTTGCGCGCTTCGAGGAGGTCGCCGAGGTCGCGGGCATCCTGACCGAGTTCGAATCGGATGCCGCGAGGCGGGCGCTCCGCGAGACCGAGGTGCTCGTCACGGGCTGGGGTGCCCCGTTCATCGACGCGGCCGCGCTCGACCTCGCGCCGAACCTCCGCGCGATCCTGCACTCGGCGGGCACGGTCAAGCCCTACGTGTCCGAGACCGTGCTGGAACGCGGCATCCGCGTGAGCACGGCGGCGACCGCGAACGCCGCCCCCGTGGCCGAGTACACGGTCGCGATGATCGTGCTGGCCAACAAGAAGGTGCTGCCCATCGCGGCGCGGTACCGGATGCTGCGCGAGGAGTTCGACGTCGAGCAGGCGTTCCCCGGGCTGGGCAACTTCGGCAAGCGCGTGGGCATCGTCGGGGCGTCGAGGATCGGCCGAAGGGTCATCGAGCTGCTGCGCGGCTACGACCTCGACGTGGTCGTCTACGACCCGTTCCTGTCGGCATCCGAGGCCCTGAGCCTCGGCGTCGAGTCCGTCGCGCTCGACGACCTCCTCGCCACCTCCGACGTCGTGTCGATCCACGCCCCGTCGCTGCCGTCGACGCGCGACCTCGTCGATGCGCGCGGCATCGGGCTGATGCGGCACGGCGCGACGCTCGTGAACACGGCCCGCGGAGAGATCATCGACCAGGCGGCGCTCACGGCTCGCGTGACCGCGGGGGAGCTGTTCGCGATCCTCGACGTCACCTCGCCGTGGGTGCTCGAGCACGAGCATCCGCTCTACGGCCACGACCACGCCCTGCTCACGCCGCACATCGCCGGTTCGCTCGGCGGCGAGCTCGGCCGACTGGCCGACGTCGTGCTCGACGAGCTGCGCCGGTTCGCACAGGGACTGCCGCTCGCCCACGAGGTCGATGCCGAACTGCTCGCGATCACGGCCTGACGGCCCATCCCCACCCTACGAACGAAGGAGTTCCGATGTCCGAATCCCCGACGCTCTCCCGCCGAGTGGTGCTGCAGGCGGGCGGTGCCGCCGGCCTGACCGCGCTCGCCGCGTTCGTCGCGGCCGACCCGGCCGCCGCCGCATCGCTCACGTCGGGCCGGCCGACCGGTCCGACGATCACCGACCTCGGCCCGGCCGTCAGCCAGTACGGCCTGATGAGCGCCCTGCTCGTCGGCGACACCGTCTACATCGGCTCGCGCAACATCGAGCCGACCGGCGTCATCGGGTTCCACCTGCCGACGCGCACGGTGACCGTGAGCACCGAGGTCACGACCGGGTACGCGATCCAGGCTCTGGCGGCCGACGCGAGCGGCCGCTACCTGTACATCGGCATCCTGCAGAAGTCCGGCGGCCCGCAGTCGAACCTGCACCGATGGGACCTGCAGACGCCCGAGGTGCCGGCGGTTCCGATCGGCGCGATCGGCGACCGCGACGTGCGCGACCTCGCGGTCGCTCCCGACGGCACGCTCTTCGCGGTCGGCGGCGGCAGCACGACGGCGCCGGCGCTGTGGCAGTTCGACCCGGCGGCGGGGCAGGTCACGAGCCTCGGCATCCCCGATGCGACCTCGACGCTCGCCCGGGCGGTCGCCGCCACCGACGAGGCGGTCTTCTTCGGTGCGGGCAGCACCCTCGGCGGCGGTGGCAGTGCCGGCAGGGCGACGCTGTTCGCCTACGACCGGGCGGCGGCGACGTTCGCGTCGATCGCGCCCGCCGAGTTCGCCGCCGATCCGAGCGTGCGCGAACTCGCGATCGTCGGCGACCGGCTCGTCGCATCGACCGCGGCCTCGACGGAGGCGTCGAAGATCGCCGTGATCGACCTCGCGGACCTCTCGTCGTACACGCTCGCGACCTCGATCGGCAAGACGGCGAAGAACATCGCGGCCATCGGCGACCACCTCTACCTCGCCAACGAGACCGGGCTGCTCGACTTCTCTCCGGCGACCGGCGCGATCGCGCAGCTCGACCTCGGCGGCCTCGACCTCGGCGAGATCTGGGGCGTCGACGCGCACGAGGGCACGCTCGCCGTCGTCTCCGCCTACGGTTTCGTGGCCGAGGTCGACCCGGCGACGGGCACGTCGACGGTCACCGACCTCGCCGAGGCCGGGGCCCCGGTGAGCCCGCAGACCTGCATGGGCCTCGCGGCCGGAGGCGGGTACGTGTACGTCGGCGGCAACGGGGCCATCGCGCGGCATTCGCTGAAGACGGGCGAGGTCGTCAACCTGCGCGCGCCCGGCGAGGCGAAGGACGCCGAGGTGATCGGGGGCGTGCTCTACACGGGGCAGTACAACTCGCAGGGCATCTGGTCGTACGACCCGAAGCGCGGCGAGCCGATCCACCAGGTCGCCGCATTCCCCGGCGAGCAGAACCGCCCGCTCGACACGACCTGGGATCCGGTGCACCGCAGGCTCCTCGTCGCGGTGCAGTCCGACACCGAGGGCGGCGGGTCGATCTGGACCTACGATCCGCGCGCGACGACGTCGACCATCGCGGTGAACCCGATCGACGACGTGCAGCTCGTGCGAGCGGTCGCCACGACCCTCGGCGTCGCCTTCCTCGGCGGCGACAACGCGCAGAAGACGGGTCCCCGAGGCACGGTGGTCGCGTGGAACCCGGTCGCGCAACAGGAGCTGTGGCGCATCGAGACGGGGCTGCCGAACGGCATCGCCGCACTCGCGATCCAGGGGCGGAACCTCTACGCGCTCACCATCAAGGGAGGCTTCGTCGTGATCGACCTGCAGAAGCGCAGCATCGTGCACACGGCCGACCACCGCCCCCTCTGCCCGGGCTTCGCGGCGATGGTCGAGAATCGGGGTGTGGTCTACGCGGTCTCCGACACCACGCTCTGGCGATTCGATCCGAAGACGTTCGCCGTGACGGTCGTCGTGCCCGAGATCAACGGCGCCTGGTACAGCGGCTCGCACCTGAACGTCGACGAGCGCGGGCACATCTACACGCTGCGCGGTCGCAACCTCGTGCAGGTCGTCGACCGCCCCCGACTCCCGGGCGGCCGCTGATGCCCGATGCCGTCATCCTCAGCGGGGGCGGCCGCTACGCCGACCCGTGGCATCCGTTCGCCGAGACGAGTGCGCTGCTCGCCGCGATCGTGCGCGAGGCGGGGTTCACGGTCGAGGTCGACGACGATCCGGATGCCGCGCTCGCGGCGCTCGGCGACGACGTCCGCCTCGTCGTGGTGAACGCGGGCGACCCCGGTGACGGGCCGGTGCCCTCGCAGGCCGCCGCCGCGGCATCCGCCCTCGACCGGGCGCTGGATCGGGGCATCGGCCTGCTCGCGATGCACGCGGCGGCCGCGAGCCTGCGCGCGTACCCGGCGTACGAGCGGCTGCTCGGCGGCCGGTGGGTCCGCGACGTCTCGTGGCATCCGCCGTTCGGCGAGGCGCGGGTGCATCTCGTGGGCGGGCACGCCGTTGCGGAGGGCCTCGCCGACTTCACCGTGCTCGACGAGCGGTACACGGACCTGCGACGGCTCGGCGGGATCGAGCCGATCGCCGAGCACGTGGAGGGCGGGATGAGGCATCCGCTCGTCTGGGCGCGGGAGGTCGGCCGCTCGAGGCTCGTCTACGACGCGCTCGGGCACGATGCGCGGTCGTACGACTCGGCCGCGCACCGGGAGCTCATCGCCGGCGCGCTCCGGTGGCTCGCCGCGGTCGACGCGCCCTGACGGATCCCACCGCGCCTCACCACCCGCTGCGGGTCGGCGTATGCCGCGCGCGCGCGTCGTCGGGCATCGGCATCTCGGCGCGGAGGCCGAGCAGGCGGATCGGCCGGCCTGGCTCGATCCGGTCGGCGGCGAACCGGTGCACGTGGGCGAGCACCTCGTCGCGATCGGCCGTCTCGGCGACCTTGCGGCTGAACGTCTTGGTCAGGAACGGCGCGTAGCGCACTTTCAGGGTGAGCCGCATCACCGGACGCCCCTCGGCGGCGACGTCGTCGAGCACCGCCTCGGCGAGGGTGCGCAGCGCCGCCTCCACCTCTGCGGGCTCGACGAGGTCGTGCTGGTAGGTGGTCTCCCGGCTGTGCCCGCGGGCGACCCACTCGGTGTCGTCGACGACGCGGGCGCCCTCGCCGCGGCCGAGCTCGCGGAACCAGGGCCCCATCCGCGGGCCGAACTCGGCGGTGAGCAGGTCGAGGTCCGCGGCGGAGAGTTCGGCGACGGTCGCGATGCCGAGGGCGGCGAGCCGTTTCGAGATCTTCGAGCCGACGCCCCACAGCTCGATCGTCGGTCGGTGGCCCATGACGTCGAGCCAGTTCTCGGCGGTGAGCCGGAACATCCCCTGCGGCTTGCCGAACCCGGTCGCGACCTTGGCGCGCACGAGCGTGTCGCCGATGCCGACGCTGCAGTGCAGCCTCGTGCGGTCGAGCACCGCGCGTCGCACCGAGGTCGCGTACGCCTCGGGGTCGTCGGTGTCGATGCCGACGAAGGCCTCGTCCCAGCCGAGCACCTGCACCGTCGCGCCGGGCTGTTCGCGCAGCGTCGCCATGACGGCGACGGATGCCTCGGTGTACGCCTCGTGGTCGACCGGCAGGATCACGGCATCGGGCGCCTTGCGCGCGGCGATGCGCAGCGGCATGCCCGAGCCGACGCCGAACGCTCGGGCCTCGTACGACGCCGTCGACACGACAGCTCGCTCGGTCGGGTCGCCGCGACCGCCCACGATCACCGGGAGCCCGGCGAGCTCGGGGCGCCGCAGCACCTCGACCGCAGCGATGAACTGGTCGAGGTCGACGTGCAGCACCCAGGCGGCCACGCCTCCAGTGTGCCGCGCCGGGCGGCAGGGCGCGACGGCGATCACGGGACGGGGTTCGGAACTGCGGGGGCGCGACGCCGGTCAGCCGAGCACGGCGTCGACGAGCCGGGTGGCGGCCGCGGCATCCGACGGGGTACGACCGAGGGCCCGCAGCACCACCGCGCCCACGAGGGCGTCGCCGAGTTCGTCGAGCGGGCGGTCGGGCGACAGCTGCCCTGCCGCGACCGCCGCCTCGAGCCTTGCGTGGAGCAGGGAGTTCGCGCCGAGCTGCTCCGACAGGCGCTGCCCGACGCTCGGGTGATCGCCGGCGGCCGCGATCAGCGAGTGCACCATCGTGGCCCCGCCCTCGCGATCGACGAAGCTCAGGATGCCGCGGAGCCACGCCGTGAGGTCGTCACGGAGGTCGCCCGTGTCGGGCGGGCTGAACCCGTCGCGGAACAGCAGGCCCTCGATCAGGCAGTCGGCGACGAGCGCGCCCTTCGACGGCCACCAGCGGTAGATCGTCTGCTTGCCGACATGCGCCTCGGCGGCGATGCCCTCCATCGTGAGGTTGTCGTAGCCGCGGCTCTCGAAGAGTCGAGCGGTGGCGTCGAGGATCGCAACCCGCGCGGCCTCGCTGCGGACCGGACCCCGTCGATGCTCGGACACCAGCACATGCTACCCATCGCCCATGCTTCTCCCAGCAAGACGAGACGGTGCGTCTCGTATACTCGCACGGTCGATCGCAACGTCGATCGCACGTGAGAGGACATGACGTGGCTGAGCTGCTGTACCGACTGGGCAAGTTCTCGGCGCGACGCGCCTGGGTGGTCATCGCCGCCTGGACCGTCGTGCTCGCGATCGCCGTCGGTGGATTCCTCATCGGGTTCAAGGGCCTCACGACGAGCTTCGACGTGCCGAACACCGCGTCGGGCGACGTGATCGCCGATCTCCAGGAGGAGCTGCCCGAGTACAGCGGCGGCGCCGGAACCGTCGTCTTCACGACGACCGACGGCTCGGCCCTGACCGACGAGCAGCAGGCCGAGATCAGCGCGCTGATCGCCGACCAGGGCGACCTCGTCGATGTCGAGGACGTGGTCGACCCGTTCGAGGCGCAGCAACAGCTCGACGACCAGCAGCAGCAGCTCGCCGACGGCCAGGCGAAGATCGACGACGGCACGGCCCAGGCCGATGCGGGTCAGGCCCAGCTCGACGCCGGGACCGCCCAGCTCGAGGCCGGGCAGGCGCAGCTCGATGCCGGCCAGGCGCAGCTCGACGCCGCGCGCGAGCAGGCCGTCGCCGCCGGTGCCCCGACCGACGCGATCGACGAGCAGCAGGCGCAGCTCGACGCGCAGCAGGCGCAGCTCGACGCCCAGACCGAGGCGCTCGCGGGCGAGCAGGCCAAGCTCGACGACGGCCGCGAGGAGCTCGAGGCGAACGCCGAGCAGCTCGAACTCGGCTCCGAGCTGCTCGGCTACGCCGACGGCATCCGCCTCGTCTCCGAAGACGGCTCGACGGCGATCGCGAACGTCTCGTTCACCGTGCCGCGACTCGAGCTCTCCGAGGACGCGAAGCAGTCGGTCATCGACCACTTCTCGGCCGAGCCCATCGAGGGCGTCTCGGTCTCGTTCTCGACCGACATCTCGCAGGGCGTTCCCGAGCTGTTCGGCATCGGCGAGGCGATCGGCCTCGTCATCGCGGCGATCGTGCTGCTCGTGATGCTCGGCTCGGTCATCGCGGCATCCCTCCCGCTCGTCACCGCCATCTTCGGCGTCGCCGTCGGCATCCTCGGCTCGCTCGCCTTCTCCGGCGTCGTCGACATGGCCTCGGTGACGCCCATGCTCGCCGTCATGCTCGGCCTCGCGGTCGGCATCGACTACTCGCTCTTCGTCGTGAACCGACACCGCAAGCAGCTGCTGCAGGGCGCCGAGGTCGTCGAGTCCATCGGCCTCGCGAACGGCACCTCGGGCAACGCGGTCGTGTTCGCGGGCACCACGGTGATCGTCGCGCTGCTCGCCCTGAACGTCACGGGCGTGCCGTTCCTCGGCCTCATGGGCACGGTCGGCGCGGTCGCCGTCGCCGTCGCGGTGCTGATCTCGACGACGCTCACCCCGGCGCTCCTCGGCCTGCTCGGCCTCCGCATCCTGCGGCGCAAGGTGCGCGCGCACCTCGGCGAGGGCAACCGCCACGAGCCCCCCGTCGTGAAGGCCATGCCGACCTGGCGTGCGGTGCTCACCGGCGTCGTGACGATCGCGGCACTCCTCGTCGTCGCGATCCCGTCGCTGTCGATGCGGGTCGGCCTGCCCGACGGCTCGTCCGAGCCGCACGGCTCCTCCGCGTACGAGGCGTACACCGTGACCGAGGAGCAGTTCGGCGCGGGCGCCAACAGCCCGCTGCTCGTCACCGCCGAACTGCCGGAGGGCACGACCGACGACGAGGTGCTGCAGCTCCAGGTCGACGTCGCCTCGGCGATCGCCGCCCAGGACGACGTGGTCTCGGTCGCCGCGGTCGACGTCTCCGACGACAACTCGCTCGCGGTGTTCCAGGTCATCCCGGCCGAGGGCCCCAACGCGGCCTCGACCGAGCAGCTCGTGCGCGACCTGCGCGCCCTGCCGCCGGTGAACGGCGACATCACGCTCGGCGTCGCCGGCCAGGCGGCGATCAACATCGACATCTCCGAGGGGCTCGCCGCCGTGCTGCCGCTCTACCTCGTCGTCGTGGTCGGGCTCTCGCTGCTCATCATGATCCTCGTGTTCCGCTCGCTGCTCGTGCCGATCATCGCCACGGGCGGGTTCATCCTGTCGCTGTTCGCCACCTATGGCGCGATCGTCGCGCTGTTCCAGTGGGGTTGGGGTGCGGACGCACTCGGCATCAGCACCGGGCCGATCCTGAGCTTCCTGCCGGTGATCCTCGTCGGCATCCTGTTCGGCCTCGCGATGGACTACCAGCTGTTCCTCGCCACCGGCATGCGCGAGGCGTACGTGCACGGGTCGCCAGCGCGACTCGCGGTGGCGCAGGGCCTTCGTGCCGGGCGCTCGGTCGTGATCGCGGCCGGACTCATCATGGTCTCGGTCTTCGGCGGGTTCATCTTCTCCGACTCGACGATGATCCGCTCGGTCGGCTTCGGCCTCGCCTTCGGCGTGCTCGTCGACGCGTTCGTCGTGCGCATGCTCCTGATGCCCGCGATCATGCACCTGCTCGGCCGGTCGGCCTGGTGGATCCCGAAGTGGCTCGACCGCGTCATGCCCGACGTCGACGTCGAGGGGGCCGCGCTCGAGCGTCGGCACCACCTCGTCACGACGGAGGACGGGGCGGATGCCGCGGCGCAGCCGACCGTCGTCACCGGCCCCGCCGACGACGAGACGCCGGCGCCCTCGGCCACCCCGACGCACTGACGACTGCCCGTTCGGGCCTCCCCGCTCGTCCGCCCCGGCGCTAGCATGACGCCGTGGCGGATGGGCGGCAGCGATGACCTCACCCGATCGGGTCGGAACCCGCCGCGGCACCGTCGGCGTCGTGGCGTTCATCGCCGCGCTCCACGTGCTGGGGTGGGGCGTGCTGCTGGTCGCCGTCGTCCCGGCCGGCATCCCGCTCGGCGCCGGCGACGGCACGGCGCTCGTCACGCTCGGCGTCGGGCTCGCGGCGTACACGCTCGGCCTGCGCCACGCGTTCGACGCCGACCACATCGCCGCCATCGACAACACCACCAGGCGCCTCACGGAGCGTGGCCGGCCGGCGAGCACCGTCGGCTTCTGGTTCTCGCTCGGCCACTCGACGATCGTGCTGGTGCTGTGCGTGCTGCTCACGTTCGGCCTCGCCGCGATCAGTGCGTCGCTCGCCGACGACTCGTCGGCGCTGCACGCCTGGACGGGCGTCATCGGCCCGACGGTGTCCGGTGTCTTCCTGCTCGTGATCGCGATGGTCAACATCGCCTCGCTGCGTGCACGCGACCGCCGACACGCACTCCACGGCGACGGCCACCACGGCGGCGGACCGGTGCTGCGGCTGCTCGGTCCGTTCGAGCGCGCGGTCGACCGCCCGTCGCGCATGTACGGCGTCGGCCTGCTCTTCGGCCTCGGGTTCGACACGGCGACCGAGATCGGCCTGCTCGCGCTCGCCGGCGCCGCGACGCTGGCCGCCGTGCCGTGGTGGGCGGCCCTCACCCTCCCCGTGCTCTTCGCCGCCGGCATGAGCGCCTTCGACACGGCGCAGGGGGCCGTGATGCGTCGGGCCTACGCGTGGCAGCCGTCGACGGCCGACGCTCCGGGCGGCGGCACGGGCGGCGGCCTCACCGGCATCGACGGCGCGGGCGGCATCCGGAACCATGACGTCGGTGCGGTGTACGGCGTCGCGATGACCGTGCTCTCGGTCGTGGCCGCGGTCGTCATCGCCCTCGTGCAGCTGTCGGGCGTGCTGGTCGAGCACCTCGGCCTCGGCGACCCGTTCGCGTGGATCGCGTCGATCGGCGTCGGCGACCTCGGCCTCGTGCTCACGGCACTCCTGCTCTCGACGTGGACCGCGGTGCTCGTGGCGACCCGGCGTCCTCGTTCGGTGTCGGCCTGATCGCGGGCGAGGGCTCGCCGCCGCACCGGCCCGCATGCGCGACCGTCACCAGCGGTTGCGCACGTCCTCGGCCCAGCCGAGCAGGCCGTCGACCGCGATGCGCTCGCCCGAGGCATCCACCCATCCCGAGTAGTGCCCGAAGCACTGGTGGCCGTGCGAGCCGAAGACGAGCAGCTCGGTCGAGCTCACGCGGTCCCAGAACGGCTCGAACCGCAGGTCCACGGATGCCCCGCGCATGCGCCACGGCGCGAGCCAATCGGTCTCGTCGTACGTCCACTCCAGCTCGTCGCCGATCTTGTGCAGGCGTCCGTCGACGACCACGGCGTTCTCGGTCGAGCCGGTGCCGTCGGTCCACCTGCCGCCGAGCTGGAGCCCGATCGTGCGGCCGTCGGCGGCCCGGCCCGACGCGGCGCCCCAGTTCCAGGTCATGCGGTACGGCCAGCGGCCCCGTCCGTGGTCGAGCACGGCCCAACTCTCGCCCGCCGGCAGTTCGATGCGCTCGCCGGCGATCTCGAGCCATCCGCTCGCCGGCCTCGCGACATCCTTCACCGTGTACTGGAACCGCGTCGCCGACCACGGCACGACGACGCCGAGGCACTCGTGGCCGTCGGGCCGGTGGGCGAGGAGGTCGAGCCGCAGGTCGCCGGACACCGCGCGCAGCCGGGTGCCGCCGTCGACCTCATCGAGGTCGATCGAGATCGTGCGCGTGACCCCACGGGCGGGTCCGTCGCCGAGCGAGGCCGGCAGCACGGCGCTCGAGCCGAGCGGGGCGATCGCCGACCGGTCGATCGTCGCCCCGGTGCGACGGTCGTGCACGAGCACGGCATGCACCGCGGCGTAGTCGAGCGACGACACGGTGAGGGCGATCACGTGGGTCGGGGTGGTGACGGCCCAGTACTCCCAGCGCTTGTTCCGTCCCCAGACGCGGCGGCCGTCGATGCCAGCGGTGTCGTGCAGGGGCGTGCGCGTCCAGCCGACGGCCCCGGGGTTCAGCCGGCCGTCTGCGCCGACGAGGGCGACGGGGGCGGTGAGCTCGCGCTCGACGATGGTGCGGGGCATCCGGGTCCGATCTCGCGGGGGATTCGAGGTGACGATGCGTCGCCGATCGGGCATGTTCGGCGCTGAATCCGCAGCGAGCGTAGCAGCGGATGCCCCGCTGGCCCGCCGCCCCCTAGGGTTGGCGCATGCGAACCCCGGCGGCGTACGTGCGAGGAGTGCGGCATCCAGAGGCCTTTCACGGCAAGGGCGTGACGAAGGGGTACTTCGAGGGCTGGTACAACAAGGTCGTGTCGGCCGACCGCACGCAACGCTGGGCGGTGATCCCCGGGGTGTTCCGCGGGCTCGGCGGTGCCACCGGCGGAGCTGACGGGCGCACGACCGACGAGGCGTTCGTGCAGGTGCTCGACGGGCTCACCGGGCGCAGCTGGTACCACCGGTACGAGGTCGGCGAGTTCGCGGCATCCGACCGGGAGTTCGACGTGCGCGTCGGGCCGAACCGGTTCTCGCCCGCGGGCATGACCCTCGACCTGCCGCAGCTCCGCGGCGAGATCGCCTACTCGACGCCGCTCGAACCGTGGCCCGTGACGGCCCGCGAGCCCGGCATCATGGGCTGGTACGGTCTCGTACCGGCCATGGAGTGCTTCCACGGCATCGTCTCGTTCGGCCACGGCCTCGCCGGCGAGATCGAGGTCGAGGGCCGCCCCACGAGCTTCGACGGCGGGCGGGGCTACCTCGAGAAGGACTGGGGCCAGGCCTTCCCGGCCGGATACGTCTGGATGGCCAGCAACCACCTCGACACCGAGATCGGCGACGGAACGGATGCCTCGCTCATCGCCTCGATCGCGATCATCCCGTGGCTCGGGCGGGCGTTCCGCGGCTCGATCATCGGCCTGCGCCACGGCGGTCGACTGCACCGGTGGACCACGTACAACCGCTCGAAGGAGACCCGTCTCTCGATCGACGACACCCATGTGCGGTGGAGCGTCACCGGCCCCGACGGCGTGCTCGAGCTCGACGCCGAGCGGGTGCGCGGCGGGCTGCTGCACGCACCGCTCCGCACCGCCATGCACCAGCGGGTCGAGGAGACGCTCGACGCGAGCATCGCGTTCCGGCACCTCGACCACGACGGACGGGTGCTGCTCGCGGGCACCGCGGCCTGCGCCGGCCTCGAGGTCTTCGGCGACACCGAACGGCTGCTCGCGCTCTGAGGGACGGATGTCGCCGGCGCCCGCCCGCGGCATCCGCTCGCCCTGCGTCGAAGCCGCCCGAAAAACGTACCCGGACGCCTCACAGGCGACAGGAGTAGGCTGAAATGTGACTTCCGGCGAAAACCCCGTCGTGGCCGAGGCTCCTGAAGAGCCCGCCGCGATCAGCTTCGCCGACCTCGGACTCGACGGCGCCGTGCTCAAGGCCCTCTCCGATGTCGGCTATGAGACCCCCTCGGCCATCCAGGCCGCCACCATCCCGACCCTCCTCGCAGGGCGCGACGTCGTGGGCCTCGCCCAGACCGGCACGGGCAAGACGGCCGCGTTCGCGCTGCCGATCCTCGCCCGGCTCGACGAATCCCAGAAGACCCCGCAGGCGCTCGTGCTCGCCCCCACGCGCGAGCTCGCCCTGCAGGTCTGCGAGGCGTTCGAGAAGTACGCGTCGCGCATGCGCGGCGTGCACATCCTCCCCGTCTACGGCGGACAGGGCTACGGCGTGCAGTTGTCGGCCCTGCGCCGCGGCGTGCACATCGTCGTCGGCACCCCCGGCCGCATCATGGACCACCTCGAGAAGGGCACGCTCGACCTCTCGCAGCTCAAGTACCTCGTGCTCGACGAGGCCGACGAGATGCTCAAGATGGGCTTCGCCGAAGACGTCGAGACGATCCTCGCCGACACCCCCGCCGACAAGCAGGTCGCCCTGTTCTCGGCCACGATGCCGTCGGCGATCCGCCGCATCTCGAAGCAGTACCTGAACGACCCCGAAGAGATCACGGTCAAGACCAAGACCACGACCTCGGCGACCATCACGCAGCGCTACCTCGTCGTCGCGCACCAGCAGAAGATCGACGCCCTCACGCGCATCCTCGAGGTCGAGAACTTCGAGGGCATGATCGTCTTCGTGCGCACGAAGAGCGTGACCGAAGAAATCGCCGAGAAGCTCCGTGCACGCGGCTACTCGGCTGCGGCCATCAACGGCGACATCGCCCAGGCCCAGCGCGAGCGCACCGTCAACCAGCTGAAGTCGGGCAAGCTCGACATCCTCGTGGCGACGGATGTCGCGGCGCGAGGCCTCGACGTCGAGCGCATCAGCCACGTCGTGAACTTCGACATCCCGACCGACACCGAGTCGTACGTGCACCGCATCGGCCGCACGGGCCGCGCCGGCCGCACCGGCGACGCGATCAGCTTCGCGACGCCGCGCGAGCGCCGCCTCATCTCGGCGATCGAGAAGGCCACCCGCCAGGAGCTCACGCAGATGCAGCTCCCGAGCGTCGACGACGTGAACGTCACGCGACTCTCGCGCTTCGACGACCGCATCACCGCGGCGCTCGAGCAGGCGGAGCGCATCGAGGGCTTCCGCGACATCATCGGCCACTACATGAAGCACCACGACGTGCCCGAGGTCGACGTGGCCGCGGCGCTCGCCGTGGTCGCCCAGGGCGAGTCGCCGCTGCTGCTCGAGCCCGAGGCCGTGCGCCCCGCGCGCGAGTGGAAGGAGCGCGACGACCGAGGTGCACGCGACGACCGCCGAGGCGACCGAGATGGCGCGTCCCGCGGCGGGCGCTACGACGACGACCGCGGCGGCGACCGTCGCTCGCGCGGCGGCCCCCAGCTCGCGACCTACCGCATCGCCGTCGGGCGACGCCACAAGGTCGAGCCCCGCCAGATCGTGGGCGCGCTCGCCAACGAGGGCGGCCTGCGCCGTGAAGACTTCGGTGCGATCCAGATCCGCCCCGACTTCTCGCTCGTCGAGCTGCCCGCCGACCTGCCCCGCGAGACGCTCGAGCGCCTCGACGGCACCCGCATCAGCGGCCGGCTCATCGAGCTGCGCCCCGACCGCGGCGCGCCGCCCCGTCGTGACGGCGGACGCGACAGCGGTCCTCGCCGTTCGTACGGCGACCGCGACGACCGGCCCCGTCGCTCGTACGACCGCGACGACAAGCCGCGCCGCTCGTACGACGACAAGCCGGCCCGCTCGTACGACAAGCCGGCGGGCTCGAACGACGACGGCGCCGCAGACACTGCCGGCGCCGGCGACGACGGCGCCGGCCGCAAGCCGCGCCACAAGGGCACGCGCGACGAGTAGTCGCACGTGCGGCTGATCCTCGCGGCGACCGCTGCGGTCGTGCTGCTCGCGGGCCTCTGCCTGCAGCTGCTCGACCGCACGGTCGCGATCGACCTCGCCGGGAGCGCGCTCTACGCGTGCCTCGTCGGGCTCGTCGTCGCGATCGCCCGGCCGCGCCTCGCCGGATGGCTCGTCGCGGTGATCGCGTTCGCCGCCTCCGCCGCGATCGAGCTGCTGCAGCTGACCGGCGTTCCCGCCGCGGTCGTGGCCGCGATGCCGCCGCTGCGGCTGGTGTTCGGCAGTTCGTTCGACCCGCTCGACCTGGTCGGCTACGCCATCGGCGCGGTGCTGCTGTTCGCGATGCTGAGCGCGGTGCACGCCGTGGCGCGTCGGCGCTCGTCGACCGTGTCGGCGTCCTCGTCCTCGTCCTCGCCGGGCGCTCCCGCGGATCGCTCGCCCATGGCCTGAACGGGCGAGGTGCCGACGGCGGCCGTGGAACGGCGGATGCCGCGGAGCACGTGCCCCGCGGCATCCGCCGTTCGATCGTGCTGGGCGGTCAGGCCTGCAGCCCGATCTCGAACGACACGCGGCCGTCGTCGCCGACCGTCGCGTCGAGCGTCTTGTCGGTGAGGGCCATCGCCGCGGCCTCGCCGAGGTAGACCCGCGCGCCGTCCTGTTCGACGATGGAATCGGTCGGATCGGGCGTCGGAACGACCGCGACGGCGAACTCGGTCGCCGTGGTGTCCTGCGCGTTGATGCGCAGCCCGGATCCTTCGGGGGCCCCGTTGCGGGAGACGATCTCCTTCACGACGGTGCTGGCGTTCTCGGTCAGTGTGAGCATGTGCTCCTCCTCTGCGATCACGAATGTCCCACCATTCCGAAGCCCTCGAATCGTCGCAACCCCTTGCACCCGCCGAGCGGATGTCGCACACTGGGCGCCCCTCGAACGGGTTCGCGCCGCGGCATGCGATCGCTCTCGCCCTCTGGCACTCACCTTTTCAGGACCACACCGCTCATGGCTGCATATTGCGCTCATGACCGCGGTGGTCCTGAAAAGGTGATCGTGCGGCGTCGACCGAGCAGGTTTCAGCTCGGTCACACTCCGCCTTCATGCCCCGTTCAGATTCGCGTGTTCCGCTAGTGTGAGCCCGACGCCCGCCGTCGTGCGTCACAGCCGATCGATGGGACACCCTCGTGAACACCCGGATCGCCGAGTACCCTCGGCCGCTCCATTTCCTGTTGCACATCAGCGATACGCACCTGCTCGCCGCCGGCGGCAGCCTCTACGATCGCGTGGCCAGCGAGCGCCACCTCCGCACCCTGTTCGACGAGTTCGAGGCATCCGGTGGACGACCGGAGGCGATCGTCTTCACGGGCGACCTGGCCGACCGGGGTGAGCCCGACGCCTACGACCGCATCCGCCGCATCGTCGATCCCGTGGCCGAGCGCCTCGACTCGCAGGTGATCTGGGTCATGGGCAACCACGACGACCGGGCGGCCTTCCGCCGCGGACTGCTCGACGACGAGGTCGGCGGCACCCGTCCGGTCGACCGGGTCGACGACGTCGGCGGCCTGCGCGTCATCACGCTCGACACGACCGTGCCCGGCAGTCACCACGGCGAGATCGCGGCAGAGCAGCTCGACTGGCTCGCCGAGGAGCTCTCGATCGCGGCGCCGCACGGCACGATCCTCGCGATGCACCACCCGCCCGTGCCGAGCGTGCTCGACCTCGCGGTGTCGGTCGAGCTGCGCGATCAGTCAGGACTCGCGGAGGTCGTCGAGGGCAGCGACATCCGCTCGATCATCGCGGGCCATCTGCACTACTCGTCGACCGCGACGTTCGCTGGGGTTCCCGTGTCGGTCGCATCGGCGAGCTGTTACACGCAGGACCTCAACGTTCCCGTCGGCGGCACCCGCGGACGCGACGGCGCCCGCGCCTTCAACCTCGTGCACGTGTACCCGTCGACCGTGCTGCACTCGGTCGTGCCGCTCGGCGCGACGCCCGCGCTCGACTGGATCGATGCCGAGGAGAGCGCACGCCGGCTCGCGGCCGACGGGATCGTGATCGCGGATGCCGCGGCGCCCGCGGTGCCGAAGGACCCGCCGTTCACGATGCCGATCCCGGTGCTCGCGGGCTGACGCCCGAGCTCGCCGCACCCTTCGCACCGCCCGCACGCGCTCTCGCGCGCCGACGACGCGGCGCCACGACCTTTTGCGGCGCGACGACCCGTGCCGAGCGGGCGTGAACCGGCAAAACGTCGTGGCGGGCGGGCGGGCGGGCGGGCGTGCGGGCGTGTGTGTGTGCGTGCGGGCGTGGGCGGTGCAGCGCTCGGCGGCGCGCGTCAGGCCGTGAGGTCGGACGCGGGCTCCGGCAGCGACGTCGAGCCGACGAGGCGCGCCTCGGCCGCGACATCCGCAGCCTTCTCCCATGGGGCGGGAAACGGGAAGTAGTGCTCGAGGAACTCGGTGACCGCGGCCGTGCGCTCCTCGACCGAGATCTCGGGCAGGCTGCCGTCGTTGAGGCAGAACATGTCCTGGTCGCGGCGCTTGAGGAGCCGGCGCATCGCGGGCAGTGCGCGCTTCAGGGTCGTCTCGATGTACTTCACGCGGGCATCGGTCTGCACGACCGCGCGCCCGGTGAGCAGCGCGTAGTAGTGGTAGAGCGAGTTCGTCACCGAGATGTCGGTCGCCGAGCGGAAGCGGCTCGCGGCCGTGCGGCGGAACTCCTCGGGGAACGCGGCCTCGAGGTCGGCCATGCCCGACTTGCGCAGGGGCGCCGCGCAGTGCTCGAGGTGACGCGTCGTGACCTTGCCGAAGCGTTCGCGCAGCAGGGCTCGGTTCACGCGCGCGGCGTTCTCGAAGCCCGAGCGGCCGGGATGCGTGTCGCCCAGCCCGATTCGAGTCGACGCCTCGACGAACTTCGTGATGCCGCCAGGCGAGAAGAACAGGTCGGGGGAGACGGGGCGACCGAAGAACATGTCGTCGTTGGAGTAGAGGAAGTGCTCGGCGAGGCCGTCGATGTAGTGCAACTGGCTCTCGACGGCGTGCGAGTTGTGCGTGGGCAGCACCGAGGTGTCGGCGAACATCTCCTCGCTGCGCACGATCGTGACCTTCGGATGCCGCGCCAGCCACTCGGGCGCCGGTGAGTCGGTCGCGATGAAGATGCGCCTGATCCACGGGGCGAACAGGTGCACCGAGCGCAGGGCGTACTTGAGCTCGTCGATCTGGCGGTAGCGGGCCTCGGAATCGTCGCCCTCGCCGACCACGTAGCTCGCCATGCGCTTCGCCCGCTCGCGCACGAACTCGTCGCTCGAGCCGTCGACCCACGAGAAGACGAGGTCGATGTCGAAGTCGACGTCGCTCGCGAGCGACGCGAACATGTGCTCGAGCGTGGGCCAGTCGCGGCCGTGCAGGTGCACGACGGCGTCGATCGCCTCGGAGCGGGGGAGCGTACGGCGCATGAGGGCGTTCTCGCGCGGGGCCTCGATGGTGTCGTCGCCGAAGCGCCAGAACTCCAGCTGCACGCCCGTCTCGGGTCCGTAGCGCAAGCGGCCGACGGGCTCGACACGGGGTCGGTGGATGCGCACGACCGAGGCCTTGCGGTGGCCGGAGAGGTGCCCGTCGGCGAGCAGCACCGGGTAGGTCGCGCCATCGCGGCGCGGCTCGACGGTCTCGGCGTAGAACGGCTCGGTCGCGAACGCCTCGGCGAAGGCCCTGGCGACGGACTTGCGGTCGCTGCGGTCGACGGCGATCACCAGGCGCTCGTCGTTGCCGCGCACGAGCAGGAAGCCGATGCCGGCCGCGTCGAGCGCGTCGCCGATCGCGCGGAGGTCCTCGATCATCGACTCGCGCGGGGTCAGGTGCCCGTTGCGCAGCGCGTACTGCCCCTTGCGCATGACGATGTCGTCACGGTCGAAGCGCGGGTCGCGGCTCGGGGAGGTCACGAGCACGAGCTCGGTGCCGTCGGCGAGGCGCAGCGGCGGCGCGGCACCCGGATCGGCGCGCGTGAAGGCGCGGCCGTCGGAGGGAACGGAAGCCGGGCCGGTGGGCCGGTCGAATGGGCGGTCGAGGTCGTTCGTCGTCAACTGGCTGGACTCCTGAATGTCTGGGAGCCGCGCGAAGCTCATCGGAACTTCGATTCTACGTCCGACTGCGCAACGACCGATATCGTCACCTGGATTTCGCCCCGTGACGCGGCAGACCCGCGTAAGAGGGCCTCCGAACGCGTCGAAACGCCGCCGCGTGACGGCCGGTGACGGTATCGGACACCGCGTGTCCACCGCGATTGCGGGCAGGGCGACCGCCTTCGTACGTTCGTGCAAACCCCGGGGGACACCACCCCGGCCGACACGCGAAGGAGGCACCGATGAGCGACACGATCGTGCGGTTCATCGCCGCGGACGACCCGCTGGCCAGACCGCTGCTCGACGACCTCGAGCGCGAGTACGACGCACGCTACGGCGACCACTTCGGCTCGCGTGCGAGCGAGGAGATCAACCGCTACCCGGTGCAGGAGTTCGCCCTGCCGTCCGGTGCCTTCCTCGTGCTCGTCGAGTTCGTCGACGGCGTCGAGACGCCGATCGCCGGCGGCGCGTTCCGCCGGTACGACGACCACACCGCCGAGCTCAAGCGCATCTGGACCCGCGCCGACCGCCGGGGCCGTGGCCTCGCCGGCGAGGTCGTCGCCGCGCTCGAGTCCGAGGCCCGCCGCCTCGGCTACACCGACATCTTCCTCACCACCGGCCCCCGCCAGCCCGAGGCCGTGTCGCTCTACCTGCGCGAGGGGTACGAGCCGCAGTTCGACACGACGCTGCCGCCGGCCGAGGTCGGCATCCACGCGTTCCGCAAGCGACTCGTCGGCGTGCCGGCCGGCACCACGCGCACCGACGCCCCGCGGTCCGCCGCGGCATCCGCCCGTACCCACGAAGGAGCGATCGCGTGAGCGCCGCGACCGGCCAGCCCACCGCGACCGGCCAGCCCACCCCATCCAGCAGACCCGAGTTCGAGCACGGCCTCAAGGTCGTCCCGGTCAAGCACTGGGGCCGGTGGGTGCTGTCGGCGATCGTCGCGTTCCTGATCCTCCAGTTCCTGTGGTCGCTCGCGAGCAACGAGAAGTGGCAGTGGGACGTCTTCGCAGAGTACTTCTTCGCGCCCTCGGTGCTGCAGTCGCTCGTGCTCACGCTGCAGCTCACGGTCATCTCGGGCGTCATCGGCTTCGCGCTCGGCGCCGTGCTCGCCGTGTTCCGGCTGTCGAAGTCGACGCTGCTGAACGCGGCCGCCTGGTGGTACATCTGGTTCTTCCGGTCGGTGCCGCTCGTCGTGCAGATCCTCGTCTGGTACAACCTCGGCTACCTGTATCCGACGCTCGGACTCGGCACGCCGTTCACGACCGACTTCTGGCTCGTCGAGTTCCCGACGACGACGATGATCTCGGCATTCGCCGCGGCGACGATCGGCCTCTCGCTGCACCAGGCGGCGTACTCGGCCGAGATCATCCGCGCCGGCATCCTCTCGGTCGACCAGGGCCAGCTCGAGGCGGCCGCCGCACTCGGCCTGCCCCGCCGCATCCGCTTCTTCCGCATCACGCTGCCGCAGGCGGCGCGAGCGATCGTGCCGAACGCGTTCAACGAGATCATCGGGCTCGTGAAGGGCACCTCGGTGGTGTTCATCGTCGCACTGCCCGAGCTGTTCTACACGGTGCAGGTCATCTACAACCGCAACCAGCGGGTGATCCCGCTGCTGCTCGTGGCCGTCGTCTGGTACGCGATCATCACGACCGTGCTCTCGATCGCGCAGTACTACGTCGAGCGGCGATTCGCCCGCGGTGCGGTGCGCGAACTGCCGCCGACGCCCATCCAGCGTTCGCGGCAGTGGATCTCCGAACAGTGGTCGCGCCTCGGCGACGGCCCGGATCAGAGCGGTGGGGCGGATGCCGCGGCGCACGCCGCGACTCCAGGTGCGCCGCCCGGGGAACGGGCGCCCGAGTCCGAACGAGCGGATGCGGCATCCGTTCTCGACACCACGACCCCGCCCACGAAGATCGGAGCGACCCGATGAGCCAGACCGCCCTCGCCCCGTCGTTCGACGGCAACGTTCCGCTCGCGGCCCGGCCGACGGCGACCGTCGGCCGCGTCGAGATCCGCGACGTCACGAAGTCGTACGGCACGAACACGGTGCTGCGCGACGTGACGCTGACCATCGCGCCCGGCGAGGTCGTCGCGCTCATCGGCCCCTCGGGTTCGGGCAAGTCGACGCTGCTGCGCACGATCAACCACCTCGAGACCGTCGACCGCGGATCGATCACGCTCGACGGCCAGTACATCGGCTACGAGGAGCGCGGCGGCAAGCTGCACGAGCTGCGCGAGGCCGAGATCCTGCGGCGGCGCACCCAGTTCGGACTCGTGTTCCAGAACTTCAACCTGTTCCCGCACCTCACCGCGATCGAGAACGTCGTCGAGGCGCCCATCGCCCTCAAGCGGCTCACGAAGCCCGAGGCCCACGAGCTCGCCAAGGCGCTGCTCGCCCGCGTCGGCCTCGCCGACAAGGTCGACCACTACCCTCGCCAGCTCTCGGGCGGGCAGCAGCAGCGCGTCGCGATCGCACGCGCCCTCGCCCTCTCGCCGAAGGTGCTGCTCTTCGACGAGCCGACCAGCGCGCTGGATCCCGAGCTCGTCGGCGAGGTGCTCGACGTGATCCGCGGCCTCGCCCGCGACGGCACCACGCTCATCGTGGTCACGCACGAGATCGGGTTCGCCAGGGAGGTCGCCGACCGCGTCGTCTTCCTCGACGGCGGCGAGATCGTCGAGCAGGGCACGCCCATTCAGGTGCTGCGCTCGCCGAAGCAGCAGCGCACCAAGGACTTCCTCGCGAAGGTGCTCTAGCACCGGGCACCGCGCCGCGAGAGACGGACCCGGTGCGGCATGGCAGTGCCGCACCGGGCGATCCGAGAAACCGACCCGGTCATCGGAACAGCACGACATTAGGAGAATCCATCATGGCGATCAACAAGAAGCAGGCGGGGGTGATCGTCGCGGGCGTCGCGGCGGTGGTCCTCATCGGCGGCGGCATCACGTGGGCCGTCCTGGCCGGCGCCGACAACTCGGCCGAGGCGGCCGACGGCGGCAGCACGACCACCGAGGAGCAGGTCGAGGCCTCGACGCAGTTCGACCTGACGTCGCAGAACGCGGCCGACCGTCCGACCATCGAGCCCGTCGCAGCGGCCGTCGAGGCGTTGAAGGAGAGCGGCTTCGAGCCCATCGAGGCCGGCAAGCTCACCGTCGCGGTCTCGCCCTATGCGGCTCCGCTCGGCGTGCTCGCGTCCGACGATGACACCACCATCATCGGCAGCGAGGCGGACTTCGGCTCGCTCATCGCCGACGGCCTCGACCTCGAGTACAACCCGGTCGCCGTGAACTGGGCCGACTGGCCCCTCGGCATCCAGTCGGGCAAGTACGACCTCATCGCGTCGAACGTGACCGTGACCGAAGAGCGCAAGGAGCTCTACGACTTCGCGAGCTACCGCCAGGACCTGCTCGGCTTCTACGTGAAGGCCGACAGCAAGATCGACTCGATCTCCGAGGCCGCCGACATCTCGGGCCTGTCGATCGTCGTCGGATCGGGCACCAACCAGGAGAAGATCCTGCTCGCCTGGAACGAGGAGCTCGAGGCCGACGGTGAAGAGCCCGCAGAGCTCGTCTACTACGACGACCAGGCCGCGGCGACGCTCGCCCTCACCTCCGGACGTATCGACGCGAGCTTCGGCCCCAACGCCACCTCCGCCTACCAGGCGGCCACGACCGGTGAGACGAAGCTCGTCGGCACGATCAACGGCGGATGGCCCGAGACCGCGCCGATCGCCGCGGGCACCGCAAAGGGCAACGGCCTCATCGAGCCCGTGCAGCTCGTGCTCCAGTCGGTCATCGACGACGGCACCTACGACGAGGTGCTCGACCGCTGGGCGCTCACGACCGAGGCGCTCGACGTCTCCGAGATCAACCCTCCCGGGTTGCCGAAGTCCGAGTGAGGCAGAAGCTCGGATGACGGCGGATGCCGCGTGGCGGGTGGCCACGCGGCATCCGGTTCCTCCATCGGCCGGGGCGACCGGTCGAACCAGTCCAAGCGGCGGAGAGGCGGAGCCCATGAACAGCTTCGATCGATTCATGCTGGTGCTCGGCTCCTGCGGGTACGGCGCCCTCTTCATGGTGCCGGCCGTCGGGCTCGCGCTGCACGGTGAGGCGGGCGAGCATCCGAGCGACGTCGAGCCGACGACGCGCGCGCCACGCACCTGCCAGGCCACCTCGGGGCGGTGCGATGCCGGATGCCACCGGCTGAGCGAGCGTCGCGTCACCCGGGCGTTCGTCCGCATCACCGCCGGCTACGAGACCGGCTGAACCACCTCATCGCGGTGTACCCAAGCGGCCCAAGGGAGCGGACTCATAACCCGCTATTCGCAGGTTCGAATCCTGCCATCGCGTCGAAACATCCTGGGAACGAACGAACGAGACCGCGATCGCTACCGGCTTACATGGCATCGATCCGGTGACCTTTCGATTTTCAGTCGAAGGGTCGGCGAACCGGCTTCTCGGTCGCGCAGCTCACTGCAAGGGTTTTTGGCTCGCCGTCAGGCGAAGCGCGCGAGGCGGAAGGGCTCGGGCGACGGGCGCCCCTCGGCGAGGTCGGCCAGGACCCGGCCGATCGCCGGGGTGAACTTGAAGCCGTGTCCCGAGAAGCCGGCGGCCACGACGAGCGGGCCGACAGCGTCGAGCACGAAGACCGAGTCGGGGCTCGTCGTGTAGGTGCAGCTGATGGCGCGGGCGGCGTCGGCGTCGGCTCCGGGGATCCACTCGCGCACGTAGCGGCGCAGGGCCTCGAACTGCACGGGCTCGGCCGTGAAGTCGCGGCGGTCGGGGTCGACGACGGGTCCGGTGCCGTGCCAGCCGGCCTTGACGCCCTCGCCGGGCGTGAGCATGCCGTAGACGCCCGAGTACCACCACTCGTCGCCGGGGCCGGGGCGGTGGTTGAAGCCGGGCCATTCGAACGAGGTGTCGATCACGGCGAAGTGTCCGGGCTGCTCCTGCGTGACGACGAGCTCGGGCAGGGGCAGCAGGCCGCCGACGAGCTTCGAGGTCCAGGCGCCGGCGGCGACGATCACGCGACGGGCGGTGAGCGTGGCGGTCTCGTCCGCGGCGTCCCCGAGCGTCACCTCGACGCGGTCGTCGTCGAGCACGCGGATGCCGCGCACTGGCGCCTCGTGGCGCACCTCGGCGCCTCGGGCGGCGGCCGCCTGCTGCAGCGCTCTCACCGAGGCGTCGGCGTTGAGCCGCCCGGCGGTGGGCGTGTGTAGCACGCGCGTGGCGAAGCGCAGTCCGGGCCAGCGCGCACCGGCCTCCGACGCGGGCAGGAACTCGCTCGGGATGCCGACGGATCCGAGGGCCGCGTGCACGGCGTCGAGGTCGGGGTGGTCGCCGTGGTTCACGATGCCGACCTGGGCGAGCAGGCTCGCGCCGGTCTCTGCCTCGAGCTCCCGCCACTGCAGGCCGGCTTCGACGAGCAGGGCGACGTGCTCGGCATCCGCGTACGAGACGTTGAAGTTGCGGCTCGCACCGTGCGAGGCACCGTTGGCGTGCCCCTCGGCGAAGCGCTCGAGGAGCAGCACGTCGCGCCCGCGTGAGGCGAGCTGCCAAGCGGCGGCCGAGCCCATGGCCCCGCCGCCGACGACGATGACGTCGTGATCGGTCATGCGGCGATGCTCCGGGTCGCGTGCGGCACGTCGATCGTGAACGCGTACAGCCGGATGCGGCGGTCGCCCTCGACGATGTCGTGCTCGCGCTCGCTCAGGCGACTGAAGCCGAGGCGGCCGTAGAGGCGGTGCGCGCCGGTCATCTGCTCGCCGCTGTTCATGACGACGCGGTCGAGTCCGCGCAGGCGGGCGAGCTCGATCGCGAGGCGGGTGAGGGCCTCGCCGATGCCGCGTCCGCGCGCGGGCGGGTCGACGGCGAGCAGCCGGAAGTCGAGTTCGCCGGGCTGGGCGAGGGGCGAGATCGTGCTGCCGCGACGGGGCGTCGCGACGCTGCCGAGCAGCTCGCCGGTCGCCCGGTCGGCCGCCACCCACACCTGGTGCTCGCGGGCCCGCGGGGCGACGCCGACGATCGAGGCGCGGTAGCCCTCGGAGAGTTCGTAGGCGTACTCGTAGGCGCGCAGCGACAGCGCCGCGACGGCCTCGAGCTCGTCGTCGCGCACGAGCCTGATCACGAGGTCGTCGCGGTCGCGCAGCGGCAGGCGGTAGTCGATGTGGTCGATGCGGTCTTCGGATGCCGCGGCATCCGTTTCGGGCTCCTGAGCGGCGCCGGCCGACGTGAACCGCTCGTAGCCGAGCCGCTCGTAGAGCCGCTGCGAGGTGAAGTTCAGCGTGCCGGTGTCGAGCACGACGGCGGGTGCGCCCCACGTGAGCGCCTCCTCCTGCGCGGCGAGGGCGAGGGCCTCGCCGATGCCGCGTCCGCGGGCTTCGGGTGCGACGCCCAGCAGGCGGAGCTCGGCCTCCTCGCCGGTCGCGAGCCGTGACTGCGCCGAGTCGGCGCGCACGAGGCTCACGGTGCCCAGGAGGCGGCCTCTGATCGGTTCGCGCAGGCGGCGCGCCGCGGCATCCGCTCGCCCGTGGTTCGCATCGCCCGCGACGTCGAGGTCGCGCACGAGGTCGGCGTCTGGCTCGTGCTCGACGGCGACGAGCACGGCACCGTCGGCCGCACGTTCGGCGACCGCGTCCACGAGCGCGCGCCGCTCGGCCGAGACGGGCAGGTGCCCGTACGGCCCCGTCGCGAACGCGAGATCGGTGAGCGCGACCACGGCCGGGAACTCCTCGGGTCGCGCGGCGCGGATCGTGAACGCGGTCGCCGCGCCCATCAGGCGGCCGCCGTCTCGAGCACGCCGGCCGTCGCGGCGGCGCCCGTCGACTCGACGATCGCCGCGGCATCCGTCTCGGAACCGCCCGCGAAGGCCGGACGGGCCGCGTACGGGGCGCCCTCGCCCCAGAGCGTCGTCGGGAACTCGCGCCGCAGCACCGGGAACACCTCGGAGGCGAGGCGGTCGAGTTGCTCGTGCTGCTGCTCGATCGGCAGCGTCGTCGGCAGGCTCACCGACTGCAGGTCGTGACCGAAGGTCTCGCGGAACCGGCCGATCTTGTCGATGACCTGCTGGGGGCTGCCCACGAGCGCGGGGCCCTCGGCGATCGCGTGATCGATGTCGCGGAAGGGGGTGTTGTTGCCTGGAACGTTGGTCGCTGCCACCAAAGCATCGTAGACGGGACCGTAGAGCTCCTTGGCCTGCTGCGTGGTATCCGCGAGATAGAGCGAGCCCGATCCGGCGCCGACGTAGGCGTAGCGGGGGTCGTGGCCGTGCCTGGCGTATTCGTCGCGGTAGTGCCGCACGAGCACCGCGTAATTCTGCAGCGGCTGGATCGCATTGGCGCTAAACAGCGGATCGCCCCACTTCGCCGCGAGGGCAGCCGAGGCGAGCGTCGTCGCCGAGCCGTGCCACACGCGGGGGGCGCCGGCGAAGGGCCGGGGGAGGGTCGTCGTCGCATGCTGTGCGCGCGTGTAGGGCGTGGCCGCCCATTCGACGTCGGTCTCGCGCCAGAGACGGCGCAGCAGCGCGTACTTGTCGGCGAGGAGCTCCCACTGGTCGTCGATCTCGAGGCCGAACAGCGGGAACTGCGCGGCCTCGTTGCCCTTGCCGATGGTCAGCTCGAGCCGGCCGCGCGAGAGCTGGTCGATCGTCGCGTAGTCCTCGGCGACGCGCACGGGGTCGAGCACCGAGAGCACCGTGACGCCCGTGTGCAGGCGGATGCGCGAGGTGGTCGCGGCGATCGCGCCGAGCAGCACCGTCGGCGAGGACGACAGGAAGTGCCCGGCGTGACGCTCGCCCACCGAGAACGCGTCGAAGCCGAGGCGCTCGGCGCGCCTGGCCGACTCGACGGTCTGGTCGAGTCGCTCCGCGGCGCTCACGAGCCGCCCGGTGACGGGGTTCTCGACGTGGGGGACGATGTCGAGCAGCTGGAACCGCATGGCTCAGGCCGCCGTGCTCGTCGCCTCGACCCGCGCGAGCGGGGTCTTCTCGCCGGCCTCGATGCCGACCGGCAGGCGGTTGCCGGCGGGCGGCAGCGGGCAGGTGGCGTAGTCGGTGTAGGCGCACGGCAGGTTCACGGCGCGGTTGAAGTCGAGCAGCACGGTGCCGTCTTCGGTGGGCGCGTCGATCGCGAGGCTGCGGTTCGCGGCGTACGTGGTGAGCCCGCTCGTGGCATCCGTGAACAGCACGAAGAGGCTGCCGGGCTCCTTGCCGTTGAACGCGATCAGGTGGAAGGCCTCGCCGCGCAGCACGAACTCGACCTCGCCCGGCGCCTCGTAGACGTGCTGCAGGCCCTCGACCGCGGCGTCGACCGTGACCTCGCGCGGCTCGTCGTACGGCACGAACCGGCCGAGGGCCAGCCAGCGCGGGTTCGGCAGGTACGTCGGCGTGCCCGAGTAGGCCGCGAGGAACGGGAACGCCGGGTCGCGCGGGCGCACGATGTCGTTGCCGCCGCGGCGGGCGAGCTCGATCGCGAGCTCGCCAGAGCGGAGCGTGACGCCGCCCCGCTCGGGGATCGGTCCGAACTCGTGGCGGCCCTCGAGGGCGACGCCGTCGAGCTCGAGCACCTCGCCCTCGTCGAGTTCGACGACCGGCCCGGCGTCGCCCGTCGACCAGCGGCCGGGCGTGCCGTCGAGGCGCTGCGGTTCGGCGCCGAGCCAGTGCAGGCCGGTCACGGCGAGGAAGCCGTGGCCGCTCGCGCGCGCGGCCTCGTGGGCGCGGTGCCACTCCTCCCACTCGCGGGCGAAGGCGGCGCGGTCGAGGGGTGCGGCGAGGGCCGCGGCGGGGGCGTCGATGGAGGTCGCGGCGGGCGCTGCTGCGGGCGATGCGGCGGGCGTCGCGGCGGCGGAGTTCGTGGAGGTCAGCGTGTCGGTCATGTGGGAAGACTAGGCAGGTCGCAAGGGGGTTTCGGAGGTCGTGACGGCAGGTTTCGGGCGGGCGTCACGGGGCGTAACGGCGGCGCCTCAGCCGACGCGCACGGCCGACCGGTCGAACGCGGAGATCGCGACCGCCGAGGCCGAGAGCACGGCGAAGACGGCGGCGGACGTGCCGAAGCCGATGGCCGGCGTCTCGCCGCCGAGGAACAGCCCGATGCCCACGGCGAGGCACACGGCACCGGCCAAGCGCTGCGCCAGGGCGAGGACGCCGGCCCCGACTCCCGCGGCACCGGTCGGCGCGTGCTCGAGGGTCAGCGTCTGGTTCGACGGGATGGCGAGCCCCGAGAGCACCCCGTGCACGGTTCCCACCCCGACGAGGGCGATCAGCACGAGCGGCGGCGACCCGGTGGTCACGAGCGCCGCCTCGACGGCGAGGCACAGGGCGCCCGCCGCGAGCACGACGGTGATGCCCCGGCGACCGAACCTGGTCGCGACGCGCCAGCTCTGCATGCTGCCGACCGCCATGCCGAGTGCGCGCGGGGCGAGCAGCAGCGCCGCCGTCAGGGCGGGAAGCCCGAGTCCGTCGATGAGGTAGAGCGTCGAGACGATGCCGAGCCCGAGTCCGGCGCCGAAGGTGAGCGTCGCGACCCCGGTTCCGAGCATGAAGCCGCGCGATCGCAGCAGCGCGGGATCGACCACGGGAGAGCCGCGCCGGCGCGCGACCCGGCGTTCCCACCCGGCGAAGGCGAGCCCCGCGAGCACGGCGATGACGAGCCAGAGCGGGCCGCCGGGCACGCCGGCCGTCACGGGCAGCATGAGCGCGAGGATCGCGGTCATGAGCAGGGCGAGGCCGACGAGGTCGAAGCCCTCCCGGCGTCCGGATCGCGGCACCGACGGCAGCACGGCGAGGCCGACCACGAACAGCGCGAGCGCGACGGGCACCGAGAGCAGCACGACGAACCGCCAGCCGAGGCCGGGTGCGGTCGCGGCGAGGATCCATCCGGCGACGGGCGGCGAGACGAGTCCCGCGATCGAGGCCGAGACCGTGTATGCGCCGATCGCCTTCGCCCGGGCCGGCCCCGTGAACAGGTCCTGGAAGTAGCCGAGCACCTGCGGGTTCACGAGCCCGGCGCCGAGCCCCTGCACGAGCCGCGCGAGGATCGCGACGTTCGCGTCGGCCGCCGCCGCGGCGAAGATCCCGCCGACGGCGAAGAGGAGCAGCCCCACGAGGTAGGGCACCCGTCGCCCGAACACGTCGCCGAGGCGCCCGCCGGGCAGCAGCGCGGCGCCGAATGCGAGCGAGTACCCGGCGACGAGCCACTGCACCTGCCCGGCATCCGCACCGAGGTCGTCGCGCAGGCCGGGCACGGCGAACGAGAACGCCGCCTGGTCGATGATCGTCACGAAGCCCGTCGACACGCCGAGGGCGAGCACGCGCCCGGACGTGCGATCCCGTGGGGTCGCGGATGTCGCGGGCCTCACGTCGTGCTCACGCAGACGGTCACGACGCCATCCGTGTTCATGCCGTTCATGCAGGCCGTGCTCATGCGAACGTGCCCTCGACGTCGACCGGGCCGCCCGTCGCCGCGAAGTCGTCGCGCACCGCGGCCAGCAGGTCGGCGTCGGTGAGCACGTCGGCGACCGTCGTCGCGAGGCCGTACGCGGCATCCGTCACCGCGTCGAGCGACGCGGGCGAGCCGGCGTACTCGGCGAACTCCCGCGTGTGCAGCGCGATCTCGGGCGGTGCGATCGCGATGACCGGGTGGATGCCGGGCAGGCGCTGGCTGATGTTGCCGAAGTCGGTCGACGCGGCCTGTGCGCCCGGTGCGTCGGCGGCGCGCAGCACGCGTCGGCCTCGCTCGGCCTGCGCCAGCGCCCAGCGCGCGGCGAGCGGCGCGTTGTGGCGGATCGGCAGGCTGAACGGCTGCGGGTCCCAGGCGACCTCGACGCCGGTGCCGGTCGCGAGCGCGATGCCGTGCGCGATGTCGTCGACGCGCGCCGAGAGTTCCCGCAGGGTCGAGGTCTCGTGCGACCGCACGTAGTACTCGAGCTCGGCGCGCTCGGGCACGACGTTGGGTCGGGCGCCGCCGTCGACGAAGACGCCGTGGATGCGGTCGCCCGGCGGCAGGTGCTGCCGCAGCAGCCCGACGGCCTGGTAGTTGAGGGTGGCGGCGTCGAGCGCGTTGCGGCCCTGGAAGGGCGCGGCCGAGGCGTGCGCGGCGACGCCGTGGTAGACGATGCGCACGATGCGTCGGCCGATGAAGACGGGGTCGGCGAGGTCGCCGCCGAACGGGTGCGCCATGACCGCGATGTCGACGTCGTCGAAGGCGCCGGCGCGGGCCAGCAGCTCCTTGCCGTTGCCGCCCTCCTCGGCGGGCGTTCCGATGAGCAGCACACGGCCGGGCACTGCCGACGGATGCTGCCGCCTGGCCTCGCCGAGCGCGAGGAACGCGCCGACGGCCGAGGCGGCGATGAGGTTGTGCCCGCACGCGTGGCCCACGCCGGGCAGGGCGTCGTACTCGGCGAGCACGGCGACCGTCGGGCCCGCTGGGGCGCCGTCGGGCTGATCGGGGCGGGCGGGCGCAGGGAGTTCGGCGATCAGCGCGGTCGGCAGCCCGAAGACGCCGACCTCCGAACGGATGCCGCGGGCCGAGAGCGTCTCGGCGACGGCCTCCACGCTCTTCACCTCGGCGAACCCCGGTTCTGCGAGCGCGAACAGGTGCGCCGAGAGCGCGCCGAGCGTGGGAGCCAGATCGTCGACGGCGGCGGCGATGGCGGCGCGAACTTCAGGGGAGGCTCCGCCATAGGGCGAGGAGATGGGCGGCGCCGCGCCCACGAGGCGTTCGGCCTCGCGGGCGACGGCATCCAAGTGCAGGGTGCTCGGCGTCGTGGGCCGGGCGCCGATCCGCACCCCGTGCGTCGCGGCGGTCACGCCCCGACCGCGACTCCGGCGAGCTCGGAGTCGCCGCGTTCGCGCTCGGCCGGCGAAGCCGATGACGCCGCGCTCCACGCCTCGGCGAGCAGCCGGTACGACGCGACGCGCGCCTCGTGGTCGTGCGTGATCGTCGTGACGAGCAGCTCGTCGGCGCCGGTCGCGCGCTGCAGCGTCTCGAGCTGCGCGACGACGCTCGCGGGCGAGCCGACGAAGCGGGTGTCGAGGCGGTCCTGCACGGCGTCGAGTTCGATGCTCGAGAGCTCGGCGTCGGGCGTCGCGTTCTCGGGGCGCGGATACGGCACCGCGCCCTGGCCCTCGCGGATCGAGAGCACCCACTCCGCGTAGCCGCTCGCGAGACGGCGGGCCTCGGCATCCGTCGGCGCGACGACCACGTCGACCGAGACGATCGTGTGCGGCCGATCGAGTTCGGCGGAGGGGCGGAAGTGGGCGCGGTACTCGGCGACGGCCGCGAGCACGCCGCTGGGCGCGACGTGGTAGTTCGCGCCGAAGCGCAGGCCGAGGCGTCCGGCGAGGCGTGCGCTCTCGCCCGCGCTCGATCCGTGCACCCACAGCTCGACCGCGTTGCCCGTGGCGGGCTGCGCCTGCACGGTCACGCCGTCGGGTCGGCTGTCGTCGGCGAAGCGCACGGGGCCGGCGAAGAAGTCGCGCAGGGCGTCGACGTCGTCGGCGAAGCGGTCCGCGTCGCCCACCGTGCGCCCGAGGAGCTTCGCCTGCAGCGCGAACCGCGCCCGGTCGAAGCGGAACGGGCGCTGGGGCGGCACGACGAGCCCGTCGATCACCTCGTTGGGGGCCGGCGGAGCGGCGACGGCCTCGGCTTCAAGTGCGACCGGCACCGCGGGCAGCGGCGGGGCGGCGGGAACGGCCTCGCCCGCGGCATCCGCCTTGGCCGGCGGGAGCCCGCTGCGGCCGAGGCCGAGGTCGACCCGGCCCGGCCAGAGCGCCGCGACGGTGCCGACCGCCTCGGCGACCTGCAGCGGCTCGTAGTTGCCGAGGATGGTCGCCGCGGTGCCGACGCGGATGCGCTCGGTCGACGCCGCGAGGATGCCGAGGAACGTGTGCGGCGCGGCACCCGCGACGCCCGGGTTCAGGTGGTGCTCGGCGAGCCAGTAGCGCGCGTAGCCGAACGCCTCGGCCCGGCGGGCCAGGTCGATCGAGCGGTGCAGCGCCTCTCCGGCGGTCGAGCCCTCGGCGATCGGCACGAGGTCGAGCACGGCGAGCGGAACGCGGCGAGCAGGACGGGGCGTCCGCGATTCAGCCGACACGACGCACCTCCTCTGCGTCCCGAACGGCCGCGTCGCGGGCGCCCGGCTCGGGCAGCCCCAGGTTCTGCCGCAACGTCGAACCGGGCTCGTACTCGGTGCGGTGCACGCCGCGGTCCTGCAGCTCGGGCACCACGCGCTCGACGAACGCGTCGAGGCCGTGCGGCGAGGTCGTGCCGACGACGACGAAGCCGTCGGTCGCGCGCTCCTGCACGTAGCGGTCGAGCTCCGCGGCGATGTGCGACGGCGTGCCGATGAACGACTGGCGCCCCGCCACCTTGATCACGAGTTCGCGGATCGAGAGCCCCTCGGCCTCGGACTGCGCGCGCCATGCCCGCGCGATCGGCACGGCATTCGGGAAGCGCGGCGCCCAGCCCTTCGTGATCGTGCCGGCGACCGTGTCGGCCGGCCCCTCGCCCGGGTCGAACGCCGGCAGCGGTCCGTCGGCGTCGTAGTTCGTCAGGTCGGTGCCCCAGAGCTGCTCGAGCGCGGTGATCGCGTTGCGCGGCGTGACCTGTGCGAGCGAGATCTCGCGGGCGACCTCCTCGGCCTCGGCCTGCGTGTCGCCGATCGCGAACGTGACGGCCGGCAGGATCTTGAGGGAGTCCTCGGTGCGGCCCCAACCGGCGAGCCGGCCCTTGACGTCGGCGTAGAACGCGCGCGCCTCCTCGAAGGCGCTGTGCCGGGAGAAGATCACCTCGGCGTGCTCGGAGGCGAAGTCGCGTCCGTCGGCCGAGTCGCCGGCCTGCACGATCACGGGGTAGCGCTGCGGGCTGGCGGGCGTCGTGAAGCGGCCGCGCACGTCGAACTGGGCGCCGCGATGCGCGAACGCGCCGGCGTCGGCGTCCTCGGCGAGGTACCGCCCCGTGGCGCGGTCGGCGACGATCGCGTCGGCCGACCAGCTGTCCCACAGCTCCTTGGCGAGGCTCACGAACTCGTTCGCGCGATGGTAGCGGTCGGCATGGTCGAGGTACCCGCCGCGGCGGAAGTTCGCACCGTGGAACGCGTCGGAGCTCGTCACGACGTTCCATCCGGCACGGCCGTCAGACAGGTGGTCGAGCGTCGAGAGCTGCCTGGCGAGCTCGTACGGCTCGTTGAAGGTCGAGTTCAGGGTGCCGACGAGGCCGATGTGCTCGGTCACGGCGGCGAGGGCGGCGAGCACGGCGAGCGTGTTCGGCCGGCCGACGACGTCGAGTTCGTGAAGCTGCCCCTTGTGCTCGCGCAGGCGCAGGCCCTCGGCGAGGAAGAGGTAGTCGAACCGACCGCGCTCGGCGGTGCGGGCGAAGTGCTCGAACGCCGTGAAGTCGATCTGGCTGCGGTGCAGCGGATCGGCCCAGAGGGTCGTGCTGTTCACGCCGGGGAAGTGGGCGGCCAGGTGCACCTGGCGCTTGCCCTGCGGCGGGTCGGCCTGCGTGGGCGTGCTCGTGGCCATCAGGCGGCCTCCTCATTCGTTCGTGCGGCAGCGCCGGCGGCGGCTGCCGCAGCGGTGTATCGGTTCTCGGGCAGCTCGAAGCCGAGCCGTTCGCGCAGGGTCGAGCCGGCGGCATCCGATCGTCCGAGTGCGGGCAGCACCCAGTCGGCGAGCTGCTCGAGATCGCGCGGCAGGCGGGCCGGGCGGATGCGCACCCCGTCGTACCCGAGGGCGGTCCAGGCGTGGATGCGCTCGAGCAGCTGCTCCGGCGTTCCGGCGAAGACGAGGGCGTCGGATGCCACGGGCGACCCGTTCTGCTCGTCGAGCCGTTCGAGCGCGGCGCGCGCGGCTTCCGGCGTCGACTCGAGCACCACGAGCACGTCGGCGAGCACCGAGAGCGGCCGGCCCGCGCGACCCGTTCGCGTCTCGGCGTCGCGCACCTCGGCGAGGATCGAGGCGGACTGGGCGTCGTCGTGCGGGGTGACGAACACGAGGTCGGCGCTCGTCGCGGCGAGCTCGTAGGGGATGGTCTGGTGCCCGAGCACGGCCACGAGCGGCTGGCCCTGCGGCGAACGGGGCACGATCGAGGCGCCGTGCACCGAGATGTGCTCGCCCACGAACTCGGCGCCGTGGATCTTCGTGCGGTCGATGAACCGGCCCGTCTCGGCGTCGCGGATGATCGCGTCGTCCTCCCAGCTGTCCCAGAGGCGACGCACGACCTCGACGACCTCGCGCGCCTCGTCGAAACCGGGGCGGATCTGCTCGGAGTCGCCGGCGAGGAGTGCCTCGACGTCGACGGTCGGCACGGTGCGGCGGCCGAAGTGCGCTGCCTCGTGCGGGGAGCCCGAGAGCTGCGGGCGCCAGCCGGCCCGACCGCGGCTCGCGAAGTCGAGCGTCTGCAGCCCGGTCGCGACGTGGAACGGCTCGGTGTGCGTGGTCGTCACGGTGGGCACGAGCCCGATTCGGCTCGTGACGGGCGCGACGAACGAGGCGATGAGCAGGGCGTCGAGGCGGCCCCGCACCTGGTCGGTGCGGTCGTCGGCCGACCAGAGCGTCGAGGTCTGCAGCCCGAGTGCGTCCTCGATGGTGACGAAGTCGATGTCGGCGCGCTCGGCGGTCTGCACGAGGTCGCTCCAATAGCGGCGGCTGAACAGTTCGGTCGGTCGCGCCGACGGGTCGCGCCAGGCGGCGGGGTGCCATCCGGCCCCGTCGAGGGCGACGGCGATGGTGGGTCGTCGAGTCATGCGATTCACCTTCCGCGCGTTGCGCCCGCGCGTGCAAGGCGACCCGTCACGAGGTGCAGTCGAAGGTCACACGGCTTCATCGGATGCCGCGGGCCGAGGTCACACGCGGTCACACGATCGGGGCATCCGTCGTCATGGTGCGTCGCGCGACGACACCCGGCGCCACCGTCGGTCACGCTTCGCGACACGGCTTGGCCGAGGCGGCTTCCGGGGGTTCAGTGGCGGGATGACCACCCTTTCGACCATCGCGTTCCTGACCCCCGGCAACTACGACGACGCCCGACCCGAGCAGGGCCTCGAGGACACCCTCGCCCTCTTCGAGCACGGCGAGCGCCTTGGCTACCACGGGGCATGGGTGCGTCAGCGCCACCTCGAGCACGGGGTGTCGTCGGCGCCCGTGTTCCTCGCCGCCGCCTCGCAGCGCACGCGCCGCATCCGCCTCGGCATCGGCGTGATCCCGATCGGCTACGAGAGCCCGTTCCGGCTCGCCGAGGACCTCTCGACGGCCGACGTGCTCTCGGGCGGACGGCTCGAGGTCGGCGTCAGCGCAGGGCGCCCGCCGCACCTCGAGCTCATCGGCGAGCGCGTGTTCGACGGCGACTGGAGCGGGCAGGACTTCTCGCACGCCCGCGTCGACCGCCTGCTCGAGAACCTGTCGGGCGAGTTCATCGGCGGGCCCGACACGGTGATCCACTCCCCGGGCAACGTGCAGCGGCCGCGCCTGCAGCCGCACGCGGCCGGGCTCCGCGACCGGATCTGGATCGGGGCGGGCTCGGCACGATCGGCCGAGTGGGCGGCGGAGCGCGGACTCGGCCTCCTGACGGGCAACATCGTCTCCGGCGGCCCGGTCGTCGCAGACGGGCCGGCGGACTTCGCCGCGACCCAGCTCGAGGTGCTCGCCCGCTACCGCGACGGATACCGGGGCGCCGGGCGCCCCCGTGTCGCGCTCGGCCGCGTGATCGTTCCCACCGACGGCGCCGACCGGGCGACCAGGGCGAAGTACGCCGAGTACCGCGCGAGTCGCGAGGAGCGCACGCGCCTCGCGCACGGCGAGCGCCTCACGCAGTTCGCGCCAGACCTCATCGGCACGGCCGAGCAGATCCTCGAGCAGCTCGCCGCCGATCCCGTCGTGGCCGACGTCACCGACCTGCGGCTCGAGCTGCCGTACGAGTTCTCGGTCGAGGACTACCGGCAGATCCTCGACGACGTCGCCTCGCTCGTCGCTCCCGAGCTCGGATGGGCGGCGGGCTCCGGTGATGCCGCGACGCCGGTGACGGATGCCGGGACGGGCGCCGCGTCATCCGCTGCCCTCGTCGCCGACGCGGGCACGGAGGCCGCCTGATGGCGAGGTACGTCCTGCTGCGCCTGCTGCAGGCCGTCGGCGTGCTGTGGGCCTCCTACACGGTGTCCTTCCTCGTGCTCTACGCGCTGCCGGGCGACCCGGTGACGCTGCTCGCGGGTGCCGACGCGACCGACATCACGCCCGCGCAGCTCGACGCGCTGCGGGCGGAGCTCGGCCTCGACCGGCCGCTCATCGTGCAGTACCTCGACCAGCTCGGCGCGGTGCTGCACGGTGACCTCGGCACCTCGATCGTGACCGGCCGCCCGGTGACCGAGATCATCGGCGAGGCGCTCCCGCCGACGATCGCGATCGCAGCGTTCGCCCTCGTCATCGCCGTCGTCGCGGGCGCCGGCATCGCGATCGCGGCGAACTACACGAGGCACCGATGGCTCGCCGACGTGCTGCTCGGCCTCCCGCCGCTCGGCGTGGCCGTGCCCGCGTTCTGGTTCGGCCTCATGCTCATCCAGTGGTTCTCGTTCGCCGTGCCGATCTTCCCGGCGGTCGGGGACCGCGGGTTCGCCTCGCTCGTGCTGCCGGCGATCACCCTGGCGCTCCCGACCGGAGCGACGATCGCGCAGCTGCTCTCGAAGAGCCTGTCGAGCACGCTCCGCGAGCCCTACGTGGACACCGCGTGGGCCAAGGGCGCGAGCCGCGCAAGGGTGCACCTCGGCCACGCGCTGAAGAACGCGGCGCTGCCCGCGCTGACCGTGACCGGCCTCATCGTGGGGCAGCTGCTCTCCGGCACGGTCGTCACCGAGACGGTGTTCTCCCGGCCCGGCATCGGCCGGGTCACCGCGGGCGCCGTGCAGCAGCAGGACGTCCCGGTCGTGCAGGGCGTCGTGCTCGTCGCCGCGACGGCGTTCGTCCTCGCGAACCTCGTGGTCGACCTCATCGCGCCGCTGCTCGACCCGCGCATCGTCACGGCCGGCGGACCCGCCAGGCGACGCGCCCGCACCGCGACGCGGGCGACCGCCGCGCGGCCCGCGCCCGCGGCATCCGGAGCCGCCGTCACGACCGCATCGACCCAGGGGGAGCCCGCATGAGCGACACCGCAGCCCTCGTTCCCGAGCGGCACGAGCAGTCCGACGACGTCTTCGCCGCCACGGCCGACGCGCGCTTCGCCGACGCGGTGCGCAGCCGCTCGGCCGACGCGGCCCTGCGCGCGGGACGCGGCCTCGGCCGGGTGCTCGCCCGGCCGACGCTCCTCATCGCGCTCGTGTGGCTCGCGCTCGTCGTGATCGCCGCGATCGCGCCGAGCCTGCTCGCCCCCGGCGACCCGCTCGCGGGCGTGCCCGCCGAACGCCTCCAGGGACCGTCGTTCGCGCACTGGTTCGGCACCGACCAGCTGGGCCGCGACCTCTACACGCGCGTCGTGCACGGCACGGCCCTGACGCTCTCGGCCGCCGGCATCGCGGTCGCGGTCGGTCTCGTCGTCGGCACGTTCCTCGGCCTGCTCGCCGGGTTCATCGGCCGGTTCGTCGACGAGGCCGTCATGCGCCTGGCGGACGTGCTGCTCGCGATCCCGGCGCTGCTGCTCTCGCTCGCGATCATCACCGCCCTCGGATTCGGCACCGTGAACGTCGCCGTCGCGGTCGGCTTCGCGAGCATCGCGACCGTCTCGCGCATCTCGCGGTCGGAGGTGCTGCGCGTGCGCAGCTCGGTCTACGTCGACGCGGCCCGCGCCTCGGGCGACCGCTGGGGGCGCGTGCTGTTCCGTCACGTGCTGCCGAACTCGGCCGGGCCGGTGCTCGTGCTCGCCGTGCTCGAGTTCGCCGGGGCGATCCTCGCCGTGTCCGCCCTCAGCTTCCTCGGGTACGGCGCGCCGCCGCCCGCGCCCGAATGGGGCTCGCTCGTCTCGGGCGGCCGCGACTTCCTGCGCAACGCCTGGTGGCTCACGACCTTCCCCGGCCTCGTGATCGCGGCCACCGTGCTCGCGGCCAACCGGGTCTCCCGCGCCCTCGACACCGAAGGGAGGCGCACACGATGAGCGCCGCACCGAACGACCAGACCGCAGCCGACCGAACCTCGGGCGGTCGCACCGCTGGCGACCGCACGCCGCTGCTCGAGATCACGAACCTCGCCGTGAGCTACCGCACCGCCGGGGGCACCATCGCGGCCGTGCGCGACGCGAGCCTCACCGTGCACGCCGGCGAGACCGTCGCGATCGTCGGCGAGTCAGGATCGGGAAAGTCGACGACCGCGCACGCCGTGGTGCAACTGCTCCCGGCGACCGCCTCGATCGCGGGCGGAACCGTGAGGTTCGAGGGGCGCGACGTCACGACGATCTCGCGCGTCGAGCTGCGCGGACTCCGCGGCCGTGCCATCGGCTTCGTGCCGCAGGACCCGACGGTGAGCCTCAACCCCGTGCAGCGTATCGGCCGGCAGGTCGCCGAGGTGCTCGAGATCCACGGGCTCGCCGACCGACGCACGGCCGCGGCACGCGCGGTCGATGCGCTCGCCGAGGCCGGGCTGCCCGACCCCGAGCGCCAGGCGCAGCAGTACCCGCACGAGCTCTCGGGCGGCATGCGCCAGCGCGTGCTCATCGCGATCGCCCTCATCGCCAGGCCCGCACTCGTGATCGCCGACGAGCCGACGAGCGCCCTCGACGTGACCGTGCAGCGGCAGATCCTCGACCGCATCGACGCCCTGAAGCACGAACTCGGCACTGCCGTGCTGCTCATCACGCACGACCTCGGCGTGGCCGCCGACCGCGCCGACCGCATCGTCGTCATGTCGCAGGGCGAGGTCGTCGAGCAGGGCACGCCCGCCGAGGTGCTCGGCTCGCCCTCGCACCCCTACACGCGTGCGCTCATCGCGGCGGCGCCGAGCCTCGACCTCGACGAGCGATCGCGGGCGGCGGATGTCTCGGCCGCACCGATCTCCGGTGCAGCCGTCGCGCCAGGCGCGGCATCGGCGGGAACGACGGATGCCTCGGGCACGCCGAGCGTCGCGGCATCCGGCCCGCTCGTGGTCGCCCACGACCTCGTGAAGGAGTTCCCGGTGCCGCGCGCGGCGGGCGGTGGAGTGCACCGCGCCGTCGACGGGGTCAGCTTCGCGATCCCGCGCGGACGCACGCTCGCCCTCGTCGGCGAATCGGGTTCGGGCAAGTCGACGACCGCGCGGCTCGTGCTGCGGCTCGCCGAGCCCACCTCGGGCAGCGTGGACTTCGACGGCGTCGACCTGACCGGACTCGGCCACGGGGCCGTGCGGCGGTTCCGTCGCCGCGCCCAGCTCGTGCACCAGAACCCGTACGCGTCGCTGAACCCGCGACTGCCGATCGGGCGCATCGTCTCGGATCCGCTCGAGGCCTTCGGCGTCGGCACCCGCGCCGAGCGCCGTCGCCGCGTCGAGGAGCTGCTCGACGTCGTCGCCCTGCCCGCCGGAACGATCGACCGCAGGCCCGCCGAGCTCTCGGGCGGGCAGCGCCAGCGCGTCGCCATCGCCAGGGCGCTCGCCCTTTCGCCCGACCTCGTCGTGCTCGACGAACCCGTGTCGGCGCTCGACGTGTCGATCCAGGACCAGATCCTGACGCTGCTCACCGAGATCCAGGCCGAGTTCGGCGTGAGCTACCTGTTCATCTCGCACGACCTCGCCGTGGTGCGCCGGATCGCGCACGAGGTGATCGTGCTGAGAGGCGGCGGCGTCGTCGAGGCGGGGGAGACCGCGCGGATCTTCCGCGACCCGCGCGAGGCGTACACGCAGGAGCTGCTCGACGCGATCCCGGGGCGGGCGGTCCGCGCCTGACGCCCGCCGGCGGCATCCCGAACCACCCGACCACCCGCACCACCAGACCACCCGCACCACCAGACCAGCACATCGAACACACCAGGAGAACCACATGCGCACCACCTCACGCTTCGTCGTCGCGGCCATCGCGACGACGACCGTCTTCGCCCTCGCGGGCTGCGCCGACGCCCAGCCGGCCGGCTCCGGCGATGCCGCGGCCACCGTCGTCGACGGCGGCCAGCTCGCCTTCGCGATCGCCAACGACCCGATCTCGCTGAACCCGTCGGGCACCGGCTCGGGCAACGACACGCTCTACGTGACCCGCCAGCTCGTCGACTCGCTGCTGTACCAGAACCCCGAGACGGGCCGCCTCGAGCCGTGGCTCGCCAGCGACTGGTCGGCGAACGACGACGCCACCGTCTTCACGTTCACGCTGCGCGACGACGTCACGTTCTCCGACGGCACGCCGCTCACCGCGGCCGACGTGAAGGGCACGTTCGACGACATCGTCGCGGCCGGTGCCGCGAGCCAGGCCTCGGCGCTGCTCATCGGCTACGACGAGACCGTCGCCGTCGACGAGCACACGGTCGAGGTGCGCTTCAGCGCGCCGAACGCGGCGTTCCCGAACTCGACCGCGACGGTGTCGCTCGGCATCGTCGGCGCAGCGACCCTCGAGACGCCCTACGACCAGCGCGCCGACGGTGCGGCGATCGTCGGCTCCGGCGCGTTCACGCTCGGCGAGTACACGAAGGACGTCGAGACCGTGCTCGAGCGTCGCGACGACTACGCGTGGGCGCCCGAGGCGCTCGGCAACGACGGCGCGGCGCACCTCGACGAGGTCGTCTTCCAGGTCGTGCCCGAGGCCAGCGTCCGCACCGGCAGCCTCACGTCGGAGCAGGTCGACGTGGCCGGCGGCGTGCAGCCGAACGACGTGCAGACCATCGAGGACGCCGGCTTCCCGCTCGTGTACCGCGCCAACCCCGGCGCGACCTTCGGCGTCTACTTCAACGAGTCGCGTCCGGTCGTCTCCGACCTCGCCGTCCGTCAGGCGATCGCCGCGGCGATCGACCCCGAGGTCGTGCGCGACACCGCGCTGAACGACCTCTTCGCGGTCGCCACGAGTTCGCTGGCGACGACCACGCCCGGCTTCGCCGACCAGGGCGACGCGTACGAGTACGACCCCGAGGCCGCAGCCGACCTGCTCGACGGTGCCGGCTGGACCGAGGGCGCCGACGGCATCCGCGAGAAGGACGGCCGGCCGCTCAGCCTGCGGCTCGCGTGGATCACGAACTTCGGCCCGAACCAGACGTCGCTCGAGCTCATCCAGCAGCAGCTGAAGGAGGTCGGCATCCAGGTCGAGCTCGTCGGCGGCAGCGTGCCCGAGTTCCTGAAGGTGCAGGAGTCGGGCGACTTCGACCTGTCGTGGCAGAACCTGTCCCGCGCCGACGGCGACGTGCTGCGCACCACCTACTCGATCGCCGCGAGCAACCGCCTGAAGCTCGACGACCCCGAGCTCGAGGCGCTGCTGCAGGAGCAGGCCGCGCTCGCCGACGCCGACGCCCGCGACGAGGTGCTCGCCGAGGCGCAGGCCCGCATCGCCGAGCAGGTGCACCAGGTCCCCGTGCACGAGCTCACCTCGATCCTCGGCACGCTGCCGACCGTGCACGGCGTGAGCCTCGGCGCCGACTCGCGCCTCGACTCGCTCGTCGGCGCATGGGAGGAAGCCGAGTGACCGGCTACTACGAGGCATCCGACCGCAGCTACACCAAGGTCTACAAGGAGCACACCCCCGACATCCTGAAGGCGTTCGCCGACTTCGACGCCGCGGTGTTCGCCGCGGAGGGGCGGGAGATCCCGCTGAAGTACCGCGAGCTCATCGCGCTCGCCGTGTCGGTCACGACGCAGTGCTCGTACTGCATCGACGCCCACTCGAAGAACGCGGTGAAGGCCGGGGCCACCGAGGCCGAGCTCGCCGAGTCGGCCTGGGTCGCGACGGCGATCCGCGCCGGCGGCGGCTACGCGCACGGGCGGCTCGCGTTCAAGCTCTCGGGATTGCACGAGCACTGATGGGCGAGACGCTGTTGACTGGGACGGTGAGCGGACCTTCGGATGGCACCCGGGCGGGCGAGGCGCGCGCGGGCGGTTCGCTGCTCGAGCGCGAGGCGCTGCACTACATCCGCGAGCTGATCCGCATCGACAGCGTCAACACGGGCGACCCGCGCACCATCGGCGACGGTGAGACGCGGGCCGCCCGGCTCGTGCAGGCGGCGCTCGCCGAGGTCGGCCTCGAGAGCGAGCTCATCGAGTCCACGCCGGGCCGCGGCAACGTCGTGGCCAGGCTGCGGGGCACGGCACCCGACGGCGGCGAGCCCGAGCGGGGGGCGCTCGTGGTGCACGCGCACCTCGACGTCGTGCCGGTCGAAGGGCAGGAGTGGCGGCATCCGCCGTTCGGTGCCGAGATCCACGACGGCGAGCTCTACGGGCGCGGCGCGGTGGACATGAAGAACTTCGCCGGCGTGCTCGTCGCGGTCGCCCGCGCGTTCGCCCGGGAGGGCTTCACGCCCTCGCGCGACCTCGTCTTCGCGTTCTTCGCCGACGAGGAGGCGGGCGGCACCTGGGGTGCGAAGTGGCTCGTCGAGCACCGGCCCGACCTGTTCGAGGGCGCCACCGAGGCGCTCAGCGAGGTCGGCGGGTTCTCGGTGCCGATCCCGTCACCGGCCTCGGGCGGTTCAGGGACGTCGGATGCCGCGAGCGAGCCGGGCCGGCACCGCCGCGCGTACCTCGTCGCCACCGCCGAGAAGGGCGTCGGGTCGGCGCGCATCACGGCGCGCGGGCGCCCCGGCCACGGGTCGCGGCCGACGCCCGACAACGCCGTGGTGCGGATCGCGCAGGCCGTCGCCGCGATCGGCGGGCACCGGTTCCCGTTCACGCGCACGCCCGCGCTCGAGGCGTTCCTCGAGCGCTTCGGCGCGGCGCGCGGCGCCGGGTTCCCGGAGGCCGCGGCCGACGTCGAGGCCGAGCTCGCCGCGCTCGGCTTCACGGGGTCCCTCGTGAGCGCCGGTGCCCGCGACACGGCGTCGCCGACCGTGCTCGAGGCCGGAGCCAAGACCAACGTCATCCCCGGCGTCGCGACGGCGAGCCTCGACGTGCGCGTGCTGCCCGGCCACGAGGCGTCCTTCGTCGACGAGCTGCGCGCCGTCGTCGGCACCGACGTCGAGGTCGAGGTCGGCAGATGGATCCCGCCCATCGCGTCGCCCGTCGACGCGCCGATCGTCGCGGTCATGCAGCAGGCGATCGAGGCCGACGACCCCGACGGGATCGTGGTGCCGTACCTGCTGCCCGCGAGCACCGACAACAAGCACCTGTCGCGGCTCGGCATCTCGGGATACGGCTTCGTGCCGCTGCGGGTGCCCGACGAGTTCGACGTCTTCGGGCAGTTCCACACGGCCGACGAGCACATCCCGGTCGAGGCGCTCGCCTTCTCGGCCCGCGTCACGGAACGACTCCTGCGCCTCGCCTGAGCACCTCGGGCGGTTCGAGACCGCGTTCTCGGCCGTCCGACGTGTCGTCATGCGGCGCAATGCGACGGTGTGTGTCGCCCCCTTACCGACCGCGTCGGCGGTGCTCGCGACATCCGGCCCGCTCCACCTAGCGTCGAGCCATGCCGAACACGACACCGCGACGAGGGGAACGACGATGACCAGACTCATCATCGGTGCGATGGTGCGCGCGATCGGCGCGTACCCGTCGGGCTGGCGCTATCCCGGAGCGCACCGCGATCCGCGACACGACGCCGGCGTGCTGCGCCTGACCGCCCGCCTGGCCGAGGAGGCCCGGCTCGACTACCTGTTCTTCGGCGACTGGCTCGCGACGGGCCACGACCTCGAGCACCACGACCCCTACCTCGTCGCCCGCATCGACCCGCTCTCGACGATCGCGCACCTCGCGGCGGTGACCGACCGCATCGGCCTCATCGCGACCGTCGACTCCACCTACGCCGACCCGTACACGGTCGCGCGGGCGACGGCCTCGATCGACCTGCTCTCCGGCGGTCGTGCCGGGCTCAACCTCGTGACCTCGGTCGATCCGCGCGCTGCCGCGAACCACGGGGTCGACTTCGACCTGGTGAATCCGACCCGCTACGAGCGGGCGGTCGAGTTCGAGGCCGTGCTGCGCCGGCTCTGGGACTCCTTCGACGACGACGCGATCGTGGCGGATGCCGCGTCGGGCCGATTCCTCGCCCCTGGCAGCCTGCACGAGACCGCGTTCCGCGGCGAGCACGTGCGCTCCGCCGGCCCGTTGAACGTGCTCCGCCCCGTGCAGGGGCACCTGCCGATCGTGCGGTCCGGGGCGTCGCCGCGGTCGCAGCTCATCGCCGCGCAGAGCGCCGACCTGGCGCTCGTCGCCGCGAACGACCTGGCCCACGCGGTCTCGGTGCGCGAGGAGTTGCGCGCCCTCGCGTTCGAATCCGGCCGCGACGACCGCACGCTGAAGGTCATCGCGCCCGTGCTGCCGATCGTCGGCGAGACGCGCGCCGACGCGCAGCAGCTCGCCGACGAGCTCTCCGAGCTCATGCAGCTCGTGGAGGACTGGCCCGACGGTCCGCCGGCGGGGTTCCCGGCCTCGCGGTCGCTCGCGAGCCTGTCGCCGCTCGTCGGCACCGACCTCACGGGCTGCTCGCCCGATCTCGCCGTGACCACGGCGATCGCGGAGCGCTTCGGCGCCGCGGGCCAGCAGCTCGTCGAGATCGTCGCCGAGCGCACGGGCCGCACGCCGGGGGGCACGCGCCCGCCGACGCTGCGGCACCTGGTGGTCGCAGCGGCCGTGAACGCCCCGATCATCGTGGGCACGGCCGCCGACATCGCGGGCGAGTTCGAGACCTGGGGCGAGGCCGGAGCCGTCGACGGGTTCAACGTGCTCTCGGCCGTGCAGCCCTCGCAGTTCGAGGCGTTCACCACGCTCGTCGCGCCCGAGCTCGTGCGCCGCGGCGTGCTGCCGCCGGCCTACGAGGGCGAGACGCTGCGCGAGCACCTCGGGCTCGCGCGGCCCGAGAGCAGCTTCGCGTACCCGCTCTACGCGGGCGCCCACATCTGAGGCCCGTACCTCCGCCGGTCGAGGAGGCGCTCCGGCGCCGCATCCAGCCGGCGCCACGGACATTCGTGACCGAATGTTGCACCCCGTGACCACGTGCGACGGGCATCGGTTGTCGCGCCGCCCGCCTCGGTCGTAGGTTCGACGCCTGACCCCGCGAATGGAGCATCCGTGATCGACACCGCAGCACGCGCCGACGTGCGATCGGTGCGCTCGGATGCCGCGGGCGGCCGGATCCCCGCCGGCGCCTCACCGCTCGCACAGCTGACCGACGCCGGCCTCGAGGTGCCCGTGCTCGGCGGAGCGACGGTGCGGCACGTGAACCTCGACGTCGCGGCATCCGCCCCCGCACTGCAGGCGGTCGCAGCCCACGTCGCGCGCGTGCTGCCCTACTACTCGAGCGTGCACCGCGGCAGCGGCTACCCGTCGCAGGCGGCGACCGCCCTCGTCGAGGACGCCCGCGTGAGCGTCGCCCGCCACGTCGGCGCCCGCGACGGCGACCTCGTCGTCTTCACCCGCAACACGACCGAGGCGCTGAACCTGCTCGCGACCGCCGTGCCCGGCGACACCGTGGTGCTCGACATCGAGCACCACGCGAACCTGCTCCCGTGGCGCAGCCGCCGCGTCGTCGTGGCCCGCCAGAGCATCGCCGAGACGCTCGTCGCGCTCGAGGGCGAGCTCGCCTCGCGCCCGGCCGCGCTGCTCTCGGTGACCGGCGCCTCGAACGTCACGGGCGAGGTGCTGCCGATCGCCGACCTCGCCCGCATCGCGCACGCGCACGGCGCCCGCATCGCCGTCGACGCCGCCCAGCTGCTGCCGCACCGACGCGTCGACCTCGCCGCATCCGACCTCGACTTCGTCGCGTTCTCGGGCCACAAGGCGTACGCGCCCTTCGGCGCGGGCGCGCTCATCGGCCGTGCCGACTGGCTCGACGCGGCACCGCCGTTCCTCGCGGGCGGTGGCGCCGTCGAGAACGTCGCCGTCGAGCGTGTCGAATGGAAGAGCGGCCCCGACCGCCACGAGGCCGGCACCCCGAACGTCGTCGGCATCGCGGCCCTCGCCCGTGCCCTCGTCGAGCTCGAACGCCTCGGCGACGCCGAGCGCGAGGCCCACGAGGCGCGCCTCACGGCCCGCCTGCACGCCGGCCTCTCGTCGCTGCCCGGCGTGCGCGTCATCCGAGGATTCGACGACGCGACCGACCGGCTCGCCATCGCGACCGTCGAACTCGAACGCGGATCCGTCGGCCTCGTCGCCGCGGCGCTCGGCGCAGAGCACGGCATCTCGGTGCGCGCCGGCCGCTTCTGCGCGCATCCCTTCTTCGACCGGGTCTCCTCCCGCTCGAACGGGCTCAGGGCGAGCCTCGGCGCCGGATCCACCCTCGACGACGTCGACCGCTTCGTCGCCGCGCTCGGCCTGCTCGTCGCCGACGGCCCGTCGCACGAGTACTCGCGCACGCCCGACGGCTGGTGTCCGGTCACCGACGATCGGCCGCGCGCGTCGTTCGACTGAGGCGCAGCGCACCGGCGCGCGACCGCGCCTTCGCGACGCAGCGTCAATACGATGGCGGTATGCGTTGGGCGAGGATCACCGGGGGGCTCGGCGCGTTCGTCGCCCTCGCCCTGTTGAGCGGCTGCGCCGTGAACGAGCAGGACCAGCAGCCCAGCGCCCTCGCCGGCACGATCGACGGCGCCGGGTCGTCGGCGCAGGCCGCGGCGCAGGAGGTCTGGATCGCCGGCTTCCAGACCGCGAACGGCAGCGCCACGGTCAACTACGACCCCGCCGGGTCGGGTGCGGGCCGCGACCAGTTCCTCGTCGGCGCGGTCGCGTGGGCGGGCAGCGACGCGGCGCTCGAGCCCGACCAGACGACCGGCGACGTCGGCCGCTGCGTCGACGGCGCGGGGGCCGTCGACCTGCCGCTCTACGTCTCGCCGATCGCGCTCGCGTTCAACGTCACCGGCGTCGACGAGCTCCGCCTCGACGCGGCATCCGTCGCCCGGATCTTCAGCGGCGACATCGACCGCTGGAACGACCCGGCGCTCGTCGCGCTGAACCCCGATGCCGCGCTGCCCGACTCGCGCATCACGGCCGTGCACCGTTCGGACGACTCCGGCACGACCGAGAACTTCACCGACTACCTGCACGAGGCCGCGCCGGCCGAATGGCCGAACGAGCCGTCGGGCACGTTCCCGTACGAGGGCGAGGCGGCGCAGGGCAGCTCGGGCATCGCCTCGGTGATCCGCGACGGCGTCGACGTCATCGGCTACCTCGACGCCTCCCGGGCCGCAGGCCTGGGCGTCGCGCAGCTCGCGGTGGGCGACGCGTTCGTCACCCCGTCGCCCGAGGCGGCCGCGGCGATCCTCGACGTCTCGCCCATGCAGCCCGGCCGTGCCGACGACGATCTCGTGATCGACATCGACCGGGCGACGGACGCCGCGGGCGCCTACCCGCTCGTGCTCGTGAGCTACGTGATCGCGTGCCGCACCTACGTCGACGCCGACGAGGGCGAGCTGGTCGCCGCCTACCTCGAGTGGATCGCGAGCGAGGCCGGGCAGGATGCGGCGGCCGACGGAGCGGGTTCGTCGCCCATCTCGGAGACGCTGCGCACCCGCGTGCAGGAGGTCGTGGCCACGATCGGCTGATCCGCGCTCGACTGCTCGGCTGTTCTGGCCCCGCCCGCCGCCGGCCTTCGTAGACTGGACGGGTTCGACGAACACGAGACGTTCACGGGGGAGACGGATGCAGGCGCTGACCGAGGCCGAGGTGCGCGGCGCGTTGCGCAACGCCTCCGCTGCGGAGCTCGCGCAACTGTCGTTGCCGGTGTCGTTCTTCGTGACGGAGTGGGCGCACTTCGACGCCTTCGCCTGGCGCGACCCCCGCATCAGCGGGCGCGGCTACCTCGTGACCGAGCTCGACGGCGCGCCGGTCGGCGTCGTGCTGCGCGCACCGTCGCCGGGCGGATCGCACCATCGCGCGGCGATCTGCACCCTCTGCCACACGCAGCAGCCGGCCGACCAGGTCGCGATGGTCTCGGCGCGCAAGGCGGGCGATGCCGGCGAGCGCGGCGACAGCGTCGGCGTCTACATGTGCAGCGACCTCGCCTGCCAGGAGACCGTGCGCCTCGGCTGGCCCGCGGCGCCGTCCGAGGTCCTGCCGAGCCTGCGCGAACTCGAACGCATCGAGGGCCTCGCCAGGCGCACCCGCGCCTTCGTCGCGAACGTGGTCGCGACCGACTGAGCCGCAGGGGAAGGATGACGATGGCGTCTCCCGAACGATCCGAGCTCGAGGCCCGGGCGGCCGCCCTCCGTCGCATCGTCTACGGCACGCCCGGAGGGCACCTGGGTGAGGCCGCTTCGGAGCTCGAGGCGGTGGAGGCCGAGCTCCGGCGTGCGGTTGCCATGGGCGGATCGCACGAGGCGCCGGCGGCGCTGATCGCCTCGCCGACCGACGAGGGGCGGAGGGCAGGATGGCTCGCGGTCGTCGAGCAGGTCGAGCAGGTCGAGCAGGATGCCCGCGCGCCCGGCGCTCCGCGCGGCACACGTCGCCGGGCCCTGGTCATGGTCGCGGTGGCCGCCGTCATCGCCGTGGTCGCCGTGCTCGGTCCGCTGCGAGAGCTCGCGGAGCCTCCGAGGGGCCTCGAGGTCTTCGACCGAGCGCCCGATCCGTCGCAGGCCCTGATTCCGGGGCAGGACGACATCCTGGCCCCCGAGGCGCTCGCCTCGGTGCGGTTCATCGGCTCCGAGGTGGGGTACGACGCCTGGGTGTTCCGCGATCGGGACGACGTCTGCATGGCGCTCCAGCGCGAGAACTGGAACGGGGCGGGCATCACGTGCGTGACCGAGGCGGAGTTCGCCCGCGCCGGCATCCGCCAGGTCGTGAGGTACGAGCAGCTGTACGACCTGGTCCGACCGGTCGGGGTGGGGCCGGGAGACGGCGTGGAGTTCGCGTGGACGACGGATTCGACCGAGCTCGAGTGGTCGACGCGCAGGTAGCCCACCCCGAGCGCTCAGGACCGCTGTGTACACTCGGCGCTTGTGAGTCAGACCGTTCCGTTCCCCATGCCCGTCGGGCGTCAGGAGGTCGTCGGCGTTCTCGATGCCGACAGGAGAGGGCCGACGCGCCCGTGATCGCGCGCGCCTCGGCGCGATCGTCTCCCTGAGACGCACTCGCTGCTCGGGGCATCTCCACCCGGAACCGAACCATCACGTCGGCTCGCACGAGCGACCCGGCACGACGAAGGACTCATCATCATGCTGCCCATCGACGGCGCGCGCATCCGCGCCTCATTCATCAACGTCTCGCAGCGCGAACGCGCCGCGGTGACGCTGCCGACCGACTTCGCGACCCTGCACTGGGACGCCTTCGACTTCCTCGGCTGGCGCGACCCGAAGCTGCCGAAGGTCGGCTACGTCGTCGTCGACATCGACGACCGCCTCGTCGGCGTCATGCTGCGCGAGGCCGACGGCCGCATCCGCACGCGGCCGCAGTGCTCGTGGTGCGAGGACGTCACGCTGCCGAACGACGTCGTGATGTACACGGCCAAGCGCGCGGGGGCGTCCGGTCGCAACGGCGACACGGTCGGCACGCTCGCCTGCGCGGGCTTCGAATGCTCCCGCAACGTGCGCCGCCTGCCGTCGATGGCCTACATCGGGTTCGACGTCGAGGCAGCCAGGCTGCAGCGCGTCGAGGCGCTGCGCGAGCACGTGGCCGGGTTCGTGCAGGCGGTGCGCGAGGGCTCCTGACCGCTCAGTGGGCGGAGTCGGGCGTCAGGGGCTCCAGCGTTGCGCGCTTGGCTGCGCGCCCGTCGCCCGACGAACGGCCGGTGAGTCGTCGGCCGATCCACGGCAGCACGAACTCGCGGTAGTAGGCGGCCGTGTTGCGGCTGCGCGCGCCCGCAGGGGCGGCGGCGACCTCGGCGACGCCCCACTCCTCCGGCACGGGCACGCCGATCGCGGTGAGCACGTTGCTCGCGACGCGCGCGTGCCCGAGCGAGTTCAGGTGCAGCTTGTCGGCCGACCAGTAGCGGATGTCACGCAGGCCGCGGTCGTTGAAGTTGTCGACGAACGTGACGCCGGGCACGTCGGCGAGGTCGACGAGGGCGGTGGTCAGCCGGGCACCGCGCGCGTCGAACACCTTGCCGAGGGGGAGGTGCTCGGTGGGGTTCGCGCCGCTCAGCATGAGCACGTGGATGCCCTCGTCGCGGATGCGGTGGATCGCCTGGCGGAAGCGGTCGGCGGTGACCTGCTCGTCCATGCGCGGCCGCAGCATGTCGTTGCCGCCGCCGTTGAAGCTCAGCAGTTCGGGCTTCAGGGCGATGGCCGCCTCGAGCTGCTCGTCGATGATCGGACCGAGCTTGCGCCCGCGGATCGCGAGGTTCGCGTAGCCGATCGGCTCGCGTGCCGCGATGGCGAGGCCCATGGCGACGAAGTCGGCCCAGCCGCGCACGCTGCCGTCGGGCCGCTCGTCGCCGACGCCTTCGGTGAAGCTGTCGCCGATGGCCGCATAGGAGTGGAACATGCGCACCACGCTACCTTTCCGTGGCGCGTCGGTCGGTCGCAGCGATAGGGTTGGCACCGAGTGGGTCATCTGACCCACTCGGTGACGGCTTCCTTCGACGGTGAGGTACCCATTGGTCGATGCACGTATGCCCCGGTTCCCGAGCGGTTTCCGATGGGGCGCGGCGACCGCCGCCTTCCAGGTCGAGGGCTCCACCCGCGCCGACGGTCGCGGCGACTCGATCTGGGACGTCTTCACGCGAACGCTCGGCCTCGTGCTCGACGGCTCGAACGCCGACGTCGCGGCCGACAGCTACGTGCGGTGGCGCGACGACCTCGCCCTGCTCGCCGAACTCGGCGTCGACGACTACCGGTTCTCGATCGCCTGGCCGCGCGTGCAGCCGGAGGGCGCCGGGACCGCGCACGCCGCGGGCCTCGACCACTACGCCCGCGTCGTCGACGCGCTGCTCGAGGCCGGCATCCGCCCGCTGCCGACGCTGTACCACTGGGACCTGCCGCAACCGCTCGAGGAGGCCGGCGGATGGCTCGCCCGCGACACCGCGGCCCGGTTCGCGGACTACGCCGCCCTCGTGGTCGATGGCCTCGGCGATCGCGTCGGGCAGTGGATCACGCTCAACGAGCCCGCGATGACGACCCTGCAGGGGTACGCGCTCGGCACGCTCGCCCCCGGGCGCACGCTCATGATGGCCGCGCTGCCGACCGCGCACCACCAGCTGCTCGCGCACGGCCTGGCGACCCGGGTGATCCGGGCGGCCGGCGACGCCGAGGTCGGCATCGTCAACAACCACACCCACGTCGTGCCGGCGAGCGACGACCCCGCCGATCACCTCGCCGCCGGCGCGTTCGACGCGATCTACAACCGGATCTTCGCCGACCCCGTGCTCGCCGGGCGCTATCCCGACCTGTCGGGGCTCGGCCTCGACCGCATGCCGGGGCTCGAGGACGGCGACCTGGAGCTCATCGCCGCGCCCATCGACTTCTACGGCGTGAACTTCTACAACCCCACCAGGGTCGCCGCGGCATCCGCCGACTCGGAGTTCGCCGCCGCGGGCCTGCCGTTCGAGCCGGTCGAGATCGAGGGCGTGCCCGTGACCGGCTTCGGCTGGCCCGTCGTGCCGGAGGCGCTCACCGAGGTGCTCGTCTCGCTGCGCGAGGAGCACGGCGACGCACTGCCGCCGATCGTGATCACCGAGAACGGCGCCTCGTACCCCGACGAGGTCGTCGAAGGGGACGACGGCGGCCGCCGCGTGCACGACCCCGAGCGCATCGCCTACCTCGACGGGCACATCCGCGCGGTGCACGACGCGATCGAGCGCGGCGTCGACGTGCGCGGATACCTCGTCTGGTCGCTCATCGACAACTTCGAGTGGGCCGACGGCTACACGCAGCGCTTCGGGCTCGTGCACCTCGACCTCGACACGGGTGAGCGCACCCGCAAGGACTCGTTCGACTGGTTCCGCGACCTGATCGCCGCGCAGCGCGGCTGACCTCGAGCCGGGCGCACCGCCGACCTCGGGCGAGCGGATGCCGCGGGTCGGCGCCTACTGCACCGCGAGCAGCGCGGCCCAGAGGTCGGCCCGCGCGTGGAACCCCGAGAGGTCGCGCTCGAGCAGGCGCTCGGCGAGTGCGATGCGGCTGCGCACCGTATGGCGGTGCACGCCGAGCTGCTGCGCGGTCGCATCGAACTGCCCGCCGTGCTCGAGCCACGTGCGCACGGTCTCGACGAGGGAGGTGCCGGATGCCGCGTCGTGCTGCACGAGCGGCGCGAGCGTCGCGACCGCGACCGCCCTGGCATCCGTCCTGGCGAGGAACGCCAGCACGCCCTGACGGCTGATCTCGTCGAACGCGACGACGCGGGCGGGAGTATCGCGGCCGCCGGACTCCCGGGCGCGCTCGAGCGCGCGGACGGCCTGTTCGTGCGCGGCCGCGAGGCTCTCGATCGGCATCGCGTCGGACACGCCGACCGGAAGGTCGAACTCGGAGCAGAGCTCGTCGGCGATCGCGGAATCCGCGGCCTCGAGCACGAGCACGACCACCCCGCCGTCGCGGGCGAAGAAGAGGCGCCCGCCGCGCTCGTCGACGCGCAGCTCGAGCAGCTCGGTCATGCGGTCGAGCGCGTGCACCGCGGCATCCGTCACGGCGACGCGCACGGGCCCTTCGGGCAGCGGACCCCACATCTCGGAGGAGACCTGTTCGGCCAGGGAGCTGTCGCCCGCGAGCAGGCTGCGCAGCAGGCCCGTGCGCAGGTGCCCCCTGGCGCGGTCGAGGTCGCGGTTCTGCTCGAGCGAGAGCCCGGCGAGCGCGATCACGGCGGTGACGACCTCGCGGCCGGCCTGGTCGAGCTCGGGGGAGTCGCCGACGGCGAGCACGCCGCGCAGCGCGCCGCCCGAACCCAACGTCTGCATGGTGATGCGCTGGGGGGCGTCGGTGGACTCGCCGACGAGCACGGTGCGGCTCGCCCGCTGCCCGCGGCGCAGCATCGAACGCGCCTCGCCGACGACCTCGCCGAGGCGGGGCTGGCCGAGCGCGCCCTCCGGCGACTCGCGGTCGAGCGCCCCCGTCGCATCGACGAGCCCGACCCAGGTTCCGAGCCGCTTCGAGAGCTCGGCGAGCGTCGCGGTGAGGCCGTCGGGTCGCAGGGCGGCACGCGAGATCGCACGCTGGGCGGAGAGCGCCCAGGCCTGCCGCGCGTACTCGTCTTCGGCGAGCAGGTCGGCCACGAGCTTGGCGATGGCGATGAACGGCACCCGGTAGGGCACCTCGAAGAGCGGCAGGCCGAGCTCGAGGCAGGCGTCGACGAGGGCCGCCGGCGTGCCGTCGCGGATCACCTCGGTGCCGAAGCCGAGTGCGGCGACGCCGCGGTCGCGGAGGCGCTGCACGTACGTGAGCGCGAAGCCCGCGGCATCCGCTCGCGCCTCGTCGAGGTCGAACTGGGTGCCCGTCGTGAGCAGCACCTGGCCCGCGTCGAGGAACGGGGCTGGATCGGCGAGGTCGGAGCTGTGCGCCCAGACCACCGGAGCGGTGAGTGCATCGGCGGGCAGCGCGGCCGCCGGCGTCAGCAGTCCGAGCGCGAGCTCTGGGCGGTCGAGCAGGGTCTGCACCGTCGGCTGCACCGTGACCACCCTCCGCTCGGCATGTACGCGGTGTCGAACATGCAGCCTCGAGTGTACAGGCGGGCCTTGTGCGGTCGGCCGGGCGGTGCCGACCGGGCGGTGCCGACCGGGCGGTGCCGACCGGCGGGTCGATCGATGCGCCGACCGACCCGCCGGGCCTCTCAGGTCACGGTGCCGCGGCGTGCGAAGCGCGGCTCGCGCCAGGTCTCGGTCGTGAGGATGTCCTCGAGCGCGGCGACGGCGTCCCACGCATCGGCGTGCGAGACGTAGAGCGGGGTGAAGCCGAAGCGCATCAGGTCGGGTGCGCGGAAGTCGCCGATGACCCCGCGCTCGATGAGCGCCTGCATGACCGAGTACCCGTCGGCGACACCCGCGCGCAGCGCGACCTGGCTGCCACGTCGAGCCGACTGCCGAGGGGTGACGACCTCGACGCCCCACCGGGCCAGCCGTGAGTCGACGAGCGAGATGAACAGCTCGGTGAGGCGGAGGCTCTTCTCCCTGAGTTGCTCGAGGTCGACCCCGCCCCAGATGTCCAGGCTGGCCTCGAGCCCGGCCAGCGCGAGCAGCTGCGGCGTGCCGACGCGGAACCGGGTGATGCCGGGGGCAGGGGCGTACTCGACGTCGAAGTCGAACGGCCTCGCGTGCCCGTGCCAGCCGGTGATCGCCGGCTGAGCCGAGGCCTGGTGCCGCCCGGCGACCCAGAGGAACGACGGCGAGCCCGGGCCGCCGTTGAGGTACTTGTAGGTGCAGCCGATCGCGAAGTCCGCGCCGGCGCCGTTGAGATCCACGGGCACGGCCCCGACGCTGTGGCAGAGGTCCCACACCATGATCGCGCCGGCCTCGTGCACGCGACGCGTCACGTCAGCCATGTCGTACATGCGCCCCGTGCGGTAGTTCACGTGGGTGAGCACGACGACCGCGACGTGCCCGTCGAGCACGTCATCGAGGGTCGGGTCGTCGTCGTCGATCAGCCGGCGCTCGAGCGGCCGGCCTGGCCCGCCGAGCAGCTCCTGCACCGACTCGAGCACGTAGAGGTCGGTCGGGAAGTTGCCGCGCTCCGACACGATCACCCGGCGCTCCGGCCGCAACCGCGCTGCCGCCACCGCCACCTGGAACAGGCTCGACGACGTCGAGTCGCCGAGCACCACCTCGCCGGCGGAGGCGCCGATCAACGGGGCGATGCGATCGCCGAGGTCGAGCGGCTTCGTGAACCAGCCGGCGTCGTTCCAGCTGCGGATCAGCCCGGTGCCCCACTCCTCGGCGATCACGCGCTGCACGTGCGCCGCCGTCGCACGCGGAAGGGCGCCGAGCGAGTTGCCGTCGAGGTAGACGACCCCGTCGGGGAGGTCGAACAGGTCGCGATACCCGGCGAGCGGGTCGGCGGCGTCGAGGGCCGTGCAGGTCGCACGGTCGATCACGTGGGGGATGGAGGGGGCGATGCTCATGGCGGAGTCGGTCCTTCTCAGCTCGGGGGAGGTGGTCAGAGCGCCAGGAAGCGCCGGGCGTTGCCGTGGCGGATGGCCGCCTTCTGCTCGTCGGTGAGGAAGTCGGCGCGCTCGATCACGGCGCCGACGGGCCGTTCGCCGAGCGGGTAGGGGTAGTCGCTGCCGAGCATCACCTGCTCGGCGCCGAGGGTGTCGACGAGCAGGCGCAGCGCCGCGGGGTCGAACACGACCGAGTCGACGCTGAAGCGGTCGAGGTAGCCCGACGGCGGCAGCTCGCTGACGCCGACCAGGTCGGGCCGGCGGTGCCACGCGTTCTCGAATCGGCCGAGCCAGAACGCGAACGAACCGCCGCCGTGCGCGAAGCCGATGCGGAGCGACGACGGCACCCGGTCGAAGACGCCGCCGAGGATCATCGCGATGATCGACAGGTGCGTCTCCGCGGGCATACCCGTGAGCCAGCGGGCCATCCACCGGTCGAGTCGGGGGGAGCCCGGCATGTCCCACGGGTGCACGAGCACCGGCACCCCGCGATCCGCGCAGTGCTGCAGGAACGTGACGATGCCCTCGTGATCGAGGTCGCGGTCGCCGACGTGGTTGCCGATCTCGACGCCGCGGTGCCCGGCGGCGATCGCGCGGTCGAGCTCGGCGCACGCGGCATCCGTGTCCTGCAGGGGCACCTGCGCGAAGGGCAGCAGCCGATCGGGTGCGGGGGCGCAGAGCTCGAGCGTGAGGTCGTTGAAGATGCGTGCCACCTTGGCCGCCTGGTCGCCGGGCTTCTCGTAGGAGAAGAACACCGGCGTCGGCGAGACGACCTGGATGTCGACGTCGTCGGCGTCCATCTCGGCGAGGCGGGTCTCGGCGTCCCAGCAGCTCTCGTCGATGCGGCGGAATTCGCCCGAGCCGACCATGATCATGGCCTCGCGCTCGGAGTCCACGCGGAGCCACGGCCAGGAGCCCGGCCCGACCTGCGTCGACAGGTCGGGCCAGCCCTTGGGCACGGCATGCGTGTGGATGTCGATCGTGCCCACCCGGTTCAGCCCTTGCCGGGGTGGACTTCGCCGCAGTTCGGGCAGGTTCGTCCCGCTTCGCTCTCGTAGAAGTCGCGGAACACGGGCGGGAGGTCCTCGACGATGTCGCGGACCTGCAGCTCGACCTCGTGCACCTTCGTGTTGCAGTTCGGGCAGAACCAGGCGAACTTCTCGAGCGTGCCCTCCTCGCGGATGCGCTCGATGACGATGCCGATCGAGCCGGCCTCGGGGCGCTGGGGGGAGTGGAACACGTTGCCGGGCAGCAGCCACATCTCGCCCTCGCGGATGTCGATGCGCTGCGGGCCGTCCTCGGTCTGGATGTTCACGTGCATGTTGCCGCGGTACTGGTAGAACCACTCCTCATACGGGTCGAAGTGGAAGTCGGTGCGCTGGTTCGGGCCGCCGACGACCTGCACGATGAAGTCGCCCATCGGCGCCCAGGCCGCCTTGTTGTTCACGGGCGGCTTCAGCAGGTGCTCGTGCTCGCGGATCCAGGCCGGGAAGTCGATCACGGGTGGGATGGTGGTCATGATTCCTCCTTGGTGGTGGTGGTGCTGACGTTCGTGACGGCGTTCGGGTCCCGTCGGGCGACGGCCTGGATCTCGATGAGCAGCAGCGGATGCGGCAACTGGTGCACGGCGACCGTCGTGCGCGCCGGGCCCGTCTCGTCGAAGTACTCGCCCCAGACCGCGTTGTAGCCGGCGAAGTCGTTCATGCTCACGAGGAAGGTCGTCGCCTGCACGAGGTCGTCGAGGCTCGCACCGGCCGCCGCGAGCACGGCCCGGATGTTCTCGAGCACCGCGCGCGTCTGCACCGCGATGTCGAGGGTCGTGGCACCGAACTCGTCGACCTCGGCACCCTCGAACGTGTTGTCCGCGCGCCGGCTGCTGGTGCCCGAGACGTAGATCAGGTCGCCCGCGACCTTCACGTGCGGGAACCGGCCGCGCGGCGTCGCCTTGCCCTCGACCGTGATGGCGCGGTTCCCGGCCTGCGTCGCTTTATTCATGCCCGCCGCCGAATCGCATCGAGACGCTCCCGAGTCCCGTGACGGATGCCGCGACGTGGGCGCCGTGCGGCAGCGGCACCGCCGCGGTCGCGGCCCCGGCGAGCAGCACCATGCCCGCGCGGAGCTCGAAGCCGTGGGCTCGCGACATCCGCAGCGCCGTGGCGAGGGCCCGATCGGGGTGACCGAGGATCGCCGCGGTCGACCCGGTGGCGCAGAGGCGCCCGTCGACCTCGAGGCGGACGCCCCGGTTGCCGAGGTCGCCGGCCGTGGCGGCATCCGTCCATGGGCCGATCACGTAGGCGGCGGCCGAGGTGTTGTCGGCGACGACGTCTTCGAGGTCGAACCGGAAGTCGAGGTAGCGGGAATCGATGATCTCGAGGGCGGGCGCGACCCCGACGACGGCCAGGCGGAGCGCGGCGTCGTCGGCGTCCGCCGGCAGGTCGGAGCCGATGAGGTAGGCCAGCTCGGGTTCGATGCGCGGATGGATGAACCCGCCCGCCTCGAGCAGGCCGCCGTCCTCGACGCGCATCCGCTCGGTCACCGAACCGATGATGACGTCGTCGACGCCCATCTGGATCGCCTTCGCCCGACTCGTGAAGCCCAGCTTGACCCCCGAGATCCGGTCGCCGCGGGAGGTGCGGCGCTCGACGAGCAGGTGCTGAACCGAGTATGCCTCGGCCAAGGTCATGGCCGCGCCCGATTGCGCGACGGGTGCGCCGTGCAGCTGGGCGGCGTCGAGGGCCTCCGCCAGTGCCGTGAGGCCGTCGCGGGGCGCGGTGCGGGCCGTGGTGCCCGTCATCGCACGGGCTCCAGCGCGGCCTCGCGGGCGGCATCGCGCGCGGCGACGAGGTCGAGGGCCACGTCGACGATCATGTCCTCCTGGCCGCCGACCATGCGCCGACGCCCCAGCTCGATGAGGATGTCGCGGGCATCGAGCCCATGGCGTTCGGCGGCGCGCTCGGCGTGGAGCAGGAAGCTCGAGTAGACGCCCGCGTAGCCGAGCGTGAGCGTCTCGCGGTCGACCCGGACCGGTCGTCGCTGCAGCGGGCGGATGAGCTCCTCCGCGGCGTCCTGCAGGGCGAACAGGTCGCAGCCGTGCTCCCACCCGAGCAGGTTCGCGACGGCGACGAACGCCTCGATCGGCGTGTTGCCCGCTCCGGCGCCCTGTCCGGCGAGCGAGGCATCGACGCGGAAGGCGCCGTGCTCGACGGCCGTGATGCTGTTCGCGACGCTCAGTGAGAGGTTCTCGTGGGCGTGGATGCCGATCTGCGTCTCGGGGTCGAGCGCGTCGCGGAAGGCGTCGATGCGCTCGGCCACGTCGTGCATGGTCAGGCGCCCGCCCGAGTCGGTGACGTAGACGCAGTGCGCGCCGTACGACTCCATGAGCTTCGCCTGCTCGGCGAGGCCGCGCGGGTCGTTGAGGTGGCTCATCATGAGGAAGCCCGAGACATCCATGCCGTGATCGCGCGCCCAGCCGATGTGCTGGGCGGCGACGTCGGCCTCGGTGCAGTGCGTCGCGACCCGCACGCTCTGCACGCCGAGGTCGCGGGCGCGGGCGAGGTGGTCGATCGTGCCGATGCCCGGGAGGATGAGCGTCGTCAGCTTCGCCCGCTCGAGCACGGATGCCGCGGCCTCGATCCAGCGCTCGTCGGTGCTCGCACCGTGCCCGTAGGCGACGCTCGATCCGCCGAGCCCGTCGCCGTGGGCGACCTCGATGGCGTCCACGCCCGCGGCCTCCAGCGCGGCCGCGATGTCGCGCACCTGCTCGACCGAGTAGCGGTGGGCGACGGCGTGCATGCCGTCGCGCAGGGTGACGTCCTGCACGTAGACGCGCGGTGCGGGCGGTGCCGGCTGTGCGGTCGTGGCGGTCGTGGCGGTCATGCCGTGGCTCCCGTTCGGTCGGCGACGAGGCGCTCGGCGGTGCGCAGCGCCGCGCTCGTCATGATGTCGAGGTTGCCCGCGTACTCGGGAAGGGAGTGACCGGCGCCGGCGACCTCGAGGAGGACGGTGACCTGCGTGCCGCGGAACGGCCGATCCAGCGCCGGGACGTAGGCCTCGTCGACGGCGTCGAACTGCACCTGCTGCTTGAGGCGGTACCCGCCGACGTAGCCCTGCACGTCGGCGACCATCGCGTCGACCGACTCGCGCACGGCGTCGTGGTCGAGGTCGCCCGGCTCGCCGTCGACGAGGCAGAACACCGTGTCGCGCATGATGAGCGGCGGGTCGGCGGGGTTCAGCACGATGATCGCCTTGCCGTGGTCGGCGCCGCCGATGCGCTCGATCGCCCGCGACGTGGTCTCGGTGAACTCGTCGATGTTCGCCCTGGTGCCGGGGCCTGCCGACTTCGAGGCGATCGAGGCGACGATCTCGGCGTAGGCGACGGGGGCGACGCGGGAGACGGCCGCGACCATCGGCACGGTGGCCTGGCCGCCGCAGGTGACCATGTTCACGTTCGTGGCGCCGAGGTGCTCCTCGAGGTTGACGACGGGCACGACGTACGGCCCGATCGCGGCCGGCGTGAGATCGACCATGATGCGGCCGCTGTCGCGCACGAGGGCGTCGTTGCGGGCGTGCGCTCCGGCCGAGGTCGCGTCGAAGACGAGCTCGACGTCGGCGAACTCGGGCATGCGCAGGAGGCCGTCGACGCCCTCGTGGGTCGTCGCGACACCGAGGCGCCGCGCGCGGGCGAGGCCGTCGGAGTGCTCGTCGATGCCGACCATGGCGACGACGCGGAGCGTGCTCGAGAGCCGCTTGACCTTGATCAGCAGGTCGGTGCCGATGTTGCCGGAGCCGATGATGGCGATGCCGACGCTCATGCTGCGGCTCCTTCGGTGAGGGGGCGGCTCAGGGCGCCGGTGAAGTCGGCGTGCACCTCGCCGAGGCCGTCGAGGCGGGCGCGGTACACGCCGGCGCCCGCCGCCGACATGGGGCCGAGGGCGCCGGAGAGGATCACCTCGCCGGCCCGCAGCGGGCGGCCGTGCCTGGCGACCGCCCTCGCGAGCCAGGCCACCGCGATGACGGGGCTGCCGAGGCAGGCCGCGCCCGATCCGGTCGAGACCGTCTCTCCGTCATGGTCGAGGCTCATGCCCACGGCCGTGAGGTCGAGGCCGTCGAGCGATCGCGGTGTGGTGCCGAGCACGACGGCACCGCTCGAGGCGTTGTCGGCGATGGTGTCGGTGATGCGGATGTCCCAGCCGGCGATGCGGGAGTCGACGACCTCGATCGCGGGCAGCACGAAGTCGGTCGCGCGGATCACGTCGGCGACATGCGTGGTGGGGGAGTCGAGGTCGCGGCCGAGCACGAAGGCCACCTCGGCCTCGACGCGGGGCTGCAGGAAGCGCGAGAGGTCGAGCGGCTCGCGGTCGCCCACGATCATGTCGTCGAGCAGCACGCCGTAGTCGGGCGTGAAGACGCCGAACTGGGCCTGCACCGCGGGCGAGGTGAGGCCGATCTTGCGGCCGACGATGCGCCGGCCGTCGACGAGGCGCCGCTCGATGCCGAGCGACTGCACGGCGTATGCGGCGTCGAGGTCGGCGTCGCCGATGAGGTCGCGCACGGGCTCGCACGGGGTTCCGGATGTCGCGGCGGACCGCAGGCGCTCGGCGGCGGCCCGCACGGCGGGCGGCGTGGTCGAGGACGCGGCATCCGCCTCGGGCCATTCGCCCGGCCAGGCCGGTGAGGTCTGGCCGCTCACAGCTGCACGCACACGTTCGCCGGCTCGGTGTAGAACCCGAGCGAGTGGTGCCCGCCCTCGCGGCCGATGCCCGAGAGGCCGACGCCGCCGAAGGGGCTGCGCAGGTCGCGCAGGTACCAGGTGTTGACCCACGACATGCCCACGCGCATGCGCTGGGCGACGCGGTGCCCGCGGGTGAGGTCGCGGGTCCAGGTGACGGCGGCGAGGCCGTAGTCGGTGTCGTTCGCGAGCGCGATCGCCTCCTCCTCGGAGTCGAACGGGATGAGTGCGGCGACGGGCCCGAAGATCTCCTCGCGCACGGTGCGGTGCGTGTTGTCGAGGCCGGTGAGCAGGGTCGGCTCGATCCAGAAGCCGGCGTCGAGCCCGTCGCCGAGGTCGGGGATGCCGCCGCCGGCGAGCACCGTGGCGCCCTCCTGCCGTGCGAGCTCGAAGTACGAGAGCACCTTCTCGCGGTGCTGCCGCGAGATGAGCGGACCCGTGGTCGTCGCGGGGTTCTCGGGCCGGCCGAGGCGCAGCCGCGCCGCCTGCTCGGCGAGGCCTGCGGCCACGTCGTCGAAGATCGCCCGCTCGACGTAGATGCGCTCGGTGCAGAGGCACACCTGCCCGGTGTTCAGGTAGGTGGAGCGGGCGAGCCCGGCGATCGCCGCGTCGAGGTCGGCGTCGGCGAACACGACGGCCGCGTTCTTGCCGCCGAGTTCGAACGAGACCGGGCGCACGCGAGGGGCCACGGCCCGCATGATCGCCGACCCGGTGGAGGACTCGCCCGTGAAGGTGACGCCGTCGATGCCCGGATGCGTCGTCAGGAACTCGCCGGCGGAGTCGGCGCCGAACCCGTGCACGACGTTGACGACGCCGGCGGGCAGGCCGGCCTCGATGAGGATCTCGGCGAGGAGGGTCGCCGAGGACGGCGTCTCCTCCGACGGCTTCACGACCACGGCGTTGCCCGAGGCGAGCGCCGGGGCGAGCTTCCACGTGAGCAGCAGGAGCGGGAGGTTCCACGGCACGATCACGGCGACCACGCCGAGCGGCTTGCGCACGGCGTAGTTCAGGGCGCGACGTCCGTCGGGGAACTCGGTCAGGTAGGAGTCGAGGCCGGCGGCCGAGACGACGTCGGCGAAGGCGCGGAAGTTCGCGGCGGCCCTGGCGACGTCGAGGTCGCGGGCGAGGGCCTCCGGCTTGCCGGTGTCGCCCACCTCGGCGGCGACGAGGTCGTCGAACCGGCGTTCGATGCCGTCGGCGATGCGTCGGAGGATCGTCGCGCGCTCGCCCACGGTCATGCGCCCCCAGGGGCCCTCGAGCGCGGCGCGGGCCGAGGCGACGGCGAGGTCGACCTCGCGGCGGCCGGCCTCGTGCACCTCGGCGACGTGCGAGCCGTCGGTGGGGTCGAGCTTGGCGAACGTGCGCACGCCGTCGACGGGCTCGCCGCCGATGAAGTTGCGCAGTTGGCGGGTCGCGCGGTCGCTCGGCTGGGGGGCTTGGGCCGTCTCAGGCAGCGACGTCGTCGTCCGGGTGGTCATGCGATCAGGCTAGGAACTCCCGTCGATGCCGACAAATACCCACTTGTGGCACTGCCATGCCCCCACGGCTATAGTTCCGAAGCGTGAGCACCGATCGCATCCTCGATGGACGACTGAAGATCCGGCACCTCGTGCTCGTCACGGCGATCGCCGACGAGGGCACGCTCGTGCGCGCCGCCGAATCCCTGCACATCACGCAGCCCGTCGTCACCCGCGGACTCCGCGAGGTCGAGGACCTGCTCGGCGTGCAGCTCTTCGAGCGGCTCCCGCGCGGGGTGGTGCCGACCCAGTACGGCCGGCCGTTCATCGAACGCGCCCGCTCGGTGCTCGCCGAGCTCCGCATCGCGGGCGAGGAGGTGCGGCTGCTGCAGTCCGGCCAGCTCGGCACGGTCACCGTCGGCACGCACCTCGCCGGCTCGAACCTGCTGCTGCCGCGGGCCATCGCCGGGCTCAAGGCCGAGCATCCGCGGCTCACCGTGGTCGTGCGCGAGGGCACGCCCGACACGCTCCAGCAGCTGCTGCTCGCGGGCGACCTCGACCTCACGGTCGGGCGTCTCTCGCCGACCGTGCCGGTCCGCCTCGAGCAGGAGCGGCTGCACCAGGAGCCGATCCGGCTCGTCGCCCGAGCCGGGCACCCCGTGCACACGGGCACGCGCACCTCGCTCGCCGACCTCATCGCCTACCCGTGGATCTTCCCGGTCGCCCAGACCGCGCTGCGTGCCGAGCTCGAGGCGGTGTTCTTCCACGAGGGGCTTCCGCTGCCGGCCGACCGGGTCGAGTGCACGTCGATGCTGACGCTGCGCAACCTGCTCGTGTCGACCGACGTCATCGCGGCCCTGCCGATGTTCATCGCCGTCGACGACGGGGAACTCCGCATCCTGCCGACCCCCCTGAGCTCGATCCGCCGCTCGGTGGGCGTCACCATGCCGAAGGACCGTGCGCCCTCGGCCGCCGCCGCGGCCCTGCTCGTGCACCTCCGCGAAGAGGGGGCGCTGCTCGCCGCGCTCGAGCGCGAGTACGCGCAGACGGAGTTCCGACCGCTCGGCTGATATGCCCGAACGGTCATGGCTCCGAGCCGGATAGTCATTGGACAGCATCGGTCGCGCTGGCGACGCTGGGATGAACGACGCCCCCTGCGTCGCGACATCCGCTCGACTGCCCAACCTGGAGGCGACATGGCCGGCTCTCCGTACGTACCGAACGCGAAGAAGTACCACCCCGACGACTTCGAGCGCGTCGAAGGCGAGCCGGTCGACCCCGACCCCGCCAGCTGGGGCATGCAGCCCGACGGCAGCTTCCTGCCGCCGGCACTGACCCCCTCGGTTCCGCGTGACGTGTTCGTCGACTGGCCCGGACAGCTCGACTACCGCGACCCCGAGACCTACAGCCTGAACGCGACCGCCGAGGCCTTCTATCCGATCGTCGTGAACACGAGCCACACCTGGCAGTCGATCTACGACTGGGAGGGGCGCCGGTACATGCTCCACTACGGCGGCGGGTACGCCTGGAAGGTCTACGACATCACCGACCCGCGCGCCCTCACCGTCGTCGACGAGGAGACCCTGCCGTGGAGCGCGCCGCAGTTCGGCGCCGTCACGATCCAGTGGAACGAGGCGCGCGGGAAGTTCATCGCGATCCAGGCGAGCGAGACGCCCCGCTACTTCCTCAACGGGCGCGTCGCCAACAAGTGGATCGACGACACCGTCGAGGGCCAGCTGCTCGAGTGGGAGGGCCTTCGCGGCTTCCGCGTCTTCGAGGTGAACGGCCCGACCCCGCGCGACTGGACCCTGCTCACCGAGGTCTCGACCGATCCGAACCACGGGCCCGACGAGGTGCAGGAGGGCAACGGCGTGCTCGACCTGCCCGTCTACCACGGCGAAAGGTACCTCTTCGTGGCGACCGCGCCCGACAACACGTTCACCAACCAGCCGTACAAGACCACGCTCTGGGCCGCGGGCCATGCCGCGTACGACGTGTCGGACCCGGCGAACCCGGTGCTGCTGTCGAACTGGTGGGTGCCGGGCACCCGCGCCGGTGAGGAGACCGACTCCGAGTACCTCGCGGGCAACGACCGGTGGAACAACAAGACCTCCTGGTTCGGCTCGCGCATGGGCGTCTTCATGCCGCGCTCGGTCGAGTCCGGCGGCACGTACGCCTACGCGGCCCAGGGCGGCCAGGGCTTCTTCGTGCTCGACGTCTCCGACCCCGCGAACATCCACCACGTCGGATGGTGCGAGCTGCCGTCGAGCGTCGCCGGCACCGAGGGCGACAACGTCGACACCACCCAGGTCGAGGAGACCGGGTACGTCTACGTCTCGGGCTACCCGATGAACACCGACTGCTACGAGCCCGCCAAGGAGATCTACCAGATCGACGTGAGCGATCCGACGCAACCGAAGCTCGTGCGCACGCTGCCCCGCCCCGTGCCGCCGGCCGAGGCGAAGTTCACCGACTGGGCGCAGCGGCGCGGATCGTTCGGGCCGAAGCGCTCGGGCTACTTCACGAACACCGGGACGCCGCACGGCGGCGTCGTGCCCTACGCGTTCTACGCGGCGGGCCTGCAGATCTTCGACGTGCGCGACCCCGAGGACCCGAAGGTCGGGGCGTACTTCGTGCCGCCCATGGGCCTCAAGGACGACGACGACATGGCTGCACCCGTGCACGGCATCTTCGTCGAGTGGGACCGCAATCTGATCTGGGTGTTCGCCAACCACGGCATCTACGCGGTCTCGACGCCGCTGCTCGGCGAACCGGTCGTGGGGCTGCCGCAGGCCGCGTCGTCGTCCGCGTCGCCGGCCGCGGCATCCGACGCGAACTGACCCGGCCGAGACATCCCCTGCGAGAGCCGACCATGCATCAGACGATGAACCAGACCTCCAGGCCTTGGCCCGCCCTCTGGGCGCTCGTCATCGGGTTCTTCATGATCCTCGTCGACACGACGATCGTGTCGATCGCGAACCCGGCGATCCTCGTCGATCTCGACACCGACCTCACCTCGGTGATCTGGGTGACGAGCGCCTACCTGCTCGCCTACGCGGTGCCGCTGCTCATCACGGGCCGGCTCGGCGATCGCTTCGGGCCCAAGCGGGTCTACCTCGTGGGGCTCGTGGTGTTCACGTTCGCGTCGCTCTGGTGCGGGCTCTCGGGGGACATCACGATGCTCATCGCCGCCCGCGCGGTGCAGGGACTCGGTGCGGCCCTCATGACACCGCAGACGATGGCCGTGATCGCCCGCATCTTCCCGCCGAACCAGCGGGGCGCGGCGATGGGTCTCTGGGGCTCGGTCGCGGGGGTCGCGACGCTCGTCGGCCCGATCCTCGGCGGCGTGCTCGTGGACTCCCTCGGATGGCAGTGGGTGTTCTTCGTGAACGTGCCCGTCGGGGTCGTCGCGTTCGTGGCGGCGTGGCGGCTCGTACCGAACCTCGAGACGCACGCGCACCGCTTCGACTGGCTGGGCGTCGTGCTGAGCGCGGTCGGCATGTTCCTCGTCGTGTTCGGCATCCAGGAGGGGTCGACCTACGACTGGGGCACGATCGTCGGCCCGATCACGGTGTGGGGGCTCATCATCACGGGACTGGCGGTGCTGGCCGGCTTCGTGGTCTGGCAGCACTTCAACCCGGCGGAGCCGCTGCTGCCGCTCGGGCTGTTCCGAGACCGCAACTTCGCGCTCTCGACCGTCGCGATCTCGCTGGTCGGCCTCGCGATGACGGCCATGCCACTGCCGCTCGCGTATTACTTCCAGGTGGCGCGCGGACTGACCCCGACCCAGGCCGCGCTCATGTTCGTGCCGATGGCCGTGATCTCCGGCGTGCTCTCGCCGCTCGTCGGGCGGTTCAGCGACCGGGTCGACCCGAAGTGGGTGGCGCTCGTCGGGCTGTCGACGGCGGCGCTCGCGCTCGGCGGGTACGTCGCGCTGCTCGGCCCGGAGGCCCCCTACTGGCTGCTCCTCTTCCCCTCGGCGCTGCTCGGGATCGGCATCTCGGGCGTCTTCGCCCCGCTCGCGTCGACCGCGACCCGCAACCTCCCGCGGGCGCAGGCCGGCGCCGGATCGGGCGTCTACACGATGACCAGGCAGGTCGGGTCGGTGCTCGGCTCCGCGGCGGTCGCCGCGCTGATGAGCTACAGCCTCGCCTCGAACCTGCCCGGCGGGGCTGCCGAACCGGCGCGGCCCGGCGAGGGCGGCGCGCTGCCGCCCGAGCTCGTCGCCGGGTTCTCGGCCGCGATGGCCCAGTCGTTGTGGCTCGCGGTCGGCGGGTTCGCCCTCTGCGCCGTCGTGGTGGCGTTCTTCGCGAAGCCGAAGGTCACCGTCGGCTGGGGCGAGGCCCCGGCATCCGCCACCGGCGCGGAAGCGCCCGCCACCGCGGCGTCGTCGACCTCGGCCGCCGAACGCTGATGGACGTCGCAGCGCCGGCCCGCGGCATCCGTACCGCCCGTCTGGATCCAAAATACAGAACTCGCCACCGAAAGTTGAGCAGGAAATGACGCACGAAAGCGGAGGCGGTCGGCTCGTCGTCGACGGCCTCGAGAAGCACTACGAGCTCGACGGCGCCGAGGTGCCGGTCGTCAAGGGCGTCACCTTCACCATCGAGCCCGGCACGTTCACGTCGCTGCTCGGCCCGTCGGGCTGCGGCAAGACGACGACCCTGCGATGCGTCGCCGGCCTCGAGAACAGCAACGGCGGCGAGATCTCGCTCGACGGCAACCTGCTCTCCACCGGTACCCGGCACATCTCGCCCGACAAGCGCGACATCGGCATGGTGTTCCAGAACTACGCGATCTGGCCGCACATGACCGTGTTCGCGAACGCGATCTTCCCGCTCCAGGTCGCCGCGGCGAAGCTGCCCAAGAAGGAGGCGAGGAAGCGCGCGATGGAGGCGCTCGAGCTCGTGCAGCTCGACGCCTACGCCCACCGGCCCGCCACCGCCCTCTCGGGCGGCCAGCAGCAGCGCCTCGCCCTCGCCCGTGCGCTCGCGCACCGCCCGAAGCTGCTGCTGCTCGACGAGCCGCTGAGCAACCTCGACGCGAAGCTCCGCGACACGATGCGCAACGAGCTGCGCTCCCTGCAGCAGCGCCTCGGCATCACGGCGCTCTACGTCACGCACGACCAGTCCGAGGCGCTGTCGATGTCGGACCGCGTGGCCGTGATGAACCAGGGCCGCATCGTGCAGGAGGCGGCACCGCGCGACCTCTACTACCAGCCGGCCGATCGCTTCGTGGCCGACTTCGTGGGCCGGGTCAACATGATCCCGGCCGTCGTGCGCGACCGCGACGCCGACGGCGCTGCGCTCGTCGAGGCGTTCGGAACCCGACTGGTGACGCCATGCCCGAGCGGCATCGGAACCGGCAGCGACGTCACCGTGACCTTCCGGCCCGAGAGCGTGCGCTGGCACGAGACCCGCCCCGACCGCCCGAACGTGCTGCCCGCCAGGGTCGTGCGGGTCGAGTTCCTCGGCGAGATCGTCGAGTACGAGGTCGAGGTGCTGCACGGCGAGACCGTCGTCGGCACCCTCGTCGCCCGTGGAGCCCCACTGGACTCGCCCTCCACCGGCAGCACCGTCTTCATCGAACTCGCGCCGCACGCCTGCCGCGTGCTGGCGGCCTAGGCGCGCCACCCGCACGCCGCACCACCCGCACGCCGCGACATCCGCAAGCCGCACCACCCGCACCACCGGAACGCCGCACCATCCGCACCACCCCAAGGAAGAGCGCCACCGAGAAAGGAAACCCGGATCATGACATCACCCACAGCACGGAACGGAATGGTGGCCCTCGCGGCCGCGGGAATGCTGCTGCTCAGCTCCTGCAGTTCGGCGGGATCGGCCGCATCCGGCCCCATCGAGCCGTCGGACGGACCGGTCGAGCTCGCCGCGTGCGATGCCGTCGAGGTCGGCGCGGTCACGCGCTGCGAGAACTTCTACGACGACTTCTGGCCCGAGATCTCGAAGCAGATGGACGCCCTCTACGAGACGGCGAAGCAGACCGACGGCGGCCGCCTGGTGATCTGGGACTGGTACGAGCTCTCGCCCAACGTCATCGCCGAGTTCAACGCGGTCTACCCCGACCTGAAGATCGAGACGCGCGGCCTCACCTACAACCTGTCGTCGGCCATCATCTCGGCCAAGGCCACGGGCTCGCGCAACACCGACGTCATCTCGGGCTCCCTCGTGTCGGCGGCGACCATGACCGACGAGGGCTATTGGGCGGATGTCGACTGGACCGAGTTCGGCGTCCCGTCGGAGTTCTTCACGATCGGCGCCCCCGAGACGCTGCCGGACAGCGTGAACGGCTCGCTCATGCAGGTCAACACCGACAAGGCCGAGGCGCCCGACACCCTCGAGGGCCTCCTCGCGCCCGAGTACGCGGGCAAGGTCTCGGTCGCGAGCTACAACGCGAACGTCTTCGCCGGCTACGGCATGGACCAGGGCGAAGACGCGATGGTCGACCTGATCGGCGAGCTGAAGTCGTCGGGCAACCTGCAGGTGCTCGAGGACCAGGACTCGCCGCTCTCGAGCGGCGACGTGCCGATCGCGCTCGGCCAGACGCTCTTCAACCCGAACCCGAGCCTGTCGGTCTCGCCCTATGAGGATGCCGGCGTCTTCGCCCAGTTCTCGGGCGTCAACGTCGATGCGAAGAACCCGGCCGGCGGCATGCTGTGGTCGCTCTGGAACGCGTACAACCCCGACTGGCTCGAGCTGCGCATGACCGACGAGCGCTTCTCGACGACGCAGGTGCCGTACCCGGGCCTGCCCACCTCGCTGTTCGACTCGGCCACCGGGCTCATGCAGACCAACTCCACCGCGCTGCTCGAGGGCCTGCAGGGCGGGGCGATCACCGAGACCGTCGACACCCGCGATGACTGGATCGCCATGATCAACGCCGCCGACGCGGCACTGAACGGATAACTCGTGTCACAGGCAGGACGGACCACGAAGGTCGAGCGCACTCGGCCGACCTCGATGAAGATCGCGACGATCATCGCCGGAGCGGTGATCTTCCTCCTCCTCGCGATCCCCTTGGCCGTACAGGTGATCACGGCCTTCCGTGGTCCGTTCCTGCCGTTCGGCGTCTCGACCGCGAAGTGGTCGGTCGAGAACTTCGTCACCCTCTGGAGCCTGCGCGACGACTTCTGGGCCGTGCTCGGCTCGACCGCCGCCTTCGTGGGCGGGTCGACCGTGCTCTCGCTCCTGATGGCGTTCGGGCTGGCCTGGGTGACGGTGCGCACCGACGCCCCGCTGCGACGCGTGATCTCCGTGCTCGTCGTGGTGCCGTTCATCATTCCGCCGATCGTCAAGGCGCAGGCGTACCTGCTGATGCTCTCGCCCGAGTCGGGCGTGCTGAACCAGCTGCTGCGCCTGCTGCCGGGCGACCTCGTGATCGACCCCTACTCGTTCGTCACGATGACGGCGATCCAGGCGCTCACGAACGTGACGTTCCCGTACCTGATGATCGTGCCGATCCTCACGAGCATGGACGGCTCCCTCGAGGAGTCCGCGCGCGTCTCGGGCGCCTCGTGGCCCAAGACGCTGCGTCGCGTCACGCTGCCGATGCTCTGGCCCGGCCTGCTCGGCGTGGCCGTGCTCACGTTCATCCTCGGACTCGGCAGCCTCGAGGTGCCACTGCTGTTCGGCCAGGAGTCGGGCACGTCGATCTTCGCGCTGAAGCTCTGGAACCTCATCAGCGCCGGCGCGGGGGAGCTGCCGCAGTACGGTCTCGCGGCGGCCTGGGGCTGCGTGTTCCTCGTGATCACGACGATCGCGTTCGTCGTCTACCTCCGCGCGACCCGCAACGCCGAGCGGCGCGCCTCGATCTCGGGCAAGGGCTTCCGGCCCACGGTCATGAAGCTCGGGCCGTGGAAGGTCCCGGTGATGCTCGCGATCTTCGTCTTCGTGCTGCTCACCGCGATCCTGCCGCTGTTCGCCCTGCTCTGGTCGGCGATCACGCCGTACCCGATCGCGTTCTCGTTCGAGGCGCTCGCGACGCAGACTCAGTTCGGCTCGTTCGGGGCGGTGCTCGCCGACCCCGAGTTCTGGGCCTCCCTCGGGCGCACCCTCGTCATCGCCGGCGGCAGCGCCACCATCGCCTGCGTTGCGGCGACGGTGCTCGCCTACGGCATCGCGAGGGCCAGGCGCACCGGCTGGACGAAGGCCGTCGACCTCTTCGCCTCGTCGTCGGTCGCGATCCCGGCGGTCATCGCGGGCTTCGCGATGTTCCTCACGTTCATGGTGATCAACCCGGTGATCCCGCTGGCCGGCACCATCGTGGCGCTGATCCTCGCGTACTCGTACCGCGTGTCGATCGCCTACCGCGCCGGGTACAGCGCGACCCTGCAGATCCGCATGGAGCTCGAGGAGGCGGCGCTCGTCAGCGGCGCCAGCCCGCTCGAGGGCTTCCGCCGCATCGTCGCCCCGCTGCTCATGCCGACGGTGTTCGCGGTGTGGATCCAGATGTTCGTGCTCGGCACCAACGAGTTCACGCTGCCGGCGTTCCTCGCGACGCCCGAGTCGCGGCCGCTGTCGGTGTACATGTACGCGATGATCAGCCCGCGGTCGGCGCAGCTCTACCAGCCCGACCAGGGTGCGGCGATGGCGCTGATCTTCACGCTGCTCGTCTTCGCGATCGGCTACGGGCTGCAGTGGGCCGTCTCGCTCCTCGCGATCGGGCGGGCGAAGCGTCGCAACCCGATCCCCGGCGTCGGAACGGCCGACGTGGTTCCGTCGGCGCCGCCCGTGGCTCCGGACACCCGCGCGGTCGCCGCGCAGGACCTCGAGGACCGGAGGCAGCTGGCCAGGCGCTGACGGTTTCGTCGACCCCGCGAGCTTGTACGTGGTGTCGATGAAACGGGTTCGAAGTGTACGACGGGGCGGTGCGGCATCCGGATGTCGCGACCTAGCATTGGGCGCACCGCCACCGTCGTCACCTTGAAGAGGAGCCCGTCATGACCATCGTCGACACCACGGTCACCGTCACCGGAGGACCGTCGCTCCCGCAGGAGCGCCGCCTCGTCACCGCCATTCCGGGCCCGCGCTCGCAGGAGCTCATGGCGCGCAAGGCCGCGGCCGTCGCCTCGGGCGTCGGCACCACCATTCCCGTCGCGATCGTCGCCGGCGGCGGTGGAGTGCTCGTCGACGCCGACGGCAATTCCATCATCGACCTCGGGTCCGGCATCGCCGTCACGGGCGTCGGCAACGCCAACCCGCGCGTCGTCGAGGCCGTCACCGCGCAGCTGAACGCCTTCACGCACACCTGCTTCACGGTCGCCCCGTACGACTCCTACGTCGACGTCGCCGAGAAGCTCAACGAACTCACCCCCGGCGACCACGACAAGCGCACCGCCCTGTTCAACTCCGGCGCCGAAGCCGTCGAGAACGCCGTGAAGATCGCCCGCGCCTACACGAAGAAGCAGGCCGTCGTCGCGTTCGACCACGCCTACCACGGCCGCACGAACCTCACCATGGGCCTGACCGCGAAGAACATCCCGTACAAGAACGGCTTCGGCCCGTTCGCGCCCGAGGTGTACCGCGTGCCGCTCAGCTACCCCTTCCGCGACGGCGGGCTCAGCGGTGCCGAGGCGGCCGCGCGCGCCATCCTGCAGATCGAGAAGCAGATCGGCGCCGAGAACCTCGCCGCGCTGATCATCGAGCCCATCCAGGGCGAGGGCGGCTTCATCGTGCCCGCCGCCGGCTTCCTCCCGGCCCTCGTCGAGTGGTGCCGCGCGAACGACGTCGTGTTCATCGCCGACGAGGTGCAGACCGGCTTCGGCCGCACCGGCGCCTGGTTCGCGAGCGACCACGAGGGCATCGTGCCCGACCTCATCACCACCGCCAAGGGCATCGCGGGCGGGCTGCCGCTCTCCGCGGTCACCGGCCGCGCCGAGATCATGGACGCCGCGGGCGCCGGCGGGCTCGGCGGCACCTACGCGGGCAACCCGCTCGCCTGCGCCGCCGCCCTCGCCTCGATCGAGACGTACGAGCAGGACGGCCTCATCGAGCGGGCCAAGGAGATCGGCACCGTGCTGATCGGCCGCCTGAACGCCCTGCGCACGACCGACGCCCGCATCGGCGACGTCCGCGGCCGCGGCGCGCTGGTCGCGATCGAGCTCGTCGACCCCGCGACCGGCGCACCGGACGCGGCACTCACCAACAAGGTCGCCGCGTACGCCCACTCGCAGGGCGTGCTCGTGCTCACCTGCGGAACCTACGGCAACGTGATCCGCTTCCTCCCCCCACTCACCATCACCGACGACCTCCTCATCGAGGGCCTGCAGGTCGTCGCGGAAGGACTCAAGAACGCATGACCGACCTGCTCGCGGCGACGACGACGTCGACTGCACGCACGACGGATGCCGCGGCATCCGTGGACCACATCGCCACCCCGCTCACCGACGCGCGCTCGCAGCTCGCCGAGGCCGTCGCCCTGCTCGGCTACAACGACGGCCTGCACCGCATGCTCGCCACCCCGCGTCGTGAGCTCACCGTCGCCGTGCCGCTGCGCATGGACTCGGGCGAGAGCCGCCTGTACGTCGGCCACCGCGTGCAGCACAACTTCTCGCGCGGCCCGGCCAAGGGCGGCCTGCGGTACGCGCCGAACGTCAACATCGACGAGGTGCGAGCCCTCGCGATGTGGATGACCTGGAAGTGCGCCCTGCTCGACGTGCCGTACGGCGGCGCCAAGGGCGGGATCGCGATCGACCCCCGCGAGCACTCCAAGGCCGAGCTCGAGCGCGTGACCCGCCGCTACACGAGCGAGATCCTGCCGATCATCGGCCCGGAGCGCGACATCCCCGCGCCCGACATCGGAACCGACGAGCAGACGATGGCCTGGATCATGGACACCTACTCCGTGACCAGCGGCTACACGGTGCCCGGCATCGTGACCGGCAAGCCCATCGCGCTCGGCGGTTCGCTGGGTCGCGCCTCGGCGACGAGCCGGGGCGTGACCCACATCGCCCTCGCCGCGCTCCGGCACGTCGGCCTCGAGCCCTCGCGCTCGACCGCCGCCGTGCAGGGCTTCGGCAAGGTCGGTGCGGATGCCGCGCGGTTCCTCTCCGAGGCGGGCGTGCGCATCGCCGGGGCGAGCGACCAGTACGGCGCCGTGTTCAACGCGGCGGGCCTCGACATCGAGGCGCTGAACGACCACGTGCGCGAGACCGGCTCGGTCGTCGGCTTCGCCGGCGGCGAGCCCATCGACGGCGCCCAGCTGCTCACGCTCGACGTCGACCTGCTCGTGCCCGCCGCCGTCGAGGGCGTGCTGCACGAGTCCAACGCCCGCGACGTGCGCGCCCGCGTCATCGTCGAGGGCGCGAACGGCCCGACGACGCCCACCGCCGACGCGATCCTGCGCGAGCGCGGCGTGCTCGTCGTGCCCGACATCCTCGCGAACGCCGGCGGCGTGATCGTCTCGTACTTCGAGTGGGTGCAGGCGAATCAGGCCTACTGGTGGCGCGCCGACGAGGTGGAGTCCAGACTGGAGGAGCGGATGCTCAGCGCGTGGCAGCACGTGCTCGGGTACGCCGAGACCAGGGGGCTCTCGCTTCGCACCGCGGCAACGGCGCTCGCCGTCGAACGCGTGGCCGATGCGCACCGCCTCCGCGGCCTCTACCCCTGATCCGACGTCTTCCAGCCCGAGTCGTCCGTCCCCGCAGGGCGGCGGCCGACTCGGGTCGGACCACGGCACGAACCGCACGAACTGCATGGCCGGCATGACCTGCACGAGACATCGAACGGAAGTCACACGCATATGACGAACGCAACGCTCGAATCGACCATCCTCGGCTCCGTCGAGACCCGCCTCTTCATCGGCGGCGACTGGGTCGACGCCGAGGGCGGCAAGACCCTGGCCGTGCACGACCCCGCGACCGGCGCCACGATCAAGGAGATCGCCGACGCCTCGCCCGCCGACGGCATCCGCGCCCTCGATGCCGCCGTGGCCGCGCAGGACTCATGGGCGGCCACCGCGCCCCGCGTGCGCGGCGAACTGCTGCGCAAGGCGTTCGACCTGCTGCAGGAGCGCAAGGAGGAGTTCGCGCTGCTGATGACCCTCGAGATGGGCAAGCCCCTCGCCGAGGCGCGCGGCGAGGTCGTCTACGGCGGCGAGTTCCTGCGCTGGTTCAGCGAGGAGGCCGTGCGCATCTCCGGCCGCTACGGGCTGAACCCCGAGGGCACCGGTCGCATGATCGTCTCGCAGCGCCCCGTCGGCCCGTCGTTCTTCATCACCCCGTGGAACTTCCCGCTCGCGATGGCGACCCGCAAGATCGCCCCCGCGCTCGCCGCCGGCTGCACCGTCGTCATCAAGCCCCCGGCGCTCACGCCGCTCACGACCATCGCGTTCGTGCAGCTGCTCGAGGAGGCCGGGCTGCCGAAGGGCGTCGTCAACGTCATCCCGACGTCGACCTCGTCGAAGGTCTCCGGCCCGATCATCGAGGACCCGCGCCTGCGCAAGCTGAGCTTCACGGGCTCGACCGAGGTCGGCCGCGCCCTGATGAAGCAGGCCGCCACCGGCATCCTCCGCACGAGCATGGAGCTCGGCGGCAACGCCCCGTTCGTGGTCTTCGGCGACGCCGACCTCGACAAGGCGGTCGAGGGCGCCCTCGTCGCGAAGTTCCGCAACATCGGCCAGGCGTGCACCGCCGCGAACCGGTTCATCGTGCACGAGTCGGTCGCCGATGAGTTCGCAAACCGCATCGCCGAGCGCGTCAAGGCCATGAAGGTCGGCCGCGGCACCGAGGAGGGCGTCAACATCGGCCCCCTCATCGACGACAAGGCGGTCGAGTCGACCGACGCGCTCGTGCAGGACGCCGTCTCGCGCGGCGCGAGCGTGCTCACCGGCGGCACCCGCATCATCGACGGCGACGGCACGTTCTACGCGCCGACCGTGCTCGCGGGCGTCGCGGCCGGCAGCCGCCTGCTCGCCGAGGAGATCTTCGGGCCGGTGCTCGGCATCTCGACCTTCTCCGACGAGGACGAGGCCGTCCGCCTCGCCAACGACACCGAGTACGGCCTCATCTCGTACGTCTTCACCCAGGACCTGGCGCGCGGTCACCGCATGATCGAACGCCTCGCCACCGGCATGATGGGCCTCAACACGGGCCTCGTCTCGAACGCCGCCGCACCGTTCGGCGGCGTGAAGCAGTCGGGCATCGGCCGCGAGGGCGGGCTCGAGGGCATCCACGAGTACCTCGACACGAAGTACACGCTCGTCCCGGTGGACTGAACCCGTCGAGCGGATGTCGCAGCGTCGCGCCGCGGCATCCGCTCGCCCCCATCTCGAACCCCGCGCGTCACGCGGGAACACGCGAACCGAAAGCGAAAGAACCACCATGGAACGCATCGACTGCGACGTCGTCATCGTCGGCGCCGGGGCCTCGGGCCTCACCGCCGCGAACAAGCTGAAGGCGGCCGGCAAGTCCGTCGTCGTGCTCGAGGCGCGCGACCGCATCGGCGGCCGCCTCTGGACCGACGACATCGAGGGCGCCATGCTCGAGATCGGCGGCCAGTGGGTCTCGCCCGACCAGGACGCCCTGATCGAGACGATCGAGGAGCTCGGGCTCGAGACGTACTCGCGCTACCGCGAGGGCGAGAACGTCTACATCGGCGAGACCGGCGAACGCCGCCTCTTCGAGGGCGACATCTTCCCGGTGCCCGCGAAGACCGAGGGCGAGATCGTCGGCCTCATCGAGAAGCTCGACACGCTCGTCGCCGAGATCGACCCCGACGCTCCGTGGGCCCACCCGCGCGCGAAGGAGCTCGACGAGGTCTCGTTCGCCGAGTGGCTCGGCACGCAGACCGACGATGAAGAGGCCAAGCTCAACATCGGCATGTTCATCGCCGGCGCCATGCTCACCAAGCCCGCGCACGCGTTCTCCGCGCTGCAGGCACTGCTCATGGCCGCCTCGGCAGGCTCGTTCTCGAACCTCGTCGACGCCGACTTCATCCTCGACCAGCGCGTCGTCGGCGGCCTGCAGCAGGTGCCGCTGCTCCTCGCCGAGCGGCTCGGCGGCGCGGTGCGCCTCGGCCAGCCGGTGCGCAAGCTCCGCTGGAACCCCGAGCACCCGGATGCCGGCGTCACGGCCGTGACCGACGACCTCGAGGTGCACGCGAAGCGCGTGATCCTCGCCCTCGCCCCGGTGCTCATCAGCCGCATCTCGTACGAGCCGCCGCTGCCCCGCCGCCAGCACCAGCTGCACCAGCACCTCTCGATGGGCTTCGTCATCAAGGTGCACGCCGTCTACGAGACGCCGTTCTGGCGCGCCGACGGGCTCAGCGGCACGGCCTTCAGCCCGTACGAGCTCGTGCACGAGGCCTACGACAACACGAACCACGCCGACCCGCGCGGCACGCTCGTCGGCTTCGTCTCCGATGAGGAGGCCGACGGCGTCTTCGCGCTCGGCGCCGAGGAGCGCAAGGCGCGCATCCTCGAGTCGCTGTCGCACTACTACGGCGAGCAGGCGAAGAACCCGGTCGTCTACTACGAGAGCGACTGGGGCTCGGAGGAGTGGACCCGCGGCGCGTACGCGGCGAGCTTCGACATGGGCGGCCTCGCCCGGTACGGTGCCGACCTGCGCAAGCCCGTCGGCCCGATCCACTTCTCGTGCAGCGACCTGGCCGGCAAGGGCTACCAGCACGTCGACGGCGCGATCCGCGTCGGCCGCGAGGTCGCCGCAGCGATCCTGGCGGACGACTGATGGACGCGGGGGCATCGTCGACGACGGCGACGTCGGGGCAGGACGCGCCGCAGCGCCGCATCGTGGTCGGCTACACGGCCAATGACAGCGGCGCCGACGCGCTCGCCCTCGCGACGAGGCTCGCCACGGCGAGCGAGGCGCAGCTCGACGTCGTGATGGTGCTCCCGAGCGAGGCCCGTTCGAGCACGGTGCCGTCGGACATCGGCTACGAGCGCCACCTCAAGGCGCGCTCGCGCGCCTGGCTGTCCGAGGCATCCGCCGGGCTGGATGCCGACGTCGCGCAGTCGCTGCACGTGCGCTACGCGGAGTCGTTCGCCGAGGGGCTCATCGCGGCCGCGCACGAGTTCGGCGCGTCGCTCATCGTCGTGGGAGCTGCCCGCGGCGGCATCCTCGGGCGTTCGCGCATCGGGTCGGTCGCCAACGAGCTGCTGCACTCGTCGGACGTGCCGGTGGCGCTCGCACCCGCCGGCTCCCGCGAGCTCGCGGCATCCGTCGGCGTCTCCCGCGTCACGGCGGCCCTCGGGTCCCGCCCCGGTGCCGGGGTGCTGCTCGATGCGGCCGTGCGCATGACCGCGACCCTGCGTGCACCGCTGCGGTTGCTCTCGCTCGTGCCGATCGACCTGCCCTCCGGCATGGACGAGGGCCTCGCCGAGCTCACGGGCACGGCCCACGCCGACGAGGTGCTCGAAGCCGCCGAGCGCGCGCTGCCAGCCGGCGTCGAGGCCACGGCCGAGGTGGCGACGGGCGACACGATCGAGGCCGCCGTGCGGAGCCTGAACTGGCACGAGGGCGAGATCGTGCTCGTGGCGTCGAGCCGCCTGGCCAGGCCCAGCCACCTGTTCCTCGGTTCGACGGCGTCGAAGATGCTCCGCGAACTCCCGGTGCCGATGATCGTCGTGCCGCGCAGCACCACCGAGCCGCGTTCCACAGGGCCGCGCACCACCGGAAAGGCGTCATCATGACGAACCGACCCGATCCCACGTCGGGCGCCCCGCTGACCTCCGCGAGCGCCGCCGTCGATGCGTCCGAACAGGGCGGCATCTCGAAGAAGGGCCTCTCGGCCGGATCGGTCGGCCTCATCGGCGCGATCGTCATCGGCATCTCGTGCATCGCGCCGGCGTACACGCTGACCGCGGCGCTCGGGCCGACCGTGTCCGAGGTCGGCGTGCAGGTGCCGGCGATCATCCTCGTCGGGTTCATCCCGATGCTGCTCGTCGCGCTCGGCTACCGCGAGCTCAACAAGCGCATGCCCGATTCGGGCACCTCGTTCACGTGGGCCACGCGCGCCTTCGGCCCCTGGGTGGGCTGGATGGCCGGCTGGGGCCTCGTCGCGGCCACGATCCTCGTGCTCTCGAACCTCGCTGGCATCGCGGTCGACTTCCTGTTCCTGCTCATCGCGCAGGTCTCGGGCAACCCCGAGATCGCGGAGATCGCGACGAACCCGTTCATCAACGTCGCGGTCTGCCTGCTGTTCATGCTCGGCGCGACGTGGATCTCGTACCGCGACATGCAGACGACCCAGAAGCTGCAGTACTGGCTGGTCGGGTTCCAGGTCGCCGTGCTCGTGACCTTCTCGGTCGCGGCGCTCGTCGAGACCGCCAACGGCAACGCCTTCGACGCGACGCCGATCGAGCTCTCGTGGTTCAACCCGTTCGCGATCGACTCGTTCTCGGCGTTCGCCGCGGGCCTCTCGCTCTCGATCTTCATCTTCTGGGGCTGGGACGTCACCCTCACGATGAACGAGGAGACGAAGGGGTCCGACAAGACACCGGGCCGCGCGGCGACGATCACGGTCGTCACCATCGTGGTGCTCTACCTGCTCATCTCGGTCTCGCTCATCGCCTTCGCGGGCGTCGGCACCGGCGAGTACGGCCTCGGCAACCCCGACATCCAGGACAACGTGTTCTTCCACCTCGCGGGGCCGATCCTGGGCCCGCTCGCGGTGCTCGTCTCGCTCGCGGTGCTCACGAGCTCGGCGTCGAGCCTGCAGTCGACCTTCGTGTCGCCCGCGCGCACGCTGCTCGCGATGGGCCACTACGGCGCGATCCCCGAGAAGTTCGCGAGCGTCAGCCCGAGGTTCTTCACCCCCGGCTACGCGACCATCGTGTCGGCGATCGTCGCATCGGTGTTCTACGCGGTCATGCGCCTGCTCAGCGAGAACGTGCTGTGGGACACGATCACGGCCCTCGGCATGATGATCTGCTTCTACTACGGCATCACGGCGTTCGCCTGCGTGTGGTTCTTCCGCAAGGTGTGGTGGAAGTCGGCTCGCAACGTGATCTACACCCTGCTCGCGCCGCTCATCGGCGGCGTGATCCTCGCGGTGCTGTTCTTCACCACCCTCATCGACTCGATGGACCCCGAGTACGGCTCGGGCTCGTCGGTCGGCGGCGTCGGCCTCGTGTTCGTGCTCGGCATGGTCGTGCTGCTCGGCGGCATCGTGGTGATGCTCTGGCAGTGGCGCAAGCGCCCGGCCTTCTTCCGCGGCGAGACGCTGTCGCGGGCGGTGGCGAGCGAGTAGCCGCCCCGCGCATGGACAGATGAGGCCGCCTCCCGCGACACCGGGGGGCGGCCTCATCATGTCTCATGCGGCACCTCGACGAGCGGATGCCGCGGTCGGCCGTCAGGCCGCGGCGTCGCCCTCGATGGCGTCGGCCTCGAAGACCGTCGCCCCGGCGACGACCGTGCGGATCACGCGCGCCGTGAGCAGCGACGCCTCGCCCTCGGCGAACGGGTCGACGTCGAGCACCGCGAAGTCGGCGGCGAGGCCGGCCGCGAGGCGTCCGCGCGCGTCGCCGTCGCCGCACGAGGCGGCCGCATCACGGGTGGCGTGGCCGATCGCCTCGGCGAGGGGCAGCGCGAACCCGGGCAGCGAGGGCTCGAACGACGGGTCGAGCGCGGAGCGGCGCGTGGCGGCCACGTACATGTTGTGCAGCGCGTCGTGGGGTGCGGTCGGGGCATCCGTCGAGAACGCGAGCAGGGCGCCGGCGTCCACGAACTCGGGCCAGGCGAACGCCCGGTCGACGCGCTCGTCGCCGAGCATGGCGACCCAGTTGTCGAAGATCGCGGGGTCGGCGTGCACCGGTTGCATCGACGCGGTCACGCCGAGGCGCGACATCCGCTCGGCCGTGCCGGGGGCCGCGTACTCGAGGTGCTCGATGCGGTGGCGGCGGGGCAGGTCGCCGTTGACGTCGACGGCGTGCTCGATCGCGTCGAGGGCGATCTCGCTGGCGTAGTCGCCGATCGCGTGCTGCGCGACCTGCAGGCCGGCGGCGTCGGCGGCCGCGACGACGGGCTTCAGCGCGTCGAGCGGCCAGATCGGCTCGGCGTTCGAGCCGTCGGCGTACGGATGCCTCATGGCGGCCGTGCACGCGTCGATCACGCCGTCGAGCACGAGCTTGATGCCCACGATGCGCAGCCACGGCGCGGTCGGCGCAGCGGCCGTCTCGGCGGCGAGGCGGGCGGCCGTCTCGACCTGCGCGAGGTTCGCGGCCTCGGCGCCGGTGTTGGCGACGAACCAGTGCGCGACCACGCGGATCGGCAGCGTGCCGCCGCGGCGGTCGGCCGCACGTCGGAACGCGGCGAGCCCGAGCTCGTCGAACGCCATGTCGACGACACCCGTGACGCCCGTGGCGAGGTACGCGTCGATCGTGCGCTCGACGGCCGCGTCGCGGTCGGCGTCGGTGGTGAGGCTCGCGAGGTGCTCCCACACGAACTGCTGGGCGGCGGTCTCGTAGAGCATGCCGTCGGGCTCGCCGTCGGCGTCGCGGCCGATGCGCCCGCCGATGGGGTCCGGCGTGTCGCGCGTGATGCCGAGGTCGGCGAGCGCGGCGCCGTTGACCCAGCACGAGTGGTAGTCGTTGGCGTCGAGGAAGACGGGCACGTCGGCGACGGCGGCATCGAGCATGGCGGCCGTCGGGGCGCCGGGCACCGAGTCGAAGAGCCAGCCGCGGCCGAGCACGCGCGGTGCGGCCGGATCCGCGGCACGTGCTGCGCGCAGCCTGGCCTGGATCTCGTCGAGCGTGCGCGCATCGGTGAGTCCGACGCGGCCGAGCGCGTCGCCCATCATGACGAGGTGCGTGTGCGCGTCGGTGAACCCGGGCAGCACGAGTCGTCCGTCGAGGTCGACGACCTCGGCGTCGCGGCCGGCGATCTCGATCGCGCGGTCGAGGTCGCCGACGTGGGCGAGCGCGTCGCCGTCGACGACGAGGGCCTCGGCCCACGGGGCCGACGGCTCGGCGGTGAAGACGCGGGCGTTGCGGTAGATCGTGCCGCTCATGCGAGCACCTCGTCGGCCTCGGCGCCCGTCGACGCGGCGGTCGGGGCGAGCGCGGCGGCGGCCGCGCGTTCGGCTCGCTCGTGCAGCGTCGAGACATGGGCGGCGAACGCGGCCGGCACGGCGAGCACGAAGCTCGCGATGCCGAGCACGACGGTGAAGCCCTGGAATCCGAAGACCTCGACGAGCGCGGCGCCGATCACGGGCGTGAGGGCCGAGCCCACGAGGTAGACGGCGAGCAGCGGCCCGGACCAGCGGCCATGCGCGTCGAGTGCAGCCGAGGTCGAGACGAAGTACATGAACGCGATGGCGTAGATCGTGTTCCACACGATGAAGACGACGATGAACATGGTCGGGTCGGTGACGAAGCCCTCCACGATCTTCAGCACGCCGCCGAGCACGAGCAGCACCACGAGCGGCACCGCACGGCCGAGGCGGTTGCCGACGACCATGAGCAGCACCGAGCCGATGAGTCCGCCGGCGGTGGCGCCGCTGAGCGCGAGGCCGAGGCCCTCGGGGGTGAGCGCGGCCTGCTCGGCGCCCATGACGCCGGCCATCGCCCAGAGCGAGTCCTCGCTGACGGCCCAGAGCGCGAAGGTCGCGAGCAGCACGAAACCGGCGATGGTCGCGAGGCGGGTCGGGCGAGCGGATGCCGCGGCGCGGGCGCGCAGCGCCGGGATCGCCGAGGTCTCGGGCACCTCGACGGGCACGGCCTCGGCGACGGCCGCTCCGGCGTTCGCCACGGCGACGGGTGCGGCCGGCAGCCAGCCGCTCACGAGCAGCGAGACGAGCGAGAACAGGGCGAGCGCGCCGAACACGTCGATCGGGGCGAGGCCGATGAGCGGCACGACGGCGAGGATCACGGTGACGATCGCTCGGTTCGCGAGGCCGTTGAAGCCGGCGACGCGGTCGGGGTTCGTGAACGCGGCGATCGCGGCGCCGGATGCGGCCACCGCTCCGCCGGCGCCGACGCCGCCGAGCAGCAGGCCGGCGACGACGACGCCCGGCACCCCGATGAGCGCGGCCGCGCCGAAGCCGAGGATCGCGATCACGAGTCCGACCCTGGCGACGAGCAGGCGGCGAGGGCCGGCGCAGAGCGGGGCGATCGCGAGGCCGGTGATGGCGGTGGCGAGCAGTGCCCCGGTGACGATCCAGCTGGCGGTGAGCACGTCGCTGCCGAGGGCGCCCTGGAGGGCCGTGATCATGTACGGCGACAGGTTGACGCCGAGGTAGCCGGCGATGCCGATCGTGAAGGTCGCGGTCGCGGTGGGCAGACGCAGCGGCACTCGCGCGCCGAGGTCGAGGTCGGTCATGTTCGTTCTCCGAGTGAGGTGGGCACGCCGTCGTGCCGGTGGGGGATCGCGTCGACCGGGGTGTCGCGACGCGGTAAGTGAATGGTGTTCGTTTATTATGCACATCAGGGTTCGGTCACGGAAGACGGATAGCCTGATCCGGGACATTCGGCACGGCGACCCGTGACATCCGATCCTGCGACATCCGATGGGGGAACGTTTCATGGCCAGGCCGAAGGTGCCCCTGCTCTCGGTCGATCGCATCGCGGATGCCGCCCTCGAACTCGTCGACTCGGGCGCGCCCTTCGGCGTCAACGCGCTCGCGCGAAAGCTCGGCGTCACGCCCTCCTCGCTGTACAACCACGTCGACGGGCGCGACGGCATCATCGAGCTCATGCGCGGCCGGTTCGCGGCCGAGGCCGGCGCACAGCTGCACGACGGCCCTTGGGACGAGATCGTCGCCGAGACGCTCCGGGCGCAGCGGCGCATGTACGCGCGGCATCCGAACCTCGTGCCCCTCATCGTCGGCAAGACGATCACCGACCCGTTCGTGATCGCCAGCTACGACCATCTCGCCTCGACGCTCGTCGCGGCGGGCTTCCCCGACGACGAGGTGCTCGGCGTCATCGCGCTCCTCGATGCCTTCGCGATCGGCTTCGGCCTCGATCTCGCCTCGCCGCACGACATCTGGCAGCCCGACGGCGAGACGCAGACGCTCGGCCGCCTCATCGCCGACGCGCCGCACGGCGACGAGCGCTCCGATCGCGCGTTCGAGCTCGGACTCGACCTTCTCGTCGAGTCGTTGCGCGGGCGCCTGGCGCGCACCCGCGGCTGAGCGACTCGCGCACGCCCGCCCACGGCATCCGCTCGCCCTGATGGGCGCTCGTCGGTGTAGCGTCGGCGCAGGGACGGGGATCGGGGGAGCCATGTCGACGACACGACCGACGGCCGCGCAACCGGCGACGGTGCGCCTCGGCACGGGCAGCCTCACCGCGGTCGTCGTCGGCTCGATGGTCGGCGCCGGGGTGTTCTCGCTGCCGGGCCAGTTCGCCGCGAACACCGGCGTCCTCGGAGCGATCATCGCCTGGCTCATCGCCGGAACCGGCATGCTCATGCTCGCCTTCGCGTTCCAGGCGCTCGCGAACCGCAAGCCGCACCTCGACGCGGGCGTCTACTCGTACGCGAAGACCGGATTCGGCGACCTCCTCGGCTTCTTCTCGGCGTTCGGCTACTGGGCGAGCGCCTGCGTCGGCAACGTCACCTACTGGGTGCTCATCATGTCGACGCTCGGGGCGTGGCTGCCCGTGCTGGGCGACGGCGACACGATCCCCGCCATGTTGGCGGCATCCGCGGGGCTGTGGGTGACGTTCCTGCTCGTGCGGCGCGGTGTGCGCGAGGCCGCGGCGGTGAACCGCATCGTGACGGTCGCCAAGCTCGTGCCGATCGTCGTCTTCATCGTCATCGCGCTGACCGTGCTGAAACCCGACGTGTTCGTCGAGAACCTGCTCGGCGCACCCGATGCCGGACCGCTGCTCGACCAGGTGCGCGGCACCATGCTCGTGACGGTGTTCGCGTTCCTCGGCGTCGAGGGGGCGAGCGTCTACTCGCGGCACGCACGGCGTCGCACGGATGTCGGCAGGGCCACCGTGCTCGGCTTCCTCTCGGTGCTCGCCGTCTTCGCCTCGGTCACGATCGTCTCGTACGGCGTGCTGCCCGCGGCCGAGATCGCCGCCCTCCGCCAGCCCTCGATGGCGGGCGTGCTCGAGGCGGCCGTCGGCCAGTGGGGTGCCGTGTTCGTGAGCATCGGGCTCATCGTCGCCGTGCTCGGCGCCTACCTCGCGTGGACGCTCATGGCCGCCGAGGTCGTCTTCACGGCGGCGCGCGACGGCGACTTCCCGACGGCGTTCGCCCGCAAGAGCGCCCGCGACGTGCCGACCGTCGCCCTGCTCTGGTCGACGATATTCGCGCAGGTCGTGCTCGCCGTCGCCTACTTCTCGGCCGACGCGTTCGACTTCGCCCTCGACCTCACGAGCGCCCTCGCGCTCGTGCCGCTCCTGTTCGCCGCCGGCTACCTGCTGAAGATCGCGATCCGCTCCGACGGCTACGGGCCGGATGCCGCGGGCCGGCGCTCGCGCACCCTCGAACTCGTGATCGGGGCGGTCGCGACCGGCTACGTGATCTTCCTGCTGCTCGGCGCCGGCCTCGAGCTGCTCTTCATCTCGCTCATCGTGCAGGCGCCCGCGACGGTGCTCTACTTCGTCGCCCGTCGTGAGCACAACCGCCCCCTCATCGCCTCGGGCTGGGACGTGGTGGTGCTCGTCGTCGCCTTCGCCGGCGCGGTTGCGGCGGTCGTTGCGCTCGCGACCGGCTGGGTCGGCATCTGAGCTCGACCCTCTCCGGCTTCATCGACAGGGGCGTCCCGGGTTTCCCGGGGCGCCCCTCTCGGAGTCCCCGGGCCCTCCACGATCACTCCGGTGCATCGGCGAAGACGCGTTTCGCGACGTTCGTCGCCCCCATGCCCTTTGGCCATCCGGCGTAGAAGGCGACGTGGGTGAGGGCTTCGATGAGCTCGTCACGGGTCACGCCGTTCTCGAGCGCCCGGCCGAGGTGGAACGCGAGCTGGTCGTGGTCTCCGCCGGCGGCGAGCACGGCGACCGTGACGAGGCTGCGGTCTCGAGGCGAGAGCTCCGGCCGGTTCCAGACGTCGTCGAAGAGCACGTCATCGGTCAGCTCGGCGAGCTTGGGCGCGAAGTCCCCGAGTGTGCGGCGTCCTCCGCCGACCTGCTTGGGTGCCTGACGGTCGGTCATCGGTGTCCCATCCCTTCGATGTCGTCATGTGCGGTCGGAGAGCGGTCGTCCCGTCGCCGTCACGTCTCGAACGTACGCGCGGTGCGGCGGAGCGCGCCGCCCCGCGGTCGCGAGAGGTCACGTTCTGCGGCTTCCAGCGTGCGCATTCCCCCAGAAGATGACCACTCGGCGCCTGGCGGCGGCGTGGCGGCGGCGCGGGGGCGTGGCGGCGGCGTGGAGCGGACGCCCGGCCGCGGCATCCGCTCGCCGAATAGACTGTGCGGGTGCCAGTGAACCCCGAGCTGCAGGGGCGGGTCTTCCCGCCGGCCGAGCCGTACCTCGTCGGTCGCGAGAAGGTGCGCGAGTTCGCGCGCGCCGTGTTCGCGACGCATCCGATCAACCATGACACCGAGGCCGCGCAAGCCGCGGGCTACGCCGACGTCGTCGCGCCGCCCACGTTCGCGGTCGTCGTGCAGGAGCACACGCTCGCGCAGTTGCTCGCCGAGCCCGACGCCGGCATCGACTTCAGCCGGGTCGTGCACGGCGACCAGCGGTTCACGTCCACGCGTCCCATCGTCGCCGGCGACCTGCTCACGGCGACGCTCACGGTCGCGAGCGTGAAGACGCTCGGACCCCACTCGATGGTGACCGCCGAGACCTCGGTGACCGATGCGGCGGGCGAGCACGTCGTCACGGCGATCTCGACGCTCGTGGTGCGAGGTGAGGAGTGATGGCCGCCGTGTCCGCGACCCCCTCGTTCGATGAGCTCGCCGTCGGCGACGTCGTGGCCGAGCGTGAGTTCGCGCTGACCCGCGACTCGCTCGTGCGCTACGCCGGCGCCTCAGGCGACTTCAACCCGATCCACTACCGCGACGACGTCGCCGCCACCGTCGGCCTGCCCGGCGTGCTCGCGCACGGCATGCTGACCATGGGCTTCGCCGTGCAGCCCGTCGTCGACTGGGCCGGCGACCCCGGCCGGGTCGCCGACTACCAGGTGCGCTTCACGCGGCCCGTGGTCGTCGACCCCGCCTTCGGCGCGACCGTGAGCGTGACCGCCAAGGTCGGCCAGCTCGACGTCGAGGCGCGCGTCGCCCGCATCGACCTCACCGTGACGTTCGGCGGCGAGACCGTGCTCGGCAAGGCGCAGGTCCGCGTCGTCCTCGGCTGACGTGGGCGATCCCGAGATGACGTCTCCCGAAGCCGTGTCCGAGGCGACCGAACCGACGTTCGCCGACCTCACGACCCTCCGCGTCGGCGGCCCGATCCGACGGCTCGTGACCGTGACCACGCAGCGCGACCTCGTCGATGCCGCCGCACTGGCATGGGGCGACGCCGAGCCGTGGATGGCGCTCGGCGGCGGCTCGAACCTCCTCGTCGGCGACGAGGGGTTCGACGGCACGGTCATCCGCATCGCGACGAAGGGCATCGAGGTGCTGCGCGGGCCCGAAGCCGACGGCGTGCCCGACGGCGAGCCCGGCGCGGAGTCCGACGCTTCGACCGTGCACCTCCGGGTGCAGGCCGGCGAGGTCTGGGACGACCTGGTCGCCTGGACCGTCGAGCACGGCTACTCGGGCATCGAGGCGTTGTCCGGCATCCCCGGATGCGTCGGCGCCGCCCCGGTGCAGAACATCGGCGCCTACGGGCAGGAGCTCGAGTCGACGCTCGTCGCGATCGAGTTCCTCGACGAGGGTGCCGAGACCCCGCGCCGCATGACGGCCGACGAGCTCGAGCTCGGCTACCGCACGTCGGTGCTGAAGCAGGGCTTGAGCGGCATCGTCGTCTCGGTCGAGCTCGCCCTGCACGACACCGCGGTCGAGGTCGCGGTGCTCGGCGAGGCGCTCGGTCGACCCGTCGCCTACGCGCAGCTCGCCGGCGCCCTGCACGTCGACCTCGGCGACCGCGTGCCGATCGCCAGGGTGCGCGAGAGCGTGCTCGCGCTGCGCGCCTCGAAGGGCATGGTGCTCGACCCCGACGACCGCGATTCCGTGAGCGCGGGCTCGTTCTTCACGAACCCGATCGTGGGCGAGCATGCGGCCAGGTCGCTGCCAGGGGATGCGCCCCGTTGGTACGTCGAGCCCGAAGCCGCCGACGAGGTCGTGCCGCTCGCGAATGCGCTCGACGAATCGCCGCTCGAGCAGTTCCTCGCGCACCAGGCGTCGCTCGAGTCATCCGCTCAGGTGACGCACGCCGCGCCGGCCCAGCCGGGCGTGAAGCTGTCGGCCGCGTGGCTCATCGAGCGTTCGGGCATCGGTCGCGGGTTCGCCCTGCCCGGGTCCCGCGCCGCGATCTCGTCGAAGCACACGCTCGCCCTCACGAACCGCGGGGGAGCGTCGGCCGAAGAGGTCGCCGAGCTCGCGCGCTACGTGCGCAACCGCGTGCAGGCCGAGTTCGGCATCCTGCTGCATCCCGAGCCGGTGGTCGTCGGGCTCGAGCTGTAGGGGCTGCGTCCCACGCCGGCGCGGCGGCTGCCGAACTCTCGTGCGACGCGCGACGGGAGGAGATCGACTCGAGCGGAGGCCCCGATTCACGGGGTGTTCCTCCGTTCGCGCCGCTCTCCTCCCGTCGGGTCGATGGTGAGGCGGTGGCTCAGCTGCGCGCGGGGGTGCGGCGCGCGCGCTCGCCGCGGCGGATGAGGCCGACGATGCCGAAGAGCGCGACGATCACGCCCACCGCGATGAGCGCGTAGAGCCAGGCCGCGAGCGGGTTCAGCCCCGCGATCCAGGCGTCGGCGGCGATGCGCCTGGCCGGATCCACGAGGATCCACAGCGTCAGCGCGGCCGTGCCGCCGAAGATGAGCGCCCACACGAGCGCGCCCCAGCGCACGGTCGGGCCGGGCGCGGGCGTCACGGGCGTGGCGGAGGCCCTGGCGTACACCGAGTCGATCCGGTCGGCGGATGCCGCGGGGTCGGCCGGCGGCGTGAACAGGGCGGGCCCGCCGGCCGCCGGCGGCACCGGGTTCGTGGTGAAGGCGTCGGGCGTGGCATCCGTGTCGATGACGACGGTCGGGCCGGTGCCCGAGGCGGTGCCCGAGGCGGTGCCCGAGGCGGTGCCCGAGGCGGTGCCCGAGGCGGTGTCGGATGCGGCGGCGGGGTCTCGGTACGCGCCTTCGTCCCTCCTCGACGGGCGTTCGGCGTCGGCGGGGCGTGCGGTGTTCTCGGTCATGTTCTCGCTCATTCCATGATCTGGACGTGGACGGCGCCGGTGCGCTGGGTCAGGTCGAGCACGGCGTCGACCTGCTCGCCGGGCTTCAGGGCCCTGGCGCCGGTCTCGCCGCCGAGCACGAGGGCGCCGCGGTCGAGCCCGTCGACCTGCAGGACGCTCGCGCCGCCGTCGTCGTCGTAGACGGTGAGGTCGATGGGCCCGGCGTCGGAGGCGTCGAGCAGCACCACGGCGCCGTTGTCGATGCCGAGCCAGGTGTCGCCGATGCCCTGGGTGAGCTGGACGACCGCGGGCGATCCCGGGACCGGCAGTGCTCGCATGTAGGCGTTCCCGATCGGCTGCACGAGCCGCTGCGAGGTGGTGAGGCCGATGCTCTCGTCGGGGCCGATCAGCCGGCCCTGCGTGGCGAACGTCGCGCTGCCGACGCCGATGAGCATCGCGATCGCGGCCGTGAGCGTGAGGAAGGCGAGCCCGCCGCTGCGGCGCCGGCGGAGGGCGGCGATGATCATGCCGAGCGCGAGCACGAGGGTTCCGGCCGCGAGGGCGACGGGCACCGCGTACGCGGCGACCTCCGGGTCTCCGAGCGCCCAGAGGGCGACGATCGCCCCGCCGATGAGGCTCACGCCGAGCACCGTGAAGACGAACGCGGCACTCGCGCGCGGCCGGCTCGCGCGGCGCTCGGCCCTGGCGGCGTCGGCGCTCGCGGCGAGCTGGCGGGCCTTCTCGCGGTTCTCGGCGGCGGCCTGGGCGCGTGCGGCGCGCGCCGCCTCCTCCTGCCCGGTCGTCCACTCCCGGTGGGCGACGCGCCAGGCCTCATGCTGTTCGCGCCACTCCGCGATGGCGGCGGCGTCGGCGCCCATCGCGGGCACGGGCGGCTCGGTCGCCGACACCGTGGCGGGGTCGCTCGGAGCCGCGGACGCGGCATCCGTCACCTGGGCGGATGCCGCATCCGCACCCGGCGAACGGGTGTCGCCGTTCGCCGGGGGAACCGGGGCGGCGTACGTCGCGCCGGCGGGCGCTGCAGACGCTGCGGACGCTGCGGGCGTGGACCCCGACCGGGCGGCGTCGGCTGCGGAAGCCGTTCGCGCGCCGCCGCCGCCGGCCGGGGGGTTCTGGGAGGCTCGCCGAGCGAGCCAGATGACGAGGGTGACGAGCCCGCCCACGAGCAGCAGCGTCCAGAGGATGCGCAGCGGCACCGCGAGGTTGAAGCCGAAGATCGGGTCGGCGAGGTAGGGCCACTCGTCCCACCACTGCCAGCCGAGCCATCCGCCCTGCACGAACGGGATGAAGCCGAGCACGCCCATGACCGCGATGCCCACGATCGCGGGATCGACGATGCCGCGGGTGAGGCGCTCGAGGTGGATCTCGCCGTCGGTGTCGGGCAGCAGCAGCCAGGCGATCGCGTAGAGGAGCACGAACGGAGCGCCGAGCACGGCGACCACGACGACGATGCCGCGCACGATGATCGGGTCGATGCCGAGGCGGGCGCCGATGCCGGCGCACACGCCGCCGAGCCATCCGGCGCGGCGCGGCAGCCCGAGGCGGCGCAGCCAGGCGTAGAACCCGGGACCCGTCGCGTCGGGCGCGCCTGACGGAGCCGAACCGACCGCTCCGTCGACCGACGGACCGACCTGCGCGGAGTCCCCCTGCACGCCTTCCGGCACTGGGTCGGTCTGCGGCGCGGTCTGGTTCGTCTCCATGCCTCGATGCTCGCAGCGGCGTCGGATGCCCCGCTATGGGGTGAGTCCCTGATTCGACCCTGAGCGTGCCCGCCCCGGCCCCGATCGCCGGGCCGGGGTCTGCTTGGATGGCAGACATGGAGCCCCGGATGTCGCGCCCGCGCGCCTGCGTCGCCACCGGCGTCGCGGCGGGGTTGGCCGCGCACCTCGGCTGGCCCGTGCTCGTCGTGCGCGTCGCGTTCGTCGTGACGAGCCTCGCCGCCGGAGCGGGCGTGCTGCTGTACGCCTGGCTCTGGGCGCTCACGCCGTGGGAGCCCGGCGAGCAGCGCCCGAGCCGGCGCGCGCCGGTCGCGTGGCTGCTGGTCTCGGCGTCCGCGGCGGTGCTCGCCGTCGCGTGGCTGACGTCGGGGCGCGCGATCGGCGCCGAGGCCGCCGGCCTGCGGTGGTGGTTCGGCGGGGTGCTCGCCGGGGTCGGCCTGGCCGTGGCATCCGGAGCCTGGGCGACCTTCATCGACCGGGCCGAGCCCGAGCGCGGCCCGAGGCACGAGCTGACGATCCGGCTCGTCGCGACGGCGCTGCTGCTGGTCACGGCCGTCGCCCTCGTGTTCGGCGAGAACGCCCACTGGCATCCGGTGCCGACGTTCGCGGCCGCGCTCGCCGCGGTGCTCGGCATCGGGCTCGTCTACGCGCCCACGCTCGTGACCGCGTGGCGGGAGCTCACCGAGGAGCGCACGAAGCGCATCCGCGAGGAGCAGCGCAGCGAGATCGCCGCGCACCTGCACGATTCGGTGCTGCAGACGCTCGCGCTCATCCAGAACCGGGCCGGCGCCACGAGCGAGGTCGCGCGCATCGCCCGCGCCCAGGAGCGGGAGCTGCGCGACTGGCTCTTCGACGGCGAGGCGCCCGCCGACAGCGATCTCGGCACCGACCTGCGCGACTTCGCCGCCGCGCTCGAGATCGACTACCCGGTGACGATCGACGTCGTGGCGGTCGGCTCGTCGAGCGAACGGGCGAGCGGCGAGGTCGCCGCCGCGGCCCGCGAGGCGATGCTGAACGCCGCGCGGCACGCGGGTGGCGAGGTGTCGGTCTACGTCGAGGCGACGCCCGACTCGGTCGAGGTGTTCGTGCGCGATCGCGGCGACGGGTTCGACCTCGCCGAGGTGCCGAGCGACCGGCTCGGGGTGCGGCAGTCGATCATCGGGCGCATGCGCCGGGCCGGCGGCTCGGGCGAGGTGCGCCCCGGGGCGGGCGGCGTCGGCACCGAGGTGCGCCTGCGGTTCCCGGCCGAGCGCATCGGCAGCATGGGGAGCGCCGGAAACTCCGGCACGGAGGGTGCACGTGGCTGACCTGAACACTGCCGAGACGGCGGGCGCGGCATCCGTGCGCGTCGTCATCGTCGACGACCACTCCATCTTCCGCTCGGGGCTGAAGGCCGATCTCGACGCCTCGATCGAGGTCGTGGGCGAGGCGCACGACGTCGAGTCCGCCGTGCTCGCGGTGACGGATGCCGCGCCAGACGTCGTGCTCCTCGACGTGCACCTGCCAGGGGTCGACGTGCCGGCCGGCACGAGCGGCGGGGCCGAGGTCATGCGCCGCGCCGCGGCATCCGTGCCCGCGACCAGGTTCCTGGCGCTCAGCGTCTCGGACAAGGCCGAAGACGTCGTCGGCGTGATCCGCGCGGGAGCGCGCGGCTACATCACGAAGGGCTCGTCGGGGGCCGACGTGAGCCGGGCCGTGCACGCGGTCGCGAGCGGCGACGCCGTCTTCTCGCCGAAGCTCGCCGGCTTCGTGCTCGACGCCTTCGGGGCCGCCGTCGGCGAGACCGCGGCCGCGAGCGACGAGCTCGACCGCCTCTCGGCGCGCGAGCAGGAGGTCATGCGCCTCATCGCCCGCGGCTACGCCTACAAGGAGGTCGCGGCCGAGCTGTTCATCTCGACGAAGACCGTCGAGTCGCACGTCTCGGCCGTGCTCCGCAAGCTGCAGCTCTCGAGCCGCCACGAGCTCACGGCCTGGGCGAACGCGCGGCGCCTGCTCTGACCCCGCGATCGGCGGCCGGCCGATAGACGTCGAGCGCCGCAGGAATGACGCGCACGGTCGTGCGGTATCCGGGCGCCGCGGTGCGGGCGGACGCCTCGGCCGGCGCCGCGATCGACACCTCGCCGTCGTGGGCGAATCCGGGCGGCTGCCCCTTGCGCGGGCGCACGAGCACGTCGATCGACTCGGTGGTGAACGACTCGAGCCGCTCCGGCAGCAGCTGCAGTCGGCGGAGCACGGCGCTCGTGCGCCGTCCGAACGCGAGCGCGCCGACGGCCCGCGCCCGGGTGCCGGCATGCAGCACGCGCACGTCGAGCTCGCCGCCGTCGAGCCTCCGGCGCTGCATCGGCGCCGCGATGCCCGGGTCGTTGCCGCCGACGCCCACGTACAGCGTCCAGACGCGGGCCCGGCGGCCGTCGACGACGACGGTCACCGGATCCGAATGCCGCAGCACCCGCACCGCGGCGGCGACGGCGGCGGGCCACTTGCCCCACCTGCCCTCGAGGCGCTCGCGCTCGGCGACGAAGTCGGGGTAGATCCCGACCGAGGCGGTGTTCAGCACCGTGATCGGGGAACCGTCGGCGAACCGGAGCTCGGCGACATCCGCCCGCACGCCCTCGCCCCGCTGCAGCGCATCGACGGCGAGGTCGACGGATGCCGCACCCGCCGTGCGTGCGAAGTGGTTGAACGTGCCGCCCGGCACGACGAGGAGCGGCAGCCCCGCGGTCCTGGCCTCGTGCGCCACGGCCGCGACCGACCCGTCTCCGCCGCAGACGCCGATGACGGCCGGCGGCTCGTCGCGGGCGAGCGCGGCGCGCACGGCCGTCCGCGGGTCGTCGCCCTCGTCGAGGAGGTGCAGTTCGGCGAGCGGCAGCCGCCGTTCGAGCACGCGCACCGGGTCGCTGCGCACCACGCTCGTGCCCGAGGACCGGTTCACGACGATGAACACGCCCGCACCGTCGGTCGAGGCGGGAAGACGGCGGTCGGTGCCGGTCGGAGCGGATCCGTCGCGCTCGGAGGGCCGGTGCGGGGGCGCGACGGCGGCGCCGAGCGCGGCCACCCCGGCGCCGAGCGCGAGCCCGCCGACGACGTCCGACACCCAGTGCGCCCCCGTGTGCAGGCGGGAGTACGCCACGCCGAGGGCTGCCGGAGCCAGGATCAGGCCGAGGCGCGGCGACTCGACTGCGATGCCGGCCGCGAAGGCCGCCGCGCTCGCCGAGTGGCCCGACGGGAAGGACGGCGAGACGGGCTGCTTCGGGAGACGCCGTCCGATCGGCACGTCGGCGAGCAGCGGCCGGTCGCCGCCGAAGACCCGCTTGGCGATCAGGTTGGCGAGTGCGCTCGCCGCGAGCAGCGAACCGAGCCCGCGCGCGGCTGCGCGGCGGCGACCGGTCACGGCGAGCACGCCGGCGATCGTCCACCAGAGCACGCCGCGGTCGGCGAACCCCGAGACCCGCGACCAGAATCGGTCGGCCACGGGATGGCTGGGTCCGGCGTTCACGGCCCGGGCCGTCGCGGCATCCGCTCGTCGAACCCACGCCGGCAGGATCTTCGTTCGCTGGACGGCGACGCGTGCGCTCTGGGAGACCACCTCGTCATCGTACGCGGGGCGACGGGCCCCGCCGGCAGGCGGGCAGCGACGGCGCGCCCCGGCGTCAGTCGTGCGACGTCCGCTCGAGCAGTGCGTCGCGCACCTCGCGGCGCAGCACCTTGCCGATGAGCGAGCGGGGGAGCTCGTCGAACTCCTCGATGTGCTTCGGCACCTTGTAGGGCGTGAGGCTCGTGCGGCAGAAGTCGCGGAGCGCGGATGCCTCGAACACCGCGCCCTCGCGGAGCTCGACGCCCGCGGCGACGGCCTCTCCGCCATCGGGGCGGGGCAGGCCGACGACCGCCGCGCCGCGCACGTCGGGGTGCGCGAGCAGGGCCGACTCGACCTCGGACGGCGAGACGTTGAAGCCGCCCGTGATGATGAGCTCCTTCACGCGGTCGACGATCGTGACGAACCCCTCGTCGGAGACGGTCACGATGTCGCCGGTGCGCAGCCAGCCGCCGGGCAGCAGGGTCTCGGCGGTCTCGGCGGGGCGGCGCCAATAGCCCTGGAAGACCTGCGGCCCGCGCACGAGCAGTTCGCCCGGCTCGCCGGCGGGCCGATCGGCGTCGGGCTGGTCGGGGTCGACCACGCGGATCTCGGTGCTGGGGAACGGCACCCCGACGGTGCCGGGGCGACGCGTCGGACCCATCGGGTTGCCGATCGAGATGGGCGAGCTCTCGGTCATGCCGTAGCCCTCGACGAGCAGCCCGCCCGTGGCGCTCTCCCAGCGGTCGACGGTCGCGATCGGCAGGCTCATGGCCCCCGAGATCGCGAAGCGGATGCTCGCCAGCGCCTGCGGCCGGCGCTCGGCGGCGCGCACGAGCCGGTCGTAGATCGGCGGCACGGCCGGCAGGAACGTCGGCGGCGAGTGCCGCGCCGCATCGAGCACGAGCTTCGGATCGAACGTCGGGAAGAGCACGAGCCGGGCACCGATGCTCATCGCGGTCGTGAGGCAGAGCGTCAGGCCGTAGGCGTGGAACAGCGGCAGCACCCCGTAGAACGTCTCGCCGCCGAGGTCGAGGCCTGGCACCCACGCGCGGCTCTGCATCGCGTTCGCCCGCAGGTTGCGGTGGCTGAGCACGGCGCCCTTCGGCGTTCCCGTGGTGCCGCTCGTGTACTGCAGCACGGCGGTGTCGTCGAGCGAGGGGCGCGGATGCCGCTTCGAGAGCGCGCGTCGCGAGGTGAGGTGCTCCCATGCCAGGAGCCCGCGAGCCCGAGGCGACGCCGCGAGTGCGGCGCGCGAACGCCTCGCCTTCGGGATCGGCAGGCGCAGGGCGAGCCGCTTGCCGAACGGCAGGGCCTTCGACACGTCGACCGCGACGATGTGGTCGGGCCGGATGTCGCTCGGGAACTCGGCGACCGTGTCGGCGACGTTGCTCCAGACGATCGCGACGCGGGCGCCGTGGTCCTCGAACTGGTGCCGCAGCTCGGGCGGGGTGTAGAGCGGGTTGTGCTCGACGACGATCGCGCCGAGCCGCAGCGCGGCGTAGAACGCGACGACGTGCTGTGGGCAGTTCGGCAGCACGAGCGCGACCCGATCGCCGGCCTTCACGCCGAGCCGGCGCAGCCCCTCGGCCGCCGAGGCGATCTGCTCGCCGAGCTCGCGGTAGTCCGTCTCGGCGCCGAAGAACTCGAGCGCCGTGCGGCGCCGGTAGCGCTTCACGGCGGCGTCGATCATGTCGACGAGGGTCTCGCTCGGTTCGTCGATCTCGGGCGGAACCCCCTCGGCGTAGTGCGCGAGCCAGGGGCGGTGTTCGTACGTCATGCCAGCCTCTCGAGGCCACCCTGCACGCGTCGACCACGGTCGCAGCCGTCGTTGCCGCGGCGCATGCGGATGCCACCTCTCAGCGTAGGCGCATCCGCATGCGCGGGCCCGGATGCGTCGTCTGCCGCGTGTGGGGTCCGGGCGCGCCCGTGTCGGAGCGCGCCCGGAGTCGTCAGCCCGTCGTCAGCCCTCGCGGGGCGCCGTGCCGGGCGTGCCGCCCTGCGAGGGCGTGCCGCCGGTCGCGGTCGAGACCGGCTCGCCGTCGTCGGCCGGTCCGCTCACGACGATGCCGTCGCGCATGGCCTGCTCAGCGGCATCCGCCTCCTCGCCCGTGATCGCCTCGCCGCGCGCGACCATGCCGGCCTCGTCGCTGAGCGGGATCTGCTTGAGGAACAGCGCGAGCACGAACGCCGCGAGGATGAACGGGATCAGGTACCAGAACACGGGGGCGAGCGAGTCGGCGTAGGCCGTCACGATCGAGTCGCGCACGGGGTCGGGCAGCTCCGAGAGCCTCTGCGGGTCGAGGGTCGACATGGCATCGCCGGCCTGGGACGCGCTCGCGCCGGCATCCGTGAAGATCTTCGTGAGGTTCTCCGACAGGCGGGTCGCGAACATCGCACCGAAGATCGCGACGCCGAGCGACGCGCCCACCTCGCGGAAGTAGTTGTTCGTGCTGGTCGCGGTGCCCACCTGGGTCGGCGGCACGGCGTTCTGCACGACGAGCACGACGACCTGCATGATGAGGCCGAGGCCCGCGCCGAACACGAACAGGTAGACGCAGATCAGCCAGATCGGGGTGTCGGCCGAGAGCGTCGTCATGGCGAGCATCGCCGCAGCCGTCACGAGCGTGCCCGCGATCGGGTAGGCGCGGTAGCGACCCGACTTCGAGATCGCGATGCCCGACCAGATCGAGGTGCCCATCATGCCGGCCATCATCGGCAGCATCAGCAGGCCGGATGCGGTCGCCGAAGCGCCCGAGGACATCTGCAGGAACGTCGGCACGAACGCGATGGCCGAGAACATGCCGATGCCGAGCGTGAAGCCGATGGCGGTCGCGTTGATGAAGACGGGGTTCTTGAACAGCGAGAGCGGGATGACCGGGTCGTCGGCGCGGGCCTCGACGACGACGAACGCGGTCGCTGCGGCGAGCAGGCCGACGCCCCAGGCCCAGGTCTCGAGGGCGTCCCAGCCGTGGTCGGAGCTGCCGCCGAAGTCGGTGAAGAAGATGAGGCAGACGGTCGCCGCGGAGAGCAGCATGACGCCGAGGACGTCGATCTTCTTCTCGGCCTTCTTGCTCGGCAGCGTCAGCGTGAACCAGGCGATCGTGAAGGCCGCGATGCCGATCGGGATGTTGATGTAGAACGCCCACTGCCACGTGAGGTGGTCGACGAAGAAGCCGCCGAGCAGGGGGCCGGCGACGGCCGAGAGGCCGAAGATCGCACCGAGCGGGCCCATGTACCTGCCGCGCTCCGAGGCGGGCACGATGTCGGCGATGATCGCCTGCGAGAGGATCATGAGTCCGCCGCCGCCGAGGCCCTGCATCGCGCGGAACGCGACGAACGCCCAGAAGGTGGGGGCGAACGCGGCGCCGACGGAGGCCACGGTGAACAGGGCGATCGCGATCAGGAACAGGTTGCGACGGCCGAGCACGTCGCCGAACTTGCCGTAGATGGGCATGACGATCGTGGTCGCGAGCAGGTACGCGGTGGTGATCCACGCCTGGTACTCGACGCCGCCGAGCTCGCCGACGATGGTCGGCATCGCCGTCGAGACGATGGTCTGGTCGAGGCTGGAGAGCAGCATGCCGGCGATGAGCGCCGAGAAGATGATCCAGATCCGGCGCTGGGTGAGGACGAGCGGGCCGCTCGTCGCCGTGGGTCGTGCAGAGGTCATGAGGGGCTTTCCGTGGTTCGGGTGGGGTCGTGGTTCGGGGCGGGGGTGCAGGCCGCGCGGGTCGCGGCGACGGAGTCGCGGAGGATGGAGGCGAAGTCCTCGCGGCCCGTGGCGGGGTTCGAGAAGAACTGCTGCCCTGCGTTGCCGACGAGGGAGCCGATCACGACGGCGGCGGTGCGCGCGAGCGGGTCGCCGGAGGCGAGACCCTCCCGCTCCTCGATCGCGGCGATGATGCGCTGCTCGAGTTGCCGACCCGCGCCGATCATGTGGGGGAGCAGGTGCGGTTCGCGTTCGACGAGGGTGTGCGGATCGATGGCGTCGTGCTCGTCGTCCCAGGCGGCGACGGTCGCGATGGCGAGCTCGGCGAGGGCGTCGAGCAGTGTCGGGGCGCCGTCGTCGCCGCGGATGAAGGCGGCGAGTGCGGCCTCGTCGATGCCGTCGGCGTCGTGGCCGACGACGGCGGCCTCCTTGCCGGCGAAGTAGTTGAAGAACGTTCGGCGGGAGACGCCGACGTCGGCGCAGAGCTCCTCGACGGTGAAGCCCGAGAGGCCTCGTTCGACCGTGAGTTGTCGGGCCCGGTGGCTGAGGTCGCGGCGGGTGCGCGTCATCCGCTGCTCGCGCAGCCCGGGGGGAGTATTTGCACTCTCGGTCACGAAGTGCAATTCTGCACTATTCCAAAAAGAGTGCAAAATCAACGATGGTTCGGGTTTCGATCCGCGGTGTGCGGGCCACGGATGCCGCGCTCAGGCGTCGCGGCGGATCCACCGGAACGTGAGGCGGCTGAGCAGGAGCCCCACGACGAGCCACACGAGCAGCGCGATCGCAACGCCCGGCAGGTTCCACGACTCGTTCTGCTCGAGGGCCTCCCAGCCATCGGGCAGGAACACCGAGCGCATGCCCTGGGCGATCCACTTGAGGGGGAAGATGCTCGCGATGTTCTGCAGCCAGTCGGGCAGCATGTTCCACTGCAGGTAGACGCCCGAGATGAACTGCAGGATCAGGCCGATCGGGATCACGACGGCGGCGGCGCTCTTGCCCGACCGCGGCAGGGCCGACAGGGCGATGCCGATGAGCGCGCACGTCGTGAGGCCGAGCACGAACACCCAGGCGAAGGTCACCCACTTCTCGGGCTCGGTCGGCAGGGCGATGCCGAGCACGAGCCAGCCGGCGAGGATCAGCAGCGTCGCCTGCAGGGTTCCGGTCACGAACACCTGGCCGATCTTGCCGAGGAAGTAGGCCACCGGTGAGAGGGGGGTGCCGCCGAGGCGCTTCAGCGTGCCGTTCGACTTCTCGAGGGCGATGTCGATCGCGAGGTTCTGCACGCCGGAGAGGAAGATCCCCGACGCGAGCATCGCCGGCAGGTACAGCGCCGCCACCGAGATCTCCGACCCGCGAGGGCCGACCTCGCCCGATGCGCTGAATGCGGCCGAGAAGATCGCGAGCATCACGAACGGGAAGAGGAACGTGAAGAACAGCGTGTCGGGTGCCCGGAAGTACATCCGGGTCTCCACGCCGATGCGCGCGCTGCCCTGGGTCATCACGTTCGTGCTCATGCGGCCGGCTCCTCGGCGTCGGCGGCCGTCGAGGCCGCGGTGGCGTGCTCGGCCGTGCGTGCGCCGGGGTTGACGGCGGCGGCCCGCTCGGCACTGCGCACGAGGCCGAGGTAGACGTCCTCGAGCGTCGGGCGGATCACCTCGAGTGCCCGCGGCTCGCCGCCGAGCGCGTCGACGATGGATGCCACGACCCGGCCGGGTTCGTGGGTGCGCACCTCGTGGGTCCGGCCCTCGGCGCCGATCCACCGCACGACCGGCACGCGCGCCTCGGCGCCGCCGATCTCGGTGATGCCGCCGACGTCGAGCAGGCGCCCGCCGGCGATGACCCCGGCACGGTCGGCCAGCTGCGCGGCCTCGTCGAGGTAGTGCGTCGTGAGCAGGATGGTCGTGCCCTCGGCCTTCAGCGAGCGGATGAGCTCCCAGAACTGCTGGCGCGCCTCGGGGTCGAAGCCGGTGGTGGGCTCGTCGAGGAAGAGCAGCTCCGGCCGCCCGACGATGCCGAGCGCCACGTCGACGCGGCGCTGCTGTCCGCCCGAGAGCTTCGCGACCCTCGTGTTCGCCTTCGCCTCGAGGCCGACGGCCGCGATCACGTCGTCGACGTCGCGGGGATTCGGGTAGAGCCCCGCGAAATGCCGCAGCACCTCGCGCACGGTGAGCAGGCCGGTCTCGCCGCCGGTCTGCAACACGATGCCGAGCCGGGACTTCCAGTCGCGCCCGCCATGGGCCGGGTCCACGCCGAGCACGGCGACGTCTCCGGCGGTGCGGGTGCGGTAGCCCTCGAGGATCTCGACGGTCGTGGACTTGCCCGCGCCGTTCGGTCCGAGCAGGGCGAACGTCTCGCCGGAGCGGATGTCGAGGTCGATGCCGTCGACGGCGGCGATACCGCCGTAGACCTTGCGGAGCCCGCGGATCCGGACCGCGACGTCGCTGGGTGTGGGGTGCATGCTTCGAGCCTGCCCTGCCGCGCCCTCGCGCAACACCCCTTGTCCGGACGATCCTTGCATCCATCGATCGGGGGATGCGCTGCGGGCGGCACGCGTTCCGAGCGGTCGCCGTGTGAACAGCGCGTCACAGGATTTCGACCTCGCCCAGTCCGGCAGTAGCTTCGAGGAATGCCCAGCACCTCGGAATCCGCATACGACCGCGACCGCGAACTCGTCGTCAGCGACATCGACGCGAGCTTCCGCGCCGATGTGAGCCTGCTCGGCGGACTGCTCGGCACGATCCTCGTCGAGGCGGGCGGCCAGGAGCTCTTCGACGACGTCGAGCGCCTTCGTCACGCGACGATCCACGCGCACGAGACGCGCGACGACGCCGCGCTCGCCGAGGCCGAGCGCATCGCGGCCTCGTTCGACCCGGCACGTGCCGAGCAGGTCGCCCGTGCCTTCACCGTGTACTTCCACCTCGTGAACCTCGCCGAGGAGCACCAGCGGGTGCGCATCCTCCGCACGCGCGCCGAGTCCCGCGAGCGGCTCTCGCGCGCCGGCGGCGACGCGGCCGAGTCCGGTGCCTCGGCGCTCGGGCGCATCGACGGGTCGCTCTCGGCCACGATCCGCCTGCTCGTCGGCGAGGTCGGCGCCGACGAGGCGAGGGCCCGCGTCGAGAAGCTCAGGTTCCACCCGGTGCTCACGGCACACCCCACCGAGGCGCGCCGCCGTGCGATCGCCTCGGCGATCCGCCGCATCGGCGAGCTCGTCGACGAGCGCGACGACCTCACCCGCGGCGACCGCACGCGCGCCGAGATCGACCGCCGCCTGCTCGAGGAGATCGACATCCTCTGGCGCACGGCCCCGCTGCGCACGACCCGCCCGACCCCGCTCGACGAGGTGCGCACCGCGATGGGCGTGTTCGACCAGACCCTGTTCGAGGTCGTGCCGCAGGTGTACCGCAGCATCGACGACCGACTGCAGCCCAACTCCGCGGGCCGCGCAGCGCCCGTCGCACCGGCGTTCCTGCGTGTCGGCAGCTGGATCGGCGGCGACCGCGACGGCAACCCGTACGTGACCGCCGAGACCACGCGCGAGGCGGCGCACATCGCCGCGGAGCACGTGCTGCTCGGCCTGGAGCGCGCCGCCCAGCGCATCGGCCGCACGCTCACGCTCGACGCGAAGGACACCCCGGCGTCGGCCGAGCTCGCCGAACTGCTCGCCGCGCAGGAGGCGCTCGCCCCCAACGTGACCGCGACGATCGGCACCCGGGCGCCGCACGAGCCCCACCGCCGGGTGCTGCTCGTCGTCGCCGAGCGCATCGCGGCGACGCGCCGCGGCGACGCCGACCTCGCGTACCCCGCCCCCGAGGCGCTGCTCGCCGACCTGCGCGTGCTGCAGGACTCCCTCCGCCAGGGCGGCGCGCTCCGCAGCGCGAACGGCGAGCTGCAGCACCTGATCTGGCAGGCCGAGACCTTCGGGTTCCACCTCGCCGAGCTCGAGGTGCGCCAGCACTCCAAGGTGCATCGGCAGGCGCTCGCCGAGATCCGTGCGGGCGGCGACCTCGGCGAGACCACCGAGGAGGTGCTGTCGGTGTTCCGGGTCATCGCCGAGCTGCAGCGCCGGTTCGGCGTGCGCACGGTCCGCCGCTACATCGTGTCGTTCACGCAGAGCCCCGACGACCTCGCGAACGTCTACGAACTGGCGGCCGCGGCGCTCGGCGCCGATGCCGACGACGTCGCGATCGACGTGGTTCCGCTGTTCGAGACGTTCGCCGACCTCGAGGCCAGCGTCGAGATCCTCGACGCGATGCTCGAGCTCGACCAGGTGCAGGCGCGCCTCGCGGCGACCGGCCGCAAGGTCGAGGTCATGCTCGGCTACTCCGACTCGTCGAAGGACGTCGGTCCCGTCTCGGCCACCCTCGCGCTGCACGGGGCGCAGGCGCGCATCGCGGCCTGGGCCGAGCGCAACGACATCGAGCTGACCCTGTTCCACGGTCGCGGCGGCGCGCTCGGACGCGGCGGCGGCCCCGCCAACGAGGCCGTGCTCGCGCAGCCGGCCGGCTCGGTCGAGGGCCGCCTCAAGATCACCGAGCAGGGTGAGGTCATCTTCGCCCAGTACGGCGATCCGGCGATCGCCAAGCGCCACCTCGAGCAGATGGCCTCGGCGGCGCTGCTGGCCGGCAGCCCATCGAACGAGGCCCGAAACCGGGCGGCCGACGAGCGCTACGGCGACCTCGCCGCGACGCTCGACGAGGCATCCCGCACCAGGTTCCACTCGCTCGTGAAGGCCGAGGGCTTCGCGCCCTGGTTCGCCGACGTCACGCCCATGGAGGAGGTCGGGCACCTCGCGCTCGGCTCGCGCCCGGCCCGTCGCGGCCTCTCGGTCGAGTCGCTCGACGACCTGCGCGCCATTCCGTGGGTGTTCTCGTGGAGCCAGGCCCGCATCAACCTCGCGGCATGGTTCGGTCTCGGCACCGCGCTCGAGTCCGTCGGCGACGAGGAGCTGCTCCGCGAGGCGTACGCGGAATGGCCGCTGTTCACCGCCATGATCGACAACTTCTCGATGTCGCTCGCGAAGACCGACGAGCGCATCGCCGCCCGCTACCTCGCCCTCGGCGAGCGCGCCGACCTCGCGGGCCTCGTGCTCGACGAGATGCGCCTCACGAAGCAGTGGCTCGGCCGCGTCACGCAGAGCGACGAGCTGCTCGTCGCCCGCCCCGTGCTCGCGAAGGCGGTGCGCCTGCGCAGCCCGTACGTCGACGCCCTCTCGCTGCTGCAGCTGCGCGCGCTCACGGCGATCCGGTCGGGCGAGACCGACCTGCCGAGCGACGACCACCACGCGCTGCTGCTGCTCACGGTCAACGGCGTCGCCGCGGGCGTGCAGAACACGGGCTGAGCTCAGCCGGCGTCGGGCCCGGCGGCGGTCCCGCCGTCGAGCTCGGCGAGCCTGCGCTCGAGGAAGCGCCGCTCGGGCTCGGTCGGCGCCAGGGCGATGGACTGACGGAGGCGTTCGGCCGCGGCATCCGTTCGCCCGAGCCTGCGCAGCAGGTCGGCCTGCGCCGCGGGCAGCAGGTGGTACCGGTCGAGGGCTCCGGATGCCGCGAGCCGGTCGAGTTCGTCCAGCCCCGCCCGTGGGTCGCCGGCGAGGCCCACCGCCACGGCGCGATTGAGCTCGACGACCGGAGACGGCGTGATCTCGAGCAGGGCGTCGTAGCGCCGCACGATCGCGGGCCAGTCGGTGTCGTCGGCGTGCGCCGCCCTCGCGTGCTCGCGCTGGATCTCGGCCTGCAGGCGGTACGGGCCCGCGGCGTCGGATGCGGTCGGGCCGGCCGCATCGCTGCCGCCCGCGTCGAGCCGGTCGAGCACCGCGAGCCCGTCGGCGGTCTCGGCGGCGTTCCATCGCGTGCGGTCCTGCTCGTCGAGCGGCACGAGATCGCCCGACGCATCGACGCGAGCCGTCGAGCGCGCATGCTGCAGCAGCAGGAGCGCGAGGAGCCCTGCGGCCTCGGCCTCGTCGGGCATGAGGTCGACGACGAGCCGCGCGAGCCGGATCGCCTCCTCCTGAAGGTCGAGCCGCAGCAGCCGGTCGCCCGAGCTCGCGAGGTACCCCTCGTTGTGCACGAGCATGAGCACCGCGAGCACGCCGTTCAGGCGCCGCCGCAGCTCGTCGCCCTCGGGCACCCGGTAGGGGATGCCCGCGTTGCGGATCTTGCGCTTGGCCCGCACGAGCCGCTGCGCCATCGTCGCCTCCGGCACGAGGAACGCGCGCGCGATCTCGGGCGTCTCGAGGCCGCCGACGGTGCGCAGGGTCAGTGCGACCCTGGCCTCGAGCGGCAGTGCCGGGTGCGCGCACGTGAAGACCAGCCGCAGCCGGTCGTCGATCTCGTTCGCGGCCGCGGCGAGGTCGGCCGGATCGGTCGGCGCGCCGGGTCCCCGCATCTCGTCCATCACCATCCACTCCCTGACCTTGTCGAGCTCGACTCCGCGGCGGCGCAGCACGTCCAGCGCCCGGTTGCGCGCGACGGTCGTGAGCCAGGCGCCCGGATTGTCGGGCACGCCCTCGACGGGCCAGCGCTCGGCCGCACGCACGAACGCGTCGGCCGCGGCATCCTCGGCGAGGTCCCAGTCGCGGGTCGCGCGGATCAGCGTCGCGACGATGCGCGTCCACTCCTCGCGGTAGGCGAGGTCGACGGCTTCGCGTGCGGCGGGTGCCGGGGCCGACGGACGCCGGGCCGCGGCATCCGTCGACCCCGGCGCGCCCGTCGGCGACGGGTCGGGCTCGGCCCGCGTCATCCGTCGATCACTCGTCTTCCTCGCCGTTCCAGAAGGGCCGCAGCTCGATGCGCCCGCCCCTGGCCATCGGATGCCGCGACGCGACCTCGATGGCCTCGTCGAGGTCTCGGCACTCGAGGATGTCGAACCCCGCGATCCACTCCTTCGACTCGGTGAAGGGGCCGTCGGTCACGATGGTCTCGCCGTTGCGGACGCGCACGAGCGTGGCGTCGCGCACGGGCTGCAGTCGCTGGCCCTCCAGCCGCGTGCCGCGGGCGTCGTTCTCGTCGACCCACTGCTCGACGGGGATGCCGTCGTCGCCGGAGCGGTCGGGCTCGGGGTCGGTGGCGACGAACATGACGTATCGCATCTGATCTCCTCGGTTCGATGTTCACGGTATGCCCAGGCGACGAACGGCGACAGGATGAATCGACACCTGCCGGGACATCCGTCGAAAGCGAGGTGCGCGGATGTCGCGGACGGTGTCGATCGCGCGTCGCCCCGTTCGTCGCAGGGGAAAGCGCAGATGGAACGAGAGGAGCGCACCGTGATGGAGATCATGATGTTCGTGGTCGACGACCCCGAGGTCGACGCCGGCGAGGTCGATCAGGAGGCCGTCGCCGAGTGGGATCGCGTCAGGGCCGAGCAGGGCGTGCTGAAGCGCGCCATGCGGCTGCGACCCGCCGACGAGGCCGTGACCGTGCGGGTCAGGGGCGGCGAGACGATCGTGACCGACGGTCCGTTCACCGAGTCGAAGGAGTGGATCGCCGGCTACGACATCCTCGAGGTCGAGGACCTCGATCAGGCCGTCGAGCTCGCGAAGGCCGACCAGCTCGCGCGTCACGGCGCCCTCGAGCTGCGGCCCTTCTGGACCCTGCACGGGGAGGAGTGAGCCGTGGAGTTCATGATGTTCGTCGTGCACGATCCCGAGGCCGAGCCGTACGTGGCGGAGGAGGACGACATGGCCGAGTGGGACGCCGAGATGGTGCGCCGGGGCGTCTCGATCATCGGAGATCGGCTGCGCCCGCCCGAGTATGCGAAGACCGTTCGCGTGCGCGGCGACGAGGCGATCGTCACCGACGGCCCGTTCACGGAGTCGAAGGAGTGGGTCGCGGGGTTCGACGTCATCGAGGTGCGAGACCTCGAGGAGGCGATCGAGGTCGCGTCGCGGCATCCGATGGCCAGGTTCGGAAAGATCGAGTTGCGTCGGGCGTGGCCGCTCAGCGAGGGCTTCGAGCGCTAGGGCGGATGCCGCGGGCCGGCGTCGTGCCGGCCCGCGGCGTCGGCGGCCGGCTCAGTGCGGGAGCACGAGCATCACGCCGAGCGCGATCATGACCACGGCGATGACCCCGTCGAGCACGCGCCATGCGCGCGGACTCGCGAGCACCCCGCCGAGCAGGCGCGAGCCGTAGGCCAGGCCGAAGAACCACAGCAGGCTCGCGAGGCCCGCGCCGACGGCGAACGCCCAGCGCCCGTCGCCGTGCGTGTTCGCGATCGAACCGAGCAGGAACACGGTGTCGAGGTACACGTGCGGGTTCAGCCAGGTCAGGGCCAGGCACGTGAGCACGGCGGCCATGAGCGTCGTGCGGCCCGTGGCCGGGTGCCGGCGCGCCGTCCGGCTCGCGGGTTCGGGCTCGTTCGACGTGCGCGGGCGTTCGATCGTCGGGGTCGCGGATGCCGCGGACGGGCCGGGTGCGGCTGCCGGGGTGTCCCGACCCCGGCCCTCCGTTCCCGGCCCGTCCGCGACCTCCGCGACCGCCTCCGCCTCCGCGACCGCCTCCGCCGCCTCGGTCGCCTGCTCGGCGGGGATCGCGCCCTCGCTCGCGACGAGTGCTTCGCCGCTCGGCCGGATCGCGCGCTTCGCCGCGAGGAGCCCGTAGACGACGAGGAACGCCGCGCCCGCCCAGCGCACGGCCTCGACGAGCCATGGCACGGCCTGCAGCACCGCGCCGACGCCCGAGACGCCGAGCACGATGAGAGCGAGGTCGCTCATGGCGCAGATCGCGGCGACGGCGAAGACGTGCTCGCGGCGGATGCCCTGGCGCAGCACGAACAGGTTCTGCGCGCCGATGGCGACGATGAGCGAGAGGCCGAGGCCGAGGCCGGCGAGCATGGCGGAGAGGGGCACGCTTCGACGGTAGGCGCGAAACGGGCATCAATCCAGCTCATGTTCCTTCAGAAGCATTAGCGTTGCTTCAGATGGAGATCCCGACCGACCTCGCGCGCACGCTCGCCGTCGTCATCGACGAGGGCACGTTCGACGCGGCCGCGCGGCGCCTGCGCCTCACCCCGTCGGCCGTGTCGCAGCGCGTCAAGGCGCTCGAGCAGCAGCTCGGCCGGGTGCTCGTGGTGCGCAGCAAGCCGGCGCGCGCGACCGAGGCCGGCGCCGCCGTCGTGCGGCTCGCACGCCAGCTCGCGCTGCTCGAGCACGACACGCTCGCCGCGTTCGGGCTCGACGCCGAGTCCGCCGACGCGGCGCGGCCCGTGACGCTGCCGCTCGCCGTGAACGCCGACTCGCTCGCCACCTGGTTCCTGCCGGCGCTCGCGCGCGTGGCCGACCGGCATCCGGTGGTCTTCGACCTGCATCGCGACGACCAGGACTTCACGGCCGGCCTGCTCGAGTCGGGCACGGTCATGGGCGCCGTCACGTCGCAGGCCGATCCGGTCGCCGGATGCCTCGTGCGGCCGCTCGGAACGATGCGCTACGAGGCCGTGGCGACCTCCGCGTTCGCCGCGCGCTGGGGGCTGCCGGGGCGCACCTGGGCCTTCGCCGCCGCGCCCATCGTCGAGTTCGACCGCCGCGACGACCTGCAGCGCCGGTACCTCGCCGCCCGCGACGTCGACCCCGACTCCCCGCCCCGGCACTTCGTGCCGGCCTCCGCCGACTTCGCGGCCGCCGTGAAGCTCGGCCTCGGCTGGGGACTGCTCCCGGCGTTCCAGTCGGCCGACGAGCTCGCGGCCGGAACCCTCGTGCCCCTCGGCGGGCCGCCCGTCGACGTGCCGTTGCACTGGCAGCAGTGGAACCTGCGCTCGCCGCTGCTCGACGCCGTCGCCGACGCGCTCGCCGCCGAGGCCGCGACCGCGCTGCGCTGACCGGTCACGCGGGCGCCGTCGTCGCGGAAACGGCGCGAGCCACCGCCAGCCCCGTCGTGCGGGTGCGTGTCGCCGATCGTTAGGCGATTCCGCCTGTGAACTCAACCCCTTGTCGCCGCTCCACGCGAAGCGTTGACTGGATCCAACAGCACGGCAGACCGCCGCCGCTGGGAAGGAGTCCATCATGGGAACCGATGACCGCATCAAGAACACCGCCGAAGACCTCGGGGGCAAGGCCAAAGAGGCCCAGGGCAAGCTGACCGGAGACGACTCGAAGGTCGCCGAGGGCAAGGCCGATCAGGCCAAGGCCGACCTGAAGAACGCCGCCGAAGACGTCAAGGACGCCTTCAAGCACTGACCCCCTTCGACTCCCTCGGTGGCGATGGCGCAGCCGGGGGCCTGAAAGCGAGAACGCCCGCACACCGGGGAGTGCGGGCGTTCTCGTGCGTCCGGGCGGCGCGGCCGCCCGTCGTCGGAGTCGCGGGTCGTTACGCGAACAGGCGCTGCAGGCGCTGCACGCCCTCGAGGAGCGGTGCGTCGCCCAGCGCATAACTGAACCGAAGGAATCCGCTGGGGCCGAACGCCTCGCCGGGAACGGCGGCGACCTCGGCCTGGTCGAGGATCAGGTCGGCGAGCTCGAGCGAGTTCGTCGGCGTGACGCCGCCCCACTCGCGACCGAGCAGCCCCGAGACATCCGGGTAGACGTAGAACGCGCCCTCGGGCACGGGAACCGTGAGCCCGTCGATCTTCGACAGTTCCGACACGATGAGCCGGCGACGGCGGTCGAACGCGCGGCGCATCTCCTCCACGGCGTCCTGGGGGCCGTTCAGCGCGGCGATCGCCGCCCGCTGCGACACGTTCGACACGTTCGACGTGAGGTGCGACTGCAGGTTCGCGGCGCCCTTGATGACGTCGGCGGGGCCGACCATCCAGCCGAGTCGCCAGCCGGTCATGGCGTACGTCTTCGCGACGCCGTTGACGAGGATCGTCTGGTTCGCGAGCCCGGGCACGGCCTCGACGATCGACAGGGCGCGAGGCGCGGGCGCCTCGGCGTCGCCGTCGATGGGCGCGTACGTGAGGTTCTGGTAGATCTCATCGGAGACGACCCAGATGCCGTGCTCGAGCGCCCACTCGCCGATGGCGCGCGTCTGCTCGGGGGAGTACACCGCGCCGGTCGGGTTCGACGGCGACACGAACAGCAGCACCTTGGTGCGCTCGGTGCGAGCGGCCTCGAGCTGCTCGACCGTCACGAGGTAGCCCTGCTCGGAGCCGGCGAAGACGTCGACCTGCACGCCGCCGGCGAGCTTGATCGCCTCGGGGTAGGTGGTCCAGTAGGGGGTCGGCACGAGCACCTCGTCGCCCGCGTCGAGCAGCACCTGGAACGCTTGGTAGACGGCCTGCTTGCCGCCGTTCGTGACGACGACCTGGCCGGGCGAGACCTCGAGGCCGGAGTCGCGCAGGGTCTTCGCGGCGATCGCCTCGCGCAGCTCGGGCAGGCCGGGCGCCGGCGTGTAGCGATAGTTCTTGGGGTCGTGCACGGCTGCGAGCGCCGCCTCGACGATGTGCTCGGGCGTCGCGAAGTCGGGTTCGCCCGCGGCATACGAGATGACGGGGCGGCCCTCGGCCTGCAGGGCCTTCGCCTTCGCATCGACCTTGAGGGTCGCGGACTCGGCGATGGCGGCGATACGGGAGGACAGGCGCGGCTTCTCGGTCACCCGAGAAGTCTACCGAGCGGATGGCGCGGGCGACGGAGTGCGTCGCGAACGGTGTCGGATGCCGCGTGCCTGCGCCGCGGCATCCGTCGCCTGCGTGCCGGCCTGCCGCCGTCAGTCCGCGTCGCGCGCCGAGAGGGGCTCGGCGATGTCCTCGAGCGACTTGCGCTCGGCCGAGACGCCGAGGAAGACCTCGACGAGGCCGGCCCCGATCATGAGCCCGGCGCCGATGTAGTACCCGACCGCGACGGCCGGGATGCCGTCTTCGATCAGCTGGCCGAAGAGCACCGGGCCGATGATGCCGCCGATGCCGGTGCCGAGGGCGTAGAAGAACGCGATCGACATGGCGCGGGTCTCGAGCGGGAAGATCTCGCTCACGGTGAGGTACGCGCTGGACGCCCCGGCCGAGGCGAAGAAGAAGACGACGACCCAGCACGCGGTGAGCCAGAACGCGTCGAGCACGCCGTTGGCGAAGAGCATGCCCGTGCCGACGAGCAGCACGCCCGAGACGATGTACGACGACGAGATCATGACCTTTCGGCCGACGCTGTCGAAGAACCGGCCGAGCAGCAGCGGCCCGAGGAAGTTGCCGATCGCGATCGGCACGAGCGACCACGGGGCGATGTCGTCGGGAACCCCGAGCAGCTTCGTGAGCACGAGCGCGTAGGTGAAGAACACGGCGTTGTAGAGGAAGGCCTGGCCGATGAAGAGCGAGAGCCCCAGCACGAACCGCTTCGGGTACCGGGTCACCGCGGTCTTCGCGATCTCGACGAAGCCGGTGCTGGCCCGCTGCTTGATGCGGATGGCCCGGTCGTCGTCGACGGGATCGAGCTCGCTCCCCGTCTCCTCCTCGATCGTGTGCTCGATCTCGCCGACGAGCCGCTCGGCCTCCTCGTCGCGGCCGTGGATGAACATCCAGCGCGGCGACTCCGGCACGTTGCGCCGCACGAGGAGGATCACGAGCCCGAGCACGGCGCCGAGGCCGAACGCGAGCCGCCAGCCGACGTCGGGGGCGAAGAGCGCCGGGTTCAGCAGGAACACGGTGAGGACCGCGCCGAACGCGGTGCCGAGCCAGTAGGAGCCGTTGATGGCGAGATCGACGGCACCGCGCCGCCTGGCCGGGATCAGCTCGTCGATGGCGGAGTTGATCGCCGCGTACTCCCCGCCGATGCCGGCACCGGTGAGGAACCGGCAGACGAAGAACCACATCGGGGTGAACGAGAAGGCCGTCGCGACGGTGGCGACCAGATACAGGCCGAGCGTGATGATGAAGAGCTTCTTGCGACCGAACCGATCGGTGAGGTACCCGAAGACGAGTGCTCCGATGCACGCGCCGGCCACGTAGATGCCCGCCGCGAGGCCGACCTCGGCGGTCGTGAGGCCGAGGCCGCTCTCGGGCTCGGTCAGCCGACTGCCGAGGGCGCCGACGATCGTCACCTCGAGGCCGTCGAGGATCCACACGGTGCCGAGCCCCAGTACCACGAGCCAGTGCCACCTGGCCCACGGCAGCCGGTCCATGCGCGCCGGGATCTTCGTCGAGATCGTCTTGAGCGTGGTCGTCGTCATCGTCGCAGCCCTCCCCGTTCCGCGACGACGATAAGCCCATGCGCGCGGGGGCAGCTCGGGGTTGACAGCGGGCGGCGGGCGCTCCTCGAGGCCCGTGCTCGCGCAGGCCGGTGCTCCGACGGGCGCGTGCCCCTACAGGTTCTGCCCGATGTCCCACAGCCGGTCGGGACGCCCGTCGATCGCCTCGGAGACGGCGAGCGCCTGGTCGTCGCTGAGCGACGCGACGTAGTCGATGACGCCGCGCCCGACGCCGAGGCGGTGCACGTCGCCGGCATCCGGAACCGGAACGCCCTCGGGCTTCGCGACCCGCAGCAGGGCGTAGCCCTCGGTGGCGAGGTCGACGAGTTCGCGCAGGCGCTGCGGCACGCGGTGGCGGTCGATGTCGTCGGTGATCCACGCGGTGAGGCCCTTGACGGCGCGCGTGAGCACCCGGCTGAGGCCGCGCTGGTACATCGCGATGTCGGAGCGGTCGAGGATGAAGTGCCGATGCACGAACTTCAGCACCTCGACCTCGTGCCAGGCGAGCCGGTCGAGGGTCACGAGGCCCGTGCGGATCTCGTCGGCCGGAGCGGGCACGACCGAGGTCTGCAGGTGGCTGATCCACCGGTTCGTGAACGACGAGAGCGAGCGTTCCGACGCGATCGACCCGTCGAAGGGGATCGCGAGCAGCCCGTCGACGAGGTCGTCGGCCACCACGTCGACGGCCTCGCGGAACGCGTCGTCGGAGGCCATCCACGCGTCGGAGCGGTGCAGCTTGCGGCGCAGGCTCTCGAGCGCGGCGCCGGGGGGCGCCGAGCGGGCCGAGATCGCGTCGGCGTCGAGCTCGCGCAGCTCCGCGCCGTTCTCGATGAAGCCGCGGAACTCGCGGGCCACCGAGCCCTGGCTCAGCAGGCCCGCGCGATAGAAGTCGTCGACGTCGTGGATCGAGTACGCGATGTCGTCGGCGATGTCCATGATCGAGCACTCGAGCGACTGCTGCATGGGCGGCAGTCCCGTTCGGGCCGAGAACAGGTCGGCCGCGTCGAGGTCGTACGCCGAGAACTTCGCGACCTCGATGCCGCCGGAGACGCGGCGCATGCCGCGGGGCAGGGGGCCGGGCTGCATCGACGCGGCGTCGACGAACCTGGTCCACGGGTACTTCGCGACGGCCGCGCGCACCGCGGCGGTGAGGTTCAGGCCGTGCGGGGCGTTCGCCGAGACATCCAGCGTCGCGATGATGCGGTAGGTCTGCGCGTTGCCCTCGAAGCCGTCGGAGAGCCCCAGCGTCTCGCGGGCCAGGCGGTCGAGCACGCGCTCGCCGAGGTGTCCGAACGGGGGATGGCCGAGGTCGTGCGCGCTCGCGGCGGCCTGCACGGCCACGGCGTCGCAGCCGTGCTCGAGCGCGAGCGCGCGGCCGGGCGACGCGGGATCGGTCAGCCCGACGGCGATCGCGCGCGCGACCGCGGTGACCTTGATCGAGTGCGTCAGCCGGTTGTGGATCAGCGGGCCGGCGCCGGGCTGCGCGATGACCTGCGTCACCGCCGAGAGGCGCGAGAAGTACGGCGAGAACCGGATGCGCTCGAGGTCGAGCCGGAACTGCGAGTGCTCGCCGGTGACCTGCACGCTCGTGCTGGGCTCGGTCACGAGCCGGGTTCCGCGTTCGACGATCATCGAGCCCCCATTCGGCGCAGAGTCGGGTGCCGAGGGCGGATGCCGCGCCCCGGCGTGCTCCCAATCTACGGGTGGTGCGCTGCGCCGCCCGTCCGGTGGCGGAGATCACAAGTGGGTCACGCGACCCACTTCGGGGTATGATCCGCGCGTGACGAAGCACCCCGGCGCGATGACGCGCCTCGCTCGACCCCTGCTCGCGGTGGTCGCCGCCCTGATCCTGCTCGCGCTCGGCGCGGGCATCGCGTTCGTGCTGACCGACGCGCTCGGCATCAGCACCGAATCCGCCGACATCCCCACCGAGGAGCTTGTGGCCGCGCCCGCGTCGGCGAGCGTGCCGCCGCCGGTGTTCACGAGCATCGACGCGCCGGGCTCGCCCCGGCTCGACGCGGCAGTGGCCGAGCTCGAGTCGGCGGTATCGGATGCCGCGGCGACCGCCGCGACTGCGACGCTCTCGGTCGTGGCGGGCGGCGGCGACCCCGCCGACGAGGCCTACACGCTCGAGGGGGAGCCGAACGCGCTGCGCATCGTCGCCGCGAGCGAGACGGGCGCCGTCCGCGGCGTCTACGACCTCGCGCAGGCCGTGCGGGACGGCCGCTCGACGGCCGAGCGCCTCGGCGAGCGCGTCGAGTCGCGGCTCGGGTTCCGCATGGCCGACCTCGGTGCGGTCGGCGTCGAGGTCGACGAGGAGGCGTGGGCCGCCGGCGACGACTACTCGCACAACTCGAAGGCGTTCGAGGACGTCATCCTGCCCGACGCGCCCTACATCGACGAGGCGGCGCTCGCCGTCGCGCGCGAGGACTTCGACGCCTACGTCGACCACCTGCTCGCCGAGGGGTACACCGCGGTCGCGGTGCCCGGCCTGCTGGAGTACCTCACGTTCTCCGACGTCGGCGACGGCACCGAGGTGTACGAGCCCGACGACGAGCACGTGGCACGGGCCCTCGCCATGCGCGAGGCGTTCGGCCCGATGTGGCAGTCCGCGCGCGACGCGGGCCTGCAGGTGTTCCTCCGCACCGACATGCTCGTGGTCACGACCCCGCTCGAGGAGTACCTCACCGAGCGGTTCGGCGGGCTCGACACCGAGAACTCCGAGTTCTGGGAGGTCTACGCAGCCGGGCTCGACGAGCTCTACCGCGAGATGCCGGCCATCGACGGCGTGCTCATCCGCATCGGCGAGGCCGGCCAGGTCTACGACCTGCCCGACTGGGACTACAGCTCGAGGCTCGCCGTGACGACCGTCGCGGCCGTGCAGACGATGCTCACCACGCTGCTCGACCAGGCCGAGCGGGCCGATCGCGAGGTCATCTTCCGCACCTGGACCGTCGGGGTGGGCGCGGTCGGCGACCTCCACACGAACGCCGACTCGTACCGCACGGTCTTCGAGGGCATCGACTCCGACCGGCTCATCGTGTCGACGAAGTACACGCTCGGCGATTTCTACAGCCACCTGCCGATCAACGACACGCTCGAGATCGGCGACCAGCGCCGCATCATCGAGTTCCAGAGCCGCCGCGAGTTCGAGAACTTCGGCGCGTGGCCGAACGACCTCGGGGACCTCTACGCGCAGTCGCTCGATCGGCTGCTCGCCGCGAACCCGCACATCGAGGGCATCTGGACGTGGACGCAGGACGGCGGCCCCTGGCGGGCCGGTCCGCTCTCGCTCGAGCTGAAGGCGGGGTTCTGGCAGCTCGCCGAGCTGAACACCGAGCTCGCCGTGCGGCTCGCACGCGACCCGTCGCTGGATCCGGCATCCGTCACCGCGGACTGGGCGCGGCGGTGGTTCTCGGATGACGCGGCGACCGTGCAGGCCATCACGCAGGCGATGACCGACTCCCGCGAGGCGATCACCGACGGGCTCTACATCGGCCCGTACGCGGAGCATCGGGTGAAGGCGATCGGGCTCGAGCCGCCGCCCATGATGTGGATCTTCGAGTGGGACATCCCCACGGGCGACAGCGCCGCGCTCGACGTGATCTACGCGATCGCGCGCGACGACCTCGACGAGGCGATCGCCGGCGGACCGCGCGCCGTCGACGCGGTCGAGCGCATGCAGGCGCTCATCGACGGAACCGACGCCGCCACGTGGAAGGATGCCGGGCTCCGCGACGCGTTCCGGGAGTCGCTCGCGTACGAGCGCAGCACGCTCGCGATGCTCGCCGACTACCGCGCCATGGTGCTGCACAAGGCCCAGTGGCACGACACGCGGGATGCCGCGGCCTACGAGGAATGGCAGGAGGCGCGCACGGCGTTCCTCGCGTCGTCGGCGGAGCACGAACGGGACTACGCGGGTGACCCGTACCACCCCGCCTACAACCTCACCGCGGCCAGGCTCGGCCTCGATCGGGCCGAACGCGACCAGGCCATGGGCTGGGCGGCCGGTGCGACGCTCGTGCTGACCCTGCTCTGGATCGCGTACGGCATCGCCGCCCGCTCCCGCCGTGTGGGCGCGTGGCCGGGCGCCCGGCTCGCCCGGGCCATGTGGATCGCTGCCACGAGGCCCTGGCGGGCGCCGGAGGTCACGGCGGCCCTCGGCCGCGCCGAACGCGTGCTCCTCGTCGCGATCCCCGCCGTCGCGCTGGTGCTCAGTCGCTGCATCCTCACGTGGTTCGCGGCGCCCGCGCACCTCGTGGCGACGCTCGGGGCGTGGCTCGTGTTCGGCCTCGTCGTGCTGCTCCTGGCGCGCCGGCTCGGCGGCCGCGGGGCCATGGCCTCCGTCGCGGCATCCGTCGGCGGAGCCGTGATGCTGCGCGTCGCCCTGCTCTCGTTCGCGCTCGCGCCGACCGGACCCGGCGGGTACTGGTTCGGGTTCTGGACCGATCCGGTCGCGCGGTCGGCGTACTCGACCGTCGCGTTCGCGCTGTTCGCGTGGGTGATCGTGGCCGCCGGATGGGCGCTCGCCCGGTCGATCGGCGCCCGACGGGCGATCGGGGCCGTGGCGACCGCATGCGGCGCCGCGATCGCGGTCATCGCGGGCCTCGTCGCGATCATCGGCCTCGAGGCCGCCCTGACGGCCTGGAACGACCAGATGGCGCTGCTCCCGTGGGGGCTCTCGCGAATCCTCGGCATCACGGTCTACCTCGACATCCCGGCGGATTCCGCGTGGTGGGCGGCACTCGCCGGCGTCGTCGTGGCGGCCATCGGAGCGATGCTCCTGATCGCCCGACGAGCCCCGCGCGGAGCCCGGTTTGGCGGTGGGGCATCCGTCGCCTAAACTTGCTGAGGTTGCGCACGACGACCAAGCTTTCCCGTGCCCGAATCCTTCCGGATTTCGAGTAGGGTGAGCCGGTCACAAGGTGTGACCTTCGGAGGCGACGTCTCCGAAGGGCGGTGGCTCAATTGGTAGAGCAGCGGTCTCCAAAACCGCAGGTTGCAGGTTCGAGTCCTGTCCGCCCTGCGAGCCGGCAGTGATTGCCGGCCCACGAAAGGTGTACGAGGTGGCCCGGAAGATCATCGACGAACCCAGCGAGGATGTCGTCGCCAACGCGAAGCGCGAGCGCGCATCGCGGCGAAACCCCTTCGCGCGGATCGCGTTGTTCATTCGGCAGGTCATCGCCGAACTGAAGAAGGTCGTCACCCCGACCCGCAAGGAACTCTTCAGCTTCACCGTGGTCGTGCTCGTGTTCGTCGTCATCATGATGGCGCTCGTCTGGGCACTCGACTCGGTGTTCGGATGGGTAGTGCTGTACGTCTTCGGGTCGACAGGGGCCTGATCAGCCACTCGTCCTGAAGAACCGCGCGTCGCAGGGCGCACGCAAGAGAAGGAATCGAGAAATTGGCAAAGACTGAGCGCGACGACGTCGACTGGGCCACGGCCGCAGAGCAGTCGGCCGAAGACGACGAGGCCCAGGAGGGCAACTCGCTCGAGCACGACGAGCAGTCGGTCGAGCCGGCCGAGCAGCGTGCCGTCCACGTCGTCGACGACGAAGGAAACGACGTCGACCTCGATGCCGTTCTCGACGCCATCGCCGAGGCGAACGACCCCGAGGCCGACGCCGTCGTCGACGACGCCCTCGACATCGACTCGGTCGAAGAGGCCGACGCCGCACTCGAGGCCGTCACCGAGGAGAGCGAAGAGCCCGAGCACGACCCCTACGAGGAGTTCCGCAACGAACTGCGCTTCCTCCCGGGCAAGTGGTTCGTCATCCACTCCTACGCGGGCTTCGAGCGCCGCGTGAAGGCGAACATCGAGCAGCGCCGCGAGTCGATGGCCATGGCCGACTACATCTACCAGGTCGAAGTGCCGATGGAAGACGTCGTCGAGATCAAGAACGGCCAGCGCAAGATGGTCACCCGCGTGCGCATCCCCGGCTACGTGCTGGTCCGCATGGACCTGAACGAGGAGAGCTGGTCGGTCATCCGCCACACTCCCGGTGTCACCGGATTCGTCGGCAACGCCCACAACCCGGCGCCGCTCCGCTTCGAAGAGGCCTTCGGCATGCTGAAGAGCCTCGTCGAGATCAAGGACGTCGCCCCGGTCAAGGGCGCCAAGGGCGGCTCGTCCGCCGGCGCCGCACGCGCCGTCCCGGCCGAGGTCGACTTCGAGATCGGCGAGACCATCACCATCAAGGACGGCTCGTTCGCGGGCCTGCCCGGCTCGATCAGCGAGATCAAGCCCGAGAGCGGCAAGCTCACGGTCCTCGTCTCGCTGTTCGAGCGCGAGACCCCGGTCGAGCTCAGCTTCGACCAGGTCACCAAGCTCTAGCCACCAGCTCGGGTCGCGTCGGCGCGCGAGCGCCGTCTCGAGAGCCGAGCACACCTTCACAGGCTCCGCGCAGCGACACTCCGGTACACTCGGAGGGTTGTGCTGCGCGAGCACCACGATCCACCGCCCTCCGGAACCGCCGGTCGAGCGGGAGAGTGCCCAGGACTTGGGCGTTCGAACAGAAAGAGAGAAATCATGGCACCGAAGAAGAAGGTCACTGGTCTGATCAAGCTTCAGATCAAGGCCGGCGCCGCCAACCCCGCCCCGCCCATCGGCCCGGCGCTGGGTCAGCACGGCGTCAACATCATGGAGTTCTGCAAGGCGTACAACGCGCAGACCGAGTCGCAGCGCGGCAACGTCATCCCCGTTGAGATCACCGTCTACGAGGACCGTTCGTTCACCTTCATCCTGAAGACCCCGCCCGCCGCAGAGCTCATCAAGAAGGCTGCCGGCGTCGCCAAGGGTTCGGGCGTCCCGCACACCACCAAGGTCGGCAAGCTGACCCAGGCGCAGGTGCGCGAGATCGCCGAGTCGAAGATGGTCGACCTCAACGCCAACGACCTCGACGCTGCGTCGAAGATCATCGCCGGCACCGCCCGCTCGATGGGCATCACGGTCGAGTAATCGCCTCGCCGGTCGAAGCCGCGGTCAGCGTCGCAGATCGGCACCGGATGCCACGGCATCCGTCACGTCAGAATTTCACTCGTGGCAGCGCCCGCCAGGCGCGATGACCACACTCTCTCCAAGGAGAACCAACATGGCACAGAAGTCCAAGGCCTACCGGGCCGCGGCCGAGAAGATCGAGGCCGACAAGTTCTACACGCCGACCGACGCCGTCGCACTCGCGAAGGAGACCGGTTCGGCGAAGTTCGACTCGACCGTCGAGGTCGCGCTGAAGCTCGGCGTCGACCCCCGCAAGGCAGACCAGATGGTGCGCGGCACCGTCATCCTGCCGCACGGCACCGGCAAGACCGCTCGCGTCATCGTGTTCGCGACCGGCCCCGCCGCCGAGGCTGCCCTCGCGGCCGGCGCTGACGAGGTCGGCGGCGCCGAGCTCATCGAGAAGGTCGCCGCTGGCTACACCTCGTTCGACTCCGCCGTCTCGACCCCCGAGCTCATGGGCCAGGTCGGTCGTCTCGGCAAGGTCCTCGGCCCGCGCGGTCTCATGCCGAACCCCAAGACCGGCACCGTGACCCCGAACGTCGGCCAGGCCGTCTCCGACATCAAGGGCGGCAAGATCGAGTTCCGCGTCGACAAGCACGCCAACGTGCACTTCGTCGTCGGCAAGGCGTCGTTCACCGCCGAGCAGCTCGACGAGAACGTGAAGGCCGCCCTCGACGAGGTCGTCCGTCTCAAGCCGTCCAGCGCCAAGGGCCGCTACATCCAGAAGGGCGCCGTGTCGACCACGTTCGGCCCCGGCATCCCCCTGGACGTCAACGCCATCTAGTCGCACAGACTCCACCGTCGAGACGTGACGTCTCATGACGGCAGAAGGGCCCATCGGTTCGCCGATGGGCCCTTTTCTGTCCCCAGTCCGAGGGGGTGCGCTGGCCGCGCACCGGCCCCGGTGGCAGGATTCCGCCATGGGGATCATCGACGCGCACGTCGAGCGGGCAGCCGCAGGCAACCGAGCCGCGCTCGCGCGGGTCTACGCGGTCGCGCGCGAGTCGACGCCCGACCTCACCGAGGGTGAGAGCTACGGCATGCCGGCGCTCCTGTACCGAGGCAAGGGCTTCGTCGCCGCGCTCGAGGCGAAGACCCATCTCGGCCTCTACCCGTTCAGCGGCAAGGTGCTGCCCGCGCTCGAAGATCGGTTGACCGGCTTCGAATGGTCGCAGGGTGCGCTGAAGTTCACGGCGCAGCACCAGATCCCCGACGACCTGCTGCGCCTGATCTTCGCGACGCGTCGCGGCGAGATCGACCAGCAGCTCGACCGCAAGAAGCGCTAGCGCCGCCTGCCTGCCTGCCTGCCTGCCTGCCTGCCGCTCGCGCCCGCGCACGCACGCCCGCGCGACCGCGTCCGCGCCCGCCCCCACGACCTTTTGCGGCTTCACGGTGGCTCACGAAAGACCGTGAGGCCGCGAATCGTCGTGGGAGCGCGAAAAGGAAAAGAGGGTGCGGGAATGCGAACGACGGATGCCGCCCCGAGACGTCTCGGGGCGGCATCCGTCGTGTGTGCCGTGGGTTCAGTCGACCTTCGACAGCGACGCGGTCTCGGCGCGACGGGCGGTCAGGCGCTCGGCGACCTCGATCGCGTCGCCCGCTGGGGCGTCGGACTTGCGGTCGGGGCGCGCGATGAACAGGTACGCGAGGCCAGAGACGAGCACGACGCCGAGGCCGATCCACACCGCGTAGTCGGCGACGACATCGCCGGAGCTGCCCGGCGTGGCCATGAGCCAGATCGCGAACAGGCCGTACGCGAGCGCCGCGATGTTGATCACGAGGCCCCACGCGCCGAGCGAGAAGGTGCCGGCGGGCTTCCAGCCGCGGAGCCGCTGGCGCAGGGCGCCGAGCACGACCATCTGGAACGCGATGTAGATGCCGAGTACGGCGAACGCCGTGACGGGCAGGGTGATCGCGGGGTTCACGTAGATGAGCAGCGTGATGATCGCCGGAACCGTGCAGGCCACGATGAGGGCGTTGCGTGGCACCTTCGTGTTCGGGCTGACCTTGGCGAGCCACCGGTGGCCGGGGATCATGCCGTCCCGCGCGAAGCTGTAGAGCAGGCGGCTGGCCGCCGCCTGCAGGCTGAGCACGCACGAGATGAAGGCGAGCACGGCGACGACGAGGAAGATCTTCGCGCCGACCTCGCCGAGCGTGGCCTCGAGGATGCCGGGGATGGGGTCGGCGTCCTCGCCCGAGACGATCGAGGCCAGGTCGGGTGCGGCGAGCACGTAGCCGCCGAACGAGAAGAGCGCCGAGACCCCGCCGACGAGGATCGTGAGGATCATCGCCTTGGGGATTCGGCGTCCGGGGTTCGAGACCTCCTCGGCGACGTCGCCGCACGCCTCGAAGCCGTAGAACAGGAAGAGGCCGGCGATCGCCGCGCCGATGAAGGCCGTCGCGTACGAGCCGTCGCCCTCGACGTTCATGGTGTCGAAGAAGACGCTGAACTCCTGCTTGCGCTGGAAGATCAGCAGGTAGAGTCCGACGCCGATCACGCCGATGAGCTCGGCCGCGAGGCCGATCTGCGCGACGCGGGCGAGCGTCTTCGTGCCCGTGAAGTTGAAGACGAGCGCGAGCACCAGCAGGCCGAGCGAGAAGGCGAGGGTGATCTCGGGCGTCGCGACGATGTCGAACAGGCTCGCGACGAAGCCCGATCCGTAGCCGGCGACGGCCGTGATCGTCACGATCATCGCCCAGATGTAGATCCAGGCGGCCATCCACGCATAGCGGCGACCCCAGAGGCGACGCGCCCACGGGTAGATGCCGCCGTGGATCGGGTACTGCGAGACGACTTCGCCGAACACGAGCGACACGAGCAGCTGCCCGGCGCCGACGATGACGATCCACCAGATGGAGGGCGGGCCGCCGATGGTGAGCGCGACCGCGAAGAGCGAGTACACGCCGACGAGGGGGGACAGGTAGGTGAAGCCGAGGGCGAAGTTCGCCCAGAGGCTCATCGAGCGGTTGAAGGAGTCCTGGTAGCCGAGGACTTCGAGGTGATCGCTGTCGCCGAGGTCGGTCGGCTTGGCTGGTTCGACGGACATGTGCGCCTTTCGGGGTCGTCATGAGGTGCCCGCAGCGCCCCCCGCGCCTCGACCACCGCATCGTGGTTGCGCCAGCATAGCCATACATCCGGTCGTAAAGCTATAGATCTAGATGATTTGGTCGGGCGGATGCCGCACCTGCTCGCCGGCGAGGGGCGGCAGGCGTCTCAAGCGCGGCCGTGGGGCCGGGGACGGCAGCCGTCTCAGCTGCGGTCGTCGGGCCGGCGCGGCGTGGGGGAGAGGAGTCCGGGCAGCTCCGCCATGCTCGTGAACACGCGCGTCGCGCCCGCCGCGGCCAGGGCCTCGGGGCTCGTGGAGACGAGTCCGCCTGGTGCGAACGCGAAGACCGTCGCCCCCGCGGTGACGCCGGCCGTCACGCCGGCGACCGTGTCCTCCACGACGGCGCACGCGCGGGGGTCGACGCCCAGACCGGCGGCGGCGGCAAGGTACACGTCGGGCGCCGGCTTGCTGCGGGGCGTCTCCATGCCGCTGTACACGTGCTCGCCGAACGCGTCGGCCAGCCCGACCTTCGTCAGCTGCAGCTCGATCTTCGCCCGATCGGCGCCGGAGGCGCAGGCGGTGCGTCCGTCGAACGCGGCCGCGATGGACGTGACCGCCCTGACCGCGCCATCGATCGGCTGGAGGTCGGCCGCGAGCGCGGCATTGCGGCGTGCACGGAACTCGAGCAGCCACGCCTGGTCGGGTCGCACGCCCGTGTGCTCCTCGATCACGTCGAACTCGTCGCTCAGGGCGCGGCCGATGAAGCGGTCGACGCACTCCTCGACGCCGATCGGCCAGCCGAGTTCGTGCAACATGACGCGCAGCACGCCGTTCGTGATCGTCTCCGAATCGACGAGCACGCCGTCGCAGTCGAAGAGGACGGCCTGGAAACGCTGCGCGGGAGAGGGCACCCGATCGACGTTACCGGGCATGCGGCGTGCGCCGCTGCGGCGGAGGCGCGTGGTCCAGCCCTCGGCGCGCCGCACGGGCGACACGCCGCACGGGCGACACGCCGGGCCTGCCTCGTCGAGCGGTCGCGTTCGGCCGCCTCAGCGGCGCCGATGGCCGCAGATCGTGACCACTCGCGGTGGTTGCACGGAGTGTCGGCGGCGAGGGGCGAGGGGCGAGGGACGAGGGGCGAGGGGCGAGGGGCGAGGGAGGAGAGGGGCGGGGGCGAAGACGACGGATGCCCCGGGGCGACCGACGTGCATCGGCCGGCCCCGGGGCATCCGCTCGCTCGTGCGAGCCGTTCGGCGAAGGTCAGCCGATGCGGATCATCTTCTTGTTGACGAACTCGTCGGCGCCGAAGCGGCCGAGCTCGCGGCCCGAGCCGGAGCGCTTGACGCCGCCGAAGGGCAGCTCGGCGCCGTCGGCCCCGACGACGTTCACGAAGACCATGCCGGCCTCGATCCTGTCGGCGACGCGCAGGGCCTGCTCGTCGTCGGTCGTGAACACGTACGAGCCGAGGCCGAACGGGGTGTCGTTCGCGAGCTCGATCGCGGCGTCTTCATCGGCGACCTTGAACACCTGCGCGACCGGGCCGAAGAACTCCTCGTGGAACGCGTCGGAGCCGGGCTTGACGTCGGTGAGGATGGTGGCCGAGTAGTAGTTGCCGTTGCGGGCGCCGCCCGCGTGCAGGGTCGCGCCCTGCGCGACGGCACGGTCGACCTGGTCGGCGAGGCCGTCGGCGGCCTTGGCCGACGAGAGCGGGCCGAGGGCGGTGCCCTCCTTCGACGGGTCGCCCTCCTCGACGGCGTTCATCGCGGCGGTGAACTTCTCGAGGAACGGCTCGTAGAGGTCCTCGACGACGATGAAGCGCTTGGCGGCGTTGCAGGCCTGGCCGTTGTTGTCGACGCGGGCGAACACGGCGGCCTCGACGGTCGCGTCGAGGTCGTCGGTCGAGAGCAGGATGAACGGGTCGGAGCCGCCGAGCTCGAGCACGACCTTCTTCAGGTGGCGGCCGGCGATCTCGGCGACCGCGGCGCCGGCGCGCTCGGAGCCGGTGAGCGAGACGCCCTGCACGCGCGGGTCGGCGATGACCTGCTCGATCTGGTCGTGCGAGGCGTAGATGTTGACGTACGCGCCCTCGGGGAACCCGGCGTCGAGGAAGATCTGCTCCATCGCGGCGGACGACTCGGGGCACTGCTCGGCGTGCTTGAGCAGGATCGTGTTGCCGATGATGAGGTTCGGGCCGGCGAAGCGGGCCACCTGGTAGAACGGGAAGTTCCACGGCATGATGCCGAGCAGCGGGCCGAGCGACGACCGGCGGATGAGGGCCGAGCCCTCGCCGGCCAGCAGGTCGATCTTCTCGTCGGCGAGCAGGGACTCGGCGTGGTCGGCGTAGTACTCGTAGATCGCGGCGGCGAACTCGACCTCGCCGACCGCCTGCTCGATGGGCTTGCCCATCTCGCGGACGATGATCTCGCCGAGCGCCTGGGCGCGCTCGTTGTGCAGCTCGGCCACGCGGCGGATGAGGGCGGCGCGCTCGGCGACCGTGGTGTTCTTCGACCAGGTGCGGTGCGCGTCGGTCGCCTTGGCGATCGCGGCCTGCAGGCCCTCGTCGGTGATCGTGTCGAAGGACTTGACCGTCTCGCCCGTGGCGGGATTGATCACGGCATAGCTCATGGGGTTTCTCCTTATCGGGTGCACGCACGCAGAGCTTCGTCTGCCTCGGTGCCTACGCTCACCTCAAAGATATAACAACGAATGATTCAGTTCGACCCGGATGCGAGGGGGTTGACGAGCACGCGCAGGGGCGTGCCGGGACACGGCTCGACGAGGGCATCCGCAGGCAGGACGGGCGCGAGCTGGCCGACCTGCAGCGCCGGCTCGGTCGAGAGCACGACACGGCCCTCGTCGTTCACGAGGGCGAGCGGCACGTCGACGTCGAGGAACGCGGCGAGGAGCTCGCGTTCGAGGCGGCGCACCGCGACATCCGCCCCGATGACGCCGACCATGCGCGGTTCGCCGGACTCGCCGGCCTCGCCGCTCCCGGCCGTGCCGGCGGCATCCGTCGCATGCACCGGCATGGTGAGCGTGAGGATGTAGTCGCAGGTGCAGAGGTGGTCGACGTAGGGGCCGGTGACGTGCGCGTGCCGGGTGGTCGCGGGGATGCGGTACCACTCGAGCGCTCGGAAGTCGCGCAGGTACTCGGTGTAGCCGCGGGTCGTGAGGTCGAGGCGGGTCGGCTCGGTCGTCGAGCCGAGCACGGGGTTCGCGTCGAGCGGGCCGAGCCACCACGCGAAGTGCACGTCGCGGCCGCGCACGATCTCGCCGTCGGCGATGAACCCCGCGCCGACGAGGAGCGGCTCGGGCTCGGTGAGCCGGGGGAGCACGAGCGAGGCGACGACCTGGTCGATCTCGGCGGGCCGGGTCTCGGGGGAGGCGTCGATGACCTGCTCGACGGGCGTGCGCCAGGCGGCGAGCTGGTCGAAGACGCCGGCGAACACGTCGCCGACGGCGGTCGCGACGTCACGCGGTGAGCGGGGCATCGAGCACACCTCCGCGTTCGATGCGGGCCTTCGCGGCGAGGAGCGGCACGGTGAGGCCGCGGAGCAGGTCGCCGGCCGCCTCGCGCGCCTTCGCGGGGCGATGCGCGGCCACCGCGCGTACGATGCGACGGTCGTGGGCCGCGGCATCCGCTCGCTGCTGCGCGTCGTCGAGTCCGAGCAGCAGCAACGGGCCGAACTCGGCCTGCAGGCGGATCTGCTCGCGCACGAGCCTCGCCGACTGGCTGAGCACCGCGACCTCGAGGAAGAATCCGCCCTGGTTCGTGCGGGCGGATGCCGCGGTGTCGAACTCCGAGGCGGCGAGCCAGGCCGCGAGCCGCTCGGCGTCGCCGGCCGACGCTCGTTCGGCGGCTCGTTCGGCCGCACCCGCGAGGATGGCGCCGAAGTACACGGCCATGTCGCTGAGCTCGACCTGGGCGAGCGAGCGGAGCCGCGCGGCGATGAGCGCGTGGTGATCGTCGTCGACCGCGGTGACGAAGCTGCCGCCGTCGCGCCCGCGGCGGGTCTGCACGAGTCCGGCCTCACGGAGGATGCCGAGGCCCTCGCGCACCGTGATGAGCGCGACGCCGAAGCGGCGGGCGAGTTCGGGCTCGCTCGGCAGGCGTTCGCCGGGGCCCAGTACGCCGAGCACGATGCCGTCGGTGAGGCGCTGGGCGACCTGTTCGGCCCGGCCCGTGTCGGCGAGCTGGGCGAACACGGCCTCGCGCGCGCCGGGGCCCACCCTCGATTCCATCTGCTCAGGCTAGCCGAGCGACGCGGGCGCGGCTGGCGGCTCGCGGTGAAATCATTCAAGATAGGATGAATTCGAGCGGCATCGATGCCGCTCCACACCTGCGAAGGCGGAAGCGATGCACGACGAGCGCCAGGAGACCCGGCATGCCGCGCCCCGAGGGGTGCTCGGAGGCATCCGCATCGCCGACTTCTCGCGCGTGCTGGCCGGCCCGTACGCGACCATGATGCTCGCCGACTTCGGCGCCGACGTCGTGAAGGTCGAACCGCCGGCCGGCGACGACACCCGGCACTGGACCCCGCCCGTCGACGCGACGGGGCAGGCCACCTACTTCGGCGGCGTCAACCGCAACAAGCGGTCGGTCGCGCTCGACCTGACGGATGCCGCGGGCCTGGCCGAGGCCCGCAGGCTCGCCGCCTCGGCCGACGTCGTCATCGAGAACTTCCGGCCCGGCGTCATGGCCAGGTTCGGGCTCGCCTACGACGACGTGCGAGCGCGCAACCCGGGCGTCGTGTACTGCTCGATCACGGGCTTCGGCGCCGGCCGGGGTGCCGCCCTGGCCGGGTACGACCTGCTCGTGCAGGCCGTCGGCGGACTCATGTCGATCACGGGCGCGCCCGACGGCGAGCCCGCCAAGGCCGGCGTCGCCCTCGTCGACGTGCTCACCGGGCAGAACGCGCTCGCCGGGATCCTGCTCGCGCTGCGCGAGCGCGACCGCACCGGGCTGGGCCAGCTCGTCGAGGTCGACCTGCTCGGCAGCCTGCTCTCCGCGCTCACGAACCAGGCCGCCTCGACCCTCGCGACGGGCACGCCGCCCCAGCGACTCGGCAACGCGCACCCGAGCATCGCGCCGTACGCCGTCTTCAAGGCCGAGGATCGCGAGCTCGTCATCGCCGTCGGCAACGACAAGCAGTTCCGGGCGCTCGCCGGCGTGCTCGGGCTCGCCGGGCCCGGACTCGCCGACGACCCGCGCTTCGCGACGAACGCCTCGCGCGTCGCGCACCGTGCCGAGCTGACGGCGATCATCGAGGAGCGGCTCGCCGCGGCATCCGCTGCGCACTGGATCGACGAGCTGGCCGCCGCGAGCGTGCCGGCCGGACTCGTGAACGACGTGGCCGAGGCCATCGCGTTCGCCGAGGCGCTCGGACTCGAGCCGATCGCCGAGACGCGGCGCACTGCGGGCGACGCCGCCTCGGACGACGGCGAGCACGTCAGCCGCTCGATCGCCAACCCCATCCACCTCGCGGCGACCCCCGCCGAGTACCGCACGCCGCCGCCCGCGCTCGACGAGCACGCGGGCGCCGACTGGCATCCGCGCCCGGCGGTCGAATAGGCCGTCAGCCGTATCGAGACCTGACCGCAAGACCTGGCCGCAAGACCCGACCGCACCGAAACCGACATCCGCTCGACCCGCACCACCCCTCGGAAGGACCGCACGCATGACCGCCATCGCCCCCCGCATCGACACGGTGTTCGACCTCGACGCCCTCCTCACCGACGAGGAGCGCGAATGGCAGCAGCGTGCGCGCACGGTCGCCCAGGAGCGCATCCTGCCGATCATCGAGGACGACTTCGAGCACAAGCACTTCCGCCGCGAGCTCGTGAAGGTCATGGGCGACGCCGGGTTCCTCGGCATGCACCTGGAGGGCTACGGATGCGCCGGCGCGGGCGCCGTGGCGTACGGGCTCGTGTGCCTCGAGCTCGAGGCCGCCGACAGCGGCTGGCGCACGTTCGTGTCGGTGCAGGGCTCGCTCGCGATGAGCGCGATCCACAAGTACGGCTCCGAGGAGCAGAAGCAGCGGTGGCTTCCGGGCATGGCCGCAGGCGACCTGATCGGATGCTTCGCGCTGACCGAGCCCCAGGGCGGCAGCGACCCCGCGGCCATGACCACGGTCGCGCGGCGCGACGGCGACGAGTGGGTGATCGACGGGGCCAAGCGCTGGATCGGCCTCGCCTCGCTCGCCGACGTCGCCGTCGTGTGGGCGCGCGTCGAGGACCCCTTCGGTTCGTACGGAACGGGTGCCAGCGCCGTGCGCGGGTTCCTCGTGCCGACCTCGACGGCCGGCTTCACGGCGACCCCGATCGACGGCAAGCTCTCGATGCGCGCGTCGGTGCAGTGCGACATCGACTTCGAGGGCGTGCGCGTGCCCGCCGACGCGATGCTGCCGGGGGTCTCCGGACTCTCCGGACCGTTCGGCTGCCTCAACGAGGCGCGTTACGGCATCGTCTGGGGTGCGATGGGCGCCGCCCGCTCGTGCCTCGAGGCCGCGCTCGAGCGCTCGATGACGCGCGAGGTGTTCGGCAAGCCGATCGGCGCGAACCAGCTCACCCAGGCCAAGCTCGCCGACATGTTCGTCGAGTTCGAGAAGGGCGTGCTGCTCGCCCTGCACCTCGGGCGCCTCAAGGAGCGCGGGGCGCTCACGCCCGCGCAGATCTCCGTCGGCAAGCTGAACAGCGTGCGCGAGGCGCTCGAGATCGCGCACCAGGCGCGTTCGATCCTCGCGGGCGACGGCATCACGAACGCGTTCCCCGTCATGCGGCACGCGGCGAACCTGGAGTCGGTGCGCACCTACGAGGGCACCGACGAGATCCACCAGCTCGTGCTGGGGCGCGCCCTCACGGGCATCGCCGCGTTCTGACGGCCGGGCGAATCACCGGCACCCCGGCACGCCGCCGACGCCACCGACACCACTGCACGAGAACCGCAACCCCGCACAACCGCACCCGCACAACCGCACCCGCACAACCGCACCACAACCGCACCACCATCAAGGAGCCGTCATGAAGGCAATGGAGCCTCGACTCACCCGCGCCGTCGTCGAGTGGACCGGATGGGGCACCGCCCCTGTTCCGGTCCGCGACGATGCCCGCGTCATCGCCAGGTTCGGCGCAACGGCCGGCCCGGCACTCGCCATGGCCGCCCGCCGCCTCGAGGCCGACTACGGCGGATGCTCGGCGGAGTTCCGCACGCGGCATCCGGAACTCGGCATCGACGCCGTGGAGGCGCTCGCCTGGGCGAGCGGGCACGACGCGGCGTAGTCCGTCGCAGACGCCGAAGGGCGCCCGGGAGGATTCCCGGGCGCCCTTCGTGCGTGCGGTGCGGCGTCAGTTGAGGCCGGGCACCACGATCCACTGGTTGACGAGCACGAGCCAGATCGCGATGACGACCACGGCGGCCAGGGTGATGCCACGGCCTGTGCGGCCGCCGAGGAACAGGGCGACGACGAGGGCGATGAGCGTCGCGACGCCGAGCACGACGGCGCCCCACGGGATGCCGGGCACGAAGAACGCGAGCAGGAACAGTGCCGCGACGATGACCTCGATGACGCCGACGACGGTCGAGCCGCCGCGGGCGCGGAGTCGGAGGATGCCGTCGACGAGGGCGAGGATTCCGCCGATGAGGGCGATGAGCAGGAGCCAGGTCAGGGTGATCATGAGGTTCCTTTCGGGTGGTGCGGGTGACACCGGGGCGACGGACGGGGTTCCGTCGGTTCAGAACACTAGCGGCGGCCGCATTTCCGCTGCGAGGGGTTGCGCGGAGCCTCAGGTTCCGTGTATTCCGCGAGACGCATGTCATGGTGGGCGTCCCCGGGGAATGCAACCGGGGGTCATCCGGTTTCACCTTGCGTCGTCCGCGTGATGGACTCTTCACGACGGAGCGACCACGCACCAGTCGACCGAACACGGTCCAGGCACACGATGCCATCCCCACGAAACGGAGCACCACCGCATGTCACGCGCCCGCAGCATCCTCGGCCTCGCCGCCGCATCCGCCGCCGTCCTCGCCCTCGCGGCCTGCTCGAGCGGCACGACCGCGGCGAGCGACGACGCCGGCGACGACGAGTACGGACTCGTCAAGGCCGGCACGCTCACGGTCGCGACCGAGGGCACGTACCGTCCGTTCACCTTCCACGACGAGGGGTCGGGCGACCTGGTCGGCTACGACGTCGAGATCGCCGAGGCCGTCGCCGACGAGCTCGGCCTCGAGATCGAGTTCCAGGAGACCCAGTGGGACGCGATCTTCGCGGGCCTGGATGCCGGCCGCTTCGACGTCATCGCCAACCAGGTCTCGATCAACCCCGAGCGCGAGGAGTCCTATCTCTTCAGCACGCCGTACACGGTGTCGCCGAGCGTCGTCGTGGTGAACGAGGGCGACACCTCGATCTCGAGCTTCGACGACCTGGCCGGCAAGACCACCGCGCAGTCGCTCACGAGCAACTTCTACCAGCTCGCCGTCGACGCCGGCGCGAAGGTCGAGGCCGTCGAGGGCTGGGCCCAGGCCGTCGCGCTGCTCGAGCAGGGCCGCGTCGACGCGACCGTCAACGACAAGCTGACCTTCCTCGACTACGTGAAGACCAACCCCGACGCGAAGCTCGAGGCCGTCGCCGAGACCGACCCCAGCAAGAGCGCCCTCGCGTTCACGAAGGACAAGACCGACCTCGTGAAGGCCGTCGACGAGGCCCTCGAGACCCTGCGCGCCGACGGCACGCTCGCCGAGATCGGCCAGAAGTACTTCGGCGCCGACGTCTCGGAGTAGTACCTTCCAGAACAAGCGCGCGAGTGCATCGCGTCGCGCGAGCGCGTCCGCTCAGGCGGGCGCGCTCGCGGCGCACGCGGTCGCACTCGCCTGAGCGGAAGGGGTGGCCGACGTGGACTCCTCGGGCTGGCAACTGTTCCTCGACTCGTTCTGGCCGATCGTCTGGGGCGGGCTGAGCGGCACGATCCCGCTGGCGCTGGCCTCGTTCGCGATCGGCCTGGTGCTGGCGCTCGGCGTCGCGCTCGCCCGGCTCTCCAAGAACCGCGTGCTCTCGGGTGCGGCCAGGTTCTTCATCTCGGTGATCCGCGGCACGCCGCTGCTCGTGCAGCTGTTCGTCATCTTCTACGGCCTGCCCGCGGTCGGGCTCGTGATCGATCCGTGGCCGAGCGCGATCATCGCGTTCTCGCTCAACGTCGGCGGCTACGGCGCCGAGATCATCAGGGCCGCGATCCTCTCGGTGCCGAAGGGCCAGTGGGAGGCCGGGTACACGATCGGCATGTCGTCCGGCACGACGCTGCGCCGCATCATCCTGCCGCAGGCCGCGCGCGTGTCGGTGCCGCCGCTGTCGAACACCTTCATCTCGCTCGTGAAGGACACCTCGCTCGCGTCGCTCATCCTCGTGACCGAGCTGTTCCGCGTCTCGCAGCAGATCGCGGCGTTCAGCCAGGAGTTCATGCTGCTCTACCTCGAGGCCGCACTCGTCTACTGGCTGTTCTGCCTCGTGCTCTCGAGCGGGCAGACCGTCATCGAGAGGAGGCTCGACCGCTATGTCGCCGTCTGAGCAGGATCCGTCCGACCAGAATCCGTCCGGCCACGACCCGCGCGGCCACGACCCGCTCGCGCCACGCGCCACGCCAGACGATGCGGTGCTCCTGACCGCACGCGGCATCCGAAAGTCCTTCGGCGACAACGAGGTGCTGCGCTCGATCGACCTCGAGGTCCGACGCGGCGAGGTCGTCGTGCTGATGGGCCCCAGCGGTTCGGGCAAGACCACCGTGCTGCGCTCGCTGAACGGACTCGAGACGCCCGACGCCGGCATCCTGAGCTTCGACGGCGGGCCCGAGCTCGACTTCGGCGGCACGGTCACGAAGCAGGGCCGGTTCGCGATGCGCGACCGCTCGGCGATGGTGTTCCAGCAGCACAACCTCTTTCCGCACATGACGGTGCTCGAGAACGTGGTCGAGGGCCCGGTGCGGGTGCAGCGGGTGCCGAAGGCCGAGGCGATCGCCCGGGCCGAGGCGCTCCTCGACCGCGTCGGGCTCGCCGAGAAGCGCGATGCCTACCCGTTCGCGCTGTCCGGCGGCCAGCAGCAGCGCGTCGGCATCGTGCGCGCGCTCGCCCTGAAGCCCGACCTGCTGCTGTTCGACGAGCCGACCAGCGCGCTCGACCCCGAACTCGTCGGCGAGGTGCTGAAGGTCATCAAGGAGCTCGCCGACGAGGGCTGGACCATGGTCATCGTCACCCACGAGCTCGGCTTCGCCCGGCAGGTGGCCGACGAGGTGCTGTTCATGGACGGCGGCGTGGTCGTCGAGCGCGGTGCGCCCGAACGCATCTTCACGAACCCGCGCGAGCCGCGCACCCGGCGCTTCCTCGACCGGATCCTGCGCCCCCTCGACTGATCCGTTCACCTTTTCAGGACCACATCGGTCATGGCTGCAATATGCACGTATGACCGATGTGGTCCTGAAAAGGTGACGGGCGGCGTGATCGAAACCGGGGAACGGGGCGCACGGCCGAGCAGGGGTGCAGCCGAAGAGCGGTCCGGCCGCGTAGCGTGGAGGCATGCCCGCCGTCACGACCGGACTCTCGCCAGAGGCCCGGACCCGGCGGGCGCGGATGCTGCTGGGCGTGTTCCGGCTGGCGATCGCGGCGATCGAAGTCGTCGCCATCGTCGCCAACTTCCGGTACGTGCTGGGATTCCGCAGCTTCGCCACGGCCAACTTCTTCAGCTACTTCACGATCCAGTCGGCGTTCCTCGCGGTCGCCACGCTCTCGATCGCGGCGGTGTTCGCGCTGCGCGCACCGCGCGATCCGGCGTGGCTCGGCATCCTGCGCACGATGGTCACGGTCTACGTCGTGCTCTCGGGCATCGTCTTCGCGATCATCGTCGCGGAGTCGTCGTCGCACGGCTACCGGGTCGACGTGCCGTGGTCCGACACGCTGCTGCACTTCGTCGTGCCGGCCCTCGCGGTGGTCGCCTGGTCGATCGACAGCGTGCTCGGCGTGAACCCGCCCGTGCCGTGGTCGACGGTCGGCTGGGTGCTCGTGTTCCCGGTCGGATGGCTGGTCTACACGCTCATCCGCGGTGCGGATGTCGGGTGGTACCCGTACTTCTTCCTCGATGAGGCGCAGGTGGGCAGCGTGTTCGGCGTCGTGGTCTCGTGCGCGCTGGTGCTCGTGATCTTCCTCGCGTTGACGGCGACGCTCGTGGCCGTCAACCGCCGTCTGTGGCGAAGGGCTCGAGATCGGCGAGCACGGCGGTCAGGAAGTCCTGATCCGACAGCTGCTCCAGCCTGGTCGCCTGCGCCGCGGCGATGACGCCGACGAGCACCGGCTGGCCGGCGCCGGTCGCGGTGCCCACGTCGATCCACCGGGCGACCGTCGGGAACCCGCCGACCACGCTCAGCACGGAGGGCGGGGCGCCGACCTCGCCGGCGTCGTCGGTCTCGGCGTCGGATGCGACATCCGCTCGCCAGAACGGCTCCTCGAAGGCGAGCCACACGACGTCGACGACGCCCATGCCGAGCTGGGAGATCGCGAGCTGGTAGGGGCGGGGCAGTGCGGGCTGGAATCGCACCTGATCGGTCTTGAGCACGCCGAGCGGGAGGGTCACGACGACGCGGTCGACGGTGAGCGACTCGCCGGTGTCGAGTCGAAGGCTCACCCGGGTGTTGTCGTACGCGATCTGCGCCACGGCGCTCGCGAGCACGATGTCGAGGCCTTCGGCCAGCTGGTCGAGCAGGCCCGAGATGGGTGCCGTCGGCAGGCGCAACGTGGTGGGCTCGGCGGGGTCCGCCCCGAACGGCTCGAGCAGCGGCGCCGGATCCCACCGCTGCGCCGAGACCACCGTGGGCGCGGCGCCCGTGAGTGGCTCGAGGCCGCCCGTGATCGCATGCCGCAGCCACCCGGCCGGGCTCACGCCGTCGTCGCCGGGGGTCTCCGATGCCGGGACCTCGCCAGACTGCTGCAGCGCCGTCGCGACGGACACGTCGTGGGGGAGGGCCTGCGACCAGACGTGCGCGCGTTCGAGCGCCTCGGCGCCGGCGGGCGACGGCTCGATGGGGGTGCCGTCGGCGCGCACGACGGCCGGTGAGCCGAGGAACGCGGTCGTGCCGACGGATGCCGCGGCGAGCGCCTCGACGAGGCCGTCGTCGTCGGCGACGAGCCAGCTGCCGAGCTCTGCCGGGGTGCCGAATGCGTCGTCGACGATGGACTGCACCCGGCCGCCGATGCGGTCGCGCGCCTCGATGACGACGACCTCGAAGCCCTGGTCGGCGAGTTCGCGCGCGGCCGTGAGCCCGGCGAGGCCCGCACCGACCACGGCGATGCGCTCGCCCGGTTCGGCGAGCTCGACGATGTCGGCCGCCGCCCTGAGGCCTGAGCGCCGTGCGCCCTGCAGCGTGCCGGGCGCGAGCGACGAGGTCGCCTCGCCGGCGAACACGAGGCGACCTCCGACCGGCGTCGCGAGGCGCGTGCGCATCTGCTCGGTCGAGCCGAACTCGGCGAAGCTGAACGATCCGCGGGAGTACGGATCGGTGCCCCAGGCCGAGCGACGCATGTTCGTCGGGCGCGGCACCGCCGATGGGCTCGGAGGTGTGGGGGTGGGAGTCGCGGTGGGCGTCGGCGAGGGCGACGGGTCGTTCCACGAGCAGCTCGCCAGCACGATCGCGGCGGCTCCGGCGAGACCCGTGGCGAGGAACGTACGCCGGGGGATCCCGCCCGACGCGCCCCGTTCGTCCATGCGACTCAGGCTAGCCGAGGGCGTCGCTCACCACACGACGCCGCCCTGAACGCACGGTTGCCCGGGGCTGACGGTCTCGGGCGACGGCTCCGGCTGGAACGCCGAGTTGCCCGACTCTCTGAGCGGAATCGGGCAACTCGGGCGGCGTGGGCGAGGTCAGACGACGTACGAGTCGGCGACCGTGAGCGCCTCGTCGATGATGTCGAGGCCGCGCACGAGCTCGTCCTCGGAGATCACGAGCGGCGGGGCGACGTGCAGGCGGTTGAAGTGCACGAACGGCCAGAGGCCCGCCCGCTTGCAGGCCGCGGCCACGGCGCCCATGGGCGCGGCATCCGCGCCGCCGGCGTTGAACGGCACGAGCGGCTCCCGCGTCGCGGGGTCCTTCACGAGCTCGATCGCCCAGAACAGGCCGAGCCCCCGAACCTCGCCGACGCTCGGGTGCTTCGCCGCGATCTCGCGCAGGCGGGGACCGACGACGCGCTCGCCGAGGTCGCGCACACGCTCGAGGATGCCGTCGCGCTCGAACACCTCGAACGTGGCGACGCCCGGTGCGCAGGCCAGCGGGTGCCCCGAGTACGTGAGGCCGCCGGCGAACGCCACCGTGTCGAAGTGCGCCGCGATGCGCTGGGAGATCACGACGCCGCCGAGCGGCGCGTAGCCCGAGTTCACGCCCTTCGCGAACGTGATGAGGTCGGGCACGACGCCGAAGTGGTTCACCGCGAACCACTCGCCGACGCGGCCGAAGCCGACCATCACCTCGTCGGCGATGTAGACGATGCCGTACTTGTCGGCCAGCGCGCGGACGCCCTCGAGGTAGCCTGGCGGCGGCACGAGCACGCCGTTCGTGCCGACGATCGTCTCGAGGATGATCGCGGCGATCGTGTTCGCGCCCTCGAGCGTGATGACCTGCTCGAGGTGCGCGAGCGCACGTTCGGCCTCCTGCTCGGGGCTGTCGGCGTGGAACGACGACCGGTACGCGTACGGGCCCATGAAGTGCGCGACCGACCCGTCGGAGGGCTCGTTCGCCCAGCGGCGGGGGTCGCCCGTGAGCGAGATCGCCGTGGCCGTTCCGCCGTGGTAGCTGCGGTACATGGAGAGCACCTTGCGACGGCCGGTCACGGCGCGCGCCATGCGCACCGCGTACTCGTTGGCGTCGGCGCCGCCGTTCGTGAAGAACACCTTGTCGAGGTCGCCGGGGGCGACCTCGGCGATGCGGCGGGCGAGCTCGCCGCGCACGTCGTTCGCCATCGACGGCTGGATCGTCGCGAGGCGGCCGGCCTGCTGCTGGATCGCCTCGACGAGGTCGGGGTGCTGGTGGCCCAGGTTCAGGTTCACGAGCTGCGAGCTGAAGTCGAGGTACGCGTTGCCCTGGTAGTCCCAGAACGTCGAGCCCTCGCCGGCCGCGATCGGCAGCGGGTCGATGAGCGCCTGCGCGCTCCAGGAGTGGAAGACGTGCGCGCGGTCGTCGGCGCGCACCTGCGCCTCGGCCGCGGTGTCGGGCAGCGGATGCCGCGCGCCGGCGCGGTCGGTGAACGTCGGCGCCGCGGCATCCGTCGTCTGGGGGTCGTGGGTCAGGGTGTCGGTCATGTCTGCAGCCTCGTTCGTGCGTCTGGGATCAGTGGTTCTGGGGGAAGCCCAGGTTGATGCCGGTGTGCGCGGAGTCGCCGCGCGTCGCCGGGTCGAGCCAGCGGCTCGTGATGGCCTTCTCGCGCGTGAAGAAGTCGAAGCCGTGGGCGCCGTAGGCCTTCGCGTCGCCGAACAGCGACTGCTTCCATCCGCCGAACGAGTGGTAGGCGACCGGCACCGGGATCGGCACGTTGATGCCGATCATGCCGACCTGCACCTCGGTCTGGAACCGACGGGCCGCGCCGCCGTCGTTGGTGAAGATCGCGGTGCCGTTGCCGAACTGGCCCGAGTTGATGAGGTCGAGGCCCTCGTCGTAGCTCGCGACGCGGACGATCGAGAGCACCGGGCCGAAGATCTCTTCCGTGTACGCGCGCGACGTGGTGGGCACGTGGTCGAGCAGCGTCGGGCCGAAGAAGAAGCCGTCCTCGTGGCCGTCGACGGTGAGTCCGCGGCCGTCGACGACGATGGTCGCGCCGTCGGCCTCGGCGATGTCGACGTACGAGGTCACCTTGTCGCGGTGCACGTCGGTGATCAGCGGGCCCATGTCGGGCTCACTGAGCTTGCCGTCACCGGCGTCGACGCCGGCGCCGTTGCCGATCTTCAACTTCGCGATGCGCTCGGTGATCTTCGCGATCAGCTCGTCGGCGACCGGCTCGACGGCGAGCACGACCGAGATCGCCATGCAGCGCTCGCCGGCCGCGCCGTATCCGGCGTTCACGGCCTGGTCGGCGACGAGGTCGAGGTCGGCGTCGGGCAGCACGAGCATGTGGTTCTTCGCCCCGCCGAGCGCCTGCACCCGCTTGCCGTGCTTGGACGCGGTCTCGTAGATGTACTGGGCGATCGGCGTCGAGCCGACGAACGAGATCGACTGCACGAGCGGCGACGTGAGCAGGCCGTCGACGGCGAGCTTGTCGCCCTGCAGCACGGTGAACACGCCGTCGGGCAGGCCGGCCTCCTTCCAGAGCTCGGCGAGCCAGAGCGCGGCCGAGGGGTCCTTCTCGCTCGGCTTCAGCACGACGGCGTTGCCGGCGGCGATCGCGATCGGGAAGAACCACATCGGCACCATGGCCGGGAAGTTGAACGGGCTGATGATGCCGACCACGCCGAGCGGCTGCTTCAGCGAGTAGACGTCGATGCCCGACGAGGCGTTCTCGGAGTAGGCGCCCTTGATCAGGTTGGGGAACCCGGTGGCGAGCTCGACGACCTCCTGGCCGCGCAGGATCTCGCCCATCGCGTCGGAGAGGACCTTGCCGTGCTCGGCCGTGATGATGGCGGCCAGCTCGCCCTTGCGGGCGTTGAGCAGCTCGCGGAACGAGAACAGCACGGTCTGCCGCTTCGCGATGGAGTAGCCGCTCCACACGAGGAACCCGGCGTGCGCCGAGGCGATCGCCGCGTCGATCTCGGCCTGGTCGGCCAGGGCCACCTCGGCCTGCACGGAACCGGTCGCGGGGTTGTAGACGGGGGCGGTGCGCCCAGAGGTCGATGCGCGCAGCGCGCCGTCGACCCAGTGCCCGATCACGGGCGTCTCGGGGGTCGACGCGGGCGACGTGGCGGTCTCGGTGATGCTCATGGTGGTTCCTTCATGATGGGAAGACGGATGCCGCGGCCGCACTGCGGCGTTCGGCCCGGACATTCCGCCCGGTCGTCGGTTAGGCTGACTGCTCCAAGTTTTTCAGAGGGTGTGAGGGTGCGCCGATGTCAGAACGTCGCGAAGACCGAACGATCCAGACGGATCGTCCGAGTGGGGTGCGTCTCGGTGACGGCCTGCCGACCGTGCGCGAGATCCTCTCGCTCGAGGCGGTGGCGAACGGCCTGCCCGAGGTGCTCGCGGCCGACGAGCAGCTCGATGCGCGCGTGCGCTGGGTGCACGTGTCCGACAGCGGCGGCGTCGCCCGACTGCTCGACGGCGGCGAGCTGCTGCTCTCGACCGGATCGGGTTGGCCTTCCGAGCCGGCAGACCTGGACGCGTTCATCTCGGGCCTCGTCGACGCGGGGCTCTCCGGTCTCGTGCTCGAGCTCGGCGTGCACTACCGCTACGTTCCCGCCGTCGTCGAGCAGTCCGCGCGCGAGCACGGGCTCGCCCTCGTGGTGCTGCACCGCGAGGTGAAGTTCGTCGCGCTCACCGAAGCCGTGCACAACCGCATCATCTCGGAGCAGACGGCCGCCCTGCGGGCGCGCGACGAGGTGCGCGAGCGGTTCACCGCCCTCAGCCTGCGCGGCTCGCCCGCGGACTACATCGTGCACCAGCTGGCGCAGACGCTCGGCTCGGCCGTCGTGCTCGAGAACCTCGCCCACGAGGTCGTCGCGGCGGAGGTGCCGCCCTCCGTCGAGGAGGCGCTCTTCACGAACTGGGAGGCGCGCTCGCGGCTCGAGCACCGTCGCGCCGAGGCCGGCGAGTGGCTCCTCGTGCCCGTCGAGGCGCGGGGCACGCGCTGGGGCCACCTCATCGCGCTGCCGGGGCCGACGCACGCGGCGGGCCGCACGAGCGTGCTCGAGCAGGGCGCGATCGCGCTCGCGCTCGGACGCCTGGCCGACGGCACGAGCGACGAGTGGACCCGCATCGGACGCCAGCGACTGGTCGACGGCCTGCTCGCGGGCCGCTTCGCCGGGGTCGCGGGCGCGGCGGCCCGCGTCGAGGCCGCGGGGCTCCCGGTCGAGGGCGCGGTGCTCTACGGCGTCGTCGCGGCCGGTGCGCCGGTCGCTGCAGGGGCGGCGGATGTCGCGGCGCGGGCGCTCGCGGGGCGCGCGATCGACGGTGCCGCGAACGCCGCCGGCGCACCGGCCGGGGCGCGCATCGTGCTGCTCTCGGTGCCGCGGGCGTTGACCGACGCGCAGGTGCAGGCGTTCGGCCTCGCACTCGTGGGCGGCGACCCGGCGGTCGCCGATCGGCTCGTGCTCTCGATCGGGGCGGCGGCCGCAGGGCTCGAGGGGGCGCTCGGCTCGGTGCAGGAGGCCACCGACCTGGCGCGCGGTCCGCGTCCGCGAGGTGCGCGCGGACTCATCGTGCGGCGCGCCGACGACCGCCCGCTCATCCGGCTCGTCACGTCGCTCCGCGACGACCACCGGCTGCTGCAGCACAGCGAGCGCATGCTCGCGCCGCTCATCGAGTACGATCTCGCGCGCGACGGCGACCTGTTGACCGTGCTGGGTGCGATGCTCGCGCATCCGGGCAACCGCACGGCGGCGGCGGGCGCGTCGCACCTGTCCAGGTCGGTGTTCTACCAGCGGCTCGCGCTCATCGGCGACCTGCTCGGCGTCGACCTCGACGACGGCGAGGTGCTCACGGCGCTGCACCTGGCGCTGCTCGTGCGACGGAGCGCCGCGCGCTAGGCCGCCCGCCCGAGGCATCCGCATGCCATGCCGTGACGCAGGCCCGAGGCATCCGGAACCGTTATTACTTGCTATTGACAAGTGCACTTGCAAAGAGCAAGCTGGGTCGTACGAACATCCTCGACGACGCTCCTGAGGAGGAGATCATGACCGCGACCAGCATCTTCGTGAACTTTCCCACCACCGACCTCGATCGCGCGAAGGCGTTCTACGAGGCGCTCGGGTTCCGCATCAACCCCGATTTCACCGACGAGAACGCCGCGTGCGTCGTGCTCAGCGACACGATCTACTTCATGGTGCTGAAGCGCGAGTACCTCGCCACCTTCACCGACAAGCAGATCATCGACCCGAAGACGCACGCGCAGATGTCGATCGCGCTGAGCCGCGACTCGCGTGACGAGGTCGACGAGGTGCTCGCCAAGGGCCTCTCCGCAGGTGGCAGCGAGCCGCGCCCCGCCCAAGACCTCGGATTCATGTACTCGCGCGACCTCGACGACCCCGACGGCAACAACCTCTCGTTCCTGTTCATGGAGCAGGCGGCCGCCGAGCAGGGCCCCGACGCCTACCTGGCCGAGCAGGGGGCTGCGCAGTCGTCGTCCGCGACGGCGTAGCCGCCACCGCATGGCGACACGCGGCGCGCGCGGATACGGCCAGTACGGCGGAGCGGCGAGGGCGCTCGAACGGGTCGGCGACCGATGGGCACTGCTCATCGTTCGCGACCTGCTCGTCGGCCCCCGCCGCTACGGCGACCTGAAGGCCGGACTGCCCCGGATCCCGACCAACATCCTGAGCGATCGGCTCAAGGAGTTGCAGGAGGCCGGGGTGCTCCGGCGTGTGCCGACCGTGCGCGGCGGCTACGAGCTCACCCCGCTCGGCCGCGACCTGGAGCCCGTCATCACGGCGCTCGAGCGCTGGGGCTGGAGCGTGCTCGGCGTACCCGGCGACGACGAGACGGTCAGTGCCGACTCGCTCGCGTTCGCGCTGCGCGCTGCATTCCGACCGGATGCCGCGGCCGAGCTCCCGCCGACCGAGTACGTGCTGCACGTGGGGGCCGTGTCCCTGTCGGCGATCGTCGTCGGCCGCACGCTCGACGTCGTGCCGGTCGGCCACGGAGCCCTGCCGCAACCACGCCGGCGCTCGGCGCTGGAGCCGGTGCCGACGGGCGTGCTCGAACTCCTGCTCGAGCCCCGGGCGCTGCCCGGCGTGCTCTCGGGGGAGCCGGAGGGCGAGCGCGCCGCCGGCGGGCTCACGGTGGTGGCGGGCGGCGACGAGCTGCTCGAGCGGTTCGGTGCCACGTTCCGCATCGAACCGGCGACGCCGACGACGGATGCCGAGGCCGCCGTCGCGGCATAGTCGGCGCGCGGTCGATGTCAGGACGCCGTGCGGGTCAGACTCCGCTGCGGGTGGCCACGGCGCCGACCTCGACGAGGATCGCGGGGTCGACGAACGGCAGGGCGTGCGTGAGCGTGAACGCCGGGCGGATCTCCGAGTAGACCTCGCCGTGGGCGCGGGCCGCCTCCTCCCAGTTGGCGAAGTCGCTGACGGCGAGGCGGCTCTGCACGACGTCGCCGAGCGAGAACCCGTTCTCGACGAGTACCGACTCGATCGTCGCGAGCGCTGACCGCGTCTGCGCGTAGAGGTCGTCACCCGCGCCGGCGGTCTCGGAGATGTGGATCGTGTCGCCGACGACGACGGCCCGGGAGTACCCGATCTTGGTCTCCCACGGGGACCCGGTGGTGACGAGCTTGCGCATGCTGGTGCTTCCTGCCTGTTCGGGAACGGTTCCGCCCCTTCCTACCGGCGCCGGATGTCGCGTGCAAAACGAGTGACCCCGTGCGACCGGCTGGGGCGTGGCGTGGTTCGATCCGGTCGATCCGGCTACAGCTCGGTGCGTCCTGACCGGGCGAGGCGGTTACGGCGCGACGTACACCTTGCGCAGCGTCTCGCGCACGGTCCACACGGTGCGCATGCCGGCCTCGAGCCGCACGACCGAACCCGGGCCCAGCTCGATCGACGGCAGGTCGGGCGACTCGAAGTCCACCGTCGCGTCGCCCGAGAGCACCACGATCACCTCGTCGGCCTCGACGTCGCGCATCGCGCCGGGGGTCATCTCCCAGATGCCGACGGTGCGGGCATCGTCCTCCGCCCGGTCGAGCACGAGGTGGCCCGTGGCCGGCGACCCATCGACGAGCTGGCCGGCCGAGACGGGTTCGTGCGCCAGCAGTGCCGTCGCGGCATCCGTCACCGTTGCGGCTGCGAGCCGATCGATCCCGGTCACGAGTCGAACCCCAGCCCGAGGGCGTCGAGCGTCTTCAGCAGCAGGTTGCGACGGCCGCCGTTGTGGTCGGCGCGGTCGAGCGACCAGCGGGTCGCGTTGATGCCGATCGAGGCCGCGGGCTCCGGCGGGAACGGCAGGGGCCGCTTGCGCACCATCTCGAGCTGGGTGCGCTCGTTCTCGCGTCGCTCGAGCAGGTCGAGCATCGTCTCGGCGGCGAACCGCGTCGATCCGACGCCGAGCCCTGTGAATCCCGCCGCGTAGGCGACGCGGTGGTCGCGGGCCGTGCCGAAGAACGCCGTGAACTGCGTGCTCGTGTCGATCGCGCCCGCCCACTGGTGACTGAACTGCAGGCCCTCGAGCTGCGGGAACGTCGTGAAGAAGTGGCTCGCGAGCGTCTGCCAGGTCTGCGGGCGGCGCTCGTACTCGCTGCGCACCCGACGGCCGTAGTGGTAGATCGCGTCGTAGCCGCCGAAGAGGATGCGGTTGTCCTTCGACAGGCGGTAGTAGTGGAACTGGTTCGCCATGTCGCCGATGCCCTGGCGATCGTTCCAGCCGATGTCGGCCAGCTGCTGCGGCGAGAGCGGCTCGGTCATGAGCACGTAGTCGTAGACCGGCACGGTCATGAGCCGGTTGCGCTTCAGCAGCGACGGGAACACGTTCGTCGCGAGCACCGCGTGCGTCGCGTCGACGCGGCCGCCGTCGGTGATCACGCTGACGGCGCCCGTCGAGCCCGGCGTCTCGATGCCCTTCACGGGCGAGTGCTCGAAGATCTCGACGCCGAGCTCCTCGGCGACGCGCGCGAGCTCCGACGCGAGCCGCGCCGGGTGGAGCATGCCGTTCGTGCGCTTCTCCCACACGCCCGCGAGATAGGTCGGCGAGGCGACGGATGCCTGGACCTCGCGCTCGTCGAGGAACACGACGTCGTCGTCGCCCTCGGCGACCGCCTCGGCGTGCATCTCGCGCAGCCACTCGACCTGGTGCTCCTCGATCGCGGGAGCGAGCTGCCCGGTGCGCTCGAAGTGGAAGTCCATGCCGAGCTCGGCCTCGGACGCCTCGATCGCGTCGAGGTTCTCGAGCCCGAGCCGGTTGAGCGTGGCCATCTCGTCGGGCCAGCGCGACATTCCGTTCTCGTGGCCGTGCGTGAGGCTCGCCTCGCAGAAGCCGCCGTTGCGACCCGAGGCGGCCCATCCGATCGACTTCGCCTCGACGAGCACGACGCGCGCGTTCGGGTTGCGGCGCTTGGCCAGCACCGCGCTCCAGAGGCCGGTGTACCCGCCGCCGACGATCACCAGGTCGGCGACCCGCGTGCCGGTGAGCTTCGCCCGGCCGCCGACGGCGCCCTCGGGGAGGTCCTCGAGCCAGAAGACGGCCTGGCGGGTTGCGGCGAGCGAGTGCTCGACGACGCGTGCGGGTGGTTGACGTCGTTCGAAGACGGTGGTTCCCACGGGGTATCACTCCGATGCGGTTGTGGTGGAACCATCCTCCCGTGCCCCGCGCCGGCCGCGCCAGTGGCGGCTGTCTCGACATCCGCCCCGCGCCGGACAGGCTGTGCCGCGCGCACCGGCCGCCGGCCGACGACGGTCAGGCGGTCGGCGCGTGCGCCTCGAGGAACTGGAACACCTCGGTCTGGTCGACCCCGGGGAACGTGCCGGTCGGCAGCGCCGCGAGCAGCGAGGTCGGGGTTCGCGCGGCCGGCCACGAGGCATCCGCCCATCGCTCGGCGAGCCCTGCGGGCGCCTGGCAGCACGACGGGTCGGGGCAACGTGAAACCGCACGGTGGGGTGTCTCGCGCCCCCGGAACCACTTGACGTGCTCGAACGGCACGCCGACCGAGACCGAGTACTCGCCCTCCTTCGCCTTCTCGATGCGCGAGGTGCACCAGAACGTGCCGGACGAGGTGTCGGTGTACTGGTACCAGGGGCTGAAGCGGTCCTCGACGTCGAACACGGTGCGCGCGGTCCAGTTGCGGCACATCGTGGTGCCCTCGATCGCGCCCAGCGCGTCGGACGGGAACCGCACGCGGTCGTTCTCGTACGCCTTGATGATGGTGCCCGACTCGTGCACCTTCGTGAAGTGCACGGGGATGTCGAGACGTGCCGTCGCGACGTTCGTGAACCGGTGCGCGGCGGTCTCGTACGAGACGGCGAACGCGTCGCGCAGGTCTTCCATCGAGATGCGGCGCAGGTTCTTCGCCTCGGTGAGGAAGCGAACCGTGGCCTGCTCGGGCAGCAGGATCGCCGCGGTGAGGTAGTTCGTCTCGATGCGCTGCCGCAGGAACTCGGCGTAGTCGCGGGGCTCGTGGTGCCCGAGCAGGTGGGAGGCGAGCGCCTGCAGGATGGGGGAGCGCGAGTCGCGCGACGGCGACTGCGCCGTGGGCAGGTACACCCGGCCGTTGCGCTTGTCGGTCACCGAGCGGGTCGAGTGCGGCAGGTCGCCGACGTAGTGCAGCGAGTAGCCGAGGTGTCCGGCCATGTCGGCGACGAGCTGGTGCGAGACCGGGCCGCCGGTGTGCCCGACGGCCTCGAGCAGCTCGGCGGCCTTGGCCTCGAGCTCGGGGTAGAAGTTGTCGCGCGCCCGCATCTCGGCGCGCAGTTGGGCGTTGGCGCGCCGCGCCTCTTCGGGCGTCGCGGCGCGTTCGCGGTGCAGGCGGTCGATCTCCTGGTGCAGCGCGAGGATCGTGGTGAGCGTCTGGTCGCTCATGCCCTTCGCCACGCGGAACGACGGCAGCCCCAGTGCCGCGAAGACCGGCCCGCGCTGGGCGCGCTCGACGGCGATCTCGAGCGCCGCGCGCTCCGACGGGGCATCCGTCTTCAGCAGCTCGTCGGCGGTCGTGCCGAGCGCGAGCGCGATCGTGCGCAGCATCGACAGGCGCGGCTCGCGCTTGCCGTTCTCGATGGCGCTGACCTGCGACGGCGCCCGCTCGATGGCGGCGGCGAGCTCGCCGAGCGTCATGCCGCGCGCCGCGCGGCGTTCGCGGATGCGGCGTCCGAGCGTGAGCGCGTCGACCTCGGTGCCCGGCTCGTCGTCGGCCCCGGTGCCGCGTCCGAACCCGGGCCCGACGACCGCGCCGGTGGCCGCCTGCGCGGTCTGGCGAGGGTCGCGGGCGGTGCGGCTGGGGGGTCGATCGGCGGTGATCATCTTTCGATGGTCACACGGGCGAGCGGATGCCGCAAACGGAACTCTCGTGAATGTTCTGCGAATCGGCGGAGGATCGCGCCGATTCGAGGAGATCAATCGCAGAAGCGAGCGGAAGAATCACCGTCCTGCTGGCTGGGGTGCGGCGTCGTGGTCCAGCATCTCGAGGTGGTGCGTGTTCGTCATGACGCTGAGCACGGTGCCGAACGGGTCGATGACGGATGCCGTGACGAAGCCGGGGCCGTGCTCGTGGCGCCAGAGGTGCTCGAGGAGTTCCGCGGATGGGTGGGCGGCACCCGGCTCGTCGCCGGCGCCGCCCCCGACGGGGCTCGACCGACCTCGACCGGCCGGTCTGAAGACACGGTTCGTCATCGTCCGCGGTCATGGTCGGACACATCCGGCCCCTGACACGGCCCGGAACCGGTCCTGCCTGACGAACTGTGAATCCCGATGACCCGGTGTGAACCGTCGGTTGCACCTCGCTGACGCCCGTCCGTAGCGTCGCGGCCATGACACAGCAGGGATACAGGACCGTCGGCCGATCGGGGCTCGTCGTCTCCGAGGTCGGGGTCGGCGCCAGCACGTTCGGCCGCAGCGGGATGGCCGCCACGAGCCAGCGCGCGGCCGACGAGATCGTCGGCCGGGCCCTCGAGCTCGGCATCACCTACTTCGACGTCGCCGACGCCTACGGCGACGAACCGGGGCAGAGCGAGAGCATCCTCGGTCGCGCGCTCGGCGACCGACGCGACCGGGTCGTGATCGGCTCGAAGTTCGGCGTGCCCCTTCGCGGCCTGAACGGCGACGACTGGGGCGTTCGCGGATCGCGCCGGTACATCCGGCGCGCGGTCGAGGGGTCGCTCACCCGGCTCCGCACCGACTACCTCGACCTGTACCAGATCCACGTCCCCGACTCCGAGACGCCCGTCGAGGAGACCCTCTCGGTGCTCGACGACCTGGTCCGCGAGGGCAAGATCCTCTATGCGGGCAGCTCCAACTTCGCCGCGTGGCAGGTGGCCGAGGCCGAGCACGTCGCCCGCGCGAACCGGTCGACGCGGTTCATCTCTGCCACCAACGAGTACAGCCTGCTGTGGCGAGATCCCGAGCGCGAACTGCTGCCGGCGCTCGAGCACTACGGCGTCGGGTTCTTCCCCTACTTCCCGCTGCAGAACGGGTTGCTGACGGGCAAGTACCGGGCGGATGCCGCGCCGGCCGGCGCCAAGATCACCAACCTGAAGGCGCACCTGTTCGATCGCGCCCCGTGGGACGCGCTCGAGCGCTACCGGTCGTTCGCGGCCGAGCGCGGCGTCTCCGAGACGGCGCTGGCGATCGGCTGGCTGCTCGCCCGCCCGGCGGTCTCGAGCGTCATCGCCGGGGTCACCCGTCCAGAGCAGCTCGACGCGAACCTCGAGGCAGCCGCGTGGCGCCCGAGCCCTGACGACCTCGCCGAGCTCTCCGCCATCCTGCCCGGAGACCTGAGCGGCGCTCCCGGGAAGGAGACCGGGGCCGTCGCGGCTCCGCGCACGACCTCGGAGGTGGCGGCATGAGCGCCCGGCAGCTGCACCTGGGCTACATGTACTGGGCCAACGGAACCCACCCGGCGGGCTGGCGGTATCCGGGTGCCGAGCACGTCAGAGCCTTCGATCCCGACTACATCGTCGAGCTCGCGCGCATCGCCGAGGCGGCCGCGTTCGACTTCTTCTTCTTCGGCGACCGCCTCGCGACGGGGGTCGAGTACGAGCTCACCAACACCTCGGTGATCGCTCGCATCGAGCCGTTCACCACCGCGTCGTACCTCGCGACGAAGACGAGCCGGATCGGCCTCGTCGTCACGGCGAATCCGACGTACTCCGAGCCGTTCAACCTGGCCAGGCTCACCGCCTCGCTCGACCACATCTCGCACGGTCGCGCCTCGTGGAACATCGTCACGGGCGCCGACGGTCGAGCCGCGGGCAACTACTCGCGCGACGAGCACGGCGACGCGAACGCCAGGTACGACCGCGCCGACGAGTTCGTGGCCGTCGTGCGCGCCCTCTGGGACAGCTGGGAGGACGACGCCTTCATCCGCGACAAGGAATCCGGCGCGTTCGTCGACGGCTCGAAGGTGCACCGGCTCGACCATGACGGCGCCGCCTTCCAGGTGCGCGGGCCGTTGAACGTCGCCCGGCCGCCGCAGGGCCATCCCGTCATCCTCCACGCCGGCACCTCCGATCGCTCTCGCGACCTCGGCGCGCGCGACGCCGACGTGCTCTTCGCTGCGGCCGCCACCATCGAGCAGGGGGTCGCGTATCGCGACGACATCCGCCGCCGCGCGCTCGGCTTCGGCCGCGACCCAGACGACCTCGCCGTGCTGCCGGGCCTCACCCCGATCGTCGCCGAGACGACCGAACGCGCCCGGGAGATCTACGAGGAGCTGAACGCGCTGATCATCCTCGATGACGACATCCGATTCGGCGGCCGCGAGCCCGGCCACTGGGCGCCGTCGGAGACGATCGGCCGCCGCGAGGACCAGGGCCCCGGACTCCGCAACCTCGGCGCGCTGTCGCAGCGCGTCGGGTACGACGCGACCGGACACGACCTCGACGATCCCGTTCCGGCGTCGGTGGCGACGGGCTTCACCCCGGTGGGCCGGCAGCTCGTCGGCGCCGTCGAGCGACGCACCGGGCGAACGGTGGGCGGCGACCACGCGACGACCTGGCGCGACCTGCTCCACGCGCACATCGTCGCCGGCCACCTCGTGGTCGGCAGCGCTTCCGACGTGGCCGACTACATCGAGGAGTGGTTCACGTCCGGGGCATCCGACGGATTCAACATCCAGTCGGCGTTCCTGGTCGAGCAACTCCACGCCTTCGCCGACCTCGTCGTGCCCGAACTGCGACGACGCGGCCTGTTCCGCACCGAGTACGCGGGCACCACGTTGCGCGAGCACCTGGGGCTCGCGAGGCCGGAGAGCCCCTGGACCGAGACCGACATCGCCGCGACCGCGGCCCGAGCGTAGGAGCATCATGACCACCACGAGGCAGCTGCATCTCGGGCTCATGTTCTGGGCGACCGGGACCCACACCGCCGGCTGGCGGTACCCGGGGTCGAAGGCCGACGGCGCCTACGACATCGAGTTCATCCAGGCGGTGACGCGCATCGCGGAGGCGGCCAAGTTCGACTTCCTGTTCCTCGGCGATCGCCTGGCCACGGATCCGGCGCTCGCCGCCACGAATCCCGCGCAGATGAGCCGGCTCGAGCCGTTCACGGCTGCCGCGGCCATCGCCGCCGCGACCGAGTCGATCGGCATCGTCGTGACCGCGAACCCGACCTACTCCGACCCGTACACGATCGCGCGCCTGACCGCCTCGCTCGACCACCTCAGTCGAGGTCGGGCGTCATGGAACCTCGTGACCGGTGCGGATGCCGCGGCCGCGGCGAACTTCAGCCGGGCCGAGCACTGGGATGCCGAGCACCGGTACGACTGGGCCGACGAGTTCGTCGACGTGGTGCGCGACCTCTGGGACAGCTGGGAGGACGGCGCGCTCGTCCGCGACCAGGAGAGCGGTCGCTACATCGACCCGTCGGCCGTGCACGCGATCGACCACGACGGCGAGCACTTCCGCGTGGCCGGCCCGTTGAACGTCGCCCGGCCGCCGCAGGGCCAGGTCGTGCTCCTGCACGCGGGAACCTCCGAGCGCTCGCGCGAGCTCGCCGGGCGCGAGGCGGACGTCGTCTTCGCCGGGCAGTCCGACATCACGTCGGCGCGGGAGTACTACGCCGACATCAAGGCGCGGGCGGCGGCGAACGGCAGGGGCGCCGAGGAGGTGCTGATCCTCCCCGGCCTCAGCGTCATCGTCGCGGAGACCACGGCGGAGGCGGTCGCGGTCTACGACCGGCTGAACGCGCTGCTCCCGCTCGACCCCGAGGACGAGGTCGTCGAGTCGGTGCGGTTCGGCGGACTCGGACAGGCGCTCAAGCGCAACCTCGCCTCGGTGAGCCGGATCATCGGCGTCGACGTCACGGGCAACCCGCTCGACGCCGCCGTGCCGAGTTCGATCGCCGACGAGGTGAACGAGGACGGCGCACGCATCCTCGCGCGCATCACGACGCTCACCCGCCGCACGCTCGACGCGACGGGCGATGCTCGGATCACCTACCGCGACCTGATCGACGGCATCGCGCGACAGGGTGCGGTCGTGGTGGGCGACCCGATCGAGGTCGCCGACCACCTGCAGTTCTGGTTCGAGACCGGTGCGGCCGACGGATTCAACATCTTCCCCGACTTCGTGCCGGGTTCGGTCGACGCGTTCACCCGGCTGGTGGTGCCGGAACTGCAGCGTCGCGGGCTCTTCCGCACGGAGTACGAGGGACGCACCTTCCGCGAGCACCTCGGCCTCAGCGTGCCCGAGAACCGGTTCGCGTCCGAGGGGGCGGCGACATGAGCGTCGGGACCGCCGAGGCCCCGCGCGCGGCATCCGTCGACGCCATCGCCGGCGAGCGCTCGGAGCGCCGCGGAATCGTGGGGGCCGCAGGTGCCGCACGTCGTCGCCCAAGGGGCCTTCGCATCGGCATCGTGACGGCGCAGCTGATCGTGGTGGCCGCGGGGCTCGGACTCATGCAGTGGGCGGTCGACTCCGGGACCGTCAAATCGCTCTACCTGGCGTCACCGACGCAGATCGTGGAGGCGTTCCCCGACCTGATCGTCGAGGGGAACCTCTTCGGCAACCTCCTCGTCACCCTGTGGGAGGCGACGCTGGGCGTCGTGCTGGGCTTCGCCTTCGGTGTCGGCACTGGCGTGATCATGGGGCTCTCCAAGACCATCGAGCAGTTCCTCCGACCGTTCGTCTCGGCCGCGATGGCGGTGCCGAAGGTCACGCTCATCCCGTTGCTGACGTTCTACATCGGCATCGGGATCGAGCACAAGGTCGCGATCGTCTTCCTGTTCAGCTACTTCCTGTTCGTGTTCAACACGCTCGCGGGCATCCGGCAGGTCGACGCGAACCACCTGAAGATCGCGCGGGTGAACCGGGCGAGCCAGTGGCAGACCGTGACCAAGGTGATCCTGCCGTCGGCGTCGCCGACCATCGTCGCGGCACTCCGCATCGAGGCCGGCACCGCCCTCGTCGCCGCCCTCTTCGCCGAGATCATCGCCTCGAAGGCGGGCCTGGGGAACATGCTCAACACCGCCGTCGGCAAGTACGACACCCCGAGCATCTTCGGGCTCGTGCTCGCCATCACCGTCTTCTCGGTGCTCATCATCGCCGCCGTCGACCTCCTCGAGAAGAAGGTCCTCCTGCGGTGGAAGTACCTCCAGTAACTCCACGCTCAACATCAGAAACGAAACGGGAACCATGTCACGCTCACGCAGATCCTCCGCCCTCCTGGCCGCCGGCGCCGCCCTGCTCCTCGCCGCCGGGCTCAGCGGGTGCTCCGCCGCCGCCGAGGCGGCGGACGACTCGGACTCGGCCGCCTCGGTCGAACGCAAGACCCTCGTGCTGCAGGACAGCACGAGCTACACCCAGCTGCCGCTGCGCTTCGGCGTCGAGAAGGGGTTCTTCGACGAGGAGGGCCTGGACGTCGAGTTCACGCAGGTGCAGGATGCCGTGACCGGCGTCGCCACCGGGGAGCTCACGCTCGCGTTCGGCCCCACGTCGAACTACCTCCGTGCCGCTGCCCTCGGATCGCCCATCAAGATCGTCTCCTCGGCGTTCCGCAGCAAGGGGCCGTTCTGGCTCATCGCCCGCGACGGCATCGACTCGATCGAGGACCTCAAGGGCAAGACCATCAACAACGTGGCGGCGGGCTCGAGCATGGAGACCTATCTCGTCACGATCCTCGAGGAGAACGGCGTCAGCCGCGACGACGTCACGTTCGTGAACACCGGCACCGCGGACCAGGCCTACGGGTCGATCCTGGCGGGCACGGTCGACGCCTCGATCATCCACCAGCCGTTCCCGGCGCTCGGCGAGATCGAGGGCGAGACCACGACCCTGGCGCGCGGCTGGGACTACCTGCCGACGTACCACACGGGTGTCCTCATCGCGAGCGACGCGACGATCGCCGACGACCCCGACCTGCTCGAGCGCGCCCTCCGCGCGTACTTCGAGACCTACACGTACACGAAGGCGCACTACGACGAGTACGTGCCGTGGCTCCAGGAGCAGCTCGACACGATCGACCCGGAGGCCGTCGCACAGGCGATCGAGGCCGAGGACGAGATCTGGGACAACAACCCCGACGTCGACTTCGACGCCATTGCGGACACGCAGGAGATCGAGATCGCGGTCGGCAACCAGGACGAGGAGTACGACGCCGAGAAGTTCATCGACCTGCGCTTCATCCCGCAGGAGTTCGTCAAGCCGTTCGAGTACCCCGAGTCGAAGGCCGAGTAGCGACATGCCGGTCTTCGAGGTCAGGGGCGTCTCGCAGCGGTACGGCGGAACGCCGCCGGTGACGGCGTTGGAGTCGATCGACCTCGCCGTGGGCGAGGGCGAGTTCGTTGTGCTGCTCGGGCCGAGCGGCTGCGGCAAGAGCACGCTGCTCGAGCTGCTCGCCGGCCTCCAGGAGCCGACCGAGGGCGACGTGCTCCTCGACGGCGCCCCGATCTCGGGACCGGACCGACGGGTCGGCGTGGCCTTCCAGGACGCATCGCTGTTCCCGTGGCGAACCCTCCAGCAGAACGTGGAGGTCGGGCTCGAGTTCCGCGGCGTCCCGGCGGGCGAACGCCGGCGGCGCTCACGCACGCAGCTCGAGGCCGTGGGCCTCGCCGGGTTCGAGGGCAAGTACCCGCATCAGCTGTCGGGCGGCATGCGCCAGCGCGCCGGGATCGCGCGGGCGCTCGTGAGCGACCCTGAGGTGCTCCTCATGGACGAGCCCTTCGGGGCCGTCGACCACCTGACGCGCATCACGCTGCAGGAGGAGCTGCTGGAGCTCTGGGAGCGGCACCGCCGAACCGTCGTGTTCGTCACGCACGACGTGGGGGAGGCCGTCTTCCTCGCCGATCGCATCGTGCTGCTGTCGCCGAGGCCCGGACGCATCTTCCGCGAGTTCTCGATCGACGAGCCCAGGCCGAGGACCCGCGGCGACCGCGGCCTGCTCGACCGGGAAGCAGAGGTGTACGCCGCACTGCACGAACTGGACCGCATCGCCGAACTGGAAGAGGTGGCCCGATGAGCGGCTGGCAGAAGTCATTCGTCGGCGTCGCCGAACTCGCGGCGGACATCGATCGCGGGGAGACGCCGATCCTGCTCGACGTGCGCTTCGATCCGCGTGTCGGCGCCGTACCCCATGACTACGCCGACGCCCACCTGCCGGGTGCGGTCTTCGTCGACCTGCCGCGGGACCTCGCCGCCCGCCCGGGCCCCGGCACCGGCCGGTTCCCGCTTCCCGCCGTCGAGGAGCTGCAGGTCGCGGCGCGACGGTGGGGCATCCGGAACGACTCGGTCGTCGTCGTGTACGACGACCGGAACGGGGTGTCCGCCGCGCGGGCCGCCTGGGTCCTGCGGTGGGCCGGGTTCGACCGGGTCCGCGTGCTCGAGGGCGGACTTCGCGCCTGGATCGCGGCCGGACATCCGACCTCCGACACGATCGTGCCGCCGGAACCGGGCGACGTGGTGCTGTCCGGCGGTCGGCTCGGGCCGATCGGGGCGGATGACGTCACCGGATTCGCCGAACGGAGGGCGCTGCTCGACGCCCGTGGCTCGCGCCAGTTCGCCGAGGGGCGGATCCCCTCGTCCGTCAGCCTGCCGGCGACGGACCTCCTCGACGAGGACGGCGTGCTCCGGCCCGCCGACGACGTGCGTCGGCGCCTGGTCGATCTCGGGGTCCCGCTCGGCTCGCCGATCGCGGTCTCGTGCGGTGGCGGCGTCGCGGCGACGTTCAACGCCCTCGCGCTCTCGGCGCTCGGCGAGGACGTCGCGGTCTACGTCGGCTCGTGGTCGGAATGGAGCGCGGATGCCTCGCGCCCCGTCGAGCGCGACGAGCCGAGCCTCGTCGGCTGAGCTGGTCGTCGGCCGGGCGGACCGTCGGTCGAGCGGGTCGTCGGTGGAGGCCAGTCGGCGGCCCGGCCCGTCAGCCGAGCAGGTCGTCGACGCTCACGACCTCGGCGTAGCTGTCGCCGAGCGCCGCCATGAACGCCGCGTGCACCTGGGCGGCCGGCACGACCTCGTCGCCGAACGTCAGCTCGGGCGCGGCGCATGCGTCATGCGCGACGGTCACCGAATAGCCGCGATCGGCGGCGGCGCGCACGGTCGCGTCGACGCACATGCTCGACATCATGCCGGCGATCACGACGCCGTCGACGTCGGCGCCGACCGCGCGCAGGCGCTCCTCGAGGTCGGTCTCGAGGAACGAGTTCGGGTGCGCCTTGACCACGACGGGCTCGCCGTCGGCCGGGGCGACGAGCGGATGGATCTCGACGCCTGCGGTGCCCGGCGCGAAGAACGCGGCATCCGGGGCATCCCACACGTGCTGCACGTGCACGACCGGCTGGCCGGCCTCGCGGTGCGACGCGAGCAGGCGGGCGGCAGCGGCGGCGGCGGCCTCCGGCCCGACCAGCGGGTGCGCGCCGCCGGGGAAGTAGTCGTTCTGGATGTCGATGATGAGCAGGGTGCGGGTCACGCGAGTCACGCTAGCCCACCCGGCCGGTTCTGCGCCGGATGAGTCGTGCGCCCGCTGGTCAGGCCGACGTCGCCCGCTCGCGCGCGGCGAGCACCTCTGGCACATGCCGTTCGGCCCACTCGCGCATGGCCTGGATCGGCTCGAGCAGCGACACCCCGAGCGGAGTCAGCGAGTACTCGACGCGCGGCGGCGAGTCCTGGAAGGCGCGTCGGTCGATGAGCCCGTCGTCCTCGAGCGCGCGCAGCGTCTCGGTGAGCACCTTCGGCGTCACCCGCCCGACCTGCGCCTTCAGCTCGGTGAAGCGGAGGGTGCCCGCACGCGCCAGCGCGAGGATCACGAGCATCGTCCAGCGCTCGCCGATGCGGCCGAACACGACGCGGCTCGGGCACTCGGGCGAGAGCACGTCGTTGGCATCGGCGGAGGCGCGGTCGATCCCGGCCCCGCCAGGCACGGCCTCGGATGTGACGGCGTACCGCATCATGTGACCCCTGGTTTCGTCGAGGGAAGTTCCGTTGAAGATACCGGACGTCGATCCGTAGCGTGATCGACATGACCATTCTCCTGACCGGTGCAACCGGATACATCGGATCCGCAGTCCTCGACGCACTCCTCGCCGACGGGCACGACGTGCTCGCCGTGGTCCGCAGCGAGGGCTCGGCCGAACGCGTCGCGTCGCGCGGCGCGACCCCGCTCATCGGCGACGTGACGGATGTCGCGTGGTTCGCGCGCGTGCTCGCCGACACCGACGGCGCGATCCACGTCGCCGCGCCCGATGCCGACGCCGCCGCCTTCAACGACGCCGTCGTCGACGCGGCCGTGCAGGCGTATGCCGGGACCGCCAAGCGGTTCGTGCTCACGAGCGGCGTGTGGGAGTACGGCGACGGCGACGCGATCGCCGACGACGGCCCGCTCGCTCCGCCGGCGCTCGTCGCGTGGCGGGTGCCGATCGAGGAGCGGCTGCTCGCCTCGGGCATCGACGCGGTGATCGTCGCACCCGGCATCGTCTACGGCCACGGCAAGGGACTGCTGAACCTCGTGACCGATGCCCCCGTCACCCCGTCAGGTGAGCTCGTGCTGCTCGGCGACGGCGAGCAGTACTGGTCGTTCGTGCACGTCGACGACCTCGCACGGCTCTACGTGGTGGCGCTCGCGAACGCCGACGCGGCCGGTCGCGTGATCGCCTCGGACGGCGCGCCGCAGCGGGTGCGCGTGATCGCCGAGGCGGCGGCCGCGGCATCCGGAGCCTCTGGCGTGGTGGCCGAGGGCGCCGAGGCGACACGCGATCGGCTCGGCGCCGCATTCGCCGACGCGCTGCTGCTCGACCAGGCCACCGACGGCGCGAAGGCCCGCTCGCTCGGCTGGGTTCCGCAGCGCGCGAGCGTGCTCGACGAGGTCGTGCCCGCGAACGCCTAGCGACACCGCTCGGGCGCGCGAGGATCGACGCGCGCGCCCGAGCGTGGTCGGCGACCGTGCGATCAGGCCGACCACGCTCAGGCGATCTCGCGGGGGTCGCGCGTCAGCCGCCGCCCATCGTGCGGGCGATGTCGGCCGCCGAGTCTCCAGCGCGGCGCAGCACGTACGCGACGAGGCCGAGCGCGATGAGCGTCAGCACGAGCATGACCGTCGAGACAGCGGCGATCTCGGGCCGCAGCCCGCTGCGCAGCGCACTCAGCACGTAGACCGGCCACGGCGTCGAGCCCGAGACCGAGACGAAGGCCGCGATGACGGTGTTGTCGAGGCTCAGCGTGAACGAGAGCAGGAAGCCGGCGAGCACGGCCGGCATCGCGAGCGGCAGGGTGACCTTGGCGAACGTGCGCGGCGGTGTGGCGTAGAGGTCGGCCGAGGCCTCCTCGAGGTTCGCCTCCTGGCCCACGAGGCGTGCGCGCACCAGGTACGACACGACCGCGACCGAGAACAGCGAGTGGCCGATCACGAGGCGCACGATGCCGTCGTTGAAGAGCGACATGCCGAGGTCCTGTCCGAGGAACACCATCCACGGCAGCAGCGCCACCGCGTCGACGATCTCGGGCGTCACCGACACGAGCAGCAGCAGGCCGAGGAACCACCACACCCACTTGCCCGGATTCCGCGACATCGCGATGCCGGCGAGGGTGCCGAGCACCGTGGCCACGAGGGCGGCGATGAAGCCCGTCTGCACCGAGATCCAGACGGCGTCGCGGATCGCGGGCTTCGCCAGGAGTGCGAGGAACGAGTCGAAGCCGAAGTGGTCCCATGAGACGAGCAGGCGCCCCACGTTGAACGACGACACGATGATCACGAGGATCGGCGCGAAGAGGAAGAGCATCACGAGGATGCCCCACACGCTGAACGCGACATCCGACCACGACCTGCGCGGCCGCCGGGTCAGTCGATCGCTCATGCGCCGACCTCCTCACGAATCGAAGCGGATGTCGCGGCCGGGCCGGAACCCGGAGCCGGCGCCGACGGCACGGGCGCCGGCGGACCGATCACCAACCGGTTGCGGGCGCGGAACGGCAACGTCACGAGCCACACGATCCCGGCGCCGATCGCCGCGCTCAGCAGGATCACGAAGATCAGCACGACGGCCATCGCCGAGCCGAGCGCCCAGTTCTGCGCGGTCTGGAACTGGCTCGCGACCAGCTGCCCGACCATGTTCCCCTTGGCTCCGCCCAGCACGGTCGCGGTGATGTAGTCGCCCATGAGCGGGATGAACACGAGCAGGACGCCCGCGATGACGCCGGGTTGCGCGAGCGGCAGGGTGACTCGGAAGAAGGTCGCCCACTTGCCGGCACCCAGGTCCTTCGACGCCTCGCGCAGGGGGCCGTTGACCCGGTCGAAGGCGACGAAGAGCGGCAGGATCATGAGCGGCAGGTAGTTGTAGACGACGCCGAGCAGCACCGCGCCGCGGGTGTTCAGGATCGCGAGCGGCTCGAACCCGATCACCTGCAGCGCCGACGACAGCCAGCCGTCGGGCGAGAGGATCACCTGCCAGCCGATGGTGCGCACCAGGAAGTTGGTCCAGAACGGCACCATGACGAGCGCGACGAGCAGGCCGCGACGCGACGGCGGCGCCTTGACCGCCATCCAGTAGGCGACCGGCAGGCCGATGAGGAAGCAGAGCACGGTGCCCGCCACGCCGACCCAGAGCGTGTTCAGGAACGTGGCGAAGAAGGTCGGGTCGAGCACCTCGGCGTACCGGTCGAACGAGAGCCGGTCGGTCGCCTGCGTCGCGAAGATGCTCGGCTTGTAGCCGAAGCTGAACCACACGACCATGCCGACGGGGGCGATGAAGAAGACCAGCAGCCACGCCCACGCGGGCAGCGCCAGCAGGAATCCGGGGGATCGTCTACGCACCGGCGGCCGCCTTCATCTTGTTCCAGATCTGCACGATCCGTTCCTGCGCCTCGGTGAGCTCGCCCTCGTGCATCGTGGCGAGCTGCTCGCGCGTGAAGAACACGAGGTCGAGCAGCGGCAGCCCGGCTTCCGTCGCGGCCTGCTCGGCGTCCTTCGCGCCGGTGTGGTACCCGATGTAGTCGAGTTCGTCGAGGGCGTTCTCCGGCGTGAGCACGTAGTCGATGAACGCGTGCGCGGCCTCGGGGTGCGGGGCGCCCGCGGGGATCGCCCAGTTGTCCATCCAGAGCTCGGTGGCCGGCGAGCCGAGCACGAACTTCCAGCGTTCGGGGTCGGGGCTCTCGAGGATCCCGAGGCGCGCGTCGCCGTTGTAGGACTGCATGAGCATCTGCGTGGCCTGCGGGATCGCGCCGCCGCCCGGGTACGGGTCGAACGCCGAGATGTGGGGTGCGAGCTCCTCGACGAGGAACTTCTCGGCCGCATCCAGGTCAGCCTCGGCCGTCGTGTTCCACGGGATGCCGTTGGCCCAGAAGTACAGCCCCGTGAGCACGGCGGGGTCGTCGAGGACCGAGGTCTTGCCGCTCGCCTCGTTCTGCGCCGCGTCGATGAAGTCGTTCCAGTCCTTGAGCTCGCGGTCGATCAGGGTCACGTCGTACACGAACCCGGTCGTGCCCCACGCCTTGCAGATGGAGTATTCGTTGTCGGGATCCCATGCCCGGCCGAGGAACGCGGGGTCGAGGTACGCGATGTTCGGGATCAGGTCGCGATTGAGCTTGGACAGGAGCCCGTGCTCGGCCATCTGCGCGACGAACGTGCCGGTGGGCACGACGATGTCGTAGCCGCTCGTGCCGCGTGCGCCGACGAGCTTGGCGACCATCTCCTCGTTCGAGTTGAAGGCGCTCAGCGAGATCTTCGGCCCGAGGTCGGCCGTGAACGCCTCGAGCACGTCGGGGGCGTCGTAGTCGCCCCACGTGTAGATCGAGAGCCGGTCCTCGAGTGGGGCGCCGGACGCGCGCGTCGTCGTCGGCGAGCCGGTCGGTGCGCACGCGGCGAGGGCGGCGGTCGTGCCCGCCGCTGCGGCGAAGCTCAGGAAACGGCGACGCGTGAGTTCGCGGCGGATCGTCTTGGCGGCGCCGGCGGGCGCGAGGATGCGGACGTCTGGTTCGGATGCCATTCGGTGCTCCTGCTCGGGTTCAGGCCGTCGGGGGTGCGACGTAGCCGCCCGCGCTCGCCGCATCGTCGGACGGGAAGAGCAGCACGCTCTCGGCACGCCAGGAGCACACCACCTGGTCGCCGACCGCGAGCCGCGGCGCGTCGGGCGACGGCCGGCGGGCGATGAGGCTCTGGTCGTCGCCGAGCTGCACGAGGTACTGCATCGTCTCGCCCTGGTGCGAGATGCCGATCAGGGTGCCGCGAGCGGTGTTCACGGCGCCGGATGCCGCGGCGGGGTCGGCTGCGGAGATCTCGACGAACTCGGGGCGCACCGCGGCCTGCCCGCTGCCGCCCTCCGGCAGCGTTGCCGTCGAGGCGCTCACCTTGGCGTGCGGCGCGTCGATCGACGAGCCGCCCTCGACGACCCGCCCGTGGAAGAAGTTCTGCTGGCCGACGAAGGCCGCGACGTAGGCCGAGGCCGGCCGCGCGTAGACGGTGTCGGCATCGGCGAGCTGCTCGATGCGCCCGCTGCGCATGATCGCGATGCGGTCGCTCATCGAGAGCGCCTCGCCCTGGTCGTGGGTGACGAATACGAACGTGATGCCGAGGCGCGACTGGAGCAGTTTCAGCTCGAGCTGCATCTCCTCGCGCAGCTGGCGGTCGAGCGCGCCGAGCGGCTCGTCGAGCAGCAGCACCGACGGGCGGTTCACGAGCGCTCGGGCGAGCGCGACCCGCTGCTGCTGGCCGCCGGAGAGCTGCGTCGGCTTGCGGTCGGCGAAGCCGCGCATCTGCGCGAGGTCGAGGGCGTCGACCACGCGCTCGCGGATCTCGGACTTCGGCGTGCGCTTCTGCTGCAGGCCGTAGGCGACGTTCTCGGCGACCGACAGGTGCGGGAAGAGCGCGTACGCCTGGAACACCGTGTTCACGTCGCGCCGGTACGGCGGCACGCCGAGCACGGACCGGCCGGAGACGCGGATGTCACCGGCATCCGGATGCTCGAAGCCCGCGATCATGCGAAGCGTCGTGGTCTTGCCGCACCCGGACGGGCCGAGCAGCGAGATGAACTCGCCCGCCTCGATCGTGAGCGAGAGGCCGTCGACGGCGATGGCATCGCCGTACCGCTTCGTGACGGCGTCGATGACCACGGTTCCGGGTGCTTCGCCGCGAGGTGCTCCGACGCCGGGAGCCGTTCCGCCACCGGCCTCGATCGTGGTTGCCGTGGTCATCTGATGACGCCTCCTGTTCACCCGCGCAGCGTCGCGCCGGAGGCCCATTCAATCCCCGCGGTCGCCGCCGTGCAACGCCGCGGCACGGAATGAGACACTCCATCGGGTGCGGATGCCGCGCCCCGACAGTCCGTCTGGTCGGTCGGTCGGTCGGTCCGTCCGTCCGGCCGGTCAGTCCATCGGTCGGATCGATCAGGGTGCCGGGGCCCGGTGCCGCCGCGGAGCGATCCCGCGGCCACCGGCGCCCCGGCGCCCCGCGGCGTCAGGCGCTGAGCGCCTCCGTGGGCGACGTGCGCGCGGCTCGCGCCGCAGGGAGGGCCCCCGCGACCGCACCGACCACGACGGTCGCAGCCACGCCCGCGACGAGGACCCCGGCCGGCACCGAGACCAGCCAGCCGTTGGCCGCGGCGATGACCGCCGTGATCGCCCACCCGATCGCGGTGCCGGCGATCCCGCCGGAGAGCGCGAGCAGCATCGCCTCGATCAGGAACTGCGACCGGATGTGGCCCCTGGTCGCCCCGAGCGATCGACGCAGGCCGATCTCCTGACGTCGCTCGAGCACCGAGATCACCATCGTGTTCGCCACCCCGATGCCGCCGACGAGCAGGGCGATGGAGCCGACGCCCACGAGGAGGCCCGTGAACGCCTGGTCGATCGTGTTCTTCGCCGCGAGCGCGTCGGACGGACGGCTCACCTTCACCTGGTTCGGCGACTCCGGGTTGATCGTGGCCGGCAGGAGATCGCGCACCTGCCCGACGAGGTCGTCGGCCGAGCGCTCGGAGATCACCGTCGGCGACCCGTTGAACCCGAAGAGCTCGGTGGCGATCGGCCCGCCCATCATGGCGACGGAATCGAGGTCGGGGGCGAGCGGCGAATGCTCGAGGATCCCGGCGACCGTGAACGGCGTTCCACCGATCTCGACGGTGCTGCCGATCGTGACGATGCCGAGCCGCTCGGCGGCCGTGTCGCCGAGCACGACGACCGGGAACTGCTCGGTGGCGCCGTTGAGCCACACGCCGGAGGCGAGCTCGGTGCCCGTCGTGGTCAGCAGATCGAGATCGGCGGCGACGGCGGACAACCCGCCCGTGGCGCCCGGATCGATGAGGGCGTTGCGGTACACGTTCACGTCGGCGAGCGTCGCGTGCCAGCTCGCCTGCTCGACGCCGTCGATGCGCCGCACGCGATCGATCGCATCGGCGGGCAGCTCCGATTCCGCGCCGAAGAAGTCCGAGCCCGCCGACGCGGTGAGCAGGTTGGTGCCGAGCGCGGCGAGCTTCTGCTTGACGAGCGCCTCGCTCGACGTCGAGATGCCGATGACGGCGATCATCGCGGCGATGCCGATCGCGATGCCGAGGGCCGAGAGCATCGCCCGCATCGGCCTCGCGCGAAGGCCGTGCAGGCCGAGCCCGAGCAGGTCCGTGGCGCGGAGACGTGAGCGCAGGCCGTTCACGAGCGGGCTCCGGCCATGACACCGGACGCGGCGCCCGAAGCGACTCCGGCTCCGCTCGACAGCACGCCGTCGCGGATGCGGACGCGCCGAGGCATCCGCTCGGCCACCTGCGGGTCGTGGGTGATCACGACGACCGTGGTGCCGGCGGCGTTGAGCTCGGCGAGGATCGCGACGATCGCCTCGCCCGAGCGCGTGTCGAGCGCGCCCGTCGGCTCGTCGGCGAGGAGCAGCGCCGGTTCGCCCACGACGGCACGTGCGATCGCGACGCGCTGGCGCTCGCCGCCGGAGAGCTCGTTCGGGCGGTGGCGGGCGCGGGCGGCGAGGCCGACCCGCTCGAGCGCGACCGCCGCTCGCGCCCGGCGCTCCGCCTTCGACACCCCGGCGTACAGCAGGCCGGTGGCGACGTTGTCGAGCGCGGTGACCCCCTCGGCGAGGTGGTACTGCTGGAAGACGAACCCGATGGTGTGCGCGCGGAGCCCCGAGAGGTCGGCGTCGTCCATCGCGCCGGTGTCGTGTCCGTCGATCTCGATCTCGCCCGAGCTCGGCCGGTCGAGCGTGCCCATGAGGTTCAACAGCGTCGACTTGCCCGAGCCGCTCGGCCCGACGATCGCGAGCATCTCGCCGCGGTCGACGTCGAGATCGGCGTGCGCGAGGGCCACGCTGGGCGGCGAGCCGTAGGTCCGGGACACGCCGCGCATCCGGATCAGCGGGGCGCTCACTCGGGCACCACGACCTCGTCGCCTGCCTCGAGCTCGCCGCCCGTGACCTCGACGAGTCCATCGGCGAACAGGCCGAGCTCGATCGGAACGGTCTCCACGACGCCATCCGCCTCGACCTCGACGGCGAATCCGCCGCCCGTGCGTGCGAGCAGGGCGGTGACCGGCACGAGCAGGGCGTCCTCGCGACGCACGGCGGTGAGCTCGCCGTTCACGGTGACGTCGTCGAGTCCATCGGCCGCCGCCGGATCGTCGAGCGTGATCGTGAGGGGGAGCTTCAGCTTCTTCCCGCCCTGATCGTCGTCCTGCTCGACCGGTGCTCCGACGGCACTCACCGTTCCCGGCACCGTGGCACCGCCGGGCAGCGTCAGCTGCACCGGCGTGCCGACCGGGGCGATCGGCTCGAGGTTCGGTGCGATGAACGCGGTCACGCGCTTCACCGTGTCCGAGACCGCGATGACGGATGCCCCGGCACCGCCGCCGATCTGCGCCTTGTGCTGGGCGACGCGCACCGCCGCGGGTGCGAACACGATGCGGCCCGGCTCGATCGCGCCGGTCTCCTCGAGGCCGAGTGATCTCTGCCAGCGCTCGATCGCGTGGGCCGTCGAGCCGGCGAACTCCTCGTCGGGCTCTCGTTCGAAGAAGCCGAGCACCGCGAGGTTCTGCTCGAGCTGCAGCACGTCGGGGCCGTCGTCCATGCCCTCGGCGAACCCGCGCCACATCGGCAGTGCACCGGTGAGGAGCACCACCGGGTCGTCGTCGACGCGGAACAGCGTCGCGCCGCGGTCGAGCACGGCGCCGGTGTCGGGCAGCCAGGTGATCGTGCCGCCCAGGCTCGTGCCGAGCTCCTGCGGGGAACCGTGGCCGAGCCGCCCGTTCAGGCGCACCCGCTCGGTGAGGTCGCCGCGGACGACCGGGGTCGTCGCGACGTCAGCTGTCGCGTTCGCCGCGTCGCCGTCGTCCTTCGAGGATGCCGGCAGCGTCACCGCGAGCACCGCGCCGGCGATGCCGAGCACGGCGACGCAGGCGCCGGCGATCAGCCACGGGGTGCGGCGGCGCCGACGGGCGGGCTGGGGCGCCGCGGCATCCGTCATCTGGTCCTCGGTCGGCGAGTGCTCGGTCATTCCTCGTCCATCGTCGGGAAGTCGGCCTGCTTGCCGCACTCGTCGGCGTCGACCGGATCGATCTCGTCAGCCGACATCGCCTCCGTCATGCCGGCCGCGCCGTCGGGCGAGATCTCCGGGTCGTCGAAGTCGTAGCCGCGTTCGCGCAGGCACGCGGAGAAGCGAAGCGAGGCCTCGTTCATCGCCTCCTGATCGGGCTGGCCCGGCACCGGGGGCGGATCGCCCACCTTGTCGAAGCAGGTGCGCTCGGCTGCCGCCATCGCATCGAGGTCGATCTCGTCGGGGTCGACGGCGTCGCTCGAGTCGCTCGTGCCGCCGCCGCTCGCGGAACCGCCGGCGGCGTTCGTCATCCCGATGTCGATGCCCTCGTCCTTCATGCAGGAGGTGAATTCGGCCGACCACTCCTCGTAGGCGGCATCCGAGTCGCCCGACTTCAGTTCGGCGGAGTCGGCTCCGTTGGGGGCGCAGGCGGTCAGCGCCAGGAGCAGGCCGATGCCGGCGAGGGCGAGCCCGGTGCGGGCGCCGCGAGAGGTTCGTGAGGTCATGGGTGAGTCCTTTCGATCGCGCCGCGATGGGCGCAGGACCCAGCTCACTCCCAGCGCGGTTGCCGCGGGGTAAAGCGGAGACTTGACGATTTCCTTACGGTCGACGGGATTGACTGGGAGACTCGGATGCTGGAATCGAACGGAGTGGGACATGCGGGTGCTGATCGTCGAGGACGAGCCGTACCTCGCCGAGGCCGTGCGCGCCGGGCTGGCACTCGAGGCGATCACGGCGGATGTCGCCGCCGACGGCGAAGCCGCGCTCTTCAGCATCGACGTCAACGACTACGACGTCGTGCTGCTCGATCGAGACCTGCCGGGCATGCACGGGGACGAGGTCTGCCGCATCCTCGCCGCGCGCGAGGAACGGCCCGCCATCCTCATGCTCACCGCCGCCCGCAGGCTCGGAGACAAGGTCGGCGGTTTCGAGCTCGGCGCCGATGACTACCTCTCCAAGCCGTTCGAGTTCCCCGAGCTCGTGGCACGGGTACGGGCGCTCGGCCGGCGCCGGTTCACCGCATTGCCGCCGCAGCTCGAGGCCGCCGGCGTCGTGCTCGATCCGTTCCGCCGCGAGGTGCTCCGCGACGGGAGGTTCGTGCACCTGACCAGAAAGGAGTTCTCGGTGCTCGAGGTGCTCATGCGCGCCGGCGGGGGAGTCGTGAGCGCCGAGACGCTGCTCGAGAAGGCGTGGGACGAGAACGCCAACCCGTTCACGAACTCGGTGAAGGTGACGATCTCGACGCTCCGGCGCAAGCTCGGCGAGCCGTGGATGATTCGCACCGTGCCTGGCGCGGGATACGCGATCGATGCGGCCGATGACTGAGCCCGCGGCATCCGTCCCCCGCACCTACCGGCTCACCGTGCGAGCGCGTCTCGCGCTGACGTACGCGGTGCTGCTGACCGTCGCCGGCGCCGTGCTGCTCGCGATCGTCGCGTTCGTCATCGGCCTCGTGCCGAGCTACGAGTTCGCCGAGCCGGCCGCCACGACGACGACGGCGATCGAGGCGACCCCCACCGATGCGACGCCCGCCCAGTCGACGCTCCCGTCAGATGCCCCGGAGGTCGCCTCCGACCCCGGGCTGCTCGCCTCGACGGCGAGCGAGGCGGCCGTGGTCGTGAGTTCGCGTTCGGACATCCTGCAGCTGCTGCTCTGGGTGTCGGTCGGGGCGCTCGCGTTGCTCGCCGCGGGCGGCGCATGGGCGGGCTGGTTCGTCGCCGGTCGCATGCTCCGGCCACTGCAGGAGGTCAACGAGGCCGCGCATCGAGCTGCGCGCGGCCACCTCGACCACCGCATCGCGCTCGCCGGACCGCGCGACGAGATCACCGACCTCGCCGACACCTTCGACGGCATGCTCGACTCGCTCGAGCGCTCGGCGAACGCCGATCGCCGCTTCGCCGCGAACGCCTCGCACGAGTTGCGAACGCCGCTCGCCACGACGCGCACGATGCTCGACGTGGCCTTGAGCTCGCAGGGCGCCGGCGACGCGCACCTGCTCGAACGCCTGCGGGAGATGAACGAGCGCAGCATCGCGACCGTCGAGGCGCTGCTCGACCTCTCGGAGCTCGAGTCGACGGACGCCGGCGCGTTCGGCCCCGTGGATCTCGCCGCGCTCGCGGCATCCGTCGTCGATGAGTCGCGTGTCGAGGCCGAGGAGGCCGGGGTGCGCTTGTCGGCGTCGGCGTCGGCTGCGCCGGTGCTCGTCGAGGGCGACGAGGTGCTGTTGCGCCAGCTCGTCGTGAACCTCGTGCAGAACGCGATCCGCCACAACGAGCCGGGCGGTTTCGTGACCGTGACGACGGATGCCGCGGGGCCGCTGCCGATCCTCGAGGTCGCGAACAGCGGGGCCGAGCTCGATGCCGCGACCGTCGCCGAGCTCACGGCGCCGTTCCATCGCGGACGCGGGCGCACCAGTGCCGCCGCTCAGCGAGGCCGGGGTCTCGGCCTGTCGATCGTCGCGGCGATCGCCGAGCGCCACGGGGCCGGCCTGCATCTGGTGCCCCGCGCGGACGGCGGGCTCCTCGTCGCCGTGCGGTTCCCGGGTGACGCCGTCGCTCAGGCGAAGTCGAAGACGGGTGGGAACACCAGCACCAGCACGGCCGCCCAGGCGAGGTAGACCGGAAGGTACCCCGTCTGCCAGCGCTCGAGTCGGTCGAACGGCTCGCGCCCGCGAAGGAATCCGAGCTGCAGCCAGGCGGCCCAGGCGAGGTTCACGAGCAGGATCAGGTTGAGCCCGAGCGATGCCGTCTTGTTCGGGCTGAAGCCGAACTCACCCGTGCGCCCGACCATCGCGACGAGCACGAACACGTCGACCACGAGCGCCGCGACGAGCATCACGAGCTGGATGCGGTCGAACCATCCGGGCCGTTGCAGCGGATCGCGCGACGAGTACGAGTAGACGAGCAGCCCGAGCACCACGACGAGCACGAGGTCGAACGCGATGAGGAGCTCGCGGTCGGCGTCGACGATGTTCCACTGCAGCACCGCGGCCACGACGAGGGCGATCAGCATGATCGTGAAGAGCGGGGTGAAGACCTTGGTGAGCACGGGCGCGATGTTCTCGATCACGCGCTGCTTGGCGTCGACGAGCCAGGCTGCGACGAGCACGGCCCCCGGAATCGCGCACGGCAGCACCCATCGGCCGAAGAACCACGCGACGTCGACGTCGATCGTCGAGAACACGCCGATCGTGAGCGCCGACAGGGCCCCGCCGACGAGGGCGATGAGCACGTAGTACACGAGCCACTCGCCGCTGAACCGCACGAAGTCCATGCGGGCGTCACTGCTGCGCCACCGGCCGGCCGAGTAGGCCACGCCCGTCATGAGCCAGAGGGCGACGGCGGCGCCGAGGGACGCGAGCAGTTCGGTGTCGGCGACCGCGCCGCCGAACGCCTGCGCAGCGCTGAGGGAGGCCCACGGGAAGACGTTCAGCACCACGCCCACGAGCACGAACGCGCCCGCGACGGCCAGCACCGCGGCCATCGGCGGACGGTGACGCCACACGAACCAGGCGGCGAGGAACGGCAGCACGAGCAGCGTGGCGTTCCGCAGGAAGAACGCCGGGTCGGCTCCGACGAGCGTCGCCGCCGTCACGACGAGGCCGGCACCGACGCCCAGCGCGAGCGCGACGGCGAGCCCGTTCGCGCGCTTCCAGAACGGCGCGCGCCCGCCTGCGGCATCCGCGCGGTCGAGGGCGTCGGATGTCCCGGCGCGCGCGCCGGGGTCCGCTGCGCCGGGCTCGGCCTCGCCGTCGAGCACGAGCTGCTTCCACAGCCGTTCGGAGTGCACGCGGGCGTACTCGTGGGAGAGCTCGTCGACGGCGCCGAGGCGCTTCACCGCAACGAGGAAGGCCTCGTCGTCGTGGAGTCCGACCTCGCGCAGCGCGTCGACGCGGTCGAGCAGGTGGCTCTCGAGCTCGTCGAGGTCGGCACGGTTCACGGCGTCGTCGCGCTGCATCCATGCGCGCCAGGAGGCGACGAGTGCGCCGAGCTCGTCGGGGGCGCCTGGCCCGTGGGCGTCGGCCGGAGTCGGGGCCGCCGGGCGCGGGGTCTCGGGTGCCATGTCAGACCTCCCCGAAGGCCAGGCGCATGCGCGGGCCGCCGTCGTCGGGCCAGACCTTGCTCAGCACCTCGCCGACGACCGACCACTGACGGCGCTGCTCGGTGAGCACGCCGGCGCCCTGCTCGGTCAGGCGGTAGTGCTTGCGCGGGCGGCCGGTGTCGGAATGGCGCCACTCGGCGCGCACATGGCCGAGCCGCTCGAGGCGGTGCAGCAAGGGGTAGAGCATGCCGTCGCTCCACTCGAGCTCGCCGCCCGAGAGCGCGGTGATGCGCTGGAGGATCGCGTAGCCGTACGACTCGCCCTCGGCCAGGATGCCGAGCACGACCGGGGTCGCGGCCGCCGCGACGAGGTCTTTGCCGATGCGCATGGGTGACTCATCTCGGTTCGTACCTTGCAGCTCAAGGTATCTGGATCAGCAATATACCTTGCAGTGCGAGGTATCGCCACTCGACCGGACGGCGAACATTCCGCGGCGCAGAAATACCCCGGAAGTTCACCCCCCGAATCGTCGGTCGGGGTGCCCCCGCGGCCCGCAGAGTGGATGCACAGCCACCCCGGAACGCGTCGAGGCAGACGCCGAACGGGCCGCACGAGACATCCGCCCGCCGCACTGAAGCGGCACCGAAGCAGCACCGAAGGAGCACGACGATGAGCACCGACCGCCCCGGCGACCAGACCCAGACCGCAGCCGAACTGCAGCTCGAGTGGGACGCGAACCCGCGTTGGGAGGGCGTCAGCCGCGACTACACCGCCGAGGACGTCATCGCCCTCCGCGGCCCGGTGCGCGAGGAGCGCACGCTCGCCAAGCGCGGCGCCGAGCGCCTGTGGGCCGACATCCAGCAGAACACCGGCACCGCCTTCGCCCCCCAGGAGGACCCGCAGTGGTCGGCCGCGCTCGGCGCGCTCACCGGCAACCAGGCCGTGCAGCAGGTGCGCGCGGGTCTCAAGGCCATCTACCTGAGCGGCTGGCAGGTCGCGGCCGACGCGAACCTCAGCGGCCAGACCTACCCCGACCAGTCGCTGTACCCCGCGAACTCGGTTCCGGCGGTCGTGCGTCGCATCAACAACGCGCTGCTCCGCACCGGCCAGATCGAGCAGGGCACCGAGGCGCAGACCGGCATCACCGACTGGATGGCGCCGATCGTCGCCGACGCCGAGGCCGGCTTCGGCGGCCCGCTCAACGCCTACGAGCTCATGCACCAGATGATCGAGGCCGGCGCCGCCGGCGTGCACTGGGAGGACCAGCTCGCGAGCGAGAAGAAGTGCGGCCACATGGGCGGCAAGGTGCTCATCCCGACGGGCCAGCACATCCGCACCATCAACGCGGCCCGGCTGGCGGCGGATGTCGCGGGCGTGCCGTCGATCATCATCGCCCGCACCGACGCGCTCGCCGCGACCCTCCTCACGAGCGACCACGACGAGCGCGACACGCCGTTCGTCACGGGCGAGCGCACCGCCGAGGGCTTCTACGAGGTGCAGAACGGCATCGAGCCGGTCATCGCCCGCGGCCTGGCCTACGCCGAGTACGCCGACCTGCTCTGGGTCGAGTCGGCCGAGCCCGACCTCGACCTCGCGCGCCGCTTCGCCGAGGCCGTGCACGCGAAGTTCCCCGGCAAGCGCCTGAGCTACAACTGCTCGCCGTCGTTCAACTGGAAGCGCCACCTCGACGACGGCCAGATCGCGAAGTTCCAGCGCGAGCTCGCGTCGATGGGCTACGCGTTCCAGTTCATCACCCTCGCGGGCTTCCACGCCCTCAACCACTCCATGTTCACGCTCGCGAAGGACTACAACGAGCGGCACATGAGCGCATACGTCGAGCTCCAGGAGGCGGAATTCGCCTCGGAGGCATCCGGGTACACCGCCACGCGCCACCAGCGCGAGGTCGGCACCGGCTACTTCGACCAGATCGCCACGGCGCTGAACCCCAACAGCGCGACGCTCGCCCTCGTCGGATCGACCGAGGAAGACCAGTTCGCTCACTGACCTGCCCGTCGGTCGAGGAGGCGCCCCGGCGCCGTATCGAGACCACTCGACCGGGTCTCGATACGCGCTTCGCACGACTCGACCGACGAACCGAAGGAGACACCATCATGAACACGACACCGACCATGACCCTCGAGCGCGAGCGAGCGGATGCCGCGCCCGCACGTCGCCCCGCACCCGCCACCGGGAGCTTCCAGACCGTCGAGCCGCGCATCGAGGTCGCCCGTTCGGGCGCGGAGCGCGCCGCATCCGTCGACCGCGCGGACGAGATCCTCACGCCCGAGGCGCTCGCGTTCCTCGCGGCGCTGCACGACCGCTTCGCCGGCACCAGGCACGAGCTGCTCGCCGAGCGCCTGCAGACCCGCGTCGATGCGGCGAACGGCCGCGACCCGCGCTTCATGCCCGAGACGGCCTGGATCCGCGACGACACCTCCTGGCGCGTCGCCGGCCCCGGCCCCGGCCTCGAGGACCGCCGCGTCGAGATCACCGGTCCGACCGACCGCAAGATGGCGATCAACGCGCTGAACTCGGGCGCGAAGGTGTGGCTCGCCGACCAGGAGGACGCCACGAGCCCCACCTGGGAGAACGTCATCGGCGGGCAGCTGACGCTGTTCGACTTCCCGCGCGGCGACCTCGCGTACACGAGCCCCGAGGGCAAGGAGTACCGCGTCACGGCCGAGGAGACGCCGACCATCGTGATGCGTCCGCGCGGCTGGCACCTCGTCGAGAAGCACCTGACGTTCCACGACCGGGCCGGCCGTGCGATGCACGCGTCCGGCTCCCTCGTCGACTTCGGCCTGTACTTCTTCCACAACGCGACGGCGCTCATCGCCGCCGGTCGAGGCCCGTACTTCTACCTGCCGAAGCTCGAGTCGCACCGCGAGGCCAAGCTCTGGAACGACATCTTCGTGTTCGCGCAGCGCGAGCTCGGCATCCCGCAGGGCACGATCCGCGCGACCGTGCTCATCGAGACGATCCAGGCCGCGTTCCAGATGGACGAGATCCTCTACGAACTGCGCGACCACTGCGCCGGCCTCAACGCCGGCCGCTGGGACTACATCTTCTCGATCGTGAAGACGTTCCGCTCGCGCGGTCGCCGCTGGGTCCTCCCCGACCGCAAGGCGATCACCATGACGGTGCCGTTCATGCGGGCCTACACCGAGCTGCTCGTGCAGACGTGCCACAAGCGCGGAGCGCACGCGATCGGCGGCATGAGCGCGTTCATCCCGAACCGTCGCGACCCCGAGGTCACCGAGCGGGCGCTCGCCGCGGTCGCGGCGGACAAGCGCCGCGAGGCCGGCGACGGCTTCGACGGCACGTGGGTCGCGCACCCCGACCTGATCCCGACCGCTCGTGCGGAGTTCGACGCCGTGCTCGGCGACCGGCCGAACCAGGTCGGCCGCCTCCGCGACGACGTCGAGGTGACGGCGGCCGAACTGCTCGACATCCCGTCGATCGGCGGCGAGGTCACCGAGGCCGGCGTGCGCGACAACGTCTCGATCGCGATCCGCTACATCGAGTCGTGGCTGCGCGGCACGGGCGCGGCGGCCATCGACAACCTCATGGAGGATGCCGCGACCGCCGAGATCTCGCGCTCGCAGATCTGGCAGTGGCTCGACAACAACACGGTCACCGCCGAGGGCACGCGCATCGACCAGACGTCGATCGTGCGCCTCATGGCCGAGGCCGTCGCGGCGCTGCCCCGCTTCGAGGGCGACCGGTTCGACGACGCGATCTCGGTGTTCCGCACCGTGGCGCTCGAGCCCGAGTTCCCGACGTTCCTCACGGTGGGGGCGTACGCCCGGTTCCTCTGAGCCGGCGCCCGCGTTGCCGAAGGGCTGCGTCGACCGCATCCGGTGATCCCGGAAGGTGCAACGGTCGGCGCGGCCCTCTCGGCATGCCTCGGCGGGCGGTGCCGCGTACCGTCACGCGAGCCCCGCGGCATCCGTCGGCCTGCCAGAATGGCGAATCGTGACCCGAACCACGATTCGACAGGCCAGGCCGACGGATGCCGCTGCGCTCGCCGGACTCGCAGCCGAGACGTTCCCGCTCGCCTGCCCGCCCTCGACCACCGCCGAGGCGATCGCCGAGTTCATCGCCGCGAACTTCACGGTCGAGCGCTTCGACGAATATCTCGCAGACCCCGACCGCATCCTCGTGGTGGCCGAGGCCGATGCGGCCGGAGGTGATTCGGCCGGAGTCGGCCCGGGCGAAGCCGGCCCGGGCGAGCTCGTCGGTTACACGATGCTCATCGCGGGCGAGCCCACGGATGCGGATGTCGCGGCCGCCGTCACGGCACGGCCGACGATCGAACTCAGCAAGTTCTACACGCGCAAGGTGCTGCACGGCACGGGCTCGGTCGCCGGGCCGCTCATGACCGGCACGCTCGAGGCCGCCGAGGCGACCGGGGTCGCCTCCGTGTGGCTGGGTGTCAACGAGGAGAACGAGCGGGCGATCCGCTTCTACGAGAAGCACGGGTTCGTGAGGTCGGGGCGCAAGCACTTCCGGCTCGGCGACCGCGACGAGGACGACTGGGTGCTCGCGCGCCCGGCGGCCGGGACCCTCGCCTAGCCCTCGGCGCGGGCGCCGCGCACGACCCGGTACGCGGCCAGGGCGGCCTCGCGGGACTCGCCGAGATCCACGATCGGCTCGGGGTACTCCTCGGAGTCGACCTCGGGCACCCACCGCCGCACGTACGCCCCGTCGCGGTCGAACTTCGTCGCCTGCAGCAGGGGATTGAAGACGCGGAAGTAGGGCGCGGCATCCGCCCCGGACCCGGCGACCCACTGCCAGTTGAACGGGTTCGAGGCCGCGTCGGCATCGACCAGGGTGTCCCAGAACCACTGCTCGCCCCGGCGCCAGTCGATGAGCAGGTTCTTCGTGAGGAACGACGCCGTGACCATGCGCACCCGGTTGTGCATCGTGCCAGTGCGCCAGAGCTCGCGCATGCCCGCGTCGACGAGCGGCACGCCCGTGCGACCCTGCTCCCACGCCTGCAGTGCCGAGGGGTGCAGCCGGGGCCACGGGAACACGTCGAACTCGGCTCGCCAGTTGCGGGTCGCGAGGTCGGGGGCGTGGAACAGCACGTGCCAGGCGAACTCGCGCCAGCCGAGCTCGGCGAGGAACCGCCCGCGGCTCGTCGTCTCGCCGCGGGGGTCCGTCGTACGCCGCTCGCGCACGGCGTTCCAGACCTCGAACGGGCTGATCTCGCCCCAGCGCAGGTGCGGCGACAACCGCGAGGTCGCGTCGATCGCCGGGCGGTCGCGGTCGACGTCGTAGTCGCCGAGCCGCTCGTCGAGGAACGCCTCGAGCCGGTCGTGCGCCGCGGCCGAACCGGGAGCCCAGGTCTCGCGGAGGCCCGCGGCCCAGTCGGGGCGCGTCGGCAGCAGGTGCCATGACGCGAGGTCGTCGGTCGCGACATCCGCTCGCCCTGAACGATCGCCGGGGTCGGCGAACGCGAGGCGCTCCGGAGCCGGCAGCGGATGCCGCGGCTCCGGCGCCGCGAGGCAGGCGCGCCAGAACGGGGTGAACACCGAGTAGGGCGTGCCCTGCCCGGTGCGGATCGTCCACGGCTCGAAGAGCAGGTTCGCGCCGAAGCTGCGCACCTCGAGCCCGTCGTCGGCGAGCGCGGTCTTCAGCTCGGTGTCGAGGTCGCGCTCGGGGCCGCCGTAGCGGCGGTTCCAGAACACGGCGTCGGCGCCCGTCTCGTCCACGAGCGAGCGGATGACGCGGCCCGCCGCACCCCGACGCAGCACGAGCGTCGTGCCGAGTGCCTCGAGGTCGGCGCGCAGGGCCTCGAGCGAGCCGTGCAGCCACCAGCGGGCGGCGCCGCCGAGCGGACGGATGCCGGCGGACTCCTCGTCGAGCACGAACACGCACACGACGGGCGCACGGCGCTCGGCCGCCGCCGCGAGCGCCGGGTGGTCGGCGACCCGGAGGTCGTCGCGGAACCAGACGATCGTCGGTGCGGGCATGCGCCCGACGATACCGGGCGCGCCTGCGGGTCGGGAGCGGCGCCCGGGTCAGGGGATCGCGCGCTCGGCGCGATTCGCCGCCGCCCGCGCGATCGCCCAGGTGCCGAGGCCCGACGCCAGGAACACGACCGCGAGGATCGCCCACCCGGCCAACCCCATGTTGAGGGCCGTGGCCGTGACCACCGCGGGGGCGAGCGTCGCGCCGATCGAGTAGCCCATCGAGTAGACGCCCTGGTAGGTGCCCGCCTGCACGGGATCGGCGAGCTCGAAGCTGAGGCCCCAGCCGCCGGCCTGCGAGAGCACCTCGGCGAACGCGTGCGTGATCGAGGCGAGCACGATGAACAGGACCGAGAACCACACCGGCAGTCCGGCGGCCGCGGCGTACACGAGGCAGGTCGCCGCCATGAGCCAGGCGGCGATCGCCGAGACGCGTCCGGCGCGGCGCAGGTCGTGCGTGCCCCGCGAGAGCGGCACCTGGAACAGCACGACGATCGTCGTGTTGATGATCAGCACCGCCGACACGAGCACGGCCGAGGCGTCGGTCTCGTGCGCGATCCACAGCGGCACGCCGATCTCCGCGACGCCGAACTGCATGCCGAAGATCGCGCTGAGTCCGGTGAGCGCGAGGTACCGGGGGTCGCGCCACGGCGAGTGCGCGAATCGGCTGCGGCGCTTCGCCGGGCGAGCGGATGTCGCGGCGCGGGCGGCGTTCGAGCTGCGGCCGTCTGCGGCATCCGCCCGGTCGGCACTGGCGTCGTCGTCGCCCTCGTCGCCGACCCCGTCGCCCACCGCGACCGCTTCGACGGCGCCAGTGACCGGCGGGACGGCGCGCGGCGCGTCGACGCTCGCGGGCAGCTTCACGAGCCGCACGAGGGCGAGCAGGTAGAGGGCGCCGGCGGCGACGAGCAGGATCCGGTACGCCTCGGCCGTGCCGATGGCCAGGGCCAGCGCGCCGAGCCCGGAGCCGACGGCGATCGACACGTTCGTGACCGTGCGCAGCACCGCCCGGGCGTGCACGCGCTGCTCGGGTTCGAAGGCCCGCGCCAGGATCGCCATGCGCGTGGAGTTCGCGCCCTGCCCGAATGCCCCGACGACCACCGCGACGACGAGCGCCGAGACGAAGTCGCCCGTCGCGGCGTAGCAGAGCAGCCCGAGCCCTTCGAGCGTCGTGAACACCAGCAGCACGCGGCGGGCGCTCATGCGGTCGGCGAGCCATCCGCCCGCGAGCGACGCGACGATGCCGGCCGCGCTCGCCGCACCGAGCACGATCGCGATCTCATGCGCGGGCAGCCCGACGATGAGCGTGAAGTAGAGCACCGTGATGGTGATGAAGATGCCGCGACCGACGCGGCTGATGAGCGTCGCGGTCACGAGGATCCGCAGCACCGGGTCGGAGACGGATGCCGCGATGCGGGCGGCCAGCCCCGGCTTGCCCGTGTCCCCGGCATCCGTCGCCGACCCGACCTGCGCTGCGGCATCCGCCTCGTCGATGCTCGTGGCGGCGGCCTCGAGGTCGGGCTCGATGACGGGGAGGGACGACGTGTCTGGACTGGAGGTAGGGCTCACATGGACGATCCTGCTGATGGCGAGGAGGCGGCGAAATCGATGTAGCGTAGTGCTACATGTTGCGGTACGTGCTGAACGAGGACGACGTCGGAGCCGTGCGCTTCGCCCTCTCACCGCTGTGCGAACTCGGCCTGTCGCTGCGAGCGATCCGGGAGCCCGCGAGGTTCCCGTTGCAGCTCGGCTGGCTCCGCCGTACCGAGGAGGCCCGCGAGCGTCTCGACATGCGCGTGCTCGGGGCGCTCATCGACGAGCGCATGTGGACGCCCGACTTCCTGAACCCCCGCCCCGCCTCGCCGCTCACGCGCCTCGAAGACGAGTTCCGCGTGCTCGCCGCGACCCCGCCCGACGTGTTCCGCAGCGATCTCGTCGCCGTGCACGGGTTCGTGCCCGACGTGCTCGCCGGGTCGACGAGCCAGGCGCTGCGCCGCATCATCCGCGCGTTGCGACAGCTCTGGGAGACCTGCTTCGAGCCGTACTGGCCGCGCATGCGCGCCGTGCTCGAGGCCGACGTCGTCTACCGCGGACGCCAGATCGCGCAGGCGGGCGTGGCGAGCATGCTGAACGGACTCTCGCCGCGCATCGCCTACGACCACGGCGTGGTCTCCGTGCGGCTGGCCGACCCCAACGACCGCACCCTCGCCATCGACGGCAACGGCCTCACCCTCATGCCCACGATGTTCACGCGCCGCGCCTCGGCGCCCGTCGGCGACGGCCCGCCGATGATCCTCTACTCCGCCAGGGGACAGGGCGCCCTGTGGGAGGCCGAGCCGGTCGCGAACCCCGCCGCCGTCGCCGCGGTGCTCGGCGAGACGCGCGCGAGCCTGCTCGCCGCCCTCGGCGACCCCGCGTCATCCACCGAGCTCGGCGTGCGCTTCGGCGTCAGCGCCTCTGCCGTGAACCAGCACCTGCGCGTGCTCCGCGACGCGGGCCTGCTCGTCAGCACCCGCTACGGCCGCAGCGTGCTCTACCTGCGCAGCGAACTCGGCTCGGCCCTGCTCGAGTCGCGCTCGGGCTGAGGCCGGTGTCGGGCCGATGCTCCTGCCCGACACCTCGTCGCCGGAGGTCGTGGAATCGGCCGCGCCGACCCGCGCGGTCGTCAGCTCTCGGGGTCGTACATGAACTCCCGCACCTCCTGCGCGCAGCGGCAGGCGGTCGCGATCCTGGCGGCCCACTCGAGGGCGGCCTCGCGGGTGGGGAGCTCCAGCACGGTGAAGCCGCCGTCGAACTGCCTGGTCTGCGGGTACGTGCCCTCGCCGACCGTTCCATCGCCGTCGACCATGACCGGCGCAACGCCCTCGTCGATGCCGCCGCCGAACACCCAGACGCCGGCGTCCTTCGCGTGCTGCACGACCGCGTGCGCGGCGTCCGCCACAGCCGGCAGCTCGTCGGCGGAGACGACCATAACGCTGCTCGGGAACGAGATCAGGTACTTCGTCATCGTGCTGACTCCTCGTCGTTCATCGGTTCGAGCCGCCCTCCGCCAACCAGGCGCGGATGACGGTGACGATCGCACCGCGCCCGCCCGCGAGTTCGTCGGCGGGCGGCAGCGTGAGGCTGGCCCGGATGTCGGAATGCCAGGTCAGCAGCCCCGCCGGGTCGCCCCCGAAGGTCGACACGGCGCCCTTGTCTTCCGCACGCTCGGTGCCGAAATGCAGGATCAGCCGTACCGGGCCCCTGCCCGCGGCGTTGATCGTCAGCCGATCGATGCCGCCGAGCGTGTAGCTGGGCGAGTTCCACTTCACGATCTCGACGAGACCGGGCTCAGCCTCGCGCACGAGCGCCCGCAGCGCGTCGATGTCGGCTCGGCGGTCGGGCGACTGGGCGGCGAGAAACCCGTCGACGGTTTCGAATCGCGTGGGCATGCGGCGATGCTAGCGCTCGTCGAACTCGCGCCGCAGGTACTTCGGCGCCTGCACGCGCCATCCCTCGGTCACGAGTTCGGCGAGGTGGTCGAGGTCGACGTCGGCCACGCGGAGCGCGATCTTCGGCTCGCCCCACGGGGTCGTCGTGCGCAGGAACACGTCGGGCGCCATCTGCACGAGCGCGAGCGCGTCGACCGGGTCGGCGACCTTGACACCGACGACGAGCTCGGCCGCGACGATCGCGCGCACGTCGTCGGGGATGCTCGGCCAGGGGTGGCACTCCCACGCGTAGAGCTTGTTGCGCACGAACCACGCGGCGCCGCCGGTGGTCGCGCGCTCCTCACTGCCGGGGAGCGTCTCGGCCGTGCGGCGCAGGTCATCGAGGGTGGCCACGAGGGCGAGCATACGCAGCGCCACCGACAGTCGCCGACCCACACGTTTTCAGGACCACATCGGTCATACGTGCAATATGCAGCCATGACCGCTGTGGTCCTGAAAAGGTGCTCGCTCGAACCGAAGCCCTACTCGGGGTCGGGCGCGACGCGCAGCACGACCTTGCCGCGCACGTGCCCGCCTTCGACGAGGCGGTGCGCCTCGGCTCCGCGTTCGAGCGGCAGCTCGCGGTCGACGTGCACGCGCAGGGCGCCGTCGTCGACGAGGCGGGTGAGCACGGCGAGCGTGCGGGCATCGGGGGAGCACGAGTATCCGGTGGCGCGGATGCCGCGGGCGGCCGCCTCGTCGGCCATGGTCGGCCACGACCCGGTGGGCACGTTGACGATGAGCCCGCCGTGGCGGATCACGTCGAGCGAGCGGCTGCCCGTGTCGTCCTTCACGTTGCCGATGAGGTCGATGACGACGTCCTGCTCGCCGGCGACCTCTTCGAAGCGCTCGGCGCGGTAGTCGATGACGTGCTGGGCGCCGAGGCCCTGCACGAACTCGACGTTGTCTGGGCCGCACGTGGCCGTGACGTGCGCGCCGAAGTAGGCGGCGAGCTGCACCGCGAGGTGGCCGACGCCGCCTGCGCCGGCGTGCACGAGCACGCGTTGCCCGTCGTGCACCCGGGCGACGTCGACGATCGCGCCCCACGCGGTGAGCGCCGCGATCGGCAGCGCGGCGGCCTCGACGAAGCCGAGCGAGGCGGGCATCGGCGCCACGCTCATCGACGACACGGTGACGAACTCGGCGAAGCTGCCCGGCGTGCGCGGGGGGCGTGCGCTGCCGTAGACCCGGTCGCCGACGTGCAGCGGATGCGCCGCATACGGCACGTGCTCGACGACGCCGGCGAAGTCGTTGCCGAGCACCGCCGGGTACCCGGTGATGGCGGCGGAGGTGCCGCGTCCGGCGCGGGTCTTCACGTCGATCGGGTTAACCCCGGCGGCGATGACGCGCACGACCACCTCGTCGCTGATGCGGGTCGGCCGGCCGACCTCGGCGAGGTGGAGTTCGTCGGCGTCGCCCGTGCGGTCGATCACCAGGGCGCGCATCGTGTCGGTCATGCGACCATCCTCCCGCGCCGGGCGCTAGAAGTCCCGCAACCAGCGCCCGACCTGCTCGGTGAGCACGTGCGCCTGCGCGGCGGGCCCGTCGTCGCGGGCGGGCAGCACGAGCATCGGCCCGGCGAGTCCGGCGGCCCAGCGCTCGGCGGTCGGGAGCGGGTGCACGGGGTCGCGAAGCGCGGCGACCACGAGCGAGCGGATGCCGCGGCTCTCGAACTCGGCCAGTTCGGCGTCGTCGCGGAACGCCCGGTTGCGCGGGATCTCGACGAGGCGCATGGCCCGTCGCGCGGCGTCGGGGGCGGTGAACTGGGCGAGCAGCCCGCGGGCGCCGAGCGGAGAGATCTCGGCGACCTTCTGGTAGACCTCGCGCTCCTGGAACTCGGCCGCGCCCGAGACGCCGGCGTCGGCGAGCACCTGCCCGATCACGGGGAAGGGGCGGAGGTTCTCGGGCACCGGCTGGTCGTCGAACGACGGGCGGATGAACACCGCCCGCTCGACCGGCAGCAGGCCGGCGAGTGCGATGCGCAGGGCGATGGCGGCGCCCATCGAGATGCCCATGATGGTGATCGGGGCGTCGGGGTCGACGCGGATACCCCGGTCGGAGCCGGATGCCGCCGTGACCGAGCCCGCGGCGAGCGACTGCCGCACCGCGTCGGCGACCTCGGCGGCGAGCCGGTCGATCGCGAAGTCGGCCGCACCTCCGACCTCGAGGAATCCGCCGTGCGCCCGCACGTCGGGTGCGATGACGAGTTCGTCGTCGCCGAGGATCTCGTGCACCATCGGCTCGAGCAGGGTCAGCGGCTGGCGGCGGTCGGCTCCGAGGCCGTGCAGCAGCACCACCGTCATGCGAGCACGCTCGGCCGGTAGTACGCGCGCGCCTCCTGCGCGGACGCCTGCTTCGGCCGGATCGCCTCGAGCAGTTCGTCGGCGAGTTGCACGAGGATCGCGATCTGGTCGTCGTCGCGTTCGATCCACCGGCACTCGGGCTCGGCGGCGACGGGCACGAAGTCGTCGTGCTGCTCCCACACGATGAGGGTGCGCTCGGCGCCGAGCACGTACTGCTGCCACCACACCTGTCGCAGGTAGTTGCGCGGCACCGCGCGCCACGGCTTCGACGTGGTCTTGATCTCGCAGAGCTCGAGCACGCCGCGATCGGTCACGCGCAGCCCGTCGGGCGTCGCGAGATGGCGGTGCTCGGATGCCGCGTGGTAGAGCAGCGACGAATGGCTCATGCCGTGCGTGCGCGCGGCCCATTCGGCGATGACGGGCTCGCGTTCGCGGCCGTGGTCGGTGTAGCGGCTGCCCCCGAAGCTGCGCGGGGCGCCGTGGAGCTTCTCCCAGGCGGCCGACTTCACCGAGGTGCGGGTGGCGAGCTTCGCGGCGTCGGTCGCGGTGATGCCCTGCGACCTGGCGCGGAGCCAGGCGACACGGTCGGTCGAGTCGGCGACGACGCGGGTCTCGTGCGGCAGCCTCGCGCGGGGCGCGATGGAGTCGCGGGTCTCGCGGGTCTCACGCAGATCGCCGTCCGGCGTGAGATCGAAGAGCGCGAAGGGGGAGTCGGGCACTCCCCGAGAGTATCGCGGGCCGCCCACCTCCGGACGGCCTGGTCGGTGTGTCAGCGCGACGCGCGTGCGACGATGCGGTCGAACGCGGCATCCGCCTCGGGGTCGATGCGCTGCAGCTCGGGTGTCGCGTCGATGAACTCGACGATCTCGCGGGCGCCCCGGTCGAACGTGATCGTGGTGGCGAACCCGGGCACGAGGGCCTTCACCTTCGCGTTGTCGAACACCATCGAGTGCGCCTTGTCGCCGAGCAGGCCGGGGCCCCACTCGGGGTGCATGGCCGCGATGGTCTCGGAGGCCACGTGCACGAGCTCGGGCGACGGGACGCCCGCCGCGTCGGCGAGCCACGTGTAGATCTGGTTCCATGTCGGCGCGTGGTCGCCCGTGATGTGGAAGGCGTCGCCGATCGCGAGCGGGTTGCCCAGCAGGCCGGCGAAGGCGACCGCGAAGTCGCGGTGGTGGGTGATCGTCCAGAGGCTCGTGCCGTCGCCGTGCACGAGCACGGGCCGACCCGCCCGCATGCGGGCGAGGTCGGTGTAGCCGCCGATCGTGGGCAGCAGGGTGCGGTCGTAGGTGTGCGACGGCCGCACGATCGTGGCAGGGAAGGCGCGCTCGCGCACGGCCTCGACGAGCAGGTCCTCGCACGCGATCTTGTCGCGGGAGTACTGCCATTCGGGGTTCACGAGCGGGGTCGACTCGGTCACCGGCAGGCGGGAGGGGGGCGTCTGGTAGGCCGAGGCGCTGCTGATGAAGACGTACTGGCCCACGCGACCCTCGAAGAGCTCGAGGTCGGTGCGGACGTGCTCTGGCGTGAACGCGAGGAACTCGCACACGACGTCGAACTCGAGCGGGTTCGCGGTGTCGCGGCCCAGGGCGGCGCGCACCGAGTCGGGTTCCCGGATGTCGGCGGCGATCGTGCGCACCTCGGCGGGCAGCGGCCGCAGCGACGACGAGGCGCCTCGGTTCAGCACGGTCACGTCGTGTCCGAGGTCGACCGCCCTGGCGACGCACGCCGAGCTGATCACGCCGCTGCCGCCGATGAAGAGGATCCGCTTGCCCATCTCCCGATGCTCGCAGATCTCGCCGCGGCCCGCAGTCCTACGATCTGCAGGCGGATGCCGCGGCCAGCCTCGACCGAACCCTCAGCTCACGCGCACGAGCCGCCGCTGCCACCCGGTCGAGCCGTCGGGGGCGATCGGCGCGCGCTCCTCGACCTGCAGGGTGCCGTCGCGGTCGGTCGCGCGCACGGTCACGTCGTGGCTGCCGCTCGTGGCCTCCCACTCGAGGAACCACTGCACCCAGGTGTCGGCGTTGACCGGGTTCGAGAGCGTCGCCGGCTGCCAGTCGGCGTCGTCGATCTTCACCTCGACCAGGTCGATGCCGACGGTCTGCGCCCAGGCGACGCCCGCGATCACGGTGGTGCCGGGCTCGACCGGCTTGTCGAGGCGGGGGGTGTCGATGCGCGACGAGAGCTTGATGGGCGCCTTCGCGCTGTAGCCGCGGGGGGTCCAGTACGCCTCCTCGGCGTCGAAGCGCGTGACCTTCAGCTCGGTGAGCCACTTCGTCGCCGAGACGTAGCCGTAGAGCCCCGGCACGACCATGCGCACCGGGAAGCCGTGCTCGAGCGGCAGCGGCTCGCCGTTCATGGCCACGGCGAGGATCGCGTCGAGCCCGTCGTCGGTGAGCGAGCCGAGCGGTGTCGAGGCCGTGAAGCCGTCGACGCTGCGCGAGAGCACCATGTCGGCATCCGCCTCGGGCCTCGCCTTCGCGAGCACGTCGCGCACGGGAACGCCGAGCCACTTCGCGGTGCCGAGCAGGTCGCCGCCGACCTCGTTCGACACGCAGGTGAGCGTGATCGAGTACTCGTCGAGGCCCATCGCCAGGAGGTCGTCGAACGTGAGCTCGACGCGCTCGCCGACCATGCCGTCGACGACGAGCCGCCAGGTCGCCGGGTCGATCGAGGGCACGGTCAGCGCGGTGTCGACGCGGTAGAAGTCGGCGTTCGGCGTGTACAGCGGCGTGATGCCGGGGATGTCGAGCTCTGCGCCATCCGGAACCGTCACCGTCGAGTTCGGCGCGGGCAGTCTCAGGGCCCTGCGGATCGCGCCGATCGAGCTCGTCGCGGCACCCGCCACGCGGGAGCCGACGCCGACCACCAGGGCGGATGCCGCGGCGAGCCCTGCGAGCACGAAGAACCCGCGACGGTCGACGGATGCCGCCGGCCGCCCGCCCTTCGCACGCGCGCCGGGGTCCGGGGGAGCCGCGGCAGTGGCGGGCCCGGGGCTCGGGACGACCGTCGCCGTCGCGTCGCTCGCCGCCGACCCGCCCGCCGCCGCGTGCTCGCGCCACGCGCGCAGCCGTCCGACGAGCAGCACCAGGACGAGGATGCCCGCGACGGCGCCGACGAGCGGCGGCAGCCAGGCGAACGCGGTCGCGCCCGTGCGCGTCACGACGGCGGCGAGCGAGAGCGCGCCGGCGAGGCCGAGGGCGACCGCGCCGAGCGGGGGCCGCACGAGCTGCAGCACGCCGGCGATCGCGGAGGCCACGAGCACGGCGAGGCCGAGTCCGCCGAGCAGCGCGACCTTGTCGTACTCGCCGAACACCTCGATCGCGAACTCCTTGGCCCACTGCGGCACGATGTCGATCACGAACGACCCGACGGCGAGGATCGGGCTGCCGTCGCGCGCGGCGACGAGCGCGACGAGTTCGGCGGCCGCGAGGAACACGCCGGCGCTGATCACGCCCGAGAGCGCCGCCAGCGACCACCAGCGCAGCCGGTTCCCCGCTCGCGGACCCGCAGGTGCGGCGCCTGCGCGGGCCGTCGATCGTGCCGGGTGCTGCTCCATGTCGGGCCTCCGTCCGCCGCGCGGCGTGCCCGCCCGTCATCGGTGGTTCGACACGGGCGCCGCGCCGGATTGGCCGTGCCTGTCCCGGCAGCTTCGAAAGTGCTGTGCTCGCATTGCACGACAGGTAAGCCTTACCTAAGATGAAGGGGCAACGTGATTCCCGAGGAGAGGCTGGTCGATGGTCAGCAGGATGCGACCGCCCACGCCGCCCGCGGCACAGGTGCTCATGGCCGGCGACACCGGCGACATCGCCGCGATCCGCTCCCGGCTCGCCGACTGCGATCCGAGCGCCACCGGCGTCGTCTTCATCGAGGCGTTCAACGCCGTGCAGATCGTGCATCTCGACACGCCCGCCGGCATCGGCGTGCACTGGGTGTTCCGAGAGAGCTCGCTCGGCACGGTCGCGCCGCGCGGCCGGGTGCTCGTCGCCGCGGTCGATGCGTGGCTCGACGAGTGGATGCGCCCCGAGGGCGGCGTCGAGATCTCGATCTGGCTGGGTGCCCGCTCGTCGGACCTCGTCGCCTCGTTCGCGAGCCGGCTCGACCGCGAGCTCGCCGCGATCTGACCGCGGGAGCCGCGAGCCCTACGCGGGAATCGCCGCGATCGCGCTCACCTCGACCACGAACGCGGGGTTCGCGAACCCGGCCACCTGGATGACCTGCACGGTCGTCGCGTGCCGGCCCCAGACCTCGGCGGATGCCGCGTAGCCCTCGGTCGCGTCGGCGCCCGCGACGAGCGTGATCGTGAGCGAGACGACGTTGGTCTGGTCGGCGCCCGCCTCGGCGAGCACCGCGAGCAGGTTCTGCATGGCCCTGCGGGTCTGCGGCCCGAGGCCGCCCTCGACGGCTGCGCCGTCGGCATCGACGCCGTTCTGTCCGCCGACGTAGAGGGTGTTGTGCGCGCCGGTCACGAGCACACCCTGGCTGAAGGCCGGGCTGCGGTGCAGCGACGGCGGGTTGAGGTGCGTGATCTCCATGTCTCGGGTCTACGCCTGCCCACCGACATCCGCTCGCCCTTGACAAGCGGAGGCGCAGTCGCAGCCGCGGCCGCAGGCGATGACGCCGAGCAGCTCAGTCGGCGATGCTCCAGTACGTCGCGATGCCGCCCGGGTGCAGCTCGGTGATCGCGTAGTCGACCGTGCGGTCCCACGTGGGGTCGGTGTGCCCGGCGTACGAGATCTCGATCGAGCCGTCGTCGTTGGTCACGACCGCCGTGACGATGCCGGTGTGGTCGCGGTCGCCCGAGTCGTCCCAGTCGAACTGCACGATGTCGCCGACCTCGACCTGGTCGCGCTGGTCGTCGGTGAGCATCGTGGCCAGCTCGGGGCGCGCCTCGAGGTACTCCATGAACGCCGTCGAACTGCGCCAGGCGGGCGAGCCCGAGTAGGCGTCGCCGACGGCGTACCACCACTCGTCGTCCTCGAGCCATCCGCGGGCGAGCAGCGACTGGCTCGCGAAGTTCATGCAGTCGTTCTCGTCGAGGAAGCCGAACTCGTCGCTCTCGGTGGCGTCCCAGTGCTCGTGCACGTACTGCATCTGCGCGGTCACGGCCGGGCTCAGCGACGCCCAGTCGAGTTCGAGGCCCGTGTCGGCGGCCGCGGCATCGCCATCGGCGGCGTCCTGCACCGAGACCGAGTCGGCCCCGCCGCCGGTCGGCTCCTCAGCGCCCTGGTTCGCGGAGGCCCAGCCGATCGCGACGAACCCGCATCCGACGGCGAGCACGGTCACGATCGCGGCGGCGGCCAGGGTGCGACGGCGGCGCAGCACGCGCCGGCGAGCGGCGGGGGTCAGCTCGTGGTCTGACGGCTCGGCGTTCGCGAGCTCTTCGGGCAGGGACGGATCTTCAGCAGGGGACATCGCTTCGACGCTAGGCGGCGAGTCTGTGCATCCCCTCTGCCTGCACCAGGCATCGGCCATCACGGACGAGGCGGATGCCGCAGCCGCATGTGGCGGCCGCGGCATCCGTTCTCGCATGCCAGCGGGGTCGGCTCGCGGGCGGCTCAGCGCTCCGTGACCGTGCCGGCCTTGATGTGCAGGCGGCGCTCGGCGCGCCTGGCGACCGCGGAGTCGTGCGTGACGACGATGAGCGTGAGTCCGCGGTCGCGCCAGAGGCCCTCGAGGATGTCGAGGATCTCGTCGCGGGTCTCCTCGTCGAGGGCGCCCGTCGGCTCGTCGGCGAGGAGCACGTCGGGCTCCTTCACGAGCGCGCGTGCGATCGCGACGCGCTGCTGCTGTCCGCCCGAGAGCTCGCTCGGCAGGTGCCCGGCCCGGTCGGCGAGGCCGACCGAGGCGAGCGCCTGGGTGGCCCGCTTCGCGCGGAGCTCGCCCGGGATGCCGAGCGGTTCGAGCGCGGTCTCGACGTTCTCCTGTGCGGTGAGCGTGGGGATCAGGTTGAAGTTCTGGAAGACGAATCCGATCTCCTTCGCGCGGATCTTCGCGAGCGTCCCGTCCGGCATCTTCGAGATGTCCTCGCCGCCGATGGCGATCGAACCGGAGGTCGGCCGGTCGAGCCCGCCGAGCATCTGCAGCAGCGTCGACTTGCCGCCGCCCGTGGGTCCCTGGATGGCGACGTGCTGGCCCGCGCCGATGTGCAGGTCGACGTTCTTCAGGGCGTGCACCGTGCGGGTGCCCTGCTGGTAGGTCTTCGTGAGGTTCGTGAGCGTGTACATGATGTCCTTCGGGGGTTCGAGGCGTGGTCGGATGTCGCGGCGCGGCCGGTCAGCCGACGCTCCGCAGGGCCTCCGCGGGGCGCAGGCGCGACGCGCGCCATCCGCCGATCGCACCGGCGAGCAGCCCGCCGAGGATCGAGATGCCCACGGCTATCGCGATGACCGAGACCGTGATGGGCGCGTTCAGCACCACCTCGGTCGTGGCCGCCGCGGTCTGGCCCATGGGGCCGCCGAAGCTGCGGGTGGCCGTCGCGCCGCTCGCGTCGCCGCCCGCGGCGCCACCGCCCGGGCCGCCCCCCGCCAGGTCGAAGCCGCCGCTCGAGGCGCTGCCCGAGAGCGTCGGGGCGACCAGGTTGATCACGAGGATGCCGATGAGGCCGATCGCGATGCCGACCGCACCGCCGATGAGGCCCGTCACGAGCGACTCGCCCGCGACCTGGCCGACGATGCGCCGGTTCGCCCAGCCGATCGCCTTCAGGGTTCCGAACTCGCGGGTGCGGCGGGTGACGCCGGAGATGGTGAACAGGATCGCGATGAGGAAGGCGGCGACGAGCACGGCGAGCGAGAGCCAGAGGCCCAGGTTCGACACGAGGTCGGACGCGGTGCTGAGCGAGCCGGACACGCTCGACGCCAGGTCCTCCTGCGTCGACACGGTCGCGTCGGGCAGCGCGGCCTCGATGTCGGCCTGCACCTGCGAGATGTCGGTCGAGGATGCGGCTTGGACGAAGATGTTCGAGATCATGCCCTCCTCGCCCGAGAGGGTCTGGGCCACGTCGAGCGGGATGTAGACGTTCGAGGCGCTCGCCGAGTCGGCCGCGTTCGAGGTGACGGTGCCGACGACCTCGAAGTCGGTGCCGCCGATGTCGATGGTGTCGCCGACCGCGAGCTCGGCGCCGGTGGCGTAGTCGGCGTCGAGCACGGCGACGTTCGCGCCGCTGTCGTCGGCGTCGAGCGTGCGGCCCTCGGCGAGGGACACGGCCGAGAGCGGGCCGATCGCGTCGGCTGAGGGGTCGAGGCCGAGCACGCTGAACGAGTCGACGTCGAATGCGCTGCCGCCCGCGCCGTCGGGGCCGCCCTGCGGGGGCGCGGCCTGCTGGTCGGTGGTCGGCCCGGACTGCTCGGTGCTGCCGCCGTCCTGCCGGAACTGCGGCATCTCGCCGTTGAACGTGGTGTTCGTCAGCGACAGGGTCGCGGAGGCCGCGGCCACGTTGTCGACGCCGAGCACCGTGTCGAGGGCGCCGGCATCGAAGGTGCTCGCGCCGAACCCGGCCATGAGGCGGGACTGGCTGAGCTCGGTGGTGCCGTCGGTCGTGGTGCCGGCGTCGGCATCGAACTCGAAGCGCGGACCGCCGCCTCCCTCGCCCTCCTCAGGGGGTGTCGGCGTCTGCGACACCGTGATGTCGGTGCCGACGCCGTAGACGGACTCGAGCACCGAGGCCTGCGCGGCCTTCACGCCGGAGGCGACGGAGTTGACGATGATGACGAGCGCGATCGCGAGCGCCATCCCGATGGCGATGATCGCGGTCTGTCTGCGGCGGCCGGCGAGCTCTCGCCGGAGATACGTGAAGAACATGGGAATCCTCGGGGGTCGGCAGGAGCGTCCCAGGCGGGGCGCCGACGTCGACCGTAGGGACGCGGGCTTTGGCCGCCCTTGCCGCACCCTATGGATCGGCCATGAGCGCCGGGCGCGCGGCATCCGCTCACGAAGTCCATAGGAAACGCATAGCGCGACGCGGATACTGGAGACATGACGACCGCCGCCGCGCACCGCGCCCCCCAGATCGCCAAGGGCGACGGATCCATGGTCCGCGTGCTCGTGGTCGACGACGAGCATTCGCTCACCGACCTGCTGAAGATGGCCCTGCGCTACGAGGGCTGGGACGTGCGCACCGCCGCCGACGGCCTCAGCGCCGTGAAGGTCGCCCGCGAGTTCCGCCCCGACGCGATCGTGCTCGACATCATGCTGCCCGACATCGACGGGCTCGAGGTGCTGCAGCGGGTGCGCGCCGACGGCACCGAGACGCCCGTGCTCTTCCTCACCGCGAAGGACTCGCTCGACGACCGCATCGCGGGGCTCACCGCCGGCGGCGACGACTACGTCACCAAGCCGTTCAGCCTCGAGGAGGTCGTCGCGCGACTGCGCGGACTCATCCGCCGCTCGTCGCTCACGCTCGCGAACGCCAAGGACCCCGTGCTCGTCGTCGGCGACCTCACCCTCGATGAGGACAGCTACGAGGTCGAGCGCGACGGAACCCCGATCGAGCTGACCGCGACCGAGTTCGAGCTCCTGCGCTTCCTCATGCGCAACCCGCGCCGCGTGCTCAGCAAGGCGCAGATCCTCGACCGCGTGTGGTCGTACGACTTCGGCGGCAAGGAGTCGGTCGTCGAGCTCTACATCTCGTACCTGCGCAAGAAGATCGACGCCGGGCGCGAGCCGATGATCCACACGGTGCGCGGTGCCGGCTACATGATCAAGGCCGCCGGATGACGAAGCCGGGCGATCCCGGCCACGCGGCCGCCGCGCGCGCCGATGCCGTCCACACGGGCGCGGGGTCGGCCGACGGCGCCGACGGCGCCGACGACGCCGGGTCGGCCGCCGGCTCCGGTCGTCGCCGCGGGAGGCCGTGGACGCTGCACCGGCGGCTGCTCGTCATCGTCGCGGGGCTGCTCATCGCGGTGAGCGCCGTCGTCGGCGTGGTCACCGTCGCCGTGTTCCACAGCGCGTCGATGGACCGCCTCGACACCAACCTCGACGACGCGATCTCCCGCACGAACCTCGGGCCCGCGCTGCCCGGCGACCCGGCCGAGGCGCCGGGCATCGCGCTCAACGTGCCCGGCCAGGAGGCCGGGACCCTGGCGGCGCTCGTGCAGGCCGACGGCACCGCCAACGCCGGATACATCACCGAGCGCGGTCGCGTGCTCGAGCTGCCGGCCGCGGTCGCCGAGCCGCTGACGACGGTGCCCGCCGACGGAGGTTCGCACACGATCTCCATCGGCGAGCTGGGCGAGTACCGCGCGAAGGCCGTCGAACGCCCAGAGTGGAACGGCATCACGGTCGTACTCGCCCTCCCGCTCGCCGAGGTGACCGCGACCACCGCGCAACTGGCGATCACGATCTCGATCGTCGCCGTCATCGGCCTCGTCCTCGCGCTCATCGTGGGCTCCGTGGTCGTGCGGCGTGCGCTGAGCCCGCTCGCCGCCGTCACCGAGACGGCCCAGCGCGTCTCGGAGCTCCCGCTCGACCGCGGCGACGTCGCGCTCGCCGAGCGCGTTCCCGTCGACGACGAGCGCACCGAGGTCGGCCGGCTCGGCACGGCGTTCAACCGCATGCTCGGGCACGTGGCATCCGCCCTCACCGCACGCGAGCACAGCGAGCGCAAGGTGCGCCGCTTCGTCGCCGACGCCTCGCACGAGCTGCGCACGCCGCTCGCCTCGATCCGCGGATACGCCGAGCTCACGCGCCTGCACGGCGGCGACCTGCCGCCCGACGTCACGCACGCGATCTCGCGCATCGAGTCCGAGTCGGTGCGCATGACCGAGCTGGTCGAAGACCTCCTGCTGCTCGCGCGTCTCGACGAGGGGCGCGAACTCGCCGCCAGGCCCGTCGACCTCGAGCGCATGCTCGGCGAGGCCGTCGGCGACGCGCAGGCCGCGGGTCCCGGTCACGACTGGGAGGTGCGGGCGACGGATGCCGCGACGGCCGTCCTCGGCGACGAGCCCCGCCTGCGTCAGGTCGTCACGAACCTGCTCGCGAACGCCAGGGTGCACACGCCGGAGGGCACGCACGTGGTGGCCGCGATCGACCGCGAGGGCGACGAGGTCGTGCTCCGCGTGAGCGACGACGGACCCGGGATCCCGCCCGAGCTGCTCGGCTCGCTGTTCGAGCGCTTCGCCCGCGGGGACTCCTCGCGCTCCCGCCGCGCCGGCAGCACCGGCCTCGGGCTCGCGATCGTGCGCGCGGTCGTCGAGGCGCACGACGGCGAGGTCGACGTCGAGAGCGAGCCCGGATCCACGGTGTTCACCGTGCGGCTGCCGGCGAGCCCGGCCACGCCGTCGTCCTAGGCTGGGAGCGACCCCCGCCCGCACGAGTCGTGACCCGAGACGCCCCAATGAGCCTGCAGCAGACGATCATCCGGATCGCCGCCGAGTTCGGGCGCCCGGCCCTGATCGAAGACCATCGCCGCTCTGTCGTCGCGTACAGCCCGCATCCCGATGAGATCGACGACGTCCGCCGTCGCTCGATCCTCGAGCATCGCGCGGATCCCGCGGTCCACGCGTGGCTCAGTCGACTCGGCGTCTACGCCGCGACCACCGCGGTGCGCGTCCCCGGCAATCCCGAGCTCGGGATGCTGCCGCGCGTCTGCGTGCCGGTCGGCCGAGCCGGGGTCGTGTTCGGTCACCTCTGGTTCATCGAACCCGCCGACGTCGCGCGGCCGCTCGACCTCGCGCGCGCCGAGGAATCCGCTCACGTGGTCGCGGAGGAATGGGCGCGCGTCCGTACGACGCAGGAGGGCGAGTCCGCACGCGAAGGGGAGCTGGCGCGCGAGCTCGTGCTCGGCCGCGCCGACGTGCGGCGACGGGCCGCCGACGAGCTCGTCGAGTCCGGGCGCTTCGAGAGCGGCCCGCTGCGCGTCCACGTGCTGACGACCGTCGGCGCGCCGACGGTGCATGGCGGTCCGGCAGCGGACGAGCTGCTCGATCGCGCGGCGCGCAAGGCTCGTCAGGCGCTCGGCGGCCGTGGCGTGCTGGTCCTGGCGAGGCGCGACCACGCGGCGCTCGTGGTCCCGTCGTCGACCGGGCGCTTCGCGGACACCGACCGTGTCGCGCACGTCGTCGCCGACTCGGCGGGCGACTCGGTCGGCGGCGCCCTGCGGGTCGCCGTGGGCGGGGAGACCCCCGTCGTCGCCGCCCGCGAGAGCTACCGGCAGGCACGCCGCGCCCTCGGCATCGCCGTCTCCTTCCGGCTGGAGGAGCGCGTGCTGCACTGGGACCGCCTCGGGGTGTACCGAGGCCTCGACTCGGCATCCGCGGCCGGCCTGCGGTCGGGGGACTTCCAACCCGGACTCGAGCGGCTTGCGGCGGAACGCGACGGCGACGTGCTCCTCGAGTCGCTCGAGGCGTACCTCGCGGCGGCCGGGCACGTGCAGCGCGCCGCGACACGGTTGGGCGTGCACCGCACCTCGCTCTACAACCGGCTGAATCGGGCGCAGCGGATCCTCGGCGTCGACCTCGACGACGGCCTCGACCGCCTGGGCCTGCACATCTCGATCCTGCTGCGCGCGGGCGAGGCGACCGGCGGCGACGGCGCTCAGGAGGAGGACTGACCTTCGGCCTGCGATGTCGACATCTGTCGATCGTGCCGACATCCGGTCGCAACATCTGACGCGTGACCTCTGACGCACCTGTGCCTAGCCTGTGAGCCAGCAGTGCCCGCTCCGTCCGCACGCAGCGGCGAGTCGGCGGGCCCGATCACGATCGAAGGAGCTCCACATGACCTCAGCGGCCCTCCATCCGGTCCGACGGCGGCGCAGTCGTGCCGTCGCCGCGGCCCTGACCTCGGTCCTCGCCGGCGGCCTCGTCGTCGTGGCGAGTCCGGCCTATGCGGCGTCGTCGCCCGATATCGAGCCCACGTTCCAGGACGGCTTGTCGCAGGCCGTCTTCACACGGGTCGCGTCGGAGTGGATCAACGAGGAGGCTTGGGTCGAGAGCGAGGTCGACTCCGACCGGGACGGCAAGCCCGACCTCGTCCACATCGACGTGAGCCGCGTGCCGCAGACCGCCGACGGACTGAAGGTGCCGGTGCTCATGGAGATGAGCCCGTACTACGCGGGCGGGACCGCGGTCACGAACTGGGGCGTCGACCACGAGATCGGCGATCCGCCGGCGGAGAAGGAGGGCTGGCCCGCGTACTCGCCGACGAATCGCACGAGCCCGCGGATCTCGGGGTCCCTCGAGAACGCGTGGGTGCCGCGCGGCTACGCCGTCGTGCATGCGGAGGGCCTCGGCAGCGGATGGTCGGAGGGCTGCCCGACGTCGGGCGGCCTGAACGAATCCCTCGCGGGCAAGGCCGTGGTCGATTGGCTGAACGGCCGCGCACGGGCGTACACGGGAACCGATCGCGCGACCGAGGTCACCGCGGACTGGACGACCGGTCGGGTCGGCATGATCGGCACGTCGTACAACGGCACGCTGCCGATCGGCGTGGCGAGCACGGGGGTCGAGGGCCTCGAGGCGATCGTGCCGGTCTCCGCGATCTCGAACTGGTACAACTACTACCGGTCGAACGGTGCCGTGCGCGCGCCCGGAGGCTATCAGGGCGAGGACCTCGACGTGCTGGCCGACTACGTGTACACGCGCTTCGACCAGGAGATCTGCCAGCCCGTCATCGACGAGCTCCGCGCGAACCAGGACCGGGCGACCGGAGACTCGAGCCCGTTCTGGGATGAGCGCGACTACCTCGCGGATGCCGAGAAGATCTCGGCCGCCACGCTCGTCGCGCACGGGTTGAACGACTGGAACGTCATGACGAAGAACGCCTCCGACCTCTACGAGGCACTGAAGGCCAACGGTGTGCCGCACCAGATCTACCTCCACCAGGGCGGTCACGGCGGCAACCCCAACGACACGCTGCTGAACCGATGGTTCACGCGCTACCTCTACGACGTCGAGAACGGCGTCGAGCAGCTGCCGAAGGCATACGTCGTCCGCGAGGACCGCACGCTCACCGAGTACCCGGAGTGGCCGGACCCGGCCGCGCAGCAGGTCAAGCTGAAGTTCGGCCCGGCCGCATCGGCCGACGGCGTCGGCAGCCTCGCCGTCTCCCGCAACGGCTCGCGTTCAACCGAGAACCTGATCGACGACGCGAGCATCCGTGCGACCGCGCTCGCTGCGGCGGAGACCTCGCCGAACCGCCTGGCCTACCGCACCGACGCGCTCGGCGAGCCCCTGCGTCTCTCGGGCACGCCGTCGGTGTCGCTGACCCTCGCGGTCGACCGTGCGAAGGCCAACCTGACCGCGCTGCTCGTGGAGTACCCGGCCACCGGTGCGCCGAAGATCATCACGCGCGGCTGGGCCGACGTCGAGAACCGCGGTTCGTCGGCCGTCACCGAGCCGATCGTGCCGGGCACGGCGTACACGTTCGATTTCGACTTCGAACCGAAGGACTACGTGTTCTCGGCGGGTTCGCGAATCGGGGTCGTGGTCATGTCGTCCGACTTCGAGTACACGGTTCGCCCGGCGCCGGGCACCGAGCTCACCCTGCAGCCCTCGGCGTCGACCGTGCACCTGCCGCTCGTCGGCGGCATGGGCGCCCTGCAGTCGGCGCTCCGCGCGGGCCGATAGGAGCCGATCCACCCGGGGCGGGACTGCTCCGTGCACGGCGAAGGCCCGCACCCCGAGGGGTTGCGGGCCTTCGCGACGTGACGGGTGAACGGGGCTCAGGCCTCCGCGATGCGGCGCAGCAGCGTGGCGAAGCTGCGCAGTTCGGACTCGGGGTGATCGAGCAGCACCTCGCGCAGGCGCCGTTGGTTGCCTTCACGCACCTCGCGGACGCGCTCCTCGGCCAGCGGCGTGGCGACGAGCACGCGCACGCGCCCGTCGTGCTCGTCGGCGCGGGTCTCGACCAGCCCCAGCTCTTCGAGCACGCGCACCTGGCGGCTGACCACCGACTTGTCCATCTCGAACATGTCGGCCAGCACGTGCGCGTTGGCTGAGCCGAGACGCACGATGGTCGAGAGCAGCTTGTAGGCCGCGGGCTGCAGGTCGGGGTGGACCTTCTGCGCCGCCTCCTTCCAGAGCAGGCGGGCCCGGTTGAAGAGCATGCTCATCTGCTCCTCGACGTCGGCGATGGCCTCGTCGACGGCTGGGGATGCCTCGGTCACGATCGTCATGTTAGCGGTCGCCGCCCGTGGCCGGCGCGGTGCGCTCGTCGTCGGCAGCGCGCGTGCGGGTGGCCGTCTTCGTCGTGCCCTCGGCCGCGGCATCCGTCTCGACCATCTGGATGGACGACGTGACGGGGGCGCCGATCTCGGCCTCGGCCAGGTCGATCGCGACCTGCTCGAACTCCTCCTTCAGCTGCTCGGCCGAGGTCTTCGTCGAGAGCGCCTTGTTCGGCAGGAAGGCGATGGCGAACACGCTCAGCACCGCGAGCGGCACGGCGACCCAGAACACGTCGGCGATGCCGTTGCCGTAGGCGTTCTCGATGATGACGCGGATGCCGTCGGGCAGTTCGGAGACGTGCGGGATGCCGCCGCCGGCGAGGCCCTTCAGCGCCTCGACGTCTTCAGGAGACGTGGGCGTGTAGCTCTTCAGGCCCGACGTGATGTGCGTGGTGACCTGCGTGGCCAGCAGCGACCCCATGATGGTGACGCCGATGGTGCCGGCGATCGTGCGGAAGAAGTTCACGTTCGAGCTCGCGGCACCCAGCTGCGAGGCGGGCGTGTCGTTCTGCACGACGAGCGTGAGGTTCTGCATGACCATGCCGAGGCCTGCGCCGAGCACGACCATGTAGATGCTGACCTGGACGTAGTCGGTGTCGTAGCTGAGCGTCGTCATGAGGTAGGCGCCGATGACGACCAGCACCGACCCGAGGAGCATGAAGCGCTTCCACTTGCCGAACTTGCTGATGAGCGCGCCGATGACGATCGAGGCACCCATCTGGCCGACGATCATCGGGATCGTCATGAGGCCCGACTCGGTGGGGGTCGCGCCACGCGCGAGCTGGAAGTACTGCGCGAGGAAGACGCTGGTGGCGAACATCGAGACGCCGATCGCGATCGAGGCGATCACGGCGAGCGTGAACGTGCGGTTCTTGAAGAGCGTCATCGGCACGATGGGCTCGGGCACGAAGAACTCGGTGATGACGAAGCCGATGATCGCGAGCGCCGAGACGCCGATCATCACGTAGCTGGTCATCGAGTCCCACTCGAACTCGCTGCCGCCGAGCGACACCCACACGAGCAGCAGCGAGACGCCGACCGCGAGCAGCACGATGCCGAGGTAGTCGATCTTCACGGCGCGCTTCGGCATGGGCGGAAGGTGCAGGGTGCGCGAGATGACGATGAGCGCGATGATCGCGAGCGGGACCGGCAGGAAGAAGTTGGCGCGCCAGCCCCATGCGTCGGTGATGACGCCGCCGAGCAGCGGGCCGCCGATCGTCGCGACGGCCATGATGCCGCCGACGAAGCCCATGTACTTGCCGCGCTCGCGCGGCGAGATGATGACGGCGATGAGGATCATGACGAGCGACATGAGGCCGCCCGCGCCGAGGCCCTGGATCACGCGCACGGCGATGAGGGTCGTGGTGTCCTGGGCGAAGCCCGCGATCGCGGTGCCGACGACGAACAGGCCGATCGCCGCCATGAGCAGCGCCTTGCGGTTCACCAGGTCGGCGAGCTTGCCCCAGATCGGGGTGGAGACGGCCATCGCGAGCAGGCTCGCGGTGATGACCCAGGTGTAGGCGGTCTGGTCGCCGCCGAGGTCGGCGATGATGAGCGGCATCGAGGTCGAGACGACCGTGCCGGAGATGACGGCGACGAACATCGCCACGACGAGGCCGGAGATCGCGATGATCACCTCGCGCGGGGTGCGTTGCGCCGGCGCGGTCGAGGCCGGCACGGCCCCGGTCGCGGGCTTGTCTGCCACAGAAGTCACGGTGTTTCCTTACGTCTTGCTTGCGTCACAAAGTTGATATTCAACAACTATATATAATTGGTTGCATTGAGTCAACTTTGGACCTCGGTCAACTATTCCCGTCGCCGCGAATACTGGTCGGATGTCGCTCGGATGACGCGCGCGGGCGCCCTGATCGGCGTCGCGCGGCGCCAAGATGCCGGAGCGGGCTCGGCGCCGGCGACTCCCGAGCGCGCATCGACCGCCCGAGTGGCTCGATTTGGCCATGACCGCGGCATCCGGTAATGTGTTCCGAAGCCGAAGACCGCTGGTTGTCGTGCGCATCGAAAGAGGTGCCGACCGAAGTCTTGCGAAAGCAAGGGCCCGCGCAGGTGTGACGAAGACTTTCCGATGATATCGGGCCAGGCTCCGCGCAACTGCGCCGGAGCCTTTTTGCTGTCCGCAGCACCTCGCCACCCGGGCTGCGATCCGAGGCCGTGCACCGCCACCGCGCTGCACGTTGAGTACACAAGGAGTGGCCATGGCGAACAAGGAAGCCTCGGTTGCCGAACTCACGAACCTGTTCGAGAGCTCGACCGCCGTTCTGCTGACCGAATACCGCGGCCTGACGGTTGCCCAGCTCAAGCAGCTGCGCAACAGCATCCGTCAGGACGCGAGCTACGCCGTGGTGAAGAACACGCTGACCAAGATCGCCGCGAACAACGCGGGGATCACGACGCTGGACGACGACCTCACCGGTCCGTCCGCCGTCGCCTTCGTGCACGGCGACTTCGTCGCCACCGCCAAGGCCGTTCGTGACTTCGCCAAGGCAAACCCGAATCTTGTGATCAAGGGCGGCGTCTTCGAGGGCAAGTCCCTCGACGCCGACGAGGTCAACAAGTACGCCTCGCTCGAGAGCCGTGAGGTTCTGCTTGCGAAGGCAGCGGGAATGATGAAGGCGACGATGGGCAAGGCTGCCGCCACCATCGACGCGCTTCGCGAAAAGCTGGAGACCGCCGAGGCCGCGTAAGCGCCCGACGATCTCGTTCTACAACCCCAAAATATCTAGGAGATACATCATGGCGAAGCTCACCACCGAAGAGCTGCTCGAGCAGTTTGCCGGCCTGACGCTTGTCGAGCTCAGCGAGTTCGTGAAGGCGTTCGAGGAGAAGTTCGAAGTCACCGCTGCCGCTCCCGTCGCCGTTGCCGGTGGCGCTGGCGCTGCTGCTGAAGAGGTTGAGGAGAAGGACTCCTTCGACGTCATCCTCGAGGCTGCCGGCGACAAGAAGATCCAGGTCATCAAGACCGTCCGCGAGCTCACCTCGCTCGGCCTCGGCGAGGCCAAGGCCGTCGTCGACGGTGCTCCCAAGGCCGTGCTCGAGGGCGCGAACAAGGAAGCCGCCGAGAAGGCCAAGGCTGCGCTCGAAGAGGCCGGCGCAACCGTCACCCTCAAGTAGTCGCCGCCCTCGCAAAGGGTCGCAGCTTGAGGTGATTCGCGTCACCTGAACGAAACGGATGCCCCGTGGCTCGTCATGAGCCACGGGGCATCCGTCGTCCCATCCGCCGTCCGACGGGCGGGTCGTCGTCGCGATCTCTGCAGCCGCGGCATATTGCATAGCTAAGCTATGTATAGTGGAAGCATGACCCACGACCTCCGCACCGTGCTCGGCGATCTCGTCGCGGTGAACAGCCGACTCACCCGACTGGCGGCATCCGCCAGTGGCAACACCGAGTCGCCCGCCATCTGGCGCACCCTCGCGGTGCTCCGCGACCTCGGACCGGTGCGCCTCGGCGAGCTCGCCCGCGCCAGCCGCGTCAGCCAGCCCACGATGACCAAGCTCGTGCACACGCTCGACGAGCGCGGATGGATCCGGCGCATCGCCGACGCTGGCGACGCCAGGGCCTGGCTCATCTCCGCCGACGCGAGCGGCATCGCCGCCCTGAACGCGTGGCGCGACGAGATCGCGACCGTGCTCGAGCCCACGTTCGCCGACCTCACCGACGACGAGGTCGCCACGCTCGCAGCCTCCGTCGAGATCGTGCGAGCCAGGCTCGAACGCGCCCGCGCGGCGATGCAGGCCGGAGAGGTCGCGTGAGCGCCGGGCACGGCGCATCCGGATCGATCCTGAAGCAGCCGAAGGCGGTCTGGGCCGTCGCGTTCGCGAGCGTGATCGCGTTCATGGGCATCGGCCTGGTCGACCCGATCCTCCCGGCCATCGCCGAGAGCCTGCAGGCGACGCCCACCGAGACCGAGATGCTGTTCACGAGCTACCTGCTCGTGACCGGCGTCGCGATGCTCGGCACCAGCTACATCTCGAGCCGCATCGGCGCGAAGAAGACCCTGCTCATCGGCCTCGGCATCATCGTCGTCTTCGCGGCGGCGGCGGGCCTCTCGCAGAACGTCGAGACGATCATCGGGTTCCGCGCCGGCTGGGGCCTCGGCAACGCGCTCTTCATCTCGACCGCCCTCGCGACCATCGTCGGCGCCGCCTCGGGCGGCTCGGGCGCGGCCATCATCCTCTACGAGGCCGCGCTCGGCCTCGGCATCGCGATCGGGCCGCTCCTCGGCGGCCTGCTCGGCAACCTCAGCTGGCGGGGGCCGTTCTTCGGCACCGCGGTGCTGATGGCCGTCGGGTTCATCGCGATCGTGGTGCTGCTGAAGGGCGTACCCGGCGATCCGCGCCCCGAGCCGACGCGGCTGTCGGCGCCGATCCGCGCGCTGGGCCAGCCCGCCCTCGCGGTGCTCGCCGCCGCGGCGCTGTTCTACAACATCGGCTTCTTCGTGCTGCTCGCGTACTCCCCGTTCCCGCTCGGCTTCGACGCGCTCGGCCTCGGCTTCACCTTCTTCGGGTGGGGCGTCGCGCTCGCGATCACGTCGGTCTTCGTCGCCCCGATCCTCACCGCGCGGATGCCGCGCACGCTCGTGCTGCGCATCGCGCTGCCGCTCCTGGCGGTCGTGCTCGTCGCGGCGGGCATCTCGATCGAATCGCCCGAGTGGCTCGTGGTCTGGATCATCGTCGGCGGGCTCGTGCTCGGCGTGCTGAACACCGTGCTCACCGAGTGCGTCATGGAGGCGACCGACCTGCAGCGCTCGGTGGCGTCGAGCGCCTATTCCGCTGTGCGGTTCCTCGGCGGGGCGATGGCACCGCCGGCGGCCGCCGAGCTCGCACGGCTCATCTCGCCGCAGGCCCCGTACTACGCCGCCGCGGGATCGGTGATCGTCGCGACGCTCATCGTCGTGATCGGGCACCGCGCCCTGAAGCGGGTCGACGGCGAGGCCGAGCCGGCGCTCGTCGAGGCCGAGGCGATCGCCGTCGGCGACGCGGCCTAGCGCTCCCGCCTCGCTACTCGACCGGCGGCGCGACCGCCCACGGCGCCCCGAGGTCGCGGAACGTGCGCCCCTCGAGCACGACGCGCTCCGACCACGCCTCGAGGTCTCGCACCACGCGGCGGTCGCCGTCGGCATCCGTCACCCGGTCGTAGAACCGCGGATCGATCGCGCGGGCGGCCTCGCCCGTGCGCACCGCCTCGAGCACGCGCATGAAGGCGCCGGTCGCCGCGGCGGGCACCAGGAGCGGCGTGCCCTCCCGCACGTGTTCGACCAGGTTCGCGAGCAGGCCGGTGCGCCCGTACGAGGTCGTCGCCGGCAGCGCGGCACCCGTCCGGAACACCTGCACGAGATCGAGGGTGTACCAGAGCACGAGTCGCGCCTCCGAGCCGCGCACGATCACGCACGGCTCCGACCGGGTCGCCGCCGTGAGGCTGAGCGCGCCGGCCACCCGCGCGCCATCGGCCAGCTCGACGACGAGCGAGGACGTGTCGTCGGCCTCGATGTCGTTCGCGCGGTGGAGATCCAGGTGCACGTCCGCGACATCCGTCGTCATCGTCGCACCCGCGACCGCGAGCGAGGTCGCCACGGCGTGCGCCAGCGGATTCGCGACCGCGCCGTCGACCACCGGAGCACCGTCGAGCGTGCGCCGTCCGGCCCATGGCGCCCGCCGCCAGTACTGCTCGGTGCGCGGCCAGGTGCCGAGCGCGCCGTACCCGAGGGGCGCGCCGATCGCGCCGGCCCCGACCAGGTCGCGGACGGCGGCGATCGCCGAGGAGCCGAGGCTCTGGAAGCCGATCTGCACGGCGCGTCCGGCTTCGGCGGATGCCGCGACGAGGCGTTCGAAGTCCGCGAGCGTCGGCGTCGGCGGCTTCTCGAGCAGCACATGCGCGCCGGACCGCAGCGCTTCGCGGGCGAGCGGCAGGTGCGTGTGCATGGGGGTGGACAGCACCACGATGTCGAGGCCCTCGTCGTGGATCATCTGCTCCGCGTCGGCGTAGGCCATGACCCCGTCGAGTGGACGGTCGGGCGGCCGGGGGTCCGCGACCGCGGCCAACCGGATGCTCCCGGCGCGCGCGAGCTCGAGCGCCGTCGCGACGTGCCCGGCGCCGTGCCCGTGGATGCCGGCGATGCCGACCCTGAGCGGTTCGATGCCCATGCGGTCAGCCCGCCGTCGCCGGCGCGGGGCGGGTTCCGTTGGGATTCGCGAGTGCGGGCTTCAGGTCGAGGCCCGGGATCTCCGCGTTCGCCTCGGTCGCGAGGCGTGCGGCGAGCAGCTCGAGTTCTGCGGGATCGGTGATGATGCGATCCACGATGAGCGCGTCGATGCCGAGCTCGAGCCGGCCGCCCTCTGGGATGTGCACCTCGTCGTCCCAGGCGATCGCGGGACCGATGCCGAGGTACTCGGAGACCCTGGCGAACCAGGCGAGCGGTTCGCGATCCGCGGGCTGGGCGAGCAGCACGGTGATCCGGCGCTGCGAGTCGACGACGGCGAGCCAGGGCGACCGGGAACCGTGCGCGGCGGCCTCGCCGACGCCGTCCCGCGTCACGACGGTCGCCTCCCACTTGGGGAACCGCCAGAACAGGCCGCCGTAGCCCGCGCCGTCACGGCCGTTCGTCGCCGGCGAGCCGAGGCGGAGCGCGCCGAAGTTCGCGGCGAGGTTCGAGCGCCATCCGAGCATCCACGCGTCGCGCTCGCCGACCCTCGTCTGCCGGCCGGTGATGCGCCGCACCTCGCTGAGCTGCGCGACGTCGCGTTCGTCGATCCAGGTGAGGCGTTCGACGAACGCGTCGCCGACGAGCTCGAGGTCGTCGCGGCGCTGCAGGCCCTGGTTCTCGAGCATGATCGAGCCGACGCCCTGCACGTAGGTGCGGCCGCCCCAGTAGGACGTGCCGTTCACGTCGGGCAGGGCGACGCCGATGCCGTAGTGGTGCAGGTGATCGGTCGGGTGCACGTCGGTGACCCGCACGCCGCCGAGCGACTCGACCGGGTGCAGGTACGGGCGCGGCGACAGCACCGAGTCGATCGTGCGCCCCTCCTCGTAGCGGGCGACGACGCGGTCGCCGATGCGCAGGATGGGGCGGCCGGGCGAGAGCCAGCCGGTGGCCTCCGGCGCCGGGCCGGTGCTGCCCCTCGCCTCGAGGATCGCGCGGTACGAGAGCGGATGCGTCGCCGGCGTGCCGGCCATCGCGTCGCGGAGGCGCCGCCAGGCCTGGGCGCCGAGTTCGACGCGGGGCACCGACATGGTCGTCAGCGGGGGAGCCGCGAACCTGGCGAGCGGCACGTCGTCGATGCCGGCGACCGAGAGCTCGCCCGGCACGTCGACGCCGAGTTCGCGGAGGCGTGCGAGCAGGCCGAGCGCGATGAGGTCGTTGAACGCGACGACGGCAGTGACGCCAGACGAGAGCACGCCCTCGGCTGCGCGGTAGCCGTCCTCGATCTGCGAGCCGCCCGCGATGTCCTCGACGTGCACCTCGGGATGGTGGGCGACGAACTCCGCGAGGCCGCGGCGGCGGAGCCCGTCGGCGTACGACTGGGGCGGACCGGCGACGTACGCGAGTCGGGTGTGCCCGAGGGAGAACAGGTGCTCGCCGAGCGAGCCGGCCGCGTGGGCGTAGTCGATCGAGAGCTCCGCGGCGGGATCGCTCGCGACGGGCCGGTTGACGACCACGATCGGGCCCGATCGGCTGAGGAGCGCCTCGAGGCGCTCCGCCGGCATGCGCGGGGAGACCAGCACGAGGGCGTCGCAGCGCGAGCGGGCCTCGGCCGCGATCTCCTCCTCGTCGGCGACGCGCTCCGCGGTGTCGGCGACGAGCACGCGGTACCCGTCGCGCTCGGCCTCACGGCTGAGCCCCTTGAGCACGCCCTGGAACATCGGGTTCTCGAGGTCGGGCACCACGAGGGCGACGGTGTTGCTCCGGCCTCGCACGAGGTTGCGGGCCATCTGGCTGGGGGAGTAGTTGAGCTTGTCGACCGCGTCGTGCACCTTGGCGGCGATCGAGGGATCGACCGTCTGGTTGCGATTCAGCACTCGCGACACCGACGCCTGCGAGACGCCCGCGTACTCGGCCACCTGGGCGATGGTGACCTGCCGGTGGGGCGGGTTCGGCACGGGGACCTCCGTCGGATGTTGGTTTCGATACTGCACCCGATGGGGAGGGTGCGCGTGCCCCCGACCGAGTGGGTCTCGGGCGGGGATGAGGGGCGGTGGAAGGGATCCACCGCCCCTCGGGTGGAGCGGATGCCGCGGCAGGCAGGTCGCGGCGACCGCTCCCTTTCGGGGACTGACGGTCCGGGAGGGCCGTCGGGGTGGGGCGGGTCGCGGGAGTTCCGTCCGCGACCCGCCCGCGTCTGTGCTGCGGGCGAGCCCGCCGGATCAGATCGCGGCGTCGTCGAGGGCCCGCTGGAGCTCCTCGATGAACGACTGCGCGGCGGCTTCGGGCGTGAGCTCCCCGAAGAGCACCTTCTGCGTGTGCTGGTCGATGATCGCCTCGATCGCGCCACCGCCCGGGGGCGTCGCCGGCGGCGCGTCTCCGACCTCGGGGGCGAGGTCGTCGAGGAACCCGACGACGGTCTGGTTGACCTCGTCGAGCTTCGGCGTGATGTACTCGCGGATCGTCTCGTTCGCGGGGACGCCGCGCTCGGCGAGCAGCAGGTCGGCGGCCTCCTCACTGTTGGCGAGGAAGTCGAGGAACGTGGCGACCTCGGCCTGGTGCTCGGACTTTGCCGACGCCGACCAGAACATCGACGGCTTGTAGTAGGCCCAGCCTTCGGGCGCCTTCGCGTCGGAGGGGACGCGGAGGGCGACGAGGTCCTGACCGCTCGCGTCGCGCAGCGCCTGCACCTGGTTCGACCACCAGGGGCCGAACGCCGAGGCGTTGGTCGCGGTGAACGACTCGGCGAGGCCGCCGGACTCGCGCTCGATCGTCGCGGCGGGGTCGGGCGTGGCGCCCGCCTCGGTCGCGTCGAGCAGCAACTGCCACCAGCTCGCGAGCGCCTCCTCGGAGGCGGCGACCTCACCATCGGCGGAGTAGAGGGATTCGCCCTGCTGGCGGAGCCAGTTGTTCAGGCCGCCGTCCTCGAAGCCCCACGACTGGGTGCCGACCGTGGCGCCGCCCGAAGCCTGGGCGACCTCCTCGGCGGTGGCGATGAACTCGTCCCAGGTCCAGGTCTTGTCGTCCGGCAGGTCGATGTCGTACTGGTCGAGCAGGTCCTTGTTGGCCATGATCGTGTACGAGTTGATGCCGACCGGCACGCCGTACTGGGTGCCGTCGAGGGCTCCGGTTCCGAGGACGGCCGCCGGGAAGTCCTCGGTCGAGAGGATCGAGGAGAGTCCGCCCAGGTCGGCGAGCACGCCGTTGGCCGCGTAGGTCGAGAGCTGCTTCTCGTCCATCTGGATGATGTCGGGGATGTCGCCGGCGGCGACCGACGTCGAGAGCTTGTCCCAGTACCCGGCCCAGTCGGTGTACTGCGGCTCGATCGTGATGTTGGGGTGCTCGGCCTCGAAGGCCGCGATGAGCTCCTCGGTGATCGCGTGGCGGGTGTCGTTGCCCCACCACGTGAAGGAGAGGGTGACGGGCTCGTCGCTGAGCGTCAGTTCCGGGGCTGCGGCTTCGCCGCCGCCGGCGTCATTGCCGGCGCACGCCGTGAGGACGAGCGTCGCGGCGCCGATGGCTGCGACGAACCCGGCACGGCGTCGTGTGATGCCTCGCATGGTCGGTTCCTTCCTGGTGCTGTCTTGGGTTGCTCGGGAGGTGAGCGTGGTGCTGGTGCTGCCGGTGGAGCTGATGGTGCTGATGGTGGTGGTGCGACCGGAGGGGCCGGTCACTTGATCCCCGTCGTCGCGATGCCCTTGATGAGGAATCGCTGGCCGAAGAGGAAGATCAGGAAGATCGGGATGAGCGAGACCACGCTCATCGCGAACAGTTCGCCGAAGTCGGTCGAGCTCTGCGCGTCCTGGAATGCGTTGAGCGCGAGCGGCACGGTGTACAGGCTCGGCTTGGTGAGGAAGATCAGCTGGCTGAAGAAGTCGTTCCACGTCCAGATGAACGTGAAGATCGTGGTGGTCGCGAGGGCGGGCACCATGAGCGGGAGGATGATCTGCAGGAAGATGCGCGGATGTCCCGCCCCGTCGATGCGCGCGGCCTCATCGAGTTCGCGCGGGATGCCGCGGATGAACTGCACCATCAGGAAGATGAAGAACGCATCGGTCGCGAGCAGTTTCGGCACGATGAGCGGCAGGAAGGTGTTCACCCAGCCGAGCTGCGAGAACAGCACGTACTGCGGCACGATGATCACGTGGATCGGGAGCATGATGCTCAGCAGCATGATCGCGAACCAGAACTTCTTGCCCGTGAACTCGAGCCGCGCGAAGGCGTAGGCCGCGAGCGAGCAGGAGACGAGGTTGCCGATGATCGAGCCGATCACCACGAGTCCCGAGTTCAGCAGGTACACGTTGAACGGGTACGTCAGGGCGTTCCAGCCGTCGACGTAGTTCGAGATCTCGAAGCTGTCGAAGACGAGTCCCGCCTCGCGGAAGATCAGGTCGGTGGGCCGGAACGAGCTGACGACCATCCAGATCACGGGGTAGAGCATCAGCGCGGCCGCCACGATGAGGAACGCGTGGCGCAGGATGCTCGTGACCGGCTTGCGGAACGCGTTGCGGCGGCGGCGCTGTTCGCGGACGCGCTCGGCTGTCATCCCGGTGACGACCGATTCGGTCAGCGGCGCGAGGTCGGTCGAGGGGTCAGTCTTGGTCATCGTAGAACACCCAATACTTCGAGGCCCAGAAATTGAGCACGGTCATCCCGGCGACGATCACCAGGAGCAGCCAGGCCATGGCGGATGCGTACCCCATGTTGAGGTTCGCGAAGCCCTGCTGGTAGAGGTACAGCGTGTAGAACAGCGTCGAGTCCACCGGGCCGCCCGTTCCGCCCGAGACGACGAACGCCTGGGTGAACGACTGGAACGCCCCGATGAGCTGCAGGATCAGGTTGAAGAAGATGATCGGCGTGAGCATCGGCAGCGTGATGTGCCGGAACTGCTGCCGACGGTTCGCGCCGTCGACGGATGCCGCCTCGTAGTACATGACCGGGATCTGCCGGAGCCCGGCGAGGAAGATCACCATCGGTGCGCCGAAGGTCCACACGTTGAGGATCATGAGGGTGCCGAGCGCGGTCTCGGGGTTGGAGATCCACCCCTGTCCCTCGATGCCGAACCAGCCGAGCACGACGTTGACGAGGCCGTCGACGCCGAAGAGCTGGCGCCACAGGATCGCGATCGCGACGCTCGCGCCGAGCAGCGACGGCAGGTAGAAGGCCGATCGGTACAGCGAGAGGCCTCTGAGCCCGCGGTCGAGCACGATCGCGAGGAGGAGCGCGAGTCCGAGTTGCAGCGGCACCGAGATGAGCACGTACTGGAAGGTGACGGCGAGGGCCTTGTGCAGCCGCTCGTCCTCGAACATGCGGACGTAGTTGTCGATGCCGTTGAACCGCGGCGGGCTCAGCAGGTTGTACCTCGTGAACGACAGCGCGAACGACGCGACCATCGGCCCGACCGTGATGAGCGCGAGCCCGATGAACCACGGCAGGAGGAACAGGAACGCGGCCTTGTTCTGCTTGCGCTGCCGCGCCACGGGCTGGCCCTTCACGCGGCGGAGTTCGCCGAGCGCGCTCATCGAGCTGCCTCGGGTGCGCCGTCGCCCGCATCGCGGGCGCCGGGTCTGGTTGGGGAAACCACGGTGTCTCCAGTCATCGACGTCGATCACTTCTCAGAAAGCGCTATCTCAGCGCCTCGAGACGTTTCTACACCAGATTTCAGGGCATTCGCAAGCGCTTTCCCAAGAAACCCATCCGGGGTCTGGTCGAATCCGAGAAAGCGCTTTATCGGACGCCGCCCTCGCGCCGACGACGCCGGCCTCCGAGGCGCTCACGGCTGCGTGCACGAGTCCCGCGGGCGTGCGCCTGCGTTCGGTCCGGGGGCGCTCGCGCGTCGTCGGCCGGCCGCGCCGGGTGCGCACGGCCGGGCGCCCCTGGTGCGGGTCGGACGGCGTCCGGGTGGGACTCGGCGGCACTCGGGCGGGCGCGCGGGCGCTCAGGCGGTCGCGCGCGCCGTGCTCCCGCGCACCACGAGCCGGGTGGCCAACGGGGCGCCCGAGTCCGGCAGTGGATCTGGCAGCGCGGCGTCGCCGAGCATCCGCAGGGCCACCTCGACCGCGAGCCTGCCCTGCTCCGCCGGCGTCTGCGCGATCGTCGTGAGATCGAAGAGCGCGGCGTGCTCGTGATCGTCCACGCCGATCACCGAGAGGTCCCTGGGGATCGAGAGGCCGAGCCGCTCGGCCGCGCGGATCACGCCGAACGCGATCTCGTCGGTCGCCGCGAACACGGCCGTCGGGCGATGCGCCGGATGTCCGAGCAGCTGGAGGCCCGCCTCGAACCCGCCGGGCATGCTCATCTCCGTCTCGACCACGATGGCCTCGATCGGGCCGGAACCGATGGCCCCGGAACCGATCGCCCCGGAGGGGGAGCGGCCCCCGCCGACACCGGTCGCGCCCGCCGCCTCGGCCGCGTCGACGGCGTCCCGGAACCCGGCGGCACGGAGGCCGGGAACGCCCGACGGATGCCGCGTCGCGCCGATGCCCGCGAGGTGGGCGATGCGCGTGTGGCCGAGGTGCAGCAGGTGCTCGGTCGCGAGCAGGCCGACGGCGCGGTCGTCGATCGAGAGACGGGCCGTCGCGTCGCCGCTGCCGCCGACGCACACGATCGGCTTCTCGCGCCGTTCGAGGCCCCGCACCTCGTGCTCGGTCAGGTCGACGGCGATCACGATGACGGCGTCGACCCGCTTGCGGGCGAGGAAGAAGTCGAACACCCGTGCGCGAGCCGGTCCGGACACGGGCAGGTTGTAGAGCGTGAGGTCGTAGCCGGCGCCGAGCAGGGTGCGCTCGATGCCCTCGAGCATCTCGCCGAAGAACCAGCTGTTCACGAACGGGATCACCACGCCCACGTTCTTCGTGCGGCCGGTGACGAGGCTCGCGGCATCCGGCGAGGCGATGTACCCGATCTCGGACGCCGCCTGCACGACCCGCAGGCGGGTCTGCTCCGCGACGTGACCGCGGCCCGACAGCGCACGCGAGGCGGTGGCCTTCGAGACGCCCGCGAGTCGCGCGACATCGCTGATGGCGGGCATCGCGCCTCCCTTCGTCGGGCAGCATCCGTTCCCGATGCTAGTGCTCGCGGGCCCAAAGGTGGAACCGGTTCCGGCCGGACGCCCGGCTGGGGCGGATCCGGCGAGAGAGCGTTCTCATCTGCGCATGGCGGGGAGGCCATCATGTGGCCGGATCGTGATGGCGCATGGGTTGTGCCGTCTCGCACACGTCCCCTACCGTTGACGATGGAACCGGTTCCGGGTCCGCCCCTGCACCACATTCGCTACTCAACGAGGAGAAGACATGAGACTCAGAGGGCATCGCCGGCTGACGGCGTCGCTCGTGGCGGCCGCAGCACTCGGCCTCACGCTTACGGCCTGCACCGGTGACATCGCAGAAGAAGACGCCGCAGACGTCGATTGCGCCGACTACGAGTCCTACGGCACCTTCGACGGCGCCGAGGTCACGGTCGCGGGCACCATCCTCGACCTCGAGGCAGACCGCCTCAACGAGTCGTGGGCCGACTTCGAACAGTGCACGGGCATCTCGGTCGAGTACCAGGGCTCCAGCGAGTTCGAGGCCCAGATCGCCGTGCTCGCCGAGGGCGGCAACGCGCCCGACGTCGGCATCGTGCCGCAGCCCGGCCTGCTCGCGCGTCTCGCAGAGGGCGGTTGGCTGATCCCGGCGTCGCAGCCGGTCGAGGACAACGTCGACGAGTTCTGGTCCGAGGACTGGAAGCAGTACGGCACCTACGACGACACGTTCTACGCGGCACCGCTCATGGCCAGCATCAAGGGCTACGTCTGGTACTCGCCTGCCGAGTTCGAGGAGAAGGGCTACGAGATCCCGAAGACCCTCGACGAGCTCACCACGCTCTCCGAGACGATCGCCGCCGAAGGCGACCACAAGCCGTGGTGCGTCGGCCTCGAATCCGGTGAGGCGACCGGCTGGCCCGGCACCGACTGGGTCGAGGACTACATGCTGCGCCTGAACGGCGCCGACGCCTACGACCAGTGGGTCAAGCACGAGATCCCGTTCAACGACCCCCAGGTCGCGGCGGCGTTCGACGCGGTCGGCGGCTACCTCAAGAACGAGGACATGGTCAACGGCGGCATCGGCGACGTGTCCACGCAGGTCACCGAGGCGTTCCAGACCGCGGGTCTGCCGATCCTCGACGGCGAGTGCTCGCTGCACCACCAGGCCTCGTTCTACGAGACGTTCTGGAACCCCGACGGCGGCGACGACGTGAAGGTCGCGTCCGACGGCGACGTGTTCGGCTTCCTGCTCCCGCCCGCCAACGCCGACGACCCGCTGTCGGTCACCGGTGGCGGCGAGTTCCCGGTCGCGTTCCGCGACGCCGAAGAGGTCGAGGCGTTCCGCGCCTACCTCTCCAGCGACCTGTGGGCCAACAACCGGGTGAGCCTGGGCGGCGTCATCAGCGCGAACAAGGGCGTCGACCCGGAGAACGCGTCGAGCGAGCTGCTGTCGCAGTCGATCGAGATCCTCCAGGATCCCGAGACCACGTTCCGCTTCGACGGGTCCGACCTGATGCCCGGTGCCGTCGGCGCCGACTCCTTCTGGAAGGGCATCGTCTCGTGGGTCGGCGGCGAGAGCACCACGCAGGTGCTCGACACCATCGAGTCCACGTGGCCGACTAGCTGATCGACCCCGTGTCGCGCCCGGCGCAGGCCGGGTGTACGGCATAGTCGAGGGGTGGGGTTCGAAGAGCCCCACCCCTCGGCGAACCCACCTTCAGTGACTGAATTTCAACGAAGAATTCGGGAGGCGCGATGACCACGGCCGATCTCCTCGGCAAGATCCTGCAGGTGGTGATGGGGCTCGTCGTGTTCGCGGCGATCGTCGGCCTCCTCATCTTCTTCATCGACAAGGCGCCCAAGAAGGGCCGCGACTACTGGCAGCTGGTGGGGTTCCTCGCGCCGGCCGTGATCCTCGTGTCGGTCGGCCTGATCTATCCGGCGATCCGCACGAGCTTCCTCGCGTTCCAGACCAACTCGGGCGAATGGACGTTCGACAACTTCATCTGGGCGTTCACCCAGCCCGCCGCCATCCGCACGCTCATCAACACGGTCATCTGGGTGCTGCTCGTGCCCACGTTCGCGACCGCGGTCGGGCTCGCGTACGCGGTCTTCATCGACCGCTCCCGCGGCGAGAAGTTCTACAAGGCGATCCTGTTCATGCCGATCGCGATCTCGTTCGTCGGCGCGAGCGTCATCTGGAAGTTCGTCTACGAGTACCGCTCGGGCGACCGCGAGCAGATCGGCCTCCTCAACGCGATCGTCGTCGCATTCGGCGGCGAACCGGTGCAGTGGCTGCAGACCGACCCGATCAACACGATCCTGCTCATCGTCGTCATGATCTGGGTGCAGACCGGCTTCGCGATGGTCGTGCTGAGCGCGGCCATCAAGGGCATCGCGACCGAGCAGCTCGAGGCGGCACAGCTCGACGGCACCAACGGGTGGCAGCGGTTCACGAACGTGATCGTGCCCGGCATCCGCGGTTCGCTCGTGGTCGTGCTCACGACGATCTCGATCGCGACGCTCAAGGTGTTCGACATCGTGCGCACGATGACCGCCGGAAACTTCAACACGAGCATCGTGGCCAACGAGATGTACACGCAGGCGTTCCGGGCGAGCGAGATCGGCCGAGGTTCCGCCCTCGCGCTCATCCTCTTCGTCATGGTGCTGCCGATCGTCATCTACAACGTCAACGTGCTCCGCAAGCAGAGGGAGATCCGATGAGCATCGCCCCGCCCGACCTGCCGGTCGGCAAGAACCGAGGAGCGCTCGACGCGACCGCCGACGCCGAGGCTTCGGGGTACCAGGAGCCGAAGACCATCCGGGTCAAGAAGCGGCTCACCTCGCGCACCGCGACCATCGCGTCGCTCATCATCGCGCTGCTCTGGACGATCCCGACCTTCGGCCTGTTCATCTCGTCGTTCCGGCCCGCCGAACTGATCCGCACCACGGGCTGGTGGACCATCTTCACCAACCCCGGCTTCACGCTCGAGAACTACCAGGACGTGCTGCTGTCGACGTCGTCGTCATCGCCGCAGCTCGGCTCCTACATCGTGAACTCGATCGCGATCGCGCTGCTCGCGACGATCATCCCGCTCGTGTTCGCGTCGATGGCGGCCTACGCGTTCGCCTGGATGCGGTTCCGCGGCGTCGGCGTGCTGTTCGTCGTCATCTTCGCGCTGCAGATCATCCCGCTGCAGATGGCCCTCGTGCCGCTGCTGCAGATCTTCTCGACCGTGCTGCGGCCGATGCAGGCGTGGCTGCACGACATCGTGCCGATCATCCCGGAGCAGAACTACCTGCCGCTGTGGGTCGCGCACTCGATCTTCGGGTTGCCGCTCGCGATCTTCCTGCTGCACAACTTCATCTCGGAGATCCCGGCCGACGTGATCGAGGCCGCGAGGGTCGACGGCGCGACGCACGGGCAGATCTTCTTCCGCATCGTGCTCCCGCTCTCGGTTCCGGCGATCGCGTCGTTCGCGATCTTCCAGTTCATCTGGGTGTGGAACGACCTGCTCGTCGCCCTGATCTTCTCCGGCGGCACGCAGGACGTCGCGCCACTCACCCAACGATTGGCGGAGCTCACCGGCACGAGAGGGCAGGACTGGCAGTTGCTGACGGCGGCCGCCTTCATCTCGATCATCATTCCGCTGATCGTGTTCTTCAGCCTGCAGCGGTACTTCGTCCGAGGGCTTCTCGCGGGGTCGACGAAGGGGTAGTCCGACACCGGGGGCAGGGGGAGACGGATGCCGCGGGCGGGAGCTCGCGGCATCCGCTCGCCGTCCGAGCCGACGCACGCCGACGCCCGTACCTTTTCAGGACCACAGCGCCGATGGCTGCATATTGCGTCCATGAGCGATGTGGTCCTGAAAAGATGGACGACCCGAAGCGGTGGAGGCTCGCGCGCAGCGGCCGGAGGGCCCCAGGGCGGACGTAGGGTTGGCCCATGAGCATGCACGGAGCGGGTGACGGGCCTCCGGGCGCACAGACGGGCAGGTTCGGCAAGCCGCGGACCCGCATCTCGGCCGCCGACGAGTCCGCGCAGCGCGCCGCGAACGCCGATGCACCCGTGATCCCGAACCTCCTCGGCCGCATCGCCGAGCTGTTCGCCCCGCACCGCGCGGCGCTGGCGCTCACCGTGGTGCTCGTGCTGGTGGCCGCGGCGCTCAGCGTGATCCCGCCGCTGCTCACGCAGCGCGCATTCGACGACGGGCTCTTCCCGGTCGACCCCGCCGAACCCGGCCAGGTGACCGCCCCGAACCTCGCGGTGCTGGCCTGGACCGTCGGCGCCATGATCGCCGTCTACCTCGTCTCGGCGCTCCTCGCGGTCTGGCAGACGTGGCTCACCTCGACCATCGGCAACAAGGTGATGGGTGCGCTGCGCGTGCGCATGTTCACGCACCTGCAGTCGATGGAGCTCAGCTTCTTCACGCGCACGAAGACCGGCGTCATCCAGTCGCGCCTGCAGAACGACGTCGGCGGCGTGGCATCCGTGCTCACGAACACGGTCTCGAGCGTGCTCGGCAACACGGTCACGGTGATCTCCGCGTTCATCGCGATGTGGCTGCTCAACTGGCAGCTCACCCTCGTCGCGCTCGTGCTCATGCCGTTCATGGTCATCGCGCAGCGCCGGGTGGGCAAGGTGCGGGCCCGCATCGCCGGCCAGACCCAGGAGTCGCTGTCGGAGATGACCGCGATCACGCAGGAGACGCTGAGCGTCTCGGGCATCCTCCTCTCGAAGTCGTTCACGCGGCAGCAGAACGAGATCGACCGCTACGCCGACGAGAACCGCAACCAGATCGGCCTGCAGGTGCGCCAGCAGATGACCGGCCAGTGGTTCTTCGCGATGGTGAACATCTTCATGTCCTCGATCCCCGCGATCGTCTACCTCGTCGCGGGCATGCTGATCGCGAACGGTGCGCCGGATGTCACGGCGGGCACGATCGTGGCGTTCACGACCGTGCAGGCGCGGCTCCTGTTCCCGCTCATGGCCCTCATGCGGGTCTCGCTCGACCTGCAGACCTCGAGCGCCCTGTTCGCGCGCATCTTCGAGTACCTCGACCTGCGCCCGGCGATCACGGATGCCCCGAACGCGCGCGACGTGGCATCCGGCCCCCAGCTCGGGCGGGTGGAATTCGACGACGTGACCTTCCGGTACCCCGATGCGACCGACGATGCGACGCCGACGCTCGACGGCGTGAGCTTCGCGATCGAGCCGGGCCAGTACGCGGCGTTCGTGGGCCCGTCGGGCGCCGGCAAGACGACGGTGTCCTATCTCGTGCCTCGGCTCTACGAGGCCTCGGGCGGCACGGTGCGCTTCGCGGGCGACGACGTGCGCGAGCTCCGGCACGGGTCCCTCGTCGACAGCATCGGCATCGTGAGCCAGGAGACGTACCTGTTCCACGCGACGATCGCCGAGAACCTGCGGTACGCGAAGCCCGATGCGACGGATGCCGAGCTCGAGGCGGCGGCGCGCGCGGCGAACATCCACGAGACGATCGTGTCGTTCCCCGACGGCTACGACACGACGGTCGGGGAGCGCGGCTATCGCCTCTCGGGCGGCGAGAAGCAGCGCATCGCGATCGCGCGCGTGCTGCTGAAGGACCCGCCGGTGCTCGTGCTCGACGAGGCGACGAGCGCGCTCGACACGATCTCCGAACGCGTCGTGCAGCAGGCGCTCGACGACGCCGCGAAGGGGCGCACGACGATCGCGATCGCGCACCGGCTCTCGACGGTCGTCGCGGCCGACGTCATCTTCGTCGTGGTCGCCGGGCGCATCGTCGAGCGCGGCACGCACGCCGAGCTCGTCGCGGTCGACAGCGTCTACGCGTCGCTCTACCGGCAGCAGGAGCACGTGCCCACGAGCCAGGGTTGGCGGTAGGCTCGGCAGGACGGCCGGGGAACGCCGATGAGGGCGAGGGGGATCCGATGAGCAATGCCAAGAGCGATGCGCAGCAGTTGCCGAAGGGCGTGAACCGGAAGGTCATCGGGCTCGCCGCGGCGGGCGCGGTCGGCGGATTCCTCTTCGGGTTCGACTCCTCGGTGGTCAACGGCGCGGTCGACGCCATCCAAGACGAGTTCGCGCTCTCCGCGGCGGTGACCGGGTTCGCGGTCGCGAGCGCGCTGCTGGGTTGCGCGCTCGGTGCCGAGCTCGCCGGCCGCCTGGCCGACCGCTTCGGCCGCATCCCGGTGATGATCATCGGCGCCGTGCTCTTCCTCGTCTCCTCGCTCGGTGCCGGTTTCGCCTTCGGCGTCGTCGACCTGATCATCTGGCGCGTACTCGGCGGCGTCGGCATCGGCATCGCGTCGGTCGTGGCGCCCGCCTACATCGCCGAGATCTCTCCGAGCGCGATCCGCGGCCGGCTCGCGTCCCTGCAGCAGCTCGCGATCGTCTTCGGCATCTTCGCAGCCCTGCTCTCCGACTCGCTGTTCGCGGCGGCGGCGGGCGGCGCCGACCAGCCGTTCTGGTTCGGCCTCGAGGCGTGGCGGTGGATGTTCATCGCGTGCGCGGTGCCGTCGATCGTCTACGGCGTGATCGCCCTGCTGCTGCCCGAGTCGCCGCGCTACCTGGTCAAGGCCGGTCGCGAGAAGCAGGCCGAGGAGGTGCTCGAGCGCATCGGCACCCCCGACCCGGCGAAGGCCGTCGCCGACATCACCGGATCCCTGCACAAGGACCAGGTCGCCGAGTCGCAGGGCACGCTGCGCGGTCCGGTGCTGGGACTCAAGGGCATCGTGTGGATCGGCATCCTGCTGTCGGTGTTCCAGCAGTTCGTCGGCATCAACGTGATCTTCTACTACTCGACGACGCTCTGGAAGGCCGTCGGGTTCGACGAGTCCGACTCCTTCACGATCAGCGTGTTCACGTCGGTGACGAACATCGTGGTGACCTTCATCGCGATCGCCCTCGTCGACAAGGTCGGCCGGCGCCCACTGCTGCTCATCGGCTCCACGGGCATGGCGGTGACGCTCGCCACGATGGCGATCGCGTTCGCGAACTCGGTGACCGTCGACGGCGAGGTGAGCCTTCCGGGCGCATGGGGTCCGATCGCGCTCGTCGCCGCGAACCTCTTCGTGGTCGCGTTCGGCTTCTCGTGGGGGCCGCTCGTGTGGGTGCTGCTCGGCGAGATCTTCCCGAACAGCATCCGCGGACGCGCACTCGGCCTCGCGGCCGCGGCGCAGTGGATCGCGAACTTCCTCATCACGGTCTCGTTCCCGGCGCTGTCGGAGTTCTCGCTGTTCTGGACCTACTCCATGTACGCGGGCTTCGCGGTGCTCTCGTTCATCTTCGTGCTCTGGAAGGTGCCAGAGACGAAGGGCATGGCGCTCGAGGACTCCGAGGCCGTGTTCGCGGCGGGCACGGCGCGCGACAAACGTCGGCGAGCGAGCCAGGCGGCCGCAGGGTAGGGTGTCTCTCGTGCTGCTCACGTGTTGTTGTTGTCGTCGCTCAGACCGACCATGACCTCTCGCGCCCTGCGCCCGCCAAGCGGGTCTCGCACGGCGCACCACGATGACGACACCCAGGGGAGAACCCTCCAATGAAGTACGCAGCATCCATCGTCGACCTCGTCGGCAACACGCCGCTCGTGAAGCTCAACCACGTGGTCGAGGGCGCCACCGAGGCGACCGTGCTCGTGAAGCTCGAGTACCTGAACCCCGGCGGGTCGGTCAAGGACCGCATCGCCTCGCGCATGATCGAGGCGGCCGAGCGCGACGGCCTGCTGAAGCCCGGCGGCACGATCGTCGAGCCGACCTCGGGCAACACGGGCGTGGGCCTCGCGCTCGTCGCCCAGCAGCGCGGCTACCGCTGCATCTTCGTCGTGCCCGACAAGTTCGGCGAGGAGAAGCGCAACGTGCTCACGGCCTACGGCGCCGAGGTGGTCGTGACGCCGACCTCGGTCGCGCCCGACGGCCCCGAGTCGTACTACAGCGTCTCCGACCGCATCGTGCGCGAGACGCCGGGCGCCTACAAGCCGAACCAGTTCGCGAATCCGAACGGTCCGCGCTCGCACTACGAGACCACGGGCCCCGAGATCTGGGCCGACACCGAGGGCCGCGTCACGCACTTCGTCGCCGGCATCGGCACGGGCGGCACGATCACCGGCACCGGCCGGTACCTTCGCGAGGTGTCGGGAGACCGGGTGCGCGTGATCGGCGCCGACCCCGAGGGCTCGGTGTACTCGGGCGGCACCGGTCGGCCCTACTTCGTCGAGGGCGTCGGCGAGGACATGTGGCCCGAGACGTTCGACCCCGAGGTGCCGCACGAGGTCCTCGCCGTCTCCGACCGCGACGCGTTCGAGATGACGAGGCGGCTCGCCCGCGAGGAGGGGCTGCTCGTCGGCGGCTCCAGCGGCATGGCGGTCGCGGCCGCGCTCCGGGCGGCGAAGGACGCCTCGCCCGACGACGTCTTCGTCGTGCTGCTGCCCGACGGCGGCCGCGGGTACCTCGGCAAGATCTTCAACGACAAGTGGATGCGCGCCTACGGCTTCTCGAATGCGCCAGAGGGCCACACGATCGCCGACGTGCTGGCCACGAAGGCCGACCGCACGGCGCCGCTCGTGTACGTGCACCCGAACGACAGCGTGCGCGAGGCGATCGACGTGATGGCCACGACCGGCGTCTCGCAGGTGCTCGTGCTCTCGGCCGAGCCGCCCGTGGTGCTCGGCGAGGTGAAGGGCACGATCAGTGAGGACGTGCTGCTCGACCTCGTGTTCACCGGCAAGGTGAAGCTCACCGACGAGGTCGCGGGCGTGGTCGGCGACCAGCTGCCGCTCATCGGCGTCAACGAGCCGGTCTCCGTCGCCCGCGCCGCGTTCGCCGACGCGCAGGCGATGCTCGTGACCGACGGCGGCAAGGCGCTCGGCGTCATCACGCGCACCGACCTGCTCACCTACCTCTCGGCGTAGCCGCCGGCATCCGCCGCACCGACCGACGGATGCCGCGAACCCGCCACCGGCGACGCCGCGCACCCGCCGGCCTCGCCCCCGAAGACCCCCAGACGCAGACTTGAACCAGAAACGGATGTCACGATGAACATCTCCGACCGCGCCGGCTTCGACACGCTCGCGATCCACGCCGGCCAGGCGTTCGACCCCACGACGGGCGCGGTGATCCCGCCCGTCTACCTCACCTCGACCTACGTGCAGGACGGCATCGGCGGCCTGCGCGAGGGCTACGAGTACTCGCGCGGCGGCAACCCGACCCGCACCGCACTCGAGACCCAGCTCGCGGCGCTGGAGCGCGGCATCCGGGGCCTCTCGTTCGCCTCGGGCCTCGCCGCCGAAGACGCGCTGCTGCGCACGGTGCTCGCGCCGGGCGACCACGTGGTGGTCGGCAACGACGTGTACGGCGGCACGCACCGGCTCATCCGCAAGGTGCACGGCGCCTGGGGCGTGCGGCACAGCACGGTCGACCTGGGCGACCTCGACGCGGTGCGCGCGGCGATCGAGCCGGGGGCCACGAAGGTGCTCTGGATCGAGACGCCCTCGAACCCGCTCATGAAGATCACCGACATCGCCGCCCTCGCCGCCCTCGGCGCCGAGGCCGGCGCGCTCGTCGTGGTCGACAACACGTTCGCGACGCCGGCGCTGCAGCAGCCGATCGCGCTCGGCGCGCAGGTCGTGGTGCACTCGACGACGAAGTACCTCGGCGGCCACTCCGACGTGGTCGGCGGCGCGCTCGTGTTCGCCCCGGGGCAGGAGGAGCTCGCCGAGCAGGTGACGTTCACGCAGTTCGCGGCTGGCGCCGTCTCGGGCCCGTTCGACGCGTTCCTCACGACACGCGGCATCAAGACCCTCGGCATCCGCATGGAGCGCCACAGCGCCACCGCCCAGCTCATCGCCGAGCGGCTCGCCGAGCACGACGGCATCGCACGCGTGTACTACCCGGGCCTCGAATCGCACGAGGGGCACGAACTCGCGGCACGCCAGATGTCGGGCTTCGGCGGCATGCTCTCGATCGATCTGGCCGGCGGCGGCGAGGCGGCCCGTCGGTTCGCGGAGTCGACGACGCTGTTCCAGCTCGCCGAGTCGTTGGGCGGCGTCGAGTCGCTCGTGAACCACCCGTGGGCGATGACGCATGCCTCGGTGCGCGGCACCGAGGCCGAGGTCGCCGAGTCGATCGTGCGCCTGTCGGTCGGCATCGAGGACGCGAACGACCTGCTGGCCGACATCGACGAGGCGCTCGGCCGCCTGTAGCGCTGCGCGCCTCGAGGGCGTCGGATGCCGCGGGCGGCCGTCGCGGCATCCGCCCGGCTCCTGCCCACCGACCGGGCGACTCCGGGTTCACGGCGACCTCGGGGGCGCGCGGTGGGAGAATGGGAGCAGGCGCGCGGCACGTCACCGGCGTCTCAGGAGATGAACTCCCATGGTTGCCCTCATCGTCACCCTGATCATCGTCGGCGTCCTCGCGATCGTCCTCTTCTTCATGTCGGTCAAGATCGTGAAGCAGTACGAGCGGGGGGTCGTGCTGCGCTTCGGCCGGCTGCAGAGCGTGCGCGAGCCGGGAATCCGGTTCATCATCCCGATCGTCGACGTGATGACCAAGGTGTCGCTGCGCATCGTGACGCTCCCGATCCAGTCGCAGGGCATCATCACGAAGGACAACGTCACCGTCGGGGTGTCGGCCGTGGCGTACTACCGGGTGGCGGACGCCGTGAGGTCGGTGATCGCGATCGAGAGCGTGAAGTCCGCGATCGAGCAGATCGCCCAGACCACGCTCCGCCGGGTCGTCGGGCAGCATCACCTCGACGAGACGCTCGCGGACACGGCCGCGCTCAACGCGAACATCCGCGAGATCCTGGATGTCACGACGCTCGACTGGGGCGTCGAGGTGACCCTCGTCGAGCTGAAGGACATCCTCCTGCCGGACTCGATGAAGCGCGCCATGGCGAAGCAGGCGGAGGCCGAGCGCGAGAAGCGGGCGAAGATCATCGCCGCCGAGGGCGAGTCGCTCGCGGCGGTGCAGCTCGGCGTCGCGAGCGACACGATGATGTCGCATCCGCTCGCCCTGCAGCTGCGCACGCTGCAGACGCTCGTCGAGGTCGGCGTCGACAAGAACACGCTCGTCGTGTTCCCGGCGCCGCTCATGAGCTCGATCGGGGAGCTCACGAACTTCATCGATCGGGAGGCCGCGGTCGCGCAGGTTCGCGGCGCGTGAGGCGTTGGCACGAAATCGATGAAGAGTGTCATTCCTGCCAGCCGCGCCCGGCGGAGGGATGCTCCAGAATGAGCGGGTGACTTCGAACCAGACCACCGTGGCGGCCGACGCCGCACCCGCCGCGAGCGCGGTCGCGCAGGCCGCGGCGACGGACGATCGCACGCCGCACCACGGCAGCCTCGGGCTCGTGCAGGGCACGGCCCTCTACATCGCGAGCGTGCTCGGCACGGGCATCCTCGTGCTGCCCGGCCTCGCCGCCGCGGCTGCCGGACCCGCCTCGATCGTCGCGGTCGCCGTCGTGCTCGTGCTCTCCATCCCGCTCGCCGGCACGTTCGCCGCGCTCGCCTCGCGCTACCCCGACGCGGGCGGCGTCGCGAGCTACGTGCGCCGCGCCCTGGGCGATACCGCGGCGCGCATGGCGGGGTACTGGTTCTTCTTCGGCGTCTGCATCGGGGCGCCCGTCCTCGCCGTGCTCGGCGGCGAGTACGTGGTGGCGGTGCTCGGCGTCGACCGCTCGGCGGTGCCGATCATCGGGTTCGCGGTCTTCGTGCCGCCGTTCATCGTGAACTGGTTCGGCGTGCGCGTCGCCGGCTGGGTGCAGTTCGTGCTCACCGGGCTCCTCGTGGCGGTCGTGGTCGGCGTGGTCGCCGTCACCGTCCCGGCGGTCGATGCGTCCAACTTCACGCCGTTCCTGCCGAACGGCTGGGGCGGCGTCGGCGTCGCCATCAGCCTGTTCGTGTGGGCGTTCGCCGGCTGGGAGGTCGGCACCCACATCGCCGGCGAGTTCAGGAACCCGCGCAAGATCATCCCGCTCGCGACCGGCATCGCGGTCGTCGTCGTGGGCGCCGGCTACCTCGCCCTGCAGTTCGTCACCGTCGCCGTCCTCGGCGACCGCGCGGGCGAGGGGCAGGTGCCGCTGCTCGACCTCGTCGAGAGCACCGCGCCCGGCATCGGACCCGTCCTCGTCGCGATCGTCGCGGCGATCGTCACCCTCGGCGTCATGAACGCGTACCTGCCCGCCTTCGGCAAGCTCGGCGCCGCGCTCGGGCGCGACGGCGACCTCCCGCGGTTCTTCGCGAAGGGCGCCGCCGACGGCCAGGTGCCTCGCCGAGCGCTCGCCCTCACGGGCGTGCTGATCCTCGGCTACTTCGGGCTCATGCTCCTCAACGACCTCGACCTCACCGGGTTCATCCTCATCCACACGAGCAACATGGTCGCGATCTACGCCGCCGGGATGCTCGCCGCCACCCTGCTGCTGAAGCGCTGGTCGTTCGGCTGGTGGCTCGCCGTCGTCGCGACGATCATGACCGCCGGCCTGCTCGTGCTGGCTTGGCAGAACCTGCTCGTGCCGGTCGTGCTCGCGCTCGCCGCCGTCGTCGTCACCATCGTGCGGCGCATCCGAGGTCGACGGCCCGTCGTCGGCCCCGTCGCCGGCCCCGACCCCGAGGCATCCGCTGCCGTCCCGACCCCCGAGGAGCACCCCGCATGACCGAGTACCGCGCCCGTTTCGACGCCGACATCGCGTTCGCGAACGGGGGAGGCCTGCGCGCCGAGGCGTTCCGCCTCGACCTGCCGGCGGCCGACCTGACCGAGGCCGAGATCGCCGAGCTGCTGGTGCGCCACCTGGGGCTCACGCTCGTCGGCAGCGTGCGCCTGGGGAACCTCGAGATCGTCGAGGAGGCCCACCGCGGATCACGCGGGGTCGCGGCCGAGACGGCGGCCGGAGCCGCACCGGGCCGCGGCGACCTGGTCGACCTCAGCCACCCGATCCGCGCCGGACTCGTGACCTATCCCGGAATCCCCGCGCCCGTCATCACGCCCCACCTCACGCGCGAGGCCTCACGCGGCGTCTACGCGCCGGGCACCGAGTTCGAGATCGACGTCATCGCGATGGCGGGCAACACGGGCACCTACCTCGACAGCCCGTTCCATCGCTACGTCGACGGGGGAGACCTGGCGAGCCTCGAACTCGCGACCCTCGTCGGGCTGCCGGCCGAGGTCTTCCGGCTCACGGACTCGGCGAGCCGCGGCATCCCGGCCGAGGTGTTCTTCGACCGCGACCTCCGCGGCACCGCGGTGCTGCTGCACACCGGATTCGACCGCCACTTCGGAACCCCCGAGTACGGTCACGGCTCGCCGTTCCTCACCGAGGCGGGGGCGCGCCACCTCGTCGCCGCGGGCGTCGCGCTCGTCGGCATCGACGCGCTGAACATCGACGACACCGAGTCGGGCGGCGAGCGGCCCGCGCACTCGCTGCTGCTCGAGGCGGGCATCCACGTGGTCGAGCACCTCACCGCGCTCGAGCGGGTGCCCGTTCGCGGTGCGCGCTTCACGGCCGTGCCGCCGCGCGTCGAGGGCTTCGGCACCTTCCCCGTGCGCGCCTTCGCCGAGGTGCCGCCGGCAGGGTAGCCCGAGCGCCCGATCGGGCGACGTTCGCTGTGGCGTTGTGGCATCTGCCGCCCGCGTGGGTGAGGATGGGAGGATGAGCCTCCCCTCCTACGCGCTGCGCGACGGAAACACCATTCCCGCGATCGGCCTCGGCACCTACGGGCTCAACGAGCAGAGCGGCGTCGAGGCGATCTCCGACGCCATCGGCGACGGCTATCGCCTGCTCGACACGGCCTACAACTACGGCAACGAGGACGTCGTCGGTGAGGCGATCCGTCGCTCCGGCGTCGACCGCAGCGACCTCGTCGTCGCCACCAAGCTGCCCGGCCGCCACCATGGATTCGACGAGACCCTCGCGAGCTTCGAGGAGTCGCGCGCCCGACTCGACCTCGACTGGGTCGATCTCTACCTCATCCACTGGCCCAACCCCAGCGTCGACAGGTACGTCGACAGTTGGAAGGCGATGATCCGCCTGCGCGAGAAGGGGCTCGTGCGCTCGATCGGCGTCTCGAACTTCACCGCGCCGATGCTCGACCGCCTCGAGGGGGAGACGGGCGTCGTCCCCGTCGTGAACCAGGTCGAGCTGCACCCGTACTTCTCGCAGCAGGAGCTTCGCGCCTATCACGCCGAGCACGACATCCGCACCGAGAGCTGGAGCCCGCTCGGCCGCAAGAGCGACCTGCTGAACGAGCCCGTGCTCGCCGAGATCGCCGCCCGGCTCGGGCGGTCCGTGCCGCAGGTCGTGCTGCGCTGGCACGTGCAGCTCGGCTCGGTTCCGATCCCGAAGTCGTCGCAGGCCGACCGACGCCGGGCGAACCTCGACGTGTTCTCGTTCGAGCTGAGCGAGGCCGACGTCGCCGCGATCGCCGGGCTCGAGCGCGGCCGCATCTGGGGTGCCGACCCCGACACGCACGAAGAACTCTGATCGCGGCTCGCGGCTGCGGCTCGCACGGCGGATGACACCGGCGTCGGGAACCGCGGGCGACCCCGACGTCGGCGGTTCGTCGTAGGCTCGATCGAGTGATGCGATCAACGGGCGACGAGGCTGCGAACGACGAGATCGAGTCGAGCGAGCACTCGCTGGCTCCGGCGGCCGAGGCGTACACGTCGGCTGAGGCATCCGTCCACGAGGCGTCGGTTCATGGCGCCGCCGCTCACGAGCGGCTGGTCGACACCGTCGACGCGCCCGAGCCCGAGGGCGACCGCCACGATGCCCATTCCCGGCTGCCCGACGCGAAGGGCCCGCTCTCTGCGCCCTACACGTGGCTCTCGATCGGCATGTTCGCGACGATCTTCCTCGCGGCGTTCGAGGCGATGGCCGTGACCACGATCATGCCGCTGGTCGTGCGCGACCTCGACGGCGAGTCGCTGTTCGCGCTCGCCTTCGCCGTGCCGCTGGCCGCCGGCATCATCGGCATGGTGCTCGCGGGCAACTGGACCGACCGCTCCGGCCCGCTGCCCTCGCTCATCACGGCGGCCGCCCTCTTCGTCGTCGGCCTCGTGATCGCGGGCACGGCGACCGACATGACGGTCTTCATCATCGGGCGCTTCGTGCACGGACTGAGCGGCGCGGCCGTCATCGTGCCGCTCTACGTGATCGTCGCGCGCGCCTACCCCGAGGCGCTGCGCGCCCGGGTGTTCGCCGGGTTCGCCGCGGCCTGGGTGATCCCCTCCATCGTCGGGCCGGCGCTGGCCGGCGTCGTCGCCGAGACGTTCAGCTGGCACTGGGTCTTCCTGGGCGTCATCGTGATCGTCGTGCCCGCTGCGGCCATGATGGTGCCGCCGATCCTGCGGGTGCGCGATCTCGTGCAGGGCGACGCGTCGGTGCCGTGGAGCCTCGGTCGCGTCGGCTGGGCGACGCTCACGGCCGCCGCCGCACTCGCCGTGTCGCTCGCGAAGGAGCTCGACGACCCCTGGCGATGGATCGCCGCCGGGCTCGGCATCGCCGTCGCGGCGTTCGCCGCTCGCCCATTGCTGCCGCCTGGAGCATTGCATGCCGCACGCGGCATGCCCGCGACGGTCGCGGTCAAGTTCGTCGTCGCCGGTGCCTTCTTCGGCAGCGAGGTCTACCTGCCGTACCTCTTCATCGAGAACTACGAGATGTCGCCGAGCCTCGCGGGCGTCGTGCTCACGGGCGCGGGGGTCACGTGGGCCGCGGCCTCGTGGCTGCAGGGGCGCCTCACCCACCGAGTCAGCGACACCCGCGCGGTCGAGATCGGCGCGCTCGCGCTCGTGGTCGCGCTCGTCGTCGTGCTCGCGGTGGCCGCGTTCACCCTGCCGCCCGCCATCGCCTTCGTGGCGTGGGCGCTCGCCGGCGCGTCCATGGGATTCATGTACCCGAGATTCTCGGTGTCGGTGCTCGCGCAGTCCAAGCGCGACGAGCAGGGCTTCAACAGCGCCGCGCTCACGATCTCCGAGTCGCTCGGCGCGTCGATCGCGCTCGCCGTCACGGCGCTCGTGTCCTCGGCGGTCGGTGCCGGCGCGTTCACGGCGGACTTCGCCGTCACCGTGGGCATCGCGATCGTCGGCCTCGTGATCGCTGGCCGCGTGCGCCCGCCGGGCGCCGCCAGGGGCTGAGCTCAGAAGGCGGGGCGACCCGTCGACGCGCGCACGACGAGCTCCGGCACGATCGCATCGCGGTGCTCGGCGGCTGCGGGATCGCCGCCGAGCAGCAGCGCGACGCATCGACGGCCGAGCTCGGCGAAGTCCTGGCGCACGGTCGTGAGCGGCGGCCAGAAGTGCGCGGCCTCGGGGATGTCGTCGAATCCGACGATCGAGACGTCGCGCGGGATCTCGAGCCCGGCGTCGCGGATCGCGTGCATCAGGCCGAGCGCCATCTGGTCGTTCGACGAGAAGATCGCCGTGAAGTCGCGCACGGTGAGCAGCTCGCGGCCGGCGTAGTACCCGAAGTCCGCGGTCCAGTCGCCGAGGATCGGCGCCGTCGTCGGCACGTCGCTCGCGCTCATCTCGTCGAGGAACCCGCGCATGCGCGCCTCGGCCTCGATCCAGTCCTGCGGGCCGGTCAGGTGGTAGATGTTGCGGTGGCCGAGCTCGATGAGGTGGCGGGTGGCCAGTCGCGCCCCGGCGATCTGGTCGACCGAGAGCGTGTGGTCGGGGTCCTGCCCGGTCGACTGGAGGCTCACGTACGGCACCTCGATCGACCGCTGCGCGAGGGTGTCGAACACGCGCGCCTGCGGGGCGATGACCACCAGGCCCTCGACGCCCTGGGCGAGCAGGTGCGCGAGTCCGTCGGCGACCGAGCGGTCGTCGGATGCGTCGATGTTGGCCGTGCTGACCCAGTAGCCGGCCTCGCGCGCGGCCGCCTCGATGGCGGTGATGCTCGACGCAGGACCGTACTGCGTGCTCTGCGACGAGAGGATGCCGATGGTGTGGGAGCGGCTCGTGACGAGCGCCCGGGCCGCGCGGTTCGGCTGGTACTGCACCTGCTCCATGACGTCGAGCACGCGCTGCTTCGTCTCGGGACGGATGCTCGGATGGTGGTTGAGCACTCGCGAGACGGTCTGATGCGAGACGCCGGCCAAGCGCGCGACGTCTCGGATGCTGGGCGCGCGGCCTTTCGACGGCTCGTCTGACACGGTCACTTCCTCGTTCGTGTTGTGGCAGGCATGTGCACGGTCACACGCCTCGCTGCCCTCATTATGCACGTACGGCCGAGAATGTGACCGTCACACATGTGACGGTCACATGACGGCGGAGCCCGCGCGCGACGCCGCACGCCCTCGCTGGTACGGAGTCCGAACCAGGTCCGAGCGTGCGTCGGGTACGCGGGAAACGCCCCCCATCCGGGGTATTGCGCGGATTCCTCGCGTGTGAGGCGGAATTCCGGCGTGCTCGACGAGACGGCGTTCGGATGAACAGGCTGTTACCGATCCGTGACTCGGTCGAGTTGACAGGTCGAGGCGACGTGGGGCTAACATGAGTGTCGCCATGTGAACGGTCACATTGATCTGGCACATGACGCCGCTCTCGAAGACCACGGCACCCGCCCCACCATCGACGAAGGAGTCAGCACGTGAACCACGGCGACCTGCACCCTCTCGGAGCATCCTCCGGAGTGCGCTCCCGTGCGACCGTGAACGACCCCGCGCGACCTGCCGTCTCCGACCGCCTCGCCGGCGCTGCCCGAGTGGCGGTGACCGCGTGAGCAGCTATGGACCCCAGCTCGAAGTCGCCATCGCGCGTGTGCGTACCGAGGTGGCGAAGCTGCATGCCGAGTTGACGCGGTACGGCCTGGTGGTGTGGACGGGTGGCAATGTCAGTGGTCGGGTTCCGGGTGCTGAGTTGTTCGTGATCAAGCCGTCGGGTGTGAGCTATGACGATCTGGCGCCGGAGAACATGATCCTGTGCGATCTGGACGGCAATGTGATCGAGGGCACGCCTGGTGCCGAGCGCAGCCCGTCGAGCGATACGGCGGCGCATGCGTACGTGTATCGGAACATGCCCGAGGTCGGTGGTGTGGTGCACACGCATTCGACGTATGCGGTGGCGTGGGCGGCACGCAATGAGGAGATCCCGTGCGTGATCACGGCGATGGCCGATGAGTTCGGCGGTCCGATTCCGGTGGGTCCGTTCGCGATCATCGGTGATGACTCGATCGGTCGGGGCATCGTGGAGACCCTGTCGGGGCATCGCTCGCGTGCGGTGTTGATGGCCAACCACGGCCCGTTCACGATCGGCACGTCGGCGAAGGATGCGGTCAAGGCTGCGGTGATGGTCGAGGATGTCGCGCGCACGGTGCACCTGGCGCGTGAGGCGGGCCCGTTGGTGCCGATCCCGCAGGACTCGATCGACCGGTTGTACGACCGGTACCAGAACGTCTACGGACAGAGCACCGACGCCCGACGAACACCCTCACGGGCCTGACGGCGCAGACCAGAGCACGACCCGCGCCGACGGCGCACAACTCAACAACACAAGCTTGCGGCATCCGTTTCTCGGGTGTCGCGGGGGAGCGGCGTTCATGGACACCGCCGCTCCGACTGTCACCAAGACGATGACGTCCATGAATGACACAGTGAAAGGAAACACCGTGAAGAACACGAAGAAGGTGCTTCTCGCAACGATGGCGGCAGCTTCCATGCTCGCACTCGCGGCGTGCTCGGGCGGCTCCGGCGACAGCGGGAGCGGCGACGGCGGCGGCGACGGCGGCCTGATCGGCGTCGCGATGCCGACCAAGAGCTCCGAGCGCTGGATCCAGGACGGCGACGCCGTCAAGGCGCAGCTCGAGGACCAGGGCTTCAAGGTCGACCTGCAGTACGCAGAGGACGACATCCCCACGCAGGTCTCGCAGATCGAGAACATGATCACCAAGGGTGCAGAGGCCCTGATCATCGCGTCGATCGACGGCACCACGCTCTCGCAGGTGCTCCAGGACGCGGCTGACGCCGACATCCCGGTCATCGCCTACGACCGCCTCATCCGCGACTCCGAGAACGTGGACTACTACGCCTCGTTCGACAACTACGTCGTCGGCGTGCAGCAGGCCACCTCGCTGCTGAACGGCCTCGGCCTGACCGACCTCGAGGGCGCGCCGGCTGCCGACGCACCCGCCGGTCCGTTCAACATCGAGCTGTTCGCCGGTTCGCCCGACGACAACAACGCCACGTTCTTCTGGAACGGCGCGATCGACACGCTCCAGCCGCTGATCGATGACGGCACCCTCGTCGTCAAGTCGGGTCAGACCGAGTTCGAGCAGGCTGCAACCCTCCGCTGGGACGGCGAGGTCGCTCAGGAGCGCATGGAGAACATCCTGACCTCGACGTACTCCGACGGCTCGACGGTCAACGCCGTGCTCTCCCCGTACGACGGCCTCTCGCGCGGCATCATCTCGGCTCTGACCGACGCCGGGTACACGGTCGGCGAGGGCTGGCCGATCATCTCGGGCCAGGACGCCGAGCTCGACTCGGTCAAGGCGATCAACTCGGGTGAGCAGTACGCGACCATCTTCAAGGACACCCGCCAGCTGGCAGAGGTCGCCGTGAACATGGCCGCCGCGATCCTGAACGGCGACGACGTCGAGGTCAACAACGAGACCGACTACGACAACGGCGTGAAGGTCGTCCCCTCGTACCTGCTCGAGTCGCAGATCGTCGTCAAGGACAACATCACCGAGGTCCTGGTCGACAGCGGCTACTGGACCGAAGAGGAAATCAAGGGCTGATCGACCCAACCGGGTTGACCCGCTGATGGGATGACGCGGCCGGAGCCTGGGGCGGGAGTAGTCTCGCCTCAGGTCCGGCCGCGGCATCCGCGTCCGACAGGGCACCGGCGATGAAGCAGGAGCGAATATGACCACCAACATTCTCGAGATGCGCGGCATCACGAAGACCTTCCCCGGCGTGAAGGCACTGTCCAACGTGACCATCGAGGTCGAGCGCGGCGAAGTCCACGCGATCTGCGGTGAGAACGGCGCGGGCAAGTCCACGCTGATGAAGGTGCTTTCCGGCGTCTACCCCCACGGCACCTATGACGGCGACATCGTCTTCGAGAACGAGACGGTCGAGTTCAAGGACCTGACGGACAGCGAAGCCAAGGGCATCGTCATCATCCACCAGGAACTCGCGCTCAGCCCGTACCTGTCGATCGCCGAGAACATCTTCCTCAACAACGAGTTGAAGGGCCGCGGCGGGCTCATCGACTGGAACAAGACGAACTTCGAGGCGTCGAAGCTCCTCGCTCGCGTCGGCCTCCGCGAGAACCCGACGACCAAGATCATGGACATCGGCGTCGGCAAGCAGCAGCTCGTCGAGATCGCGAAGGCGCTCTCGAAGGAGGTGAAGCTCCTCATCCTCGACGAGCCCACCGCCGCGCTGAACGACGAGGACTCCGATCACCTGCTCGACCTGATCCTGCACCTGAAGGGGCAGGGCATCACGTCGATCATCATCAGCCACAAGCTCAACGAGATCAAGAAGGTCGCCGACTCCGTCACGGTCATCCGCGACGGCAAGACGATCGAGACGATCGCGAAGCAGGAGGTGACGGAGGACCGCATCATCAAGGACATGGTCGGCCGTGACCTCGAGCACCGGTACCCCGACCACACCCCGAACCTCGGCGACGAACTGCTCCGGGTCGAGGACTGGACGGCGCACCACCCCCAGGACCCCTCGCGCGTCGTGGTCGACAACGTCAACCTCAACGTGCGCGCCGGCGAGATCGTCGGCATCGCCGGCCTCATGGGCGCCGGACGCACCGAGTTCGCGATGAGCCTGTTCGGCCAGAGCTACGGCTCGCGCATCTCGGGCAAGGTGTTCCTGCGCGGCAAGGAGATCAAGACCCGAACGGTCTCCGAGGCCATCGACCAGGGCATCGCGTACGCGACCGAGGACCGCAAGACGTACGGCCTGAACCTCATCGAGGACATCAAGCGCAACATCTCGATGGCGTCGCTGAAGAAGCTCGAGAGGTTCGGCCTCGTGCACGACAACGAGGAGTACAAGGTCGCCACCGAGTTCAAGCAGTCGATGAACATCAAGGCGCCCAACGTCCTGGTGAAGACCGGCAAGCTCTCGGGCGGCAACCAGCAGAAGGTCGTGCTGTCGAAGTGGATCTACTCCGACCCCGACGTGCTCATCCTCGATGAGCCCACGCGAGGCATCGACGTCGGTGCCAAGTACGAGATCTACACGATCATCAACAAGCTCGCCGCGCAGGGCAAGGGCATCATCGTCATCTCGTCCGAGCTGCCCGAACTGCTCGGCATCTGCGACCGCGTGTACGCCCTCTCCGAGGGTCGTATCACCGGCGAGCTCCCCATCGCCGAGGCTACGCCCGAGTCGATGCTCAAGCTCATGACCATGGAAAAGCCGCGCTGACGCCCGGGCGCGCGCGAATCACAGGAGACCCCATGTCCAACCCATCTCAGGTCCCGACCACCGAGTCGATCCAGGCCGGCGGCAACGTGAACCCGCCGACCAACAAGTTCACCGAGCGCATCAGCCACGTGCTGGCAGACCTCGGTAAGAACGGCATCTTCATCGCGCTCATCGCGGTGGTCGTGCTGTTCGCCATCCTCACGGATGGCATCCTGCTGCGCCCGCAGAACATCTCCAACCTCGTGGTGCAGAACGGGTACATCCTCGTTCTCGCCATCGGCATGGTGATGGTCATCATCGCGGGCCACATCGACCTGTCGGTCGGTTCGGTCGCCGCCTTCGTCGGCGCCTGCTCGGGCGTGTTCGCCGTGCAGTGGGGCCTGCCGTGGTGGCTGTCGGTGATCCTCTCGCTCGGCATCGGCGCGCTCGTCGGCGTCTGGCAGGGCTTCTGGATCGCGTTCGTCGGCATCCCGGCGTTCATCGTGACGCTGGCCGGCATGCTCATCTTCCGCGGCCTCGCGCTCGTCGTGCTCGGCAACGCGAACATCGGCTCGTTCCCGGCCGAGTACCGTGCCCTCGGCAACGGCTTCCTCACCGACCTGTTCGGCGAGTTCGAGATCGATCCCCTGACGCTCGGCGTCGGTGCGATCGCGATCATCGCGCTCATCGTGCAGCAGGTGCGCACGCGCCGCGGTCGTGCGAAGTACGGCCAGGATGTCGAGCCCCTCGTGTGGTTCGTCATCAAGCTGGTCCTCATCTCGGCCGCGATCGGCTACTTCGCCTACTCGCTGGCACAGTACAAGGGCATCCCGATCACGCTGATCATCCTCGCGGTGCTGATCCTCGTCTACGGCGTGGTCATGAACCGCACGGTCTTCGGCCGTCACATCTACGCGATCGGCGGCAACCGACACGCGGCGGAGCTCTCGGGCATCAAGACGCGTCGCGTCGACTTCTGGCTGTTCGTCAACATGGGCACGCTCGCCGCGCTCGCCGGCCTCATCTTCACGGCCCGCCTGAACCTCGCAGGTCCGAAGGCCGGTGACGGCTTCGAGCTCGAGGCGATCTCGGCGGCCTTCATCGGCGGCGCGGCGGTGCAGGGCGGTGTCGGCACCATCGGCGGCGCGATCATCGGTGGTCTGATCATCGGCGTGCTGAACAACGGCATGTCGATCATGGGCATCGGCATCGAGTGGCAGCAGGTCGTCAAGGGCCTCGTGCTGCTGCTCGCGGTCGCCTTCGACGTCTACAACCGTCGTCGCTCCGGCGGTCGTTGAGTGAGGCCGAGCCTCACGGCGTGACCTGAACGAAGGGGCGGATGCTGCGGCATCCGCCCCTTCGTCGTGCGCAGGGCGAGCGGATGCCGCGGGCAGCCCGCCGCGGTCGGTGCGCGTCGGGCGCGGCCGACCCTCGCCTGTCAGGCCTTGGGCGCGGGGCGCGGTGCGGTGTCGCTGCGGCCGTAGAGGAAGAGCAGGATCTCGGCGGCCGTGCCCTGCAGCACGGGCCCGTGTCCGAAGCTCCAGTCGGCGTCGGTCGCGGCGAGCGTGCAGCCGCGGGTCACGGCCTTGATCTCGGTGGGGGCCTCGAGGGCACGGCGCAGGGCCACGGCCCCTGAGGCGCGCTCGGGCACTGCGATCGGCACGCCGATCGAGGCCGCGACGTCGACGGCCGCGATGACGGCCTCGGCGAGGGCGCCGATACCGGTCTGCACGGTGTCATCGTCGTTGCCGGCGGCCGTGGCATCCCGCAGTCGGGCGAGGGCCGCGACGAGCGCGGTGGGCGAACCGTCGGCGGATGCCGCGGCGCGACGCGCGATCGCGAGCTCGGCGGCCGCGGCGCTGAAGCCCTGCTCGGCGAGCGACCGGGCGCTCGTGCGCCAGCGTTCGCGCCGGGAGGTCGAGAGTCGCCACGCGAGGTGCGCGACGACCTCGTTCACGCTCCAGTCCGGGCGGCGGCTCGCGCTCGCCCACGCGGCGTCGGGCAGCGGCGCGAGCGCGGCGGTGAGTGCGCCGAGCACGTCGGCGAGCTCGACGTTCCACGTGGTCGTCACGGCGGACTCGTCGTGCGTCGGCCGGTTCGAGAGCGGCAGATAGCGCGAGAGGTCGGACATGCATGCAGCCTACGCGCGTGGGCGCGGCGCGGCATCCGCCTTCGTCCGCCCCGAGGGAGCGCATGGCCGCCGTCGCCGCGGCGACGCGGGCGCGCCGACCCCGGCCTACGCCTGCGCCTGCGCGCCCTGCGACCAGGCGGGCAGCTCCTGCAGGGTCCAGCGGTTGCCGTCGGGATCGCTCAGCGTGATGAAGCGGCCCCAGGCCTGCTCGTCGACGCCCTCGCATTCGACGCCCTTGGCGCGGAGGTCCGCGAGTACGGCGTCGGCGTCGGCGATGACCACTTGGATCACGTCGAGGGAGCCCGGCTCCAGGGTGGCGCCGAGGCCCTCGCCGATCGCGATCGAGCAGGCCGAGCCTGGCGGGGTCAACTGCACGAAGCGCAGGTCGTCGCTGACGCGCTGGTCGTGGTCTGCGTTGAACCCGAGCTTGTCGACGTAGAACGCCTTCGCGCGGTCGACGTCGCTGACGGGCACGTGGATGAGTTCGATCTTCCAGTCCATGGCGGTGTGACTCCTCAAGAGGGTTTCGGCGATCCGTTCCATCGAATCGCCTGGGGCCAGTCTCGCCAAGCATCCGGTCGGTTCCTGTCCGGAATGTTCGGCGAGGTTCGAGGGCTTCCGGATGCCGCGGGCGGCCGGTGGGAGGATGGACGCATGCCACTGCACATCACCGGAGACCCCGCCGCCGACGAACTGCTGAGCGACGACGCGTTCGCGCTGCTCACGGGCATGCTGCTCGACCAGCAGGTCACCATGGAGTCCGCCTTCGCCGGGCCCGTGAAGATCCGCGACCGCGTCGGATCGATCGATCCCGTCGTGATCGCGGAGGTCGCGCCCGACGCCTTCGTCGAGGCGTTCAAGCAGACGCCGGCCGTGCACCGGTTCCCCGGATCCATGGCCGAGCGCGTGCAGACCCTCGCCGCCGCGGTGCGCGACGAGTGGGGCGGCGACGCGACGGCGATCTGGACCCGCGGCGAGCCGACGGGCGCCGAGGTGCTGAAGCGCCTCAAGGCGCTGCCCGGGTTCGGCGACCAGAAGGCCCGCATCTTCCTGGCGCTGCTCGGCAAGCAGTGCGGGCTCGAGGCATCCGGATGGCGCGAGGCCGCCGGCCCCTACGGCGAGGCCGACGCGTACCGGTCCGTCGCCGACATCGTCGACCCCGAGTCGCTCGCCAGGGTGCGCGCCACGAAGCAGGCCGCGAAGGCCGCGGCCAAGGCCGCCAAGGGCTGACGGGCGTCGGCGCGGCGACCGCTCGCCCCTCGGGTCGGCGGTCGCCGCGGCATCCGCTCGCCCGGCACCATACCTGCGAGGGATGCCGCAACCGCCCCGTGGAGGGATGTGCGCGCCGAGCGTGCGTGCCAGAGTGACGGCATGGTCACCGCATCACGACCGGGTCCGCCCGTTCCGCCTCCGCCGCCCTCGCCCTCGGCCGTCGCCGCAACGCGCCCCGGTGCCGCGCGCCCCGGCGCAGACCGGCCGGACGCGACCCGCCGGGCCGGCGCATTCGCCGGTCCCTCGCTCGGCGTCGAACCGAAGACGGTCATGTGGGTGCTGGCAGTGTTCGTCGCGGTCGTGCTCTACGCCGTGTCGGTGCCGATCGACGCGGCGGTGTACCACGTGCACGTCGCCGCCGCCTTCGGCATCGCGCTCGTGCAGGTGGGGTCGCTGCTGCTCGCCATGTGGAACGGCTGGGCGGCCGCCGCCGCGTTCCTCGCCGGGCAGGCGGCGTTCGGGCTGCTCGGCTCAGCGGATCCGGGCCTGCCGTGGCCGGTGACGGTGCCCCAGCTGATCCTGCTGTGCGCGCTGCTCGCGCTGATGGTGCTGCGCGGTTCGACGCAGGCGGCGGTCGCGCTCTGGGCCGGGGCCATCGTGCTGCCGCTCGCGATCGCGTTCGTGCCCGGCCACGGTGCCACGCCCGACGGCGTGGTCGCGAACCTCGTCACGAGCGGCGCCGTGAGCGCCCTCGTGCTGGGCGCGGCGCTCGCGGTCACGGCGGGTCGGGCCAGGCTCGACGCCGCGCTCGACGAGGAGCGCCGGTCGAGTGCGGTGGAGCACGAGCGCCGGCTGGTCGCCGAGGAGCGCACGCGCATCGCCCGCGAGATGCACGACGTGATCGCGCACGGCATGTCGATCATCCAGGTGCAGGCGTCGAGCGCGCCCTACCGGCTCACGGGCCTCGACGAGGCGGCGACGGCCGAGTTCGCCGAGATCGCGGCATCCGCCCGGTCGGCGATGGCCGAGATGCGGGCGCTGCTCGGCGTGCTGCGCGACCCCGCCGGCGAACCGGAGACGGCACCGCAGCCGGGGCTCGCCGAACTGCCCGGCCTCGTCGCGAGCGTCGAACGCGCCGGCGTGCCGGTGTCGCTCGAGGTGGCGCCCGGTCTGGTCGACGGCGGGCCGGCCGCCCGTGCCGCCTACCGCATCGTGCAGGAGTCGCTGAGCAACGTGCTGCGGCATGCACCAGGTGCGGCGACCCTCGTGAGCGTCGATCGCGCGGCCGGTCCGCGCGCGGGCCTCGACCTCGTCGTGCGCAACGCGCCGAGTGCGCCGGATGCCGCGGGCGGCGCCGGTGCGACCGGAGCAGGGGGAACGGCCGACCCGTCCGCCGCCCGCCGGGAGCCCGGGGCGGGCCACGGTCTCATCGGCATGCGCGAGCGCGTGCGGATGCTCGGTGGCAGGATCGAGAGCGGAGAGACCCTCGACGGCGGTTTCGAGGTGCGCGCCTCGCTGCCGCTGGCCGCCGATGCCGCGGATGCCGCGGATGCCGGCGACGGGGGCGGCGCGCGTGCCGACGCGGACAGGCTGGGGGACTCGTGACGATCTCGGTGCTCATCGCCGACGACCAGGCGATGGTGCGCGCCGGATTCGCCGCGGTGCTCGACGCGCACGAGGGCATCCGCGTCGTCGGCCAGGCGGCCGACGGCGCCGAGGCCGTGCTGCTCGCCCACGAACTGCGCCCCGACGTCGTCGTCATGGACGTGCGCATGCCGGGCATGAACGGCATCGACGCGACGCGAGCGCTGCAGACGCCGCCGCGTTCGAGCGACTACGTGCCGCGCGTACTGATGCTGACGACGTTCGACATCGACGACTACGTCTATGCGGCGCTCCGGGCCGGCGCGAGCGGCTTCCTGCTGAAGGACGCCCTGCCGGCCGACGTCGTGAACGCCGTGCGGGTCATCGCGGGCGGCGAGGCGCTCCTCGCGCCGAGCGTCACGCGCCGCCTCATCGAGGACGTCGCCCGTTCGACGCCCGCCCCGCGCATCGACGAGCACCTGCTCTCGGCGCTGACGGCCCGCGAGCGCGAGGTGCTCGTGCTCATCGCCCAGGGGCGCTCGAACCAGGAGATCGCCGGCGACCTCTTCATCGCCGAGCAGACCGTGAAGACGCACGTCGGCAAGATCCTCGCCAAGCTGCACCTGCGCGATCGCGTGCACGCCGTCGTCTTCGCCTACGACACCGGCCTGGTGCAGCCCGGCCGCTGACCCGGCGCTGCGTCGCGGCATCCGCTCGCCCGTACCGGGGTAGGGGTGCGAACCGCACCGGCGGGTGATGCCCGCGCAGGCACCGCGTTCGTAGCCTGCCCGCACGGGCGGAGGTGCCGCCCCGGGAGGAGCGTCATCGTGACGCTGAACGCAGAGCGCATCGCCGTGGTGGGGCGGGAGCCGACCCGAGTCCGCAGCCGGAAGCCGTCGGGCCCGACCGGGCGCGAGCCGTCCGGCCCGCGCCGGGATGCCGCGATCGACGCCGCCCGGGCCGCGTGCCTCGTCGTGGTGTTCGCGCTGCACGCCATGATGGTGGGGGTCAGCGTCGGCGCCGCCGGCCCGGTGCTCGAGAACGCGCTCGAGCACTGGTCGGGCTTCGCGGCCGCCACGTGGTTCGTGCAGATCATGCCCCTCTTCTTCGTGATCGGCGGCTACTCGGCCTGGTCGCAGTGGCGGCGCATGCAGGAGCGTGGGGCGGACGCCGCGACTTACGTGCGCGGTCGCCTCGCCCGCCTCGTGCGGCCCGCGATCGCCCTCGTCGCCGTCGTCGGGCTCGCGCTCGCCGTGCTGGCCGCCGCCGGCCTGCCCGCCGAGGTCGTCGCCACCGCCGGATACCGCATCGGGCAGCCGCTGTGGTTCCTCGCCGTGTACCTGGCCTGCACGTCGCTCGTGCCGCTCATGGCGCGCGCGCATGCGCGGCATCCGTTCACGACCGTCGTGGTGCTGGTCGCGATCGTCGCCGCGGTCGACATCGCGCGGATGACCACCGGCATCGAGGCGATCGGCTTCGCCAACCTGCTCGCGGTGTGGCTGCTCGTGCAGCAGGGCGGGTTCTTCCTCGCCGACGGCGCCGTCGACCGGATGCCGCGTGCCGCTCGTCTCTGGGCCGCGCTCGCCGCATTCGTGGTGCTCCTCGCGCTGACGGGCGCCGGACCGTACTCGCCCGACCTGCTCATGAACCTCAACCCGCCCACGGTGTGCCTCGTGGTGCTCGGCGTCGCCCAGCTCGCGCTGTTCTCGCTCGTACGTCCGGCGCTGCGGCGATGGGCAGAGCGGCCGCGACCCGCCCGTGCGATCGCGAGCTTCGGGGAGTGGGGCATGACCCTGTACCTCTGGCACATGCCCGCGTTCATCGTGCTGGCCGGGATGCTGCTCTGGCTGAACGACGCCGTCGGGCTCGCGCTGCCCGTGCCGCTCGAGCCCGAGTGGTGGGCGACCCGCGCGATCTGGCTCGTCGCGGCTGCCGTCGTGACCGCGGGCCTGGTTCTGGTGTTCCGACGCTGGGAGCGCGGCGCCTCGGCTGCGGTGACGGCGGTGCGTGTCGGACGGCTGGCCGCAGTGCGGGTGCCCGTCGCGGTCGCGGCCGTCAGCGGCATCCTGGGCGTGGGCCTGGTGCTCGTCTTCGGCTTCGGCGTGTGGATCGCGCTCGCCGCGCTCGTGCTGCTCGCCGTGGCGCTCCGCGGGGCCCGCGAGCCGGTCGGGACCGAGCGCCGAAACTCGCCTCGGAACGGGCCGCGCGACACGCGCACGACGCCCGCGGCGATGTCGGTGGGTGGTGGCAGCATGGAGGCACAACACAACATGTAGGGGTCGTCGCATCCTGCACCCCCCAAGTGTCGTTCTCGGCGACACGCCCGGGGTTCCATCCACAAGCTGCGAATCGAGACGGTTTCCGACTGTGGATAACCTCAGCGGCCTCCGCGAGAATCCGCGGATCACCGGGGCATCCGATTGGGGATGGACTGTGGATGAAGCGGTGGAAAACTACAGGAATGTAATTACTGCATGTTGTGCCGGGTGAGTTCGCCAGCCACTAGATGTAGTATTGAACTCGCTAGAAATCACGGGGGCGGGCTCCTCCGGAGCCTGAAGAAGAACAGGGGAGAACATGACGGTCACGGTCTACACCAAGCCTTCCTGCGTGCAGTGCAACGCGACGTATCGCGCACTCGACAGCAAGGGCATCGAGTACGAAGTGCTCGACGTCTCGACTGACGAGACGGCACTCGCACAGGTCAAGGAGCTGGGCTACCTGCAGGCCCCGGTCGTCATCACCGACGAAGACCACTGGTCGGGCTTCCGCCCCGACAAGATCGCTGAGCTCGCCTCGCGCCTGGGCTGATCCTCGACCCGCATGGCACCGGTGAGCTCCGCGGAGTGAACCGAAGCCGCGGAGGGAGAGCACCCAGCATGACGAATCTCGTCTACTTCTCGAGCGTGTCGGGCAACACCGCACGCTTCATCGAGAAACTCGGACGCCCGGCCGATCGCATCCCGCTGCTCGCGAAGGACGCGCCGCTCGTGGCATCCGAACCCTACGTGCTCGTGCTGCCCACCTACGGTGGCGGCGACGGCAACGGCGCGGTGCCCAAGCAGGTCATCCGGTTCCTCAACGACGAGCACAACCGGTCACTGATCCGCGGGGTCATCGGCGCCGGCAACACGAACTTCGGCACGGGCTACTGCCTGGCCGCAGACATCATCGCGGCCAAATGCCATGTGCCGCCGCTGTATCGCTTCGAAGTATTCGGAACACCTGACGACGTGAACGCCGTCAACGAGGGATTGGACGCATTTTGGTCAACTCAGCAACTTCTGACAGCGGTGTAGCCGTGATCGACGCGCCGCGCGTGGGCATGGACTACCACTCGCTCAACGCGATGCTGAACCTCTACGGCGACGACGGACAGATCCAGTTCGACAAAGACCGTGAAGCGGCGCGCGAGTACTTCCTCCAGCACGTCAACCAGAACACCGTCTTCTTCCACTCGCTGAAGGAACGGCTCGACTACCTCGTCGAGAAGGAGTACTACGAGCAGGCCGTGCTCGACCAGTACTCGTTCGAGTTCATCACCGAGCTCAACGACCTGGCGTACTCGAAGAAGTTCCGCTTCGAGACGTTCCTCGGCGCGTTCAAGTACTACACGAGCTACACGCTCAAGACGTTCGACGGCAAGCGCTACCTCGAGCGCTTCGAAGACCGCGTCGTCATGACGGCCCTCGGCCTCGCCCAGGGCGACGAGAAGCTCGCCGTCAACCTCGTCGAGGAGATCATCGGCGGCCGCTTCCAGCCGGCCACGCCCACCTTCCTCAACACGGGCAAGGCGCAGCGAGGCGAGCTCGTCTCCTGCTTCCTGCTGCGCATCGAAGACAACATGGAGTCGATCTCGCGCGGCATCAACTCCGCCCTGCAGCTCTCCAAGCGCGGCGGCGGCGTGGCGCTCTCGCTCAGCAACATCCGCGAGGCCGGCGCCCCGATCAAGCAGATCGAGAACCAGTCCTCGGGCATCATCCCCGTGATGAAGCTCCTCGAAGACAGCTTCAGCTACGCCAACCAGCTCGGTGCCCGCCAGGGCGCCGGCGCGGTGTACCTCAGCGCGCATCACCCCGACATCATGAAGTTCCTCGACACCAAGCGCGAGAACGCCGACGAGAAGATCCGCATCAAGACGCTGTCGCTCGGCGTCGTCGTGCCCGACATCACGTTCGAGCTCGCCAAGAACGGCGAGGACATGTACCTCTTCTCGCCGTACGACGTCGAGCGCGTCTACGGCAAGCCGTTCGGCGACATCTCGGTCACCGAGAAGTACCGCGAGATGGTCGACGACCCGCGCATCAAGAAGACCAAGATCAACGCGCGTGAGTTCTTCCAGACGCTCGCCGAGATCCAGTTCGAGAGCGGCTACCCCTACATCGTGTTCGAGGACACGGTGAACAAGGCGAACCCGATCAAGGGCCGCATCAACATGTCGAACCTCTGCAGCGAGATCCTGCAGGTGAACACGCCGACCACGTACAACGAAGACCTGTCCTACAACGAGATCGGCAAGGACATCAGCTGCAACCTCGGTTCGCTGAACATCGCCCTCACCATGGACTCGCCCGACTTCGGCAAGACGGTCGACACCGCCATCCGCGGCCTCACCGCCGTTTCGAACATGAGCCACATCACGTCGGTGCGCTCGATCGAAGACGGCAACGACAAGTCGCATGCCATCGGCCTCGGCCAGATGAACCTGCACGGCTACCTCGCCCGCGAGCGCATCTTCTACGGCAGCGAAGAGGGCATCGACTTCACGAACATCTACTTCTACACGGTGCTCTTCCACGCCCTGCGCGCGTCGAACGCCATCGCGCAGGAGCGGGGCGAGACCTTCGACGGGTTCGCCGAGTCCAAGTACGCGTCGGGCGAGTTCTTCGACAAGTACACGGATGCCGCCTGGGTGCCCGCGACCGCCAAGGTCACGCAGCTCTTCGCCGACTCCAACGTGCACATCCCGACGCAGGAAGACTGGAAGGCGCTGAAGGCGTCCGTGCAGGAGCACGGCATCTACAACCAGAACCTGCAGGCGGTGCCGCCCACCGGGTCGATCTCGTACATCAACAACTCGACGGCCTCGATCCACCCGATCGCGTCGAAGATCGAGATCCGCAAGGAAGGCAAGCTCGGTCGCGTCTACTACCCGGCGGCGTTCATGACGAACGACAACCTGGAGTACTACCAGGACGCCTACGAGATCGGCTACGAGAAGGTCATCGACACCTACGCCGCGGCGACGCAGCACGTCGACCAGGGCCTCTCGCTCACGCTGTTCTTCAAGGACACCGCGACCACGCGCGACATCAACAAGGCGCAGATCTACGCATGGAAGAAGGGGATCAAGACGATCTACTACATCCGCCTGCGGCAGATGGCGCTCGAGGGCACCGAGCTCGAGATGTGCGTCAGCTGCGCGCTCTGACGCCGGTCGAGTAGGCGCGCCAGCGCCGTATCGAGACCCGCCCCGCGACATCCGTCATCTGAGAGAAGCCGAGAACATGACCCCTCCCGAGAAGCTCAAGCTCGTCGACCACGTGCAGGCCATCAACTGGAACAAGATCCAGGACGACAAGGACCTCGAGGTCTGGAACCGCCTGGTGAACAACTTCTGGCTGCCCGAGAAGGTGCCGCTGTCGAACGACATCCAGTCGTGGAATACGCTCACGCCCGAAGAGCAGACGCTCACGATGCGCGTGTTCACGGGGTTGACCCTGCTCGACACGATCCAGGGCACCGTCGGCGCGGTCTCGCTCATCCCCGACGCGATCACGCCGCACGAAGAGGCCGTCTACACGAACATCGCGTTCATGGAGTCGGTGCATGCGAAGAGCTACTCGTCGATCTTCTCGACGTTGTGCTCGACGAAGGACATCGACGACGCGTTCCGCTGGTCGGTCGAGAACGAGAACCTCCAGAAGAAGGCCTCGATCGTCATGGAGTACTACCAGGGCGATTCGCCGCTGAAGCGCAAGGTCGCCTCGACGCTGCTCGAGAGCTTCCTCTTCTACTCGGGCTTCTACCTGCCGATGTACTGGTCGTCGCGGGCGAAGCTCACCAACACGGCCGACCTCATCCGCCTCATCATCCGCGACGAGGCCGTGCATGGGTACTACATCGGCTACAAGTTCCAGAAGGGTCTCGAGAAGGCCACGCAGGCCGAGCGCGACGAGCTGAAGGACTACACGTTCTCGCTGCTCTACGAGCTCTACGACAACGAGGTGCAGTACACGCAGGACCTCTATGACGGCGTCGGCCTGACCGAAGACGTCAAGAAGTTCCTGCACTACAACGCCAACAAGGCCCTCATGAACCTCGGCTACGAGGCGATGTTCCCGAAGACCGTCACCGACGTGAACCCGGCGATCCTCTCGGCTCTGTCACCGAACGCCGACGAGAACCACGACTTCTTCTCGGGGTCGGGTTCGTCGTACGTCATCGGCAAGGCCGTCTCGACCGAAGACGAGGACTGGGACTTCTAGTTGTGAGCGCTCGCGAGAGTTGATCCGACGTGGCATCCGAGTTGATCCAGTTCACACCTCTTGATCCTTCAGGAGGGTGTTGATCCAGGGAAACACGTGGGATCCACGTCGGAATTCGCGCGATCGCGGAGAAGGCTCAAGGAGATGAGAGCAGGATCCCCTGAGCCTCACCAGCCGTCGATGTGCAGGACGTCGTCCAGCGGCGCACGATGGGCGGGTCGGAAGTCCGTTCCAACGGTGTACGCGACGGGCAGCAGCACGCCTTGGCGCACGGTCGGCGGGATCCCGAGGAGCTCTGCGATCTCGCGCTCGTACGCGAGATGCAGGGTCGTCCAGGCGCTGCCGAGGCCCCGTGCCCGCAGCGCGAGCTGCAGACTCCAGGCAGCAGGGAGAAGTGACCCCCACAGGCCGGCCTGACTTCCGGGCTCGAACTCCTCGGCGCCCGTGAAGATCGCGCCGATCACCAGGACCGGGACCTCGCCCATGTGCTCGGCCAGGTAATCGGCGCTCGATGAAACCCGCTGTTGCAGTGCCTGGCGCGTCGGGTCGGCGTGGGTCCGGGCACCCGACGCGCGATACCGCGCGAACGATCGCGCGTACAGGCCGGCGATGGCCTGGCGCTTCTCCGGATCGGTGACGACGATCCAGTGCCAGGTCTGGGCGTTGCCCCCGGTCGGCGCCTGAAGCGCGACCTCGAGCGCTTCTCGGACGACGTCGATTGGGACGGGTCGTTCGAGGTCGAGCCGTCGCCGCACTGAGCGGGTCGTCGTCAGCAGTTCGTCGGGGCTCAATGGGAGTACGCCGCTCATAGCCCGACACTATCGGGCGTTCGGAATCCCTCGGCGCTCCTTGGCCTCCCAGCGCGGTAGGCCGGTGTCGAAGGGAGCGAGTTCCCTTGTGGCGGCCCAGTTGTTCACGGTAACATTCGGAGCGAAGTCGCGGTTTATCGATCTACCGTGCAACGCGAGGGTTGGCGCCCGCGCTTCGGCTTGATCAAGGAGGATCAGTGTCGCCTACGACGTGCCCGTCGATATCGGTTTGTCATCCATCTCACGCCCGCCATCCGTTCGCGACCGGCCGACCGGCACTTGATGCCGACACCGTGAGCAATGGCCGTCTGTCCGAGGACGGCACTTCGGCGGCCTCCAAGTAGAGCAGGCTCCCGAGCGGTTGCGGCGAATTCGACCCCGCCGCGCCCGTCCAGGGATCCGTCGCGCCCAGAACCCCGAGTGAGGTCCGCGAGAGGACCCTCGGCACGCGTGACGGTCAGCAGGATAGCTGGGGTCGATCTCGTCAAGAGGGGGAGTAGTTCAATGTTCGAACGATCCACAAGAAGAGCAGGTTGGCGACACCGATTGCTCGGAATCATGGCCGCGGCTGCGGTCGCCGGCGGGTCCCTCTTGGCGATCTCGCCACCGGCACCCGCCGAGGCGCTCGACAACGGCCTGGCGGACACGCCGCCGATGGGATGGAACAGCTGGAACCAGTTCTACTGCAACGGGGGAAACGGTCTCACGGCCGCCGCGCTCATGAACGTGGCGGACGAGATCGTCGAGAAGGGATTGCAAGAGGTCGGATACGAGTACGTCGTGCTCGATGACTGTTTCCAGAACGGACGCGATGCGAACGGCGTCCTGAAGGTCGACCCGACCCGCTTCCCGAACGGTATCAAGCCGGTCGCTGACTACGTGCATTCGAAGGGGCTGAAGTTCGGCATCTACAGTGTCCCCGGGACGAAGACCTGTGCGAACCTCTACAACGGATACACGCCGAACATCGGGTCGTATGGACACGAGCAGATCGACGCCGAGACGTTCGCGGCCTGGGGGGTCGACTACCTGAAGTACGACTGGTGCTACCCCGACGGAAGTCTCAACCTGACCAAGCAGCAGGCCTTCTCGAAGATGCGCGATGAGCTCGCCAAGGTGGACCGGGACATCGTCTACGCGATCTCCGAATACGGCGACAGCGCGCCGTGGACGTGGGCCGAACCCATCGCCAACCTCTGGCGAACCACCGGTGACATCGCGCCCAACTGGGGATCCATCACGAGCATCATCGACCGGCAGGCGGAACTCCATCCGTACTCGGGTCCGGGACACTGGAACGACCCCGACATGCTCCAGTTCAGCAACGGGTCGCTCACGTACGCCCAGAACAAGAGCCATCTGGCGATGTGGTCGATGCTCGCCGCACCGCTCTTCCTCGGGACGGACGTCGGCGCGCTCAGCGACGCCGAGGTTGCTTTGCTCACCAACAAGGAGTTGGTCGACATCGACCAGGACCCCCTGGGCGAGCAGGCACGCCGGATCAGCAACGGCGACGGTCTTCAAGTGTGGACCCGCGAACTCGCTGACGGCGACCTCGCGGTGGCCCTCCTGAATACGACCGGTTCGAGCGCCACGATCTCGACCTCCCTCGCCGCCCTGGGGGCGCAGGACGACGTCTACGTGGTGCGCGACGTGTGGTCGCACTCCGACCTGTACAACACCGCTGCGGCGATCTCGGCGACGTTGCCCGCATACGAAACCGCCGTGTACCGGCTCTCCGCGGGCATGGACGAACATCTCCCCGGTGTCGTCGGCGCGTCGGGTTCAGGGCGAGTCGAACAATCCGGGAGTACGACGGTTCCCGTCACGGTGCACAACCTCCTCGAGGTGCCCCTCGTCGGCTCGCGACTCGAGATCGGTACCGCTGGCGGAGTCACCGCCGCATCACCGGTCAGCGTTCCGGAGATTGCCGCCGGTGGCTCGGCGACCGTGACGGTCGATATCGAGGCGGGCGCGACCGCGACAATCGGAGATGTGTCCTTGCCGGCGCAGATCGTGTGGGAAGGCGGTTCGGAACCGGCATCGGTGGTCGTCAAGGTCACGCCGAGTGCTCCAACCGGCGAAACCTATCTCAGCGACCTCCCGTGGCTCGCGACGACGAACGGATGGACCGGGACCCCGCGCCGCGACTTCAGTCAGGACGACCACCCGCTCACGGTCGACGGAACGGTCTATCCGAAGGGAATCGGATCGAACGCGGTCTCGACCGTCGACGTCTGGTTGGGCGGGAACTGCACCGTCCTGTCTGGCGCGCTCGGGGTGGACGATGAGACCAACAACGGCAATACGACCCTCAAGCCGTCCATCAGCGGTTCGGTGACCGGGGACGGGTCGACGCTCTGGAGCAACTCCAGCGTCATCCGTTACAAGCAGAAGGAAGCGTTCACCATCGACGTCACCGGCGTGGACCGCCTTCGGCTCACCGCGGATATCGGCGGCGACACGAATGCCTACGACCATGCGGATTGGCTCACGATGAGCTTGTCGTGCGCGGACATCGAGGACCCTGCGCTGAGTTCGGCGGTCTCGGTCGAGACTCGCTGCGTTGCCGGGAAGGGCGTACTCGCGGTGCGCATCGACAACGAGAACGACGTGCCCGTGGACATCAGCATCGACACCGACTACGGAACCAAGTCCTTCGCCGACATCGCATCGGGGAAGTCGGGGTTCCAGGTGTTCTCGACGCGGCAAGCCACGGTCTCGGGCGGCAACGTCTCAATCGTGCTCAGCGCTGAGATGAACGGTCGCACGGTCACGACCGAAGAGGAGGTCCCATACTCCGGAAAGTCCTGCTGACGTCAGCGGCTGCGGTCGGGTCCCACCGGGCCCGACCGCAGGGGCCCGGCGAACGACGGGTGATCGGTTCATGGGCCGAGCGCCGTCAGTTCGCCTTCGTGCCCGGCCGGGGCCCGAGCGTGGACTCGCGTTCGATGAGCGTTGCGGGGTGCACGATGACTCGGCGTTCGAGATCACCGCGCGGATGCGTCATCCGGCTCATGAGCAGATCGACGATGGCGTCGGCGCGTGCCTCGTTCGCGGGCTCGATCGTCGTGAGCCTCGGCACGCTGTAACGGCCGGCCCGCATGTTGTCGAAGCCGACCACCTGCACGTCGTCGGGCACTCGAACCCCGGCATCCGCGAGCGCCCGGAGTGCACCGAGGGCGACTGAATCGGTCATGGCGAACACCCCGTCGAAAGCGCGACCCTGTTCGAGAAGGCGGCTGGTGGCTTCGTAGCCGGCCTCCATTCCGAAGGTCGAGGGGACGATCAGGGCTCTGTCGACGTCGAAGCCGACCGTCGCGTGCGCGTCGAGGTAGCCACGGGTTCGGAGCGCCGGCATGGACTCCTCGTCGGAGTCGATTCCGCCGAGCGCGACGATCCGGTGCGCACCGCGCTGAAGCAGGAACTCCGTCGCGCGACAGCCGCCCGCGATGTTGTCCATCACCACGTGGTCGAATTGGCTGGAGAGCGCGCGTTCACCGAGGAGCACGACGGGCGTATCGGTGTCGATCTGCACGAGGTGGTCGGTGTCGCCGGCCGCCAGAGCGAGGACGAAGCCGTCATACGAATCCAGGCGTGACGACGCGAGAGACTGCATCTCGGCTCCGACCGCGCCACCGGTGGTCTCGATGACGAGCCGCAATCCACGCTCCAGGAACCGGTCGCTGAGCGCTTCGGCGAGGGCTCCGTAGTACTCGGAGTCGAGGGTCGGGATGCCGAGTCCAACGGTGCCGGTGCGCCCTCGGCGAAGGGAGCGTGCCGATTGATTCACGCGATAGCCAAGGGCTGTGATGGACTCGATGACGCGGAGCCGAGTGTCTTCGCTCACCCGACCGGACCGCCCGTTCACGACATTGGAGACGGTCTGTGGTGAGACCGCTGCGCGCCGAGCGACGTCCTGCATCGTGACATTCGATCGGTGCGTGCCCGCCATCCCCTCATCATTTCACCTGCGAGGGCAGCCGGCCGATTGAGATGGTGCCGACGGACGGCGAACGAAGAGGTCAGCGCCTCCGGGCCAGCGACGGTTCGACTCGACTCGCTGCGATTGGGCCTTGTACGCGTCCGACTGTTCCCGGTAACATTCACAGCGGGTTGAAGGTTTATCGATCTACTGATCGCGAACCACCACCTCTCTCGAGCGCCACGCGATCGGATGCCGACGCGTCGCCCTGTGTATTGATCAAGGAGGATCAATGTCCGTCGGACGACCATCGCCTACGCACATGTCTCGCAGAAAGGGCATGCTGAGATTCGTCTCACTCGCCGCAACCGGCCTCCTGGCCAGTGTCGGCCTCTTCGCGACGACCGCCGTCGCGCAGGCCACGGAGGAATGGAACCCCGACTCGTCGTACACGACGACCGATAAGGGCGACGGGACGTATACCGTCCCCCTGCTCAACGCCGACGTCCCCGATGTGAGCGTCGAACGCGTACCCGCGTCGGAGAACGACGAGGGGCGCGACCTCTACTACATGATCAGCACCACGATGCAGCTCAGCCCTGGGGCGCCCATCATGAAGTCGTACGATCTCGTCAACTGGGAGATCGTCAACTACGCGTTCGACCGCCTCGACATCGGCGATGCGTTCTCACTGCGCAATGGATCCAACTCCTATGGGCAAGGGCAATGGGCGTCCTCGCTGCGCTACCACGACGGCACGTTCTACGTCCTGATCAATTCACTGAACCTGGGCGGCGCGTACATCTACCGCACCGATGACATCGAGGACGGCGCATGGACGCGGACGGCGCTCGGCCGCAGCCTCCACGACCCCTCGCTGTTCTTCGACGACGCGAACGGGGGCGTCCCGTACATCATCTACGGCGGCGTCAGCGCAGTGCGGCTGAACTCGACGCTGACGGCGATCGAGCAGGACTTCCCGAACTTCATCCAGCGCAGTGACTTCGCGAGCCAGCCGTACGTCGGCAGCAGCGGACTCTTCGAGGGCGCCCAGGCGTTCTACATCGACGGCTACTACTACGTCGTGATGATCACCTGGCCGAGCAGCGGCCGACAGGTCGCCATGTTCCGCTCGACCGAGCTGCTCGGACGGCTCGCGAACTCTCCTGCCCCATACGAGTCTCGAGGCGCGCTGAATTCGAACGGGTTCGCGCAGGGAAGCCTCGTACCGATCGCGAACGATGAGGGCGAGGACGACTGGTACGGGTTCTTCTTCCGCGACAACTTCCCGATCGGACGTACTCCGGCCCTGATCCCGGCGACGTGGAGCGACGGGTGGCCCACGTTCGGAAACAACGGCGTGGTTCCGGTCAATGGTGCCTTCGAGAAGCCGATCAGCCTCACCCCTGAGCAGGAGCGTTTCGAGCGACTCAAGAGCATCGTCGGGTCCGACGACTTCGACAACGACGCGCCGCACCGGTCCTACCAGGACGAGCAGTGGACGATCCCGACCCCGCCCGACCTGGACGAGTCGCTGATCGGCGTCGAGCTTCTCGACAATCCCGGTCTCGAGTCCGGAGGCACCGGGGGGTGGAGCGTCAATGACACCGCGACGCTCTCGACCAGCACGGACGCCCACACCGGAACCTCGGCCGTCGCGGTCAGCGGACGAGTGACCACCGGTTCGGGTCCCGCGCAGAATGTGACCGGCAAGGTGCAGCACGGGGTCACGTACGACGTCTCGGCATGGGTGAAGTACGACAACCCCGCAAGCCCGGCGACCAAGCAGTTCTACCTCACCGCGCGCTACGGCGGCAGCAGCACCACCTACACGAACCTCTCGCCCGCGACCAACCTCACCCGGGGAACCTGGGGGAAGGTGTCGGGGTCGTTCACGGTTCCGGCCTCGCAGGCGCTCTCGGACGTGCGCATCTTCATCGAGACACCCTGGACGAGTACGCCCTCCACGGCCCCCGACACGCATCTCATGGGCTTCACGGTCGACGATGCGTCACTCGTCGGGCGCCCGGTCACCACCGAAGTCGCGCAGGCGGAGGAAGTCGCGCCGAACGGGTCGAACCTCGACCTGGTCTGGGAGTGGAACCACGCGCCCGACAACCGGTACTGGTCGCTCACCGACCGGGACGGGTGGTTGAGGATGACGACCGGCAAGGTCGTGACCGGCGCGTATGCGCACCGCAGCTCGGGCGGGGAGCTCACGTGGCTCGAGGAGGCGCGCAACACCCTGTCGCAGCGCACCTTCGGGCCGCGCGAATCGGTGGAGACGAAGCTCGACATCTCGGGGATGAAGGACGGCGATGTCGCCGGCCTCGCCGCCTACAACCGCGACTTCTCGTACGTCGCCGTGAAACGCGTCGCCGGGGTGAACACGGTGGGCGTCGTCCATCGCGGCCAGCCGTTCGCATCCTCGATCGACCAGGCGGCGATCGAGGGCTTCCTCCCGGGTCGTTCTGCGACGCTCGGTGCGGCATCGGAGGTCCACCTCAAGGCCGATCTCGACTTCGCCAGGACGTCGGGTCAACTCTTCACGACCTTCTACTTCAGCCTCGACGGCCTGACGTGGACGCAGCTCGGAGATGCGGTCGGGCCGCTGCGGCTCGACGGAGGACTCACGCACTTCATGGGGCATCGCGTCGGACTGTTCGACTACGCCACCCAGCAGGCAGGCGGCCATGTCGACTTCGACCGCTTCCTCCTGAGCGATACGTTGACGTCGCAGAACCAGCCGCTCGACGAGAGCGACCTGGATGCGGCCATCGCCCACGCGGGCACGCTCGACCAGGGCGACTACCCGGCCGAGGCGTGGACGTCGATGCGCACTGCGCTCGCCGATGCGCAAGCCGCGAAGGCTGCAGAGCTGGGGACCCAGAACCAGATCGACGCACCCGAGCGGGCACTCAGTTACCAGCTCGCCCGTCTGGGCGTGCTGGAGGCGGCGACTCCATCGCTGGATGTCGACGTGACGGCCGGAACGCGCTGCGTGGCGGGCAAGGCGCTGGTCACGATCCAGGCGACGAACAATGAAGCGGTGCCGGTCGCGATCGAGTTCGAGTCGGCGTTCGGAACCAAGACGTTCGCATCGGTGCTCCCCGGCAAGAACGCGGTGCATGCCTTCACGACCCGGCAGGCGAGCATTCCCGCCGGTGCCGTATCCGCCGAGGTCTCGGCTGCGCCCGACGGCGAGCCGGTGACGGTGGAGGCGGATGCCGCCTACGCGGCGCACGCCTGCAATTGACCTGGGCGGGTGGGCCCCGAGTGACGGGGACCCACCCGCTCGGAACCCGGTCTCGAGAACGGCTCGCGACCGGTGCTCCAACCGCTCCACGACACATCAATCAAGGAGGATTCGTGGAACTGCAACAACAACGGCGGCGACGCGTGCCGAGGCGGACCCTGGCAGGTCTGGCTCTGGCGGCGCTGATGACCGCATCATTCGCTGCGACGACATCGTACGCCGCCGAGGAGGAATTGATCCTCAACGGCGGCTTCGAGAACGGGACGGCCAGCTGGTTCGTCAACAACGGCAACGGCACGGACGGCGGCACGCTCGCCACGACGACCGATGCGTATTCGGGTGCGAATGCGGCCATCGTGACCGGTCGCACGACGACTGGGTCGGGTCCGATGCAGGACCTGACCGGCAAGGTCAGCGCGGGGCAGACCTATGCCCTCAAGGCGCGGATCAAGTACGAGAACGCCAACGGGCCCGCGACGAAGCAGTTCTTCGCAACCATGCACTACGGCGGATCGACGTACACGAACCTCGTCAACGTGACGGCGACGAAGGGGCAGTGGGCGTACTTCAACGGCACGTTCACCATCCCGGCGGGACAGAGCGTCTCGACCGCGCGCCTCTTCTTCGAGACGCCGTGGACCCAGACGCCGTCGACGGCTCCCGACACGCACCTCATGGACTTCAAGCTCGACGACGTCTCGGTGATCGGTGCTCCGCCGCCCGCCGCGCCGTCGAAGACCATCGAGGTCGTCGGCAAGCTCCCCGGTGAGCACAACCCGCTCCTCGGGCACAAGTTCGGGGCCGACGGATTCGGTTTCGCGGACAACGGCCGTGTGTACATGTACATGACGAACGACACCCAGGGCTACGCGCCAGACCCCGTGACCGGAATCTCGGCGGGGATCAACTACGGCTCCATCAACCAGGTGACGTTGATCTCCTCGACGGACCTCGTGAACTGGACCGACCACGGCGAGATCCAGGTCGCCGGTCCGAACGGAGTCGCGCCGTTCACCGGCAACTCGTGGGCGCCCGGCATGGCCAAGAAGGTCGTCAACGGCGTGGAGAAGTACTTCCTGTACTACGCCAACGGCGGTGGCTCGAGCAACGTGATCACGGGCGACAGCCCGATCGGACCCTGGACCAGCGAGCGCACGAGCACGCTGATCAACGGCAGCACGCCCGGAGCGCAGGGGGTCTCCTGGCTCTTCGACCCCGCTCCGTTCGTCGACGACGACGGCGAGGAGTACCTCTTCTTCGGCGGCGGGCCGGCTTCGACGAGCATGCCGGCGGCTGAACGCTTCAACAACCCGAAGAACATCCGCGTCATCGAGCTCGGCGACGACATGGTCTCCACGGAGGGGACGGCCGCCGTGGTCGACGCGCCGGTCGCGTTCGAGGCATCGCAGGTGTTCAAGCGAGGCGACAAGTACTACCTGTCGTACTCCTCGCACTTCGGCGGCTCCGACTTCGGCGGCAACCAGACGCCGCTGGCGGGGTACCCCGGTGGCGGCCAGATCGGCTACATGATGTCGGAGGACCCGATGTCCTGGCCGAAGGAGGCGTACGCCGGCGTGATGTTCCCGAACCAGTCGCAGTTCTTCGGAGCGGGAACCGGCGGTAACAACCACCAGTCGGTGTTCGAGTACGAGGGCAAGTACTACTTCACGTACCACGCGCCGACGCTGAACAAGCGCATCAACGGCAACACCACGCAGGGCTACCGCAGCCCGCACATCGAGGAGTTGACCTTCAAGGAGGACGGGACCGTCAACCAGGTCGTCGGAACCTACGCGGGTGTCGACCAGGTGCGGGACTTCGATCCGTACCGGGTCTTCGAGGCCGAGACGCTCGGGTGGACGAAGGGAATCGCCACGGCGAAGGTCGCGGGGGGTTCCGCGGAATTCGGTTCCACCGCTCCGAACCTCGTGGTGAAGGACGTCGACAACGGCGACTGGACCGGGCTCTCATCGGTCGCCTTCGGTGAGAACGGGGCTGCCACGGTGACGGCGAAGGTCAAGCCGCTTCAGGCCGGCGGAAAGATCCAGGTCCGCCTGGGTGCACCCGACGGTCCTGTCGCGGGCACGATCGAGGTCGACGGCGCGACCGGCGCATGGACCGAGGTGACCGCCGAGCTCGAGGGAGCGACGGGAAGCCAGGACGTGTACTTCGCGTACACCGGACCGAGCGGCGACCTCTTCGAGGTCGACACCATCGAGTTCGCGGAGGCCGACGCCGCACCATCGCTGGACGTCTCCGTCATCGCGGGCACGAGGTGCGTCGCCGGCAAGACGGTGGTCACGGCCCAAGCGACCAACAACGATGACGTGGCGATCTCGGTTGCCTTCGCGTCGTCCTTCGGCGCGAAGTCGTTCGCCTCGGTCGCCCCCGGCAAGAACGCGGTGCACGCGTTCACGACCCGGCTGGCGAACGTGCCGGCCTCGACGGTGACCGCCCACGTGTCCGGGTCGGTCGACGGTTCGCCGGTGTCGGTGGACGTGGAAGCACCGTATGACGCGAAGTCCTGCGGCTAGCTGACGACGGTGGCCCGTCGGGTTTCCCGCCGGGCCACCGTGACCCGATTGTGTGCCGACATGAGGTCGGCCTTGATTCGAAGGAGCATGGAGATGGAAAAGCGCAGGATGTTCGCCCGCTGTTCGGCCGCGGCGGTCGGTGCAGCATTGTTGGTGGGGATCGCGGGTGCCGCGATCGCCGATGAGTACGGTGATGCGGATGTCGACGTGAACGTCGCGATCAGCGAGCTGGACGAGCCGGGCGTGCTCGCCATGAGCGTGGCGGGGTCCTCGACGTCGTTGACGGAAGACGGGTCGACGGATACGGTCCGTCAGTTCACCGGGGCACTGCCGACGGTCACGGTGACCGACACGCGCACGGCGGAGGAGATCCCGGATGGGGCCTTCTGGTACGTGCTGGGTTCGTCGTCGGACTTCACCGGTGATGCCGGGCAGGCTGCGATCGACGCCGGGCACCTGGGCTGGGCGCCGTCGCTGATCGATGGCGGCGAATCCGGTCAGGTCTCCGCGGGCGACCAGGTCGACACGGTGCTGGATTCCGGTCCGAACGCCGTCGGCGTGGTGGACCAGGAGTTGCTCGCGATGGCCTTCGACTCCGAGGCCGTCGCGCCCGAAGGATCGTGGACGGCAACCGCGGACCTGTTCCTCCGCACTCCTGCCACTGTTGCCCCCGGCAACTACTCAGGAACGATCACCCTCTCGCTCTTCGAATAGCGAGGGCATGCCCGGGGTCTGCGGCGCACCCGCGACCCCGGGCATTTCTCTCGACGCAGGGGCGGACGGGTTGGCAGAAGGAGTGGACGATTGGACAGGAGCGAGAGCGTGAGAACCGATCCCGAGCGCGGCATCCGCACGGCAGCGCGGTGTGGAGGGGCGATGTTCGCGACCCTCGTCGCCTTGGTGGTGCAGCTGGCCGGTGCCGGCGCCGGAGCAGCCCTGGCCGCCGACGAGCCGACCGTCACCTGGGCGGCGAGCCCGGCGAACGAGGCCGGGCCCGACGGCCGTTCGTGGGTCGAACTGGAACTGGACCCGGGCGAATCGACGAGCGATCACCTCGCGGTCCGCAATCTCGGCGCCGAGGAGATCACCTTCACGCTGGCTGCTGCGGATGGCTACCTCACGCCGACCGGTCGGTTCAACATGCTGCCGTCCGACCAGGAGTCGACCGACGCGGGAACGTGGATCGACATCGCCGAGACCGTCACCGTGCCGCCCGCCGGCACGGAGATCGTGCCGTTCACCGTGGAGGTCCCGGCGAACGCCACGCCAGGGGATCACGCCGCCGGCATCGCCGCCTCGGTCTTCTCCGTCAACTCATCGGAGACGGGGACTCGCCTCGGCGTGGAGAGTCGGATCGGATTCCGGGTGATGACGCGGGTTTCCGGAGCAGTGCAGCCTGCCGTGAACGTGGCCGCCATCAGCGCGGCGTACGACCTGTCGTGGAACCCCTTCGCGCCTGGCGCCATAGACGTGACGACGGAGCTCGAGAACTCCGGCAATGTTCGACTCGAAGTGCCCGTTTCCGCGGCGGAGAAGAGCGGGACGCTGCCCGGCTCGAAGGAGTCCGGAGTGACTGACCCCGTCCAGCTCCTTCCCGGAGATCGGAGATCGACGGTCGTCCACGTCTCGGAGGTCTGGCCGCTGGGATTCGCCATCGTGCCCGTCGAATTCCGGCCCATGGTCGTCGAGCCCGACGGGGGAGTCGCGCCCATGGCGCCCATCTCGCGGGACGTCTTCGTGTGGACCATGCCGTGGCCGCATCTGCTCATCCTGCTTGCAGGGGCGCTCATCGTCTGCGCCCTCCTCTGGGGCCGGCGACGACAGGCGCGCGAGGTCGAGCGACTCGTCCGGGACGCTCAGGAACGGGGGCGTCGCGAGGCGTTGGCGAACGGCGCGCTCGTCGAGACCGGTGCACCTGCCGGGACCGGCGCCTGAGCCCGAACGAGAACGGCGCCGGCTGGATGTCGGGCCGATGAGGACTCAGTCGGCGGGGGTCTCGCGCGGCGGGTTGAACATGAACTCGATGCGGATGCCGTTGTCGTCCTCGACGAAGGCCGCGTAGTAGCGGTCGTTGAACCGCGTGAAGGCCTTCGGGCCGCTGACCGCCGTCCAGCCCGCATCCATCGCGATCGCGTGCAGGCGGTCGACCTCGGCACGCGAGTCGACGGGGAAGGCGAGGTGCTGCCAGCCGACGCGGCCGTGCCGGTGCGGTCCGCTGCCCGGTTCGCGGGTGGGGAGGAGGATCAGCTCGTCCTGGCCGCGGTACCAGGACACGCCGTTGTCGGCATCCTGTCGTGTGCAGCCGAGCGCCGTCATGACGGGATCGAACTGCGCGATCGCGCGGGGCAGGTCGTCGACGGAGATGCCGATGTGGTCGAAGAGACGCATTCGGACATCCTATTCAGGGCCGGTACGCCGTCGGCGAGCCGGTGGAGGAACACCTCGTCTCGGGCAGATGCGGCACGCGCGTCGGCGCTCGGCAGCAGAATCGAAGGGTGACGACACCCGCCGCCGACTTCATCGACCGCACCCTCCAGATGGAGGCATCCGAGGAGCGCGCGATCACGGATGCCGCGCGCATCGGCGGCGGGCTGCGGTTCTACGGCGCCTCGGTGGGAGCGGTGCGGGGCGCCGTGCGAGACGCCCGCCGGCGGCATCCGGAACTCACGCATGACGAGGTCACCGCGCTCGCGTCCGAGCTGTGGTCGGTGCCGGTGTACGAGCGTCGGCTCGCCGCGGTCGTCCTGCTCCAAGGTCAGGTGTCGACCCTGCTCGTCAGCGACTTCACGCGCTTCGAACAGCTGCTCCGCTCGGCGGGGGTGCGAGCGCTCGTCGATCCGCTGATGACGGATGTCGCGCTGCCGCTGCTCGGCCGACTCGACGGGGTCGATGCGGCGCGGGCTCGACGCATCGTCGATCGGTGGGAGGCCGAGGGCCTGGTGGACGGAGAACACCGGCGTTGAATGTCCCGTGTCGCGAGCGTGGCCGGTGCCATGATGTGAGCACGTTTCAGCTCACGATCGGGGGATATGCGTGAAGACAGATCGTGCGAGGAAGTCGGGGCTCCTCGCAACTGCCGTGGTCTCGTTCGCCGTCGTGGTGGCGCTCACCGGATGCGCCGAAGGCGCCGACAGCGTCGAGCGGGCCAAGGCGCAGGTCACCGCGAAGGAGAAGGCGGTGGCGAGCGCCCAGGCCGAGTTCGACTCCGCATCACAGGAGTTCTGCGGAGCGAGCCGCGACTACATCGACGCGCTCGATCGATACGGCGACGTGCTGAACGACACCGCGCCGACCGTCGGCGACGTGCGCGTGGCGGGTGCCGATCTCGCCGGCCCTCGCGACGACGCCTTCGACGGAGCCGAGGCCGCGGTCGACGCGCAGCAGGCCCTCGTGGCCGCGCAGCAGGAGCTCGTCGAGGCGCAGGTGGCCCTGGCCGCAGCCGAGGCCGGACCGACGGGCACTCCCTCGGTCACGGCTCCGAGCCCGGCTCCGACCGCCACGCCGCTGGCATCGGCCACCACGGTCGAGCGGGTGAAGCAGGCCGATGCCGAGTTCGATGACGCGCAGGCCGCCGTCACCGAGCAGACGCCCCTCGCGGAGGCATCCGAGCAGTTCAACAGCGCGGTCGTCGCCCTCGAGATGGCCTGGCTCCGGCTCTTCGCCGAGGCCGGCTGCCTCACCGACGACCAGCAGGTGGAGGCCGTGGCCGCGGTCGGCGCATACACGTACGCACTGCAGCAGGACCTCGCCACCGCCGGCTACTACTCCGGGACGGTCGACGGCGTTTCGGGGCCGCTCACCGTGCAGGCGATCGAGGACCTCCAGGAGGCGAACGGGCTGCCGGTCACCGGAACGGTCGACAAGGCCACCGCGGCGGCGCTCCAGGCCGAACTCGTGGCGCTCGGCGGAGCTGCCGCACAGGACTCGCTGGCCACGACGGCTGCCGTGCAGCAGACGCTGAAGCTCGCCGGCTTCTGGGACGGACCGGTCGACGGGGTGTGGACCGATGAGCTCACCGCGGCCGTGCAGGCGTTCCAGACCGAGCTCGGCGTCGAGCCGACGGGGGCGATCGACGCCGCCACGATCGCCGCCTTCGAGCGCGCGATCGCCGAGCTCACCGCACCGGATGCCGAGCCGAGCACGCCGGCGACCCCGACGAGCACGCCGGCGTCCTGAACCCCGGTCGCGCACGCCGAGGTCGCGCTCGACACCCGGGTCGCGCGCGACACCCGGGTCGCGCGCGATACCCGGGTGGCTCGCGAGACCCCGGCGGGCGCGAGAGCCCGGTGGAAGGATGGGGGCATGGCTGACGACGCGTTCGCAGACCTCGTGAACGAGCTGTACGAGTTGCCGCCCGACGAGTTCACCGCGGCCCGCAACGCCCGCGCGAAGGGGCTGCGGGGGAGCGATCGTGCCCTCGCCGACGCGGTCGGCGAGCTTCGTCGTCCGTCGGCACCGGCCTGGCTCGTGAACCAGCTCGCGCGGCATCGCTCAGACGAGCTGGCGCAGTTGCTCCAGCTCGGCGAGCAGCTTCGCGAGGCGCAGGCGGAGCTCGATGCCTCCGTCCTGGTCGCCCTCGCGAAGGAGCGGCGCACGGTCGTCCGGGCGCTCGCGAGCGATGCGGGCGCGCTCGCCGAAGAGCTCGGGCATCCGGTGCGGGGGCCGGTGCTCGACGACGTCGCCGCGACGTTGCAGGCTGCGATGACGGATGCCGCGGCATCCGATGCGGTGCTCACGGGCCGGCTCACCCGCAGCCTGGAGGCGATCGGGACCGAGGTGGACCTCACCGATGCCGTGGCCGCGTGGTCGCCGGGCGACGGCCCGACCGGTTCGAGCCGGCCCGCGCCCCACGACGAGGTCGGCGAACGTCGGGCGAAGAAGCAGCAGAAGGCCGACGAAGCCGAGGCCGCGAAGCGGGCCGCCGACCTCGCGAAGGCCGAGAAGGCGGCTTCTGTCGCGGAGGATGCCGCGGATGAGGCATCCGCTCGCGTCGATGATGCGCATGCCACCGTCGAGAAGGCGATGTCGGCGCGCGACGAACTGCAGAAGGCCGTGCAGGAGCTCGAAGCGCGCTTCACCGAGGCCGAGCATGCGCTCGCCGAAGCCGAACGCGCGGCGGACGAGCGAGAGCGCGAACACGACGCGGCCGTGCGCGCCGCGGAGGTGGCTCGGGAGGCGGCCGACGAGCTGCGCGCGGCAGATCGCTGACCCGGCCGTCACGGACGGCCGATCGTCGCCGGCCCGTGCGAGACTGCCTCGGTGACGGACATCGAGATGGCGAGCATCGACGGCGGCACCGTCGCACTGCACGACGCGCGCCGCAAGGTGCGCTGGAGCGTCGAGCTCGAGCCGTTCGAGTTCGGCGTGTACCCGGTGACGCAGGAGCAGCTCGCCGAGATGCTCGGCGAGACGGCGTCGCATCCGCGACGGCCGGCGACCGACGTGAGCTGGCTGCGGGCGATCAGGTTCTGCAATGCGGCATCCGAATGGGAGGGCCTCGAGCCCGCCTACACGTACGACGGCGAAGACGTGACCTGGCATGTGGATGCCGACGGCTTCCGCCTGCCGACCGAGGCCGAGTGGGAGTTCGCCTGCCGGGCCGGGTCGACGCGCCCGCACTACGGCCCGCTCGACGAGGTCGCCTGGACCAGCGCCGACGGCGTGACCGCGCCGCAGGACGTCGGCGGCAAGCATCCGAACCTCAACGGGCTCTTCGACACGCTCGGCAACGTCTGGGAGTGGTGCTGGGACCTGCTCGACCCGGCACGCTACGACGCCTACCGCGTGTTCCGCGGCGGCGGATTCGCCGACGACGCGTGGAGCGTGCGCGCCTCGGTGCGCCGCGGGGGAGCGCCGCGCATGCATCATGAAGACGTCGGGTTCCGCGTCGCGCGCGGCGGCTTCGATGCGACGGATGCCGCGCAGGGATGGTCTGCGGCCGCAGACCTCGAGCGGGCCGAGGTCGACGGGCCGCTGCCGTCGGGGTGGACGCCGCGCCGGTCGTGACGCGTGGGCGACAGCCGGCCCTGTGGTGTCAGCCGTCGCTCGCGCGCATCCCGACGGAACCCAGCACCCGCTCGACCGTGAGCTCGAGCACGATCCGATGCGGATTCGGGCGCGGTCGGCGGTAGCGTGCGGCGTAGAGCGCGACCGCGAGCGCGATCGACTCGGGATCGGTGCGGATGCGCGCCGGCCCTTCGAAGCTGATCCAACGCCGCCCGTCGACCGTGTTGACGCTGGCGCGGCCGCTGCGCTCGGCGTTGAGGAACTTCTGCGAGCCACGGCTGCCGATGATGCGCACCATGCCGTCGAGGTACGTGATGCCGACCGGCACCGAGTGGATGCGACCGCGCCGATCGAGGGTCGAGAGCGTGGCGAGGTGGTACTCCGAGAGGAACTCCCGCGCGGTGTCGGTGAGCGCGTCGTGTGGCATCAGAACATCGTAGGCGTCGCTCGGCATGGTTCGGATGACCGTTCGGCGAACCGGAACAGGGGAGTGCTGCCCATACAGCCGACCGCGCCCGGCGTGGTGTGATCGGTACGCGCACAGGGGCGCAGACACACGCGCCGCTCCGGCGGCCGAGAACGGGGACCAGCAGATGAAGAAGCTCAGAAGAGGCATTGCCGGTGGCGCGGTCGCGCTCGCGATCGCGGGGCTCTGCGCCATCGCACCGGCCACGGCGGCGACCGCGTACAGCGGAACGACCGGCAAGGGCTGCACGGCCTACCAGTACTCGCGCGGCGGGTACGCCTCGTGCGTCGCCCAGATCCAGCGGATGCTGAACGGGGTCCAGTCGACCTACGGCCTGGGCAGCGCCCTCGCCGTCGACAACTCGTTCGGTCCGGCGACCGAGGCGCAGGTGCGCAAGTTCCAGAGCTGGGTGCACATCACGTCCGACGGCATCGTCGGCCGCAACACGTGGAACACGCTCTGCTCGTACGCCGGCCAGGTGAACTTCGCCTACTCGGGCGCGAGCGCGGCGAAGCGCACGGCATGGCAGGCCGCGTACGACGCGGGATGCTACGTCGAGCAGCCGGCCGCGGGATCGCCCGGCTACGTCACGATCTCGAAGTACTGATCGGGGGAGAAGGGCGGATGCCGCGTGGCATCCGCCCTTCGTCGTCGCCAACGACCGGTGCTCGGCCAACGCCCAGACCCGAGGCGTTGGATGGTGGAGTACCGCCCGGATCGGCGGGGAGCAGGCGAGCAGAGGAGCGCAAGATGGAGCAGACGATGATGCGGGCACTCGTGCACGACCGGTTCGGCGACCCGGCCGAGGAGCTGTCGGTGCGCGAGGTCCCGGTGCCCGAGCCCGGTGCGGGGCAGGTGCGGGTTCGCCTGCTGCTCTCGCCGATCCACAACCACGACCTCTGGACGGTGCGCGGGACGTACGGCTACAAGCCCGAACTGCCCGCCGTCGGCGGCACCGAGGCGCTCGGCGTCGTCGATGCCCTGGGCGAGGGCGTCGAGCACCTCTCGGTCGGGCAGCGCGTCGTCACGGGCGGCACGCTCGGGGTCTGGTCGGAGTTCTTCATCGCGTCGGCTGCTGGCCTCATCCCGTTGCCGGACGGCGTGCCCGACGAGGTCGCCGCCCAGATCGTGGCGATGCCGTTCAGCGCGGTCAGCCTGCTCGACTCGCTGGCGCTCGAGCCCGGCGACTGGCTGGCGCAGAACGCGGCGAACGGCGCGGTCGGGCGACTGCTCGCCCAACTGGCGCCCGCTCGCGGCATCAACGTGGTCGGGCTCGTGCGTCGTGGCGCCGGCGTCGACGAGCTCAGCGGGCAGGGCATCGGCAACATCGTCGCCACCGATGACGAGGGGTGGCGTGACCGCGTCGCCGAGGTGACGGGCGGCGCCCCGATCCGGGCCGGTGTCGACGCGGTCGGCGGTGCCGCGAGCGGCCAGGTGCTCTCGCTGCTGGCCGAGAACGGCACGCTCGTGGTGTTCGGCGCGATGGCGTCGCCGGTCATGGAGATCCCCTCGGGCGACGTGATCTTCAAGCAGGCGACGGTCAAGGGGTTCTGGGGCAACCGGGTGAGCGCCACCATGGCGGCCGAGGATCGCGCCCGGCTCATGGGCGAGGTCTTCACGCGGCTTCGCGAGGGCGTCATCACCCTGCCCGTCGAGGCCGTCTACGGCTTCGACGAGATCGCGAGGGCGAGCCGGGCGAACTTCGACGCGGGTCGCATCGGCAAGGTCATGCTGCGCCCGTGAGCCGACGCGTGTCTTCCACAGAGTGCGCGCGTTCTCGGAATCTGCACGGAACGGATGCATCGCGACGCCCATGACGCATCGCGTGCCCTAGGGTCTCCCCATGGGTTCAACGGCGACCGCGTATCTCACCGGCTTCGGCGCCTACCTTCCCGGTGATCCGGTCGACAACGACGGCATCGCGGCGAGGCTCGGCGGCGACGACGCGGTGACCGAGCGCATCCGGCGCCGGGTGCTCGAGGCGAACGGCATCCGGCAGCGGCACTACGCGCTCGACGAGCACGGTGAGCCGACCGAGCTCAACGAGCAGCTCGCCGTCAAGGCGCTGCAGGCGGCGCTCGACGACCGCGGCATCCGGGCCGAAGACCTGCGCATGCTGGCGTGCGCGACGACGATGGGCGACGTGCTCGTGCCCGGCTTCGCGTCGATGGTGCACGGGCGGCTCGGCGGAGGTCCCATGCAGACGCTCACCGCGTCTGGCGTGTGCGCCTCGAGCCTCGCGGCGCTCGACGCGGCCGTGAGCAAGATCAGGCTCGGCGACCATCCGCGGGCGGCGGTCGTCGGCTCGGAGCTCTCGAGCCGCAGCCTGCGCCAGCGCCGGTTCGACGGCATCCGGGCGGGCATGGACTCGCACTTCCTGCGGTGGATGCTCTCCGACGGGGCGGGTGCAGCCATCGTCGAGTTCCAGCCGCACCCGACGAAGCCGTCGCTGCGGGTCGACTGGGTGCGGCAGGTCTCGCTCGCGCACGAGCACGACGTGTGCATGCGCGCCGGCATGAGCGGCGCCGAGCCGACCGTCGGCGCGACGTGGCAGGACCTCGACATCGCGGATGCCGAGGCGGCCGGCATGTTCGTGCTCCGTCAAGACGTGAGCATGCTCGACGACCTCGCCGAGGCGGGCTTCCGCCAGTTCGAGGAGCTCGTCGACATCGGACTCGTCGACGTCACGCACCTCGACCACGTCGTCTGCCACTACAGCACGAACGCGTTCCGCGACCTCGCGTTCGACGCGCTGAGCCGCCGTATTCCGAACCTGGACACCGACCGCTGGTACTCGAACCTCGAGACGCGCGGCAACACGGGCTCGGCGAGCATCTTCATCGCCCTCGAGGAGGCCTGGCGCACCGGCCGCTTCCAGCCCGGCGAGACGGTGCTGCTCGCGGTGCCCGAATCGGGCCGGTTCTCGTTCGCCTTCGCCCACCTCACCGTGGTCGCCCCGCCGGGGCAGCCCGCACCGCACCAGCCCGCATCCGACGACCGAGGAGCAGCATGACGACCGACACGACCACCATCAGCACGGCGGATGCCGCGGCATCCGTCGCCGACAGGCTCGCCGACCGCCTGGCCGACGTCTGGGTCGAGCTCGAGGAACGCCTCGACCGGGTGCCCGTGCTCAGCCGGCTGGCCGACGGCACGGTGACCCTGCACGACTACGAGCGGCTGCTCTTCAACCTGCGCCAGCAGGTCGTCGACGGCTCGCCGTGGATCTCACGTGCGGCGTCGAACTTCGACATCGAGCACTTCGAGCTGCGCACGGCGGCGATCCGCCACGCCGAGGAGGAGCACCGCGACTACCTCATGCTCGAGCGCGACTACGTGGCGATCGGCGGCTCGCTCGCCGAGCTGCGCGCCGGGCGCAAGAACCTCGGTTCCGAGGCGCTGTCGGGCTACATGTTCCACTACGCCGACCGGCCGAACCCCACGGGACTGCTCGGCGCGATGTTCATCATCGAGGGCCTCGGCGCGAAGCGAGCCGCCGGCTGGGCCGAGCGGTTCCAGGAGGTGCTCGGGCTCGCCGACAACCAGGTGCACTTCATGCAGTACCACCAGGAGGCCGACAGCGAGCACACCGGCGCCCTCGAGGCGATCCTCACCTCGGGCATGATCGACGAGGCCGCCGCCGACGAGATCGTGCGCTGCGCGCAGGTCGTCGCCCGCCTGTACGCGCTGCAGCTGGAAGAACTGGACACCTGATGGCCGAGCCCGTGCGATCCGACCCGAGCATGTGGGCCGCGGTCGCGGTCGACCCCGCCGTGCCGATCGATCGCACGGTCGTGCGCAAGATCATCGCCGACCAGCGGCGACTCTCGCGGCGGTGGCTGTACCCGCTCGCCCGCCCGTTCTCACGCGTCGTCGTCGCGCTCATCTCGGCCGTGAAGCGCGTGCTGCCGTTCCGGTGGATGCCGCTGACCAGGATGGACCGGCTGTGCATCTGGTACCTGCGGCGGTTCGTCTCGCCCGACGCCGTCGAGCTGCTCATCCGGCACTTCGTCATCGAGACGAACCTCGTGAACTTCGTGCTGCGCAATACGGATGCCGCGATCCCACCGGTCACGCTGCGACCCGTGAGCCTCGCCGAACTCGGCGACCACGCCGTCGTCGAGCACGACGTCAACGTCTACGACGTGCTCATCGCGCTCGACGGCGTTGCGCTGAGGCCGCCCGCTCCGCCGGCGCAGCTCGACTTCGCGGAGCTCGACATCCCGCCGATCGATGCCGAACGGCGACGGCTGCGACTGCTGCGCCTCGACATCCAGACCGCCCTCTGCGTCATGAACATCCCGTTCTCGATGGCGCTCACGATGGAGGAGTACCGCCGGGCCGTGCACTCGATGCGGTTCGACGACTCGTTCCTCGAGATCCTCGCGGTGCTCTGCGACGACGACACGTTCCGGCACTGGAAGAACGGCGAGCTGACCGTCTGGATGGACTCCAACGTCGACGTGCCGCGCATGGTCTACCGGCATGCCCTCATCTGCGAGTACGCGCATGCACACCTCGTGAAGCTCGCGGCCGGAGCGGGGGCGGCGGCAACCGAAGCCTGAACGCGGCCGTCGGGGCGCCGCACGGGCCTCGATCGCCGAGCTCACGCGTCCGCTGAGCTCACGCGATCGTCGAACCGCTCGTGCCCTGAGGTGGCCCCGGGTGCTCGAGCTGCGCTCGCACCGCTCGGTCGACGTTGCCGTGGATGTTGTCGGCGCCGATGCGCTGCAGAACCCCGTCGCGAGCCAGCGTCGTGCTGACAGCCGGCTTCAGGCGGGCGAGGCGGAGGGTGACGTCGGAGTCCTGGGCGAGCACGACGATGTCGTTCATCTTGGCGCACCCCTGCGAGTCGATGAAGTTGATCCCCGCGCAGTCGAGCACGATCCCGGTGAGGTCGGGCGTCGAGTGGATGATCTCGCGGACCCGGTCCTCGAGCGCATCGGAGGTTGCGAAGAAGAGGCCGCCGTCCATCCGGATCACGACGACACCCGGGATCTGCTCGTCGGCGGGATGCTCGCTCACGTCGCGGAAGACCTGGGTGCCCCGCTGCCGTGCGAGGGTCGGGATGTTGGGATGCGTCGCGACCCCGATGAGCCAGAGGACGGACAGTCCGATGCCGATCATCACGCCCGCGAGGACGCCGAAGGTCAGGGTGCCGACGATCGCGGCGATGGCGATCCAGAAGTCGAAGGGCTGCACGCGGGCGAGGCGGCGCATCTCGGGGATGTTGATCATGCCCATCACGACGGCCTCGATGATCAGGGCGGCGAGGACCGGTTTGGGGAGGCCCGAGAAGATCGGCGCCAGCACCAGCAAGGTCAACAGGACGGTGAGCCCCGAGGTGATCGACGCCAGTCCGGTTCGGGCGCCCGCGTGGTCATTGAGCGAACTCGCCGACAGGCTGGTCGAGACCGGCATGCCCTGGAAGAGGCCGGCACCGGCATTGGCGACTCCCTGGGCGATCGACTCCTGGTCGATGTCGACCTGGTAGCGGTGCTTGGCGGCGAACATCCTCGCGTCGCCGGCGGTCTGCGAGAAGCCGATCAGCACGAGCGCGACCGCGGCGATCCCGACCGTGGCCGCGTTGTCCCACATGAGGCCGAGGTCGGGCACCGCCAACGAGGGCAGGCCGCGCGGCACGTCGCCGACGAGCGCAACGCCGCGGGCCCCGAGATCGAGGAGCCACGAGGCGAGCAGGCCGCCGACCACGAGCACCAGCGCACCGGGCATCCGAGGCGCGAACCGGCCGACGCCGAAGACCACGACGAGCGACACGACCCCGACGATCAGCGTGGTCCAGTGCGTCTCGTCGAGCGTGCCGAACCACGACCACAGTTCCTGGATCGCGTTGGAGCCCTCGGGGTCGGTGCCGGTGAGCTTCGGGAGCTCGGAGATGACGACGTCGACGGCGGCCCCGAACAGGAACCCGGTCACCACCGCCCGTGAGAGGAACTGCGCGATCCATCCCATCCGGAGCACGAACAGGAGCAGGAAGAGCACGCCGGATGCGAGCGTGATGCCCGCGACGAACGAGGCGATGTCGGCCTGGTCGGAGAGTCCAGTGGCGAGCACGGCGCTGCCCGCGACGGCCGCCAGCGCCGAACTCGGTCCCATGGAGATCTGGCGGCTGGTTCCGAAGATCCCGTACAGGATCGCGCCGGCCGCCGCTGCGTAGAGGCCGTTCTGCAGCGGCACCCCGGCGATGCCCGCGTAGCCGAGGTTCTTCGGCACGATCAGGGCCGCGACCGTCACCCCGGCGATCAGGTCACCCGCGAGCCATCGGCGGTCGTACCCGCGGATCCAGCCCAGCAACGGGATGAATCGGGCGACCCCGGGTCGCCGGTGCTGGTCGGGGGCGGCATTCATCGCACGCGCTCCCGCTCGCCGACGTGGCCGTTCATGGATACATCATGGCCGGTCGGCGACGATCGGGGTAGGGCGACGGGTCGGATGTCGCGGCATCCGACCCGTCGTCGAACACCTGATCAGCGCGCGGCGACGACCGCGAACTCGGGGAGGACGTCGGTGGACGGTCGGAGGTTCGGGTCAGCCGCAGCTCCGGGCGGCGTATCCGGCCGAGACCGTGTCGGTCGCCGAGGGGTCGGCACCGGTCGCGGTGACGGTCGCCGTGCCGGCGGGCAGCGCGACGAGTCGGCTCGAGAAGCTCGCGCTGGCCGAGGCGCCGGCGGCGAGGGACGCCACCTGCTTCGCTCCGTACGGCGTCTCGATGTCGACGGCGACGGGCTCGTCGGACTCGTTCGTCGCGGTGACGGCGAGCACGGCCTTGCCGGCGACGCACCGGCTGGTCGCGACCGCCGACACCTCGACCTGCCCGCCGATCAGCTGCGGCGCGACGCTCGTGAGCGTCGGCTGCACGACCTGGAAGAGTCCATCGGCCCCGATCGTCAGCCTGTCGATCGTCGTCTCGCGGTGGGTGCCGTCGCCGTTCGGCATGGCGAAGCGGTGATACGCGATGTACCAGTCGTCGGTGCCCGGCACGTTGATGATCGAGCTGTGTCCGGGGCCCTTGATGCCGAGCGAGAGGTCCTTCGCCAGGATCACGCCCCGGTAGGTCCACGGTCCGGTGACGCTCGTCGAGGTGGCGTAGCCGACCCGGTAGTTCTCCGAGCCGGTGTCGTCGATCGAATAGGTCAGGTGGTAGAGCCCGTCACGGTAGTTCAGGAACGTGCCCTCGCGGAACGAGGTGAGCCCGCTGATCGCCGCGATCGTGCCCGGCTTCAGCGAGAGCATGTCGTCGCTCAGCTCGGCGAAGACCGGGCTGCCGTTGCCCCAGAACAGGTAATACTTGCCCGACACCGGGTCGTGGAACGCGGCCGGGTCGATGGCCTGGCCCGACGTGACGGCCTCGTTGTTCAGCACCATCGCGGTCGGCTGGGCGGTGAACGGACCCTCGGGGCTGTCGGCCACGGCCACGCCGATCGTCTTGCGGTTGAGCGACGCGTTGTGCCCGCTGAAGTAGAAGTAGTACTTGCCGCCGCGCTCGATGATCGTGGGCGCCCAGGCATTGCCCGTCGCCCACGGCACGTTGCCGTTCGCCCCGTCGAGGGTGAGGAACGGTTGGGCGGATCGCGTCCAGTTCACGAGGTCGCCCGACTTCCAGACGTAGAAGTCCTTGCCTCCCCAGCCGGCGGTGCCGTCGGTCGTCGCGTAGATGTAGTACGTGTCGCCGAACACCGCGATGTTCGGATCGGCGTACAGCCCCGGCAGCACGGGGCTGTTCACGGACTGGGCCGACAGCGTCCAGGTCGAGGTCGCGCCGCCCTGCGCCGTGAGGGTGTACGTGACCGGCGAGGTGAGGTCGACCGTCGTGCCCGACGCGGGGGAGACGGTCACGCCCGCGGCGGCGACGAACGTCGGGGCGAGCGCCGAGACATCCGTGCCCGGCTTCACCGGGAGGATCGCCGTGTGCGTCGTGCCGTTCACGATCGCGCCGAGCCTCAGCCGCGTCGGGTCGGTCAGCGAGAGGTCCGTCAACTGGTCGGTCGCGCCGGCATTCGTGAGCACCTCGGATGCCGAGAGGGCCCGGTCGAACACCTGCACGTCGTCGAACGATCCCTTGAAGTACTCGTCGGCCGCGTAGAGCGACTTGCCGAGGTAGCCGTACTGGTTCGAGCCGAGACCCGCCACCGTCGTGCTCAGCGCCGCGTTCTCGCCGAGGTTCGCGCCGTCGACGTAGACGGTCATCTTCATGCCGTCGAAGACCACGTCGTAGTGATGCCATGCCCCGTTCGTGGTCGCGCCGGTGACGGCCGACTCGTTCTGCCACGATGCCTTCGTGATGGCGCTGCGCACCTCGGCCCCGCGCAGCCGAAGGTAGTAGTAGTTCGTCGTGTCGGTGCCGAAGGCGAACGTGAAGAAGTTGCCGCTCGTCTTCTCGCCCTTGATGTCCATCGAGACGGTCATGTTCGAGCGGCCGTCGAAGAAGCCCCTGGGGAACGCCGCGAAGCCGTTCGTCGTGCCGTCGACGCGCAGCACCTTGCCCCGATCGGCGTCGGTGACCACCGCGGCGGTGCCCGACGCGGTCAGGTCGGAGGCACCGACGGCATCCTGCAGGGTGCCGTCGTCGAAGGAGTACGACGCGATCGGCTCGGGTGGCGGTGCCGTGTCGGCGGCCACGGCCGGCATGCCCGCGAAGAGGGTCGACGCCACGGCGGCGCCGACGATGACGGATGCCGCGGCGGTGCGCCGGACACCGGTTCGGCGCGGGAGCCGCGCGGGGGTTCGATCACCGGATGGGGAAGAGTGCATCATCGGTCTCTCTGTTCGTCGGTTCGGTTCGGTTCGGATCGGTCATGATGAAGGCGCCGCCCCGCGGGGGGAGACGGCGCCTTCGTCATCGCATGGGCTGCGGATGCCTCAGCAGCTCGTCGCCGCGTACGCCGCCGTGGTGTTCAGCGAGCGTGCGGTGTCCGCCGGATCGGCTGCCGTGACGTTCACGGTGCCTGCGGCGATCGTCTTCGCTCGGGTCGAGAACGACGCGCTCGCCGACTCGTCGGCGTCGAGGGCGAACGACTTCGACCCGAAGGCGCTCGTCGCCGTGGCGTCGAGGGCGACCTCGTCGGCATTGCGCACCGTGGTCACGACCACGGCCTTGCCCGCGACGCATCGCGTCGAGGCGGTCGCCGCGATCGCCGCCGGGGCGACGGGGTCGGCCGCGACCGAGGAGACCCGGTACCGCTGGCAGTCGTTGTTCAGCACGCTGTACTGGTGGATGCGGGTGGCATCGGCGGCCGCGCAGAACGAGAGGTCGAGCGCCTTCAGGCTGGTGCCGTTGCGGAACTCGACGACCCCGTCGTTGCCGACGAGCACGCGCCAGGTGCTTCCGGCGATGCCGCAGGCGCCCTGCGTGACGGTCGCCGAGTCGGCCGAGGAGCCGCCCGTGACCGACAGGCACTTCGCCGGTGCCGAGCCCAGGTGGATCTCGGACTCGCCGTTCGCCGCGGCCGTGAACGTCACGCCCTGGCATGCGGCGCCGACGTACTCGCGCTGCTGCAGGATCGCGCCGTCGGCGGTCGAGCAGCTGGGCAGGTCGAACGACTTGCCCGAGGCCATCGAGGTCACGACGACCGATCCGGCGGGGCGCAGCGCCCAGTCCTGACCGGCCGACGCGTTCGCGGTCGCCTGCACGACCGCGGACCCGGCCGCGGTGGCGGCCGCCGTGTCGAGCACCTTGCCGCTGGTGCGGCTCGTGAGCGTCGACCAGCCGCCGGTCGTCTGGGCGACCGACCACTGCTGGCAACCCGTCGTGACGAACGGCGTCTGCACGACCCCGGCGCCCTGGGCGATGCCGCAGCCGACCGGGCCGAGCGACGTGCCGCTGACCGCGTTCACGATGCGCAGGTATCCGTCGCCCGTGGTGTCGAGCACGAACCGCGACCGCGACGAGGCGCAGTCCCCCTGCACGAGCGCCGCGCCGGCCTCGGCGGACGGCACCGTGGCGCAGAGCCCGGTGCTGCGGCTCACCAGGTTCCACCTGGCGCCCTCGACCTGTGCCGTGATCGGCGCGTTCTCGCCGCTGGGCACCTGCACCTGCGTGCTCGTGGCCTGCGGAACGCCGAAGTCGGGCTCACCGGCATCCGACCAGTCGACGATCTGCGCGCGCGCCGACCGTTCACGACTGCAGCCGCCGTCGGCACGCGCATTGGCGTGGTAGAGGTTCCACGTCTCGGTGCCGTCTGGCGACTCGAAGAAGTCGTTGTGGCCGGTGCCGTAGACCCCGTTCGCCTTCGAGAAGACGGGGCCGTCGCTCTTCTGCCACGAGGCCTGGAGCACGGGATCGCCGCCGAGGTACTCGAGCGTGCCGAGCTGGTAGTCCTCGGTGCCGCAGAAGCTCGCCGAGTAGACGATCCACGTCTTGCCGTCCTTCTGCAGCGGGATCGGACCCTCGTTCACGGGCTGGCCGATGACCTCCCAGCTCTCGGTGGGCTGCGACAGGATGTTGAGCGATCCGGTCGCGGTCCACGGGTTCGCCATACGGGCGATGTAGTTGCTCTGCAGCCCATCGGGCGCGAACGCCGACCAGGTCACGAACAGCTCGCCGTTCAGCTGCAGGTAGGCGCCGTCGATGTTCCAGGCGTCGGTCGGGATCGGACGGCCCTTGTACGTGTACGGCCCCATCGGGTCATCCGCCGCGCTCTCGATGACCTGCAGGTGCTGGGTGCCGTAGTTTCCCGAGACGCCCATCGTGTACATGAGGTACCAGCGCCAGCCGTTCGGCCCCTCGAGGCGCTGCAGCTCGGGCGCCCACATGTTGCCGTTGCGGCCGGTGTTGGTGTCGGAGTACACGGTCACCGGCTTGGTGGTGCCGAGCCCGGCGAGCGTCGGCGCCTTGCGCATGACGACCTTGTTGTCCCACGTCGTCGACACCATGTAGTAATTGCCGTCGTGGAACTCGATCGTCGGGTCGGCCGTGTCGGGCGCGAGCGGATTGGTGAACGTGTCGGAGCCGATCGCCTCGGCCGCGGGCGCCTGCGCGGTGTCGAGGGCGGTGAGGCCCGTCACGCCCCCGATCGCCAGCGCGGCGACCAGGGCCGTGTGCATCAGGTTCCGGATGCCGCGGGGCGCGCGCCTCAGCACGAGCGGCCCTCATACGCGGCGGTGACCGCCACGCCGTCGACCGTCGCCGTGACCTGCCCGGCGGGCACGGTCGCGAGGCGGCTCGAGAACGTGACCGACTGGGTCGTACCCGCCGCGAGCGTGATGACGCGCTCGCCGTAAGCCGACGAGACCGAGACGCTCGCGCTCTGCGATGCCCGGTTCGTCGACTTCGCGACGAGCGTGACCTTGCCGGCGACGCAGCGGGTCTCAGCGGCCACCTCGACGCCCGGCGTGACGGTCACGGTCGCCGTGACCGGCATCCGCGAGTCGTCCTGCGCGACGCCGCGCACGGTGAACGTGCCGGGGGCCGCGTAATCGCCGGCGGGCACGGACGCCCAGACGACGTCGGCCTGCTTCTCGCTGCCGTCGGCCGTCGTGAGCGAGGCCTTCGGCAGCACCGGCGCGACACCGGCTCGGGTGGTCACCGCGATCGGGTCCACCTCGGCGACGGCGACGGCCGGGGCGTACGCCTCGAGCACCTTCTGGTACTCGGCGCGCGTCACCGGGATCACGGTGCCGTGTCGCGGCTTGCCGCCGTCGCTGTTCTGCGGCAGGTTCGCCCGCAGCGTCGTGCCGAGCGGCTGCCACGACGAACCATCGGCGATGTCGCCCGACCCGAACGGGATGTAGTGGTTCGGACCGCCGTGGTACGACGGCTGGTCGATGAAGAGGTACCACTCGAAGCCGTTGACGTCGCCGGGGTTCGACGGGAAGATGCTCGGCCCCTCGCCGCTCGAGTACGTTCCGCCGGGCTCGCCGTTGGGCAGTCCGGTCGCGATCTTCTCCTTCACGAGCGTCCACTGGTCGGCCGCGCCGGAGGTGCCGGGCAGCGTGCCGCTGATCGTGGCGAGTAGGTCGGTCGACTTCTCCTCGCGGATCGTCATCGACGCCTCGTCCTTCGTGAAGCGGTAGAAGATGCCGTCCTGCTCGGCGACGGTCGAGTCGATGAGGCCCAGGCCGGTGCCGCGCTTGACGTCGGACCAGACCTGCGGCTCCGAGAACGTGACGAAGTCGTCGGTCGTGGCGTAGACCATGCGGTTGTACGTGACGGCCGTGCGCGACGCCGCGTTGGTGTCGGGGTAGAGGTTCGACGCCCAGAACACCACGTAGCGGCCGAGCTCGTCGTCCCAGTAGGCCTCGGGTGCCCAGGTGTTGCCGGCGTACGGCGTCGAGACCTGGATGTGCCGCTGGTTCGACCAGTTGACGAGGTCGGTCGACTCCCACACCTCGATCGCGAGCGAGCCCGAGATCTGCGCGGTCGTGAAGCCGCCGGCGAGCCCGGCGACCTTCAGGTCGGTGGCGAGCATGTAGAACTTGTCGCCCTCGTGCGAGCGGATGATGAACGGGTCGCGGAGGCCCGTCGTGCCCTGCGTCGAGGTGAAGATCGGCTCGCCGTCGTTCAGCGTGTTCCAGCGCAGTGCGTCGTTGCCCTTCGAGGCCGCGAGGCTGACGCGCTCGGCGCCGGCGCCCTCGCCGGTGAAGAACGCCCAGACGTAGGCCTCGGGGTCGTCGGCATCGGCGGGCTTCGCCGGCACGGTCAGCGCGAACGTGCGCGCGGTCGTCGCGGCGCCGCTCGTCGCGGTCGCGGTGAGCTCGACCTCGGCGGAGGCCGCGGGGCGCGTGATCGTGATCGTGGCGGTGCCCGCCTTGACCCCGCCACGCACGGTCGCGACCGTGGCGCCGTCGGTCACGGCCCAGCTGATGGCGGAGCCGTTGGCTCCGACGGTCGGCACCGAGAAGCTCGTGCGCACGTCGCCCGCCGAGACCGGCAGCGCAATGGCCGCGGCGTCGGCGTCGACCTTCGCCTGGTCTGAGAGCTGTGCGGGCACGGTCACGACGAAGGTGCGCGTCGCGGTCGCGCCGCCCGCGGTGAAGGTCGCCGTCAGCGTGACCGTGGCGTCGGCCGAGCCGCCCGGGGGGCGGATGACTGTCGCGGCGCCGCCGGTCACGGCGATCGCCGACGAGTCGGAGGCCCACGAGATGGCCGCGCCGTGGCTCGCCGTCGGCAGCGTGAAGTTCGCGGTCGCCGATGAGGCGACCGAGACCGCGGCAGTCGCACCGGTCAGTGCCTGGTCGGCGAAGAGCTGCTGCACGGTGGCCGAGTCGAGGGCGGCGCCGTACACCGCGTAGTCGCCGACCGATCCGGCCCAGCCGTTGTCGGCGTAGGTCGAGCGGCCGAGGTACGACACGAGGTTCGAGCCGAACGACGACACGTTGCGCGCGATCGCGACCTGACTGATCTGGGCGCCGTTGACGTAGGTCGTGAGCTTGCCCGCGACGCCGTCGATGACGCTCGTGTACAGCGCCATGCCCGTCGGCGTCTTGATGCCGGTGGTGGCCGCGTTCGTGGCGCCCGCGCCGACCTCGGTGCCCCACGGCGCGGTCGCGCTGACCGTGTTCGTCAGCGCGGACTTCACGTAGCCGCTCGGGTTGGTCGGGTTCAACAGCCAGTAGGCGCTGGAGTAGGAGGCGCCGGATGCCACGGGCGCGCCGAGGAACGCGGCGGCGACGTTGGCGGGGCCGGTGCGGTTCTCGAGCCAGGTCGAGACGGTGAGCTGGGTCTTGCCGACGAGCCCCGCGCTCGGGATCTCGACGTAGCCGGCGGTCGCTCGCGCACCGCCCGGGAGCGACAGCGCGCCGCCGTCGACGGTCGCGCCCGTCTGCTTGATGACGCCGTCGTAGCCGTTGCCCGAGGTGTCGGCGACGACCCCTGCAGCAGCGGCGTCGAAGGTGTAGTGGATCAGCGGGGCCGGCGCCTCGGCGGCGTCGGCGGACTGCGGGGCGATGGCCCCGACGGCGGCGAAGGCGGCGGCGGCCGCCACGACGGCGGCCCCCGTCCGCAGCTTCCGCACGAAGGTGTCGTGCATGTCACTCCAATGTGTGTGGTGGTGCGGTGTGGTGGGCCGGCGCGTCGAGCCGCCGGTGGCCGGTGGTGTCGGTCGGAGGGGGCGGCTCCGGATGCCGCGACGCGCCGCCGCGGCATCCGGAACCGCCTGATGGATCAGCCGCAGTTGGCGGCGGGGGTGGGGAAGGCTCCCTCGAAGGTGGAACCGTCGGCGGCGCTGCCCGTGAGGGTGAGCGTGCCGGCGGGGATCGACGAGAGTCGCGTCGACTGGGCGGTCGAGACCGACGCGCCCGCGGCGAGCGTCAGGTTCTTGCTGCCGTACGGAGTCTGCAGCATGGCGTCCGCGCGCTGGTCGTCGGCGTTGCGCGTCGTGACCACGAGCTGCACCTTGCCGGCGACGCATCGGGTCGCGGCGGTCGCCTCGAGTTCGAGGCCGCCCCGCAGCTCGACGGATGCCGAGGTGGAGGTGGCGACGAGGCCGTCGGCGTAGCCGTCGTACTCGGCGGTGACCGAGGCGATGCCGGCCGGCACGGTGACGGTCGCCGAGCCGTCCCGCAGCTCGACGGTCTCGCTCCAGTCGCCGCCCGAGAAGGTCACCGTGCCGACGACGTCGCCGCCATCGGCCGCGGAGACCTCGGCCTCGACGTCGCGGCCCTCGGCCGTCAGCTCGGTGGTCGAGTCGACGGCGGTGATGCCGGTCCAGTCGTGCATGGCGGTGAGCACCGTCTGCGGCACGCTGACGAAGGCGCCGTGGCGCGGGCTCGCGGGCAGGCCGCCGACGGGGCGGACGTTCCAGTTCGCGCGCTGCGAGAGGCGATCGCTCTGCGAGCTCGAGGCGATCTCGGCGCCCGTCGTCGCGAACGCCCGGTAGCCCCCGGCGCCGTAGTTGTCGACGAGGAAGACGTAGCCGTCGCCGCTCGCGTTGTTCGGGTCGCCCTCGTTGAGCTTCACGATCTCGGGGCCTTCACCCGACTGGCCGGTCTCGAGGCTCGTCATGCGGGTGTCGGTGAGCTGCCAGGTCCGGCTCGGGTCGGCGCTCCAGCTCGACGCGGTCGTCGGTGCGGTGAGCACCTTCGAACGCTCGAGGAAGATGTCCTTGCCGGCCTCGAGGGTGCCGGCGGCGCCGCTCTCCTCGTTCTTCGTGAAGCGGTAGTAGTAGTCGTCGATCTTCGTGACCGTGGAGTCGATGCGGGCGTATCCGGTGTCCTGCCAGCTCGCGGGCGGCGAGGTGAAGGTCTTGAAGTCGCGGGTCAACACCTGGAACATGCGCGCGTACAGCTTGTCGCTGTTCGTGTGCGAGGCGTCGGAGTAGAGGCGCGAGGCGAAGAACACGACGTAGGACTGCAGTTCGTCGTCCCAGTACGCCTCGGGCGCCCAGGTCATGCCGGCCGCGGGCTGGTTGATCGTGATGCCGGTGTTCTGGCCATTGGTGCGGGTCCAGTGCACGAGGTCGGTCGACTCCCACACCTCGATCTTGAGGCTGCCCTCGGACTGGGCGGGGCCCCATCCGGTGCCGCAGCTGATGCAGAGGTCGGTGGCCACCATGTAGTACTTGTCGCCGTCGTGCGAGCGCAGGATGTACGGGTCGCGGAGGCCCTTGGTGTCGGCCGTCGAGGTGATCACCGCGGCACCGCCGTTGACCGGCGAGAAGGTGAAGAAGTCGTTGCCCGACGTCGCGGCCTGGTAGATCTTCTCGTCGCCGTCGGACTTGAAGTACGCGGAGGCGTAGCCGGCGTCGGGGGCGGAGCGGGCGTGTTCGGCGACCGTCACCGTGAACGACTTCTCGACCGCGGTCGACCCGAGCACCGCGTGGGCGGTGAGCGTGACGGTGCGGTCGCCGTCGCCGTAGGCCGGCCTGGCGACGAGGCCGCCGCCCGCGAACGGGTCGGCGGAGCCCACGGCGGGCGCCGCGTACCCGGCATCGGTCGGGGTGACCAGGGCGGGGTCCGACGAGGTCCAGGTGATGGCCGCGCCGTTGACGGAGCCCTTGGTGACGAGCGGCAGGTTCTCGGTCGTGCGCGAGGCGAGCGAGATCGCGTCGAGGTCGGCCGAGGGCGAGGCGGCGAGCACGGTGAAGGCGAAGGTGATCACCGTGCCCGTCGGGGTGGTGGCGGTGACCGTCACCGGGGTGTCGGCGGCGACGGTGCGCGAGACGACGCCCGTGTTCGAGATCACCGCGGTGTTCTGCGAGGCCCATGTCAGGGCGACGCCGTTCGAGGACGCGGGGAAGGTCAGGTTGCGGGTGACCTGCGAGGCCGAGGGGTTGGCCCCGAGCACGGTCGGCAGCAGGTCGGCGCGCAGGAGCGCCTCGTTCGCGGCCGCCTTCGCGGCGGCCGTCGGCATGCTCTCGGCGACCTGCGGTTGGGTCAGCGCGACATCCCAGAACTTGACGTCGGTCACGTCGGCCTGCACCAGCGCGTCGCCCGTGTAGAGCGAGCGGCCGAGGTAGCCGAGGGTCGTGCCGGTCGGGATGATCGAGCTCATCGCGTAGGTGTGCGTGACCGTCGAGATCTGCACGCCGTCGCGGTACAGCGTGAGCGCGTTGCCGTTGCCGACGAGGGTCAGCGTCGAGAAGCCGGGGTTCAGGCCGCCGCCGTTCGGCAGGCGCACCTCGCCGTTGGCAGTGGCCGACTTCACCCGGATGCCCGAGAGCACGGCGTTGCTGTAGGCGGATTCGCCCGATCGCGGGTTGACGAACACGTGGTTGCCGAGCGCGGTGGTGTTCCACGCGCCGACGCCGTCGCCGATGACCCAGCCGAACTGGTTCGTGGCGGTCTGGGTCGCGACCGTGTACTCGACCGTGAACGCGTTGTCGGTGCCCGTCACGAGGCCCTTCGGGAGGGCGGCGTAGCCGTCCTTCTTGAACCGCAGCACGGCGTCGCCGGCGGCATCCGCGAACGAGGCGTCGGTGAAGCCCGTGAGCGCGGCGTTGCGCCCGTTGCCCGAGATGTCGAGCAGCTGGTTGCCGGCGTGCGTCATGTCGTAGTGAGCCGTGACGGCGGGCAGTTCGGCGGCCGAGGCCGAGAGCGGCACGGCCATGCAGAGCCCGGTGGCCATGGCCCCGGTGAGGGCGGCGGCGAGCAATCGCCGCGACCTGGAAGGTGGGAGGAGGGCGGACGGGCGCATGGGTCTCCTTGCAGTCGCCGTTGACGAGGATCCGGCGAAGAGCGCCGGAACGCCTGAATGTTACCGGACACATTTCGAGAAGCCAAGGGTTTCGAGCCGGAGAGGAATCCTCACCTCGAACCTCTGGCGAGCCGTCTCGAGGGTGTGCTAGGTTCACGCCGTTACCGGTAACAATCGCCTGTCGCCGGACCCAGCCCGTCAACGAAGCCGAAGGCTCGAGGAGCTCTCAATGTCGAAGCACGCCGTCATCACCCGCGCCCTCCGCGCCGGTGGATTCGCGATCGGAGCGGCCATCACCGCCACCGCGCTCGTCGCCGCACCGCTCGCCTCGCCCGCCCCCGCAGATGCCGCGACCATCGCCGCGACGGCCGCCGCGACCACCGCCGCGCCGCGTACCGGCCTGCTGGCCGAGTACCTCTTCACGCAGGCGACGGGCAGCAGCGTGCCCAACTCGGCCGGGGGAGCAGCGACGGCCGGCGCGGCATCCGTCGTCAACGGCACCGACGCGCTCTGGACCGGATCGTCGCTGAAGCTCACCGGCGGCGCGAAGACGAGCACCGCCGACTGGGTGCGGCTGCCCGACGGCCTGCTGGCGGGCAAGCAGTCGGCCACGATCACCGTCGAGACGAAGTTCGACGCCTCGATGCTCACGACCTTCAACTTCCTCTGGAACATCGGCAGCGACAGCACCACCTCGTACTTCTTCGCCACGATGCGCGACAAGGCCCGCACCGCGATCACCACCGCGAGCAACGGCGGCGAGGCGAACGCCAGGGCCACCGCCTCGCTCGCCGCCGATCGCTGGTACAGCGTCACGACCGTGCTCGACGGAGCCGCCGACACGCTGGCGTTCTACATCGACGGCGTCAAGGTCGGCCAGACCGCGACGAGCCTCGAACCGTCGTCGATCGCGACGCAGACGGTCAACGCGATCGGCCGCTCACCGTGGCCCGACCCGTTCTACAAGGGCGAGGTCTCGGCGTTCCGCGCCTACGACCGGGCGCTCTCCGCCGCCGAGGTCGCGGCGGTCTCCGACGCCGACGCCGGCGCGCACGCCTCGACCTTCGCGGCGAGCGCCCAGGCCGCACTCGATGCGATCCAGCCGATCGCGATGACGGATTCCTCGATCACGCTGCCCACATCGTCGGCCGCCGGCCTCAGCTGGTCGGCCCCCTCGGCCGGGCTCGCGCTCGGCGCGAGCGGCACCACCCTGCAGGCCGTGCAGCCGGCGCCGGGCTCGCCCGCGGCGAGCGGTACGGTCACCGCGACGGCCACCGTGCGCGGCGTGAGCGCCTCGAAGCAGATCCCGGTGAGCGTCTCGCCCGCTGCGGAGGCGACGGATGACTACGGCTACCTGCTCGTGCACTTCATCGAGGACTCCGCCGGCTACGCCGAGAAGATCTACCTCGACGTCTCGCGCGGCGACGACCCCGAGCAGTGGGACCCGCTGAACGACGGCAAGCCGATCCTCGCCTCGCAGCTCGGCACCACCGGCATCCGCGACCCGTACCTGACCTTCAACCCCGAGACGAAGACGTACTACATCATCGCGACCGACCTGCGCGTGTTCGGCGGCGACGGGGGCTCGGGCTCGTGCACCAGCTGGTGCTACTGGACCAAGAGCGCCAGCACGAAGCTGCTCGTCTGGGAGTCGACCGACCTCGTGAGCTGGGGTGCGCCCCGCAGCATCGACGTCTCGCTCGACGCGAGCGGCGCCGAGGTCGCCGAGCTCGGCATGGCCTGGGCGCCCGAGGCGACCTGGGTCGACGACTACTACCCCGACGGCCGCGGTGCATTCATCATGTACTGGGCATCGAACGTCTACCAGGACCCCGAGCACACCGGCACGAGCTACAACCGGGTGCTGTGGGGCGCCACGACCGACTTCACGCAGGCGACCTACGCCTACGGCGGGCCGTTCGTCGACCCGGGTGCGAACGCGATCGACACCACGATGATCCAGGACGACGGCACCACCTACCGCATCACGAAGGACAACGGCCTCGGCAAGGGCATCTACATGGAGTCGACCGCCGCCGCCCGCTGGTGGGAGTCGGGCACGACGTGGACGCAGCTCCAGACCAAGATCGGCGCGGCGTGGGCCGGCGGCAACGCGGGCGGCGTCGAGGGCCCCGCGGTCTTCAAGAGCCACAGCGAGGACCGCTGGTACCTGTACGTCGACGTGATCCCCTCGACCGGCTACCGGCCGATGACCACCACCGACCTCGACGCCGGGTGGACCCAGCTGAACGACCCCGGCTTCTCCATGGCCCCCAGCACCAAGCACGGCGGCGTGGTCTCGCTGACCAAGGCGCAGTACGACACCGTCAGGGCAGCGGATGCCGCGACGGCCGTCACGACCGACCTCGGGTCCGTCGAGGTCGCCCAGGGCAGCACCGCCGACGCCCTCGCCGACGCGCTGCCCGAGAGCGCCGAGGTGCGACTGGCCTACGACCGCGGAACGGCGACGCGACCCGTCACGTGGGACGCGGCATCCGTCGACCTCGCCACCCCCGGCACCTATGAGGTGAGCGGAACCGTGAGCACCTTCAGCGCCAACCTCGACACCTGGACGGGCGCCGGCGGATCGACCGCCTGGAACGCGCCCGACCGGGTGCTCTCGAGCAGCCGCGCCGTGACCGTCGAGGCGACCGTCGTGGTCACCGCCGCCCCGACCGGCCCGTCGTTCGCCGTGACGGCGGAGACGCGCTGCGTCGCCGGCAAGGTGGCGCTGGTCACCCAGCTCACGAACACCGGCGACGCGACGGCCGCGATCACGGTGACCACCGCCTACGGCTCGAAGGTCGTCCAGCTCGCCGCAGGCAGGACTGCCAGCCAGACGTTCAGCACGAGGCTCGCCTCGGTCCCGGGCGGCGAGGTCGTCGCGACCTCCGCCGCCGGTTCGAAGACGGCCGCCTTCGCAGCCCGCGGCTGCAACTGACCGCCCTCCACGCGACCAGGCTCCTCCCGACCTCTCCGAAAGGACACCTCCCATGGTGAAACTGGCACGCGCCGTCGCGCTCGCCGCAGTCGGCGCGCTCCTCGGCGGGCTCGTCACCGCCTCGGCCGCACCCGCGGCCCAGGCCGCGACCGATGACCTCGGCATCGAGTCGTCGAAGGTGCTCGAGCTGAAGCTCGACGGCGATCTCGCCGACACCAGCGCGAACGCCGCCGCCGTGAGCCTGCAACGCGGCACCGCCGCGTACGCGACCGGCATCCACGGCCAGGCGTTCGCGTTCAACGGCTCGACCGCGCTGAAGCTCGGCACGGCCTCGTACCTGCAGCCGCAGGACCTCACCGTCTCGTTCTGGTACAACCCCAATGCGACCATGAGCGCCGAGCAGGTCTTCGCCTGGAGCAAGACGGTCTACAACTCCGACGGCTGGTACCTCACCTCCGAGAGCAGCACGACCCCGCTCGCGCTGTCGATCGGCCCCTCGACCGGGCAGCCGTACAAGGTGGCCGTCGACGCCGACCGCGCGACCTTCTTCCCTGCCGGGAAGTGGACCCACGTCGTGGCGACCTACGACCACACGACGAAGGCCGTCGCCTTCTACCGCAACGGCGTGCTCCAGCAGGCGAACGTGAAGACCCCCGTGAGCGCGACCGCCTCGGGCGTGCTCGGCTCCGAGGGCACGAGCACCAAGACCGTCGGCTACAACGGCCCGAACTACAACGGGTCGTACCTGAACGGCCGCCTCGACGACTACGCGCTCTACAACGGCGTCGCCACCGTCGCCGACGTCGTGACGCTCACGCAGCGCAACGACCCCGCCTTCGACCCGGCGGCGGTCGCGCAGTCCGACCTCGCCGCGATCTCGATCCCGGCGGATGCGAGCGTCGCCTTCCCCGTTCCGGCCGCCGGGCAGAAGGGCAGCACGATCGAGTGGACCTCGTCCGACGAGTCCGTCATCGCGATCGACGGCGAGATGGCCCGCGTCACCCGCCCCGAGACCGAGTCGGCCGCGGTGCGGCTCACGGCGACCGCGACCTACGGCGGCAGCGACCCCGTCTCCCGCGAGTTCGACGTCGTCGTGCAGCCCGGGGAGGACTCCGTCTCGCAGTACCTCGACGACGCGGGCCTCGAGAACGTGACCGTGACCGACGGCTACCTCGAGAACGCCAACGGCAAGACCATCGACTACCTGCTGAGCCTCGACCCCGAGAGGTTCCTCTACTCCTGGTACGTGCAGGCCGGCCTCACACCCGCCACCTCGAGCGGGTACGGCGGCTGGGAGCGCTCGACCGGCACCCGCTTCCAGGGCCACTTCTTCGGCCACTACGTCTCCGCGCTGTCGCAGGCGTACGCCACGACGACGGATGCCGCGGTCAAGGCGCAGCTGCTCGCCAAGCTCACCGCCGCGGTCGACGGTCTCAAGCGATGCCAGGATGCCTGGGCCGCCGCGAACCCGTCGAGCGCAGGCTACGTGGCGCCGTTCGCCCTGAATGCGCTGCCGAGCGGCCGCGACGGACTGCTCGTGCCGTTCTACAACCTGCACAAGGTGCTCGCGGGGCTGCTCGACGCCCACGCGTACGCGCCGCCCGCGGTCTCGGCGAAGGCCCTGTCGGTGGCATCCGGCTTCGGCACCTGGGTGAAGAACTACGCGGCGTCGCTCTCGAACCCTGCCGTCATCCTGAACACCGAGTACGGCGGCATGAACGAGGCCCTGTACGAGCTGTACAGCATCACGAAGAACCCCGTGCACAAGCGCGCAGCCGAGTACTTCGACGAGGTCACGCTCTTCCAGAGCCTCGCGAACGGGCAGGACGTGCTCAACGGCAAGCACGCCAACACCACGATCCCGAAGCTCGTCGGCGCGCTCAAGCGCTACACGGTGTTCATGGACGACCCCGACCTCTACGCCACACTCACCCAGGCCGAGAAGGACGCCCTGCCGATGTACCGCACGGCGGCCGAGAAGTTCTGGCAGATCGTCATCGACGACCACACCTACGCGAACGGCGCGAACAGCCAGTCGGAGCACTTCCACGGCGCCGACACGCTCTACCAGTTCGCGACCAACGGCGTCACCACGGGCTACGGCGAGAACTCCACCGCCGAGGGCTGCAACGAGTACAACATGCTGAAGCTCAGCCACGCCCTCTTCGCCGTGACGAAGGACGTGAAGTACGCCGACTACTCCGAATCGACCTTCATCAACACGATCCTCGCCTCGCAGAACCCCGAGACGGGCATGGTCACGTACTTCCAGCCCCAGACCTCCGGCTACGCGAAGGTCTTCGGCACCCGCCTCGACCAGTTCTGGTGCGACCACGGCACGGGCATCGAGAGCTTCACGAAGCTCGGCGACTCGATCTACTTCACCGACGCGACATCGGTCTACGTGAACCAGTTCCGCAGTTCGGAGTTGCGCTCCGAAGGGCAGAACCTGCGACTGGTGCAGACGGCCGACGTGCCGGCGAGCCCCGACGTGCACCTCGAGGTGAGCGCGCTCGACGGCGGAGCGGTCGCCGACGGCACCGTGCTGAAGCTGCGCGTGCCGGCCTGGGCGGCTTCGACCCCCACCCTGACGGTCAACGGCGAGGCGCAGGATGTCGCGGCGCTCACGAGCGACGGCTACCTCGAGCTTCCGGTCGCCGCCGGTGACGAGATCGACTACACCCTCGCCGCGCAGGTGACCATCGAGGATGGCACCGAGAACCCGAACTGGGTCGCCTTCAAGTACGGTCCGGTGCTGCTCGCGACCGAGCTCAGCCGCGACAACGTCGGCGCCAGCTACACCGCCGGCGTGCTCGTGGAGATGGGCGTCGCCGACACGTCCCTCAGCTCCGACGTGATCGTGGCCGACGCCGAGGCCTGGAAGGCCGACGCGGCGACGAGCATCGAGCGCATCGCCGACGGCGCGAACGCGAACGGCATGACCACCATGCGGTTCAAGCTGCACGGCGTCGACGCGACGTCGGCCGCGCTCACGTTCGAGCCGTACTACAGCCTGTACGACGCGCGGTACGCGACGTACATGACCCTGGTCGAGCCCGACTCCGCCGAGGCGCAGGCCCTGATCCTGAAGGGCAAGCAGCAGCTGCGAGCGGCCGAGACGACGATCGACTCGCTGACCTCGTTCGACGACAACAACAGCGAGGCCGACAAGAATTACCGGTTCGTCAACTCGACCGTCGGCGTCTACAACGGCCAGAGCTTCCGGCACGCGCCGGCGGCCGCCGGCGCCTACTTCCAGTACGACATGATCGTCGACCCGTCGCTGCCGAAGAACTACCTGGGCGCGCGGTACTACGGCGGCGACAACGGGCGAACGTTCGACGTGTACCTGAACGACGTGCTGCTGAAGCACGAGACGATCACGAACGCCGGCGGCGCCACGAACTGGTACATCCAGTACGACCAGATCCCCAAGGCGGTGCTCGACGGCATCGCCGCGAAGGACAGCTACAAGCGCGACCAGAACGGGCAGTTCGTGCTCGACGAGCACGGCGAGAAGATCCCGGTCGTGACGGTGCGCTTCCAAGGCAACGGCACGAGCTTCGTCGGCGGCCTGTTCGGCCTCTCCACCTCCTCGTCGAACAGCTACGGCACGGCGGCCGAGCTCTCGAAGCTCGGGGTCGACGGCGGAACGCTGTCGCCGGCCCTGATCGCGGGAACGCGCGAGTACACCGTCACCGTGCCGCTCGATGCGACGAGCGTGAAGCTCGACTTCGACCCGGCCGTGCCGAGCGGACTCGTGCACGTCGACGGGATCCTCATCGACGACGCCGAGCCTCGCACCGTCGCCGTCGCGGCGGGCACGGACCCGACCACCGTGATCGTGAAGGCGTACGCGCAGGACCACACGACGAACGTCACGTACACGCTGAAGATCGTGCGGGCCGTGCCGGAGCGCGAGCTGGCCGTGAGCGCCGAGGCGAGCGTCCGATGCGTCGCGGGCAAGGTCGTGCTGGTCGTCAAGGCGACCAACGGCGACGACGTGCCGGTCGTGCTCGACGAGACATCCGCCTACGGAACCGCCACGGCCTCGCTCGCCGCGGGCAAGACGGTCTCGAAGACCTTCTCGACCCGGGTGGGCTCGGTCGCGGCCGGCTCGGTGACGGTCGCCGCCACGGCGACGGTCGACGGCGCGCAGGTCTCGACCGAGGTCGCGGCGGCGTACCCCGCGCTCGGCTGCGGTTGAACCGGTCCGGCGGCCGTCACCCTCACCCGGTGACGGTCGCCGCACCACCATCGACGGACGCACGCGAGACACGAGAGGAGTACGACGACATGAGGCGGACAGAGCGAGAGCTCCTGGCGGCAGGCGGCCCGGGGGAGGCCGTGGCGACGGGTCGGCCGTCGTTCGACGCGCGTTCCGTCGCGGCACCGGCGGAGGGCTCAACGACCCGATTCGACCCCCGCGCGCGGTCGCGGAGCGCGGATGGGGCGGGTCCGTCGAGCGGGCCTCCGAGCCGTCTTGACGGCGCTGGACTGCGTGCCTATCCTGTAAATGTTCCCGGGAACATTCTCGGTTCCATTGCGGCCCCACGACGGGCCGCCACCGGCAAGGACGCCGACCTCGGTCGCATCCCGAGCCACACAAGCGAACGTGACAGCCCCCTAGCTGCACGACGATTCGGCTCGGCGGAAGCCGACCGAGAAACTGGAGGAATCATGATCAGCAAAGGTGCTGCAGCGCGTTGCGCGGCGGGAGTTCTCGGCGGGCTGCTGCTCGTGGGTGTGGGGAGCGCGGCGTTCGCGGAATACCCCGACGCAGAGGGCAGCTCGGGCGTCGACGTGAAGGTCGACATCGCGTCGGTCGAGAACGGCGCGCTGAGCCTCACGGTGGAGAACACCGAGACGACCCTGACCGAGACGGGCTCGACGGCCCAGTACCGCCAGTTCACCGGCGCCCTCCCCGACGTGACGGTCACCGACACGCGCGATGAGGTCCCCGCCGGCGTCTACTGGTACGTGACCGGCCAGGCCGGGAGCTTCGTCGGCGAGAACGGCCAGCCCGACATCAGCGCGGAGCACCTCGGCTGGTCGCCCGCCCTCGTGACCACGGGCAACGGCGAGGTCGCCGCCGGTGACGTCGTCGGCACCACGCTCGACGTCACGCCGAACAACGTCGGCCTCACGGGCGAGGAGCTGCTCGCGCTCTCGCTCGACTCCGCGGAGTCCGCCGCGGCATCCGGGCAGTGGACGGCGAACGCCGACCTCGTGCTGAAGACCCCGGTCGACGTCGCGCCCGGCAGCTACACCTCGCTGCTGACGCTGTCGCTCTTCGAAGACCAGCTCTGACCCCATCCGCCAGCGGTCGGGTCGGCGCGACACCGCCGACCCGACCGCGAACACTCCGACCAGGACGCACCGTGATCCGAACCATGCTCCGCTCCGCGACCGTCGCGCTCGCGCTCGTCGCGGGACTCATCGCCGCGACGGCCGCGCCGGCCGCCGCCGAGGAGGGAACCCCGGTGTCCTGGTCGGTCACGCCGGCGGATGCGGCCGGACCCGACGGACGCGTGTCCGTCGAGCACCCCATCGATCCCGGCGCGGAGACGCAGGACCACCTCGCGGTGCGCAACCTCGGCTCCGAGGAGGTCACGTTCCGTCTCGCGGCGGCCGACGGCTTCTACAACGACAACGGGCGCTTCGACATGCTCCCGTCCGACCAGCAGTCGGTCGATGCCGGCACCTGGATCGACCTGCCCGAGAGCGTCACCGTGCCGCCCGGGGGAACGGTCGTGGTGCCGTTCACGATCACGGTGCCCGAGAAGGCCGAACCCGGCGATCACGCCGCGGGCATCGCGGCCTCCGTGCTCTCGGTGAAGCAGGGCGACGGCGCGGGCGTCGGCGTCGAGAGCCGCGTCGGATTCCGGGTGATGACCCGGGTCACCGGCGAACTCGCACCCGCGTACTCGGTGACGAACGTCGCCACCGACTACGACCTCTCGTGGAACCCGATCCGGCCAGGAAGCATCGACGTCTCGTTCGACGTGGTCAACGAGGGCAACACGAGGCTCGAGGTGTCCGGCGTGCTCGAGATCGCCGGACGGAGCATCGCCTTCCCCGGCAAGACCGAACACCCGCAGGACGTCCTCCCCGGAGAGAGCCGGTCGTTCTCGCTCACGGTCGACCAGGTCTGGCCGCTGCTTGCCATCCCCGGTGAGATCGAGCTCGCTCCGACGGTCACCACCGCCGGCGGCGAGGAGACCACCGTCGCGCCCTCGTCGACGGGCGTCTTCGTCTGGGCCGTTCCGTGGCCCCAACTGCTGCTCCTCATCGGCATGGTCCTCGTCGCGATGGCGCTGCTCTGGCGTCGTGGCCGGTCCAGGCGCCGACTCGACGCACTGCTCGAGCAGGCACGTGAAGAGGGCCGTCGCGACCTGGCCATGGAAGGCCGGAGGTGATCGGCGGGTGGCTCGGGCATCTCGAGAAGCTCCCGGTCGTCGGTGGGGGACCGACGACCGATCCGCACGGCATCGTCATCCGCGTCGACATCCCGCCGCTCGGATGCGTCCAACTCTGCGGCCCTGAGTCGCTCCCGTTCACGGGCGTGACCGGCGACCTGCTCGCCTGGGCCGCGGCACTGCTCGCCGGGGGAGCGGTGCTGTTCATCTCCACGGTCGTCGCACGGCATCCGATCGGACGCACGCGCCGCTGACCGCCACTGCTCCACATCCGTCGTGCCCGGACTCGGGCGCGACCACGTCACAGGAGGTTCCGATGGTTCGAGGACGAACGCCGCGCGCGAGGCGCGCCGGCCGATGGGTCTCCGGCGCGACGAGCGCCCTGCTGGCCGCCGGCAGCCTGGCGATGATGGGCCCGGTCGCGTGGGCCGCCGAGCCGGCTTCGCTGCTGGCGTCGTACGACTTCTCGGAGGCGTCGGGCACGGTCGCCCACGACCTCTCGGGTGGCGGCCGCGATGCGACCGTCGTGGGCGGCGAGGCCTGGCGCAACGGGTTCATGCGGTTCACCGGGTCGAACCACGTGAAGCTGCCCGACGGGTTGCTGGCGGGCAGGTCGGCCGCGACGATCGTGATCGAGACGAGTCCGACGGCCCTGAGCGGTGCGAAGTTCCTCTGGAACATCGGCGGGTCCGGCGAAGGCGCCACCGGGCAGTTCTTCATCCAGCCGATCGCCCCGCGCGTGGCGATCACGAAGACGAACTGGTCGGGCGAGCAGACGGTGACGTCGGCCACGAAGCTCGCCGAGGGCCGCTGGCAGTCGGTGGCGGCGACGATCGCGAAGAACGCCGACGGCACGACGTCGACGCTGCGGCTCTTCATCGACGGGGTGCAGGTCGCCGAGAAGGCGAACTCGACCGTGAACCTGAGCGACCTGACGACGCACGCGATGAACTTCATCGGCAAGTCCGCGTACGCGGCCGATTCGCTCTATCAGGGGGATGTCTCGTCGTTCCGCGTCTACACCGAGGCGCTCCCGGCAGCGGACCTCGCCGCCATCGCGGCGACGGATGCCACGGCGGCCGCGGCTGAGACGGCCGCGGCGCTCGATCTGGCGGCCGTGAACACGCAGGACCTGTCGAAGGTCGAGACCGACCTCGTGCTTCCGACCGCCGGAAGCGTGACGTGGACGTCGTCGCCGGCCGGGATCGTCGGCGCCGACGGCACGGTCACCCAGCCGGCATCCGACACCGAGGTCACCCTGACGGCGACCTCGACCGTGCGCGGCAGGACCGCGACGAAGGCCTTCACCGTGACCGTGCTCCGCGCACCCACCGCCGCCGAGGCGGTGCAGCGCGACCTCGACGCGATCACCCTGCCGCACGCCGATGACGTGCGCTCCGACCTCTCGCTGCCGACGGCCGGTCCACGGTTCGGCTCGGCACTCACGTGGAGCTCCTCGGCCCCGGCCGTGGTCGACGTGATCGGCACCGACACGGTCGCGCCCGGCGTCGTGACGCGCCCCGCGAGCGGCGACGCGCGCGTCGTGCTCACCGTCACGGCGGAGAAGGACGGCGTCACGGCGACCCGCGACATCCCGCTCACCGTGCGCAAGGCGTTCGAGCTGGCCCCGACGACCGACTACCTGTTCGCGCACTTCACCGGCACCGAGGGCGCCGCGAGCGACGAGCAGATCTACTTCGCGACCAGCCGCGACGCCGCGACGTTCACCGACACCCGGGCGAGCGGCAATCCGGTGCTGTCCCTCGCCAAGGGGCAGGGCGACGGCGGCGTCCGCGACCCGTTCGTGGTGCGCTCGCCCGAGGGCGACCGGTTCTACCTCATCGCGACCGACCTCAGCATCTACCACCGCGGCGGCTGGGGCTCGGCGAACGCGACGGTCACGGGTTCGAAGGACCTCGTGGTCTGGGAGTCGACCGACCTCGTGAACTGGACGGAGCCCCGCTTCACCGACGTCGCGAGCGGCATCCCGAACGCCGGCATGGCCTGGGCGCCCGAGGCGATCTGGGACGACGTGACGCAGCAGTACTCCGTGTACTGGGCGACGCGTGCCGACGGCAACACCGAACTCGGCGACAGCGTCGACGTGTACCTCTCGACGACGCGCGACTTCCGCACCTTCTCGACGCCCGTGAAGTGGATCGACCGCCAGGGCTCGATCATCGACACGACGGTGATCAAGGTCGGCGACTGGTACTACCGGGCATCCGGTGACGGCCAGATCACGATCGAGCGGTCGAAGAAGCTCGATGCGGTGACCACCTCGGCCACGGCCAAGACCACGGGCACCGACCAGGAGTGGGTGCTCGTCGGCACCCTGCAGTCGATCCTGAGCGGCAGCGGCACCTGCGCCGCAGGCACGAACTACACCGGCGCCTGCCTCGAAGGTCCCGAGTTCTTCGCGTACAACGACGACGACCGCGGCGCCGCCCAGCAGCTCTACGGACTGCTCGCCGATCAGTACGGCGCCGGCAAGGGGTACCTGCCGTTCCGCACGACCGACCTCAACTCGACCTCCGCCTCGGTGTGGTCGAAGGCGACCAACGTGAACCTCGGCACGCTCAAGAAGCGCCACGGCGGCATCATGCCGATCACCGCTTCGGAGTACCAGCGCGTCATGTTCCACTACGCCGGCGTCGGCACGGACCCCGACCTCGCCATCGAGGCCACGGCGACGTCGCGCTGCGTCGCGGGCAAGGTCGGCCTCGTCGCCTCGGTGAAGAACGTCGACACGAGGGCGGCGGATGTCACGGTCGAGACCGCGTACGGCACGAAGACGTTCACGGGCGTCCAGCCGGGCAAGACCGTCTCGCAGGCCTTCTCGACGCGGACCGCGTCGATGCCAGAGGGATACGTCGCGGTCGACGCGACGGCGACGGGGGCGGGTTACGCGGGCGGCGCGTCGTACGAGTCCCGCTCCTGCGGTTGAGCGGTGTGCCCGCGCGGTGATCCGCGCGGGCACGCCGATCATTCCGAGACGTGATCCGAGGCGTCGAACGAATAGGCTGTGCACGTCGGCCGGTCGTCGAGCGGTCGAGGTCGGCGGTTCGGCATCGGGGAACCTGAGCGGCGACGACACTGCGAGACAGGAGACCGGTGGTGAGTGACGTCGAGAGCGGGGACCGCCCCGAGAAACTCGGCATCCGCGAGGTCGCCGTGCTCGCCGGCGTGTCGCACATGACCGTCTCGCGGGTGCTCAACGGACACCCCAACATCCGCCCGGCCACTCGCCAGCGGGTGCTCGACGTGATCGAGCAGCTCGACTTCAAGCCGAACAGCGCCGCACGGGCCCTCGCGACCCAGCGCACCCAGCGCATCGGCGTCATCGTCGACAGCTCGGTCGAGTTCGGGCCGACGAGCACGCTGCGCGGTCTCGAGTTCGCGGCGCGCGCCGGAGGCTACTCGGTGGCGTCGGTCGCGATGCAGGACGACGCGAGCCTCACGCCAGAGGGGGCGGTCAGCCACCTGATCGCCGAGGGCGTCGACGCGCTCTGCATCGTCGCGCCGCGTTCCTCCTCGGTGTCGGCGCTGCGCCGCATCTCGATCGACGTGCCGGTGCTCGTGGTCAAGGCCGCGAAGGACCCGAACTTCCTGACGGTCAGCGTCGACCAGCAGCTCGGCACCACGCTCGCCGTCGATCACCTGGTCGCGCTCGGGCACCGCGACATCCTCCACCTCGCCGGGCCCCTCGACTGGCTCGACGCCCGAGGCCGTGAGCGGGCGTTCCACGCGCGCATCGAGCAGTGGGGGCTCAGGGCCCGCCCGATCGTGGTCGGCGACTGGACGGCGGATTTCGGCTACGACTACGCCGTGGGCCTCAGCGGCATCCCCGAGTACACGGCGATGTTCGTGGCGAACGACGAGATGGCGTTCGGCGTCGTGCACGGCTTCCACGACCGCGGCATCCGGGTGCCAGAAGACGTGAGCATCATCGGATTCGACGACCTGCCGCTCTCCCGCCACTTCATCCCGCCGCTCACCACGGTCACCCAGGACTTCTACGCCCTCGGCGTCAAGGCCATGGAGGTCCTGCGTGCGGCGCTCGAGGGGCGCGAGATCCCGCAGCGGTCGAAGATCCCCAGCGAGCTCGTCGTGCGCTCGTCGACCGCGCCTCCGAGGGCGTCATGAACGCGAACGATGCCTCGACGCACCCCGTGGTCGAGATGACGGGCGTCACCGTCGACATCGACGGCACGACGGTACTGCACGGGGTCGACCTGCGCCTGTTCGCCGGCGAGGTGCATGCGCTCATGGGCGGCAACGGCGCGGGCAAGTCGTCATTGGTGAAGGCGTTGAGCGGTGCCTACCGCATCGGCGCCGGCGAGGTGCGGATCGGAGGCGAGCCCGTCGTGCTCTCGGGGCCGGCCGAGGCCGAGGCCGCCGGCATCGCCGCGGCCTTCCAGGACGTCGACCTCTGCGGCAACCTCTCGATCGCCGAGAACGTGATGATCGGTCACGAGGTGCGCCGCTGGTACGGCATCTCGTGGGGCGAGACCCGGCGGCGTGCCACCGCCGTGCTCGAGGAGCTCGACCTCGGAGACCTCGATCCCAAGCAGGCGGTGTCGACCCTGCCGCCCGCCCTCCAGCAGCTCGTCGCGATCGCGCGGGCCATGGTCACCCATCCCAAGGTGCTCGTCCTCGACGAGCCGACGTCGAGTCTCGACGCCGACGAGGTCTCGACGCTGTTCCGCGCGCTCCGGAAGCTCCGCGAGCAGGGCGTCGCGATCCTCTTCGTCTCGCACTTCCTCGAGCAGGTGTACGCGATCAGCGACCGCATCACGGTGCTCCGCGACGGCTACGGGCAGGGCGAGTACGCGACTCGTGAGCTCGATCGCGCGCTGCTCATCTCGAAGATGATCGGCAAGGATCTCGTCGAGCTGCGTCGCATCGGGTCGGATCGCCGCGCGCACCGGGTCGACCCGACGGGAACGCCCGTGTTCCGCGCGGTCGGCGTCGGTCGGCGAGGCGAGCTCGAGGCGACCGACTTCGAGTTGCATCGCGGCGAGGTGGTCGGCCTCGGCGGCTTGCGCGGCTCGGGGCGGAGCGAGTTCGGGCAACTGCTCACCGGGGTCGTGCGGAATGACTCCGGCGCGTTCCTGATCGACGGTCGGCCGGTCGGCCTGCCGAACCCGGCGACGGCGCTCCGGCGCCGCATCGCGTTCGCGAGCGAGGACCGTCGTGACGGCGGCATCATCGAGGAACTCAGCGTGCGCGAGAACATCATCCTCGCGCTGCAGGCGATCCGCGGCTGGGCCAGGCCGATCTCCCACGCCGAGCGCGATGCGCTCGTCGAACGGTACGTGGAGTCGTTCGGCATCGTCGCGCCGGGGCTGGACGCCCCCGCGCGGCAGCTCTCCGGCGGCAACCAGCAGAAGGTGCTGCTCGCGAGGTGGCTCGCGACCCGCCCGCTCGTGCTCGTGCTCGACGAACCGACCCGCGGCATCGACATCGCGGCGAAGGTCGAGATCCAGGCCCGCGTCGCCGAGATGGCCAGGGACGGCATGGCCGTCGTGTTCATCTCGTCGGAGCTCGACGAGGTCGTGCGGCTGAGCGACCGCATCGCGATCTTCAAGGACCGCCGCAAGATCGGCGAGGTGAGCAATGGTCCGGGGCTCAGCGTCGACACGATCATCGAGATGATCGCGGCCGACGACGAGGACGACGCCTAGGTGTAGTTCCCCTGGATCGGGGGTCGCGCGCCCTGTTTCCGGAATGTTATGTTTCCGGGAACAAACCGCTTGTGCGCCTGACTTTGTTCCCGGTAACATCTGGGGTGTGGGACGCGCCAAGCGTCGCCGCAATCACTCGAATCCGCTCAGCGGAAACACCGGCGCCATGGCGCCGGGTCTCAAGGAGGAGATCACATGTCAGTTCAGAGGCGATTCACGAAGATCCTCGGCCTGGCGGCCGTCGGTGCGCTGAGCATCGGCCTCGCCGCATGCTCGAGCGGCGGCGACAGCGGCTCGGATGCAGAAGGCGGCGACCTCACCACGGTCGGCTTCGTGGCGGTCGGCCCCGAGGGCGCATGGCGCGAGGCCAACGAGACGAACATCCAGGACACCTTCACGAAGGAAGCCGGGTTCGACCTCAAGTACGCGCCCGCCACCAACCTCGACCAGAAGTCGCAGATCGACGCGTTCACGTCGTTCGTCGACGAGGGCGTCGACGTGATCCTGCTGTCGGCCACCGAGGCATCCGGCTGGGAGGACTCGCTCGAGCGTGCGCAGGAGGCGGAGATCCCCGTGATCCTCCTCGACCGCGGCATCGAGCCCGACGACACCAGCCTGTACGTGACGCGCATCGCGCCCGACAACGTCGAGGTCGCGAAGGAGGTCGGCGCCTGGGCTGTCGAGCAGTTCCCCGACGGCGGCAACTACATCACCCTCGAAGGCCCCGCCGGCGTCGGCGTGGTGAACGAGCGCAACGAGGGCTGGGACTCGGCCGTCGACGGCTCGAAGCTCGTCGAGGTCGCGGCGCAGACCGCGAACTGGTCGGCTGAAGAGGGCAAGAGCGTCACCGAGACGCTCCTCAAGGCGAACGGCAACGACATCCAGATGATCTTCGCGCAGAACGACGAGATGGGCCTCGGCGCAGCCCAGGCGGTCGAAGAGGCCGGCCTCACGCCGGGCGTCGACGTCAAGATCGCCACGATCGACGGCACGAAGGCCGCCATGCAGGCGCTCGCCGACGGCCAGCTCAGCTACGTGCACGAGTACAACCCGCTCTTCGGCGAGACCGCCCTCGACGTCGTGAACAAGACGCTCGACGGCGAGTCGGTCGAGTCGTACATCATCGTGCCGAGCGAGGCATTCGATTCGGCTGAGGCGGCTCAGGCCGTGCTCGCCGACCGCAAGTACTGATCGGCTGACCACGCCGCGCATCGCGGCGTGCAGCGCACGCGGTGCGGGGTCTGCTGCCACAAGCGACCCCGCACCGCTCCATTTGAAAGGCCGGCCGCGCTCATGCGGTCGAAGCACAGGATGCGAATGCCATGAGTGAATCACTGCCCATCGTGGAGATGCGCGACATCTCCATCGAGTTCCCAGGCGTCAAGGCGCTGGACGGCGTGGACTTCCGCCTCTTCCAGGGCGAGGTCCACGCGCTGATGGGCGAGAACGGCGCCGGCAAGTCGACGCTGATCAAGGCCCTGACGGGCGTCTACAAGATCGACGGCGGCTCGATCATCGTCGGGGGCCAGGAGCGGCAGTTCCACGGCACCCGCGATGCCCAGAGCGCCGGTGTCTCGACCGTGTACCAGGAGGTCAACCTGGTCACGAACCTCACCATCGGCGAGAACGTGATGCTCGGCCACGAGATCCGCGGTGCGTTCGGCGTCAACTGGCGTGCGACCCACGCGGCCGCCACCGAGGCGCTCGCCCGACTCGGGCTCGACCACCTCGACACGCACAAGCCGCTCTCGACGCTGTCGATCGCGATGCAGCAGCTCGTGGCGATCAGCCGGGCCATGGCGGTCAAGGCGAAGGTGCTCATCCTCGACGAGCCGACCTCGAGCCTCGACGCCGCCGAGGTCGAGGGCCTGTTCCGGGTCATGCGGTCGCTCCGCGACCAGGGCGTCGCCATCCTGTTCGTCTCGCACTTCCTCGACCAGGTGTACGCCATCAGCGACCGGCTGACGATCCTGCGCAACGGCAGGTACGAGGGCGAGTACCTCACCCGCGAGCTCGACCGCCACGCCCTGATCTCGAAGATGATCGGCAAGGACCTCGGCACGCTCTCGTCGCTCGGCGGCAACCGCCGCGTCGAGCAGCGCGACTACGAGGCCGAGGAGCCGCTGCTCGCCGCGAAGGGTCTCGGCCGGCACGGCTCGATCGAGCCCACCGACCTCGAGATCCACCGCGGCGAGGTGGTCGGCTTCGCCGGCCTCCTCGGGTCGGGCCGCACCGAGCTCGCGCGGCTCCTCTACGGCGCCGACCGGGCCGACGAGGGCGAGATCACGCTGCACGGCAAGCGCGTGGACATCAAGAACCCGGCCGACGGCCTCGTCAAGCGCATCGCGTTCTCGACCGAGAACCGTCGCGACGAGGGCATCATCGCCGATCTCACCGTGCGCGAGAACATGATCCTCGCCGTGCAGGCCGAACGCGGATGGGCGCGCCCCATCCCGCGCAAGGAACAGGACGAGCTCGTCGAGAAGTACATCGCCGCGCTGAACGTGCGCCCGTCCGATCCGAACCGGCTCATCAAGAACCTCTCGGGCGGCAACCAGCAGAAGGTCCTGCTCGGCCGGTGGCTGGCGACGAAGCCCGAGCTCCTGATCCTCGACGAGCCGACGCGCGGCATCGACGTCGGCGCGAAGGCCGAGATCCAGGAGGCCGTGGCCGAACTCGCCGAGGACGGCGTCTCGGTCGTCTTCATCTCGTCCGAGCTCGAGGAGGTCGTGCGCCTGAGCGAGCGCATCGTCGTCCTGAAGGATCACCAGAAGATCGGCGAGATCGTCAACGGACCCGCCATCACCGCTCAGCACGTCGTCGACGTCATCGCCGCGCACGGTGTCGAGGCGGCGGCGGAGAGTGGCATCATCGATGCCGAGGCGGGTTCGCACCCGACCGAGGCCCCGCACGCGAGCGCGCTTGCGCCCGCTGCGCCGGAGGAGGAATCATGAGCACCGCTGCTCGATCGAACTGGCTGCGCGAGCTCATCCGCAAGCCGTACTTCTGGGGTGTGGTCGCGATCTTCGCGCTCCTCGCCCTCAACGTCCTCAAGGACCCGAACTACCTCGCACTGTCGGTCAACCCGGTCAACGGCAACCTCGTCGGCAACGTCGTCGACATCCTGAGGGCGTCTGCTCCGATCCTGATGATCGCCGTCGGCATGTCGCTCGTCATCGCCACCGGCGGCATCGACCTCTCGGTCGGCTCGGTGATGGCGGTCTCGGGCGCCGTCGCGATGGTGTTCATGAAGGATGCCGGACAGTCGGGCTCGCTCGGCGTGGCCCTCGGGGCCATCGGGCTCGCGCTCCTCGTGAGCGCCGTCCTCGGCGCGATCAACGGCGTGCTGGTCGCCTACATCGGCCTCCAACCGTTCATCAGCACGCTCATCATGATGCTCGCGGGCCGCGGCATCGCGAAGGTCATCACCGAGGGGCAGAACACCTCCGCCACGAACGATCCGTTCCGGTGGATCGCGAACGGCTTCGTGGTCGGCCTGCCCGTGGTGTTCCTCCTCGCGATCGTGATCGTGATCATCGTCGGCCTGGTCGTGCGCCGCAGCGCACTCGGCCTCATGATCGAAGCGATCGGCATCAACCCGAAGGCGAGCCGCATGGCGGGCATCAAGCCCAGCGGCCTGCTGCTCACCGTCTACATCCTGAGCGCCGTGCTGGCGGGCATCGCCGGCATCATGTCGGTCGGCACCGTCATGACGGTGGACGTCTCGCGTACGGGCTACCAGATGGAGCTCGACGCGATCCTCGCGGTCGTGATCGGCGGCACCTCGCTCGCCGGCGGCAAGTTCTCGATCGGCGGCGCCGTGGTCGGCGCCCTGCTCATCGCGACGCTCGACAAGACCATCGTGTTCCTCGGCATCTCGTCGTCGGCCACCCCTGCCTTCAAGGCGATCGTGATCGTCGTGCTCTGCCTGCTGCAGTCCGAGCGGGTGCGCAGCTGGTTCGGCCAGCGGCGCAAGCCTCCGCAGCTGAAGTCCGACTCGACCCCCGTTGCGCCGAAGCAGCAGAAGCAGGAGGTGACGGCATGACCACCGTGCAGACCCCCCGCGTCGACGCACCCGTCGAGGCATCCGCATTCTCGAAGATCGTCGCCCGCGTGAAGCGCGTCGTGTCGTCGAACCCGTCGGTGCTCCCGACCGTGGCGGCCATCGTCATCTTCGTCGCCATGGTGATCTACGGCGAGGTGGCCTACGGCCGCATCGTGCAGTACAACACGCTGTCGAACCTGTTCATCAACAACGCGCACCTGATCATCCTCGCGGTGGGCATGACGTTCGTGATCCTCACGGGCGGCATCGACCTGTCGGTCGGCTCGGTCATCGCGCTCTCGAGCGTCGCCGGCGTGATGCTCGCGAACGCCGGGTGGAATCCGTGGCTCGTGATCGTGCTCATGGTCCTCATCGGCACGGCCATGGGCCTCGCCAGCGGCATCCTGATCCAGTACTTCAACGTGCAGCCGTTCATCGCGACGCTCGCCATGATGTTCCTCGGTCGCGGCCTCGCCGCGCTGCTGAGCACCAAGCCCGAGCGACTCGCCGACGACTCGCCGATCCTCTGGCTCGGCGAGCAGTTCAAGGTGATCGACGGCGAGAAGGTCAACGACGTCGTCATCACGCCCGGCGTGATCATCGCGCTGCTGGTCGTGCTCATCGCGTTCTTCGTGCTGCACCGCACCCGCACGGGCCGCACGGTGTACGCGATCGGCGGTTCCGAGAGCTCGTCCGCCCTCATGGGCCTCGCGGTGCCGCGAACGAAGATCCTCGTGTACGTGATCAGCGGAACGCTCTCGGGCATCGCCGCCGTCGTCTACACGTCACGCCTCGGCATCGCGCAGAACATCACCGGCATCGGGTGGGAGCTCGACGCGATCGCGGCGACCGTCATCGGCGGCACCCTGCTCACGGGCGGGTACGGCTACGTGCTCGGCTCCGTCGTCGGCGCCCTCGTGCTCGGCCTGATGAACGTGCTGATCACCCGCGACGGCGGCATCCCGCCCGAGATGACGACGATCATCACCGGCGGCATCCTGCTGGTCTTCGTGCTCCTGCAGCGCGCGGTGACGTCGAAGCGGCACACCTAGCCGCCGCAGGGCCTGAACGATCGAAGGGCGGATGCCGTGTGGCATCCGCCCTTCGTCGTGTTCCGGCGTGCTCGTTCCGGGCTACTCGACGAGCTTGCCCGCGACCGAGACCTCCTCGCGCATGAGGGCGGCGATCTCGTCGGGGATGGGCGGGATCGACTCGCGGGTGACCCCGCCCGACGGCGACCAGACGAGGTTGACCTGCAGCGCGGCATCCGTCTCGGGGTGGTCGCTGCGGTTGTGGCAGCCGCGGGTCTCGCGCCGTTCGAGGGCGGCCTCGAGTGTGGCACGTGCCGCGAGGGCGGCGGACTTGAGGTCGAACGCGTGCGCGAGGTCCTGGTACCCGGCGATGTCGGGGTGCACGCCGATGTCGGCCATGCGGGCCTCGATCGCGTCCAGCTCGGCGAGGCCGGCCAGCAGTCCCTGCTCGTCGCGCACGACGCCGGCGTGCTCGGTCATGGTGTTGCGGATTGCGCGCTGCAGGGCGCGCACGTTCTCGGTGCCGTCCGAGGCGAGCAGGCCGGCGATCTCGTCGCGCGCCGTCTGCACGGCGGCGGCCGACCGGGCTTGCGCCGGGAGGTCGGCCGAGTACGCGGCGGCGGCCTGGCCGACGATGCGTCCGAACACGAGCAGCTCGATGAGCGAGTTGCCGCCGAGGCGGTTGGCGCCGTGCAGGCCACTCGATGCCTCGCCGATGGCGTAGAGCCCGGGGACATCCGTGCCGTGGTCGTCGGGCCGCACCCACACGCCGCCCATCGAGTAGTGGGCGGTGGGAGCGATCTCGATCGGCTCCTTCGTGATGTCGAGCATCTGCAGCTCGAGCATGGTCTGGTAGACGCGGGGGAGGCGCTGCATGATCGTCTCGCGCGGCAGGTGCGAGACATCCAGCCAGACACCGCCATTGGGGGTGCCGCGCCCCTCCTTGATCTCGGTGTAGCAGGCGAGGGCCACGCGGTCGCGGGTCGAGAGCTCGAGGCGCTCGGGGTCGTACCTGTGCATGAAGCGCTCGCCGAGGCCGTTGGTGAGGATGCCGCCCTCACCGCGAGCGGCCTCGGAGATGAGCGTGCCGGCCGCGTTCTCGGGCTCGATGATGCCCGACGGATGGAACTGCACGAGCTCGGGGTCGCGGAGCCGCCCGCCCGCCTCGACGGCGAGGCGGAAGGAGTCGCCCGTGTTCTCGTCGCGCCGCGACGACGTGCGCCGCCAGATGCGGTTGTGCCCGCCGGCGGCGAGGATGACCGCGTCGGCATGGATGAGGTACCGCGTGCCGTCCTCGAGGTCGAACCCGTAGGCGCCGAACACGGCGCCGTCGTCGTTCACGAGGATGCGCGTGACGTAGACCGTGTCGAGGATCGGCACGTCAAGCTGCGCGGCGCGGTTGACGAGCGTGCGCTGGATCTCGAGGCCGGTGTAGTCGCCCGCGAACGCCGTGCGGCGGTAGGTGTGCGCGCCGAAGAAGCGCTGCGAGATGCGGCCGTCGTCCTCACGGGCGAACGGCATCCCGTAGCGCTCGAGGTCGTCGATGCCGCGGGCCGCGCCCGACGTGACGATCTCGACGGTGTGCGGGTTGGCGAGCAGGTAGCTCTCCTTGAGGGTGTCGGCGGCGTGCTGCTGCCAGCTGTCGTCGGCGTCCATCGTGGCGAGGGCCGCGTTGATGCCGCCGGCCGCGAGCGACGTGTGCGCGTCGGACTTGGGGCGCTTGCCGAGGGCCAGCACGTCGACGCCGGCCTCGGCGAGTTCGATGGCGGCGCGCAGGCCGGATCCGCCCGTGCCGATGACGAGGACGGTCGTGGAGATCCGCCGCTCTGCGGGGCGGTCGGCGGGAGTCGTGGTGCTCATGGCGTCCACGTTAGGCAGCGGCATCCGATTACTCCAATGCATGTATCGCGTTACAACGATGTGCATAAGCTATCGATATGAACCTCGAGCAACTGCGCAGCTTCGTGGAGGTGGCCCGGTTCGGCAACTTCACCCGTGCCGCCGAGGAGCTGTACCTCGCCCAGCCCTCGCTGAGCCGCCAGATCGCCGCGCTCGAGCAGGACCTCGGCGCGGAGCTGTTCCACCGTGCTCGAGGCGGCAGCACGCTGACGGTCGCGGGCGAGTCGCTGCTGCCGCTCGCCAGACGCATGCTCGCCGACGCGGAGTCGGTGCGCCGCGAGCTCGCCGAGCTCGCAGGACTCGAGCGCGGCCGGGTGCGCCTCGGCGCCACGCCCACCCTGTGCATCAGCCTCGTCGCCGAGGTGCTCAGCGCGTTCCACGCGGCGCATCCGGCCATCGAGCTGCACCTGTCCGAGCACGGGTCGCGGCACCTGCTCGACCAGCTCGCCGGCGGTGAGCTCGACCTCGCGCTGATCACGACGTCGGATGCCTCATCGGCCGATCGCTTCACGGTGAGCCCGCTGCTCGTCGAGGAGCTCGTCGTGATCTCGTCGGCCGGCTCGCCGCCGGTCGCCGTCGGCGACGCCATCACGCTCGACGAGGTCGCGAGGCTGCCGCAGATCGTCTTCAGCTCGAGCTACGACCTGAGAGCTGCGACGGATGCCGCGTTCCGGGCCACCGGCGTCACGCCGGAGGTCGTGCTCGAGGGCGCCGAGATGGACGCGGTGCTGCGCTTCGTCGAACGCGGGCTCGGCGTCGCGATCGTGCCGGCGATGGTGCTCCTCGACCGGCCCGGACTGCGATCCGTGCGACTCGCCGGGCATGCCCTCGAGCGCACGATCAGCGTCGCCGGTCCGGCGGATGTCGCGCCGACCGCGGCGGTCGAGGTCATGCGCCGCACCATCACCGCCGGCGCCACCGCCTTCGCGGCCCGCGCAGGTGCGACGATGCGGCTCGCCGGCGACGGCTGACCGACCGGCTCGGCGCCCCTTCGCCGAGCCAGTGGCCACGGCGGGCGGGCAGGACTAGCGTGGGATCGTGTCCGCTCCCGCGACCGATGCACGGACCGCTCACGCCGCCGGCGTGGAGCGCCTGCTCGCGAGCTACCGGGCCGTGCCCGAGGCATCCGCGGTCCGGCTCGCGAAGCGCACCTCGAACCTGTTCCGCACGCGCGCGAAGGCGGATGCCGCGGGCCTCGACACCTCGGGCCTGACGCACGTGATCTCGGTCGACCCAGAGGGCCGCACGGCCGATGTCGCGGGCATGTGCACGTACGAGGACCTCGTCGCCGCGACCCTGCCGCACGGCCTCGCGCCGCTCGTCGTGCCGCAGCTGAAGACGATCACGCTCGGGGGTGCCGTCACGGGCCTCGGCATCGAGTCGACCTCGTTCCGCAACGGGCTCCCGCACGAGTCGGTGCTCGAGATGGACATCCTCACGGGCGCGGGGGAGGTGGTCACGGCATCGCCGGAGGAGCACGCCGACCTCTTCCTGGCGTTCCCGAACTCGTACGGCACCCTCGGCTACGCCGTGCGACTGCGCATCGAGCTCGAGCCCGTACTGCCGTTCGTCGCCCTGACGCACCTGCGGTTCCACGACCTCGCCGAGCTCGTCGCGACCATGGACCGCATCGTCGCGACGGGCGAGCACGACGGCACGCCCGTCGACTTCCTCGACGGCGTCGTGTTCGCCGCCGACGAGGGTTACCTCTGCCTCGGCAGGCGGACCGCGACATCCGGACCCGTCAGCGACTACACGCGCCAGCGCATCTACTACCGGTCGATCCAGCACGCCGAGGGCGCGAAGGCCGATCGGCTCACCGTCCACGACTACCTCTGGCGGTGGGACGCCGACTGGTTCTGGTGCTCCGAGGCGTTCGGCGCGCAGCATCCGCTCGTCCGTCGGCTCTGGCCCCGGCGGCTCAGGCGCAGCAGTTCCTACGCGCGACTCATGCGGCTCGAACGCCGGTACGACATCGGCGACCGACTCGAGAGGCTGAAGGGCCGGCCGCCGCGGGAGCGCGTCATCCAGGACGTCGAGGTGCCGATCGAGCGCACCGTCGAGTTCCTCGAGTGGTTCCTCGAGCACGTGCCGATCGAGCCGATCTGGCTCTGCCCGCTGCGGCTGCGAGGCGACGGCGCCTGGCCGCTCTACCCGCTCGAGCCGCACCGCACCTACGTCAACGTCGGCTTCTGGTCGACCGTGCCGGTCGGCGTGACCGAGGGCGAGACGAACCGCCTGATCGAACGCGAGATCACGGCGCTGGACGGGCACAAGTCGCTCTACTCCGACGCGTACTACGCCCGCGACGAGTTCGACGCGCTCTACGGCGGCGACGCCTTCCGAGCCGCGAAGGCGCGCTACGACCCCGACTCACGACTCCTCGACCTCTATGCGAAGGCGGTGCAACGTCGATGACGACGACCAAGGGACCGATGACCGGCACGACCGGCACGAGCGATCCGATCGATCGAGCGGATGCCCCAGGCGACCCGGATACGGCAGGAAGGCTCTCACTCGCCCAGGTGCTCGAGGTCTTCGCCGGCGGGCGGTTGCCGCTGCGGTTCAGCGCCTACGACGGGAGCTCGGCCGGGCCGGCCGACGCGGAACTCGGCATCGAGCTGAAGACGCCGCGGGGCACGACCTACCTCGCGACGGGACGCGGCGACCTCGGCCTCGCCCGGGCGTACATCGCCGGCGACCTCGACATCCACGGCGTGCACCCCGGGGATCCCTACGAGCTGCTCAAGGCCCTCGCCGACGAACTCGTCTTCAAGCTGCCGCCGCCGAAGCTCATGGCCCAGGTGGTGCGCTCGATCGGCATCGAGCACCTTCGCCCGATCGCACCGCCGCCGCAGGAGGTGCCGCCGCGCTGGCGTCGCGTCGCCGAGGGCCTGCGGCACAGCAAGTCGCGCGACGCCGAGGCGATCCACCACCACTACGACGTGTCGAACACGTTCTACGAGTGGGTGCTCGGGCCGTCGATGACCTACACCTGCGCCTGCTACCCGACGCTCGAGGCGACGCTCGACGAGGCCCAGGAGAACAAGTACCGCCTCGTCTTCGAGAAGCTTCGGCTGAAGCCGGGCGACCGCCTGCTCGACGTCGGCTGCGGCTGGGGCGGCATGGTGCGGTACGCCGCGCGCCGCGGCGTCAAGGCGATCGGCGTCACGCTCTCCGAGGAGCAGACGGCGTGGGCGCAGCGCGCCATCGACGACGAGGGCCTCTCCGGCCTGGCCGAGGTGCGCTTCGGCGACTACCGCGACATCCGCGAGACCGGCTTCGACGCCGTCTCGTCGATCGGGCTGCTCGAGCACATCGGGGTCAAGAACTACGCGTCGTACTTCCGGTTCCTGCAGTCGCGGCTGCGCACCGGCGGGCTGCTGCTCAACCACTGCATCACCCGCCCCGACAACACCTCGCAGCCCTCGGCGAAGGGATTCATCGACCGGTACGTCTTCCCCGACGGGGAGCTCACGGGCTCCGGCCGCATCATCCGCGAAGCCCAGGACGTCGGCTTCGAGGTGCTGCACGAGGAGAACCTGCGCGAGCACTACGCGCTGACCCTGCGCGACTGGTGCGCGAACCTCGTCGACCACTGGGACGAGGCGGTCGCCGAGGTCGGGTTGCCGACCGCGAAGGTGTGGGGACTGTACATGGCGGGGTCGCGGCTCGCGTTCGAGTCCGGCGGCATCCAGCTGCACCAGGTGCTCGCCGTCAGGCCCGACGAGCAGGGCGGCAACGGGGGGCTGCCGCTCCGGCCGTGGTGGTCGGCCTGACCCCGCGAGCACGATCGACGACGGCATGACGAGAGGCGGATGCCGCGGCATCCGCCTCTCGCAGGCGATCGCTACTCGGCCGCGTCGAGCCGCTTGCGGTCCTCGGCGAGCAGGGCGTCCTCGCCCTCGTCGCCCTCGGCGATGACCTCGTCCTCCTCGAGCGAGAGGCGCATCGGACGGCGGAACAGGCGGGTCAGCACCAGCAGTGCGACCACCCCGATCGAGAGCCAGAGGAGGCCGTAGATCATCGCGTCGCCGCTGATGTTGAGCCAGAGCACCACCGTGAGCACCACGCCGATGACCGGCAGCACGATATTGCGCACGATCTGCGACGCGGACCTCACCTCGCGGCGGCGCACGGCGAAGTGCAGGATCACGGTGATGTTCACGACCGTGAACGCGATCAGCGCGCCGAAGTTGATCAGCGAGAAGATGAAGTCGAGGTCGGCCACCGCTGCGCCGAGCGAGACGACGCCGACGAGCACGATCGCGACCGCCGGCGTCTGGAATCGCGGGTGCACGTACGACAGGCGGCGCGAGATCGGGCCGGTGCCGTTGCGGCCCATGACGTAGATCATGCGCGAGACGCTCGCGTGCGAGGCGAGGCTCGATGCGGCGACCGCGGCGACGGCGGCCGTGACGAAGAGGATCTGGAAGAGCATGCCGCCGACCGAGTACGCGAGCTCCGGCAGCGCGGTGCCCTCGGTGAGTCCCTCGACGCTCGGGAAGAGCGACTGGGTGAACCATCCGGCGACGAAGAACAGCCCGCCGCCGATCACGAGCGAGAGCACGATCGCCGTCGGCACGGTGCTCGCGTCCTTCGCCTCTTCGGTGTACATCGTGATCGCGTCGAACCCGATGAACGAGAAGCACACGATCGTGGCGGCGCTGATGACCGTCGCGATCTGCACGTTCGCGTGGTAGAGCGGTTCGATGCTGAACGGCGTTCCGTTGCCGGCGCCCGCGTTGAGCGCCCCCCAGGCGAGGCCGATGAACACGACGATGAGCACGACCTGGAAGACGAGCAGCGTGGCATTCACGCGCGAGGTCGACGTGATGCTCCACAGGTTCAGGAGCGTGATGAGCGCGACGTACCCGCCGACCCAGATCCAGCCCGAGATGTCGGGGAAGAACGCCTCGAAGTACTGGCGCAGCAGCAGCGCGTTCACGAGCGGCAGCAGCAGGTAGTCGAGCAGGGCCGTCCACCCCACGAGGAAGCCGACGTTCGGGTGGATCGTCTCGGACGCGTACGTGTACGCCGAACCCGCCGAGGGGTAGACGCGCGTCATGCGCCCGTAGCTGATCGCGGTGAAGAGCATCACCACGAGCGCGAACAGGTAGGCGAGCGGCACCACCCCGCCGCTCTCGTCGGAGACGTAGCCGAACGTGTCGAACACGGTCATGGGGGTCATGTAGCCGAGGCCGAGGGCGACGATCGCCCAGAGCCCGAGCGAACGCCGGAGCTTCACGGGGTGGGCGGTGGGTGCGGAGGTCGTCATGGGTGTTTCCTGTCGTCGCCGTCGATCGAGCGGGGCGACGCTACGCTACTCGCGCCCCGCCCGACATCGCCACTCCGGCGAGTTCGTCCACGAGCACCGGCCGCGCCGTACGTTGCGCGGCGTACGCAACCGCGAATCTGCGGTGTCCAGGACGTGCTCCGATGAGCTCAGAGCGTGACGGTCTCGTTCTCGCCGCCGTCGTAGCGTTCGCCGGTCACCTTGGCCTTGACGAAGCTGATCAGCGTGGCGATGCGCCCGCCAGGGGTGTCCCAGTACTCGCCCGACTCGGCGGTGACCTTGATGAGGACCGCATTCGGGCTCTGCGGGCCGTCCGGCAGCCAGGCCTCCACCGCGGCATCCCACAGCTCGTCCTTGCGGGCGGGGTCGTCGACGAGTTCGGCGATGCCGGCGAACGAGACGAACGTCGACCCCGAGTTCAGCGTCACGCCGACGTTCGCGTTCGCCGAGATCTCGCTCGCGTCGCGCGAGTCGCGCTCGGCGAAGTACCAGATCACCCCGTCATCCGTGACCTCGCGGGGCGACATCGGCCTGGAGACGAGCTTGCCGTCGCCGGTCACGGTCGTCAGCCACCCGAACGGGATGGCGCGCGCGAGTTCGATGATGCGTTCCTTCTCGGTGCCGGGCATGGCCCCTCCTTCGATCGTCGTGTCATCCGACGCTAGGCCGACCGGCGGGCACGCTGCAGGGGATTGACTTCACAGGTGGATGTCGCGGCGTCAGCGGAGGGTAGAATCGACGGTTCCGCCGCACGAGGAGACCCGACATCAGCAGCAGCACTTCCACCACGCCCGTCGCCGAGGAGCAGGCGGCGCTCGACCACATCCGCGGGGTCGTCGCCGGGCTCGTCGAGCAGGAGGCCGAGTACCTCCGCGCGATGCTCGGCCGCCCCAGCGACGAGTTGAACCTCACCGAGCGCGACGCGCTCGTCGCGCACCACGCGCAGCGGCTGCAGGGGCTCCGCACCGCGTCGTACGGCCTGCTCTTCGGGGGCATCGAGACCGACGAGGGCGAGCGGTTCCGCATCGGCCGCATCGGCCTCAGCGACCCCGACGACGGCGAGCGACTGCTCATCGACTGGCGTGCGCCCGTCGCGCGCCCGTTCTACACGGCGACACCGCTGCACCGCGAGGGCGTGAAGGCCCGGCGTCGCATCTCGTCGACCGACCGCACCGTGACCGCGGTCTACGACGAGCCGCTCCTCGTCGACCTCGACCACCCCGACGCCATCGTCGAGGCGGTCGGCGATGGTCCGGATGCCGCGCTCATGGCCGCACTCGACCGACCGCGCACGGCGCACATGAGCGACATCGTCGGCACGATCCAGCGCGAGCAGGATGCGATCATCCGGGGTCCGCTCGCCGGCACGCTCGTCGTGCAGGGCGGGCCGGGCACCGGCAAGACGGCGGTCGCCCTGCAGCGCGCGGCGTACCTGCTCTACGAGCACCGCAACCGCCTGTCGAAGTCCGTCGTGCTCATCGTGGGCCCGAACCTGCGGTTCCTCGAGTACATCTCGCAGGTGCTGCCGTCGCTCGGCGAGGACTCCGCCGTGCTCGTCACGCCGAGCACGCTCGTGCCCGGCGTGACGGCGACCGCGACCGAATCCGCGCCCGCGGCCGAGTTCAAGGGCCGGCTCGACATCGTCGGTGCGCTCAAGCAGGCCGTGCGCGCCTTCGAGGTCTCCCACCAGGGTGACCTCGTGCTGCGCCCGGCGGGCCTCAAGCCGATGACTCTCGACGGCCGTCTGCTCGCGCGCGTGCGCTCGCGCGGCCGGGCGGGTGCGACGCCGCACAACGCGGCGCGGCCGAAGTTCGAGACGGCGCTGCTGACCGAGATCCTCCGCCTCGAGGATGCCGAGCACGGCGCCTCGGCGATGGAGGACTGGGAGCGACGCGCCGACTGGGCTGAAGACCCTGCGGTGCAGGAACTCTTCGACGAGCTCTGGCCGCTGCTCGACCCGGTCGACGTCGTTCGCGAGCTCTTCAGCGACCCGGTGCGGTTCGACGCGGCGTTCCCGTCGCTCGACCCGTCGCTGCGCTCGGCGCTGCTTCGACCGCACGGTCACGGGCTCACGCCGGCCGACGTCCCGCTCGTCGACGAGCTCGCCGAACTCCTCGGCCACGATCCGCGGCCGATGACGGCGGCGGCCGCGCGGGCCCGCGCCGATCGGGCGACCGACCTCGCCTACGCGCAGAACGTGCTCGACATGGTGACCGACGCCGACGCCGACGAGGACCACCTCAGTGCACCGGTCGAGATCGTGAGCGCCGCGATGCTCGCCGACCGGCAGGTGGCCGGCGACGGCCGCACGCCCGCGGAGCGCGCGATGTCGGACCGCGAGTGGGTCTACGGCCACATCATCGTCGACGAGGCGCAGGAGACGAGCCCGATGCTGCTGCGCGCGCTGATCCGCCGCTGCCCCTCGCGGTCGATGACCCTCGTCGGCGACGCGAACCAGTACACGGCGACGGACGCGCCGTTCACCTGGGCGGGGCTGCTCGACCCGCAGGTGCCCAGGTGGAGCCGCACCGACCTCACGGTCAACTACCGAACGCCGGGACGCATCATGCGCATCGCGACCGGGGTGCTGCGCCGCATCGATCCCGGCGTGCACGAGCCGACCTCCGCCCGTGACGGCGAGCACGAGCCGCGCACCGTGCGGGTCGCGCCCGCCGAGCTCGGCGAGGCGACCGCGCGCGCGGCCGTCGAGGCGCTCGCCGAGAGCGAGGGCACCGTCGGCGTGATCGCGCCCCTCGGCGTGCTCGGCGCCCTTCGCGGGGTGCGGGCGGCCGAGGCCGAGCGTGCGACCGCCACCGGTGCCGCCGATCGGCTCTGGGCGGGCACGCCCGACGACGCGAAGGGCCTCGAGTTCGACGCCGTGGTGGTCGCCGTGCCCCCGATGCCGGCGCCGCAGGCGGTGTCCGTCGCGACGTGGAAGCGGCTCTACGTCGCGCTCACCCGGCCGACGCAGCGACTCACGGTCGTCGAGGCGGGCGACGTCATCGGCTGACGAGACCCGTGACGCCGGGCGACGAGCGCGACAGACTGGGCGGATGGCGATCTCCGACGACGACCTCATCCACCTGCGGCGCGCCGTCGCGCTCGCCCGCGAGGCGGCCGAATCCGGCGACGGCCCGTTCGGGTCCGTGCTCGTCGATGCGGGCGGCGTCGAACGGTTCGCCGACCGCAACCGCGAACAGAGCACGGGCGACGCGACGCGGCATCCGGAGCTCGAGATCGCGCGCTGGGCGGTTGCGAACCTGACGCCGGACGAACGCGCGGCGGCGACCGTCTACACCTCGGGGGAGCACTGCGCGATGTGCTCGGCCGCGCATGCGTGGGTCGGCCTCGGCCGCATCGCGTACGTCGCGTCGGCGGAGCAGATCGCCGGGTGGCGTCAGTCCGAGGGCAGCGCCCCGTCGGCGGTGGCGCCCCTGCCGATCACGACCATCGCGCCCGGCCTGACGGTCGACGGCCCCGTCGACGAGCTCGTGCCCGACGTGCGGGCGCTCATCGTCCGCGCGGTGCGGCAGGGCTGACCCCGGTCGGCGTGGCGGTGCGCGGCGCCGTGCGCGTTGGGGCAAACCCGTGCGTCGTGAGCGGCTCGCGCGTAGGGTGAAGGGGCGGTCGCTCCGCCGTGCTCGAACGAGCCGGCACCGGGGCGATCGCATTGGGCAGCCCTGAACCACCGCCCGAACGGAGCCACCGAACGATGTCATGGGACGACGATTTCGACGCCGACGAGCGCGGCGGGCCCCGTGCAGCCCGTGAGCGGGCGACCGGCTGGCAGGTCGTTCGCCGCGTCGCCGCATATGCGGGCGTCGTGGTCGGCGTCGTCGCCCTGGTGGTCGGCGCGGTCGTCGCGGTGAACCTCGTCGGCACGGCGACCAACCCCGGCGGGTTCGCGGCGCCATCGGCCGACGGGCCGCATGTGGCCATGCCCCCCACGATCGTGCAGCCCGAGCAGACGTCGGAGCCAGAGGTGCTCGACCAGGAGACGCCGGCCGAGGAGGAGCCCGCTGCCGACGAGGAGTCGACGGACCTGTCGGGTGCGGTTCCGCTGGCCGCGGCGCTGCCGCTCATCGACGCCGAGTGGGCCGGCCAGGTCGCCGCGGCCACCGACATCCCCGAACGCGCGCTCGCGGCCTACGCGCTCGCGCACATCGTGGTCGCCAGCGAAGACCCGGAATGCGGGGTCGACTGGGCGACGGTCGCCGCCATCGGCTCGATCGAGTCGGGCCACGGAAGCCACGACGGCCGGACGATCGACGAGGCCGGCAACGTGCAGCCGGCGATCATCGGCCGCGCGCTCGACGGCAACGGGGTGGCGAGGATCGCCGACACCGACGGCGGCGCGCTCGACGGCGATGCCACGTGGGACCGGGCGGTCGGCCCCATGCAGTTCATCCCGTCGACGTGGGCGAAGTGGGCGAGCGACGGCGACGGCGACGGCGTGGCCGACCCGAACCAGATCGACGACGCCGCACTCACGACGGCGAACTACCTGTGCGCGTCGGGGTCGATGACCACGCCGGAGGGATGGCGCGCTGCCGTGTACTCGTACAACCACGACAACGACTACGTCGACAAGGTCGCGAAGGTCGCCCAGCGGTATGCGGAGGCGGCCGCATAGCCCGCACGGCCGGCTCCTCGATCGGCGCCGCGCGCTGGCATCCGCTGCGCAGCCGCCGACCCGATCCGCCGGCGTGGACCGCCGCGCTCGCCGAGGGCGACGACGCCGGGTTCTTCGGCCCGGGCAGTGCGGTCTGGGCCGTGAACGGCGCGCTGCCGACCCTCGTCGCCGGCATCAGGGCGCTGCTGCTGCAGACCCTGCATCCGGGCGCGATGGCGGGGGTGCACGACTGGTCGAGGTACCGCGAGGACCCGCTCGCGCGGCTCGACGGCACGGTTCGATGGGTCGCCGTCACGACGTTCGGCGACCGACGGGCGGCAGCCGCGGCATCCGCCTTCGTGTCCCGGCTGCACGAGCACGTGCAGGGGACCTACGTCGACGCGAAGGGTGCCGAGCGAGCCTACGCGGCGAACGACGAGGAGCTGCTGCGCTGGGTGCACGACGCCTTCACCGAGGCGTTCCTCGGCGCGCACGAGCTCTGGGGCGGACCGATCCCCGGCGGGCCCGACGCCTACGTCCGCGAGTGGGCCGAGGCCGGGAGGCTCATGGGCGTGACCGATCCGCCCACGACGGTCGCCGCGCTGCGCGGCGAGATGACCGCGTTCCTCGCCGACGCCAAGCGCGATGAGCGGGTCGTCGAGACCGTGCACTTCCTTCGCCGGCCCGGCCTTCCCGGGCTCACCGGGCGGCTCTACCCGATCCTCTTCGGCGGTGCCGTCGCGTCGCTCGAACCGCAGCACCGCGAACTGCTGGGACTGCGTCGACCCAGGTGGCCGGCCATCACGCTCACGCGCCTGCTGCTCGCGGTCGCCCGCCGCGCGCTCGGCGGCATCTCGCCGAGCGAGCGCAACGCGCGGGCCAGGGTCGCACGGCTCGCCGCGGCAGGCGGGTGATCACCTCGGTCGCGCGGCCCGCGACGCCGCGCACGGCCGATACGCTCGGGCCCGGGAGGTGATGCGTCGATGGGCGATGCCGTCGGGCGGCGGACGACGACCGCGAGGTTCGGATTCCGTCGCGACCTCCTGAGGCCGTCGGGTTCCGAGCGAGCCGACCGCGTGACCTTCGTCGAATTGTTCTTCGACCTCGTGTTCGTGTTCGCGCTCACCCAGCTCGGCACCTACCTGTACGCGAATCAGACGCTCCTCGGGGCGTTCGAGGGCGCGCTCGCCGTGACGGCCCTGTGGTGGGCGTGGATCTCGACGAGTTGGCTGACGAACTGGCTCGACCCGGTGAAGCTGCCGGTGCGCGGCGCCGTCATCGCGCTCGCCTTCGTGGCGCTCGTGCTGAGCGTGTCGATCGCCGAGGCGTTCGGCGACCGCGCGTGGGCGTTCGCGATCTCGTACGTCGTGCTCCAGCTCGGCCGGGCGGTGTTCATCGTGCTGGCCGCGGCGCGGCACGACGCGGCGCTCGCCAGGGACTTCTCGTGCGTGCTCGTCTGGACCACGGCCGGCTCGGTGCTCTGGATCGTCGGCGCCCTGCTGCCGTTGCCCGTCCAGTTGCCGTTCTGGGCGGCGGCTCTCGGCATCGAGCTGCTCGGCAGCGTGCTCGGCTATCCGGTGCCGCGTCTCGGCCGCGTCGAGGTCGGGTCGTGGGATGTCTCGGGCCCGCACATCGCGGAGCGTGCGGCGCTGTTCGTGCTCATCGCCCTCGGCGAGGGGCTGCTCGTCACGGGCTTCCAGGTCGTCGACTCGGAAGCGAGCGTCGAGGTCGGCGTGGCGCTCGTCACCGCGTTCGTGGCGGCGGCGGCCTGCTGGTGGATCTACTTCGACCACGGGGAGCGCGTCGGCCCCGAGGCGATCGCAGCACACGAGGCGCCGGCGCGATTGGCCCGCGCGGCGTACACCTGGGTGCACCTGCTCATCATCGCGGGCATCGTCGTGCTCGGCGTCGGCGACAAGGAGGTGCTCGCGCACCCGCACGAGCACAGCGCGGGTGCGGTCGTGACGGTGATCGGAGGGCCGCTGCTCTTCCTCGGCGGCACGCTGCTCTTCCGGCGCGTGCTCGAGGGGCGCTGGATGCGTGCGCAGCTGGCCGGCCTCGGCCTGCTCGTGATTCTGACGGCGCTGAGCGGCCTGCTCGAGCCCCTCTCCATGAGCGTCCTCGCGGCGCTCGTGCTCGCGGCGACCGCCGCCGGTGAGACCGTCGAGCGGATCCGCACCGGCCGGCGCACCGGCGGCTGAGCCCGGTCAGGGGAATCGGGCGAACAGGTCGGTCCGCGTGGCGTCGGGTGCGGTCGGTACCCTCGCGGTATGAGCGCATCCGGCGACGCGAGGGCCTGGCGTCCGGGCACCGTGCGCGACGCTGCCGGAGGCATCCTCGCGCTCACGATCGCGACGTTCCTCGCCGTGACGACCGAGATGCTCCCGGTCGGCGTGCTGCCGGCGATGGGCGCGGAGCTCGGCGTCTCGGAGTCGATCGCCGGGCTCCTCGTGACCGTCTACGCGTTCATGGTCGCGGTGCTCGCCGTGCCGCTGACGCTCTGGACCCGCCGGCTGCCGCGCAAGGCCCTGCTGCTCGGCACCCTCGCCGCCTACACCGCGGGCAACGTCGTCGTGGCACTGGCGCCGACGTTCGCCGTGGTCGCGGCCGGTCGTGCGATCGGGGGCATCGCGCACGCCCTGTTCTTCTCGCTCAGCATCGCCTACGGGTCGCGCCTGGTGCGCGCCGAGTTCACCGGCCGGGCGCTCGCGCTCGTGACGGCCGGCGCGTCGGCCGGCTTCGTGCTGGGTGTTCCGCTGTCGACGTCGCTCGGCACCGCGGTGGGGTGGCGGGTCGCGTTCGGCGTGCTCGCCGTCGCCTGCGCGATCACCCTCGTGCTCGTGGCGGTGCTGCTGCCTGCGGTGTCCGTCGCGCCTCCCGCCGACGGGGCGGATCCCGAGCGGATGCTGCGGCGCGGGCGCCTCGCGATGGTCTCGGTCGCGAACGCGCTCGTCTACCTCGGCCAGTACACCGTCTACACGTACGTCGCCGTGATCCTGCTGGCAGCGGGGCTCGCCGCGAGCGGCATCGGCCCGGTGCTGCTCGTGCTCGGCGCGCTCGGCCTCGTCGGCACCTGGTTCGCCGGCGTCACGCTCGATCGACGGCCGCGCGCGAGCCTGCTGCTCGTGCTCGTCGCCATGGTCGTCGGGCTCGTCGCGCTCGGGCTGGCGTTCCCCGGGCTCCCCGGCGTGCTCGGGGCCTCCGCGCTGTGGGGTGCCGCGTTCGGCGCGGTGGCCTCGAGCTTCCAGACCGCCGCCATCCGCACGCGCGGTGCGACGCCCGACCTCATCGGCGCCCTCGTGAACGCCACCGCGAACATCGGCATCGGCGGGGGAGCGGCGCTCGGCGGTGCCGTGCTGGCGGGCGTCGGGCTCGCGTGGGTGCCGTACTGCGGCGCGGCACTCGTGCTCGCGGGCGCCCTGGTCGTGCTCCTCGCGCGCCGGGCGTTCCCGGCCGCGCCGGGATAGGCAGCGTGCCCGCGTCGCCGACATCGGCGGGGCCGCGGTCGCTATGGTGAGCCTCATGGATCCCGTCGCGACCACGCTCGTGATCCTCGCGCTCGCCATCGTGGCCTTCATGTCGAACCGGGTGCCACTGGGCATCGTCGCGATCGGCGTCTCGGTGGCGCTCTGGGCCACCGGCATCCTCGACCTCGCGCAGGCCCTCGCCGGGTTCGGCGATCCGACGGTGATCTTCATCGCGACGCTGTTCGTCGTGAGCGAGGCGCTCGACTCTACGGGCGTCACGGCATGGGCGGGCCAGCAGGTCATCGGTCGGGCCGGAACCGGACGCAAGGTGCTCCTCGTGGTCGTGTGCCTGCTGGTCGCCGCGGTGACCGCGCTGATCAGCGTGAACGGCGCGGTCGCGGCGCTGATCCCGGTCGTCGTGGTGGTCGCGTCGCGCGCCGGCGTCCCGCCGTCGCAGATGCTCATGCCGCTCGCGTTCTCGGCGCATGCGGGGTCGTTGCTCGCGCTGACGGGCACCCCCGTGAACATCATCGTGAGCGAGACGGCGGCGGATGCCGGGGCTCGCCCGTTCGGCTTCTTCGAGTTCGGGCTCGTCGGCGTCCCGCTCGTCGCCGGCACCGTGCTCATCATCACCCTGCTCGGACGCCGGCTCCTGCCGAACCGGGCGCCCTCGGTGATCCCGCAGGACACGTCGGCGCACGCCAGGGCCCTGCGCGCGCAGTACGCGCTGCCAGAGGGCACCGAGCTCATCGGCGTGCGTCGCGGTGCGACCGAGGTCGTCGTCGCGCCCCGCTCGTCGCTCATCGGCATGCGCCTGTTCCCCGGCATGCAGACGCCGAGCGGCGACCTCGTGGTGCTCGCCGTGCAGCGCGCCGGCGAGGACCTCGTCGGCCCCGACGCGACGCTGCAGGCGGGCGACACGCTGCTCCTCGGCGGCGGCTGGGACGAGCTGGAGCGCAACACGGCGGGCCCGGAAGTGCTCGTCGTCGAGGACCCGGCGCGCATCCGGCGCTCGGTTCCGCTCGGGGTCGGGGCGAAGCGGGCCATCGGCGTGCTCGCGGTCATGGTCGTGCTCCTCGCCACGGGAATCGTGCCGGCCGCGATCGCCGGCCTCGCCGCGGCATCCGCCATCGTGCTCCTGCGCGTCGTGACGCCGACGCAGGCGTACCGCAGCATCTCGTGGACGACCGTCGTGCTCGTCGCCGGCATGATCCCGCTGTCGACGGCGTTCGTCACGACCGGCACGGCCGACGTGATCGCCCGCGCGCTGCTCGACCTCGTGGGGGAGTCGTCGCCGTACCTGGCGCTCGCCGCGATGTGCGTGCTCACCGTGGTGCTCGGCCAGCTCATCTCGAACACCGCGACCGTGCTCATCGTCGCGCCGATCGCGGTCGTCGTCGCGGCCGACCTCGGCGTCTCGGTGCTGCCGTTCATGATGGCGCTGACCGTGTCGGGCGCGGCGGCGTTCCTCACGCCGGTCGCCACGCCCGCGAACACGATGGTGCTGGAGCCCGGCGGCTACCGCTTCGCCGACTACTGGAAGCTCGGGCTCCCGCTCCTGCTGTTCTTCCTCCTGATCGCGGTGCTGTACGTGCCGCTGATCTGGCCCTTCTGAGACCCGGACCTCGGGCACGCAGGCTGCGAATCCGCCGCCGGCACTCACGGTTCTCAGGATTCCGGGGTATTCTCGCGACACGCGTTATATCGCGTTCGACGGAGTCGTCGAAGACAACCTTGGGGGTGGTGCAGGTGACGGGCATCGAGGCGATCCTGATCGGGCTCGGCGTGATCATGCTGCTCTCGTTCGCCGTGCTGGTGACGTTCGTGCTCGTCGTGCGGTCCGCCGTGCGGCGCGTGCGACGCAACCGCACGGTCAGCGGTGCGGCGCTGCGCACGCGTGCCCGCCTCGCCCACGGGTCGCAGCGAACGGTGCTCGCCCTGCGCGTGCGACTCGACGAGACCCTGCGCAGCGGGCGGGCTGCCGTCGAGCTCGTCGCCGACTCGTCGCGAAGCGAGCTGCCCCGGCTCTTCCGCCGCATCGGCGACGAAGGCTCCGTGCTCGACCTGCAGCTGCGCTTGATGGAGTCCGAGACCGACGACCGTGCGCTCGCCGACGAGCTGCCGGCCGCACGCCAGCGCGTCGAGCAGGTCGAGGCGCTCGTGAAGCAGGTGCGGACCGCCGTGGCATCCGGGCTCTCCGGCTCAACCGATGACGCCCTCACGGCGCTCGGCTCCGAGGTCGACCGCGAGGTCGCCGCCCTGCACGCCGGCATCGAGCAGCTGCAGGCGCTCAACCGACGCGACGGCCGCACCGCGCCGCCACCGACCACGACGTTCACCACCGTTCGAGATGAGGGGACCCAGCGATGAGCACCAGCAACGGCAACAGCAATTCGGCGAGGATGAAGACGATCTTCCGGAGCAAGACCTCGAAGGCGCTCGACCGCATGGAGGATCCTCGGGAGACCCTCGATGACAGTTACGACCAGCAGGTGAAACTCCTCCAGCAGGTGCGCGTCGCGGTCGCCGACGTCGCGACCGCGAAGAAGCGCATCGAGCTGCAGGGCGAGGAGATGGGCGCGCGCTACCAGCGGCTCGGATCGCAGGCCGCCGAGGCGCTCGCGCAGGGTCGCGAAGACCTGGCCCGCGCCGCGCTCGAGCGACGCGCGATGCTCGAGGGGCAGGTGGGGCAGCTGCAGAGCCAGTTCGCCTCGCTCCAGCAGCAGACGGCCCAGTTGCAGGAGCGCGAGCGCCGGCTGACCGACCAGGTCGCCGCCTTCCGCATCGAGAAGGAGACGATCAAGGCGACCTACACGGCGTCCGAAGCGCAGGTGCGGGCGAACGAGGCCGTGTCGGGCATCAGCAACAGCATCACGGATGTCGGATCCAGCCTCGACCGTGCACGCGACCGCGTCGCCCAGATGCAGGCTCGGGCGGCGGCGACCGACGAGCTGCTCGCGAGCGGCGCGTTGACCGACCTCACGGCTGCACCCGACGCCGACATCGAGCGCCAGCTCGCGGTCATCTCGGCGCAGGCCGAGATCGAGCGCCAACTCGAGGCGATGAAGGGCGGATCAAGCGCGGGTGGCGCATCCGCGCAGCCTGGCTCTGGCGGCTGGACGAGCATCGGGCAGGCGCGGCCGGCCGGTCAGGCCTGAACCCGCGACACCATCCCGGCGAGGCGTCAGCGCAGGATGCCGCGCTGACGGGCCGCGGCGACCGCGGCCGTGCGCGACGACACGTCCAGTTTCGAGAAGACGTGCGCCAGGTGCGACTTCACGGTGGTCTCGCTGACGAAGAGTTCGGCGGCGATCGCGGTGTTCGACCGCCCGGCGGCGACGAGTTCGAGCACCTCGATCTCGCGTGAACTCAGGCTCACCGATGGTGCCCGCATGCGGTCAAGCAGTCGTGAGGCGATGACCGGGGCGAGGGCGCTCTCGCCCGCTGCGGCGGCGCGTACTGCTGCGAGGAGCTCGTGCGGCGGGGCGTCCTTCAGCAGGTAGCCGCTCGCGCCGGCCTCGACCGCGCCGAGGATGTCGGCGTCGGAGTCGTAGTTCGTGAGCACCAGCACGTACGGCGGGGCGCTGAGCGAGCGGATGCGCCGGGTCGCGTCGGCCCCGGTGCCGCCGTTCGCGCCGAACTGGAGGTCCATGAGCACCACGTCGGGATTCTCGCGCTCCGCGGCGCGCACGGCCTCATCTCCCGATGCGGCCTCGGCGACGACGTCGACATCGGACTCCTGACCGAAGAGCGCGACGAGCCCGGCTCGCACGATGGGGTGGTCGTCGGCGATCACGATGCGGATCATGCGACCCCCTCGAGCGCGATGGTCACGGCGAGCGTCGTGCCCAGACCCGGTGCGGAGTCGATGACGAGCACCCCGCCGAGCTGCTGCACACGCTCACGTGTGGCCCTCAGTCCGAACGAATCCGATCGACCGTCGGTGTTCGTGCTCTGCAGCGGATCGAACCCGTCGCCGTCATCGACCACGGTGAAGAGCACCTCGTCGTCCTCGACGGCCAGCGTGATCGTCGCGACGGATGCGTGTGCGTGCTGGATGACGTTCGCGATCGCCCCTTGCGCGATGCGGAGCAGTGCGGTCTGCAACTGCATCGGCAACGCCACCTGGTCGGAGACGCGCACGCGCACCTCCAGCCCGTCGGTCGCCCATTGCGTCTCGGCGAGACGGCGCAGCGAACCACCGAACCCGTGGTCGTCGAGGTCGGGCGGGGTGAGCTCACGGATGAACCGACGCGCGTCGGCGAGGTTCGCGGCGGCGGTCTCGCGGGCCAGCCGGATGTGCTCGATGCCGGGCCGCTCGCCGTCGGCGCGTTCGGCCGCGTGCAGGAGGATCTGGATGCTCGAGAGCCCCTGCGCCACCGTGTCGTGGATCTCGCGGGCCAGTCGTGCGCGCTCGGCGAGCACCCCCGACTCGTGCTCCGTCGTCGCGAGCTGGTTGCGTGTCGCGAGCAGTTCGTCCATGAGGGCCTCGCGTTGCGCGGCTTCGCGCGCGAGCGCCTGGTATCCGAGCCCGATGAGGAGCGCGACCCCGGCGCCGACGAGCGGGCCGACGACTCCGCCGATCGTCCACTCGCCGTGCAGGCCCAGCGCGCAGATCGCGATGATCGTCGAACCGAGGATCGCGGCGGACCCCCACCACCGGCCGAGCAGGTGCAGGTAGAGGAAGAACATCGGAAACACGAGGTAGGCGGCCTCGGGGATGAGCCACACGAGCACGACCCACTCGACGGTGAGCGCCGCGAGCCAGATCAGCGGGGCGACCCGCCGGCGCGAGCCTTCGCGTGCGTTCGCGGAGGCCAGCTCGTGCGCGTGCTCGCGCGGCCGGGCGACCACGCCGCCCAGGGCGTAGGTGAGCAGCAGCACCGCCGAGATCGCGACGACCAGGCCGCTGGATTCGGTCGGGGCGAGGATCGCGCGCACCATCACGAGCACGGTGAGGGCTGCGAACAGCACGTGCAGCCCGGTTCGCAGACCCACGAAGACCGGGGTCAACGCGGTGTGGGCCATGGGGCCGACTCTACGGGCAGGTCGCGGCGGCGGCACCCTTCGAAAGGACGATTCCCGGGTCATCCGTTCGCCCGCCGAATCGTGTGCGGAGTGCGGATGACGCGGGCGGGCCCCGCGAGAAGAGTGGGACATGCCACCTCGTCGGGTGGTCATGCCGCCCCATCGGGTGGCCGGAAAGGACTCAACATGTTCGTCGCGATCCGCGACCTCCGATTCGCCAAGGGCCGATTCGTGCTCATCGGCTCGGTCGTCGCGCTCATCACCATCCTGGTCGGGTTCCTCAGCGGGCTCACCGGCGGTCTCGCCACGCAGAACATCTCGGCCGTGCTCGACATCCCGGGCGACCGCATCGTGTTCTCGGCGCCCGCCGACGGCTCCGACGCGCCGAGCTTCTCGGACTCCGCCGTCACCGCGCAGCAGGCCGAGGACTGGGCCGCCGTTCCCGGCGTGCGCGGCGTCGAGCCCATCGGCATCAGCCAGACGAGCGCCGAGGCCGGTGACGTGCGCACGGCGATCGCCGTCTTCGGGGTGCAGCCCGGGTTCGACGCCACGGCCCCGTCCGCCGACGGACGCGTCGGGCTCTCGACGCCCGCCGCGAAGGACCTCGGCGTCGAAGGCGGTGACGAGATCTCCATCGCCGGCACCGCGTACACCGTCGAGACGATCGGGGGCGACGCCTGGTACAGCCACACCCCGGTCGTCGAGATGACGCTCGCCGACTGGCAGTCCTACGCCGCAGCGACCGGCGATCCGGGGGCGGACGCCACGGTGCTGGCCGTGAGCGGCGACCCCGACTGGGACGCCGCCGACGCCACGAACGGCACCGTCTCGAAGACGACCCTCGGATCCCTGCTCGCGCTCAGCGCCTTCAAGTCGGAGATCGGCTCGCTGCTGCTCATGGTCGCGATGCTGTTCGGCATCTCGGGGCTCGTCATCGGCGCGTTCTTCACCGTCTGGACCATGCAGCGCAAGGGCGACATCGCCGTGCTCAAGGCCCTCGGGGCGAGCACCGGTTCGCTCGTGCGGGACGCCCTGGGGCAGGCGCTCGTCGTGCTCGCGCTCGGCATCGGGGTGGGCCTCGCCGTGGTCGCGCTGTTCGGTGCGCTCGTCGGCGGAAGTGCCCTGCCGTTCCTGCTCAGCCCGATCACCACCCTCCTGCCGGCCGTCATCATGATCGTGCTCGGCCTCGCCGGAGCCGGCTTCGCGCTCCGCTCCGTCACCTCCGCAGACCCACTGACCGCCCTCGGGAGCAACCGATGATCACCCTCGACACCATCACCCTGACCTTCCCCGACGGCGACGGGCGGCTCACGGCCGTCGACCGGGTGTCGCTCACCGCGCACCCCGGAACCGTCACGGGCATCACCGGCCCGAGCGGGTCGGGCAAGTCCAGCCTGCTCGCCGTGGCCGCGACGCTCATCCGACCCGATGCCGGCCGCGTGCTGATCGACGACGTCGACGCGACGCAGCTCGACGCCGGCGAGGCCACCGAGCTGCGACGCAGCCGGATCGGCATCGTGTTCCAGCAGTCGAACCTGCTGCCCTCCCTCACGGCGACCGAACAGCTCACGGTGATGAACGAGCTCGGCGCGAAGCACAGTCGCCGCAACCGCGGTGCCGCCTCGGCTCGGGCCGACGAACTCCTCGACGCCGTGGGCCTCGCCGATCAACGTGGCAAGCGACCGCACCAGCTCTCGGGAGGTCAGCGGCAGCGCGTGAACATCGCGAGGGCGCTCATGAACGATCCGAGTGTGCTGCTCGTCGACGAACCCACGAGCGCCCTCGACCAGGAGCGCGGGGCGAGCATCATCGAGCTGATCCTGAGGCTCACCGACGAACGCAACACCTCGACCCTGCTCGTCACCCACGACCTCGTGCACCTGCCGCGCATGCACGGCGTCGTGCACCTGGTCGACGGGCGGATCACCGAGGTCGCACGCGCCGCGGCCTGACGCCACCGAGCGGATGCCACGCGGGCCGACGTCGACGATCGTGTCGGCGAGACCGATCCGGTCGCGACCCGTGCGGCGCTGCGCCGTCGGTCTCGGGACTCAGCCGGCTGACTGGCGGCGCACCATCTCGGCGATCCAGAGCGGTGCGAACGGCGACGTGCAGTTCGGCGGGGTCGGGTAGTCCTTCAGCACCTCGAGGCGTTCACCGATGTCGATCGCCCGTTCCCGGTACTCGGGGTGGTGGATGCCGATGGAGGCCAGGCAGTCGTTCATGGACCACTGCAGGCGAGGCGGGGCGTCTTTCATGTGCGCGTCGATGAGGTCGAGGAGCCCGGCGAGGTCGAGTCCTTCGGGGCTCTTCGCGATGCGGGCGGCGGTGAGCGACCATCCGGCGCTCGCGACGATGTCGTCGGGGTCGTCGAACCAGGCGACCCGCAGTTCCTCGACGTGCGGGCTCTTCTTCACGAGGTAGTTGACGAGCCAGTCGTGCACCTTGGGCACGCGGCCCTCGCGCAGCATCTCGTCGAGCTCGGCGGCGGTGTACTCCTTGGGGCGACTGATCAGGATCGCGACGAGCCGCGCCGGCGTCTCGCCGGTCGCCCAGAGCTGCACCGCGAGATCCTGCTGGATCTTCAGGCGCTTGGCCACGCCGCGCAGCTGGCTGAGGTTGACGCCGTGGTCGTCGCCGTGGCGTTCGTTGACCGCCCGGACCTTCGGGTCCTCGAGTGCCGCGAGCTCGGCGAGCACCTCGCCGACTGCCGGGTCGAGCACCTTCGCACCAACTGCCACCGTGGTCTCCTCCGTTCGGCCGGGCTGGGATTCCAGCCTAGGTCGGGATCAGCGCGGCAGCACCTCGGCGAGGTGCTCCAGCTCGCCCAGGCGGTCGTCGCCGATCGGCGTGAGCACGACGGTGGTCGCGCCGGCCGCGTGCCGGGCGGCGAGCCGCTCGCGCACCTGCTCGGCCGTGCCGGCGAGGGCGAGCTCGGCGACCCACGCGTCGGGCAGGCGCTCGGCGAACTCGTCTGGTCCGGCGCTCGACGCGCGCAGCGCGGCGAGGTCGTCGGCGAACGGGAGGCCGACGAGGTGCGGGGCCCAGTCGGGCTCGCCGATCCACGCGAGTCCGGGGCGCACGCGGGCGAGTGCCGCCTGCGGGTCGGCGTCGACCGCCGCGACGTCGTAGGACACGACGAGGTGGCTCGCGGCATCCGTCGCCCCGCTCCTCACGTGCTCGACCGCAGCGGCGATGTACGGCGGCGCGGCGGGCTCGGCGAGCACCACGCCGTCGGCCGTCGCCCCGGCCACCGCGAGCGACTTCGGTCCGCGCACGCCGAGCACCACGGGCGGCACGACCGACGCGGGCTCGACGAGTTCGACGCCCTCGACGTCGACGTACCGGCCGGCCGCGGGCCCCGGTTCACCGCGGAGCAGCGCCCGCACGGCCGTCGTGAACTCGCCGAGCAGGGTCAGCGGGCTCTTCGGCCACGCGCCGACCTGCCGCATCCACTCGGGCATGCCGTGCCCGATGCCGGCGATGAACCGGCCAGGGAACATGAGGGCGAGCGTGTTGATCTCCATCGCGGTGAAGGCCGCGTTGCGCGCGCCTGCGGGCAGGATGCCGACGCCGACGGTGATGCGCTCGGTCGCCGCGAGCACGGCCCCCGCCTGCGCGAGCCCGCCGCGGAATCCCAGGTCCTCGACGAGCCAGACCTCGTCGAAGCCGAGCTCCTCGACGCGCCGCGCGTACGGCAGCACCTGGTCGACGGGCAGGTCACGGGGCAGCAGGACGCCGACGCGGGCGGCGATGGGAGCGGTCACGGTGTCATCCTTCCAGAGGCGAAGCTCCGTTCGGGGCGTGGCCCGCCGCGCCGTAGGATCGACCGGTGCCAACCCTCGCCCTCGCCACCGTCCAGCTGATCGTGCTCTGACATGGCGAAGCCGGCTCGCACGATCGCCCCGCGCATCGACCGCATCCTGCTGCCCGACCTCGACCCGGCGGATGCCGCGGTGCTGGTGTCGGGCGCAGACCTCGAGGGCGTCCGGGTCGCCGGCGGCGACCTCTCCGAGCGCGACCTCACGGGCATCCGCCTGCGCGAGGTCGAGGTCGTCGGGGTCACGGCCCACGACGTGCACCTGCGCGGCGCCGACATCGCCGAGACGGTGCTCGACCGCTGGGACGCACCGGTGCTGCGGGCGCCGCGCGCGAGCCTTAGCGACGTGGTCGTGTCGAACTCGCGCATCGGGTCGGTCGAGTTCTACGAGGACACCTGGCAGGCCGTCCACTTCGTGGGATGCAAGCTCGGGTTCGTGAACCTCCGCGGCGCGACGCTGCGCGACGTGCGGTTCACCGACTGCACGGTCGACGAACTCGACCTCGGCGGAGCCAGGGTCGAGCGCATGGCGTTCACGGACTCCGACGTACGCTCGCTCGACGTCACGAGCGCCAGGCTCGCCGATGTCGACCTGCGGGGCCTCGACCTCGACGTGACCGGGGTCGAGGGGCTGCGCGGCGCGACGATGGACGAGCTGCAGGTGGCGCTCATCGCGACGCGGCTGGCCGAGCAGCTCGGCATCCGCATCGTCGGCTGACCCGCCGCGGCGGGCGGGTAGCCTGAGAGGTGCGCCCCGCCGGTCCGTCGACCGCGCCGGGCGCGGCCGCGAAAGGACACCCCTGATGCTGTATTCCCAGACCCCTGCCGCCGAGAAGCGCCGCCTGTTCCGCGAGCGCCTCGCCTCGGGCGAGCTGCTCCGCTTCCCCGGCGCGTTCAACCCGCTGTCGGCCCGCCTCATCGAGCGCAAGGGCTTCGAGGGCGTCTACATCTCGGGCGCGGTGCTCGCGGCCGACCTCGGCCTGCCCGACATCGGCCTGACGACGCTCACCGAGGTCGCCGGCCGAGGCCAGCAGATCGCGCGCATGACCGAGCTGCCGGCGATCATCGACGCCGACACCGGGTTCGGCGAGCCGATGAACGTGGCCCGCACGATCCAGACCCTCGAAGACGCCGGCATCGCGGGCACCCACATCGAGGACCAGATCAACCCCAAGCGCTGCGGCCACCTCGACGGCAAGCAGGTCGTCGACGAGAACACCGCGATCAAGCGCATCCGCGCGGCTTCCGATGCCCGCCGCGACCCGAACTTCCTCATCATGGCGCGCACCGACATCCGCGCCGTCGAGGGGCTCGACGCGGCGATCGACCGCGCCAAGGCGCTCGTCGACGCCGGTGCCGACGCGATCTTCCCCGAGGCGATGCGCGACCTCGGCGAGTTCGAGGCCATGCGCGCGGCGCTCGACGTGCCGATCCTCGCCAACATGACCGAGTTCGGCAAGAGCGACCTGTTCTCGGTCGACCAGCTGCGCGACGCCGGCGTCAACATCGTGATCTGGCCGGTCTCGCTGCTCCGCATCGCGATGGGCGCGGCCGGCCGCGGCCTCGACACGATCATCGACGAGGGCCACCTCACCTCGAAGCTCGGCGAGATGCAGCACCGCGCCGACCTGTACGACCTCGTCGACTACGAGGAGTACAACCACTTCGATCAGGACGTGTTCAACTTCCAGATCGCGCGCTGAGTCGGCGCTGCCGACGACGCAGAGGGGCGGATGCCACGGCATCCGCCCCTCTGTCGTACCCGTCGGTCGTACTCGCCCGCGCGGGCTAGCCGACCGACTCCAGCTCGTGCTCCCGCTGCGCGAGCGCCTCGGCCACGGCGGCCTCGATGCGGGCGGCCTCACGGCGCTTCCGACGTCGGCGCAGCACGAGGAACGCGATCGCGGCGGCCGCGAGCACGAGCACGATGAGGAGCAACGTCCACGGCACGGCCCAGCCGGTGGCAGATGCCTGCACCTCGGGCAGCGGGGCGTTGCCGGTCGTGCTGCCCTCGACCGGAAGCCGGGGCGAGAGGTCGACGGTCGCGGTCAGCAGGCCCGTCGGCACGACGCCGGGCACCACCGCGGTGACGTCCCTCGTGTCGCCGGGCAGCAGTTCGGGCAGGGCCTCGAGCTGCGTCGCCTCGACGCGGAGCATGCCGAACGGGCCCGCCACGTCGATCGCCTGGTCGGCTGCGAGTCGCGCGTTGCCCGTGTTGTGCACCGTGTAGGTGACGGTCGCGGTGCCGGCGGCGAAGGGGTCCGCGCTCCCCGAGTAGTCGATGCGCAGGTCCTCGATCGCGAGCACGGGGGCGAGCTCACCGCCGACGCGCAGCTGCACGCGGATGCCGAGGCGGCGGTCGACGCTGACACCCGACGCCGACTCGGGGGTCGGCAGCGCGGTCACGATGCCGCCTGAGTAGTCGCCGGGGGTGACGCCCGCCGGCACCTCGACGTGGAAGGGGATCTCGGCCGATTCGCCGGCCTCGAGGTGCACGGTCGGCGCCGCGAGCGTGATCCACGAGCCGACCGCGGTCGACGGGGTGTCGTTCGCCACGAGGTCGAGCACGCCGGTCTCGGTCGTGAAGCCGTCGGCGGCGGAGAGGTCGAGGTCGACCGCCACGTCGTCGTTGTTGGTGACGACGATGGCGTCGTCGAGCCCGGTGCCGGGGTCGAGCACGTACGCGTAGTTCGCGCGCTCGGCGCCCAGGTCGTTCGAGGCCGTTCGCACGCCCCAGCTGACGGGGTCGTCGGCGGCGACGGCGGGCCCGGCCCCGAACCCGGCGAGTCCGGCCAGCGCCGTCGCGACGACGGCGGCGCCGAGGGCGAGTGCGGCGGCCGGTCGCGAACGGCGGGTGCGGCGCGGGAGCGCGGCTGCGGGGGAGGGCAGGTGGAGTTCGTGCATGGGGTCCTCGATGGATCTGGTGGAACGGGGGAGGCCGGGGCGGGGATCGCCCGCCCCGGCCGGGAGACGACTAGCTCAGCGCCGTGAGCGTGAGCGTCGCCGTGTAGGTGCCCTCGGCGATGTTCGACGGGACCTTCAGGAACAGGTCCGCGCCGAGCTTGGCCGCGCCGAACGCGTGGCCGACCGCAGCCGAACCGAGCGTCGAGGCCACCGAGAGGCCGTCGCCGGCGTCGAAGCCCGAACCGATCGCCGCGCCGGCGGTCGCGCCGCCGCCCGCTTCGGTGACCTTCGGGGTCCAGCCGAGGTACTTGCCCGAGAACGTCTCGCCGCCGGCCGCGAACTCGCCGGCCTGCGCCGAGATCGACCAGACGGGCGCGCCCCTGCGGGTGTCGGAGACGCGGATCGGGTTGATCGCGCCGTTCGCCTCGAACGCGTCGGCCTTCTGCACGGCGGTGCCGAGGTCGACGAGGCCGTTCGTGCCGTCGATGTTCCAGGCGAACTCGCCTGCCGCGGCCTCGGGCACCGTGACCTGCACCTGCTGCGCGACGCCGGACTCGTCGGCCTCACGCGTGAGCGTGACCTGGTCGACGACGCTGTTCACGGGCTTCTGGGCGCCGTTCGCCTGCGAGCGCAGGGTCTTCACGGTGATCGCGGCGTCGCTGATCTCGACGGCCGAGTAGTTGCGCACGTTCTCCTGGTTCGAGACCGAGAGCCACGGGAAACCCGAGGCCTGGAGGCCGTAGTACTTCGAGCCCGAGGCGGAGTTCGCGGTCACGTACAGCACGCCGCCGGGGCCGGCGACGACCTGGTCGGCGCCGGCGGCCTCATCGGCGTTCGCCTTCTCGCCATTGCGCAGCAGGTAGCTGCGCGCGTAGCTGTGGTCGTGGCCCTGGAGCACGAGGTCGACGCCGAGGTCGGAGATCACGGTCGGCAGGTTGGCGCGGCGGTCGGCCACATCGCTGTCGGTCGCGTGCGGACCGGCCGAGTAGATCGAGTGGTGGAATGCGAGCACCTTCCACGTCGCCTCGTCGCCGTGCTCGGCCACGACCTGCTGCATCCACGGGATGTGGGTGCTGTAGTCGCGGCTGTTGGAGTTCAGGTTCATGAACAGGACGTCCTTGTAGATGAACCAGTAGTCGCCGCCCGACGCGGTCGCCGTGCCGGAGCCGGCCGTGCGGTCGGTGTTCGGCGTGTTGAAGTGCTGCTCGTAGGCCTTCGAGCCGACGTCGTGGTTGCCGTTCGTCGCGACGAACGGGACCTCGCGCAGCTGGTCAGGGCCGAGGAACGCCTGGTACTGCGCCTCGTTCGAGGCCGACTCGACCTGGTCGCCGGCCGAGAAGAGCAGCTCGGCATCGGGGTAGGTCTGCGTGGCCACGTTGACCGTGTCGAGCCATCCGGCGGCGTCATTCGCGACGTTGCCGGAGGAACCGATCTGCGGGTCGCCGAAGAACAGCAGGTCGAACGCGCCCTCGAAGTCCTGCGTGCGGAACGACTCGACGGCCGACCAGGCGCCCTCGGCACCGACGCGGTACACGTAGGCGGTGTTCGAGGCGAGCCCCGAGATCGTGGCGAAGCGGTTGAACTCGCCGCTCGTCGTCGGGCCGCCCGTCGCGGCCACGCTCGTCGCGGACGCCGGGAAGGCCCCGCCCGTGTACGCGGCGGCCGGTGCGAACTGCACGACCTGCGCGGTGTCGGCCGAGGAGTACCACGCGAGGTTGCGCTGGGTCTCGTCGGAGCCGACGCCGAGCACGAGGTCCGAGAGCGACGCGGCGCCGACCTGCTCGGCGACCGGTGCGAGCGACGTCAGGTCGAGGTAGACGTCGCTCGAGGTCGCGCGGTCCTGATACAGCGCGATCGCGACGGTGTTCGTGCCGGCGTGCAGCACCGCGTCGGGCACCGTGAAGGCGCTCGTCACGGGGTCGCTCAGGCCGTTGCCCGCATACGTGAGGTTCTGCGTCGCGGGGTCGGCGGCGTTCACGCGGTCGTCGGCGAAGCCCGCGACCTTGGTGCCGTTGATGAAGATCTGCACCGCGTCGTCGTAGACGACCGAACCGGTCAGCCCCGAGATCGCGCCGAGCTGGTCGTTCGTCAGGTCGAAGGTCGTGCGGAAGTGGTACGTCGGCACATCGACCTTCGTCGCCGCGGCCGGGTCGAGGTACTGGTTCACGACCGTCGTCACCGGGAATCCGCTGCCGAGGTTCGGCACGGCCGCGCCGTTCTTCGCGCCGAACGCGCCCGCGCCCGACTTCCAGGCCGTGTCGTCGAATCCGGCGACCGTCCAGGCGAGCCGGTTCGCGTTGCCGGCTGCCGGGTCGGTGCCGTTGTCGGAGAACTTCCAGGTGGAAGCCGTGGTGAGGAGGGTCGCGGGCAGTTCGGCCGCGCCGGCCGAGAGAGCGCCCATGGCCACGGATCCCGCGATGAGCGAGATCAGGGTGCCGGTGGCGACCACGCCGCGTGAGGGACGGAGGTTCCGCCCGCCCGCTTCGCTTGTCATCTTCATGAAGGGGTGCAACACCTTTCGGATGCGTATGAGGTGCGCGGAGTGCGCGGCCCAACGGTCGTCTCGCGGCGTGAACCGGAACTGAACATCCGTCCGACGGTCGATGACCCGCAGCCGAATCCCGGGCGGCTGGCGGCAGGGTTAGCCGAGTCCGAGCAGGCGCTCGACGAACCACACGAGTCCCATGAGCGCGACGCCGGCCGAGACGGCGACGCCCAGCCAGAGGCCGGTGCGCGGGGCGCGCGAGCGGGTCGTCGCCAGCAACGGGAAGACCACGAGGATGATGGCGATCTGCACGGCCTCGATGCCGACGTTGAAGACCAGGAGCGAGCCGAGCAGCGACCACGACCACGGTTCGTCGATGCCGAGGGCGCCGGCGAACCCGAGCCCGTGGATCAGGCCGAACCCGAACACCACGGCCAGGCGGAGCCAGTCGGTGCGGGTGAGCCCGAGGAGCCCGGTCGGCGCGGTCGGCGTCACGAGCGCACGGCCGCGCTGCCGCGAGACCTGCCAGAGGTACACGACCGCCACGACGGCGATCGACAGTGCGATGATCGGCTCCACGACCGCCGCCGGCACGGTCACGATGCCGACCGCGGCGAGCAGGAACGTCACCGAGTGGGCGATCGTGAAGCTCGTCGCGGCGAGCACCACGTCGCGGAGGCGCCGCGAGCCCACGATGAGCGCGAGCAGGAACAGGATGTGGTCGGCGCCCGACAGCAGGTGCTCGGCGCCGAGCAGGAAGAACTCGCCGAAGCGCTCGGTCCACGCCTGCCCGGTGGAGAACTCGGGGTGCGCGGCGTCGAGCGCCGCGCTGCCGGCTGCGTCGCCGAACGCGTAGTCGAGGATCGTCTCGGTGCCGGTGACGTAGCCCTCCTCGTCGGGGAAGAGACTGCTGCGAACTGCGATCGCCGTCTCGGTTCCGGATGCCGCGGGGCAGGCGAACTCCAGCGTGAGCTGCGCGTACGGCACGCCGTCGCGCTCGTGCGCGCGCAGGTCGCCCACCTGGGTCGGCGCGCACGAGGCGCCGTCGGCGGAGACCGCGAACCGCTCGGTGACGTAGCCGACGACCGTCTCGGCGTGCGCGTTCAGAGCCTCGGCCTCGCTGCCCGTCTCGAAGAGCGACATCCCGTCGTCGAAGAACGCGTCATCGTTCCCGTTCTCGGCGGCCGAGACGACGAGCAGGTCGTACTCGAGGTCGAGCTCGGTGCGGATGCCGCCGTCGGGGGACTCGGCGGCGTCGACGTAGACGGTCGACGAGAAGCCGTGCGCTGCGGCGGGCGTCGCGCCGAGCAGGGCGGCGAGGGTCGCGAGTGCGGCGAGCACGAGGGTGAGCGCGGCCGCCGCGCGTGGCGACGGGCCGCGGCGGATCGACGGGGTGGCGGGTCGGGGCATCGGGGCGGAACTCCTTCGGGTCGCGGGTACCCTGCCGCAGCGAGGTGAACGTGCGGCGGACGCGAGGCGAACGGCCGAGCGTTCCGCTCCCGTTCACCTCGGGGGCACCGACGGGTCGGCACCGGGTCGCGCGCCTCGGGCACGATCGGCGGGTGCCTCGCCCCGCCCCTCGCCCCGCCCCTCGCGCCGATCCCCGCGCCGACCCTCGCCGTTCCCGTCCCGGACCTCTCGGCCGTTCCGGGCTCCGCGCTCCCGCGCTCCGGCCGGCCGCCGGAGTCCTCGCCGCGGGTCTCGCACTGCTCGCCGGGCTGAGCGGGTGCGCGGTCGCCGGGTCGACGACGATCGCGGACGGCTCCGTCGTCGGCGAGGCGGGCTCGATCGGCGTGCTCGGCACCGGGTTCCTCGGCGACGACCTCAGCCCGACACCCGAGGCCACGATCGCCCCCGAACCCGGCTCGTGGAGCCGGGTCGAGGTTCCCGCCGGATTCCGCGCGGTCGTGGTGGCCGCCCAGGGCGACGCCACGACGGCGACCATCGTCGCGGCGATCTCGGCATGGGCCGACCGGGCCGGCGCGGAACTGGAGATCCTCCCCGCGGCCGGCGCCGCCGAGCTCAGCGACCGCTTCGAGCAGGCGACGTCGGCCGGCGCAGACCTCGTGATCGGCGCCGGGGAGGGGGTCGTCGACGAGTTCGCCTACGGCACGGCCCAGCACCTCGACCAGCAGTACCTCGTGATCGGCGCCCAGCTCGGCGAGCCGACCGAGAACGTCACCTCGGTCATCTGGCCGGGCGCCACGTTCCGGGGCACCGGCATCACCGACGACGTGCAGGATGCCGCGGCGGTCACGCCTGCGCGCGCCGGCGAGGCGCTCGACGCCGGCGTCGCCGCCGTGCTGCACGGCGTGACGGGCATCGTGGTCTCACTGCCGGAGTCGGCGACGGCGTCGGAATGAGCGGTGCGGATGCCGCGGCATCCGCTCGCCCTCAGAACCGGCTGAGTCCGCTGCCGAGCACGACGACTCCGACCATCAGCACGATCAGCGAGGTGACGACGGCGCTGTTGCGGATCAGCCAGTCCTGCCAGATGACGAGGCGGGGCTCCATGCGCGCGGGGGCGGCGAGGGTGACGATGATCGGCACGGCGACGCTCGACGCGGCGATCACCACGTAGACGCCGACCGCGATCGCCGTCGCGGTGAGGTCGAGGCCCTCTCCGCGGATGGCCAGCCCTGCGGCGATCGCGAGCAGGATCGCCTTGGGGCGCAGGTTGAGCACGAGGGCGAGTCCGACGGCCTGCCACGCGCCGATCCGGTCGATGGATCGGAGCCACTTCGGCAGCTCGGTGCGCGCGTCGTGCCGACTCCGCACCCACGAGACGATGGCGAGCACGATGAGGGCCGACCCGATCACCGTCTCCCAGATGCCGATCGCCGTGTTCGGGCGCAGGCCGATCTTCGGCGTGGGGATGAGCTGCGCGAACAGCGTGCAGATCGAGACGACGACGAGCAGTCCGGCGACCCAGCCGATGAGGAAGGGCAGCGCCGTGCGGGTGCGGTTCGGCGAGAGCAGCAGCACGATGGTGGCCATGACGGGCACGGAGCTGACCGCGGCCGCGACCGCGATCGGGAGCAGGTGGCCGATGGCGGCGAGCATCGTCGTCGGTCCCGCCGGCTCAGTCGGACTTCGCGTCGTCGCCGGGCACGGCGGTCTCGGTGAGGGCCGAAGGGCCGGCCTTGCGCGTGCGGCGCTCGGCCTTGCGCGCGGCATCCGATGCGCTGAGGGTCGCCTTCGTCTCGTCGAGGTCGCCGAGCAGGGGGCGAACCCACGGCATGCGCGGATTGGTGTCGACGAGCATGCCGCGCACGAGGAGCGTGAGCGGGATCGCGAGGATCGCCCCGGTGGGCCCGAGCACGATCGCCCAGAACAGCACGGAGAAGAAGGTGATCGACTGGCTGAGGGCGACGGCGTTGCCGACGACGCGGGGCTGGACGATCGACTGCACGCCCGCGTTCACGATGCCGTAGAGCACGATGACGGCGATCACGGTCGGCCAGCCGCCGGTGAGGGCGCCGAAGATGATGGGCGGGATGATCGCGATGAAGTAGCCGACGTTGGGGATGAAGCTGCAGATGAACGACAGGAGGCCCCAGATGAACGCGCCGGGCACGCCGAGGAGTTCGAGGACGACCCAGTTGATGACGCCCTGGGCGACGCCGAGCGCGGTCGTGACGACCATGTAGCGACGGACGTTCGAGGCGTAGCCGCGGAGCGAGCGCACGAGCAGCGGGCGATGCGGCTCGATCTTGCCCAGCACGGCCGGCAGCAGCGAGGCGTCCATGGGCATGAGGAGCAGCATCGTGAAGATGATGACGAAGGTCGTCGTGAGGCCGACGGCGCCGCCGACCAGCCCCCAGACCACCTGCACGACCTGTCCGGCGTCGAAGCTGCCCAGCACGGCGGAGATCTCGGTGGAATCGACGCCGATCGAGGCGAGCCAGCCGCCGAGGCTCGCGAGCCAGGCATGGATCTCGGGGGCGAACTGGGGGAGCAGCTCAGCGAACTGGCTGAGCGCGATGGCCACGGCGTAGCCGAAGACGACGACGAGCGCGATGAGCGCGACGATCACGGCCCCGGTGGCGATGCCGCGGGGCACGCCGCGTCGCTCGAGCGCGACCCTGATCGGCTGCGCGCAGATCGTCAGGATGAGGGCGAGGAAGACGGGCGCGACGATCGAGGCGATCTGGGCGAGGCCGATGACCGCCAGGGTTCCGCCGCCGAGGGCCATGAGGAGGTACGCGTTGCGGTTCACGGGCGTGGCTGCGGCGGCGGCAGCGACGGCTTCCGGCGCGTCGGGCGCCGGTTCGGGCTTCGGGTGCTTCCGATTCCACCACATCGAGGTCAGGCTAGTACCCCGGCGGTGCCGGGTGGGGGAGATGCGCCGGATCCGTCCCGAACGGGCGGGGCCGCGTCGCGGCCCCGCCCGTTCGGGTGATGCGTCGGACGCCCTATGCGGCGAGCGGGAAGCCGCCCGTCCAGGAGATCTTCTCCTGCACGGCGAGGGTGAGCTGCAGGAAGCCGAGCGACTCGAGCTCGCGGGCGCGCTTCAGCGACCCGGCGTCGACGGCCTTCACGCCGCCGGCGCTGACGGCCGAGGCGAGCAGCGCCTTGGCGTCGGCGTCGTCGCCCGCGATGAGCACGGTGGTGGGCGCGTCGCCGACGGTCTTCGAGGCGAGCGTGCTCGCGAAGTTGGTGTTGAAGGCCTTGAGCACGCGCGATTGGGGGAGCGCTGCGGCGAGGTCGGCGGCGGCCGAGCCGTCGGCGTCGACCACGAGGCCGTCGAACGTGGCGAAGTCGAGCGGGTTCGTGATGTCGACGACGACCTTGCCGGCGAGCTGGTCGCCGCGCTCGGCGACGATCTGCGAGAGGGCGGGGTGCGGCACGGCCAGCACGACGATGTCGCCCGCGATGTCGGTGGTGGCGCGGTCGATGTACTCGACGGTCGTGCCGCCGTCGGTGAGCAGTCCGCCGATCGCCGTGCCCATGTTGCCGTTTCCGATGATGCTGACCGTGGTCATGTGGTTCTCCTCGTGGTGCCTGTGCGGCGGTTTACTTGTTGGAACAACTAAAAGACACGGTAGCACGATATTGGTTGTCATGACAACCAATGCGCTAGAATGGGGCCATGACCTCGACCCAGCCCTTCTCGTCGGCCGAAGCCACGGCATGGGCGAGGCTCGTCGCCGTGAGCGAACTGCTGCCGACCATGCTCGACGCCCAGCTCCTGCGCGACGTCGAGCTCACGCACTTCGAGTACCTCGTGCTGTCGGTGCTCGCGGCCTCGCCCGAGCAGACCAGCCGCATGACCAGGCTCGCCTCGCAGACCAACGCCACGCTTCCGCGGCTCTCGCATGTCGCCCGACGGCTCGAGCAGAAGCGGCTCCTCGAGCGCTTCCCGTGCCCGCAGGACAAGCGGGCGACGAACGCGCGCATCACCCCCGACGGTCTCGCCGTGCTCGAGCAGGCCGCGCCCGGCCATGTCGCGACCGTGCGCTCGAACGTGCTCGACGCCCTCGATCCCGCCGAGGTCGAGCAACTCGCGGCGATCACCGCGAGCATCCTCGCGCGGCTCGATCCCGAGGGGCGCCTGTCGGCGACGCAGTGCGATGCGGCCACGACGTCGGTCGAGGCATCCGCCCGCCCCTGACTCCTCGCCGGGGTCGCGGCCGATCGGCCGACTCTGCGACGCTGTATGCGAGCGGCCGGAACGGACCGGCCGTCGAGCAACGACGGAGACCATGACCTCGTCAGCATCGCAGCCACTGGCCAGAGTCGAGCGACCCCTGCATTCCGGATGGCGCGTGCGCGCGGCGTCCGGCCCCGTGCCCGACTCGATCGGCGGTGCGGCGATCCCTGCGGTCGTGCCCGGCGTCGTGCACCTCGACCTGCTGCGCGAGGGGCTGATCCCCGACCCGTACCTCGACGACCACGAGTCCGCGCTGGCCTGGATCGGCCTGGTCGACTGGACCTTCGAGACCACGTTCGAGCTGTCGGCAGGCGAACTCGCCGCGGCATCCGTCCACGAGCTCGTGTTCGACGGCCTCGACACCGTCGCGACCGTCTCGCTGAACGGCACGGTCGTCGCCGAGGTCGCGAACCAGCACCGCACGCACCGGATCGACGTCAGCTCGATCGTGCATGCGGGCGGCAACGACCTCGTCGTCGCGTTCCGCAGCCCGGTCAGGTACGCGAACGCTCGGAGCGTCGCGCTCGGAGCCCGGCCCCGCCCGTATCCGACGCCGTTCGACGCGATCCGCAAGTCGGCCTGCAGCTTCGGCTGGGACTGGGGCATCGCGACCGCGACGAGCGGCATCTGGCGCCCGGTGCGCCTCGAGTCGTGGTCGACGGCGCGCCTCGACGAGGTGCTCGTGCGGGCCGAGGTCGTCGGAGAGCGCAGCGTCGTCGTCGCCGAGGTCACGGTCGCGCGGGCGCCCGAGACCGAGGGCTCGCCGTTGCTCGTGTCGGTCGCGGTCGACGGCCCGGGCCTCGTCGAGATCCCCGCGGCCGTCGTCGAGGTGGTGGACGGCCGGGCGAGCCTGCGCCTCGAGCTGGCGGACGTCGAGCTCTGGTGGCCGATCGGCTACGGCGCGCAGCCGCGGTACGTCGTCGACGTGCGGCTTCATGCCGAGGGGGTGATCGACGCCACGCACCGCACCGTCGGGTTCCGCGAGCTGCGCTGGAACACCGAGCCGGATGCCGACGGCACCCCGTTCCAGCTCGTCGTGAACGGGCAGCCCGTCCTCGTGAAGGGCGTCAACTGGATCCCCGACGACGCGTTCCCGGTGCGCGTCGACCGCGCCAGGTATCGCACGCGGCTCCAGCAGGCGGCATCCGCGGGGCTCAACCTGATCCGCGTGTGGGGCGGAGGCGTCTACGAGGCCGACGACTTCTACGACCTCGCCGACGAGCTGGGCCTGCTCACCTGGCAGGACTTCCTGTTCGCGTGCTCCGCCTACGCCGAGGAGGAGCCGCTGCGCTCCGAGGTCGCCGCGGAGGCGCGCGACAACATCGTGCGGCTCGCGCATCACGCCTCCCTCGCGCTGCTCACGGGCAACAACGAGAACCTCTGGGGCTACGAGGACTGGGGCTGGAAGCTCGCGCTCGACGGCCGAACGTGGGGCGCGTACTACTACCACGAGCTGTTCCCCGGCCTCGTGGCCGAGCTCGCGCCGCAGGTGCCGTACGCGCCGGGCAGCCCGTTCAGCCCGAACGGCGAGCACCCGAATGCCGAGTCGCACGGCACGATGCACGTCTGGGACCTCTGGAACCAGCAGGACTGGCCCCACTACCGCGACCGCGTGCCGCGCTTCGTGGCCGAGTTCGGCTGGCAGGGTCCGCCAGCATGGTCCACGCTGACCCGGGCGATCAGCGACGACCCGCTGACGCCGGACTCGCCGGGCATGATCGTGCACCAGAAGGCCACCGACGGCAACGCGAAGCTCACCGCGGGCCTCGTGCGCCACTACCGGGTGCCGAACGACATCGAGACCTGGCACTGGGCCATGCAGCTCAACCAGGCGAACGCGATCTCGTGCGCCCTCGACCACTACCGGTCGCACTGGCCGACGACCGCGGGTGCCGTCGTCTGGCAGCTGAACGACTGCTGGCCCGTCACCTCGTGGGCCGCGATCGACGGCGACGGACACGCGAAGCCGCTGCTGCACGCGATCCGCTCCGCGTCCGCGCCGCGCGTCGTGACGATCCAGCCCCGGGGCGACGGGCTCGCCGCGATCGTCGGCAACGACACCGGCGAGGCCTGGTCGGGCGAGGTCGTCGTCGAGCGTCGCGGGTTCGACGGGTCGGTGGTCGCGCGCGCCGGGGCATCCGTCGAGGTGGTGGCCCGGTCGTCGGCGACCATCGCGATTCCGGCCGAGGTCGCCGAGGCGACGGATGCCGCGGGCGAGCTGCTCGTGGCCTCGATCGGCGACGTGCGCGGCCTCTGGTGGTTCGCCGAGCCGCGCGACAGCCGGCTCGCTGCGGCGGACCTGGCGGTCGTGGTCGGGGCGGTCGAGGTCGGGGCGGTCGAGGTCGGGGCGGGCGACCACGCGGCCCCCGGCGTCGTCGTGACCGTCACGGCGCGCGGCTCGGTCGTGCGCGACCTGACCCTGCTCGTCGACCGGCTCGACCCCCGGGCCTCGGTGGACTCGGGCCTCGTGACCCTGCTGCCGGGGGAGTCGTGGACCTTCGTGGTGTGCGGCGTCGACGCCCTCGACCCCGACGCCGTGGCCGATCCCCGCGTTCTGCGCAGCGGCAACCAGCTGGTCGCCGCCGCCGGCTGATCCGCGGTCGCGCGGCGACGAACGGCTTCCGTAACCCTTGACAGGGAATTGTGTTTGTTCCAAACTCAATTCACCACTTGCAAGGAGGCAGCGTGAAGATCGTCATCGTCGGAGCCGGAATCGGCGGACTGGCCACGGCCCTGAGTCTCGGGGCGGCGGGGTTCGACGACGTGACCGTCGTCGAGCGGGCAACCGAGCTGCGACCGCTGGGCGTCGGCATCAACCTGCTCCCGCACGCCGTGCGCGAGCTCACCGAGCTCGGGCTCGCCGACCGGGTCGGCTCGATCGGCGTCGCGCCGAGCCGGCTCTCGTACTTCAACCGCTTCGGGCAGCCGGTGTGGAGCGAACCCCGCGGGCTCGAGGCCGGCTACCACTGGCCGCAGCTCTCGGTGCACCGCGGCGAGTTCCAGCTGCTGCTGGCCGACGAGGTGCGCCGTCGCTTCGGCGCTGAGGCGATCCGAACGGGCTGGCGCGCCACGGGCGTCGAGCACGGCGTCCCGGGCGCCGACGGCGGCGTGTGCGAGCGTGTGCGGTTCACGGATGCCGCGGGCTCCGAGCTCGTGCTCGACGCCGACGTCGTGGTCGGCGCCGACGGCATCCACTCGGCCCTCCGTGCGCAGGAGCACCCGGGCGAGGGCGCACCGCCGTGGAACCGGCTCGTGCTCTGGCGGGGAACCGCGCTCGCGCCCACCTACCTCGACGGCCGCACGATGATCATGGCGGGCGACGCCGAGCAGAAGTTCGTCGCCTACCCGCTCGTCGCGCCCGGCGCCGAGGGCGGCATGACGCGGGTCAACTTCATCGCCGAGCGTCGAGCGCCGGAGGGCGTCGACGAGACCGCCGACTGGAACCACGCCGTCGACCCGGCGCCGATCGTCGAGCTCTTCGCCGACTGGGCCTTCGACTGGCTCGACGTGCCCGCGGTCATCGCGGCCGCCGACGAGATCCTCGAGTACCCGATGGTCGACCGGAACCCCCTCGAACGCTGGACCGTCGGACGCACCACCCTCATCGGCGACGCCGCGCATGCGCTCTACCCGAACGGCTCGAACGGCGCCTCGCAGGCGATCCTCGATGCCAGATCGCTCGCCTTCCACCTGGCGACCGCGGCCGACACGGGCATCGACGGCATCGAGGCCGCGCTCGCCGCGTACGAGGCCGATCGCCGGCCGATCACCACGAGGCTGTCGGCCATGACGCGCGAGCTCGGCCCGGAGCGCGTGATGCAGCTCGCGTACGAGCGCGCACCGCAGGGCTTCGCCGACGTCCATGACGTGATCCCCGAGGCCGAACTTCGGCAGATCGCCGACTCGTACAAGGTCGCGGCCGGGTTCCACCCCGACGTGCTCAACGAGCGGTCGTCGCTGACCGCGGCGGTGCGGCGGTGAGCGCTCGGGACGACACGCCGGGCGGGGGACCCGACGGCCTCGACGTCGCCCGCCTGAGCGGCCTGGTCTCGCCGCTGCGGCGGAGCCTGCTCCGCGCGGCGCGCGCGGCCGAGCACCTGCCCGAGATCCCCGACGCGCAGATCGAGGTGCTCCGCGCGCTCCCGGCCGGCACCACGCGCAGCCCCGTCGAGCTCGCCGACGACCTCAGCCTCAACCGCACGACCGTGAGCAACCTGCTGAAGTCGATGGAGGCCGCCGGGCTCGTCACGAGGGCGACGGATGCCGCAGACCGTCGCCGTGTCGAGGTGCGCGCCTCGGCCGAGGCGCACCGACTGCTCGGGCGGTTCGACGCCGCGAGCGCGAGCCTCGTCGGCGAGGCCCTCGCCGACCTCGAGCCGGCCGACGCGGCCGCCCTCGCCGCCGCGCTGCCCGCCCTCGAACGGCTGCGCGACACGCTGCATGTGCGCTCGCGGGCCGACCGCGGCATCCGCTCGACCGCCGAAGTCGTCGAAGAGGCACGCGCATGACGGGGGGATCGGATGCCGCTGGCGCCCCGGGTCGCGTCGAGCCGCCCGCGACCCGGCTCGTGAAGCTGTTCCGCGCCGAGGTGCTCGTCGACGGCATCGAGGACCACGGCGTGACGAGCGCCGGGCACCGGCGGGTCGTGCCGATCCTCGGCGGTCGCCTGAGCGACGGCATCGACGCCGAGGTGCTGCCCGGCGGCGCCGACTGGCAGGTCGTGCGCCCCGACGGCACGATCGAGATCGACACGCGCTACACGGCGCGCACCGCCGACGGCGACCTGCTGCACCTGCGAACCCACGGCATCCGCTCCGGCAGTGCCGAGGTGCTCGCGGCGCTCGGGCGCGGCGAGGTCGTGCCGCCCGAGCGGTACACGTTCCGGCTGCACGTCGAGGTCGAGGCATCGGCCCCCGCGCTGGCGCACCTGCAGCGCTCGCTCATCGTCGGCGCCGCCGCGCGCGGTCCCCGGCAGGTCGTCTACGACGCCTACGCGGTCGACTGAGGGGCGCCGAACCAGGCCTGCAGGCGGTCGTCGAGGTCGCGCTGGTCGTCGCCGATCCACGCGACGTGCCCGTCGGGCCGCAGCAGGGCCGCCGGCGCGTCGAGTTCGGCGTCGGCGTCGGCCACCAGGTCGACCCGGTCGGTCCACCGGGTCGTTGAGAACTCGCCCGTGCGGTCGAGCAGCAGGCCGCGGCCCTCGTGCATGCGGTCGTAGAGGCGCCCCGTTGAGAGGCGGATGTCGCGCAGCCGACGACCGAGCAGCGCGGGTCCGTCGCCGAGGTCGTAGCGGAGGCCGATCGAGGTGACCTTCTCGGCGAGGAACCGGCTGACGTCCTCGAAGTCCATGAGCTCGGTCAGCAGTCGCCGCACGGCGAGCGGACCCGGCTCGGGCAGCAGCAGCTCGCTCTGCGCGCGCGTGAGGGTCAGCACGTCCTCGGCGACCGGATGCCGCTCGCTGAAGTAGCTGTCGAGCAGGCCCACCGGCGCCCACCCGTCGACCTCGGCGGCGAGCTTCCAGCCGAGGTTGAACGCGTCCTGGATGCCGAGGTTGAGCCCCTGGCCGCCGAGCGGCGGGTGCACGTGCGCCGCGTCGCCGGCGAGCAGGATGCGGCCCGCCCGGTAGCGCTCGGCGAGCCGGGTGGCGTCGCTGAACCTCGTCAGCGAGCGCGGCGAGTGCACGCCGAAGTCCGTGCCGGCGTAGGCCAGCAGCTGCGTGCGGAACTCCTCGAGGGTGGGCGGCACCGTGCGATCCTCGGCGACGGATGCCGCGGGCACGACAGCGCGGTGCAGCCCGTCGCCCGCGGGCCCGATGCCGAACCCGCGATGCGTCTTGCGCACCTCCTCCGAGATCCCGGCGATCTCGTCGGGCGATGCCGTCACGCGGACCTCGCCGAGCAGCCACTCGGTCGTCGCGGGCTCTCCGGGGAACGCGATGCCGAGTCGCCGCCGGGTCAGGCTGCGCCCGCCGTCGCAGCCGACGAGCCACCGCGCGCGCAGCCGGCCGCCGTCGGCGAGGTCGACGTCGACGCCCGAGCCGTCCTGCGAGAACCCCGTCACCTCGCTGCCGCGACGCACCTCGGCGCCGAGTTCGACGGCGCGCTCGGCGAGCAGGCGATCGGTGACCGGCTGGGGGATGCCGAGCACGTACGCGTGCTCGCTGTCGAGGTCGGCGGGGGCCGGTGCGTCGATGCCCGCGAAGCGGCCGACGCCGGCCGGATACCTCGTGCCGTGCTCGAGGAAGCGGTCGAGCAGTCCTCGCTGGTCGAGGATCTCGATGCTGCGCGCGTGCAGTCCGAGCGAGCGCACGGCCGGGTTCGGCACCGCGTCGCGCTCGAGCACGAGCACGTCGACGTCGTGCAGCCGCAGCTCGGCGGCCAGCATCATGCCCGTCGGCCCGCCGCCGCTGATGATCACGTCGTGCATGTGCGCTCCGCTCCCGGGATCTTCCGTCTTCTAGGATTCCGAATCGTGCCGTTCCGACGCGATCGGCACGCCGGGCCCGACGAGCACGCGCCACACCCAGTCCGCGGCCGTCTCGATGCTCGGGCGCGGGTCGAGTTCGAGCCAGGCCTGGATGACGGACATGCACGACCCGGCGATGCCGGCCGCCACGATGTCGATCGGCAGGCCCTCGAAGGCCGTGGTGCCCGAGGAGATCACGCCGGCGCGAGCCTGCGCCTCGAAGCGGGCGCGGATGCGGGCGACGACGATGGGGGAGCCGCGCGAGCCGAGCAGGCGACGGTAGAGGTCGGCGTCGGCATCGAAGTGCTGCAGGAACGCGATCATCGACGCCGGCAGGTGCGACGGGACGTCGGTCGGGGTGTCGAGCCCCTCGACGGCCTCGATCTCCGCGGCCTCGATGGCGTCGGCGAGCAGCACCTGGCGATCGTCGTAGTGCTGGTAGAAGCTCGAGCGGTTGACCCCGGCATGCTCGGTGATCTCGGCGACCGTGGCGTCGTCGAAGCGTCCGTCGCGCGCGAGCGTGAGTGCGGCCTGCTGCAGCACGCGCTTGGTGCGCTCGACGCGCGCATCGACGCGCTCGTCGCTCGATTCGCTCACCTCGGCATTCTCGCACCCGCTCGTCGCCGAATCCGTGATTTCGCCGACAATTGTCGGATATCCGACAGATGTTGTTTAGGCTGGAGGTGTCCCGTCCGGAGTCGCACGGTGTTGTGCAGCATCCCGACGGACCGACGGATGCCGCAGCCCCGAGACATCCGGCGTACTCCCGCTTCGACCGATCCGGCCGGACAGAAAGAAGGAAGCATCATGGCGCTGACCGCCAACTCCACCATCGCCGAATGGCTCGCCGACCCCGCGGGCAAGGCGGCGCTCCAGGGACTCGTCAGCCAGGGCGGCGGCTCGACCGACCAGCTCGCACCGATCGCGAGCCTCCCCCTGCAGCAGCTCGTCGTCATGAGCCAGGGCCAGATGCCCCAGGCCGCCGTCGACGAGCTCGTCAAGGCCGTGAACGGCGGCGTCATCCCCGAAGACGCCGAGTCCACCGCCTGGAAGGAGCAGGTCACGCAGGGCCGCTTCGCCGGCAAGACGGTCATCGTCACCGGCGCCGCGTCCGGCATCGGCCGAGCCACCGCGAGCCGTGTCGCCCGAGAGGGCGGCCGCGTCGTCGCCGTCGACATCTCGGCCGAGAAGCTCGACGAGTTCGCGGCATCCGTGCCCGGCGCCGAGATCGTGACCGTCGCCGGCGACATCACCAAGCAGGAGTCGATCGACGCGATCGTCGCCGCCGCGGGCGACGAGATCTGGGGCCTCGCCAACGTCGCCGGCATCAACGACGACTTCTCGCCGATCCACGAGACGCCCGACGCCATCTGGGACAAGGTCATCGCGGTCAACGTGACCGGCACGTTCAAGCTCACGCGCGCCGTCGTGCCGTTCATGCTCGAGGCCGGCAAGGGCTCGATCGTCAACGTCGCGAGCGAGGCGGGCCTGCGCGGCAACGCGTCGGGCAACGCCTACACCGCGTCCAAGCACGCGGTCGTCGGCCTGACCAAGTCGGCCGCCTTCATGTACGCGCTGCAGGGCGTGCGCGTGAACGCCGTCGCACCCGGCGGCGTCGCCACCGGCATCCCGTTCCCCCCGCACGTGTCCGAGGTCGGCTCGGCCCGCCTCGCGCCGTTCCAGGGTGCGATCCCGTCGGTCGCGACCGCCGAGGCGCTCGCCGCCTCGATCACCTTCCTGCTCAGCGAGGACGCCGTGAACATCAACGGCGCGATCCTCGCCTCCGACGGCGGCTGGTCGGTGCAGTAACCCGGACAGTCGTCTCGCTTCACGGCGAGCGGGGGCGGGGCGGATGCTGCGGCATCCGCCCCGCCCTTTCGCGTACCCGCCCGCCCGCCCGCCCGCACGCGCCCGCCCGCACGCGCCAGCGCGGCTCTCACGCGTCGATGCTTGTGTTGACGTCAACACTGCCGATATGTTGACGTCAACACCTGCTGAGGGGTGGCCCGCGCGCGCACCCGCAGCATTCACCGCAACGAAGGGAACCGCAGACGATGACGTCTCGGACACGCCTCGCGATCGCCATGGCGGCGGCGACGACGGCACTCGCACTGGCGACCACCTCGGTCGCGGCGGCCGCACCGCCGACCACGACCGATCCACCCGAGTACACCGCGTACCCGGCGGTCTCGGATCCGGGCGCGAGCGCCTCCGGGTACTTCCAGCCGTACTGGTTCGACGACACGGGCACCCACATCCAGGCCCACGGCGGGCAGATCGTGACCGCCGAGGAAGACGGCAGAACCGTCTACTACTGGTACGGCGAGGATCGCTCGAACGACTACTACGACAGCCCGGGCGTCGCCGTCTACAAGTCGTACGACAGCCTGAACTGGGAGAACCAGGGCGTCGCCCTGCGCTCGGTCAGCTCGAAGGACCAGCTGCTCGGCGGCTACTTCGACGACCTCTACGACACCGTGGGCGACGACGGCACCGTGAACGCGTCGACGGTCAACGAGCTGTACTACCACCTCAACGTCGAGAACACCGCGAGCGACGGCTCCGCCCAGCTGAACGCGATCTTCGAACGCCCGAAGGTGCTCTACAACGAGCAGACCGGCAAGTGGGTCATGTGGTGGCACTCCGACGGCAGCATCACGCCCGGCGGCAGCAGCTACGCCCGATCGCTCGCGGCCGTCGCGGTCTCGGACAGCCCCACCGGCCCCTTCAAGCTCCAGGGCGCCTACCGCCTCTACAACGAGCCGACGTACAAGACGGCGTGCAACCAGTCCGGCGCGGTGCCGGGCGGTGCTCGCGACATGACCGTGTTCCAGGATGACGACGGCACGGCGTACATCGTCTACTCCTCCGAGGAGAACCGCTCGCTGTACATCGCCAAGCTCGATGCGGACTACACGAACCTCGAGCACACGACGACGACCGACTCGGTCGGCTTCCAGTTCTCGGCTGACGGGCAGTACCCGGTGATCTTCGCCGACGGGTCGGCGAACGCGCCGGTCGCCGGCGCCGACTACGCGATCGTCGAGCGCTGCGGCCTGCTCGAGGCGCCCGCGACGTTCGAGCACGACGGGAAGTACTACATGGTCGCCTCCGGAGCCACCGGCTGGGGGCCCAACCCGCAGACCTACTACACGGCCGACTCGATGCTCGGCTCGTGGATCCGCGGCGTCGAGTCCGACGACGCGTACGAGAACGTGCAGTACAACCAGATCCCCGAGGGCGGTGACGGCCTGCTCTCGATCGGCGACGCGCGCAAGACGAGCTTCGGCTCGCAGTCGACGAACGTCTTCGCGCTCGACGCCGGTGCCGGCGAGTTCGTGTACATGGGCGACCGCTGGAACGCCGGCGCCGCGAACTCGACCTACGTCTGGCTGCCGATGACCTTCGGCGAGAACGGCCGCCTCGAGATGCGCAACCCGTCGGCGGAGTCCGCGGAGTGGAAGGACGGCTGGACCGCCGAGTACTGGCGGAGCCACGGCGGCGGCGGCCTGAGGTGGAGCGTCGTCGACGACGGCCTTCCCGAGACCGCGCGCACGAACGTCGACCTCGGCGACGTGCTGCCCTCCGACGTCACCGTCCGCGCCGGCGGCGTCGACCGCGAGGTCGGCGTCACCTGGAACCGCGACGTCTTCACCGCGACGGGTGCGCAGCGCCTGACCGGCACGCTCGACGCCGATGACGAGTTCGCAGCCGGGCGTACCTTCACGCGCACGATCGACGTCGTCGGCTACGGCGAGTTCAACATCGCGCCGCAGTCGACGGTGACCGTGTCGAGCCGTCCCGAGCTGGCCTCCGCCCTCACCGACGGGTCGAACGCCAAGGGCTGGGACGACTGGTCCTCCACGGGCACGCACCCGAAATCGAGCTGGCTCGCGTTCGCGTGGAACGAGCCGCGCGTGCTCGACCGCCTCGTCCTGAACACCTACAAGGACGGCACGGCGAGCTGGCCGTCGAAGGTCGGCGTGAGCTACCGCGACCCGAGCGGCACCTGGGTCGACGGCCGCGTCTCGGTCGACGTCGCGCAGGATGCCTCGGGCCCGGCGCCCGTCGTCGAGCTCGACCTGAGCTCGCTGCCCGTCGTCTCGCAGCTCCGCGTCGACCTGCGCACGACCGTCAACGTCTGGCAGGCCGTCACCGAGGTCGAGATCCAGGGCTACGCGCCGTCGGATGTCGCGGTGCCCACCGGGCTCTCGGTCGACGGCGACCCGATCGCCGGGTTCGAACCCGACGTGCACGACTACACGGTGCCGTTCGCTGGATCGGGCTACCCCGAGGTCACGGTCGAGACGGCCGGAGGCGCCGAGGCGACCGTCGAGGCCGACGTCGACCAGGCGAGCGCCTCGCGCCCGTGGGCGAGCGTCGCCGTGCGTGCGCTCGACGGTTCGACCGTCGCGGCTGCGCAGGGCTACCGGGTCTCGTTCCGGGCGCCCTCGACCGATGCGAGCCTCAGCGGCATCAGCATCGACGGCACGACGCTCGGCGGGTTCTCGTCGACGAAGACCGAGTACGCCGACCTCCCGATCCGCACGGGTCAGGTGCCGGTCGTCGCGGCAACGTCGACGAACGCGGGCGCGAAGGTCGTCGTCGGCGAGTTCGCCGGCAACCGGGTCGTGGTGAAGGTCACCGCCGAAGACGGCAGCGTGCGCACGTACACGCTCGGGTTCGTCGTCGATGACCGTTCCCGCAACGCGTCCCTCACGGGCATCACCGTCAACGGCGCCGCCGTGGCCGGCTTCACGCCGAACACGACCTCGTACACGGTCGACGTCGGCGACTGGGGCACGGTTCCCGAGGTCGGGGCCGCGGTCGCCGACGCGACCTCGAAGGTGACGGTGTCCTCCGATCTCGCGAAGGCCGTCATCACCGTGCAGGCCGAGCATCCCGACTTCGCCAGGACCTACACGGTCGCGTTCACGGCCTCCGGCGCCTGCCCGGCCGTGGCCGCGCCGTGGCGTTCGACGAGCTGGGGCACGGCGGGCGCGGTCTGCCAGGCCGACGGCGGCGCGTTCCGGGTGACCGACTCGAACGTCGGCGCGTGGACGAACAAGGACACGCTCACGCACGCCTGGCAGCCGGAGCGGCTCGCCGTCGGCGGCGCGATCGAGACGACGGTCGCCGGCATCCAGCGGGGCAGCAACAGCGACCCGCGTGCCGGCCTCATCGTGCGCAACGACCTCAGCGCCACCGGGCGCGCCTCGGCTGCCGGGTACGCGATCCTCGTGGCGAGCGCCACGGGCGCGTACCTGCAGAACGACGCGAACGGCAACGGCTACATCGACGCGGAGACCACCAAGGTCACCGGGGCCGCGGTGCCGGTGCAGCTGCGACTGGAGCGCACGAGCGCGACGACCCTCACGGGCTCGTACCGCCACGACGACTCCGAGGCGTGGAAGGCCGTCGGCACGGTCACCCTCGCGCGTCCGGACGCGAAGCTCGACGCGGGCGTGTACGCCACCGGCAACAACGGCGCGGGCGCCTCGACGGCCACGTTCGTCGGCACGCACTTCTCCGACGACCTCGCCGAGGTCGACGCGGTCGAGGGCACGACGGTCGCCTTCACGGCGCCCGTCCTGCCGGCAACGGTCACCGCACGCCAGTACGACGGCGTCGAGCGCAGCCTCGCCGTCGCGTGGGATGACATCGACCCGGCCTCGTACGCCGCGGTCGGCGAGTTCGCCGTGCACGGCACTGTCACCGGAACCGCGCTGCGGGCCACCGCGAACGTCACCGTGACGCCGCTCGATGCGGCGACCGCGGTGCCGGCCGTCGGCGTGCTCGAGCACGACAACGGCTGGGACACGGGGCTCCGCGACGGCGCGTACAACGTCACGATGAACCTGTGGTGGGGGCAGAACGCCTCGATCTTCCGGCTCTTCGAGAACGGCGTGCTCATGTCGGAGACCCCGCTCGCCTACAAGGGGCTCACCGCGCAGAAGGCCGTGGTACCGATCGCCGGCAAGGCGAACGGAACCTACGTCTACACGGGCGAGCTCGTGAACGGCACGGGCGTGACGGCGACCAAGCCGGTCACGGTGACCGTTCGCGATGCGAGCCCTGGCACGCCGGCGCTGAGCCACGACAATCACGACAAGGACGGCGCGTTCACCGTGACCGCCGACCTGTGGTGGGGCACGAACGCGACGTCGTACGAGTTCTTCGAGAACGGCGTGCGGGTCGGCGCAGGCGAGCTGAACGCGGCGACGCCGGCGGCGCAGCGCGCAAAGCTGCCCGTCACCGGCAAGGCGCCGGGAACGTACGAGTACACCGTCACGTTCACGAACGCCGCCGGCTCGACCACGAGCGCGGCGCTGAAGGTGACCGTCGCGAAGTAGCGGACGCCTGATCGGGGCAGGTCGGATGCCGCGGCATCCGACCTGCCCTTCCGCGTGCGGCCGTGGCTCGACGGCGCGGCCGACCGTGCGCCCGGCGACGCGCTGCGGCATCCGCCATGGTCCTTTCGGGCAGGCGGACGCACGTAAACTTGCCCGACGATGGATGAGCAGCCGACCCCGCCCACGCCCGAGATCCCCGCAGCCTGGTACCCCGACCCCTCGGGTGGCGATGGGCAGCGATGGTGGGACGGCACCGCGTGGACCGAGCACGTGCATCCTGCGGCTCCGGCTGTCGCGGCGACCGCCGGCCAGCCCGATGAGGGTGCCGCGCCCCCAGCGAAGCGGTCGCGACGGGGACTCGTCATCGGGCTCATCGCGGGCGGCACTGCCGTCGTGCTCGTCGCCGGAACGGTCATCGGCCTGAACGTGGCCGGGGTGTTCGGCGGCGACGACCTGACCACGGTCGGCGGCTACGACTACGCGGCGCCGATGCTCGACCTGGAGCGCGACCACGAATTCGAGTTCCGCGCCGCCTACGACCTCGAGGCGAAGGCGAGCGAAGTCGGGGCGGAGGAGTTCGACACCGACTTCGCCTTCGAGGTGTTCACGGACGCCGCGCTCAGCAAGCACGCGCCGACCATGGTGAATCAGTGGAACGACACGGTCACCATCTCCGCGCAAGAGGACTCCGAGGCACGGTACGCCGACAGCGACGCGTTCGACGGCCGCGAAGCGGAGAGCCCGCGCATCCGAGACGTCGGCGAGGCCTATGGCGCCTGGGGCCTGAACGCCACCTACTACCTCGTGCAGCACCTCGACGAGCAGGGCGCCGAACTCGAGCGCCCGCGTGTCACCCCGTTCACCGTGCAGCACGAGCTCGAGGCGCCGACCGTGACCTTCGCCACCGACGGCGGCACGGGCAACCTCAGTGTCGCCTGGCAGGCGGTCGAGGGAGCGAGCAGCTACCTCGTCGTGGCGTCGTCGACCAACGGCAACACGCGGGAGATCTCCGTCGTCGGCGAGACCGACGGCGAGACGACCTGGTCGACCACCGATGCCGTGTTCGACATGAACGAGGGCAGCAAGGCGACCTGGGCGATCGAGCAGAACGTCGGTCTGCAGCTCTTCGACCGCAGTGCCGACGAGCTCGAGAACGACGCCACGGCGTACCAGATGGCCGAGCTGCTGCGCAGCGCCGAGTTCGATCTCGGCGTGATCGCGACCGACGGCACGTCGTACTCGCCGTACATCTCGTACGACGGGCTCTCGGTGGCCGGCGACCTGCCGTTCACGCGCGCCGAGGGCGCCACCGACGAGCTCTACCCCGACCGCATCGTCGGCGTCGCGAACCTGCAGTCCGTGCCGACGAAGTTCGCGTTCACCTCGCTGGACGGGGCCACGCGCCAGAGCGTCGCGTACGCCGACCCCGCCGCGGTCGTCGAGTACCCCGATTACTCCGCCGTCGGCATCCGCGGCAAGGGCACCGACCTCGGCATGTGGCTGAACCTCGAGCCCGGAGTCGACGTCGCGGCCGAGATCGCCGCGTTCAACGCGCGCGCTGAGGCCGAGGCGCCGACCACCGGTGGCGGCGTCGAGCTCGTCTCCGCCCCGGTCGACGAGATGATCGACCAGTTCGAGCCGTCGACGACGGCTCCGGCGACCGACCTGCCCATCGTCGCGAGCAACGACTTCACGCGCTACCTCGCCGCGAACCTCATCGACCGCCAACAGGCGATCGATGTCTCGGCGTACGTCGGCGCGCCCGGCATGCCCTCGCTCGACGACGCACTGCAGGAGGCCACGGGGCAGAACCCCTACGTGGTCGGCGTCGACGGCTACGGTGCGAGCGAAGACATCCTCTACGTGACCTACACGGCCGCTGCCGACGACCTCGCCGCGAACCGCGACGCGACGCATGCGAAGGCGCAGGAGGTGGTCGCCGAGGTGATCACCGACGGCATGGGCGACGCCGAGAAGGTCACTGCGCTGAACGACTGGATCACGGCGAACGCGGAGTACGACTACGAGGCGCTCGCCGCGAAGGAGGCCCTCGGCTCCGTCCCCGGCGCGGAGGCGGCGGCCTGGCAGGCCTCCGGCGCGTTGGTCGACGGCTCTGCGGTGTGCGCCGGATACGCGTACGCGTTCGAGGCGCTGGCCCTCGAGGCCGGGCTCGACGCGGTGGTGGTCAGCGGAGATGTCACGGCCGGCGGTCGCCACGCATGGAACAAGGTGAAGGTCGACGGCCGGTGGCTCGCGGTCGACACCACCTGGAACGACGATGCGATGGCGAACCAGTTCCTCATGATCACCGACGCGGAGTTCACCGGGCCGGCCGAGCGCACCGAGGACATCTTCTGGATGCAGGACTCGCGCATCGGCGACTACGCGGCGAAGTAGCGCACGGGCGGATGCCGCGGCATCCGCCCGGCGCGTCGTCGCCGTTCGCTACTGTCGAGAGCGTGAACCCCAGGCCGAGCGAGCGCGACGACGAGGTCGACCTGCTCATCGACGCCTGGTCGCGCCGCCTGCCCGACGCCGACCTGTCGCCGCTCGACGTGATGTCGCGCCTGCGACGCGCCGCCAACCGGCTCGCGAAGCTGCGGGCTGCGGCGTTCAAGGACGCCGGCCTCGCGTCGTGGGAGTTCGACGTGCTCGCCGCCCTGCGCCGACAGGACGAGCCGCACGAGCTGAGCCCCGCACACCTCATCGCCGCCACCATGATCGGCAGCGCCGCGATGACGAACCGGCTCGACAACCTCGCGGTCCGCGGCCTCGTGGAACGCCGCCCCAATCCGCGCGACGGGCGCAGCGTGCTCGTGCGCCTGACCGCGGAGGGCACCATCCGCGTCGACGAGGCCATGCGGGGCCTCGTCGCGCGCGAGGGCGTCGAGCTCGAGGCGCTCACGCGCGACGAGCAGGCCACGCTCGCACGGCTGCTGCGCCGTCTCGCCGACGATCCGGAATGACCGGGCCGGCGCCGACTTCCCCCTTCGCCGCCGAACCGACGACAATGGGGTGTGATGCAGGAGGAACGGGCGATGACTGACCAGACGGATGCCACGACGGGCGATCGTGCCGTGGCCGCGCGCGCGAGCCGATCGCCCGCGCCGGCGCACGAGCACGTGCATGCGGCCGAGGGGTGCCCCGAGTGCTTCATCGAACTGCAGCCCGACGGGGAGTGGTGGAAGGCGCGGCCGGAGGGCTCGCGACTCGTCGGCCTCGTCGTGTCACGCCCCGACATGCCGTCGGTCACCGAGCAGCGCGACGGCCTCGCCGCGTTCGGGGTCGCGATCTTCGACTTCCGGCACCCGGCGCCCGAGAGCGTCGAGAACTGGGAGCAGCGCCTCGAGCGGTTCTTCGGCACGCTCCGTTCGGGCGACGTGCTCGTCGTCGCGAACCAGCACGCGCTCGGCCGCACCGTCGACGAGGAGACCCGAACGATCGCGGCCCTCCGTCGTCGCGGCATCGTCGTCAAGGTGCTGAGCCACGGGGCCCGCCACCTCGCCGACGCCGAGGCCTGATCTCCCGCGGAGCGCCAGCGCAACATGGCCGGTACCCACGCGTAATACGCCACCGATAGCGTGTGCGCACCGGACGGCCCACGACGTGGCCTCTGCGATGAAGGAGAGCTGATGACATCCCGACCCCTTCCCGACACCCGACGACGACGGCTCGTCGCGCTCGCCCTGCCCGGCCTGCTCGCGGCAGCCCTCCTCACGACGGCCCCGGCCGCGGCCGCATCCGCCGACGAGCCGATCGACGGTGCGCGCACCTCGGGCGACCCGATGTTCCCGAACGTCGGCAACGGCGGCTACGACGCACTCGACTACGACGTGTCGATCGCGTGGACCCCGAACGCCACGCAGTCCGGTTCGACGATCGCCGGCACGATCCAGGCCACCAGCACGATGACGGCCACCGCGTCGCAGCCGCTCAAGAGCTTCTCGCTCGACTTCGAGGGTCTCGAGGTGGACTCCGTCGTCGTCGACGGCGTCCCGGCCGCCTGGACGCGCGAGGTCGACCCCGCCGCGATCGAGTACAAGCTCATCGTCACGCCGACGACCCCCGTGAGCGGCGACTTCACGGTGAGCGTGGCCTACCACGGGGCTCCCAGCTCGCACACCGACCTCGACGGCTCCTCCGAGGGCTGGAACCGCACCGCCGACGGCGCGACCATGCTCGGCCAGCCGATCGGCTCGATGGCGGGCTACCCCCACAACAACACGCCGGCCGACAAGGCCACCTACACGTTCACCCTCGACATCCCGACGACCCTGAACACCGTCGCCGGCACCGCCCCCGGCACGGCGGCTGCGGTGAGCAACGGCGAGCTCGTGTCGAAGACCGCGTCGCCCGACGGCACGCGCACGACCTGGGTGTGGGAGCAGACGAAGCAGATGGCGTCGGAGCTCGCGGTGGTCTCGATCGGCCGCTACGACGTGATCGAGTCGCAGGTCCAGCTCAGCGACGGCAGCACGATCCCGTCGTGGTCGTTCATGGACTCGGCGCTCTCGGCGGCGAACAAGAACACCATCCGCACGCGCGAGGCGCAGCTCGGCACGATCATCCGCAACCTCGAGACGTTCTACGGGCCGTACCCGGGCAAGAGCACCGGCATGATCATCGACACCGTGCCGAGCGGCATCAACTACGCCCTCGAGACGCAGGACCGCTCGTTCTTCCCCTCCGCCGGCTCGGTCGGCGGCAACACGCTCATCCACGAGCTCGTGCACCAGTGGTACGGCGACAACGTGTCGCCGGTGACCTGGACCGACATCTGGATCGGCGAGGGCATGGCCACGTGGGGGCCGGCGTTCTACAACACGACCGAGGGCGTCGGCACCGGCGCGACGCCGACCGAGACCACGTACTTCAACTCGTGGAACAACTCCGCGCCGACGAGCGCCAACTGGTCGACCGCGCCCGGCGCCCAGACCGACTCGGGCAACCTCTACGGATACCAGACCTACACGCGCGGCGCGCAGTTCTGGGCCGCACTGCGAGTGGCGATCGGCGACGAGGCGTTCTTCCAGCTCATCGAGCAGTGGCAGGTCCGCTACTCGGGCCAGAGCCGCACGGGCGCCGACCTGAAGGCGCTCGCCGAGGAGCTCTCCGGACGCGACCTGACCGCCTTCTACACCGACTGGATCCTCGAGACGGGCAAGCCGGCCTGGCCTGAGAAGCTCACGGTGTCGCTCGCCGGCGCCCCGGCGACGGGCACGGTCCGCGCCGGTGACGTGGTCACCTACACGCTGAGCGCGACGAACACCGGCCGGGTGCCGCTCGCGACCTCGGTCGTGACGGTCGACCTCACGGGCGTGCTCGGCCAGGCGACGATCGATCCGGCCTCGCTGCCGGCCGGCGTCACGCTCGACGGTTCGACCCTGACCTGGGCGGTGCCCGCCACGGCGGTCGGCGCACCGGCGGCGACGGTCTCGTTCGGCGCGACCGTCTCGGCGGCCGCGGCGGGGGGCCCGCTCACGGCGACGGCGAGGGTCGCGACCCTCGGCGGCACGTGCACGGACTGCACCGCGACGCTCGACGTCGCCCGCGACGCCGAGCGCCCGACCGCGAAGCTCGTCACTCCGACGACGGCGGGGCCGTTCCCATCGCTCGCGGTGCGGGTCGACGCGACCGACAACGCCGGCTTGCGGCGCATCGTCGCCAACGTCTACAAGGGCACGACGCTCGTGAAGAGCACGCAGACGGCCGTCGAAGGCGGGGCGAAGAGCGGCACCCACACGGCGACCGTGCAGCTGCCCGACGGCGACTACACGGTGAAGTACAACTCGCAGGACCTCATCGGCAACATCTCGGCAACCTCGACGTTCGCGTTCACGATCGACGCGACGAAGCCGACGGTCACGGTCAAGGACGGCGCCTCGTTCACCGTGGCGACGGGCGGGTCGTACGACCTCGTGAGCTACAAGCTCTTCGACGCCGGCAAGGTCGATCGGGTCGTGATCAACGGGGTGGTCAAGGACCTGTCCGACAACCAGTGGTCCGACGTGAACTTCCTCAAGCCCGGTGTCTTCGGCGCGGTGAAGGGGCAGAACACGATGGTGGTCCACGACGTCGCCGGCAACGCGCAGACCGTGGTGTTCACGCTGAACTAGCGCGGCGCACCGCACGGTGGAAACGATGAGGCCCCTCCAGCAGGAGGGGCCTCATCGCGTCTGACGTGGCGCGCTGGACTCGAGACGGCGCCGGCGCGCCTACTCGACCGGCGACGCGAGTGCGGCGGCGAGGCTCTCGCGAACGATCGCGAGGCCGCGCATCAGCTCGTCTTCGGTGATCGTGAGCGCGGGCAGGAACTTCAGCACCTCGTCGTGGGCGCCTGAGGTCTCGATCACGAGACCGCGCGTGAACGCCTGCTTCGAGATGCGGGCCGCGAGCCCGCGGTCGGCGTCGCACGCGAGGCCGTACATGAGTCCGCGACCGCGCACCACGAAGCCGAGCTCGGGGTTCTCGGCGGCGATCTGCTCGAGCTCGGTGCGCAGCAGCGCCGACGTCGTCGCGACGCCGTCGACGAACGCGGTGTCGGCCCAGTAGTTCTCGAGGGCCGCGCGCGCGGAGACGAACGCGAGGTTGTTGCCCCGGAAGGTGCCGGTGTGGGCGCCGGGCTTCCAGACGTCGACCTCTGGGCGCAGCAGCACGAGCGACATCGGCAGGCCCGAGCCCGAGATCGACTTCGACACGGTCACGATGTCGGGGACGATGCCCGACTCCTCGAAGGCGAAGAACGCACCGGTGCGGCCGACGCCCGCCTGGATCTCGTCGAGGATCAGGAGGATGCCGCGCTCGGCCGTGATCGCACGAAGCCGCTGCAGCCAGGCGGCGCTCGCGACGTTGATGCCGCCCTCGCCCTGCACGGCCTCGACGATGACGGCGGCGGGCAGGTCGACGCCCGAGCCCGGGTCGTCGAGCATCTTCTCGAGCAGGTCGAGGGTGTCGACGTCGGCCCCGAGGTAGCCGTCGTACGGAAGGCGGGTGATGTTGTCGAGCGTGATGCCCGCGGCACCGCGGTAGTGGCTGTTGCCGGTGGCGGCGAGGGCGCCGATGCTGAGACCGTGGAACGCGTTCGTGAACGCCACGACGTTGGTGCGGCCGGTCGCCTGGCGCGCGACCTTGAGGGCGGCCTCGACGGCGTTCGCCCCGGTCGGGCCGGTGAACTGCAGCTTGTGGTCGAGCCCGCGCGGTTCGAGCACGAGGCGCTCGAACGCCTCGATGAACGCCTTCTTGGCCGAGGTGGCCATGTCGAGCCCGTGGATGATGCCGTCGCGCTCGAGGTACTCGACGAGAGCACGCGTGAAGAGCGGGTTGTTGTGCCCGTAGTTGAGCACGCCGGCGCCGGCGAAGAAGTCGAGGTACTCGCGGCCGTCTTCGCCCACCAGGGTCGAGCCGACGGCGCGATCGAACACGACCGGGAAGGCGCGCACGTAGCCGCGCACCTCGGATTCACGGCGGTCGAAGACTTCGAGTGCGTCGCTCATGGCAGGCAGGACCTCTTTCTGTTCGGCGTCGGCGGTGAGAGAAGCCTAAGCCTCTTGGCTGGGCGTCGACGCCGAGGCATCCGTCGCCCGCGCAGCGGTCGTCGCGCCCGCGCCCGCCTCGACGAGGCACGCCTCGAGCGCGACCCACGAGAGCATCGCGCACTTCACGCGCATGACGTACTTCGAGACGCCGTGGAACGCGATCGCGTCGCCGAGCAGGTCTTCATCGGGTTCGCCGGCGCCCTGCGAGCGCAGCATGGCGCGGAACCCGTCGATGAGCTCGCGCACGTGCGACGTGTCGGAGCCGACCACGAGCTCGGTGAGGGCCGAGGCCGACGCCATCGAGATGCTGCATCCGTCGCCCTCCCAGCCGAGGGCCTCGACCGTGGTGCCGGATGCGTCGAGGCGGATGCCGAGCGTGATCTCGTCGCCGCACGTGGGGTTCAGTTCGTGATGCGAGGCCTGCGGGTCGGCGAGTGCGCCGTCGCCGACGCGACGCTTGGAGTGGTCGAGGATCAGCTCCTGGTAGAGCCCGGACAGGTCGCTCATGCGTCGGCTCCGAAGAACGCGCGCACCTCGGCGAGGGCGGCCGTGAAGCGGCGCACCTCGTCGGCGGTCGTGTAGACGTACGCGCTCGCGCGGGTCGTGGCCCGCAGCCCGAGCCGGCGGTGCAGCGGTTGCGCGCAGTGGTGCCCGACGCGCACGGCGATGCCCCGCGAGTCGAGGAACTGGCCCACGTCGTGCGCGTGCACGCCGGGCACGTCGACGCTCGCGAGGGCGCCGCGCTCGACGCCGGCCCCGCTGCCGACCAGGCGGATGCCGGGAATGCGCGAGACCTCGTCGACGAGCAGCGCTGCGAGTTCGACCTCGTGCTCGTGCACGCGGCGCATGTCGAGCCGCTCGAGGTAGCGCACGGCCTCGGCGAGGGCGACCGCCTGCGACACGGGCTGGGTGCCGGCCTCGAACCGTTGCGGCGACGGCAGGAACTGGGCGGACTCCATGGTCACGGTCGTGATCGTCGAGCCGCCCGTGCGGGCCGGCGGCAGCGCGTCGAGCAGGTGCTCGCGGCCGTAGAGCACGCCGATGCCGTTCGGGCCGAGCATCTTGTGCGCCGAGAAGGCGGCGAAGTCCACGCCGAGCGCGGCGAAGTCCGTGGGGCGGTGCGGCACCGACTGGCACGCGTCGAGCAGCACGAGCGCGCCGTGGCGGTGGGCGAGTTCGACCACGTCGGTCACCGGCGCGATGTGGCCCGTCACGTTCGAGACGTGCGCGAACGCCACGAGCCTCGTCTTCGGGCCGATGACGGACGCCGCGTCGTCGGCGTTCCACGTGCCGTCGTCGTGCACCGCGACGAACCGCAGGGTCGCCCCCGTCTTCGCGGCGAGGCGCTGCCACGGGATGAGGTCGGCGTGGTGCTCGGCCTCGGTCACCACGATCTCGTCGCCCACGCCGAGCCGGAACACGTCGGCCTCCGGGCCGCCGAGGCCGGCCGCGGCATCCGCCATGCCGAGCGCGACGATGTTGATCGCGTCGGTCGCGTTCTCGGCCCAGACGATCTCGCGCTCGCCGGCGCCGACGAACGCGGCGACCGTGGCGCGCGCGCCCTCGAAGGCCGTCGTCGAGGTGCCCACGAGTGTGGAGGCGCCGCGGTGCACGGCCGCGTTCGCATGCGCGAGGAACGCGCGTTCGGCGTCGAGCACCTGCACGGGGCGTTGGGCCGTCGCGCCCGAGTCGAGGTACGCGAGCGGGAAGCCGTTGAGCTCCTGTGCGAGGTACGGGAAGTCGCTCCGGATGCTCGCGAGGTCGAGCGGCTGCGGCTGCCGGGTCTGCGTCTGGGGGTCGGGGTTCACGTGTTCTCCTGCGCCCGGCGCACGCGACGGTTCGCGCGCGGCGGCACCCCTCCAGTCTGACGCACTTCCGCTGGGAGGCGGCCGTCGCGGGCCAGATCGTCACCCGCGATCGCGTCCACCTCGCGCGGGTCCCGATGCGCTGCGCTCCTCGACCGGCGGTCGCAGCTGCGCCAGGCGGGCCTCGACGGCCGGGCGGAACGCATCGGCCCAGATGCGGTACCCGCGGTCGTTCGGGTGGAACAGGTCGCCCGCGAACTGCGTCGTGACGCCCCACATGCCCTGGCGGTTCGTGCGGGCGAAGAGCGGGACGACGGTGAGCCCACGTTCGGCGGCCGCCGCTCGCAGCAGGCGGTTCGCGGCGCGCACCCTCGCCTGCGCTGGCGGGAAGTAGAAGCTCGGCAGGTCGGCCACGATCGCGTGGTCGGGCAGCGCCGCGAACAGCTCGCGCACCTCGCGGTCGAACCGCACGGGGTCGAAGTCCGCGATGTCGTTGGCGCCGATGCAGACGGTGAGCACATCGGGCGCGAGCCGGGCGAGCACCGGCAGCTCGGAGTCGAGGGCGATGCCCAGCGTCGCCCCCGAGATGCCGAGGTTCACGGTCCTGACACGCCGAGCGGATGCCGCGGCCATCGCCCGCGCGACGAATCCCACGTAGCTGTGGCCGGGCCGGCTCGCCCCGATGCCCTGGGCCGCCGAGTCGCCGATGGCGACGTAGAGCAGCTCGCCTGGGCCGGCGCGCTGCTCGCGCCAGTACGCCGAGTTCACCGGGATCGCCTCGGCCAGTGCGATCCTCCAGTGGTGCTGGCGCCGCGCGAGCCACCTCCACCAGAGGGCGACGGCAGCGACGACGGCGATCAGGAGGCCGGCGGCGACCGATCGGCCGCGACGCGTCGACCCGTGCGCCTGTCCCACGCGCGCCTACTCGGCCGACGGCAGGCCGACCGCGTCGGGCCGCGCCCAGTCGAGCACGCGCAGCGCCCGCAGCGTGTTCCACGGGCTCGGATCGCCGGCCGGGGCGTCGATCGCGAAGAACACCGCGCCGTTCCACGGGTCGCCGGCGGCCCACCGGCCGTCGGCGCGGCGGTGCTCGAGCAGCAGGTCGACGGCGGGCCCGATGCGCGGGTCGGGCTCCGAGCCGGCGGCGAGGCTCGCGGCCCGGAAGTGGTCGAGCGAACGCAGCACGTCGTACACCCAGTACGGCGGGAAGATGAAGTTCTCGTACCGCTCGCGCACGATGCCGCCGGTCGACTTGCGCCGGTAGAGGTTGCGTTCGAGCAGGTACTCCTCGCCGCGGTGGCGGGCCTCGATCACCGTGGAATCGGTCGCTTCGCCGACGGCCTGCTCGTAGGCCAGCAGTCCCTCGAGCACGCAGAGCGTCGAGTCGAACGAGGAGCGGCTCGACTCCTCGGGCGGTTCGCAGTTCCACCCGCCGTCGTCGAGCTGCCCGTCGAGCAGCAGCCCGATCATGCGGTCGGCGCCATCGCCGAGCACCCCGAAGGTCGCGGATGCCGCGAGCACGCCGCCGTTCACGCACGCCTCGACCTCGCCGTCGAAGAACGACAGCCGCTCGTCGAAGTCGCGGAACTCGACGCCCTCTCGAACGCGGTCGATCGCGGTGCGCACGGCCGCGGCATCCGGATCGACCCCGAAGAAGCGGAGCGCCTGGAGGGTCCACATCACGCTGCGGCGATCGCCGTTCTGGCCGTACTCCTCGCCGCCCCAGTACCCGTCGGCCGTCTGCAGGTCGAGCAGCCTGGCGCCGTGCCCCTCGACGGCGACGCGGGAGCGCTCGGCCGCGACGACGTCGTCTGACTCGCCCGTCAGGTCGCGCATGACCTGCCAGCGCACGGAGGGATCGGACTCGAGCAGCCATTCGATGACATCGACGCGTTCCATGCGTTCCATGCTGTCGGGTGCGGATGCCGCTGCCAAGGGCTTGCGGCGGCAGACTCGGATCATGCTGCATTCGCTCGACCTGCCCGTCGTCCTCGACACGCGCGCCGGGACCGTGCGCCTCCGGCGTGCGACCGCCGCCGATCTCGACGGGCTCATGACCCTGCTCTCGGACGATCCGATCAGCGCGTCGCGCGGCGACGTGGCGTCTGGCGAGGACGCCCCGGCGTACGCCCGCGCACTCGCCGAGATCGTCGACGACCCCGCCAACGAGCTGCTCGTGGCGGTCGACGACGCAGACCGGATCGTCGGCACGATGCAGCTCACGCGCATTCCGGGCATGGCGCGGCGCGGCTCGACGCGGCTGCTCGTCGAGGCGGTGCGGGTGCGCAGCGACCTGCGCTCGGCGGGCATCGGGGGAGCGATGATGCGCTGGGTGATCGAGGTCGCGGCGCCCGCACTCGGGTCGAGCCTCGTGCAGCTGACCTCGGATGCCGCGCGCACCGGCGCGCACCGCTTCTACGAGCGGCTCGGCTTCGCCGCCTCGCACGTGGGATTCAAGTATCGAGTGCCAGGCGCATGAGCACCCGGGGGAACCCGTTGAGCACCGACGTGGTGTCGGCCGCCTTACGGAACCCCGCCTTCTGGAAGAGCCTGCGCGTGCCGACGTACGCCATGGTCAGGTCGACCTTCTCGCCCTCGTTGTCGACCGGGTAGCCCTCGATCGCCGGGGCGCCGCGCTCGCGGGCGAACTCGACGGCGCCCTCGAGCAGGCGATGCGAGATGCCCTCGCCGCGGTGGCCGGGGCGCACGCGGATGCACCACACCGACCAGACGTCGAGGTCGTCGACGTGCGGGATCCTGCGGTTGCGGGCGAAGCTCGTGTCGGCCCGCGGATGCACGGCCGCCCACCCGACGACCTCGTCGCCGTCGTAGGCGAGCACGCCCGGCGGGGGATCTTCTGCACAGAGCTCGCGCACGCGCTCGCCGCGGGCCGTGCCGGAGAGCGCGAGATTCTCTTTGGAGGGCACCCGATAGCTCAGGCAGAAGCACACGTTGGCATCGGGCCGCTTGGGCCCCACCATCGTGGCGACGTCGTCGAACACGGATGCCGGTCGCACCTCGATCCCCATGGGGCCACGATGCCACCGCCGACCGACATCCGGTAGAGCGACGAAGGATGGAGACCGCGAGGGGGTGTGTGACAGACTGACTCCGATATCCCGGGGGCGGGGAGGTGCGATGCATCGGGGCAACGGGCGCACGCGCCGCGCGGGGACGGGTCGGCTCGCGGCGCCCCTCGCGATCGGGGCGGTGCTGCTCGCCGTCGCCGGCACTGCGGCCACCGCGGCCGCGTGGACGGATGTCGTGGGCTTCGGCGCCGACGCGGGGGTCTCTGACGGGTTCGACGTGCAGGCGCGCACGGCCCTCACGATCAGGCTCGAGACGGCGGAACCCGAGTGGGGCGTGTGGGGCGACATCGGGCTCCCCGGCGACCCCGATTCCGATGTCGCGGGCAATGAGCTGATCACGCTGCCGGTCGAAGGCGTGCAGCCGAACTCGAACTACGCGCGCCCCATCCAGATCTGCAACACCGGACCGGTCGACGCCGAGATCGTCGACGCCGAGATCACCACGCAGGGCGTGCTGGTCGATGCAACCTCCGTGCTCGTCGAGGCGATCGACCTCGGCACGGTCATCCCCGCGGACTCCTGTCGACCGGTCGAGGAGGGTGGAGCGCCGTCGGTCACCGGCGTCATCCAGTTCACGTCGAAGACCGCATGGGTCGACGACGATCCCCTGGCCAATCCCACCGACCAGATCACCATCCGGATCTTCTGCCGGGAGGCGTCGTGAGCCGCCGGCCGCGCGTGTCACGGGCGCCACGGGGCCCGAGCCCGAGCCCGCGTGCCGACGGCGGCATTCGCCGCATTCTCGCGAGTGCGATGCGTGCGACGGCAGGGCTGCTGGGCGCCCTCGCGATCGTCGTGGTCGCCGCGACCGCCCCGTCGACGAGCGCTGATTGGGAAGACCGCGGACGCACCCTCGTGCCAGTCCTGGCCGGCGACCCGGCCCCCGACCCGACCGTGGTGGCGCCGATCACCGACGGGGCCAACACGGTGCTGGAGGACGAAGCGAATCCCGAGAACTGGGCGTGGACGAGCAGGGACACCGCCACCGGCGGGAGATTCCCGTACCCCGGGCCGAAGGACTTCTGCGTCGACCTCGTCGTCAACACCGAGACGGCGGAGCTCTCCGCCTGGGAGCTCGAGTTGCATCTCGCGGAGCCGCCGTGGGACTGGAGGCCGCCGTTCACGCAGTCGATGCTCAACAGCATCTTCTACGATGACAACTTCAGCGTCACGCCGGCGGCGGACTACGCGACCTCCGGCCTCGCGTACATGCGGCCCGACGGCGACGGGGGCGAGTACGCGTCGTTGATCCAGTCCTACGGCGTGTCCTTCTGCGCGGAGACTGGCTCCCCGGCGTATCTGCCGCCTGGCCCCGGCACCACCTACGAGATCACGAGTGTCGCGGTCGCCGACTCGGGCGGACAGGCGAAGATCACGCTCGTCGTCAAGGGCTACACGTGGTATTTCATCGGCTACACCGCGACGTTCAACCTCGAGGACCTGCTCGACGAGGCCCTCCTGAACGGCGAGATCACGCAGGCGCAGTACGACGCGTGGCTGCCGACGAAGGTCTGGTACGGCCCGTTCGCCTCTGGCGCCACCGGCGTCGGCTACAACGTGACGGTCACGCCGTACAACGAGTACGTCACGTTCATCAACGAGCACGCGACGATCACCCTCGAGGTGACCGGAAGCCAATGGGGAGTCCGCGCCTGATCCGGGGCGACGACAAGAAGGGGAAGAGCACATGAACACGAACACCAGCACGGGCACGGGGACGGGCCGACGAACGCGCGTCTTGAAGGTCGCGCTCGCCGGCATCGCGATCCTCGGCATCGGGGCCGCGATCACGACGGCGGCCTGGACCGACGACGTCTTCTTCGGAGCGGATGCCACGGCCTCGAGCTTCGACCTGCAGGGCGCCGCGAACCCGGAGGGGGCCGCGTGCGATGCCACGCTCACCTATGGGGATGAGGGGCTGCCGGGCGATGTGGCCGAGATCGACATCACGACGGCCGAACTCGGCGCCCTGTCGCCGGAGGACGTGGTCGTCGTCCCGTTCTGTCTGTACAACGCCGGTTCGCTGAGCGGCACGCTCACCCCGCCGGCGGCGGGCGGCGTCACCGTCGCCGGAACCCTGTTCGACGGCGGATTCCTGACGCCCGCCGACATCGCGGTCGCGCTCGACGCCACGACCATCGCGGCCGGCGGCTACGTCGCCGGAACGATGACGGTCACCACGCCGGACGACTGGACCGATGAGGCGTTCAGCCTGGCCGCCCACATCTCGTTCGTCGTGACCGGCACCTCGGACTGAGCGAACGCTCGCAGGCGCACGGTAGGACGATGCGAATCGTCCGTCGGATCGGCGGCATCCTGAGTTGGGTGCTCGCCGCGATCGGCGTGCTCGCCGGCGGCCTGTGGCTCGCGACGAACGCCGGGCTCGTGCAACCGCTGATCGTGGTCTCGGGCTCCATGGAACCCGGCATCCGCGTGGGGGACCTGCTCGTCGCGGTGCCGGTCGCGGCCCGTGGCGTCGGGGTGGGCGAGGTGGTGAGCCTGCCGAACCCGCAGACCGGCACGCTCGTGACCCACCGCGTGCTCGAGGTGGTGCCGAACGCAGACGGCTACGCCTTCACGATGCAGGGCGACGCGAACGAGGCCGTCGATCCGCTGCCGTACCTCGTGGCCGCCGATGCCTCCGTGTGGCATCCGACGCTGACCCTGCCGGGCGTCGGAGTCGTCGTGGACCGGATCGCCAGGCCATCGGTGGCGATCCCCCTGCTGGTGACCGTCGGAGCCCTCATGCTGTTCACCGCCCTGCCCGGCGGCCCGCGCCGGCCGGAGACATCGCCCGAAATGCCGCCGGCCCCCGCCCTGTCCGGGCCGGAGACGATGCCCGAGGTGCCGCCGCCCGGCGACGAGGCGCATCGGAGCGAGGAGGTGCGGACATGACGACGCCCCGCGCGACCAGGTCGTCGCCGCTGCGCATGCTCCTCGCTGCGCTGCTGGGACTCGGCATCGCCGGAGCCGCCGTGCCCGCTCCCGCTGCTGCCGCGGACTCGCCGCCGCCACTCGTCTTCGTGCTGCACTTCCAGGACCTCCAGCCCGGCGAACCGCAGACGCAGTCGGACACCTTCACCCTGCCGAGGTCCGCCGATCTCATCGCCCTCGAGTGGCTGGAGCGGTCCGGCATCTTCACGGTGCTCGACCTCGACACCGAGGTGTGCGACGCGTCGGGCACGTGCGTCGACCCCGATGCCGGCGGAGGCGTACTCGTCGCCGGCGAGCTGACGGTCACGGTGACCGCGACGATGACCGGCGCCGGCGCCGGCGCCACGCCGACGGGTTCCGCGGTCGGACGCCTGACCTTCACCGGGCAGGACCCCGCGCCGGATGCGGCGTCGGGTGCGGGCGCGCTCGGCGGAACCGGCGTGGACGGCTGGGTGCCGACCGCGTGGGCGGCCGCGCTGCTCGCCCTCGGCGCCCTCGCGCTCCGCGCCGGTCGGCGGGGCAGGCTCGCCCCAGGCGACGAAGGCCGCGAGGGCCACTAGGACGATCCACACCCGCCTCCGTCATCCGGAAGCCCTCGCGGACGCCGCGGCATCGGCTCGACCGGCCGCGAGCCCTGTCGCTCAACGGCCCGATCGGATAGGAATGACGCATGCTACGCGGCAGCACGGTGGGGCTCAGGGCCCGGTACGACGAGGACATCCCGATCCTGCGGACCGAGCTCTACGACGACGTGGTCAACTTCTCGCGCGCCGATGGCCGGGCGTGGCGGCCGATCACCCCCGGCTCGAACGAACCGCGGCTCGTCGTGGACGAGACCGATCAGGTGAACGTCGCCTTCTCGGTGGTCGAGCTCGGCAGCGGCGCGCTCATCGGCGCGGCCACGTTCTGGGACATCGACACCCACAACCGGTCCGCGCACCTCGGGATGTCGCTGCTTCCGGCGGCACGCGGGCGTGGCTTCGGTACCGACGTCGTGGCGGTGCTCTGCCACTACGGGTTCGTCGTGCGCGGGCTGCACCGGCTGCAGGTCGAGACCCTGAGCGACAACGACGCGATGCTGCGCGCGGCCGAGCGCAACGGCTTCGTCCGCGAGGGCGTGCTGCGTTCGTCGGCCTGGGTCATGGGCGAGTTCCTCGACGAGGTGCAGCTCGGACTCCTCGCCGAGGACTGGAAGCCGGCCCCGACGCCCTAGCGGTCCGGGTTCGTCGCAGCCCCGTCGAGCCAGAGCGTGTTGCTGGGATCGCTGTGCGCGGTGCCGGTGCCCACGTGCTTGTCGCTGATCTGCGGGCCCTTCGTGATGACGTGCACGAGCGCCATCGCGTGCCCCTGCCCGAGGCCGTAGTCGGCCTTCAGCCAGGCGACGATGGGCGCCGACTTGGTGGTCTCGTCGAAGCCCTGCTCATGCGCGAGCTCGATGAACTGGCGCGGCGTGATGCCGGTCTTCGCCTCGATGTTGTCGAGATATGCCTGGAACGTCATGTTCTTCCTTCTGGTTCGAGCGGTGGGTGAGCGGTGCTCAGTCTGCCCACGTCTGGATGATGACGGGCGACGCGTGGATGCACAAGACCTTGAGTCGCTCGGGACCGGCGTTGGTGAACCGGTGCCACACGCCGGTCGGCACGGTCGCCGTGTCGCCGACCGCGGCCGTGACCTGCCGGTCGCCGATGGTGAGCGTCGCCTCGCCCTCGAGCACGACCCAGGTCTCGGGATACGGATGCCAGTGCAGGTCGGTGCCCTGCCCGGTCTCGTAGTCGACGAGGAAGTACGAGACGCCCGATCCGTGCTCGGCGCCGACGAACCGGCGGGTGCGGCTCGTCGAGCTGATGAGCAGGTCGCTCGCGTGCACGAGCTCCGGCGCGGCGGACGAGTCCGTCGTCGGCGCGAGCGTGAGCTCGGCCGGCGTCGATGACGTGATCATGGATGCCTCCTGGCGGTGACGGCGGGTGATGGGAACAGGCTCCTCCCGCGGCATCCGCTCGCGTTAGTGTTTCGATGTGGATCGAAACTTCGTCGACTTCCGTCTCGTGCCGGGCGACATCTCGGCGATCCGGTTCGGCGTCTCGCCGGGCCACGAGCTCTGCAACGCGATGCGCGTGCTGCAGCGACCCGAGGAGCATCCGCTGCAGTGGGGGTGGCTCCGCGGCGTGCGATCCCGGATGCCGCGGCAGCCGTTCGAACTGCTCGCCACCGTCATCGGGGCCGAGGGGTACTTCCCCGACTTCTTCACGGCGACGCCGACGTGGAACATGCAGCCCGACGACGAGTTCGAGCGGCTGCGACAGGTCTCGCCCGACCTCATGCGGGTCGACCTGGCCAAGATGGTGCTGCGCTCGACGGGCGCCAGGCAGCGAGCGATCCAGCAGATGCTCGATGATCCGCTGCGCGCCCGGGCGATGCTCGCCGATGCGTTCGAGGCGATGTGGGAGGCCGTGCTCGCGCCCGTCTGGGTGCAGCTCGAACGTATCCTGCGCGCCGACATCGCGGTGCGGGCCCGGCGCATCACGACCGAGGGTCTCGCCGGCATGGTCGGCTCGCTGCACCGCACCGTGAGCTGGAGCGACGACGTCGTGCGCGTCGAGCTGCGCCTGCACCGCGAGGCCCTCGACTGCCGCGGCAGCGGGCTCGTGCTCGTACCGTCGGTGATGACGGCGCACGGCTGCTCGGTGCTCACCGAGCCGCCTGCCCAGCCCACGATCTTCTACCCCGCGCAGGGCGTGACCGAGACGTGGGCGCGCGACCCCGGTTCGGCTGCCGAGGCGCTCGGCGCGTTGCTGGGGCCTGCGCGCGCCGGCATCCTGCTCGCCGCGCATGCCGAGCGCACGACGTCGCAGGTGGCATCCGACGCGGGGCTCGCGATCTCGACGGCGTCGCACCACCTCGGCGTGCTCCGCGAGAGCGGCCTCATCGCGAGCCGACGCGACGGCGCGCGGATGCTGCACCTGCGCACGCCGCTCGGGGAGGCGGTGGTCGGGGCGGCCCTGTAGCGGGAGCCGGTGTCGAGCAGCCTGATGCTGCTCGAGGGGAAGGCAGTCGCCGTGATCCACGGCGGAGGGGGATCGATCGGTTCGGCGACGGCGCGCGTGTGAACGCCTTGGGATTGCACCACGTGCAGGGGCTCGCGATCGCCGACACGTCGCTCGAGGCCTACCTGCACCCGGTCACCGGCTCCCTGCACCCGGTCACCGGCTCCCTGCACCCGACCTCGACGAGGTCGCGGAGTACCTCGCGTTCGCGGCATCCGATCGCGCCGCCTCTCACCGGGGTCGTGTCGAACCTCCCCGCGGGGGCGCTCGTCGACTGAGGGAGCGAGGTGCCACGATGGGCGGCATGACCTGGCCCGACGCACGAGACCTGCTGCCCATCGATGCCGCCCGAGCGACCCTGGTCGGTCGTGCGTGGCTGCCCTCTGGTGTTGCGAGCGCAGCGGCGGCAGCCGGGCCAGCAGTCGTCGCGGTGCGCGGCGACGAACTCCACGACGTGTCGCGCGCCTTTCCGACGATGCGCGCGCTGACCGAGGCCGCCGACCCCGCCACGGCACTGGATGCCGCGCTCGAGGCGAGCATGGGGGAGCGCATCGGCAGTTTCGGCGAGGTCGTGGCGAACACGCCGCCCGAGACGAGGGATGACACGAAGCCGTGGCTGCTCTCGCCGATCGACCTGCACGTGGTCAAGGCCGCGGGCGTGACGTTCCCCGTCTCGATGCTGGAGCGCGTCATCGAGGAGCGGGCGCGAGGCGACCAGGACGCCGCGACCGAGATCCGCCGTGAGATCCTGGCCGCACTCGGCGGGAGCCTCGACGACCTGAAGCCCGGATCCGACGAGGCGGCGGCGCTCAAGGCGCTCCTCCTCGAACGCGGATGGTGGAGCCAGTACCTCGAGGTCGGCATCGGGCCCGATGCCGAGGTGTTCACCAAGGCCCCCGTCCTCGCGACGGTGGGCACGAACGTCGACGTCGGCGTGCACCCCGCGTCGCAGTGGAACAATCCGGAACCCGAGGTCGTGCTGGTCGTCACCTCCGAGGGCCGCATCGTCGGCGCGAGCCTCGGCAACGACGTGAACCTCCGAGACGTCGAGGGCCGCAGCGCGCTGCTGCTCGGCAAGGCGAAGGACAACAACGCTTCGGCCTCGGTCGGGCCATTCATTCGACTGTTCGACGGCGGTTTCGGGCTCGACGACCTGCGGCTGGCGGTCGTGTCGCTCACGATCGACGGAGCAGACGGCTACCACCTCGATGGCATGAGCGAGCTCGCTCGAATCAGCCGCGAACCCGCGGACCTCGTCGACCAGGTCGTCGGGGAGCACCACCGCTACCCCGACGGATTCGTGCTCTACCTCGGCACGATGTTCGCTCCCGTCGATGATCGGGACGCGCCCGGTCGCGGCTTCACGCATCACGACGGCGACCTCGTGCGCATCGCCGAGCCGCGCCTCGGGGCGCTCGTCAACCGGGTGCGCTCGACCGCCGACGCCGAGCCGTGGACGTTCGGCATCGACGCCCTCTACCGTTCCCTCGCCGCGCGCGGACTGCTGCGCTGAATCCACGGCCAGGATCCGGCGATTGAGGAGACCAATTCGCCCCGTTTGCTGCGTTGTGTCGTCACGCGTGGCGTGGTCAGGCGAAATCATCTAACCTTTAGGAACCCCGTTCTCACGCCTGGAGGAACTCGATGAAGAGTCGCACGCTGCGATCCGGTCTGTCGCTGACCGAGCTCGGCTTCGGCGCCGCGCAACTCGGCAACCTGGTCCGCGCCACCACCGACGACGAGGCGTCCGCCGCCGTCGCCTCCGCGTACGACCGCGGCATCCGGTACTTCGACACGGCCCCGCACTACGGGCTCGGCCTCTCCGAGCGTCGGCTCGGCGCGGCCCTTTCCGCGTACCCCCGAGACGAGTTCGTGCTCTCGACGAAGGTCGGCCGCCTCATCGTGCCGAACGAGGCCTACGACGGCCGTGCGCGCGACGACGAGGGCTTCGATGTGCCCGCCGACCTTCGGCGGCGGTTCGACCTCAGTCGCGACGGCATCCGTCGCTCGATCGACGAGAGCCTCGAGCGGCTCGGACTCGACCGCATCGACATCGCCTACCTGCACGACCCAGACGCCTACGGCCCCGAGGCCCACGCCGAGGCGATCCCGGCGCTCATCGAGCTGCGCGACGAGGGCGTCGTGCGCGCCGTCGGCGCCGGCATGAACCAGTCGGCGATGCCCACCGAGTTCGTGCTCCGGCACGACATCGACCTCATCATGCTCGCCGGCCGCTACACGCTGCTCGAGCAGGGCGCGCTCGACGACCTGCTGCCCGCGGCGGCCGAGCGCGGCGTCGGCATCGTCGCGGCCGGCGTCTACAACTCCGGCCTGCTCTCGCGCCCGAGGCCGCCGGCCGACGCGCGCTACGACTACGCGCAGGCTCCCGCCGAGATCATCGCCAGGGCCGACGCCGTCGCCGACGTGTGCGAGGCCTTCGGCGTGACCCTGCCCGAGGCCGCACTCGCGTTCGCGCTGCGGCATCCGACCGTGGTCTCCGTCGTCGTCGGCATGCGCACGGCCGACCAGGTCGAGCAGACCATCGAGCGGTACGCGGTCGACATGCCCGACGGGCTCTGGTCGACGCTGGCCGACCGCGGACTCCTACTCCTGCGCGATGCCTGAGGCGTCAGGCCTCCTGCGCCTGCCCGAGGCCGCCGGCGACTCCACGGCCCGCGATGCCCGGTTCGCCGCCGTCGACGATCTCGGGCGCGGATTCGTCGAGGTGGGCGGCCGTGTACTCCTCGACGCCGAGCACGTGCACCATCATGCGGATGCGGGCCCGGTCGGGGTCGTGCGCCGCGAGCGCGGTGAGGATCGCGCGGTGCTCCTGCTGCGTCGAGTGCACGGCGTCGTGCTGGTGGATCGCGCGCCAGAGGCGCGCCCTGGCCGTGCGGCTCACGAGTGCGTCGATGATCGCCGCGAAGGCCGGGTTGCCGCTCGCGTTCGCGATGAGGCGGTGGAAGTCGGTGTCGACGTCGATCGTGGCCTCGAGGTCGATGCGCTCGTCGGTGAGCAACGACTCGCCGCGGTCGAGGATGCGTGCGGCCTCGGCGAGGTCGTCGTCGCTGATGCGCAGCGCCGCATGCGCGGCGGCCTCGGGCTCGAGCACGCGGCGAACGCCGAGCAGGTGCACGTTGTTCTCGGGGCTCTGCAGCTCGGCGAGCATGCCGAGCGGCTCGAAGAGCCGGCCGGGCTCGAGCGAGGTCACGTAGGTGCCGTCGCCCTGGCGAGTCTCGAGGATGCCGAGGATCACGAGGGCGCGCACCCCTTCGCGCAGGGGCCCGCGCGAGACGCCGAGCCTCGTGCCGAGCTCGCGCTCGACGGGCAGGCGGGAGCCCGCGACGAGCTCCCCGCTCGTGATCATCTGACGGATGCCGTCGATCACGACCTGGGCGCGGGATCGCGCCGGGCCGGCCTCGGGGGTGTTCTCGCTCGTCATGGGCACAGCCTAAATCACCACCTGCGCACCACCCGTGAATTCATCAGATCTTTGGAGGAGGCTGCATGACCGAGGTCATCGACGCCCATCAGCACGTGTGGGATCTCGAACGAGCCGAGTACTCGTGGCTCACCCCCGAGGCCGGCGTGCTGCACCGCACCATCGAGATGGCCGAGGTGCTGCCCGAATTCGCCGCGGCCGGCGTCACGGGCAGCGTGCTCGTGCAGTCGGCCGACAACGACGACGACACCGACAACATGTTCGAGGTCGCCGCTCGCGAGCCCGTCGTGCTCGGCGTCGTCGGGTACGTGCCGCTGCACGAACCCTCGCGGGCGGCAGAACGGCTCGCCGAGCTGCGACTGCGGCCCGGCTTCTGCGGGGTGCGCAACCTGATCCACGACCGGCCCGACCCGCACTGGCTGCGCCGGCCCGACGTCGACGAGAGCCTCGGCCTGCTCGCCGCGGCCGGCGTGCCGTTCGACGTCGTCGGCGTGCTGCCCGAGCACCTCGAGGCCGTGCTCGCGATCTCGGAGCGGCATCCCGACCTCGACATGGTGCTCGACCACCTGAACAAGCCGCCGATCGGCACCGACGAGTGGGAGCCGTGGGCCACGCTCATCGCCAGGGTCGCCGAGAATCCCAGGGTGCACGGCAAGGTCTCCGGCCTCTACGCCGCGACGGGGAACCCAGCCGACTGGACGGTCGAGACGGTCCGCCCCGTGTTCGACCACGCCCTCGCGGTCTTCGGACCCGACCGGCTCATGTACGGCGGAGACTGGCCCGTCTCACTCATCGCGGGCGGCTACACGCACGTCTGGCATGGGCTCTCCGAGCTCCTCGCCGACCTCACCGACGCCGAGCGCGCCGGCATCCTCGCGGGAACCGCCCGCAGGTTCTACACCCTCCCAGAATCGGAGCTCCTCGATGACTGACCAGTTCACCTTGGCTCGACTCGGCGACGCGGGCCGGGAAGTGCCCGTCGTCCGGATCGGCGCACGCACGCTCGACGCCCGTTCGGTCACAACCGACTTCGACGGCGCCTTCTTCGCCGCCGACGGCATCGCCCGTGTCGCGGCCGCCCTCGACACCCTGCCCGTGATCGACGCGACCGGCCTGCGCGTCGGCGCCCCGATCGCGGCACCCGGCAAGGTCGTCTGCATCGGGCTCAACTACCGCGACCACGCTGAGGAGACCGGCGCCGCGCTGCCCGCCGAGCCGGTCATCTTCATGAAGGACCCCTCGACCGTCGTCGGTCCGTTCGACGACGTGCTGATCCCGCGCAACTCGACGAAGACCGACTGGGAGGTCGAGCTCGGCGTCGTGATCGGCACGACCGCGCGCTACCTGGCGTCGCCCGACGAGGCCCTTTCCCATGTCGCCGGCTACGCGGTCTCGCACGACGTGTCGGAGCGCGAGTTCCAGCTCGAGCGCGGCGGGCAGTGGGACAAGGGCAAGAGCTGCGAGACCTTCAACCCGCTCGGCCCCGTGCTGGTGCCCGCCGCCGACGTCGCCGACCCCCAGGCGCTCGGCCTGCGGCTCTGGGTCAACGGGGAGATCCGCCAGAACGGCACGAGCGCCGACATGCTCTTCTCCGTCGCGCACGTGATCTGGTACCTCAGCCAGTTCATGGTGCTGCGTCCGGGCGACCTGATCAACACCGGTACACCCGCCGGCGTCGCGCTCGGCATCGAGGGCAACCCGTACCTGCGCGCCGGCGACACCGTCGAGCTCGAGATCGACGGCCTCGGCCGCGCGACCCAGAGCCTGGTGCAGGCGTGAGCGCCGGCGAGTTCGACGGCCTCGTCGCGATCGTCACGGGCGGGGCCTCCGGCATCGGCCTGGCCACCGCGAAGGTGCTCGCCGAACGCGGCGCCACCGTGGCCGTGCTCGACCGCACCCTCGTCGGCCTCCCCGAGCCGCTCATCGGATTCACGGCGGATGTCACCGACCGGGCCTCGATCGACGCGACCGTCGCCGAGGTCGCCGAACGCCTCGGCGGCATCGACGTCGTCGTGAACAACGCCGGCATCAGCGCCGTCGGCACCGTCGCCGAGAACGACGACGCCGAGTGGGCGCGCGTGCTCGACGTCAACGTCATCGGCATGGCGAGGGTGACCAGTGCGGCGCTGCCGTGGCTGCGGCGCTCCGACGCGGCATCCGTCGTGAACGTCAGCTCGATCGCGGCGCTCAACGGCCTGCCGCAGCGCGCGCTCTACTCCGCCTCGAAGGGGGCGGTGCTCGCGCTGACCTACGCGATGGCCACCGACCACGTCGCCGAGGGCATCCGCGTCAACTGCGTCTGCCCCGGCACCGTGCACACCCCGTTCGTCGATCGGATGCTGCAGGGCTTCGCCGACCCCGTCGCCGAGCGGGCGGCGCTCGACGCCCGACAGGCCACGGGCAAGATGGTGGCACCCGAGGAGGTGGCCGCGGCGATCGCGTACCTCGCGAGCCCGAGCTCGGTCTCGACCACCGGCACCGCGCTCGACGTCGACGGCGGCGTCTCGCACCTGCGCGTCAGGCCGGCCGGGGCGCGCTCGTGAAGCGCCTCGCCTCGGTCCTCGGCATGCCGGCCGAGAACCGCGAGGAGTACGAGCGCCTGCACGCCGAGGTCTGGCCCGCGGTGCTCGAACGCCTCTCCGCGAGCAACATCCGCAACTACTCGATCTACCGCCACGGCGAGGTGCTCTTCGCCTACATGGAGTACGTCGGCGACGACCTCGAGGCCGACATGGCCGCGATCGCCGCCGACCCCGAGACGCAGCGCTGGTGGTCGGTGTGCGAGCCGCTGCAGCGCCCCTTCGCCGAGCGGGCCGAGGGCGAGTGGTGGATGGAGATCCCCGAGGTCTTCCACCTCGACTGAGCGGATGTCGCGGGGCGGGGCAGGTCGACGTCGCGCGCGCCGGCGACGGCGGAACTCCGGAGTCCTGGGGCGACGCGCCGTATTCATCGGCGGCGGCGCGGCGTGTCGAACGAGAACTCCGGAGAACGGCCGGCCGACGCATGCCGGCACGGCATGATGGCCGTATGGCCCCAGAGATCCCCGGCATGATCGGCATGCCAGCCCCGCAGTACGTCATGAGCACCAACGGGCGCCGCATCGCGACGTACTCGTGGGGCGGCGACGAGGCGCCGACGGTGCTGCTCGTGCACGGGTTCGCGTCGAGCGCGCGAGACAACTGGGTGAACACGGGCTGGGTGCGAGACCTCACGCGGGCCGGATACCGCGTGCTCGCGATCGACCAGCGCGGCCACGGGGCGAGCGACAAGCCGTACCTCGACCGCGCCTACGTCATGGACCTCTTCGTCGAGGACATCGTGACGGTCCTCGACACCTACCTGCTCGAGAACGCGCACTACGTCGGGTACTCGCTCGGCGCGCGCGTCGGGTGGCAGGTCGCCGTGGCGCACCCCGAGCGCCTCGACCGCGCCGTGCTCGGGGGCATCCCCGACGGGCGGCCGCTCGCACGCCTGCAGATCGACCAGGCCCGCGCCTACCTCGAGCACGGTACGCCCGTCGAAGACCAGGTCACGCGCAATTACGTCCTGCTCACGGAGCGCGTGCCGGGAAACGACCTCGGGGCGCTCATCGCGCTCGCCGAGGGGATGCGCCTCGGCGACGCCGACCCCGACGTGTCGAATCCGCCGACGCAGCCCGTGCTGTTCGCCACCGGCAGCGAGGACGCGATCCTCGAGCGTTCGCGCCTGCTCGCTGCGGCCACGCCAGGCAGCCGGTTCATCGAGCTGCCGGGGCGGCACCACTTCAACGCGCCCGTGTCGCGGGAGTTCCGTCAGGGCGCGATCGCGTTCCTCGGCGAGGCCTGAACGGCGCGAGCGTCAGCGGGCAGGTCTGATCCGCAGGAGCGTCAGCGGGCAGGTCTGATTCGCAGGAGCGTCAGCGCCCGAGGCCCGGCCGCTCGACGTCGAGTCCGAGCCAGTCGGCGAGGCTGCCGATCTCGGCATCGACCGCCGCGCTCGTCGACCGGTCGAAGGCCGCGTCTTCGTGGATCGCGGTGATCACGAGCACGCCGCGCTTGCGGTCGGCCACGGCGTCGAGCTTGCCGACGAGCCGGTCGCCATGCAGGATCGGCAGCGCGAAGTAGCCCCAGCGGCGCTTCGCCGCGGGCTTGTACATCTCGAGCGTGTACTCGAAGTCGAACAGCTGCTGCGCGCGCAGCCGGTCGTAGGCCAGGCGGTCGAACGGTGAGAGCAGCGCTGTTCGCCCGGTGAAACCCGAGCGCACCTCGTCGAGCACGACCGGGTCGACGCGCCATTCGCCCGGCACCCCCTCGACCACGGCCGGCTCGCCGGCTGCGCCGACGTCGACGGGTTCGAGCGGCATCTTCGTCGACTTCGCCCGCGCGATGCCGAGCGCGGCGAGGCGGCGCTCGTTGCGTGCACCGGCCGCCTGCTCGGGCGTGAACGATGCGGTGTCGGCGGTGTCGGCGGGGTAGACGCGGTCGGCGATCGTGAAGAGCCGTTCACGGCCGCGACGGCCGGCGATCGCGATCTCGCCCTGGAGCGCGAGGACCTCGAGCATGCGGCCGACGTTGCGGTTGTGGGTCCACCCGGTGGACTGCCACGACACGATGCTGGTGTCGTCGATCTCGCGCGACGCCAGGGGCTCGGTCGAGGCCTCGAGCCGGCGTAGGACATCGCGCCGGAACGCGGCGTTCTGCTCGAGCCAGACCTGTGCGCGGTCCCATGTCGGCCACTCCGCCATCTCGGCTCGGAAGAGCGGTAGATCGCCGATCGGCCGGACCAGGGCGTCGAGCTCGAACAGCGCGCGGTCGTGCTCGAGCGCTCGCACCAGGTCGGCCGGGCGGTACGACGCGCCGAGGCGGCTGAAGGCGACGAGGTCGGCGTTCGGTGCGATGGCGGCGGTGGGGTCGACCTGCAGCAGGGTCAGGCGCCGGACCACTTCGAGCAGGTCGGTGGGGCGTTCGGCATCGAGCAGTTGGGCGCGCACGGCGACCCGGCGAGCGGTCGTGGCGTCGAGCCGGTGCACGGTCAGCCCACCGGAACGTCGGCGGTCGGCTCGTGCCGTCAACTCGGGCGGATCGCCCGGTTGCTGCGGATGAGCCCCGCCGGGTCGACCCGCTGCTTCACCGCGGCGAGCCGGTCGAGCACGGCCGGCTCGTAGACGTCGGCGAGCGTGCCGGCGCCGAGCATCGACGGGACGCCGCCGAGGACGCCGTGCCGCTCGGCGAGGTCGTGCAGCGGCCGCAGTGCCGCGACCGGGTCGATCGACGGGTCGAGCAGCAGCACGCCGGCGCTGAGCAGCAACGGCGCCCTGATCGCACCGACGGCGGAGAGGTCGGCGCCGAGCTCCTCGGCGGTCGCCCCGCCCATGGCGCGCAGCCCGCATCGCATGAGTCCGAGCTCGGCACCCGCGAGGAACGCCTCGACCAGCTCGGCGGCGAAGTCGTCGTCGTCGCTGCCGATGGTCGCGCCGAAGTCGGCCGTGGGCATCGGGTCGACCGGTTCGGCGGCCACGGCGGCGAGCCGGCCGATCGTGAAGGTCGTGAGCGAGTTCGCGATCGGCTCGGCGACCCCGAGCAGCCGTGCGGCGTACCCGCGCCCGGTCGCCTCGTCGCCGACGTGCACGAGCCCGATCGAGGCGACCACGCGGCCGCGCAGGTGCGGGGGCATCACGGGCAGGTCGGGGAACCGCATCATGCCGATGTCGAGGCCCAGCTCCGGCACGTCGCGGGCCAGCGCGAACGCCGCGGCGAGCACCGGAACCGCGGCCTCGACCGGGAACACCAGGCCGCCGCCGAACAGGGTGTCACCGTCGAAGAGGGCGAGCTCGATCGCCGTGACGACGCCGAAGTGCCCGCCACCGCCGCGCAGCGCCCAGATCAGCTCGGCGTCGTCTTCGTCGGAGACCCGGCGCACCGCGCCCGACGCGTCGACGAGCTCGACCGCGACGATCGACCGTGCGGTGAGGCCGTGGCGGCGGCTGAACATCGAGTGGCCGCCGTTGATCGCGAGCCCGACGACGTTGACCTCGGGGTTCGACCCGGCGAGGCCGATGAGGCCGGTGCCGTCGAGCGCCTGCAGCGCCGCGCCCCAGTTGACCCCGGCGCCGACGCGCAGCGTGCGGCCCTCGACGTCGACCGTGATCTCGTCGAACGCCGACGGGCGGATCAGGATGACGCCCTCGAGGTCGTCGGCGGCCCCGTGCCCGTTGGGCTGCGTCGTGACGCCGAGTCCGCCGGCGCGAGCGGCGGCGAGGACCGCCTGCACGTCGGCGACATGCGCCGGCGTCGCGACGGCCGCCGGCCGCTGGTCGACGCTGAGGTTCCACGGCGATCTGGCCGCGTCGTAGTCGGCCTCGCCGGGCAGCACGAGCGTGCCGGCGAGGTTCGATCGGAGGTCTTCGAGCGCGGTCGCGCGGGCGTCGGTCATCGGTGGAGCCCCTCTCATCCGCCGCACACGTTACTCCCGGCATCCGACATCGTCACGGGCCCACCTCGCCCGTGCATGGGTCGCGAGCGGCGCTCGGCACGGATGCCGCGGGGCGGGCGCCCGGCCGGGCAACGTACGCTGGTGGGCGCAGAACCCCGGCGTGCGGCATCCGTTCGCATGCCCATCGAGAGGACCCCCGTGAGCCTGATCCGCCTGAACGACGTGAGCATCGAGTTCGACGGGCGACCCGTGCTGAAGGAGGCGTTCCTCAAGCTCAAGGCGGGCGACCGCGTGGGCCTCATCGGCAAGAACGGCACCGGCAAGACGAGCCTCCTCGAGGTCGTGCTCGGTCGCCGTGAGCCGTCCAGCGGCACGCGCGACGTCACGCTCGGCACCACGATCGGGTACTTCTCGCAGTTCTCGGAGCTCGATGGCGAGCAGAGCATCCAGCAGACGCTGAGCGCGCACTTCGCGCAGGTGCACGAGACGCAGGCGCGCATCGACGAGATCGGCCTCGCGCTCGCCGAGCCGATGGGCGACGACGAGATGACGCGACTGCTCAGCGAGCAGGGCGAGCTCTTCGAGCGCATGGACCACATCGGCGGCTGGACCTACGAGACCACCATCGACACCGTGCTCACGCGCCTCGGCTTCGACGCCGAGCGCCGTGACCTGCCGGTCGGGCGGCTGTCGGGCGGATGGCGCAACCGGGCCGCGCTCGCACAGATCCTGGTGCAGTCGCCCGACGTGCTGCTGCTCGACGAGCCGACGAACTTCCTCGACCTCGACGGCGTGAAGTGGATCGAGAACTGGCTCGCCTCCTTCGCGGGTGCCGTGCTCGTCGTCTCGCACGACCGCCAGTTCCTCGACGGCGTCGTCGACCGCATCATCGAACTCGAGAACTACCGACTGCAGGAGTACGAGGGCGACTACTCGGCCTACGTGCACGCGAAGCAGTCGCGCCTGAAGATGCTCGAGAAGCAGTTCGCGCATGAAGAGGAGCTGCTGGCCTACGAGCAGACCGCCTCGGCCGCCCGCCGTGAGGCGGCACGCAACCCGTCGAACGCGGTCGCACGGCGCCTCGCCGACATCAAGAAGCGTCAGGCACCGCGCCCGATCGACCAGATCATCACGGGCATCTACGAGGGCCTCCGCGTCAGCAACGACCTGCTCACCGTCACCGGGCTCGCGAAGGGCTTCAACGGCTTGCCGCTGTTCGAGGGCGTCTCGTTCGACCTGCATCGCGGCGACCGCGTCGCGGTGCTCGGCTCCAACGGCTCGGGCAAGTCGACGCTGCTCGACGTGCTCACGGGCGAGACCGAGGCGGATGCCGGCAGCGTGCGCTGGGCGAAGGGGGCCAGGTTCGTGTCGTACAACCGGGTCTCCGCCGAGCTCGACCTCGAGGACACCGTCGGGCATGCCGTGAACGCCTACCCGGACTCGCTCGCGTTCACCGCGACGAAGAAGTCCGTGCACCGGTTCCTCGCGATGCTGCAGTTCTCGGAGGCCGACCTGAAGCAGAAGATCGGCACGCTCTCGGGCGGGCAGCGCGCCCGCGTCGCGATCGCGCAGTGCCTGCTCTCCGGCGCCGCGGTGATCGTGCTCGACGAGCCGACGAATCACCTCGACATCACGTCGACCCAGGTCATGGAGCGCGCGCTCACGCACTTCCCCGGCGCCGTCGTGGTGGTGAGCCACGACCGCTTCTTCGTCGACAAGCTCGCCGATCGCCTGCTCGTGTTCGAGGGCGGCGGGCGCGTTCGCGAGACGCCGGCGACCGGTGCGCTGTAGTCCGGACTCGGCGGGCCTGCGCCGCCGTACGAACCGGGGCTGAACGATCCGCGGCGGATTCCCTGATGCCGCCGCGCCGAACCGGGGATAGGCTCCGCGTCCATGGACATGCTGAAGGGCGAGCAGATCGCCGCGGCCGGCCTGACCGACTGGCGCAAACTGGCCCAGGGACTGCACGCGCGGTACCTGGTCGACGACTTCGGCGCCGGCGCGCGGTTCGTCGTCGCGGTGGGCGAGGCGGGTGACGCCCTCTCCCACCATCCACGCGTGACGATCGGAACCGGGTACGTCGACCTGGAGCTCGTGAGCGACGACGCGGTCTACCGCGACGGCGAGGGCACCGAGCACGTCATCGAATGGGTCACACAGCAGGACGTCGACCTCGCACGACGGATCACCGAGATCGCCGCCGCCAGCGGGGTCACGGCCGACCCGGCCTCGGTGGGCGAGATCGAGCTCGGGCTCGACACGGCCAGCTCCGCGACCATCGCCCCGGTCTGGGCCGCCCTCCTGACCGGGAGTGCCGAGTCCCAGGGCCGAGGGACCCCGAGCGATGAGGTGCGCGACGCCACGGCTCGGGTGCCGAACCTCTGGTTCGGCGACGACGAGGAGTACGAGACCTCGCGTCAGCGGTTCCACCTCGAGGTCTACGTGGCACCGGAGGTGGCCGAGCAGCGGATCGCCGCCGCCGTCGCCGCCGGCGGCACCGTCGTCGATGACAGCGACGCGCCCTCGCTCACGGTGATCGCCGACCAGGACGGCAACCGGGGCGTCGTGTGCATCGACGCGTCCGCCGCTGCGAAGGCCTGAATCGCCGGGACGGCACCTCGGATCAGCCCCAATGGTTGACGCGCCCGCGGAAAGCGATTACCTTGCGAATCGAGCATCCGCGAGAAAGCGCTTTCTCGGCCATTCGACGCGGAACGACACGATCTCGACGAGGAGACCCATGCCCCAGCTGTCGCGCGCCCTCCGAACCTCCCTGACGGCATTGACCGCCGCCGCCCTCACCCTGACCGGAACCGCCGGCGCGACCGCGTTCGGTCCCTCCGGTGCGCTGAACGCGGGGAACCTCCCCATCGCCGATCACGTCGCGATCACCCCGACCGGCAGCGACTTCACGATCTACGCCGCCCCGGGCAAGAACGTGACGGTCGACGCCCACAGCCGCATCTCCGACCGCGGCGAGGCGTTCACGAAGCGCATCAAGTTGAACGGGTCGGGCGCCGAGGCCGCCCGGTCGCTGCACTTCGCGGTCGCCGAGTCCGAGGTGCCCACCGAGGTCTTCGTCGCCGCCCGCAGCGGCAGCGCGACGGCCGACCGCGCCGTCGCCCTCTACACCGCGACCGGCGAGGTCGGCCGTGCGCCGGCGCTCGCCGATGTCGACTCGCTGGCGGTGACCACGGAACGCATCGCGATCACCTCGCCCGGCGAGTACTGGTTGGCGTCGCCGAGCTCGGGCGTCAACGTCTACTTCGCGCAACTCGGGGCGTTCGAGCCGCAGGCCCGCGCCGCCTGGGGCGACGTCGCGACGCCGGTCGTCACCTCGGTCGAACCCGACCCCGTGAACCCCGCGAACCTGCTCGTCGCCTACGAGGGCCTGCTCGGCACCGACGGCGGCGACGTGGTCTACGCCAGCCTCCTCGCCGCGAACGGCGCCGTCGTCGACCAGACGCTCGCGGCGACGGACGGCACCGCAGGGACCCTCTCGCTGACGCCGCCGGCATCGGGTGCGTACGAGGTCGAGGTGCGGCTCACCCGTGCGGGCGAGACATCCGCCCTCATCTCCGCCCGTGCCGCGGTCGGGGACTTCTCGCTCCCGCTCGTCGGCCCGACCGTGACCGGCGCCCTGACGAGCGGCATCGTCGGCGGCTCGGCCACCGTGACGCTCTCGTGGTCGGCGACCGCCGAGGCCGACTCGTACTCGGTCGAGGCGAGCTCCGGCGGCGCGCCGTTCACCGCCCTCGCGCAGGGCGTGACCGGCACCACGGCCGACGTTCCCGGCTTCACGCCGGGCGCGAGCCACCAGGTGCGCATCGTCGCCCACCGCGGTGCCGAGTCGGCGACCGGAGCCGAGTCCACGGTCGACGTGGCCGCCGGGGTCGAACGCTGGCAGATCGCCGACATCGGCTCGAACGCGGGATCCGGCGGCTCGGTGCTCGAGCACGACGACGGGTCGATCACGTTCGACGCGAAGGCCAGCTCGACCAAGCTCGCCAACAGCGAGGACGGCTTCCAGTACTTCTACACGCAGGTCGACCCGGCAACCGAGAACTTCACGCTGACCGCGACGTTCCGCGTCGACGACGCGACCGCGAAGGACGCCCAGTCCGGGTTCGGCGTGCTCGCCGTCGACGACCTCGTGCCGGGCGTCTCGGCCGCGAGGTACTTCAACTCCGCCGGAGCGCTGCTCACCCGCTACCCCTTCGGCACCGGTGCGGGCGAGTGGCAGGACGGCACGCCCGGCGCGCGCTTCGTGCACGGCTACACGGGTGCGACCACCGACAACACGGCCGGCACCCGCGACATGGGCGACTCCGAGGCGTTCGACTGGGAGTACCGCCCCGACGCGGTCGGCCCGAAGTTCGCCGCAGGAGACGAGTACGAGCTGACGCTGCGCAAGTCCAACACGGGATACCACGCCATCTGGCACCGCGACGGACAGGACCTCGAGGTGATCCACTACGACCCCGACATGCTCGACGTGCAGAACGCGGATGCGTCGTTCGTCGGGCTCGCGGTGGCCCGCAAGATCCAGGTGACGGTCACCGACTGGGAGTTCACGACCATCCTGCCCGCCGACGACGAGCCGAGGCAGGACCCGCCGACCGAGTACGTCCCGGCGACGCTCTCGGTCGACGTGACGCGCACCACCCCGGAGTCGAGCCTCGATGTGCCGCTCGTCGCGAACATGTACGGCACCGGCCGGATCCTCGACGCCTCGGGCGAGGTCGTCGCCGGCGACGTGCCGCTCGCGCCCGGCGAGCGCGTGCTCGTGCCCGTCGAACTCGAGCCGGGCGTGAACGAGCTCACGGCACGGTTCCTGCCCGCGGCCGAGCAACCGCACCTCGGCGAGGACGAGCAGGTCGAGTCGACCGACCCGGTCGACGTGCCGCTCACCGTCACGGTCGACTCGTTCGGCGAACCCGGCCAGTCGATCCGCGTCGCGCCCGACGGCACTGCCGACGGCGACGGCACGACCGCGTCGCCGCTCGACCTGCCCACCGCCGTCGCCTTCGCGCAGGCCGGGCAGCAGATCGTGCTCGAGGGCGGCACCTATGCGCTGCCCCGCAGGGTCGTCGCCGAGCGCGGACGCGACGGCACCGCAGAGGCTCCGATCACCCTCATGTCGGAGCCCGGCGCGCGAGCCGTGCTCGACCTCTCGGGTTCGCCCGACGGCGGCCTCGTGCTCCGCGGCGACTGGTGGCACGTGTACGACCTGGAGATCACCGGGTCCGCCGACAAGAAGAAGCCGATGCTCATCCAGGGCCACCACAACGTCGTCGAGCGGGTCGAGTCGCACCACAACATGGACACCGGCATCCAGATCTCCGGATCCGAGGCCGAGCCGCCCGCCCTGTGGCCGACCGACAACCTCGTCGTCTCGTCGGTGTCGCACGACAACGCCGACCTCGGCGGCAACGACGCCGACGGCTTCGCCGCGAAGCTCAGCGTGGGCGAGGGCAACGTGTTCCGCTCGAACATCGCGTACAACAACATCGACGACGGCTGGGACCTCTACGCCAAGTCCACGACCGGCCCGATCGGCACGGTCATCGTCGAGGACTCCGTCGCCTACGACAACGGATGGCTGCAGGCCGACCCGAGCCGCATCGGGGAGGGCAACGGCTTCAAGCTCGGCGGCGAGTCCATGCCCGGCGACCACCTGCTGCGCAACTCGGTCAGCTTCGGCAACCTCGCGACCGGCGTCACCTCGAACTCGGGACCCGACATCCGCCTCGACCGGGTCACCTCGGTCGGCAACGACCGCGGCGTCCGGCTCGAGACGAACGCCGCGGCGACCGACTATCGCGCCGCCGGCGTGCTCTCCTGGCAGTCGCCCCAGACCGATGTGCTCGCGCTGAAGCAGGCCGACACCTCGCTGCTCGCCGACCCGACGAACGTCTGGAACACGGGCGCCGCGTCGCCGGTCACGGCCGACTGGTTCGAGTCCGTCGATCTCGACGGCCCGCGGCCCGAGATCGCGGCGGACGGCTCGATCGACCTGCACGGCCTGCTCGAATTGACGGATGCCGCGCCCGCCGCCTCGGGCGCCCGGATCGAGCCGATCGCCGAGCCGACCGAGATCGCGGTGCTCCCCGAGGTCACGGTGCCGTTGGCCAACCTCACCGCGCCGTCGATCGCCGGGAACCCGGTCAAGGGGGCGACCCTCACGGCCGATCCCGGAACCTGGTCGCACGGCGACGCGGCCATCGCCTACCAGTGGCTGAGCGACGGCGAGCCGATCCCCGGCCGCAAGGGCACCGAGGCGACCTACAAGGTCCGCGGCGGCGATGTCGCCCACGACCTGTCGGTCGCCGTCACCGCGACGGTCGACGGGCAGGGGCCGGTGACGGCGACCGCGCCCGCGGTGACCATCGTCGACGACCGCCCTGGGCCGGCGCAGGTGATCGCGCAGCTCGTGCAGACGCTCCTCGACTGGCTGCGGAGGCTGTTCGGCTGAGGTCCGGGGGCGACGAGGGTGTGCGGACCCCGCGCCGCGTTCGTGCGTTCGGAGGATCCCGCCGAATCGGGCATGGCGCTGCGTGAGAGCGCTCCACTACCGTGGTCAGCATCGACACGCCACCGTCTGCGCTCCTCGGCCGTGCCGGCGAGCGCGAGCGCCTCGCCGAGCTCGTCGGCTCGGCGCGCAACGGGCGAGGGTCGGCGCTGCTCATCCGCGGCGAGCCGGGCATCGGCAAGACGGCGCTCCTCGACGAGGCGACGCGCGAACTCGCCGGAGTGCGGGTCGTGCGCGCCGACGGCTTCGAAGCCGAGCAGGCGATGCCGTACGCGACGCTGCAGCGGCTCGGTTCCCCGTTCACCGAGCTCGTGGCCACCCTGCCCCCACGCCAGGCGTCCGCGCTGCGCATCGCCGCCGGCATCGACGACGGCCCGCCGCCCGACCGCTACCTGGTGGGGCTCGGAACGCTGTCGCTGCTCGCGGCGGCGGCCGAGCGGCATCCGCTCGTGTGCGTCGTCGACGACGCGCACCTCGTCGACGCGGAGTCGCTCGAGGTGCTCGCGTTCGTCGGTCGCCGGCTCGAGGCCGAATCGGTCGCACTCGTACTCTGCACGCGCCCCGAGGCGCGCGTCGACGTCGCGGCGGCCGGCGTCGCGGTGCTCGAGCTCGGCGGCCTCGACGCCCCGACGTCGGTGCAGCTGCTGAACCGGTCGGCGACCGAGCCGGTCGACCCGTTCCTCGCGACCCGCTTCGCCGAGGAGACCGGCGGCAATCCGCTCGCCCTCATCGACCTCGCTCGCGAGTTCACGGCGCAGCAGCTCACGGACTCGTCGCTCGCGGTCGGACCGGTGCCGATCGGCCTGCGGCTCGAGTCCACCTACCTGCGGGCGGCCGACGCGCTGCCGGCCGACACCAGGCGCTGGCTCGGCATCGCCGCGGCCGAGTCCACGGGGCGCGCCGCGATCATCGACGAGGCGGCGCTCCGGCTCGGGGTGGCGACGGATGCCGCGGGCGGGGCCGAACGCGCGGGGCTCGCGTCGGTGCGCGAACGTGTGCGGTTCCGGCATCCGCTCGTGCGGGCCGCGGTCTACAACGCGATGCCGGCGGGCGAGCGGCGCGCGGTGCATGCGGTGCTGCGCGAGGTCGCCGACGAGCAGGGCCGACCCGACCTCGCGGTCTGGCATGCGGCGGCCGCGGCATCCGGTGTCGACGACCAGGTCGCCGATCGCATGGAGCGGGCGGCGGATGCCGCGGGCGGCCGCGGCGGCACGGCCTCGCGCGCCCGGCTGCTCGCCGGGTCCGCGGACCTCACGACGCCGGGGCCACTCCGCGACGCCCGGCTCATGGCGGCAGCCGAAGCCGCGGCGGCGGCAGGCGCTGCCCAGCTCGCGCTCGACCTCGTCGACCGCATCGAGCACGACCGCGTCGCTCCCGTGCCCCTCGATCCCGTGACCGAGGGGCGACTGCTCATGGTTCGGGCGATGCTCGCCCTCTTCGTCGGCGACCCCGACGGCGTGCGCGGCGGCGGCGAGCGGCTGCTGCGAGCAGCCGGACTCTTCCACGGGCGGGCGCCCGAGCTCGAGCAGCGAGCCCTGCTGTTCGCCTTCAACGCCGAGCTCACCTCGGAGTCGGCCGTGCGCAGCGGCACCCTGCGGGAGCTCGGGCGACGGCTCGCCGACGGCGCCGACGTCGCCGACGGACGCACGTCGCTCACGTTGCGCGCCCTCGGCGCGCACATCCTGCGGCCGTACCCCGAGGCGGTGCCGATCATGCGCGAGGCGGTCGCGATGCTCCAGGACTCGAGTGACGCGCAGCTGCTCGAGCTCGGCTCCGAGGGGGTCGCCCTGACGATGGCGTTGTGGGACGAGCGCACCTGCGTCGAGCTGCTCGAACGCACGATGCGCGCCGCCACCGAGGCGGGCAACCTGCGCGTGCTCGACACCACCCTGTGGGTGCTCGGACTCGTCGAGCTCGCGCGCGGCGACCCCGCGGCATCCGGCCGATACGTGGAGCAGGTGCGCGAACTGCGCCGAGCCATCGGCTACGACGCGGAGCAGGTCGTGAACGCCTCCTACCTCGCGTGGTCGGGGGCGCCGACGGAGCTCGTCGAGCGGGTCGCCGAGGCCATGCTCGGCACCGGATTCGACGGCGTGTGGACGGTCGCGATGACCGGCCTCGCCATCCGCGAGGTCGCGGACGGCCACTACCGCGACGCCTACGAACGCCTCCGCCCCCTGGTCGAGCTCGAGTTCCTCCAGGTGACGTATCAGGAGCTGCCCGACCTGGTCGAGGCGAGCGTGCGCAGTGGCAACACCGGCGCCGCGAGGGACGCGGCCGACCGGCTCGCCGGGTTCGCGGCGGTGAGCGGCACGCCGTGGATCCGCGGTGTCGCGGCACGTGCCGCCGCCCTGGTCGCCGAGCCCGAGGCGGCGGAGCCCAGGTACCTCGAGGCGATCGAGCACCTCGGCCGAGCGACGGCGCCCGGCGAGCTCGGACGCGCGCACCTGCTCTACGGCGAGTGGTTGCGGCGCGTGAAGCGCCGTCGCGAGGCCAGGGAGCACCTCCGCACCGCATGCGAGATCTTCGAGCGCGTCTCGGCGCCGGCGTTCGCCGCCCGTGCGCGCCGGGAGCTCGAGGCCACCGGAGAGCATGTCGTCGCCCACGAGCCGGGCGACGACGGCGCCGAGCACCTCACGCCGCAGGAGGAGGCCGTCGCGCGTCTCGCCGCAGCGGGTCGCACGAACGCCGAGATCGGCGCGGAGCTCTTCATCAGCGCGAACACCGTCGACTACCACCTGCGCAAGGTGTTCCGGAAGCTCGGCATCACCTCGCGGCGGCAGCTCGTCGAGCGGCACCCCGTGCACTGACGCAGGACCCGGCTTCGCCCGGTTCGCGTTCCCACGACGCCTTGCGGCCTGGAGGTCGCGCCGAATCCGCACTCCAAGCCGCAAAAGGTCGTGAGAACCGCCGCGCGACGCCGTGCGGTGTTCGCGACTACGCGCACCACGTGATTCGGTGCCCGGCGCACGCGCGCGAGCATCGAGGCATCCGCGAATCGCGAGCCGCGCGACTCGCCCCGAATCCGGGAGGCGCCCATGCCCTACGTCACCGCCGATGACGGCGCGCAGATCTTCTACAAGGACTGGGGCTCGGGCGGCACGCCCGTGCTGCTGAGCCACGGCTGGCCGTTGAACGCCGACGCGTGGGAGGCGGCGGCGCTGTTCCTCGCCGAGCACGGGCACCGCGCGATCGCGCACGACCGGCGCGGCCACGGCCGCTCGAGCCAGACCTGGAACGGCAACGAGATGGACACCTACGCCGACGACCTCGCGTGCCTCATCGAGCACCTCGACCTCACCGAGCTCACCCTCGTCGGCCACTCGACCGGCGGCGGCGAGATCGCGCACTACGTCGGACGGCACGGTTCCGCACGCGTCGCGAAGCTCGTGCTCGTCTCGGCGGTGCCGCCGCTCATGCTCGCCACGGACGACAACCCCGGCGGGCTGCCGATCGCCGTGTTCGACGGCATCCGCGCGGGCGAGGCATCCGATCGCTCGCAGCTGTACCGCGACCTCGCCGACGGCCCGTTCTTCGGCCACAACCGCAACACCGACATCTCGCAGGGCGTGCGCGACGCGTTCTGGCTGCAGAGCATGGCCTGCGGGCATCGCGCCGCGTACGAGTGCATCGCCGCGTTCTCGGCGACCGACTTCCGGCCCGACCTGGCGAAGATCGATGTTCCGACGCTCGTGATCCACGGCGACGACGACCAGATCGTGCCGTTCGAGGTCGGCGGCGCCCGCTCGGCCGAGCTCATCGACGGGGCGACGCTGCTCGTCTACGAGCACGGCGCGCACGGCCTGCCCGACACCGACCGCGAGCGGCTGCACGCCGACCTGCTCGCGTTCATCGACTCCTGACGTTCATCGACTCCTGAAGCTCATCGACACCCGGGTTCATCGACACCCGGGAGCGGATGCCGCGGCGCCGGCTCGCGACATCCGCTCGCCCCTCGCTATATCACCCTCGAAAGGACAGCACCATGACCGACGGCAGCACCCCCGACCGCACCGTCCCCGACACGATCGTGCTCGTGCACGGCCTCTGGATGACCCCGCGCAGCTGGCGCGGCTGGAAGGAGCACTTCGAGGCGAAGGGCTTCACCGTGCTCACGCCCGCCTACCCGGGCTTCGAGGTCGAGGTGGAGTCGCTTCGCGAGACCCCCGACGTCATCGCGAAGCTCACCGTGCCCGAGACCGTCGACCACCTCGCCGCCCAGATCGAGGCGCTGCCGAACCCGCCGGTCATCATGGGGCACTCGTTCGGCGGCACGCTCACGCAGCTGCTGCTCGCGCGCGGACTCGGCGCATCGGCCGTCGTGGTGGACTCGGCGCCCACCGAGGGCGTGCGCATGACGCCGCTCTCGCAGGCGAAGTCGCTGTTCCCGGCGCTGAAGAACCCCGCGAACATCCACCGCGCGGTCGCGTTCACGCCAGAGGAGTTCCACTACGCGTTCGCGAACACCCTCTCGCGCGAGGACTCCGACGCCGCCTGGCAGGAGTTCGCGATCCCTGCGCCCGGCAACTGGATCTGGGCGTACGGCCTCATCGCGAACTTCAAGCCGGGCCACCAGGAGACGTGGGTCGACTACGCGAAGGACCGCGCGCCGCTGCTCTTCATCGGCGGCGAGAAGGACCACATCATGCCGCCCTCGGTGAACCGGTCGAACGCGAAGCACTACGCCAAGTCGCCCGCGCTCACCGAGTACGTGGAGTTCCCCGGCCGCTCGCACTGGATCTGCGCCGAGCCCGGCTGGGAGGAGGTCGCCGACCACGCCCTCGAGTGGGCGCTCGCGCATGCGCGCCCGGCTGCGGTGACGGCCGGGGCGTGACGCGCCCGTCGCGACCAGCCCGTCGCGACCCGATCGTCGCGACCCGATCGTCGTGTCGCCCGTCGTGCCGCGGCCATCGTGACCCGAAACGGGTCCTCGACGTGCGGCCCGGGCTGACATAGTGTCACGGGCATGAAGCTCACGCGGATCGGCGGCCCGACCGTGCTCGTGGAGCTCGACGGGTGGCGACTGCTCGTCGACCCGACATTCGATCCGGCCGGTCGGCACTACGCGTTCGGGTGGGGCACCGGGTCGACGAAGACGCGCGGGCCGGCGATCGCCCTCGACGACCTCGGGCCGATCGACGTCGCGCTCGTCAGCCACGACCATCACGCCGACAACCTCGACGACGCCGGCCGCGCGATGCTGCCGTCGGCCGGCGCCGTGGTGACCACGGTGAGCGGCGCGGGCCGGCTCGCGCAGGGTGCGCCCGGCTCCCGGGTTCCCGGCGATCGCCTGCACGGGCTCGCGACCGGCGGCTCGGTCACGCTGCCCGCACCGCGGCCCGGCCTGCCGGCGCTCGTGATCGCGGCGACGCCGTGCCGTCACGGCCCGCCGCTCACCCGGCCGATCGTCGGCGACGTGATCGGATTCGCCGTCCGCAGGCAGGGCGAGGAGCAGGTCGCCCTCTGGGTCACCGGCGACACCGTGCTCTTCGAGCCGCTGCGGCGTGCCGCGGAGGAGCTCTCGATCGACGTCATGCTCGCCAACGTCGGCGGGGTGCGTTTCGGCGTTACCGGCCCGCTGCGGTTCACGATGACCGGTCGCGATGCCGTCGAGCTCGTCGGCATCGCCGCGCCGCGTGTCGCGACGTTCGCGCACTACGACGGCTGGTCGCACTTCGTCGACGGCGAGGAGGGCCTGCGCGACGCGATCGACGCGTCCGCGGCATCCGTCCACGATCGCGCCGTGTGGCTCGCCGAGGGCGTTGCGCTGGAGGTCTGAGGCCCCGCCCCCGCCCCGGCCCCGACCCCGGCCCGCCCCCCCCGGCCCGCCCCCGGCCCGCCCCGCCTCGGCCTCGGCCCGCCCCCGGCCCGCCCCCGCCCCCAGCCCGCCTGACCACGCACCGAGAGGACGGGTTTCGGCGGTCTTGGGGTGCCGACACCGCCGAGACCCGTCCTCTCGCGGCGCGCGAAGGCGGGCGCCGACGAAACGTGCGCGTGACACGGCCGTGCGAGGATGCTCCGCGTGCCAGAACCCGTGATCGCCCCCGGAGACCTCACCGACCCGCGCGTGCTGCGCCTGCTCGAGGACCACCTCGCCGACATGCACGCCACTTCGCCCGCCGAGAGCGTGCACGCGCTCGACGTCTCCGGCCTCTCCGACCCGGCCGTCACGTTCTGGGCGATCGCCGACGGCGACGACGTGCTCGGCTGCGTGGCGTTGAAGGAGCTCGCGCCCGGTCACGGCGAACTCAAGTCGATGCGAGCGGATGCCGCGGCGCGCGGCCGTGGCCTCGGTCGCCGCCTGCTCGAGCACGTGCTCGACGAGGCCGGCCGTCGCGGCTACGCGCGGGTCAGCCTCGAGACGGGGACCGAGGACTTCTTCGCGCCCGCCCGCGCGCTCTACGAGAGGGCCGGATTCGTGGAGTGCCCGCCGTTCGGCGACTACGCGCTCGACCCCAACAGCGTCTTCTACACGCTGGAGCTCGGCGCGCGCGACTGACCCGACGCGCGCGACCGAGTGCGGCTCTTCCGCGAACCTGACCGAAACTCAGGATTGTCTCGACAAATATCATTGTCGGTACGAGGCCGGATGACCTCGATCGACGCTGGGCGGCGATCCTGACCGACCTCGGCGTGAGCGGTCGCGAGGCCGTCGGCGAGCGGGTCGTGCTCTCGCCCGCCGGCCTGCCGGACGTCGCAGGCGTCGAGGGCGTCGTCGACCTCGCCGATGCCGCGAACCTCGGCGTGCGCACCGATGCCGCCATGTACCGCTTCACGCGCGGGTCCTTCGCCGCGGGCATCGGGCGCCACCTCTTCGGTGCGGATGCCGCCAGCTGACCCCCGGGGGGCGCGCCGCGCTGCGCTGCGTCGCGCCGCGTCGCGCCGCGTCGCGCCGCGCCGCGCTGCGCCGCCGAGCGGTCACGATCTGCGGCATCCGGAAGGTGGGATGCCGCAGATCGTGACCGCTCGCGAGCGCTGACCGGCGTGGCGGGCCGGAATCGGCGACTGGAGGGCGCCGGATCGGCCCCGCCGGAGAGCTGGGCGTCAGCGCCGCGAGGCGAAGAACGCCGCGATGTCGCCCGCGAGCACGTCGGGCACCTCGAGCGAGGCGAAGTGCCCGCCCTCGGGGAACCGGCTCCAGTGCACGATCGCGTCGTTGTCGCGCTCGGCGAACACCTTGATCGTCTGGAAGTCGTCGGCGAACACGGCGACGCCGGTGGGGGCGTGGTTCACGCGCGGTTCCTCCTCGAGACCACGTGGATGAAGTGGATCGGCTGCCCGTCGATCTCGGTGATGAAGTTCGGCACGGCGTTGATCCGGGCCTCGACGGCGCGCCAGTCGAACGTCTTCCACTGCTCGACCGCGTCGCGCAGGTAGTGGTTCGGGGTGCCGGTGGTCCAGTCGTCGGCGGGCGCCGCCTGGGGCAGGCGCGTGCGGGCGAGGCGCTCGGCCAGGTCGTCGAGGTCGGCCTGCGGCACGGCGACGGTGAAGGGTCGGATGTCGGTCTGCGATGCGGTGTCGATGTTCATGTCTTCGACGGTACGGTCGAGAGCGGAAAGGATCGTTCCTGTTGGCTGAATATCGTCGGACATCGTCGTGACCGAGACCGCTGGCCGCCTGCTCGCCCTGCTGGGTCTGCTGCAGTCGCGTCCGTCGTGGCCCGGGCCCGAGCTCGCCGAACGGCTCGGGGTCACCACGCGCACGATCCGCAACGACGTCGAGCGGCTGCGGGCGCTCGACTACCCGGTCGAGGCGACCCGCGGCTCGATCGGCGGCTACCGGCTCGGGGCCGGCGGCCGGTTGCCGCCGCTGCTCCTCGATGACGAGGAGGCCGTCGCCGTGGCGATCGGCCTGCGCGCGGCCACCGGCGTCGCGGGGGTCGGCGAGTCGAGCCGCCGCGCGCTGGCCAAGCTCGAGCAGGTGCTGCCACCGCGGCTCCGGCCCATGGTCGAGGCCGTGACGAGCGTCATCGACCGGGCGCCCGAGAACAACGGCACGGATGCCCCAGACCCCGAGGTCGACCCGGAGGTGCTGCGGGCGATCGCGACCGCCATCCGCTCGACCGAGTGGCTGCGCTTCGACTACGCCTACGACGACCGTGACGACGAGCCGCGCCTCGTCGAGCCCTACCGACTGCTCGCCTGGCTGCGGCGCTGGTACCTCGTCGCCCGCGATCCCGAGACGGGGGAGTGGGACGTCTTCCGCGCCGACCGGGTGCGTCCGCGCATGCCGACCCGCAGGCCGTTCACGCCGCGGCTCGTGCCCGGCGGCGACTACACGGCGTTCACGATGCGGCAGGTCGCGGTCAGCGGATGGAACGTGCACGCCCGCCTCCGCGTGCACGCCGCGGCATCCGCCGTGCTCGATCGCATCCACCCCGCCGTCGGCATCGTCGAGGAGGTCTCGGCGCACGAGTCGGTGCTGCTCACCGGCGCCGACAGCCTCGACACGGTCGCGGCGTACATCGGCATGCTCGGCATGGACTTCACGGTCGAGTCGCCGCCCGAGCTGCGCGACCTGCTGCGGGTCTACGCCGATCGCTACCGCCGGGCGGCCGACGGCGCCTGACGCCCCGTCAGGGGAGTGCCGCGAGGAGCCGCTCCGCCGTCGCTCGAGCCGATGCCGTGCCCGTCGCGACCGAGACGATGTCGCTGAGGAACACGTTGTGCAGCGCGATGGCGACGATGCCGTAGGCCGTGCTCGCGCAGGCGTCGGCGTCGGCGTCGGGGTGCTCGACGGCGATCAGGCGCGCGAGGAGCTCGTGCGTGCCCCGGTAGGCGTCGACGATGAGCTCGGCGAGCGCGGGATCGCTGCGGGCGGCCTCGACGAAGCCGAGCACGACCGCGTTCTCGCGGCCCGGCGCGGCGAACTCGTCGCCGAAGAGGTGGTCGAGGGCGGATGCCACGGAGTCGGTGCCCGCAGGCAGGATCGAGGTCCCCTCGGCGCCGTCGTAGTAGAAGCTCCGGGCGCTCGCGCGCAGCAGCTCCTCGCGGTTGCCGACGAAGTGGCGCACGTGCCCGCGCGACATGCCCGCCTCCTCGGCGATGCGGTCGAGGCTCGCGCCGGTGATGCCGTTGGTGCCGATGGTGCGGATCGTCGCCTCGACGATCTGCTTCGTGCGCTCATCGGCCACTGATGGTCGCGCCATGTGTCTCCTCCCTCTCGCACGATAGCGGCCCGCCATCGTCTTCGAGGTTTATTTTCTAGTCGGACTTGACTAATAACCCTATCCGAACCTACCGTGGCATCCACCCGAACCCATGAGAACGGCCAGAGAGGCACCCATGCAGCACATCGAGCACGTCGGCCCCGGGCCCGTGAGCCCGCTCGCCAGGGAGGAGTTCGTCCGCATGCGCGACGGCGTCCGCCTGGCGACCGACGTCTACCTGCCCGGTGCGCCGGCGGCTTCGGATGCCTCGCCAGGCGACACCGTCCTCATCCGCCTGCCCTACGACAAGAGCGGCGCCTACACGTACATCCCGCTCATCGCCGAGTACTTCGCGCAACGCGGCTATCGCGTCGTCGCCCAGGACGTGCGCGGCAAGTTCCGCTCCGAGGGCGAGGCACTGCTCTTCGTGAACGAGGCCGACGACGGCTACGACACGATCGAGTGGATCGTCAACCAGGCGTGGTCGAACGGCCGCGTGGCCATGTGGGGCGACAGCTACTACGGGTTCACCCAGTGGGCCGCGGTCTCGTCGCAGCATCCGGCGCTCAAGGCGATCGCGCCGCGCGTGACGGGCACGCAGCTCGGCGAACCCGTTCGGACCGCGCCCGGCGCCCGCACCAGCGGCGTCGAGTGGGGCATCACCTACCTCTACCCGCTCACGTACTTCCACTCGCAGGACGCCTACTTCTGGGACCTCGACCCCGAGCGCCGCCCGTACAGCGCCCAGGTCGAGGCCGTGCTCGAGCAGCTCGGCTCGCGCTCGATCTCGTACGACCAGTGGTACCCGCGGCCCGTGCACCTGCCGCGCTTCCCGAACGGCGACCCGTTCGATGCGCGGCCCGTGCCCACCCTGCACACCATCGGCTGGTGGGACAACTGCGCGCCGCTCTCCTGGGCGGATGTCGCGCGCATCGCGCAGCGCCCGGCCTGGGCGCTCAACCACTTCCTGCGCATCGAGTCGATGGACCACGAGTCGTACTACCTCGGCGAGCCGGAGGAGGACCGGGTCGCGGAGCGCTCGCACGAACAGTTGCTCGCCGGCCTGCCGCGCATGCTCGAACCGGCGCTCGCGTTCTTCGAGGTCTTCGTGCGCGGCAACGGCGTGCCGACCGACATCCCGCGGGTCGCCTACAACCTGGCCGGCACGCCGGGCATGCGGGCGAGCGAGACCTGGCCGCCGGCGGATGCCGCGCCGCTCGACCTCTTCGCCCACGCGGGCGGCGAGCTGTCGCCGGAGCGGCCGGCCGCGGCATCCGACATCGAATGGGTGCACGACCCCGCCGACCCGGTGCCCTCGAGCGTGGCGAACGCGTTCGCGTTCCTGCTCGACGCACCCGACGAGGCCGCGCTCGCCGACCGCGACGACGTCGTCGCGTTCACGACCGAGCCGGTGGCCGACGACCTCGACCTGACCGGGCCCGTGAGTGCCACGGCCGTGATCGCCTCCGACGGCCCGGGCATGGACCTGTTCGTGCGCCTGCTCGACGTCGACGAGCGGGGCCGGGCGTTCCGCATCGCCCGAGGGCAGGTGCACCTGCACGAGGCGCGGCAGGCGGCGCACGTCGAGGTCGACCTCGGCCAGCTCGGCTATCGGCTCCCGGCCGGCCACCGCCTGCGGGTGCACGTCTCGAGCAGCGACGCGCCCGAGTTCATTCCGCAGCCCGGAACGGGCGAGCACCCGTGGGGTGCGACCGAGCTCACGACCAACCGCCAGCGCCTGCACCTCGGCGGCGACCGGCCGTTCCGACTCACCCTCACGGTCGGCACACGCGCCGACGCCGACGAGACCGACACCGCCACGAAAGGAATCCACCATGTCTGAACCCGTCCTCGAGTTCGCCTTCGAGCTCCGCGTCGACTGCGACCCGCACCTGCGCATCGGGCGCAGCGCCGACGAGGAGCTCACGTTCACCCCGATCACCGGCGGCACCGTCGCCGGCCCGCTCCTGAACGGCGCCGTGCTCGCCGGCGGCGGCGACTGGGCCGTGGAGCGCAGCGGCACCTCCCAGCTCGAGGCGCGCTACCTGCTGCGCGCCGACGACGGCGCCGTCATCGACATCCTGAACCGCGGCTACTTCCGCGCGTCGGCCGAGGCCATCGCACTCCACGAGGCCGGCGAGCACGTCGACGAAGCCGAGATCTACTTCCGCACCGCCCCGGTGTTCCAGACGGATGCCCCGGCGCACCGCTGGCTCGCCGAGCACCAGTTCGTCGGCCTCGCGCGCGACGAGGACGGCCAGGTCTGCGTTCGCGTCTTCGTCGTGCGCTGACGCGCCGACGCTCGCCCCGCGACGCCGGCCACCGACATCCGCCCATCCCACCGATCGCATCACCTGACGCTCCACCGCCGAGGCGCACCGCCGACGCACTGCACCGCCACCCCCACAGCAGCACGAAAGGACCCGTCATGAGAGTCACACGCATCACCGCGGCCGCCGCCGGCGCCGTCGCAGCCCTGGTGTTCCTGAGCGGATGCACGGGTCGAGCCGACACGTCGCCGGTCACGTCGGAGCCCGTCGACACCTCGAAGCTCGTCTCGTCGCTGCCCGCGGCGACCGGCGAGGTCGACGAGGTCACCTGGGCCCTCGTCGAGGGCGAGCCGTCGACGCTCGACCCGGCGGGCGACTACAGCCTGGCGATCCCGAACCTCTGCGAGAACCTGCTGACGATCAGCCCGGACTTCTCGGTCGGTCCCGGCGTCGCGACGAGCGCCGACTGGGCCGACCCCGTGACCTTCGTCATCGACCTGCGTGACGACGTGACCTTCTGGGACGGCACGTCGCTCACGGCCGACGACGTCGCATTCAGCCTCGAGCGCAACCGCGCCGAGACCTCGGCCTGGTTCTCGGCCTTCGTGCTCGTCGAGTCGATCGAGGTCACCGGCGACCATCAGGTCACCGTGCACTTCACCGCACCGGATTCCACGTTCCGCGATGCGATCGCGGGGGCGGCGGGCGCCGTGCTCAGCAAGGCGTTCGTCGAGCAGGCCGGCGACGCGTTCGGCACCTCCTCGGGCGGCGTCATGTGCACGGGCCCGTACGTGTTCGACGAGTGGACGCCGGGCACCGAGATCGTCACGAGCGCGAACCCCGACTATTGGGGCGGCGCGCCGCTCGTCGACACCCTGACGTACACCTTCATCACCGACGGTGCGACGCTCGCCAACGCCCTGCTGGCGGGCGAGGTCGACGGCGCCTTCAACGTGCCGCCCGCCAGCCGGGACAACTTCGCCGGCTCCGACAGCGGTCGCCTCGTGCTCGGGCCGTCGACCGCGTCGTACTCGTTCGGCCCGACGAAGTCGACCGGCGCAGGCGCGGATCCGCGCATTCGCCAGGCGCTCAGCCTCGCGATCGACCGCGAGCAGTTCATCACGACCGTGCTGCACGGGCTCGGCGAACCCCAGTCGACGTTCACCCCGCCGTTCGCATGGGCCGGAATGGAGGCCGCCGACCAGTACACGGCCGCCTACGACGCGATCCCGGCACCCGACCTCGACCTCGAGCAGGCGAAGCAGCTCGTCGAGGAGTCGGGCGTCGACACGACGACGCCGCTCGTCGTCGCGATCCCGGCCGGCGCGAAGGAGCTCTCGCAGACCGCCGCCATCATCCAGAGCGCGGGAGCGCAGATCGGCCTCACGATCGAGATCGACGAGCGCCAGCCCTCCGACTTCTCGCAGATCTTCTTCGACCCGGCGGCACGCGAGTCCATCGACTTCGTCGCGACCGTCGGCTACCTCGACGCCCCTGGCGTGCTCGGCTACGCCCAGCAGTTCCTGCTGCCCGCCGAACTCGGCGGCTTCTTCAACTGGAGCGGCTACTCGAACGACGAGGTGACCGCCGACCTGCAGACCGCGCGCACGACGCTCGACCCCGCGGCATCCGCGGATGCGTTCATCGCCGCGCAGGAGATCTTCGCACCCGACCAGCTGCAGGTGACGCTCGCCTCGGCGTACCAGACGACGTTCCTGCAGGACGGGCTCACGGGTGTCACCACCTCGGTCGCGGTCTACAGCAGCCCCTGGGCGCTGCACCTCGGCAGCGAATGAGCACCGCGACGCCGGCCGGGATCGGAGGCACCACATGAACGCGGGAGTCGTGCGCACCCTCGCCGGCAAGCTCGGCGAGCTCGCGCTCACCCTGTTCCTGGCCAGCGTCGTCATCTTCTCGGCCGTGCTGCTCACGCCGGGCGACCCGGTCTCGGCGCTCGCCGGCGGCATCCGCCCCACCCCCGAGCTCGTCGAGGCGATCCGTGCGCAGCACCACCTCGACGACCCGGTCTGGCAGCAGTACCTGCACTGGGTCGGCGGGGTGCTCACGGGCGACCTCGGCACGTCGTTCGTCTACAAGACGGATGTCGGCGCGCTCATCGCGCCCCGCATCGGCGTGACCGTGATGCTCGTGCTCTACACGGCCGTGCTCATCGCGATCTTCGGCATCGGGTCGGGGGTGTTCGCCGCGACCCGGGGACCGAGGGCGGATCGCGCCGTGCTCATCGGCACCTCGATCGGCATGGCGATGCCCACGTTCGTCGTCTCGATCCTGCTGATCTGGGTGTTCGCGAGGGTCCTCGGATGGTTCCCCGTCTACGGTGCGGGCGAGGGCCTCCTCGACAACCTCTACCACCTGACCCTGCCGGCGATCTCGCTCGCGGTGCTCTACATCGCGTTCTTCAGCCGCATCACGAGGGGCGCGGTCGTCGGCCAGCTGCACTCCGAGCACGTCGACACGGCGCGGGTCCGCGGCATCCCCCGCTCGCAGGTCTTCCGTCGGCACGTCTTCCTGAACGCCTCGCCGCAGATCCTCGCGGTCTCGGGCGTGACGGTCGCAGGGCTCTTCGCCACCTCGGCGATCGCCGAACAGGCCTTCGGCATCGGCGGGCTCGGGTCGCTGCTCACCGAGGCCGCGGCCCGGAAGGACCTCCCCGTGGTGCAGGTCATCTCACTGCTGCTCGTGGTCGTCTTCGTCGTGCTGAACGCGGTCGCCGACATCGCGATCGCCGTCATCGACCCCGACAGCGCAAAGCCCAGGAGGAACGCATGAGCGTCGCACAACTCGCCGGCGGCCGGGTCGCGGCCGTCGTGCGCCGGGCCGCCACGCGCGACCCGCTCGTCATCGCCGCCGTCATCGTGGTGGTCGGCGTCGCCGTGATGGCCGTCTTCGGCCAGGCGCTCGCGCCGTACGATCCGAACGCGATCTACGTCGGGCCCGTCTCGGCGCCGCCGAGCCTGGAACATCCCTTCGGCACCGACGACCTCGGCCGCGACATCCTCTCCCGGCTGCTCGCCGGCACCGCGCCCAGCGTCATCGGGCCGGTGATCGTGGTCGCCGTCTCGAGCCTCACAGGCGCCGCGCTCGGCATCTCCGCCGCATGGTTCGGCGGTGCGGTCGACGGCATCGCGTCCCGCGTGATCGAGCTGATCTTCGCGATCCCGGGTCTCGTGCTCGCCGTGCTCGCGGTCGCGATGTTCGGCAAGGGCCTGCTCGCGCCGACCCTCGCGCTCGCGATCGCCTACCTCCCGATCGTCGCGCGGCTCATCAGGGCCGGCGCCAGGGCGGAGCTCGGCAAGCCGTACATGGCGGCCCTGCGCATCCAAGGCGTCGGCTCCGCGGCGATCTGCTTCCGGCACCTCGTGCCGGCGCTGCTCCCTGCGCTCTTCGCGCAGACGACCATCGGGTTCGGGTACGCGATGCTCGACCTCGCCGCGATCTCGTTCCTCGGGCTCGGCGCCCAGCCGCCGGCATCCGACTGGGGCGTCATGATCGCGGGCGGCCAGCCCGCGCTCATCGCCGGCGCACCGGAGCAGTCGGTGTTCCCGGCGCTGTTCGTCGTGCTGACCGTGCTCGCCGTCAACGTGCTGGGCGCCCGGGTGACCGCATGGTCCGAAGGAGGCGAACGATGACCGAGGCGCTGAGCGGGATCGTGCTCGAACTGGATCGCGTGTCGATCACCACGTCGCCCGCGGCCGGTGCGCGCACGCTCGTGCACGACGCGTCGCTGACGGTGCACGCGGGCGAGGCGGTCGGCCTGGTGGGGGAGTCCGGCTCAGGCAAGACCCTCTCGACCCGCGCCGTCGCGGGATTGCTCCCCGAGGGATTCACGGTCGGCGGCACGATCCGGATCGACGGCGAGGACGTGTCGCTCCTGCCCGCGGCGCGGCTCCGCGATGTGCGGGCCCGACGCCTCGGCATGGTGTTCCAGACGCCGCGAGCCCACCTCAACCCCTTCCGCACGATCGGCGACTTCATGACCGAGGCGCTCGTCTCGGTCGCGGGCGAGCGAGCGGATGCCGCGGCCGGGCGCGCGATCGACCTGCTCGACGAGGTCGGGGTGCCCGATCCCTCGCGGCGCATGCGCCAGCGCCCCGGCGACCTCTCGGGCGGGCTGCTGCAGCGCGTCATGATCGCCGCGACGCTCGCGATGGACCCGCGCATCCTGCTGGCCGACGAGATCACGACGGCCCTCGACGTCACGACGCAGGAGGAGGTCATGGCGGTCATCGCCGACCTGCGCCGGCACCGCGACCTCGCGATGCTGTTCATCACGCACGACCTGCCGCTCGCCGGCGCGGTCTGCGATCGCGTCGTCGTGATGAACCAGGGGCGCACCGTCGAGACGCTGCCCGCGGCGAGCATGCGAGAGCGGGCCCGCGACCCGTACACGATCCGGCTGCTGTCGGCGTCGCTGCCCGGCGAGGCCGCACGCCCCTCCGAAGCCCCCGCCGAGCCGATCCTCCGGGTCGAGGGCCTGCGCAAGACCTTCCGGGTGCGCGCCGCGAAGGGCTTCGGACACGACGAGTTCGTCGCCGTCGACGGCGTCGGATTCGACCTCGCCCCCGGCGGCTCGCTCGGCATCGTCGGCGAGAGCGGCTCGGGCAAGTCCACGACCGCGCGCATCATCTGCGGGCTCGAGTCGGCGGATACCGGTTCGGTCACCGTCAAGGGCGAGGACTGGACGCGCCCTGCGCGCGGTGCACGCGGACGCCGACGACGTGCCCGCATCGCGCAGATGGTGTTCCAGGACCCGTACCAGTCGCTGGATCCGCGCCAGACCGTGCGCGAATGCCTCACCGAGGCCGTCGCCCTGCACCGGCCGAGAGCCGGCCGACCCGAGCAGACGGCCAGGGTCGACGAGCTGCTCGCGAGCGTCGCACTCGATGCGGCGCTCGCCGACCGGCATCCACGCGCCCTCTCCGGCGGACAGCGACAGCGCGTCACCATCGCCAGATCGCTCGCCGCCGAGCCCGAGATCCTCGTGCTCGACGAGGCGGTCTCGGCGCTGGACGTCACGACCCAGGTCGAGGTGCTGACGCTGCTCGACGGCATCCGCCGCACGACCGGGGTCGCGCTGCTCATGATCTCGCACGACCTGAACACCGTGCGACGCTTGTGCGACGAGGTCGTCGTCATGCGGTCGGGCGTCATCGTCGAGCAGGGGCCGATCGCCGACGTGCTCGACCGTCCCGCCGCCGACTACACGAGGATGCTGCTCGACTCGATTCCCCGCGAGGGATGGGTGCCGCGACGCCGGCGCCCCGCCCGAACCGGTGCCCTGCCCAGTGTCGCCACATCGACGACCGCCATTCCCCGAGGAGGAACCCCGTGACCGAATCCCAGTTCCGCGAGCCCGCGACCGAGCCGGACGCCGAGGCCTCGGCCTCGCCGGTGCCGGCGCCCGAGCCCTGGACGCTTGGCGCGCGAGAGATCGCCAGGCGCGTGCGTTCGGGCGAGCTCACCGCCACCGCCGTCATCGAGGCGCACCTCTCGCGCATCGACGCCGTGAACCCCGCGGTCGGCGCGGCCACCGTCGTGTTCGCCGATCGCGCCCGCGAGCTCGCCGCGGCGATCGACGAGCGCATCGCCGCGGGCGAGGAGGTCGGCCCGCTCGCCGGCGTGCCGATCAGCGTGAAGGAGAACATCGACCTCACCTGGTCGGCGTCGACGCAGGGCTGGACCTTCCTCGCGGGGGCGGTCCCGGCCGAGAACGCGACGCTCGTCGACCGCCTGCTCGCGGCCGACGCGATTCCGATCGCGCGCGGCAACATGCCCGACTTCGGGCTGCGCTGGGACACCGTCAACGACCTCTTCGGCCGCACGAACAACCCGTGGGACCCCGAGCGGGTGCCGGGCGGTTCGAGCGGCGGCGAAGCGGTCGCGGTCGCGACGGGCATGGCCGCGATCGGACTCGGCAACGACTACGGCGGATCGCTGCGACTGCCCGCGTACGCCGCGGGTGTCTGCGCGCTGCGGCCATCGGCCGGCCGGGTGCCCGCACCGTCGGCCGTCGTCGAGCCGCTGCCGCTCTCGTTGCAGATGTTCGCCGTGAACGGGCCGATCGCGAGGCATGTCGACGACCTCGACCTCGCGTTCTCGCTCATGCACGGCGCCGACGGCCGCGACCCGCTCGTGGCGACCGTGCCGCATCCGTCGGCCTACGACGGCGTGCGCCGGGTCGCGGTCGTTCGCGACCCGCTCGGCTGGGGCGTCGAGCCGCAGGTCGCCGAGGCGATCGAGCGTGCGGCGACCGCGCTCGCCGCGGCGGGCTGGGAGGTCGTCGACGCCGAGCCGCCCATGCTCGAGGACGCCGCCGTGATGTGGCGCCAGCTGTCGGTCACCGAGATGGTCGGCGCGTTCCGCCCCGGCGGCCTGCCCGCGCCGCTCAGCGACGGCGCGACGCAGTACTTCCTCGACAACGCCGCCGAGACGCACGTGCTCGAGTCGGGCGATGAGTACGGCGGCGCCTGGGCGCAGCGCGTGGTGGTCGCCGCCGCATGGGCGAGGTTCCAGGCGGAGCACCCGATCGTGCTCGGACCGGTCTCGACGAGGCGGATGCCGCGCATCGGCGTGGATCTCTCGGGCCCCGCCTCGACGACCGAACTCTGGCGCGACCACCGCCTGCTCGTCGCCGTGAACTTCCTCGGCCTGCCGTCGGTCGCCGTGCCCGCCGGCCTCGACGACGAGGGCCTTCCGACGGGCGTGCAGCTGATCGGCCCGATGAACGGCGATCACATCGCCCTGGCCGCGGCGCGCGACGTCGAGGCGGCGCTCGGCGTGCTCACCCCCGTCGACCCGCGCTGACCCGGGCTGCCCGCCAAGGGGCTGCCCGCCAAGGGGCGGCCCGCCAAGGGGCGGCCCGCCAACGGGCGGCGCGATGGCCGGCGGTGCGACTCAGCGCGGCGGCGCGGTGCTCTGGCGCACGACGAGTTCGACGTCGACGACGGAGTTGCCGCGCCGCTCGCCGACCTCGACCTCGCGCAGCAGCGCCTCGACCGAGCGGCGGCCGACCTCGCCGAAGAACTGGTGCACGGTCGTCAGCGGCGGCCAGAAGCTGCTCGACTCGGACATGTCGTCGAACCCGACGACGCTCACGTCGCCCGGCACCTGCCGCCCGGTCTCGTGCATGGCTCGCAGCACTCCGAGCGCCATCTGGTCGTTCGCGGCGAACACGGCGGTCACGGCGGGGTTCGCGGCGAGTTCGAGTCCGAGCTCGTAGCCCGACTCGGTCGACCAGTCGCCCTCGAGCACGGGGGGCGCCGTGGCGCCGTGCTCGGCGAGCGTCGCTGCCCAGGCCTCGCGGCGGCTCGTCGCCGAGTAGGAGCGCTCGGGGCCGGCGACGTGCCAGACGCTCTCGTGCCCGAGGTCGAGCAGGTGCTGCACGGCGAGGCGGGCGCCGTGCGCCTGATCGGTGTCGACGCCCGGGAACCGCTCGTCGCCCGAGGCGTCGACGATGACCACGGGCAGCCCGTCGGGCAGCTCGACGTCGGACTCGTCGAGCAGGTGCGCCTCGACGATGAGGATCACGCCGTCGACCGCGGCATCCGCGAGGCGATCGAAGGCGACCGAGATCTCGCCCTTGGTCGGGTGCGGCACCGGGATGAGCGTGAGCGAGTAGCCGGCGTCGCTCGCGGCGGTCGTGATGGCGTCGAGCGTGCGCATGTTGCCGAAGCTCGAGAGGGTGAACATGATCACGCCGATGCTGCGGAACCGGCCGGTTCGCAGGGCGCGGGCTGCGCTGTTCGGGCGGTAGCCGAGCTTGGTCATCGCGGCGAGCACCCGGTCGCGGGTGACGGCGTCGACGTTGTCGCGTCCGTTCGACACGCGTGAGACGGTCTGGCCCGAGACGTTGGCCTCGCGCGCGACGTCGGCCATCGACGGTCCTCTGCGGCGCCCAGGCGCCGGTGCCCGGCCGGTGGTGGTCGTCATGTGCGGCTCCTTCGGTACTGCCATCTTGGAGAGTGGCGCATGTTCACGTCAACATGCTACGGTGTCCTCGCGAGATGTTGACGTCAACATCTCTCTGATTGGAAGATCCGATGACAACGACGTCCCCAGCTGTGGTTCCGCCCTCCGGCGCCGCTACCACATCCGACCCCCGCCGTCGCGGCGAAGGCCGCCGCCGCGGCACCCGCGGCCGCACCCGCAGCGAGTGGAAGGGCCTCGCCTTCGTGGCGCCGTTCCTCGTCGTGTTCCTGCTCGTCTTCATCGCGCCGGTCGCGTACTCGATCTACCTCAGCCTCTATCGCGAGCAGCTCGTCGGCGGCAATGCCTTCGTCGGCTTCGAGAACTACCTCGAGCTGTTCGTCGACCCGCAGTTCTGGGAGGGCTTCGGTCGCGTCACGCTGTTCCTGCTCGTGCAGGTGCCCGTGATGCTCGGCCTCGCGCTCGTCGCGGCCCTCGCCATCGACAGCGCCCGCCTGCACGCGTCGGGCTTCTTCCGCATCGCGATCTTCCTGCCCTACGCGGTGCCCGCGGTCGTGGCCGTGCTCATGTGGGGCTTCATCTACGGCGACAACTTCGGGCTCGCGGCGAACATCAACGACTGGCTCGGCTCGACCGTGCTCACGCCCTTCGCCCGCGAGTGGATCCTCGTCTCCATCGGCAACATCGTCACCTGGGAGTTCGTCGGCTACAACATGCTGATCTTCTACTCGGCGCTCAAGGTCATCCCGACCGACCTCTACGAGGCCGCCGAGCTCGACGGCGCCGGTCCGATGCGCGTCGTGACGGGCATCAAGCTGCCGGCCCTGCGCGGCGCGATCGTGATCGCGACGATCTTCTCGATCATCGGCAGCTTCCAGCTGTTCAACGAGCCGAACATCCTGCGCACCCTCGCGCCCAACATCATCACCACGTACTTCACGCCGAACATGTACGCCTACAACCTCTCGTTCGCCGGCCAGCAGTACAACGCGTCGGCCACCGTCGCGATCGTCATGGGCGTGTTCACCGCCGTGATCGCCTACGTCGTGCAGCTGCGCGGCTCGCGGAAGGAAGAGCGATGAGCACGATGACCGAGGTCATGACCACGACGGATGCCGCGGGCGGCCGCGGCGGCTCCCGTTCCCGTCGGCGCGGCGGCTACCGCCCGAAGTACTCCTCCCCGCTGCGCCCGCGCAAGTCGGTCGCCTTCACGCTGCTCATGGGCATCTTCGTGATCTACAGCCTCGTGCCGCTGGTGTGGCTCGTGATCAATGCCACGAAGACGCAGGCCGGCCTGTTCTCGAGCTTCGGGCTCTGGTTCGACGACGACTTCGTGCTGTTCCAGAACATCTGGGAGACCCTGACCTACAAGGACGGCATCTTCCTCCGCTGGTTCGGCAACACGCTGCTCTACGTCGTGGTCGGCGCGGGCGGCGCGACGCTGCTGGCGACGCTCGCGGGCTACGGCCTGGCGAAGTTCCGGTTCACGGGCCGCAAGGCGGTGTTCGCCGTGGTGCTCGGCGCGATCGCGGTTCCCGGCACGGCGCTCGCGGTGCCGACCTTCCTCATGTTCAGCCAGCTGGGCCTCACGAACACGCCGTGGGCGATCATCATCCCGTCGCTCATCAGCCCGTTCGGCCTCTACCTGATCTGGGTGTACGCGGTCGACTCGGTGCCCACCGAGCTGCTCGAGGCCGCCCGCATGGACGGCGCGGGGGAGTTCCGCACGTTCTTCACGATCTCGATCCGCCTCCTGGCGCCCGGCATCGTCACGGTCCTGCTGTTCACGGTCGTCGCGACGTGGAACAACTACTTCCTGCCGCTGATCATGCTGAGCGATCCCACCTGGTACCCGCTCACCGTGGGCCTCAACCAGTGGAGCGCGCAGGCCACCGGTGTCAGCGCCCAGCCCATCTACAACCTGGTGATCACGGGCTCGCTGCTCACGATCGTCCCCATCGTCGTCGCGTTCCTCGGCCTCCAGCGGTTCTGGCAGTCGGGGCTCAGCGCCGGAAGCGTCAAGCAGTGACCGAGCGGCACTGCGCGACGTCGCACCACCCCACCACGCACCATCCGCTCATCCGGAGCGTCCTGCCCCGGAACCACATGGCACACAACGAAGACACAACGAAGTGAAGGGAACCACCATGAGCATCGCTCGCTCCGCCGTCAGGCGGACCCTCTCGGTCGTCGCAGCCGCGGCCCTCATCGGCACGCTCGCAGCCTGCTCCGGAACCGACGGCGGCTCGTCCGGCGCCGCATCCGGATCCGCCTCCGACCTCGACGCCGCGCTCGAGAAGGGCGGCAAGCTCACCTACTGGAGCTGGACCCCCAGCGCAGAGGCGCAGGTCGCCGCGTTCGCGGACGCGTACCCCAACGTCGACGTCGAGCTCGTCAACGCGGGCACGAACACCGAGGAGTACACCAAGCTGCAGAACGCGATCAAGGCCGGCTCGGGCGCTCCCGACGTCGTGCAGATCGAGTACTACGCCATTCCGCAGTTCGCGCTCTCCGACTCGCTCGTCGACCTCAGCTCCTACGGGCTCGGCGACCTCGAGGACCAGTACAGCGCCTCGACGTGGGGTGCCGTGAACGTCGACGGCAAGCTCGTCGGCCTGCCGCAGGACTCGGGCCCCATGGCCATGTTCTACAACGCGAGCGTCTTCGACCAGTTCGGCATCGCCGTGCCGACCACGTGGGACGAGTACGTGCAGGCCGCGAAGGACCTGAACGCCGCCGACCCCACGAAGTTCATCACCGCCGACACCGGCGACGCGGGCTTCACCACGAGCATGATCTGGCAGGCCGGCGGACGCCCGTTCGGCATCGACGGCACCGACATCACCGTCGACCTCGCCGACGAGGGCACGCAGAAGTGGACCGGCGTCTGGAACGAGCTCGTCGAGGGCAAGCTGCTCTCGACCACGCCCGGCTGGACCGACGAGTGGTACCAGGGCCTCGGCGACGGCTCGATCGCGACGCTCGTGACCGGCGCCTGGATGCCCGGCGTGCTCGAGTCGAGCGTTCCGGATGCCGCGGGCGACTGGCGCGTGGCCCCGATCCCGACGTACGACGGCACGCCCGTGACCGCCGAGAACGGCGGCGGCGGCCAGTCGGTCACCACGCAGTCCGAGAACCCGGCGCTCGCCGCCGCGTTCCTGCGCTGGCTGAACTCCGACCCGGCGTCGATCGAGGTCTTCCTCTCGAGCGGCGGCTTCCCGGCGACCACGGCCGACCTCGAGAACCCCGACTTCGTGAACCTGGAGTCGGACTACTTCGGCGGCCAGAAGATCAACGAGGTGCTGACGCAGGCCTCGAAGGACGTCTCGACCGGGTGGTCGTACCTGCCCTACCAGGTGTACGCGAACAGCATCTTCGGCGACACCGTCGGCCAGTCGTACGCCAACAACGCCGACCTGAACGACGGCCTCGCCGCGTGGCAGGACCAGCTCGTCGACTACGGCAACGAGCAGGGCTTCAGCGTCAACAAGTAGCCGGTCGGGCGGGGTCGGCCGGCGCACCGCCGGCCGGCCCCGACCGTCTCCGCAGCACCATCGCACCACCGCCGCCGGCACCGCCCGGCCAGATCCAGAACGGATGCCCCGTGACCCCTCAGAGCCGCTTCGCGATCGGCGAGACCGACTTCGAGCTCGACGGACGGCCGTTCCGGGTGCTCTCGGGCGCGCTGCACTACTTCCGCGTGCATCCCGACCTCTGGGCGGACCGCATCCGCAAGGCGCGCCTGATGGGGCTGAACACGATCGAGACGTACGTCGCGTGGAACCGGCACGCGCCGCACCGGGGCGAGTGGCACACCTCCGACGGCCTCGACCTCGGTCGGTTCCTCGACCTCGTCGCGGCCGAGGGCATGCACGCGATCGTGCGCCCGGGTCCGTACATCTGCGCGGAGTGGGACAACGGCGGACTGCCCGCCTGGCTGTTCCGCGACCGCGAGGTCGGCATCCGCCGCTCCGAGCCGCGCTACCTCGACGCCGTCGGCGAGTACCTGCGCAACGTGTACGAGATCGTCGTGCCCCGCCAGATCGACGCGGGCGGCTCGGTGATCCTCGTGCAGATCGAGAACGAGTACGGCGCCTACGGCGACGACAAGGCGTACCTCGAGCACCTCGTCGACCTCACGCGCGAGGCGGGCGTCACGGTGCCGCTCACGACGATCGACCAGCCGACCCCGCAGATGCTCGCCGCCGGCAGCCTGCCCGGCCTGCACCTCACCGGCTCGTTCGGCTCGCGCACGCTCGAACGCCTCGAGACCCTCCGCGAGTTCCAGCCGACCGGACCGCTCGTCTGCATGGAGTTCTGGTGCGGATGGTTCGACGACTGGGGCTCGCACCACCACACGACGGATGCCGCGGCATCCGCCCATGAACTCGACCTGCTGCTCGCCGCCGGCGGCTCGGTGAACATCTACATGTTCCACGGCGGCACGAACTTCGGGCTCACGAACGGGGCGAACGACAAGGGTCGCTACGCCCCGATCACGACGAGTTACGACTACGACGCCCCCCTCGACGAGGCGGGGCATCCGACCGAGAAGTTCTGGGCGTTCCGCGAGGTCATCTCGCGCTACGCGCCCGTCCCCGACGAGGTTCCGGATGCCGCGGCGCCGGCGCCCGTGCTCGAGGCGCCGCTCGCGATCGGGCCGTCGCTGCTCGAGGCGGCCGACGCGCTCGGCGAGGAGGCCGTGCACGAGCAGGTGCCGACCTTCGACGAGCTCGGGCACGACCGCGGGATCGCGCTGTTCGCGACGACCCTCGGCAGGACGGGCGCGAGCGGCGCGACGGACGAGACGGGCGGCCCCGGCGAGACCGACGGCCCCGGCGTGCTCACCGTCGGCGAGGAGGTGCGCGACCGCGCGTGGGTGCTGCTCGACGGCGTGCCCGTCGGCGTCATGTCGCGCGATGCGCACGAACGCTCGATCGCGCTGCCGCGCACGCGCGGCGAGCTCACGATCCTCGTCGAGGACCAGGGGCGCGTCGACTACGGCCCCCGCCTCGGCGAGCACAAGGGGCTCATCGGCGGCGTCGCGCTCGACGGCGTCGCGCTCACCGGATGGCGGGTTCGCCCCCTCGACCTCGATCGCGTGCCCGCGTTCGCCGCATGGCCCGTCGCGCCCCAGGCGGTGGGCGACACCACGACGGGCGTCGCCGGACCCGCGTTCGCGCACGCCGTGCTCGACCTCGCCGAGCCCGCCGACCTGTTCCTCGACACCCTGCACTGGGGCAAGGGCCTCGTCTGGGTCAACGGGTTCCTGCTCGGCCGCTACTGGCGCCGCGGACCGCAGCGCACGCTCATCGTGCCGGCGCCCGTGACGCGGGCGGGGGCGAACGAGGTCGTGGTGCTCGAGTTCGAGGGCTTCGCCGAGTCCGCGGTGCGCACGCTCGCCGCGCCCCGCCTCGGCCACACCGAGATCTAGCCCGCCACCCCGACCTGCACGGCGCCACCGCCTGCCGGGCCACCATTCGCCCGCCGGGCCACCTTTTCAGGACCACAGCGGTCATGCGTGCAATATGCAGCCATGACCGATGTGGTCCTGAAAAGGCGAGGGGAATCGGGTGAGGTGAGGTGAGGTGGCGGGTTCGGGGCAGGGGAGGTCTCCGTGCACCCGGAATACCGGCCGGCGTCGGTGCGGTTGACTGAAGGCATGACGATCGAACTCGACGAGCACGCCACCCGCATCCTGACCGCGCCCGTCTTCGGGCACCTCGCCACCGTTCGGCCCGACGGCAGCGTGCAGGTGAACCCGATGTGGTTCGAGCTCGACGCGGATGCCGGCGTCATCCGCTTCACGCACACCACGACGCGCGCGAAGTACCGCAACCTGCAGCGGAACCCGCACATGACGCTCGAGGCGCTCGACCCCGAGACCCCGCTGCGCTACGTCGAGGTTCGCGGGCGGCTCGCCGAGGTGATCCCCGATCCGGAGGGCGCGTTCTACGTGCGACTCGGCAGGCGCTACGGCAACGCCGAGCAGCAGGCCCCGGCCGACAAGGCCGACCGCGTGATCCTCGAGATGCGCATCGAGAAGGTCAACGGGCGCTGACCCCGATGCGGTGACGGATGCCGCGAGCCGGCGCCCGCGGCATCCGTCACGCGTTCTCGAGTTCGGCGATGACGACCTTCTTCTGGCGCATCATCACCTGGATCTGCTCGGGGCGCCGGGTCAGCTCGCCCATGTTCGCGGGGATGACCTGCCAGCTGACGCCGAAGCGGTCCTTGCACCAGCCGCACTGCTCCGACTCGGGCACGTGCGAGAGCTTCGACCAGTAGTGGTCGATCTCGGCCTGGTCGGCGCAGGAGACGACGAACGAGATGGACTCGGTGAAGGTGAAGAGCGGTCCGCCGTCGAGGCAGACGAAGTCGACGCCGTTGAGCGTGAACTGCCCGTTCAGCACCTTGCTCGACATGCCCTCGAAGTGCTCGTCGAGCGACTCGTCGGGGTAGGGCTCGATCGACCTGATGCGCGAGTTCGGGAAGACCTCGACGTAGTACTCCATGGCTTCGCGTGCCTGGCTGTCGAACCACAGGCATGGCTGGATGGGCGAGAGCTCGGCCATCGGTGACCCCCTTGTTCGTCCGGCCGTCGACCGGCCGGATCCCGATCCGCCCACGCTACGCCGGTCGAGCGCCGATGTCAGTCCTTCGGATGCCGGTGCCTGGCCGTGCGGCGAGCAGAATGGTCTGATGACCACAGAGCTCGCCGATGCGCCCTCCGTCCGCCCGATCAGCCCGATCAGCACGATCGACTACCACACGGCCGGCGAGCCGTTCCGGATCATCGCCGATCCCCGGGTGCCGATCGAGGGGGCGACGGTGGCCGACCGCCGGGCGTTCGCGATCGGCGACGGGGCCGTCGACGGCCTGCGCCGCCTGCTCTGCTTCGAGCCGCGCGGTCACGCCGACATGTACGGCGGGTTCATCACGCCGCCCGACGACGCGGGCGCGCACCTCGGGGTGCTGTTCTGGCACAAGGACGGCTTCTCGACGGCCTGCGGCCACGGCACCATCGCGCTCGGGGCGTGGGCGGTCGAGACCGGGCTGGTCGCCGTCGACCCGAGCGGCGTCACCGAGGTCGTCGTCGACGTGCCGTCCGGCCGGGTGACCGCGCGCGTCTCGACCGACGACGCGGGCGCGGTGACGAGCGTGGACTTCGTCAACGTGCCGAGCCGACTCGTGGCCGAGGGCCTTCGCGTGGCGACGAGCCGGGGCGAGCTGACGGTCGACGTCGCCTACGGCGGCGCGAACTACGCGATGCTGGACGTCGCGCAGGTGGGGCTCTCGATCGAGCCGGGCGACGTCGCCGAGATCATCGCCCTCGGTCGCGAGGTCAAGTGGCTGCTGAACGACTCGGATGCCGCGCAGCACCCGACCGATCCGCGCCTGAGCGGCATCTACGGCACGATCCTGTTCGAGCGCCTCGGACACGACGCCGACGGCCGCCTGCACCAGCGGAACGCGACCGTCTTCGCCGACGGCGAGCTCGACCGGTCGCCGTGCGGATCCGGCACCGCGGCCCGCGTCGCCGCGCTCACCGCGCAGGGCGAGCTCGCGTTCGGCGAGACGCTCGTGCACGACTCGATCGTCGGCTCCAGGTTCCACGCACGCGCCGTCGAGCGGGTCGAGGTCGACGGCGGCGCCGCGGTGGTGCCCGTCGTCACCGGCATGGCCTACCGCACGGGCACCTCGACGTTCACGGTCGACCCGCGCGACACGCTCGTGCCCGGGTTCGTGCTGCGATGAGCGCGACGATCGAGGTGCTGGATGCCGCGGGCACGCGCTCGCGGCTCGGCTACCGTTCGGCCGTCGAGGCGCTCGAGGCCGCACTGCTCGCCGGCTTCGACCCAGCGACCGACGTGCCGCGCACGGCCGCGCCCCTCGGAACCGCGGAGGCCCTGCTCATGCCGTCGGCGGTCGGCGATGCCGTCGGGGTGAAGGTGCTGACCGTGGCGCCGGGCAACCCCGAGCGCGGGCTGCCCCGCATCCAGGGACTGCACCTCGTCTTCGACGCGGACTCCATGGCGCCCGTGCTGATCCTCGACGGATCCGTGCTCACGGGCGTCCGCACGCCGGCGGTGTCGATGGTCGGCGTGCGACGGGCGCTCGCGGCCAGGGTCGCCGCGCGGGCGGCTGCCGACGGCGCGGACGGCGCCCAACCGCTCGACGTCGTCGTGTTCGGCACCGGGCCGCAGGCGCTCGCGCACGTCGAGGCGCTGCGCGAGGTCTGCCCCGAGCTGCCGATCGGGCGCGTGACGCACGTCGCCCGCCGGGCGCCGGGCGACGACGCCGCGCTGAACGGCGGCGAGTTCGTCTCGGCGGCCGACGCGGCATCCGTCGCCCTCGCGCTCGGCGGGGCCGGGTTCGTGATCTGCGCCACGACGGCGCGCGAGCCGCTGTTCGACTCCGCGGTGCTGGCGGATGACGTCGTGGTCGTCGCCGTCGGCTCGCACGAGCCCGGGGCGCGCGAGCTCGACTCCGCGCTCATGGGCCGAGCGGAGGTCGTCGTCGAAGACGTGGCCACGGCGCTCCGCGAGGCCGGCGACGTCGTGCTGGCCGTTCGCGAGGGTGCGCTCGCGCCGGCTTCGCTCGTTCCGCTCGCCGAGGTCGTGACCGGGCTGCGGGTTTCCGCCGAGGCCGGCGCGGTTCGCCCGCTCGTCGTCAAGACCTCCGGCATGTCGTGGGAGGACGCGGTGGTCGGGCGCTCGGCGCTCGCGCGCTGACCGGCGCCGGCGGGCTGATCGGCGCTCGCCCCGCGCGCGGCGGCCCGACGCGCGAACCGCAGGCCCGCGGCATCCGGACACGTCCTGACCGCGGCCCGGCGTACGCTCGCCGCATGACCGAGCAGCTGCACGAGAAGTACGACGTCAAGCGCGCGCACCGGGCCCTCTACGCCCCGTCGGCGAGGGAGTTCGCCGTCGTCGACGTGCCGCCGCTGCGCTTTCTCGCGATCGACGGGCACGGCGACCCGAACTCCGTGCCGGAGTACGCGCAGGCGGTCGAGGCCCTCTTCGGCGTCGCGTACGCCGTGAAGTTCGCGAGCAAGCGCGAGCAGGGGCGCGACTTCGCCGTCGCGCCCCTCGAGGGGCTCTGGTGGGCCGACGACCCGGCCGCGTTCGCGTCCCGCGACAAGGCGGCGTGGAGCTGGACGATGCTCGTCAACCAGCCCGACTGGATCGACGACGAGGCCGTCGCGGCCGGCGTCGAGGCGACCCGCGCGAAGGCGAAGGGCGAGCGGAACCCGGCGCTCGACCTGCTGCGACTCGAGCGGCTCGACGAGGGCGCGTCGGTGCAGATCCTGCACGTCGGGTCGTACGACGACGAGGCGCCGACCCTCGCGCGCCTGCACGACGAGTGGATGCCGCAGCACGGTCTCACGTTCAACGGGCCGCACCACGAGGTCTACCTCTCGGATGCCCGCCGTACCGCGCCCGAGAAGCTGCGCACGGTGCTGCGGCAGCCGGTGCGGCCGGTCTGAGGTCCGACGCCCGGCGAGCGCGAGACCTGCGATTCGCGAGGTATATGCAACCTTAGGGTTGCGCTTCTCGACCCGACATGCAACTCTGGAGTTGCATTGATCGACCGAGAGGAACGAGAATCATGAGCATGACCGACAATCAGGCATCCGTCGTCGACGAGGCCGCCTACACGGTGCGCCGCACCATCCGCATCGCCGCACCCGTCGAGACGGTGTGGCAGGCCGTCACCGAGCCCGCCCACATCTCGCGCTGGTTCGGGCGCACCGAGCTCGACGGCGCGGGCCCGGGGGCCCGTGGCAGCATCACCTTCGAGGGCTACGGCCGCGTGCCGCTCGCCATCGAGGCGGTCGACGCCCCCCGCAGCATCACCTACCGCTGGGGCAACGACGACGCGCTCGGCACGCTGCGCGACGAGCTCGACGAGCACGCCACCGTCTTCACGTTCACGCTCGAGTCCGTCGACGACGGCACCGAGCTCACGGTGGTCGAGACCGGCTTCGACCGCACCTCCGACCCGGTGAGGAACATGGGCGAGCACGCCGAAGGCTGGGTCTCCGAACTCGACAAGCTCGTCGCCCTGCTCGAGGGCGACGCGTGACATCCGAGACGCTGGTTCCGGTGTTCGCCGCCCTGGGTGACGAGACCCGGTGGTCCATCCTGGCCGCACTCGGCGAGGGCGACGCGTCGGCGTCCGCCCTCGCCGGGCGCCTGCCCGTCACGCGCCAGGCGATCGCCAAGCACCTCGTCGTGCTGCAGGAGGTCGGCCTCGTCGAGCCCGTGCGCGTCGGCCGCGAAGTGCGGTTCCGGGTGATCGGCGCCCAGCTCGGCGAGACCGCGCGGCGGCTCGAGACGATCGGCGCGCAGTGGGACCGTCGCCTCGCCGCGATCAAGGAGATCGCCGAGGGGCTCTAGGGCATCGGATGCCGCGGCGGCACGGCGGCACGGCGGCGCGGCGGCGCGGCGGCACGGCGGCACGGTCTCGCGGGCGCCGCCACGCGGCATCCGCCCCCGTCGTCGTCACTACGCTGAAGGACATGGACGCCTGCGCCGCCCTCGCGGAATCGATCTCGCTGCTCGCCGGACGCGGGCACTCGAACCGCCGGTTCCTCAAGGAGATCGGACGCATCGGGGGCGTGCGTCGTGGGCCGTTCTGGGTGACGGATGCCGCATCGGGCGGCAGCAATCCGCTGAAGGGCCGCGGATTCCGGGCGGCGTTCGACGACGACACCGACGGCCAGGCCAGGCACTTCGCCGGCACCGTCGCGGTCACCGTGCGCATCGGCGGGGGCCTCTCGCGCTGGCTGACCGCCCACGTGCTGCGCGACGCGCCCGACACCGCCGACGGGCGCCTGAGCGCGGCGGCGATCGAGTTCGTGCGCCTGGTGCGTTCCGACGAGCTCGCGCAGTCGGATGCCGCGGACTGGGTGCGACGCACCCTCTGCGGCGCCGGCCCGCTCGACGCCTGACACACGGTCGCGCACTCCCTCGACAGAGCGGCGATGCTGCGGGTTCACCGGCAGGTCACCTTCCGTTCAGCGCCGAACGGTCGAGTGGTCGCGACCCCTCACTTCTCGTCAGGAGCCCCTCCATGCCCTTCCCCCAATCCATCCGTCGCGCGTCCGCGATGGCCGCCGTCGCGGCCGTGGCAACCGGTGCCGCACTGCTCGCGATGCCCGGCGCGGCGCTCGCCGCCGATGCGGCCGCCGCAGGCGTCGTCGTCAACGAGATCGTCTACGACACCGCCTCCCACGGCACGGTCGACTCGATCGAACTCTTCAACGCGTCATCCGCGCCGGTGGATGTCTCGGGCTGGGCCGTCATGGACGACAAGCGGTCCGAGCGCGGCACGATCCCGGCGGGCACGACGCTCGCAGCGGGCGGCTTCCTCGTGCTCGCGAAGGACGCCTCGCCGCTCGGCTTCCCGTTCGGGCTGGGCAAGGGCGACGAGGTCGTGCTCGTCGATGCCGCCGACGTCGTCGTCGACTCGTACGCCTACGCCGCGACCGCGCCGCTCGCCGACTGGTCGCGCTGCGCCGACGGCGGCGCTTGGGCGCCCGCGGCCGCGGTCACGCTCGGCGCGGCCAACGTCTGCGACGAGCCGGAGGAGCCGGCCACGCCCGGCAGCGTGCTGCTGAACGAGATCGACTCCGGCCCCGCCGACTGGATCGAGTTCATCAACCCCGGCACGGCCGCGCTCGACCTCAGCGGGTACGAGGTGCGCGACAACAGCGACGACCACCGCTGGTTCTTCGCCTCCGGCACGTCCATCGCCGCGGGCCAGCGCCTCGTCGTCGAGGCCTCGACCGTCGGAGCGGATGCCGCTGGCGCGCCGCTCGAGTTCCAGGCCGCGATCGGCATCGGCGGGTCCGACTCGATCCGCCTGTACGATCGCGCCGCGACGCTCCTCGACGAGCACACGTGGAACGGCCACCCCGCGATCGACGGTGACGAGGCCGCGGCGAGCTACGCCCGTTGCCCCGACGCGACCGGCGACTTCGCGCTCGCCCGCGTGACCCCCGGCCAGCCGAACGACTGCGTCCTGCCCGCGATCGCGATCAACGAGGTCGAGTCCAACGGCGACGCGACCGACTGGGTCGAGGTCGTCAACACCGGCACGACGCCCGTCGACCTCTCCGGCTGGACCCTCATGGACAACGACCCGGTCGGCCACGCCGCCGACGTCACGCCCGTGGCATCCGGAACCGTGCTCGCGGCCGGTGCGCGCTTCGTCTTCGACGGTGCGACGCACTTCTCGTTCGGCCTCGGAGCGGCGGATGTCGCGACGATCCGGAATGCCGCCGGTGTCACGGTCGTCGAGTACGCGTGGTCGGCGCACGCCGCCGTCACGTGGGCGCGCTGCCCCGACGGCACGGGCGCGTTCGGCGACGCGACGACCTCGACCAAGGGTGCCGCGAATGCGTGCGGCGGCCCGGTCGACCCGACCGATCCGACCGACCCGACCGACCCCGTGGCCGTCGCCTGGCCCGGCTCGGCCGACGTGACGGTCGTCGACGAGGCGGCGATGTTCCTCAGCGACTCGTCGGGCCTCGACACCCAGCAGACGGCCGACGGCGTCGTGCTCTGGGCCGTCGACAACGGCACCGGCACCTTCTGGAAGCTCGACGCGAAGGCCGACGGCGGCGTCGCGTTCGCCGACGGCTGGGCCGAGGGCAGGCGCGTGCGGTTCCAGCGCGACGCCGGAGCACCGGCGAAGGCCGGCCCCGACACCGAGGGCATCACCTCGGCGAACGACGGCCGCATCTACATCGCCTCCGAGCGCGACAACGCGAACAAGGGCGTGAACCAGAACACGATCCTCGCGGTCGACCCCGAGGCCGCCGGCCCCGACGTCGTCGCCGCGCAGGAGTGGGACCTCACGGCCTCGCTGCCGCAGGTCGCCGCGAACACGGGCCTCGAGGCCGTCGAGTGGGTCGCCGACGCCGACCTGAAGGGTCTCGTCGACGCCAACTCGGGTGCGGTCTACGACCCGGCCGACTACCCCGGTCACGGCGACGGCCTGTTCTTCGTCGCGGTGGAGGACAACGGCGTGGTCTACGCCTACGCCCTGAACGCCGACGGCACCTTCGCCCAGGTCGCCTCGATCGACCCGGGTCTCGGCGGCGTCATGGCCCTCGACTACGACACCGTGCTCGACCAGCTCTGGGCCGTGTGCGACAACGGCTGCGAGGGCGAGGCCACGCGCATCGCGTTCACGGGCGCCGCGCCCACGATCGTGCACGTCGCGCGTCCTGCCGGCATGCCGAACCTCAACAACGAGGGCTTCGCGACCGCGCCGGCCTCGCTGAGCTCGGCCGACCCCGCGCCGTCGCTCGTCACGACCCGCCCCGTGTGGTGGTTCGCCGACGGCGAGCGTGCCGCTGCCCTGCGCACCGGCACGCTTCCCGGCGCGGTCGTGACCGACCCGACCGACCCGACGGACCCGACCGACCCGACGGACCCGACGGACCCGACCGATCCCGGAGCCGCGCCGACGCCCGTCGACGAGTCGCTGCTCACCGACGCGACTCGCGGCGGCGTCACCGCACCCGCGACGGCCGCGCCTGGCGCGAGCCTGCCCGTGAACGTCGGTGTCGCGCACGCCGGCGAGACCGTGTGGGCGTGGGTCTACTCGACGCCGACCTCCCTCGGGTCGGCCGCCGTCGGACTCGACGGCGTCGTCACGGTGACGCTGCCCGCCTCGCTGCCGGCGGGGGAGCACAAGGTCGTCATCCAGGCGGCCGACGGCACGCTGATCGGCTGGGCGCCGGTGACGGTCACCGCGGCCGTTCCCGGCGACGGCGGCACCGACGAGCCGGCAACGCCGGGTTCCGGCACCACGAGCGGGCTCGCGCACACGGGTGCCGAGATCTCGGCCGTGCTGTGGGCGGCAGGCGTGCTGCTCCTGCTCGGGCTCGGCGCCGGCGCGGTGGCACTGCGCCGCCGTCGCGCGGAGGCCGCTCGCTGAGGCGTTCACCACCGACACGCGGATGCCGCGGCAGCACGGGCTGCCGCGGCATCCGCCGTTCCGCGGTGCGGTGCGAGCGAGCGGTGGCGCGGGGTCACGGGCGCCGCGGGGTCACGGGCGCCGCGGCCCCTTGCGGAGCCGCCCGGTGCGGTCTACAGTCTCCCTAACTAATGATCGTTAGGCAGGCAGATGACCAGAGCTGACATCCTCTCCGAGGCGAGAACCGTCTTCGCGAGAAAGGGGTACGCCGAGGCCAGCCTCCGCGAGATCGCCGGGGCCGTCGGCATCAAGACGCCCTCGCTGTACGCGCACTTCCCCAGCAAGGAGGCGCTGTACGAGGCGGTCTACGCCGAGGTGTCGGTCGAGCACACCGCGTACTTCGACGAGCTCGCTCGCTCGAGCAGCGCGATGCCCCCGCTCGAACGGCTCCACCACCTGCTCGGCGGCATCGAGGCGTACTACCGTGATCGCCCCGACCTCGCCGAATTCAGCCTGCGCGCCGCCATCGCCGAATCCGGTGCGAGCGGTGCGAGCCTTCGCGAGATCTTCCTCGACTCCGAATCGACCCTCGCGAGTGCGGTCAGGCGCGCCTACGAAGAGGGGGTCGCCACCGGCGTGTTCGCCGTCGATGACCCCGAGGGGTTCACCGCCCTCTTCCTCGTGCTCATGGACGGGCTGTTCCTCCAGCTCACGCACTACTCACCCGACGTCTACCGCGAGCGCTTCGACCTCGCCTGGCGCCACCTCGCCTCGCTGCTCGCGACCTCCCCCGAAGGACCAGCATGAACACCACCGACTACGAACACGGCGTCGTCCCCGCCGACCAGCGCAAGGGCTGGTGGTCGATCGCCGCCGTCTGGATCGCGATCGGCATCGACCTCTCGGGCGCCTTCCTCGGCATCGAACTCGCCGCCGGCATGGACTTCTGGCCCGCCCTGCTCGCGACGCTCGTCGGCTCGACCCTGCTCGGCCTGATGGCCATGGCGTGCGCCTACGTGGGCGCCGTCTCCGGGCTCTCGACCGCGATGGTCTCGCGCGTCGTCTTCGGCCGCATCGGCGGCGCGGTGCTCGCGATCGCGTTGACGCTGAGCCTGCTCGGCTGGTTCGCCGTGCAGGCCGGGTTCTTCGGCTCGAACGCGCAGATCGCGTTCGCCGAGCTCACCGGCCTCGACGTGCCCGTCTGGATCTTCACGCTCGTCGGCGGCATCCTGATGGCGCTCACCGCACTCTGGGGCTACCGCTCGATCTCGAAGCTCAGCTCCCTCGCGGTGCCCGCGCTGCTCGCCCTGTTGCTGCTCGGCATCATCGTCGGCTTCGCCACGCAGGGCGCCGACGGCCTGTCGACCCCGGTCGACGTGACCTTCACCTTCGGCGGCGCGGTCTCGCTCGTCATGGCGATCTTCATCCTCGGCGTCGTGACCGCCCCCGACATGGCCCGCTGGGCGAAGACGCCGAGGCAGGCCATGGCCGCCGGCTTCGTCGGCTTCTTCTTCGGCAACTCGATCATCGTCGTGGTCGCCCTCGTGCTCGCCCGCATCATGGGCGAGACCGAGCTCATGACGATCTTCTTCCTGCTCGGGCTCGGCGGCGTCGCCGTCATCGTGCTGATCCTCGCGCAGTGGACGACGAACACCTCGAACCTCTACTCCGCCGCGCTCAGCTTCGCGTCGATCAACGGGCGTCTGAACCGTCGCGTGCTCACGATCATCGGCGGCGTCATCGGCATCCTCGTGGCCGTGCTCGGCGCGGCCGACGGGTTCATCCCCTTCATCTCGGCCATCGGCATCGTGATCGCGCCGTTCGGCGGCGTGTACGTGGCGGCCTTCGTGGTCGACCACCGCGCGGGCCGGTTCAAGCTCGACGAGGCCGAGCGCTCGGTGCATCCGCTCGCGATCGTCGCCTGGATCGCGGGCATCGTCGTGGCGCTGGCCGCGACGCACCCCGCCGACGGGCTCGGCTTCGGGCTGTTCGACCTCACCACCATCCCCGCGCTCGACGGCCTGCTGGTCGGGTTCGCCGTGTACCTGGTGCTCGGGCTCGTCGCGCGTCGGACCCGATCGGATGTCGCCGCGCCCACCGAGCGCGAACTGCAGGCCGACGAGGTCGCATCGTGACCGACGGCCTGCGGCTCATCACCGAGGCGGATGTCGACGAGATCGCCCTCGGCGCGGCCGTGCTCGGCACCGGCGGCGGCGGCGACCCGCACGTCGGCTCGCTCATCGCGAAGCGCCTCATCCGCCTGCACGGCCCGGTGCGCGTGATCGGCGTCGACGAGCTCACCGCACGTGACCTGGTCGTGCCCATCGGCGGCATCGGCGCGCCGTCCGTCGACGTCGAGCGCATCATGGCCGAGGCCGAGCTGGCCCACGCCCTCGAGGCCATCGAGCGGGCCACGCGTCGCGTGCCCACCGCGGTCATGCCCATCGAGATCGGCGGCGGCAACTCGATGATCCCGATCGCCGCGGCCGCGGTGAGCGGCCTGCCGATCGTCGACGCGGACGCCATGGGCCGGGCGTTCCCCGAAGCGCAGATGGTCACGTTCCACCTGGCCGGATACGGCCCCGGCACCACCGTCCTCGTCGACCACCACGGCAACGAGGTGGTGAGCCGGCCCGTCGACGGCGTCTGGTCGGAGCGGCTCGCCCGCGCCGTCACGATCGAGATGGGCGGCGCCGCCACGATGATCGACTACGTCTACGGCGGCGACGTCGTGCGGGAGTGCGCGATCCCCGGCACGCTCACCCTGGCGCGTCGCATCGGGCAGGTCCTGCTGGGTCGCGGCGAGGAGCAGTTGCGCGACGACGAGCGCATCGCGGCGCTCTGCCTCGAGCTCGACGCCGTGCGGCTCTTCGACGGCAAGGTCGTCGACCTGCGGCGCCAGTTCGAGGGCGGCTTCACCAAGGGCGCCGCCGACCTCGAGGGCACCGGCGACGATCGCGGCCACGCCTTCCGGCTCGACTTCCAGAACGAGATGCTGCTCGCCAGGCGCGACGGCGAGCTGGCCGCCGTGACGCCCGACCTCATCGCCGTGCTCGACCAGGCCACCGGCCACCCCATCACCACCGAGGCGCTCCGCTACGGGGCGCGCGTGACCGTGATCGGCATGCCCTGCAACGCGAAGTGGCGCACCGACGTCGGCCTCGAGAACGCCGGACCCGGCCATTTCGGCTACGACGTCGCCTGGGCGCCCGTCGAGGAGATCGCCGCGGCGCGCGCCGCCAGCCTCGTCGAAGCCACCGAACGACGAACCGACCGAACGCCCGAACCGCGAGAGGACGCAGCCTGATGGGACACCGCATCGGCATCGACGTGGGCGGCACGAACACCGACGCCGTCATCCTCGACGAGGAGCTTCGGGTTGTGGCCTCCGTCAAGTCGCCCACCACGGCGAACACCGGCGACGGCGTCGCCGCGGCGATCGACGCCGTGCTCGCGGCATCCGGCGTCGACGTGACCACGATCACCCACGCCATGCTCGGCACGACGCACTGCACGAACGCGATCGTCGAGCGACGCGGCCTCGGCCGGGTGGGCGTGCTGCGCCTCGGTGCGCCGGCCACGACCGCGGTGCCGCCGCTCGAGGGGTGGCCCGACGACCTGCGCGCCGCCATCGGCGAGCACGCGTACCTCGTCTCGGGCGGATACGAGGTCGACGGTCGCGTGCTGGCCCCGATCGACGACGACGAGGTCCGCGCGGCCTGCGAGCGCATGCGTGGCGAGGTCGACGCGGTCGCCGTCGTCGGCGTCTTCTCGCCCATCGACGAACGCCAGGAGGAGCGCGTCGCCGAGCTCGCGGCCGAGGTGCTCGACGTGCCCGTGTCGCGTTCGGCGCGCATCGGCTCGCTGGGCCTGCTCGAGCGCGAGAACGCGACCGTGCTGAACGCCGCGCTCATGCGCACGCTCCGATCGATGGCTGACGGGTTCGTGGCCGCGCTCGCCGGTCGGGGCATCCCCGCCGAGCCGTTCTTCGGCCAGAACGACGGCACGCTCATGCGGCTCGAGTACGCCCTCGAGTTCCCGGTGCTCACCATCGGATGCGGCCCCACGAACTCGATCCGCGGTGCAGCGCACCTCTCGGGCGCGACCGATGCGCTCGTCGTGGACATCGGCGGCACGACGACCGACATCGGCGTGCTCGTCGGCGGATTCCCGCGGCAGTCCTCGCACGCCGTCGACATCGGCGGCATCCGCACGAACTTCCGCATGCCCGACGTGCTGTCGGTGGGGCTCGGCGGCGGCACGATCGTGCGTGCGGATGCCGCGGCATCCGACACCACGACCGCGACCGTCGTGCTCGGACCCGACAGCGTCGGCTACCGCCTGCCGCAGGAGGGCCTCGCGTTCGGCGGGCCGACGCTCACGGCGACGGATGTCGCGCTGGCCGTCGGCGGCGCCCGCATCGAGGGCATCGAGGCGGCGTCGATCGACGAGCGAGTCGGCGCCTCGGCATGGCAGGCGATCCGCGAGCTGCTCGAGGACACCATCGACCGCATGAAGCCGAGCGCGGCGGCGGTGCCGGTGATCCTCGTGGGCGGTGGCAGCATCATCGCGCCCGACGAACTCGACGGCGTCGGCGAGCTCATCAGGCCCGAGCACTTCGGCGCGGCGAATGCGGTCGGTGCGGCGCTCGGCGAGATCGCCGGCCAGGTCGAGCGGGTCTACCGCACCGACGGCGACCGCCGAGACTCCGTGGCGGATGCCGGCCGAGAGGCGGCGGATCGGGCCCGCCTCGCCGGCGCCGACCCCGCCACCATCGAGATCGTCGCGATCGAGGAGCTGCCCGTGTCGTACATCGACGGGCAGGCGGTGCTCATCCGCGCCCGCGCGGTGGGGCGGCTCGCGGCCTGACCGTCGGCCCGCTCGTGCCGGAGCGCCGGTGCCGCGGCGGAGCTCCCGACGTCCGGGATCCCGCCGCGGCAACGGGATGGCTGGGCGGACACGACCTGCGCTCGCGTAGCGTGACGGCATGGCCACACCCGACTTCGTCCTCGAACTGCGCCGCCACGTCGGGCACGCCCCGCTCTCGCTCGTCGGGGTGACGGCGGTCATCGTGCGGGGCGGCGAGGTGCTGCTCGGGCGCCGCTCCGACAACGGCGCGCTCACGCCGATCACCGGCATCGTCGATCCGGGGGAGGAGCCGGCGGATGCCGCGGCGCGCGAGGCGCTCGAGGAGGCCGGCGTGCGCATCCGCGTCGACCGGCTCGCATGGGTGCACCAGATGCCGCGGCTCACGTACGAGAACGGCGACGTCGTCGACTACCTCGACCTCGTGTTCCGCTGCTCGTGGATCGAGGGCGAGCCCTACCCGGCCGACGGCGAGATGACGGAGGTCGCGTGGCATCCGCTCGACGAGTTGCACGGCGTGCAGGAACAGCACCTGCGACGCATCCACCTGGCGCTCGATGGCGGCACCGGGCGCGACGGCGTCGGCCAGGCGCGCTTCGAGGGCGGTCGCTGAGCCGGCGCCCGCCTCAGCCGGGGGTGAAACCGGGCCTTCAGTCCTCGTTGGCGCGCGAGGTGAGCGAGGAGAGCGTCGGGTCGCCGCCGTCGACCGGGGGCGAGGTCTGGCCGCGAAGCGCCGCTTCGAGGCTCTCGATGCTGTTCGAGGACAGCGCCCATCCGAGCGGCGGCACGATCGTCGGCACGGTCTGCGGGGCGACCGTGACCGAGAGCCCAGGGAACGTGCCCTCCACGGCGTCGATCTCCGACCTCGCACCCGGCGTCTGCGCGAAGGTCTCGCCGACACGCTGCAGCAGGACCTGGGCGGTCATCTGCCGCCCCTTGGCCGCATTGCCCACGAGCGGCACGAACGGCTCGGCCGAGAGCTTCGCGAGGTCTTCGGCGAGGTCGTATCCGGCGGAGTTCTTCACGTACACGAGCATGGGCACGAGCGGGGGCGTCGTCGACGCCTCGGCGCGTTCGGCATTGCGGGCGCCGATCCGATCGACGATGAGCGGTGCCAGATCGGCGACCGTCCCGAGCGCCGAACCCTCGGCGTACCCGCCGTCGACGAGTTGCAGATCGTTCGGCCCGCACCCGTCGGTCGATTCGAAGCGGGCCGCGGGCGTCACGGTCGGGAACCGGGCGGACAACATCGCGAGGCCGGCCCAGTCGAGGTGCGTGAAGCAGGAGTTCGGCACCGGGAGCGCGCTGGGCGTCTCGCCGGGCTCCGAGCAGCTCCAGCCGGCCCCGGTGGAACCACCGTCCGAGGCGGCGTCATCGGCCGGATCCTCGACCGCACTCGTGAGCGGCAGCGGGCCGATGAGCACCTTGCACTTCGTTCGGGCGTCGGTCGAGTTGAAGACGGGGAGGCCGATCGCGGTCGACGTGCGCCAGTTCGGATGGAGGCCGAGTGCCGGAACATCGTCGATCCAGCTCTGCTCGATCAGCGTGGCGCGGTCGGTCGCGGCGAAGTCGTCGGTCGAGGCCGGCATGCCGATGCTCGGCAGACGTGCGCCGGTCTGGCCGACGATCTGGTCGCGCACGAGCAGGCCGGCGAGACCGACGCCGATCGTCTCGGGCGACGCGAGCGCACGGAGCAGGCACTGCACCCGAGTCGTCTGCGCGGGTCGCTGATCGTCGTCGCAGACGGCGGGCTCGAACTCCGCCGCCCGATCGGCCTGCTGCTGCAGTGCCGCCGTCATCGCCATGCCGACGGACCCACCGCTCACGCCGCTGGAGACGAGCACGCTGTCCGCCAGGCAGGGGCTGCGTTCCGCCAGCGTCTCGAAGACCCGCGCGGTCCAGTAGGCGGCTCGGATTCCGCCGCCCTCGGCGGCGACCACGACCACCGGACGGACCGACCGACCCTCGACGGTCAGGGTGCACGCCGTCGACTCGATCTCGGTGAGGCGGCCTTCGAGCTGCAGCGCCACGGATGCTCGGGCTTCGTAGGGTGCCACCTGCAGACCGGTCGGCGTGCGCACCGCGTGCAACTGCGCATCGTCGACATCGGCCGAGGCGAGCACGACCATGGCGATCAGTGGAATCGTGATCGCGAGCGTGAGCACCGGCGTCGCGCGGAGGTGGAGCCTGATGAAGATCGGGAGCGGCGGGTATTCCTGCAGGGCGATGGTGAACGACCCGAGCACGACGCCCCAGAGCGTGAGCGCGAGGATGGTCAGCGCCGGTGCGCCGATCGACTCGGCCCACCCGCGCGGAGTCACCGCGATGTGCAGGAGCAGGAGGACGGCGCCTCCGGTGAGCACGGCGAGTGCCGCCTGATGGAGCGCCATCCCGTCTCGCACATCGAGGTCGAAGAGCGGGCTGAGGCGGCTCGTGCTCCGCGGGCGATGGGCCATGAGCAGGAGCGGGCTCAGCAGCACGGTCAGCGCGCCGAGCACCAGCAGCGGGACGGACCATGGCGTCGGATCGATCGCGGGGAGCGCGAGTTGGGCGGCGACCGGCCCGGTCAGCGACCGCACGAGCCCGAGGCCGACCACGCCGATGATGAGCACGGCGATGAGATCGCCCGTCAGCCAGGCGTATCGCGCGCGGATCTCCTGCGCGGTGCGCAGGTACCAGCGCTCGGGCGCCCTGACCCGGAAGAGCGAGGCCAGCATCACCGCGGCCGGAATCGCGAGGAACACGAGTGCGGACCATCGGATCGCATCCCAGCCGGCGACGGCTGCGCAGAGCACCAGACCGACGATCGGGGCGCTCCACCAGAGATCCATCCACCCGATGCGGAAGCGTGCCCGCGCCTGGTTCTCCTGTCGAGCGTGTTCGCCGGCGTCGGGGTCTGACGGTCTCAGACTCTGCCGACGCACCCCACGGGAGTCTGGCCGGGGATAGGCGTACACGCCACGCGTGTCGACCTCCGATTCTCGGAGGACCTGGACCGGCGCCCGCGTTCGCATGCGCCCGAACGCGAACGCGACGAGGGATGCGAGCACCGTGGCCACGACCGCCGCCAGCACGTGCTCGGGGTTCGTGCCGTCGGCCCACTGCCGTTGCAGGTCCGGCAGCTGGTCGAGGACTCCGTCGGATGGGATGCAGGTCAGCACGATGAGCGCGACGACGAGCACCGCTGAGAGCCGGTGCAACCAGATCGCGCGGAAGACCCGGCGCAGTGCGTGCCGTGCTCGCCGTGTGAACTCGAAGTCGATGAGCAGCGAGATCAGCAGCGCGGCGAAGAACACCCACTTCGCCGTCGAGACGCCTGCGAGGAGGTACGACGTCGACGTCGAGAGCTCGCGGTGGTGGGTGAGCGTGTCCGCGACGGCGGTGAGCAGCACGGCTTCCACCAGTTCCGCGATCACCAAGGCGGTGAGCAGGCGCTTCTTGAGTCTTTTCGTGTGCGAGACGGAGATCGCGAGCGCGAAGAGCGCGACGTACGCGAGGATGAGCACGGCATCGACGAGCACCGCCATGACGATCCACTTGCCGATCGCCGATCCGTTCGCGGCGTCGCTCCACACCTCTCGTGTCTCCTCGCGGGCAGCGAACGCGAGCGGGCCGATCGCCTTGCCGAGGACCGCACTGCGCCCCTCGGCGTCGAGCGCGCCGGCGATGAGCCGGTCGAGTTCCGCGTGCGCGATCATCGCACCGATCGCGACGAGCACGAGGAGCAGCAGGCGGGCGGCCGTGCGGCGCTTGGACCCGACCCAGCGCTCGATGCGTTCGGCGGCTGCTCCGATGCGTTCAGGAGCGTGCGCCTCGACCGGCACGGTCGATGGCGTCGTCTCTTGAGCGGTCGGCATGGAGCCTCCTCCGGTTCAGCAGTCGACTGCCGGAATCCCTGTCCGCATGTTATCGATGAGGATCACTCCGTTTCGCGCCCGCGGAGGCCCCAGTTCGGGGCCGGCGTTCCGGCACGGTCGCGGTGACCGCCATCCGACGAGCGTGCCGAGCGTCATGCCATGAGCGTGACGGATGTCGAGATCCGGCCGCTGGGGATCAGATCGCGAGCGGCCGGTCCTCGACGATCGTTCATGACGAGGGTCGACGCCACGCGACGCACGCCGGGCAGTGCGGAACGGGCTGCTCGTGCTCGGTCGACCAGCTCGGTCGAGTGGCGGGCGCGGAGCGTCGAGCCTGCGTCAGGCCAGGTCGGGGTCGACGTCGATGAGCACCTTGCCGACGGCGCCCGCCTCGACGGCGTCGTGGGCCTCGGCCGTGCGCTCGAGCGGGAAGCGGGTGATCGGCAGGCCCGCATCCTCGCCGACGGGCAGTGCGCCGTCGGCGAGGGCCCGGCCGATGTCCTCGGCGGCCGCCGAGAGGGCGTCTTCGCCGACGGTGTAGAGCAGCAGGAACTGATAGCGCACGTTGAGCGCGAAGTGCCGGCGCACGTCGATCGCCATCTCGGCGCCGCCGTCGGTCGCGTACACCGCGATCGTGCCGTGGTTCGAGATGACGCTCGCGTTGAGGTCGGCGTTGCGCGCGGGGGAGACCTCGACGACCTGGTCGACGCCGTGCGGTGCGAGGGCACGGATCGCGGACGCGGCGTCGTCGGTGCGGTAGTTCACGACGTGGTGGGCTCCGGCCGCCGTCGCGAGGGCGGCCTTCTCGGGCGAGCTCACGGTGGTGATGACCGTCGCCCCCGACCAGCGGGCGAGCTGGATCGCCGCGTGCCCGACCGCGCCTGCGCCGCCGGCGACGAGCACGGTCCGTCCGTCGAGCGCGCCGGGGCCGAGCCGCGACGGGCCGTGCTCGGCGACGGTGAGGGCGCGATGCGCGGTCATCGCGGGCACGCCGAGCGATGCCCCGACGTCGAAGCTCGCGGCATCCGGCAGGGGAACCACGTGCTCGGCCGAGAGCACCGCGAACTGCTGGGCCGTGCCGGTCGGGCGTTCGTGCGCGGCGAGGTAGGCCCAGACCCGGTCGCCGACGGCGAAGCCGGCCAGGCCCGCCCCCACGGCGTCGATGACGCCCGCGCCGTCCTGGTTCGGCACGACCTCGTCGAACGGCGCTGCCTGCCCCGGACGCGCGCCCGCCCTCGCCTTCCAATCGGTCGGGTTCACGCCCGACACGGCGATGCGCACCCGCACCTCGCCGGCGCCCGGTTCGGCCGACTCCCGTTCGACGAGGTGCAGCACAGACGAGTCACCGGTCTTCGTGTACGCGATCGCTCTCATGCAGTGGGCAACGCGGCGGGTGCCGAGAACCTTCCGAGTGCCGCGAAGCTTCCGGATGTCGCATGGCCGACCGCGCTCAGCCGAGGGCGCTGTTCATCTGCTCGAGCACGCGCAGCGTCGCCCGGAGCTCGTCGGGCTCGGGGTCCCACGTGTCCCGGCTCGCCGCGTGCAGGGCGTCGCCTCGGCGTACGAGGTCGGTGCCGGCATCGGTCAGGCCGAGCGTGTTCTCGCGGCGATTGCGGGGGCTCGTCTCGACGGTCATGAGTCCGGCGGCCACGGCCTGCTCGATCTGACGGCTGACCGTTCCCTTGGTGAGGCCGAGACGGTCGGCGATGGCCTGCTGGTTGAGCGGGCCCGGATGCGCGTCGACGACGCTGAGCACGAGGAACTGCGCGAGCGAGATGTCGAGCTCTCGGCGGAAGAGCGCGTCGCCCGTGCGATCGAGCAGGCCCGCCACGCGTCGGATCAGGTACCAGAGCTGCGCCTGCTCATCGGGGAAGTCGACCTCGTCCATGGCCGGCAGTCTACCTGTTTTGTTTGACAGGCGACGGTTGCGCGTGCAACCGTTGCGGAAGCAACCGAAGGAGTCGCCATGCGCATCATGTTCATCCTCGATCACCCGTACACCCTCGATTCCGCCGAGAACGTGCCGCACCGGCGCAGCTTCACGGCCGCCGTCGCCGACGCCGCCATGCGCGGCGCGCGCCGTGCCGGGCACGAGATCGACCTCGTAGATCTCGCCGCCGACGGCTTCGATCCGGTCATGAGCCGGGCCGATCTCGTCGCCTGGCGCCTGAAGTCGGTGGTCGATCCCGTCGTCGCCGACTACCAGCGACGGCTCCTGGCTGCCGATCACGTCGTGTTCGCCTTCCCGGTGTGGTGGGAGGCGATGCCGGCCGCGACGAAGGGGTTCCTCGATCGCGTGCTCACGAAGGGCGTCGTGTTCGAGGAGATCCCCGGCCGGAGGGGCAACCCGTTCCGCAACCTCATGCCGCGGCTCGGGGGCGTGACCGTGCTCTCGGTCATGACCACGCCAGACGCGGCCTACCGCTGGTGGTTCCGCGACCCGCTCACGAAGATCATGTTCAAGGGCACCTTCGGCAAGATCGGGGTGAGGAACCTGCGGTGGGTCAACCATGCCGCCATCACGGAGAAGACCCCCGAGCAGCGCGAACGTATGCTCCGCGAGACCGAGGAGCGCTTCGCCCGCCTCGCTGCGGTCGACCGTTCGGAACGGCAGCCCGTGCGCGTGTGAGATGTGCGCGACGTCCTGATGTCACAACCCGGCGCCGGGCGGTGTCTCCATGTCGACGGGGGAATTCCCCTCCCGTCGACGACACCACTGGAGGACAACGATGAGCATCAGCACCCGCATCCCGCCCGCCGAGGTCAACGGGCTGTACGGCACCGTGACGAAGTTCGCCGCCCGCCGGATGATCGGCAAGGTCCCGGACTCGCTCGGGGTGCTGTGGCACCACCAGGCCGTGATGAAGGACGCGATGGGCCTCGGCCGCAAGGTCATGCGCTGGCACGAGCTCGACCCAGACCTCGACTCCTACGCCGTCATGGCCGCGGCGGCCTACATCGGATGCAGCGCCTGCCTCGACCTCAACTACTTCATGGCGCACAACGAGCACCTCGACGAGGCGAAGGTGCGCGAGGTGCCGCGCTGGCGCGAGGCATCCGTCTTCACCCCGCTGGAGCGGGGCGTCATGGAGTACGCCGAGGCGATGAGCCAGACGCCGCCCGCCGTGACCGACGAGATGTCGGCGGCGCTGCTCGCCGAGCTCGGCCCGGCCGCGCTCATCGAACTCACCGCCCGCGTGGCGTTCATGAACATGAGCGCCCGCATGAACATCACCCTCGGGATCACCTCGGAGGGGTTCGCGGACGCGTGCGGCCTGCCCCCGCTCGCGGCCCGGCCGGTCGCCGTAGGCTCGACGGCATGACCGACGATCCGTTCGTCACCCATCGCAACCTGCTCTTCACGGTCGCGTACGAGATGCTCGGCTCGGCTGCCGACGCCGAGGACGTGCTCCAGGAGTCCTGGCTGCGGTGGGCGGAGGTCGATCGGGCGACCGTGCGCGAGCCGCGCGCCTACCTCGTGCGCATCGTGACGAGGCAGGCGCTGAACCAGATCCGCACGCAGGCGAGGCGCCGCGAGGAGTACGTGGGCGAGTGGCTGCCCGAGCCGCTGCTGACGAGCCCGGATGTCGCCGACGACGTCGAACTGGCCGACAACCTGTCGATCGCGATGCTCACGGTGCTCGAGACGCTCGGCCCGACCGAGCGCGCGGTCTTCGTGCTGCGCGAGGTCTTCGACCTGTCGTACGACGAGATCGCGGATGCCGTGGGCAAGGCGCCGGCGGCGGTGCGTCAGGTCGCGCACCGGGCGAAGTCGCACGTGGCCGCACGGCGTCCGCGGGTCGAGGTCGCGCGGTCGGAGCACGAGGAGGTCGTCGGGAGGCTGCTCGCGGCCCTCAGGAGCGGTGACGTGCAGGGGCTCATGGACGTGATGGCGCCCGACATCGTCTCGGTCGCCGACGGCGGCGGCAAGGTGCACGGCGCGGCCCGCCGCCCGATCGTGGGATCCGAGCGACTGGCCCGGTACCTCGTGGGCGGCTTCTCGAAGGCGCCGGGCGTGGTCGTCATGTCGATCGTGCAGGTGAACGGGCAGTCCGGCGTCCGCATCGAGACCGACGGACACCTCGTGGGCATCGTGAGCTTCGAGGTCGAGCACGGCCTCGTCACGCGGATCTACTCGATCGCGAACCCCGACAAGCTCGGCTCGGTCGACGAGGAGACCTCGCTGGCCCACTAGGCCGAGGCGATCAGATCCACGCCATGTCGACCAGCCGCTCGAACGTGGCGAAGCCGCCGCGCGCGAACGGCTTCAGGCAGTCGCCGCGCACCGCGAGCCAGGTCCACTCCAGGGGACTCAGATCACGGCGCGCAGCACCGGCCGGCCGGAGGGCGTCGATGCGGCGTCGGATCCGGTGGTGCGGAAGTGGCGCTGGTACTTCGAGGGCGAGATCCCGAGGCGCGCGACGAACGCCCGGCGCAGGGACTCGCCGCTGCTGAAGCCCGCGTCGAGGGCGGCCTGCGTCACGGTGCAGCCGCCTTCGAGGCGGGCACGGGCGAGGTCGAAGCGAAGCGCGCTGAGGTATTCGGCGGGTGACGAGTCGAGTTCGTCCCGGAAGAGCCGCGTGAGGTGCCGCTCGCTCACGTTGACGTGCTTGGCGAGCTGTCGGACGTTGTAGGGGAGGGCCGGGTCGGACTCGATCAGCTCGATCACGCGTCGCACCACACTCGTCTGCGGCGCGGATGCGCGGAGCGACGCGGAGAACTGCGACTGTCCACCTGACCGCTGCATGTACACGAGCAGCAGCTGGGCGACCTGGCGCGCGACATCCGCACCGTGGTCCTCCTCGACGAGGGCCAGTGCGAGGTCGATGCCCGCCGCGACACCCGCGGAGGTGTAGACGAGGTCGTCGCGCGTGAAGATCGCGTCGGGTTGCACGACGATGTCGGGGAAGCGCCGTGCCAGCTCGTCCGTGAACTTCCAGTGCGTCGTGGCGCGTCGGCCGTCGAGCACGCCGAGCATCGCGAGCACGAACGCCCCGCTGCAGATCGAGACGAGGCGCCGGCTGCGGCGGGCGAGCAGCCGCGCCGCGTCGAGCACGGCGCCGCTCGCGAAGACCGCGGGCGGATGCTCGCTCCCGGGGATGATGACCGTGTCGAAGCTTCCTCCCTGCTCGGCCGAGCAGTGTACCGAGACGTGCCCGCCGAGCGAGGTGGCGACGTCGGCGCCGGTCGGAGACAGCAGCACGACCTCGTAGTCGTCGACGGCCTGGTTCGCCTCGACGAACACCTCGGCCGGGCCGACGTAGTCGAGTGCCTTCACGCCGTCGAACAGCAGGATGCCGATGCGCCGGCGAGGTCGGGCGGGTCGGCCTGGAACGATGCGGTTCGGGGTGCTCATCATTCTGGAATATACACTCCACCAAGAGCGATGCAGCGTCGCGTTGGTAGGCTGGCACCCGTGTCGCGACCGAGAACGTTCGAGGGCGCCGCGGTGACGTCGGCGGCACTCGAGGTGTTCTGGAGCCGGGGCTTTGAGCGCACCTCCGTCAGTGATCTCGCCGACGCGACCGGGCTCGGCAACGGCAGCCTGTACGCCGCATTCGGCAGCAAGCTCGGCCTCTACGTGGCCGCCCTCGACGCCTACTGCCTCACCAGGGTCGAGCTCGTCCGCCAGGCCATGGCCGCTCCCGGCCGCCCCGTCGATGCCGTGCGCGCCTTCCTCGAAGCCATCGTCGCCGACTGCGCCTCGCAACCAGACCGGCGCGGATGCCTCATGCTCAACAGCATCGCCGAGTTCGGCAGCCGCGAGCCGAGAGTGCTCGAACTCTGCCGACTCACCACCTCGCGCATGGAATCGCTGATCGAGGTGCGCCTTCGCGACGCCGGGCGTCCGGGGGCGTCGATGCAGGTGCTGGCCGCCGAGGTGCTCCTCGTCTCGCAGGGCCTCATCCAGGCCAGTCGGCTGAATACGCCGGTCGACGAACTCCGCGCCATCGCCGACGAGTACTGCGGCCGGCTCTCGACGGCCTGAGGTCGCGCGCCGGGACCCGAAGCGGCCCGTGCGGCGGCCGCGCAGCGGCATCCGCCCATCGTGTCCGGGATCGCCGGTTTCGTGGCCGCTCAGGCGGGGCGAGCGGATGCCGCCTCGCGCAGAGTGGATGTCGTCCCGCGCTCGCCGCCGTGCGGATGCGCGGGTTCCCTTCACGACAGGAGCTGGGCATGCCCTTCATCACCACATCCGACGGCACGCAGATCTACTACACCGACTGGGGGACCGGGCAGCCCGTGATCCTCAGCCATGGCTGGCCGCTGAGCTCGGACGCCTGGGCCGTCGAACTCAAGCTGCTCGCCGACCACGGGTACCGTGCGATCGCCCACGACCGCCGCGGACACGGTCGTTCGTCCCAGCCGTGGCAGGGCAACGACATGGACACGTACGCCGCCGACCTCGCCGAGCTGGTCGAGCAGCTCGACCTGCACGACCTCATCCTCATCGGGCACTCCACGGGCGGCGGCGAGGTCGTCCGCTACGCCGCGCAGCACGGTGCCGGCCGAGTGTCGAAGATCGTGACCGCTGGCGCGGTGCCGCCGGTCATGGTGCAGTCGCCGGCCAACCCGGAGGGCACGCCGATCGAGGTGTTCGACGGTATCCGTGCCGGCGTGCTCGCCGACCGCTCGCAGTTCTACAAGGACCTCTCGGAGCCGTTCTTCGGTGCGAACCGCGAGGGGTCGACGGTGTCGCAGGGCGCACGAGACGACTTCTGGCGCCAGGGGATGCTCGTCGGGTTGAAGGGAGCCTATGACTGCATCAAGGCGTTCTCCGAGACCGACTTCACCGAGGACCTCAAGGCGCTCGACGTGCCGATCTTCCTCGCGCACGGCGACGACGACCAGATCGTCCCGCTCGTCGCGGCCGCGCAGAAGAGCATCGAGCTCGTCAAGCACGGCACGCTGAAGGTCTACCCCGGCGCCCCGCACGGCATCTCGGGCGAGTACCAGGCGGCTCTGGACCAGGACATCCTCGAGTTCATCGCGAGCTGAGTCCCTGCACCAGAAGACGGCCGCGCCCCTCGGGGTGCGGCCGTCTCGTCGTCGCAGGTCAGGAGGCGAGCTTCGCCTCCTCGGCCAGCTCGGCGACGGCACCCGTGATGACGCCGGCCACCTCGGCCGGGTGGGTCAGCATGACCAGGTGCGGGGCGTCGAGCTCGATGACCGAGCGCAGTCCGGCGCGCGAGTAGCCGAACCGCTCGACGTCGGGGTTGATGGTGTGGTCGGCGCTCGAGACGATGCCCCAGCCCGGCGTCGTCTTCCACGCCGCGACCGAGGCCGCCTCGCCGAAGGCGACCGCCGAGAGCGGCCGCTGCGACACGGCGAGCACCTCCGCCGTCTCCTTCGGGACGCCCGCGGCGAAGACCGCCGGGAATGCGTCCGCCTCGACCGAGACATCCGTGCCGGGCTCACCGCCCTCGACGGGGTATGGGGCGTACACGAGGTGCGCGGCGAGGTCGGAGTCGGGGAATCCGCCCTGCAACTGGCCGAGGCTCTCGCCCTCGTCGAGCGCGTAGCCGGCGACGTACACGAGGCCGACCACGTTCTCGGCTGCACCGGCGACGGTGATGACCGCGCCCCCGTAGGAATGGCCGGCGAGGATCACCGGTCCGTCGATCTGCTCGACGAACGAGCGGATGTATGCAGCGTCGCCCGAGAGGCTGCGATTGAAGACCGGCGGCACGAGCACGGTGTGGCCCTGGTCGAGCAGGAGGCGGGTGACGGGAGCCCAACTGGCGGCGTCGGCGAAGGCGCCGTGCACGAGCACGATCGTGGGAGTGGTGGACATGGAGCGCTCCTTCATTCGGTGGCGGGGCTCGCGCGTCGTGTGCACGAGCCGTGCCTCCAGCCTCGCGAGGCCGACGTGGGAGCGCTCCACGGGACCGGCCAGGAACCCGTCGGTTTCGGACGTGCCCCTGTCAACCCGTCGCCGCCGGACGGCGCGCTCGATACGCTGACCGCAGGCGCGCCGCGGCGCAGGGTCGCGGCGATGAGAAGGGGGATGGCATGTCCATCGGAGACGAAGACATCACGCTCGAACCGGACGAGGGTCGTCAGGACCTCTCCGAGCCGAATTCGACGGACCGGGGCGGCGAGGGCGCTGCCGACGGTGGTGCCAACCCGCACGGTCACGACGGCGGTGCCGACGGGTCGGCCGACGCGGGCGAGGGCACGGCCGACGGCGGCGCGAACCCGCACGGCCATGACGGCGGTGCCGACGGGTCTGCGGGCGAGGGCACGGCCGACGGCGGCGCGAACCCGGGCGGCCACGACGGCGGCGCCGACGGATCGGCGTAATGGCGGAAGCGGAGCGCGGGTCGGTGTCCCGGCCCGCGCTGTCGCGCTGCATCGCGGTGCCGCCGCAGCGGTTCGCCGACGAGGTCTGGGCGCGGACCGCACTCCTCTCGCGTGCCGACGAACTGCCGTCGGGCTTCGATGATCTCTTCAGCGCCGACGCGGTCGATGAGCTCATCACGCGTCGCGGCGTGCGCACGCCGTTCATCCGGATGGCCCGCGACGGCACGGTGCTCCCCGCCTCGGCGTACACCGCGTCGGGCGGGTACGGCGCCGAGGTCGGCGACCAGGTCTCGAGCGAGCGCGTGTTCGAGCGCTTCGCCGACGGCGCGACGATCGTGTTGCAGGGGCTGCACCGCCTCTGGCCGCCGATCATGGACTTCACGCGCGAGCTCGCCGACGAGCTGCGGCATCCGGTGCAGGTCAACGCCTACGTGACGCCGCCGTCGGCCCAGGGCTTCGACCCCCACTACGACACGCACGACGTGTTCGTGCTGCAGGTCTCGGGCGAGAAGCACTGGCGCATCCACGCCCCCGTGCACGTCGACCCGCTCAGCTCGCAGCCATGGAGCGGGCACCGCGACCAGGTCGCCGCCGCCGCGCTCGAGGAGCCCGTGATCGACGCCGTGCTGCGGCCGGGCGACGCGCTCTACCTTCCCCGGGGCTGGATCCACTCGGCCACGGCCGGCGGCGACGCCACCTCGGTGCACCTGACCATCGGCATGTCGACCTACACGCACGCCGACGTCGTCTCGGCGCTCGTCGCCCGCGTCGGCGACAGCGAGCGCCTGCGGGCCTCGTTGCCCCTCGGCGTCGACTTCGATGATGCGGCGCAGGTTGCGGCGATCCTCCGCGAGACCGCGGACGCCCTGTCAGAACTCGTCGGGCGAGCGGATGCCGCGGGCACGGCCGAGGCCCTCGCGCGGCGCTTCGAGCGCGATGTCCGCCCCGAGCCGTTGGCGCCGCTGGCCACGCTGGCCGCCCTCGCGGAGCTGGACGTCTCGGCGACCGTGCGCTGGCGCGGCTCGCTCCGGGTGCACGTCGAGGCCGACGGCGATCGGGTGCGCATCGTGTCGAGCGCGAAGACGCTGTCGCTGCCGATCGAGGCCGAGCCCGCGGTGCGCCGCCTCGTCGAGGGCGACCCGGTCGCGGTCGGCGACCTGCCCGGCCTCGATGCCGGGAGTGCGGTCGTGGTGGCTCGGCGGCTCGTGCGCGAGGGGTTCGCGGTGACGCCCGCGTGATGCATGCCGCCGTGCCATGGGCGCCGTGCAGCGACCGTGCCCGCGAACGGAGCGATCCGCTCGCGGGCACGGCGCCACGCGGCATCCGCTGGCTGCTGCTCGAGGTGGCGACGGGATGGGGCCCGAACGCGCTGCTCGACGCGCCCTTCGATCGGGAGCTCGGCCGGAGCCTCGTGCGCCGTGCGGAGGCGGCCGACCTGCGCATCCTCGCGATCCGCCGGCCGGGGCGCCGCAGCCCGCCGCCCGTGCAGCGCTGGGCGATCGTCGACTCGCGGCCGGGCGCCGAGTCGATCGCCTGGGGCGAGGTGACGGATGCCACGGACCTGCTCGAGCTCCCGCTCGACGGGTCGGCGGGCACGCCCTCGACCGAGCCGATCTACGCGGTGTGCGCCCACGGCCGGCACGACCGCTGCTGCGCGGTGCGCGGACGCGAGGTCGCCGCCGCGCTCGCCGCGGCGCGACCGGAGCAGACGTGGGAGTGCTCGCACGTGGGCGGCGACCGGTTCGCCGGAACCATGGTCGTGTTCCCGCACGGGCTGTACTACGGGTACGCCGATGACGGCGACCCGGTGCGCATCGCCGAGGCGTTCGACGACGGCCGCGTGGTGCCAGGGCGGCTGCGCGGACGCAGCGCCCTCAGCCACCCGGCGCAGGCGGCCCAGCACTACGCGAGGCAGGAGCTCGGCGACGACCGCATCGCCGCCTACCCGCCGCTCGAGGAGGTCGCGACGGACGGCGGATGGCGCGTGCGGCTCGGTCTCGACGCCGACGCCGATGCCGATGCCGGCGCCGATGCCCGGTCCGACGGGGCCGGGTCGATCGTGGTCGACCTCGTCGAGGAGGCCTCGTCGCCGCTGCTCTCGACGTGCGCCGCGACCCGACTCGTGCAGGTGCGGCAGTACGGCCTGCGCGGCATCGCCTGACGGGCGGCGGGTCGTCCCCATCGAGCGCGGGCCAGGACGCCGCGCCGCATGATCACCCCGCGCGCGGCCCGTCGAACACGAGCGTGCGCAGCAGCACCTCGAGCGAGGCCTGCACGCGCGCATCGGTCCACGAGTCGGGGTCCTCGACGGCCTTCACCTCGTAGCCGCGGCAGTACAGGTAGAGGATGTCGGCGATGTGCGCCGCCGTCTCGCGGTCGACCGGCGCACCCTCGACCTCGACGTGCCCCGCTCCGTCGAGGAACTTGCCGTACGTGGCATCCGTCACGCCGCGCACGAGCTCGTAGGCGCGACGGTTCGCGCCGTGCACGTCTGCGATGACCTCGATCCAGAGGCTGCGGAGCACGTTCTCCTCGGGGTCGGAGGTGCACATCCACCGCGTGAGCGCCGCGAGCCGTTCGACGCCGACGAGGTCGCCGAGGTGCTCGACGCGCTCGGCGTCCCACTGGGTGCGGGCATGGTCGAGGGCGTTCGCCATGAGGTGCGCGCGCGAGGGCACGAAGTTCGTGATGTACGCGGTGGAGCGGCCGAGCCGCTCGGCGACGGCGCGCAGCGTCACGGCGCGGGTGCCGCGCTCGCGCGCGACCTCGACGGTCGCGCGGGCGATGTCGGCGAGGCGCTCGTCGGTGTCGACGTCGATCGGCACGGATCCTCCCTGTCTCGATTGACAGCCTGCCACCACCGGCGGTACGTTTCAAAACATTGTTGTAAAACATGGAGATATCACGACGGATGCCACGCCCGCACCGGGCGCGCCCGCGCGACCACCCGAGGAGCGCCCCACCATGACGGAGAACGGCGGCGTCTCGTTCTGGCTGCAGCAGGTCGGCATGCCGGCACCGCGCCCGACCCTGCCCGGCGACCTGCAGGTGGACGTGGCGATCGTCGGCGCCGGCTACACCGGCCTGTGGGCGGCGTACTACCTCAAGCGCGACCAGCCCGACCTCCGCATCGCCGTGCTCGAACGGCGCTTCGCCGGGTACGGCGCCTCGGGTCGCAACGGCGGATGGCTCACCAACTCGGTCACCGGCGGCCGCGAGCAGTACGCGAAGAGCCACGGGCGCGACGCCGCCATCGCCCAGCAGGTCGCCCTCAATGAGTCGGTCGACGAGGTCATCCGTGTCGCGGAAGCCGAGGGCATCGACGCCGACATCCGCAAGGGCGGCGAGCTCACCATCGCGAACACGCCCGCCCAGCTCGAGCGGCTGCGGGCGTTCGCCGCCTCCGAGCAGGCGTGGCCCGCCACCGACCTCGACCTGCTCGACGCCGCGCAGGCCGCCGCCCGCGTGAACGTCGAGGGCGCCCTCGGCGGGGTCTGGCATCCGCACTGCGCGCGCGTGCACCCCGCGAAGCTCGTGCTCGGCCTGGCCCGCGCGGTCGAGCGGCTCGGCGTCGCCATCTACGAGAACACGACCGTCACCGACATCCGCGCGGGCGAGGCGCGCACCGACCACGGCACCGTGCGCGCCGCGCACGTCCTGCGCGCGACCGAGGGCTTCACGCCCGACCTGCGGGGCGAGCACCGCACGTGGCTGCCCATGAACTCGTCGCTCATCGTGACCGAGCCGCTCGCGGCATCCGTCTGGCAGCGCATCGGGTGGGAGGGGCGCGAGACGCTCGGCGACATGGCGCACGTCTACATGTACGCCCAGCGCACGGCCGACGACCGCATCGCGTTCGGCGGCCGCGGCGTGCCCTATCGCTACGGGTCGCGCGTCGACCAGGACGGTCGCACCCAGGAGCGCACGATCGAGAGCCTGACGGCGCTGCTCACCCGGTTCTTCCCCGCCGCATCGGATGCCGCGATCGACCACGCCTGGTCGGGGGTGCTCGGCGTGCCGCGCGACTGGGCGGCGACGGTCGGCCACGATCGGGCGACGGGCCTCGGCTGGGCCGGCGGATACGTCGGCACCGGGGTCACGACGACGAACCTCGCCGGACGCACGCTGCGCGACCTCGTGCTCGGCCGCGAGACCGAGCTCACCCGCCTGCCGTGGGTCGGCCACCGCGCCCGCAAGTGGGAGGTCGAGCCGCTGCGCTGGCTCGCGGTGCAGGCCATCTACGGGGCCTACCACGCCGCCGACCGCGCGGAACTTCGGGGCCGCGGCACGACCGCGCCCATCGCCCACGTCGCCGACCTCGTCGCCGGGCGCTGATCGGCGCGCCCGAACCGGCGCCGTGACCGTGGGCCAGGACGGCCCGGCGCGATAGTCTCCCGACATGAGCGCGACGGATGTCGAGACCCCGACCGGCCTCACCACCGCCGAGGTGGCCGAACGCGTCGCCGACGGCCGATCGAACGCGTTCACGCAGCAGTCGAGCCGAAGCGTCGCGAGCATCATCCGCGCGAACGTGCTCACGCTGTTCAACGGCATCATCGCCGCGTGCTTCCTCGTGCTGCTGCTGCTCGGCCGATGGCAGGACGCCCTGTTCGGCATCAGCGCCATCGCGAACACGGTCATCGGCTCGGTGCAGGAGTTCCGCGCGAAGGCCGCGCTCGACAAGCTCGCGCTGCTGCACGCGCCGCACGCGAGGGTGCGTCGCGACGGCGAGGTGACCGAGGTCGCCGTCTCCGGGGTCGTGCTCGACGACGTGCTCGTGCTGCGCGCGGGCGACCAGGTTCCGGCAGACGCCCGCGTCGCGGCATCCGCCCACCTGCAGCTCGACGAGTCGATGCTCACGGGCGAGTCCGACGCCGTCGACAAGGTGCCGGGCGATGAGGTGCTCTCGGGGTCGGTCGTCATGGCCGGTGAGGGCGAGGCCGTCGTCGTGCGCGCGGGCGCCGACTCGTTCGCGAACAAGCTCGCCTCCGAGGCGAAGAAGTTCTCGCTCGTCGCGAGCGAGCTGCGGTCCTCGATCGACAAGGTGCTGCGCGTCGTCGCGTGGATCGTCGGCCCGATCGCGCTGCTCGTGTTCAACGCCCAGATGTTCGTGTTCGGCGGCTGGGAGCAGGCGATCGAGTCGGGCGACTGGCGCCAGGCGGCCGTGAACACGATCGCCGCGCTCGTCGCGATGATCCCGCTCGGACTCGTGCTCATGACGAGCATCGCCTTCGCGGTCGGCGCCGTGAAGCTCGCGCGGGAGCAGGTGCTCGTGCAGGAGCTCGCCGCCGTCGAGGGGCTCGCGCGCGTCGACCTCATCTGCCTCGACAAGACCGGAACGCTCACCGAGGGCAGCATCGTCTTCGACGCCGAGCACCCCCTCGGTGCCGCGGCAACGGGCTCCGACGGCGGGCCGAGGGGCTGGCGTCGCGTGCTCGCCTGGTACGGCAGCGAGCCCGACGCGAACGCCACCGCCCGCTGCCTCGCCGAGCCGTACGACCAGGCGCCGGACGCGGCGCCGGTCGCACGCATCCCGTTCTCGTCCGCACGCAAGTGGAGCGCCGTCGCCTTCGCGGAGGGCACGGATGCCTCGGGCAGCTGGGTGCTCGGCGGGCCCGAGATGGTCTTCCCCGACGACCGGCTCTCCGGGGATTCGCGCGAGCTCGCGGCATCCGGACTCCGCACCCTCGTGCTCGCGCACGGCCGCGAGCCGCTCGACGAGGACGCCGAATCCCTGCCGGGCGACCTCGAGCCGGTCGCGCTCGTCACGTTCCGCGAGCGCATCAGGTCGGATGCCGCCGAGACCCTCGCCTACTTCGCCGACCAGGGCGTCGACGTGCGCATCATCTCGGGCGACAACCCCGACACGGTCGCCGCCATCGCCCGCAGCGTGGGCCTCGACGCGCCCACGGGATTCGACGCGCGCCGGCTGCCGGAGGACCCGGCCGAGCTCGCCGAGGTGCTCGAGCACACCCTCGTGTTCGGCCGGGTCACGCCGCAGCAGAAGAAGGCGATCGTCGTCGCCCTGAAGCAGGCCGGGCGCACGGTCGCGATGACCGGCGACGGCGTGAACGACGCGCTCGCGATCAAGGAGGCCGACATCGGCATCGCCATGGAGTCGGGGGCGTCGGCGACCAAGGCGGTCGCGCGCATCGTGCTGCTCGACGGGCGGTTCTCGCACCTGCCGCGCGTGGTCGCCGAGGGGAGGCAGGTCATCGCGAACATCGAACGCGTCTCGATGCTGTTCCTCACGAAGACCGTGTGGGCTGCCGGGCTCGCGGTGCTGTTCGGCGCGTTCATCCTCGAGTTCCCGTTCCTGCCGCGCCAGCTCTCGGTCGTCGACGGCCTCACGATCGGCCTGCCCGCCTTCTTCCTCGCGCTCATGCCGAACGCCAGGCGCTACGTGCCGGGGTTCCTGCGGCGCTCGCTGAGCTTCGCGATCCCGGCCGGCGTCGTGGTCGCGCTCGGGGTGTTCGCCTACAGCTGGCTCGCGACGCAGGCCGGCATCGGGCAGGACGAGCTGCGCACCGGATCGACCCTCCTGCTGACGATCATCGGCCTCTGGATCCTCACGGTGCTCTCGCGCCCGATCGACGGCTGGAGGATCCTCATCATCGGGTCGATGATGCTCGGCCTGATCCTCGTGTACTCGGTGCCGTTGGTCACGGAGTTCCTCATGTTCGAGGATCCGTCGATCGTCACCGCAGCGCTCGTGCTCATCGTGTCGGTCGTGAGCATCGGGCTGATCGAGGTCATCCGGTTCGCGCACCTGCGCTACGTGCGAAGAACCGCGCGGTTCGACCCGTCCACAACACCGTGACGGCGGATGCCGCGAGCACGAGTTCGGCGATGACGAACCACTGGTCGGGCGAGGCGATGAGGCTCACGACGTCGAGCGCGAGCGCGATGCCGAGCAGCACCGTCACGAGCACCCTGGCGTCGCGCCGGCCCCGCGTGAGGCCGGAGGCGATCGTGATCATGAACAGCCCGAGCAGCACCGTGCAGGCTCCCACGACGGTGATGACGAGACGCTCGGTCTCCGACGTGTCGGGCAGGTAGCGGCTGAACATCAGGGCGATGCCCGCGATGATCTGCGTGACGCCGTTGAGGTAGCCGAGCACGACCGCGGCGAGGAGTTCGGCGGGCGGGCGATGCGGAGCCGGTTGCGAGGGCTCGGGCGCCTGCGACGGTTCCGCCGTCGTGCCCTCGGACTGCTCGGTCATACGGGTGACCCTAGCCGTGCCGAGGCGGTCGGGTCGAGCGCCGAGTCTCGAGACGTCGCCGGTGCGAGTATTCGGCTGCCGCGGCATCCGCGCCCGAACTCAGACGTGGCCGATGCCGAAGTTCCACGGGGCCAGGATCCAGTTCGTGGCCCCGTCGTGCTCCCACGTGTTCACCGCGACCGAGTAGGCGTTCTCGTACTCCAGCCCGGCCTGCGGTTCGCCGATCGGCTCGCCGGACTCGACCCGCACCTGGTCGTATCCGTTGCCGGTCCATGGCTCGCCGAGCTCGGCCGCGAGCGCCTGCGCGTCGCCGCCCGGCTGGAATCCGTTCACGGTCCGCACGATCACGCCGTCGCCGACGACGGGCGCGGTGAGGCGAACGGCCAGGTTCAGCTCGATGGGTCCGTAGACCGCGCCGTTCTCCGTCGGCACCTGGTCTTCGTGGTCGTCCTCGACCACCACGCCCGCCCAGGCGTACTCGGTCCACGGGGCGCGCTCCATGCCGCCGGCGAGGTCGGCTTGCTGGGGCTCCCCGGCCAGCACGGTCGTGAGCGCCCCGACGAAGTCGGCGGTCTCGGCGTCGTACGGGAGCGTCGCGACCACGGCGCCGCCGGCATCGAGCAGGTCCAGCTGCTCGGGGCGCACGACGATCTCGGTCACGGTCGTCAGCGGGTCGGCGGCGACGGTCGCGGTCGGAGTGCTCGAGGCGGGCGCGGGCGATTCGGGGGCTCCGGCGCCGGACGTCGTGGTCGAGCCGAACGCGCAGCCCGAGAGCACGAGTACGGCGGCGGCCGCCAGTGCGGCGGAGGAACGACGGACGGCGAGGTGCATGATGCTCCGATTCGGGAACGGCGGTGGGGCGCCGGCTGGTGGAGGCCGAGGCGATTGGTGCACCGACGGCCGTTGGTTCGCCAAACGTAGGGGTTCGTCGCGATCGGAGGATCAGGGCGAGCCCTGAGGTTGCGGGACCGTTATCGCACCGTGCACGCGTGGAGCGCAAGGGGTGGCCGCGCCGCGGCATCCGGAATAGCTTCGGGGCATGACGATCGACAACGGACCTCAGCCGAACGTGTTCGACCTCGAGTCGGCGACGAAGCAGAACGAGACCTACCGGACCGTCGCCTGGAGTGGCAAGTACCTCCAGGTGACGCTGATGTCGATTCCCGTGGGGGAGTCGATCGGACTGGAGGCGCACCCCGAGACCGACCAGTTCCTGCGCCTCGACGCGGGTCGTGGTCGCGTGAAGATGGGGCCGTCGGAGCACGACCTCCCGATCCAGCAGGAGGTCTCCGACGGGTGGAGCATCCAGGTGCCGGCCGGCACGTGGCACGACGTCGAGAACATCGGCGACGAGCCGATGCGCCTCTACGTGGTCTACGCGCCCGTGCACCACGCTGCCGGCATCGTGCAGGCGACGAAGGCCGACGCCGACCGCGACGAGGAGTCCGGCGTCGACGAGCCGCCGACGTGGGCCGTCGAGCCAGAGGAGGGCAAGCCCGACGAGCACGCCTGAGCCGGAGGCGTCGCACTCGTCGGCCGCGGGGGCGGCTGGCTCGGGCTACCGGGCCTCGTCGACCATCGTGAGCTCGAAGACCGGATGCCGAGCGGCCTCCGCCGCGAACGCCGCTGCGGGGCCGTCGGGCTTCGCCGTGAAGTAGGGCAGCACGAGCGGCGCGACCGCGACGTAGCGCTTCAGCACCGGGCCGGCCTCGGAGGGCACCGCCTCGCGGGTGGTGAACCGCCGGCTCGCGCGCCCGCGCGAGAGCCGGACCTCGCCTGCAGCGCGCACGTTGTGCACCCACCCGACCGTGCCGTACGGGGAGACGAGCCACACCGATCCGCCGACCTCGATCGGGGTGACGGGCGTCGAGCGCAGTTCGCCGCTCTTGCGCCCGCGCACCGAGAGCACCGACGTCTTCGGGATCAGCCCGGCGCGCGCGAGGACGCGCATCATGGAGTTCGCGGCCTTCATGGCGGCGTTCGGCTCGTACTTCTTGGGGGCGTGCTGCTCGGTCATCGCGTCCTCCCGGTCAGCGATCGTGCGCTTCGCGTCCTCGGCAGTCTCGCCCTCGGCCCGCCGGAGTTCAAGGGGTTGCGAGCCGATGCCTCAGTCGGCGATCTCGGCCGGCCACACGACGTCGAAGCGTTCGAGCACGATCTCGAGGTCGGGTGACCACTCGAATCCGAGGCGGGCGGTCGCACGCCGCCAATATCGCTCGTGGCCGTCGCGCCACCACGCGAGCGTGCGATCGCCCTCGCCCTCGTCGTATGCGAACGACTCGTCCACCTCGTCGATGACGGCGAGGCGGAGTTCGGTGCTGCGCAGGATGGCTCGGGGGCGCCCGGTCGAGTCGCACGCGATCCAGTGGCTGCCGACGCGCGGCAGCGGCTCGCCCTCGGCCGCGAACTCGGCGACGAGCGAGGCGGTCGCCCGCTTCGGCCCCTCGATCACGAGGCCGAGGAGTTCGTCGGTGAGCTCCGGATGATCGCCGAACTGCTCCACCGAGGGCGGCTCGGCGTCGGTCGCCAGTTCAGGGCGAGCGGCGCGATAGGCCTCCCACAGTCCGGCCGCGGCAGAACGATCGACCGGGGCGTTGTCGGCGAGGCCGGCGGCGGACGTGTCGGTGGGGGGAGTCTCCATGCGAGCCAGTCTTGCAGGCGCGGATTCAGCCCGGTTCGCTTGCACGGATCCGCCCGCGCAGGAACGGTAGCGCGGGTGCCCGGTAGGTGAGCGCCGGGGCGTGCTGCGGCTCGAGCGCGACCTCCGCCTGCCCGAAGCGCCAGACGCGGTTGAAGAGGTAGACGCCGACGATCACGTTCTCTTCGGCGGCGACCTGCCAGGTGCCGACGCCCCACTGCGCGGGCTGCCCGCGCTCGCCGATGACGAGGGTCGGCCTGATGCCCCAGTAGAGCGCGTACCACGGCCGGTGCAGGGTCAGTTCGATGCGGCGGGTCGGCCTCGCGTCGGGGCCCGTCACCGATCGGCCGGTGCGTGTGCGCGCCCGCCGTGCCGCGTCGACTGCTCGTGCATCGTCACTCCCGTTCGTCGTGCGCCCCGGCCAAGGCTAGCCGCCGCGGAGACGATCGGGAGAGCCGGCGGAACGGGATGGCCGAGGCGACGACGAGCGTGCACATGAGGGCGAGGTCGAAGGCCGCGAGCCAGGCGCCGCGCGGCGTCGTGAGCGCGAGCGCACTGCCGCGCAGCAACGGGCCGGTCAACAGAGCCCCGGCGAGCGAGATGCCGAACGCGAGTACCCCGCAGACGATCCGAGTCCAGAGCGGGCGCCCGCCGCCGAGCGCGTAGCCGCCGCCGATCGCGGTGAGCGCCACGAGCACCGCTCCGCCGCCGAGACCCTCCTGGAGGAAATCGGCCAGGGCGCCGGGCCGCAGCATCGGCGCGATCGCGAACGCCAGGGGGGCTGCGGCGCACCATCGCAGCATCCGTCGTTCGCGAACGGATGCCGCGGGGCCGACGCCCGAGGCCCAGCCGAACGCCGCCCCGACGAGCAGCCCGGGCAGCAGCACGCCCTCGAACGTGCCCCATGAGAACGACGACGCTGGTCCGCTGAGCTCGGCCATCCACGCGCGCAGGGCGCCGGCCCAGGCGAGGCCTGCGGCCGCTCCGACGGCGATGTGCGTCCAGCGGGCTCGCCGCGTCATCCATCTCGTGTCCGTGTCGCCCGGCTCGGCGACGGTGCGCTCGCTCATGGCTCCTCCTCGGTGGAACGCTGATGACGGTACGCCGCGACGAGCTTCGCGGCATCCGGGTATTCACCGACCGCGCGGCCGAATACGCTGCGAGGGTGACCACCGATCGCGACATCGCCCGTCGACGCCTGCACGCGCAGCGACTCGTGGCGCCGTCGGGGACGGCCGAGGACGTCGTGCGGGCGCTCGGCGCCGTGCAGGCCGAGAACGCATCGCAGTCGGCATGGGCGGTCGCGACCCGCACGGCCTCGCCCGCCCGGGACGACCTCGCCGGCGCGCTCGCCGACGGTCGGGTGCTGCGCCTGCACGTGCTGCGCTCGACCTGGCACTACGTGCACGCCGACGACGCGCTCTGGCTGCAGGAACTCACGAGGCCGCGGGTGATGCCGATCTTCGAGCAGCAGTTGCAGCCCATCGCCGACCGGGTCGACGCGCTCGGCGACGCGGTCGTGGCGATGCTCGCCGAATCGCCCGATCGGACGCGTCCGGAGGTCGCCGCTGCGCTCGCCGAACGAGGTGAGGAGCTCACGGGCCAGCAGCTCATGCTGCTGCTCGGGCGGCTCGAAGTGCTCGGCCTGGTGTGCAGCGGCGCACCGCGCGACGGCGAGCACACGTACGCGCTCCTCGCCGATCGCGTGCCCGACCCGCGCCGTCTCGACCACGATGAGGCGCTCGCCGAGCTGGCGCTGCGGTACTTCACCGCGCACGGGCCCGCGACGGAGCGCGACCTCGCATACTGGGCCACCCTCACCGTGACCGACGTGCGCAGAGGCATCGCGGCCGTAGGCGACCGGCTCGACTCCTTCGAGCACGACGGACGCACGTACTGGCATGCGAGCGGCGACCTGCCGACATCCGCGCCGCCGACGGATGACGGGCCGGCCGGACACCTGCTGCAGGTGCTCGACGAGATGTACCGCGGATACCAGGACTCGCGCTGGGTGCTCGATGCCGATGGCGTCGTGCCACGAGCTCGCGAGGCCGCGATCGGCATGGCCCTCGTCGACGGACAGCTCGTCGCCGCCATGAAACGGACGCTCACCGCGTCCTCCGTCAGGTTCGCGGTGCGGCCATACCGACCGCTCCGACCGCGGGAGGTCGACGCCGTTCAGGAGGCGGCAGACCGCTACGGCGCGTACCTCGGCCTCGAGGCGAAGGTCGAACTCGACGCCTGACCCTGACGGTCGGTGCCGGCGCACCCCGCGCAAGCGTCGACGCGTCCGAGTGCGCCGGACCGTGACATCCGTCGCCCACCGGCGCATGCTGGAAGGCATGGGAACCGTGACGATCTCATTCGACATGACGCTCGACGGGGTCTTCGACCAGATGGAGCACTGGTTCGACGAGCATGACCCCGGGCTGGAGCGGGCCTCCGACCGGCTCGTCTTCGGCGCCGACGCGGTGCTGCTCGGCCGCGAGAGCTACGAGTTCTTCCGCGAGTACTGGCCGAAGCAGGTCGACGACCGCGGCTTCGCGGCGCACTACAACGCGCTGCCCAAGTACGTGGCCTCGACGACGCTGAAGGGCCCGCTCGACTGGAACGCGACGCTCATCGAGGGCGACGCGGCCGAAGCCGTGCGAGGGCTGCGCGATCGGTACGACTCGCTCATCTCGCACGGCTACGGGCAACTCGCCGCGACGCTGGTCGACGCCGGGCTCGTCGACGAGGTGCACGCGGGCATCCACCCGTTCATCGTCGGCAACGCGAAGGACCGGCTGCGCTCGCCGCATCCGGTCGGGCTCCGTCTGCTCTCGGTCGAAGCGTACGAGTCGGGCGTCATCGCGGCGAGGTACGCGCCGGCGCCGCCGACCGAGTAGCTCGGCGGTCGCCGGCCATCGGGTGATGCTCAGACCGCGCGAACCCGGTTGTTGCGCTTCTCATGCGTGAGTTCGGCGAGCCCGAGCGCCTCGAGCAGCGGTGGCAGGTACATGCCGAACCTGCCGCGGTAGCCCTTGCGGAGTCCGTACCACCCACCGACGGGATTCGCCTCGTCGCGACCCCATGCCTCGACCGTGCCGGGCTGCGCGGGCTTCTGCTCGTCGGCGGCACCGAGGTCGACCCAGTCGCCCTGCTCGCGCAACCAGGCGACGAGATCGTCGATCGCGCTGAGGCGGTACTTCAACGTCGTCGACCCGACCTGGCACACGAGCACCGGCGGATCGGACGACTCGTCGCGGTGCATCGTGTACGTGCTGGTGCCCGATGCCGTGGTGAGCTGCCACGGATCCTCGGCGGTTCCGGTGCCGGTCATGGCGTCCTCCGATCGCGCAGCGGGGCGGGCCGATGCTACGCCGGCCGCTTCGAAGCGGCCACCTGCGGCGCGGCCGGGCCCCTCCCTCTACGATTGGGCGCGTGGACTTCTCCTTCGCCTTCACGCCCGACCTGATCGCCGTGTTCGTGACGCTCTTCGTGCTCGAGATCGTGCTCGGCGTCGACAACGTCATCTTCATCTCGATCCTCGCGTCGAAGCTGCCGAAGGAGCAGCAGGCGCGGGCCCGCAACCTCGGCCTCACCCTGGCCATGGTGATCCGCGTGATCCTCGTCTTCTTCGCGGGGTGGATCATCACGCTGAAGGAGGACGTCGTCGTCTGGTTCGGCATGGGCTTCTCGGTGAAGGACTTCATCCTGATCGCGGGCGGGCTGTTCCTCGTCTACAAGGCGGTCACCGAGATCCACCACAAGCTCGAGGGCGCCGAAGAGGAGCACGGTGCCGCACCGAAGCGCATCACGTTCGGCTCGGTGCTCATCCAGATCCTGCTGCTCGACATCGTCTTCTCGCTCGACTCCGTCATCACCGCCGTCGGCATGACCGAGAACCTCCTCGTCATCGTGACGGTCGTGGTGCTCTCGTTCGGCATCATGCTGTTCGCGTCGCGGTTCATCTTCACGTTCGTCAACCGCCACCCCACGGTGAAGATGCTCGCGCTCTCGTTCCTGCTGCTCATCGGCGTGTTCCTCATCGCCGAGGGCTTCGGCGTGCACATCGACAAGGCGCTCATCTATGCGCCCATGGCGTTCGCGATCCTCGTCGAGGCGCTGAACCTCGTCGCGTCCGGTCGCAAGGCCAAGCGCGAGCAGAAGCGCCAGGAGGCCGTGCACCTCCGCCCGCAGTACCCCGACGTCGACGAGTCGGTCGCGGTCGCGGCCGCGCTCTCCAAGGGGGCCGGTGCGGGTTCGGTCGGCCTGTCGAGCCGACCGGTCGAGGGCGAAGCGGATGCCGCGGAGGAGCGCGCCGGGCTCGGCTGACCCTTCGACGGGGAGCCGCGTGGCGCGCGACCCCGGGAGTACGCTCCAACAATGAGGACTCCGTCGCTCGTGCCAGGTTCAGCCGTGACGCAGTTCGCGGTGCTCGATGCGCTGCTGGCGGGTGCATACGAGTCGGGTATCCGGGTCTCGGAGGCGCGAACGCTCGGCGACTTCGGCCTCGGCTGCGTCGACCACCTGGGCGGCGAGGTCGTCATCCTCGACGGTGCCGTCATCGAGTGCACGGTCGAGAACGCGCCGGTCTCGATGCTCGACGACGAGGTGCTGCCGTTCGCGATCGTGTGCCGCTTCCCGGTGCTCGCCGGGGTCGTCGTGCGAGGCCGCGACCTCGCCGGCTTCACGGCCGGCGTCGAGGCGAAGCTCGTGAGTCGCAACCTGTTCCACGCCGTGCGCTTCGACGGGGTGCTCGCGCACGTGCGCGTGCGGGTGACTTCGCGCCAGCACCGCCCGTTGCCGCCGCTCGCCGAGGTGACGAGCCGACAGGTCGAGACGGTCGTGCGCGACATCCGGGGCACCCTCGTCGGGTTCTGGACCCCCGCGATCTACCAGGGCATCGCCGTCGCTGGGCTGCACCTGCACTTCCTCAGCGAGGATCGCAGCGTCGGCGGGCACGTGCTCGACCTCGAGGTCGAGCACGGCGACCTCCGCGTCGCGCCCTACGCGCGCTTCGAGCTGCGGCTGCCGACCGACGAGCTGTTCCTGCGCACCGAGCTCACGCACGCCGACGACCATCGCATCGTCGCCGTCGAGGGCGGCGGGGCCGACGCGGCCTGACGTCGCTCGCGGTCAGGCGTCCACCCAGCGCGGATCGGCGAGCAACTGCTCGAGCTCTCGCACGAGCCGCGACGTGTGGAAGCCGTCGGCGGCCGCGTGGTGGATCTGCACCGCCAGCGGCAGCATCGTGCGGCCGTCGCGCTCGACGTGGCGACCGAGCGTGAAGATCGGCAGCAGGTGGCCGCTGCCTCCGTCGATCTGCAGCGTGAAGCCGGTGAAGCTCGTCCACGGCAGGCTCGACACGTCGAACGCGTCGGGCGGCAGGTCGCCCTGCGGGAACATCGTCGTCGCGGTCGACGCGGTGGCGAGCAGGTCGGCGGCGCGGTCGTGGAACCGACCGAAGTCCTCGTCGTAGGGCGTCCACACGGCCGCGAACGTCTCGCGCTCGGGGTTGAACACCGTGAACGCGGGGTGCACGACGGGCCAGGTCGCGGGCTCACCGGCATCCGTCACCGCCATGCGGAACTCGCGGTACCGGTTGACGACCGTCGCGATCGCCCAGATCTGCGCGGGGTAGGTCTTGCGCGACGAGTGCCGAAGCGCCTCGGCGAAGGCCGTCACGTCGAGCTCGACCGTGATCGCGTAGGTGCACGGCACGCGGTTGCGGTAGTGCTCGAACGTCTCGCGTCGGTTCCAGGTGTCGACGTCGATGGGAACGGGGACGGCCATCGCTCAGCCCACCGCGACGATCAGGCTCAGCACCGCGAGCATCGCCGAGATCGGGGCCATCGTGTACCGCTCGGGCTTGCTGCGGGAGATCGCGTTCATCACGATGCCGAGCACGAAGTAGGCGAACACCACCCACATGCCGACGGTCGACACGACATCGGGCACGACGTCGATGACCGCGGCCCGGTCGAGTGCGAGCACGGCGATGAGCGCGTAGACGACGATCGACACGAGGCTGCCGATGCGCAGCCCGGCGGGCAGCACGCGATGCGAGCCGCCCCACGCGAAGCGCCCGAGCGGTGCGCCGAGGGCCAGCGCGAGCTGGAACACCGCGAGCACTCCGAGGATGACGGTCAGGGCGATGGCGGCGATCACGGCGTCAGCCTAGCGGCCGGCGATCGACGGCCCGGGGGATGTGACCTCCGGATGCCTCGGGCAGGTCGCCGCGGCATCCGCACCGGGCTGCGGGCCTCAGCCGACGCGGGCGAGGAACGCGAGCACCCGCTCGGTGAGCAGCCGGGTCGCCTCGGCGTCGTAACTCGGCAGGCTGGAGTCGGCGAAGTAGTGCTGGTCGCCCGGGTAGAGGAAGAGCTCCGCGTCATCGGCGATGCCGACGAGTTCACGGGCGGCATCGACGTCGCCCTCGTCGATGAAGATCGGGTCGGCGTCTGCGCCGTGGATCTGCACGGGCAGGCCCGCCGGCCACTCGCCGAACTCCTCGGGCGGGAGGCAGGAGTAGAAGAACAGCGCGCCCGTGGCGCCCGCCCTGGTCTGGGCGAGCATCTGGGCGGGCACGACGCCGAGCGAGAATCCGCTGTAGACGAGCTCGTTCGGCAGCGCCTCGGCCGCACGCCGGCCGCGGGCCATGATCTCGTCCCAGCCGGTCTCCTTCGCGTAGGCGACGCCCTCGGCGATCGTGCCGAACGTGCGCCCCTCGAAGAGATCTGGCGTGTGCACGGTGTGACCTGCCTGCCGCAGCTCGTCGGCGAAGGCCTCGAGGCCCTCGTTGCGGCCGAGCGCGTGGTGGAAGAGCAGCACGTCTGACATGTGGTCCCCGTTCGTCGAGCTTCTCCGACTGCGATCGCACGGGACGTTACCGGCCACGTCCGACGATGTCGACCGGGTTGCGCGGTGCGCGCCTGGCGAGACGCGGCATCCGTCACCGGACCCGGGTGCCGGATGCCGCGGTCAGCCGACCTCTTCGGCCAGCGCGACGATGATGCCGGCCGGCCCGCGGAGGTAGCAGAGCCGGTACTGGTCCTCGTAGTTCGCGACCTCGCGCAGCGGCACTCCGCCGAGCGGACGCAGTCTGGCGAGCGTGTCGTCGAGGTCGTCGACGGCGAACATCACCCGGTGCAGGCCCAGCGTGTTGGGCGCCGGGATCGAAGGCTCCGGAGCGGATGCTTCGGGCGCGATGTACTTGGTCAGCTCGAGCCTGCCGTGGCCGTCGGGCGTGCGCATCATCGCGATCTCGCTGCGGATGCCGTCGAGCCCCACCGTCTGATCGGCGAAGTCGCCCTCGATCAGCGCGCGCCCTTCGAGGGCCAGGCCGAGCTCGGTGAAGAACTCGATGGCCGCGTCGAGATCGCCGACGACGATGGCGACGTTGTCCATGCGTTGAATGGTCATGCGGCAGAGCCTATGGCGAGCGTGGCATCCGAGGGCAGGGGTTGCGGCGCTTCGCGCTCACGGCGAACACCGCCCATCGCGCGTTGCCCCGCGCGCAGAATGGGCTCATGGTCGAGATCTCCGATGACGAGTTCGAACGCATGGTCGCCGACGAGTTCGACGCCCTGCCCGACGAGATGGTCACGGGACTCGAGAACGTCGCGATCCTCACCGCGAACCAGCCGGTCGGCGAGCGTCCGCGGCTGTACGGGTTGTACAGCGGGCGCCCGTTGAAGACGCGCGGCGTCTACGGCTACGGCGAACTGCCCGATCGCATCACGCTGTTCAAGAACACCATGGCGGAGCACAGCGCCGACCTCGACGCGCTGCGCGCCCGCGTGCGCATCACGCTCGTGCACGAGATCGGCCACTACTTCGGCCTCGACGACCAGCGGCTCGGGGAGCTCGGCTGGGCCTAGGGCGCCAGGTGGGCCCGCACGGTGTCGCCGCCGGCGTTGCTCGCAGCGGGCGCCGGACCCGGCGTGCACCGGTCCACCCGAAGGCATCCGACCTCCAGGCGACGAGTTCCCGATCGCGCTCCAGGTATGGCGCGCGAGGCCGCGACATCCGTAGTCTGAGCGACAGCGACGGGCACCGCGCCGCCCGTCCTTCGCGGGGGCGAGGGAGCGAGCATGACCTGGTTCTACGACACGAGCGTCTGGATCCTGCTCCCGCTGTTCGTGGGCGGGTTCGTCGCGGTCTCGTGCCTGGTCGTGATCGGGCTGCGGCCGGTCGTGCAGCGGTACGTCACCGACTTCAAGGAATGGGATCGCGCGCTCGCCCACGTCATCGGCACGTTCGGGGTCTTCTTCGGCATCCTGCTCGCGCTGGTCGCGGTGTCGGTCTACGAGAACTTCGCCGACACGCGCAAGGCGACCATCGAGGAGGCCGCGGATGCCGGAGCGCTCTACCGTGCGACCACGGGACTGCCCGACGGGCTGAACGGGGCCATGCAACGGGTGCTCGACGAGTACATGCACACGGTCATCGAGGCCGACTTCCCCGACCAGGCGCGAGGGGTCCTGCCCGACGCCAGCGACGCGCAGATCGACGAGTTCGAACGGCTCCTGCACACGGTCGAGGCCGATACCCGCGGTGATCAGGCGGAGTTCCAGCAGGCGCTCGCCACCTTCGACGACCTGATCGAGTCGCGACGAGCCCGCATCGATGCCACCGCCCTCGCCCTGCCGCCGCTCTTCTGGCTCGTCATCTGGGTCGGGGCGGCCGTCAACGCGGTGCTCATCGCGTTCATCCACTTCGGGAACCCCCGATTGCACCTGGTCATGGCGGGCCTGCTCGCGCTCTTCGTCGGGCTCGTCATCTTCGTCACGGCGGACATGGACCATCCGTACGCCGGGGCGATCTCGATCGGGCCGGGAGCGTACGAACGCGTGCTCGAGCAGATCATCGATGCGCGGCAGTAGGTCGCGCTCACGGCGCGACCCACGGTGCCCGTCACCTGCATCCGAGCCCTGGGATCGCGCGGCCGATCGGCTGCCGGCCGGGTGCTCGCATGCGACTACGACGTCGGGTCCACGATCAGACGGTCCTCGCCGCGCAGGTAGTTCAGCCGGGTGCCCGCGCCGGTGCTGTCGGTGCGCTGCACCGGCGAGATCGTCACGCGCTGCACGTGCTGGTGGCCGCCCCAGCGGTTGTCGACGTCCCACTCGCCGGGCACGAGGCCCTTCAGGGTGCCCCCGAAGACGGCGATGCCGCGCACCTGCCCGGTCTTGCGGAGCGGCACCGGTTCCTCGAGCGCGTCGAGCGGGATGCCGCTGCGCACGGCACCCGGCGCGATGCGCAGCACCACGGTGGGAACGGTGCCGTCGTCGGGGCCGCTCGCCGTCACGTACGCGCGTCCTTCATCCCAGTTGTTCAACGCGGGCAGGCAGCTCGCACATCCGTCGTAGCCCGCCGCGATCGCCTGCTCGGGCGTGGCGAACTTCCGCAGGGAGCGGTCGGCGATGGCGTCGCCGTAGCGGCATCCGCTCGGCAGATGCACCTCTCGGCTGAGACGATGGCCGCGTGCATACGGAGGGGTCGCGACGCGCTGCGACAGGCCCGCAACGGTGAACGGAATGCCGATGCCGTCAGCCCGATGCTCGACGCGGCCATCGGCGAAGACGGTGAACGGCCCTGCGCTCAGATCGCCGACCAGGGCATCCGGGTCGATGGATGCCGCTGCGGCGCCGTCGAGCGTGGCCCGCACCTCGTCTCGCAGCGTCCTTCCGATGATGCCTTCGCCGAAGAACTCCGCAGCGTCGACGAGCACGCTCGTGCTGTCGACCGAGGAATCGATCAGGCGGAAGGCGAGCGCCCCCTTCGTCGCTTCCGCCTGGAGCACGAGGTCGACGTCGATGGAGTGGTCGATTCCGATGAACTCCGTGCGCAGGCGCCCGGTCGCCAGCACGTTGTTCTCCCGCAGCTGCACCGACATCCGCTCGAGAAACGTGAGCGGCTTGTCGCGGAACCTGCGTTCCGGCGGTGCGTTGAGGCCCTTCTCGGCGAGCATGCCGGCGATGGCGAGATCGAGGATCGGCTTGTTGAGCCGGAGTTGGGCGCCGGACGAGGCGTCACCTCGACGATCTTCGGCACCGTTGACCCCGGGAGGAGGAAGATCACGGCCGCGATCAACGCCTCGGCCGACGCCTTCTTCTTGTGGCCGTAGACGCCGATCTTCGGGTTCATCCCGGTCGGCACGGTCGGGGTGATGACGAACGGGGCGGCGCCGCGCAGCGCTGGCGCCAGTGCGGCGAGCAGCGCCGGTCGGAATCCCGGCTCGTCGATGTCCGTGCGGAAGTTCGCGTCTGGCACGTTCGAGAAGTCCAGCGCCCAGGCCACGCGCGCTTCGCCGCCTTCGCCGAACGTCACCCGGGTGAGCGGCGCGCGCACGCCGACCGTGCCCTTGGCCTCGTTCCATGCGTGCTGTCGACGTGTCGTGGTGGTGATGGCCACCTCGACCATGAGTGCGGCGGGGTCGGTGCCCGGCAGGAGTCGCAGGCCGTGCGCCGACGACCAGACGGTCGACGTGCCCTCGTCGGTGCTCCCATGCAGTTCTCCGAAGCCGTTGTTGAAGGCCGACGTGAACATGTACCAGGTCGCGCTTTCGGTCACGTGCACGGTGGCGAGGCAGTCGTTGGTGTAACCGGTCATGGAGCCCTCCGATCGCGGTGTCTGCTCCGAGGGTATGGCGGGGGCGCGCGCAGGGGAATCAGTGCCCGCACGGATGCCCGGCCGGCGCCGGCGTTCGCGTCGCGACCGGTCGCGCAGCGCGCCGGGTGGGCGCGTTCGCGACGAACACCCCGGCGACGAGCACGAGGCCACCGAGGGTCTCCCACAGGTTCGGCACCTGGCCGAGCAGCAGGGCCGCGGATGCCATCGCCACGACGGGTGCGAGCAGCACCCACGGCACGACCGACGCCGAGCGGTTGCGCGCGAGCAGCGCGTTGAAGATCGCGTAGCCGACGAGGGTGCAGAGACCCGCCGTGTACAGCGTCGAGACGATCGGACGCCAGCCGAACGCCGCGATGCCGGCGGCGATCGCATCGGGCCCCTCGATGAGGGCCGACAGGCCGAGGGCCGGCAGCGGCACGATGAGCGACGACCATACCGTGAGCGACAGGGCGCCGAGCCGCTTCGCGGGCGCGACCGGGCCGGCGTGGCGCGAGATCACGTTGCCGATCGCCCACGAGAACGCGGCGAGCAGGCACAGCACGACCGCGAGCGCCGGTGCGTCGCCGCCGCGGCCGAAGGCAACGACCCCGAGCCCGACGGTGCCGACGAGCACGCCGATCGTCTGCATGCGGGTGGGGCGCTCGCGCAGGGCGAGTGCGGCGACCACGATGGTCAGCACGACCTGCGCCTGGAGCAGCAGCGCCGCGATGCCGGGCTGCAGGCCGAGCGCGATCGACGTGTAGAGCAGGGCGAACTGGCCGAGGCTCATGAACAGCCCGATGCCGACGATGGTCTTCCAGCTCGCGAGCGGACGCGGCACGACGACCGCTGCGAGTGCGACGACGGCGAAGCGCACGGCGACGAAGAAGAGCGGCGGGATGCCCTCCATGCCCCAGTCGATCACGACGAAGTTGAAACCCCACAAGGTGGCCACGGCGGCGGCCAGCAGCATGTCGCGTCTCGTCATGGTTCCACCCTCGCCCGCGGCATCCGGAAACACCAGCGATCGTTTCTCTGCTTGATTCGGTAGCATCGCTGCATGATCGATCTCGAAGCCGTGGTCGCACTCCGCGCGGTGGCCACGAACGGCAGCGTCGCGGCGGCGGCCGACGCGCTCGGCTTCACGCCGTCGGCGGTGTCGCAGCAGATCAAGCGCCTCGAGCGCGGCACCCGCATCGCGCTGCTCGAACGGGTGGGTCGAGGCGTCGTGCTGACGGATGCCGGGCGCCGACTCGTGACCTCGTCCACGACCGTGCTGGCCGACCTCGAGCGCATCGAGGCCGACTTGCACCTGACCGGCGGCGGTCCCGGCGGCAGCGGCAGCGGCGCTGCCGAGCGTCGGGTCACCGGTGAGGTGCGCATCGGCGCGTTCTCGACGGCGGTGCGCGGCCTCCTGGTCGACGTGCTCCCGAACCTGCGCGCCGAGCATCCGGAGCTGCGGGTGCCCCTGCGCGAGAGCGAGCCGTGGGAGACCGTCGCGCTCGTGGCATCCGGTCAGCGCGACCTCGGCATCGTGCACCGCTGGGGCGGGCTCGCCCTCGCGATGCCCGAGCACCTCGTCGAGACGCCCCTGTTCACGGATGTCGCGGACGTGATCCTGCGCCGCGAGCACCCGCTCGCCGGCCGCACCGAGCTCACCCCCGCCGACCTCGCCGATGAGGAGTGGATCGCGACGTTCGACTCGACGATCTGCCGGCAGTGGCTGCGACGGCTGTTCGACGGGGTCTCGAACGCGCCGCGCATCGTGCACGAGTCGATGGAGTTCGAGAACCACCTCGAGCTCGTGCGCGCGGGCCTCGGGGTCGCGCTGGTGCCGCGCATGGGGCGACCGCCGCTGCATCCGGATCTCGTGGCCGTGCCGACCGTTCGCCCCGCCTCGACCCGCGACATCGCGGCGGTGCATCGCCGCAGCCAGGCCGACTCGCCGGCGCTGCAGGCCGTGCTCGACGCGGTGCGCGACGCGGCCCTGAATCGGGATTCGTAGACTCGACGCATGGCTCCCTCCACCGACCGGGCGACGCGCTCCGCCATGCGGTGGGTGGCCTGGGCCGTCATGTCGGTCGTCGCCTGCAGCGCCCTGGCGGCATGTTCGCCGAGCGCCGGCTCGGTGCAGGATCAGGCCTCGAGCCCGCCCGCGACCTCTGCCTCACCGGACCCGACGACCCCCTCGGTGCTGCCGTCGTTCGCGGCCGTCGGCGACTCGATCACCGATGCGAACAGCCCCGACCTGCCGGGCGGAGATCTCGGCACCGAATCGTGGACGACCTACGTCGTCGCCGCGGGCTTCGAGTTCGCGGGCGGATGGGCCGAATGGGGCGCGCCGACCTCGCTCATGGCGGACTCGGTCACCGCCTACGACGCCGACGTGCTCGTGCTGCTCGCCGGCACCAACGACGTCGCGCTCGGTCGTCCGTTCGCCGAGTCGGCGGCGAACCTCGATCGCATCGTGGCGACCGTGGGCATCGACGCGGTCGTCGTCTCGTCGATCCCGCCGATGGATGCGCTCCCCGACGGTGCCGCGCAGTACAACGCACAGCTGGAGTCGCTCGCCGCCGACCGCGGCTGGCGGTTCGTCGACGCGTCGGCCGGTCTCCGCACAGCCGACGGCCGCTTTCTCGAGGGGATGTCCTACGACGGACTGCACCCGACGGAGCAGGGCGCGCAAGTGCTCGGCGAGGGGATCGCGGCGGTGCTGCCCGGGTCGTGAGTTCGGATGGGCGTCGCCGTCATCCCCGCGGTGCAGCGCAGGGCTCGGCCGACGACCCGAGGACCGCCGAACGCAGCACCGGTCCCAGCGCATGCAGGACCGTCGTCGTCGCGTCGCCGGTTCCGCCGTCGCCGTTGCCGAGGATCGCGAAGACCGCTCCGGTCGCCGGGTAGTACGCGAGGTTCGAGCCGTACCCGGGCTCGGCGCCGGCGTGGGTGACGCTGATGACGCACCCGGTCTCGACGTCGAGCTCGAGACCCGTGCCGAGGCCGTACGCAGCACTGGCCTGGCCCGGGATCGACGCGACATCCGCGTACCGCGCAGCCTGCAACTCGGGGGTCACGCCCGCCCCCTCGCCGAGGGCCTCGCCCCACGCGTGGAGATCGTCGAGGGTCGACACCATGGCGCCGCCGGCCCAACTCTCGCCGTTCGACCAGTCGACGGTGTCGACCGGGTCGCCGAGGTCGGGGCAGAAGCTGGAGTACCCGTGGGTCAGCGGGGCGGCGACCTTGCCGTCGGGCGCGAAACGGCTGCGGTCCATGCCGAACGGCTCGGTGATGCGGTCGTGGATGAGCGTCGCGAGGTCCTCGCCCGTGACCTGCTCGAGGATGCCGCCGAGGAGGAAGTAGTTCGTGTTGGCGTACTCGAAGCCCTCACCTGGAGCGAAGTCCGCGCGGGGCGTCGCCGCGCCGACCGCGATGAGCTCATCGGATGTCGGGATGGCGTGCGGCGCACTGCAGATGCGGTCGACCTGAGCCCGGCCGGCCTCGCCGGTGCCGCTCGAGTGGTTCAGCAGCATCCGCACCGTGATGGCGGATGCCTCGGGGAACTCGGGATACCAGCGGTCGAGGGTGTCGTCGAGGCTCACGTCGAATTCCGGCTCGCCGATCACCTGCAGCATGACCGTCGAGACGATCGTCTTGGTGATGCTGCCGATCTTCTGCTGGTTCTCGCGGCTGATCGGCTCGCCGGTCTCGACGTCGGCCACGCCCCGCTCGGACACCCATTCGTCTTCGCCTGGGATCCACACCCCCACGATGACACCCGGCATCCCGGATGCCTCGAATCCCTCGTCGAGCGCGGCCTCGAGCTGGGCGCGCAGTGCCGAGTCGATGGCCGGGGCGGATGCCGCGGGCTCGGCCGTCTCGCTGACGCTCGACGCCGTGGCGGCGCATCCGCTGAGCACGAGGGTCGTGACGGCCGCGACGGCTGCGACCGCCCATTCGGATCTCCGCATGATCAGCCTCTCGGCGTCGCGCAAGGTGCAGTTCTGGAGCCCCGTGCCCCAGTCGCGACCCTACGCCCGGGGGTGAGCGCCGCTGCCGAACCGGGACTGCCCCACTTCAGGGGGCGGCATTCCCGAGGATCCCGCCGCTCGTTCGAGTGAGCAGGATGTCCGCAGCGGCTGGGATGCCCCCGCGACGCGGCTAGCATCCTCTGGTGCCTCTTGAGATCCGCTCCACGCCCACCGTTCGCGACCCCCAGTGGGCTGACGCGTTCGAGAGCGCTCGCAACAGCCCTCGGGCGGTGCTCGGGTGGGGGTGGCGAGAGAAGCCCGTGAACGCCGTCGCCGACCCGCGCTACGACGGCCCGCTCGAGCCGCTCGACGCTTCCCAGTTGCGCGACGAGCTTCGCGCCCGAGCGGCCGCTGGGGAGGTCGGTCAGCTGGTCCTGTCGGGCGTGCATCTCACCGGGCAGCTCGACCTGCTCGACGTCAGGCTGGGCCACGATCTCACGTTCATCAACGTTCGCTTCGAGAACCCGCCCGCGTTCGTCGGCCTCACGGGCACGAGCGTTCACTTCGACAACTGCTGGATTCCGAGCGCCAACTTCGACGGCGCCACCTTGAGTCGCGGGCTGTACGTCAGCGCATCGTGGATCATCGGCACGATCCAGACCGTGCGCGCCGAGCTCGGCGAACTCCGCATCAGCGACTGCACGTGGTACGACGAACACCTCGACCCGGAGTGCGCCGACCGCGGTATCGAGCTCAGCAGTGCGCGCATCGCGGGACGGTCGCGGATCGAGGGATGCCGCAGCACCGGCCGGATCGTCGCGAACACCACCCGATTCGAGTCGGGTATCGATCTCGTCGACCTCGAGGTCTCCTGCTGCCGCGGCCCGGTCTGCACGACGCCGAGGCACGCCGCGATCGAGATGGGTGGGATCAACGCCGCGTACCTCTACGTCGCCCTGGTGTTCGCCGACGGCGAGTGCCGCTTCCCCGGTGCGAGGATCACCGAGTCGCTCGTCATCCAGGAGCTCTCGATCGAGCGGGAGCGTTACGACCCGACCTCCGGGTACGGCATCGCACGTGAGCTCGACGAGCAGTTGGATGCTCCGTGCACGCTCGACCTCAGGGAGTCGCGTGTCGATGGCCGCGCCGAGTTCGTCGACACCATCGCCCCGACGATCGACCTCTCGCGGGCTCGAGTGAGTTCGGCGCGGTTCGAGTCGGTCACCGTCGCCGGTGATCGGCCGAGCGAGGGTTCGCTCGTGGCCACCGAGGTCGAGGTCGAGAAGGCGCTGGTGCTGACCATGACGAGCGTCCGCGGCACGCTCGACCTGTCCCAGGGCAGGATCGGCGGCGACCTCCAGCTGTCGCTCGACGAGCACCGGTCGATCGGCAGCCTGCGCCTCGCTGACGCGCACATCGCAGGCGACATCCGCATCAGCGACGCGCGCGTGCAGCGCGGAGTCGACGCATCCGCCGCCGCCATCGCGGGTGCATTCGACCTGACCGAATTCACGACGATCGGCGCCGATGACGACGGCGTGGCCCTGAAGCTCGACGAAGCCGTCGTCGGCACCCTGCGGCTCGGCGATCTCGGGAACGTGACCGGCGAGGTTCGGCTGCATCGGGCGGAGGTGGGCCTGCTCGACGCCCGCACACCCGTGAACGGGCGGCTCGCCTCGAGGCAGCTCACGGTCGAGGTGCTCGACGGGTCGATCGCCGAAGACGTCGATCATGCGAGGGAATGGCTGGATGCCGCGACGGTCGACGCTCGACCGAAGACCGGGGAGTTCTGGATCCAGCCCTGGGTCGCCATCGCCGATGCGTTCGAACGTTCGGGGAGGGACTCGGGCGGGCGACGGCTGCGGTTCGAGGCGACCGATCGGCTCTACGCCCGGCGGCGCTGGCTCTTCTCCCGAACGGTCTGGCGTTGGGTGACGAAGGTGACGATCGGCCACGGGTACTACTCCCAGTTCGCGATCCTCTGGCTGGTCGCGCTCTGGCTCGGTGCGACGCTGCTCACGGCCGTCGCGGCCCCGATGTTCACGCCGACCGACCACGACGTGGCAGTGCCGACCGCGAGCACTCGGACGGTGACTGCCGTCTCGACACCGGTGCCGGAGGGATACCCGGCATTCTTCGCCCCGCTCTACGCGGTCGACGTGGTGCTCTCGCCGATCGGCACCGGGCAGGCGGAGGCGTGGCGGCCAAGCGGCCCCTGGTGGTTCGACGCCACGCTCACGCTGATCAAGCTGATGTCATGGGGCCTGCTCGGCCTCTTCATCACCGGTGTGTCGGGTTTGCTCGGCCGGCGGTAGTCGGGAGCAGGCTCCGCGAACTCAGCGCAGGTGGGCGAGCTTCGCCGGGTTGCCGATGCCGTGGATGACCGAGATCCGGTCGCCGGCGAACTCGAGGGCGAGCACCGAGACGATCCGGCCGCGGCGGCGCGCGATGATGCCGGGCTCGGCGTTCACCTCGGCGACCTCGAAGGCCAGGCCCATGCCGCCGACGTTGGCGATCAGCTGCCGGGCGACCAGCTCTGCGCCGACCGTCACTCCGGTCGGGGCATCCGGGAAGATGCCGCCCGAGTCGAAGTGGCCGCGGGCGTCTGCGGCGAGGGCCGTGACGAGCCCGTCGAGGTCGCCGTCGGTCGCGGCCGCTGCGAACCGCTCGGACAGGCGGCGGGCGACCGCAGGCTCGACGGTGTAGCGGGCCTCGCCCTGCGCCGTGATCCGCCTGCGTGCGCGCGACGCGGACTGCCGCGCACTCGCCGGGCTCACGCCGAGGATCTCCGCCACGCGGCCGAAGTCGAGGTCGAAGACGTCGTGCAGCAGGAACGCCGTGCGCTCGGCAGGTGACAGCTGCTCGAGCACGACGAGCAGCGCCATCCGCACGGAGTCGTCGAGGGTGACGCGATCCTCGGGGAGGGTCCGCTCATCGGTGACGATCGGCTCCGGGAGCCACGGCCCGACGTAGGCGCGGCGGGAGTGCTCGTGCGCACGCAGCCGATCGATCGAGAGCCGGGACGCAACCGTGATGAGCCACGCGCGCGGGTCGTCGAGCGGCTCGTCGCCGCGGGCGAGCAGCCGCACGTACGTCTCCTGCGTCACGTCCTCCGCATCGGCGACGGAGCCGAGCACCCGGTACGCGACGTCGCGGACGACGTACCGGTGGGCGGTCCAGAGCTCGGCGAAATCGGTCATGTCAAGAGAGACGATCCACCCGGGTCGAGTGTGACGGCAAGTGTGAATGTCATCCAGATGGTCACGATCCCGATCCCTCAACCGTCCCCTTGGCATGAACGAGAACACGACCTCAGCACGCAGCAGCGCGGATGCCGCCGGCGGGCCGCCCCGCCGGCTCGTGAACGCGACCGCGCCCGTTGCCCGCGCCCTGGCCGGGCGCAGGTGGATGCCGGTCTGGGGAGTCATCCGTCATCGTGGACGCAGGAGCGGCACGGCGTACGAGACGCCGATCGCGGTCGTGCCCACGAAGGACGCCGCCATCGTGATGATCGGCCTGCCGTGGGGTGCGAAGACCGACTGGGCGCGCAACGTCATCGCGGCCGACGGCGCCTCGCTGCGCTGGAAGGGGCGCGACGTCACGCTGGTGCAACCGCGAATCGTCGATGCGGCCGCGGCGGAACGACTCGCGAAGGGGCCGTTCGGGGCGGTGCTCAAGCGGTTCCCGGCTGCGATCGTGCTCACCCGCGCCTGACCTCGCGTTCGTCCCAGTGGGCCGCTGATCCTCCAAGTGCTCAACCCGAGTGAGCATTCAATCACCAATAATGATCACATATGATTGGAAAGGTCTTGCTATTGACATGATCGATCATGGCTGGCAAGTTCTCCAGTGAACCCGGATCACCTGACCGCAGATGCTCGAGGAGAATGCCGATGTCCAGAACACCCCGCGCCGCGCTCGTCGCCACCATGACGGTGTGCACGCTCGCGTTCATCGCCACGCCCCTGTCGGCGAATGCCGCCGACGGCTCGGCGGGCGACGATCCACTCGCCGACCTGGCGCTCATCCCGCAGCCGTCGCACGTCGCCGCGACGGGCGCGGCGCCCGTCGAGTTCGGCCCAGGCACCGTCATCAAGGTGCACCCCCGTGACGACGGCTCGGCCGCCGTCGGCGAGGGCCTGGCGGAGTTGCTGAGGGACGCCACGGGCTACCCGATCCCCGTCGGCCAGCGGGCCGCCGGGGCGTCCAAGGGGGCGACCATCGAGCTGTCGACCCGCGGCGACGCAGCCCTCGGCGATGAGGGCTACACACTCGAGACCAAGGGCACGCGCATCTCGCTCGAAGCGCACAGCGCCGAGGGACTGTTCCGCGGCGTCACCACCCTGCGACAGCTCCTGCCGCCCGAGATCGAATCGGCCGGGGCATCCGACGTGGCCTGGGCGATCCCCGCGGTCGACATCAGCGACGCGCCGCGCTACGACTACCGGGGTGCGATGCTCGACGTCGGCCGGCGCTTCTATCCGGTCGACGACGTCAAGCGCTTCATCGATCAGATGGCGCTCTACAAGTACAACGCACTCCACCTGCACCTCACCGACGATCAGGGCTGGCGGCTCACCGTCGATGCGCGACCCGAACTCACGCAGGTCGGTGCCTCGACGCAGAGCGGCTGGAAGCCGGGCACCGGCGGCCCCTGGTTCTACACGAAGGCCGACTACCAGGAGATCGTCTCGTACGCCGCCGAGCACTTCATCGAGGTCGTGCCCGAGATCGACGGACCGAGCCACGCGATGGCTGCCAAGGCGTCGATCCCCGAGATCAACTGCGACGGGAAGGCCGTCGCGCCGTACTCCGGGTTCGACGTCGGCCTGCCGACCATCTGCCTCACACCCGAACGCCGTGAGGAGGTGCGCGCCTACCTTCAGGATGTGCTCACGGAAGCCGCGCAACAGAGCTCGTCGAACATCGTGCACATCGGCGGCGACGAGGTGCCGTCGACCACCCAGGAGCAGATGGACTGGTATGTGAAGACCTCGTCGGAGATCCTCGCCGAGCAGGGCAAGCGCGTCATGGGCTGGCACCAGATCGGCGCCTCGCCGCTGCCCGCCGGATCGATCATGCAGTGGTGGGCCGACGCCGGCGACCAGGCCTCGATCGGCACGGCGAACGAACGGCCCGACGTGCGGGAGCTCCGCAACGCGCTCGCGCAGGGAGCGACCGTGGTGGCCTCACCGGCCGACCGCTCGTACCTCGACATGAAGTACGACTCGACGGTGCCCTATGGTCTCAGCTGGGCCGGGCTCGTCGACCTCGAGCGCTCCTACGACTGGGATCCGATCTCGGTGACCTCGAGCCCGGACGGCCGCGTCTCACTCGCGACCGAGGAGCAGATCGAGGGCGTCGAGGCGGCGCTCTGGGCTGATCGCGCATACTACGGCTCGACCAAGCTGCCGACGTCGCTCGACCAGTTCATCCCGGTCTCGCAGTACGCCGACTTCGTGAGCTTCCCGCGCATGCCGGCGATCGCCGAGGTCGGGTGGTCGGCGCCCGAGGTGCGCTCCTTCGACGACTTCGATCGCCGCATCGTCGCCCAGGCCGACCGGTGGGACGAGATGGGCATCGGCTTCTACCGCGCGCCCGACGTGCCCTGGGAGGGGTAGGGCTTCACCTTCACGAGGCGTCACCGGTTCTCCGGTGGCGCCTCGTCGACGACGCGTTCGAGATTCCGGTGGCTGTCGAGCAAACCGGGGTGTTCGGCCAGTGCAGCGGGCCGTTCCGGTTCGAACCGCTGGTGGTCTCGCTCGACGACTGACTCCGGGTGCGGCGAGCCGCGGTGATCTCACCCGCTTTCAGTCTGGAACGGCGACGACTCCCTGCTCGGGCGTGACCGTCACGGTCGATCCGTACTCGGGAGCGACGAGCGTCAGCGAGTACGACAGCCCGTCGGCGCTCGCCGTGTAGGTGCCCGTCGTACCGTCCGGCAGATCGGCGATCACCACACCGGCATCCGTCACCAGCAGTGCGTCGCCCGGCGTGATCGTCATCGCGGCAGGCCGGGGACCGCCCGCTGTCGCCTCATCGAGAGTGGATGCAGCGTGCTCGGCCGCCGCGGTCAGCTCGACCATCTCGGCTCGTGCATCGGCCTGAGCTTGGCTGTTGGCCGCCAGCCCTCGGAACACGGCCGGAAGCACGACCGTGACGCCGAACAGCATGACCGCGGCGACTGTCATCGCGCCGAGGAGCGCGAGCACTGCGGTGCCGCACCCGGAACCGGATCGAGTCGGCGTCGGGCGGGGCCGGGCTGTCTGCGGACGGGCTGCGCGCTGGGGTCGCGGGGCACGCCGCTCAGCGGCGACTTCGTGGAGGATGCGCGCTTCGATGGGCGCGAAATCGGCGAGCAGCGCGGTCGTGTCGGGCTGGCGCGATGGCGCCCTCGAGGTCCAGGTCTCGCGCTTCGTCGCGGCTGCGACGATTCGTGCGATCTGCTCGTCGCTGTAGGCGCGGCGCACCTGCACGGTCGAGAGCAGAGCGGATGCGGGCACCACTCCGATCTGCGCGCTGTCGCTGTGCGGCGGCGCCTTGACCGTCACCGTCGCGCCGACGACCGCGATGATGCCGACGACCTCGACCGAGGTGCCGCTCGCCTTCGTGAGCACCCGTTCGGCTCGGGATGCTTCGTGTGCCGCGTTCGTGAGGTAGTGCTGCTGCTGGTTGTTGACGCGCAGACCGTGCCCGGCGACCCAGACGCGGCCGCCCGGATGGTGTTTCGTGTTGATGGTGAACACGCCCGGCGGGCCGATCAGCACGTGGTCGATATCGCTGCCTTCCGTGCCGACCGGCACGGAGTGGAGCACGGTCCACTCGGGGCCGAGCTGTGCGAGGAGCCCAGCGACGTGGCGTTCGCCCACGAGCCCGGTGTACCAGGAGCGTTGTTCAGGTCGGCGCCCTTGACGCTCGAGGTCGACCAGCTTCTCGATCACCGACTGGCCGGGAACGTTCGCCCGAAGATCAGCAGCGCGCGATGGCGCGTCGCGCGGCAGCGTAGCGGGGAGCGGCAGCACTCCGCCCTCCGACACATACTGCAGCGCATGGGCCGGATCGCGCGGATGCCGGAACTCCGTCCACTCCGTGCCCGACCAGAAGCGCCACACCGCCGCCGACCGCGCGTCGCGGTACCAGCCCCGAGGTGGCGGCGGGGGCGGGGGCGATTCCGACGACGCCGAGCGGAACCCGAGATGCGCCCTGCTCTCACTGACCGCGTCGCCGGATGTCACGCGCTCACGCTACTGACCAGCAGGTCAGCGGCGATGCCCCCAGTGCGTGGGGGAGCGCAGCCGCAGAGACGTGCGGACACGGCACCACCACCACGCGACGGCCGACGACGGATGCCACGCGCCGCACGCCCTTGGACAGCAGCCGTTGCTCGGCGCGGACGACCGAGACGGTCTCACGCGGCATCCGCCCGTCGATCGCCCCGACGACGTACCCTCAGGGAAGGACGCCGGTTCGACGGACGGCGGTTCACCCGTGGTCTACACCTGCCATGACGGATGCCGGTGAGCGAGCTCGAGCCGACACCGGCAGCCGCACAACTGGAGCCCACATGAACACGCCGACACCCGCTCTCCTCAAACTCGGGGTGTTGGTCACCTCGCGCAAGACCGACGAGCGGCGACTGCCGATCCATCCCTCCCACCTCGAGCGGATCGACGCCGACCTGCGCGCGAACATGATCCTCGAGCGCGGCTACGGCGAGCGTTTCGGCTTCTCGGACGAACAGCTCGCTCCGCTGGTGGGGGCGATGGCCACCCGCGAGGCCATCATCGCCGAGGCCGACGTCATCGCACTGCCGAAGCCGCTCGCATCCGACCTCGCCGAATTCCGCGACGGACAGGTGCTGTGGGGCTGGCCGCACTGCGTCCAGGACCGGGACATGACCCAATACGCCATCGACAAGGGCCTCACGCTCATCGCGTGGGAGGCCATGAACCACTGGAAGGCCGACGGCGGGTTCGGGCTGCACGTGTTCCACAAGAACAACGAGATCGCGGGGTACTGCTCCGTGCTGCACGCCCTGCAACTGTGCGGCTCAACAGGGGACTACGGGCGGCGGCTCAACGCGGTGGTGATCGGCTTCGGCGCGACCGCGCGCGGCGCCGTCACCGTGTTGAACGCGCACGGCATCCACGACGTGCGCGTGCTGACCAACCGCGACACGGCTGCCGTCGGCTCCCCGATCCCGTCCGTCGACATCATCCAGTTCGAACACGACCCGGAGGCGCCGTTCGCGAGCACCGTGAACACGGAGGACGGCCCGGTCGCACTCGCCCCGTTCCTCGCCGCGCACGACATCGTCGTCAACTGCACCCTGCAGGATCCGAACGCACCGCTCACCTACCTGCGCACCGAGGACCTCGGGGCCTTCCGCCCCGGCAGCCTCATCGTCGACGTCTCGATCGACGAGGGCATGGGATTCGAATGGGCGCGGCCCACCTCGTTCGCCGACCCGATGTTCACGGTCGGTGATTCGACCAACTACTACGCCGTCGACCACAGCCCGTCGTACCTGTGGAACTCGGCCACGTGGGAGATCAGCGAAGCCCTGATGCCGTTCCTCCGCACCGTGATGGAGGGCCCTGGGGCGTGGGCCGAGTCGGACACCATCAGCCGTGCGATCGAGATCGAGGGCGGTCGCGTGCGCAACGAGGCGATCCTGCAGTTCCAGAGGCGCTCGGCCGAGTACCCGTATCCCGCGCTCGTGTGAGCGTCACCGGGTGATGGCGGCAACCACCGCGGTCGGGTGACAGGATCAGCGGCTGACCCGTAGGTCCTTCCATCCGAACCCGCCAGGTTCGGGCAGGCTCGCACGGATCTGCTCGGCGGTGAACATGCGTCGCGGCAGCAGGTCGTCGGGCACGGATGCCGCGGGCGGCGCGACATCGGTCACGCCCTCGGCGAGCATGCGCACCTGGGCCTTCGCGACGAGCGGTACGGTCATGGTCCACTCGGTGACCTGCGCGAGCGCGTACTGCGCCCACACCGGCCACGGCACCACGACCACGCGACGGCCGACGACGGATGCCACGCGCCGCACGGCCTTCGACAGCAGCAGTTGCTCGGCGCCGACGACCGCGACGGTCTCACGCGGCATCCGCCCGTCGACCGCGGCGACGAGGATGTCGGTGAGGTCGTCGATCGGGATGGGCCGGATCGCCTTCTCGCGGAAGCCGACGGTCGCGAACACCGGCAGGGTCTGCACGGTGTGGCTGAGGTGGTCGATGAGGTGGTCGCCGCGACCGTAGATCATGCCGGCCTTGAGGATCGTGTGGTCGAGGCCCGAGTCGCGGACCAGCTCCTCGGCCGCCCACTTCGACTCGTGGTACGCGGACCCGCAGTCGGGGCGCGCCCGCAGAAAGCTCAGCATGATGACCTTGCGCACCCCGGCGCGCTTGGCCGCCTCGATCACGTTCGCGGTGCCCTCGATGTGCACCCGCTGGTAGGTCTGGTCGCCGATCTCGCGGTTGATGCCCGCGCAGTGCGCGACGACCTCGCACCCCTCGAACGCCCGCGCGAGCGCGTCGACGTCACTGGTGTCGACGCCGGTGCGCCTGGAGATGATGACGGATGCCTCGGGCCCGAGCCGTTCGGCCAGGTGGCGTCCGACGAAGCCGGTGCCGCCGGTGATCGCGGTGCGGGGGTGATTCAAACGGCGTCGAGATCAGTCGGTTCCGCGGCCGTCGCTGGGCGCCGAGCCTCCGCTCGCCGCCGAGCTTGGAGATGGATCCTGATGAACTGGATCTCGATGAAGACGCCCACGGCCGCCACCAGAAAGCCCATGGGCTCCTGGGTGAAACCGATGATGAGGCCCGCGACGATCAGCACGGGGCAGAAGATCATGTTGATCAGAGAACCGGTGGTGCCATACGGGCTGAAACGGGCGTCGGGGTCGATGTTCACGGGACCGAGTATGTCGCCTGTGCGCCCGGAGCGGAAACCGCGAGAGTCAAGCCCGCCCAGATGTCCGCGTCGCGTGATCGCGTTCCGGCTCGCCTGCGCCTGCGCCTGCGGCCGCGCCCGCAGGTGGCAGCAATCGATATGCCGGTTCCGCCTCATCGTGAGGGGAGCTGGCATACCGCCACATGCAGCCGTGGCGGTGGGCGTGCTCGATACGATTCGGCTGTCACGGTTGGCGAGGCTCACGCCCGGAGGGCGCGACGACGCAGGGATCGTCGTGGCAGACATCCGTGCTGGGGCGCGTATCGACGACGTCTCCCTCTACGGCACCATTCCAAGGACGACGTTGACGTATGGGATGACTCTGGGCTCCACCGCGTTCGAGTGGGGCGATCTTGCCCAGTCAAGACGTTGTGTGGGCTCCTCGAGGCGCGGGGGTTGGCAGTAGCGATTTCGTTCCAATGTCACATTGGGATGCCCGATAGTTGATCCGCGATACTGCGATTCATCTGACGGAGCACGGACTTTTCCCGCTCCAGCAAGGCCGTATCGAAGGTCGTTCTGTTTCGATGCATTCGTCGCTCCCACTCTTCAAGTTGCTCCTTGGCGACATTCTCGCGCTGCCAGATATTTGCCAGTTTCACGTGGACTTCCTGGTGGCGGCGGCGAAGCGCATACGGCCAGCCGAATCGATCCGCTTCCACTTCCAGCGGGACGATTTCCATGTAGACGTCTGCCAGGAGAATAAGCCGTTCGATACGGAGGCCCCGCGCATGTCGAATCTCTGCCGCGTACAGTAGGTCGCCCTCATTTGCCAGGCGTTTCAAGCGTCGCATCTTCGACCATGGGACCCTGTCGCCGACGCTCTGGGCTAGGTCATACAGGGCGACGGTGATGAGCTGCCACGCTGGAATGTAGGCAACTAGGAATAGCCCTGCGACTACCCAGAGTAGAACGAAGAAACCCTCCCAGCGTGAAGTCGTGCTGACAGACGTGTTTATGATGGCCGTCATTGCTGCGAACGGCAGTGAAATGACCACGATGCCGTATGCGCCGGCTAGGAACCACCTGCTCGCACGGTGCTTTCTGAACTTCTTTCGCCGCCATCGCGCTACCAGCACCCGCGTCTCAATTACGATCGCTAGCGCGATGATTGGAATGATCTGCGCCACCGCGCTCCAATAGGCGCGACTCTCATCGCCAGTCAACTCCACGTCCGGATGGTATCGGTCTGAGGGCCCTAGCGGGGTGAGGCTCAAAGTGAGTTCGAGCGCACCCATAGATCCAGCCAGATTGTCCAGTAGCGCGCCGACCGCAACGGCGTTTCACAGTAGAGATCAAGGCCCCTTTTGGGGGGGCGGCGCGTCTGTATTGGTCTGGCTAACGTTGCTGTAGGCGACTAGGCAAGCGCCGCCGCAGCCGAGGCTCAAGTATCGCTCGGATCCGGAGCCACGGCGGGAGAATGCGTGTCCTTGGTAGACGACCTTCGTACAGCGAACAAGGTCGAGTTGGCTGAGTGTCTCGCGATGATCGAGACTTCAACGCAGCGATGGTGGCGTGTGCCACATCTTTGGTGGTTCACCGACCACACTGAAAGACATTCCCGGCGTGTAGCTGAATACTGTGAGCTACTGGCGGCCGCTCGTACCTTGCCCGAGGGTATGGAGCTGAACGTAGTCGAGCGGTTCATGTTGGCAGCGGCGGCCTGGTTGCACGACATTGGTATGCAGGCGGCAAGGGCTCCACTCGGAGACGACGAGGCTCTGCAACTACGGAAGCAGCATCCCGAGCGATCGCGTGAGATCATCGAGTCTGGCGGGATCGACACTGGTATTCAGAATGATGCGGCGCTCTCGTACATCGCGCAACTCGCGCAGGCTCATGGAACGGAATACTACCGACCTACTGTGGACAGTCTCCCTGTCACGCGATCTCTCTACGGCATGCCGGTTCGACTTCGTCTGCTTGCGGCGATACTCCTCCTTGCCGATGAGCTGGACCTTCACAACGAGCGAACGCCTACGCCCACGACGAACACCGAGTATGCGCCGCTTACGGCAGCTCATTGGCTGAAACATCAGATAATTTCGGGTGTTCGCCTTTCTGAGGCGGATGGACTGGTGAAACTCACCCTTGAGATCGTGCGACCTGTCAACGTAGATGACGACGCGCTAGCTGAGTTAGTCGAATGGATCACCACAAAGCTCCGTGTGCAGTTCGGCCTCGTTGAGGCTGAGATCTCGCTGGGCTTCAACGGTCACTATGAGTTCGACCGCCAGATCGAGGTCCTAATCGACCCGATCGGCGTTCCGAATAAGCTCGTAAGCAGCGATGTTGAATCCATCATCCGAGCTGAAAATGCCCGATCGGCGCTGATCAACCACGACTCACTTCTCAAGAGTGCCAATAGCGCACTTGCTGAGGGGCGTTCAGTAGCACTCGTTGGACCTCTTGGGCCCTCCCGACATGACACAACGGGACGCGAAGACGTTCTGAACTGCCTGTTCGAGGCAGCGCGCGCTGCTGGCACCTCAGTTGGACGCCATTGGATGCCGGAGGACGGCGTGATTCAGACGGCTGCGGATGTGTTGTTCGCCTGGGCGATTGACCTCAATCTGGATGTCGAGAGCGTGCAGGCCGAGGCTCGTGAGGAGGAGACTAGGGCGACCTTGCTGGGGGCCCTTGTCTCCTACGTGTCTGAGAAAGGGGTCGTTCTCTTGGTGCTGTCAGGCTTCGATGAGCTTCCAAAGGCGTCCCGGGAGTGGCTCGTAGGAGCCGCGCTGCGGCCGCTGGTCGCTGCTGGAGCACAGCTCCTATTAACAACGACCGCCAAAGAAGATATAGACGGCCGCCTTGTTGACTGCGACACTCTTGACGTGGGGTCGGTAGCTGAGGAAGCGCGAGTTCGGTATCTCAACCGCTACATAAATCGTCGATCGGCAGCAGTGGTTGCGCGGGCGTCGGAGACGTACGCAAGCGTAAAAGCGTACGCACTCAATCAGCGCTCAAGCGGACTAGTGATCTGATGGCTGCACGTTCCACTGAATTGTCGCCCGCTCAGGTCGCGGTCAATCTGCTCGGTGTTGTGCCCTACTTTGATATCGCGACCGGCAAAGAGATCGTGCAGCTTGTTGAATCCGAGCTGGATCGCGACGCTTCGGATCAATGGGTGGATGATTTCTTCATTGATCTGCTTGTCAGCGGATCACTTGAACGAGTTCGTAACCTTCACCGAGTTGCCGCGCCTGTACGCGAGCAGGCACTGGAGATAGCCCGCCAGAACTATCCGGAACTCGCTATCAAGACCGTTGATATTTTTGTCCGCAGGTCAGAAGCCGAGCTAGGCCTCGCGATCGCAGCGGTGTTGGGGTACCGGGCGCGGACAGTTCTTATCCAGGCGATCGATTCTGCCTCCCACCCAGCCGATCAAGTTAAATTCGATTCCCTCATCGAAACCGTGCACAGGTCCAAGCGACTTGGCCGCGGAACAGACTCACAATCTGCGCTTGAACTCTTGAGGGCCTATGGGGCTGCGGATCGGCAACTAGCCTTCATGGAAGGGCTGGCCCATTGGCAGGCGGGTGAGCGAGCGGAGGCAGCTCGCCATTTTCGACACGTGCTCGAGTTCGACACGGTAGATAAGGCTGAAGCAATTGCAGCGCATCTCTTGGGTGTTCGTCAGCATGAACTCCGAAACACCGACGACGCTTTGAAACTTTTTGAGCGCGCTGAATGGGTCGGGCGTGAAATCTCTGATTTCCGCGGCCTCGCCATCACTACTACCTCGCATGCAAGGGCGGTGCGAGATCTTGGCGAGCTGAATCGCGATCGAACCTTGCTCGAGCGTTCGATTGAGCTCTTCCAGAGCGCTCGCGTGGTGCTGTCCGAGCAAGCCTCAAGCGATGGTCTCGACGTGTTGAACTCTTTGTCGCGCATAGACATAGGAGAAGCGCAAGCGATATTTCTTCTTGGCGACTACGAACGCGCGATCGCGCTTGGCCGATTGGCGGTGCAGCGAAGGCATCTGCGGAGCGATGAAGAAGCCTGGGCGCGAATCGTGCTTGCCGGTATGTTGCGCGACACGAACGAGCTTGGCGAGGCGCGATCGGTTCTTGCCCCGGCACTAGACGATCGCGATGGCCGGTCGGACCATATCTCTGCCGTGCTGTTCAACGTGGCCGCGAGTATCGCGCGACGAGCTGATCTTGACGCCGAAGCTCTAAAGCTCGCGCGTCGGAGCGTTGAGATCGGCGAACAAATTGGTGACTCGTCTCATGTCGCTCAGGCACTCGTTACGCAGGCGCTGATTCAAATCGACCTGCTGACCTGGACGGACGCTATAAACGGACCGGAGGTCCGAGCTATCAGAAGCATGTTGTACCGCGCTCGAGCTATTTTCTACGAGGGCCGCAATGCTACTGGGCTATCGATGGTCGAAGACGCGTTTGGGCGCCTGCCGTAGATGTATTAGCCAATCGGGAATGCGTCGGGAATACGCCAGCCCCCTCCGCGTTGAACTTGAGCGTACGCCACTCAAGTTCCAGGAGGATTGGTGCCCGAAGACTTCAACCCCGAAGCCGGTGCGAGCTCGTTCGACGAGTTTCTGAGCCGGTATCTCGCGGGTGAGCAGGCTCGCCAGGCTCGGTCGATCGACCTCAGCCGGTTCCTGACCGCCCGCACGCAAGGCATCCTGCAGAAGGCAGGACGCTTCGCGCTCGAGCGCGGCCAGACCGAGCTCGACGCCCTGCACATCCTGCGCGTGATCGTCGAGGACGACAGCGTGAAGCAGGCCGTCGCCCGCATCGGCGTCGCCCCCGAGCGGCTCATCACCGCGACCGAGGCACGCCTGCCCGCGGCATCCGATGTCGCCGACATCAACGCGGCCACGATCACGCCGAGCGCCAGTCGCGCGCTGTTCCACAGCTACCAGGTGGCGCGTTCGGCCGGCTCGACCTACATCGACCCCGAGCACCTCTTCTTCGCGCTCGTGCTGGGGCAGGACGCCCCCGCCGGCCAGGTGCTGGCGCGCGCCGGCGTCACCGCCGAGGCCCTCACGCAGGGGATGCGCGAGACGGTCGAGGCCGGGTTCGACGGTGACGAGGCCGAGCAGTACGGCGCGAACGGCGCCGGCACAGAGGCATCCGCGACCCCGATGCTCGACAAGTTCGGCACCGATCTCACGGCGCTCGCCGAGAACGGCGAGCTCGACCCCGTGATCGGGCGCGTCGACGAGATCGAGCAGACCATCGAGATCCTCAGCCGCCGCACGAAGAACAACCCCGTGCTGATCGGCGAGGCCGGCGTCGGCAAGACGGCGATCGTCGAGGGCCTCGCCCGCGCGATCGTCGAGGAGTCGGTGCCAGAGGCCCTGCTCGAGAAGCGCGTCATCTCGCTCGACCTGCCCGGCATGCTCGCCGGCACCCGCTACCGCGGCGACTTCGAGGAGCGCCTCACCAAGACCATGGAGGAGATCGCCGCACACAAGGGCGAACTCATCATCTTCATCGATGAGATCCACACGGTCGTCGGTGCGGGCGGCTCGGGCGACGGCGGAACCGACGCCGGAAACATCCTGAAGCCCCGCCTCGCACGCGGCGACCTGCACCTCGTGGGCGCGACCACGCTCAAGGAGTACCGCACCATCGAGAAGGACCCCGCCCTCGAGCGTCGGTTCCAGCCGGTTCGCGTCGGCGAGCCCTCCATCGAAGACGCCGTGCTCATCCTGCAGGGGCTGCGCTCGGCATACGAGGAGCACCACGGCGTCGAGTACACGGATGCCGCGCTGCGGGCGTCCGTCGAGCTCTCGGCCAGGTACCTCACCGACCGCGTGCTGCCCGACAAGGCCATCGACCTCATCGACCAGGCCGGGGCGCGGCTGCGTCTCAAGCTCGGCATGAAGACGGATGTCTCCGCGCTCATCGCGCGACTCGCCGACCTCGAGGCCGACAAGAACGCCGCCGTGAGCGCCGAGCACTATGAAGAGGCCTCGCGCATCCGCGACGAGATCTCGAAGGTGCAGGCCAAGCTCGACGAGGCGAGCGCGAACGGGCGTGCCGTGACATCCGCCGACGCAGCTGACCGCTCGACGATCATCGACGAGCCCGAGATCGCCGCGGTGATCTCGCGGGCCACCGGCATTCCGGTGAACCGCCTCACGGAGACCGAGCGCGAGCGCCTCGGTGACCTCGAGGGCGAGCTGCACGCGCGCGTCATCGGCCAGGACGACGCGGTCACCGCGGTCGCGAAGGCCGTGCGTCGCAGCCGCACCGGCATGGGCGACTCGCGTCGACCGGTCGGATCGTTCCTGTTCCTCGGCCCGACGGGCGTCGGCAAGACGGAGCTGGCGCGTGCGCTGGCCGACCGGCTGTTCGACGACGAGGGTGCGATCATCCGCTTCGACATGAGCGAGTTCGGCGAGCGGCACACGGTGTCGCGCCTCGTCGGCGCCCCTCCCGGATACGTCGGGTACGACGAGGCCGGGCAGCTCACCGAGCGCGTGCGGCGCAACCCGTACTCGATCGTGCTGTTCGACGAGATCGAGAAGGCGCACCCCGACGTGTTCAACCTGCTGCTGCAGGTGCTCGACGACGGACGCCTGACCGACGGCCAGGGCCGAACGGTCGACTTCCGCAACACGGTGATCGTGATGACCTCGAACCTCGGTTCGGAGTTCCTCGCGTCGCGCTCCGGTGCGCTCGGGTTCGTCGCGTCGACGGATGGCTCGGGCTTCAGCTCTGCCGCCGACGTGCGCAACCGCGTCATGGGCAAGGTGCGCGAGGCCATGCGCCCCGAGTTCCTGAACCGCATCGACGAGATCGTGCTGTTCCAGAAGCTCGGTGCATCTGAGCTGTCGCAGATCGTGCGCCTCATGCTCGGTGCGACCTCCGCTCGCCTCGCGGCCCGCGAGGTCGAGTTCGAGGTGACGGATGCCGCGGTCGCGCTGCTTGCAGAACGCGGCTACGAGCCCGAGTACGGCGCCCGGCCCCTGCGTCGCGTGATCCAGCGGGAGGTCGACGACCGCATCGCGGACCTCTTCGTCTCGGGCGCGCTCGGCGACGGCGAGGGCGTGCGGGTGGACGCCGCGAACGGCGAGTTCGTGATCGTGCCTGTGCCCCGGGCGACGGTGACGGTGCCGCTGGCGGCCTAGCCGCGGCATCCGCTCGATCGGAATCCCGCTCGTGCGGTGGAATCCCTTCCCCCAAGGGATTCCACCGCACGGGCGGGATTCCTGCGTTTCCGCGACGTGCGGCGCCCGGGCCTGGCCAGGATGAGCCCAGCGGGCGGGCCCGCGCTCAGTTCGCCGTCACGAGAGGATGTCGGCGTGGCGGTGCACGATCTTCCAGCCGTCGGCCTCGTGGCGGTACACCTGGGTCGACCGCAGGGTGAAGGCGCGCGGCACCCCGTCGACCGAGGTCTCGATGCGCTCGTAGCCGGTGGTGTACGCGAAGTCGTCGGTCACGTCGTACGAGAGCAGGTCGAACTCGTACGCGAGGCACGACGAGAACGTCGAGGCGAGCACCTCGAACTCCTCGACCAGCTGCGTGCGCCCGACCGCGGTGCGCCACGCCCCGAGCGCGCTGACCGGCTCCTGCGTCGACCAGATGGCCCGGCGCGGGCCGTCGTCGCCGTCGAGCATGGCGCGTTCGGCGGCCACGACTTCGATGTTCACCCAGGCCAGGAACTCATAGGGATCAGTCATGGTCTCAGGATGGCGGGACTCGAGGTCGGGCACAATCATCCGCGCGGGGCGGCGTGGCCTCCTCGGAGGATCCACCGTCCGCCGTATCCGCCGCTCGGCGTACCGGCGCGGCACCGCATCGAGACCCGGCGCCGCGACGACGTTCCGGGTCACCACTGAGGCGGGCGCGCTGCCGGCGGCGAAGGCTGGCCCGATGAGCGGAACTCGTTCCGACGCCCATGACGACCCCGGCGCTACCGCCGAGGCCGACAACGACCGACCGACGTTCGACCTGCGAGCGCGGGGCGTCGAGACGGTCGTGCTCGTGGCATCCGTCGTCGTGCTCCGCCTGTTGGGCGTGCTGCTCATGGTGGCCTCGTCGTCTGGGCTCGACTCGTTCGACGCGTTCATCCCGCTCGTCGCCATGGTCGTCGACCCGAACGTGCTCGTGTGGATCGCGCTCGCCGCGGCCGTGCAGTTCGGGTTGCGGTCGATGGGCCGGCCGGGGCGATGGGCGCTGATCGTGCTCGCCGCGCCCGTCGCGGTCGTGGTCGTGAACGCCGTGCGAAGCATCCCGAGTCTCGGTGCCGCCGGCCTCGGCGCGCTGTTCGGCAACCCCGTCGCCTGGATCGACGCCGGGATCCTCACCCTCCTGGTGGCGCTCGGCATCGCGTTCACCGCGGCCGCGCTCGGCGGGGAACGGCGCACGTCTTCGCGGATCGCGGGTGTGCTGCTCGCCCTCGGCGGACTGCTCACGCTGCTGCTCGTCTGGCAGTGGATCGCGGCCAACCTCGTCATCTGGGCCAGCCGACCCACGCCGACGCCCGAGCAGGAGAACCTCTTCCTCGTCACGGCAGCGGTCACGCTCGGCGCGTTGGTCGGCGCCATCGTGTTCGCCGCACTCAGTCGTCGCCGAGGGCTCATCGTCGCCTCGTGCATCGTCGGATGCCTCGGCCTGGTCATCACGCTCGCCGTGCCGGTGCCGACCGACCGGTTCGCCCCGGAGCCGCCGCCCGCGCCGACCGAGCCCGCCGAGCCGGGTGGCGGCCACTCGTGCATGAGCCCCGGCGACCCGAACTGCGTCGGAGGCTGACGACCCGCCTCGGCCGATCGATCCGGGGCCGGGCGTACTGTGGGGCCGGGGGAGTCGCATGGTCGGCAGGGCGAGGGAGCACCGGGCGCTCGATGGCGTGCGCGTCGATCGCGTGAGCGCCGACATCCACTTCGCGCATACGGAACACGTGAACTGGGTGATCTACTCGGGCCCCGACGGCGTCACGCTCGTCGACTCGGGTTACGCGGGCCAGCGCGTGCTGCTCGAGGCATCCCTCGGCGCGGTCGGGGTCGGGCCGGCGGATGTCGCAGCCATCCTCATCACCCATGGCCACGCCGATCACCTCGGCGGGGCCGCGTGGCTCGCGGAGGAGTTCGGCACGCCCGTGCACGCACACCCGTTCGAGCTCGCGAACGTGCGACGCGACATCCTGGAGCAGGCGGGCACGGGCGGCGTGCTGCGCAACGCGTGGCGGCCGGGCGTCGTGCCGTGGGCGCTGGCGATCGTGCCGCTGCTCAACGGTCGCGCGGACCTCGGGGTGCCGAGCGCGACGGCACCGCCCATGCGGGGCGAGCGCATCGACGTGCCGGGGCAGCCGCGCATGCGACTCGTCGACGGGCACACCAGCGGTCACGCCGTGTTCGAGTTCGACGACGAGGGCGTGCTCGTCGTCGGCGACGCGCTCGTCACCCGCCACCGCACGTCACCACTGCTCGGGCCGCAGCTGCTCGCATCGATGTTCCACCACGACGCCGGGCGGGCGCGGGAGTCGGCGGGCGCCGTCGGGTCGTCGACGGCCCGCTTCGTGCTGCCCGGGCACGGCGAGGCCTGGATCGGGCCCGCGAGCGCGGCCGCCGAAGCGGCGCTCGACGCCGGCGCGCCCTGGTGAGCTGAGCCACCTTCGCGTGCCTCGGGCTCGCGATCAGGGTGCGATCAGGGTGCGATCCGGGCGGAGTTCAGTGCTGATCCGGATGTCGCGCGTCATGATCCGGGGCATTCTGCATCTCTAGGGGTGAGGGGCGAATGCCACCGCTCGCGACTGAGGAAGGACCCGCGCCATGACGACCCACCTGGAATACGTGACCGGATCGCTCGGCGAGCGCACCGCGCTGCCGTGCGTCTGCGGGCGGGTCGCGGATCACCAGCGTCTGGGATCGACCGGGCTCGTCGCGGCATCCGATGGGCTGCCCCTCGGGGGTTTGCCTTCGGCCGGGCACTCGGCCGGACACCGGCGCCGTGCCGCCTCGCTGCGGCCCCAGACGGCTCGCGCCGGGCGCGGGCGGCACGCCGCCTGACCGGGGTGCTGCTCGTCGCGGCGGCGTTCAGCCCGCGAGCCCGTGCCAGAAGGCGCGAATCGCGGTGGCGAGCGCCTCGGGCTGCTCGAGGGGGACCAGCGTGCGCGCTCCTTCGATCGTCAGCACCTGTGCGTTCGGCGTGAGGGATGCGGCCCGCTCGGCGTCGGCGGGGCTCCAGTCGCCGCGGTCGTCGGAGGCGACGAACAGGCTGGGCACGCGGATGTCGGGGAGCCGGTCGGTCACGTCGATGCGGTCGAGGATGAATGAGCGCAGGGCGAGGCTCATGCTCCTGCGTGAGGGGCGCTGCAGGCTGTCGAGCACGACTCGGCGCAGGTGCGGCGTGGCGGCGGACCGCTCCGTCAGCATCGCCTCGACGATGGCGGCGCGCACGGGCCCGACGGGCCCGGCCAGTTCCAACAGCGGCTTGAGGACTTGGATCTTACGACGGAGGCCGGGCGCGATCGCCTCGGTCGGGGAACTGATCGCGATCAGGCTGCGCAGGCGAGCGGGATCGGTCGCGAGGTTCAGTCCGACATGCCCGCCGAAGGCGTTGCCGACCCAGTCGACCGGACCCCCGGTGTCGAGTGCGTCGAGCGCGTCGCGCGCGGCATCCGCTGCCCCGGCGATCGTGCTGCGACGCTCGAGCGGATCGCTGGAGCCCAGCCCGGGCGGGTCGATCAGCACGAAGCGGCGGGGTTCGTCGTCGGCGTCTGCGAGCAGCGGCACGAGGTCGTCCCACGTGTGGCTGTCGACGAACATCGACGACCAGAGGATCGTCGTTCGCCCCGATCCGATGATGCGAGCGTGCAGCCCGCCGAGTCGGGTCGGGATGCGCTCGGTGTGTTCCGTCAGCGTGTTCATTTTTTGATGTTAGCTTAACTAACATGAATCGTCGACCCTACCGGATGACCGCACGCGCGGAGGCCGCCGAGCTCACCGGGCAGCGGATCATCGATGCCATGCTCGCGCGCCTCGTGACGACGCCCTACGAGCAGATCCGGCTCGAGGACGTGGCCGACGACGCCGGCGTGACCGGCCAGACGGTGATCCGTCGCTTCGGCAGCAAGTCCGCGCTCATGAACGCCACCGTCGAGCGCGAGCTGGGGAGCATCGCCGCCGCCCGCGAGGCGGCGAAGGGAGCCTCGCCCGACGAGACCGTTCGAGCCCTGGTCGAGCACTACGAGCGGTATGGCGCGCTCATCCTCAAGACCTATTCCGAGGCTCCGCAGGTGCCGGGGCTGCCGGAGCTCACCGCCCGCGGCCGGGCGTACCACGTCGACTGGTGCCGCCGGGCGTTCGCCCTGCCTCCGTCGCTCGACGTCGCGGACCGCACGCGCCGGCTGGCGCAGATCATCGCGATCTGCGACGCCACGACCTGGCGCATCCTGCGCTTCGACGGCGGGCTCGACGTGGACGACACGGAGCGCGCGCTTGGCGAACTGCTGGCGCCGCTGCTCGCCGAGGGCGGCGCCTGAGCGCACATCGAGCGACCGGGCGCCCGGCCGGATCTCAGACGGTGTCGGCGTGCCGGTGCACCACGCGCCATCCGTCCGCCTCGTGGCGGTAGACCTGCGTCGCGCGCAGGGTGAAGGTGCGGGGCTCGCCGTTGATCGAGGCCGAGACGCGCTCGTAGCCCACGGTGTACGCCAGGTCGCCGACCAGGTCGAAGGCGATCAGGTCGAACGCGTAGTTCGTGCAGTTCGAGAAGGTCGCCGCGAGCGCCTCGAACGCCTCGACCAGCTCGGCGCGGTTCATGGCGTTGCGCCATGCGCCCAGCACGCTGATCGGCTCCTCGCTCGACCAGATCGTGCGACGTGGGCCGTCGTCGCCGTCGAACATGGCCCGCTCGGCCCGCACGAACTCGCTCTGCACCCAGACCAGGAACTCTTCACGGTCGTTCATGGATCTCAGGATCCTCCGGTCGGCGGCCGCGCACAATCACCGGGCTCGCCCGTGCCGGGACCCGAGCTCGCGATGGGCGCTGAACAGCCGCCCGCGGCATCCGTCATCAGACCGAGCGGAGCAGCGCCCAGACCGCGGTGACCGTGCCGACGCCGGTGCCCACCGCGACCCGTGCGCCCTTCGCACGCCCGAGTCGCACGAGGCCGGTCGCACCCAGCGCGCCGATGCCCACGAGCGTGCCCCAGGCGACCGGAGGAAGACCGACGAACCGGCTCAGCCAATCGAACGGTGCGGACGGATCGACCGTCTCCTTCCATTCGCGGGGCGGTCCATCGGACTCGGCTTCGTACGGCTTCGGGCTCGTGCCGGTCACGAGGAATTCGGCCACGCGACCCAACTGGTCGTCGATCGCGAGCGGGGCGCCGTGCCCGCCCTTCACCGTGCGCGTCTCGTCGATCGCCCACGGTGCGGTGTTCTCGAACCCGGAGAGCCCCGCCGTGCCGACGTCGACGCTGCCGAGACCACGCAGCCACGAGCACAACAGGCCGACCGGCACGTCGGTGACGCCGCGGTCGCTTCGCACGCGGCCGTCCTGCCAACCCGTGCCGCCTCGGCTCCCGACCTGGCGGTTGCGGAACAGTCGGTCCCAGTCGAAACGCCGGGGCAGTACCGTGCCGGCGAGGTAGATCGTGTCGAACCGCATCGAGGGCACGCGTTCGAGCGACTGCGCCATCATGTACGTGCCGTTCGAATGCCCGGCGAACCGGAACTGGTTCGGGTCGCGGCTCGCATAGGCATCGCCGTAGATCCTGAGGAACTCGTGCACCTTGCGGCGGCGCGTTCCGGGCAGCGCGAACTCCAACGCCGTGAAGTAGCCCGTGTCGGGGCTGATGATCGTGGCCTTCGGCGACCGGCTCGCGACCTCGGTGCCGAGCTTCTGCACCCACGTTCGAAGCGCCGCCGCGCGGATCCCGTGCAGGATGAACACCGTCGGCCCATCGGCCGGCGGGGTCGCCGTCAGGGTCGTCTCGTCGTCGCGGCCGACGATCGCCGTGCGCAACTGCTCGTACCGCCGCTCGGGGTCCCGAGCCGTGTCGAGCCGGATGAGCCCGGCATGATCGGCGCCCGGGATCTCGTACACCTGCGCGCCCGGCATGAACCGTTGATCGAGGATGTCGGAGTGCGTGACGAGCGAGTCCGCCGTGCCGAGCACCTGTACGACCTTCGGCCGCGCGGCTCCGGTACCCGGCTGGAACGCGTCGAGCCAGCGCAGGCGGAGGTCGGTGATCCAGTACCCGCCCGCCTGCACCTTCTCGATCGTGAAGTCCGCGAACGGCGTCGCGAGCTCGTAGGCGATGCGCCAGGTCAGCGGATTGCCGGGGGCCTCCTTGCGGTATCCCGAGTTCGGGCTGCCGAGGAGCACGATCCGGCGCACGAGCGAGGGCCAGCGGTGGGCGGGCGCGCGCTCGTCGGCATCGTCGACATCCGTCCGAGGGTCACCCTTCACGGCGGATGTCGCGTCGCGGCCGAATGCGGCCGGCGATCCGTCGGGGCCGGCTGAGGTGTCGGTCGGGGCCGTGGCATCCGCCGCATCGAGCAGGTACGCGGCGCGCGCGAGGACGCCGCCGAAGCTGTGGCCGGCGATGAGGATGCTGTCGGGCGGCTCGACGTCCTCCGACAGTTCGCCCGCCCATTCGCGGATCTGCGCGGCGAGGGTTCGCACCACCGAGTCGAGGTCGACGCGGGAGGTCGCCGTGAGGTTGTGCTCGAACACCTCGACGCGCCAGTTCGGCGCGAGGTCCCGCCGTAGTCGTCGCACCAGCTCGTCCCACGAGGGCCGGTTGCGACTGCGCGGCGGCAGGCCCGGAATGAAGACGAGCAGGCCGTGCTGGACGTCGCGGATCTCGGCGCTGGTCATGCCCGGCTCCTCTCGGCCGAGGCGGATCGAGATCGGCGAAGAATGCGGAGCTTCGCGTCTCGAGGTCTGCTCAGGTTCCGGGGCTCATGGTATTCCCACGCGTTGCATCGGCGCACCCCCGCATGAGAGGGGTGCGACGGGCCGCCACGCCGCCGGACGTGGCAGGCTCAGGCGCGCCGACGCGCAAGCAGCGTCGAGTCGTGCACGTCCACCGTCTCGCCGTCGCGGACCATCGTTCGCGGGCGCTGCTCGACCACGACGGGCTCGAAGTCGTCGGGCAGGGCCGGCAGCAGATCCTCGGCGAGGAGCATCGCGGAACGGTGGCTCTCGCTCAGATGGGTGAACGTCGCCGAGGGGGCGTGGCCGACGACGAGGAGGGAGCCGCCGGGCGCGACGGCCTCGGCGAGCCGGCGCGTCACGTCGCCGCCCTCGCCGCAGCCGACGTCGAGCGCGGTTCCCGGGGCGAGGCCCGACGCCTCGGCGACGAGCTGCGCGTTCGGGTTGCCGCTCCAGACCGACTGGTCGCCGGCGTACCGTTCCTCCCAGCTCGGCGCCTCGAACATCGACGCGGCGTCGTCATGCCGGTGTGCTGCTGCAGTCATGTCTCGAGCTACGGATCGGGGTCGACGCTGGCACGTTCGCTTGCCGTTCCGGCAACGAGGCCGCGCGCTACCAGCCAGACGAGCCGGGCACGCCCTTGAACGGGCCGACGACGTTCGACGTGATCCAGCCGCCGTAGAAGCCGCCGGGCTGCGGCACGACGGGCTCGCCGTCGACCGTGCAGCCGTCGACGAGACCGGCGTAGACCGCCATCCGACCGGTGAGCGCCTCGTATCCGGGCGACGGGGACGGGTACTCCCAGCCGGCGCGAGCGGCGGTACGCGACCCGACGTGGAGGTCGTAGTAGCGGGCGGAGCCCTTGAACTCGCAGAACGACGAGCCGCCCGTCGGCGCGACGGTGCTCGGCACGAACTCCTCGATGGGCAGGTAGTACACGGGCGGATGGCTCGTCTCGAGCACGCGCAGCACATCGCGTGTCCGCACGATGGTCGTGCCGGCGAGGACGATCGCCACCTGCACGTCGACGGCCTCGATCCGGGGTGGTCGCGGGTAGTCCCACACGGACTCCTGGCCGGGCCCCGTCGGCAGGGGCGCCGGATGCTGCAGCCCGACCCGCCGTCGGCTCGGGTACGTCGCGAGATCGCCTGCGGCTGCCATGGTGTGCTCCCGGTGTGATCGTGGGTGTGATCGTGATGGGTCCCTCACGGTACGCCGGTCGTCCGCGAGCGGCACGGGAATGACGGGATTGCCAGCGTTCGTTCACCCTGCGGACACACGCCGGTGCGTGCGCGCGGGAGAAGGCCGCTCGACGTGGGCTCAGCGCGCGCGGTTCCGGCCCGGGCCCTGGCGGTTCGCCGGTTTCGGGCCTTGAATGGGGTGGTGAGCCGCGTCGGAGCATGACCGCAGGCATCCGAACGGGCGACGGACTCGAGGTCCGCGTCACGGGGGGCGTCGTCCGCGGGGTGCGCGAGGGTGCGCTGCTCGCGTGGCGGGGCATGCCGTACGCGGCCCCGCCGAAGGGCGCGCTGCGGTTCCGGGCACCGGTTCCGGTGCGGGCGTGGAGCGGTATCCGCGCGGCGGGGGAGTTCGGCGCGATGGCCCCGCAGGCCCGGGTCGTGCGACTGGCGCGCCCGGTGACCGTGCTCGCGCAGACCGACGAGGACTGCCTGACGGTCAACGTCGCCGCGCCCGAGCGCGAGGCGGGGGCGCCCGCACTGCCGGTCATGGTGTTCGTGCACGGCGGCGGCTACAGCGCGGGCTCGTCGCGCGACTTCTCGGGCCAGGGCGAGAGCTTCGTGCGCAGCGGGCGGGTCGTCTACGTGAGCTTCAACTACCGGCTCGGCGCGCTCGGCTACCTCGACTTCACCCGGTACAGCACCGGTCGTCGCGCATTCGACGCCAATCTCGGGCTGCGCGACCAGGTCGCCGTGCTCCGCTGGGTGCGTCGGAACATCGCCGCGTTCGGCGGCGATCCCTCCCGGGTCACGATCTTCGGCGAGTCGGCCGGAGGCAACGCGATCACGACGCTCATGACGATGCCGACGGCGCGCGGGCTCTTCGCCGGTGCCATCGCGCAGAGCCCGCCGCCCGACGCGGTCTACCCGCGCGAACTCGCGGCGCGATGGGCCGCCGAGTACCTCGCGCTCCTGCGCGAGGAGGTGCGGGAGGTCGCACCGGATCGCGTCGTCGCACCGCCGGACCGGCTCCTCGCGGATGCCGCCGCAGACGACCTCGTCGCGGCATCCGTCGCCCTGCAGGTGCGAACGCCCGACCTGTATCCCGGCGCCTTCTGCTTCGCCCCGGTCATCGACGGGTCGGTCGTGCCAGAGCGCCCGTTCGTCGCGTTCCGCGACGGTCGTGCGCACCGCGTGCCGCTCATCATCGGCACGAACGACCGCGAGGGGTCGATCTTCCGGGGCCGCGTCGACATCCTGCCGCGCACGCCGAGCCGCATCGCCGACCTGTTCGCCCGAGCGCCAGGGCACGCGCGGCAGGCGATGCGCGACGTGTGGCCCGACCTCCCGGCGCGACGTTCGGCGGCGGACTTCGGCGGCGACTTCGGCTTCTGGTACCCGAGCACCCGGGTGGCCGACACCGGGTCGCGGCACGCGCCCGTCTGGTCGTACCGGTTCGACTTCGCACCGCGGCTGCTCAAGCTCGTCGGACTCGACGCGACCCACGGCGTCGAGATGTTCGCCCTCTTCGATCGCACCGACGTGCCGCTCGCCCGCGTCATCACGTCGCTCGGCGGCTACGAGGAGTACGCGGCCGCGGGCGAGCGGATGCGGCGGCTCTGGCTGCACTTCGTCGAGCACGGAGACCCCGGGCCGACCTGGCCCCGCTACGACGAACCGGCCAGGTCGACGCTCGTGATCGACGCCACGGACCGCATCGAGTCGGACCCGCGAGCCGCGCGCCGCCGGGCCTGGGATGCGTTCGCGCCGGCGCTCGCCGGATGACCGACCGCAGGTCGGGGAGGCGCCCGCGCCGTATCGAGACCGACGGCGCCGCCGATCCATCAGGAATCGAGAAGCCGGATGCCGCGTGCGAGCGTAGCTTCTGAAGCATGGACACCATCGACCACACCATCACGACCATCGACTCGATCACGATCGAGGCCGCCGATCCCGATGCGGCCGCGCGGTTCTACGCCGACGCCTTCGAGCTCGGCCCGCAGGTGCGCACCGTCGCCTCGGATGCCCCGACGAGCGGCTTCCGCGGCTTCACGCTGTCGCTCGTCGTGGCGCAGCCCGCCGACGTGCAGGCGCTGTTCTCGGCGGCCATCGCGGCCGGCGCGACGCAGCTGAAGCCCATGGAGAAGTCCCTCTGGGGGTTCGGCGGCGTCGTGCAGGCGCCCGACGGCGCCATCTGGAACCTCGCGACCTCGAACAAGAAGGACACCGGGCCGGCGACGAAGGCGTTCGAGAACCTCGTGCTGCTGCTCGGCGCCGACGACGTGTCGGCCAGCAAGCGGTTCTACACCGCGCGCGGGCTCGAGGTGGGCAAGAGCTTCGGCAGCTACGTGGACTTCTCGACCGGGCAGAGCCCCGTCGGCCTCGGCCTCTACAAGCGCCGCGCCCTCGCCAAGCAGGCCGGCGTCGACGCCGACGGATCGGGCTCGCACCGCATCCGCGTCAACTCCGACGGCGGGGCGTTCACCGACCCCGACGGCTTCGTCTGGGATGCCGCGGCCGGCTGACGGCCGGCCGCGGCATCCGCCCACCACTGGTGCGACGTTCCCGGTGAGGGGAGCTTCGCACCACGGCGAGTCAGCTGATCCACCCGGTCCAGCCCGGCACGCGCAGGTCGACCCACGTGAGCCGGTGGTCGCTGCTCGGGAACGGGTAGACGCCGGTGAGCCGCGACAACGGGTCGGACTGCACGGGCCAGAACACCCCGGCATCCTGCACCTTCAGCAGCCCGCGCGACGGCAGCACGTAGTCGGCGCGCAGGTTGCCCGGCGCGGTGTCGGCGAAGTCGGCGGTGTCGTGACTGGGGTCGCCGGCGTGGGTCGCGTTCGCGCCTCCCTGCAGGGCGGATGCCTCGACGGCCCCGTCGGAGGTCGGCAGCGGGTCGGTGATGCGGCGGTTGTCGAGCAACTGGTCGATGGCCTGGTCGACGGAGTCGCCGTCGAGCGGATCGGCGTTCTGGTCGCCGAGGATCACGAACGGCTGCGTGATGCCGAGACCGCCGCGGCGGCCCTGGTCGTCGACGATGTACCGCCCCTTGCCGGGCGAGACGTAGTCCGACCAGAAGCGGATCTCGTCGTGGTTGCGCCGGCCGTTGCGGTCCTCTGGACCGTCGAACGTCGGGGGAGTCGGGTGCGACGCGAGCACGTGCACCGTCGAGCGGCCGACCTTGACGGGCACGTCCCAGTGCGACTTGCTCGACAGGCGCACGACCGCGAGCTCCTCTGGCGTGAACCAGTCGTTCGCGGCCGGCGTGGCCGGGTCGTCGGGCAGCAGCGCGCCCGGCATGTCCTTCCAGAGGAAGTTCTGGAACGTGCGCACCTGCTCGGTGACGATCGGGAACTTCGAGAGCACGACCATGCCGTACTGGCCCTCGAACAGGCCGAAGCCGAGGGCGTCGTCGCCGCCGCCCACCGCGCCGTCGTTGTTCAGGTCGAAGCCGCTCGGGATGCCCGTGTTCGACGGCGCGACGAACGCGTAGGGGTACTCCACGGGGTCGGCGCCGCCCTGCGACACCTGCAGGTAATTTTCGCGGAACAGGTCGGCGGCGCGGCCGTCGGGCACGTAGTCGAACTCGTTCAGCAGCACGATGTCGGGGTTCGCGCGCTGGATCACCTCGGCGACGGTCTGCGCCTGCACGTCGTCGCCGGTCGAGAGGTCGGCCTCGAGTTCGCCCGCCGTCGCGCGGTTGAGCGAGAGGTTGTAGGTGGCGATGCGCAGGTCGGTCGAGCCTCGCTGCAGGAGCTCGGTGATCTTCGAGTGACGGTCGCCCGACGGATCGCCGGACGGATCGCCGGATGCCGCGGCCGGCGCCGCGACCGCGGGGGCCGCGCCGAGCGCGAGGGCGGCGACGGTGCCGAACGCCGCGGCGGCGAGGGGGAGGGTGTGACGGCGTCTGATCATGCGCGTGATCCTTCATCGGAGGTGTTCGAGACGGGATGACACCACCACGCTATGTCCGATGACCCCCATCCGGGGGTGTTCATCCGAGATTCCCGTGGAGTTCATGCGGTCGTCGGCGGTCGCTGGTGCGCTGGGCTCGGCCGCCCGGTCAGTCCGATCGCCGGCCGTTCACCCATACGTTTCGAGAGGAATCCCCATGCAGTTCCATCTCACCGGGCGGCGCGCGGCGCTGTCCGCCGCGGCCGTGCTCGGCGCCGGCGCGATCGTCGCGACATCCGCGTTCACGGCGACCGCGGCGTCGCAGCCGTCGCCCGACCAGACCGGCGGCGCGGTGCGCCACAACACGACCGGATTCGGCGACGCCGTGAACCTCGCCAAGTCGCTGCTGCCCACGCCGGCCCGCAACGTCATCCTGCTCATCGGCGACGGCATGGGCGACAGCGAGATCACGATCGCCCGCAACTACCTCGTCGGCGCCGGCGGGCAGCTCGCCGGCATCGACGCCCTGCCCGTCACCGGGCAGTACACGACGTACTCGCTCTACAAGGACGGCGACCCCCTCGCGGGCAAGCCCGACTACACGCCCGACTCGGCGGCGACCGGCACCGGCTGGGCCACCGGCACGAAGACGTACGACAACGCCGTCTCGGTCGACATCCACGGGGCCGCGCAGAAGACCCTGCTCGAGCTCGCCAAGGCGAACGGGCTCCGCACCGGTGACGTCACGACCTCCGAGATCCAGGATGCGACGCCCGCCGTGCAGGTCGCGCATGTCGCCGCCCGCAGCTGCTACGGGCCTGACAGCGCCTCGTGCGGTGCTGACGCGCTCGTGAACGGCGGAGCCGGCTCGATCTCGGAGCAGTTGCTCGACACCCGCCCCGACGTGACCCTCGGCGGCGGCGCGGCGACCTTCGCCCAGACGGCGAAGGCCGGCGAGTGGTCCGGGCTCACGCTCCTCGACCAGGCGACGAACCGCGGGTACAACGTCGTCACCGACGGCGCGGGCCTCAACGGCCTCACGAAGGCGAGCCAGGAGGCTCCGGTGCTCGGGCTCTTCGCGGCCGGAAACCTGCCGACCCGGTTCGCGCCGACCGTCGCCGCCGTGGGCGGATCGGGCGCCGCGACCGGCGAGGTGTGCCAGCCCAACCCCGCCTACCTCGGGGTATCCGGGGTCACGCTGAAGGCGATGACCGAGAAGTCGATCGACCTGCTGAACGACAAGAAGGACAAGAAGGGCTTCTTCCTGCAGGTCGAGGGTGCCTCGATCGACAAGCGCGACCACGCGGCCGACGCCTGCGGGCAGATCGGCGAGACGCAGGACTTCGACGAGGCCGTGCAGGCCGCCCTCGCATTCGCGAAGAAGGATCGGAACACGCTCGTCATCGTCACCGCCGACCACGCCCACTCCTCGCAGATCGTCGACGGCGCGACCCCCGGGCTCGGCACGACGCTCACGACGGCCGACGGAACGCCGCTGCGCATCTCGTACGGCACCTCGGCCGAGGGCGGCTCGCAGCAGCACACCGGCTCGCAGCTCCGCGTCGCCGCCTACGGCCCGAGCGCGGTCGGCGTGCTCGGCCTGACCGACCAGACCGACACGTTCTTCACGATCGCGAACGCGCTCAAGCTGAAGACGGATGTCGCGGTGAGCTGGCCGTTGCCGAAGGGCGACCAGGCCGCCAAGCCGTGGGACGAGCGCCGCACGAACTGAGCAGCACCGATCGGATGCCCCGCCTGCGACACGCAGTCGGGGCATTCGCGCACCTGGCCGCGCCGGCGCACCCCGACGCCGACCCGTGGAGCGCCCGGTCCCCCCAGGTGCACCGGGCGTTCGCACGGGTCGGCGGACCCCGCCCGCCGGTTCGACGGATGGGTCCCGAAAGAGAGACGTCGGGGCGACGAGAATGTGACATCGCGATCCGGTACTCTCGCGATCGGCGGCCCCGGCGCCCGTTCCGGGGCGCCCGAGCCTTCCCCGGCGGCCCGCGCCGGCACGAACGACGAACGACGAACGAAACGACGAATGAGTGGAGGACCCATGCAGGCCGAGGCATCGGAGGCGACCCCGGGGGCCGCGGTCGGCGTGCTCCACGCGATGCTCACCGAGCAGCCGCACCGCCTGCGACGCCGTGCGGTGAGCCTCGGACTCCGTCGCGAAGACGCCGAGGACGCCGCGCAGGCGGCGGCCGTCGCGGCGCTCGAGCACATCGATGCCGTCCGCTGCGCCGAAGAGCCCGTGATCTGCGCGTGGGTCGACACGATCGCCCGCCGCGTCGTCGCCGACGCGTACCGGCGAGACCGCCGCGAACGCGCGTTCCTCGCGTCGGGCGAGCTCGTCGCCGAGACATCCGGTGCTGGCGACGGCGCGACCGCCGGGACCGTGGCGAGTGCGGAGGCCGAGTGGGAGCGCCGGGAGATCGTGAGGGCGACCGCCCGCGCCGTCCAGGGGCTCCCCGAGGCGCTGCGTCAGGTCGTCGAGCTCCGGTACGGCCACGGCCATGCGACCAAGCGCATCGCCGAGGACCTCGGGCTCTCGGATGCGGCCGTCCGGCAGCGGCTCAGCCGGGCGCGTGCCGTGCTCGCCGTCGGCATGGGCGGCACTCCGCTCTGACGCCGCGGGTGCCGCTCCGCGAGCGCTGCACGTGCGAGCGTGCCCCTAGGTGAGCGCGCCGGGGCCGCGCACGGGCACGACGTCGGCGGGGGAGTGCTCGACGCCCGACGCGTCGACGAAGGCGAGTCGCACGGGCTCGCCGGTCGTGCGCGAGGTGTAGACCGACGCAGGGCCGAAGCCCGTCGGGCGGAACTCGTCGCCCCAGCCGACCATGGCCGCGAGGACGGGGGTCAGTGCGCGGCCGGCGTCGGTGAGCACGTACTCGTCGCGTTCGCGCTCGCCCTCGTCGCGGTAGGGGCGGCGCTCGAGCACGCCGGCCTCGATGAGGCGCGCGAGGCGGTCGGCGAGGATGTCGGGTGCGATGCCGAGCCTGGTGCGGAACTCGGCGAACCGGGTGCGCCCCCACATCGCCTCGCGCACGATGAGCAGCGACCACTTCTGGCCGAGCACGTCGAGGGTGCGCGCGATCGAGCAGCGCTGCAGCGAGGGGGCGGGCGTCGTCATGCCGCGATTCTAGCAAGCTGACTAGGAGATTCGTACCCAGACTGCTAACTTGGTGATTCCAACTCAGAAGGAGACCCGCATGACCTTGGGCAGACGAGGCAGCTTCCTCACTGCGGCCGCCGTCGCGGGCCTGGCCCTCTGGGCGAGCGGCGCCCCGACCGTGGTCTATCCGCTCTACGCCGCCGAATGGAACGTGCCGCCGACGGTGACCACCGCCATCTTCGCGATCTACCCGATCGTGCTGGTGCCCGTGCTCATCGTCTTCGGCAACCTCTCCGACGTGATCGGGCGTCGCGCGGTGATCCTCATGGGCCTCGCCGCACTCGGCCTCGGCTCGATCGCGTTCGGCGTCGCGCCCGACCTCACCTGGGTCTTCATCGGGCGGGCGCTCATGGGGGTCGGCGTCGGCCTCGCACTCAGTCCCGCCACCGCGGCGATGGTCGAGTTCGGCGGACCCCACGGCGCGACCCGCGCCAGTTCGGCCACGACCGCGGCGACCGCGACCGGACTCGCGCTCTCGACGATCCTCGGCGGGCTGCTCGTGCAGTACGCCCCCGCGCCCATGCACCTCAGCTTCTGGGTGCTCACGGGCGTCACGGTCGTCGTCGCCGGATTCACGGCAGCGCTGCCCAGGCACACCCGCGACGAGGCATCCGGCCCCTGGCGACCCCGACTGCCCCGGATGCCGCGTGCAGGGCGCCGCCCGTTCGTCGCCGGAACCCTCGGCATCACGGCCGCCTACGCGATGGGCGCGATCTTCCTCGCGCTCGGGGCGCAGATCGCGCGCGAACTCGTGCGCAGCGACAACGCCTTCGTCGACGGTGCGATCATCGCGCTCTCCGCGATCGTCATCGGCGCGGTCGCGATCCTCTTCCGGCGGATGCCGCCGCGCGCCGCGGTGACCATCGGACCCGCGCTCGCCATGGCCGGCCTCGGCCTGCTCGTCGTCGCCGGGGCCGAGCACTCGCTGCCCGCGTTCATCGCCGCGTCGATCGTCGCGGGCGCCGGCTACAGCTTCATGTTCGCTGGCGGTCTCGGCCTCATCACGACGACCGCGCCCGCGCACGAGCGGGCCGCCGTGATCTCGGCCGCGTACGTCGTCGGCTACCTCGTGCAGGCGCTCACGGCGCTCGGCCTCGGCGCGCTCGCCACCGCAGCGGGCCTGCAGGTCGCCCTCGAGATCGGCACGCCGCTGATCCTCATGATCGGGGTCGCCGCACTCGTCGTCGCGAACCTCGGCCGACGCGCTCCGGTCGCCGCGCGCACAACGCGCACAATGGGTGCATGACCACCGAACGAGAGCACGAGAACTCCGGCGCAGGCCGGGCACCGGGCGTCCGACAGCTGCGGCTCGTCGTCGAGGCCGAAGACCTCGAACAGGCGCTCGCCTTCTACCGCGACGTGCTCGGCATGCCCGAGCAGGAGGCGTACGAGGGTGACGAGGGCGCGCGGGTCGTGATCCTCGACGCGGGGCGGGCGACCCTCGAGCTGTCGAATCCGGCGCAGGTGCGGTTCATCGACCGGGTGGAGGCCGAGGGGCAGCGCAGCGACCGGCTGCGCGTCGCCCTCGAGGTCGACGACAGTGCGGCGACCACGGCCGACCTCGTCGAGGCGGGTGCCGAGCTCATCGCCGAGCCCCGCGAGACGCCGTGGCGTTCGGTCAACTCGCGGCTGCGAGGGCCGGCCGGGCTCCAGTTGACGCTGTTCCAGGAGCTCGACGGCTGACGTCCCCCGGGCGAGCGAACCTACCGACGGGCCTCGGTCGCCCAGATCGCGAGCTCGACGCGATTGCGGGCGCCGATCTTCGCCATGATGCTCGCGATGTGCGTCTTCACGGTGCTGAGCGAGATGTGCAGCTCCCGCCCGATCTCGGTGTTGCCGAGGCCCCTGGCGACCGCGGCGGCCACCTCCTGCTCGCGGTCGGTCAGCGGCGTCGCCGGCGCCGGCCGAGGCTCGTGCGCGGTGCCCGCGAACGCCTCGATGAGGCGCACCGTCACGTTCGGGTCGATGAGCGCGTCGCCCCGCGCGGCCGCGTGCACGGCCTCGCGCAGCAGCGTGGCCCCGGCGTTCTTCAGCAGGAACCCGCGCGCGCCCGCGCGCAGCGCCGCGTAGACGTACTCGTCGAGGTCGAACGTCGTGATCACGACCACGGGCATCGGGTCGGCGACGCCCGGCCCCGCGAGCTCGCGCGTGGCCGCGATGCCGTCGGCCACCGGCATCCGGATGTCGAAGAGGCACACGTCGGGGCGCAGCGCGCGCGCCATCGCCACGGCCTCGCCGCCGTCGGCCGCCTCGCCGACGACCTCGATGTCTGGCTGCGCGTCGAGGATCATGCGCAGCCCGGTGCGCACCAACTCCTGGTCGTCGGCGATGAGCACGCGCACGGTCATGCCGTTCCTCCAGTCCAGGCGGCGCGCGGCAGCACGGCCGCCACCCGCCAGCCGATGCCGTCGAGTCCGGACGGGCCCGCCTCGCAGGTGCCGCCGAGCAGCGTCGCACGCTCGATCATGCCCGTGATGCCGTAGCCCGGGCTCGCGGATGCCGCGGGCCGGCCGTCGTCGAGCACCTCGAGTCGCACGCCATCGGCGTCGACCCGCACGCGAACGTCCACGCGGGTCGCGTCGCGCGCGTGGCGGCGGGCGTTCGTCACGGCCTCCTGGGCCAGGCGGAACACGGCCGCGCCGACCGCGGGCGGCAGCGCGTCGAGGTCGCCGTCGACCGTCACCCCGACGACGGGCTCGCCCGGTGCGGGGGCGGATGTCGCGAGCCGCCGCAGGTTCCCGGCGCCCGCCGCCGGGCTCAGGTCCGCCGCGGCGCCGTCGGATCCGAGACCGTCGGATCCGAGACCGTCGGATCCGAGACCGTCGGCGGCGAGGCCGTCGGAGCCGTCGCCCGCCGACCGGCCGCCCGCTCCGCCGTCCTGCCGCAGCACGCGCACCATCGAGCGCATCTCGTCGAGGGTCCTCGACGCCTCGACCTCGATGGTCCGCAGCACGCCGGCCGCGGCATCCGGCTGCGTCGCGGCGACCGCGAGGCCCGCCTGCGCCTGGATCGCGATCGCCGACACGTGGTGGGCGACCGTGTCGTGCAGGTCGCGCGCGAGCCGCTCGCGTTCGAGCAGGCGCATGCGGTCGAGCTCACGGACCCTCGCGCCGGCGCGCCAGCGGAACGCCAGGCCGAGCGACCAGGTCGTGACCACGACGGCGAGGCTGCCGATCACGTCGCCGGGGGTCGGCGCGTCCGTCGCGAGCGTCACCGCCCAGCCGGCGAGCACGAGCGCGCCGCCGCCGAGCATCGCGCGCCCGGATCCCCAGCGCATGACCGCGTAGACGAGCAGCAGCACGTACGCGGTCGTGAACAGCTGCGGATCGCCTCCGGAGACCGCCCCGAACACCGTGCTCGCGCCGAACGCGACGGCGAGCATCGTGAACGGGCGGTCGCGACGCCAGAGCAGCGTCGGAACGAGCACGACGAGCACGATCGCCCAGGCCCAACGCCACGGCACCTCGGGCCGCAGCGCCGCTTCGACGACGATGAGCGGGGCGAGCACGCCGACGAGCACCCAGTCGCGCCACACGCGCCGAGGCGGCGGAGGAACCGCGGCCGGCGCGTTCCACAGCGACCGCACGGGGCTCGTCATGCCCTCATGATAGGTGCGCGGCATCCGGCGCCGACCGCTCGACGGCTCGCCGTCCCGAGGCGGTGCGCGGACCGAACACGCCTCGCCGCGCTCGCCCGCGGATGACGAGCTCGGCGACCGCCAGGTTGATCGCCCACCCGAGCGCCATGAGCACGGTGTACGCGACCTCGCCCGGTTCGCCCATGATGAGCGCCCACGGCAGGATCGTGAGCACCTGCGTGCCGGCGCCGAGCCCGATGGCGTAGGCACGGGTCATCCACGCGCTGTGCGCCGCCACGTCGCCGCGCCGGATCGCGAGGAACGCCACGACGATCGCGGCCGCCATCGCGGGGGCGAGCACCACGCGGATCACCAGGAGCGCGACGCCGCTGTTCGTCGGCAGCTCGTAGGCCACGGCCATCCAGAGCCCGGATGCCGCGGACACGAGCCCTGCGGGCGCGACGACCCGCCCGGCCAGCCGATGCCAGCGTCGCCGCCGCAGCGACGGCGCGAACTGCAGTGCGCCGAGCAGCAGGAACACCGTCGACCCGATGATGTGCGCGACCACCGGAACCGGGGAGTCGAAGAAGCGGGCGTTCTCGGCGGTGACCGCGGCTCCCGTGCCGAGCTGCGCGAGCCGGCTGGTGCCGGCCGCCATCGGCACGAGCGTGAGGGCGATGAGCCCGGCCGGGGCGAGCCACTCGGGCCGGGGACGGCGCCGGCGCCGATCGCCGCTCGTGCGGGACGGCTCGGCGGAGGGTGGAGCGATGCGCGGGGTCTCGGTCATGCGTCGATGCTCGTCTGCGGCGCGCACGGACGCATCGGTCGTCGGGCTCGATGCGACTCGGCCGATCGGCCGACCCGTCAGTGCCGTCGGGAAGGCACCGGAGCGGAAGACCGCACCCGGCGGGCGGCCACTGCCAGCACTCCACCGACGAGCAGCATCAGCGCAGCGGGGAGGGCGGCGAGGGCCGAGGTTCCGGTGGCGGGCAGCCCGGTCGCGCCGGTCGTCGGCCCGGCGGGGGCCGCGGGGGCCGCGGGGGCCGCGGGGGAGCCGGGGCCGCCCGGCTCGACCGGCGGCTCGACGGGCGGTTCGGTCGGCGGGTCGACCGGGGCGGGGGCGACCTCCACGAGGATGCTCGACCGGGCGAGCGTGCCGTTCGCGTCGAGCACGGTGTACGGCACCACCGGGGTCAGTCCCGAGAAGGCCTCGGCCGGCGTGAACGTGACCGTGCCGCTCACGGCGTCGACGACGAAGGTGCCGATGCCGTCGAGCGAGAGCGTGCGTCCGTCCTCCGAGAGCGCTCCGGGGTCGATGCCGCCGGGCACCTCGAGTCGCACCGAACCCGGCACGAGGGGGGCGGGCGCGCCGCCGTCGGCCTCGTTGCCGCTCACGTCGTTGGCGAGCACGTCGATGACGATCGGTTCGCCGTGCGGCGCCGTCACGTTGTCGACACCCGCGACCGGGGTCACGGGCGTGACCGAGATCGTGAGCACCGCACCCGCCGAGGTGCCGTTCGCGTCGGTGACGGTGTACGGCACGGGCGTCGCCTCGCCGACGAAGGTCGGAACGGGCACGAAGCCGATCACGCCGGTCACGGCGTCGACCGTGTACTCGCCCTCGCCGGGCACGACGAGCGATCGGCCGTCGGCGCCGAGCGTGGTGCCCGCGGGGGCCTCGGCCGGCACGTCGAGGCGCACGCTCGTCGGGTCGAGGGCGACCGCGGCGGCCCCCGGCAGGTCGTTGCCGAGCACATCGACCGAGATGCCGGTCGCATGGGGCGTGATCGCGGCATCCGGCGATGGGATCGGCACCACGGGGGTGACCGTGATCGAGATGACGGAGGTCGCGACGGTGCCGTTCGCGTCGGCCACGGTGTACGGCACGGGCGTCGCCGGCCCGGTGAACGAGGGGATCGGCGCGAACTCGACCTCGCCCGTCGCGGCCACCGTGTAGGTGCCCTCGCCGGCGATGGTCAGCACGCCGTCGGGCGAGAGCGAGGATCCTGCCGGAGCGTCCGCCGGAAGCTGGAGCGCGACCGTGTCGGCGCGCAGCGGCACGGCGGCCGTTCCGGGTGCGTCGTTCGCGAGGGGCTGCACCACGAGGGTGGCGCCCTGATCGGTGGTCGAGGCGTCGGGGCCGGCCGACGGCGTGACCGGGGTCACGTGCACGATGATCGTCGCGCTCGCCGTGCGGCCCTCGGTGTCGAGCACCGAGTACGGCGCCGGCGTCGCCGTTCCGACGAACGCGGGGTCGGGGGTGAACGTGGCGAGGTCCGCGCCGGGCTCGAGGGTGTACGTGCCCTCGCCGCCGATCACGAGCGTGCGGCCGTCGTCGGAGAGGCTCGAACCGGGCGGCGGTGAGAGCGGGAGCGCGAACCTGATGGACTCGGGCAGGAAGGTCGCCGTCGCCGTCGACGGGGCGTCGTTGGTGGTGAGGGGGCCGGACACCGGGGTTCCCTGCGGCGTGAAGATCTCGTCGATCGTTCCGACGGCCTCTTCGGCGGGGCTCACGGTGACGATGATGTTCGCGGTCGCGATGGTGCCGTTCACGTCGGCCACGGCGTACGGCACGGTCGTCGCGACGCCGGTGAACGTCGGATCCGGAGCGAACGTCACCCAGGCGTCCTCGCCGATCGCGTACGAGCCCTCACCCGCGATGACGAGCGTCCTGCCGTCCGGGCCGAGCTCCGAGCCCGGCGGTGCGTCGGGCGGCAGCACGAACACGAGCGTGGCGGGCACGAGCGGCACCGACGGGTCGCCCGCCAGGTCGTTGAAGAGGGGCTCGAATCGCTGGGGCAGGCCCGCCGGCGTCGCGCGCGGGTCGTCGGCGGCCAGCGGAGTGACCGCGGTGACCTCGACGGCGACGGCCGCCGTGGCGAGGCCGCCCCGGCTGTCGGCGACCGAGTACGGGATCGCCGTGGTCGTGCCCGTGAAGGCCGGTTCTGGGGCGAACAGGGCCACGCCGTCGGCGTCGACCGACCAGGTTCCCTCGCCCGGCACGGTGAGCTGCCGGCCGTCGTCCGACAGCACGGTGCCCGACGGCGCACCGGGCGGCACGGCGAACCGCACGCTGTCCGCGACGAGCGGGAACGCCTCGGATCCGGGCAGGTCGTTGCCGAGCAGCGGATGGCTCACCGCGATGCCCTGCAGCGTCGAGGCCGCATCGACCTCGGCGATCGGCGGGGGCGGCGTGACGAACGGGAAGTCGATGCCCGCGGCATCCGATTCGGTGAGCGAGAAGGTGCGGTCCGGCAGCGGGGCGATGCCGGGCGGCGGGGAGACCACGGCGCGGTAGGGCCCCGTGGCGACGAGCGAGGGCAGGCTCCAGGCGCCGGATGCCCCGGACACGGCCGTGCCGACCACGGCGCCCGCGTCGTCGAACACCGTGACCGTCGCACCAGCGAGCGGGGTGTCGTCGAGCGTCACCGTGCCACCGGCCGCGAACGTCTTCGCGACGAACCAGGTCTGGTAGATCGGGAACCCGCTGCGCCACCGGTACGACATCGTGAGCGAGACGATCGGCACGGTCGGCTCGAACCAGGCGGTCGCCCCGTCGGTGTCGGCCGCGCGGGCGTTGCCGAGGAGCAGGCCGGTCGTGCCCCCGTCGGTCCACGACGGGCGGTCGTTCAGGTTCGCCGCGTCGCATGACGGGCCGCCCGTGCGGTGGCAGGAGTTGTAGGACTCCTGGTAGCCGAGGCCGGCGACCGGGATCTGGGCGCCGTCGGCGGCGGTCGCCGAGATCGTCACCTCGTCGGCGTCGATGTCGCCCAGCGCGAAGGCCCAGCCGGCGCTCGGGGTCGGTGAGGCGAAGGTGTAGGTCGTGACCCCCGGCGACGCGGCGTTGTTGGCCGCCGGACGCTGGTTCAGGTAGGTGCGATCGCGGCTCGATCCGTAGACGACGCCGACGGGCGTGCTCGCGGCCTGCCAGGTCGAGGCGCCGCTGACCACCGTCGCCGCGCTCGAGGTCGAGGTGAACGTCGTCGCCGGGAAGTTGCCCGGCATGGCGACGGCACCCGTGAACGGCGCCGAGGGCGAGACGGTGAAGGTGCCCCACGTGTCGACCTCGGCGGCGCTCGCCGAGCCGAGGCCCGTCGTCGTCAGCGCCGCCGCCGCGAGCAGCGCCGTGGTGGCCGTGATGACGCGCGCGGGGCGCCGACGTGTCGTCGATCGGCGGGAGCGCGCGCCCCAGACCATGTGGTCCCCCCTCCACTCGGCCCTGCGAGGGTATGTCGAAGTGGGGCGCGCCACAAGGCCCGCGGATGCCGCAGCGAGAGCCCGCGCGGTCAGTCGCCGCCGTGCAGGTCGACCACGAGGCGCGTGATGTCGCGCACGAGGTCGAGGGGCAGCGGCTTCGAGTACGGCAGGTTCACCGTGTCCTTCGCCGCGCGCCACGGTGCAATGCGCTCCTCGAGCTCGCCGTCGGTGTGCGGTACGGGATAGAGGCCGATGTGCTTCTTCCAGCCCGCGAAGTGCAGCCAGTACCGGCCCTGGATCGCGACGCCCGGGATGTCGTAGCGGAGCTTCTCCTCGGCATCGGGCAGCACCTCGTGGATCGCCGCGCGCACCGCGGCGAGGCGTTCGGCGGGTTCGCCCTCGAACGTGGCGAGGTACTCGTCGACCGTGGTGGGCTTGGACGGGGTGTCGTTCATGCGATGTCCTCCACTCTCAGGCCGCCGCGCCAGCCGGCGCCGACGGGAACGCGCGTTGCGCTGATGCGCCCGGTGCGGGCGAACTCGACCCAGGCCGAGCGCAGCGCGGCGCCCGCCTCGACGAGGGTGCTCGCCCCGTCGGGTGCGAGCAGGGCCGCGCGCGACCACGCGGCCTCGTTCGGGAACAGCAGCGGCAGCTCGATCGCGTGTGCGGCACCGAGCGGGCTGCCGTCGGGCCGGCCGTCGAAGACGCCGACCTGCACCGAGGCGCCGCCCCGGGCGAGCAGCTTGGCGAATCGGCGACCGTCGCGGGAGTACACGGCCCTCGTCGTGGCGTTCACGACCACGCGGCGGGCGAGCGCGCCGATGAGGGGCACGCGGAACAGCCGCTCGAGCCTCGGCACGGTGCCGAGGTAGAACATCGTCTCGTCGGTGGTCCACGTGACGAGCACCTCGAGTCCGGGCGCGCGGCGCGTCCAGGCAGTGGGGACGTCGGCCTCGACGGGCAGCGGCGCGTGGCCGTACTCGGTGCCGAAGGCCATGCTCGATCGCAGTCCGAACCCGGTGCCGGCCTGCTTCGCGACGAGTTGCCTGGCGCCGAGTTCGTCGGCCGTGGCATCCGCCGGGATCTCGCCGATGGCGGCGCGCATCTTCGCCTGCATCTCGTCGCGGTCGGTGCGGATGCCGAAAGGGGCGCTCTGCAGCACGGCCCGCGTGATGAGTCCGTCGGTGCCGTCGGCCGCGAGCACGTGCGCGAGCGCGTCGGCACCGGAGGACTGCCCGAACACGGTGACCTGCTCGGGGTCGCCGCCGAAGCCCGCGACATGCTCGCGCACCCAGCGGAGCGCGGTGATCACGTCGAGCAGGCCGAGGTTGCCTGGTCGTGCCCTGCCTGGTGCGCTGCCTGGTGCGCCGTCGGCCGAGGCGACGGTGCCGGCCGAGCCATCGCCGATGAAGCCGAGCAGTCCGAGCCGGAACGTCGGCGCGACGACGAGCACGCCGTGCTCGCGCGCCAGGGCCGACGGATCGAAGCCCGGCAGGTCGCCCGCGTTCGAGACGTGCGCGCCGCCGTGGATCCACACCATCACGGGCAGCGGCCGCTCGACGACGGCGGGGCGGGTGATCGTGACGCGCAGGCAGTCCTCGTCGAACGTGGCGCCCTCGAGCGGTTCGCCGAGCACGGCGGCACTCGGGCTCGGCGGCTGCGGGCACGCGATCGTCGTGAACTGCAGGTCGGCGCAGGACACCGGGTCGGGCTCGACGGGCTCGGCGACCGCGAACCGCTCGGCTCGGCCGTAGCGGATGTTGCGGATGCGCTGGACGCCGTCGTCCTCGACGGCGAGGAACGCGCCCCACGGCGTCTCGACGGTGGCGAGGTCGGGAAGCCGGGGCGCCCGCTCGGAGAGGTCGGTCATCGCACGATTCTGCCGCAGGAGGGTGGTTCGCGGCCATCATCTCGAGCGATCGATTCGACCGCTCGGACGTGACGAGCTGCGGGCGCGAGGGCGGCCCCCGGCTCAGGCGGTTTCCGCGCGCGGGTCGGTCTCCTGCCGGACGCGGGTCGGTCGGCCGCAGCTCGCGTGCGGGTGCTGCGGGGTCAGGCGACGTCGGCCGCGTCGGCGGGGTCGCCCGTGCTCACGACGTCGGCCGCGGCATCCGCGTACTCGGTGTCGACGAGGATCGGCAGGTGATCGCTCGAGCCGCGCGGCAGCGTCTCGACCTTGCGGATCGTGAAGCCCGCCGAGGTCGCGAGGTCGAAGTGCCCGCGGAAGAACTTGTAGCGCGTGTAGGTGCGGCTGTCGCTGAGCGTCAGGTCGTAGCCGGCCTCGCGCACCTTCTCGGCCAGGTTGTCCTTGAAGATCGGGTAGTTGTAGTCGCCGACCATGAGGGTCGGCAGGTTCGGCCCGAGCAGCTGCAGTTCGCCGAGCGCGGCCTTGATCTGGTGGCGGCGCAACGAGTTCAGCGCGGTGAGCGGGGCCGCGTGGAACGACGCCACGATCGCCTCGCGCCCGTGGACGCGGTCGAACACCCGGGCGCCGAGCAGGCGCTCGTGCGCCGGACGCAGCACGCGATCGTGCATCGACTTCTTCAGGGCGACCGTGCGGAGGCTGCGCACCTCGATGCGGTCGGGCCGGTAGTAGACCGCCAGGCCGAGTCGGCTGCCCACGGTCGAGTGCGCGAGGCGAAGCCGCCCGACGTGCTCGGCGAGGTCGAGGGTGTCGCACTCCTGCAGGCAGACGACGTCGGGCGAGTACCGCTCGTCGAGCGCCGCGAGTTCGGAGATCGCGCGATGCTTGCGGAGGTTGTAGCTGATCACCAGCATCCGATCAGAATATGGCCTCGGCGTGGGTTTCAGCTGGGGGTTGCATGGCATTTCACGGCGTGTTCACGGGTGCGCCGGAGTGGCAGGATGGCAGGTATGCTGCGTCGCGAGGTCGGGAACCGGTCATGAGCGAGGTCGCCGATGCCCGCGCCGAGCTGCGCGCCCTCTGCGAACGGGGCATCACGTGGCACACCGACGTTCCGCGTTGGGCGACGGATGCCGCAGACCATCGCCCGGCCGCGGTGCTCGTGCTCTTCGGGGTGCTCGACGCCCTGCCCGCGAGGGCCGGAGGGACGGCACGCGGTGCCGGCACCGCACCCGTCGCGCGCGACCTCGACGTGCTGCTGCTGCGCCGGGCGGCGACCCTCGGCAGCCACCCGGGGCAGATCGCGTTCCCCGGCGGGCGCATCGAGGAGGCCGACGACGGCCCCGTCGGCGGGGCGCTGCGCGAGGCCGCCGAGGAGACCGGCGTCGACCCCGCCGACGTCGAGCCGCTCGGCACGCTCGCGCCGCTGCCGGTGCCGGTGAGCAACCACCTCGTGACCCCGGTGCCGGCCTGGTGGACGAGGCCGTCGCGGGTCGCGGCGGTCGATCACGACGAGTCGGTCGAGGTGTTCCGGGTGCCGGTGGCCGACCTGCTCCACCCGGCGAACCGAGGCAGCACCGAGATGCCGTTCGGCGGACGGGTCTACCGCGGCGCCGCCTTCACGGTCGGCGGCCGCGTGGTGTGGGGCTTCACCGCGCTGGTGCTCGCGCGCATGTTCGACGAGCTCGGCTGGACCGAGCCGTGGAACGAGGACCGCATCGTCGAACGCGACGACCTGTCGCAGTGACTGCGCGAACGAGAGGACGAAGTCGGATGAGAGTCGCCGTCGCCGGAGGAACCGGGACCGTCGGACGCCACGTGGTGGCAGCCGCTCGCGAACGCGGGCACGAGGTGGTCGTGCTGACCCGCTCGAACGGCGTCGACCTGATCGGCGGCACCGGAGTCCGGGCGGCGCTCGAGGGCGTCGACGCCGTCATCGACACGTCGAACACGAACACCATGTCGGCGGGCGGCGCGACCGCGTTCTTCAGGTTCGTGACGAAGACCCTGCTCGACGCCGAGCAGGCGGCCGGCGTCGGGCATCACGTCGTGCTCTCGATCGTGGGTGTCGACCGCGGGTCGTACGGCTACTACGCCGGCAAGGTCGCCCAGGAGCACGCGGTCGAGGTGGGCGCCGTGCCGTTCACGATCATGCGGGCGTCGCAGTTCCACGAGTTCGCCGGGCAGATGCTGCGGGCCTTCTCGGTCGCCGGCGTGCATCTCGCGCCGCGGTTCCCGTCGCAGCCGGTCGCCGCGCGCGAGGTGGGGGAGCGGCTCGTCACGCTCGCCGAGCGGGGCGCGTCGGGTCGCAGCGCGGACTTCGCCGGTCCGCAGCGCGAGGACATCGGCGACATGGTGCTCCGCCTCGCCCGGGCTCGCGGCCTTCGCGGCCCCGTCGTGCCGGTGACCATGCCCGGCCCGCAGTTCGCCGCCATGCGTCGGGGCGAGACGCTGCCCGGCCCCGATGCGGTGCTCGGCACGCAGACGTTCGAGGCCTGGCTACGAACCTCCGACGCCGCTGCCTCCGACGCCGCCTCCGACGCCGCCGCTCGCAGCTGAGGCCGGCGCGAGCCTGACCATCCAACGGGCGGGCTCGGCGAGCGGCTCGAAGCCGAACTTCGCGTAGAGGCCGTGCGCGTCGGCGGTCGCGAGCATCGTGCGGCGCAGGCCGAGCGGCTCGAGGTCCGCGACGACCCCCTCGATGAGCCCGACACCGACGCCGTTGCCGCGCACCGACGGATCGACGTACACGTCGCACAGCCAGGCGAACGTCACGCCGTCGGTCACGACCCGCGCGTAGGCGACCTGCGCGCCGGATGCCTCGTCGAAGACGCCGTAGTTGCGCGACCCGTCGATCGCGGCATCCTGTCGCTCGCGCGGCCGCCCGAGCGCCCAGTACGCGTCGGTCGAGAGCCAGTGGTGCACACGCTCGCGGTCGAGCTCGTCTCGGTCGGTGGAGAAGCGGTATCCGGGCTGCATCCCACCATCATCGGGCATGGGCCCGCGGCATCCGCCCGCTACTTCGACATGTCGAAGCCCGTGACCGCCTCGCCGGCGGGCGAGTACACGAGCAGCATCGCCCCGTTCGGGAACACCCGGGGCGGCTGCGCCAACGAGAACGCGGCCGGGACGCCGAAGTCGCCGTCGAAGAGCCGCTTGCCCGAGCCGAGCGCGACGGGGTAGACGTACAGGTTCAGCCGGTCGACGAGGCCCGCCGCGAGGAGCGACCTGGCGAGGTCGCCGCTGCCGACGACGTGGATGTCCTCGAACCGGTCCTTGAGCGGCCGCACCTGCTCGACGTCCGCGAGGGCCGTGGTGCCCTCCCAGCCGGGATCCGCGAGCGTGCGCGAGACGACGAACTTCGGCATCGCGTTGAACTTCACGGCGATCGGCTCGTCGCCACGGTACGGCCAGTACGCGCTGAAGATGTCGTAGGTGCGGCGGCCGAGCAGCAGGGCGTCCATGCGGTCGATGCCCTCGCCGATCGCGGCGCCGTTCTCCTCGTCGAGGTAGCGACCCTGCCAGCCGCCGAGCGCGAAGCCGCTCGATTCGTCCTCCTCGGGCCCGCCCGGCCCCTGGTAGACCCCGTCGAGGGTGATGAACAGGTCGACCGAGATGATGCCCATGGCGTGCTTCCTCGCATTCCGGTGATGGCCGACGCCCGGCGGGGCTCCGGCGCGTCCATCATAGGAAACGCATCGTCCATCCACAGGGGGTTGCGGGAAGCCCGGGTCACACTGGCGCCAGCCGCCCGGACACCGACCGGGCCAGGCCGGAAGGAGCAGCACATGGCGACGGACCCCAGGTGGATCGACGAGCACGGCGACGAGATCGACGAGGACCACCGCGGCCTCGTCTACGACATCCGCACGCTCGTCGACCGCAGGCGCGCACTCGGCATCTTCGGCGGCGTCGGGCTCACCGCGCTGCTCGCGGCGTGCTCGGCCGACCGGCCCGAGCAGACGGCGAGCGCGTCGCCGAGCGCGTCGGCCTCGGCATCCGCGACCCCGGCGCCCTCCGCGTCGGCCACAGCCTCCGGCCCGCTCGACGAGGTACCCGACGAGACCGGTGGGCCCTACCCCGGCGACGGCTCGAACGGCGTCAACGTGCTCGACGACTCGGGCATCGTGCGCAGCGACATCCGCTCGTCGTTCGGGTCGTCGTCGACGGTCGCGCAGGGCGTGCCGCTCACGATCGCGCTCACGGTGCGGGATGCCGCGACGGGCAGTGCGCTCGTCGGCGCCGGCGTGTACCTCTGGCACTGCGACCGCGACGGCGGCTACTCGCTCTACTCCAACGGGGTCGAGAACGAGAACTACCTGCGAGGGGTTCAGCAGACCGACGCGGCCGGCACGGTGACCTTCACCTCGATCTATCCGGCCTGCTACTCGGGCCGGTGGCCGCACATCCACTTCGAGGTCTACTCCGACGTCGCGACCGCCGTCGCGAGCGGCCCGATCGTGAAGACCTCGCAGATCGCGCTGCCGGAGGAGACGAACGCCGTCGTCTACGCCACCTCCGGCTACGAGCGGAGCGTGCGCAACGCGTCGCAGGTCAGCCTCTCGAGCGACAACGTGTTCAGCGACGACGGGGGCATCCACCAGATCGCGAACATGTCGGGCTCGGTCGCGGGCGGGTACGCGGCGGCGCTCACGATCGGGGTGTGACCCGGGTCTGCGCCGGTTGCCTCCGGGCGGCGAGCGACGGGCGGATGCCTCGAGCCGGCGTCAGCGCGCGCGGAACCGCCGCACGGCCTCCGTCGCGACCTCGTGGTCGATGACGTCGGGTTCGCCGGAGACCGTGATCGTGCCCACGAGCTCGCCGGCGACCCGGATCGGCAGGGAGCCGCCGTGAGCCCGCAGCGCGTCGTGGTCGACGTCGTCGCGCTCGCCGAAGGGCGTGCCGGCCTCCTCATGGCGACGCCGCACGAGCAGCGACGGCTCGCCGAACCGCTCGACCACGGCGGCCTTGCCGGCCAGCCACTCGTCGTTGTCCGGCCCGGTGTCGCGCAGCTTCGCCTGGAACACGACGTCGCCGCGCAGCACGACGCGCACCGCGAGGTTGAGGCGCCGCTGGCGGATCACCTCGATGGCCGTCACCCCGAGGTCGACCGCGTCGTCGTTGACGAACGCGTCGACGTCGAGGTGAGGCTGGGCCTCGAGGTCGGCGACGGTGAAGACGGGAAGTTCGGACATGTCGACTCCTCAGGGGCGGGTCCGCTCAGAGTAGTCGGGGCGGCACCCGTCGGGCGAGCGGATGTCGTTGAACGTCCGCTGTGCCGCGCGGGCCGTGCTCGGCCGGGCGGCCAGGCGGCCGGGCGTCGGGTGGTCGGGCGTCGGTGGTCGGTGGTCGGTGTCGGTGGTCGGTGCGAGACTGGCCCCGTGCTGCTCGACGAGCTCGTCACCACCGTCCAGACCGTCACCGCCACGCGCTCGCGACTGGCGAAGATCGAGGCGCTCGCCGAGCTGCTGGCGAGGCTCGAGCCCGACGAGATCGTGCCGGCCGTCGGCCTGCTCGTCGGCAAGCCGCGACAGGGGCGGCTCGGCGTGGGGTGGCGCGGCGTCGCGTCCGCCACCTCGGCGACGGAGCCCGCGGCCGAGGCCACGCTCACCGTCTCCGGGCTCGACGCCGCGTTCGAGCGGCTCGCCGCGGCATCCGGCACCGGCTCGAACCTCGACCGCACGCGCGAACTGCACGACCTGCTCGCCTCGGCGACCGCCGATGAGCAGGACTTCATCGCCAGGGCGCTGCTCGGCGAGATGCGCACGGGCGCGCTCGAGGGCGTGCTCGCCGACGCGGTCGCGAAGGCGGCCGACCGCCCGGCCGCGAGCGTGCGCCGCGCGGCGATGCTGCAGGGCGACCTCGGCGCCACCGCCCTGCTCGCGCTGACCGGCACGGCCGCCGACCTCGACGAGGTCGGACTCGTGGTCGGGCGCCCGGTGCTGCCCATGCTCGCGGCGACCGCGCCGACCGCCGCGGCGGCCGTCGAGACCACGGGCGAGGCCTCGGTCGAGTACAAGCTCGACGGTGCGCGCATCCAGGTGCACCGCCGAGGCGACGAGGTGCGCGTGTACACCCGCAACCTCGCCGACGTGACCCGCCGGTTGCCAGAGGTCGTCGACGTGGTGCGCTCGCTGCCCGTGCGCGACGTGATCCTCGACGGCGAGACGCTCGCGCTCGACGAAGACGGCGGGCCGCGTCCGTTCCAAGAGACGATGTCGCGCTTCGGTGCCGATGCCGCGCGCGAGACGCTGCTGCATCCGTGGTTCTTCGACGTGCTGCACATCGACGGGCGCGACCTCCTCGACGAGCCGCTGTCGACGCGCATCGCCGAACTCGCGCGCATCGCGCCGGCGCACCGCATCCCCGGCGAGATCACCGCCGACCCCGAGGTCGCCGAACGGGTCTCCCGCGAGGCGCTCGCCGCGGGCCAGGAGGGCGTCGTCGTGAAGGCGATCGACGCGACGTACGCCGCCGGTCGCCGTGGCGCGAGCTGGATCAAGGTCAAGCCCGTGCACACGTACGACCTCGTGGTGCTCGCCTGCGAGTGGGGCTCGGGCCGGCGCACCGGCCTGCTGTCGAACCTGCACCTCGGCGCGCTCGATCCCACCGGCGAGTTCGGCGAACCGGGTGCGTTCGTCATGGTCGGCAAGACGTTCAAGGGCCTCACCGACGAGCTGCTGCGCTGGCAGACCGAGCGGTTCCCCGAGATCGAGACGCGTCGCACCGCGAACACGGTGTTCGTCGAGCCCGTCACCGTCGTCGAGATCGCGATCGACGGCGTGCAGCGCTCGAGCCGCTATCCCGGCGGCATCGCGCTGCGATTCGCGCGCGTCAAGCGCTATCGCGACGACAAGCCCCCCGCCGAGGCCGACACCATCCAGACGCTTCGCGCCCTGCTGCGCGCCTGACCTCCGTGGCGGCGGCGACGCTCCGGGCGTAGCCTGTGGCCGTATCGGCGGGGCCGCCATCCGGCGATGGCGCCGCGCCCGGCAGAACCTGGGGGAGATCATGGCAAGCCTCGTCGTGCATTTCGAGATCCACGCGTCTGAGCCGCAGAAGCTCATCGACTTCTACTCCGAACTGCTCGGCTGGCGGTTCACGCAGTTCGGCGACATCCCGTACTGGTCGATCGACACCGGTGAGGGCGCGATCGGCAACGCGACCGGCGAGCCCGGATTCGGCATCAACGGCGGCCTCACGCAGCGGCTCGGCCCGAAGCCAGAGGTCGGGGCGCCGGTCACGGGGGCGAACTTCGTCGTGGGCGTCGAGGAGATCGACGCGACGTTCGCGAAGGGCCTCGCGCTCGGCGCCATCGAGGCCCTGCCGCTCGACGACATGCAGGGCATCGGCCGGGTCGGCTACCTGCTCGACCCCGACAACAACGTGTTCGGGCTCATCTCGCCGATCCTCTCCGACGGCACGAGCACGATGGGCCCCGTCGCCGACTGAGCTGCTCGCCGACCGCCGCCGAAGGGGCGCGGCGAGAGGACGACCTCGGGCGATTCCGCGGCTTCGCCACCGCCCGAGGCCGTCCTCTCGACGGCGCGCGGGATGACTCGCGCGGGGTCATCAGGCGGATGTCGGGCGGATGTCGGGCGCGGGCACGGGCGCCGGATCACGGTCCGGCAACGACCGCCAGGCACGCGCCCGTGCGCAGGATCCGCTCAGCCGCCCGCTCATATGCTGGAGGTCATGCTCGCGCTCATTCGCCACGGTCAGACCGACTGGAACTTCGCCGGACGACTGCAGGGACGAACCGACATCCCGCTCAACGCCGTGGGCCGAGCGCAGGCCCGCGCCGCGGCATCCGCGTTCTCCGGCGGCATGTGGCAGGCGGTCGTGAGCTCGCCGCTCGGGCGCGCGCGCGAGACCGCCGAGATCCTGGCCGACGCGCTCGATCTGCCCCTCGGCGGCACGTACGACGAACTCCTCGAGCAGGAGTACGGCGAGGGCGAGGGCGAGACGCTCACCGACCTCGCGGTGCGCTGGCCCGATCGGGCGATCCCGGGCAAGGAGCCCGACGACGAGGTCGGTCCGCGTGGGCTGCGGGGCCTCGAGCGCATCAGGCGCGACCACGGCGGCGCACCCGTGCTCGCGGTCGCGCACGGCGCCCTCATCCGGTTCACGCTCTCGAGCATCTCGGGCCACAACCCCCGTCACTACCCGCGCCTCGACAACCTCTCGAGTTCGCACGTCCGGTTCGAGGATGCCGCGTGGCGCGTGCACTCCGTCGGTGGCATCGACTTCGCCGAGGCCTCCCTCGACATCGAGCGGCGCGGGGCCGAGGTCGAGCGCGCCGCATAACCCTCGCGCGTCGACCGTGTTTCGGTTCGGAGACGGAACGCGCGCCGAGGGTCGGAGGGCCGCGCGACCGACGTAGACTCCGAAAATGGAGCCACCGGTCAGCACGACTCTGGTCGTGGTCGGCGACGAGGCGTCGCAGGCCATCCGCTCGCTCGAGCGCTTTCCGAACGTGCAGGCGGCGAGCCTCGCGGATGCCTCAGACGCCGAGGTCGTGCGCTGGTCGGCCGGAACGAGTGCGCCCTACGTCGTGCACGACCACGATCCGCTCGGCCACGTGGCGGCGGCGTGGGTGGAGTTCTTCGACGACCTGTCGACCTTCGGGGTGCTCGAGCTCGAGATCGAGCGGGCGCTCGACGCCGCCGGCCGGCGCGAGATGAGCGTGCCCGACTACTACGTCGTGCTGCATCCCGAGGGGTTGCCGGTCACGTGGAAGCACTGGTGGCTCGGCGTGCTCGCCGCGGAGTCGCCGACGCGCGTCATCCCGTGGCCGTCGGCGGACGCCTCGCTTGCGGCGCTGCTCAGGCGGCTGCCGACCGGGCGAGCCTGGCCCGAGGTGCAGTCCTGGCTGCCGCGCGTGCCCATGTCGGTGCCCGACCTGGTGGGGCTGCGTGGGCCGGAGACGCGTCCGGACGCCGCGTAGCCGGTCGTCGGCCTGATCTGCGGAGGTCACGAGCTCGCGGAGATCCCGGATGTCCCCGGCGACGCCGATGCCCGCCCCGGCTCGGCCGGTGCGGGCATCGTGTGGTGCGTCGCGCGAGTGCAGCTGCGGCATCCGCTCACGCGTCGGCGGGGGTGGGGGCGTCGGCCGTGGCCTTCACCTCGTGCTCGAGCGCCCAGGTGAGGGCGTACTCGGCGACCTCTTCCCAGCCCTCCTGCGAGACGATGCGGTGCGTGCGGCCCGCGAACTCCTTGTACTCGACGACCGAGGGGCTGCCGGTGGCGTGGTACTTCTTCACGATGGCCTTGCCGATGGCCGGCGGCACGACGTGGTCGATCTCGCCGGTGATGACGAGCAGCGGGGCGCGGTCGGCCCGTGCGTAGTCGACGTGGCTGACGCCGCCCTTCTCGTTGAAGGCGCCCGCGACGCCCTCGAAGAAGACCCTGTTGTACGAGTTCACCGCGAAGTCCTCCCAGATGGCGTCGGACTCGGCCCGCGAGAGGTCGTTGCCGAAGGTGAAGTGGAAGTGGCCCTTCGAGATCGGCTTGGCGCCGTTCTTGTCGAACGGGTTGGCGAGGATCGGGAACCCGGTGCGCAGCGTCGACGGCGGCAGGGTCGTGATGCCCGCGGGCTGGCCGGGGGTGACGCCGATGTAGGCGACGCCGAGGTCGCGGTCGGCGAGCATCTGGGTGAGCAGGCCGCCGAAGGAGTGGCCCATGATGATCGGCTTCTGGGGGAGTGCCCGGATGATGCGCTCGTAGTGGTCGGCGATCTGCTTCAGGCCGACGCCCTTGAGGGCCTCGGGGTTCGAGCGGATGTCGGCGACCTCGCGGTCGTCGATGCCGGGCCATCCCGGGCGGATCACCTGGTGGCCGCGGGCCTCGAAGTACTCGGCCCAGGTGTTCCAGCTCTTGGGGGTCATCCAGAGGCCGTGGACGAGGACGATGGGGGTCTTGTCGGTGGTGGTCATGATGCCTTCTCCTGTGGGTCGAACTGACTGAGATGTAAGTAGAACGAGTGGTCTACTTCCTGATGGATCTCAAGATAGACCCGATTCACAGCCGCTGTCAAGCAAAAAGAGAAAGATCGTTCTATCATTTACTTCATGGCAACACGAACCACATCTGCAGGCACCTCCGTCGCACGCGAGAAGCTCGTCGCCGCGGCATCCGACCTCTTCTATCGCGAGGGCATCCACGCCGTGGGCGTCGACCGCATCATCGGCGAGGCCGGCGTCACCCGCGCCACGTTCTACCGCCACTTCCCGGGCAAGGAGGACCTCGTCGAGGCGTACCTCGACGTCGAGGACGCGAACATCCGCGGTGCGTTCGAGCGCGCGGGCGAGGTGACCGACGACCCGGACCAGCTGCTCGAGCTCGTCATCGAGGGCCTGGCCGACGACGTCGCCCGGCTGCACACGCGCGGCTGCCCGTTCATCAACGCGGCGGCCGAGTACCCCGAGGCCGACAGCGGTGTGCGCGTCGCGGTGGGGGAGCACCGCGACTGGTTCCGCGGCACGCTCGAGGCGCTGCTCACGGCGGCGGGCAATCCCGATCCCGCGATCGCGGCCGGCCAGCTCGTGCTGGTGCGCGACGCCGCGATGGTCGGCGGCTACCTCGACGGATGGGAGCGGGTGCGCCCGGCGTTCGTCGACGCCGCCCGGCGGGCGGCGGGTCTCGCAGCCTGAGGCGAGCGGATGCCGCGGCCCGGCGCCGTGGCGATCTGTTGCGGCTCGACTCGCACCGCTCAGGTCGCAGCGCTATCGTCGAGGCATCCGTCTCGTCGCCCCGTCGCGACGCGATCGTGATCGCCCCCGTCCCGACCGGCCCGAATGGGTCGCTCGTGTCTGCCCTCCGGAAGGACTCCACCGCGCGATGACCGAGACCGCCTCGAAGACCTCGCGCGCCGTCGAGTGGGTGAAGGCGCGTCGCCGTCTCGTCGGCTGGACCACGCTCATCGCCGTCGTCGCGGTGGTCGTGGTCGTGCTGCTCGCCCGGTGGCTGCGCCAGAGCCCGGCCGGCGAGGAGTTCATCACGACCTACCCGGGCATCGTGCCGCCGCCGGAGGGCACGCCCGTCGGCATCCCGGCCTGGCTGGGCTGGCAGCACTTCCTGAACGTGTTCTTCCTGGTGCTCATCGTGCGCACGGGGTTCCAGCTGCGCTCGAAGCAGCGTCCGCCCGGGTTCTTCACGCGCGACAACACGCGCTGGCCGCGCACCAGGCGGGCTCCGCGCCGCCTCGGCATCTTCCTCTGGCTGCACCTCTGGCTCGACGCGTTCTGGGTGCTGAACGGCGTGCTGTACCTCGTGCTGCTCTTCGCGACCGGCCAGTGGCTGCGCATCGTGCCGACCGACTGGGCGGTCGTGCCGAACGCGCTCTCGGCCGCGCTGCAGTACGCGTCGCTCGAGTGGCCGACCGAGAACTCGTGGGTCGTCTACAACTCGCTGCAGCAGCTCGCCTACTTCGCGATCGTGTTCGTCGCGGCGCCGCTCGCGATCCTCACCGGTCTCAGGCTGTCGTCGGTCTGGCCCCCAGAGGGCCGCCTCGCGCGCGCCGTGCCCGAGCGCCTCGCGCGCGCCGTGCACTACCCGGTGATGCTCTTCTTCATCGCGTTCACGTTCGTGCACGTCGTGCTCGTCTTCACGACGGGGGCGTTGCGCAAGCTCAACCAGATGTACGCGGCGCGCGACGCCGACGACTGGGTCGGGTTCGTCGTGTTCGCGGCATCCGTCGTCGTGATCGCGGTCGCCTGGGTGCTCGCGAAGCCGCCGCTGCTCAAGCGCATCGCGGCCAAGGGCGGAACGGTGCGGGGCTGACGCGGTCGGTGCCTGCGGGTATCGTGCCGGGCGTGGAGCTCATCACGAACGACCGCCTCGACGACCTCGAACGCGAGCTCATCGGCCGGGTGCGCGGTCGCGTGCTCGAGATCGGCGCCGGCGACGGCGAGAACTTCGGGGCCTTCCACCCGGATGTCACGTGGACCGGCCTCGAACCCGACGCCGGCCGTCGCACCGAACTCGCGACGCGCGCACGCGAGTGGCGGCACGCGTCGACCCCGCTCGACGCGACGGCCGAGCGCATCCCGCTGCCAGACGCCTCGGTCGACGCGGTCGTCGGCACGTACGTGCTCTGCTCGGTGACGGATGTCGCGGCCGCCCTCGCCGAGGTGCGCCGGGTGCTCGTGCCGGGCGGTCGGGTCGTGTTCGTCGACCACGTCGCCGCGCCGCGGGGCACCGTCAAGCGCGTCGTGCAGAACGTGGCGACCCCGATCTCGACGTGGCTCGACCACGGATGCCACTGGAACCGCGACCCCGAACCCGAGCTCGCGGCCGCCGGGTTCGCGAGCGCCGACGTGCGGCGCCTGCGGGTGCGCTCGATGCCGTTCGGCCCCGTGCCCGTGCTGCTCTACGAGGGCGTCGCTCCCGCGCCGGTCGAGTAGCGGAGCGCATCGAGACCCTGTTCGTCGGCGCTGGTCTCGATGCGGCGCAAGCGCCTACTCGACCGGCGGCGTCGCCGCTCGTGCGGCGACGTCGTCGAGCACGGTGCGCGCGAGCATCGTGGCGCCGGCGACCGCCGCGGGCATCGTGAAGATCGCGCCGAGGGGCACCATGAAGCAGAGCTGCGTCGCGATGCCGAACCCGAGCAGGCGCACGCGGTGGCCGCGCAGCAGCGCCGCGCGCTCGGCGGCCTCGATGCCGCGTGCCTCGAACGCACGGCCGGTGAGCTCCCAGGCGAGCAGCCGGCCCGAGAGCACGACGCCGAGCACGGGGGCCAGCACGCCGCCGATGAGCGGGATCAGGCCGCTGAGGCCGACGCCGAGCGAGACGAGCACGCCGAGCGCGATGAACGAGACCGCATCGCCGGCCGAACGCCAGAACCCGATGCCGTCGCCGGTGGGTTCGCCGCCGAGATCCTGCTCGACGGCGAGCCAGATGCGCTCGTAGAACGGGTCGCCGACCATGAGGGTGAGCCCGGTGAACGTCACGGCGGCGAGCACGGTGGCGCCGCCGAGCAGGAGTGCGCCGATGGCGGTGCGGGTGAGCGTCGCCCACGGCTCGACCCAGTCTGCGGCGAACGGGGTCGCCCAGACGGTGATGCCCGGCAGGCTGACCCCCAGCGCCACCAGGCCCGCGAGCACCACGACCCAGACGATCGCGGCGGGCACGAGTCCGAGCAGCATGGCGCCCGGCTGCCGCCGCCAGAAGCCGAAGCCGCGCAGCAGCATGCGCACGCCGAGCAGGAACCGTTGCACCATCGGGGAACAGCCTAGGCTGGCCCGGTGACGGCCAGCCACCGCAGCACCCACCCCGATCGAGGAAGCCGAATGCCGAGCCCAGTGCCGATCGCGCTCGACGTTCCCCTCGCCGACGGGCGCGTGCTTCGCGCCTACGACACCGGTCCGGTGGCGGATGCCGCGGGCGGGCGAGTGCTGATGTGGCACCACGGGTCGCCGCAGACCGGTGCCCCGCTCGAGCCGGTGGTGGCCGCAGCGGCGGCGCGCGGCATCCGCGTGATCTCCTACGCCCGGCCCTCGTACGGCGGATCGTCGCCGCGGCCGGGTCGCGACGTCGCCTCGGCGGCCGACGACGCGGTGGCGGTCGCGGATGCGTTCGACGTCGACCGGTTCGCGAGCATGGGCGCCTCGGGCGGCGGCCCGCATGCGCTCGCGGGCGCGGCGCGGCATCCGGATCGCGTCACCGGCGTCGTGACCCTGGCGGGCATCGCCCCGTTCACCGACCGCTTCGACTGGTTCGCCGGCATGCGCTCGCCGGGCGGACTGCACGCCGCGCAGCAGGGGCGCGCCGCGCGCGCACGCTTCGCCGAGGTCGACGAGTTCGACCCCGAGCAGTTCCTGCCGGTCGACTTCGCGGCCCTCGACGGCGCCTGGTCCGACCTCGGGGCGGATGTCGCGAAGTCGGCCGCGTTCGGCGACGACGGGCTCATCGACGACGACGTCGCGTTCGCGAACCCCTGGGGCTTCGAACTCGCCGAGGTCGCCTCGCCCGTGCTCGTGGTGCAGGGCGAGGGCGACCGGGTGGTCCCGCGCACCCACGCCTCGTGGATGCTCGCGCACCTGCCCGACGCCACGCTCTGGATGCGCCTCGACGACGGGCACGTCTCGGTGCTCGGCGTCGTGCCCGACGCGATGGACTGGCTGCTCGCGCGCTGACCCGAGCCGCACCAGACTGGGTCGCATGAGACCCCGATGGACGCCGCTCGCGATCACGTACCTCGTCATCAGCATCGCCGGACTCGTCGCCGCGATGACCTTCAACGTGCTCGCGGCGGTCGCGATGCAGGACTTCCTCGCGGCGTGGTTCGGCGGCGGGCCCGCCGTCTCGTCGCTCACCGTCGACCTGCTCGGCGTGGCGGTGGCCGGCAGCATCCTCATCATCGTGGAGGCGCGGCGCCTCGGCATGCGCTTCGGCTGGCTCTACGTGGTCGGCTCGGCGCTGACCGCGTTCACCTTCACGTTCCCGCTGTTCCTCGCGATGCGGGAACGGCACCTCGCCGGGCTCGACGCGGCGGCACGAGAGGGCTAGGCGCCGAGCGAGTCGAGTGCCGAGACGAGGTCGCGGTACAGGTCGTCGACGTGCTCGAGGCCGACCGAGAGGCGCACGAGGCCGTCGGGAATGGTCGGCTGCTCGAGCTGCCAGCGACGACGGCGCTCGAAGGTCGACTCGACGCCGCCGAGGCTCGTGGCGTGCACCCACAGCGCGGTGCGCTGCACGAGCGCGTCGGCGGGCTCCTTGCCGCCGTGCACCACGATCGAGATGATGGCGCCGAAGCCGGGGTAGCGCACCTCGTCGAGGGCGGGGTGGCCCTGCAGGCGGGCGGCGAGCTCGGCGGCCGAGGCCTGCGCGCGCTCGAGGCGCACGGGCAGGGTTCGCAGGCCGCGCAGCGCCAGGTAGGTCTCGAAGGGCCCGGGGATCGCGCCGAACATCGACCGGTAGGCCGTGACCTTCTCGGCGAGCTCGTCGGATGCCGCGACCACGGCGCCCATGAGCACGTCGCTGTGGCCCGAGATGTACTTCGTCGCCGAGTGCACGACGAGGTCGGCGCCCGACTCGAGCGGACGCTGCAGGAGCGGCGTCGCGAACGTGTTGTCGACGGCGACGAGGGCGCCGTGCTCGTGCGCCGCGGCGACGAGCGCCGGGATCTCGGCGAGCTCGAGCGCGGGGTTCGTGGGCGACTCGATCCAGACGAGCGCGGCGCCCTCGATGGAGGCGGCGACGGCGGCCGTGTCGCTGATGTCGACGTAGACGACCGAGAGGCGGCCCCGCACCGCGAGCTGGTCGAGCTGCGCGACCGTGCCCGTGTACGAGTGGCGGGGCGCCACGACGGTGCCGCCCTCGGGAACCAGGTCGAGCACCGCGGTGATCGCGGCCATGCCCGAGGCGAAGGCGACGGCCCGGCCGCCCTCGAGCCCGCCGAGCGCCTCCTCGAACGCGGTCCACGACGGGTTGCCGTAGCGCGCGTACTCGAGGTCGCCGCCCGCGACGTACGTGGAGGTGAGGTGCACCGGCACGTTCATGGGCTGGTCGGGCACGTGCGGCGGCCGACCCGCGATGATGAGCCGCGTCTCGGGGTGCAGCGCGGGCGCCGCGGTCGTCGGTTCGTGCACGGTGGCCTCCGGAAAGCGCAGGGGTGGGATGCCGCGGCAACGGCGTGCGCGGCTCCGCCAGCGTAACCCGGCCGCCGCCTGCGAGACGACGCGGGATCGATGCAGCCCGCCGTCGCCCGGCGCAAGGGGGTGACAACCACCCGCCCGCCGCCCTAGCGTCGGAGCATGACCTCTGACGTTCGCACCTCGACGGTTCCGCGCAGCATCGGCCGCTGGTTCCTCGCCGGCAGCCTCGTCTTCGCGGGGGTGAGTCACCTGTTCTGGGCGCGCAAGGAGTTCCGCGCGCAAGTGCCGACCTGGGTGCCGATGGACGCCGACGGGGTCGTCGTCGCCTCGGGTGTCGTCGAGGTCGCGCTCGGCTCGGCGCTCGTCGTGCTGCCCAAGGAGCGCCGCCGCATCGGCTGGATCGTCGCGGCGTTCTTCACCGCCGTCTTCCCGGGCAACATCGCGCAGTGGCGCGAGCGCCGCGACGCGTTCGGCCTCACGACCGACCGGTCGCGATTCGTCCGGCTGTTCTTCCAGCCGCTGCTCGTCGCGCTCGCGATCTGGTCGACTAGGCCGCCGAAGCGCTGACGAGCGCTCAGCGCCGAGCGCTCAGCGCGGAGCGCGGATGAGCGAGATGATCGAGGCGAGCAGCCCGATGCCGCCCACGGCGGCGATCAGCCCGAGCACCGACCAGATCACGGCTTCAGTCGACATGGCGCACTCCTTCGAGATGGTGCAGATGGTGCTCCCATTCTGGCGGCACGACCCGCATCGGTAAAGGCCCGTCAGCGGCGGGTCCCGGGCCGAACGGCAGCGACGCCGACGCCCGGATAGGTGAGGCTCGCCTAAAAAGAAAACCGGTCTTGATCTGGGGAAAAGCGGCCCTTGTTCATGGCGGATCTCGGATGCTCGGGCGTAGCATCACCGGTACCCAGCCGAGTCACGTGGAGGCCACCATGAGCATGACCCTCGATGAACTGCCCGCCGTCGCCGAGTGTTCGGTGAGCGGCTGTTCGTACAACGACCACTCGCACTGCCACGCCGCAGCCGTCACCATCGGCGGTGCCGTCGGCGATGCCGAATGCGCGACCTTCATTCCGCTCGGCGTTCGCGGCGGCCTCGACAAGGTGGTCACCCACGTCGGCGCCTGCCAGCGTTCCGAATGCGTGCACAACAGCTCGCTCGAGTGCACCGCGCCCTCCGTGCGCATCGGCGCCGGCTCGGTCGACGACGCCGACTGCCTCACCTACGAGGTCGTCTGATCGCGACGAGGTCGCCGGTGCGCCTGAGCGCCTGAACCTCGAACCTCGAGCCCGGCGTGCGTTGGCGCGCCGGGCTCAGCCGTGCTCGCGCAGGTACGCCAGCTGGGCTCGGACGGAGGCCTCGGCAGCCGGCCTGACCGCGGCATCCGTGTCGGCGTAGACCGTGTCGACGACGCGCGCGACCGTCGCCGGATCGGCCGGGTCGGCGCCGAGCGAGGCGAGCACCGCCCGCACCTGGCCGAGCCGCTCGGCGCGGTGCGCGAGGTACTCGTCGCAGATCTCGGCGAGGTCGCGCAGCACCGGCCCGTGCCCGGGCAGCACGGCGACGTGGCCGCCTCGCGAGCGTGCGATGGCGCGCAGCCGCTGCAGCGACTCGAGGTACGGCCCGAGCGCGCCGTCGGGGTCGGCGATGATCGTGGTTCCGCGACCGAGGATCGTGTCGCCCGTGAGCACCGAGCCGTGCGGCGAGTCGTCGGCGAGCCCGAAGCAGACCGAGTCCGCGGTGTGACCGGGCGTGAGCAGCACGTCGATGGCGAGGCCCGCGGCCTCGATGCGCTCGCCGTCGACGAGCGGGGCGCCGTCGATGCAGAACGCCGCATCGACCGCGCGCACCGGGGCGCCGACGAGCTCGGCGAACCGCGCCAGCCCGTCGCGGTGGTCGGCGTGGTGGTGGGTGAGCAGCACGAGCTCGACCGGGCCCAGGGCCGCGAGGCGCTCGAGGTGCCCCTCGTCGAGCGGTCCGGGGTCGACGACGATGGCCCCTGCGGCTCCGGGCGCCCGCAGCACGTACGAGTTCGTGCCGTCGAGCGTCATCGGTCCGGGGTTCGGCGCGAGCAGGCAGGTGGCCAGGCTCGAGACCGATGAGGGGCGGATGCCGCGGCGAGCGTGGTGGGGCAGCGGGTCGGCCATGTCCCGAAGTGTACGCGCGGGCCGACGGTGCCGGTGGGGCGCGGGTTCGCCCGGTGCGGTTTCGCGCGCTGCGTCATAGTGTGGAGGTCATGTCCGCCGAGCTCGACGCCGTGATGCGCGACACGGTCGACGGCTCGGCCGCCACCGTCGTCCTCCTCCGAGACGGAGAGCGCGGGGTCGAGGTGCTCCTCGCCGAGCGCCCCCAGCGCGGCTCGTTCGCCGGCGCCTGGGTGTTCCCGGGCGGCGCCGTCGATGAAGCGGATGCCGCCGGCGGCCCGCTCGACGACGAGGCCGCCGCGCGCCGTGCCGCCGTGCGCGAGACGCACGAGGAGGTCGGGCTCGTGCTCGGTCAGCAGGAGCTCGTGCCGTTCTCGCACTGGACCCCGCCGCCCGGATCCCCGAAGCGCCTGCGCACCTGGTTCTTCGCCGCCCGCATGCCCGAGGGCGAGCTCGTGCTCGCACCAGACGAGGTCGTGCGTGCCGAGTGGTTCCGCCCGATCGACGTGCTCGAGCGGCATGCCGCCGGCAGCATGACGCTGTGGCCGCCGACCTGGGTGACGGTGCACGGACTCACCGACGCGGCATCCGTCGACGAGGCGCTCGCCGCGCGCGCGGCCGGTGAGGTGCGCCCGTACGTCTCGCGCTACAACGACGACCGCACCGCCGTCATCTGGCAGGAGGACGAGGCGTTCGACGGGGAGCGCCCCGACACGCACGCCGTGCCCGACGAGGCATCCAAGGCCCCGGGCGCGCAGCACCGGCTCATCGTGGGCAGCCTCCCGTGGGTCTACACGAACACCCTCGGCGCCGGGAGCTGAGCACATGACCGACGTCACGGTCGTCGGCAGCGGTCCCAACGGGCTCGTGGCCGCGGTGGTCGCGGCACGCGCCGGGCTGTCGGTGCGCGTGCTCGAGGCGTCGTCGACGCTCGGCGGCGGCGTGCGCACGGCCGAGCTCACGCTGCCCGGATTCCGGCACGACGTCGGATCCGCGGTGCATCCGGCCGGCCTCGCGTCGCCGGTGTTCCGCCGGCTCGGGCTGCTCGACCGGGTCGACTGGATCGTGCCCGAAGCGTCGTACGCGCACCCGCTCGACGGCGGTCGAGCCGGCATCGCCTGGCGCGACCTCGACCGCACCGTCGACGGGCTCGGCGCGGCCGGCCCTGCCTGGCGCCGGCTCGTCGCGCCGCTGCTGGCGCACGAACGGGGCGTCGTGCAGTTCACGGGCTCGCAGTTGCTGCGCGTGCCGCGCGACCCGGTGGTGGCCGTGCTGTTCGGGCTGCGTGCACTCGAGCAGGGCGTCTCCCCGCTGTGGAACCTCAGGTTCGGCGGCGGAGTCGGCGCCGAAGCGCTCGACGGCGAGGTCGCCGAGGCGCTGCTCACGGGCGTCGTCGCGCATGCCGCCGGGCCGATGCCCTCGCTCGCCTCCGCGGGCGCCGGCCTGCTGCTCGCGATGCACGGCCACGGCGTGGGCTGGGGCTTCCCGCGCGGCGGATCGCAGGCCATCGCCGACGCGATGCTCGACGAGCTGCGCGAGCGGGGTGCCGAGATCGTGACGGATGCCGCGGTCGAACGACTCGCCGACGTGCGCGACTCGCGCGTGGTGCTGCTCGACACGACCCCCGAACTGCTGCTCGGCGAGGACCTCCCGCCTGCGTACCGGCGTGCACTGCAGCGCTACCGGTACGGCTCCGGCGTGGCCAAGGTCGACTTCGCGCTCGACGGACCGGTGCCGTGGGCGAATCCACTCGTCGCCCGCACGGCGACGGTGCACCTCGGCGGGACGCGCGCCGAGATCGCGGCGGCCGAGAACGCCGTGCACCGAGGGTTCCAGCCGGGGATCGGCGGTGCGCCGCGGCATCCGTACGTGCTCGTGACCCAGCCGAGCGTGCTCGACCCGACCCGCGCACCGGCGGGAAAGCACGTGCTGTGGGCGTACACGCACGTTCCCGCGGGTTCGCGCTTCGACGCGACCGAGCTCGTCACCGCCGAGGTCGAGCGGTTCGCGCCCGGCTTCCGCGACCTCGTGCTCGGGTCGGCGTCGAGCAGCGCGGCCCAGATGGCGGCGCGCAACGCGAACCACGTCGGGGGCGACATCTCGGCGGGTGCGCTGACGCTGGCCCAGCTCGTCAAGCGGCCCGTCGTCTCGCCCGCACCCTGGCGCACGCCGCTGCCCGGCGTGTACCTGTGCTCGAGCGCGACCCCGCCTGGGCCGGCCGTGCACGGCATGAACGGCTGGTGGGCGGCGAGGCTCGCCCTGCGCGAGCGGTTCGGCATCCGGTCGGTCGAGTAGCGGAGCGTATCGAGACCCTGGCGCGTGGTTGGCGTCGATACGGCGCTGGCGAGCCTACTCGACCGGCGGAAGACGTGCGCGCGTAGCCTGAGGGCGTGGACTGGTTCGGCTGGTTCGATGCGCACGACTCCGAGGTCGCCCGCGAGGTGCTCCAGCGCGGGGTCGCCGCGCTCGCGCTCGTCGCGTTCGTCTCGACGCTGAACCAGTTCCGCCCGCTGCTCGGCGAGCACGGGCTGCTGCCGGTGCCCGAGCTGCTGCGGAGGTCGTCGCGCCTGCGCGGTCCGAGCGTGTTCCGCTGGGGGTACACGGACCGCCTGCTGGTTGCGGTGGCGGTCTCAGGCGCCGTGCTCGCGGCATCCGTGGTGCTCGGCCTGCCCCAGCTCGGCCCGCCGTGGGTGCCGCTCGTCGTGCTGCTCGCGACCTGGCTCCTGTACCTCTCGATCGTGAACGTCGGCCAGACCTTCTATGGCTTCGGCTGGGAGATGCTGCTCTGCGAGGCGCTCTTCACGGTCGCGTTCCTCGGCTCGCAGCAGGTGCCGCCTCCGATCACGATCGTCGTGGCCGTGTGGTGGCTCGTGTTCCGCCTCGAGTTCGGGGCGGGCATGATCAAGATCCGCGGCGGGCGCGAGTGGCGCGACCTCACCGCGCTCATGTACCACCACGAGACGCAGCCGATGCCGGGGCCGCTCAGCCGCCAGGCGCACCTGCTGCCGGCGTGGTTCCATCGCGGCGAGGTGCTCGGCAACCACGTGGCGCAACTCGTCGTGCCGTTCCTGCTCTTCGTGCCGTGGATCGGCCCGGTGCCCGTCGGCGCGATCGCCGCCGCCGTGGTGATCCTCACGCAGCTCTGGCTCATCGTCACGGGCAACTTCGCGTGGCTCAACGCGATCACCGTCGTGCTCGCGGCCGCCGCCATCCCCGATTCGGTGTGGCACGCGGTGATCCCGGCGATCCCGGCGACGCTTCGAACGGATGCCGTGGGGTCGCCGCCGTGGTGGATCGTCGTCGTGCTCGCGGCATCCGCCCTGCTGCTCGTGCTCAGCTGGTGGCCGCTGCGCAACCTGCTGGCGCGTCGCCAGCTCATGAACGCGAGCTTCAACCGGTGGATGCTCGTGAACGCATACGGCGCCTTCGGCACGGTGACGAAGCGCCGCATCGAGATCGTCGTCGAGGGCACGCTCGACGCTTCGCCGGGCGACGACGCCGACTGGCGCGAGTACGGCTTCAAGGGCAAGCCGGGCGACGTGCGCGCGATCCCTCGCCAGTGGGCGCCGTACCACCTGCGCCTCGACTGGCTCATGTGGTTCCTGCCGCTCGGGCGCATGTGGGAGCCGTGGTTCGAGGTCTTCCTGCTCCGTCTGCTGCAGGCGGATGCCGCGACGCTGCGCCTGCTCGCCAGGGACCCGTTCGACGGCGCGGCGCCCCGCTGGCTGCGGGCCCGTGCCTACCACTACCGGTTCGCGACCCGGGCGGAGTTCCGCGAGGCGGGGGAGCGCTGGGTGCGCACCCTCGAGGGCGAGGTCGTGGGGCCGACGTCGCTGCGGGGCTGAGACGGGTCAGGCTGTTGCGGCCTCGTCGGCCGGGCGGTGCTCGACGTCGTCGACGTGGGCGGCGGGCATGGCGATGCCGCCCGCGATCGTGACGACCGCGGCGACGAGCACCGCGACGAACACGGCCGTCGATGCCGCGTGGATCGCGACGGGCGACTGCTCGCCGAGGCCCGACCGTGCGATCACGCCGTTGGCGACGGCGCCGAAGATCGCGACGCCGACGGCGCTGCCCATGGACCGCAGGAACATGTTGGCGCCCGTGACGACGCCGCGCTCCGACCAGGGCACCGACGACTGTGCCGCGATGAGGGTCGGGGAGGCCACGAGCCCCAGGCCGATGCCGACGACGAAGCAGGCGATCGCGGTCGTCCAGACGTTCGGGGTGAGGGAGGCCGCGACGAGCGCGGCCGCGCCGAGCACGGCGACCGCGAGGCCGATGAGGGCCGTGCTCCGGAACCCGATGCGCAGGAACAGCCGCCCCGACTGGCTTGCGGCGATCGGCCAGCCGAGCGTCAGCGCGGCGACGGCGAGCCCCGAGACGATCGGGCTCGCCCCGGCGGTCGCCTCGAGGAAGGTCGGCACGTACGAGGTCAGCCCGATGAGCACGGCGCCGACGCCGAGCGAGATGAGGGAGGTCGTCACGATGAGGCGGCGCGAGAAGACCCACAGCGGCAGCACCGGTTCGGCGGCCCGGCGCTCGATGAACACGAACGCGACGAGGAGCAGCGCGCCGACGGCGAACGCGCCGATCGACTGCCACGAGAGCCACGCCCAGGCCTGGCCGCCCTCGAGCACCGCGAGGATCAGCAGTGTCGACGCGATCGTCAGCACGCTCGCACCCGCGTAGTCGATGCGGTGCTTCTCACGTGCGACGGACTCGTGGTAGCTGCGGATCAGCATCCACGCCGCGAGCAGGCACAGCGGGATGTTGACGAAGAAGATCCAGCGCCACGACGCGAACTCCGAGAACAGGCCGCCGAGCGTCGGGCCGACCACCGAGGAGATCGCCCAGACGCTCGCGACGTAGCCCTGCACCCTGGCGCGCTCGCGCACCGTGTAGATGTCGCCCGTGATCGTGATCGACACGGGGAGCACGGCGCCGGCGCCGAGGCCCTGCACGGCGCGGAAGACGATGAGCGAGGTCATGTCCCACGCGAAGCCGCAGAGCACGGAGCCGACGAGGAACAGGCCGATGCCGATGAGCATGATCGGCTTGCGACCGACGGTGTCGGCGAGCTTGGCGTACACCGGCACCGAGACGGCCTGCGCGAGGAGGTAGATCGAGAAGAGCCACGGGAACTGCGTGAACCCGCCGAGGTCGGCGACGATCGAGGGCACCGCGGTCGCGAGGATCGTCGAGTCGATCGCGATGAGGCCGGTGGCCAGCATGACGGCGATGAGCACGGGCCCACGGTCCGAACGGAATCCCACGGCGGTCGTCTCGGTCACGTTCACCTCTCGCGTGCGGGCGCGATCGACCGCGCACACAGAAGGGCAACGCCATGGCGCCGGAATCATTCCGGGCGCGCGGCATCCGCTTCGATGACGATCGGATTCCGCTAGACGGTCTAGTTACCAGTTTGCGTAGGATGTCGCCATGGGTGAACCGCAGTCCTCGCACTACTGGTACGCGGACGACCGCACCCGACGCAGCGTCGCGGTACTCGACGCCCTGCGTGAGTATCGTGCGGCGGAGTCCGCGATGCGACGCCGCACGCGCTCGGCGATGCGCATGGGGGAGACCGACCTGCTCGCCATCCGGTTCCTGCTCAAGGAGCGGTCGGCCGGTCGCATGGTGAGTCCGAAGGACATCGCCGCGCACCTCGGCATCTCGACGGCATCGACGACCGTGCTCCTCGACCGGCTCGTGCGCAGCGGGCACGTCGCTCGTCGACCGCATCCGACCGACCGCCGAGGGCTCGTCATCGAGGCGACGATCGACAGCGACGAGGAGGTGCGCGCGACCCTCGGGGACATGCACCGGCGCATGATCGACGTCGCCGAGTCGCTCGCGCCCACCGAGGCTGCAGCCGTGATCGGGTTCCTGGAGCGCATGCGGGAGGCCGTCGACAGCGTGCCGAAGCCCGACGAGGCGACGGTCGGCGCTGCGGCGGCGGCGGATGCCGCGGTGCGATCCGGTGCGGATGCCGCAGGCCGGGCGTGACCTCCCGTCAGCGCCGAGGACATACCGCGATCGAGTTGTCAAGGCCCTCCGGCGGATCAAGTAGTTAGATAAACTAGCGAAAACGCGAGGGGCAACCGGTGCCTGCGCCACCCATTCACGAGGTACGACCGCAGGAGCCAGGCATGACCGATCCGATCCCCGCCGACCCGGTGGTCGATCCGCCGACGAGACCTCGATACGACGTGCTCGGACACCTCGGCTCCGGCGGCATGGCCGACGTGTATCGAGCCCGCGACACCGAACTCGGTCGCGAGGTCGCGATCAAGTTCTTCCGCGACGAGGACGGCACGATCGCCGACCAGCAGCGTCGCGAACGCGAGATCCACCTGCTCGGCGTGCTGAGCCACCCTGGTCTCGTCGGCGTCCACGACGCGGGCACGATGCTGCACGGCGGGCGCCCCCGAAGGTTCATCGTCATGGAACTCGTCGAGGGCCGCTCGCTCGAGCACCGCCTCGCACGGTCGCCGATGAAGCCGCGTCAGGTGGCGGACCTCGGCGCGCAGCTCGCCGACGCGCTCAGCTACGTGCACTCCCGTTCGATCGTCCACCGCGACGTGAAGCCCGAGAACGTGCTGCTCGACGAGACCCCTGCCCTCGGCTACACGCTGATCGCGAAGCTCGCCGACTTCGGCGTCGCGCAGTTCGTCGAGGGATCCCGCCTCACGAACGACGGGGCGATCATGGGGACGGCGGCCTACATCTCGCCCGAACAGGCGCGAGGCGAGACGGTCGGCCAGCCGAGCGACGTGTACTCCCTCGGCCTCGTCCTGCTCGAGGCGCTGAGCGGTGAGCGGGAGTACACCGGCACCCCGATCGAGGCGGCGCTCGCCCGGCTGCACCGGCCTCCGGCCGTGCCCGACGAACTCGGCGACGAGTGGCGCGACCTGCTCCTGGCCATGACCGACGACGATCCCGCAGCCCGACCGAGCGCGCACGATGTCGCCGCCACGCTGCGCGACCTCATCCGCTCGATGATCATCGAGGGGCGCGGCAAGCGAGGGCGCGGTGGCGAGCGCCGCCGTGCGGTGGGCGCGTCCCGCAGGGCCGGGGCGTCTCGCGCGGCCCGATCGACGGGCGGGCTCCTGACGACGGGCCCGCTCCGCCCGAGCGGCTCCGGGCGCGCGAGGACCGCGAATCGCACGACCGGGGCGGCCGTCGTCGCCAGTTCGGTGGCGGGCGGCCTCATCGTCCTCGCCGCCCTGATCGTCGGCATGGTGGCCGGTGTCACGGCCCTCTGACGACCCGCGGTCGCGGCCGGTTCGCGGCGCGGCATCCGATCGCGGGGGCGTGCCGAAGCGTAGCGTCGCACCCATGTGGAGACGCGCACGACCGCAGACGCCCAGGCCGGCGGCCGAGATCACGACCGACAGCACGGTGCACGCGCCCGAGGTGAAGATCCGGTCGTTCCGCATCGGCTTCGTCGGTGCGCTCGGCGTGCTGCTCGCCATCCTGCTCGGCGGCATCGTCTCGCAGCTCGGCACCGTGCTCCTCTACGTGGCGCTCGCGCTGTTCCTCGCGCTCGGCCTCGACCCCGTGGTCAGCTGGCTGCAACGGCGCAGCCTGCCGCGATGGGCGGCGATCCTCATCGTGTTCGCCGCGGTCATCGGCATCTTCGTCGGTCTCATCGCCACGATCGTGCCCATCGTCGTCGAGCAGACCAAGATCATCGTCGAGAACTGGGACGACATCCGCGAGAACGTCCTGAACAGCGACTTCGTGGCGTGGCTGAACGCGCTCGGCGGCGGCGACCACGCGATCGACGACGCGATCGCCTCGGCCGGCGACTGGCTCGCCGATCCCGCGAACCTCGGCGCCCTCGGCGGCGGCATCCTCGCGGTCGGCGTCGGCATCGCGGGCGGATTCACCGGGGCCACGATCGTGCTGATCCTCACCCTCTACTTCCTCGCCTCGCTCGACTCCATGAAGCGCTACTCGACCAAGTTCGTGCCGGCCAGCTCGCGCAGCAAGTACCGCGAGGTGACCGAGGAGATCACCGGTTCCGTCGGCCGCTACGTGATCGGGCAGTTCAGCCTCGGCGCCGTGAACGGCGTGCTGAGCCTCATCTTCTTGACGATCATCGGCGCTCCGGCGCCCATCCTGCTGGCGTTCATCGCGTTCCTGCTCTCGCTCGTGCCCCTCGTCGGAACGCTCACGGGCGCCGTGATCATCTCGCTCGTGTGCCTCGCCGCGTCGCCCGCGACCGCGCTCGCCGCGGCGATCTACTACCTGGTCTACATGCAGGTCGAGGCCTACGTGCTGAGTCCTCGCATCATGAACAAGGCGGTCGCGGTGCCCGGCGCCCTCGTCGTCATCGCGGCGGTCGCTGGCGGCACGCTCGGCGGCGTGCTCGGCGCGCTCGTCGCGATCCCGGTGGCGGCCTCGCTCATCATCATCGTGGAGAAGGTCATCTTCCCGAGGCAGGACGCCCACTGACGTCGACGGCCCGCCCCGCGTGGGGCGGACCGAGACGCGTGGGCGGGCGGGCGTCGTCGGATCAGGCGAACAGGTCGGCGATGGCCTGGCCGTCGACCGGAACGCCCGCGGCCGCGAGCAGGTCGGTGATCTCCCACTTCTCGGGATCCGCCGTCGAGATCTTCTCGAAGAGCGCGACGCCGCCGACCTTCTCCTTGGCCGGCGTCCAGTGGGGATCCCGGTTCAGGTAGGAGAACGCGTCACCTCGCAGCAGCCCCGAGAACACCGCCGCGACGATGGTCGAGCCGACCGCGCCGAGGTGCTCGCCATCGGCGGGGGCCTCGCTCGCCTCCTTGAGGATGTAGACCCAGAGGGATTCCTCCATGGGGTCGAGATTCTCGATCGGGCGGATGTGCAGCGCGTGGGCGACGTCGGTGGCCGACGGCAGTTCCATGCGCCAGCCGCGACGGATGTTGAGCTCCGCGAGCGGGTTCGGCGTCGGTCCGCCAGGGATCGTGAACACCGACTTGCTGAGATGCGTGTCGATCTTGTGCGCCCTCTGCGGGAACGGCCCGCCCGAAGACGGGAAGTCGAAGTACCAGTCCCATTGCAGCGAGTGCCGGTCGGGCAAGGGTGAGCCGCCGCGCAGGTCGGGCGGGCCGGGTACCGGGACGGACGGCTGGGTCACTCCCGGGGTGGCGAAGATCGGCTTGCCGAACTGGGTTCCGATCGGCGGCGAGACGCCGACGCTGCGCTGCAGTTCGATGTTGAGCTGGTACTCGGCGCGGATCATCGAGTGCCCGAACCGGTACGCGGCCACCGAGAACTCCACCGGCATGAACGGGTTCTCGCTCCAGTCGTACACGTCCTCGAGTCCGTAGGTGACCGAGTAGAACGGGCCGCCGGCATCGCCGCCGTCCTCGTCGAACGAGATCGCCTTGGCGAAGACCTTGTCGTCGACGATGCGCGAGACGAAGTCGTTCCAGACGACGTACTGGTAGAACCACACGGTGATGCGCTGAGCCTCGAGGAACAGCTTCCGTCCGGTCGGCGCGATCTCACCAGCCGGAACCGGGGCGTCCGCCAGCTTCTGCAGCGTGCTGTTGTGCGCGAGCGCGAATGCGAGCTGCAGTTGCGAGACGATGCGGTTCTCGTCGTTGCGCGGGTCGCCGATGAGTGCGATGCCGTCGGCGTTTCGCTGCACATCGGGTTCCTTCGGCGATTCGCCCGTGCCGACCTTGAGGAACCCGGGGAACCCGTCGGGCAGCACGCGAACGTGGTCGTAGAGGTACGGCTGGTCGTCAGGGCCGCGCCCGTAGAGGCTGTCGAGATCGAACCTCGGCGACCTGAAGTTCTGCAGGCCGTCTGGGTCGTTGTGCCTCGTGAGGCTCGACTGCGGGTCGAACGTGATGTCGTGGTCGATGAACTGGCCGAGATACGTGTAGCCGACCGGCGTGGCGCTGTCGGGCGGGGCGCCGTCGGCGAACATCTCGTCGATCGCGAAGGTGCGGATCGCCGCCTCCTTCTCGGCGTCGGTGGCCCCCGGAGGCGACCACGGGGTGAAGCCGCGGCCGAAGAGGCGCCCGAAGCGCCCCTCGTGACTGCGGGAATGGGGCACGTTCAGTGGCACGATCGAATGCTTGCTCGTGTGTTGCATGGTTCTCGCCCTCCAGCGATGGGGCCCGTCGGCCACGACGGCTCGGCATCGCCATCACAGCGTCGGCGGGGGTGAACACGGCGAGTGTAGGTCGATGCTGAGCAATGCTCATCAGTGATGGCACTGATGCCGGGAGGGGCGCACGGGAGGGCGCCACGGCACGGGCGCGCGGCAGCGGCGCGCGGATCCGAGCCCGAATGCCGACCGGCGGGCCGGGTTCAGAACCAGATGCTGAGGTGCGGGGTGCGCGGTGCGGCGAACAGGCGGTCGGCGAGGGCGAGCGAGCCGGGCGACAGTTCGTCGATGCGTCCGGCACGGGCCAGCACCGATGGGCGCACGCCGCCGAGGTACACCGAGCCGAGTTCGCGCACGTCGAGCCGCAACCCGTGCGCGGCCTGCCCGCGCGAGCGGCGACCGGGGCGTGTGGCGGCGGCCGCGGCATCCGGAGCCTCGTCGGCCCGGCGCACCTCGGCGTGCCCGTCGCCCGAGGCGTCGAGCACGTAGGTGCCGGCCGCGTGGCCGAGTGGGTCGACGACCTCGAGCGTGAGCGTGCCCGACGCGCCGTACTCGCGCGCCGAGAGCGCCACGACCGGGTCGAGCACGCGCAGCCACAGGTGATCGACGACATCGTGCATGCTCACGGCGCGTGGATCCTCGAGGAGCCAGGGGAGCGTCTCGTCGACGCTGCGCAGGCGCGCGTGGATCTCGGTGACGAAGTCCAGCTCGACGAGGAAGTGCCAGAGTGCGCGCTCGGCCTCGTCGGTCGCGGCGACGAACACGTCGCACTCGACGACGCCCGGCTGGTTCGGCTCTCGCCCGACCGTGTAGGCGATGAACCCCTGCGCCTGGCCGGACCGGTCGTCGTACCTGGCCACGCGCAGGGCCCGCGATGCCGCGCTGTCGGGGTCGACGACACGGAGCTGGCGTTCGAGCAACCCCGGCCAGCGGTCGATCTCGCCCGGCGTGCGCGCGACGGCGCGGCGGGCGATGGCGGGCGCCTTGGCGATGAGATCGGCGGGTTCGACGAACTGCACGCGGCCGGGCGCGCCCGGGCCGATCCAGTGCACGCGACGCCGGTCGACCTTGATCGTGGCTGCGGATGCCGCGGGGCCGAACCCGTAGCGCCCGTAGATGGTGGCCTCGGTGAGCGTGAGCATGGCGAGGGCGGCGCCCGCCTCGCTCGCGTAGCGCAGCTGCGCCTCGAGCAGGGCGCGGGCGATGCCGCGGCGGCGGTGCGTGGGGGAGACGGTGACCGCGCTCACGGCCCAGGCGTCGACGCTGCGACCGCCGGGCACGCTGAGGCCCGACGGCCAGCCGTCGACGGTCGCGACGGGCACCGCGGCATCGTGTGCGCTCGGGTCGTAGACGCCCCGGACGCTGCGCTGCTTCGCGACCTGCAGTTCACGTCGGAGCTCCGCAGCCTCGGGCCGCGCGTGGTGGAATCCGCGGGTCTCGGCCTGGGCCCATGCCTGCAGCGCGGCCTCGTCGGCGGGGTCGACCTGGCGGTAGTCGAGTCCGCGGCCTCGGAGGGCGTCGATCGTGGACTGATCGGCCGGAATGCTGCGGGGATCGAACATCACTCCAGCGTACCCATCGGCGCGCATCCGGGGCAGAATGGAACCATGACTGGGCAAGCGCTTTCCCGAATCGGACACGCGATCGACGGACAGCACCCGGCACGGTCGGTGTTCCGGCTGCTCGACCTGCACCGCAGGAGCGTGGTCGCGGCCGTCGCGTTCTTCACCCTCAAGGACACCCCGCTCTGGCTCCTTCCCGTCATCACCGCGGCCATCATCGACGTCGTCGTGGCCGGCGGGCCCGTCTCGACGCTCATGATCTGGGCCGGCGTCGCCGTCGTCGCGCTCGCCCAGAACTACCCGAACCACGTGCAGTACACGCGGCTGTTCATGGGCGCCGTCCGCGCGATCGGCGCCGACCTGCGCAACGCGCTCGCGGCCAGGCTGCAGGCGCTCTCGATCGGCTTCCACTCGCGCGCGAACTCCGCCGTCGTGCAGACCAAGGTGGTGCGCGACGTCGAGAACGTCGAGGTCATGCTGCAGCAGGCGGCGCATCCGCTGCTCTCGGCGACCATGGTGCTCATCGGCGCGGTCGTCATGACGGCGATCAACGTGCCCGCGTTCCTGCCCGTCTACGCGCTCGCGATCCCGCTCGCGGTGCTGCTGCGTGCGATCCTCAACCGGCGCAGCGCGATGCGCAACGCCTCGTTCCGCCGTGAGGTCGAGCAGTTCTCGGCCCGCGTCGGCGAGATGGCGACGCTCCTGCCCATCACGAGGGCGCACGGCCTCGAGCAGACCGCCGTCAACCGGGTCGCCCACGGTGCCGAGGGCGTGCGCGCGGCCGGCTTCCAGCTCGACCTGCTCAACGGGCGCTTCGCGTCGCTCTCGTGGGTGAGCCTGCAACTCCTGGGCGTCGGATGCCTCGTGCTCGCCGCGTGGGTCTCGATCACGGGGCTCATCGCCATCACCCCCGGCCAGGTCGTGCTCCTGAGCTCGTACTTCGCGCTGCTCACCGGGGCGGCGACGAACCTGCTCATGCTGCTGCCGATCATCGCCCGCGGCACCGAGTCGATCCGCTCCATCGGCGAGGTCATGCAGGACCCCGACCTCGAACGCAACGAGGGCAAGCGGCCGGTCGTCGAGGTGCGCGGCGACCTCACGCTCGAGGGGGTCGGCTATCGCTACGACGACGGGGCGGATGTCGCGGCCGACGGTGCCGGGGCCTCGGGCCGCGTCGAGCTGTCGGGCGGGAGCCGCCCGCGGCGGCCCGCGCTCTCGGACCTCGACCTCGACATCCGTGCCGGGGAGACGATCGCGTTCGTCGGGTCATCCGGATCCGGGAAGTCGACGCTGCTGAACCTCGTGCTCGGGTTCCTCCGGCCCACGAGCGGACGCGTACTGCTCGACGGCGCCGACATGGAGGAGCTCGACCTGCGCACGTTCCGCAGCTTCGTGTCGGTCGTGCCGCAGGAGTCGGTGCTGTTCGAGGGCAGCATCCGCGAGAACATCGCGTACGGACTCGGCGACGTCGACGACGACCGCGTGCTCGACGCCCTGCGCGACGCCAACGCGCTCGAGATCGTCGACGCCCAGCCCGAGGGCTGGAACACGGTCGTCGGCGAACGCGGCGCCCGCCTGTCCGGCGGCCAGCGGCAGCGACTCTCGATCGCCCGAGCGCTCGTGCGCGACCCCCGCGTGCTGCTGCTCGACGAGGCCACGAGCGCCCTCGATCCCGAGTCGGAGGCGAAGATCAAGGTCGCGCTCGAGCACCTCATGCGCGGACGCACGACCCTCGTCGTCGCCCACCGCCTGTCGACGATCCGTTCGGCCGACCGCATCGTCGTGCTCGAGCAGGGCCGCATCGTCGAGATCGGGTCGCACGCCGAGCTCATCGCCGCCGGCGGGCGCTACGCCGAACTCGATCGGGTGCAGTCGGCGTAGCGGATGCCGCGGGCGGCCGCAGTCGGGCCCCGCCCCGTCCGGTGGGGCGACCCTGTTGCGTGCGTGCTCGGCCCTGCTCGACTCGACTCCGCTCGACCCGGCTCGGCGCGGGTCGCACGGAATTCAGGCGAACGTCGCCGTGTCCGGCCGTTCGGTCGGGTTTCGGCCTGAGCAGCCTCCGTATGCCTGAATGGCGTGTGTGTGGCGTGTGTGTGGCGGGTGGGCATGCCGGCGTGCGGGCGTGCGTGGCGGTTGAGCGACATGGTGGGAGGAGTTCGGCGGCTCGGGAGGGTGATTCCGGAGGACGGGGCCTCCCGACGCCACGATCCCCTCCCGTCGAGGCGACGAGAGGGGATCGGAGTCAGGCATCCGGCCGCTGCTCAGGCCGAACTCCCGTGGATCGGCCTGAGCACGCGCCGTTCGCCTGAGCAGCGTTCGCCTGAGCGGCGTTCGCCTGAGCGGCGGGAGGAGTTCGACGGCTGGGGAGGGCGATCCCGGGGGACGTGGCCTCCCGACGCGACGATCCCCTCTCGTCGCCTCGACGAGAGGGGATCGAGAGGCTCGGCGGCTCGGGTCCGACGTTCGGCGGCTACGCGGTCACGGATGCCCGCAGGTGCGGCGCGACGGCGGCGCCGAATGCACGGGCGGTGCGCTCGACGACGTCGGGCCACGCGGCATCCCAGATCTCCTGGTTGAAGATCTCGACCTCGATGTCGCGGTCGTAGCCGGTGGCCTCGACCGCCGCGGTGAGGCTCGCGAAGTCGATGACGCCGTCGCCGGGCTCGTGCCGCGAGAGCAGCACGTCGGCGGCGAGCGGCGTGTTCCAGTCGCACACCTGGTAGGTCGCGATGCGGCCGGATGCCCCGGCGCGGGCGATCTGCGGCAGCACGTCGGGGTCCCACCACACGTGGAACGTGTCGATTGTCACGCCGACCACCGACGGGTCGAACGGCTCGGCGAGGTCGAGCGCCTGGCCGAGCGTCGAGACGACGGCGCGGTCCGACGCGTACATCGGATGCAGCGGCTCGATCGCGAGGGTCACGCCGACGGATGCCGCGTACGGGGCGAGCTCTGCGAGGGCGTCCGCCACGCGCGAGCGGGCGCCGACGAGATCGGTGGATCCCTCGGGCAGGCCGCCCGCAACGAGCACGAACACGGGCGTGCTGCCGGGCGCGCCGGCCGCCGCGAGGGTCGCCGTCTCGTCGATGCCCCGACGGTTGTCGTCGATCGACGCGCGGCGGGCCGGGCCCTCGGGCATCGTGAAGAAGCCGCCGCGGCAGTACGTCGACAGGCGCAGCCCCGAGCTGGCGAAGCGGCGGGCCGCCTCGTCGAGCCCGACGGCTTGCACGGGCTCGCGCCAGAGGCCGATCGACTCGTAGCCGCCCTCGGCGGTGACGCGCAGGGCGTCGTCGAGCGGCGCGTACTTGATCGTCGCCTGGTTCATCGACAGGCGGGGGTGCGCGCTCATGCGTGCACCTCCTCGTCGACGGATGCCGCGTCGACGGCGTCCGCCGACGCGGAGTCTTCAGTCGCAGGGGCCGCGTGGGCGGCATGACCCGCCGGTGCGGCGGGCGCGATCGCGCCGGCCGCGGCATCCGTCTCGGCCGCGGCATCCGTCTCGCCAGCGGCATCCGTCGTCGTGACCGCCGTGACGTCGACGCCGTTGAGCGTGAGCAGCGAGTGCCAGCGCGCCGCCGCGAGCTCGGGGCGCTCGAGGGCGCCCGACGCGTTCGCGAGCTCGACGATGCGCGAGAGGTGCGGCAGGCTGCGGGCCGCGTGCAGGCCGCCCACCATCTGGAACGCCGCCTGGTGGCCGTTCAGCCACGACAGGAACGCGACGCCCGTCTTGTAGTAGTACGTGGGCGCGGCGAAGACCTGCTGCGAGAGCGGCTCGGTCGGCGCGAGGATCTCGCGGTAGCCGGCGACGTCGCCCCGGTCGAGCGCCTGGATCGCGGCCGACGCGTTCGGCGCGAGGCACGAGAACGCGCCGAGCAGGGCGTCGGAGTGCCCCTGCTCGTCGCCCTCGATGAGTCCGACGTAGTGGAAGTCGTCGCCCGTGAACATGCGCGCCGACTCCGGCAGGCGGCGCCGGACGGCGATCTCCGCGTCGGCGTCGAGCAGGCTCATCTTGACGCCCTGCACCTTGTCGCCGTTGTAGCCGATGATCTGCAGGAGGGTCTCGGCCGCGGCATCCGTGTCGTCGGATCCGAAGTAGCCGGCGAGGCTCGGATCGAAGGCCGTGCCGAGCCAGTGCAGCACGACCGGCCCGCCCGCCGCGGCGAGCACCTCGCGGTACACGCGGCGGTAGTCGTCGGCGTTCTGCGCGGCGCGCGCGAGGTGACGGCTCGCCATGAGCACGACGCCGGCTCCGGCATCCTCCGTGCGATGCAACTGCTCCTTGTAGGCGTCGATGACCTGGTCGAGCGAGATCTGCTCATCGTCGACGTGGTCGGTGTTCACGCCCACGACGAGCCTGCCGCCGACGGATGCCGCCTCGGCCGCACTGCGCGAGATCAACTCGCGCGTGGCCGCCGCGTCGAGCCCCATGTTGCGCTGGGCGGTGTCCATCGCATCGGCCACGCCGAGACCCCACGACCACACGTGGTGGCGGAACGCGAGCGTCGCATCCCAGTCGATCTCGGCCGGCTGCCCCGGCGTGTTGTCGGCGTGGGCCTTGGGCACGACGTGCGCAGCCGCGTACGCGACCCGGCTGGTGAGCGGATGCCGCGGCTTGGCGAACGTCGGCGCCTCGGCGAGGTCGACGGCGCGCCGTGCGCCGCCGGCGTCGAGGAGGGTGAGCGTGGTCATGGTCAGCGGGCCCCGGCGAACTCGGGAGCCTCGACGGCGGCCGCGACATCCGCGGTGCTCAGGCCCGAGTCGAGCGTGACGACCGGGATCTCGATGCGACGGCCCTCGCGGCTCGACGCGAGGCCCTGCTCGGCGAGGAGCACGCCGCGGGCGCCGGCGAGGAAGTCGAACTCGTTGGGGGCGTCCTCGACGACGTGGCGGATGAACTCCTCCCACTGCGTCTTGAAGCCGTTCTCGAACTCGCGGTTGCCGGGGCTCTCGATCCAGTCGCCGGCGTAGTCGTGCGCGTCGGCGAGGTCGGGGTTCCACACGGGCTTCGGGGTCGCGTTGCGCGGCTGGATCTTGCAGCCGAAGAGGCCCACGACGGCCGAGCCGTGCGTGCCGTCGACCTGGAACTCGACGAGCTCGTCGCGGTTGACGCGCGTGGTCCAGCTGGAGTTGAGCTGGGCGACCACGCCGCCCTCGAGCTCGAAGATCGCGTAGGCCGCGTCATCCGCCGTGGCCGCGTAGGTCTCGCCGCGCTCGTCGACGCGCTCGGGGACCTCGGTGACGGCCTTCGCGTAGACCGACTCGACGCGGCCGAAGAGGTTCTCGAGCACGTAGTTCCAGTGCGGGAACATGTCGACGATGATGCCGCCGCCGTCCTCGGCGCGGTAGTTCCAGCTGGGGCGCTGGGCGGGCTGCCAGTCGCCCTCGAAGACCCAGTAGCCGAACTCGCCGCGCACGCTCAGGATGCGGCCGAAGAAGCCCGAGTCGATGAGGCGCTTGAGCTTCTGCAGGCCCGGCAGGTAGAGCTTGTCGTGCACGACGCCGTTCTTGATGCCGGCCTCGTCGGCGAGGCGGGCGAGCTCGAGCGCCTCCTCGAAGGACTCGGCAGTGGGCTTCTCGGTGTAGATCGCCTTGCCCGCGGCGATGGCCTTCTTGATCGCGACCGCGCGCGCCTTCGTCACGAGGAAGTCGGCGTAGATCTGCCAGCGGTCGTCGGCGAGCGCCTCGTCGAGGTTCGTCGTGTAGTGCTCGATGCCGTGCTTGGCCGCGAGGTCGGCGAGCTTCTTCTCGCTGCGGCCGACGAGGATCGGCTCGACCTGCACCCGGGTCTCGCCGTCGGCGAGGAGCACGCCGCCCTGCTCGCGGATCGCCAGGATCGAGCGCACGAGGTGCTGGCGGTAGCCCATGCGGCCCGAGACGCCGTTCATGATGATGCCGATGGTCTGGGGCGCCGGCGGTGCGGAGGCTTCGGTGCCTGCGGGGGCTGCGGTGTCTGCCACGGTGGTTCCTGTTCGACGGGGCGGAGGCGGCGGTCGGTGCCGCGTCCCGCGGTGGGAAAGCGTTTACCCGAGTGTGCCACACGGGTCGCGGTCGCGCAAGACCCGGTGCGCTTCGCTGCCCCGACGGGCGCAGGTCGCGGAACGCGCGTCGGTCGCCGGTCGCCGGTCGCCGGTCGTCGCCGAGTCGCAGGACGAACCCGGCGCCACGCCGACGCGGCTCGGCGTGGCGCCACCATCCTCCTGCGACTCGGCGAACGCCGCGGGTGCGGTGCGGGGTGCGGGGTGCGGGGTGCGGGGTGCGGGGTGCGAGGCAGGGTGGCGAGGCGGGCGGGTGGCGAGGTGGGCGGGTGGCGAGGCGGGCGTGGTGCGCCGGGGCGCCCGGGGCGCCGATCCACACGGGCGGCAGGCGGCTCCGGCCGGGCGGGCCGACTAGGACGCGAGGCGGGGCGTGCTCTCGCGGATGACAACCTCGGTCGAGACATCCGCCGACGCGGCACGGGCGGATGCGGCATCCGCTTCGTCGTCGAGGGCGAGGCGCAGCGCCTGCTCGCCGATGCGCTCGAGGGGCATGCGCACGCTCGTGAGGCGCGGGGTGACGTCGCGCACGGTCGGGATGTCGTCGAAGCCGGCGACGGCGAGGTCGCGGCCGGGCTCGAGGCCGGCGTCGCGGATCGCCGACATCGCGCCCATGGCCATGACGTCGTTGAGGGCGAATACGACCGTGGTGTCGCCGATGCCGGCCTCGAGGAGGCGCCGCATGCCGTCGTATCCGCCGTCGCGCGTGAAGGCGCTGCGCACGAGCCGGTCGTCGGGCAGGCGTGCGCCATGCGCGGCGAGTCCTTCGGAGAAGCCGGCGATGCGGTCGTGCGCGGTGCGCAGCGTCTCGGGGCCGGTCAGGGCGGCGAAGGTGCGGTAGCCGAGGCCGTGCAGCTCGATTGCGAGGTCGCGCGCACCCGCACGGTTCGCGAGCGGCAGGGTGCGGAAGGGCAGGTCGCTCTCGCTGATGAAGACGGCGCGGCCGCCGGTCTGCTCGTAGGCCGTGAGCTCGGCCTCGAGCGCGGCGGCGTGGGGGTCGCCGATGTTGCGCGAACCCGAGAGGATCATCACGCGCGGTCGCTGCCCGCGCATTGCCCGCACGAGTTCGAGCTCGCGTTCGGTGTCGCGCTTGGTCTCGGCCATCGTGACGATCAGGCGGTCCTCGCCGGCGGCGCCGACGACGCCCGCGGCGATCGACGAGAAGTACGGGTCGGCGATGTCGGCCACGAGCAGTGCGACGGTGGTCGACGTGCCGCGCGCGACGGCCTGGGCCGAGAGGTTGGGCGTGTAGCCGAGCTTCGCGGCGGCGGCGAGCACGCGTTCGCGGTACTCCTCGTTCACCTTGCGAGCGCTGCCGTTCAGCGACCGGGACGCGGTGGCGAGCGAGACGCCCGCCTCGCGGGCGACGTCGTGCAGGGTGGCCGGCGTCGATCGCCGGGTCTGGGGGCCGCCCTCAGCCATGGGTCCTCCTGGGTCGCACGTCGGCCGTGCCGCGTGGGGTTGGTCGCGTCGTCACCGGCCGAGCGCCTCGACTCTACCGTGGGCGTCGGGTGGCGGGGTTTTGCATCGCCCGGCGTTGCTGGTAGAACTGTACTGCGGCACGAGATAGCGCTTTCCCGCCCGATTCCAGTCGATCGAGGCGCAGAACGGATGACGCTGAGCAAGCGGTTTCTCGAGCGCGGGCGCCGCACCACCAACGACGCGATGGAGCACAGGATGGCGCAGCACGAACGGTACGCACTCGTCGGAACGGGCAGCCGCGCCGGCATGTACATCGCCGCGATGTCCGGAACCGCGTTCGGTGCCGAGCACGTCGCCGAGGTCGCCGACCTCGTCGCCTGGTGCGACGTCAACCCCGGCCGCCTCGACGTCTACGAGCGCGAGGTCGTCGAGTCGGGACATCCGGCACCCGTGCGCTACCCGGTCGACGACCTCGAGCGCATGATCGTCGAGGAGCGCATCGACCGCGTCGTCATCACCACGCCCGACTTCACCCATGCCGAGTACGTCGTGCGCGCCCTTCGCGCGGGCGCCGACGTGGTCGTCGAGAAGCCGCTCACCATCGACGCGGAGAGCGTGCGACGCATCGGCGAGGCCATCGCCGAGACCGGCCGCGAGGTCATCACGACGTTCAACTACCGCTACAGCCCCCGCAACTCGACGCTGCGCCAGGTCATCGCCGACGGTCGCATCGGCCGCGTCACGAGCGTGCACTTCGAGTGGGCGCTCGACACGGTGCACGGGGCCGACTACTTCCGTCGCTGGCACCGTCAGAAGCAGAATTCGGGCGGCCTGTTCATCCACAAGGCCTCGCACCACTTCGACCTCGTCAACTGGTGGATCCAGGCGACGCCGGTGCGGGTCTTCGCGAGCGGCGGCCTGCGCTTCTACGGCGCCGAGAACGCGGAGGCGCGCGGCCTGGGCGCGCGTCCGTCGCGCGGCACCGGCGCGAGCGGCGACCCGTTCTCGCTCGACCTCGCGGGCGACCCGCGCATGAAGGAGCTCTACCTCGATCAAGAGCACCACGACGGCTACCTGCGCGACCGCGACGTGTTCGACGCGGGCATCACGATCGAGGACAACCTCGCCGCCCTCGTCGACTACGACTCCGGCGCGACGCTCAGCTACTCGCTGAACGCGCACGCTCCGTGGGAGGGCTACCGCGTCACCGTGAACGGCACCGAGGGTCGCGCCGAGCTCGAGGTCGTCGAGCGCGGCGCCGTGCTCATCGGCGACGACGGCCGGGTGATCGTCGATCCGTCGATGCATCCGGATGCCTCGGCCACCGACGACGTGCGCCCCCACGGCGAGCGGCTCGTCGTGCAGCGGCACTGGGAGGGGGCCGAGGTCGTGCCCATCCCCGACGGCATCGGCAGCCACGGCGGCGGCGACGCGTTCCTGCTCGACCACCTCTTCCGGCGGGTGACGGATGACGCGCCGCTCGGCCGCGTGGCCGGCTACGCCGACGGCGTGCGCGCCGTGTCGGTCGGCATCGCCGGAAACCGGTCGCTCGCCACGGGGCAGCCGGTGCTGATCAGCGAGCTCGAGCTCGGGGTCTGAGCGAGGACCGCCCGCCATCGAGATGACAGCTGTTGTCGGGTGCGCGGTGGCGCAGGCGGCAAGTCGTGCCATGTCGGTCAGGTGTGCGAGCGTGCGGGCGACGCGTCAGGGCAGCGCGAGCGTGCGGGCGACGCGTCAGGGCAGCGCGAGCACGCCGTCGACCCGGCGCGGGATGCCGAGCGGGTTGTCCTCGCGGAGCTCGGCCGGCAGCGCGGCATCCGGGGCCTCCTGGTAGGCGACCGGCCGCAGGAACCGGCGCATCGCCGTGACGCCGACCGAGGTGTGGATGGTCGTCGTCGAGGGCCAGGGGCCGCCGTGCTGCTGAGCCCAGCTCACCGCGACGCCGGTCGGCCATCCGGCGAAGAGCACCCGGCCGGCGATCTCGGTGAGCACCGCGAGGATGCCGGCGAGGTCCTCACCGGCTTCGGCGTGGACGGTCGCCGTCAGGCTGCCGCCGATCGCGTGGATCGCCGTGAGGGCATCGTCGACGTCGGTGTACTCCACGATGAGCGTCGCGGGGCCGAAGCACTCGGCGAGGAGCGCGCCGGGGTCGGCGAGCACGGCGGAGGTGGTCGTCGACAGCACGACGGCGGAGCCGGTGCCCGGCTGCTGCGCGGGGTCCCCGGCGACGATGGTCACGTCCTCATGCCGGGCGAGACCGGCGATCCCGTCGGCGAATGCGGCGGCGATGCCGTCGGTGAGCATCGGCACGGCACCCGGCTGCCCGAGCTGCGCGGCGACGAGCTCGGCGAAGCCGGAGCCGGCCGGCACGAAGACGACGCCGGGGTTCGTGCAGAATTGGCCCGCGCCGAGCGTGAACGACCCGGCGAGGCCGGACGCGAGGTCGTCGGCGCGCGCCTCGACGGCGGCCGGCGTGATGAGCACGGGGTTCACGGCGCTGAGCTCGCCGTAGAACGGGATCGGGTCGGGCCGGGCCGACGCGAGGTCGAACAGCACGCGTCCGCCATGGAGCGAGCCGGTGAACCCGACCGCGCGGATCTCGGGGTGCTGCACGAGCGCGACGCCGGCCGCTCGTCCTTCGACGTGTCCGAAGACCCCCTCGGGAGCGCCGGCGGCGGCCAGCGCGTCGGCCACGATCTCGGCGGTGCGACGCGACAGGCGGGGGTGCGCCGAGTGGCCCTTGACGACGACGGGGCATCCGGTGGCGAGCGCCGACGCGGTGTCGCCGCCCGCGACCGAGAACGCGAACGGGAAGTTCGACGCGCCGAACACCGCGACCGGCCCGAGCGGGCGCAGCATGCGGCGCAGGTCGGGCGTCGGCGGGATCGTGGTCGCATCCGGGTGGTCGATCGTCGCCTCGAGGTAGGAGCCTTCGACGATGGCCCGCGCGAACAGCCGCAGCTGCGAGGTCGTGCGGGCGAGCTCGCCCGTGAGGCGAGTGGTGCCGAGGTGGGACTCCTCGTCGGCGAGCGGCACGAGCTCGTCATGCGCCGAGTCCAGGGCGTCGGCGACGGCCGTCAGCCAGGCGGCGCGCTCCGCGGCGGTCGAGGCGACGGTCGTGGCGAAGGCTCGGCGGGCGGCGGCGGCGGTCTCGTCGACGGACGGCGAGCCCGCGGCATCCGTGATCGAGGTGCCGGGGGTGGCTGACGTGCCCGACGTGGCTGACGTGCCCGAGGCGGTGGTGGCGGTGTCGGTGGTCATGAATCCTCCGTGGTTCGGATCGATCGAGCGGATGCCGCGGCATCCGAGGTGTGAAGGGTCAGGCGAACTCCAGGCCGAGGCCGAGCTGCCCCGTGGTGCGCACGCGGCTGCCGTCGACCTCGACGGGCGAGGGGGAGGCCAGCGCGCCGAGCGCCTCGAAGGAGGCGTCCTCGACGGCCTCGACGAGGTGGTCGCCCGGCAGGGCGAGCGCGAGCTGCGCCGAGAGCTCGAGCAGCAGGTGCGGCGCGAGGTCGACACCGCGCGCGGCCGCCAGCGAGGCGATCTCGAGGAACGGCGTGATGCCGCCCACGCGAACGATGTTCGGCTGCACGAGGTCGACCGCGCCGGCGTCGATGAACTCCGCGAACCGGTAGCGCGTGTGCACGTTCTCGCCGAGCGCGATCGGCACATCGATGCGCGCACGCAGGGTGACGTGCCCGGCGAGGTCGTCGGCGCGCAACGGCTCCTCGATCCACGTGAGGTCGAACGCCGACAGCTCGCCGATGGCGCGCTCGGCCTGCTCGAGGTTCCAGCGCTGGTTCGCGTCGATCATGAGCCCGCGGTCGGTGCCGAGCACGTCGCGCACCGCGCGGATGCGGGTCACGTCGTCGGCGAGGTCGGGGCTGCCGACCTTGACCTTCACGGCCTCGAAGCCCGCGTCGACCCAGCGCTCGGCCTGCGCGACGAGCTCGGGCAGCGGGTAGTGCAGGTTCACGCCGCTGCCGTAGACCGTCGCGGTCTCGTGCTGCCGGCCGAGGTGGTCGGTGATGCCGAGGCCCGCGCGGCGTGCGGCGAGATCCCAGAGCGCGAGGTCGAGGCCCGCCATCGCGATCGTCGTGATGCCGCCGCTGCCGCCCTCGTGCAGGTGCGCCCAGAGCGGATGCCACAGGGTCGCCGCGTCGGCGTCGCGCTCGAGCGCGAACGCGGCGATGTCGTTCGCCAGGTGCGCCTCGACCGCAGCGGCGCCGATCGACGGCGTCCACGAGAAGCCGCGCCCCCGCGCGCCGTCGGAATCCTCGACGACGACCTCGACGAGCGAGAGGTCGCGCACGTCGGGTCCCCACGGGCGGGTCAACGGAACGCGGATGCGCCGCGTCGAGAGGCTCCGGATCGCCGCGGTCACCGGGCCGGCACCGCTTCCGCGCTCGCGGCGGTGGCGTCGCCGACGCCCGTGAGACCGGCAGTCGACGCGTCCGACGCGTCCGACGCGTCCGCCGAGCCGCCGAGCCGCTCGGCGAGCTCCAGCCCGCGCTCGAGGATCGCGCCGAGGCGCTCCTCCTGTTCGGGCGTGGGGTCGACGAGCGGAGGCCGAACGGATCCGACGGGCAGGCCGCGCAGGCGCAGGCCGGCCTTGATGAGCGACACGCCGAAGCCGGGCGTCTCGTCGCGCAGGTTCACGAGCGGCCGGTAGAACTCGGCGAGCAGGGTCAGGCGCGTCGCCTCGTCGCCGTCGGTGTAGGCGCGGTAGTGCAGGGCGGCCAGTTCGGGGATCATCGCGAACGCCGCGGACGAGTAGAGCGGGATGCCGATGCCCCGATACGCGCCCTGGCTGAGCTCGGCCGTGAGCAGGCCGTTGAAGAACGCGAAGTCGCGCCCCGAGGCATCCGCCGCGAGCACGATCTCCTGCGCGAGGCCGATGTCGCCCGTGCCGTCCTTGAAGCCGACGACCTTCGGGTTCGCGGCGAGCCGGGTGATGGCCTCGGCGGTGTAGCGCGCGGTGCCGCGGTGGTAGACGATCACGGGCAGGTCGGATGCCGCGGCGACCGCCTCGACCCACGCGACGAGCCCGTTCGTGGTGCCCGAGACGAGGTACGGCGGGAGCAGCAGGAGGCCGTCGGCCCCCGCCGCCTCGGCGCCGCGCGCGAGTTCGATCGCGTGGCCGAGGGGGCCGCCCGCGCCGGCGATGACGGGCACCCGCCCGGCGACCGCGTCGACCGTGGTGCGCACGACGTCGATCGCCTCGCCGGCCGAGAGCGCGTGGAACTCGCCCGTTCCGCAGGCGGGGAACACGCCGCCGGGACCGAACGGCAGGCGGGAGGCGACGTGCTCGGCGAGCAGGTCGTGGTCGGGCGCCCCGTCGGCCCCGAACGGGGTCACAGGGAAGAACAGCACACCGTCGAACTCGGGTGCGGCGAGCGGGGCGGCGCTCGGCGCCGCAGCGGTGGTCGTGGTCATCTGGCCCTCGTTTCGAGTCGGTCGGAATGGGCGTGGTCGGAATGACCGCGGTCGGAGCCGGCGCGGTCGGAGCCGGTCGCGTCGGTCGCCGCGAGCACGCGTTCGAGCGTGGCGGCGTCGAGTTCGGTGCGCCAGGTGCGTTCCGGCCGCCAGCCGAGCAGGCGCTCGGCCTTGTCGACCGCGAACACGGGGCGGCCGTGGCCGAGGGCGTCGGCCCCGTCGCCGAGGGCGGGGGCGAACTCGCGCCAGAGGTCGGCGACCTCGTGCACCGCGAGCGCGTCCGCCGCGCCGACGAAGAACCCCTCGCCGTCGACGACCTCGGCAGGCGCGGCGAGCCAGGCGTCCACGAAGGCGGCGGCGTCGCGGGCGTCGAGGTAGTTGAACAGGCTCACGGCCGCGAGCGCCGGATCGAGCAGGCGCTGCTCGATCGTGTGGCCCTGCTGGGTGGGCGCGCCGGCCCATTCCTCGGGGGAGACGACGTAGCAGGGGCGGAAGGACCCGAACGCGCCGGGGGAGGTGCGCGCGAACATCCGCACGGTCTCCTCGATCACGAGCTTCGAGAGCGCGTAGGCGTTCGCCGGCTCCGGGGCGGTCGCCTCGTCGAGCGGCAGCCGGTCGGCCCGCCACGCGGGCGAGCTGTAGCCGAGCACGGTCGGGCTGCTCGCCGCGAGCACGCGCGTCGCGCCGGCGTCGACGGCCGCGGCCAGCACGGTGTGCACGAGCGCGGTGTTCGTCATGAGGATGCGGCGTTCGGGAGCGCTGAACGGCACGGCGATGCCCGCGAGGTGCACCACGGCGTCGGGGCGCATCTCGTCGAAGAGGGTTCGCGTGGCGAGGGCGTCGATGAGGTCGGTCCTGCGCTCGTCGACCCCGGCGAGGCCGGCGGTCGTGCGATCGACCCCGATGACGTCGTGGCCGGATGCCGCGAGCCCGGTGGCGACGCTGCGCCCGAGGCGCCCGGCCGATCCGGTGACGATGACCCGCATGTCGCTCCTTCGCTGGGATGGTGAGGCCGGTGGCCGTGGCTGCGGTTGGGAAACCGCTTTCTGGTCGCTACCATAGGTCACGACCGAGGCCGCCGACAACTCCCGCTCCGATTCGGGGAATCGGTTTCTCGGAACGGCGGCAGGTGTCGGCGCCGGCCCCGGTCGCGAACGAGAGGATCCACATGGGCCAGCGCAGCCGGGCGACCACGATCGCCGATGTCGCCGCGCACGCGGGCGTGTCGCAGGCATCCGTCTCCCGCGTGCTGAACGGGCGCTCGACGGTCGATCCCGACATCGTCCGGCGCGTGCAGGCCTCGATCGCCGAGCTGGGCTACCGCCCGAGTCCCACGGCCCGAAGCCTCGTGAACGGGCGCAACGACACCGTCGCGATGGTCGTGCCCGACCTCGAGAACCCGCTCTTCCAGGGCATCCTCAAGGGGCTCAGCCTCGCCGCCGCCCGCGACGGCTACCGCGTGCTCGTCGCCGACACGGCCGAGAACGTCGACGACGAGGAGTCGATCGCCCTCGAGGCGAGGCAGCGCTGCGACGCCCTCGTGCTCTGCGCGCCGCGCATGCCGGAGGCGAGGCTCCGCGCCCTCGTCGACCAGGTGTCGCCGGTCGTCGTCGTGAACCGTCCGCTGCCGGGCGCCGACGTGCCCGTCGTCGGCGTCGACTACGTGCGCGGCATCCGCGACCTCGTCGACCACCTGCACGACCTCGGCCACCGACGCATCGCCTACGTCAGCGGTCCGCCGACGAGCGCGTCCAACGCCGAGCGCCGGCGCGGCGTCGCCGAGGCGCTCGCCGCACGCCCCGACGTGCGCATCGAGGAGGTGCCCGGCGGCTCGCGCCTCGACGACGGCTACGCGGCATCCGATGCGGTGCTCGCCGCCCATCGCGACGGCTGCACCGCGGTCATCGCCTTCAACGACCTCGTCGCCCTCGGCCTCATGACCCGCCTGCACGAACTTGGCGTCGAGGTGCCGCGCGACCTCTCGATCGCCGGATTCGACGACGTGCCCATGGCCGGCTTCGCGACGCCTCCGCTCACGAGCATGTCGGTGCCGCGCGGCGAGATCGGCGGCCAGGTGTGGCTGCGACTTCGCACCCTCATCGACGGCGGGCCCGTCGAGCACTCGGTGCTCTACAGCCCGAGGCTCGAAGCACGCGGCAGCACCGGGGCCATCGCCGGGGCGCGCGCATGATGGCGGATGTCGCGACGGATGCCGCGGGCACGGTGGCGTCGACGACCGCCACGTCCGAGATCGCGCCGCCCGAGACATCCGTCGCCGATCGCGCGGCCAAGCGCGCCCGCGTGCTCGACCTGCTCGAGCGCCGGGGGGCGACCTCGATCGTGCTGCGGTCGCACACGGCGGTCTCGTGGTACCTCGACGGCGCCCGCACGCACGTGTCGCTCGCGGGCGACCCGGTGGCCGCGATCGTCGTGCGCCGCGACGGCGACGAACTGCGGGTGTTCGCGAACGAGGCCGACCGCCTGCTCGCCGAGGAGCTGCCCTCGCGTGAACGCCTCGACGTCGTGCGGGTGCCGTGGCACGAGGCCCTCGCAGCGCCCGGCGTCGCCGAGCTCGACGAGGCCGACGTCGTCGCCGACCTCCGTGCCGCCCGGGCCGGCCTGCTGCCTGGCGAGCTCGGCCGCTATCGCCGGCTCGGCCGTGAGGTCGCCGAGGTGCTGACGGATGCCGCGTCCGCCGCGCTTCCGACGACGACCGAGCGGCAGCTCGCCGCCCGCCTCGCGGGGGAGCTTGCCGAGCGCGGCATCGACCCGCTCGTGACGCTCGTGGCCTCGCGCTCGAGGCTCGCGCACCGGCATCCGCTGCCCACCGAGGCGCCGATCGGGGACCGCGCGATGCTCGTGGTCTGCGGGCGGCGGCACGGGCTCATCGCGAATGCGACGAGGTGGCTGCGCTTCGGGCCGGGCGATGCCGGGGAGGCCGATGCGATGCGGCGGATCCTCGACGTCGAGGCCGAGGTGCTCGCGGCGACGCGACCCGGTGCGACGTTCGGCGACGTGTTCGCGATCGGCGCCGCCGCGTATGCGCGCCACGGATTCGATGCCGACGAGTGGCGACGCCACCATCAGGGCGGCGCGGCCGGATATGCCGGGCGCGACCCGCGGGCGGTGCCGGGGCTCGCCGACGTCGTGCACGCGGGCCAGGCGTTCGCGTGGAACCCGACGGCCCCCGGCGCGAAGGTCGAGGACACGGTGGTCGTGGGTTCCGGCCGCCTCGACGTGCTCACGGTCGATCCGCGCTGGCCGACGGTGTCGGTGGCGGGCCTCGACCGCCCGGACGAGTTCGCGCACCGCTGACGCGTGCGGCGCGATCGGCCCCCGCTCCCGTCAGCCCGTCAGCCGGCGGTTGCCGGGGCCGCCGTCCGCGAACGCCGGCGCGGGTCCGGCTCGAAGCGGAGCGTCGCGATCGACCCGCCGGGGTTGCGCCGCTTCAGGTAGACGAAGAGCAGGGCGATGATCACGAATCGCGCGAGCATGCCGGGGATGCCGGCCTCGGGGCCGTAGGCGCCACCGGTGAGGATCTCGGGGCCGAGGTCCTGCGTGCTCGCGAACCCGGGAACGGTGTGCCCGCTGATCGGGAACCCGAACAGGCCCTGCGAGACGTTCCAGGAGAAGTGCAGCGCGATCGGCAGCCAGATGCTGCGGGTGGCGAGGAACGCGATGCCGTAGATGACGCCGCCGAGCCCCGTGCCGACGGCCGCGACCCAGCTCGCGCCCTCGTTGCCCAGATGGGCCGCTCCGAACAGCGCACCCGTCGCCAGGACCGCGATCCATCGGCCGTAGGGCACGCGGTCCAGCGCGGCGGCCACGCCGCTGAGCAGGCCGACCCGGTAGATGAGCTCCTCGAGGACGGCCGCGATGAGGAGTTGCCCGAGCACGTCGTTCAGCAACCCGGACCAGGTCGTCGTTCCATCGGACACCCCGATCGCGCCGAGTGCCCACTCGACGACGAAGACGAGCCCGATCGAGACCGCCGGGATCAGCAGCCCGACGCCGAGGTCGGCGAGCGTCCACCGGGAGACCGAGAAGCCGAAGCTGCGGAACACGGGTTGCCGGCGCCGGAGGAACAGCACGAGCGCGACGATGGCGAAGACCAGCGGAAGCCAGCCGGACACGACGGTGAGGAGATCGGAGAGCATCGGCTACCTCGGCTTCTCGGCTGGGCCACGGGATCGGAATCGATTTCAGCCTATTTCGTCGGTCGATGCACTCGCGTTCGGCGCGTTCGGCGCGTTCGGCGCGTTCGGCCCGTTCGGCGTGTTCGCGACCTCACCGAACCTGTCGGATGCCGTCGAGCAGAACACCCGCGAGCAGCACGGTGGGCTCCGAGCGCGGCGAGCGGAGGAACACCGAGTAGAGCGTCGCGCCCATGAGCGCGTCGGCGACGACCTGGACCGGCGCACCCGGGCTGAGTTCACCCGAGTCGATGGCCCGCTGCAGCCGCTGCACGAGGCCGAGACGATACGGCCCGGCGACCCGCGCCTCGAATGCGCGAGCCACGATCGCGCTCTCCGCGGTCGCCGCGGTGAGCAGGCGGGCACGGGTCGCGGCGTGCTCCTCGTCGAGGCCGCGAGCGAACCCGGTGAGCCAAGATGTCAGGTCGGCTCGGATGTCGCCGGTATCGGGAATCGGCAGCTCGGTCGGCCGGTCGACCCCCGATCGACGCCGAATGACCATGGCAGCGCGCGAACGGTGGCGAAAGCCGAGTGGCCGTGTACGCTTGGATAACGCTTTCCCGAGGTGAGGGAACAACGCCACCCCCGGATCGATGACGACCGAAGGAGACCGATGCCCGACATCCGCATCGACGAGGCCGACGACCGCCTGCTGATCCGCGGTGGCGAGGCGGTGCTCGCCGAGTACGTGTTCCGGCCGACCGACGTGCGCCTCGAGTCGCCGCGTCCCTACTTCAGCCCGATCCGCACGCTCGGCGGCGAGGTCGTCTCGCTCTTCCGCCCGCACGACCACGTGTGGCACAAGGGCATCGCCTGGTCGCTGCCGGTCGTCGGCGACGAGAACTTCTGGGGCGGTCCGACCTTCGTGCGCGGCGAGGGCTACGTGCAGCTTCCGAACAACGGCGAGCAGCGGCACCGCGGGTTCGACGTCGTCGACGAGACGAGGGCCGAGGCGACGGATGCCGCGGCATCCGCTCGTCGCACCGAGCGCCTCGACTGGGTGACCGAGGCCGGGGGGCACGTCTTCGCGGAGGAGCGCACGATCGCCGCGGCGACGCTCGACGGCGAGCCCGCCGCCTGGCTGCTCGGCTTCGCCACCCGGCTCCGCAACGTGGGCGATCGGGCGATCCCGATCGGCTCGCCGACGACCCGCGGCCGCGAGAACGCCGGGTACGGCGGGCTCTTCTGGCGCGGTCCCCGCTCGTTCACGAACGGCACCGTGCTGGCGCCGGGCGTCGCGGGCGGCGATGAGCTGCGCGGCACGCGCACCCCGTGGATGGGCTTCAGCGGGCGCCACGACGGCACCGGCACGGCGTCGACCGTGGTCATGGTCGACCACGCGATGAACGTGCAGCATCCGCCGCAGTGGTTCGCCCGCGCCGAGGAGTTCGCGTGCCTCTGCCCGGCGCCGTTCTTCAGCGAGGAGCACGTCGTCGAGTCCGGTGCGACGCTCGAGCTGCGGTACGGCGTCGTGATCGCCGACGGCGCGAGCGATCCCGAGCGGGCCGCTGTGCTCGCCGCGGCCGCGACCGCCGCGCTCGACGAGCTGCTGAGCGGCGCATGAGCCGCGAACCGCGATTCCCAGGCGCCACGTCGGTCAGTCGGCTCGAGGCGTATCCGGATGCCGCGCCCGACGGCCTCGCCGGCGGAACGCCGCACCTGCACACCGCGTCGAGCGAGGCGTACCTCGTGGTCGCCGGATCGGGCGTGCTGCAGACCGTCGACGGCTCCGGCTTCGCCGAGCACGCGCTGGAGCCGGGTGCGCTCGTCTGGTTCGAGCCGGGCGTCATCCACCGGGCGGTGAACCACGGCGGCCTCGACGTGCGCGTGATCATGGCGAACGCCGGGCTGCCGGAGGCGGGCGACGCGGTGATGACCTTTCCCGACGACGTGCTCGCCGACGCGGAGGCGTATCGCGCCGCGGCGATCCTGCCCGGCCCGGACCGGCCGGCCGACGAGCGGCGAGCCGCGGCCGCCGCGCGCCGCGACCTCGCCGTGCGCGGATTCGTCGACCTCTTCGACGACGGCGTGCTCGATGCCGCGCACCTGGACCGCGGCCGGCTCGACCGCCTGCACGCACGTGCCGTCGCGCTCGTCGCGCCGAAGGCGGCGGCCTGGCGCGAACGGTGGCAGCAGGGCGCGCTCGCCGAGGCGACCGCGACCGGCGCGCGCCTCGACGCGCTGGAGGCCGGTCGCGACCCGGGTCTCGCCGCGGCACGGGTGAGCTCGGCCGTGCCCGAGCCCGCGAGCCTCGGCATGTGCGGCATCCTCGACCGATACGACCTCGACCCCCGCCACCCGGAAGGAACCCGATGACCGAGACGCAGGCAGCACCCGCACCGCTCCGCGCCGCCCTGGTCGGCACGGGCGCGATCGCCGACGCCCACGCCGCGGCGCTCGCCGCCTCGCCCGACGCCGAGCTCGTCGCGATCACCGACCGCGACCCGGCGCACGCCCGGCGCTTCGCCGACCGCTGGAACGTGGCGCGCGTCGACGACTCGCTCGCCGCCATGCTCGAGCGCGGCGGCATCGACGTGCTACACGTGCTCACCCCGCCCGGGGTGCACGCCGAGCAGGCCATCGCCGCGCTCGACGCGGGCCTGCACGTGGTCTGCGAGAAGCCCGCGGCGCTCAGCCTCGACGAGCTCGACGCGATGACGGATGCCGCGGCCCGCAACGACCGCCGCCTCGCGGTCGTGTTCCAGCAGCGCACGGGCACGGCTCCCGCGCACGTGCGCGACCTGCTGCACTCGGGGGCGCTCGGGCGTCCGCTCGTGGCGACCTGCAACACGCTCTGGTACCGCGACCCGGCGTACTTCGCGGTGCCGTGGCGCGGCAAGTGGGCGACCGAGGGCGGCGGGCCGACGCTCGGCCTCGGCATCCACCAGATCGACCTGCTCGCGTGGCTCCTCGGCGACTGGACCAGCGTGCACGGTCAGCTCTGGCGCCTCGACCGCGAGACCCAGATGGAGGATGTCTCGACGGCGGTCGTGACGTTCGAGGGCGGCGTCGTGGCATCCGTGGTCACCAGCGCGCTCTCGCCGCGGCAGACGAGTTCGGTGCGCATCGACACCGAGCTCGCGACGATCACGGTCGACCACCTCTACGGCCACGCGCACGAGCACTGGCGCATCACGCCGGCGCCGGATGTCGCGCCGGAGGTGCAGGCGGCCTGGGCGCTGCCCGAGGTCGAGGAGGGCAGCGGCCACGATCCGCTCGTGCGCGACATCTACGCCGCGCTGCGCTCGGGCGGCCCGCTCCCGTCGACCGCGACCGACGTCGCGCGCTCGTTCGAGATCGTCACGGCCATCTACTCGTCGGCCACGAGCGGGCAGGTGGTCACCCCCGAGACCCTGCGAGCGGATGCCGCGCACCGCCGCAGCCTCGAGAGCCCGGTGGTCGACCTGCGCCGGGCGTGACGGACGCGACGGCCGACCCCGAGCGCCGGCCCGCGGCATCCGGCATCGGCGACGGAGCGATCGACGGCGCGGTCTTCCACGACCCCGGGCGGCGTGCCGGCGACGGCGCCTTCGGCCGGCACGGCGACGTCGTGGTCGACGGCGATCGGGGCGTGCTCGTCTCCTTCACGCATCCGCACCGGGACGGGAGCGAGCTCGGCTCGAGCGATGAGCCGGCGGCTCGGGCGAGCGCGATCTTCGCGGAGGAGCTTCGCATGGAGCGTGGCAGGCTGGTGTGCGACCGCGATGCGCCGGTCTCGGCCCTGCCCGAGGCCTGAGCGAAAGCCTTCGAGCATCGGCGACGACCCCGACGATGAACCGTCTTGGCGGACGGATTGGCGCCTTGGTCAGGGATTCTCGTGGAATCGCGGCGGCCGCGACATCTGATGGAGATCACGGATTGAAACGATTTTGCGATTTCAGTTGACCGCTCGCCATCGCTCGGTTACATTTGGGCAAGCGCTTTCCCGCAGGCAGCGGCAAGCGCAGCAGGCACCAGGCAGACACTGACGTTTCCGGGAGGACAACGATGTTCAACATTCGTACGCGACGCACGGCGCTCGCCGCGGCGGCCCTGGCCGCGAGCGCGGCACTCGTGCTCACGGGGTGCTCGGGTGGCGAGGCCGAACCGGCCGCCACCTACGACCCCGACGAGAAGGTCACGCTCAACCTCGCCTTCTGGGGCAACGACGTGCGCGCCGAGCTGTACGACAAGGCGATCGCATCCTTCAACGAGGAGTACCCGAACATCACGGTCAACACCTCGTTCCTCGGTTTCCCCGAGTACTGGGAGAAGCGTCAGACCGAGGCGGCCGGCGGCGGCCTGCCCGACGTCATGCAGTTCGACTACTCGTACCTCCGCCAGTACTCCGAGAACGGGCTGCTGCTCGACCTGACGCCGTACCTCGGCAACATCATCGACACCGAGCCGCTCGCGCAGAACATCCTCGACATCGGCGTCGTCGGCGACGAGACCACCGGCATCCCGACCTCGACCAACGCGTGGGGCCTCTACACGAACCCGAAGCTCCTCGAGGAGGCCGGCGTCGACGAGTTCGCCGGCGGCGACTGGGAGGACTACGACGCCTGGATGAAGGAGGTCACCGACGCGGCGACCGCCAAGGGCGTCGAGCTCTGGGGCGGCACCGACTGGACCGGCCGCATCCAGAACTTCGAGGTGCAGCAGCGCGCCAAGGGCGAGGACCTCTTCACCCAGGACGGCGAGCCGAACTTCACCGAGGACGACCTGAAGGAGTTCTGGGAGCAGGGCGACGCCATCCGCACGGACGGCACCGTCATCGGCCAGCAGCGCCTCGAGGAGATCTACCCCCTCTCGGGCTTCGACTCGGCCCTCACCGCGAGCGAGCTGACCTGGGACAACTTCGGCGCCGGCTACCTCGGCAACCTGGGCGCGGACTTCACCGAGCTCGGCCTCGTCGCCCCGCCCGTGACCGAGGACGGCGCGAAGGACCTCTACCTCAAGCCGTCGATGCTGCACTCGATCTCGGCGAAGACCGAGCACCCCGAGGCCGCCGCCACCCTGGTGAACTTCCTCGTCAACAGCCCCGAGTCGGGTGCCGCGTTCGGTACCAACCGCGGCCTGCCGGCGTCGACGACCGCGCTCGAGGGTGCCGACCTCGACCCGCTGAGCCAGCAGATCGCCGACTACGAGGCGTCGATCGCCGACCGCCTCGGCGACGCCCCGCCCGTGCCGATCGTCGGCTACGGCACCCTCGAGGAGAAGTTCCGCCAGATCGGCCAGGAGCTCGGCTACGGCACGCTCACGGTGGACGACGCGGTCTCGCAGTTCTTCAGCGAGATGGACGTCGTCCTGAACCAGTAGTCGGCGCTCGCGCCGCAACTCCGGGCGGGGAAGGCAGCCCCGCCCGGAGTTCCCATTCGGGAGAGATCGGAGTTCCACGTGACCACCACCCAGTCCATCGTGACGGCGGGAGCCGACACGAAGGCCATGCGCCGAGAGTTGCGCCGCGCCGAGCGCGGCGGCCCCTCGATGAGTCCTGGCCGACGTCGTGCCGCCAGGCGCGAATCGATCGCCGGCTACGGGTTCCTCGTGCCGTGGCTGATCGGGTTCCTCGGGCTCACGCTCGGGCCGATGATCTACTCCCTCTACCTCGCGTTCACGAAGTACAACCTGTTCAAGGACCCCGAGTGGGTCGGGTTCGACAACTTCGTGCGCATGTTCACCGACGACCCGCAGTACCTGCAGTCGGTGCAGATCACCCTGATCTACGTGCTCGTCGGCACGCCGATCAAGCTCGCCGCGGCGCTCGGCATCGCGATGCTGCTGAACTACCGCAACAAGGGGTCGGGCTTCTTCCGCTCCTCGTTCTACGCCCCGTCGCTCATCGGCGCCTCGGTCTCCGTCGCGATCGTGTGGCGGGCCATGTTCTCCACCGACGGTCCCGTCGACAACAGCCTGAGCTTCTTCGGCATCGAGCTCGGCGGCTGGGTGGGCAACGTCGCCCTCGTCGTGCCGATGATGATCCTGCTCGCGGTCTGGCAGTTCGGCGCCCCGATGGTGATCTTCCTCGCCGGCCTGAAGCAGATCCCGCAGGAGCTCTACGAGGCCGCCGAGGTCGACGGCGCCGGGCCGGTGCGCAAGTTCCGCTCCGTGACGATCCCGATGCTCTCGAGCGTGATCTTCTTCAACCTGCTGCTCGAGCTCATCAACGCGTTCCAGATCTTCGCCTCGGCCTACATCATCTCGAACGGCTCCGGCGGCCCCGCCGGCATGACCAACTACTACACCGTGTACCTCTACAAGCGCGGCTTCGCCGACCTGCAGATGGGGTACGCCTCGGCGATGGCCTGGGTGCTGGTGATCGTGGTCGCGATCATCGCCTTCATCCTCTTCAAGACGTCGACGCGCTGGGTGCACTACGCAGGAGAGAACCGATGAGCACGATCGAAGTCCCCAGGGCCGAGTTCCTCGAGATCTCCACCGAAGCGAACCCCCCGCGCCGTCGCCGCATCAAGCGCAAGACCGTCAACACGGTCATCTGGATGGTCGTGCTGCTCGCGCTCACCGCGATCGTGCTCTACCCGCTCGTGTGGATGCTGTTCGCCACGTTCAAGCCGTCGAGCGAGTTCGGCCAGAACCCCGGCCTGATGCCCGACAACCCGACGGTCGACAACTACGTCAAGGTCGTCGAAGGCATCGCCGGCATCCCGCTCTGGCGGTTCTTCGCGAACTCGCTGTTCATCGCGGTGATGGCCGTGATCGGCACCCTGTTCTCGTCGGCGCTCGCGGCCTACGCGTTCGCCCGCATCACGTTCCGCGGCGTCGGCATCTTGTTCGCGGCGATGATCGGAACGCTGCTCCTGCCGTTCCACGTCATCATCATTCCGCAGTACATCATGTTCAACAAGCTCGAGCTGGTCGACACGTACTGGCCGCTGATCCTGCCGAAGTTCCTCGCGACCGAGGCGTTCTTCGTGTTCCTGATCGTGCAGTTCATCCGCAACATCCCGCGCGACATGGACGAGGCCGCGCGCATCGACGGTGCCGGACACATCCGCATCTTCTTCGCGATCATCCTCCCGCTCATCAAGCCGGCCCTGATCACCTCGGCGATCTTCACGTTCATCTGGACGTGGAACGACTTCCTCGGCCCGCTGCTCTACATCAACACGCCCGAGGAGTACCCGCTTCCGATCGCGCTGAAGCTCTACAACGACCAGACCTCGACGTCCGACTACGGGGCGACCATGGCCGTGTCGTTCCTGGCGCTGCTGCCGATCCTGATCTTCTTCATCGTGTTCCAGCGGTTCCTCGTCGACGGCGTCGCGACCCAGGGACTGAAGGGCTAGGTTCCGGATGTCTCGAGCAACCGAACGCGCCGCCCGCCACGCCGCGGCGACGGGCAGCGGTCCGACGCGCGACGACGGCGCCGGCCGGGCGCGGTTCCCCGGCGCGAAGAGCGCGTTCGGCCTGCTCGGCGAGGTGCTCGTCGTCGGCGTGCTGATCGCGATCGTCTCGCTGCCGATCGTCACGCTGCCAGCGGCGCTGGCCGCGGGCGTGCGGCACCTCCGGCGGTTCCTGACCGCGGAGGACTCCGGGCTCTCGTGGTTCTGGCGCGACGTGCGCTCGGCCCTGCTCGGGGGCACGGCGGTCGGGGCGGCATCCGCCGTGCTCGCGCTCCTGCTGGTGCTCGACCTCGACCTGGCCGGCTCCGGCGCGTTGCCCGGCGGGCAGCTCGTCGCGATCGTCGGCTGGGCCGGACTCGCCGGCCTCGTGCTCGCGCTGTTCGCGGCATCCGGTCGCTGGACCCCCGAGACCGGCTGGATCGCGGCGCTCAAGGGCGTCCCGGCCGCGCTGCGCGACGACCTCGCCGGAGCGGCGTACCTCCTGGCGACGGCGGTCTTCGCCGGTGTCGTGACCTGGCAGCTGTTCCCGCTCGTGATCCCGGCGCTCGGCTGCGTCGCCCTCGCGATCGTGGCCGTGCCCGAGCGACCTCGCCGCCGTCGTGATGATGTCGACGAAGCCCCCGGCGTCGGCGACACGTTCGATGCCGATTCCGACAGCGCTGTGCGCACCGGCTAGCGCATGACCGCAGGGCGACCCCTGCCCGAGTGGGCACGCGAGGCGAGCCTCGGCTTCTTCGTGCACTGGGGTGCGTACTCGGTGCCGGCCTGGGCCGAGCCGTCAGGCGCGCTCGGCACGGTGCCGGACGACGAGTGGTTCGCCCACAACGCCTACGCCGAGTGGTACGCGAACACGATCCGCATCGAGGGGTCGCCGGCCGCCGAGCACCACGCGCGCGAGTTCGGGGGTACGCCGTACGACGCGCTCCTCGACGAGTGGCGGGCGGAGTCGTACGACCCCGCCGACTGGGCGCGGCTGTTCCGCTCGGTCGGCGCCGACTACGTCGTGCCCACGACGAAGCACCACGACGGCATCGCGCTCTGGGACGCTCCCGGCTCCGGCGAGCTCACGACCGTCGCCCGCGGACCCCGTCGCGACCTCATCGGCCCGCTCGCCGAGGCCGTGCGCGCCGAGGGCATCCGCTTCGGCGTCTACTACTCGGGCGGCCTCGACTGGGCGTTCACCGGTGGCCCGCCGCACCGCTCGAGCGCCGACATCGAGCTCCAGCGCCCGAAGGACGCCGACTACAACGACTACGCGTTCGCGCACGTCGTCGACCTCATCGAGCGGTACGCGCCCGACCTGATCTGGAACGACATCGACTGGCCCGATGCGGGAAAGCAGCCCGGGCCGCGCTCGATCGAGGCGCTGCTCGCGCGGTACCGCGCCGCCGTGCCGGACGGCGTCGTCAACGACCGCTGGGGCGCGCCCGTCGGCGACTACGCCACGAGCGAGTACGCGCACGACACCGACCACGAGGCCGGCGCCGGATGGGAGCACTGCCGCGGCCTCGGCCTCTCGTTCGGCTGCAACCGCGTCGAGGACGAGTCGCTCACGCTGAGCCCGCGCGAGCTCGCCCGCCTCTACGCCGATGTCGTCTCGCGCGGCGGGCGCCTGATGCTGAACGTCGGGCCGTCGGCGGCCGGCGAGATCCCTGCGGTGCAGCGGCGCACGCTCGAGGGCGTCGCGCCGTGGATGACCGCGATCAAGCCGCACACGCTCGGTCGCCGCACACTCGGCGCCGACGAGGTCGAGGTGGCGGATGTCGCGTGGTGGCGCGCCTGGGCGACGCCGGACGGCGTCGTGGTCGTCGTCGACGGGCCCGCGGCATCCGCTCGGGTGCTCGACGGCCGCCCGGTGACCGTGGTCGCGCTGCCCGACTGAGCCGCCCGGCACGTGGGCGCCACCCGTGGTCACGCCCGCGATCTGGGGGTGCCCTCGGTCATTGACCGTGCCGTTCGCCGCGGATACGGTCGCAGGGTGCGAGAGACGGGCGGGGCCAGGACGAGGTCCGGATCGACGCGGTCCTGGGCGACGCGGTGCAGGGCGACGGCACCGGAGGCCCGCGCATGATCACCGCCGACGCGCTGCGGGCGATCCCGATCTTCGCCCCCCTGCCCGACGCGACGCTCGACTACGTGGCCGCTGCGGTCGAGGACATCCAGCTCGTGCCGGGGGAGTACTTCGCCCACGAGGGCGACGAGCGGGCGCTCTTCGTGGTCGTCGAGGGCGGCGCCGAGATCACGAAGGTCGTGAACGGCGACGAGCGCGTCATCGGCACGCGCAAGCCGGGCCAGTTCTTCGGCGAGGTGCCCATGACGCTGAGCACGCCGTTCCCGGCGAGCGGGCGCGCCGGGCACGGCTCGGCGACATCGCGCATCCTCAAGCTCGACGTGACGGCCTTCTCCACGCTCGCGGCCATGGCGCCGTCGGTGCCTGCGCGCGTCGCGTCGCTCGCCCGGCGCTACCTCGACTCCCTGCAGGTGATCGCCGCAGAGGTGGCGTCGGCGAGGGCGGCATGGCCATCGCCTTCGTGCACCAGTTCCTCGCGCTGCAGCGAGGACCTGTGCAAGCCTGATCGAACCCCGGGATACGATGGGGAATACGCTTTCCCATCCAACGACGGAGGACCAACGTGGAGTACGGCGCCGACTACAACCCGGAGCAGTGGCCAGAGGAGATCTGGCCGGACGACGTCGCGCGCATGCGGGAGGCCGGGGTCACCATGGTCAGCCTCGGCATCTTCTCGTGGGCGCGCATCCAGCCCCGCGAGGGCGAGTTCGACTTCGCCTGGCTCGACCGCGTGATCGACCTGCTGCACGAGGGCGGCATCGCCGTCGACCTCGCCACGGCCACGGCCTCCCCGCCGCCGTGGGCGAGCGCCGCGTATCCAGAGCTGCTCCCGCAGGACGAGAACGGCGCCACGTACTGGCCGGGCAGCCGCCAGCAGTTCGCCCCGTCGTCGCCGGTCTACCGGCGCCTCGCCGGCGAGCTCGTGAGCGCGATCGCCGAACGGTACTCGCGGCATCCGGCCGTCGTGATGTGGCACGTCAACAACGAGTACGGCTGCCACCTCAACATGGACTACTCGGATGCCGCGCGCGACGCGTTCCGTCGGTGGCTCGCCGACCGCTACGGCGACGTCGACGCGCTGAACCTCGCATGGGGCACGAACTTCTGGGCGCAGCGCTACCAGTCCTTCGACGAGGTCTTCCCGCCGCGCAAGGCGCCGTACAGCCTCAACCCCGGGCAGATGCTCGACTACCACCGGTTCACGAGCGACATGCTGCTCGAGTGCTACCTCATGGAGCGCGACCTCATCCGCGCGGCGGGGGCGACGCAGCCGATCACGACGAACTTCATGGGCGCGTTCAAGCCGGCGAACTACGAGCAGTGGGCGCCGCACCTCGACCTCGTGAGCGACGACTGCTACCCCGACCCGAACGACCCCGAGAGCTTCCGGGCGGCCGCGTTCCAGCGCGACCTCGTGCGCTCGTTCAAGCCCGACGTGCCGTGGTACCTCATGGAGCAGGCGACGAACGCGCTCAACTGGCGACCGTCGAACGCGCCGAAGGCTCCGGGCCAGATGGCGGCGCTCAGCGCGCAGGCGATCGGACGGGGCGCCGACGGCATCCTCTTCTTCCAGTGGCGGCAGTCGCGGGCCGGCGCCGAGAAGTTCCACTCCGCGATGCTGCCGCACGCGGGCACCGACACCCGCACCTGGCGCGAGGTCACGGCGCTCGGCGCCGACCTGGCGAAGCTGCCAGAGCTGCCGGTGGGCGGCCGCGACGCCCGTGTGGCGATCGTGTTCGACTGGGAGAACTGGTGGGCCGTCGAGGCCTCCGACCATCCCATGAACGGGCTCGACTACGTCGCCGTCGTGCGGCGCTGGCATCGCGCGCTGCACCGCCGCCACGTGCAGGTCGACCTCGTGCCGGCCGCGCGCGTCGACGGGCGCTACGACCTCGTCATCGCACCGCTGCTCGGGCTCGTGCGCGAAGCGGATGCCGCGGCGCTGACCTCGTTCGTCGAGGGCGGCGGGCACCTGCTCGCCGGGCCGTACACCGACGTCGTCGACGAGGCCGACCGGTTCCGCGATGGCGGGTTCCTCACGCAGCTCGGCGGCACGTTCGGCGTTCGCCTCGAGGACTTCGGCGCGCTCGTCTCGCCCGATGCGCCGGCCGGGGAGCCCGGTGAGCGCTCGGCGCCGTTCGGTCTCGCTGGCGACGCTGAGGGCGGCACCGCGGGGGGCCATGCGTCGGGGGTCGCCGAGTCGACCGGCACGCTGCTCGCCGAGGAGATCCACGTGACGGATGCCGCGGTCGAGGCCTCGTTCTCCGGCGGCCGCCTGTCCGGCCGGCCCGCGCTGACGGCTCGCCGTTCGGGGGCCGGAACCGCCCGCTACCTGGCGACGGTCCCCGATGAGCGCGGAACCCGGGCCGTCGTCGACCACGTGCTCGCCGATGCCGGCGTCGCCCCGGTGGTGGCCGGGCTGCCCGAGCACGTCGAGGTCGCACGCCGCGGTGACGTCGTGACCGCGGTCAACCACGGCGGTCCGCTCGCGAGCGTGCCGCTGACCGGAACCGACCTCGTCACCGGTGCCTCCGTCGACGGGCTCGAGCTCGCGGCGTGGGAGTGGGCGGTCGTGCGGGAGGCCCCGGCCGCCGCGAGTGCCGGGGCGGGTGCGGGTGACGGCGCGGGTGTCGAAACGACTGCCGGAGGTGCCGAGTGAGTCGACGGATCGTCGTCGCGCCCGACTCGTTCAAGGGCACCGTCGACGCGGCCGATGCGGCCGCGGCGCTCGCCCGCGGCTGGCGAGGGGTGCATCCCGACGACGACCTCGTGCTGCGGCCGATGGCCGACGGCGGCGAGGGCACGCTCGATGCCTTCGCGGCCTCGGTCCCCGGTGCGGAACGGATCCCGCTCCAGGTCGCGCCGCCCGCACCCGGCGCCCCGGCCGTCGGCACCTCGTGGCTGCGCCTGCCCGACGGCACCGCGGTCGTCGAGCTCGCGGCGACCTGCGGGCTCGGACTCGTGAACCCCCTGCAGCCGCTCGACGCGCACACGAGCGGCTTCGGCGAGGCGATCGGCGCCGCCCTCGAGGCCGGGGCGACGCGGCTGCTGCTCGGCCTCGGCGGCAGCGCGTCGACCGACGGCGGAGCCGGGGCGCTCGCGGTGCTCGGCGCGCGATTCCTCGACGACGACGGGCGCCCGGTGCTGCTCGGTTCGCGCGGACTCTCGTCCGTCGCCTCCGCCGACCTCTCCGGGCTCCGCGCGCTGCCGCCCGGCGGCGTGCTGATCCTCGGGGACGTCACGAATCCACTGCTCGGGCCTTCGGGTGCCGCCGCCGTCTTCGGCCCGCAGAAGGGCGCCGATCCGGCGACCGTCGAGGTGCTCGAGGCGAACCTCGCGCGCCTCGCCGGTGCCGTGGCCGCTGCGCTGCCGCAGGGCGAGGACCTCGCCGAAGCGCCGGGATCCGGGGCTGCCGGCGGCACGGGCTTCGGACTGCTCGCGTGGGGCGCGAGCATGGGGGCCGGCGCGCGGCTCGTCGCCGAGTCGGTGGGGCTGGCCGATGCCATCGCCGGAGCCGATCTCGTGATCACGGGGGAGGGGCGCTTCGACGGCCAGTCCGAGGCGGGCAAGGCGCCGACCGAGGTGGCCGCCATCGCGCGTGCCGCCGGCGTGCCGGTGGCCCTCGTGGCCGGGTCGATCACCGCGGATGCCTCCGGGTTCGCGGCGTCGGCATCCCTCACCGACCTGGCGGGATCCGGCGCGGCCGCCATGGCGGACCCGGCACGCTGGCTCGAGGCCGCCGGCGCGTCCCTCGCCGCAGCCGGGGCCTGACGCCGCCCGCGGACGCCAGGGGGTGCCGCTCCCGCCTGAGTCCGCCCGCTCCCGTCCGGCCTCGCCCGGTCCCGTCCGATCCCGCCCGCTCTTCGGCTCGCCCGTCGAGCCCCAGTCCGCCGAGTCGTCAGGGAATCCCGGCGACACGCCGTCGTCCCGAGGCCCGCGACGGCGTGTCGCCGAGGAACTCCGACATTTCGGAGAGACGCCCGCCTGCGGCATCCGCGAACCACGTGCGAAACTTGACTTGTTCTAGTGACAACTAGAACAATTGAACCCGTGATCATCCGCATCGACCCCGCCTCGAGCACCCCGCTGTTCGAGCAGCTCGCGCGTGCGATGCGCGGCGAGATCCTGGCCGGTCGCGTGGCCGCCGGTGAGCGCCTCCCGGCCGCACGCGACCTGGCGCAGTCGCTCGACGTCAACCAGCACACCGTGCTGCACGCCTACCAGACGCTCCGCGACGAGGGCCTGATCGAACTCCGCCGTGGGCGCGGCGCGGTCGTGCGCGTCGCGTCACCCGAACTCGAGCAGACGCGACGCCTCGCCGCAGAACTCGTCACCACCGCGCGCGAGCGCGGCATGCCCGCCGACGCCGTGCTGGCGCTCGTCAGAGAGGAACTCGACCGATGACCGACCCCACCGCCGTGACGCCAGCCGACCTCGCCGAGCGTCGGCGCGACCGCCGGATCCTGGCGGCCGTCGTCATCTGGATCCCGCTCGCGATCATCGCCGTCGCCACGATCATCCTCGTGCTCTGGATCCCGCGCCTTCCCGAGCAGGTCGCGATCCACTTCGACGCGGCCGGGCAGGCCGACCGGTGGACCTCGCCGTCGCGCGCGGTGCTCGCCTTCGTCGCGGTCTCGGTCTCCGTCACGGCGGCGATCGCCATCGCGTGCTTCGGCGGCGCCCGCGCGATGATGCGGCCCGCCGACGGCCGTCCGTCGCGGCTCCTCGCGCGGGTGCGCCCGACCGCGTCCTTCGGCCCGGCGGTCGCGACGCTCCTCGCCGTGGTCACGCTCGCGCTCACGGGCGCGCAGCTCGACGGCGCGGTGCCGTCGTCGTGGGTCGCAGCCGTCGCGGTCGGCGGCGGCATCCTGTTCGCCGGCCTCGTCGGGTGGGTCACGTGGCGCGCGCTCCCGGAACCGGAGCGCACGGCGGCGGATGCCCCGGCCGCGACTCCGGCGCTCGACCTCTCGCCGGGCGAGGTCGCCGTCTGGACCGCCACGGCCTCCGCGCCGTGGCCCGTGTTCGTGCTCATCGGACTCGCCCTCGCGGTCGTGCTCGTGCCGCTCGTGCTCGTGCCGGAGGCGTGGTGGCTCTGGGGCGTGCTGCTCGTCGTCCTGCTCGTGCTCGCGACCACCGCGTGGATCCGCGTGACGGTCGACCGCCGAGGGCTCACGGTGCGCACGATCCTCGGGTTCCGGCTCTCGCACGTGCCGCTCGCAGAGGTCGTGTCCGCGGCCGATGTCGACGTGCTTCCAGCCGAGTTCGGCGGCTGGGGGCTCCGCCTCGACGTGCGCGGGCGCCGCGGCATCATCCTCCGGTCCGGCGAGGGCCTGGAGGTCGAGCGAGCGGATGCCCCTCCGCTCGTCGTGACGGTGCCCGACGCCCGCACGGGTGCCGCGCTGCTCAACGCGCTCGCGGGCACCGGGCGCTGATCCGCGGGCCGGGCCGCGCCGGGCCGACGGGCCGACCCGGGCGACCCGCCGGCCGACACGGAACCGGCCCGCGCCCCCGGTCCGGGGCGCGGGCCGGTTCGCATCGGCGACCCGGGCGTCAGGTGCGCAGCACCGAGCCGCCCGCGCGCTTGCGCGACACCGCGTCGATGGTCGCCGCGAGGATCAGCACGCCGCCCGTGACCGCGTAGTTGACGCCGGCCGGCAGGTTCAGCAGGCCGAGGCCGTTCGTGATGACCGCGATCACCAGCGCGCCGATGGCGGCGTGGATCAGGCGACCGCGGCCGCCGAACAGGCTCACGCCGCCGACGACGGCCGCCGCGACGCCGCTCAGGACGATGTCACGGCCGGCCGCGGCATCCACCGAGCCGACCTTGCTGATGCTGAACAGGCCGGCGACCACCGCGAGCGAGGAGCACACGATGAACGCGCACCAGCGGATCGCGGCGACCTTGACGCCCGACCGTCGGGCGGCCTCGGCGTTGCCGCCGACCGCGTAGATGTAGCGGCCGAACTTCGTGCGGTCGAGCACGAAGGTGCCGAGCCAGAGGATCGCGAGGGTGATCGGCACGACGATCGGCACGCCCTCGATGGCCTTGAAGCCGGTTCCGCGGTTCTGGTTGAGGATGAACACGACGATGCCGCCGAGCACGGCGATCGCGATGAGCTTCGCCCAGACGAGCGCGATCGTGCGGTTGGGCACCCCGGCGCGCGTGCGCCGGGCGCGGTCGACGAACGACATCGTCGCGGAGATGCCGAGCATGACGAGGATCATCACCCAGCCCGCCCACGGCGGCATCGTGCTGTTCTGGATCGCGAGGATCTCGGGCGTCTCGACGCGGTACAGGCCGCCCGCGCCGATGATCATGAGCTCGAGGCCCTGGAACCCGAGGAAGAGGCCGAGGGTCACCACGAACGATGGAATGCCGACCTTGGCGACGAAGAACCCGATGAACGTGCCGATCGCGATGCCCGTGAGGAACGCGAGCGCGAGCGCCAGGATCCAGTTCAGGTTCACGACCGCGACGAGCACGACGAAGATGACCATCGTGAGACCCGCGGTGACGCCGGCCGACAGGTCGATCTCGCCGAGCAGCAGCACGAACACGAGCGCCATGCCGAGCATGACGAGCGTGGCGGCCTGCGTGAGCAGGTTCGCGAAGTTGCGCTCGGTGAAGAAGAACGGGCTGAGGGCGGTGAACAGGATGCTGAGCACGACGAACCCGGCGATGGCGGGCAGTGCGCCCATGTCGCCGCCGCGCACGCGCTGGACCCAGGCGTTCACCTGGTCGAGGAGCCCGCCTTCCTGCCCGCTGCCGATGAGCTGCTCGGTGCTGAGCGCCGAGAGGGCGGTCGTGGAGTCGGTCGCGGGCGTGCCGCCCTTCGGCGCGCTCATGCCGGCGTCCCGTCGTAGGTCTTGACCCCGGTGATGTAGCCGATGACGTCCTCGTTGTTCGTCTCGGTCGTCTTGACCGAGGCGACCATCTGGCCGAGGTAGAGCACGTTGATGTAGTCGGCGACCTCGAACACGTCGACCAGGTTGTGGCTGATGATGATCACCGACACGCCCTGCTCGGCGAGGCGCTTGACGAGCGCGAGCACCTGCGCGGTCTGGGCGACGCCGAGGGCCGCGGTGGGCTCGTCGAGGATGACGACCTTCGCCTTCTTCAGCACCGACCTGGCGATGGCCACGGTCTGCCGCTGGCCGCCCGAGAGCGACGAGACCTTCTGCCGCACCGACTTCACGGTGCGGACGGACAGCTGCCGCAGGGTCTCGGCCGCCTCGCGTTCCATGCGGCCCTCGTCGAAGGTGCCGGCCGAGAGCTCCTCGCGACCGAGGAACATGTTCTGCACGATGTCGAGGTTGTCGCAGAGCGCGAGGTCCTGGTAGACGACCTCGATGCCCAGTGCCGCGGCGTCGCGCGGGCTGTGCAGGTTGACGGGGGAGCCGTTGAAGAGCACTTCGCCGCCGTCGTAGGGCTGCACACCGGCGAGCCCCTTGATGAGGGTCGACTTCCCGGCGCCGTTGTCGCCGACGAGGGCCGTGATCTTTCCGGGGTACGCCGTGAGGTTCACGCCCTTCAGCACATCGACGGGGCCGAAGCTCTTCACAACCCCCTTCAGCTCGATGATCGGCATGTCCATGCCGGGTCCTTTCTCTGGGGAACAGCGCTGTCCCGTGGTGTTCTCATGCGGGAGCGGGAGGCTCCGGGACGAGTGTTCGTCCCGGAGCCTCCCGTCGTCCGGTGTCGGAGCGTTCCGACTAGCCCACGCCGTGGGCGGCGCAGGCGTCGGCGACCTCGTCGGTGCAGATCTCGGCGGCGTCGGCGTTGCCGTCGTCGATGACCTTCTGCACGTCATCGGGACCGACGAGGATCGGCGTCACCGCGATGTACGGCGTGCCGTCCTCGAGCTGCTTGTCGACCGTGGGCTTCTCGCCGTTCAGGAGCTTGATGGCGAGGTCCGACGCGGCGTCGGCTTCGAGCGCGAACGGCTTGTAGACCGTGGCGGTCTGCTTGCCGAGGAGCACGTTCTGCAGGCCGGCGACCGAGGCGTCCTGACCCGAGACGGGAACGGTGAGGCCGTTCTTGTCGAGGATCGTGATGACGCCGGCGGCGTTCGTGTCGTTCGCGACCCAGACGGCGTCGACCTTGCCGCCGAGGGCGGTCAGGGCCTGCTCGAAGTTGGTCGCCGACTTGTCGCCGTCCCAGACTCCCGGGGGCTCCTGGGCGGGCTTGATGCCTGCGGGCTCCATGACGCTCACGGCGCCGTCGTGGAACATCGCCGCGTTGCCGTCGGCGGGGTCGCCGCCCATGTAGACGACGGTCGCGGTCGCGGGGTCCTTGCCGGCCGCCTCGAGGCCGTCGAGGATCGACTGGCCCTCGAGGGCTCCGACCTGCTCGTTGTCGAACGACACGTAGTAGTCCGCGCCTTCGATGGGGCGGTCGTAGGCGATGACGGGGATGCCCTGCTCCTGCGCCTTGGCCGTCACGGCGACCGCTGCGCCGTTGTAGTCGACGAGGAGCATGACGCCGCAGCCCTTGCTGAGCTGCTGGTCGGCGATCGTGGCGTACTTGCTGGTGTCGCCCTGGGCGTTCTGGATGTCGGCCTCGAAGCCGGCGTCGGTGATCGCCTTCTCGAGCGCGGGACGGTCGCCGTTCTCCCAACGCGGCGAGGACGCGGCATCGGGCAGGATGACGCAGGCCCTGGTCGCGGTGGCGTCGTCGGTGCTTCCGCCGTCGCCTCCGCCCGAACACCCTGCGAGCAACAGCATCGATGCTCCGGCGAGGGCTGTGATCGAGATCAATGAAGCGTTCTTCATCGTTCTCCCCTTCTGACTGGTGAGTGTGCAGGACAATCACTACCGCCGGTGTCTGCACTGACATCGGCAAGACGAAACTTACGACCCTGTAAGCAATGCGGAAGGGCCGCGCTCATAACGATCGAGTAACGCGAATCCCGATGTGACACGTCACACGGAATCGGGAAATCGGTTGCCGACGAGCCGTCCGGCGCGGGCTTCGCCATGGGACTGTCACATGCGCCGGAGCGGGGTCGCCACGGGCCCCGATCGGCGCCGAAACCGGGTCGCGACGAACTTCCGGCTCGAATCGATTCAGCGCCCGGCGACGCGTGCGTACTGCTCCCGGATGAGCGCCCGGTGGTCGCCCGCCGGCCTCGCCGCGAGCTCGATCGGCCACGTCGGACGGGTGCCGGTGAGCGCCCACGCCGCCTGTCGTGCGGCGCCGTCGGCGACGTACTCCCCGGGCGCCGGGATCGCCACCGGCGCATCGAACACCTGCGCCGCGATCGCCCGGACGGCCGGGTTCTGGGCGGCGCCGCCGATGAGGAGCACCCGGTCGACGGCCACGCCGAGCCGCTCGACCGCCTCGAGGCCGTCGGCGAGCCCGCAGAGCATGCCCTCGATCGCGGCGCGCGCGAGGTTCGGGCGCGTCAGGCTCGCGAGGGTCAGCCCGTCGAGGTGCGCCGTCGCGTTCGGCAGGTTCGGCGTGCGCTCGCCCTCGAAGTAGGGCACGAGCACGGCGCCGGATGCCGCGGGCTCGGCCTCGAGCGCGAGCCGCCCGAGTCCGTCGTGGTCGACACCGAGCACGCGCGCGAAGGCGTCCAGCACCCGCGCGGCGTTGAGGGTGGCCACGAGCGGGAGGAACCGGCCCGTGGCGTCGGCGAACCCGGCGACCGTGCCGGCGGCGTCGGCGACGGCGGCATCCGTCACCGCGAAGACCGTGCCGCTCGTGCCGATCGAGACGACGACGTCACCGGATGCCGCGTCGAGCCCGAGTGCGGCGGCGGCATTGTCGCCCGCCCCCGCGCCGACGAGGATCCCGTCGGGCGTTCGGCCCGCGGCATCCGCCGGACCGAGCACGCGGGGGAGGATCGCGTCGTGTCCGAGCGCGCGAACGAACAGGTCGCGGTCGTAGCCGTCGGCGCCCCAGTAGGCCGTGCCGCTCGCGTCGGACCGGTCGGTCGTGAGCTCCTCGAGCACGGGGCCGAGCGGCGACTCGCCCGCCGGACCGTAGCCGCGCAGGCGCCAGGTCAGCCAGTCGTGGGGGAGGGCCACCGCGGCGACGCGCGCCGCGGCATCCGGCTCGGCATCGCGGAGCCAGCGCAGCTTCGTCGCGGTGAACGAGGCGACCGGCACGACGCCCGTGCGCCTCGCGTACTCGGCGGCCCCGACCTCGTCGATGAGGTCGAGCGCGGCCTGCGCCGAGCGGGTGTCGTTCCAGAGCAGGGCATCGCGGATGACGCGGCCCTCGGCGTCGAGCACGACCATGCCGTGCTGCTGGCCGCCGACCGAGATCGCCTCGACGCCGTCGAGCCCGCCGGCGTCTCCGATCGCGGAGAGCAGGGCGCCCCACCACGCGGACGGGTCCACCTCGGTGCCGTCGGGGTGCGGTGCGCGGCCTGAGCGCACGAGGGCCCCCGTCGCGGCATCCCGGATCACGATCTTGCATGACTGGGTCGACGAGTCGACCCCTGCGACGAGCGCCACGGCCCGCCCCCTTTCGATGAGGTGGTGCAGATACGAGTCGACCCCTGCGCCGTGTCGTCGAACACGGCGCAGGGGCGGTCTCTTCGGCTGCGCGCCTAGCGCGCGCCCAGCAGGTGCTCGGTCGCGAGCTGCTGCAGGCGCACGAAGCCGCCGCCCTTGCCGCCGAGGTACGCGTCGGCGTCGAAGTCCTCGTAGGCCGAGCGGTCGGCGAGGAACTCGTCGTACGTCTCGCCCTCGTTGAGCGTCGGGGTCGACAGCTCGAACACCTTGGCGGCCTCGAGCGCCTCCTGCACCTCGGGGTCCGCGCGGAACGCGGCCGCACGCTCCTTGAGGAGGAGGTAGGTGCGCATGTTGGCCGCGGCCGACTCCCACACGCCCTTCTCGTCTTCAGTGCGCGAGGGCTTGTAGTCGAAGTGGCGGGGGCCCTCGTAGGCGGGAACGCCGCCGGGGCCGCCGTTCTCGAGCAGGTCGACGAGCGCGAACGCGTTGTGCAGGTCGCCGTGGCCGAACACGAGGTCCTGGTCGTACTTGATGCCGCGCTGGCCGTTGAGGTCGATGTGGAAGAGCTTGCCGTGGTACAGCGCCTGCGCGATGCCGGCGGCGAAGTTCAGGCCTGCCATCTGCTCGTGGCCGACCTCGGGGTTGAGGCCGACGAGCTCGGGGCGCTCGAGCGAGTCGATGAAGGCGATCGCGTGGCCGAGGGTCGGGAGCAGGATGTCGCCGCGGGGCTCGTTGGGCTTCGGCTCGATCGCGAACCTGATGTCGTAGCCCTTGTCGGTGACGTAGTCGCCCAGCAGGTTGACGGCTTCGCGGTAGCGCTCGAGCGCCTGGCGGATGTCCTTCGCGGAGTCGTACTCGGCGCCTTCGCGGCCGCCCCACATGACGAACGTCTTCGCGCCGAGCTCGGCGCCGAGGTCGAGCTGGCGGAACACCTTGCGCAGCGCGAAGCGGCGCACGTCGCGGTCGTTGGCGGTGAAGCCGCCGTCCTTGAAGACGGGTGCGCTGAACAGGTTGGTGGTGACCATCGGGATGATGAGTCCCGTGTCGTCGAGGGCGCCCTTCAGGCGGTCGATCTGGTTCTGGCGCTCGGCGTCGGTCGAGCCGAAGGCGAACAGGTCGTCGTCGTGGAACGTCAGGCCGTAGGCGCCGAGCTCGGCGAGCCTCTCGACGGCGTGCACGACGTCGAGGGGCTCGCGGGTGGGGCCGCCGAACGGGTCGGTGCCGTTGTACCCGACCGTCCAGAGGCCGAAGGAGAACTTGTCGTCGCGGGTGGGCGCGCTGGCCATGGAGATCCGCCTTTCAGCGTCTTCGATGATTTGTTGGCACGTACAACATAAACCCGACGGGCCGTGCGGCGCAAGTCTCGTCTTCCGCAACTTTCGCGCCTATGATTCGAAACATGAAGACGGATGCCGCGGGCGAACGGGTCACCCTCGCCGAGATCGCCGAGGAGACCGGCGCGAGCCTCTCCACGATCTCGAAGGTGCTGAACGGGCGCACCGACGTGTCCAAGCCGACGCGCGAGCGCGTCGAGCGCGTGCTGCAGGAGCGCGGCTACGTGCGCCGCGGCGCCGGCCGATCGGAGTCCAGGCCCGAGCTGCTCGAACTCGTCTTCCACGGCCTCGACCCGATCTGGTCGATGGAGCTCATCGGCGGCGTCGAAGCCGTGGCCAAGGAGCACGGCCTGAGCGTCGTGCTCACCGTCAGCGGCGACCGTCATGCGCCCGATCCCGACTGGATCGACGGCGTCATCCGCCGCCGGCCCGTCGGCGTGGTGCTCGTCTTCTCCGAGCTCTCGCCCGAGTACCGCGAGCGCCTGCACGCGAGGGCGATCTCGTACGTGATCGTCGACCCCGCCGGCGACCCTTCGCCCGACGTGCCGAGCGTGGGCTCGGCCAACTGGTCAGGCGGGCTCGCCGCCACCCGGCACCTGATCGAGCTCGGCCATCGCCGCATCGCCGCGATCACCGGGCCGGAGGACATGATGTGCTCGCTCGCGCGGCTCGACGGCTACCGGAGCGCCATGAACTCGGCGGGGCTGGCCATCGACCCCGACTGGATCCACTTCGGCACCTTCGAGGTGGGCGGCGGACGCGACCACGCGAGGGCGGTGCTCGCGCTCCCCGCCGAGCAGCGCCCCACCGCGATCTTCGCGGGCAGCGACCTGCAGGCCCTCGGCGCGCTCGACGCGGCACGCGAGGCCGGCCTCTCGGTGCCGGCGGACCTCTCGATCGTCGGCTACGACGACATCACGCTCGCGCCCTGGGTGAGCCCGCCGCTCACGACCGTGCACCAGCCGCTGCGTCGCATGGGCGAGGAGGCCGCCCGCCTCGCGATCCGGCTGAGCGGCGAGCCGCAGCCCGAGACCACGCCGCGCATGGACCTCGCGACGAACCTCGTCGTGCGCGAGAGCACGGCGCCGCCCGCGGCGTAGGGCGGCGCCCGCGGGCGCGCGCCCGCCGCGGCACGCCGTGGCGGGCGCCGTGGCGCATGTCGCGGCCGTCAGGCGGGGTGCACGAGGCTGAGCAGGTCGAAGTCCGCCCACGCCGCACCGACCGCGCCGACTCCGCCGACCGGTGCGCCCGCGTCGACGGCGAACACGCCCGCGACCACCCCGACGAAGCCGCCGGCCTCGCTCGGGCTGAGCGGAGCGAGTCCGGCTTCGCCGACGACGACGCGGCGCTCGTCGTGCCCGATCCGCGCGACGGCGTCGAATCCGTCGATCTCGAGGGAGAGGGCCACGGGTCCCGCGGCCGCCTCGGTGCGGCCGAGCAGCCGATCCTCGCCGTCGACGTGGAGGACGAGTTCGACGACGCGCCCCGCGGCGGCCTGGCGCACCCCGAACGTCAGGTGGCGGCGTTCGGACAGCCGTAGCGCGAGCCCGGCGAGCAGGCCGGCCGGCGCGGCATCCGAAACCTCGACCACGGTCGCGACCGTCGCACGCACCTGCTCGAGGCGGAAGCCAGCGAAGGCGTGCGGCGTGCCCTCGCCGAGGCCGCGCGAGACGGGGTGCAGGCGCAGGTGCCCTGGCCGCACGCCGAGCTGCCACCGCCGGACGGCGGGCATCGTGCGCACGGTCAGCAGTTCGCGATGCGGAGCCGGCCCGTCGAAGTCGTCGAGGACGGTCCTCCCCCGGGCGCCCGGCCCGGTCGTCGGCCCGCTCGCCGGCGAGTCGGCCCACGGCACGTCGACCTCGTCCGCGAGGAGGCCGGTTCCCGGGGCGAACACGGGCCAGCCGTCCTCGAACGCGACAGGGACCAGCCAGGCCTCCCGGCCCTGCAGGGCGTCGGCGCGGCCTCCGTCGAGGGGCAGTCGCCTCGTCGCGAGCGCGGTCGCCCACCAGCCGCCGCGTCCGTCGTCGACGAGGTCGGCGTGCCCGACGTTCGCCACCGCGGCGTCGCCGCCGAGATGCCGGTGGGTGAGCAGCGGGTTGGCCCGCGACCCGGTGAAGGGCCCGGCCGGGCTCGCGCCGCGCGCCGCGCTCACGGCGTGGTGTCGCTCCGTGCCGCCCTCGCTGGCGAGCAGCAGCACCCCGTCGGCATCGCGGTAGAGATGCGGTCCCTCGGCCCAGACCGCGCCCTCGACCGCGCCATGCCAGACGACGTGCTCGTCGCCGATGAGCGACATCGTGGCGAGGTCGAGCTCGCGCACCCACACCTCGGTCTGCTCCGGCCAGGTGCCCGGGTCGGCGAGCCGCGTGCCGCACCACCAGGCCCGCCCGTCGTCGTCGAAGAGGATCGACGGGTCGATGCCCGGTGCGTGCTCGATCCACGCGGGCTCGGACCACGGCCCGGCCGGGTCCGTCGCGGTCACGACGAAGCTGCCCTGCCGGCCCTCGCCGCCCACGAGCGTGCATGCGACGTGGAAGCGCCCGTCGTGGTGGCGGATCGTCGGCGCGAACAGCCCGCCCGACGCCGCCACCGTCGACAGGTCGAGCTGTTCCTCCCGATGCACCGCATGCCCCACGAGCTCCCAGGAGACGAGGTCGCGCGAGCGATGCACGGGCAGCCCGGGGAAGTACTCGAAGGTCGAGGTCACCACGAAGAACTCGTCGCCGACCCGGCAGATGCTCGGATCCGGATGGAACCCGGGCAGCACCGGGTTGCGCGCCGCGGTCACCGTGCGTCGGCTCCCGCCGGATCGACGGACCAGGTCGGATGCAGCGCCCGCGTGTGGTCGACCACCCGAACCGGGCCGGTGAGCTCGACCGTCGCCTGCAGCGGCAGGTCGGCGCTGGATCGCCCGAAACCGAGCACGAGCGTGCCCGGCTCGACGACCCGGAGCCCGTCGCGGCCGGTGAAGGCCGCGAGGTCCGCGGGCACCTCGACGCGCAGGCCGACGGATGCCCCGGGCTCGAGCACGACGCGACGGAAGCCGACGAGGCGCTGCACCGGCCGGACGACCGAGGCCACCGGGTCGTGCAGGTACAGCTGCACGATCTCGGCGCCCGCACGGTCGCCGGTGTTCGTCACCGTCAGCGACATCCGCACCGCGCCGTCCGTGCTCGCCTCGCCCGACTCGACGAGCAGGTCGCTCCACGCGAACGAGGCGTAGCCGAGGCCGTGGCCGAACGGGTAGCGCGCTGTCGGGTCGATGTTCGACACCTCGTTGCGTCGGGCGAGGGTCGACGCCAGGTACGTCGACGGCTGCGCGCCCGGCGTCGCCGGCACGCTGACGGGCAGGCGCCCGCTCGGGTTCACGCGTCCCGCGAGGATGCCGGCGACCGCGCGGGTGCCCTCCTCACCGGGGAAGAACGCCTGCACGATGCCGGCGGCGCGCTCGGGCGCGGTGCCGAGCACGTACGGGCGGCCGGCGAGCAGCGTGAGCACGGTCGGCGTTCCGGCATCGAGCACCGCCTCGAGCAGGGCGCCCTGCGCACCGGGCAGGTCGAGCGTCTCGGCGTCGCAGCCCTCGCCGCTGGTGCCGCGGCCGAACAGGCCGGCCCGGTCGCCGAGCGCGAGCACGACCACGTCGGTGGATGCCGCGAGCTCCACGGCCTGCGCGATGCCGTCGGTCTCGCCGCCGTCGATCGAGGTTCCCGCGGCCACGCCGATCTCCGCGGTCGGGAACTCGGCGCGCAGCGCCTCGACGAGGGTCGGCAGCTCGATGCCGAGTCCGCTCTCGGGGTGGTGCACGCCGACATGCGTCGGGAACGCGTAGCAGCCGAGCACCGCGAGCGGGTCGTCGGCGGTCGGGCCGACCACGGCGATCCGCCGGGGCGCAGCGAGGGGCAGGGTCCCGTCGTTGCGGAGCAGCACGATCGCCTGCTCGGCGATGCGACGCGCGAGCGCGCGGTTCTCGGCGGGGTCGAGGTCGACGGCCCCCTTCTGCGCCGCGGCGGCGGCAGGTGCGGCGGGGTCGTCGAGCAGGCCGACCTCGACCTTCTGCACGAGCACGCGGAGGAGGGCCCGATCGATGACCCGCTCGTCGAGGCGCCCGTCGGCGACGGCGCGCACGAGCGGCGCGCCGAACGCGTGCACCGTCGGCAGTTCCACGTCGATGCCCGCCTCGAGGGCTGCGGCGGCCGCATCGCCGAGGTCTCCGGCCGTGCCGTGCAACGTCTGGAGGAAGGCCACCGAGAAGTAGTCGGCGACGACCGTGCCCTCGAAGCCCCAGGTCTCGCGCAGCAGGCCGGTCAGCAGCTCGCGGTCGGCGGCCGTGGGCACGCCGTCGAGATCGGTGTACGCGTTCATCACCGATCGCGGCTTCGCCTCGCGCACGACCATCTCGAACGGGGGCAGCAGCACGTCCGCGACCTCGCGGGCGCCCATCGACACGGGCGCCAGGTTGCGGCCCGCCCGCGAGGCCGAGTACCCGACGAAGTGCTTGAGGGTCGCCACGATGCCGGATGCCTCGAGCCCGCGCACGTACGCCGTGCCCACGCTGCCGACGAGGTACGGGTCCTCGCCCATCGTCTCCTCGACGCGGCCCCATCGGGCGTCGCGCACGACGTCGAGCACGGGCGCCAGCCCCTGGTGCACGCCGACCGAGCGCATGTCGTCGCCGATGCGGCGCGACATCCGCTCGATGAGCTCCGGGTCGAACGTCGCGGCCCACGACAGCGGCACGGGGTAGGCGGTGGCACCGTACGCGGCGAACCCGGCCAGGCACTCCTCGTGCACGAGCGCGGGGATCCCGAACCTGCTCGATGCGACGATGCGCTCCTGCAGCCGGGCGAGCGACTGCGCCCCGAGCGCGGGATCGACCGGTGCGGTGCCGAAGGCCCGCGTGATCTGCCCCAGTCCCTTCGGCAGCAGCGCGTCGAGGTCGACCTCTCCGCTCATCTCGTGCTGATGCGGGGCCACGTCGTCGCCGTCGTCGGAGGCGCCGATCCAGATGCCGTAGAGCTGGGCGATCTTCTCGTCGAGGGTGAGCTCGGCGATGAGGGCGGTCGCGCGCGCGGCAGCGGTCAGCGATCGGTCGCGCCAAGGGGCATCCGTCGCGGCGTCCGTCCTCGTGGTCGTCGTCGTGGCATCGGTCATCGGGGAATCCGCCGTCTCGGTGTCGTTCTCGGTCTCGGTCGTGGCATCCGTCGTCGGCTCGGTCATCCCTTGACCGCCCCGGTGAGGCCGCCGACGATGCGACGTTCGAAGATGCTGAAGAAGATGAGCGCCGGGATCATCGACAGCGAGGTGAAGGCGAGCACCTTCGCCGTGTCGACGGAGTACTGCGATGCGAACGCCTGCACGCCGAGCGGCAGCGTGAACGTCGCCTCGTTGTTCAGGATGAACAGCGGCAGGATGTAGCTGTTCCAGCTCGCGATGAACGCGAGGATGCCGACCGTGATGACGCCGGGCAGCGCGAGTGGCAGCACCATCCGCCAGAAGAAGCCGAGACGCGAGCAGCCGTCGATCGAGGCGGCCTCCTCGATCTCGTCGGGGATGGCGCGCAGGAACGGCACGAGGATGATGATCGTCGTCGGCAGGGCGAACGCGATCTGCGGCAGGACGATGCCGCCGAGCGAGTTCATCAGGCCGAGGTTGCGCACCACGAGGTAGAGCGGCGTGATGGCGACCGTCATCGGGAACATCAGTCCGGCGGCGAACATCGCGTAGAGCACGCCGCGGGCCTTGAACCGGTAGCGCGCGAGCACGTAGCTGGCCATGAGGCCCAGCGCGACCACGCCCACCGTCGTGACGACCGCGGCGACCGTCGAGTTGAGCACCTCGCCCCAGAACGTGGTGCTCACGAGCACGTCGGCGTAGTTCGTGAAGACCCACGGTGCGGGCAGCGCCGAGGGATCGGTCGTGATCTGGGAGTTCGTGCGGAAGCCGCCGATGATGATGTAGGCGATCGGGGCGAGCATGAGGGCGATGACGATGAAGCCCACGAAGTAGATGGTGGGGCTGCCCCAGGGGAGCCGCCCGTTGCGCGGCCGACGGGCCCGGGGGATCGCGATGGTCGAGGCGGTCACTTCTCGCTCCGTTCGGTGAGGGCGCCCGCCGTGTCGCGGCGGAGCACGAAGCGCTGGTAGACGAGGGCGACGACGAGCGAGATGAGGAAGAGCACGACGGCGACGGCGTTGCCGTAGCCGTAGTTGCCGGCGTTGCGCCCGTTCGCGACCATGTAGGTCGCCATCGTCGACGTGCCGGCCGTCGAGGCGACGTACTGGCCCCAGATGATGTACACGAGGTCGAAGAGCTGCAGCGAGCCGATGATCGACAGGAACGCCCAGATGCGCAGGGTCGGCCCGAGCAGCGGCAGCGTGATGCGGCGCTGGATCTGCCAGTAGGAGGCGCCGTCGATCTGCGCCGCCTCGGTGAGCTCCTGGGGGATGCCCTGCAGGCCGGCGAGGAAGAGGATCACGGCGAAGCCGATGTACTTCCAGGTGATGATGCCGAGCAGGGTCCAGATGGCGATGCTCGGGTCGGCGAGCCAGTCCTGGGTGAAGGCGCCGAGCCCCAGTTTCTCGAGGAGGCCGTTCAGGGCGCCCTCGCTCTGCAGCATGAGGCTCCAGCCCGTGCCGACGACGACCTCGGCGATGACGTAGGGCACGAAGATGAGCACGCGGATGGCGGACTGGCCGCGCATCGGGCGGTTGAGGAGCAGGGCGAGCAGGAGCGCGGCCGGCCCCTGCAGCACGAGCGACATCACGACGATGACCGCGTTGTGCCAGAGAGCCTCGTGGAACGAGGGGTCCTGGAAGATCGTGACGTAGTTCTGGAGACCGATGAAGTCGGTGGGCGGGCCGAAGCCCTTCCACCGGAAGAAGCCGTAGTAGCCGGCCATGACGACCGGGAAGATGACGAAGGCGAGGAAGACGAGGAGCGCCGGGCCCACGAGCACGGCGATCTCGATCGTCTTCCGGAGGTCTCGGCGGGGGCGACGTCGGGCGCCGGGCGACGTCGCGACGACCCGGCCGGCGGCCGGAGACGGCGAGCCGCCTCCGGCCGTGACGTCGTCCGCGTCGACTCGTCCCTCTGAGGGAGAGCTGGTGCGAACGCTCATGATGATCTCGGCCTCAGCCCTTCTTGATCGCGTCGTCGACCGCGTCGACGATTCCCTGGGGCGAGCCCTTGCCGGCGAGCAGGTCCACGACGCCCACGTTCAGCGCGTTGCCGACGTTCTGGCCGAGGAGCGTGTCGAGCCAGACCGAGACGTACGGCGCCTCGTTCACGGAGGCGAGGACCTCCTGCAGGGCCGGGTCGGTGACGACGCCCTGGGCATCCTTGTTGGCCGGGAGCGTGACGAAGGCGTTGGCGTAGCCCTCCTGGTATTCCTTCTGCGAGGCGAACTCGAGGAACTCGCCGCACTCCTCGGGGGCATCGACATAGCACGAGAACCCGTCGACGCCGCCCATCATCGCGCCGGCCTCGCCGTCACCGCCGTCGACGGCGGGGAACGGGAACCAGCCGAGGTCGGCCAGCGGCTTCTCGTCGGGCGTGAGCGAGGCGATCACTCCCGGGTCCCAGGCGCCCATGAGCTCCATCGCGGCCTTGTGGTTCGCGATGAGGCCGGCGGAGGAGCCGGCGCCCTGCTGCGCGGTGGTGGTGAGGAAGCCCTGGTTGAACGGCTCGATGCCCGCGAAGTCCTCGAGGTCCTCTCCGGCGCGCAGCCAGCACTCGTCGGAGAAGCTCGGGTCGTCGGTGAGGCCCGTGATCACGTCCTGGCCGCACTCGCGGAGTGCGAAGAAGTAGAACCAGTGCGCGGCCGGCCAGGCGTCCTTCGCGCCGAGCGCGATGGGGTCGATGCCGGCGGCCTTCAGCTTGTCGACGGCGTCGCCGAGCTCGTCGAAGGTGGTCGGGGTCTCGGTGATGCCGGCCTGCGCGAAGAGGTCCTTGCTGTAGTAGATGCCGCCGGGGAGCACCGAGGACGGAACTCCGTACAGCTTGTCGTCGACCGTGAACGCCGAGAGGGCGCCCTCGCCGAGGGCGGTCTTCGTCTCGTCGGAGAGCGCGGAGCTGAGGTCCTGCGCCTGGCCGGCCTCGACGACGGCCGCGAGCTTGCCGCCGCCGCGCGCCATGAAGATGTCGGGGGCATCGCCGGAGTTGAGGGCGGTCTGGAGCTTGCCGTCCATGTCCTCGTTCTGGATCGCCTGGATCTCGATCTTCACGTTCGGGTGCTCGGCCTCGAAGTCGGCGGCCGTCGCCTCCCAGTACGCCTTGCCGTCGCCGGTGGTGGAGTTGTGCCAGAAGGACAGGGTGACCGATCCGTCACCGGAGTCGTCGCTGCCGGCGCTGCATCCGGCCAAGGCGCCCACGGCCAGTGCTGCTGCGGCGCCGATGGCGGTGACCCTGCCCATGCGTCGTCTGTTCATCATCGAACCTCTCGAAAGTTTCGGCCTCAACGCCGAAAGTGATCTGGACGTTGGAACTCTAGCCGCGAGGGGATTTGCCGTCAAGAGCAACAAATACCCGCGCGCCGCCCGGCCGGTGGCGGGCGGGACCATAGAGTGGCATCCGTGGTCGATCGACTCGGAACCTTCGACGGCGTGCATCGTCGAAACCTCTCGAAACTTCTCGCACTCGCGCACCTCGAGGGGCCGCTCTCGCGAGCCCGGCTGACCTCCGAGACGGGGCTCAACCGCTCGACCGTCGCCGCGCTCGCCACCGAGCTCGTCGACCTCGGGCTCGTCGAGGAGCGGGCCCCCGACCCCACGAAGCGCGTCGGGCGCCCGTCGCCGGTGGTCGCGGTGCACCCCGGCGTGCAGGTGATCGCGGTCAACCCCGAGGTCGATGCCGTGACGGTCGCGGCGGTCGGCCTGAACGCCCGCATCGTCGTGCGGGAACGCCTCGAGGTCGACCACCTCGTGACGCCCGATGAGACCGCCGAGCTCGTGGCCGGGGCGATCGCGCGCTGGCGTCGCGCCGAGCTCGCCGGCGTGCGGCTCATCGGCGTCGGCCTCGCGGTGCCTGGCCAGGTGCGCCACTCCGACGGCCTCGTGCGCTGGGCGCCGCACCTCGAGTGGACGGATGCCCCGGTGCGCGCGCTCGTCGAGGCCGCCACCGGCCTGCCGACGCAGGTCGCCAACGACGCGACGCTCGGTGCGAGGGCCGAGCACCTCTTCGGCGCCGGACGCGGCGTCGACGACCTCGTCTACCTCAACGGCGGTGCGAGCGGCATCGGCGGCGGCCTCGTCGTCGAGGGTCGCCTCGTCGGCGGCGCCCGCGGCTACGCGGGGGAGTTCGGCCAGAACCGCCCGGGCATCTCGAGCGCAGGCGACCGGCGCGCGCCCGACGGCGTGCTGGAGGACGAGGTCAGCCGGGCGCGGCTGCTCGAGGTCGTTGGCCGTGCGAGTGCCGACGAGCCGACGCTCGCCGGCCTGCTCGCGGCATCCGAGGACCCGGCCGTCGCCGACGAGCTCGCGAGGCAGCAGCGCATCCTCGCGACGGCGCTCGGCAATGCGATCAACGTGCTCAACCCGTCGCTCATCGTGCTCGGCGGGTTCCTCGCCACGCTCGCCGAATGGAACCCCGACGCGCTCGACGCGGCCGTCGCCGCGCAGGCGCTGCCGGTCGCGGCCGAGGGGCTGGAGATCCGCGTCGCCGAGCTCGGCGAGAACCGCCTGCTCATCGGCGCGGCCGAACTCGCGTTCGCCGACCTGCTCGCCGACCCGCTGGCCGAGCAGCTCGTCGATCCGCTCGTCGGCTGACACGGGCGGCCCGCGCGGCGGCTCCCCTCGCCGGGCGCGAGGCGCGGCAGCGGGCCCGCGCCAGGGCGCTCAGCCGCGGGACGGTGCGAACGACCTGCGGAAGATCGCCCAGGCCCGGTCCGCGAGCGGACGGCGCTCCGCGGCATCCGCCCTGGAGAGCAGGTCGGTGAGCATCGTGATCGCGAGCAGCACGTCGTCGTCGGTGACGTGGTCGCCGAGCAGGCCGGCCGCGCGTTCGCGGGCGACCACCGTGCCGACCACCCCGGCGAGCCTCGTGGTCAGGTGCGCGACGCGCTCCTCGTGCTGGTGCTGCCAGATCAGGTCGATGAGCGCGGTCGAGACGGCGGCGAGGTCGATGATGTCGTCGATCAGGTCGTCGAGCGTGGTGTCGGGGGAGGCGACGGAGGCCTCGAGCGCGTCGAAGTTCTCGTCGAACACGGCGAGCGCGAGCGCGACCCGGTCGGGGAAGTGGCGGTAGAGACTGCCCTGCCCGACGCCGGCCTTCTTGGCGACGGCGTTGAACGGCGCCTGCAGGCCGGATTCGGCGAAGATCTCGCGCGCGGCGGCGATGATGGCGCGGCGGTTCTCGGGGCCCGCGCCGGGCCCCCGGTTGGCCTTCGCTGGCGGGTTCTCGCTCTTCCCTGGATCCGACACGGGTGTTAGCGTACAACCGGTGACCGGACAACGATGTCCGGTTGAAGGAGGAAGCAATGACCGGATCCTGGGACCGCGAGGTCGACGTGCTCGTCGCCGGAACGGGCGCCGCGGGCATGACCGCCGCGATCACCGCCGCCGACCGCGGGTCGTCGACGCTCATCGTCGAGAGCACCGACCGCTGGGGCGGCACGACGATGCGCAGCGGCGGCGGGCTGTGGATGCCGAACAACCCCGTCATGAAGCGCAGGGGCATCGCCGACTCGCGCGAGGAGGCGCTCACGTACCTCGAGTCGGCGATCGGGCCGGTCGACGCCATCGGCCCCGCGAGCTCGCAGGCCAGGCGCGAGGCGTTCGTCGACACGATCCCCGAACTCGTGACGCGACTCGAGCAGCTCGGCGTGCGATGGGCCGTCGCGAAGGACTACCCCGACTACTACCCCGATCGGCCGGGCGGCAAGATCGGGCGCGGCATCGAGTCCAAGCCGTTCGACGCGAAGAAGCTCGGCGAGTGGCGCGAGACCTCGCGCACCGTCGACTCGATCCCGGCGCCCATGCAGACCGACGACGTGTGGCTGCTGATGCGCGCCTGGTCGTCGTTCTCGGGGTTCGCGCGCGGCGCACGGTTCGTCTTCCGCACGATCGGCGGGCTCCTCGCCGGCAAGAAGCTCTACGGGTTCGGCGGCGGCCTCATGCTGCAGCTCGGCCACATCGCGAAGCAGCAGGGCACGGAGATCCTGCTCGGCTCGCCGCTCACCGAGCTCGTGAAGGACGACGACGGACGCGTCATCGGCGCGGTCGTGGCGGCGCCGGGCGGCCCACTGCGCATCCGCGCCAGGCAGGGCGTCATCCTCGGCGCGGGCGGATTCGCCGCGAACACGGCCTGGCGGCAGAAGTACCACGGCATCCCCGGCTACACGTCGGCCGCGGAGGGCGACCTCGGCACCGCGATCGAGGCCGGGGTCGAGGCCGGCGCCGCCGTCGCGCTCATGGACGACGCCTGGTGGGGCGCGTCGGTGCCGATCCCGGGCAAGCAGGCGCAGTTCGTGCTGAACGAGCGCTCCGACCCGTTCAGCCTCGTGGTCGACCAGTCCGGCGCCCGGTACCTCAACGAGTCCGAGAGCTACATCGACTTCGGTCACCACCTGCTCGAGCGCAACCGGGTCTCGCCCGCGAATCCGTCGTGGCTCGTCGTCGAGAAGCGGCACCGCCAGCGCTACATGTTCGGCGCGCTGCTCATGGGCGGCAAGGCGCTCGTCGAGCAGGGCGTCGTCGTCAAGGCCGCCACGCTCGAGGAGCTCGGCGAGAAGATGGGCGTCGACCGGGCGACCTTCCGCGCGACGATCGAGCGGTTCAACGGACTGGCCCGCGGGGGCGTCGACCTCGACTTCGGCCGCGGCGACACCGCGTACGACCGCTACTACAGCGACCCGCGCGTGAAGCCGAACCCGAACCTCGCCGCGCTCGAGCGAGGCCCGTTCACGGCGGTGCAGCTCGTGCCCGGCGACCTCGGCACCAAGGGCGGCCTGCTCACCGACGAGCATGCACGCGTGCTCGACGCCGACGGCGAGGTCATCAGCGGCCTCTACGCGGCCGGCAACACCACGGCCTCGGTCATGGGTCGGACCTACCCGGGCCCTGGCTCGACCATCGGTCCCGCCGCGGTGTTCGGGTACCGCGCGGCGGTGCACGCCGCGCAGTCGGCGTCGGCCGGTGCGGCCGCGCCTGCGGCCTCCGGCGAATCGTCGGTGGAGGTCCCGGCCGCCTGAGCGGCGGGCGGGCATCGGCCCCGCAGATCCGGTGGGCGGATGTCGCGACGGCGGGTCGCGGCATCCGCTCACGTGCGCGTGGCGAGGGGCGCGCGCGTGCGGTGGCGCGAAACCCGAATGCGATTCGGGCTTGCGTCGGGGGAGGGGGCAGCGGCTACACTTGAAGGCAGTCGAATCGATTCGAGCCCGTCGCGCGGCCGAGTCGCACCACGGCGGCGCCTCACGGGGCGCCGTCTTCTTGTCTCCCGGCGTCCGAGGGCGTGCGCCGCCGCACTCGAGCACGCCTTGGACACCCGCATGTCATCAACCGCCTCCATCCCCATCCTCCGACCGTCCGACTACGAGGCCCCCACCCACCCCGGCGACCTCCTGAGCCGTCGCCAGCGCCTCGTCTACGTGCTCGTGCTCGGCGCCCTCACCGCGCTCGGGCCCTTCACGATCGACCTCTACCTGCCCGCGTTCCCCGTGCTGCAGGACGAACTCGGCGTCTCGGCCGCGGCCGTGCAGCTCACCCTCACGGGCACCATGATCGGCTTCGGCCTCGGCCAGCTCATCGTCGGCCCGTGGAGCGACAAGGTCGGTCGCCGCCTGCCCCTGATCCTCGCGACGATGCTGCACATCGCGGCATCCGTCGGCGCGGCCTTCGCGCCCGACATCGTGTGGCTCAGCGTCTTCCGCCTGCTCCAGGGCTTCGGCGCCGCGGCCGGCGGCGTCGTCGCGATGGCCATGGTGCGCGACCTGTTCGGCGGCAAGCCGCTCGTGCGCATGCTCTCGCGCCTCGCGCTCGTGAACGGCCTCGCGCCGGTGCTCGCGCCCGTCATCGGATCGCAGCTGCTGAACGTCATGGACTGGCGGGGCATCTTCGTGGTGCTCGCGGTCTACGGCCTCGTCGTCGTGCTCGCCGTGTCGTTCCTCATCGTCGAGACCCTTCCGGCGGCGCGCCGACACGTCGCGGGGCACTCGACCCTGCGGGACCGCTACGCGGCGCTCTTCCGCGACCGCGTCTACCTCGGCGCGGCGATCATCGGCGGCATGACCTTCACCGGCCTGTTCGGGTACCTCTCGACGTCGTCGTTCCTCTTCCAGGAGGTCTACGCCTTCAGCGCGCAGCAGTACGGCCTCCTCTTCGCCGTCAACTCCGTCGGCGTCATCATCGGCGTGCAGACGAGCTCGCGCCTCATGCGCGGAAGCGTCGCGCCGCAGTGGATCCTCGCGATCGCCACGGTCGTGCACCTCGCCATGGCGGTCGCGATCATGGTGCTCGACTCGTCGGGCGCCGGATTCTGGGGCACCGCGATCCCGCTCTGGATCTACATCCTCGCCTGCGGCTTCTCGTTCCCCGCCGTGCAAGTGCTCGCGCTCGCGCATCACGGCGCCGAGGCCGGTACCGCGGCGTCGCTGCTCGGCGCGCTGAACTTCGGCCTGGCCGGCCTCATCTCGCCGCTCATCGGCCTGATGGGCGTCGGCAGCGCGGTGCCCATGGCGATCGTGCAGGTCGGTGCCGCACTGATCGCGATCGGCGCGCTCTGGCTGCTCGTGCGACCGAAGACGGTCCCGCCGCTCAGCGACTGACGAGCGGAGGTCGCGGGCCGGCCGTTCGTCGCGGGCGGTGACGGATGCCGCGTGCCGCGCGCCGCGGCATCCGTCACCTCGCTAGCGTGGGGCCCATGACCGAGCCGACCGAGCCCGACGGACCCGCCGCGCCCGACGACGCCGCCCTGCCGGATGCGACCGCGGCGCCGGCCGACGACCTCTCGCCTCCGCAGCGCACGGTGCGCGTGCGTCGCATGGGCCGCCGGGTGCCGCTGATCGCGGGCGGCATCGCGGTCGTGCTCGGCGCGCTGCTCGGCCTCGTCATCGCGGTGCGTGCGGGCGGGCTGCCGCTCGGCATCGACGAGGAGTGGTCGGTCGAGCTGATCGAGACCCGCTCGGCGTGGGCCGACGCGTTCGCGCTCTTCATGAACATGCTCGGCGGCGGCATCGTTGGCGTGATCGTGATCCCGGTCGCGATCACGATCGCGCTGATCGCGCTGCGGCGTCCGTGGGCCGCGTTCTACTTCGCGCTCGCCTCGGCGGCGAGCGCCCTCGTGGTGCAGGTGCTCAAGGAGTGGTACGGGCGTCCGCGGCCCGAGGACATGATGGTCACGAGCGATTTCGGCTCGTTCCCGTCGGGGCACGTGGCCAACGCCGCGACGATCGCGGTGGCGCTCGGCGTCATCTTCCCGCGGGTGTGGGTGTGGGTTGCGGGCGCGATCTACACGGTGCTCATGGCGATCAGCCGCACCTACCTCGGCGTGCACTGGCTGACCGACACGATCGGCGGAGCGCTGGTGGGTGCGGGCGTCGCCCTCGTGCTGTGGGCGGCGTTGGCGGTGCCGCTCGAGCGGGAGCGGCTGGCGCGGCTCGCGCGCATCTCCGAGCGCAATGCGGCGTTCGCCCAAGCGCACGTGACTCCGCCGGCCGGTCGGTGACCGCGGAGCCGTCACGCCGTCACCCCGTCGCCCGGTCACGCCGTCGTACGAGCGGGAGCACGGGCAGGGTGCGGTCGAGGGGGAGTGCGGCGACCTCGGCGACGATGCTGGGGTACAACGTTGTAGAGTACCCGCAGGAAACCGGGAGGCGACATGGCTGTGACCTTGCACGACGTGGCGCGCGTGGCCGGCGTCTCGATCAAGACGGTCTCGAACGTGATCAACGCGTACCCGCACATCCGCCCGGCGACGCGAGAGCGCGTCGAGGCGGCCATCGCCGAGCTCGGCTACGTGCCGAACCTCACGGCGCGCAGCCTGAAGTCGGGGCGCACTGGCGCGATCGCCCTCGCGGTGCCCGAACTCGGCCTGAGCTACTTCGCCGAGCTGGCGGCGGCCGTCATCGAGGCGGCCGAGGCGGCGGGGCTCGTGGTGCTCGTCGAGCAGACCGGCGGTGATCGCGATCGCGAGCTCGAGCTGCTGCGCAGTCCACGCCTCAAGATGACCGACGGCCTCATCTTCAGCGCCCTTGGCATGAGCGAGGCGGATGTCGCGAGCCTCGACGTCGACTTCCCGGTCGTGCTGCTCGGCGAGCGCATCTTCGGCGGCCCGACCGATCACGTCACCATGCGCAACGTCGAGGCGGCCAGGGCGGCGACGGAGTACCTCATCGCGTCGGGTCGCCGCCGCATCGCCGTGGTCGGCGCGCACGAGGGCGAGGTCGTCGGATCCGCTGCGCTGCGCATGCAGGGGTACCTCGAGGCGCTCGAGGCGCACGGCATCGACTACGACGAGTCGCTCATCGGCTACACGACGCTCTGGCACCGGTCGAACGGCGCCAGGTCGATCACCGAGCTGCTCGATCGTGGGGCCGAGTTCGACGCGGTGTTCGGCCTGAACGACACCCTCGCGCTGGGCGCGATGCGCGTGCTGCAGGCGTCGGGCAGGCGGGTGCCGGAGGATGTCGCGGTCATGGGCTTCGACGACCTCGACGAGGCGGGGTACTCGATTCCGTCGCTGACGACGGTGGATCCCGGCCAGCGGTGGATCGCGCAGACCGCCGTCGCGACGCTCATGGAGCGCATCGCGACGGGCGCCGAACTCGGCCCGCCGCGCCTGCTGCTCGCCGATTTCCGCATCGCCGAGCGTGAATCCGCGGGCGCCGTGCGCGCTCAGCGTGTCTCCTGAGCGGGCTGCGCCCGAGCGACGCACTCCGTCTCCTCACCGCTCCGGCACCCGTCCCGCGACGACGCGCTGGGAGCGAGCCGACGAGTGGTCACGATCGGCTGGAATGGGTGCGACCGAAGCGACAGATCGTGACCGGTCGGCGCCGTGCCTCGGCGTGTCGCACTGCCGCGGCAGGCCTGGAAGCTCCGGTAGCCAGGTGTCCTGGGCGTGCACCCGTGCACCCGGGAACCGCTGTCCCGAATGGACTTGACAGCGCGCGCGCCCTTCGGCATCATGTCTCTACAACGTTTACTTTACAACGTTGTACAGACCCGGAACCCGGGCGCACCACAGACAGAGTTGTCCACCGCAACAGAAAGAGCACCGCACGATGAAGAGCAAGCTCCTCGCCGTCGGCGGCACGGTCGCCATCGCCGCCGCAGCCCTCACCGGCTGCAGCGCAGGCGAATCCTCCGCCACGGAATGCACCAACAAGATCGTGAACGCCGACGCCACGCAGGTGAGCGTCTGGGCCTGGTACCCGGCCTTCGAAGACGTCGTCGACCTGTTCAACCAGAGCCACGACGACGTCCAGATCTGCTGGACCAACGCCGGCCAGGGCAACGACGAGTACACGAAGTTCTCCACCGCGCTCGAGGCGGGCTCGGGCGCGCCCGACGTCATCATGCTCGAGTCCGAGGTGCTCTCGAGCTTCTCGATCCGCGACGGCCTCGTCGACCTCACCGAGTTCGGGGCGGACGACGTCAAGGGCGACTACACCGAGGGCGCCTGGAAGGACGTCTCGAGCGGCGACGCCGTCTACGCGATCCCGGTCGACGGCGGCCCCATGGGCATGCTCTACCGCCAGGACATCCTCGACCAGTACGGCATCGCCGCCCCCACCACGTGGGACGAGTTCGCCGCCGCCGCGCAGACGCTGAAGGACGCGGGCGCGCCCGGCGTGCTCGCCGACTTCCCGACCAACGGTCGCGCCTACAACCAGGCGCTGTTCGCACAGGCCGGCTCCGTGCCGTTCGAGTACGACAACGCGAACCCCACCGAGATCGGCATCGACGTCAACGACGAGGGCTCGAAGAAGGTCAACGCCTACTGGAACGACCTCGTCTCGAAGGGCCTCGTCGCGACCGACGACGCGTTCACGGCCGACTACAACACCAAGCTCGTCGACGGCAGCTACGCCATCTACGTCGCCGCGGCCTGGGGCCCCGGCTACCTCGGCGGCCTCTCGGATGCCGACAGCGACGCCGTGTGGCGTGCCGCACCGGTACCCCAGTGGGACCCGGCCAACCCGGTGCAGATCAACTGGGGCGGCTCGACGTTCGCCGTGACGAGCCAGGCGAAGGACAAGGAGGCCGCGGCCGTCGTGGCCAAGGAGGTCTTCGGCACCGAGGAGGCGTGGAAGATCGGCATCGAGAAGGCCGCCCTCTTCCCCCTCTGGAAGCCGATCCTCGAGTCCGACTACTTCCGCGACCTCGAGTACCCGTTCTTCGGCGGTCAGCAGATCAACAAGGACGTCTTCCTCGACGCCGCGGCCGGCTACACCGGCTTCACGTTCAGCCCGTTCCAGAACTACGCGTACGACCAGCTCACCGAGCAGCTCTACGCGATGGTGCAGGGTGAGAAGGACTCCGACGCGGCGCTCGACGACCTGCAGGCCTCGCTCGAGAAGTACGCGGGCGAGCAGGGCTTCACCCTGAAGTAGCAGGCGGGGCGGATGCCTCGTGGCCGACCACGAGGCATCCGCCCACCTCTTCACCCCCGACCGCCTCGACGAGGAGACGAGCATGACCACCCAGACCAATGCCGGGCTGCAGCCTGTCGCGACGCGCCCCACATCCGCGCCGCGACGCCGCGGCTCCCGCCTCGAGCAGCGGCGCCAACGCTGGGGCTGGCTCTTCGTCTCCCCGTTCCTCGCGGTGTTCGCCCTGTTCCTGGTGTTCCCGCTGTTCTACGCCTTCGGCATGAGCCTGTTCACGTCGACGCTCGCGACCGGCACGAAGTTCACGGGCCTCGAGAACTACGCGAAGGCCTTCACCGACCCGCTCTTCCTCGAGGGGCTGCTGCGCGTCGCCGCGTTCGCGATCGTCATGATCCCGGCCCAGCTGATCGTCGCCCTCGCGGCGGCGCTCGTGCTCGACTCGCTCACCTCGTGGCTGTCGAAGCTCTCGCGGCTGCTCATCTTCGTGCCGTACGCCATCCCGGTCGTCATCGGCGCGCTCATGTGGAGCTTCCTCTACAGCCCGAAGTTCGGCCCGAGCGCGACGCTCTTCACCGCCGTCGGCCTGCCGACGCCCGACTTCCTCGCCTCCGACACCGTGTTCGGCAGCCTCGTGAACATCGTCACGTGGCAGTGGTCGGGCTACTACATGGTCGTCATCTACGCGGCGCTGCGCTCGATCGACCCGTCGATCTACGAGGCCGCCCGCATCGACGGCGCCAACGGCTGGCAGACCGCCACGCGCATCAAGCTCCCGATGATCTCGTCGTCGATGGTCATGGTCATCACCTTCGCCCTCATCGGCACGCTGCAGTTCTTCACCGAACCGGTCGTGCTGCGCAACATCGCGCAGGGCGCCATCGATGCGGCGTACACGCCGAACATGTACGCGTACTCGCTGGCCTTCTCGTACAGCCAGTTCAACTACGCCTCGGCGATCGCGTTCTCGCTCGGAGCGCTCGTCTTCGCCGGGTCGTACCTCTTCCTCTTCCTCACCCGCAAGCAGAGCGGACTCAAGTGATGGCCATCTTCGCCAACGACGCCGCCCCCAAGGACGCCCTCACCACGGTCACGGGCGTTCCCGACCACGTGTTCCGCGGACCGCGCGGCAACCGCCGCTCTGGCGGACGCCGCATCGGCTCGCACGTGTTCCTCATCATCCTCGCGATCTACTTCATCGTGCCGATCTGGTGGCTCTTCGTCGCCGCGACGAAGGACACCGCCGGCCTGTTCGGCAGCCCAGCGTTCTGGTTCGACGGCAACTTCGCCTTCTTCGCGAACGTCGCCGAGCTGTTCACCCACCAGGGCGGCATCTACTGGCGCTGGCTCGCGAACTCCTTCCTCTACGCCTTCGCGGGCGGCATCGGGGCCACGATCCTCGCGATCCTCGCCGGGTACGGCTTCGCGAAGTACAACTTCCGCGGACGCAACGGCGTGTTCGGCGTCATCCTGGGCTCGGTCATGGTGCCGCTCACGGCGCTGGTGATCCCGACGTTCATGCTCCTCAGCCAGTACGGCATCATCAACACGCCGTGGGCCGTGATCCTGCCGTCGCTGCTCAGCCCGTTCGGCGTCTACCTGATGCGCGTCTACACGCAGGACGCGGTGCCCGATGAGATGCTCGAGGCGGCCCGCATCGACGGCGCCGGCGAGATCCGCACCTTCTTCCAGGTCGCGCTGCCGATGCTGAAGCCCGCCATCGTGACCGTGCTGCTGCTCTCGGTCGTCGGCACGTGGAACAACTTCTTCCTGCCGCTCGCCGTGCTGACCGACCCGCAGTTGCTGCCGGTCACCGTCGGCCTGAACCGCTGGACGGCGCTCTCGAACGCCGGCGCCGGCGGCGAGCAGGTCTGGAACCTCATCACCTCGGGCGCCTTCATCTCGGTGATCCCGCTCGTGCTGTCGTTCCTGTTCCTGCAGCGCTACTGGCAGGGCGGCCTGGCCATCGGCTCGATCAAGTAGCCGGGCCGCGGCATCCGGACCCCGACCTCCCCGATTTCTCGACCTCTCGATCTCCACGCCTCGATCTCTCGAGCCTCAGACCTGAAATGAGCATCATGACCTCCGCACGCCTCACCGTCGACCCGCACTTCGCGGTCGGCCGCATCGATCGCCGCGTCTTCGGCGGGTTCGTCGAGCACCTCGGCCGCCACGTCTACGACGGCATCTACGAGCCCGGTCACGAGCTGGCGGATGCCGAGGGCTTCCGTTCCGACGTCGTCGAGCTCGTGAAGGAGCTCGGCGTCTCGACCATCCGCTACCCGGGCGGCAACTTCGTGTCGGGCTTCCGCTGGGAGGACTCGGTCGGGCCGCGCGAGCAGCGTCCGCGCCGCCTCGACCTCGCCTGGCACTCGACCGAGACGAACGAGGTCGGCCTGCACGAGTTCCAGGGCTGGCTCGACAAGGTCGGCAGCGACCTGATGCTCGCCGTCAACCTGGGCACGCGCGGCACCCTCGAGGCGCTCGACCTGCTCGAGTACACGAACATCGCCAGCGGCACGGCGCTCTCGCAGCTGCGCATCGACAACGGCCGCACCGACGCGTTCGGCGTGAAGATGTGGTGCCTCGGCAACGAGATGGACGGCCCATGGCAGCTCGGCCACCGTTCGGCCGAAGACTACGGCAAGATCGCGAGCCAGACGGCGAAGGCGATGCGCCAGCTCGACCCGTCGGTGGAGCTCGTGGTCTGCGGCTCGTCGAGCGCGCACATGCCGACCTTCGGCGAGTGGGAGCGCGTCGTGCTCACGCACGCCTACGAGGACGTCGACTACATCTCGTGCCACGCGTACTACGAGGAGCGCGACGGGGATCTCGGCTCGTTCCTCGCGTCGGCGGTCGACATGGACCACTTCATCGAGTCCGTCGTCGCGACGGCCGACCACGTGAAGGCCGTGAACGGCAGCTCGAAGAGCATCAACATCTCGTTCGACGAGTGGAACGTCTGGTACATCGAGCGGTTCCACGGCGTCGACAAGATCGAGGGCCTCGACAACTGGCCCGTCGCCCCGCGCCTGCTCGAGGACGTCTACTCCGTCGCCGACGCGGTCGTCTTCGGCAACCTCATGATCTCGCTGCTGAAGCACGCCGACCGGGTGACGAGCGCCTCGCTCGCGCAGCTCGTCAACGTGATCGCGCCGATCATGACCGAGCCCGGCGGCATCGCCTGGCGCCAGACCACCTTCTTCCCGTTCTCGATCACCTCGCGCCTCGCGCAGGGCGAGGCGCTCGAGCTGAAGCTCGACGCGCCGACGTTCTCGACGAAGGCGTACGGCGAGGTGCCGCTCGTCGACGCGGTCGCCACGCACGACGCCGAGACCGGTCGCTCCGCGGTGTTCCTCGTGAACCGCTCGCAGACCGAGGCGCTCACCGTGACGGTCGACGTCTCGGGCCTCGGCGAGGTCTCGGTGCTCGAGTCGCACACCCTCAGCGACGACGACGTGTACGCCAAGAACACGCTCGAGCAGCCCGAGCGCGTCGCCCCGCGTGCAAATGACTCGGTCGCGATCGACGGCGGCGAACTCACCATCACCCTGCCGCCCGTGTCGTGGTCGGCGCTCTCGCTCGGCTGAGCGGGGCGACGTCCCGCGTCGCGGCCGCGCTGCTCGCGGTGGGTCTCCTCGGGGGCCTGACCGCGTGCAGCGCGGGCGGCGGCGTGTGGGAGGCCTCCGGCGACCTCGCGACCCACGACCCGGCGCTCGCGCGCGACGATGACGGCACGTGGTGGGTCTACTCGACCGGCAACGGCACCGTCGCCGACGGCAACATCCAGATCCGCTCGTCGTCCGACGGCAAGGCCTGGCGATACGAGGGCGAGGTCTGGGACGAGAAGCCCGAGTGGCTCACCGATGCCGTGAAGGGCGTCGACAACCTCTGGGCGCCAGAGCTCGTCGAGCACGACGGCACCTGGTACCTGTACTACTCCGCCTCGCGGTTCGGCAGGAACACCTCGCTCATCGCGGTCGCGACGAACACGACGCTCGACCCCGACGACCCCGACTTCGAGTGGGTCGACGGCGGCGCGGTCATCGGGTCGACCACGGCCGACGACTTCAACGCGATCGATCCCGGCGTCGTCGTCGACGAGCAGGGCACCCCGTGGATGGCCTTCGGTTCGTTCTGGAGCGGCATCCGCATGGTCGAGCTCTCGTGGCCGACCGGGTTGCGCGCCGACGACGCCGAGCCGCTGCGCATCGCCGACCGCGGTGCGCCGCCGAACGCGATCGAGGCGCCGTACCTCGTCGAGCACGACGGCGACTGGTTCCTCCTCGTGTCGCGCGACGCCTGCTGCCAGGGCGCGAAGAGCACGTACAACATCGCGGTCGGCCGAGCGGATGCCGCGACCGGGCCGTTCCTCGATCGCGACGGCGTGCCGCTGCTCGAGGACGGCGGCACGCCGCTGCTCGAGACCGACGGCGCCCGCGTGGGCCCCGGAGGGCAGTCCGTGGCCGACGGCGTGCTGGCGTTCCACTACTACGACGCCGATGCCGGCGGGGCGTTCCGGCTCGCACTGGCGAGCATCGACTGGGACGACGAGGGCTGGCCCGTCGTACGGTGGTGAGGCGGGCCCGCTGCACCGCGGCATCCGCAGCGGCGCAGCGGCATCCGCGTGGCGCATGACGACAGGAGCACGATGACCGAACGCAACTGGGCCGGCAACCTCGCGTACGGCGCGCGCCGCTTCGCACGGCCGGACACGGTCGACGGGCTCGCCGAGCTCGTCGCGGCGACCGCGCACGACGGCACGCGCGTGCGCGCGCTCGGGTCGCGCCACTCGTTCAACCGCATCGCGGACACCGAGGGGCTCGCGATCGAGACCGGCGGCCTGCCCGTGACGGTCGATGTCGACGAGACGGCGCGAGCGGTCCGCGTCTCTGCCGGCCTGCGGTACGGCGAACTCGCCGAGGTGCTCGACCGCCACGGCTGGGCGCTCGCGAACCTCGCCTCGCTGCCGCACATCTCCGTGGCCGGCGCGGTCGCGACGGGCACGCACGGGTCTGGCGACCGCCTCGGATCCCTGGCGGCCGCCGTCGCCGCGATCGAGCTCGTCACGGCCGACGGCTCGACGCTCGCGCTCCGCCGCGGCGACCCAGACTTCGACGGCGCCGTGGTCGCGCTCGGCGCGCTCGGCATCGTCACCGCCCTCGAGCTGGACATCGAGCCGACGTACGACGTCGCGCAGACGGTGTTCGAGCGCCTCCCGCTCGACGCGGTCCTGGCCGACCTCGACGCCGTCACGGGGCTCGCCGCATCGACGAGCCTGTTCACGACCTGGCGTGACCCCGACGTGATCGACCAGCTGTGGCTCAAGCGGCGAACGGATGCCGCGGCATCCGATGCCCTTCCCGCCGCGCTCGCGGCCATGGGGGCGGGGCCGGCGACCGTGAAGCGGCACCCGCTGCCCGACGTCTCGGCCGAGCACTGCACCGATCAGCTGGGCCTGCCCGGGTCGTGGTTCGAGCGGCTGCCGCACTTCAAGCTCGCGTTCACCCCGTCGAACGGCGACGAGTTGCAGTCGGAGTTCCTCGTGTCGCGGACGCGGGCCGCCGAGGCGCTGCGCGTCGTGCGGTCGCTCGCCTCGTCGATCGCACCGCTGCTGCAGGTGTGCGAGATCCGCACGGTCGCCGCCGACACGCTCTGGCTGTCGCCCGCGTACGGCCACGATGCCGTCGGCATCCACTTCACATGGCTGCCCGACCAGCCGGCCGTCGAGGCGCTGCTGCCGCGCCTGCAGGCCGCGCTCGCCCCGTTCGACGCGCGCCCGCACTGGGGCAAGCTCTTCGATCCCGCCGATGCCGTCGAGCGGATGCCGCAGCTCTACCCCCGATGGCACGACTTCGCCGGGCTCCGGGCGCGACTCGACCCGAACGGCGTGTTCCGCAACGGATTCCTGGAGCGGCTCGGGCTCTGACGCGGGGCGCGGAGACGGCATCGGCGCGGCGGCCGTGCGGCGCTGATGCCGCGCGGCGCTGATGCCGCGCGCGCCACCGGCTCGGCCGCGACGTCGATGCCGACCTACCCGCCCGCGAAGGGCGGCAGGATGTCGACCCGTTCCGAGAGCTCCGTGGCAGGGTCGCGTTCGACGCGCCCGCCGACGAGGAACGAGCCCGATCGCAGCACGCGCTCCATGGGCGCGCCGTACCGGACGAGGAGCAGGTCGCGAAGGTCGCCGACCGTCGGCGAGCCGTCGAGCTCGAGCAGCTCCTCCTCGCGCCCGGCCGCATCTGCGGCGGCGGCGAAGTAGCGGACGGTCACGGCGGTCATGGCTTCGATGCTAGCCCGCGTCGGAGGCCGCCTCGCCGGGCCAGGGTGTCGCCCACCGTGCGAGGATTGCAGCATGGATCCGGTGTCGCCATCACAGGCCCCCGCGCGTCCCGGCCCGCTCGTGCCGCCCGGGCCGCCGCTCACGGCCGAGCGCGTCTCGCGGTTCAGCCGGCAGCTGATGCTGCCCGGGTTCGGCGAGCTCGCGCAGCGCCGGCTCGGTGCGGCCCGAGTGCTCGTCATCGGCGCGGGCGGCCTCGGCAGCGCCCTCGTGCCGTACCTCGCGGGCAGCGGCGTCGGCACGATCGGCATCGCCGACGACGACACCGTCGAACTGTCGAACCTGCACCGGCAGGTGAGCCACGGTGTCGCCGACCTCGGCCGTGCGAAGGTCGACTCGCTCGCCGACACGGTCGCGGCGATCGATCCCGAATGCCGGGTCGTGCGGCACCCGGAGCGCCTGACCTCGGCGAACCTGCGCGACCTGCTCGCCGACTACGACCTGCTCGTCGACGGCAGCGACAACTTCCCGACGAGGTACCTCGCGAACGACGCGGCGGTGCTCGCCGGCATCCCGCTGGTCTGGGGCTCGATCCTCCGCTTCCACGGGCAGGTCGGCGTCTCGTGGCGCGAGTTCGGCCCGACCTACCGCGACCTCTTCCCGGTGCCCCCGTCGCCCGACGAGGTGCTCTCCTGCGAGCAGGGCGGCGTGCTGCCGAGCGTCTGCGCGCTCGTCGGCGCGCTCATGGCGACCGAGGTCGTGAAGGTCGTCACGGGCGTCGGCGAGCCGCTCCTCGGTCGGGTCACGACCGTCGACGCGCTCTCGGGCCGCTCGCGCGAGATCACCTACCAGGCGATCGCGGATGCCCCCGAGATCACGTCGCTCATCGACTACGAGGTGTTCTGCGGGCTCGCGTCCGAGCCGACGAGCGCGACGGCGGATGTCGCGGCCGCCCCGCTCGCCGCTGCGTCCGCGCCGCGTGGGGTCACCGCCGCCGACCTGCTCGCCCGGGTGCGCGGCGGCGAGCCGGTGCGCCTGCTCGACGTCCGCGAGCCGGCGGAGGCCGAGCTGCGCCGTATCCGGGGGAGTGCGCTGCTGCCGCTCGGCGAGCTCGCGGCCGGCGGGGAGCCTCCGGCCGGCGTCGGCACGCTCGTCGTCTACTGCGAGCAGGACCTCCGTTCGCGCCGCGCCGCGCGCCTGCTGCTCGCGCGCGGGCACGAGGACGTCGTCTTCCTCGTGGGCGGCATCGACCGCTTCGCGAGCGTCGCCGACGACCTCGTGCAGCGCTGAGCCGAACGCCCGCCCCGCCCCCATCCGGAGGACCGAACGCATGCGCCACACCCCCCACTACCTGATGACCGACCCCGACGAGGTGAAGCGCCTCATCCGCGCCAACGCCTGGGCCACGTTCGTGTCGCCCGCGAGCACGGGACTCGTGGCGTCGCACTACCCGGCCATCCTCGACGAGGAGGCCGACGGCATCACGATCATCAGCCACTTCGGGCGGCCAGACGAGGTGCTGCACGAGCTCGGCTCGCACGAGGTGCTCGTGATCATCCAGGGCCCGCACGACTACGTGTCGCCGAGCTGGTACGCACCGGGCGAGGTCATCCCGACCTGGAACCACGTCACCGCCCACCTGTACGGCACCCCCGAGATCCTGGGCGACGACGAGAACTACGCGATGCTCGGCCGGCTCACCGACCACTTCGAGCATGACCGGGTCGGCGGCCGCAGCCTCGCCGACGACGAGGCCGGGACCCGTCGCGTGGCGAAGGGCACGGTCGGCCTGCGCATGCGCGTCGACCGCTTCGACGCGAGGGCGAAACTGAGCCAGAACAAGGCTCCGGATGTCGCGGCGAACGTGATCGCCAACCTCGACGAGCGCAACCCGGGTCTTGCCGACGAGATGCGCCGAGTGCACCCGCTTCAGCCGCCGATGTAGCTCATCTCGACCTTGGGCCGCGCGGCGCGCAGTTCGGGCGTGAGGGTCGCGCGCACCTCGGAGTAGCGGTCGTCGCGCGCGCCCCAGATCGCGCCCATCGCGTCGGCCAGGTCGTCGTCGTCGATGCCACCGCGCAGCAGGGCGCGCAGGTCGTGGCCCTCCGAGGCGAACAGACAGGTGAAGAGGCGTCCCTCGGTCGAGATCCGGGCCCGGTTGCAACTGCCGCAGAAGGCCTGCGTGACGCTCGAGATCACGCCGATCTCGCCGCCGCCGTCGAGGTAGCGCCAGCGGGCGGCCGTCTCGCCGGGTGCCGTCGCGCCGACGGCGGCCAGCGGCATCCGCTCGCCGATGCGCTCGACGATCTCGGCCGAGGGCACGACCTCGCCGAGCTCCCACCCGTTCGACGTGCCGACATCCATGTACTCGATGAAGCGCAGCGTGAACGGGGTGCCCTTGAAGTACTCGGCCATCGGCAGGATCTCGTGGTCGTTCAGCCCGCGCTTGACGACCATGTTCACCTTGACCGGGCCGAGGCCTGCCTCGTGGGCGGCCTGGATGCCGTCGAGCACGCGCCCGACCGGGAACCGCACGTCGTTCATCGCCTGGAACAGCTCGTCGTCGAGCGAGTCGAGCGACACCGTGACGCGCGTGAGCCCCGCGGCCTTCAACGAGGCGGCCTTCATCGCGAGCGCCGACCCGTTCGTCGTCAGGGCGATCTCGAGGGGTCGGCCGTCTGGCGTGCGCAGTTCGGCGAGCTGCGCGATGAGCTCCTCGAGCCCGCGTCGCAGCAGCGGCTCGCCGCCGGTGAGCCGAAGCTTCTCGACGCCGTGCGCGGCGGCGACGCGCGCGATGCGGGTGATCTCCTCGAAGCTCAGCAGCTCGTCGCGGTCGAGGAACGCGTAGTCGCGCCCGAACACCGCCTTGGGCATGCAGTACACGCAGCGGAAGTTGCACCGGTCGGTGACCGAGATGCGGAGGTCGCGCAGGGGCCGGTCGCGCACGTCGGCGAGCCGCCCGGTCGAGGGCAGACGCATCGCCGTGCTCGTCATCGCATCCCCTTCCGTGGCGTCAACGCTAACACCGGGGTGCGGATGCCTCGGGCGAGCGGTGCGCCCAGGCGGGCGGACTCCGAGCGGCCTACTCCCAGGTGCGACCGGCCCAGGGGTCGTAGTCCGCCTCGAGCTCGCCCTGCGGGGGGCGCTCGGCCTCCGGCACGTGCTGCAGGTTCACGCGGATGCGGTACCAGAGCGAGCTCGACCCGCGCATGCCGTCGACGAGCACGTCGGCCGGATGCAGCTGCTCGACGACCTCTGGGTGCTTCGCCTTCCACCGCTCGAGCGCCTCGAGCGCCTCGGGCTTCGTCTTCGTGCGCGCGATCTCGATGAGCGGCATGGTCGACGACCGCCTGCCGGAGCCGTCCTTCGCGGAGGGCGGCTTCTCGGCGGGGCCGAGCTCCTCGGCGAGGCGCAGCAGTCGGTCGAGGCTCCCGATGGCGCCGGGCTCGTCGATGCCGGATGCCGCGTCGCCGCGTTCGGCGTACCGCTCGAGCACGGTGGCCACCGTGAAGCGCTCGGGGCGGGACTCGCGCACCTCGCTCCAGTCGAGCGGGGTCGACACGCGCGCGTCTGGCAGCGGGCGCACCGAGTAGGCGGATGCCACGGTGCGATCCTTCGCGTTCTGGTTGAAGTCGACGAACACGCTCTCGCCGCGCTCCTCCTTCCACCAGCGGGCCGAGGCCATGCCGGGTGCACGATTCTCGACCTCGCGCGCGAGCGTCTCGGCGGCGAGCCGCACCTCGCGGAAGTCCCACCTCGGCTCGATGCGCACGTTGATGTGCAGGCCGCGCGACCCGGACGTCTTCGGCCAGCCGACGAGTCCGTGGTCTTCGAGCACCGCGCGGGCCACCATGGCGACGTCGATGATCTGCGCCCATTCGACGCCGGGCATGGGATCGAGGTCCACGCGCAGCTCGTCGGGGTGCTCGAGGTCCTCGGCGCGCACGGGGTGCGGGTTCAGGTCGAGGCATCCGAGGTTCACGACCCAGGCGAGCGCCGCCCGGTTGCGGATCACCGCCTCTTCGGCCGAGGTGCCCCGCGCGTAGTGCAGCGTCGCGGCGTCGACGAAGTCGGGGTGGTTCTCGGGCACGCGCTTCTGGAAGAACGCCTCGGCGCCGATGCCCTTCACGAAGCGCTTCAGCACCATCGGGCGCCCGCCGGCACCTCGCAACGCCCCGTCGGCGACGGCGAGGTAGTAGTGCACGAGGTCGAGCTTGGTGATGCCCGGTTCGGGGAACACGACCTTGCCCGGGCTCGAGATGCGCACCTCGTGCCCGTCGACCTCGATCGTCGTGGCCTCGCCCTTCGAAGGACTCACGGGATCCACACTATGGCGCGCGCCCGCCCTGCGACAGGGCGGCGAGCGCGTACCGGCGGGGCGTCTCGCCGATGACCGCGCGGAACTGACGCGAGAAGTGCGCCTGGTCGGCGAAGCCGAGCGACGCGGCGAGGTCCGCCAGCGGGGGAGCGTCGGGCGCCGCGAGCGCCTGGGCCGCCTCCTGCATGCGGTATCGGCCGATGAGCCACTTGGGCGTCAGCCCGAGCTGCTCGCGCACGAGGCGCTGCAGCGCTCGGAGGCCGAGCCCCGTCGCGTCGGCGAGGTGTTCGGCCCGCAGGATCGTGCGATCGGTCTCGGCGAGCTCGACGATGCGGCGGAGCAGCTCTGCGTCGGCCCCGAGCGTGAGGTGCAGGCTGCGCAGCCAGCCCTCGAACACCTCGATCGCGCCCGCGTCGTCGCCGGCGGAGAGCGCCGAGCGGATGTCGGCGACGAGCGTGGCGGCGCTCGCGGCATCGACGCCACGCAGCTCGTCGAGCGGCGCCGTCGACCCGATGAGCGCGCTCATGGAACGGGGTGCGAGGCCGTGCGCGACCCCGGGTTGCAGCAGTGCGCCGAACGCCGAACCCTCGCCCTCGAGCCGCTGGAACCCGCGCCCGAGGGCCGGCCCGTGCAGCGCCGCGGAGGTCGCGTCGATCACGAGGTTCGCCGACGGGTACTCGAGCACGCCCTGCTCGATCACGACGCCAGGCGGCAGACGCCAGCGAGGGATCCAGACGTGCCGCACGAGCGGAGCCAGGTCGGTGCTCACGGCATGGCGGGCGAGTCGCACGGGAGCGGCCGACGATGCCGCCTGCTCGGCCGCCGCCTCGGCGAGCGGGGCGATGCCGGGCTCGCCGGCGGGCCCCGCGAGCACGCCCTTCACGGCCGCGCCGGCGCGCGAGCGCCAGTAGTCGTCGCCCGTCGGCCCGCCCTGCTGCATGCCCCAAGTATGGCCAGCACCGCCGACGTGCGCCGCGTGGGTCGGGCCGCCCCACGCGGACGGCCGGGCCGCCACCCATCGGCGTCGCGTTTGTTCAAGACGCCCGCCCGCGGCATCCGTAGCGTGACCGAGGTCACCGGAACCCGTCACCACGACCGGTCGTGACGCCGACGAGGAGGAGACCATGAGCGACTTCGAGATGACCCTGTACATCGCCGCCGGGCCCCAGCGCGTGTGGGACGCGATCACGGGAGAGGAGGGCAGCCGCGCCGTGATGTGGGGATCGGCGCTGCGCGGCGAGCTGACCCCCGGCAGCCGGTACGAGTACGTCGGCCCCGGGCAGGACGGCGACGAGACCGTGCACGTCTACGGCGAGGTGCTGGAGGCCGAGCCCGGCGCGCTGCTGCAGCTCACCGAGCACCCCGGGCCGACCTATCGCGAGAACCACGCCGAGCTCACGAGCCGCATGACCTGGCGCCTCGAGGGCGCTGGCGACGGCCTCACGAAGCTCACCTTCACGAACGACCAGTGGAGTGACGCGCACCCGGCCGAGGCCGAGACGGCCGGCACCTGGCCGCTCGTGCTCTCGAGCTTCAAATCGTGGATCGAGACGGGCCGCGCGCTGCCGTTCCCGTCCTGAGCGGGCCGTGTGCTGCGCGTGGGCGGACGGCCGCTGCAGTAGGTTGAGGCGACCACCCGGTGACGACGTCGGAGCCGGGACGAGCACCAGGGAGCGATCATGCGGCGGATCCTCGACTTCCGGATCGTGCGCTGGGAGTTCAAGGTGCTCTACATCGCGGTCGCGTGGATCGCCGGGTACGTGGTGGCGGACCTCGTCCGTTCGACCGGTGCCCCGGCGATCGTGATCACGCTCGTCAACCTCCTGACGACCTTCGTGCCGTTCGCGCTCGCCGTGCGCATCTTCCGCGGCGCCGACGAGCCGGTCGAACCGCCTCGTCAGTGGTGGCGCATGACCGCCTGGCCGACGCTGAGTCGTCGGCTCGGCATCCTGTTCGCCGTTTCGGCCACGATGGGCCTGCTCGGGATCGTGCTGGCCCTCGTCGGCGCGCCCGCCTTCGAGGTGCGTGCGGACGCGCTGTCGACCACGGTGGAGGGCACGGTCACGTTCGCGGCGTTCGCATGCCTCTACGTGAACTCTGCGGTGCGGATGTCGCGGCTCGGCATCGCGAAGCCCGTACGGTTGCGGCCGAACGCGAAGCTGAAGTTCTAGCCCGCCGTCGTGCGGATGTCGCGATCGATGGGTTCCGAGATCGGCGGCGACCCCGTGGCTAGGATCGAGCCCATGGGGGACGACGCGGTCAAGCAGGCACAGGAAGCGGCGGCGGCAGCCGCCGAGGCGGCGGAGGCGCTGCAGGCTCGGGCGCAGGAGGCGATCCGCAAGGCGGAGGAGGCGGCGGCGCTCGCGCAGGCCGCGGTCGACGCGCAGCAGCAGGCGGCGGATGCCGATGCCGGTGCATCTGCTCCAGCGGCCGCGGCTGCGCCCGCACCCACCGCCGACGGGCCGCTCGACGCCGACGGCGTCGCCGGCATCCGCTCGGGGTACACGTTCGAGGGCGCCGCGCTCGAGATGGGCGCGCTCGTGAACGGCGAGGCCCTGCCCGATGTGCAGGTGCGGATCCCGCTCGCGATGACCAACCGGCACGGGCTCGTCGCCGGCGCGACCGGCACGGGTAAGACCCGCACGCTCCAGGTGCTCGCCGAGCAGCTCGCCGCGAACGGGGTCGCCGTGTTCGCCGCCGACATCAAGGGCGACCTGTCGGGCATCGCGACCCCCGGTGAGGGCAACGAGAAGCTGCTGAAGCGCACCGCCGGCATCGGGCAGGCGTGGGAGGCGGCATCCTTCCCGGTGGAGTTCTTCTCGCTCGGGGGCATCGGCAAGGGCGTGCCGATCCGGGCGACGGTCGCCGGCTTCGGACCGCTGCTGCTCAGCAAGGTGCTCGGCCTCAACGACACGCAGGAGTCGAGTCTCGGACTCGTGTTCCACTACGCCGAGAACCAGGGGCTCGCGCTGCTCGACCTCGAGGACCTCCGGGCCGTGCTGCAGTACCTCACGAGCGCAGCGGGCAAGGGCGAGCTCGAGGGACTCGGCGGGCTCTCGAAGGCCACGGTCGGCGTGATCCTGCGCGAGCTCGTCGCGTTCGCCGAGGCGGGCGCCGACGCGTTCTTCGGCGAACCCGAGATCGACACCGCCGAGTTCCTGCGCATCGCACCCGACGGGCGCGGCATCGTGAGCCTGCTCGAGGTGCCCGGCGTCGCCGACAAGCCCGCGCTCTACTCGACGTTCCTGATGTGGCTGCTCGCCGACCTCTTCAACGACCTGCCCGAGGTCGGCGACCTCGACCAGCCGAAGCTCGTGTTCTTCTTCGACGAGGCGCACCTGCTCTTCGCCGACGCGTCGAAGGACTTCCTGCAGCAGGTCGTGCAGACCGTGCGCCTCATCCGCTCGAAGGGCGTGGGCATCTTCTTCGTGACGCAGACCCCCAAGGACGTCCCGGCCGACGTGCTCGCGCAGCTCGGGTCGCGCGTGCAGCACCAGCTGCGCGCCTTCACGCCCGACGACGCGAAGGCGCTGAGGGCCACCGTGTCGACCTACCCGAAGTCGGGCTACGCCCTCGAGGAGGTGCTGACCACGCTCGGCACCGGCGAGGCGATCGTCACGGTCATGAACGAGAAGGGCGCGCCGAGCCCCGTCGCCTGGACCCGACTGCGCGCACCGCAGGCGCTCATGTCGCCGACGACGGATGCCGCGATCGACGCCGCCGTCGCGGCCTCGCCGCTGCAGGCGAAGTACGGCGCGGCCGTCGACCGCGAGTCCGCGCACGAGATCCTCACCGCGAAGATGAACGCCGCGGCGGCCGCGGCGCAGGCCGCCGAGGACGCGGCCGCGAAGGCGAAGTCCGACGCCGAGCTCGCCAAGCAGCAGGCCGCCGTCGACAGGCAGCGCGCCAAGGAGGAGAAGGCCGCGCAGGCCGAGTACGACCGGATGATGAAGCGCACGTCCGGCACGTCGAGCAGCTCGCGATCCGGCTCGTCGCGCAGCACGAGCACCTCGCGCAAGGACGCGTCGGTGCTCGAGCAGGTGCTCGGATCGAAGGCCACGCGCGACGTGCTCACGAGCGTCGTGCAGGGCATCTTCGGCACGCGGCGCCGAAGGTGAGCGCCCGCGTCGGCGGGTCAGGTTCGGGGCGGACGGATGCCGTAGGCTCACCGTTCGTGCCCGAACAGTCGCCTGCCGAAGCCGCCGCCGCCGCGACGCGGCATCCGTTCATCCGGAGCTACCGCCCCGAAGACCGGGCCGACGTCGCGCGCATCTGCCTGCTCACGGCCTCGGGCGGCACCGACGCCAGCGGCGTCTACTCCGACGACTCGCTCATGCCCGAGGTGTTCGCGCTGCCCTACGCGACCTACGCGCCCGACCTCGCGTTCGTCGTCGACGACGGCGCCGGGCGCGCGATCGGCTACATCATCGGTGTCGCCGACACGGCGGACTTCATCGACTGGTGGAAGCGCGAGTGGACGCCCGGCTTCACGTCGCGGCATCCGTCGCCCGGCCCGGCCACCGCGCACGCGCCGAGCTTCACCGAGGCCGACCTGCTGAAGGCGGGCGCCGACCCCGAGCGCATGCGCATCGCCGAGCTGGGGCAGTACCCCGCGCACCTGCACATCGACCTGCTGCCCGAGCTGCAGGGCAAGGGCTTCGGACGCCGGCTCATCGACACCCTCCGTGACGCGCTCGCCGAACGCGGCGTGCCGGGCGTGCACCTCAGCATGGACCCGAACAACACGAGTGCGCGGGCGTTCTACGACCGCCTCGGGTTCCACGAGCTCGCCGCGCACACGCCGGACTCCCCGCTGCTCGGCATCTCGACGACCCGGTAGGCGCCGCCGATCGTGGAGCGCGACGGGTCTCGAGACCAGCACCTGGCCGTGGGCGCACAGCGCGTCTCGAGATCCCTGGTCAGCGCGTGAGCGACCGGCGCTCGAACCAGTAGAGCAGGTTCGGGTCGGTCTCGCGCAGCTCGGCGAGCGTCACGGGCTCGGTGCGCACGATCTCCTCGACGTCGAGGATCTTCGCGACGCGATCCATGCTCGAGGTGTTCCAGAAGCGTCCGCGCATGCGGAACACGCCGCGACCGGCGCGGTTCACCACGAACAGCTCCTGCGTGGTGTCGAGGCTGCTGCCGCGGTAGAGCTGGATGCGCAGCACGGTCGCGATGTCGCTCGCGGGCACCGTGTACGTGCCGCCGAAGAAGCCGCGCTCGACGATGCCGTACCGGCTGACCGACGCCTGCGTGCGCTGGTAGGAGATCCACGCGACCACGAGCAGGGCGGCGATGATCGCGCCCGCCCAGGCCACGAGCGACCACGCCCCGGTCGGATCGAGCACCCAGAGCTGCGTCGCCAGGATCGGCAGCACGAGGGCCGCGATCGAGAACCCGATGTTGCGTCCGAGCGTGCGACGCGGCCTCAGGGTGTACACCCTGAGGCCGTCGCCCCTTACTGCCCCGGCCACGATGGAGGAGCCCCCTGCGTCCCCACTCCGTGTATCCACCTTCGCCGCTGACATCTCTGAAATCATCCGGGAGACGCGGCCCCTCGCGCTATTCGGCATTAATGAGGACACGGATGCCGCGGCGCGCCGTCCGGCCATATGCTGACCCGATGTCGACCGCCGATGCCGCCCCGAATCACGCCCGCGTCGAGGCCGCCGAGGTGTTCCTCATCACCGGCGTCATGGCGGCCGGCAAGTCCACCGTGGCGCAGGCGCTCGCCGAGCGGCTGCCGTGCGCCGCGCACGTTCGCGGCGACGGATTCCGGCGCATGATCGTCTCGGGCCGTGCCGAGATGTCGAATCCGCTGAGTCCGGCGGCCGAGGCGCAACTCGAGCTGCGGCATCGCCTCGCGGCGACCGTCGCCGACGCCTATGCCGATGCCGGCATCTCGGCGGTCGTGCAGGACCTCTACCTCGGCGGCGACCTCGAGCGCATGGTCGGCCTGATCCGCCACCGTCCGCTCTCGGTGATCGTGCTCGCCCCGCGGCCGGACGTCGTCGAGGCGCGAGAGGCGTCGCGCCCGAAGCGCGGCTACGGCGACTGGTCGGTCGCGGACTTCGACACGGCGGTGCGTGCCGAGACGCCGCGACTCGGGCTCTGGATCGACTCCTCGGAGCTCAGCGTCGAGGCGACGGTCGACCTGATCCTCGAGCGACGTGCCGAGGCGCGCATCGTGGCCGGCTGACCGCTGACGCACCCGCGGGAGTGGTCAGCCGGGGAATGCGAAACGGCCCGATCACATGTGATCGGGCCGTTCGGTCGTGCTGGCGGAGGATGGGGGATTCGAACCCCCGAGGGCTTGCACCCAACACGCTTTCCAAGCGTGCGCCATAGGCCACTAGGCGAATCCTCCTGATGACCCCTCACGCACCCGCCAGAGCCCGGTTACCCTTGCTGCGTTTCCGCCCTGGGGGAGTTGGCCTGGATGGCGCCACGTGAGGAGCCTCGGACAGTCTACCCGAGCCGCGGGGCCGAAATGGACGCGAGCTCCGGATGCCGCGCCGCGAGGTACGTCTCGTCCGCACCCGTCGTCGCCGTCCCACCGACCCGTCCGGCCCGGCTCCAGCACCCGGCGGCGACGGCCCTCCGCCTCGCCGGCACCAGCCTGGTGCTGCTCGCGCCGGGCACGATGTGGGCGTCGCGCATCGTCTTCCAGGGCAACACGTCCGTGAGCGGGCTGGGTGCGGCGGGGGAGATCACCGCCCTCGCCCTCAACATCTCGCTCGGGATGGTCGCGCTCGGCGGCGCGGCGTCCGCCTTCGGGCTCTGGGGCCTGCGCAGCGGCCGTGGCCTCTTCGGGGCGTGGGCGGTCAGCACGAGCCTCGTCGCCGCGAGCGCCATGTTCGCCGTCGGCGCGTCGCGTGGGCGACGCAGCACCAGGTCATGACGGCTCCCCGAGTCATCGATCGATGGGAATCTCCCAGTCCGCATCGAGTCCCCGCCCAATAGGCTTGGAGGGTGGCGCACGGGATCTACATCTGCTCGGCCGAAGGCAACACCGGGAAGTCGACGGTGGCCCTCGGGGTGCTCGACACCCTGACGAGGCGTGCGACGCGCGTCGGCGTCTTCCGGCCGATCGCGAGGTCCACCGATGAGCGCGACTACGTGCTCGACCTGCTGCTCGCGCACGACGCGGTCGTTCCGCTCGCCTACGACGAGGCCATCGGCGTCGACTACGACGCCGTGCACGCCGACCCCGAGGGCGCGCTCGCCGAGATCGTGCGCCGCTACAAGGCGATCGAGCACCGCTGCGACGCGGTCGTGATCCTCGGCTCCGACTTCACGGATGTCGGCAGCCCCACCGAGCTGGCCTACAACGCCCGCATCGCGGCGAACCTCGCCGCCCCCGTGCTGCTCGTGCTCGGCGGCCGCGTCGGCGGCGGGCGCCAGCGCGCCGAGCACCTCGGGCAGGCCGAGGCCCGCACCCCCGACGACGTCGCCCAGCTCGCCGACCTCGCGATCGAGGAGCTCGCGCGCGAGCACTCCACGCTGCTCGGCGTCGTCGTCAACCGGGCCGACACCGAGCGGCTCGACGAGATCGTCGCCGCCGTGCAGCCCGTCATGAAGCGCGTGCCCGCGCACGAGGCGGCCGGTCGAGACGCCGAGGGCGCGGCATCCGTCGCCGTGTGGGCGATCCCCGAAGACCAGGTGCTCGTGTCGCCGTCGGTGCGCTCGATCATGGCCGCGGTCGACGGCGAGCTCGCGACGGGCGATCCCGACCTGCTCGACCGCGAGGCGCTCGGCGTCGTGATCGCGGCGATGTCGATGGAGAACGTGCTGACCCGCCTCATCGAGGGTTCCATCGTGATCATCCCGGCCGATCGCAGCGAGGTGCTGCTCGGGGTGCTCACGGCGCACGCCTCGGCGAACTTCCCGTCGATCTCGGGCATCGTGCTCGTCGGCGGCTTCCCGCTCTCCGAGCAGGTCGAGCGGTTGGTCGAGGGCCTGCGCGCCGGCCTGCCGATCATCCGCACGACGCTCGGCAGCTACGACACGGCCGTGGCGATCACGCAGACCCGCGGGCGCCTCGCCGCCGAATCGCAGCGCAAGCGCGACACGGCGCTCTCGCTCTTCGAGAAGCACGTCGACGGGCAGGCGCTGCTCGACCTGCTCGACGTCGCCGCGCCGGAGGTCGTGACCCCGCTCATGTTCGAGTACGGCCTGCTCGAGCGCGCCCGCAGCGCCCGCAAGCACATCGTGCTGCCCGAGGGATACGACGACCGCGTGCTGCGCGCCGCGGCGACCCTCCTCACGCGCGACGTGGCCGACCTCACGATCCTCGGCGAGGAGATCGAGGTGCGCTCGCGCGCGATCGGCCTCGGCCTCGACCTCTCGCGAGCCACGGTGCTCTCCAACCACGACTTCGTGCACGTCGCCCGCTTCGCCGAGGAATACCAGCGGCGCCGTGCGCACAAGGGCATCACGCTCGAGCAGGCCCGCGACACCGTGCAGGACGTCTCGTACTTCGGCACGATGATGGTCGAGCTCGGACTCGCCGACGGCATGGTCTCCGGCGCGGTCCACACCACGGCCCACACCATCCGGCCCGCGTTCGAGATCGTGAAGACGAAGCCGGGCGTCGAGGTCGTCTCGAGCGTGTTCCTCATGGCGCTCGCCGATCGCGTGCTCGTCTACGGCGACTGCGCCGTCGTTCCCGATCCGACCGCCGAGCAGCTCGCCGACATCGCGATCTCGTCCGCCCGCACGGCGGCGCAGTTCGGCATCGAGCCGCGCATCGCGATGCTCTCGTACTCGACCGGCGAGTCGGGCTCGGGCGCCGATGTCGACAAGGTGCGGCGCGCCACCGAGATCGTGCGGGAGCGAGCGCCCGAGCTGGCGGTCGAGGGGCCGATCCAGTACGACGCCGCCGCCGATGCGGCGGTCGCGCGCACGAAGCTCCCCGAGTCGGATGTCGCGGGGCGGGCGACCGTGTTCATCTTCCCCGACCTCAACACGGGCAACAACACGTACAAGGCCGTGCAGCGCTCGGCAGGCGCCGTGGCGATCGGCCCCGTGCTGCAGGGCCTCAAGAAACCGGTGAACGACCTCTCGAGAGGGGCGCTCGTGCAGGACATCGTGAACACCGTGGCGATCACGGCGATCCAGGCGGCCGACGCGTCATGAGCATCGTGCTCGTCGTCAACTCGGGTTCCTCCTCGCTGAAGTACCAGCTGCTCGACGTCGAGACGGGGCATCCGCTCGCCGGCGGGCTGGTGGAGCGCATCGGCACGGGCGACGGCCACGTGAAGCACACGGCCGAGACACCGGGCGGTGGCGAGCCGGCGGTGTGGGATGCCGCGGTCGAGGCACCAGACCACGACGCCGCCTTCGCGGTCATGCTCGAGGCGTTCGCGTCGCACGGCCCGTCGCTCGAGGAGCACGCGCCGGTCGCCGTCGGACACCGGGTCGTGCAGGGCGGAGCCAGGTTCTTCGAGCCGACCGTCATCACCGACCTCGTGAAGATCAACATCGACGAGCTGTCGGTGCTCGCGCCGCTGCACAACCCCGCGAACCTGGCCGGCATCCGCGCAGCCGAGCGCGCGTTCCCCGATGTGCCGCACATCGCCGTCTTCGACACGGCCTTCCACCAGACCATGCCGCCCGCCGCCTACACGTATGCCATCGACCGCGCGCTCGCCGAGAAGCACCGCGTGCGCCGGTACGGGTTCCACGGCACCTCGCACCGCTTCGTCTCGCGTGCGGCGGCCGAGTTCCTCGGACGTCCCGTCGAGGAGCTGCGCCTGATCGTCCTGCACCTCGGCAACGGCGCATCGGCGTGCGCGATCGCCGAGGGGCGCTCGGTCGATACGAGCATGGGCATGACGCCGCTCGAAGGGCTCGTCATGGGCACCCGGTCCGGCGACATCGACCCCGCCGTGCTCCTGCACCTGCAGCGTCGCGCCGGCCTCGACGCCGACGCCACCGACCGCCTGCTGAACTCGGGCAGCGGTCTGCTCGGCCTGAGCGGGCACGCCGACATGCGCGACCTCGAGGCGGCGCGCGCGGCCGGCGACGAGGCATCCGTCATCGCGTTCGACGTGTACGCGCATCGCCTGCGCTCGTACGTCGGCGCCTACGCCGCGCAGCTCGGGTGGGTCGACGCGATCGTGTTCACGGCGGGTGTCGGCGAGAACTCGGCGACCGTGCGCGGTGCGGCGCTCGCCGGGCTCGAGGGGTTCGGCGTCGAGATCGACGACGAGCGCAACCGGTCGTCCGAACGCGGCGCGCGGCGCATCTCGACCGACGCCTCGCGCACGGCCGTGCTCGTGGTGCCCACGAACGAGGAGCTCGAGATCGCGCGGCAGGCGCTCGAGGTCGTGCGGGGCTGACGCCGAGGGTGCAGGCCGGGTGGGGCGCCGGGCCGGTGACGCGGCATCCGAAACTTCCGCAAGAAGCATTGTGCAAGGATTCTTGCTGAACTACCATGGCGGGCATGGACGCTTCCGCATCCGACCCGACGGCCCCATCGCGTGGCGCGCCCACCGGTGGCGACGCCCCGGCCGATCGCCGCATCGACCTGCACGACGCCGGCTCGATGCGGGCGCTGGCGCATCCGCTGCGGCTGCGCATCCTCGGGTTGCTTCGGGTCGGAGGCCCGCACTCCGTCGGCATGCTCGTCGAGGCCACCGGTGCGGCATCCGGATCGATCAGCTACCACCTGGGCACGCTCGCGAAGCACGGCTTCGTGGTGCCCGCGCCCGAGCGCGAGCGCGACGGCCGCGAGCGGTGGTGGAAGTCCGCGCACGAGATGACGGTGATGCACTCCGAGGAGTTCCTCGGCGACCCCGATCGGCGCGAGGCGGCCGAGGCGATGCGGCGCACCGTGCTCGAGTCGTACCACCGCGAGCTCCTCGATGCCCTCGATGCCGAGATCACGCTCGAACCCCAGTGGGTCGCCGCCTCCGACTCGAGCGACGGCGGGGCGCACCTCACCATCGACGAGATGCGCGAGCTCACGGCCGAACTCGACGCCGTGCGCGAGAAGTGGTGGGCCCTCGGTCGCGGTCGCGAGGCCGGCGCCGACACGCGCCTGGTGCGGTGGATCACGCACGTGTTCCCGCGGAGCGGGTCGTGAGCGGCGCGTCGGGTGCGGCATCCGGCGGTTCGGTCGCGTCGGAGGAGACCGACGTGCCCGGGCTGGAGGAGGCATCCGGTGCGCCCGGCGTGCCGGGAGCCGCAGCCGCAGCCGCAGCCGCAGCCGCGCCGGCACCGGCAGCCGCAGCCGCGCCGGCACCGGCAGTCGCAGCCGCGCCGACCACCGCCGAGGCGCCGTCGGGGCCGCGCCGCCGCCTGCCGATCTTCGCGCTGTTCGCGGCGCAGTTCTTCTCGCTGGCCGGCAACGCCATCGCGCTCATCGCGATCCCGATCATCGCGCTGCAGCAGACCGGCTCCCCGCTCGCCGCGGGCGTCGCGGGCGTCTTCGCGACCGTGCCGCTCGTGATCGGCGGCGCGCTCGGCGGCGTGCTCGTCGACCGCTTCGGCTACCGCCTCTCGAGCATCGTCGCCGACATCGCGAGCGGCCTCACGGTCATCGCGATCCCGATCCTCGCGGCCACGACCGGACTGCACTTCGGCGTGCTGCTCGCGCTCGTCTTCCTCGGAGGGCTCCTCGACCCGCCCGGCGACACGGCGAAGACCGTGCTCGTTCCCGATCTCGCCGGCCTCGCGCGGATGCCGCTGGCTCGCGCCGCGGGCGTGCAGTCGACCGTGCAGCGCACCGCCTCGATGATCGGCGCGGGCATCGCCGGCGTCGCCGTGGCGCTCGTCGGGCCGATGCCCGCCCTCGTGTTCGACGCGGTCGGCTTCCTCGTCTCCGCGGTGCTCGTGTTCCTCTTCGTGCCGCGCGCCGCCGTCCTCGCGCACGCGGCGAAGCCGGGGGAGCCCGCCGAGCCCGCGGAGCCCGCCGAGGCGACGGGCGGCTTCGTCGCCGGCATCCGCTTCATGGTGCGCTCGCCGTTGCTGCTCGCGGTCGTGCTGCTCGTGACGCTCACGAACTCGATCGACGCCGCGGGCGTCACCGTGCTCAAGCCGGTCTACGCGAGCGAGGTGCTGGGCGAGCCCGGACTGTTCGGCGGCATGGTCGCGTGCTTCGCGGCCGGCGCGCTCACCGGATCCGCCGTGTTCGGCTGGGTGGGCCACCGACGCTCGGGGCGCGGGCTGTTCGCGGCCTGCTTCATGCTCGCGGGGGCACCGCCGTACCTCGCGATGGCGGCGGGCGTTCCGCTGCCGGTGCTGCTCGTGGTGCTGCTCTGCTCCGGCCTCGCGGCCGGCATGCTGAACCCGATGATCGCGACGGCGATGTATCAGGAGGTGCCCGACGGCATGCGGGCCAGGGTGTTCGGCGCGATGACCGCCGGCGTCGCCGCCTCGATGCCGCTCGGCGCGCTGCTCGGCGGGTTCGCCGTCGAGCAGGTCGGGCTCACGGCGACTCTCGTCGGCGCCGCGTGCCTCTACCTCGTGCTCGGTGCGAGCCCGCTGTTCATCAGGGCGTTCGCCGGCCTCGCCGCCGCCGCCGCCGCCGGCGGCACGGCCGGCACGGACGCGCACGATGGCGCGCCAGACGATGCGGCGCGCCGAGGCGCCGACGCCGAGCGGTCGCGTTCTGCGGATTCCGACCCGCTCGAAGCGGCAGAACGCGACCACTCGCGGTAGGGCGACGGCATGTCGCCGAGGCGGTCGAGGCAGGCTCAGCGCACGTGGCGCGCGCAGTCGATGCAGAGCTCGGCGGTCGGGCGCGCGTCGAGGCGGGCGACCGTGATGCGCTTGCCGCAGTTCGCACAGACGCCGTAGGTGCCGTCGGCGATGCGCGCGAGGGCGTGCTCCACGTCGGCGAGCTCGGCCCGCACGTCGGCCAGCACCGCGCTGCGCTGCGACCACTCCTGGGTCATCGTCGGACCCTCCGGGTCGTGCTCGTCGTCGGCCGTGGCATCCGATCTCGCGAGGCGGACCGCCGTCATCGCATCGTCGAACTCGGCCAGGCGCTGCTCGGCGTCGGCGCGCTCGGCGCGCAGCCTCGCCTCGAATCTCGTGAGCTGAGCCGGTGTCATCGTCGTCGCCGTCATCACGCCTCCTTTCGATCTCCGCATGGTACGCCCACGGCATCCGGAACCGGTGTCAGACGCGGCAACTACGATGAGAGGCGTGGTCACCGCCCTGTATCGCCGTTACCGGCCTGAGACGTTCGCCGAGATGATCGGACAGTCGCAGGTGACCGATCCGCTGATGACGGCCCTGCGCACCGATCGCGTCAATCACGCCTACCTGTTCAGCGGCCCGCGCGGCTGCGGCAAGACGACGTCGGCGCGCATCCTCGCCCGCTGCCTGAACTGCGCAGAGGGCCCGACGGATGTCCCGTGCGGCACGTGCCCGAGCTGCGTCGAGCTCGCCCGTGGCGGCGGCGGTTCGCTCGACGTGGTCGAGATCGACGCCGCGAGCCACAACGGCGTCGACGACGCGCGCGACCTGCGCGAGCGCGCGGTCTTCGCCCCGGCGCGAGACCGCTACAAGATCTTCATCCTCGACGAGGCCCACATGGTCACGCCGCAGGGCTTCAACGCCCTGCTGAAGCTCGTCGAAGAACCGCCCGAGCACGTCAAGTTCATCTTCGCGACGACCGAGCCCGACAAGGTGCTCGGCACCATCCGCTCGCGCACGCACCACTACCCGTTCCGGCTCGTGCCGCCCGGCCCGATGCTCGAGTACGTGCAGCAGCTCTGCACCGAAGAGGGCGTCGAGGTCGCACCCGGCGTGCTGCCGCTCGTCGTCCGCGCCGGCGGCGGCTCGCCGCGAGACACGCTGTCGCTGCTCGACCAGCTCATCGCCGGCTCCGAGGGCACGAGCATCGACTACGAGCGTGCCGTCGCGCTGCTCGGCTATACGCACGGTGCGCTGCTCGACGAGGTCGTCGACGCCATCGGCCAGGGCGACGCGGCCGGCGCCTTCGCCGCCGCCGACCGGGTCGTGCAGACCGGTCAAGACCCGCGACGCTTCGTCGAAGACCTGCTCGAGCGCCTGCGCGACCTCATCGTCGTCGCCGCGTCGACGCCCGAGGCCGCGGCCGCCGTGCTGCGCGGCGTCTCGGCCGACGAGCTCGCGCGCATGAGCACGCAGGCGTCCGCATTCGGGGCCGCCGAACTCTCGCGCGTCGCCGACCTCGTCAACCAGACCCTCACCGAGATGAGCGGCGCGACCTCGCCCCGCCTGCACCTCGAGCTCATGCTCGCCCGCGTGCTCGTGCCGGCGATCGACGACACCCAGCGCGGCGCGCTCGCCCGCGTCGAGCGACTCGAGCGCCGGGTCGGCATGGCGGATGCCGCGGGCGAGCCCGCCGGCGGGGCGGCGCAGGCCGCACCTTCGCCCGCAGCTGCGACCGCGCCCGTGCGGTCCGCCGTCCAATCCGCGCCCCAGGCGCCGCCCGAGCGCCCGGCGGCGGAGCGCGCATCCGTCGCGGCTCCGGTCGCCCCTGCCGCCGCATCTGCCGCGCCGACCGAACCGGCGGCTCCCGCCGCTCCTGCTGCGGCCGCTGCGGCTCCGGCTGCGGCTCCAACCGCCTCGGCCGCCGCTGCGGCTCCGAAGCCCCTCGGCCCGGTCACCGCGCAGCAGATGCGCGACGCCTGGCCCGAGGTGCTCGCCGCGCTCCAGCGCGTCAAGCGCACCGCGTGGATGGCCGCGCTCACCGCGCAGGTCATCGACTACCGCTCCGATGACGGCGTGCTGGTGCTCGGGTTCCCCAGCCAGAACGACGTGAACGACCTCCGCGGGTCCGCCGGCGCGCAGAGCCCGGCCGAACTCCTGCGCGCGGCGATCACCGAGGTGCTCGGCATCCAGGTCAAGTTCATCCCGCGGGTCATCGCCGCGCAGGCGCCCGATGGTCAGGCTTCCGGCGGCCAGGCCCCCGCCCGGTCGGCCGACGGAGGCGACGCACCCCAGGCATCTGGCGCGTCGGCGTCTGGCGCGTCGGCGCCCACGACGTCGACGCCCACCTCGTCCGGACCATCCGCTGCGGTTCCCCCCACGTCGAGCGGGGCGGCACCGGCATCCGCTCCGGCGTCGACCAGCAGGCCCGCTTCGACGTCGTCGCCCTCGGCATCCGCCGCGAACGGCGGAGCCGCGCGCGACGGCGGTCGTTCGGGCCCCGCTCCGGCGACCTCGTCCAAGAGTTCCAAGGCCGAGGCCGCGACCTCCGCACCGGTCGACTCGTGGGCGACCGTCGCGATCCCGGGCGACCCGTCCGCCGGCGCGGCATCCGCAGACGCATCCGCTGCGGCCTCGGGCGCCGTGCACACCGCGACACTCGAGGCCGAGCGGCCCGCGGTATCGCCATCAGCAGAGTCCGCCACCTCCGCCGCACCCGTCGTCGCACGCGAGGCGACACAGGTCGATTCCCCGATCGCGCCCGACGACGCCGACGCCCCTCCGCTCGACGAGGAGCCGCCGTTCGATCCCGACTTCGATCGCGCCCCCGCCGACAAACCCGGCGGAGGCAGGCCGCAGACACCCCAGCGGCCGGCACCGTCCCCGCAGCCACGCGCCGACGCGCCTGCCGAGGCATCCGCCGCGGCGCCGCAGCAGCGCCGGGCAGCCCCCGGTCGGAGCGCGCCGAACGGCGGCATCCAGCGCTACGGCGAGGCCGTCGTGCGCGAGGTGCTCGGCGCCACCTTCCTCGAAGAGGTCGAAGCGCCCGCACGCCCCGGCTTCGGGGAGCGTGGGTAGCGCATGTACGAGGGCATCGTCCAAGAACTCATCGACGAACTCGGCCGCCTTCCGGGCATCGGGCCGAAGTCGGCGCAGCGCATCGCGTTCCACATCGTGCAGACCGAGCAGTTCGACGTGAGCCGGCTCGCCGAGATCCTCATGGACGTGCGCACGAAGGTGCGCTTCTGCGCGATCTGCGGCAACGTCTCCGAACAGGAGACCTGCTCCATCTGCCGCGACCCGCGGCGCGACCCCGCCCTGATCTGCGTGGTCGAAGAGGCGAAGGACGTGGTCGCGATCGAGCGCACGCGCGAGTTCCGCGGGCTCTATCACGTGCTCGGCGGCGCCATCAGCCCGATCGATGGCATCGGGCCCGATGAACTCCGCATCCGACAGCTCATGCAGCGCCTCGCCGACGGCACGGTCACCGAGGTCATCATCGCGACCGACCCGAACCTCGAGGGGGAGGCCACGGCGACCTACCTCAGCCGGTTGCTGACGACCCTCGAGATCCGTGTCACTCGCCTCGCGTCCGGGCTGCCCGTCGGCGGCGACCTCGAGTACGCCGACGAGGTCACCCTCGGCCGCGCGTTCGAGGGGCGGCGCGTCGTCGGCTGACCCGACGAGGGCCCTGTCAACCCTGCGGTCGGTTGGCCCGAGGAGGTTGACGTCGGTCGCGCAGTGGACTGGACTGGGGGCTATGGCCGTCAGTCGAGGTGCCGAATGGGTTGCGGGGTACGTCGCCGCCTGGCAGTCGAACGACCCCGACGAGATCGGCGCGCTGTTCACCGACGACGCCGTCTACCTCACGAGCCCCGACTCGCAGCCGCGCGTCGGGCGAGAGCAGATCGTCGCGGGCTGGCTCGAAGACCTCGACGAGCCGGGCACCTGGGCCTTCGACTGGAAGGTGCTGCACGAGCACGACGGGTTCGTCGTCGTGCAGGGGCGCACCGTGTATCCGGCCCGCAGCGATTACCTGAACCTCTGGATCATTCGCCTCGCGCCCGACGGCCGGGCCACCGAGTACACCGAGTGGTACATGGCGCGAGGCCACAAGGACTGAACGCCGGCCACCGGCATCCGTCAGCGCAGCACCTCGACGAGCACGACCCAGGCGAGCACGATGGCCGAGACGATCGCGAGGATCGTCGCGATGCCGAGCACGACCAGGCCCGCCGGCACGACCCCGGCGAGCAGCAGCACCGCCCCGATCAGGTACGCCACGATGGGCAGCAGACCCGCTGCGGACTTGGCGAAGAGCTCGCGCGGCGTGCCACGGTGCAGGTCGTCGCGGAAGATCGCGCGCACGGCATGCACCTCGAACCCAGCGGCGATCGCGAGCGCGACGAGCACCTCGACGCCGTAGGCCCACAGCGGCTGGCCGGGGGCGAGCCCGAGGCCGGTCACCACGATCGCGAGCACGAGCGTCGCGATCGACGCGGCCGCGCGGGCGGGGAGCGTCTTCGAGGCCATGATCGCGCCGATGTTCACCGACATCGCGACGATGAGCAGGCCGGCGAGCGCCGCGGTCGCCCCGACCATCGCGACGTTGAACTCGGACCACGGTTCGAGCGCCTCGGACATGCCCGCACTCTATCGGCGTCGGCCCGTCGATGGCGAGGCCCGTGCAACGCAGGAAGGGCCGGGGACTCCCGACCCTTCCTGGACCTCACCGCGGTGCCGTCACGCGCATTTCGACGACGGTCGGTGCGGCATCGACTACGGGATCGTCACCGTCGAGGTGACCGTACGGGTGTTGCCCGACAGGTCGGTGACGGCTGCGCGCACCATGTAGGTGCCAGAGGCGAGGCCGCTCGGCAGCGCCCATCCACCGGTCCACTCGGTCGCGCCGATCGCGGTCGAGGCCGAGGTGGAGCCGATAGCCTTCAGCATCTTGGCGTTCGCGGCGTCGTAGAGGTTCACGGCGACGCGGCGGATGCCGACGGCGTCGGTCGCCACGAGGTCGGCCCGACCGTCGGCGATGCTCAGGTCGAGCGTCGGTCGGGTGTTGTCCACCACCACCTGGACCTTGAGCTCGCCACGAAGCCCGCTCGTGGCCTTGGCTGAGAACACGAAGGTGTACTCACCGTCGGCGAGCGTGCTGAAGTCGACCGCCGGGAGGGTGAGCGAATCGGTGCTCGGCTCCCACTGGTAGCCCTTGACCGACGGGACCTGAGCGCCGTCGGCGGTGTAGAGCTGGGCGTGGAACGCCTGGAGGCTCTCGCCGGCGACGGTCATCGAGACATCCGCCGTGCCGCGGAGGATCGCACCGTCGGTGAGCGAGCTCGTGATGACGGGGGCGATCGCGGGGTCGGGGGCGTCCGCGCGGATCTCGGGTGCGTCGACGGCCCAGTAGCCGTTGTTCGCGCCGTCGGAGAGTCGCCAGCCGATGCGCACCTTGCTCACGTCACCTGCCGGTGCGGTCGTCGAGAACGCGACGGGCTGGTTGATCTCGAACAGGGCGCCGTCGGCGACGCCGTCGCGGGACCACAGCACCTGGCTCGTGCCGTCGTCGTACTCGGCGATGACCTCCGCATGCTGCGGCACACCGGCCGTGATTTGCCGGTAGTGCTGCAGGAACGACACGTCGACAGCGCCGCCGGGGCGCACGTCCTGCCACGGCGAGTACAGCGTCGAGTCGAAACGGGCTCCGGATGCCGTGGGGTTGCCCTTGTCGTTCCACTCGTCGGGGTCGGCGACCGCGATCACGTCGCGGGCGCGCACGAACGAGCCACGTCCCTGGCCCTCCTCGCTGGTCGCCCAGAACTCGCCGTCCATGAACGACCAGCCGCGGTACTCGGCGACGCCGAGGTCGGGCGTCTGCTCGTCGATCTGCCAATCCCGGGGGGCCTGCTTCGTCCATCCGCCGGAGAAGACCGGCTTCGGTGCTTCGTCGACGACGTCGCCGAGCGACCCGACGAGCGTGTCGAACGGGTCGGTCGACTCGGTGCCGATGGGCACGCCTTCGAGGCCCCACTCGGGGTCGATGTCGACGCCGAGGTGCGCCAGCGTGGTCGGCGCGATGTCGACCTGTCGCCACTGCCGGGTCGCCGTGCCCGAGACGGGAACGTCGCCGCCGGAAGCGAGGGTCCAGATCATGCGGGTGAGGTGCTGGTCGCCGCCGTGACCGTACCCGGTGAAGCCGTGGTCGGTGGAGGCGAGGATCAGCCAGTCCTCGTCGGATGCCGCCTCTCGCGCCTCGATCGCGGCGACGAGTTCGCCCACCTGCGCGTCGAGCTTCTCGATCGTGGTCTTGTACTGGGGCGATTCGGCCGTGTAACTGTGCCCGGTGGCGTCGCCGTTGTGGAGGTACACGACCATCGCGTCGGGGTTCCGGGTTCCGAGCACCTCGAGGGCGTCGGCGACGCTCTGCTCGTCGGTGGCTGCGGGGGAGGCCCCGGTCTGCTGGATCTTGACATCCGGACGGAGGATCAGGTGCTCGTTCAGCGGCTTCCAGTCGGCCGTGGAGAACGTCGAGAACCCGGGATCGACCTGTTCGAGCCGCGTGAGGACGTCGGGGTAGGCCTCGATGTTCGGATTGGTGAAGTTGTTGTCCGGGGACTGGTGCTTGTCGACCCAGACGCCTGAGAGCAGGTTGGCGTGGCCGTGACCGGAGACGGTCGGGCCGAGCGCGTTGTCCTGCATGTAGCCGACGCCCATCTGGCCCTTCGCTGCGAGCGCGTCGAGGTTCGGCGTCGCGTACTCGGTGAGCTTGTCGAAACGAACGCCGTCGAAGTCGATGAACAGCACCTTGCGGGAGCTGATGCCGTCGGGCACATCGGATGGCTGGGGGCCGGGATCGGGCAGCGGCGATTCGGCTCCGGCGCGCGGCTCGGAGTCCACGCTGATGTTGTCGACGGCCCAGTACCAGTCGTTCGTCGCCTTCTCGATGACCCAACCGAGCTTCATCGACGTGGCGCCGGCCGGCACGGGGACGGGCTGGGTGAGTGTGCGGTCCTGCAGGTACACCTGGTCGCCGAGGACCGCGGTCGAGTATTCGAAGAGCCGCTCGGGAGCGGCACCGTCGAACGACACCTCGAGCGCGGCGACCTGGGGTCCGGTCTGGCGGTAGTTCGAGTCGAAGTTGACGTGCACCGTGGAGCCGCCAGTGACGGCGACGGACGGCGACGTGAGGGTGCTCGCGAAGAGCTGCTCGCCGGGGTTGTTTCCGTCGTCCCATTCGTCGTTGTCGGCCACCGCGACGACGCCGGTGCCCTTCGCGAAGGCCTCGCGGCCCTGCCCGCCCTGAGCCGCAGCCCAGAACGACGGGGTCGCGAACGTCCAGCCGCGCCATTCGCTCTTGCCCTTGGCGCCCATCGATGCTTCGTTGGCGACGGTCCAGCCCGTGGGCGCAGTGGAGGTCCAGCCGAGCGTGGCCTTGGGGATGTGGGTCTCGTGGACCGACGGCCCGAGCGAACCGCTCAGGGAGTCGAAGTCCTCGGAGAACGAGGTGGTCGCGGCCGTGGTCGCGGCGATTTCCTCGCCGTCGTGGGCGATCGCGGGGGTGGCGGGCAAGAGGAGTCCGATGCCGAGGCAGCCGGCCGTGAGCATCGCGGCGCGGTTTCGTGTTCGCACGATTCTGGTCCTTTCCAGATGGGTGGATTTCCGAGTCTGTCGGCGTTGGCGGCCGATTCCGAGCGAAACCGGGGAACACGTAGGTGAACATCTTCTGAGCATTCGAGATTCATGTAGATACAACTTCGAGGGCGCCGTCGGGGGCGCCGTCACATTGCCGGAGGGGTATACGCGCCGCACGTATGATGGGGGTTCCGGCGTCCCGAGGTGCAAACCCGGCGCCCCACCCACCCCCTTGGAGACCACGTGAGCTTGATCGTGCAGAAGTTCGGCGGGTCGTCCGTCGCCGACGCGGAGAGCATCAAGCGCGTGGCCAAGCGCATCGTCGAGACCCGCAAGGCGGGCAACGACGTGGTCGTCGCCGTCTCCGCGATGGGCGACACGACCGACGAGCTGCTCGACCTCGCCGGCGAGGTCTCGCCGATCCCGGCCCCCCGCGAGCTCGACATGCTGCTCTCGGCCGGCGAGCGCATCTCGATGGCGCTGCTCGCGATGGCGATCAAGAGCATGGGCCACGAGGCCCGCTCGTTCACCGGCAGCCAGGCCGGCATGATCACGGATGCCACGCACGGCGCCGCGCGCATCGTCGACGTCACCCCGGTGCGCCTCCGCGAGGCGCTCGACGACGGCGCGGTCGTCATCGTCGCCGGCTTCCAGGGCTTCAGTCGCGAGTCCCGCGACATCACCACGCTCGGCCGCGGCGGCAGCGACACGACCGCCGTCGCGCTCGCCGCGGCGCTCGACGCCGACGTCTGCGAGATCTACACCGACGTCGACGGCGTCTTCACCTCCGACCCGCGCATGGTCAAGCGGGCGCAGAAGCTCGACCGCGTGACGAGCGAGGAGATGCTCGAGCTCGCGGCATCCGGTGCCAAGGTGCTGCACATCCGCGCGGTCGAGTACGCCCGCCGCCACGGCGTGACCCTGCACGTGCGTTCGTCGTTCAACAACAACGAGGGGACGATCGTCTACGACCCCTCGCGTCTTCCCGAAGGAGCAGCTGTGGAAGAGTCCGTCATCGCCGGAGTCGCGGTCGACCTGTCCGAGGCCAAGATCACCGTCGTCGGGGTTCCCGACAAGCCGGGGGTCGCGGCGAAGATCTTCAAGATCGTCGCGAACACCAACGCGAACGTCGACGTGATCGTGCAGAACGTCTCGGCGGCGACCACCGGTCGCACCGACATCTCGTTCACGCTGCCGAAGGCCGACGGCGAGCGCGCCCTCACGGCCCTCGCCAATGCGAAGGACTCGATCGGCTTCGAGTCGCTGCAGTACGACGACCAGATCGGCAAGCTCTCGCTCGTCGGCAACGCCATGCGCAGCGCCACGGGCGTCTCGGCGAAGCTGTTCGAGGCGCTCTACGAGGCCGGCATCAACATCGAGATGATCTCGACGAGCGAGATCCGCATCTCGGTGGTCACGCGCGCCGACAGCGTCGCCGACGCCGCCCGCGCGGTGCACACGGCGTTCGGGCTCGACTCCGACGTCGACGCGGTCGTGCACGGCGGCACCGGCCGCTGAGCCGGACATCGGCCTCGGTCGATCGGATGCAGCGGCATCCGTCGCACCGCGGCCGCCCGCGGCATCCGTCGACTGCCGCAGATCAGGCGAAAGCTGCCAGAACAGGACGAATGCTCGGATTCGGTCCTGAACGGGCGCCGACGTCCTGCACACTGGAATCACGATCGTCCGGGTCGCGGTGACGCCGCGAGCCCGAAGAGATAGGGAATCACGCATGGCACATGGAGTGAACATCGGCGTCGTCGGCGCCACCGGTCAGGTCGGCGCGGTCGTGCGCCAGTTGCTCGAGGAGCGCGACTTCCCGGTCGCGAGCATCCGCTACTTCGCCTCGGCCCGCTCGGCCGGCTCGACCCTCCCCTGGAAGGGTGAGGACATCGTCATCGAAGACGCTTCGACGGCCGACCCGTCGGGCCTCGACATCGCGATCTTCTCGGCCGGCGCCACGCTCTCGAAGGCGCAGGCCCCGCGCTTCGCCGCAGCCGGCGTCACGGTCGTCGACAACTCGAGCGGCTGGCGCATGGACCCCGAGGTGCCGCTCGTCGTGAGCGAGGTCAACCCGCACGCGATCGACGAGGCCGTCAAGGGCATCATCGCCAACCCGAACTGCACGACGATGGCGGCCATGCCGGTGCTCAAGGTGCTGCACGACGAGGCCGGGCTCGAGCGCCTCATGGTCTCGACGTACCAGGCCGTGTCCGGCGCCGGTCTCGCGGGCGGCGAGGAGCTGCTCGCGCAGGCGCGCGCCGCCGTCGCGCAGGACGCGATCGCCCTCGTGCACGACGGCCGTGCGGTCGAGTTCCCCGAGGCCGAGATGTTCCCGCGCACGATCGCGTTCGACGTGATCCCGCTCGCCGGCTCGATCGTCGACGACGGCGACCTCGAGACCGATGAGGAGAAGAAGCTGCGCAACGAGAGCCGCAAGATCCTCGAGCTGCCCGGCCTCCGCGTCGCGGGCACCTGCGTTCGCGTTCCCGTGTTCACGGGCCACTCGCTCTCGATCCACGCCGAGTTCGCCAACCCGATCACGCCCGAGCGCGCGACCGAGCTGCTGTCGGATGCCCCGGGCGTCGCGCTCAGCGACGTGCCCACGCCGCTGCAGGCCGCCGGCACCGACCCGAGCTACGTCGGCCGCATCCGCCAGGACCAGTCGGCCGATGACGGCAAGGGCCTCGTGCTCTTCATCTCGAACGACAACCTGCGCAAGGGCGCGGCCCTGAACGCCGTGCAGATCGCGGAGCTCATCGCGGCGAAGCTGCCCGCGGCGGTCTGACGCCCCGAGGCGAGCACGCCGGCCATCCGAACGCCCGTCGGCCCCGAACCACCTCCATGAGGACTCGGGGCAGGCGGGCGTTCGGCATCTCCGCGAGCCGGGGCACCGGCGGGGGTGGCGCATTCGGCGCGGTCGTCGCCGTCATCGGACTCGGCGCGGTCGGCGCGCTGCTGGCCGCATGCGCCGGCGCACCGGCATCCGATCATGGTGATGACGGGCTGCCGCCCGGCGCCCCCGTCGTCGCGTTCTACGGCGATTCGTACACGCTCGGCACCGGCGCGAGCGCGCCCGAGCACCGATGGTCGAGCATCGTGGCCGCCGACCGAGGCTGGGCCGAGTTCAACCCGAGCGTCAACGGGCTCGGGTTCGTGACCAACCGGGACCCGGGTGCGGGCGGTCCGGTGCCCGACCTCGTCGAGGCGATCATCGCGCACGAACCGGCGCCGGACCTCGTGTTCGTCACGATGGGACTGAACGACAACTTCTCGATGCCCTCGCGGGGCGACGACATCCGCGAGGCGATCGACGCGGACCTCGACCGGCTGTCCGGCGCGCTGCCGGAGGCCCGGCTCATCGTGGTCGAGCCGTTCTGGTACACCGACGCACGACCGGCCTCGGTGGAGCAGATCATCGCCTGGGTGCGGGCGGGCGCCGAACGCGTGGACGCCGACTGGATCCCGGGGGCCTCGGACTGGCTCGAGGGTCACCCCGAGTGGATGGCGGACGACGGCCTGCACCCGAACGACGAGGGGTACGCCGAGATGGCCCGCCGCATGGACGCGGAACTGCGGGCGCTCGGGCTGTGACGCCGAACGTGCTCGGGCTGTGACGGGCCGGAACGCGCTCGGCGCCCGATCCGCTCGCCCGGGTAGGCTCGCTGCATGCGGGCATCGGGGGAGCCTCAGCCGGAGAGCGGCACGCTCGACCGTTCGGTGATCCGCTCGCAGCTGCTGTTCGGCGCGGCGCTGATCGTCGTGGTCTTCGTCCTCCAGGCGTTCGCGCCCGGAACGATGGCGCAGCCGCTCGTGTTCGCGGGCATGGTCCTGGCGTTCGCGGTCACCGGCGTCACTCTCGTGACGCCGTGGCATCGGCTGCCACGCGACCTCGGGATCATCGTGCCGGTGCTCGACATCCTCGCCATCGGCCTCATGCGCATCGGCGACCCGCAGATCGGCGTGGGCCTGCTCTGGATCCTCCCCACGATCTGGCTTTCGACCTACTTCGGGGTGCGCGGGGCCATCATCGCGGTCGGGTCCTCGTCGGTGCTGGTCTGGACGTCGGAGATCGTCGCGCAGCGGGAGTTCGCCGCTGCAGGCATCCCAGGCGTCGTGCTGTTGCCGATCGCGCTGTTCTTCGTCGCGACGAGCGCGGTCCTGTCGAGTCGGCGTACCGCCGCGCAGCGCGTGCTGCTGCGGTCGCAGGCGACCCAGCTCGAGCGGGCGCTCCGGCGGGCGAGCCGACAGGAGGCACTCCTCGCCGACGTGCTGAACGCGGTCGAATTCGGCGTCGTCCGGCTCGACCGCGATGGTCGGGGTGCGATCATGAACGCGGCATACGCGAGGCTCTACGGGTTGGAGATCGGGCGACCGGATGACGCCCGCCACGGCACGGCGTTCGCAGAAGACCGGGAGACCGCCCTCGAAACCCGCGAGCTCCCCTTCAACCGGGCCGCCGACGGCGAGGAATTCGACGACGTCATCACGTGGATCCCCACGGAGACGCACGGACTGGCGGCCGTGGCTGCGACGGCACGCCGCCTGTTCGATGTCGACAATGAACCGGACGGCAGCGTGCTCGTCGTGCGCGACGTGACCGCCGAACTGCGAGCGATCCGCGCCCGCGACGACCTCGTCGCTTCGGTCTCGCACGAGCTGCGCACGCCCATGACCTCCGTGCTCGGATACATCGAGCTCTCGCTCGACGACCCGAGGCTGCCGGCCTCGGTGCGGCGCAACCTCGAGATCATGGAGCGCAACGGCGAGCGCATGCTCGAGCTCATCGCGAGCATCCTCCAGAGCGCGCGTCAGGGCGAGGCGCCCACGATCCTGCAGGTCGTCGATGCCGATCTCGGGTCCATCGTGCGCGACTCGGTCGAGTCGCTCCGTCCTCGCTCCGACGAACGGGGCATCACGGTCACGATCACGACGGCCGAGCGCGTGATCGTCCGCGCCGACTCCTTCCGCATCCGGCAGGTCGTCGACAACCTGCTCTCGAACGCGATCAAGTACAACGACGAGGGTGGGGAGGTCTCGATCGGGGTGACCGCCGACGACGGCACCGCATGGATCGTCGTGCGGGACTCGGGCATCGGCATCGCCGAGGCCGAGCTGCCGAAGATCTTCGATCGGTTCTACCGTTCCGAGTCCGTGCGCAAGGGGAGCGTGCACGGCAGCGGCCTCGGCCTCGGCATCGCACGCGAGTTCGTCGAACGGCACGGGGGTCGATTGACCATCGAGAGCGAGCAGGGCGTCGGGACGACCGCCATCGTCACGTTGCCGACCGCGGGCCAGGGGGAACCATGATCATCGATCCGTACACCGTGCAGCTCGCGGTCATCACCGTCGCCGTCGTGGCGGGTGTGATGTTCATCCTCGATACGGTGCTCCGCACGGCGGACGCCGCCGGGCGGGTGTGGGCGGTCGCGTTCATGTCGGGCATCCTCGCGTCGTTCTCCTACGCGACGTGGATCGTGAGCCCCGAGGCGTGGTGGGCCGTCGCGGTCGGCAATGCCGCCGTCGTGTTGAGTCCGGCTCTGCTCTGGTGCGGCGCGCGGGCCTACAACGGGCGACGGACGTTCGCCTGGATCGCCCTCGTCGCGGCGGGCGCGGCAGCCGTCGCCGTCCTCGCCGAAGGAGCGGAGGGCGGCGACTGGGCCGGTGCGCTCGTCATGTTCTCGTTCATCGCACTCTTCGCCGCGCTCGGCGTGTGGGAGACCCTGCGTGCGCCGATACGAGTGCATTGGGCGGCTCGCGGGCTGACGGTCATCTTCGTGATCGTCACCGTGTACTACTCCACGAGAGCGGTCGGGTTCGTCGTGCTCGGCCCTGAAGACCCCTGGTTCAGGGCGGCGCTCGGCACCGAGGCGGCCGGATTCGTGCTCATCTCGCTCATGATCGTCGCCGTCGTGAGCCTCGTGATCCTCCAGGGTGAGCGCGTGCCGCGGACCTCGGGCCGCCGGGACAGCGCCCCGTCGTACTCGGCCGACGCCGTGCTGAACGACGATCCCTTCCGCGAGATCGTCGGCGACTGGCTCGAGCGTGCCAACTACCACGACGAGCAGCTCGTCCTCATGCGCATCGAGGTCGACGAGCTGGACGCGTTGAACACGGCGTTCGGTCGATCGGTGGGCACTCAGCTCCTGGCCGAGTTCACCGAGGTCGTGCGGCGCCATGGCTCGCCGAACTCCGACATCGGCCACGACGGGCCGGGAGCGCTCGTCATGGTGGCGCCGTTCGCGAGGCTCGACCTGGCCGCCGACGACGCCGAGGCGGTGCAGCGCGGGCTGCGGGAGCATCGCATCGAGGCCGCGCAGGGCCTGCGTCTCTCGGCGAGCATCGGCATCGCCGGCACCGATCGCTTCGGCTACGACTTCGACGCGCTGATGATGGCCGCAGCGGATGCCGCGGCGAACGCTCGGGCGAAGGGCGGCGGTGTGGTCGCGGTCGCCGACTGATGCCGGCGACTGATGCCGGCGCTCAGCCCTCCGGGGCGATCGCGATCGACAGCGTGTCGACGGCGGTCTGCTTCGCGTAGTCGCTCGACGTGGGCGTGGACTGCAGCAGGAGCTCGTACTTCACGGTGAGTTCGAGGCTGGTGGCCGCGCTGTCGAGGGGCGGCACGATGAAGGTCTGGCTGTAGCTGTAGGGGTCGAGCACGAGGTAGCCGGGGGCGACGCTCGCCTGGTCGACGATCGGCTCCGGTGCGGGCAGCGATCCTCCGGGGCCCGCGACGACCGGCACCGCCGTGACCTTGGCGAGGTAGACCTTCTGGCCGTCGGCGGGGGTCACCACGGCATGCACCGAGAAGCTCAGGGGCTTGTTCGCGGCGGCGGTCCACTGATCCATCGGCAGCGTCGACCAGTAGTCGATCGTCAGGGTGATCGCGCCGACCTCGATGGTGCGGGTGACGGCGCCGGCCGCGAGGTCGTTCTGCACGGGAGCGGCGGTGCTCGTCGCCGACGGGGTTGGCGACGGGGTGCCGCCTCCGGAGAGCCACGGCGGTGCCGAGCATCCGGCCAGCAGGAACGCCGCCGCCGAGATCGCCGCGACGGCTGCGATGCGACGGACGGACACGTGATTGGGATGCTCGCGCACGGGATGCCTTCCGGTCCGGCGACGTCTGGCCCCCCAGACGCCGGAAATCTTGAGCAGATCTTGAGCCGACGCTATCGCATCCCAGCGCTGAACCCGAGGTCGCCCCGCCAGACTCGGAACGTGGTGCGGGGACGCTGCACCAATACATCGAAGGAGTTCCATGATGACCGGTGTCGTCGCCAGCCCCATCGCCCACGGGGCCGTCAAGCGAGACGGCTCGGGCATCGCAGACTCGTACGTCCGGCCGCTTCCCGCTCCCGAACTCGAAGCGTACGTCGACGACTTCGCCGCGCTCGTGGACACCCTCCCGTCCACGCGCACGACGATCGGCTGCATCGTCCCCGCCTACAACGAGGAGGCGTCGATCGGCGCCGTCCTCGAGTCGCTGCTCGCCCAGACGCGGCTGCCCGACGTGGTGCACGTCGTCGTGAACAACACGACCGATCGCACCGTGGAGGTCGCCGCGACGTTCGCCGGGGCGCACACGCGTGTCGACGAGAACGGCCTCGAGCAGTTCACCGAGATCTTCGTGCACGACATCGGCAGGAATCCCGACAAGAAGGTCGGTGCCCTGAACTACGGCTACACGCTCGTCGAGGGCCTCGACTTCCTCCTCGGCGTCGACGGCGACACGGTGGCCGACGAGCGAGCCGTCGAGTTCCTCGAGGCCGAGATCGCCTCCGACAGCCGCATCGGCGGCATCTCGGCGATCTACTCGATCGACGACCAGGACCTGACCGGCGTCGTCGCACCGTTCCTCATCGCCGGCCAGCGGGCGCAGTTCGCCGCCTTCAACATGCAGAACATGCTGCGGGGCCGCAACATGGCGGTGCTCGGCGGCCAGTACTCGATCTTCGCCACCCACGCGCTGCGCGACGCGATGGCCGCGAACCGCCAGACCACCCCGTGGGTCAAGGACAGCGAGGTCGAGGACTCGCTCCTCTCGCTGCAGATCAAGAGCGCCGGCTACCTCACCAAGATCAGCGCGCGTGCTCGGGCCGACGTCGGCGGCATGACGACGCTTCGGGCGCTCGACGCCCAGCAGGTCAAGTGGAACTACGGCGCGATCGAGCTCATGTGGCCCGGCCAGCGCGGCGACACGAAGGGCCAGCCCTTCCACCCCAACCTGCGCCTGCGCTGGTGGGAGAACGCGTCGATGGCGATCAACGCCCTCAGCCGCATCCTCTTCCTCGTGCTGCTCGCCGGGTCGCTCTCGATCGGCGCGTTCGTGTTCAGCCCCGTCTGGCTGATCCCGCCGGTCGTCGCGATCCTCCTGAACCTCCGCATCGCCCTGTCGATGGAGAACCGCACGGTGCGCGACATCCTGTTCGCCGTCCTGCTGGTGCCGGCAGAGGTGTACATGTGGGTGCGCATCGGGCACTTCGCCCGCGCATGGACGAAGTTCGCCAGCAAGAAGCAGGTCGACAACTGGGCGGCCCAGGCCAAGGCGGAGCGCGGCTCGGGGCACGCCTACCTGGCTCCGCTGCTCATCGCGCTCGCCGCGGTCATCGCCATGGTCGCGATCTGGACCCAGCTCAGCCCCGTCGTGCAGTCGTCGATCCTCTGGGCCGGCTGGCCCGTGCTCGGCATCATCACGGTGCTGCAGACGCTCAGCATGTTCGGCAAGCTGGTGCGTCGCCACCACGGCTACAAGGTCTGATGACGGATGCCGCGGGCATCACGGATGCCGCGGAACGACTGATGCCCCGCCTCGAACTCCGAGGTGGGGCACGGTGGATTGACGGCGATGCTATGTTGACCACGACGATCCGACAGCAGGGGGTTCACGCATGGTTCTCGGCCGGCGCATGCTCGCCACGATCGTGATCGCCGCCGCCGTCTCGGCGACGGTCGCCTGCAGTTCCAGCGGAGGAGGCGATGATCCGAGCGTTCTGCCTCCGGTCATGGCTGATGTCTCCACCATCGACGGCACGACGGTTCAGGTTCCCAACGGCGGCACGCTCGACATCACCGGCGACGACGAGACGTATACCGACTGGACCGCCGAGATCGCCGACGAGGACATCCTCTCCTTCACACCCGGAAAGGATGACGGGAGTGCGACGTTCAACCCCGGGTTCGAGGCGAAGAACGAAGGCACGACCGACGTGGAGATGAAGAACTCCACCAGTGGCGACGAAGTCCACTTCACCGTCGAAGTCACGCCCGCGAAGTAGGGCGCCTCCTGCTCCCGGCAGCCCGCGACCGCGGTGCACCGGGCCGAGGTGCTCGACGTGGTCTCGTCGGACGGCGACGATTCACGATGCCACGTGCGGCCCCGTGCCGCGGTTGGCGTCCAACGTGTCGCTGACCGTGGCGAGCACCTCCGGATCCCATGTGATCGCCCGCTCCCACGGCAACTGCACGGAATCCGCGACGAAGATGCTGTGCACGTCATCGAATCGATGCTCCGTCCGCCCCGGGAGCACGGCCTCGTGAACACGCCGAGCGAGCGCGCTCGTGGCCGTCACCAAGCCATCATGCGGCCAGAGGATGTCCGGTGCGCTGTACGCGTCGAAGTACTCGCCCGCGATCACGGTGACGGACGTTCCCGCGAGGGCACCGGCCTGTCGGTCGTTCCAGCCACCCGCACCGGCCAGGAAACGCCGGCCCGCCTCCTGGGCGGCGCCCTGGTCGTTCTCGCGGGCGAACGCTTCGGAGTCTTCGAGGATCCGGACGGCAACGGCATCCCCGTGGGCGTCGCCCACCGCGATGTCGCCGTTCCAGTAATCCCCCAGGATCGCCCCGGTCCACGGCGTCCCGAGGGTGATCAGACTGCGGACGGTCAGCGGCGAATCGGGGTCGAGAGTACGGCGGATCGCCGCCCGAGAGAAGAGCCCGCCCATCGAGTGCCCCACGAGATCCACCTCATCGACCGCGTACGTCTCCGCCAGATGCACGAGGAACCCGTGCAGCGCCGCGCCGGCGTCCTCGATGCGGCCGACGGCGTTGATCGTCAGGTCTGCGGGAAGCACCTCGGGAACCGACGAGAAGCCCTGCCATCCGAGGTCTTCCGACACCTCCCCCGGACCGATGCGCGCGGGCGCTGAGAACGTCGTGAAGCCGCGCCCGAGGAGGTGGGATCTGAGGGCGGTCATGGTGTTGCCGGCGGGCAGGCCGCCGGCCGCAGCGACATCCGGGGTGGTGAACGGCGTCACGGCCGCACCACCCGACACGAGAACGACAGCGCGAGACATGCTTCGTCAGGCCCCGTCGTCGGCGGTGAGCCGGTACCCGACGCCGCGGACCGTCTCGATCCAGCGCGGCTGGGCGGCGTTCTCGCCGAGCTTGCGTCGCAGGTTGGCGAGGTGCACCTCGACGGCTCGCTTGTCGGCGTCGCTCACGTAGTACGACGTGACGTAGCTCTCGCCGCGGAGCGCGAGGGCGAGGTCGGCCTTGCTGCGCACGCGCCGCCGCGACGAGATGATGAGGCTGAGCAGGTCGAACTCGCTGCGCGTCAGGTCGACCTCCTCGCCGTCGACGACCACGAGGCGCATGTCGGGTTCGACTCGCAGGCCCCGGTGCTCGATCCATCCCTCGTCGCCGGCCGCGGTCGCCGGCACGACGACGGCGGCCGGCGGCGGTGTCGGCCCCGGTGCTGTCGCGGGATCGGCGGATGCCCCGGACGCCCCGGGCACAGCCCCGCCGGCCGCGGCGCCGGGCGTCGCTGCTCCAGCCGGAGCCGGTGCGCCCGCCTCGCCGTCGACGCCCGAGGCGGCGAGGCGAGGGCGACGCAGCATGGCGTCGATCCTGGCGCGGAGCTCGCGCGGGCGGAACGGCTTCGCGATGTAGTCGTCGGCCCCCGATTCGAGGCCCATCAGGGTGTCGATCTCCTCGGTCCGAGCCGTCAGCATGATCAGGTAGGTGTCGCTGAACGCCCGGATGCGCTTGGCCGCCTCGAAGCCGTCGATGCCGGGCATGCTGACGTCGAGGGTCGTGAGCGTTGGTCGGTAGCGGCGCACCTTCTCGACGCCGTCGAGGCCGTTGCCGGCGCTGTGCGTCTCGAATCCGCCCTGCTCGAGCACCTCCTCGAGGAGGCGGCGGATGTCCGCATCGTCCTCGATGATCACCGCGACGCGGTCACGTGCCGTCATGTGTTCCCCCGTTCATCATGATCCTCCCGCGAGCCGATCCGCGTTCGCCACCAGCTCCACGGCCTGCTCCGGCCACCAGGTCCCCGCGGGGGGCCCGCCATTGCACGTCCCGTCGCTCTCGCCGGGCGGCTTCACCCACAGCACCGCGTCGACGACCCGGTCGTCGAGCGCGTGGGGCTCCTCGCCGAGCGCGAGACCCGGCGCGTTGCACCACTCGCCGTCGGCGGGCGGCCCCGCGCCGTTGCGAGACGTGTCGATGATCGCGTGCGCGCCGCCGAGTGCCTCGGAGACCCGTGCGGCGTACGCGGCCTCGTCATCGGTCGCCTGGGCATTGGACACGTTGGTCGCGAACCCGCGGGCCTCGTCGACCCCCGCGGCGCGGAGCGACTCCGCCATCGCGGCGGCGGGCAGCCACGCGGAGTGACCCCCGTCGAGGTAGACCGCCGCGCCGGTGCCCGAGAAGCGCGCCAGCGCGGAGCGCACGAGCGCGGTGCGGGCGTCGGGGTCGGGGCACTCCGAGGCGAGCGCGAGGGAGTCGGGCTCGAGCACGACGATGCTCCTCCGATCGCCGAGGCCGTCGGCGATCTCGTCGACCCAGTCGAGGTACTCGTCGCGCGGCAGGCCACCAGATGAGAAGCCGCCGCAGTCCCGGTCGGTGATGCCGTAGACCACGAAGACCGGGAGCGCGCCTGCGGCTTCCGCTTGCGCCACCGTGTCGGCGACGGTGGCGGACGCGGTCCCGGGGAGCACGCGCTCGGGCGTCAGCCAGATCGCGGTGGGTGATGCCGCGATCCGCGCCGCAGCCTCGCGTTGCTCGTCGCTGCCGGACCCCTCGGCCGCGCGAGCGGCGTTCGAATCCGGGTCGACGAAGAGCGCGCGATCCCGGAACGGATTGCCCTCGGCCTGCTGCGACACGACGATGAGCGTCGTCGCGAAGGCGGCGAGGGCGAGGAGCAGCAGGGCTGCGACGGCGATGAGGGCGATGGGCACGGCGCGACCCGGTCGCCGTGCTGCTCGTTTCGCAGCGGGGACGGCGCCACCGGGGGGAGCCCCGGCGGCGGTCCCGACGGCCGGGCTTCCGGCGGTGCCTGCCGTGGCGCGGGGCTCGTCGACCGGCGTCGCCGTCGGCGTTGCCGCGGGCGACTCCGGACCGCGGCGCACGTAGCGTGCGTCGTCGCGGTCGTGGCGCACGACGGGGCCGTCGCCGCGTGCGGGATCCTTCGGCACGTCGCCCCCTCCCCAGCGGCCGGTGTCGGCCCAGTCTACGAGGGAAGGGGCGGCGTGCGCCGGGTCAGTCCTGCGGGATCGCCGCGACGACGTCGATCTCGACGAGGATGTTCGCGAGGCGCGAGCCGACCGTGGTGCGCACGGGGTACGGCTCGGTGAAGAACTCGGCGTACGCGACGTTGTACTCGGCGAAGTCGGCGAGGTCCTCGAGGTGGGCGGTGACCTTCACGACGTCGTCGAAGCCGAGGCCGTACTCGGCGAGCACGGCACCGATGTTGCGCAGCACCTGGCGGGTCTGCTCGGCGGCGCCGCCCTCGACGACGAGGCCCGTCGCCGGGTCCTGCGGGCCGAAGCCCGCGGTGTACAGGAAGCCGTTCGCGACCACGCCGTGGCTGTAGGGGCCGGCGGGCTTGGGCGCGTTCGAGAGGGTGACGGCGGTCTTGGGCATGGGTTCCTCCAGTGGGTGGTGCGGTCGGTGGTGGGTGGTCGATGGGTCAGGCGATCTCGGCCGAGATCGCGGCGGCGGCCTCGCGGAGCGCCGGCAGGTGGGACTTCAGTCGGTCGAGGTCGGCGACCATGCGCACGGCGGTCACCGAGATCGCGCCGACGACGCCGAGCGGGCTCTCGATGGGCACGGCGAGGCAGTTGACGTAGGGCTCGAACTCGCGGTCGTCGGTCGCCCAGCCCCTGGCGCGCACGCGCGCGAGCTCCTCGTCGAGGCGTTCGCGGGTCGTGATGGTGAGGTCGGTGAAGCGCTCCCAGGTGACGCCGTCGAGCACCGCGTCGCGCCGGGGCACGTCGAGGTTCGCGAGGATCGCCTTGCCGACCGCCGAGCAGTAGGGGATCACGGCCTTGCCGACGCGCGAGTACATGCGCACGCCCGACTCGTCCTCCGCCTTGTCGACGTAGACGATCGAGCGGTCCATGAGCGCGGCGAGGTGCACGGTGTTGCCCACCCGCCGCTGCAGCCGCCGCACGTGCGCGGAGCCGGCCTCGCGCAGGTCGAGCGAGTCGAGCGCCTCCTTCGAGAGCGCGGCGAGCCGGGTGCCGAGCGTGTAGCGCCCGTTGCCCCGGCGGCGCACCCAGCCGACCTCCTCGAGCGCCTGCAGCTCGCGGAACATCGTCGACCGGTGCAGGTCGAACGCCTCGGCGAGTTCGGCGACCGTGCGCGGATCGGCGGCGATCGCGTCGATGATGCGCGCGGCACGGGTCACGGACTGGGACATGTCAGGCCTTCCTGCCGGTCGAGGAGGCGCGCAGCGCCGTCTCGAGACCATCGTCGATCACGAGTTCGCTGCGGGAGCGACGGATGCCGCGTCCGGGCGTCGCGCCGGTGAGCCGGCCGCCGGCGAGCACCGGCACGCCCGCGACGAGCACGTCGTCGATGCCCTCGGCGAGCGCGAGCGGCTCGTCGTAGGTCGCGCGATCGTCGACGCGCGCCGGATCCACGAGCACGAGGTCGGCGACGGCCCCAGGCCGCACGCGCCCCCGGTCGCCGAGCCCGAATCGGTCGGCCGCCCTCGTCGAGACGAGCGCCGCGGCATCCGCCCACGAGAGCGCCCCCCGCTCGACGACGAGCGAACGCAGGTAGCGGGCGAACGAGCCGCGGGCGCGCGGGTGCGGGTGGGCGCCGACGAAGATGCCGTCGGACCCGCCCATCGCGAGCGGGTGGGCGAGGATCGAGGCGAGGTCGGCGTCGGTGCGGGCGTACCGCACGGCCATGACGACGTTGACCTCGAGCCGTGAGGCGGCGAGCACGTCGAGCGTGAACTCGGCGGGCGTCGCGCCAGCTCGAGTCGCGGCGGCGCCGATCGTGAGGCCGTGCGCCCAGGCGAACGCGGGGGCCGCGACGTGCGCGAGCGTGAGCATCTCGGGCCAGTCGGGGCCGAGGCTCGGGTAGTCGACGATCGTCGGGAACCACGCGTCGAGCAGGCGTCGTCGCTCGCCGGGGTCGGCGAGCACGGCGAGGACCTCGGCGGTCGGCCGCACCGTGAGCGCGGCGGGCAGCACCGGCATCGCGAGGATCGAGCAACCGCGCGTGTACGGGTACGCGTCGAAGCTCGCATCGACGCCGGATGCCGCGAGCCCCGCCATGAGCCCGTGCACGAGGTGCGGCTCGGCGTGGAAGTGCGACACGTGCACGCCGACGCCCGCGTGCTGCGCGATGGCCCGGATCTCGTCGATGCCCGTCTGCGAGCCCGACTCGTAGCCGCCGCGCATGTGCGAGACGTACACGCCGCCCGCCGCGGCGACGGGCTCGGCGAGGCGGGCGAGCTCGTCGGTCGTCGCGAACGCGCCAGGCACGTAGTCGAGCCCGGTCGACAGGCCGACGGCGCCGTCGGCGAGGCCCTCGGCGACCAGCGCGAGCATCGCGTCGAGCTCGGCGGGGCTCGCGGCATCCGTCGACCGTCCGCAGACGAGCCCGCGCACGGTGCCGGCGGGCACGAGCAGGGCCTGGTTCAGGGCGGTCGCGTCATCGTAGGAGGCGAGCAGGTCGCGGATGCCGCCGCCCCGGTACGTCGGGTGCCGGCCGTTGATCGCGGCGAAGTACTCGCTCGCGTACGCGCCGTCGCCGGGCGCGTACGAGACGCCGTCCTGCCCGCCGATGACGGTCGTGACCCCCTGCCGCAGCAGCGCGAGCTGCACGTCGGGGTCGAAGAGCAGGCCGTCGGCGTGCGCGTGGGCGTCGACGAACCCGGGTAGGAGCAGGCGCCCGTCGCCGTCGACGACCTGTCCGTCCGCGTCGGTGTCGGCGTCCGCGTCGGTGTCGGCGTCGCGCGTCGTGCCGCGGGGTTCGACACGGGCGATGCGGCCGTCGCGGCCGATGACGACGTCGACCGGCTCGCCGTGCTCGGCACCCGCGCCGGACCCGCCGTCGACGACGATCACGTCGCGGACGATGCGCAGGGCCCCGCTCGTCGGTGCTGGCGTCGGTGCTGGCGTCGGCGAGGGCATCAGAAGAACGTCCGCACGAGGTCGACGACGACGTCGCTGCCGGCGCGCTCGACGACGGGCAGCCAGCGCCGCTTGTCGAACGCCGTGCACGGGTGCGAGAGCCCGAGCGACACGACGTCGCCGATCGCGACGGGCAGGGCCGAGCCGGGCTCGTCGGCGCGCAGGAACGCGTGCTGGTCGTTCAGCGCGGTGACGGATGCGGCGGCGAGCTCGCGCGAGTCGTCGCCACGGGTCGCGGCGCCGGTGAGGGTCGCGGCGACGCCGAGCGGCACGGGGAGGCCCTCGTCGTACGGGAAGTCGCGCTTGCCGCCGTCGAGCAGGGCGAGACCGGGTTCGGGGTGCGAGACGACGCGGGCGAAGCCCCGCATGGCCGGTTCGAGCAGGTCGTCGAGGGGCGAGATGCCGCGGTAGAACCCGTGGTCGTGCAGCAGGGATGCGCCCGAGCGCAGGATCCACCGCGTGCGGCGGCCGGCCGCGGCATCCGCTTCGATCGCGGGGGCGAAGGCCTCGGCGACGAGGTCGAGGTAGGCGCTGCCGCCCGCGCTCACGATGACGTCGTCGGCGGCGATGCTGCCGGGCGTGAGGAGCCCGCGGTCGAGGAGCAGGTCGCGCAGGGCGACGAGATCCTCGAGGTAGGCGCGCACGGCGGCCAGCGCCGACGGCGAGCGGTCGTGGCCGAGGCTGCCCTCGTACCCGGCGACGCCCACGAGTCGCAGCACGGGGGAGTGGACGACGCGCTGCGCGAGCTCGACGGCCTGCTCGAGCGTCCGGGCGCCCGTGCGCCCGCCGGGCGCGCCGAGTTCGACGAGCACGTCGATCGGGCGGGGGAGCGCGGCATCCGTGCCCACGGCCTCGGCGAGCCCCCGCTCCATGGCCTCGACCGTGCCGATCGAATCGGCCCAGCAACGGAACGAGACGTCGGGGTCGGCCAGCTCGCCGGCGATGAAGGCGAGCGCGCCGGGCGCCACGACGGCGTTCGCCAGCATGATGCTCGAGACGCCGAACGCGCGTGCCGTGCGCACCTGCCCCGGGGTCGCGAGGGTGAGCCCGGTCGCCCCCATGTCGAGCTGCAGGTTCCAGAGCGCCGGCGCCATCGTCGTCTTGCCGTGCGGCATGAGCTCCATGCCCTTCGACTCGGCCCACGCCTGGATCGTCGCGGCGTTGCTGCGCATCGCCTCGGCGTCGAGCACCGTCAGCGGAGTCCAGAACTCGCCGAGGCGGGGCGCCGTCGCGAGGAACTCGCGCACGGTCAGGCCGGCGGCGCGTGCCGGCAGGCCGGTGTCGCCCGGCGAGAGCACCTCGTCGGGGAGGTCGTCGATCCGGCGTGACATCCGCTGCTCCTCACTGCTCTTGGTCGGTCCGTGGTGCAGGTCGATGCGTCTCGCTGCTGCGTGCGTCTCGCTGCCGCGTGCGCCTCGCTGCCACCATGTTGCACATGCTGCAACCGGCTTGCACCGAATCTGCACACCAGACAGCATAGGGGTCGTGACCCCGCGCCCAGAAGTGCTCACCGTCGGCGAGACGATGGTGCTCGTGACGCCGGCCGTCGCCGAGCCGCTCGAGTCCGCCACCGCGTTCCACCTCGACCCCGGCGGGGCCGAGTCGAACGTCGCGTCGCACCTCGCGGCCCTCGGCACGCCGACCGCCTGGGCGAGCGCGGTCGGCGACGACGCCCTCGGCCGACGGCTCGTGCGCCAGATCCGGGAACGCGGCGTCGACACGTCCTGGGTGCGCTGCGACGCATCGGCCCCCACCGGCCTCTACGTGAAGGACCCGGGCAACGGCGTGCAGTACTACCGCGCCGGCTCCGCGGCCTCCCGGCTCGAGCGCTCGTTCGTCGATGCGCTGCCGATCGCCGACGTGCGTCTCGTGCACGTGTCGGGCATCACGCCGGCCCTCTCGGGCACGTGCGACGCGCTCACCGACGAGATCCTCGACCGTGCCGCCGCGGCCGGCGTGCCGGTGAGCTTCGACGTGAACCACCGGCCCTCCCTCTGGCCGTCGACGGATGCCGCGGCCCGGCGACTGCTCGCCCTCGCCGCGCGCGCCGACATCGTGTTCGTCGGGCTCGACGAGGCCGACGGGCTCTGGGGCACGCCGTCGCCCGACGACGTGCGCCGGCTGCTGCCCGACGTTCGCGAGCTCGTCGTGAAGGACGGCGCGGTCGGTGCGACCTCGTACGAGCGCGGCGCCGACGGCGTGCACGTGCCCGCCCACGTCGTCGACGTCGTCGAGGTCGTCGGCGCCGGCGACGCGTTCGCCGCCGGGTACCTGCACGCCATGCTCGGGGGCGCCGCCCTCGACGAGCGCCTGCGCGCGGGCCACGAACGCGCCGTGCTCACCATCGCCGACACCGCCGACTTCCCGAGAGGCACCCGATGACCAGCCAGACTCCTTCCCTCGCGCCTGCCTCACCTGCCGGGCCTGCCGCGCCTGCCTCGCCCGAGACGGCCGCCGTCTCGAACGCGGAGTTCGACGACCTGTTCGCCGGTCGCCCGCTCATGGCGCTCTTCCGCGGCCTCGGCGAGGCGCGCAGCCTCGAGCTCGCCCGCACCGCGTGGGACCTCGGCATCGACCTCGTCGAGCTGCCGATCCAGTCAGAGGCGGATGTCGCGGCGCTCGCGGCGGTCGCCGAAGCCGCCCGCGCCGAGGGCCGAGTCGTCGGCGCGGGCACCGTGCTCTCGACGCGTCACGTGGACCTCGCGGCGGCGGCGGGCGCCGCGTTCACCGTGAGCCCCGGATTCGACCCCGCCGTCGTGCGCGCCTCGACGGCCGCCGGGCTGCCGTCGCTGCCGGGCGTCGCGACGGCGACCGAGGTGCAGGCCGCGCTCGCGCTCGGGCTCACGTGGATGAAGGCGTTCCCGGCGTCGCTGCTCGGCGTGCCGTGGTTCCGCGCGATGGCGGGCCCGTTCCCGCAGGCCCGATTCGTGGCCACCGGCGGCATGGACGCGTCGAACGCCCGCACCTACCTCGACGCCGGCGTGCGGACCGTCGCCGTCGGCTCCGCACTCGAGGACCCGGCGCAGCTGCCGGCGCTCGCCGCCCTCCTCGCCTGACGCGCCCGCCCCTTCGGGGGGAGGCCGCAGAGCCCCGAACACCTTGTCGACCAGGGGGTTCGGGGCTCGTTCGCGTGCCCGGACACGGCTGGCGGCCCGGGGGTCGCGGGCCCGCCTGCCTCCGCGCCCTCCGCGCCCTCCGCTGCTCGCCGCTGGTGCGAATCTCGTCGCCGACCTGATTCCGACGCGCATCCGAAACGCTCGGGAAACAATAACTGAATGACTTGTTTCCAGTTACTACCTTTTCTGTTAGGGTCGCTTCCAGTAACGCATGAGCACCGAGATCCTGCGCGCGGCGTCACTGCACTGCACCACCTTCCACGCAACGAAGCACGAGAGGAATGCCGGAGATGACTCGAACCAAACGCTCCTTCGCGGTGGCACTCGCCGCCGGAGCGGCCGTGATCGCACTGGGAATGACGGGCTGCGCCCCGTCGGCCGGGGGCGGCAGCGGCGACGCCGCCGTCCTGCGGGTCTGGGCGGGCAGCGCCACCCCGATCAACAACAACTTCAACCCGTTCGCGGTCGACACGGCCGTGCACGCGACCTTCGGTGCGATCTACGAGCCGCTGTTCTTCTTCAACCAGCTCTCGGCCGACGCACCCATCGGGCTCATCGGCGACTCCTACGAGTACAGCGAAGACGGCCGCACGCTGACCGTGACGATCAAGCCCGACCTGAAATGGAACGACGGCGAGGCGCTCACCGCCGCCGACGTCGCCTTCACGTTCGGCTACGGCTCGAACAAATCCGAGCAGTTCGTCTCCGCCGAGGCGACCGACGACACGACCGTCGTGCTCACCTACACCGAACCGCAGTTCACGAGCGCCTCGCTCACCCTCGGCTCGACCTACATCATCCCCGAGCACGTCTGGGCCGACATCGACGACTTCATGTCCGAGACCAACCCCGAACCCGTCGGCTCCGGCCCGTACAAGCTGAAGAGCTTCTCCGACGCGGCCTACACGGTCGAGGCCAACGACGAGTTCCGCGACGGCGCGCCCGCCGTCGAAGAGGTCCAGTACGTGGGGCTCGACTCGAACCAGTCGTCGCAGGACCTCCTGACCACCGGCAAGATCGACTGGGTCGGCCAGTTCATCGCGAACCCCGACGCCGTCACCGGCAAGGGCGACATCACGACGATGAACCAGCAGCAGGACCCGACCACCATCACGACCTGCGCCAACGCCGACCTCGGCTGCGAGGGTCCGCAGACCGACCCTGCGGTGCGCCAGGCGATCAACGTGGCCATCGATCGTGCCACGATCGCCGACAAGGCGTTCGCGGGGCTCGCGGGCGAGTCCTCGCCGTCGTTCACGCTCCAGCCGCGCGACGAGCAGTGGCTGAGCGACCCCGAGCTCGCCACGAGCCCGCAGGAGTCGAATGCCGCAGAGGCCGGCGAGATCCTCGAGGCGGCCGGCTACACCAAGGACGCCGACGGGTTCTACGGCAAGGGCGGCACGGCCTTCGAGATCGACCTGTTCTCGCCCGACGGCTGGACCGACTACAACGACGCCGCGAAGCTCATCTCCGAGCAGGCCGCTGAGGCGGGCATCCGCATCAACGCCCGCACGGTCTCCGACGCCGAGTACTGGACCCCGATCCAGAACGGCGACTTCCAGATGGCCCTGTACGGACTCACGCAGAGCCTCGTCGCCGACCCGTACTCCAACTACCACGAGTACTTCGCCGGCACCTCGACCGCGAAGGTCGGCGAGATGCCGCTCGTCGGGCAGAACTACTCGCGATACACGAACCCGATCGTCGACGCGGCCGTGCTCGCGGCCGGCTCGACCCAGGATGTCGCGGCGAAGCAGGAGGCGTACTCCGCCATCCAGACCGAGATCGCTCGCGACCTGCCGTACATCCCCGTGGTGCTGAACGCCTCGCAGTCCTTCTTCAACACCGAGAAGTTCAGCGGATGGCCGACCGAGGACGACCTGTACGCCGCGCCGCTGCCCTACCTCGCGGTGGCCAACGCGGTCGTGCTCGCGCACCTCTCGCCGGTGAAGTAGGCCGGCGCGTCCCATGGAACGAACCTTCCCCGACTCGAGGACGGCAGCGGCATGAGCTTCTACCTTCGGCGGATCGCCTTCTACCTGGTGACCCTCTGGGCGGCGATCTCGCTCAACTTCCTGCTCCCACGGCTCCTGCCGGGCGACCCCGCGGCGATCATGCTCGGCAAGCTGCGGCGTGCGAGCGGCGGGCGTCCCCTCTCCGAGGAGACGATCGCGGCCATCACCTCGATCCTCGGCGCGGGCAAGGACATGTCCCTCTGGGACCAGTACCTGGCGTACTGGGGCCGGTTGCTTCAGGGGGACCTCGGCGTCTCCTCGACGAGGTACCCGGCCACGGTCGCCGACCTGATCGCCGCGGCCCTGCCGTGGACGATCATCCTGGTCGGCGTCGCGACCGTCATCTCATTCCTGCTCGGCATCATCGTCGGCGCATGGGTGGGGTGGCGGCGCGGCACCTGGCTCGACCACCTCGTGCCCGTCACCACGGTCTTCCAGTCGATCCCGTACTTCTGGCTCGCGCTCGTGCTCGTCGCCGTGTTCTCGGTGCAGCTGGGGCTCTTCCCGATCGTCGGCGGCTACGACGTGTTCGAGTTCCCGGCGGGCCCCGAACTCAGCTGGGCGTTCGTCGGCAGCGCCGTCTACCACGCGATCCTCCCGGCGGTCACGATCGTGCTCTCGTCGGTCGGCGGCTGGCTGCTCGGCATGCGCAACATGATGGTCTCGACGATGTCGGAGGACTACGTCGTCACCGCCGAGGCCAAGGGCCTCACCCCGCGCCGCGTGCGCACGAAGTACGCCTCCCGCAACGCCGCCATCCCGAGCCTCGCCGGCTTCGGGATCGCGTTGGGCTTCGTCGTCGCCGGTTCGATCGTCATGGAGCAGGTGTTCAGCTACCCGGGCATCGGCAAGCTCATGATCCAGGCGGTCCAGGGGCTCGACTACGCGCTCATGCAGGGCGTGTTCCTCGTCATCACGCTCACGGTGCTCGCGGCGAACTTCTTCATGGACCTGATCTACGGCTTCATCGACCCGAGGGTGCGACACAATGGATGACTCCCGACCCACGCTCGTCCGTCCCGACGAGGACTCCGGCTACGCCACGGGCGACGACGCCCTGTTCCAGGCTCCGGTGTCCGCCGAGGCCGTGCGCGAGACCGCCCGCGAGGCGTCGGCCACCGCGGCGCTCGCGGTCGCCCGCTCGACCCGCGGAGGCCGGTTCCGCCACCTCCTCCCGAGTCGCTCGGGCAAGCTCGTCACGGGCGTCGTGATCGTCGCCCTCATCACGCTCTTCGGCATCTTCGGCCCGATGATCGCCCAGCCGCCGCGCGACTCCAGCAACGAGGCGCTGCAGCCGCCGTCGGCCGAGCACTGGCTCGGCACGACGAAGCTCGGCTACGACGTCTTCTCCCAGCTCGCCTGGGGCACGCAGGGCTCGCTCTTCATCGGCCTCGTCGCCGGCATCGTCGCGTTGCTGCTCGCCGTGGTCTTCGGCGTGTTCGCCGGATACTTCGGCGGTGTGCTCGACGAGGTGCTCACCCTCTTCACGAACATCGTCCTCGTCATCCCGGGCCTCCCGGTCGTCATGGTGATCGCGGCGTACGTGCAGAACGCCGAGGGCCTGGGGCCGCTCGCCCGGAGTTCCCTCCTCGTCGCCCTCGTGCTCGGCATCACCGGCTGGGCCGGATCGGCGGTGGTGCTCCGCGCACAGGCCCGTTCGTTGCGCACCCGTGAGTACGTCGCCGCGGCGCGCGTGGCCGGCGAGAAGCCGGGCCGCATCATCTTCGTCGAGATCCTGCCGAACCTGGTGCCGCTGCTCGCCGCGCAGTTCATCTTCGGCGTCATCTTCGCGGTGCTCGGCGAGGCCGGGCTCTCCTACCTCGGCCTCGGGCCGACGGGGTCGATCACGCTCGGAACGATGCTGAACGACGCCCAGACCGGGCAGGCCGTGGGCACGGGCGCCTGGTGGTGGTTCGTGCCGCCGGGCCTCATCATCGCCGCCCTCGGGGCCGGCCTCTCCCTCATCAACTTCGCGATCGACGAGGTCGTGAACCCGAAGCTCAGGCTCGCGCCTGAGAACGCGAAGCGCCAGCGCAGGGCCGCGAAGGCCGGCAAGGGCGTCGCCGACACCGGAGCATTCGCATGAACGCCATCCATTCCGCCCCGAGCAGCCTCGGCGTCGCCTCGACCATCGGTGAACCGGTGCTCACCGCACGGAACGTCTCGATCGAGTACGAGGTGGACCCGCCGGTCAAGGCCGTGCGCGGGGCATCCATCACCCTCCACCGGGGTGAGATCCTCGGCCTGGCGGGGGAGTCCGGTTGCGGCAAGACGACGCTCGCCTACGGATTGAACCGCCTGTTGAAGGCGCCGGCGCTCATGACCGGCGGCGAGGTGGTCTTCCACGACGCATCCGGGCGTGACATCGATGTCGTGGCGCTCGACGGCGAGGCGCTGCGCACGTTCCGCTGGAACAAGGTCTCGATGGTCTTCCAAGGTTCGATGAACTCGCTGAACCCGGTCATGAACGTGCGCAAGCAGCTGCACGACGTCTTCATGACCCATCGGCCGTCGATGAAGCGCGCGGAGCGGGAGTCGCGCAGCGCCGAGTTGCTGACGCTCGTCGGCGTGGACCCGTCACGGCTCTCGAGCTTCCCGCACGAACTCTCGGGGGGCATGCGCCAGCGCGTCATGATCGCCATGGCCCTCGCCCTCGATCCGCAGGTGATGATCATGGACGAGCCGACCACCGCGCTCGACGTCGTCGTGCAGCGCGGCATCATCCGTGAGATCATGCGGCTCCGGGAGCGTCTCGGCTTCGCCGTGATCTTCATCACCCACGACCTGCCGCTGCTCATCGAGATCAGCGACCGCATCGCGATCATGCTCGACGGCGAGATCATCGAGCAGGGCGCCTCCGAGCAGATCTACCGCTCCCCGGAGCATCCGTACACGAGGCGTCTGCTCTCGAGCTTCCCGAGCCTGCGCGGCGAGCGCGGCGACTTCATCCGCACGGGCGCGGCGAGCGGGGGTGCGGCATGAACGGGCGGGGCTCGGTGCCCGAGCGCACGACGCTCGAGGCGCGCAACCTGGTCAAGGACTTCCGGCTGCGCAGCGGCGTCAGCGTGCGCACCCTGCACGCCGTGAAGGACGTCTCGTTCACGCTCGAACCGGGGCGCACGATCGCCCTCGTGGGCGAGAGCGGGTCGGGCAAGTCGACGGTCGCGCGCATGATGGCCAAGCTCGAGACGCCGACGTCGGGTGAGATCCTGCTCGACGAGCGCCCGAGCGCGACGCGAGGCGCCGCCCTCGCGAGGTACCGGCGCGACGTGCAGATGGTCTTCCAGGACCCGTTCAGCTCGCTGAACCCGTTCCACCCGATCCGGCACCACCTCGAGCGGCCGCTGCGCATCCACAACCCCGGACTCTCGACGCGGCAGATCCGTGAACGGGCCGACGAACTGCTCGAGCGGGTGCGGCTCTCGCCGGCCGCGACCTTCGCCGATCGTCGACCGCACGAGCTCTCGGGCGGTCAGCGGCAGCGGGTCGCGATCGCGCGTGCGCTCGCGCCAGGGTCGCGGTTCATCATCGCCGACGAGCCGGTGTCGATGCTCGACGTGTCGATCCGCCTCGGCGTGCTCAACCTGCTCGCCGAGCTGCAGCGGCAGGAGCAGTTGGGCGTGCTCTACATCACGCACGACCTCGCGACGGCACGGCACTTCTCCGACGAGATCCTCGTGATGTACCGCGGTGAGATCGTCGAGCGGGGGCCGAGCGAGCAGGTGATCCTCGACCCCCGCCACGAGTACACGACGTCGTTGCTCGAGGCGGCGGCCGATCCCGAGCGCCTCGGACGGTTGCGTGATGAGGTGCGGAGTGGCGGGTGAGTCGACAATCAGTAAACATTCTTTTCAGATAGAGTGACCAAGAAACCGATACCAGGAGGGCAGACGGCATGAGCCAGATCGACCCGGGCACCCCGACGTGGCTCGCGGCGCGCAACGACCGCGCCGCCTTCCGCCTCCTGCTCGAGCACGGCCCGTTGACCAGGTCTCGCCTCGGCGAGCTGACCGGCCTCTCCAAGCCCACGGCGTCGCAGATGCTCGCGCGACTCGAACGTGTCGGACTCATCCATCCGGTCGGCGAGCGATCGGCCGGCCGAGGACCGAATGCGATCACGTACGGCGTCCGCACCGATCGCATCACGGGCGTCGCCATCTCGATCCTCGACCGCGCCATCCAGGCCGTCGTGGTCGACGCCGTCGACCACGAGCACCCGATCGTCCAGATCGCGACCGACGGGCTCGATCGCTCGCCCGAGGGCGACGTGCGCGTGGCGGTGCGTGCGGCCTGCGCCGAGGCGGGCATCGCCGAGGACACGGTCAGCCGCGTGATGATCGGCGTGCAGGCGGCGTTCTTCGTCGACGGCGACGAGCTCTCGTTCACCGACACCCTGCCCGGCTGGCCGGCCGTGGGAGCGCGCGCCCGCATCGAGCGCGAGCTGGGCCTCGAGGTGACGATCGACAACGACGTGAACCTCGCCACCATGGCCGAACGCTCATCCGGCGTCGCGCAGGATGCCGCGAGCTTCGCGCTGTTCTGGATCGGCGACGGCCTGGGCGTCGGCCTCGACCTCGGCGGCGTCGTGCACCGCGGCGCCTCCGGCGGTGCCGGCGAGATCGGCTACCTCGCGGTGCCTCGCACGGCAGAGCCGCTCGCGCCCGGGGCCAACGACTTCACCGACCTGCTGGGCGGCCCCGCGGTGGCGAGGCTCCTGGGTTCCGACGGTGAGACGCTCGCCGACGTGCTGCCGCGCCTCGCCCACGTCGACGCGGCGATGTCCGCCCTCGCCGATCGCGTCATCCTCGCCGTCAACCCGCTGCTCGCGATCCTCGATCCCTCGATGATCGTGCTCGGCGGGCCGACCGGCACGGCAGGCGGAGCCCGGCTCGTCGAGCTCGTCGCCGAGCGCGTCGACGCGGCCGCCCACCCGAAGCTCGCGCTGCGCACGAGCGGCACGGGCGCCCAGCCGGTGCTCCTCGGTGCGCGCCAACAGCTCGTGGAGCAGATCCGCGACCACCTCGAGGCCGACATCTCGCTCTCCACCTGACCCGACCGACCGTCGAACGGCGGATGCCACGGGGCATCCGCCCTGATCATCGACCCCGCATCTCGCGCCCGGCGCGAGGTGCCATACGAACCGAATCGAGGACCCATGAAGCTCGCCATCGTCGGCGGAGGCTCGACCTACACCCCCGAACTCATCGACGGGTTCGCACGCCTTCGCGACACGCTCCCGCTCGAGGAGATCCGCCTCGTCGACTCCGACCCGCAGCGCCTCGCGCTCGTCTCGGGCATGTCGCAGCGAATGCTCGAGCATGCGGGGCACCCCGCGAACGTGATCGGCACGTCCGACCTCGTGGCGGGCGTCTCCGACGCCGACGCCGTGCTGATCCAGCTCCGGGTCGGCGGGCAGGACGCCCGTCACGCCGATGAGACGTGGCCGCACGAGGCCGGATGCATCGGCCAGGAGACCACGGGGCCCGGCGGGCTCGCGAAGGCGCTCCGCACGGTGCCCGTCGTGCTCGGCATCGCCGAGGTCGTGCGAGCCCACGCCAAGCCCGACGCGTGGATCGTCGACTTCACGAACCCCGTCGGCATCGTGACGCGCGCCCTGCTCGAGGCGGGCCACCGCGCCGTCGGTCTCTGCAACGTGGCGATCGGCTTCCAGCGTCGCTTCGCCTCCCTCTTCGATGTCGAGCACGACCGCGTTCGCCTCGGGCATGTCGGCCTCAACCACCTGACCTGGGAGCGCAGCGTCGTCATCGACGGCGACGACAAGCTGCCGGGTCTCCTGCAGCACCGGCTCGGCGAGCTCGCCGACGAGGTGCACCTCGCCGCGGGGCTCATCTCCCAGCTCGGGGTCGTGCCCTCGTACTACCTGCGCTACTACTACGCGCACGACGAGGTCCTGCGCGAGCAGTTGCACGAGCCCACGCGGGCCGAGGCGGTGCGCGCGATCGAGCGCGAGCTGCTCGAGCTCTACGCCGACCCCGCGCAGCACGAGAAGCCGGCGGCGCTCGAGGGCCGCGGCGGCGCCTTCTACTCCGAGGCGGCGATCGAGCTGCTCGCGGCGATGCGCGACGGCGCGAGCCGCTCGCGCGTGGTCAACCTTCGCAACGACGGCGTGCTGCCGTTCCTGCCCGACGACCATGTCATCGAGGTGCCCGCCGTGTTCCGCGACGGGGGATTCGTCGCAGATCCGGTCGCTCCGCTGCCCGACGACATCCGCGGACTCGTCTCGAGCGTGGCCGGCTACGAACGGCTCGCCCTCGACGCTGCGGTGCACGGCGGTCGCGACCGCGTGCTCCGGGCGATGCGCGCGCACCCGCTCGTGCTGCAGCACGACCGGGCCGAGCGACTCACCGACCTGCTCATGGCCGAGAACGCCCCGTTCCTGGAGTGGGCGCGTTGAGCGGGGTCATCGTCGCGGTCGACGCGGGCGGATCGAAGACCGACGCCGTCGCCCTCACGATCGACGGCGAACTCGTCGCCCATGAGCGAGGCGGAGGCTCGAGCCCGCACTTCGAGGGCCTCGGCGAGGCGGTCGCCGTCGTCGACGGGCTCGTGCGCGCCGTCGCGGGGCGGTCGCGCGTCGTGCACGCGGGCCTCTACGTCTCGGGTCTCGACCTGCCCGTCGAGGTCGATCGGTATGCGACCGCGGTCGCGGGACTCGACTGGGCCGGCGATTCGACGGTCGTCGCCAACGACCTCTACGCGCTGCTGCGCGCCGGCACCGACGAGCCCGATGCCGTGGCGATCGTCTGCGGCACGGGCGTGAACGCGGTGGGCGTGCGCGCCGACGGGGCCGAGGTGCGCTTCCCCTCCCTCGGCGGCCTCTCCGGCGACTGGGGCGGCGGAGGCGGGCTGGGCGAGCAGGCGCTGTGGCACGCGGCGAGGGACGTCGACGGACGCGGCCCGCGCACGGCGCTCACGACGGCGATCGTCGATCGGCTCGGCGTGGCCTCGGTGCAGGCGCTCATCGAGGACCTGCACTTCGGCCGGCGTGACTCGAACGACCTCGCCGCGCTCGCCCCCGCAGTGTTCGAGGCCGCACGGTCGGGCGACGCGGTGGCGGCCGAGCTCGTCGACCGGCAGGCCGACGAGATCGTGGCCTTCGCCCGCGCGTGCGTCACCCGCCTCGGGCTCGGCGACCTGGCGATCCCGATCGTGCTGGGCGGCGGCATCATCCGTGCGGGGGATCCACGACTCATCTCTGGCATCGCATCCGGCCTCGCCGCCGTCGCGCCGCGCGCGAGGATCGAGATGCTCGACGCGTCCCCGATCGTCGGTGCGGCCCTGCTCGCGCTCGGTTCGGCGGGCGCGAGGCCCGAGGCCCTCCACCGGGCACGCAGGGCCGTGACCCGCGGAACGCGGGCCGAATACGCGGATGTCGCGCGCGAGACGGAATCCGTCGGCTCCTGAGGCCCGGCTCGAGCGGCGTCGCGGCCGCTCAGTCCGACTGGGCGAGGCGTCGCACCGCGGCGTCCTGGTGCGCGAGGCGGCGCAGCGCGAGCAGCACGGGTTCGTAGAGCGCGGTGCCGAGCACGGTGTACTCGACGGCGGCGTGCGGTTCGGCCGGCATGCGCGAGAGGTCGTACGCGGCGATGTCGGAGGCGGCGCGGCCGTAGGCGGCGAGGCGGTCGGCGCTGATCGGCAGCCCGGCGTCGTCGGCGGCCGCGAGCGCCCCCTCGAGTTGCGCGACGGCGGCGTACTCGGGGTCGTAGACCTGGCCGAGCGCCTCGAGGGCGGCGCGGGCGCGCGGATAGGGGTCGGATGCCTCGCCCGGCGGAGCTGCGGCCGGCGGGAGCGTGCCCACCGCGCGGCCGAGCGTCGTGTAGAGGTCGCCGCCGGGCGCGTCGATGAGCTCGAGCACGGTGCGCGCCTGCTGCACGCTGAGGCCGACGGGGCCGACGAGCGCGCGCACGAGCCGCAGTCGCCGCACGTGGCCCTCGTCGTAGACGGCCTGGGTGGCACCGGTCGCGGTGCCGGCGTGCAGGAGCCCCTCGCGCAGGTAGTACTTGACGGTCGCGACGGGCAGGCCCGCTTCGGCGGCGAGGGCTGACATGCGCATGCGGACTCCTTGCATTGGATAGTGCAACTCTCTAATATTGGAGAGCACCACTATCCAATCACGGACTCCGGAAGGAATCGAGCATGAACCACGCGATCGACGTCATCCTCATCGGCACGCTGCTGCTCGCCCTCGTCACGGTCGAGAGCGGCGGGTACTTCCTCACGAGGGTCGTGCGCGGGCTCGCGCCGGCCAACCGCCTGCAGCAGAACTTCTTCCGGGCCGGACACGCGCACGCCGCCGTGCTGCTCGTGCTCTCGGTCGCGGTCCTCGGCGTGCTCGAGTCGGCCGCGCTCGACGACGCGTGGATGTGGGTCGCCCGGCTCGGCGCCCCGATCGCCGCGATCCTGATGCCCGCAGGGTTCTTCCTCTCGGTGCTGGGCGCCGACCCGCAGAAGCCCGGCCGTGCGATCGCCCTGCTCTGGATCGGCGCGCTCTCGCTCACCGTCGGCCTCGTCGTCGCGGGCGTCGGGCTCATCGGCGGCGGCATCGCGGCGCTCTGAGGCGGGCCGCGCGCCCGGTCAGCGCCGCATTCCGACGCAACCGAGGTCTCTCGACGTCGAGCGGACGTGGTCGGGCGCACCCTCCATGGCGCATACACTGGAATCCGTGAATTCAGCGGAAACGGTCGACGTCGTTCTGATCGGCGGGGGCATCATGAGCGCGACGCTCGGCTCCCTCATCTCCAGGCTGCAGCCCGACTGGTCCATCCGCGTCTACGAGCGCCTCGGCGAGGTCGCGCAGGAGTCCTCGAACGCGTGGAACAACGCGGGCACCGGCCACGCCGCGCTCTGCGAGCTGAACTACATGCCCGAGAACCCCGACGGCAGCGTGAGCGCCGCCAAGGCCGTCTCGATCAACGAGCAGTTCCAGATCAGCCGCCAGTACTGGGCGTACCTCGTGTCGATCGGGGCGCTGCCCGAGCCGCACAACTTCATCAACACCGCACCGCACATGACCTTCGTGCGCGGCAAGGCGAACATCGAGTACCTGAAGAAGCGCGTCGCCGCGCTGAAGGACCAGCCGCTGTTCCCCGACATGGAGTACACCGAGGACCTCGAGCGCATCGCCGAGTGGACCCCCCTCCTCGCGAAGAAGCGCAACGTCAAGCAGAAGGTCGCGGCCACCCGCATCGTCTCGGGCACCGACGTCGACTTCGGCGCCCTCACGAGGTTCCTCCTCACCGACATCGCCGACCGCGGTGCCGAGATCCACACGAACCACCAGGTCACGCGGCTGAAGCGCCAGAAGGACGGCACCTGGCGCCTGCGCGTGAAGCACCTCGTCGGCGGCACGCCCAAGACCGTGAACGCGCGCTTCGTGTTCGTCGGCGCCGGCGGCGGCGCGCTCGCCCTGCTCCAGCACTCGGGCATCCCCGAGATCAAGGGTTTCGGCGGGTTCCCGATCTCGGGGCAGTTCCTGCGCACCACGAACCCCAAGCTCGTCGCCCAGCACCAGGCCAAGGTCTACGGCAAGGCCGCCGTCGGCGCCCCGCCGATGTCGGTGCCGCACCTCGACACGCGCGTGGTCGACGGCGAGACCGCGCTGCTCTTCGGCCCGTACGCCGGCTTCACGCCGAAGTTCCTGAAGACGAGCACGTGGTTCGACCTGCCGTTCTCGATCCGCCTGCACAACCTCGGGCCGATGATCCAGGTCGGCCTGAAGAACTTCGACCTCGTGAAGTACCTCGTCGGCGAGCTCATGGCCAACCGCGAGAAGAAGATGCAGGCCCTGCGCGAGTTCATGCCAACGGCGAAGACCGAGGACTGGGAGCTCATCACGGCCGGCCAGCGCGTGCAGGTCATGAAGAAGGACCCCGAGAAGGGCGGCATCCTGCAGTTCGGCACCGAGGTCATCACGGGCGCCGACGGCACGATCGCGGGCCTGCTCGGCGCCTCGCCGGGTGCGTCGACGGCCGCGCCGATCATGCTCGACGTGATCGCGCGCTGCTTCCCCGACCGCATGGTCGAGTGGGAGCCGAAGCTCCGCGAGATGATCCCCGGCTACGGCACGACGCTCTCGAGCGACCCGGCCGCGGCCGAGGCGTCGCTCGTCGCGACGGCGAAGACGCTGCAGATCACGGCCTAGCTTCTCGGCCCGACTCACGGCCTGGCCTTCTCGGCAGGTCCTCTGCTATCGTCGTACCCGCTATGAAGTGAGTACTCCCACCGTCCCGCGCCTGAGGCGCCGTAGACATCGGGTGTACCCATTCCACTGTTCGCGACGGTGACGGCTGCATCCATCTCGGCAATGCCCGGCGGGATCCTTCTCCGCTCCCGGGCCGTCGGCGCTGTCATGCGCTGCGACGGCACCGTGCGGTGCACCGTTCGACCGACCGCCTGCGCGCGGCATCCGTCGACGGCTCGGGAGCATTCGTGAAAGGGCGTTCCGCATGTCGGTACACGTCTCGTATTCCTCCTATCTCCGCGTCGACGACCTGTCGGCGCGTTACCCCGATCGCCGCGTCTTCAGTGATCTCGGCTTCTCGGTCGCCCCTGGCCAGCGTCTCGGCCTCATCGGCGAGAACGGCGCGGGCAAGTCGACGCTCCTGAGGCTGCTCGCCTCGGGTTCGACGACGGATGCCGCGGCCGGCCCGAGAGTCGGCGACCCGCCGGGTTCGGGCTCCCCGCTCGACGCGGGCGTCGCGGCGCTCGGCGCCCGCGACGCGACGGACCTCGTCGCCGACGGCCGCATCACCCGGCCGCTGCGCACCGGCCTGCTCTCGCAGGAGCTGCCGTTCGCCCCGCACGATGGCCTCGGCGATGTGCTCGAGCACGCGCTCCGCGAGGTGCGCGCCATCGAGCGCGAGCTCGACGAGGCGGCGGCCGCGCTCGCCGACGGCATGGCCGACGGCGGGTCGCGTGGCGACGAACGCGCGGCCGCGGTATCCGCCGACCGGTATGCGCGGGCGCTCGCCGCGGCCGAGCATGCCGAGGTGTGGAGCGCCGACGCGCGCCGCGACGAACTGCTTCGCGGGCTCGGCGTCGGCGACGTGTCGCTCGAGCGCCGGGTCGCCGAGGTGTCGGGTGGCCAGCGCAGCCGGTTCGCGCTCGCGGCGCTGCTGCTGCGTGCACCGGAAGCGCTGCTGCTCGACGAGCCGACGAACCACCTCGACGACGACGCCGCGGCGTTCCTCGAGGACACGTTGCGCGCGTGGAGCGGGCCGGTGCTCTTCGCCAGCCACGATCGGGAGTTCCTCGATCGGCTGGCGACGGGGCTCGTCGACCTCGATCCGGCTCGGCTCGGCGCGGTGGCCGCGGTGGAGTCGGGCCCGTCCGCCGGGCGGGCGGGTCCGCCGATCTACGCGAGCGCCGAGCGCGCGAGCCACGACGACCTGCTCGCGGCATCCGGTGGCACGGTGTTCGGCGGGGGCTTCACCGAGTTCCTCGCGGTCAAGGCCGATGAGCGGCAACGCTGGCAGCGCCAGTACGAGTCCGAGCAGCAGGAGCTCCTCGGGCTCCGTGCCGACCTCGATCGCAGCGGTGCGGCGCGAACCGTCGCGCACGGCAGGGCGGCGACCGACAACGACAAGTTCATCCGTCACTTCAAGGGCGAGAACGTCGATCGCACGATCGCGAGGCGGGTGCGCAACGCCGAGGTGCGGCTCGAGGTGCTCGAGCGCGACCAGGTGCCGAAGCCGCCTGCACCGCTCGCGTTCGCGGGCATCCCGCAGGGGTCGCACGCGCTCGACGAGGCACCCGGCCTGCTCGTCGAGGTGACGGATGCCGTGGTCGATGGGCGCCTCTCGGTGCCGTCGCTGCGAGTGCCTGCGATGGCCCGAATGCTCGTCACGGGTGCGAACGGTGCGGGCAAGTCGACGCTGCTGAACGTGCTCGCCGGCATCCAGCGCGTCGATGCCGGCTCGGTGCAGCGTCGCCGCGGGCTTCGCGTGCAGTTGCTCGAACAGGACGTGCGCTTCGGAGACCCGGATGCCGCGGTGCACCGCATCTACGAGCGCACCCTCGGTGAGCGGCGGGCCGAGCAGGTGCCGCTGTCGAGCCTGGGACTCATCGCCGCCCGCGACGAGTCGAGGCCGATCGGGGCGCTCTCGGTCGGACAGCAGCGGCGTCTCGCGTTGGCGCTGGTGTTCGCGAGGCCGCCGCACCTGTTCCTGCTCGACGAGCCGACGAACCACCTCTCGCTCGCGCTCGCGACGGACCTCGAGGAGGCGCTGGGCGCCTACCCGGGTGCGGTCGTGGTCGCCAGCCACGACCGGTGGCTGCGTCGCCGATGGGCGGGGGAGCGGCTCGAGCTCGCGGCCGGGCGGGCGGCTCGCGCCACCGTGCCGGCGTGAGCGACGGCGCGCCGCGGCATCCGGATGTCGCGGCGCGCCGCTTGCAGCACGTTCGAACATGTGTTCGAATGTCTGCATGAGGTGGAGCGGGCAGCAATTGGGCGTCGACCAGGCGGGCACCCTGCCGGGGCTCGCGCGGCTCAACAACCTCGTGCGCTCGGTGCAGACCCCCGACTTCGCGGGCATGACGTTCCATGAGGTGCTCGCGAAGTCGGCGCTGAACCACGTGCCAGGCCCCTCGTCGATGCCGTTCAGCTGGACCGTGAACCCATATCGGGGCTGCAGCCATGCTTGTGTGTACTGCTTCGCCCGCCCCACGCACACCTACCTCGACCTCGACGCGGGCGATGACTTCGACCGGCAGATCATCGTGAAGGTGAACGTCGCCGAGGTGCTCGCGGGCGAACTCGCGAAGCGGTCGTGGCGGCACGAGCCCGTGGCGCTCGGCACGAACACCGATCCGTACCAGCGCGCCGAGGGGCGATATCGGCTGATGCCGGGCGTCATCGACGCGCTGGCCTCGAGCGGCACGCCGTTCAGCATCCTCACGAAGGGGTCGTTGCTGCGGCGCGACCTGCCGCTCATCGTCGACGCGGCGGGGCAGGTGCCGGTCGACCTGGCCATGTCGATCGCCGTCTACGACGACGAGCTGCAGCAGTCGCTCGAGCCGGGCACGCCGAGCACGAAGGCGAGGCTCGCGACGGTCACGGCCGTGCGCGAGGCCGGGCTCGACTGCACGGTGTTCCTGATGCCGATCCTGCCGTACCTCACCGACACCAGGGCGCACCTCGATGACGCCCTCCGGCAGGTGAAGGCGGCCGGTGCGACGAGCGTCGTGTACTCGGCGCTGCACCTGCGGCAGGGCGTCAAGCCGTGGTTCATGCAGTGGCTCGCACGCGAGCATCCCGAGCTCGAGTCGAAGTACCGGTCGATGTACTACGGCCAGAACGCATACGCGCCGAAGGAGTACCGCAAATGGCTGGCGGCGCGGGTCGCACCGTTGCTGCGCGCGCACGGCCTCGCGCGCGGGCAGGAGGATCCCGCGACGGGCGGCGTTCGGTCGGCCGCGCTGACGGATGCCGCGGCGCGGCGATCCGCCTCGCGCACCGAGTTCGCGGCCGCCCCAGACGCCCTGTTCTGACGCTCGGCGCCGTGCCGCGGCCGGCCGCCGGTTGCGCGTAGCGAGGGGTTTGCTGGGATAATCCGGAGAGTCCAGTGTGAACCCGATCCACCGGCACGAACACCGGAGGTCCCCATGACGCTCGGGCTACCCGGCGATGTGTCGCGCGACTCCGTGAACCGGGCGCTCGTGCACGCGGGGCATGTCGGCGCCTGGGTGTACCTCGGCATGGGTGCGGTCGTCGCGATCTCGCTGGCGATCGGCGGTTCGCCGAAGGGCTGGATCGCAGCGGGGCTCGCCCTGCTGATGGCCGGAACGCTGAGTCTCGTGGCGGTGTACCGATCGGTGTTCTGGAGCGTGCTCTACCTCGTCGTCGGGGGTGGCGTCACGTTGGTGCTGACCGTGTTCGCGATGCAGTCCGAGCATGGCCTCGCGACGACCGACAACGCGGTGATCGCGATCCCGTGCATCGCCCTGCTCCTCGTCGGCGGTGCGGGCGCCGGGTCGGTGGCCGCGAGCCTCTGGGTCGTCGCCGCCTACGCCGTGGGCCAGGTCGCGACCTACGCCGGGTCCGTGGTGAGCGATTCCGAGTACCGGGTGAGCACCGCGGCCACCATCCTGGCCCTGTTCATCGTCGTCGTCCGCACGGTCGACGGCGTGACGCGGCATTCGGGCCTGCGCCGACAGGCGGCCCTCGTGCGGGCGAACGTCGCCGCCCGCGAGGCGACCGCCCGACGCGATCACGAGCTCGAGGCGATCACGCGCCTGCACGACACGGCGATGGAGCACCTGCTCGCGATCGCGTCGGCGGGGTCGGGGCCGATCGATGATCGCCTCCGCGCTGACATCCGGCAGGACCTCTCGCTGCTCGTGGGTCGCGACTGGGTCGAGCAGCACAGCGGGGGGTTCGGTGACGCGTCGAACGCGTTCGACATCGCCGACGGCACGCCCGTGCTCGACCAGGCGTTCGCGACCGCCGCCGATCTCGGGCTCGACGTGAAGATGACGGGCGATCTCGCGGTGCTCGGGCTGCTGGGGCCGCACCGGGCGACCGAGCTCGACCTCGCCGTCGCGGAGTGCCTCCGCAACGTCGCGAGGCACGCTGGGGTGCAGGAGGCCGAGATCATCCTCGGCAACGGCGGCGGCGAGGTCACCGTCGCGGTCATGGACGTCGGCGCCGGCTTCGAGCCCGAACGGGTGCCGGCCGCCCTCCGCGGGCTCAGGGTCGAGGTGGTCGAACGGCTCGAACGCGAGCTCGGCTCCGCTCGCGTGTGGTCGGCGATCGGCTTGGGAACGACCATCGTGCTCACCATGCCGGAGGGCGGCGCATGAGAACCGATCGCCTCGCCCCCCAAGACGTCGACCCGATCGTCCCACTCGCCTCGTCGTCGATCCTGCAGCACGTCGCCGGCACCGCCGCCTGCGTGACCGCCGTCGTGCTGACCGCCGCGCACTGGTCGGAGGTCGATTCCCCGCTCGCGGCGATCATGGCGATCGCGTTCGTGGTCATCTCGGCGATCGCGGCCACCGTCGGCACGCGTCCCTCGCGGGCGCCGTTCACGCCAGAGCGACTGTGGGTGGTCATCGTGTTCAGCCTCGGCGGGGCGGTCGCCGAGTACCTCAGCACCGTGGGCAACAACCAGTTCGTCTACGACGACTTCGGCCCGGTCGTCATCGGCATCATGATGGTGTCGGTCGCGCCGTACTGCAGCTGGACCACGCTGTTGAGCGGCGGTGTGCTCTCGGGGGCCGTGCTCGCGGTGCTCGTCGCCGGTGCGCCGAGCGACGCGTGGCAGGACCTGCCGACCGCCGTCGTCGTGCTCGTCTTCGTCGCTCCGACCGTCGTGGCGAGTTCGGCGGCCGCCGGCTACTCGTGGGCGATCGTGCACATCACGCTCGCGTGGCAGCGCAAGGCCAACCAGGTGCTGCTGCAGCGCGACGCCGAGCTCAGGGCGGGGCTCGCGCGTTCGTCCGACCACGGCAGGGTCGCGGTGCTCCGACGCGAGGTGCTGCCGTTCCTCGCCTCGATGCTGACCGCCGAGCGGGTGTCGGTGACGGATGCCGCGCGCGCCCGTCAGCTCGCCGACGCCCTCCGTTCGACGCTCCGCGACGAGATCGCCACGACCTGGCTCAGCGACCTCGCGGCCGACCTCGAGCGCCGGCATGGCGTGCCCGTCGAGGTCGTCGAGACCGACACCGCCGTCGCCGTGCTGCACGACGACCAGCGGGCGGCGCTCGCCGCCCTGCTGAACTGGCTCGCGGTCGACGACCGTGCGGCGTCGATCCGCATCGACGTGACCCGCGAGGACACGGAGCTCTCGAGGGGGCGCGTGGTGCGCATCTCGGTCGAGGCCCTGTTCGGCGCCCAACCGCCCGCCCGACGGGCGATCGAACGCTTCGCCGCGGTGGCGCGCGCGCTGGGGTTGGCTGCGGAGGTCTCGACGAGCAGGCAGAATGTCACGGTGGAGTTTCGTCATGGCATCAGCTGAGGTCCGTCGGTCGAACGGCGAGGTCGCCTGATGGCGAAGCTGTACTTCCGCTACGGCGCGATGAACTCGGGCAAGTCGACGGCGCTGCTGCAGGCCGCCTTCAACTACGAAGAGCGCGGGCACGGCGTGCTGCTCGCCAAGCCGTCGGTCGACACCAAGGGCGATCGCGACATCGTCTCGCGGCTCGGCGTGGTGCGCGAGGTCGACTTCGTGATCGCGCCCGACGCGAATGCGCGTGAGCTGTTCGAGCAGCGGCGCGCGATCTCGGCGGCCGAGAACGGGCGCGACGTGAGCTGCCTCCTCGTCGACGAGGCGCAGTTCCTTACGGGCGAGCAGGTCGACGACCTGCTGCGCATCGCGCTCATCGAGGGCATCCCGGTGCTCGCCTACGGCATCCGCACCGACTTCCAGACGGTCGCGTTCCCCGGCAGTCGTCGGCTGCTCGAGGTCGCGCACAGCCTCGAGGAGCTCAAGACGATCTGCCGCTGCGGCCGCAAGGCGATCTTCAACGGTCGCACCATCGACGGCCGGTTCGTGTTCGACGGCGACCAGGTCGCGATCGACGGCGAGACCGTGACCTACGAGTCGCTCTGCGGGGTCTGCTACCTCGAGGAGTCCGGCGGCGTGCTCAACGGCCGCCACTGAGCGCGCCGTCTCGGAAGCATGCGTCCGCAGCACCCGGCGCCCGGCCTCAGCTCACGATCGCGAGCACCAGCAGTCCGTTGAACACCATGTGCGCGATGATCGCGCCGCCGAGGCGGCCGGTCGCCGCGGCGAGGGCTCCCGCCGCGAGGCCGAAGGCGAAGGTGCCGACGAAGGTCACGGCCGCCGCGGTCGGGGAGAGCGCGGCGCCCTGGGCGAGGTGGGCGAGTCCGAAGACGAGCGCGCTCACGACGACGGCGACGGATGCCGCGACGAGCGGCCGTCCGCCGGTGCGCCGGACGACGGCGCGCAGCACGAGGCCGCGGTAGAACGTCTCCTCGATGATCGGCCCGAGCAGCACGGGCGCGAGGACAACGCCGAACCAGAACGCGAATCCGGTGGGCAGCGCGAGCACGCCGCCGTCGAGCGAGGTGCGTCCGATCCACGCGAGTTCGAGCAGGGTCACGAGTCCGCGGGCGAGAAGTCCGATGCCGACGCCCCAGAGCAGGTCGATCCAGCGCACGCGGAGCCCGAAGTCGGACGCGAACGATCTGCGCCCGCGCGCGACATCCGCGATGCAGAGCACCACGACGAGCGGCACCCAGACGGCGAGGTACGCGCCCAACACCTGCAGCCATTCCTCGATGACGACGGTGCGGGTGAGCCACGCCCAGCCGAGCGAACACGCCGCCGCGAGCAGGATGCCGATCGCGGCATCCGTCACGCCCCAGCGCTGCCCGGCGGCGTCGAAGACTCCGATTGGGGGAGTGTCGGTTGTTGACAGGCCCCCACTCCGCGGGGCATGTTGAGAGGGTGCCACGGGGCTTAGCGTATCCGTGTCACGTTTCAGCACGCTGTGGGGACGGGGCCTGAACACGTGGAACTACGCGATTACATCCGCATCCTGCGGCAGAGCTGGGTGTTGATCGTGTTGCTCACGCTCTTCGGCGTCGCTGCGGGTGCCGTCTTCTCGATCATGCAGACACCGCTGTACAGCTCATCGGCGAAGGTGTTCGTCTCGACGTCGAACGGCGGCTCGATCGGCGAGATGGCACAGGGCAACGCGTACACGCAGCAGCGCGTGACGACGTATGCCGACCTCGCATCGACGCCCATCGTGCTGCTGCCCGTGATCGCCGACCTGCAGCTCGACACGACGAGCGACGAGCTCGCCCGCGAGGTCGTCGCGACGACGCTCGCTGACACCTCGCTCATCGAGATCACGGTGACCGACGAGAATGCCGCGCTCACGGCCGAGGTCGCCACGGCGGTGTCCGAGAGCCTGACGAACGTCGTCTCGGCGATCGAGACGACGGGCGTGAGCACCGGCGCAGAGGCCGAGGGAGACGAGGCAGCTGCGGCCTCACCGGTGCGGCTCACGCTCGTGCAGCACGCCTCGGTTCCGCAGAAGCCGGTGAGCCCGAACGTCATGCTGAACATCGTGCTCGGCGGCCTGATCGGCCTCGCGCTCGGCGTCGGCGCGGCGGTGCTGCGCGAGACGCTCGACACGCGCATCCGCAACGAGCGCGATATCGAGCAGGTCACCGACGTGCCGGTGATCGGCGGCATCGTCTTCGACCCGAAGGCCAAGGATCGCCCGCTCATCGTGCACGCCGACCCCCACTCGCCGCGCGCGGAGTCGTTCAGGGCGCTGCGCACGAACCTGCAGTTCCTCGACGCGGGCCGGCCCGATCGCTCGTTCGTCGTGACGTCGTCGATCGAGTCCGAGGGCAAGTCGACGACGGCCGCGAACCTGGCGATCGCCCTGGCGGATGCCGGTGCGCGCGTGCTGCTCGTCGACGCCGACCTCCGTCGCCCGAAGGTCGCGTCGTACCTCGGCATCGAGGGCGCGGTCGGGCTCACCGACCTGCTCATCGGCCGCGCAGAGCTCCAGGACGTGATCCAGCCGTGGGGCCGCAGCCAGATGTACGTGCTCCCGGCCGGTCGCGTGCCACCGAACCCGAGCGAGCTGCTCGGGTCGGTCGTGATGGCCGAGACCGTGAAGGAGCTGAACCGGGCCTTCGACGTCGTGCTCTTCGATGCGCCGCCGCTGCTGCCGGTGACGGATGCCGCGGTGCTGACGCGGGCGGCGGGCGGTGCGATCCTCGTGGTCGCGGTGGGCCGAGCGCACAAGGGGCAGGTCAAGGGCGCGTTCTCCGTGCTCGAGAACGTCGACGCGAACGTGTCGGGCATCGTGCTCACGATGCTGCCGACGAAGGGTCCCGATGCCTACGGCTACGGCCGGTACGGCTATGGCTACGGGTACGGCCACGGCTACGCCCCCACGTCATCGCCGACGTCGCCGACGGCCGGGCCGTCGCCTGAGTCCTCGCCCGCGTCGAAGCCCGAACCGAAGCAGGAACCGGTGGCCGGCGCGTGAACGTGCTCGTGGTGTGCACGGGCAACATCTGCCGGTCTCCCGTGGCCGAGCGGGTGCTCGCGGCGAGGCTCGCGTCGGCCGGCCTCGGCGACGTGATCGTGTCGAGTGCGGGAACCGCCGCGTTGGCGGGCCAGCCGATGACGCCCCAGGCCGCCGCGCAGGCGCTGCGATTCGGCGCAGACCCGGCCGGGCATGCGTCGCGACAACTCACCGAACGCCTGGTGGAGGACGCCGACCTCGTGCTCACCGCGACCCGGGCCCACCGGGCCGAGGTCGCCGAGCTCGTTCCCCGTGCGGCTCGCCGCGCCTACACGCTGCGGGAGTTCGCACGCGTGCTCGACTTCCTCTCCGCCGACGGGGCCCTCGAGCCACCCGCCGCTGCCGCCGGTTCCCGCCTGCAGCAGGCGACGGATGCCGCGGCCAGATCCCGTGGCTTCGCACCACCGCCGTCCGACCCGAACGACGACGACATCCTCGATCCGTACCGCGCTCCCGACGCGGTCTACGACGAGGCCGGCCGACTGATCGACGACGCCGTCGACCGAATCGTGTCCGCGCTCGCTGCTCCGTCGGTGTCGGGCGGTCGCAGTGCAACGTAACGAGACCGTGCACGCACGCCATTCCATCGCCCCGTGGGCGGTCGTGGCGATCGTGGTGTTCGTGATCGTCGACGCGGGCCTCGTGTGGTGGGCCCTCGCCTCGTTGCGCTCCGACGCGGGCACGCCGCAGGGCGAGGTGCTGCCGACGCTCCCGCCGTCGACGACTGTGCCTGCTTCGACCTCGCCGACCTCGACGGGCGAGCCCGCGGCGCCCGTCGCTGTCGCGCGCCCGACGGTGGTGCTGGCGGCCCTCGACGCGAACCTCGCCTACCGCGGAGTCGTCGGACGCTGCCCCGATGCCGCGGCGACCCTGGAGGTCACCACCGACGGGGGAGCGACGTGGACGCCCGCGTACACGGCCGGCCTCTCCGACCTGCAGTCGATCGAGCCGGCCGACGTCGACATCGTCACGATGGTGGCCCGCGATCCCGCTGCGTGCGGCGTCGGGCGCTACCGCAGCTTCGTGCAGGGTGCCGACTGGGAGCCCACGAGCGAGCTCGAGCCCACGTGGTACCTCGACGGCGGGCAGGTGGCGGCGCCCACCGGATCCTCCGACCCGTGCGGTGGCGCTGCCGTTCAGGTCGAGGCGACGTCAGCGGAATCCGCCGCGGTGCTCTGCGGATCGGGCGCGGTCGCGACCACTGTCGACTCGGGCGTGAGCTGGGCCGACGCAGGCGCTCCGCCGACGACGATCGCGCTCGCCTCGACATCCGGCGGATACCTCGTCGCGGTCACCGATGACGGATGCCGCGGCATCCGAATCCAGGCACTCGCACCGGATGCCGCGCCCGGCGCCTGCCTCGAGGCCGACATCACCACCGGCACGACCGCGATCGACGCGGCATCCGATGGCACGCTCTGGGCCTGGACCGGGGGAGTACTCGCCCGTTCGGCGAACGGGGGTGCGACATGGTGATGGGCCGGTTCTACGCAGCCGCGACGATGTCGACCACGGCGTGGGCCTCGAAGCTCGCTTCGCGGGTGCGCATCACCGACCTGCTCGTGCTGCTGTGGGTCGTGTTCGGCACGCAGATCGCGTGGGTCGGCCTCGACTACACGGCGACCGGGTTCAGCGGCTCCCGCGGCGACATCGCGATCAGCTACACGATCGTGTCGTTCATCATCGTCGGAGCTTGGATGTTGGCCCTCGAGCTGTACGACACGAGGTCTCCGCGCGTGCTCGGCCTCGGCACGCAGGAGTATCGAGCCGTTGCGGATGCCGCACTGCGCCTGTTCGGCCTCGTCGCGATCGTCGCGTTCCTCTTCAAGATCGACATCGGCCGCGGGTACGTCCTCGTCTCGTTTCCGCTCGGTGTGCTCGTGCTCCTGTTCTCGCGATGGATGTGGCGCCAATGGCTCGGCGTGATGCGCAAGCGGGGCGAGTATTCGTCGCGGGTGCTGCTGGTCGGGTCGGAGGCATCCGTCGCCCTGATCGCCCGAGAACTCGAGCGGATGCCCGAAGCGGGCTACCGGGTCGCGGGAGCCTGCCTGCCGGGACACGGTGCGCCCTATCTGGCGGGCACGCAGATTCCCGTGGAGTACGGCATGCAGCACGCGCTGGCCGTCATGCGCGACTTCGGCGCGGATACGGTGATCATCACCAGCGCCGATGAGCTCGGGCCTGAGCGGGTACGCGAACTCAGCTGGGGCCTGATCCCGGGTGCCGAGCACCTCGTCGTCGCGCCGAGCCTCATCGACATCGGTGGCCCTCGCATTCACACTCGCCCGGTCGCCGGCCTGCCGCTCATGCACGTGGAGACACCGAAGTTCGAGGGGCGAAAGCTCGTCGCGAAGCGGGTGTTCGACCTCATCGTGGCGTTCGCGCTGGTGGTGGTGTTCGCGCCGCTCTTCATCGTGCTGGCGGTGGCCGTGAAGGCATCCTCGGCGGGGCCCGTGTTTTACCGGCAGGAACGTGTGGGCCTCAAAGGAAGTCCGTTCATGATGCTGAAGTTCCGCTCGATGAGCGACGGCGCCGACGCGGAGCTCGCGGGGCTTCTTGCCGCGAATGGGACCGACACGGCACCTCTCTTCAAGGTGCAAAATGACCCGAGGGTCACACGCATCGGAAGGGTGCTGCGCAAGTACTCGCTCGACGAACTGCCGCAGTTGTTCAATGTGCTGCACGGCACCATGAGCCTTGTGGGACCGAGGCCGCAGCGTCGTGCGGAGGTCGAACTCTACGACCGAGCCGCCGGGCGGCGCCTGTTCGTGCAGCCCGGAATGACCGGACTCTGGCAGGTCAGTGGCCGCTCGACCCTCTCGTGGGAAGAGAGCGTACGCCTCGATCTCTACTACGTCGAGAACTGGTCAATCACGGGCGACCTCGCGATTCTCTGGCGAACCTTCCGCGCGGTTCTGGCTCACACGGGTGCGTACTGATGGGGGAAACGGTGGAAAACGGGCAGACGACGCCGACCCATGATGTCGGGGTTACGAAGTCAGGGAGCGCGGGGGTACCCGTACCCATCGATTTACTCTGGCTCGAACCGACTAGCCCAGGTACGGCTCCGCGCACTCATCTCGATGGCACACGTGAACGCCTCCGTGTCGCCGGATTTGTGCCTCGTTCGGTGCTCACGTCGCCAGTCCCGAGCCCGAAGCTAACGCAGAAGCTCCGACGCGTTGTCCAGCTGATCCGCCGCGCCAGGAAACTCGAGCCCAAGGGCGTACTCGTTGCGCGATGGCATCCGTTCCTCGGGCTGGTTAGCCCGATCTGGCGACGCCGTGGTGGTGCCGTGATCCTCCTTGTCCAGGGAAACGATGAGTCGCTCTACGAGACCTATCCATGGTTCCGCTACGTTCCGACCTCGAGATCGCTTATTCGCCGGAGCCTCATCGAGGCAGATGACGTCCTCGTTTTGAACAAGGGGTTGGAGGCATGGGTCGACGAGATACGAGGCACACGTCGAACGAAATCGGTGCCGCTGCAGACGGGGGTCTCAGAAGTCTTCTTGAAGGCTTCACCCGGAGAGGCTCCGGAGCGACCCTATGTACTCTTCTTCGGGAATCTGGCTCCGTGGCAAGGTATCCGCTACCTTCTCGATGCGAAGAGCAGCCATATCTGGCCCACTGCAGTTGATCTTTGGATTGTCGGCGACGGTGAGGATCGATCGCTCGTCGAAGCGTCGCAGGGCGACTCGATTCGATTTCTAGGCCAGTTGCCTCAGGAAGAACTCGCCGAGATCGTAGTGAACGCGGTTGCAACGGCTTGCACTAAGCGTGCGACCGGTTCCATGGCGGAGACCACGACACCATTCAAGATGCTGGAGAGCGCTGCGGCAGGGGTCCCCGTGATTGCGACTGACATTCCCGCCCAGCGACGACTGCTTGAAGCGACGAATTACGGCCTTCTCGTGAACGTCGATGACCCAGATGATTTCGCGCGGGCTGTTGCGAGACTCGCCGCGGACCCCGCACTTCACGCATCACTTGCCGCAAATGCGAGGTCGATTCGTTCGAGCCTGTCGTGGGCTGCGGGCGCGGAGATAGTCGAGCGATCAATCAGTCGAGCGATGGATTCAACAACGAGGTCCGCTTAATGAGCGCTCCGTCGGTCTTCATCGTGCTCGTCGGAGGTTACGGCAATATCGGCGACGCTGTCATCCGACGACGTTCGTTGGAAGCCTTTCGCGGCCTCGGGCCGGTTCATGCGTACGTGGGCAATGCCCCGGCTGACTGGATCGATCAGATCGGACTCGATGCGTTGAATGACACGATCTATGATGCGTCTCAGTCACGGCGCTGGGTTCGCAATATGGCGAGCAATCGAGGACGAAAGGTACTCGTGCTCGATCCGGGCGAAGTGTTGTTGACGAAGCGGCAGCTCCCGAAAGAGCTCGGCTTTCTTGCGATGACAATCCTCGCGCGCGCGTCGGGTGCCGAGGTACTTCGAATGCCCCGCGCAGTGAGATCACCGTCCCCGATGGTCACGAGTGTCCACCGGCTGGCGTGTCGCTTCTCGAATCTCGTCCTGTGGCGGGAAAAGGCGAGCTTGGACCTGATTGGCCGTGGCACGCTCGTAGCCGATATCGCATTCACAGAGCCAGTCGACGAGAAGGAGTTCGACCGCGGGCTGATGGTGGTCAGCATGCGAGGCCCTCGGCAGTTCCCAAATACGGCGTGGTTTGAGGGGGTACTGCTCGCGGCGGCTCAACTCCGGCTTCAACTCGTGGTTGTCAGTCAGGTTCGCGAAGACGAGATTCGAGGCGAGCAGATCGCTCGTCGACTTCCTGGAGCTGTCTTTCAACCGTGGGGCGAGCGATCAGACGCGGGCCAGGAACGGTTCGTTCGGACTCTCTACGATCGGGCGAGCTTGGTCGTCAGTGATCGCCTCCACGCGCTGATACTCGGGTTGCTCCACGGAGCAGGTGTAGCGGAAGTCGTACCCCAGCCGTCAGGCAAGGCTGCATCGCATTTCGCAACGATCGGCGACGAGGATGTTTCGAGGAACTCGATGGCGACGAGCCCCGAGGATATCGCGTCGTTCCTCTCCGAACGGGTCCGAACCAAGGATGAAGCTCGACTCCGCGTTGAGAATGCACGGCTCGAACTCGAGCGGGAGTTGCTCTTTGCTCAAGCCCATGCCGTCGGGCAGGGCGGGAAATGACCGTCGATCGGGCGCGACTGAGGCAGGCGCCAGCCGCTCGCATGCATGACCGAGCTCGGTCGAGCATCCTCCTCAAACAGTTAGTTATCTTCTACGCCGCGATTGCAGCCTTGCTACTGGCGCTGTTTAGCCGCGACTACCTCCCTGCGCAAATGCTGTGGGATGACGGCACGCTTCAAGAAATCATTCACACAGGTCGCGCCGGATTCGGCACGAAATACGGTGCGACCGCGATTCTGTATGTCTGGCTGGGGCTGGGGAACTCGCCAGTTCTTGTAAGCATCGTGGCAGTGGGGATGCTCCTCGTATCGGTGCTCCTGGCGTTGAAGGTTGCTGGACCGTTCGGGCGAACGTGGCCGGCGACCGCGCTCGCTAGTGGGACGCTCGTTCTTGGTGGAATCTACCTCGGTATGTACACGAAGGAGTTCTTCGTCGTGCCCCTAGTGGCACTGTTCATTGCATCGCGGGGACGTTGGTGGCAGGAAGCAATTTGGATTGGTGCCTGCCTGCTCTATGCGGCCCACGTGCGGGAGTACTGGTTCCTTGTGGCCGCGCTATACGTCGCGTTTCGCATCGGTACCAGTCGAGTTCGCTCGTTCGGATGGTTCGTGGCTGGTTGGGTTGTCCTACTCGGGATGGTCGTTGTTGCGATGAATGTTTTTCTTGGTCAGGCCGCCACGTACTTTCGCTTCTCGACCAATGACAAGCTCTGGACGGACCGAGAAACAATACTGCAGGACCCGATCGTTTCTTCGTTGATCCCGGCGCAGTGGCTGAATCTGATTCTGGTGGTGCTACTGCTGCTCTTTCCAGTGATTCTCTTGCTGGCCGGCTCTGCCCTGCACGTCGTATCGGCGCTTGCCATCGCGACAATGTGGACGTTCGTCCTGCGTAGTGTCCATACCTACTTCAATGGTCGAGTTGCCCGTGAGATTCAGTTCGAACGTGCACTTAGCCTCCTGCTGGCGTTCCTGACGGTTCAAAGCCTCTTCGAGCCCGACTACGGCTCATACCTGCGTCATCTCATACCTCTAATGCCGCTCGCCATTATCGTCATAGGCGTGGCGGCGCGGCCGCGGCAAACGAAATGACACGAATCATTCACGCCACTGAGACGCTCAGCAGCGGAGTGCTCACGAGTCTCGTTGAGTTGACGTCATCTCAGATCGAGATGGGTGCCGACGTTACGTTGGTTCACGCTCGGAGAGCAGACACGCCGTCGACAGATCAACTCGATCGCATCTTTCCTGACCAACTCAAGCGGGTCGAGATTGCGCAAGGTGGCCTCGTCACTGTGCTCACCACAATGGGTAGGTCCCTGCAGGACCTCGTCCGAGGTGAGCCTGCAACGATCGTTCACCTCCATTCCACATACGCCGGCGTCGCTGGTCGTCTTCCACGACTTGGTAGGTCAGTCGGCAATCACGGTCGGCTGTTCTACTCGCCCCATGGCTACTCATTCCTCCGGGAAGATCATTCGAAACTTGCTCGTCTCGCGATGCTGGTCGTCGAGCGGGTTCTTGCACGGAGAGGCACGTCAGTGCTCGTCTCGGATTCTGAAGCAGCCCTTGCGCGGAAGAACCTGAGGGTCCAGCATCCGACCGTTCTGATAAACGCTGTGGATACCGTTCGACTCGGGAACATAGCCGACATGGCCAGTCGTTCAACTCACGCCCTCCCGCGGGTCGCCATGGTCGGGCGCGTCAGCTACCAGAAGGCACCCTGGCGATTTGCGGACTTGGCCCGACAGTTGAGCGACAGGGCCGAGTTCACGTGGTTCGGGGACGGTGATCCCGATGACCTGCGCCACTGGCTAGGCAACAGCCCAGTGAAAGTCACAGGCTGGCTCGATAGAGACGTCCTGCTGCAAGAACTCGCAGCAACCGATTTGGTCGTGTTTCCTACGCTGTGGGAGGGAATGCCCTTGGCGCTCATCGAGTCGCACGCACTCGGCGTTCCTGCTGTCGCCTCCAACATTGTCGGGAATAGGGACGTCGTGGTTGACGGCGTGACTGGCGTCCTCGTAGTCGACGATGTGCAACTCGTGCGGGCGACGGTCGAGCTCCTATCCAATCCTCACCTTCGTTCGAACATGGGAAGGGCTGCCCGTACTCGTGCCGAAGCGAACTTCAGCCGCGCCCGACTTCGGCGTGAGTGTCTGCGTATCTATCAATGAGCTCAAGCGAAGGTGGGCGCCTCCGAGCTGGCGAGGTGGGCGAGATATGGTCGACGACCAGAATTGCGCGAGTGGTGGACGGAGAATGAACGCACGATGAGTCCCAATGGAAGAGTACTTATCCGCACCTTGCCGCTGAGCGACAACTTCGGAGGGGTCTTGCAGGCATACGCACTGCAAGAGGTCTTGCGGCAACTGGGAGCAGATGCGGTGACGGACGTTAGTCGCTCAGACCGTCCAGATGGATTGCGCTCCTGGGGGAAGATCCTCATCAAGTCAGGGGTCTGTCGCGTTCCAGTACTGCAGCGATTCGCACCGATTGCTTGGCATCGCCAATTGATCAGGCGAGATCGCGCAAGGCCTATTCGGCCTTTCGTTGCTGCGAAGATTCGTACCGTGCGTATTTATCGGGGGCGGCGACCGCGCCTCGACGAGCTTTCTGACGTCACCCTGTACTTGGTGGGAAGTGATCAAGTGTGGCGAAATGCGTATGCCGATGTTCGTTCGTATCTTTTCGACTTTGCACCAGATGGCGCGAAGATGGCGTCATATGCTGCATCGTTCGGGCGCGACAATCTGGATGAGTACCCCTCGCAGTTAGTTGAGGATTCGCGAGCGCTCGCTCAGAGGTTCGAGGCGATATCGGTGCGCGAGGCGGAGGCGATATCCCTCTGCAGAGATCATTGGGGCGTGGATGCGGTACAACACATCGATCCCACATTGCTGCTTACCGTGGATCACTATCAAGAAATCTCCGGGCCAAGCGCTGACAATCTGACGCGGAAGTCGAACGTGCTGTCGTACATGCTTGACCCCACGATAAAGACAGGGGCCTACATCGACTACGTTGCGAGAGTACTTGAACTCCGCCGTTGTGATCTCTTGCCCCCAAGGCCAGCCAGGGCCAAGAGTCTTCGGCCGGATGCGGCTGGAGTTCCAACCGTTCATGGATGGCTTCGAGCTTTCGGCGACGCATCGTTCGTCGTCACCGATTCGTTTCACGGCACGGTCTTCGCATTGCTCAATGGAAAGCCATTCATCACATTGGTGAATGAGTTTCGCGGGGTGTCACGGCTGTCCTCCTTGCTGAACCTCGTTGGGCTGGCCGACCGTCTGCTGGTTGATGCTAGCGAGGAAGACATCGACGCGACGTTGAGCCGCGCGATCGATTGGGCAGATGTCAATCGGCGTCTGGAACAGGAGAGGGCGCGGGGCCGTGATTACCTAGCGTCCCTTGTTGCGTGGTCGAGATCGAGCCACCAACGACTGGATGGACGTTGCGCAGCGTCGTGAGGAATCACGCGGGCTAACATCTACGGATTGCTCCAGTCGTCGCGCGCATGTGCCCAGCCTCTAGCCGGATAAGGATCGACAGTGCACGGTACCGACCCAGAAACAGACATCGGGGAGCGTCTAGTCGAAGGCCGGCCCGATCCTTTAGTAACGGTGGTGATTGCAGCTTTCAACGCAGAACGGGTGATCGAAGAAGCCCTGAAGAGCCTCTCTGATCAGACATACGGAAACTGGGAGGCAATCGTTGTGGACGACGGGTCCGTCGATCAAACCGGCAGCGTAGTGACCAAGCTGGCCGCGAACGAACCGAGGATCCGATTGCTAAAGCTTGCCACGAATGGAGGACCCGCTCGTGCCCGGAACGAAGGAATCAGTATCGCTCGAGGCGACTGGATCGCTGTCTTGGATGCCGATGACACTTGGCTGCCTGAGCGCCTTCGCCGAATAGTCGATGCCGCTTTCGCCCATCAAGCTGACATTGTCGCCGACCAGATTCTGCTGCGCCGACTAGGTTCCATCTCCGGAAGAGAATCAGCGTGGCGTTGGCTGGGTGAAGAGCAGCGCATTTCGTTGCGGCAGCTGGTCTGGCGTGATCTCCCCGGTACCGGGCGCCCGATTGGATGGGCGCATCCCATGTTCAGCCGTCGGCTCATCGCGTCGCTTGGTGTCCGGTATGACGAGCGTGAGCGATATGGCGAGGACTGGTTGTTGTTGTTTCGCGCAGTCTCGCGTGGCGCGAAGATGTGGCTCATTCCCACGGCCGGCTACGTCTATACAGTAAGAGCCTCGAACTCGGCGAGCCAGACCACGCCGGACTTTGCAAGTCTCGCTCGCATCTCGGCGGCGCTCGGGGGGGACCGCCTTCTCAGAATGGACATCCGCCTACTTCTGCGATTTCGTGCTCGGCTGTATCTGGCACTCATGGTGCGCGATTCGTTCTTGGATGCGGTACATCGCCGCCGAATCGCCTCGGCTGCGTCGATCTTGATCCGTCGGCCAGCGCTTGTTCCGCTCCTGTGGAGGCAATGGCGGTCGCGGGAGCGACACGCTATGCATTCGCCGCGATCTGAGGCTAGCTGAGTATTCCGTCTTGATCAGGGCGCAAAGGGGACTTAAAGCCAATCGGAGAGGGGGATTCGACGGGAGGACATTTTGTGTACGGGCTATTGGCCCGGAGTGTGAGCCCTGTTCGTAGTCCGCCCTTCTTCCGCGATCTGGCGTAACCGTGTGGCAAAGGAACCAAAGTTCTTGGTATCTGCCCATGCGTGCTCCCAATATGAGCGGCTTGCGACAGCGAAGCGACAGTACTCTGCATCGCTCACAGTGAACAGATCCTCGAGACGGTCGGCGATGTCGCGCGCCGTTGGATCCGCTTTCAAGAGTCCAGGAAACATTCCCGCGGTGGTGTTGATCGTCTCGGTGCTCCCGCCGACATCGGTCGCAATCACAGGAAGCCCCTGGGCGAGCGCCTCCAAAATAGAGACGGGAACTCCTTCGGATTCAGATACATTCACAAATACCGTTGCCGCGTGATCAGCATGCCATTCCCGGACGCCGGTGTTGCTCATGGCACCTAAGAATGAAAACGTCCCGCTACGAAGTCGCTCCTCGGCAAGATCACGTACAGTGCTCGCGTAGGCTCCATCGACACTGCCGATGTGCTCCCATCTAACGTGAATCCCACGCCGTTGGACTTCGGCTAGTGCGTCGATTAGCAACGGGATTCGCTTGAACGGCACAATGCGCGAACACGAACGTACTAGGAGCGCCCGACGATCGGAATTCATCTCGCCGAGTGCCGCTGGTGCCCCAAGGCGGGACACAATGACTTTTCCGTCAACAGCGGGCCATCGGTCGCTAAGGTAACGCGCCCCGGCCTCCGACACGGCTGCCACCTCGTCGACCATTGAGATAATCTCTTCGCGCTGGGGGAGGTAGCCCCTTGATCCTTCGCCGTAAATGTCGAATCGGTGGGCTCGAGAAACTACAGGGACCGTTGGGAGTCCAAGACGTTCTCGAACGCCGATCGCAATCGAGGCAGGTAGATGAAGCCAGTATGCGTAAAGCACTAGCGCAGAGTTTGTCGAAACGAAGGCACTGAGCATGCGAGCGAGATCGCGCGTTCGAGCCGCGGCTAACATTCGATACTTCAGGTCGAGGAGTTTGTCGGTAGGCGGCTCATTTGTTCTCAGCACAGTCAGCAGAATGCGCCCGGACTGAATGGGATGGAGAACGCCGAATCGTGCCGCGCTGACCAGGGCAGATCTCTTTGCTGGCCGCACCACTAGTACTTGAGGTGGTACTTCGCGAGCATGGACAGCGGACGGATCTGCGTTGACAGGAGCGATTATCACGCTAGCGAATTCACTCGCCAAGTACTGGAGCTCCGCTTCGATAAAGGGTTCTCCGGAACCGAAGGGAAACGAGCGCGTGAACAAGACGACTGACGGTTTCACGCGCCCAGGAATGGACGATGGTGCATCGCGGGACAATAGCTCTCCTTAGGGCCCGAAAAGATGGGACCGGCCCAGATTGGGCCCAATCCTACTCAGGTCAGGTAATCGAGCGAGTTCATTCGACATTGGTTTGACGCGTGGGCGGAGCGTGCTCGCAAGCGCCGATCTGAAGGGCTCCGGCTCCTGGATGTTCGACTTGGCGAGACGTCCAGTGACCTGCCTGTCGCGGTCCACGAAGGCTGTACCTGGCCGACTGTGGCGCTCGCCATCTTGAGCGACCAATCGAACCTGGCAAAGTGCAGGATCAGAACCATCAATGTATTGAGACACCCGTCGCGCTAGATTCGGACGACGACGTGTTTCGTCATGCTCGAGTCAAGTTCCGGGGGGAAACGATGAAACGACAGGCCACGATCATCAGACCGAAATGCTTCGGCGGAGAGATCGAGTAGGCGTCTCGATGGCGCACGGGATCGAAGAGACCGTCGCGAGAGGTATCTGCATCGGGTGCGGCGCCTGTTCAGTTGCCACGGGTGGCGCGATACCTGTGCGACTCGGGCGAACCCGACTCTACGAGCCGGACATTAGTCTGGTCGCAGACGATCAACTCGCGCGGGCGACTCGTGTTTGTCCATTCTCGGACGATGCCGCTGATGAGGACGAGTTGGGGCCGCCCCACAAAGGCGAAGAGTCAGACCTCAGCCACGATCACCGGTTGGGTGGCTACAGCAGAATCGTCGTTGGGCGCCATCTACGGAATGAGCAATTACTCAAGAGCAGTTCAGGTGGCCTGTGCACCTGGCTGCTCCAAGAACTCGTCGAGAGTGGGCGAGTCGACGCAGTCATCCATGTAGGGCGCCAACCAGGTGAGGAGCTTTTCAGCTACAACGTTTCCGAAACCTCCGTTGAGATCGCATCTAAGCGGAAATCTCAGTACTACTCGGTAACCCTTTCTGAGGCACTAGCCCGAATAAAAGGTGACGGCCGCCGGTACGCGATTGTAGGCGTGCCGTGCTTTATCAAAGCTGCGCGTCTGCTCTGCAGAGAAGATTCGGAGCTGGCGACTCAGCTCCAGATCTTTGTTGGGTTGGTCTGTGGGCATCTGAAGAGCCAGTTTTATGCGGAATCGCTCGCGTGGCAGGTTGGCGTCCCGCCGGCGGAACTGGCCGAGGTGGATTTTCGAGTCAAGAATCCGACTCGAGGGGCAGATGACTATGATTTCGGCGCACGAGCGCGTGGGCAGGATGAGTGGTCGTATCAGAGGACTACGGAACTAGTCGGAGGTAACTGGGGTCACGGAGCGATGCACCCGGAGGCGTGCAATTTCTGCGATGACATCTTCGCTGAGACGGCCGATATCGTGTTCGGCGACGCTTGGCTGCCGGAGTTTCGTGACGAATGGCGAGGCACGAACATCGTAGTCTCTCGAAACCCGATGATCGATGCGATGCTCGACCAAGCTGTAGCTCTGGGCGAGATCGAAATTCGGGACGTCTCTGCGGACACTGCCGCGGAAACTCAGGCAGGCAATTTCCGGCACCGATGGATTGGCCTGGCGGTTCGTCTCGCGGACGATATCGCTAAGGGTCTGTCGGTGCCGAAGAAGCGGATCGCGCCGAACAACCGCTCGGCGTCGGTGCATAGACGCCGACTCATCCGTCAACGGCGCCGTATGTCCGTGCTGAGCCTCAGCGCTTTCGAGGAGGCGCGGGATCGTGGCGATCTGAGTCTGTACACCCGCGTGATGTCGCGCGAAATTTCGAGGTATAGGCGGATCGATCGGCCGTTCGGATGGAAGCTGATGGTTCGACTCAAGAAGGTGCTGGATGGCTTCAGTGCCGACCGCGACGCGTAGCAATCAACGGTCGGGCCGACGGAAGTCACGCGGCGCATGACGGACGAACTGCTCCATCGAGGAGCGCGCGGAGGTGGCTTAACCATTGTTGTGCAGGGAGTCAAGATCTTCCTCCAGCTGCTTTCAGTGATGGTGCTTTCGAGGCTACTTACCCCCGAGGATTTCGGGCTCATCGCCATGGTTGCCGTCGTGTTGGCTCTAGGAGACCTTCTCCGTAGTTTCGGGATGCCAGTTGCCGCGCTTCAATCGAAGTCGCTGTCAGCACAGCAAGCGTCCAATCTCTTCTGGGTGAACGTGGTGCTTGGGACTCTTGCTGCCGCAGCTATCGCATTGGCCACGCCATTGCTCATCGGGCTGTACGACGAGCCGAGGCTGGCCGCGATCACACCCGCTCTCGCGCTGGTTCTGGTCATCAATGGAGTACAGGTGCAAGTCGGCGTGCAGCTAGCAAGGGACCAACGTTTCGTTGCTCTGAACGCGACAGACATCGTTTCGCTCGTCATCGGTTTCGTTATCGCTGTAATCCTGGCGAGCTCTGGATTTGGGTATTGGGCCCTCGTAGCACAGGCGCTTGCAGTCCCGTTCTCATTGTTCGTCCTTCGGACCGTGATCGCGCGTTGGGTTCCAAGACGGCCCCGGAGGGGATACGGCACCGCTGAGATTGTTCGCAGTGGTGCGCACATTGGGGCAGCCCAGCTTCTTACCTTCGCCGCGAGCAATGTGGACACGGTCTTGATCGGCGCACAGTGGGGTGCGAGCAGCCTGGGATATTACAACCGTGCCTTCCAGCTTCTGAGCGCGCCAGTCGGGAGGCTGTTAGGCCCGCTGACTCAGGTCGTAGTCCCGTCCTTCTCGCAGAGTGACCTCCGGCTTCAAACGATGTATTCAGCGCTTCTCAGAGTCCAGTTTCTATTGGGTGCCGCAGGAATCTGGTTGTTTACTACTGCGGCGGCCATTGCCGTGCCGCTCGTTCATCTGGCGCTCGGCCCGCAGTGGACTGCTTCCGCTCCGATCTTTGCAATTCTCGCGGTCGCAGGCTGCTTCAATTTTCTTTCGTATGTCAGCTACTGGGTCTTCCTGATCACTCAGCAGGCCCGACAACTGCTCCTATATAACCTGGTGACCAAACCGATTTGCATTGCGCTGGTCGTGGTCGCGTCTTTCCAAGGCGTCGAAGCCGTCGCTTGGGCTTACTCGATTGGTCTTGCGATGAGCTGGCCAGTGAACATCTTCTGGCTGAAATGGACGGCCGGGCTACCTGCGAGACCATTTCTCATCTCCGGAATTCGCCTACTCGCCGCAGGAGCTGTGGGCTTTTTGCTTGCATCAGCGCTATCGAACGCCGTCGCCATCGAGAACGATATTCTCGAGGTCGCAGGAGGAACTGTGGTCGCGAGTATCGGATTCGTGGGTGTAATCGTTGCTCTTCCTGAGGGACGTCGACAGCTGAAGGAAGCGATCGTCTTTGTCTGTCGACTGATTCGTTCCCAAGGCCAGAACGGTTAGTTCCTTTAGGAACCCGCGATCAATTAACTCGGGTGGGCTCGTCGTTTACGTTGGTGGTGGACATACCGAAGGTTGGCGCGCTTGGGCCATACCGCGGGCTACGCTACTGATCGTGACGCCGTCTTCCGGTGGTTCGGAGTCGTCGGGTCGGGACCATGGGGATGGGTCATCCGACCGGCGCGATGAGTCGAGCCGCTCCGGCGACTCGCACCATTCGAGTTCGGGCCGTTCGCACGGCTCCAGTTCGGGCTCGCGCTCGGGCTCAAGTTCCGGATCGGGCCGTTCACATGGCTCCAGCTCGAGCTCGAGCTCCGGGCGCTCGCGCAGCTCGAGCTCCGGCCGCTCGCACCACCACAATTCCAGCAAGCGGCGCAGGCAGCAGCGCCGGAAGCGCATCATCACCTGGTCGATCGTCGGCGTGCTCGCGCTGCTGGTGTTCGCCGTCGCGTGGATCGGCATCCGCGGGTTCCTGGCCGTGAACGAGTTGCAGGCGGCGGTGCCGCTCGCGAAGACCGCCCAGAAGCAGATCGTGGCGGGCGACGTCGAGGCGGCTCAGCGTGCGGCCGACGAACTGGCCGGGCACGCGGCATCCGCTGCCTCGTTGACGGGTGACCCCATCTGGCGCGGTGCCGAGGTGCTGCCGCTGCTCGGCCCGAACCTCGAGGTGGTGCGGGTCGTGTCGGCGTCGGTCGATCACATCGCGCGCGATGCCGTGGTGCCGTTGGCGATGTCGGCCGGAGCGATCGACCTCGCCGCGTTCGCGCCGAGCGGGGGAGCGGTCGACCTGCAGGCCATGATCGACCTGCAGGAGCCCGTGCACGCGGCCCGCATCGCCTTCGACACCGCCTCGGCCGCACTCGAGGGCGTGGCCGATGCCCCGGTGGTGCCGCCACTCGCCGATGCGCGCGACGAGCTGACGGCCATGGTCGACGAGACCGGGGGCGTGGTCGTGGGGTTCGACAACGCGGTGCGACTGCTGCCCCCCATGCTCGGTGCCGACGGGCCGCGCGACACGCTGCTGCTGTTCCAGAACAATGCCGAGCTGCGCTCCCTCGGCGGTGTGCCGGGATCGATGGCGCTTGTGCACGCCGACGGCGGCGCGGTCGCGATGACACAGCAGGCGGGGACACTCGACTTCCCGGTCTATCCCAAGCGGGTGGTCGACATGCCGGTCGAGACGCGCGCGCTGTGGGGCGAGAACACCGCGCGCTACATCCAGGACGTCACATTCACGCCGCAGTTCCCGCTCGCGGCGACGATCGCTCGCGAGATGTGGAAGCGCGAGTTCGGCACCGAGGTGCAGTCGGTCGTCGCCGTCGACCCGGTCACGCTGAGCTACCTGCTGCGGGCGACCGGGCCCATCACCATCAGCACGGGCGACCAGGTCACGAGCGAGAACGCCGTGCAGTACCTGCTGAGCGACGTCTACGCGCGATATCCGGTCTCGCAGCAGGACGCGATCTTCGCCGAGGTCGCGTCGACCGTCTTCGCGAGCCTCATGGGGGGCGCCGCCGACCCGCAGGCCCTGATCGAGGCGTTCGCGCAGGCCGGCGCCGAGCGCCGCATCCTGGTCTGGAACACGGATGTCGAGGAGCAGGCGGTGCTGGCCGGCACCGCGATCGCGGGCGGCCTGCCCGAGAGCACCGACGACGAGCAGGCGTTCGGCGTCTACCTCAACGACATGACCGGGTCGAAGATGGACCCCTACCTCGACGTGCAGGTCGGCGCGGGCGTCGTCACGTGCCGTAATGATGGGCTCCCGAACTACGACATCGTCGTGAAGCTCACGAACACCGCGCCGGCGGATGCCGCGACGAGCCTCTCGGCATACGTCACCGGCGGTGGCGACTACGGCACCCCGCCCGGGTCGATCACGACGTCGGTGCACGTCTACAGCGCCCAGGGCACGTACAACCTGGGCGTGCTGCTGAACGACGAGCCCGTCGGCTACCACCCGACCTCGGACTCGGGCTACACGTTGAGCAAGGTGGTGTCGCGCCTGGCGCCGGGCGAGAGCGCCGAGTACCGGTTCGGGTTCCTCGGCGGCGAAGCGGGCGAGAAGCGTACTCTCCTCGAAACGACTCCACTCGTTTACACGCCCGAAACATTAAGGGTCGCGCTTTCCTGTGAATCTCCCCTAAGGTGAGGGGGTGTCGTCTTTCGGAAGGGCGGCACCATCGGGGGGTTCCGAATCTTGGGGTTTCTCGATGCTCATGAAGCATACGAGGGGTAACGCAATCATGATCCGAAAGATCCTTGCAACCGTCGCTGTCGTTGCAGCCGCGTTGATCGGGGCGCCCGCAGCGGCCCAAGCGGCCGGCGGCGCCGGGTACACCGGTCAGGGCACCAACGTCACGTTGACCGTCGGCGAGGTCGGCACGATGACGTTCAGCGGACTGCCGCCGAACACGCCGTCGACCGCGACCGCACCCGATGCCGTCACGCTCGCCGTGCTGAAGGCCGCGACGGCCTCCCGGCCGACGGACGCCTCGGGAACGGTCTCGTTCCAGGTGTCCTCCAACACGCCGGGAACCTACACGATCACGGACACGGCGGGTGACTGGGTCGCCACCGGCACGCTCACCGTCGTCCCGGCCGACACGGCCAGCACCGGGGGCATCGCCACGACCGGCTACGACGCTCCCGTGCTCTGGATCTGGATCGGCGGCGGCGCGCTGCTGCTCGGTGCGGCACTCGTCGTCGTCATGATGACGGTGCGCCGAGCACGCCAGCAGGGCTGACACCGCCAGGCTGCTGCGCAACCTCTCGGCACGAACGTTCACGACGAAAGCCCGGATCGGTGATCCGGGCTTTCGTCGTGTCGGCGCGGTGATGCGACCGGATGCCTCGAACATGGGGTCATGAGCACCGCAGGCGCCGCACCGGCGCGCGTCATCGGCGTCGATGCGGCGCGCGGGCTCGCGCTCATCGGCATGTTCGTGGCGCACGTCGCACCCATGGTCGAGGATCCGACGACGATGGCGCTCATCGGCATCGCCGACGAACGGCCGCGCCTGCTGTTCGCACTCACCGCCGGCATCGGGCTGGGCTTCATCTCAGGAGGGACGCGCCCGATCGCCGAGGCGGGGGAGCGCGGCATCCTGCGTCGCCAGATCGCGATCCGCGCGGTCATCCTCATCGCGATGGGCCTGCTCATCGCCGCCACCCTGCATCCGCTCGTGTTCATCATCCTCGACGTCTACGGCATCGCGTTCCTCCTCATGCTCCCCCTGCTGTTCCTGCCGCCGCGCGCCGGCCTGGCGGTCGGCATCGTCCTGCTCGCGATCACGCCGGCGCTCGCCGAGATCGCCTCCCGCACGCCGTTCGTCGCCGAGACGCGGCAGGGCGCGTTCCGCATCCCGATCGACTGGGTCGTGAGCGGGGCCTACCCCGTGATCGTCTGGGTGCCGGTCATGCTCATCGGCCTCGCGCTCGCACGCCTCGACCTCGCGGCGCGCACCACGGTCTTCGCGGCGGGGCTCATCGGGGCCGCGGCCGCCTGCATCATGCTGCCGCTCTCGACGCTGCCGCCGCGGCCGGAGATGGTGGCGGATGCCGCGTGGTCGGTGCCCCTGCGCGCCTCCCTCGAGACCCTCGGCAACACGGGCGTCGCGGTCGCGGTGGTCGCCGTGCTGCTCGTGCTCACGGGACTCGCGGCGCCGGGGGTGCGCCGGGCCTCGATCGCCGTCACCTCGCCGGTCGCGGCCATGGGCTCGATGCCGCTCAGCGTGTACACGCTGCACCTCGTGGTCATCGCCCTCGCCGTGCGCGTCGACCCGGCGACGGGCGTGGTGACGGATGACTCGTGGCCGCTGCTCATCGGCCTGATCGTCGGCTCGATGCTCTTCGCCTGGCTGTGGCGGCGCTTCATCGGGCGCGGACCGCTCGAGACCCTGCTTCGGTGGGCGAGCGGGCGCTCGCGGCACCGCGCGGACCGCACCGCCATCGGGGAGGCCTGAAGTGCCGGCGCCGATCGAGGAGTACGCGGTCATCGGCGACTGCCGCACCACGGCGCTGCTCGATGCCGGCGGATCGATCGACTGGTACTGCCCGCCGCGGTTCGACGCGGCATCCGTCTTCGGGGCCGTGCTCGGCGATGCCGACCAGGGCCGGTGGCTGCTGCGACCGGAGGACGCAGGGGCGACCGCCGTGCGCCGCTACGAGGAGGACACCTTCACGCTCGTCACGAGGTGGACGACGGACGCGGGCGAGGTCGAGGTGACCGACCTCATGCCCATCGGCGGCGGCAGCAACGACGCCCGGAGCGACGTGATCCGGCGCGTGCGCGGCATCCGGGGCACCGTCGAGCTGCGGCAGGAGCTGCGCGTGCGGTTCGGGTACGCGGCCACCCTGCCGTGGATGCGGCAGCACACCACCGCCGACGGGCCCGCGCTCCTCGCGATCGCCGGCCCCGACGCCCTCGTGCTGCGCGGACCGCGGCTCGCGGCGGAGGACCACGCCCACGTCGGCACCTTCACCGTGGCCACCGGCGAGACCGTCGACCTGCGGCTCACCTGGTATCCGTCGCACCTCGAACCGCCGGAGCCCGTCGACGTCGACGATGCGATCGAGCGCACGAACCGCTGGTGGCGCGAGTGGGCCGCCCGCTCCACCTCGTTCGGCGCCTACGACGACGCAGTGCGCCGCTCGCTGCTCGTGCTTCGCCTGCTGACCCACGAGGACACCGGCGGCATCGTCGCCGCCGCGACGACGAGCCTGCCGGAGGAGTTCGGCGGCTCGCGCAACTGGGACTACCGCTACGTGTGGCTGCGCGACGCGTCGCTCACCCTGCAGGCGCTCATGGTGCACGGCCTCCACGAGGAGGCGCAGGCGTGGCGGCGCTGGCTCGAGCGCGCCGTCGCCGGCGACCCGGCCGACGTGCAGATCATGTACGGCGTCGCCGGCGAACGGCGGCTCCCCGAGTGGGAGGCCGACACGCTGCCCGGCTACGACGGCGCCGGCCCCGTGCGCGTCGGCAACGCGGCATCCGAGCAGTTCCAGGCCGACGTGTTCGGCGAGGTGCTCATCGCGCTGGACGCCGTGCGGCACGCCGAGGCCCACGACGACGGCCTGTCGTGGCCGCTGCAGCGCGCACTGCTCGAGGAGGCCGAGCGCAACCTCGATCGGCCGGACTCCGGCATCTGGGAGATCCGCGGCGCGGAACGCCACTTCACGCATTCGCGCGTGATGCTCTGGGCCGCCTTCGACCGCGCCGTCTGCGCGGTCGAGAACGACGGCCGACGCGGACCCGTCGCGCACTGGCGCGCGCTGCGCGAGCGCCTCGCCGACCGCATCGAGCGCACCGGGTACGACGCCGGGCTCGGCGGTTACGTGCAGTCCGAGGGGAGCCGCGAGCCGGATGCCGCGCTGCTGCAGTTGGCGCAGGTCGGCTACGTCGCCTTCGACGACCCGCGCATGCTCGGCACCGTCGCACACCTCGAGCGCACCCTCATGCGCGACGGGCTGCTTCGCCGCTACCGCACGGAGGCCGAGGTCGACGGCGTCGAGGGCGACGAGAACGCGTTCCTCGCGTGCTCGTTCTGGCTGGTCGAGCAGTACGCCCGCAGCGGCCGGCTCGACGACGCCGAAGCGCTCATGCGACGGCTGCTCGGCTTCGCGAACGACCTCGGCCTGCTGGCCGAGCAGGTCGACCCGCGCACCGGCAGGCAGGCCGGCAACACGCCTCAGGCGTTCTCGCACCTCGCGCTCGTGCGGGCCGCCGATGCGATCGCCGCGCGGCGGCGCGCGTAGTCGATCGCGACGACGAAGCCGGCCCCGACGCCGGCGCCGAGCGCGTTCGCGAGCACGTCGCGCACGTCGGTCGTGCGATCCGGGAGGAAGAGGTGCTGCACGAGTTCGGCGAGGCAGCTCACCACGAGCCCGATGCCGGTGGCCGTCACGATGCGTCGCACGCCCGACCGTGTCGACCCGATGGCGAGCAGCAGCCCGAGGGGCACGAACAGGGCCATGTTGAAGGCGAACTCGACGAACGGGTAGCTCGCCCACTGGGGGATGCCGAGCAGCGCGATCGCATCGAGGAGCGGCCCGAAACGCACGAATCCGCCGGCGCCGTCGATGTGCACCGGCCAGAACAGCACGACCGCCAGCACGGCCGCGTAGACCAGCGCGAGCACGATGCGTCGCCGAGGGAATGCCTGGCCGGTCATGCGACCACCATAGGCCCAGGCGATGTCGCCGCGGTTTCCCGCGCGAATCCTGCGGGTGTCGACGACCTGTGCGCGCGCCGAGCGTTGTGGGGCCGTCGCACATTCGTAATGACGGGTTAACGCGGCGCGACTATCGTCGAACTGTCGCACAAGGGGGCTCGCGCGACAGTTCTCAAGGATCTGGCGCGTCACGTCGACACCGATTGCGCCACGGAGTCCATCCGAAGGATCGGAGAAAGTGCATGACGAAGTCCATCTCTCGACGCACACTGCTCACCGGTGCCGCAGCCCTGGCACCGATCGCACTCGGGCAGGCGGCCTACCTCGATCCGCTCGTCCCGGTGTTCTGGCGGCCCGACACGAGCACGACGACGAGTGCGCAGGGCGCGGTCGCGGCGAGCACCATCCGCTCGTTCGGACCGAACGGCACCCACTGGCCGACGCACACGCCCAAGATCGGCAGCACGTTCGGCAAGGTCATCGACGTCGCCTGCGACTGGACCGCGATCGGGACCGCGATCGCCTCGGTCACCGACGCGCAGATCAACGCGGGCGTGCACATCCGCGTCGCATCGGGGACCCTGCCCGGCTACGGGGCCTCGTCGGGATCGGCCGCCGCGCTCCAGCGCGTCGGGCGCGGCACCGCGACCAAGAACATCCTCGTCTCGCCGAAGAACGGCTGGGGCTCAGTCACGGTCGCCGACTCCGCGCGGCTGGTCGGGGTCAAGGGCGTCACGTTCGCGCGCATCAACGGCCGGTTCATGCTGCTCACCGACTGCTCGCGCACCGCGTGGGCGCAGTCGAAGGTCTCGCACGGCTTCCGCATGACCTCCTCGAGCGGCATCCTCGAGGGGTGCTCCGCGCACGAGGTCGTGATGGCCGATGCGAAGGTCGACATCAACGACCCGTTCGGCTACGCGGCCGGCTCCAACTCGATGATCACCGATTCGCTCTGGGAGGGATGCTACTGCGCACCCGTCTTCCGGCCGAGCGGCGCCAAAGACCACATCGACACGCTGCAGATGTACGGCAACGGCGCCTACCGAGGGCTCACGATCCGCGACTCGACCTTCTTCGGATCGCTGAACAGCGCCCTGCAGGTCGGCGGTTCGAAGCCGCAGGACCCGCGTCTCGGCACGCCGTTCCTGACGCTCGACCACACGATCCTCGCGGCGCAGATCTTCGCGATCCGCGCGCGCTACCCCCTGCCGTCGGGGGCGCAGGGCCCGACCATCGGCCAGGCGATCAACGGCAGCGGCGAGCCGGGCCAGCTCTACGCGAACGACTCGTTCGTCTTCGGATCGATGTACGACACGCAGTGGGCCTCGGTCACCAACAGCTCCACCTCGTACGACAAGGCCGCCTCGAAGAACCCTGCGGCCACAGGCGGGTGGCGGGTCGACCCGGCCATGAGCTCGTACGGCGCCGCATGGTTCGACCAGCAGACGCCGGCGCCCACCGACGCGTATCTGGCGCGCATCTGGGCCTGAGCCCGATCCCGACGACGAACGGGGGTGCCGCTCGTCGAGCGGCACCCCCGTTCGCGTTCGCCCGTGGCGCCCGGACCGGGCTCGGCGTCAGCTGCGGCCCATGCCCACGTACTGCCAGCCGGCGGCCTTCCAAGCCGCGGCGTCGAGCGTGTTGCGCCCGTCGATGATGATCGAGCCGCGCGCGATCGACTTCACGTGCGCCGGGTCGAGCGAGACGTACTCGGGCCACTCGGTCACGAGCACGACCAGGTCGGCATGGCGCAGTGCCTCTTCGGTGGCCGACGTGTAGAGGAGCTGCGGATGCCGCAGGCGCGCGTTGTCGATGCCCTCGGGGTCGGTGACGACGACGTCGGCGCCGAGCCCCTTGAGCTGCACGGCCACGTCGAGCGCGGGGGAGTCCCGGACGTCGTCGGAGTGCGGCTTGAACGTGACGCCGAGCACGGCGACCTTCTTGCCGTAGGGCGAGCCGCCGAGGGCGTCGACCGCGAGGTCGACCACCCGCACGCGACGCCGCAGGTTGATCGCGTCGACCTCCTTGAGGAAGGCGACCGACTCGCCGCGACCGAGTTCTTCGGCCCTCGCGGTGAACGCGCGGATGTCCTTCGGCAGGCATCCGCCGCCGAAGCCGACACCGGCGTTGAGGAAGCGGCGGCCGATGCGCGCGTCGTGCCCGATCGCATCCGCCAGTTGCGTGATGTCGGCGCCGGTGACCTCGGCGATCTCGGACATCGCGTTGATGAACGAGATCTTCGTGGCCAGGAACGCGTTCGCGGCGACCTTCACGAGCTCCGCCGTGGCGTAGTCGGTGACGATGCGCGGCGTGCCCGCGCCGATCGCCGTCGCGTAGACGCCGTCGAGCACCTCGACGTCGCGCTCGTCGTCGACGCCGTAGACGAGCCGGTCGGGCTCGATGGTGTCCTTCACGGCGTACCCCTCGCGCAGGAACTCGGGGTTCCACGCCAGCCGCGCGCCCGTGCCGGACTCGGCGACGCGATCGGCGAGACGCCGTGCCGTGCCGACCGGCACGGTGCTCTTGCCGACGATCAGGTCGCCCTCCTTCAGGTACGGCAGGAGCGCCTCGATCGCGGCGTCGACGTACTTCAGGTCGGCCGCGTAGCCGTCGGCCGACTGCGGCGTGCCGACCGCGATGAAGTGCACGGTCGCCTCCGCGACCTCGGAGATGTCGGTCGAGAACCGCAGGCGACCCGTCGCCCCCGCCGAGGTGAGCACCTCGGGCAGCCCGGGTTCGAAGAAGGGCGGGCGGCCGGCCTGCAGCGCCTCGACCTTCGAGGGATCCACGTCGATGCCGATCACCTCGTGGCCGAGCTCGGCCATGGCGGAGGCGTGGACCGCTCCGAGGTAGCCGCATCCGATGACGGAGAGCTTCATGAGGGGTTCCTTCCTTCGGGGACGAGCCGGTCGACGTGCGGCCGCGGGAGTCAGTTGCGCACCGCGATCGTGATCGGTGCGCTCGTTCCGACGTTGCCCGCGGCATCCGTCGCCCTGGCGGAAACGCCGTAGGCCCCGTTCGGATACAGGCGCGAGTTCATCAGTGCGCGCCATGATCCGTCCGCCTGCTTCGTCGCGTTGCCGAGCTTAGTGGTGCCTGCCCACAGCGAGACGGCGGTGACACCCACGTCGTCGGTCGCGGTGATGAACACGGCGACGGATGTCCCGGACACCGTGCTGCCGGAGACCGGCGACGTGATCGCGGCCACCGGGGCCGTGCGGTCGGGCGTCGGGGTGGGCGTCGGCGTCGGGGTGGGCGTCGGAGTGGGCGTCGGAGTCGGCGTCGGCGTGGGCGTGGGCGTCGGCGTCGGGGTGGGCGTCGGCGTCGGGGTGGGCGTCGGCGTGGGCGTCGGGGTGGGCGTCGGAGTCGGCGTCGGCGTGGGCGTCGACCCCGACGGCACGGCCGAGACGAGGTACCCGAAGTACTTGCCGGCGACCGGCTTCGTCGGGTCGCCCGTGAAGACGTGCCCGCGCGCGGCGGCGGCCGCGGCCTGGCTGCGGATGATGTCGATGACCTGGTCGGTCGAGCGCCCGTCGCAGGGGCCGAACGCGTAGCACGCGGCCACGACGCCGCTCGCGGCGCCCGTCGCCATGCTCGTGCCGGTCGCGACGTAGCCGTACCGGTTGCCCTTCTTCGTCGTGTACGGGCAGACGCCGGGAGCGGCGACCGTGTGCGCCTGATCGGCCGCGCTCACCGCGTAGTTCGTCGAGACCGCGTAGGCGTCGTCCTTCGTGGTCACGCTGCACGGAGCCGTGCCGAGTCCGCCGGGCCTGCCGTCGAAGTCGGCCATGTTGGTCACCACGAGCACCTCGTCGAAGTTGCCGGGCGAGTAGAGCGCGAGGTCCCTGCTCGAGTTGCCGGCGCCGGCGACGATCGAGATGCCGTCCTCGGTCAGCGCGCAGACGGCCTGGTGCACGGCGTCGCCGTTCGTCCGGCCGCAGTTGCCGTCATCCGTTCCCGTGTACGCGATGCTCATGTTCACCACGGCGATGTCCTTCGCCGCGGCGTTGTCGGCCACCCACTCCAGTCCGCAGAGCAGCGACTGCACGGTGCCGAGCAGGTCGTCGCCGAGCACGCGCACCGAATGGATCGGCACGCCGGGCGCGGTGCCGAGGATGCCGGTCGTGTTGTCGATCGCGCCGAGCACGCCGGCGACGCCGGTTCCGTGTCCGTCGCCGTCGGCCGCGGTCCCCGTCGGCAGGCAGTTGACGGCCGTCGCGAGGTTGAGGTCGGCGTGCGTGCTCACCCCGGAGTCGATCACGGCGACGCCAGGGCCGTTCCACGCGGCACCGCTGCCGGCACGGACGGGCGGCTCGTCGGCCTCCACGGCCCCGACCGCGGGCGGCACGGTCTGCGCGAGCGCCGTCACCGGCGCCTCGGCCATGAGGCCGAGCACCGACGCGTCGCCGTCGAGCGAGGCGGCCTGCTCCGACGACAGCGTGGCGGAGAATCCGGCGAAGATGGAGTCGTACAGGCGGGTGGGCACGACGCCGGTCGACCCGATCGCCGCGTCGCGTGCTGCGACATCCGTGAACGTCACCGTGTACGCGCCCGCTGCCGGCGGCTCGGCCGCCGAGGCCGGTGCGACGATGAAGGCCGCGGTGGCGACCACGGCGGCGGCCAGGCTCGCGAGCGCGGCGACGCGGCGGCCGATGCGGCTCGTCGATCGCGGCGGGGACTCGAGTTCGGACATCGTGCTCCTCGGTTCTGTCGGGTGCTTCGAGTGGATGACGGTGCAGGGCTACGGGGATCCGGCGGGCCGACGGCGGAGCGTCGGCGGGCCGTCTCAGCGGTTCACGGGCGCGGGTGCCGCCGCCTCGGGAAGCGGATCGTCGATCCATGCGGGATCACGCACCCGCCGATACGCGGCGACCGTCTCGCGGGCGATGCCGCCCCAGTCGAGTCGATCGAGCGGCGCCCGATCCGGGCGCGGGGTCGCGGCCCACTCGAGGGTGCGGGCCAGTTCTGCCGCGTCGAAGTCGCCGTCGTAGCAGCGCACCCAGTCGGGGCCCACCAGCTCCTGCAGTTCGCGCATCGCGCCGAGCGCCGGCACGACGACCGGGCGGTCGGCCGAGAGGGCGAGGATCGCCGATCCGGAGTTCTGGATCGCCCGGTACGGCAGCACCACGACATCCGACGCCCTGATCCAGGCCATGATCGCGGCGTCGGACTGGAACGCGAGATCGAGGAGCACGCGCGGGTCGGCATCGGCCGCCGCGACGATCTCGGCCGCGAGCTCGGCCCCCGCCGGCTTTCCGGCGATCACGAGGCGCACCTCGTCATCGCCGCCGACGACCGTGCGCACGAGGTCGGGGATGTTCTTGTAGCTGCGGATCATGCCGACCGAGGCGACGACGAGCGCGTCGGCGTCGATGCCGCGCTCGGCGCGCGCCTGCGCCTTCGGAACGGTGACGTCGTAGTCGAGCCGGTAGTGGCCGTGCGGCGTGACCGTGCCCGGCTTGCCGGCGAGCTCGGGATACGCCTCGCGGGCGGCATCGAGGCCGCCGGCGCTGAGCGAGACCAGCGCGTCGACCTCCTCGACGAGCAGCCGGCGGTGCATGGCCCGCAACCGCGGCGTCGAGCGCTGCTCGTGCGAGGCGACGTTGTGCACGGTCCAGACGAGCTTCGTGTCGTTGCGGAGCCGCGCGACGCGCAGTCCGGCGCGGAACAGCAGCAGTCGAGCCAGCACGCGCCACCGCCGCCCGGTGAGGAACGTCAGCTCCGGCCAGTGCAGGTGCACGACGTCGACCGGCCGGGTGAACAGGCGCAGGTACGAGAGGTCGCGCACGGTGTGGCCCTCGGCGGCGATCGTCGAGTACAGGCGCGCGTTGTACGGATTCGCGTGCGCCGTGCGGAAGGCCGGCTCGGCCTCGATCACGAGCGGGCGGTCGGCCGCGGCGGACCCGCGCTCGGCCGTCATGCCCGCACCGCCGTCGGAACGCCGGAATCGGCCGTCGGCAGCCCGGCATCCTCGGTCGGACGCCCGGCATCCGCCTTCGGCCGCTCGCCGATCAGCTTCGCGGGCACGCCGCCCGCGATCGCCTGGGCCGGGACGTCCTTCGTCACCACGGCCCCCGCGGCGATGACCGCGCCCGCCCCGATCGTGACGCCGGCGAGCACGACCACGTTCGCGCCGAGCCAGGCGCCGTCGCCGATCACGATGTCCTGCTCGACCTTCGGCTGGTCCATGATCGCGACCTCGCCCTGCACGATGCCGTAGTTCGACGCCGTGAGCGTCACGTTGGGCGCGAACAGGCACTTCTCGCCGATGACGATGCGACCCGTGTCGTTGCCGGCCCAGATCACCGAGTGCTCGCCGATGTGGCTGCCCGCGCCGATGCTGATGCGCTCCGCGTTGCGGAACGACACGTTCGGGGCCATCGAGACGCCCTCGCCGAGCTGCAGGCGGCGCACCTGGCGGACATGCGAGTAGCTCGAGAAATGCGCGAGCCGGAACGCGTGCAGGTAGGTGCGCAGGTCGAGGAGCGACTGGGCGGCGCCGGAGAGTCTGGGCATCAGGTCACCGCCCGACGATCGAGGGCACGCCCGAGAAGGACTCGGCGATCACGGCGAGCACGGCGTCGACGTCGGTCGTCGCGCGCGCGGTCACCGAGATGGAGAGCGTGCTGCCGTACGAGCACGAGAGGCAGGCGAGGTCGTCGCGGGGGTCGCCGGCCGGCCAGCCCGTGACGGACGCGATGGGCGCCTCGCCGAAGAACCGCTGCTTCGGGCCCCACGTGATGTAGGTCGCGTAGCCCCGCCAGTCGGCCGCGCCGAGGTCGCGATGCGAGCGGTCGTCGACGGCGGCCTGCACCTGCGCCCGCACCGACGGCACCACGAGCTCGAGCGGGTCGGCGGTCGGAACGGTCACCTTCACGATGCTGATGTGGTTGCGCGCCGCGTCATCCGTTCGCGTGCGACGTGAGATCGGCACGAGCAGCGACACCGTCTCGGAGTCGGGCTCGAGCATCGCGACGGCGCGGAGGGTCGCCGCCACGGTGAGGTCGTGGATCGTGCCGCCGAGCCGGTACGCGAGCTTCATCGCCGGCCCGAGCTCGACCTCCAGGGAGCGGGAGTGGCGCGGCACGAGCAGGCGCTCGGCCTCGCCCGACGTCACGATCGCCCGATTCTTCACGGGACGGATGACGCGGCCGCCCCACCGGCGGAGGCGGCGGGTGAAGGGCTTGCGCCAGTACTCGTGCCACGCCGCGCCCGGGCTGCCCTGGTCGGCCCACCAGGCGCGCCAGGCGATGGCGAGGATGCCGACACCGGTTCGCGGGGCCACGCCCACGGCGTCGCGCTCCGCAGCGGTGACCTCCGGAATGAACGGCGTCGGCGTCGTGCCGGCGACCACGTCGCCGATCTTCAGGCCGAAGAGCGCGTCGCCGATGACGTGGTGGTAGCGGGCGACGATCGCGACCCGGCCGCTGTCCAGCTCGACGACGCGGAAGTCCCACAGCGGGCGCGAGAGGTCCATGGGTCCGTTGAGGCGGCCCGTGAGGATCTCGACCCGCTTCGGGTCGTCGGGCTCGATGCTCGGATGCAGCGTCACGTGCTTCGCGATGTCGATCTCCGCGACGGGCACCCAGGCGGGCGTCGTCGCGCGAAGGGGCGTGGGGGCGAGCCGCTGCCGCATCGCGGGAACCTGCCAGGTCAGCGCCGCGAGGCGGGCCTGCACGGCGGCGAGGTCGATCGCCCCGTCGGCCCCGCGCATCCGCTCGCCGTCGAGGATCAGCGCGGCCGCGGCGATCATCGACTCGAAGGCGATCACGTTGGCCACGTACTTCTCGTCGAGCGTGCCGATCAGTTCGGCCTTCACCTCGGGGTCGCTCATCGTGCCCTCCCGGGGTCTCGATCGATCGGGGACTCGAGGGGCGTCGTCGGCGGCGGATGCTCGTCGACGAACGTCGAGCCGTCGAGGCGCATGCCGGCGCCGGCGAAGAACCCCTGCCCGATGCCGCGCAGCATCGCCCGGTCGGCCTTGCCCTTGCGGGGGTCGCGGAGGTGTCGGAGCGCCCGGCCGCCCGTGCGCTTCAGGAGCACGGCCAGTGCGGCGACGCCGACGGTGAAGCGCAGGCGCAGGAGCTTGTTGGCCATGGCGCCGAGCCCGAGGCCGTAGCCGTGGTGCAGCTCCGTGTACGAGTCGCCCTGGCGGGTGTTCATGTGGTGGATCACGCAGGAGGGGTCGTGCACGATCGCATGCCCGGCCTCGAGCACGCGGCAGAACATGTCGAGGTCCTCCGCCCCGGCGAGCCTGCGCCCGGCGCCGAGCACCGGGTCGAATCCGCCGAGCTCGAGCACGAGCTCGCGCCGGAACGCCATGACCGCGCCGTGCCCGGCGTCGATGCCCTGCACGGTGCGCGTGTACCGCTTCGGCGGCGCGACGCCGCCGGTGCCGACGAGCGTGTGGTCGAGCATGCGCCCGGTGACGGCCCCCACGAGCTCGTCGCCGAAGTGCTCGAGCACCGGGTCGATCCAGCCGGCCACGGCGACGCAGTCGTCGTCGGTGAACAGCACGAGCGGCCGGGTGCTGGTGCGCAGGCCGAGGTCGCGGGCGATCGAGAGGCCCCGGATGTCGCTGCGCACGTACGCCGCGCCCGCGGCGATCGCGGCGTCACGGGTCGAGCCGTCGTCGGAGGCGGAGTCCACGACGAGCACCTCGACGTCGCCGGGCACGGACGCCAGGATCGACTCGAGTGCGGCTCCGAGCATCGTGGCACGGTTGCGCGTGCAGACGATGACGGCCAGATCACGCGGCGTCGGCACGCACCATTCCATTCACTGCGAGGGTCGGCTGCGACGTGTACGCCTCGACGAGGCTCGCCGCCGCCGCCGCCCAGGTGAGCTGCGGACCGTGCGCGAGTGCGTCGCGACGGAGTCGCGCGAGGACCTCCGGACTGCTCGCGAGCAGGTCGAGCTGGGCGGTGAGGGTCGCGACGTCGCCGGTCTCGTGCACGAGGCCGTGCACGTCGTGCTCGAGCAGCGCGCCGGCCGCGGTCGAGACGAGCGGCACGCAGCCGACCGCCTGCGCCTCGTAGGTCACGAGCGCGCTGCCCTCCTCGATGCTCGGCAGCACGAGCACGTCGGCCCGTGCGAGCTCGTCGAGGGGTGACGCGGTGAGGCCGCGAAGCTGGACGCTCGGGTGCGCGAGGCGATCGCCGAGCACCGCGAGGTACGCCTCGTCGACCGCCCCGAAGACCAGGAACGTGCCATGCTCGCTCGCCTCGGAGGCGAGCCAGGCGTCGAGCGCGAAGTGGAGGCCCTTCCGCGCCTCGACCCGCCCGAGGAACACGGCGGTCAGCGGGGCGCCGTCGACGTCGTGGCGGTCGACCGGGCCTGGCGGCGTGCACCCGTACCGGTGCCGCCGCAGCCGGGACTCGTCGAATCCGCGGTCGAGGAACGTGGTCGCGACGGCGTCGGAGGGCACGAGCAGCGCGGTCGCGGTGGCCCACTCGCGTTCCTCGGTCGCCAGCCGCACGGGGTCGGCCGCATGCGAGGACCCGTCGCGCGGTGCGATGCCGAGCCTGGCCGACTCGGCCGCGACGACCTCGTAGGCGTTCGCCGTGTGCGTGTTCGGCACCTCGCGGAACGAGCGGATGCCGCGCGCCCGCGCCGCCTCGATGGTGCGCGTCGCGGCGAGCGGCCAGACGTGCACGACGTCGGGTCGGCGCCTGGCGACGGCCCGCGCCGCGAACCGGTCGTGCCAGGCGAGCGAGCGATCGCGGCCGAGGACCCGATGCGGGATGCGCCGTCCGGCGACCTCGAGCGAGGTCGCCACGGAGGCGAGGCCGTCGACCGGTCGCGCGATGCTCGTGGTCGCCAGGTGCACGTCGTGGCCGGCGCGCACCAGCTCGTTCACCTGGTTCCAGGCGGTCCACCCGATGCCGGGGGCACCGAAGGCGTGCGGGAAGCTGTAGAGGATGGAGAAGCGCTCGCCGTCCCTCGCCGATCTCGTAGAGCCCATGGCAAACCCCCGTGACGCCGACTGTGTCCTTCCAACCATCGAGGTCGAGCGCGACGGGCACAACGACGTGCGTCGTTTCGACTCGGAGAGTTAACAGGCCCGCAACAGAAAGCGGTGACGTCGTTAATACCCCGGCCGCACTATGAGCATGACGAAGTGTTCCTCTATCTCACTGCGATGGCGCACCGGATTCCGAGCGATCGGAACGGGGAGCATCGGCAGTCCACGACAGTCCTGTCGCGAACGTGAGGGAGACGAACACATGGAGACTCCGAAGTACCTGCAGACGCTGTGGAGCTACAAATGGCTGCTGGCGTTCGGGCTGATCGTCGCTGTGGTGGCCGCGTTCTTCGCGGGCTTCACCATCACGAACGGCCAGGTCCAGTCGCGTGCGGTCCAGTCGTACACGGCGAGCACGACCGTGCTCGTGACGAGTCCGAACGACACCCTCTACCAGTCCCAGGTCCCCGGCCAGACCATCGAGGAGGGGGTGACCGCGCCCGAGCCGCTCGACCTCGCGGCCTCGACCCAGATCTACGCGTACCTCGTCTCGAGCGAGGAGATCATCTCCGAGGTCGAGGCGAGCACGGGAGAGCTCGACGAGGACACCGAGTCGATCACCGCGATCCGCCGCACGACCCAGCCGGCCGGCGACGAGCGCTTCCCCGGCTCGCTGAAGCTCCCGGTCCTGCAGATCGTGGGCACCGCAGCGACACCTGAACGTGCCGAGGAGCTCAGCTCCACGGCGACGGACGTCTTCGTCGGCTACGTCGGCGACCAGCAGACGGCTCAGCAGATCGCCCCCGAGAACCGCGTCGAGCTCGAGGTCCTCGCCTCCGGCGCGGCGGTGGCCGGCGAGACGAGCAATCCCGCCATCCCGATCGTCGTGACCGGCTTCGCGGTCTTCCTCGGCTTCGTCGCACTGGCCTTCGTGCTCGCCGCCTTCCGGTCTAAGCGCTCGAACCGCGGCACGCGGAGCCGATCGCGTCGACGCTCGAGCGCGCCGACCACGGCCGGCGGCTCCGCGGAGGCCGCACCTGAGGCGACGGACACCGAGGACCTCGAGAACGCCGATGACGACCAGGTCCTGGTCGGCGCCGGCACCCGGTCGGACTGAGGCTCGCATGAGCGTCGCTCACGCCCCGGGGGCGCTCGACGCCCGCGACGGCGAGCAGCGCCTCGGACCGACGCCGCCCGCAGCCGATCGGCCGAGTCGTCGTCGCGTGATCGCCGCGGCGACCGTGCTCGCGGTCGTCTCCCTCGCGGCCGTGCTGCTGCTGCCGCCGCTCATGGCGGCAGCGGCGATCGGGCTCGTCGCGGCGATCGTGCTGCTCCGGCGGTTCATCTTCACCTGGACGGCGATGATCATCGGCCTCGCCGCGGTCATCATGCTCGTTCCGGCCCGGCGGTACGCGATCCCGATCCCGCTGCCGTTCCAGCTCGAGCCCTACCGGCTCGTGCTCGGCATCGTGATCGTCGCGCTCGTGGTCTCGCTGATCCTGAAGCCCGAGGTGCGCTGGCGGCCCGTCGCGTTCGGATGGCCGATCGGCATCTTCCTCGTGACCATCGCGGTGTCGTTCGTCGTCAACGTCACGGGGCTCGCGAACCAGGCGCTCATCGGCACCGCCGTCGGCGGCATCGTCCAGATGCTCTTCATGCTCGCGGTCTTCTACGCCTTCCGCCTCCTGCTGCGCAGCGAGCGAGACGTCATGCTGCTGATCACGTTCGTCACCTGGGCCGGCGTGGTCGTCTCGTTCTTCGCGCTCATCGAGCGGTTCTCACGGTTCAACGTGTTCCTCGTGCTCGGCAACTTCCTGCCGTTGACCCTCCTCCGCGAGGGCGGCGACGTCAGCAGGGCCGGCGTCGCACGGGCGTTCGGCTCGGCGCAGCATCCCATCGCCCTCGCGGTCGCACTCTGCATCCTGATCCCGCTCGCGATCTACCTCGCGAAGTACGCGGCCTGGCCGCTCAACGAGATCAACCGCAAGATCGTCTACGGCGGCGCGACCGTCATGCTCTTCGGCGGCATCATGGCCGCGATCTCGCGGACCGCGGTGGTCGTGCTCGCGGTCATGTTCCTCGTGACGCTCGTCTTCCACCCGAAGGTGGCCGGGGCGATCTTCGCGCTCGCCCTGCCCGTGCTGCTGCTCGCGGCCGCCGTCGTGCCCAAGGTGTTCGAGTCGATGGTGCTGTCCTTCCTCGACGTCGACTCGCTCGTCGCCTCGCAGTACACCTCCGCCGGAATGGGCGGCGCCGGCCGCCTGGCCGACCTCGAACCGGCGATGGCCGAGGTGCAGCAGCATCCGTTCTTCGGCAGCGGGTTCGGCAGCCGCATCGTGATCGGCGACGAGGCGAACGCGTTCATCCTCGACAACCAGTTCCTCGGAACCCTCATGGAGACCGGCGCGCTCGGCGTGCTCGGCCTCGCCGTGTTCCTGCTCGTGCCCCCGATCATGCTGCTGCGGTTCGCCTTCGCGCAGGCCGCGGAGCGTCGTCACGCGGTGCTCGCGCTCGCGATCGCCGTGGCCATCTCGGGCTACATCGCGGCGATCTTCTTCTACGACGCGTTCGGCTTCTTCCAGACCTTCTTCATCCTCTGCATCCTGCTCGCCGTCGGCGCGTGGCTGCTCACCGAGGCGCCGAGGCGGCCGGTCGTCGAACGCGCGGCGGCCGCGGCATCCGTCGACGAGCCGAGCGCCGACGAGGCATCCGGCACCGGCGTCGCGCTCGAGGGGGCGACGCGATGACGGCGAGGATGTCGATCGTCATCCCGGCGCACGACGAGGCCGCCATCATCAGCCGGCTGCTCGAGGCGCTCGTGGCCGACCCGCGCGCGGCGGAGTGCGAGATCATCGTCGTCGCGAACGGCTGCACCGATGCGACCGTGCGCATCGCCAGGACCTTCGAGCCGACCGTGCGCGTCGTCGAGATCGAGACCGCGTCCAAGATCGCGGCCCTCGAGGCCGGGGATGCCGCGGCGACCGCGTTCCCGCGCGCCTACGTGGATGCCGACGTGCTCCTCGACCTGCCGGCGCTGCTCGCGCTCGCCGACCTGCTCGACCGGCCGGACGGCCCGCTCATCGCCTCGCCGCGCTTCGAGGTCGACACCGCGTCGTCCTCGTGGCCCGTGCAGGCGCACTACCGCATCTGGGAGTTGACCGACTACCGCCGCCAGGGTCACATCGGGTCGGGCGTGTACGCGCTCTCGCAGGCCGGGCGCGAGCGGTTCGGATCGTGGCCCGACGTGATCGCCGACGACCGATACGTGCAGCAGCTCTTCGCGCTCGACGAACGCGGCACGCTCGACGGACACGTCTTCACGGTGCGCAGCGCCCGGACCCTCGGCTCGCACCTGCGGAGGACGACGCGCATCGCGCGCGGCAACCTCGAACTCCCCGATGACGAGCGACTGCAGTCCGACGACCCGATCGGAGACCGGATGGGCAACCTGATCCGCCGCGTGGCGAGGCGCCCGTCGCTCTGGCCCGCGTTCGCCGTGTACTGCGCGACCTCGACGATCCCGCGGGTTCGTGCGCACCGGGCGATCGTCGCGGACGCCTCCCGGGACTGGGCGCGCGACGACACCAGCCGGGTGACGGCATGAGCGGCCCCGGTACCGACCGGCTCGCGCACACCTCGTCGCGCGGGGTGTTCGTGACGATGGGCGGGTTCGGCGGCAAGACGCTGATCCAGGTCGCGTCGACCGTCGTGCTGGCGCGCATGCTGACCCCGGCCGACTTCGGACTCGTGGCGATGGTCACGGCCATCGTCGGCGTCGCCGACCTCGTGCGCGACTTCGGGCTCACCGGCGCGATCATCCAGGCCAAGAAGCTCAGCGAGCGCATGTGGATGAGCGTGATGTGGCTCTCGGTCGCGCTGGGCGTCGGGCTCATGGTGCTCATCGCCGCGTGCGCCCCGCTCATCGCGTTGCTCTACGACGAGGAGCGGCTGGTCCCGCTCACGCTCGCGATCGCGCCGATCCTGCTCATCAACGGCCTCTCGATGCCCATGCAGGCGCGGGTGCAGCGCGACCTCAGGTTCGGCACGCTCGCGAACATCGACGTCGTCTCGATGCTCTGCGGCGTCGTGCTCGGCATCGGCGCCGCCGCGCTCGGATGGGGCGTCTGGTCGCTCGTCGTCATGTCGGGCGCGGGCCAGCTGTACCGGCTCATCGCGCTCTGGGTCGCGTCGCGGCCGAAGTTCGGGCGACCGCACATCTCGCGCGACGTCGTGCCCCTCGTCACGACCGGCGGCAGCATCTTCGGCGTCCAGCTGCTGAACTACGCGGCGAAGAACGCCGACAACGTCATCATCGGCCAGCAGATGGGACCGGCCGCCCTCGGCCAGTACTCGCGTGCGTACGCGCTCTACCTGTTGCCGATGCAGCAGCTGAACGGCACGCTCGGCCGCGTCGCGCTGCCCGTGCTGAGCAAGCTGCAGGACGACGGCGACCGCTACCGCCGGTACATCCGCGGCGCGCTCATGATCATCGGGTACCTGACGATCCCCGTGTACGCGGTGGCCGCCGCGGTGTCCGAGCCGCTCATCGCGATCCTGCTCGGGCCCGGGTGGGAGCAGGCGGCGACGCTCTTCAGCCTGCTCGCGATCGCCGGCATCGCCCAGTCGATCGGCAGCGTGCTCGGCTGGCTGTACATCACGCTCGGGCGCGCGCACCGCCAGCTCGTCTACTACCTCGTGACCCGACCGATGGTGATCGCCGGCTACTTCCTCGGCATCTGGTGGGCGGGGGTCGAAGGACTCGCCCTCGTCTACGGCCTGCTCACCATGGTGCTGCTCATCCCCGGCTTCTACTACGCGACCGTCGGCACGTTCGTGCGCGTCGGCGACATCCTCAAGCCGATCTACCGGCCCGTCATCCTCGCGCCGCTCTGCTTCGGCGCCGCCTACGGCGTCGAACGCCTGACCGACGGGCTGCCGAACATCGTGCAGCTGCTCCTCGGCGCCGCAGCCGGCGTCGTGCCGCTGTTCCTCTGCCTCGCGATCCCCGCCTATCGCCGCGACCTCGCCGCGATCATCGGCTTCGTCAAGCAGGTGCGCAAGCCGGCCGCAGCCAGGGCCCAGGGCGGGGCGGATGCCGCGGCGCAGGCGGAGCCGGCCGAACCGGCCGATCTCCGCGACCCGGTCGACCTGCTCGAGCCGGTCGAGCCGCGCGACCCGGTCGACCTGCTCGACCCGCGCGACTCGGGCAGGCAGCTCGCCGAACCGGCGACCGACCACAGGAAGGCCGATTCGTGACGAGATCCTCGAAGCTCCTCGGCGCGGCGCTCGCCGTGCTGGCGATCGCGGCGCTGGCCGGGTGCGCCCCGAGCGCCGCGGCGCCGCCCGACCTCACCGAGCTCGAGCAGCCGACCGGGGCGCCGACCGTGGCCACCCTCGGGATCCTCGGCGACTCGGTCTCGCTCGGCGTCAACGCCTGCGCCGAGCCCGGGCAGTGCGCGAAGGCGTCGTGGTCTGGCGGCAGCGACCCCGCCGTCGGCTCGATCGCCGCACGCCTGGCCGCGGCATCCGGAACCGAACCGAACGTGGTGAACGCGGCCAAGGACGGCGGCGACGTCGAGGACGCGCTCGGGCTCGCCGACGAGGTCGTGGCCGCCCAGCCCGAGCTCGTGACCGTGCTGCTCGGCGGCAACGACGCGTGCGCGCCCACCCTCGGCGAGATGACCTCGACGGCCGACTACGAGGCTCGGCTCGGGCAGCTGCTCACGAGGCTGAACGACGACGTGCCCGGCGCGACGATCCTCGTGCTCTCGGTGCCCGACCTGCACCACCTCTGGGAGATCGGGCGCAGCGACGGCGGTGCGGTGCAGGCGTGGAACTCCAGTCCGTCGTGCAAGAACCTGCTCGGCTCGGCCGACGACGACTCCGCCGAGGCGAACGAACGGCGCGACGCGGTCGCGGCCAGGGTCGTCGAGTACAACGCGGTCATCCAACAGGTCTGCGCCGCCGCCGAACGCTGCATCGACGACGAAGGGGCGGTCTACGCGTACCCGTTCACGACCGACGAGATCTCCTCGATCGACCACTTCCACCCGTCGATCACGGGCCAGCAGGTGATCGCCGAGATCGCCTGGCAGGCACTCGAGAAGGGCGTCGCATGACCACCATGCTCGTGGCCATCTCCGGAGGGCACCTCGCCCAGCTGCACATGCTCGCACCGCGCATCGCCGCGGGCGACGACGTCGTCTGGATGACCGACGACACCGCGCAGAGCCGATCCCTCCTCGACGGCCAGACGGTCGTGCACGTGCCGACGAGGCCGCCCCGGGACACCATCGGCGTGCTGCGCGACACCCGCATCGCGACGCGTGCGCTCTCGGACCACGGGGTCGACCGGGTGGTCAGCTCCGGGGCGCAGATCGCCCTCTCGGCGCTCATCCCCGCGCTCCTGCGACGCGTGCCGTTCAGCTACGTCGAGAGCGCCACGCGCGTGACCGACCTCTCGACGACGGGCAAGCTCATCGACCGCATCCCGAACGTCCGCCGCTACGTGCAGTATCCGAATCGCACGTCGGAGCGGTGGGGTTACGCGCTGTCGGTCTTCGACGGGTTCCAGGTCGAGGCGGTGCCCGACGCGCCGGCGACCGGGGCCGGAGCCGGCACGGTCACGACGTCGATCGGACGCGCGGTCGTGACCGTCGGCGGCAACGGCGAGTACGGGTTCCGCCGCCTCATCGAGTCGGCCGTGCGGGCCCTGCCCGCCGACGCCGAGGTGCTCTGGCAGACCGGGTCCACGGATGTCACGGGCCTCGCGATCGACGCGAAGCCCACCGTGCCGTCGGCCGTGCTCTCGGCCGAGCTCGAACGCGCCGACGTCGTCATCGGCCACGCCGGAACGGGCACCGCGCTCGCCGCGCTCAGCGCCGGGCGGGTGCCCGTGCTCGCGGCGCGCTCGGTCGGGCACGGGGAGCACGTCGACGCCCACCAGGACGACCTGGCCGCGTTCCTCGCCGAGCGCGGCCTCGCGATCGTGCGCCCGGCCGACGAGATCACCGCGGCCGACCTCGAGGAGGCGTCCCGCTGGCGCGTCACGCGGCGCGACGACCTCGAGCCCGTGAGCATCTGAGGCGCGACGCGACATGGACCGAGCCGTGAGTGGAGACAGTGTGCCGGAACTCAGCATCGTGGTCGTGAACTACAACACGCGCGAGGCGACGGCCGCGTGCCTGCGGTCGGTCCTCGACGCATCGCCCGACGTCGACCTCGAACTCGTCGTCGTCGACAACGGCTCGACCGACGGGAGCGTCGAGGCGTTCCGCGAGCGGTTCGCCGACGCCCCCGTCACGGTCATCCCCGCGGGGGAGAACCTCGGCTTCGCCCGCGGCGTGAACCTCGGTGCGCGCGCGGCGTCCGGCTCATGGGTGCTGCTCCTGAACCCCGACACGATCACGCTGCCCGGCTCGCTCGGGGCGCTCCTCGGGTTCGCACGAACGCACCCCGAGTACGGCGTCTTCGGCGGCCGCACGCTGCGCCCCGACGGCACCGTCGACCCCAGCTCGTGCTGGGGGGCTCCCAGCCTGTGGTCGCTCGCGATGTTCGCCACGATGGCCTCGACGGCCTTCAAGCACTCGCCGGTCTTCGACCCGGAGTCGCTCGGCTCGTGGCCGCGCGACACCGTGCGCGAGGTGCCGATCATCACCGGCTGCCTGCTGCTCACGCGTCGCGACGACTGGGAGCGGCTCGGCGGCATGGACGAGGAGTACTTCCTCTACGGCGAGGACGCCGAGTTCAGCCTCAGGGCCGGCCGGTCCGGCCTGCGGCGGGTCGTCGTGCCCGCCGCCGAGATCGTGCACGAGGTGGGCGGTTCGAGCGACGCCGGCGGGGCGAAGGGCTGCATGGTCATGGCCGGCAAGGTCACGCTCCTCCGCAAGACCTGGTCGCCGGTGCGCGCCTCGATCGGCGTGTTCCTCCTCGTCACGGGCGTCGGCGTCCGGGCAGGGCTCGAGACCCTCACCCGGCGCAGCAGGGCGCCGTGGCGCACCGTGTGGCGCCGCCGAGCCGACTGGCTCGACGGCTACCCGCGGGCCGAGGCCACGCTGTTCGGACGCGAGCTCGCGACGGCCTGATCGCCCAGCACCCAGTCGCGCACCTCGGCGACGAAGCGGGTCTCGTCGAACTCCAGCGCACGTGCCCGCGCGGCATCCGGAGCGATCGCCCTGACGGCCTCGACCGCCGCCGCGAAGCCGCTCGGGTCGTCGGGGTCGTAATGCACCCCGGTGACGCCATCGATCACCGACTCGGCCGCACCGCCCACCCGGTTGACGATCACCGGGCAGCCCGCGGCCATCGCCTCGACGGGGATGATGCCGAAGTCCTCGACGGGCGGGAACACGAACGCCAGCGCGCGCTGGAACAGCGCCCGCATGAGCTCGTCGGAGACCCGCCCCAGCACGTGCACCGGAACCGGTGCCGACGCGGCGAGCGCGTCGAGCCGCTCGCGCTCCGGTCCGGAGCCGGCGACGACGACGGGGATCCCGAGGTGGGCGCCCATGCGGATCACCGCGTCGTGGCGCTTGTACGGCACGAGGCGCGACGCCGCCATGAGGAACCCGCGATCCGGCAGCGACTCGAGGAGCTCGCGCTCGGCGGGCGCCAGGTGCACCGACCAGTCGGGCACGCTCGCGATCGACGCCGCGTCGACGGGCGGGTGGATGACCCGCGCGTCGCGATCCCACGCGCGCCGGATGCGGTCGCGGACGAACGCGCTGTTCGCGGCGAGCGACCCGGACGACGCCGAGGCGCGGCGATCCACCCCTCGCAGGTAGGCCCGCGCGAGGCCGGCCAGCGGCACGACGGTCCGGCTGTCGAGGTCGGGCTCCCAGAGGTACCTCGCCGGCGTGTGCACATACGAGAACTTCGGGATGCCGCGCGACGTGCCGAACCCGGCGTGGTGCGCGAAGACGTAGCTGCTCGTGACGACCCATTCGGGCTCCAGCGACCCCCAGCCCCGCCTCCAGGTGCCGGACATCAGGGGGAGCGAGAGGGCCTTGCGCCCGCGGAGCGGGGTGCGCGCGAGCCACGACTCGTCGACGGTGTGCGCGGGGAAGCGCGTCTGGTCGTCGTTCCAGAGGCACGCGACGCGGGCATCCGGCAGTGCCGACCTGAGCCCGTCGAGCACCTGTTCGGCGCCGCCCGACTCCTCGATCCATTCCTGGACGATCAATCCGGTCATGTGCTGGTCCGATCTGCTCGCAGCGAGGGCTGGGTGGTCAGTACGCGCCGTGGCTGCCGACGACCGCTCGCGCGGTCTTCAGCAGGATGACGATGTCGCCCGTGAGCGACCAGTTCTCGACGTAGTAGAGGTCGATCTTCACGCTCTCGTCCCACGTGAGGTTCGAGCGGCCGCTGACCTGCCAGAGGCCCGTGATGCCGGGCTTGGTGAGCAGGCGCCGGTTCACGTCCTCCTCGTAGCGGTCGACCTCGGCGGGCAGCGGCGGGCGAGGGCCGACGAGGCTCATGTCGCCGATGAGCACGTTCCACAGCTGCGGGAGCTCGTCGAGCGAGTAGCGGCGCAGGGTCCTGCCGATCGGGGTGATGCGCGGGTCGTCCTTGAGCTTGAACAGCACCCCGTCGGACTCGTTGCGGGACTGCAGCTCGGCCAGGCGGGCCTCGGCGTCGATGACCATCGAACGGAACTTCAGCATCGTGAAGCGCGACCCGCCCACGCCCACGCGTTCCTGGCGGAACAGCACGGGGCCGACGCTCGTCAGGCGCACCGTCATGGCGATGCCCGCGATGAGGGGGAGCAGCAGCAGCAGGATGCCTCCGGCCACGACCACGTCGAAGACCCGCTTGAGCGCGTGCGCGAATCCCGAGTACTGCGGCAGGTCGACGTGCACCATCGGCAGCCCGTTGATCGGGCGGAGGTGGATGCGGGGGCCCGCGACATCCGTCAGCCGCGAGACGAGGATGAGCTCCGTGTTCGCGTTCTCGAGGTCCCACCCGAGCCGGCGGATGGTCGCGTTCCCGCCGGGCAGGTCGCCCGCGACGATCACGGCGCGGGTCCTGGTGCGCTTGGAGGTCGCCGCGAGGTCCTTGAACTCGATGGCGGGCAGGTCGATCTCGTCGCGCTTCGCGGAACGCGAGGTGCCCGCGTACGTCGCCCCGATCGGCCGGTAGCCGACGCGGTACTTGCGCCGGAGCTCTCCGGCGACCCTGGCCACGTCGTCGGGGCGGCCGACGATGATCGCCCCCGTCGTGCAGCGGCCGACGCGGCGCATCGAGTGCAGGGCCCCGCGCCAGGCGACGCGACCGAGCAGCAGGAGCACGAGGCCGAGCGGGAACGCGACGGCGAGGTAGCCGCGTGCGATGTCGATCTGGAACAGGAACGCGACCGCCGCGAGGGTGCCGAACGTGAGGAAGGTCGCGTTCACGACGCGCTGGTACTCGACCAACCCGGTGCCGATGTTGCGCAGCAGGCGCGACCGCGTGGCCGAGAGGGCGACGAGCCATCCGACCGCGATCGCCGCGGTCAACGTCAGATACGCGAGGTCGGACTGGGGCGTCGACGCGCGGAACCCGTTGGTCTGGAAGCGCAGCAGCTGGGCGACGAGCAGCGCGGACAGCACGACCGCGGCATCCGTGATCGAGATCGCGACCACGAGACGGCGACGCCACCCCAGTCGCCTCGGCTGGGCGACCACCCGCTGCCCGACGGCCGACGCCCGTTCGAGCAGGCGCTCGCCGGGAATGCCGATTCGGGTGATCGGTTCGGCCTCACTGGACATCGGGCCCCCTGGACGTCAGTCAGCGTGCAGCGGATCCCGAGGTCACGGATGACCGCCGGAGCCCGCATGGAATGGGTACTTGGCTAGGCGGTCGTTGCCTGTTGGGAGATCGAGCGGCTCCTCCGGTTCCTGACCGACCGTCGATCGGGAACCGACGTCTTCGAAACTCGCTCTGCGCCGATCAAAGCAGCCACGACCAGTCGCCGTAAGGCTCGTGCCCCCCTGTTCACAGGCTCTTCAGCCGGGTGATACATCCTCGACACAAAGCGGCGCGCGGTGCCCTCCGAACGGGGGGCAAATCCCGTGGAACGGGGGGTGGCGGGGTCAGGCCCGTGCGAGCGCGAACACCATCTCGTGCCTCGCCGACCACGAGTTGGCCGCAATGAAGTCGATGCGGCATTCCTCGGGCACCCGGCCCAGCTCGAGCGCGTCATCGACGACGTCGGCGAAGTCGGCCACGCTGTCGACGAGCAGCACGCGGTCGTCGATGCCGCGTACCGGCGGGAGGTCGATCGAGACGACGGGCATGCCCGCCGCGAGGTACTCGTAGACCTTGAGCGGGCTCATCGCCTCGGTGAGCGGCGTTCGCCGATGCGCCAGCAGGCACACCTCGGCGTTCCGCAGCGTCGCGACGAGCTCGGCCCTCGCGACGCTCGGGTGGATGTGCACGTTCGCGAACCGGCGAAGCGCAGCGACGTACTCGGGATCGGGGCATGGACCGAGCAGCACGACCTGGAGCTCTGGCCTGCGCGTGGCGAGGTCCGCGATGCCGGGCACGTCGAGCCGCGAGTCGAGCGTGCCGACGTAGACGGCGCGCGGACCGGGGATCTCGGCGAACCAGGCCGGGGCCGCGGGCAGCAGGCCGAGCCATTCGTCGGGCTCGACGCCGTTCGGCACGACCATCGCCGGCCCGGTCGGCCCGATGCGGTCGATGATCTCGGCCGAGACCGCGGCGACGGACCGGCCCGTCTCGGCGATGCGTCGATACGCCTCGCGGTACGCGGGCCAGTACGCCTGCCTGGCCGGCGAGCTCAGCCAGTCGTCGCGGGCGAAGAAGGTCACGCCGGAGGCCCAGTCGGCCGGCGCGAAGCCGGCGACGAGCGGATTCGTGGTGAGCAGGTGCGGCGCGATCAGGCCCTGGCGGCTCGCGGCACGCTCGAGCGAACGAGCGTAGCGGGAGTACTCGGTCGCGACGCCCGGCAGGTCGACCGGATCCTCGCGCCGGAGCCGAGCGGGCCGGTGGTACGCGATGCGCTCGTCCTCGGGGAACCGCACATCCCGATCGAGCAGCGGCGATGCGGCGACGCGCGGCATCCAGCGGTACGGGTCCGCGACGAGCAGGCGCCGCACCTCTGGGCTGCGCATGAGGCTCGACAGGATCCGGTCGGGCGGTCGCATCATGCCGCGCCGGACCGCATCGGTGTAGGTCTCGTAACTGAACGTGAAGACGAAGTCGGTCGGGTCGGGTCGGCTGTTCCGGTCGGCCTCGGCTCCGGCGTCGTCCTCGGACAGGGCGTACGAGGCGTCGGTGTGCTCGCTCACGCCGTCAGCTCCCGGATGACGCGGGCGGGCGCACCCGCGACCACGCACCGCGCCGGCACGTCGTCGCGCACCACGGAGTTCGCGCCGACGACGGCGCCCGCGCCGATCGTGACGCCCGGCATGATCACCGCGTTCTGGCCGATCCACGCTCCGCGGCAGATGCGCACGGGCGCGACGCGGGAGAGCGGCTGGTCGCGGATGAAGACGTCGGGGTCGTCGAATCCGTGCGTGTGATCCGAGATGTACACGCCCCGTGCGATCGCCACGCCGTCTTCGAGGACGACGCTCTGCACAGCCGAGATCGAGGTCTGGTTCATGCGCACCCGGTCGCCGATCGTGATCGTGGGCGACGGGCCGTCGAGTCGGGGGACGATCAACCACGAACCCGGACCGATGAGCACGTCGGATCCGATCGAGATGCGGTGGGCGTTGCCCACTCGGAACGGCAGCAGGATCCGCGTTCGCGCGCCGAAGCTCGCGAACCCCGTCGAGGCGATCTTCGAGAAGACCGCATCGCGTGCCCGCTGCATCAGCAGCACCAGCTTCAGACCGTTCACATCCGCCTCCCCGACGGGCGACCCGGCATGACGCCCGAAACCGAATACGTCCTTCGAGCGTCCGTCATCGGCCGAGTCGCCAGCCCGCTCAGCGTATCCGCCGGACGCGGCGAACCGATGGCCGTGAGCCGATTGTTTACCCGGAGGTAACAGTCCGATCCCTGAGGGGGAGGCGCGCGAGGTTGCGGCGGGCGAGCACCTGCACGTCGGGGAGCCGCGACGCGATGCGCCGCGAGAGCGCCTCCGCGTCGTCGGCGGTCTCTCCTGCGACGCGAGCGAGGTCGATCGCGAGGCGATCGCTCGCGACGCAGAGCTGCGGTGCGTCGAAGAGGTCCATGAGGCCCTCGACCTTGCCCTGCGTCGCCACGGTCACGGCGGGCACGCCGTGCATGAGGCTCATGACCGCGAGATGCATGCGCCCCGTCACCGTGAGCCTCGCGCGACCGGTCAGGCCGCGGATCGCCGAGGGCGAGAGCAGGTGATCGACGAGCACGACGTCGGCGTCGTCCTCGAACCGCTCGGCCACCGCCCGGCAGATGGGCAGGTCGTCGGCGCCCGGCCGGGAGACGTGCGGCACCAGCAGGACGCCGTGTCCTCGATCGCGGAGGGTCCGGACGACCTCGATGTACGGCTCGAGCCCGCCGTCGGCCGGCACGAGCCCCGAGAAGTTGACGAGCGCGAGCGGGCCGCTCACCCGGTCGGCCCAGGCCGCCGCGGCCTCGGCATCGGTGCGCTGCGCGAGGAAGACGATGTCGGCGCCGTCGACGACGGGGGCGACGCCGTCGGCGCGGGCGCGCGCGGCCGAGCGCGGATCCCGCAGCACCGCCTCGACCCCGTGTCGCGCGGCGGCGCGCACGGCGTCGAGTGCGACCGGGTGCGGCGAGGCGTTCCAGCTGAAGCCGAGGATCCGGGCGTCGATGCCGACCTCGGCCGCACGCCTGGCGAGGTTCGCGCGGTTGGCCGAGGCCCGGTATCCGTAGCCGCCGTCCATCACGTCGGCGCCGACGACGGAGAACGAGGTCGCGGTGCGCAGGAGTGCGCGGAAGGTGCGCATGTCGCGTGCGTGGCCGATCAGGTCGCCGTAGGCGAGCGAGAGCAGGGGCACGACCCGCACCCGGTCGTCGCCGATCGAGTAGTCCGTCGGCCGCCGGCAGATGACGGTGACCCGGCCGTCGACGTTCTCGATGAACGCCTCGACCAGTGCCTGGTCGCCGATGTTCCCGCCGCCGGCTGGCGCGAGCAGCACGTGGTGCTCGCCCTCCCTCGCCCCGGCGACGTGGCGCCTCGACAGGAGGATGCGATCGGCTGCCGCGAGCAGCCCCGGCGACCGCAGCGGCTTCGAGAGGCGTTGGCGGAGTGCGCCGAGTCCGTTGGCCATCGAGGGTCCTTCCAGTGGCGTGGGTGCGGCGAGCGCCGCCGACAGGCGGACAGCATATCCACACCCGGATCGCGCCCCCCGAGCTGGGGGTGCCGCAGGGGCGAGCCGTAACATGCGCGCAACACGGCGTGTGCACGGTGTTCAACTCGGCTCCATATGCTCGGGCCACCCGGGGCTACGCCGGACGACGTCGTTCCTCTCTGCCGGGCGGCCGACAGGGGAGGGAGCCGACGTGATGAGCACGACCTTCGTCGACATCATGATGCGAACGGCCGCCACGGCGGGCGAGGATCGCGGGATCAGGTTCTACTCGAGCCCGACCGATTCCGAGTTCAGGTCGTACGCGGCCTTCGACCGGCAGGCGCGTGCCGACGCCGCGACGCTCACGGCGCGCGGGCATGCCGCAGGCGAGGTCGTGATCCTCGCGTTCGATCCGGGGCTCGCCTTCATCCGGGCGCTCTACGCGACGTTCTACGCCGGGTTGATCGCGGCCCCCGTGCCGGTCGCGGCGATGCGCCAACCGGGCGCCGCGCTGGGTCGCCTCGAGGCGATCATCGCCGACTCGCGCAGCGCGCTCGTGCTCACCGACGGCACCGCGCTCGCCGCGATGGGACTGGAGCCCGGCGGCGCCCCCGCCGGGGCGACCGTCACCCAGGTCACGACCCTCGCGGGCGAAGCGGATGCCGCGTCCTGGACGCCCCCGCCCATCACCGCCCGGTCGCTCGCCCTCCTGCAGTACACCTCCGGCTCGACCGGAACGCCGAAGGGCGTGATGGTCAGCCACGGCAACCTCGTGGCCAACGAGGCCGCGATCACGGCGGCCGTCGGCATCTCCGCGGCGTCGCGCACGATGGGCTGGCTGCCGCACTACCACGACATGGGGCTCGTCGGTCAGCTGCTCCAGCCCATCTTCGCCGGCGCCGACAGCGTGCTCACCTCGCCGAGCCAGTTCCTGCGGCGTCCGCTGCTCTGGCTGCGGCTCATCAGCCAGTACCGCTCGACGCACACGGTGGGTCCCGACTTCGCCTACGGCCTGTGCACCAGGCTCGTCACCGACGAGCAGCTGGCCGAGCTCGACCTCTCGGCGCTCGAGGGCGTCATCACGGGCGCCGAACCGGTGCGCGGGTCGACGCTCGCCGCCTTCTCCGATCGGTTCGCCGCGGCGGGGTTCGACGGCCGGGCCTTCATTCCCGCCTACGGCATGGCCGAGACGACACTGCTCGTGACGGCGAGCGTGCGGTCCGCGCCGGTGGACCCGATCCGGGTCGATGCGGCCGGCGTCGAGGCCGGGGAGCTGCACGAACCGACCTCCGACGATCGGGTGGTCGACCTCGTCTCCTGCGGGCCGCCGGCCGAGGGCCACGAGATCGCGATCATGGATCCAGCCTCGGGGCTGCGTGCGGCCGAGGGGGCGATCGGCGAGATCCTGGTGCGCGGTCCGAGCGTGGCGCAGGGATACTGGGACCGCCCGGAGGAGACCGAGCGCGTGTTCGGCGGAACCCTCGTGGGCGAGTCTGGCGATCGGCGCTACCTGCGCACGGGCGACCTCGGCTCGCTCGTCGACGGCGAGCTCGTGATCACGGGCCGCATCAAGGACCTCATCATCATCCGCGGGCGGAACCTGTATCCCCAGGACCTCGAGACGACCGCGGAGTCGTTCCTGCAGTCCGGATGCCTCAGCGCGGCGTTCGAGGGCCTCGGATCCCAGCCTGCCGTCGGGCTCGTCGCCGAGGTCGACGCGGCGCGGGTGCCGCTCGACGAACTCGAGCGGCTGGCCGAGGCCGTGCGCAGGAGGGTCGTCGACGAGTACACGCTGCCCGAGCTCGGCATCGCCTTCATCCGCAAGGGCACGCTGCCCCGCACGACGAGCGGGAAGGTGCAGCGCGCGCTCACCCGTTCGCTGCTCGCCGACGAGCGCCTCGCGACCGTGCTGAGCGTGGGATTCGACCGGAGCCTCGCATGACCGGCTCGATCCCGGCCTCGACGATCGACGCGACCGAGGCTGCCGTCGCCGCCGAGGCGGTCGAGGCTGCCGAGGCGGTCGGGCGGCTCGATCGCGCTTCGGTGGGCGCGTTCGAGGCGTTCCTCGGCGAGCCGGGCGAGCCGGGCTCGCTGATCTCGACGGATCGGTCGATCGAGCTCGACGAGGCCTCGGCCTTCCCCGGCGATGTCGTCGACGCCGTCGACGGGTGGGGGCTGCAACGCGCATACGTGCCGGAGGCGCACGGCGGCGGCCTCGGCGACGTGTTCGTGCCGATGATGATGATCCGGCGCCTCGCGGGTCGGGACCTCACGGTCGCCGTCGCGCACGGCAAGACGTTCCTCGGTGCCGTCGGCGCGTGGATCGCGGGCGGGCCGATCGCGGGCGAGATGGCCGAACTCGTCCTCGCGGGCGAGCCGGTGTCGTGGGGGCTCACCGAGCCGGGCCGGGGCTCGGACCTCTCGAACACGGCGACCGCGGCCGCCATCGGCGGCGACATCCGGATCACCGGAACGAAGTGGCCGATCAACAACGCGACGCGCGGCCGGGCGATGACGGTGCTGGCCCGCACGTCCGACCAGGCCGGCCCGCGCGCGTTGTCGCTCGTCCTGGTCGACAAGGAACGGGTCGACCCGAGCACGCTGGGGTACCGGCCCAAGGTCGCGACCCACGGCATCCGCGGTGCCGACATCAGCGGACTCGAGCTGCGCGGAACGGTCGTCGAGGGCGACCGACTCGTTGGCGCGCCGGGCCACGGACTCGAGATCGTGCTGAAGAGCCTGCAGCTGACGCGGCCGCTCACCACGGCGCTCTCGCTCGGCGCGGCCGATCACGCGATCGCCATCGCCACCGGGTTCGCGTCGAACCGCCGCCTCTTCGGACGGTCGCTCGCGGGACTCCCGGCGGCCCGGGCGACGCTCGGAGCCGCGATCGCGGATTCGCTGCTCGCCGAGGCCGTCATGTACGCCGGTGCCCGTGGGGCGCACCGGACCCCAGAGGAGATGTCGCTCGTCAGCGCGCTCGTGAAGTTCCTCGTGCCCGACACCGTCGACCTTCTGTTCCGGGACCTCACGCCGTTCGTCGGGGCGAGGTCGCAGCTGCTCGGCATCGCGGGTGCCGGCGCGTTCCAGAAGGCGGCACGCGACAACCGGGTCGTCGGCATCTTCGACGGCAACTCCGTCGTCAACCTGAACATGATCATCAACGAGTTCCCCTCGATCGCACGTGACACCGACCCGGTCGACGCCGAGGAGATCGTCGCCGACTTCGGCTTCGAGGCGCACGACGGCTGGGTCGACACCACCAGGCTCCGCCTCGTCACCAAGCGCGGATCGCGGGTGCTGCGCGCGCTGCCCGCGCTCGTCGACCTGCTCGGCGCGCGCCCGTCCGCGGTGCCCGCGAGGCGCATCGCCGCCGAGCTCGACCGGCTCACGGCCGCGGCCGGCGCCGCGCCGCGGGAGTCCGCACCGTCGGCCGCCTCGTTCGACCTCGCCGAGCGGCTCGCCCTCTGCTTCGGCGCCGCGTGCGCGATCGCCACCGACCTCGCCTCGCCGCAGGCCGCGAGCGCACCCTCCGAGGTGCGCCTGACCGCGGTGCTCGACCGGCTCGCGGTGCGACTCGGCCTGCTGCCCTCGACCGCGGCGGCGCCGTCGGCGTCGGCGCTCGCCGAGCTGGCCCTCGAGGAGGCCGCGCGCGCACGGGCGGTCTCGATGCTCGACGGATGGACGGAGGCCGCATGACGATGCTCGACGGCCGCGCCGACGCGGGGATCTCGACGGCGGCCGCGCCGGACGACCTCGACGAGCTCTTCGGCGACCCGCGGCATCCCGGACCGTTCGACTACGCGTCGATCGTGGCCGACGACGACGCGCGGAGGCTGAGCACGACCGCCGAGAGCCTGCTCGACGAGTGGGAGGCGGCGGCGGAGTTCGTGCCGGTGTCGCTCGGCGGTCGATGGGCCTCCACCGAGGACCTCGTGCGCCGCTGGCGTCCGATCTTCCGCCGCGACCCGGCCCTCGGACTCGGGTACGGCGTCACCTCGCTCATGGCGGCCCTCAACGTCTGGGTCGCCGGCGACGAGGCGCAGCAGCGCGAGGTCGCGGCGCGGCTGCTGCGCGGCGAGCGCATCGCCGTCGGCTTCCACGAACTCGATCACGGAAACGACCTGCTCGCGAACGAGTTCACCGCGCAGCCCGACGGCGAGGGCGGATGGGTGCTGACCGGGGTCAAGCAGGTGATCAACAACGTCGATCGCGCCGAGTCCGTGCTCGTGATGGCGAGGACCTCGCCCGAGCCCGGCGCCAGGAGCCATTCCCTGCTGCTCTGGCACAAGGATGCCGCGACGAGGCTGTTCGTCGACACCGGCCGTCGCGTGCTCACGGCCGGCATGCGCGGCTGCCGCATCGGGGTCGCCGAGTTCCGCGAGCTGCCGGTGCCCGCCGGGGCGGTCGTCGGACCGACGGGCACGGCGGCCCAGACGGCGCTCACCGCGTTCCAGGTGAGTCGCGCGGTGATCCCGGCCCTCGCCGTCGCGACCGTCGACGCGACGCTCGACCTCGCCGTGCGGTACGGCCGCGAACGCGCGCTCTACGGTGGCGCGGTGCTCGACCTGCCGCACGCCAGGGCTCTGTTCGCCGGCGCGCTGGCCGACCTCTGGCTCGCCGACGCGCTGAGCGCGGTCGTCGTGCGTGCGCTGCACCTGGCGCCGGCCGAATGCCTCGTGCTGACCGCGGCCTCGAAGTACCTCGTGCCGCAGTTGCTGCAGTCGGCGATGCAGGACCTCTCGGTGCTCTTCGGCTCGACCTTCTACGCGAGGGTCGCGCCGTACGACATCGTCGAGAAGTTCGTGCGAGACCTCGCCGTCGTGCCCATCGGGCATGCCGGCTCCACGGCCTGCCTGCTGACGATCCTGCCAAACCTGCCCGCGTGGGTCCGACGTTCGCGCCGCACGACGACGACCGACCCCGGCCTGTTCCGGCTCGGCGACCCCCTCGACGAGCTCGACTTCGGCCGGCTCTCGCTCGGGGCGGGGTCGAGCGACCCGCTCGGCGCGGCCCTGACGGATCCGATCGTTCGCGAGGGGCTCGACGCCGACACGGTCGAGGTGCTCGATCGGCTCGCCGTCGAGCTCGATCGGCTCCGGACCGAGGCATCGGAGGTCTCGCCGTCGCTGCTCGGGGCGGACGCCCCGCCCGAGGCGTTCGCGCTCGCGCATCGACTGACGCTGCTCTTCGCCGGTGGCGCCTGGGCCGGCGCGTGCGCCGCCGCACCGCCAGGGTCCGTGCTGCGCGACGAGGTCGTGCGCAGGGCCGTGCTCTCCAGGCTCGAGGCGCGGCTCGCCGGTCGGATCCCACCGCTCGGCCCAGACGAGGTCGATCACCTCGTCGGCATCGCCGGCGACCTCGTCGACCGCGACGTGCGGTTCACGATCTCGGAACCGGCGGCGACGCCGCCCGTTCCACTCGAAGAAGGAGACACCAGATGACCACGGATGCCCCGACCATCGAATCCTGGCTGATGGGCCGCGTCGTGGCCTACGGCAAGGTCGACGCCGGCACGTTCGACGCGACGACGCCGCTCGCGGACCTCGGACTCGACTCGGTCTACGCCCTGACCCTCTGCGGCGACATCGAGGACGAGTTCGAGCTCGACGTCGATCCCACGATCGTCTGGGACTACCCGACGATCGGGGAACTCGCCGAGGGCATCTCCGAACGGCTCGCCGCGGCGTGACCGGCATCGGCACCGCGACCGCGCCCGCCCCGGCGCGTGCCCGGGCGCGTGCCCGGGCGCACGGCGGTGCCGACGGCCTGTGGTGGTGCAGCGGTGACTGGACGCTCGAGGTGAGCGACCTCGACCCGCTCGCACCGTCGCGCTCCGTTCAGGGGGAGCGCCGCCGCCGCCTCGTCGCGCGACGCGCGATCGGGCGGGCCTGGGCGCGCGAACTCGTGCGCGAGCACCTGGACGGCGTCTGGCCCGGGTTCCGTGCGCATCGCCCCGGCGAGAAGCCGAGGCTGCGCGGCGATCAGCCGATCGACGTCAGCATCGCGCACAGCGGTGCGTCGATGCTGGTCGCGATCGGTCGAGGCGTGCTCGTCGGCGCGGACCTCGAGGCGGCCCCGTTCGAGGCCTTCTCACGGCCGCAGCTCGTGCGGCGCATGTGCTCGCCCGAGGAGCTCGCCCGCTTCGGACGGGTCGCCGACGGAGCGGTCCGGCGTCGAGCGCTCGCGCGCGCGTGGACCGTGAAGGAAGCCGTGCTGAAGGCCCGCGGCGTCGGACTCGCGGTGGACCCCAGGAGCGTCGCCGTCGATGTCGAGGCGATCCTCGCCGACGTCGAGGCGCGGTCGGCCGACGCCGACGCCGCATCGGCGCCCGAGATGTCGATCGTGCGGCTTCTCGCGGAGTCCGGCGCCGGCGGTGCCGACGGTCGTGCGGTCGAGGTCGTGCATCCGCGGGGCTGAACCACGCCGAATCCGCTCGCCGATCTCACGTCGGGACAGCATGGCTGGACCCGGCCGGCTGCTGAACGCACCGTGGAAACGACGAAGGCCCCCGCTCTCGCGGAGGCCTTCATCATGTGTGTCGGGGTGACAGGATTTGAACCTGCGACCTCGTCGTCCCGAACGACGCGCGCTACCAAGCTGCGCCACACCCCGGTGCCCTTGCGGGCCTCAACAAGGATAGCCGATAAACCGAGGCCCGCCGACCACTCGGCCGGTCAGCTCGATGCGACCAGCGTGATGAGCGTCGCCTCGGGAGGGCAGGCGAAGCGGACGGGCGCGTAGATCGACGTTCCGAGGCCCGCCGAGACGTTCAGGAACGCCGACCGAAGGCCGTGACGCCACACGCTCAGGCCCTTGACCTGGTCGCGCGGGATGTCGCAATTCGTGACGAGTGCGCCGAAGCCGGGCACGCACACCTGGCCGCCGTGCGTGTGCCCGGCGAGCATCAGCTGCGCGCCGTGGTTCACGAACGAGTTCAGCACCCGCTGGTACGGCGCGTGCGTCACGCCGACGGTCACCGTCGGCCGAGAAGCGGTGGGGGATGCCGCGTCGGGCCACGTGTCGTCGGCGAGCGGGTCGTCGGCGCGCAGGTCGTCGATCGCGCCCGCGATGAGGTCGAGGCGGTCGAAGCCCTTGTGAGGATCGTCGACGCCGAAGAACTCGAAGTGGGTGCCATGCAGGTCGAGCGTGGTCGCGGTGTTGTCGAGGTCCTGCCAGCCGAGCTCGGCGAAGAAGGCGTGCAGCTCGTCGATGTCGAGCCGCTTGCTGCGGCGGACGTGGCCGGACGGGCCCGAGAAGTAGAGGAACGGATTCTTCAGCACCGGTCCGAAGTAGTCGTTCGAGCCGTTGACGAAGACGCCCGGAACGCCGTGGAACGGCTCGAACGCGGCCCGGATGCCCTCGATGCCGCGCTCATGGCCGAGGTTGTCGCCCGTGTCGACGACGAGGTCGGGTTCGAGCGCGGCGAGCGAGCGCACCCACGCCTGCTTCTCGCGCTGCCAAGGGGCCATGTGCAGGTCGGAGAGGTGCAGCACCTTGATCGGGCTGGAGCCCGCGGGGAGCACCGGGACCTCGACCCGGCGCAGGGTCCACCTGGTGCGCTCGACGAGGGATCCCCACGCGAACGCGGCAGCGCCGGCCGCGCCGATCGCGATGGCGATCTGCGCGGCCGGCGCCAGCTTCGAACGGCTCAATCGTCGCCGCCGGGTTGCGCGCCGGTGCCTCCGCCGGTACCGCCGCCGCTGAGCTTGCCGACCCCGATCGTGATCGTGTCACCCGGCTTGGCGGCGCCGTCGGCCGCGGGGTTCTGCGAGATCACGGTGCCGACCTTCGTCGGATCCGTGGTCGCCTCGTCCTGGCGCTTGACCTTGAACCCCGCCTGCTTCAGCGCGTTCTCGGCGGCATCAGCCTGTTGGCCCACCACGTTCGGCACGGCCTTCTGGGAGCCGTTGCTCGTGTAGACGGTGATCGTCGTGCCGCGACCGGCCTGGCCGGTCGGGTTGGAGCCCGTCACGGTGCCGGCGGGAAGGGCCGAGTCCTGCGGGCCGCCGTCGGCGAAGACGAATCCAGCGGCCTCGATCGCCTGCTTGGCCGCGTCGATCGTGAGCCCGGCGACCTGCGGGATGTCGACGAGCACCTCCTTGAACATGCTGGTCGGCGCGTCGGGGAAGTCGGCGCCGCCGTACTTGTTGTCGGCGACCGACATGATGGCCGGCCACATGCGGTGTCGAGCGGTGGCCGCGGCGCCGCTGTCGAACCGCAGCTCGCGCAGGTTGGCGTCGCCGGTGACGTTGCCGACCCACACGGCCGTGGACGCCATCGTGCTCGCCCCGATCATCCAGGTGTCCTTGGCGCCGTCGGTGGTACCGGTCTTGCCGATGTGGGCGACGCCGGTGTCGGGGTCGGAAGCGGACGTCGTGCCGCCGTTGAACGTCTGCTCCATGGCGTAGTCCATCGCGTGCGCGACCTCTGCGGTCACGGACTGCGAGCACGTCGTGGCCGGCGGCGCGACCTCTTCTCCGCTCGCCTTCACGATGCGGTCGATCGCGATCGGCGTGCAGGTGAGGCCGTTGTTCGCGATGCCGGCGAAGGCGGTCGCCATCGAGAGCGGCGCGACCTCCTCGGTGCCGAGCACGGCGCTGGGGCTGAACACCTCGTCGGGATTCACCATGCGCGTGCCGTCCGCGTTGTACACGGGACCGTTCTCGTCGTACTCGAACTTCTGGCCGAGGTCGAGGCCGTCGGCGCGGCGGACGCCGAAGGCCTGCGCCGTGTCGCGGATCTTGCAGAGGTCGAGCTGCTGGGCCATCGCCATGAACGAGGTGTTCACCGAGTACTTGGTGGCGTCGACGGCGTTGTTCGCCCCGGTCGCGTCGTCGTTGCGCGGGTTGAAGTTGCCGGTCCAGCCGCCGTAGCAGGCGGCGGGGAACGACGTGAAGTCGCGGCGGGCGCCGTTGAAGGTCTCGCGCAGCGAGTGTCCCTCGTTCAGCCACTCGGCGAGCGTGAAGACCTTGAACGTCGAGCCGGGCTGCAGGCCGCTGGACCCGCCGTAGTCGAAGTCGGTGTTGTAGTTCACGGCCGTGTAGGAGGCATCGGCCGCGGCGACCTCTGCGTCGTTCGTGAACCGCTTGTTCTGGGCCATCGCGAGGACGCGCCCGGTGCCGGGCTGGACCGTGACCGTCGCGGAGCCGACGTCGAACCGCGGATCGGTGAACGGGACGTTCTCGGCCATCGTGGCCACGGACGCCGTCTGCAGGTCGAGATCCAGCGAGGTGTAGATCTGGAGGCCGTCCTTCTGCAGCATCTCCGCGCCCTCGTTCACGTCGGTCGTCGCCGGGTCGTCCATCTGGTTCTTGATGATCCACGTGACGTAGTCGCAGAAGTACGCGTTGTCGCCGGCCGTCTGGCAGCCGGTGCTCGGCGGGGTGATCGCCGGGGCGATGACGGTCGCGACCGCGGCGTCGTGCTCCTCCTGCGTGATCTTCTTCTCGTTGAGCATCTGGTCGAGGATGTAGTCGCGCCGGGTCTTGTTGTCGGCGTACGGCACGGGCTGCCCGTCGACGACGGTCGCAGCGCCGTTGGTCTCGCTGTCGGGCTCGTCGAGGCGGAACTTCTCCGGCCAGTTCACGATGGCGATGAGGCTCGCGGCCTCGGCGAGGGTCAGGTCGGCGGCGTGCTTGCCGCCGTAGTAGTACTGCGCGGCGGATTCGATGCCGTAGACACGGCCGCCGAACGCGGCGATGTTGAGGTAGCCCCGCAGGATCTCGTCCTTCGAGTACTCCTTCTCGAGCGTGATCGCGTAGCGCATCTCCTTGAGCTTGCGCTCGGGCGTCGTGGCGGTGGCCTCGTCGTACGCGGCCTCGCGCTCCTCCTCGGTCTTCGCGGAGTTGACGCCGTTGTTGATGAGCACGTTCTTCACGTACTGCTGCGTGATCGAGGATCCGCCCTGCGTCGCGCCGCCGATGACGTACTCGTTGAGGGCCGCTCGCAGCGTGCCCTGGATGTCGATTCCGCCGTGCTCGTAGAACCGGGGGTCCTCACCGGCGACCGCGGCGTCCTTGACGTACTGGCTGATGGCCTCCCACGGCACCTCCTCGCGATCCTCGTCGAAGAACGAGGCGAGGTGGATGGTCGAACCGTCGGACTGCGTGGCGTAGATGTCGGTCTTCTCCGACAGGTCGCCGATCTGCAGCACGCCGGGGAGGTTCTCGAACATGGTGATGCTGTTGTTCGCGGCCAGACCGGTGACGGCGAGGGCCGGGGTCACGGCGGCGGTCACGAGAATGCCGGCGAGAGCGCTCATGCCGAGGAATGCGAGCACCCCGGAGCCGACATCGCTCATCGTACGTTTTTGGGCAGACATATAGTGGAGCTTAACGGAGAAGGCTGGCAAACAACGGCACGGATGCTGGGCAAACGATCTGCCCGCACCGGCGCCGACGTCGCCGCGTGCCCGGCCGCCGGCCGACTCCGACCAAGCCGCCTGTCGACGGAGAGACGAGGATCCCATGGCCACCTGGGAGTACATCACCACCCCGCTGCTGATCCACAACACCGCCGCGATCCTCAACAACTGGGGATCCGAGGGCTGGGAGCTCGTGCAGATCGTGCAGGGTCCCGAGGGCGGCCTCGTCGCGTACCTCAAGCGGCCGGTCGGCGGCTCCGAGTCGGTCGCGGCATCCGCGGGCGCCGCTGCGGCCGCGCAGGCCGCCAAGGCCTTCGAGGGCGAGGGGCACGCCTGATGGCCGGCTTCGAGGCCCGTCTCGTCGAGCTCGGCATCGTGCTCCCGGATGTCGCGCCGCCCGTCGCCGCGTACATCCCCGCCGTGGCGACCGGCTCGTACGTGCACACGTCTGGACAGCTGCCGTTCACGGCCGGGGCGCTGCCCGCGACCGGCAAGGTCGGCGACGGCCACGGCCTCGTTCCCGCAGACGACGCGAAGGCCTATGCCCGCACGTGCATGCTCAACGCCCTCGCGGCGGTGCGCGCCGAGATCGGATCCCTCGACCGCATCACGCGCATCGTGAAGGTCGTCGGCTTCGTGGCGTCCGACCCGTCGTTCACCGGCCAGCCCGGGGTCGTCAACGGCGCGTCCGAACTGCTCGGCGAGGTGTTCGGCGAGACCGGGCGCCACGCGCGCTCGGCCGTCGGCGTCGCGGTCCTGCCGCTCGACTCGCCCGTCGAGGTGGAGCTGCTCGTCGAGTTCGCCTGACGTCCGGCGTCGCTCCCGCGTTCCATGCGAGGCGGGGGAGCGCTGTCGGATGCCGCGCCTAGACTTGTCGGGACATGACGCTGATCCTCGACCCCGACGACCCGGCCGGCTGGCGCGAGGCGCCTGCCGCAGACGGTGCACCCGCGGTGCACGGCACGCCCGCGGCATCCGGCAACCGCTTCACCGACGGCCTGAACCCCGAGCAGCGCGAGGCGGTCGAGTACCGCGGCCAGGCCCTGCTCATCGTGGCCGGCGCCGGCTCGGGCAAGACCCGCGTGCTGACGCATCGCATCGCGGGGCTCATCGACAGCCGTGAGGCGTGGCCGAGCCAGATCCTGGCGATCACGTTCACGAACAAGGCCGCGGCCGAGATGCGCGAGCGCGTCGAGGCGCTGCTCGGCGAGGGCGCGTCGGGCATGTGGATCTCGACGTTCCACTCGGCGTGCGTGCGCATCCTGCGCCGCGAGGCCGAGGCCATCGGGCTGTCGTCGACCTTCACGATCTACGACTCGGCCGACACCCGCACGGTCCTGAAGCGCATCATCAAGGAGCTCGACGCCGACACGATGGGGTTCACCCCTGCGGGCGCGCAGTCGAAGATCTCCAAGCTCAAGAACGAGCTCTCCGACGTCGAGTCGTACGCGCGCAACGCGAACATGAACGACCCCCAAGAGGTCATGTTCCTCGAGATCTTCCGGCAGTACACGCGGCGCCTCCGGGCGGCCAGCGCGCTCGACTTCGACGACCTCATCGCCGAGACGGTCTACCTGTTCCGCGCGTTCCCGAAGGTCGCCTCGCTCTACCAGCGACGCTTCCGCCACATCCTGGTCGACGAGTACCAAGACACGAACCACGCGCAGTACTCGCTGATCCGCGAGTTCACGCAGCCGATCCCGGCCGAGCGGGTCGCCGAGATGGCCGACCACGGCTTCAACGTCAGGGCCGTGGCCGACGCCACCGGCGGCATCCCGGGCGCGAGCCTCACGGTCGTCGGCGACTCCGACCAGTCGATCTACGCCTTCCGCGGGGCCGACATCCGCAACATCTCGGAGTTCGAGCGCGACTTCCCCGGCGCCAAGGTCGTGCTGCTCGAGCAGAACTACCGCTCGACGCAGAACATCCTCTCGGCCGCCAACGCCGTGATCTCGAACAACTTCGACCGCAAGGACAAGAAGCTCTGGACCGCGGTCGGCGACGGCGACAAGATCACGGGGTACACGGGCTACACCGCGCACGACGAGGCGCAGTTCGTGGCCGACGAGATCGAGTCCCTGCACCGGTCGGGCGTCGCCTACCGCGACATCGCCGTGTTCTACCGCACCAACGCGCAGACGCGCGCGCTCGAGGAGATCTTCGTGCGCTCGGCGCTGCCGTACCGCGTCGTCGGCGGCACGAAGTTCTACGAGCGAGCCGAGATCAAGGACGCGATGGCGTACCTCATCTCGGTGGCCAACCCGCTCGACGAGCTCGCGCTGCGCCGCATCCTGAACACGCCGAAGCGCGGCATCGGCCCCGCGACCGAGACCGCGCTGGCGAGCTTCGCCGAGGCGAACCAGGTCACGTTCCGCGAGGCGATGCGCTCCGCAGACGCGCTCGGCCTCGGGCCGAAGGTCACGGGCGCGATCACGACGCTCGCGGCGGTGCTCGACGAGGCGGCCGCCATGCTCGCGCCCTCGGCCGCCGGCATCGCGGCCGGCACCAACGAGGGCGCCTCGAAGGTCTCCGACGTGCTCGTGTTCCTGCTCGAGCGCTCCGGGCTCATCGAGGCGCTGCGCCGCAGCCGCGACCCGCAAGACGAGACGCGCGCCGAGAACGTCGACGAGCTCGTGGCGCAGACCCGCGACTTCGACCGCGACAACCCGCTGGCCACGGTCGTCGACTTCCTCACGCAGGTCTCGCTCGTCGCCGCGGCCGACGAGCTCGACGACGCGTCCGGAACCGTGTCCCTCATGACGCTGCACACCGCCAAGGGCCTCGAGTACCACGCGGTGTTCCTCACGGGCCTCGAAGAGGGGCTGCTGCCGCACCAGATGTCCGCGTCCGAGCCCGGCGGTCCGGCCGAGGAGCGTCGCCTCTTCTACGTCGGCATCACGCGTGCGCGCCAGCGCCTCTACATCTCGCTCGCGATGAGCCGCGCCCAGTTCGGCGAGGTCGCCGTCGCGATGCCGTCGCGCTACCTGCAGGAGATCCCCGAGGGCCTCGTCGACTGGAGGCAGTCTCCCGGCATGGCCACCTCGCGCGGCGGCACCCAGCCGCGCGCTCTCAACGCCAGGCGCCCTGGCGGCGCGTGGGGCACGCGCGACCGCGACCTCGAGCGCTTCAGCGTCACCGCGTCGGCCAAGCCGAAGGCCGAGTGGGCCAACCGGGTCACCGGCACGGTCCGCGACAACGGCGACCTCACGCTCGAGGCGGGCGACCGCATCCGGCACGTCGACTTCGGCGAGGGCCGGGTCAACCAGGTCACCGGCGAGGGCACGAAGCGCATCGCGCACGTCAGCTTCGACACCGCGGGGCAGAAGAAGCTGCTCATCAAGATCGCCCCGATCGAGAAGCTGTGACCTGGCCCACGCGCGCGCGGCGCACCGTGTACGAGAACCCGTGGATCAGCGTCGTCGAAGACGAGGTCGAGCGGCCCGACGGGGAGCCCGGCATCTACGGCGTCCTCGAGATGCGGCATCCGGCGGTGTTCGTGGTCGCCATGACCGACGCCGACGAGGTGCTGCTCGTCACGATCGACCGGCACACGGTCGGCCCCTCGATCGAGGTGCCCGCCGGTGGCACCGACGGTGAGGACGCGCTCGTCGCCGCGCGGCGGGAGCTCCTCGAGGAGACCGGGTACGCGGCCTCCGAGTGGCATGAGATCGGCCGCATGAACGCGCTCAACGGTGTTGCGCGCGCACCCGAGACGGTGTTCCTCGCCACCGGGCTCGAGGTCGCGGCATCCGCGGGTCACTCGCAGCACGAAGAGGGCATCAGCCAGATGCGGGCCGTGCCGTGGGCCGAGGTGTGGCAGCTCGTGCGCGACGGCGCCATCACCGACGGCGAGACCGTCGCCGCCCTCGCCTACGCGGCCGTGCACCTGGGCCGCATGTCATGAGCGCGACGCGCCCGACCCGAGGGTGGTGGCGCGAGTTCCGCACGCTCGACGTCGAGGTCGCGCTGCGCGCCGCCGTCGCGGCCGTCGTCCCGCTCTCCATCCTCGTCGCGACGGGGCGCACCGAATGGGCGGCGTACGCCGCGTTCGGCGCCATGACCGCGATCTTCGGTCGCAGCGAGCCCTACGCCACGCGCATCCGCACCGTGACGACCGCCGCGGTCGTGCAGATCACGGCGACCGGACTCGGCATCCTGCTCTCGGTCGCGCACGCCCCGCTCGGCGTCGAGGCCGCGGTGCTCGCCGTGCTCGTCACCGGTGTGATCGTCACCTTCAACCTGCTCGGGGTCACCCCCTCGGGGCCGCTCTTCGCGGTGTTCGGCCTGCTCGTGTGCGCGGCCCAGCCGATCGACGACGGCACGGGCTGGCAGCGCTGGGGCATCGCATGGGCGGCGGCCGCATTCGCGTGGCTGCTCGCGATGTCGGGGTGGGTGCTCCGACGTGCGGCGCCAGGGCGCACCAAGGCCGTGTTCCGAGACCTGCCTCGCCGCACGCCGGTCCGCGTCCGCGGTTGGTCCGACCCGCGCCTGTGGCTGAACGTCGTGCAGAACGTCGCGGCCGCGCTCCTCGCGGGGGCGGCGGCGATGGCGCTCGGCATCGGGCATCCGTACTGGGCGGTCGTGAGTGCCGTCGCGGTGATCCCGCCCGCGCGCGCGGCGCACACCGCGCAGCGGGCCGTGCACCGGGTGACCGGCACCCTCGTCGGCGTCGTGGCGACGGCGCTCGTGCTCTGGCCCGACCCGCCGGTCTGGGTGCTCATCCTCGTGATCGCCGTGTGCCAGTTCGGCGCCGAGCTGCTCGTCGGCCGGCACTACGGCGCGGCCCTCGTGTTCATCACGCCGCTCGCCCTCACGGTCGTGCACCTCGCGTCGCCCGTTCCGTTGTTCGGGCTCCTCGCGGACCGCGTGGTCGAGACCGCGCTCGGCGCCGCCGTCGGCATCCTCGCGGTGCTCGCCGCACGGCGGTTCGTCGAGGTGCGGCCGATGCCGCCGCCGACGAGCGCGACGCCGACCGTCGGGCCATCGACATCCGACCGCCCTGATCGCCCCTGATCGCGGGCGGGTTCGGAGCCGCCATGCGAGCGGAGTAGCATTGACCCGGCCCCAGCGGATATCTCGAGATCGAGACATTCCAGTCGGGCATACACCCACCAGCCACTGTGCGCGGTCGCGCGTGCGGACCGATTGGAAGTAGAGCGTGGATCTTTACGAGTACCAGGCCAGAGACCTGTTCGAACAGTACGGGGTCCCGGTGCTTCCGGGCATCGTCGCCGACACCGCCGAGGAGGTGCGCGCCGCAGCCGAGAAGCTCGGCGGCGTGGTCGTCGTCAAGGCGCAGGTGAAGACCGGCGGCCGCGGCAAGGCGGGCGGCGTCAAGGTCGCCAAGAACCCCGACGAGGCGTTCGAGGCGGCGCAGGCCATCCTCGGCCTCGACATCAAGGGCCACGTCGTCAAGCGCGTCATGGTCGCCGGCGGCGCGCGCATCGCGCAGGAGTTCTACTTCTCGGTGCTGCTCGACCGGGCCAACCGCTCCTACCTCTCGCTCACGAGCGTCGAGGGCGGCATGGAGATCGAGCAGCTCGCGGTCGAGAAGCCCGAGGCGCTCGCCCGCATCGAGGTCGACCCCATCGCCGGCATCGACGCGGCAAAGGCCCGCGAGATCGCGGTCGCCGCGAACTTCCCGGCCGAGCTCGTCGACAAGGTCGCCGACGTCTTCGTGAAGCTCTACGAGGTCTACAAGGGCGAAGACGCGACGCTCGTCGAGGTCAACCCGCTGATCCTCGACGAGGACGGCAACGTCATCGCCCTCGACGGCAAGGTCACGCTCGACGAGAACGCCGAGTTCCGTCACGCCAACCACGCGCTGCTCGAGGACAAGGCCGCGGCGGACCCGCTCGAGGCCGCCGCGAAGGAGCTCGACCTCAACTACGTCAAGCTCGACGGCGAGGTCGGCATCATCGGCAACGGCGCAGGACTGGTCATGTCCACGCTCGACGTCGTCGCGTACGCCGGCGAGAACCACGGCGGCGTCAAGCCCGCCAACTTCCTCGACATCGGCGGCGGAGCCTCGGCCGAGGTCATGGCCAACGGCCTCGGCATCATCCTCGGCGACCCGCAGGTCAAGAGTGTGTTCGTGAACGTCTTCGGCGGCATCACCGCGTGCGACCAGGTCGCCAAGGGCATCGTCGGCGCGCTCGCCGAGCTCGGCTCCACCGCGAACAAGCCGCTGGTCGTGCGCCTCGACGGCAACAACGTCGTCGAGGGCCGCCGCATCCTCGAGGAGGCAGCGCACCCGCTCGTCACCCTCGCCGAGAACATGGACCAGGGCGCCGACAAGGCCGCCGAACTGGCCAACGCCGCGTAGTAGAAGAAGGACTGCAGAGCAATGACGATCTTCCTCAACAAGGACTCCAAGGTCATCGTCCAGGGCATCACCGGCGGCGAGGGCTCCAAGCACACCGCGCGCATGCTCGCGGCGGGCACCCAGGTGGTCGGTGGCGTGAACGCGCGCAAGGCCGGCACCAAGGTGCTGCACACGGATGCTTCGGGCAACCCGGTCGAGCTGCCCGTGTTCGCGTCGGTGGCCGAGGCCATCGCCGCGACCGGCGCCGACGTGTCGATCGCGTTCGTGCCGCCGGCGTTCACCAAGGACGCCGTGGTCGAGGCCATCGACGCCGAGATCCCCCTCCTCGTGATCATCACCGAGGGCGTGCCCGTGCAGGACTCCGCGGAGTTCTGGGCGTACGCCAAGGAGAAGGGCGACACGACGCGCATCATCGGCCCGAACTGCCCCGGCATCATCAGCCCCGGTGAGTCGCTCGTCGGCATCACCCCGGCGAACATCACGGGCAAGGGCCCGATCGGCCTCGTGTCGAAGTCGGGCACCCTGACGTACCAGATGATGTACGAGCTGCGCGACCTCGGCTTCTCGACGGCCATCGGCATCGGCGGCGACCCGATCATCGGCACGACGCACATCGACGCCCTCGCGGCGTTCGAGGCCGACCCCGAGACGAAGGCGATCGTGATGATCGGCGAGATCGGCGGCGACGCTGAAGAGCGCGCGGCCGACTTCATCAAGGCGAACGTCACCAAGCCGGTCGTCGGCTACGTCGCGGGCTTCACCGCCCCCGAGGGCAAGACCATGGGCCACGCCGGTGCGATCGTGTCCGGCTCGGCCGGCACCGCGCAGGCGAAGAAGGAGGCCCTCGAGGCCGCCGGCGTCAAGGTCGGCAAGACGCCGTCCGAGACCGCGCAGCTCCTGCGCGAGGTCTACGCCGCCCTCTGATCCCGGATGCCGCGGGCCGGCGTCCGTTCGCCGCCCGCACCGCATCCCGAAACGCCCGCTCCGACCGCTCCGTGCCTCGCACGGCGGCCGGGGCGGGCGTTTTCGCGTCGCCGCACGTCGGATCGCTGCGCTCGTCGGGTCCGCGCCGATATGGTGTGGATGACGGGCGAGTCCGAGGGGGACGGCATGGCTGCGACAGACGATCAGGAACTGCTTGCGCGCATCGAGGCCCTCGAGGCCGAGAACGCCCGACTCCGGGTCGTGGTCGAGGCGCCGCCCGCAGGCGCGGCCGCCCCGGCTCCTGCTCCGCGGGAGCGTTCGTCGGGCCGTGCGCGCGTGGCCGTGGCGACGATCCTCGTCCTCATCGGCGCCATCCTCACCCCGGTGGCCGTCCTCGGCGGGTGGGCGAAGAACCAACTCGTCGACACCGACACGTTCGTCGCCACGTTTGCGCCCCTCGCCGACGACCCCGCCGTGCAGGCGTACGTCGCCGACGAGGCCACGGAGGCCATCATCGCGGCGGCCGACATCGAGAGCCTGACCTCGTCGGTCTTCGAGGGCATCAGCCAGCTCGGCCTGCCCGATCGGGCCGAGCAGGCACTGCAACTCCTCGAGGGCCCGGCGACGCAGGGCATCGAGTCCCTGATCGGGCAGATCGTGAACCGGTTCGTCACGTCCGAGGCGTTCGGCGACATCTTCGAGCAGGCGCTGCGCACGACCCACACCGCGACGATCAAGGCCCTGCAGGGCGACCCGGACGCGGCGCTCCAGATCACCGATTCCGGTGAGATCGGCATCCAGCTCGGACCGATCGTCGAGGCGGTCAAGCAGCGCCTCGTCGATGCGGGCATCGGGTTCGCGTCGGCCATCCCCGAGGTCGACAGGACGATCGTCGTGGCCAAGTCCGACTCGCTCACGACCGTGCAGCTCGCGTACACCCTCGCCGTCTCGGCCGGAACGTGGTTGCCGTGGGTCGCGCTGGCGTTCCTCATCGGCGGGATCCTGGTCGCCCCGCGACGGCGGACGGCCATCATCTGGACGACCTCCACGCTGGCGGTGACGCTCACGATCCTCGCGAGCGGGTTCGGCATCGGGCGGCTCTACTTCATCAGCACGGTCTCGCCGAGCATCGTTCCGACCGCGGCCGCGGAGGTGATCTACGACCAGATCGTCGATCGCATGTTCGCCACGACCATCGCCTTGGTCGTCTTCGCGGTCTCGGTCGCGCTGATCGCCTGGCTCAGCGGTCCTGGGACGATCCCGACGAGGTTGCGCGGGTTCGCCGACGCCGGATTCGGCGCGGTGCGTCGCTCGGCCGCGGCGCGAGGCCTGACCACCGGTTCGTTCGGAGCCTGGCTGGGCCGGCAGCGCACCGTCGTCTTCAGCGTCATCATGCTCGGCGCGGTCGCGGTGATCCTCTTCGTTCGACCCGTCTCCACGGGACTCGTCGTGTGGACGATCGTCATCGCGCTCATCCTCGTGGCGATCGTCGAACTGCTGCAGCGCCCGCCCGCCGAGGTCGCGGAGGCCCAGGCGGCGGCGGAGGCCGCCGCCCTCGAGGCCGAGATCGCCGCGGCCGCGGCCTCCGTTCGGGTCGGCGATGAAGGCCCGACGGATGTCGCAGCCGACGACGACGGCGACACCGCCGTGCTCGTCGAGGTCTCAGGGGTCGAGGCGCCGGCAGCGGAGGCCGACGCGAAGACGACGGATGTCATCGACGTCGACGGGGGGTCGGCGGCGCCGCGGACGAGTCCGAAGAAGCGCGGGCGTCCTGTCGAGTGAGCGCCTCCCTCCGGGCTAGGCTCCCGGAGGAATGAGACGCACCACGATCGCCCTGCTCGCCTCGCTGGAGGCCCTCGTCGCAGCGCTCATCGGGTTCGCGCTCGCCCTCGTCCCGCTCATGCTGCTGTGGGCCGTGCACTTCGGGCTCGCGGTCGACGCGATGGTCTTCGTGCACGCGGCGGCGGGCGTGTGGCTGCTCGGGCACGGCGTCGACCTCACGGTGCAGGTCGACCCGGTCACGGCATCGCGCACGGGCCTCGAGGGCGCCGGCGACCCGTTCGCGATCGCGATCGCGCTGCTCGGCATCGCGCTGCTCTCCCTCACGGCCGGCGTGCGGATCGGGCGCCGTTCGGCGGCCGCCGACCACGCGGTCACCGGTGCGCTCGCGGCGATGGCGGTGTTCGCGCTCGCGGGCGCCGGCGCCGTGCTCCTGGTCGATTCGCCCGCCCTGCACGCGGATCCGTGGTGGGCGATCGGCCTGCCCGCCTTCGTCGTCGGGCTCGGCGCGCTCATCGGCTCGGTGGGGGAGTCCGTGCGCAATCCCTCGACGGATGTCGCGCGCGCCGGGTTCGTGCGCCGGGCGGTCGCCTCGCTGCCGCCGACGGCGACCGAGGTGGTCGCCGTCTCCGTGCGGGTCGGAGCCGGCGCGGTCTTCGGCGTCCTGGCCGTCGCGGCGGTGCTCGTCGCCCTCGCCATCACGCTCGACTACGCCACGATCGCGGGCCTGTACCAGGTGCTCGATCCGGGCATCGACGGCGGCATCGCCCTGACCATGGCGGAGCTCGCGCTGCTGCCGAACCTCGTCGTGTGGGCCGCGGCCTGGCTGCTCGGGCCCGGCTTCGCGCTCGGCGCGGGGTCGGTCCTCTCGTCCGGGAGCACGGTGCTCGGACCCGTGCCCGGGATCCCGCTGCTCGGAGCCCTGCCCGAGTCCACCCCCGCGCTCGGCGGACTGTGGTTGATCGTGCCCGTGCTGCTGGGCTTCGTCGGCGCGTGGATCGTCGCGACCGCACGGGGACGGGCCGCGCACGGTTCCGGCACCGAGTGGTGGCGTCCGCTCGTCGTGGCGGCGGGGTCGGCGGTCGTCGCCGGCGTGACGCTCGGAGTGCTCGCCCACTGGTCGTCGGGGGCGGTCGGCCCCGGCCGTCTCACCGAGATCGGCCCCGACGGGTACGCCGTCGGGCTCGTCGCCGCGGCGACCGTCGGCATCGGGGCGCTCGCCGGCGGCTACGCCGCGCTCGTGCGCACGCGCGAGGTCGCAGGATCCGGGCTCGCGCTCCGCGACGAGCGGGTCGACGAGCGCGTCGAGCGGCCGAGGCCGCGGTTCGAGCCGGTTCTCGACCGGGAGCCGGTTGCGCCGGTCGTCCGCGCAGCGTCGGCCGCACCGGCGCCGTTCACCGTCGGCGTCGTCGATGCCGCGCCCGTGCACGGACCGGAAACGTCCGCCGCTCCCGCGCCTGCGGCGCCGGCCCACCCGGTCCCGACCGATCCGGACGTGCCGTGGTGGCGCAGGGACGCCGCCCCCGCCCACGACGACCGCGGCGACGACCGCGGCGACGACCGTGGCGACGACCAGGACACCGAGGCGTTCGACACGACCCGGTAGGCTCGTATGGTGCTGAAGCTCGTCGTGCTCATCTCAGGCACCGGATCCAACCTGCGCTCCCTCCTCGAGGCCTCGCGAGACGCCGCGTTCCCCGCTCGGGTCGTCGCGATCGGCGCCGACCGCGACGCCGACGGCCTCGCGCTCGGCGAGGAGTTCGGCATCCCGACCTTCACGGTGCCGTTCACCGCGTTCCCCGACCGCGACGCCTGGGGCGCCGAGCTCATCGAGCAGGTGCGCCTCTGGGAGCCCGACCTCGTGATCCTCTCCGGGCTCATGCGGCTCGTGCCGCCCGCGGTGGTCGACGCGTTCTCGCCGGCGCTCATCAACACGCACCCGGCCTACCTGCCGGAGTTCCCGGGCGCGCACGGCGTGCGCGACGCGCTGGCAGCCGGCGTCGACCAGACCGGCGCGAGCCTCATCGTCGTCGACAACTCGGTCGACGGCGGCCCCATCATCGCGCAGGAGCGCATCCCGGTGCTGCCGGGCGACACCGAGTCGACCCTGCACGACCGCATCAAGCCCGTGGAGCGCCGCCTGATGATCCAGGCCGTGCTCGACATCGCCAACTCCCATCTCGACCTGAAGGAACTCGCCCGATGAGCGGACACACGATCGACCCGAGCCTCTACCGCCCCCGCGACGTCGTGCCGGTGCGTCGGGCGCTCATCGCCGTGAGCGACAAGCGCGGGCTCGTCGAGCTGGCGTCCTCGCTCGTCGCCGCGGGCGTCGAGCTCGTCTCGACGGGCGGCACGGGCAAGGCGATCTCCGACGCCGGGCTCCCCGTCACGCAGGTCGCCGAGGTCACGGGCTACCCCGAGCACCTCGACGGGCGCGTGCGCACGCTCCACCCCGCCGTGCACTCGGGCCTGCTCGCCGACCTCCGGCTCGAGCACCACGAGACCCAGCTCGCCGAGCTCGACATCAAGCCCTACGAGCTCGTCGTCGTGAACCTCTACCCGTTCGCCGAGACCGTCGCGTCGGGCGCCGGCGAGGCCGAGGTCGTCGAGCAGATCGACATCGGCGGCCCCGCCATGGTGCGCGCCTCGGCGAAGAACCACGCGAACGTGGCCGTGGTCGTCTCGCCCGCCCGCTACGACGAGATCGCGGCGGCCGTCGCCGCCGGCGGCACGACGCTCGCGCAGCGCGCCGTGCTCGCACGCGAGGCGTTCCGCCACACCGCGTCGTACGACGTGGCCGTCGCCTCGTGGATCGGCAGCGTCGTCGCTCCCGACCAGTCGGCCGAGGAGTCGCCGTTCCCCGCATGGGTCGGCGGCACCTGGTCGAAGGACGCCGACCTCCGCTACGGCGAGAACTCGCACCAGAAGGCGGCGTTGTTCGCCTCGAACGGCGGCCGCCCCGGCATCGCCCAGGCCGTGCAGCTGCACGGCAAGGAGATGTCGTACAACAACTACGTCGACGCCGATGCCGCCGTGCGCGCCGCCTTCGACTTCGACGAGCCCGCGGTCGCGATCATCAAGCACGCGAACCCGTGCGGCATCGCCGTGGCGTCGGCCGGGGCATCCGACCCCATCGCCGACGCGCACGCCCGCGCGCACGAGTGCGACCCCGTCTCGGCCTTCGGCGGCGTGATCGCGGCCAACCGCACGGTCACGCTCGCCATGGCCGAGACCGTGTCGGGCATCTTCACCGAGGTGCTCATCGCGCCCGCCTTCGAGGCCGAGGCGCTCGAATTGCTCACGAAGAAGAAGAACATCCGCCTGCTCACGCTGCCGGAGGGCTTCGAGGCGACGACCGTCGAACTGAAGCAGGTCTCGGGCGGGCTCCTGCTGCAGCAGGCCGACCGCCACTTCGCCCCGGCCTCCGAGTGGACCCTCGCCGCCGGCGAACCGGCCGACGAGGCCACCCTCGCCGACCTCGAGTTCGCCTGGCGCGCGTGCCGTGCCGTGAAGTCGAACGCGATCCTCCTCGCCTCGGGCGGCGCCTCGGTCGGCGTCGGCATGGGCCAGGTCAACCGGGTCGACTCGTGCAAGCTCGCCGTCGAGCGCGCGGGCGACCGCGCCGAGGGCTCCGTCGCGGCATCCGACGCGTTCTTCCCCTTCGCCGACGGCCTGCAGATCCTGCTCGACGGCGGCGTGCGCGCGGTCGTGCAGCCCGGCGGTTCAGTGCGCGATGAAGAGGTCGTCGCGGCCGCGCGGGCCGCCGGCGTCACGATGTACTTCACGGGCGAGCGTCACTTCTTCCACTGATCGGCGACGGACGCCGCGGGCGGCCCCGGCTGCATCCGTGTCGTCTCGGGGCATTCGCGTCGTCCCGGCTCCGGGCCGTCGTCAACCCCGTCGACGCACCGCCCGATCGACGTATCCTTGAGGTGAAGGCGCTCATGAGGCGCCGGCACCGTTCCGCCCACAAGGCGGATGAACAAGGAGAACGATCGATGACGATCACCCACGCCCCGGCCGACCCCTTCGTGGCCCGGGCCACCGCAGCATCCCTCCCGCTCGAAGCCCCCGATCACGAGCGCGTGCTCATCTCGCACGGACGCCGATCGGGACTCTCCATCATCGTGGCCGTGCACTCGACCCGCCTCGGCCAGGCGCTCGGCGGCGCCCGCCTCTGGCGCTACGCGAGCTGGACCGACGGCCTCGCCGACGCGCTGCGCCTCTCGCAGGCGATGACCATGAAGAACGCGGCCGCCGGACTCGCACGCGGCGGCGGCAAGGCCGTCGTCGTGATCCCCGCCGATGCCGCCCTCGACCGGCGCGCCATCCACGACGCCATGCTCGACCTCGGCGATGCGGTCGAATCGCTCGGCGGCGCCTACATGACCGCCGAAGACGTCGGGACGAGCGCCGAGCTCATGGCCGTCGTCGCCGAGCGCACCGCGCACGTCTGCGGCCTCCCCGCCGAGCAGGGCGGCGTCGGCGAGCCCGCCGATGCGACCGCCGCCGGCGTCCACGCCTCGATCCTCGCGACGCTCGAGCACGTGTTCGGTTCGCGCGACCTCGCCGGTCGGCACCTCGTCATCTCGGGCCTCGGCCAGGTCGGCGGACGGCTCGCCCGCTCGCTCGCCGCGGGCGGAGCCCGGCTGACGGTGACCGACGTCGCCCCGGAGAAGCGCGCACTGGCCGACGAGCTCGGCGCCGCATGGGTCGACCCCGCCGATGCCCACCTCGTCGAGGCCGACGTGTTCGTGCCGTGCGGCCTCGGCGGCGTGCTGACGCCCGCGGTCGCGCGCCACCTGCGCGTGCGCGCCGTCGTCGGCGCCGCGAACAACCAGCTCGCCTCCCGCGACGTGGCCGGGCTGCTCACCGAGCGCGGCATCGTCTGGGCGCCCGACTTCGTCGTGAACGCCGGCGGGGTCATCTACCTCGACGTGGCGAGCGGCGAGAACGCCGACGCCGCGGCGCTCGACGCGCGCATCGCCGCGATCGGCGACACCGTGACATCCGTGCTCCGATCGGCCGACGAGCACGGCACCACGACGCTCGCGGCCGCCGACCGACTGGCGCACGCGCGACTCGACGCGGCGAACTGAGCGCGGCGGCGGGGCCGCTAGGCTCGAGTCCCATGACGTCCCCCGCCGCCACGCCCGCCGCCCCTGCCCGGTTCAAGCCCGAGCCGACGCTCGGACGCCGCGTGCTCGCCGTCTTCCTCGCCTCGGCGGCGGTCGCGGCCCTCGCCGGGGCGGTGGCCGTGGTCGCCTTCTTCATCGGCAACGGGCAGTCGCCGCAGGCGTTCGCCCAGATCTCGGGTCACTTCGCGCTCGTGGCGTTCATCACCTGGGCGCTGCTCTCGGTCGGCAATGCCGCCGGCGCGACGCGCGCGTGGTTCCTCACACTCATCACCGGGTTCACGTCGGCCTGCCTGGCAGCCCTGATCGGCACGACCGTCACCGCGACCTCCATCGGCGTGCCGTTCTCGGGGCCGCTCTTCCTCTTCGTCCTCGGCTCGCTCGTGAGCCTCAACCTGCTGTTCATCCTCGCGGTCGTCGCGGGCGAGGTGTTCCTCGCGCCGCGCGTGCTGCGCGGCATCCTCGACTACGCCCCGCAGCGCGCGCCGCGCCGCATCGCGCTCGTCCGCATCCCGGCGACGAACCTCGACGAGGGCCTCCTGACGCACCTCGAACGCCGCCCGGTCGACCACGCCCTCGCCGACGACCAGTGGGACAACTACTGCGCCGCACTCGTCGCCGAGGGCTGGGAGACGGTCGAGGTCGACGCCGCGCCCGACCTGGCCGACTCCGTGTTCGTCGAAGACGCGGTCGTGATGTTCGGCGACCTCGCCGTGATCGCCCATCCGGGCGCCGAGTCGCGGCGCCCCGAGACCGAGGCGGTCGAACGCGCGGTGCGCGCCATCCCCGGTGTCACCGTCGCGAGCATCCTCGCGCCCGGCACCCTCGACGGCGGCGACGTGCTCAAGGTCGGCTCGACGGTCTACGTCGGCGCGAGCGCACGCACCAACGCCGAGGGCATCCGCCAGCTTCGCGCGCTGCTCGCCCCGCACGGCTACGAGGTCGTCGCGGTGCCGCTCACCAAGGCCCTGCACCTCAAGAGCGCCGTCACCGCGCTGCCGGACGGCACCGTGATCGGCGACCCCGAGCGCGTCGACGTGCCGAGCCTGTTCCCGCGGTTCCTGCCGGTGCGCGAGCCCGAGGGCGTCGCGGTCGTCGCGCTCAGCGACGAATCGCTCCTCATGTCGTCGGCGGCGCCGCAGACCGCCGCCATGCTGTCGAACCTCGGCTACCGCGTCGTGACGGTCGACATCAGCGAGTTCGAGAAGCTCGAGGGCTGCGTCACGTGCCTGTCGGTGCGGGTGCGCTGAACGATCGCACCCGCCCGTCGTGCAGTTCGAGCACGCGGTCGGCTCGCTTCGCGAGCGCGGGATCGTGCGTGGTGACGACCGCGGCCACGCCGCGGGAGTGCACCAGGTCGCCGATGAGGTCCATCACGGTGGCCGCCGTGGTGCTGTCGAGCTGACCCGTCGGTTCGTCGGCGAGCAGCAGCGGCGGCCTCGCGACGATCGCGCGGGCGATGCCGACACGTCGCTGCTGACCGCCAGAGAGCTCGTAGGGGCGCTGAGCGCCGTGCGCGCCGAGTCCGACGGCGTCGAGCGCCTCGGCCACGCGCGTGTCGCGCTCGCCCGGCGCCAGGCGGAGCAGCCGCAGCGGGACTTCGACGTTCTCGGAAGCGGAGAGCACCGGGATCAGCCCGAACGACTGGAAGACGTACCCGAGTCGGTCGCGCCGCAGGGCCGCGAGTTCGTCGTCGCCGAGCGTGGAGAGGTCGACGTCGCCGAGCAGCACGCGCCCCGAGGTGGGTCGATCGAGCCCGCCGAGCAGGTTCAGCAGGGTCGTCTTGCCCGCACCGGACGGACCGGTGACGACGACCAGTTCGCCGGGGCGCACCTCGAGCGAGACGTCCGAGACGGCGTGCACGACCCCGGCGTCCGTGGCGAAGTCCCGGCTGACGTGCTCGGCTCTGAGCGTGGTCATCGCGGCTCCTCGGTCGTGGGACGGTCATCGCCGTCGGTCGCGGCATGCGCGAGCGTCTCGTCGGGTGCGTCGGGTGCGTCGGGTGGGTCGGTCGGGGCGTCCCCTTCGGCGACCGTGCCGCCCGCCGCATCCGCAGAGCCCATGCCCGAGCCGGTGCCGGAACCCGAGCCGGTGCCGCTGCCGGGCCAGACGCCCACGTGATCGGGCTCGAGCGCGAGGCGCACGCGGTCGCGCAGGTCGAGCCGTTGCACGAACTCGTGCGGGAGCTGCAGGCGGCCCACGCGGTCGAGCACGGCGAACTCCTCGGCGACGTGCTCCTCGCCTCCGTGCTCGTCGAGCCTGGTCGAGCGCAGCACCTCGGTGGACGTGCGGCCGTCGCGGATCTGCACCGTGCGCCGCACATGGCCCGACACGGTCGGGTCGTGGGTGACGATGAGGGTGGTGACGCCGAGCTCCTCGTTGACGCTGCGCATGGCCTCGAGCACGCTCGCGGAGGTCGCTTCGTCGAGCTCGCCGGTGGGTTCGTCGGCGAGGAGCACGAGCGGCGAGTTCGCGAGGGCGACGGCGATCGCGACCCGCTGCTGCTGCCCGCCAGAGAGCTCCGCGGGCCGGCGGTCGCGGAACGCGCCGACCTGGAGCAGGTCGAGCAGGCCGTCGATGCGCGACGCCCGTGCGGCGCCCCGCACCGTGCCAGCCACGGTCATCGCGAGCGCGATGTTCTCGGCGGCCGTGAGATAGGGGAGCAGGTTGCGCGAGGCCTGCTGCCAGACGAACCCGACGGTTCGGCGGCGGTACTCGACGCGCTCGCGCGCCCGCATCGCGAGCAGATCGTGACCGGCCACGCTCGCGCTGCCGGCCGTGGCGGTGTCGAGGCCGGAGAGGATGGTGAGGAGTGTCGACTTGCCCGAGCCCGAGGCTCCGACCACGGCCACCATCTCGCCGGGATCGACGCGCAGGTTCAGGCCCTGCAGCGCCTGCACTTCGACCCCGTCGGCCGTGAAGATGCGCACCAGGTCGTTGCACAGGATGTGCGGGCCGGTCGGCGTGTCTGCCACGGTGTTCATCCTTCCTCCTCCTTGCGCAGTGCGCGTGCCACGTCGATGCGCGACCCGAGCGATGCGGCCAGCGTCGACGCGACGACCGTGACGACGACGGATGCCGCGAGCACGGTCGTGATGAGCCAGGGATCGTAGGCGACCTCGGGCTGCGTTTCGCCGCCGGTGAACGCGCTCAGGTCGATGCCGCCGAGCACGACGTACGGCAGGACGGCTCCCAGCGCCGCGCCGACGAGGAGCGAGATCGCCGTCACCGGTCCGATCTCCCAGGCGACGAGCGCCCGTCGCCCGCGGCGGTCGAGCCCGAGCGTCGCGAGCACGGGCAGCAGGCGGTCGCGACCAGGGCGTCCGACCACGAGGGTCAGCACGATCGCGAATGCGGTCAGCAGGCTCGAGAGCACGATGGCGGCGGTGAGCGCCGCGACGAGCCCGCGAACGGTCGTCGTGGACCCGAGCCGGTCGGCGACGCTCTCGGCGGTCTCGATGGTGCTGCCCTCGCCGACGATCTCGGCCAGGTCGCCCACGATGTCGTCGTCCTCGACGTCGGCGCCCGCGTCGAAGCGGACGAGGACCGTGCGCGGCACGAGCGTGGACGTGTATGGGGCGGCGTTCGCCTGGTCCATGAGCATCCAGTTCACTCGGGGCGAGTAGGCGGTCGTGCCGTCGACGACGCCCTCGACCACGTACGGGTCGCCCTCGATCGTGACGTCGGCCGCGTCGACGGTGCCGGCGGCGACGAGGCCAGAGACGAGCACGGGGACGCCGGCGTCGCCCGGTGGGGCGGTGAGCGAATCGGGGAGCGGCGTGGCATCCGTTCGGCCGGCCTGGACTGCCTGCATCTCGGCCACGTCGATCACGATGAGGGTCGTCGTCCGCTGGCGCCCATCGACCGAGAGCGAGACGCTGCGGGTCGAGTAGACGGGGGCGATCACGTCGACGCCCGGCACCTCGCGCATCGCCTCGAGTTGCACCCGCGTGAGCGGAAGGCCGGAGACCGAGGCATCCGCCCCGACACGGTGGGATGCGACGGCCTCGACGCCGGAGCGGATGGTGCCGAGCAGCACCGAGGAGAACACCGCCACCGACACGCCGACGACGACCGCGAGCACCGGGACGAGGCCGGCCGAGGGATCGCGGAGCGCGCGCGCCGAGCCGAGGAACCCGACGAGGCCCGGCCGTGCGGCCATCGACCTGACGATGCGGCGGAGCGGGACGGGGTAGATGCGGAGCACGACGATGCAGGCCACGAGCGCGAGCAGCAGGGGCACGGCCGCGAGCAGCGGGTCGACGCCGACGGTCGCTGCCGAGCTCGCGAGACCGCGCCGGAGCAGCAGGGCGACGGCGGCCGCGGCGAGGAGCAGGACGACGAGCTCGCCGAGGCGGCGCAGGCGACCGCCGCCCGTCGTGCCGAGGTCGGTGCGAGCGCGGCGGAGCGGGCTCAGCGACGGAGCCGAGGCGAGCAGCAGCGCCGCCGGAGTCAGGGCGAACACCGCGGCGACGGCGATGCCGACCGAGCCGCCGTCGGCCGCGACGGCGAGGGCTCCGCCGATGCCGCCGACGATCGCCGCCGGGACGCCGATCGCGAGTCCTTCGAGGGCGAGGATGCCGCGCAGTCGGCCGGTCGAGGCGCCGCGGGCGGCGATGAGCTCGAGGCTCTGGCGGCGACGTTCGAACACGGTCCGCCCGCCGAGGACCAGCACCGCGATCATCACGCCGATCGGGCCGGAGGCGACGGTGGCGAGCACGGCGTCGCCCGCGGTGGCTGCGGTCGCGGCGATCGCGAGCTCGTCGCGCAGGCTGCTCGAGAACGACAGGTCGCCGACGATCCCGTACTCCTCGAGCCAGGTGCCCGACCCGACCGTGTGCGGATCACTGGCGAACCGGCCGAGCCGGCTCTGCAGGTCTGCGGACCCGTCGGCGGTGATGCGCGTGGGCTCGACGGGGACCCAGACGGTCAGCGTGAGCGGCACGTCCGCCGTCGCGAATGCGGGCCACGAGACGGGGTCGAGGAACGCGACCGCGGTGATCTCGGGAGCGGAGATCCCGTTGTCGACGACGGAGGGGGCGAGGGCGGGGAGCACGTGGGTCCAGACGCCGGCGCCGGCGTCGACGGGTGCGACCGTCCCCGAGAGGACGACGCGCTGTTCGCCGCCCCCGACCGCGATCGTCCGCGCTTCGTCGACCGGCCACTCCATGCGCTCGGCCACCGGGTCCGTCAGCACGATCGCGATCGGCGCGGAGGAGGGCACGTCCGCATCCACCGGTGCGGGCCAGGTGCCTGACGTGAGTTCGAGGTCCTCGCGCATGTGCGGGTCGAAGCCGGGCATGATCCGATACGAGGGCGATCCGGCCCCGGCACCGTCGACCTGCGCGCGGATCGGCCCCACGGTGAGGACGGCGCGAGGTGGAGCCATGACGGCCGCGAGCTCGGCGGGCATGTCGTCGACGACGGCCGTGAGGCGGTCCTCGGTCGCGCCCCAGACGGCCGCGACGTCGTCGTCGAGCTCGGTCGGGCCCGTGGCCGGGCCCGTTTCGGGGTGGTCTCTCGACGTCGCGGTGAGATCCAGTTCTGCGGCGGGCACGTCGGCGAGTTGCTCGTGCACGGCCTGCGTGTGCAGCAACGTGGCGGCTCGGGGCACCGCGACCGCGAGGAATGCGCCGATGAGCACGAGCAGGGCGAGCGCGATCGACGCGCCCGGCGCGTCGGCGAGCTGCCGTCGGAGGAGGCCCGCCGACGAGAGCGTCGAGCGCCGGTACCGGCGACGTCGCGGATGCCGCGCGGTCATCGTTCCTCCTCGCGGATTCCGGGCGTCGCGGCGAGACGCCGGACCGCCGCCGCTGCCGCCCAGCCGATCGCGGCCGAGGCGACGAGGAAGGCGAGCAGGCCGAGCGCCCATGGCGCCGCGTCGAACTCGAGGTCGACCGCCAGCGCACCGGGCGCGCCGGAGACGGCCGCCCTGGCGAGCTCGCGCGCGGTCACGGCGGCGGAGACGACGCCGATGACGACGCCGATGAACGTCGCCGTGAGGAGCGAGACCGAGAGCTCGGCGAAGCGCGCCCGTGCCTGGATGCCGGCCGGCACGCCGAGTGCGCGCAGCACGACGACCTCGCCGAACCGGGCTCGCGCGAGCGCGGTCGTGAGCGCGGCGAGCGCGACCGCGGCGAACAGCAGTGCGCCCGCAGCAGCTGTCCAGAGGGCCTGGACGGCGGGGCCGATGAGCGGCGCGGAGGAGGCGTCCGCACGAGTGGTGGCGGTGAGCGCGACGGCGGACTGCTGCCGGACCTCGTCGGCGACCGCCGGGGGATCCAGGGTCGAGAGCCAGCGTTCGGTGTAGGCGGGAACGCCGGCGTCGGCGTCGAACGCCGCTCGCGAGATCTCGGCGAGGTCGGCGAGCAGGCCGGAGTCGCCGGCGCCGGGCACCGCGGCGACGACGTCGGCCACGGTCGCGTCGACGTCGGCGCCACCGGTGATGATCCGGAATGCGAAGGTGTCGCCGGGGCGCACGTCGATGCGCTCCGCGAGCGCGGCGCCGAGCACGACGGGCACCGGGGCGCGCGGGGCGGTGCCCGCGATGCCGACCCTGCCGGTCGGCTGCGTCGCGTCGAGCGTGGTCTCGCCGTCGACTTGGAGGCCGGATGCCGCGGGCACGCCGTCGATCGAGAGCGGGCCGAATCGTGCCACGACCTCGCCGACGCCCTGCGACCCGGAGAGCGACGCGTCGAAGCCGAGCAGCTGCAGGCCGGCGGCATCGGGCAGCTCGACCCGCGCCGTGCCGCCGCCGGCACCGACTGGAATCGTTCCCGCGTCGAGTCGGCTCGCCTCGCCGTCCGCGCCGAGAAGCCAGGCGGAGACGGCGACCTCGCCGGGCGTTCCCTCGGGGGAGGTGAGGCTCACGTCGACCTCGAGGCTCGATGCACCCGAGGGGAGCGCGGACGCGTCCGAGTGCGGCGGGAGGCCGGAGGCGACCGCGCCGAGTCCGGGACCGAATCGCGCCGCATCCGAGGCCGACAGGGCGATGAGCGTCGTCGGGTCCGAGCCGATGCGGGCCTCGCCGCGGAAGACCGGGAGGTTCGCGTCGACGGCGGCGAGCGTCGCGAACGGGTCGTCGAGGGCGAGCGGGTCGGCGCCGAGGACGACCGTCCGACCCGCGTAGGCGATGCGCACGTCGCCCCCGACGGCGACCGACGCGGCCGTCCGGTCGAAGGCCTGCCAACTGCCGGCGAACGCGGCCGCGAGTGTCAGGGCGCCGACGGCGAGCATCGTCATCAGCGACGCCGAGGCGTAGAGGCCCGCGCGCCGGGCGAGCTGGCGCATCGGCAGCGACGGCACCAGTCCGGGACGCGCTGCCGCGATCCGTTCGAGCAGGCGCGCAACCGGGCGCACGAGGCCGTTGCCGACCAGTGCGAGCGCGATGAGCACGAGGACCGGCGCGAGCACGGCGATGGGATCCACCTCGAGACCGCCGGAGGCGTTCGCGACGAGCGGCGACCCGTACAGCCGGAACTGCCAGAGGGACACCGCCGCTGCGATGACGACGAGGAGCACCCCGCCCGCGGTCGCGGCTCGGGGCACGCGCCCGACCTCGTCGCCCGAGCCGCGGAGCATCGGCCTCGTCGCCTGCCACCAGGCCCGACCGGCCAGGAGCGCGACCGCGCCCAGCAGGCAGGTGGCCGCGACGGCGGCCGCGATCGACCACGATGCCGCCTCCCCGGGGCGCGCGATGGCGAGCACGGCGTCGGCGAGCACGACGCCGGCGATCGCGGCGGGGGCTGCGACGGCGACCGCCTCGAGGGCCGCGGTCGCGGCGAGTCTGGATGCCGAGGCGCCACGTGCCCGGAGCAGCAGCGTCTCGCCGCGCCGGCCGGCGGCGAGGAGGGCCGAGAGGCGGTCGAGCGCCGCGAACCCCGCGAACGCGAGGACCAGCACGGGCAGCGGCAGGATCGCGCGCACCGTCGTGAGTCTCGCGAGCAGGCGGTCGAGCGTGAGCACGAGCGTGCCCGACGCGCCGAGCCCGTCGTCGCCGAGGTCGTCCTGCGCGCGCAGGGTGGGCTCGACGTCCGGCAGGGCGGAGCGCAGATCTGCGGCGAGTTCGGGCGTCATCCCGCCTGGCGCGACGGTCGCGGTCCAGCGCACCACGACCGCGGCCGGCAGGTCGACGAGGTCGGCCTCGTCGGCCACGACGAACGGGCCGGCGACGCCGTCGAGCACGCCGGCCGAGACGATCGGCTCCGCGAACCACGCCGGATCCGCCGGATCGGACGGCATCCACGTGCCGACGACCCGCAGTCGCACGGGATCGGTGCCGCCGACGACGAGCTCGTCGCCGAGTTCGAGGCCGAGTTCGTGCGCGGCCGTGGCCTGCACCGCCGTGGGCACCGCGCCCGGTCCGCCACCGGTCTGCCGGGCCTCGGCGCCATCGGGCCAGACGCCGCTCACGAGATCGGCGCGGGCCGCCGCTGACGCGTCGGCGAGCAGCACCGCGTCGAAGGCGGCGTCGTCGGCGCTCGCGTCGACGGGCGCGGTCTGCACGGACCTGCTCCACGCCGCGCCGTTCGGCACGAGCATGCGGTCGAGGACGGATGCCGCGGCATCCGCCTGTGCGACGGGATCGCCGGAGAGACGGATCTGCCATCTCGCGGCGCCCTCGGTGCCGGTCGCCGACGCGAGGCCGCTGCGCAGGCCGCTCAGCGAGGCGCCCGCGAGGGAGTCGATGATCGCCGTGCCGAGGAACGCGAGCACGAGCACGGCCGCCGCGATCGCGGCGAACACGCCGCGGTGGGCGCCGGCGCGCGCCACAGCGGTCGATGTCGCTCCCACGCGATCTCCTCGTTGAAGGTTCGGGGTCGCGCCGTGGAGGAATGGTCGGGGCGGAGCAGTGCAGGGCGCCCCTCAGCGCATGACGAGTCCGCACAGCCTATCCGCACCGGTGGTGTTGCGTGCGACGCGTCGAACGTCGTAGTCTGTAGGGCTGGCTGCGCTCGCGCCGCCGGCTGGTGAAGAAGACGATGACGCAGGAGGACACCATGCAGACAGACAGCTACGCCCGCCCGTTCGTGGCCGGTAGCGCTCTGCGTCCGGTCTCCCGGGTCACGGGCATCTCAGGGTAGTTCGCACCCGGCCCCGCAGGCCCCGCCTGCCTGATCAGCGGTAGCCCCGCATCCGCGTCGCTCGCGACGCCTTTCAGCGCCACGACCCGAGTGGTCGGCGCGCTGCCGAACCGCACAGACACGCGGTCGTCTCGCACTCACTCTCGAAAGGGACACGGCTTTGTCCGCCACCCAGCACCACCACCACCAAGATCCCGCCGCCCCCAACGCCGTGCGCGCGCTCTGGCGCCTCCGCGTCTTCATCGGCCGGGCCGCACCCGCGTTCGTGCTGAGCGCGGTGTTCGCCTCTGCCGGCCAGCTCATCGGCCTCTCCATCCCGCAGGTGCTCGAGTCGATGGTCGACGGCCCGCTCGCCGACGGCGAGGCGGCCGCGGTCGTGCCGTTCGCACTGCTCATCTTCGGCCTCGGCGTGCTCGAGGCCCTGTTCTACGCGCTCCGTCGCTGGGTGGTCGTCGGCCCGGGCACGCGCGTCGAGTCGCGCATGCGCAACGCCCTGTACGCCAAGCTGCAGGACCTGCCCGTGAGCTTCCACGACAAGTGGCCGAGCGGCCAGCTGCTCTCGCGCGCCGTCAGCGACCTCGGCCTCGTGCGCCGCTGGCTCTCGTTCGGCCTCGTGTTCACGTTCGTGAACCTGCTGACGATCGTCGTCGGCATCGGCATCCTCGTGTCGATGAACTGGATGCTGGGGCTCGTGTTCCTCGTCTGCGCGATGCCGCTGTGGATCATCGGCTACCGGTTCGAGGGCCGCTACTCCGAGATGTCGCGGCTGAGCCAGGACCAGGCGGGCGACCTCGCGACGGCGGTCGAGGAGTCGGTGCACGGCATCCGCGTGCTGAAGGCGTTCGGGCGCGGCAAGCACGCGCTCTCGAGCTTCCGCAAGCAGGCGGAGTCGCTGCGCAGCACCGAGATCGAGAAGGCTCGCCTCGACGCGAACATCTGGGCGTGGCTGCTGCTCGTGCCGGCTCTGTCGGTCTCGCTCTGCCTCGGCCTCGGCATCTGGCTGACCGCGAACGGCGAGCTCAGCGTCGGCACGCTCGTCGCGTTCTTCGCGACCGCGACGATGCTCGCGTGGCCGATCGAGTCGATCGGCTTCCTCCTGGCCTTCGCGCTCGACGCCCGCACCGCGACCGACCGCTTCTTCGAGGTGATCGACAGCGAGAACACCGTCGTCGACCCCGAGGTGCCGCGCGTGCTCGGCGAGCCGGTCGGCGCGCTGAGCTTCACCGACGTGCGGTTCCGCTACCAGGACTCGCCCGAACGGTTCGGCGACCTGCTGCAGGGCGTCGACCTCGACATCCGGCCCGGCGAGACCATGGCGCTCGTCGGCCTCACCGGCTGCGGCAAGACGACGATGACCGCGCTCACCACGCGCCTCTACGACGTCACGGGCGGCTCGATCACGCTCGACGGCGTCGACGTGCGCGCGTTCTCGCGTGAGGAACTGCGTCGGCACATCGCGATGGCGTTCGAGGACGCGACCCTCTTCAGCGACTCGGTGCGGGCGAACGTGCTGCTGGGCCGCCCCGGGCTCGAAGGCGAAGCCGCCGAGCAGGTGCTGCACGAGGCGCTGCGCATCGCGCAGGCCGGCTTCGCGTACGACCTGCCCGACGGCGTCGAGACGAAGGTCGGCGAAGAGGGCATGAGCCTGTCCGGCGGTCAGCGCCAGCGACTCGCGCTCGCTCGGGCCGTCGCGGCCAAGCCCGCCGTGCTCGTGCTCGACGACCCCCTGTCGGCGCTGGATGTCGCGACCGAGGCGAGGGTCGAGGCCGAGCTCCGCGCGGTGCTCGCGTCGACCACCGCGCTCATCGTCGCCCACCGGCCCTCGACCGTGATGATGGCCGACCGGGTCGCACTGCTCGAGGACGGCCGCGTCACGGCGGTCGGCACGCACTCCGAGCTCCTCCGCGAGAGCGAGCACTACCGCTTCGTCATCTCGAGCCTCGAAGACGACGCCGCGAACCAGCCGGGCTTCGGCGAGGTCGATCCCGACCGGTCCGAGGCATCCGACCACCACCCGAGAACGTCAGGGACCCAGATCAGCGAAGGAGCCGCATCATGAGCGTGACCGGCGTCCAGGGCGAAGAACGCCTCGACTACACGAAGGCCGAGTCCCGCGAGATCCGCAGGCGCTCGCTGCGCCTGCTCGGCTCGCTGCTGCAGCCGCAGCGCACGCGTCTGTGGTTCACGGCCGCGGCGATCGTGCTCTCCTCGGCCGCGCAGGCCGCCGGCCCGGCGATCATCGCGTTCGGCATCGACAGCGGCATTCCCGCGCTGCTCGAGCAGAACTGGTTCCCGGCGGGCCTCTCGGCCCTCGCGTACCTCGGCACCGGCCTCATCGGCGCGTTCATGATCGCGATCTACATCCGCCTCTCGGCGCGGGTCAGCCAGGCCGTGCTCATCGACCTGCGCACGCGGGTGTTCCTGCACACGCAGAAGCTCAGCCTCGAGTTCCACGAGTCGTACACGTCGGGGCGCATCATCTCGCGTCAGACGAGCGACCTCGATGCGATCCGCGAGCTGCTCGACGAAGGCCTGACCCTGCTCGTGCGGTCGTTCATGTACATGCTGTTCACGGCGATCATGCTCGTGCTGCTCGACCCCCTCTCCGGTCTCGTGCTGCTCGGCGCGATGATCCCGATGAGCCTGCTCACGAGATGGTTCCAGGTGCGCTCGCAGGCGCTGTTCCGTCGCTCGCGCGTGGCGTCGGCGAGCCTCATCGTGAAGTTCGTCGAGACGATGACGGGCATCAGGGCGGTGCAGGCGTTCCGCACCGAGAAGCGCAACGAGGACGAGTTCGGCGAACTCGTCGAGGACTACCGCGACGTGAACGCGAAGGTGCTCGGCCTCTTCGCCGTGTTCAACCCGGGTCTCGCGTTCGTTGGGGCCACCGCGGTCGCCGTGACCATCCTGTTCGGCGGGTTCCGCGTCGCCGAGGGCAGCCTCGCGATCGGCGTGCTGCTGGCCGCGGTGCTCTACGTGAAGCGCTTCTTCGACCCCATGGAAGACGTGGCGGTGTTCTACAACGGCTACCAGTCGGCGTCGAGCGCGCTCGAGAAGATCTCGGGTGTCCTCGAGGAGGAGCCCAGCGTGCCCGACCCCGCGCACCCGGTCGACCTCTGGAAGGCGTCGGGCCACGTGCGGTTCGAGAACGTCGAGTTCGCGTACACGCCCGATCGCGTCATCCTGCCGCGCTTCGGCCTCGACCTGCCCGCCGGGCAGACGATCGCGCTCGTCGGCTCGACCGGCGCGGGCAAGACGACCCTCGCGAAGCTGATCGCCCGGTTCTACGACCCGAGCGACGGCGCGATCGAACTCGACGGCGTCGACCTGCGCTCGCTGCACCCGAAGGACCTTCGCCGGGCGATCGTCATGGTCACGCAGGAGGCGTACCTCTTCTCGGGCTCGGTGGCCGACAACATCGCGCTCGGGAAGCCCGACGCCTCGTTCGACGACATCGTCGCCGCCGCGAAGGCGGTGGGCGCGCACGAGTTCATCGAGGGGCTGCCGAACGGGTACGACACCGACGTGAACAAGCGCGGCGGCCGCGTGAGCGCGGGACAGCGCCAGCTCATCTCGTTCGCCCGTGCGTTCCTCGCCGACCCGGCCGTGCTGATCCTCGACGAGGCGACGAGCTCGCTCGACATCCCGAGCGAGCGACTCGTGCAGGAGGGGTTGCAGACGCTGCTCGCCGACCGCACCGCGATCATCATCGCGCACCGCCTGTCGACGGTCGCGATCGCCGACCGGGTGCTCGTCATGGAGCACGGCCGCATCGTCGAGGACGGCGCGCCCGCCGACCTCATCGGCGGCGAGGGCCGGTTCGCGGCGCTGCACGCGGCCTGGCGCGACTCGCTGGTCTGAGCCCCCAGGTTCGATACGGCCGCCCGCGGCATCCGTCTCCTCCATGAGCGGATGCCGCGGGCGGCCGTCGGCGTGCGGGTGCGCGCTCGCCGGGGGCCGCCGCGGGTGGCCGCGCGCTCGGCGACGGTCGGCGCGGCTCAGCGCGTCACCGCGTGCCCGTCGCGGCCGACCACGTGGATCGGCGTCGGATCGATGCCGTTGAACCGGGTGGCGGTCGCCGACGTGTAGGCGCCCATCATCGGGCTCACGAGCAGGTCGCCGGTGGCGAGCGGCGGCAGCGACAGCCCGCGCGCGATCACGTCGACGCTGTCGCACGTCGGTCCGGCGAGGGTGACCCGCTCGTTCGAGCGCTCCCGCAGGCGACGGACGGCGCGCTCGGCGCCCTCGTCGGCCGGCGGCCGGTACGCGAGCTCCGACGCGGCGAACACCAGCGCGTGCACGCCCTCGGCGGGGATGTTCGAGTAGGCCCCGTACAGGCCGTCGTCCAGGTGCGCCCAGCGACCGTCGACCCGCGTCGCCGTGCCGATCACCCGGGTCACGAGGGTCATCGCGGGGGCCGCGACGAACCGTCCGGGCTCGATGATCACGCGGTAGCGCGCCGGAACGGCGGCGAGGGCGTCGCGGATCCCGTGCGCGAGCACCGCGAGCGCCGGCACCGGCTCGTCGTACGCGACGGGGAACCCGCCGCCGATGTCGAGCGTGTCGAACTCGACGCCCAGTCGGCCCTCGACGTCGCGCATGAGCCGCAGCGCGCGGGCGATGGCGCGCCGCCACGGCTCGGCGCTCGTGGTCTGGCTGCCGACGTGGAACGTGAACCCGGCGACGTCGAGGCCCGCGCGCAGGCAGTGGGCGACGAGGTCGGGCGCCGCCTCCGGCACGACGCCGAACTTCGAGGAGAGGTCGGAGACGGCATCCGGGTTCGGGAACGAGAGCCGCACGAGCACGCGCGCGTCCGACGGCAGGCCGGCGAACTTGTCGACCTCGCCGGGGTCGTCGACGACGAAGGTGCGGACGCCGCGAGCGTACGCGCCCGTCAGCTCGGCGATCGACTTCACCGGGTGGGTGTGCACGCAGCGCGCGACGTCGACGCCCTCCGCCTCGAGCAGGTCGAGTTCGCCGCGCGAGGCCACGTCGAAGCTCGCGCCGAACGCGTCGACGGCGCGGACGAGCTCGGGATGGGGGAGCGCCTTCAGGGCGACGTTGATCTCCACGCCGGGCAGGTGCCGGCGCAGTTCGAGCAGTTGCGAGGTGATCCGGTCGGCGTCGAGCACGAGCAGCGGCGTTCCGTGCCGTTCGACGAGGCCGGCGAGGTCGAGGCGTCGCGCGTCCTCGGCGAGCTGCCGCCGTGCGAGTTCGCGATGCGGCGGCACCTCGGGCGCGGCACCGACGTTCGTCGCGGCGCCGTCTGCGTCGGGGCGGCCGGTTGCGGTTCCCGCCGGCCCGACGGTGCCGCGTCGCGCGGCTCGGCGCTCCGCCGGCGTCGGGCGCCGGCGGCGGACCCCTGACGGTCCTCGGTCGGCATGGCGGCCGTGCTCGGTGGTGGTGACGGTCATCGTGGGGCTCCAGTGGTCAGCGGCCGATCGATCGGCCGGAGGATGGCGGTGGGGGAGGGTCGGCCTGCCGCGGCGGCGGCGGAAGCGGAAGCAGAAGCAGAAGGCAGCACGATCCGCCGGCCGAGCTCGAACGACACGATCGCGATCGCGTAGAAGACGGCGTCTGCGGCGAGCTTGCCGAGGAGCCACGCGCCCGGGTTCGCGCCCCAGACGGCGCCGGCGGCCCAGAGCAGGGCGGGTCGGACGAGCACGGAGTCGACGACCTCGGCCGGGCCGAACTCCACGGCGACGCTGCGCAGCGTCAGCCCCGAGGTGGCGAGCGCGGCGCGGACGCCGCCGCCGAGCCGCAGCACGCGATCGGAGGCTGCATGGCCGCGAGCGGTCCGCACCACGACGATCGCGTAGTAGCCGACGGACTCGGCGAGGCTGCCCACGAGGGCGGCGACCGCGAGCGAACCCGACGCGTCGAAGGCGAGCCACGCCCCGACCAACGCCGCGATGGTGCCGCACACCTCCAGCGGGAGGTAGCGCAGCAGCCACCCACGTGCCCGGGCGCGGTTCGAGGTCATGGCATGAAGCCTCCGCGAGGCGGAGGAGCGCGGCATCCGTGCCTCCACGCATTCGGCGTCTGGGCTGGCACTGAGTCGCCCGACACGGTGCACGCCGCGACGACCGGTTCTCGACACCCCTAGTTTGGGGGTACTGCGCTCCGACGCCGTGGCGGTATGGTCGCCACAGCGGGCGAGCCCCCGCTGCTTGCGTGCCTGACGACCGGAGGGTGCACCCGATGAACGATGCCCGCCCGTTGCGCGTCGCGATCGCCGATGACGCCCTCCTGCTGCGTGAAGGCATCGCGAAGGTGCTCGAGGGCGGCGGCATCCAGGTCGTCGCCTCGGTCGGCACGGGCGACGAACTCGTCGAGGCCGTGCGCGGCGGCGGCATCGACGCGGCGGTCCTCGACATCCGGATGCCGCCCACGCACCGCGACGAGGGCGTGCGCGCCCTCGAGACCATCCGCGCGAGCGGCTCGACGATCGGCGTGCTGCTGCTCTCGATGTACGCGACGCCCGAGTACGCGCTGCGCGTCATGCAGGCGGGCAGCGGCACCGGCTACCTGCTGAAGGAGCGCGTCTCCGAGCCCGAGACGCTCGTACGGGCCGTCGAGACCGTGGCGTCCGGCGGTTCGGTCGTCGACCCCGAGGTCGTCGAGCAGCTCGTGAAGCGCACGCGCGCCGACGACCCGATCTCCAGGCTCACCGAGCGCGAGCGGTCGGTGCTCGAACTCATGGCGCAGGGGTACTCCAACGGAGGCATCGCGCAGACCCTCTTCCTGGGGCTGAAGACCGTCGAGACGCATGTGCGGAGCATCCTGCAGAAGCTCGACCTCGAGGAGTCGCCCGAGCACCACCGGCGCGTGCTCGCCGTGCTCACCCTCCTCGGCGAACGGTGATGGCCCCCGGCCGCAAAGGCCGGATCGTCAGGCGCACGCTCACCATCACCATCGCGGTCGCCCTCAGCCTCGCGATGGAGATCGGCGGCTTCCTCGCGACGCCCGCCCCCGAGCATCCCGAGGTCTCCTATACGACCCTGCACGCCCTCGTGCCGCTCGTGTTCGCCGCGTGCGCGGGCGTCGCGTGGCAGATCGGCCCCGCGCGCACCCCAGCCCGGCTCATGATCGCGTTCGTCGTGCTCTGGATCCCGCAGTCGATCTACTACGTCATCGGCGGATGGCAGTGGGTGTGGCCCGTCGTGCGCGGCGTCGACCTCGCGTGGGCGGTCGTGGCCGGCGTCCTCGTGCTCGTCTATCCGAAGGGCGGCCTGAGCGGACGGTTCGACCGGTGGATCGCCGGCATCGCGATCGTCTCGTTCATCGTCAACCTGCTCGTCGTCGTGCTCTTCGCCGGGCCCGACGCGAACCCGTGCGGCTGCTCGCCGAACGGATACCAGCTCGCCGAGGCCCCGCTGCTGTTCGCCGTGACCGACATCGGCTACCGCATCATCGGCGTCGGACTCGCGCTCGTGATCGCCGGGCGCCTGCTCGTGCGCTGGGTGCGCGCGAGCGTCCCCGCCCGCACGGTCGCGTTCCTGATGCCCGTCGCGCTGTTCGCGTGGGCGACGACCCTCGCGGCCCAGGCCGTCGCCTACGTCTTCACGCCCACGACCGACATGGTGCTCCGCACGGTGTCGCTCATCGCGATCGCCTCGATCCCGGTGAGCTTCGACGCCGGGGTCTCGCACGCCCGCAACATGCGCGCGCGGGTCGCCGACCTCATGCGCATCACGCGCGAAGGCGCCGACCGCGGCCTCTGGGCGGAGTCCCTCGCCCGCACGCTGCGCGACGCCTCGGTGCGCGTCTTCTGGTGGGACGAGGCCAGAGGCAGATATGCGGATGCCGCGGGCGACCCCATCTCCGACGAGGACATCGGCTCGCGGGCGGGCCACAGCATCCTCCCGGTGTCGTCGCCCCTCGGCGCGCCGATCGCGCTGATCCGCCACGACCGGGTGCTCACCGACAACATGCGGCTGCTCGACGGCGTCTCGAGCGCCCTGCGCCTCTCGGTCGACAACGGCCGCCTGCGCTCCGAGATCGAGCGCACGCTCGAACAGGTGCGCCAGTCGCGCCAGCGCATCGTCGAGGCCGGCGTCGAGGCGCGGCGGCGCATCGAGCGCGACCTGCACGACGGCGCACAGCAGCACCTCGTGTCCCTCGGCATGCAGCTCCGGCTGTCGGCGAACGCCGCGAGGACCGCAGGCGAGACGGGGCTCGCCGACGAGCTCGAGCAGACGATCCTCACCCTGAACCAGGCGCTGCGCGAACTCCGCGAACTGGCGCACGGCATCCACCCGAGCCTGCTCAGCTCCGGCGGGCTCGTGCTCGCCGTGCCCGAGCTCGCCGGTCGATGCCCGGTCCCCGTCGAGGTCGAGGTGCAGGGCGAGGGCCGGCTGCCGGAGCTCATCGAGTCGACCGCCTACTTCGCCATCGCCGAGGCGCTCGCGAACGTGGCCAAGCACTCGTGGGCGACGAGGGCGTGGGTGCGCGCCCACGTGGTCGACGGCGATCTCGTGCTCGAGGTCCGCGACAACGGCGTCGGCGGCGCGTCGGTCGACGGCGGCACGGGCATGCTCGGCATCGGCGACCGCATCGAGGCGGTCGACGGGAGCCTGACCGTCGAGAGTCCGCCGGGTGCGGGCACGACCCTCACGGTGCGGATCCCGCTCGGCGAGGCCCGGTGGGGCGCAGCCGCCTGGGGCCTCTGATCCCGGACGGCAACCGGCGGGCAGGCGAGCAGTCGATCAACCGATCACCCGATCACCCGATCAGGCGCGCCAGCGGGCCGTGCGCAGGTCGATGCGGTAGCCGTCCTCGTTCGCGGCGGGCAGCAGCGGCGTGCCCTCGGCCTCGTAGTGCGGCCGTGCGGACTCGGCGTGCCCGGCAGGCGGGCGGCCGCCCGCGCGGATGACGCGCCACCACGCGACGTCCGACCCGTGATGGGCCATGACGCTGCCGACGGCGCGCGCTCCACGCGACCCGAGCAGCGCGGCGACGTCGCCGTACGTCGCCACCTGCCCTGGCGGGATGTCGGCGACCACGACGAGCACGGCCTCGACGAAGCCCACGGGGTGCTGCGGCATCCGCTCGCCCACGATGGTCGGTGCCCGGCCGGGGATCAGGTGCGGAGCTCGGCGCTCAGAGCGCGAGCGCGCCGATCACGTCGCCGTACGCGGTCTCGCCGACGTCGGCGAAGCCGATGCGGTGGAAGAACGCCTCCGGACCGTCTTCGCCCGGCTCCCAGAGCACGGTGATGCGGTCGAAGCCGCGACGCTTGGCCTCCTGGGCGAGCGACTCGGCCAGGAACCGTCCGACGCCCTTGCCCTGCGCGCCCGCGTCGACGTTGATGCGCCAGATGCAGGCGCGGAACTCCTCGTGGGCGTTCTCGGGGTCGAAGTTGCCGTGGATGAAGCCGACGACGCGGTCGTCGAGCGTGACCACGCGCTGCCACGACGTGATCGGATTCACCACCGAGGCCTCTGCCGAGTAGGTGACCGGAGCGATGAACTGCTCCTGGCCCGGCTTCAGCGAGAGCGTGTTCGCCGCCACGATGTTCGACGCGGACAGTTCTTCCAGTCTCAGCTCAGCCATGCTGCCAAGGCTAACCTGTGGGGAGCCGGAGTCGGTAGCGATGGCGTCATGAACACTCGGCGCGGCCTCCGATCAGGCCCGGGATGTCTCGATGTCAAGATATTCCGACCGACGAGGTAAACTCATCGGTGGCGTTCGCGCGCCCGCTCGAGGCTTCCTCGAATCTTCCCGAACGACCGCAAGGAGACCACCCAACGTGTCCAAGATCAAGGTTGAAGGCACCGTCGTCGAACTCGACGGCGACGAGATGACCCGCATCATCTGGCAGGCCATCAAGGACCAGCTCATCCACCCGTACCTCGACGTGAACCTCGAGTACTACGACCTGTCGATCCAGAAGCGCGACGAGACCGACGACCAGATCACGGTCGACGCCGCGCACGCGATCCAGAAGCACGGCGTCGGCGTCAAGTGCGCCACGATCACGCCCGACGAGGCGCGCGTCGAGGAGTTCGGCCTGAAGAAGATGTGGCGTTCGCCGAACGGCACGATCCGCAACATCCTCGGCGGCGTGATCTTCCGCGAGCCGATCATCATCTCGAACATCCCGCGCCTCGTGCCCGGCTGGAACAAGCCGATCATCGTCGGCCGCCACGCGTTCGGCGACCAGTACCGCGCCACCGACTTCCGCTTCGAGGGCGAGGGCACGCTCACGATGACCTTCACCCCGAAGGACGGCTCCGAGCCGCAGCAGTTCGAGGTCTTCCAGTCGCCGGGCTCCGGCGTCGCCATGGGCATGTACAACCTCGACGAGTCCATCCGCGACTTCGCCCGTGCCTCGCTCAACTACGGCCTCTCGCGCAACTACCCCGTGTACCTCTCGACGAAGAACACGATCCTCAAGGCCTACGACGGCCGCTTCAAGGACCTCTTCCAGGAGGTCTTCGAGGCCGAGTTCAAGGAGGCGTTCGACGCCGCCGGCCTCACCTACGAGCACCGCCTCATCGACGACATGGTCGCGGCATCCCTCAAGTGGGAGGGCGGCTACGTCTGGGCGTGCAAGAACTACGACGGCGACGTGCAGTCCGACACCGTCGCGCAGGGCTTCGGCTCGCTCGGCCTCATGACCTCGGTCCTGGCCACGCCCGACGGCAAGGTCGTCGAGGCGGAGGCCGCGCACGGCACCGTCACGCGCCACTACCGCCAGCACCAGCAGGGCAAGCCGACCTCGACGAACCCGATCGCCTCGATCTACGCCTGGACGCGCGGCCTCGCGCACCGCGGCAAGCTCGACGGCAACCAGGAGCTCATCGACTTCTCGCTGACCCTCGAGGACGTCGTCATCAAGACGGTCGAGTCGGGCGCCATGACGAAGGACCTCGCGGCCCTCGTCGGCCCCGAGCAGGCCTACCAGACGACCGAGGAGTTCCTCCAGACGCTGGCCGACAACCTCAAGGCCCGCATCGCGGCATAGCCGACGGGTCGCACACGAGGGGCGGATGCTGCGGCATCCGCCCCTCGTGTCGTCTCCCGGCGCGCCGCGACATCCGCGGCCACGCCCCGCGGGTCGGCCGCACCACCCGCGGTCGGGCGGGAGGATGGGGGCATGGCCCGCATCCTGACGCTCGCCCGTCGCTACTGGGCGGTCACGCTCACCATCGCGATCGGATGCCTCGGCATCGTGCTCGCGATGGCCGGGGCGGGGGCCGCCGTGGTCTGGATCTTCAGCGGGTACGCCCTCGCCATCGCGACATGGCAGGCCGTCGGCATGGTTCGCGACATGCTCCGCGGGCACTGGGGCCTCGACGTGCTCGCGATCACGGCGATCGTCGCGACGGTCGCGGTCGGCGAGTACATCGCCGCGCTGCTCGTCGTGCTGATGCTCACGGGCGGTGAGGCGCTCGAGGATTATGCGAACCGCCGCGCCAAGCGCGAGCTGGACGCCCTGCTCACGCGGGCGCCGCAGCTCGCGCACCGCGTCGAGGGTGACTCGATCGTCGACATCCGCGCCGACCAGGTGCGGCCGGGGGACGTGCTGCTCGTGCGGCCGAGCGAGATCCTCCCGGTCGACGGCACCCTGCGGTCGGCCGAGACGACGCTCGACGAGTCCTCGATCACGGGTGAGAGCGTGCCCGTCGAGAAGCGCACGGGCGATGCCCTGCTGAGCGGCGCGGTGAACGGGTCGACCGCGGTCGAGATCGTCGCGACGGCGACCGCGGCGCGCAGCCAGTACCAGCAGATCGTGGCGCTCGTGGCAGAGGCCGCCGAGTCGAAGGCGCCCGTCGTGCGCCTCGCCGACCGGTACGCGGTGCCGTTCACGGTCTTCTCCCTGGCGCTCGGTGCCGTCGCCTGGTGGGTCTCGGGCGACCCCGTGCGCTTCGCCGAGGTGCTCGTGCTCGCGACACCGTGCCCGCTGCTCATCGCCGCGCCCGTCGCGTTCATCGGGGGCATGAGCCGCGCTGCGCGAAATGGCGTCATCGTCAAGGGCGGGGGAGTGCTCGAGCAGCTCTCCTCGGCGAAGACGGCCGTGTTCGACAAGACGGGCACGCTCACGCGGGGCGAGCCGACGCTCGTGGCGATCCGCGCGGCAGGTGGCGTCGGAGCGGACGAGGTGCTCGCCGCCGTCGCCACCGCCGAGCAGTACTCGTCGCACGTGCTCGCAGCCTCGTTCATCGCGGCGGCGCGCGATCGCGGCCTGCCGCTGGGTGAGGCCGAGTCGGCCGAGGAGACCGCGACGAACGGGGTCCGGGCCCGCATCGACGGGCGGGAGGTCGTGGTCGGCAAGTTCGCCTTCGTGCGCGAACACGCACCGGACGCCGTGCGCACCGTCATCGCCCCCGGCGAACTCGCGGTGTACGTGGCGATCGACGGGACGTACGCGGGTGCGCTGCTCGCGAGCGACCGGGTGCGGGACAACGCCCGTGCCACGCTCGCGGAGCTCGCGGAGCTCGGGGTGCGGCGGACGATGATGCTGACCGGCGACGCGCAGGCGACGGCGGAGCACATCGCAGCGGAACTCGGCATCGGCGACGTGCGTGCCGACTGCCTGCCCGCCGACAAGGTGCAGGAGGTGGCCCGCATCGCCGAGCGGCCCGTGATCATGGTCGGCGACGGCGTCAACGATGCGCCCGTGCTCGCCGCGGCCGATGTCGGCATCGCGATGGGGGCCAAGGGCGCGACGGCGGCGAGCGAATCGGCGTCGGCCGTGATCCTCGTCGATGACCTCTCCAGGGTGGCCAAGGCGGTCCGGATCGGCCGCGATACCGTCCGCATCGCGCTGCAGAGCATCTGGGTGGGAATCCTGGTGAGCGTCGCACTGATGCTCGTCGCCGCGTTCGGTGTGATCCCCGCGACCGTGGGAGCGATCCTGCAGGAGGTCGTCGACCTCATCACGATCCTCGCAGCGCTGCGCGCCATCGGCGGGCGACTCGATGCCGAGGCCTCGCGCGAGGCGGCATCCGGCGCCGCGGCCGAGGTCGTCGCGCGCTGATCACGGTTGGATAACGGGCAGGAAAAGCTCTGGCGAACGGTTGCAATTCGTTTGTTCGTAAGCTTTACTAACAAACATGTCAACGGAGGCGCAGCGAGGTCAGATCCTCGAGAGCCCGACCCCCACCGGGGTCGGCGCAGACGTGCTCACCGCGCCGTTCGACAACGCGCCGATCTTCACCAGGTCGCGTGCCCTGCGTCCCACCGGCAAGGTCCTTCCGGAGCACGCACGCAGCCACAACCGGGCGCTCGTGCTGCAGACGCTCTACACGATCGGCCCCCAGAGCCGGGCCGACGTCGCCCGCGAGACCGGCCTCACCCGCGTCACCGTCTCCGACCTGGTCGCCGAGCTGATCGCCGAGGGCCTCGTCGTCGAGCTCGGGCAGCGCGAGGACTCCCGCCCGGGCAAGCCGGCGATCCTCATCGACGTCGATCGCGTCGCGTTCCAGATCATCGGCATCGACCTCTCCGACCACGAGCGCTTCCTCGGCGCGATCGTCGACCTCGACGGCGGCATCGTCGCGCGGGCCGAGGTGCCGCGCGACGGCGCCACCGGCGACGCCGCGGTCGCCCTCGTCGACGCCCTGGCCGCCCGGCTCGTGGCCGCCGCGACCGCGCCCGTGCTCGGCATCGGCGTCGGCTCGCCCGGTGTCGTCGACCCGCAGGGCGTCATCCGCTCGGCGCCGAACCTCGGCTGGCAGGACCTCGACCTGCAGGGTCGCCTGAACGCCGCCTTCGACCTCCCCGTGCACGTCGGCAACGACGCGAACGTCGCCGTGCTCGCCGAGCACGGCGTGTCGACCGCCGACGACCTCCTGCTCGTCAAGGTCGGCCACGGTGTCGGCGCCGGACTCATCATCGGCGGGCGCCCCGTGATCGGCGGCGGATTCGCCGCGGGCGAGATCGGCCACGTCACCGTCGGCACCGACGGCGGCCCGCGCTGCGCGTGCGGCAAGCACGGCTGCCTCGAGACCTGGCTCGCCGTGCCCCGGCTCACCGCACAGCTCGACGCCGTCGAGGCGGGCGAGCACGCGGCATCCGAGCGCGAGGCCATCCTCACCGAGGCCGGCCGCCGGCTCGGCATCGTGCTGGCACCCGTCGTGGGTGCCCTCAACCTGTCGGAGGTCGCGCTCAGCGGCCCCGCCGAACTGCTTGACGGCCCCCTCGCCCTGGCGGCCGTCGAAACGCTCCGGACGCGGACGATGGCGGAACACAACCGTGATCTGAGGCTCCGGATGACCGAGCAGGCGCAGGACATCGTCCTCCGCGGCGCGGCCGTCATGGTCCTCTCCGGACAACTCGGGGTCTCCTAGGCCCCACGCACCAAGGGTGCAGCGAACCCCCGCTGCCACCCACATCCCATGAAAGGAAACGCAAATGAGGAAACTCGGCATTGTGGCCCTCGGCGCCGCCGCTGCCCTGACCCTCGCCGGCTGCAGCACCGGTGGCGGCGAGTCGACGTCGGCTGACGGCGGCGAGATCACCGTCTGGGTCGTCGGCACCGACACGCCCAAGGATGCGCGCGCGTACCTCAAGGACACCTTCGAGTCCGAGAACGACGGCTGGACCCTCACGGTCGAGGAGAAGACCTGGGCCGACGTCAGCGACACCTACGCGGCAGCCCTCCAGTCGAACGACTCGCCCGACGTGGTCGAGGTCGGCAACACCCAGACCGCGAGCTTCGCGGACCAGGGCCTCTTCCTCCCGCTCGACGACTTCGCGACCGACGACTACCTCCCGGGCCTCGTCGAGTCGGCCACCTACGACGGCGACCTCTACGCCGCTCCGTACTACGCCGGCGGACGCATCGTCTTCTACAGCCAGCAGATCCTCGGCGACACCGCGGTCCCCACGACGCTCGACGAGTACGTGGCGACCGGCAAGGCTCGCAAGACCGACACCCTCTCGGGCATCTGGGCTCCGGGTCGCGACTGGTACAACGCGCTGCCCTACGTCTGGTCGCACGGCGGCTTCATCGCCGAGCAGGACGGCGACACCTGGAAGGCCGGCTTCTCCAGCGAGGGCGGCATCGAGGGCCTGACCCAGCTCCAGGACGTCTACCTGAACGCGTCCAACGCGGCCAAGGACGGCGACGAGACCGACCCGCAGGTTCCCTTCTGCGCCGGTGAGGACCTCTTCCTCTCCGCGCCGGCATGGGTGCAGTGGTCGATCAACGCTCCGGCCGACGCCGACGCGCCCGGCTGCCCCGACACCTACGGTGCCGACCTCAAGGCCTTCGCCCTCCCGGGCGCCGAGGCCGGCGAGACCGCCCCGATCTTCGCCGGTGGCTCGAACGTCGCCGTCGCGACGAAGAGCGCCAACCCCGAGCAGGCCCGTGCCGCGCTCGACATCATGGCGAGCGCCGGCTACCAGGACCTCCTGGCCGCCGGTGGCCTGACGCCGGGCCTCACCGCCTCGGCGGCGAACCTCCCCGACACCGAGATCGCCAAGGCCCAGGCCGTGGCGCTCGAGAACTCGAAGGTCACCCCGACGACCCCGAAGTGGGCCGAGGTCGAGGCAGCGCAGATCATCCAGGAGGCGCTCGTGAAGATCGCCCAGGGTGGCGACGTGACGTCGATCGCGACCGACCTCGACGCGCAGATCGAGGACATCCTCAACAGCTAGCCTGTCGAGCCCGACGCGGGGGGCGGAGACCCACACAGCTCCGCCCCCCGTTCCCCTGCCGGGAATCGTCCCGCCCCCGTACCATCAGTCCCACCCGCGATCCCCTCGCGACCACCCCGAGGAGCAGCCGATGAGCGCAACCCTCACGGAACACGACGCAGCGCCGCGCACGCCCGGTACCCGCCCTCCGCGACCCGACACCGCCGCGGGCCGCAGCCCCAGGAAGAAGAAGTTCCCCTTCGCGCCCTGGATGCTGCTCGCCCCGAGCATCGTCCTCCTCGCCGTGATGGTCGTCTACCCGACGATCGTCATGTTCATCACGTCGTTCACCGACCTCCAGATCAAGAACAAGATGCTCGGCACGCCGGCGAACTTCGTCGGCTTCGACAACTACCTCGAGGTCTTCACCGAGTCGGACTTCCCGGCGGTGCTCGCCCGAAGCCTCGCCCTCATGGTCATCCTGACCGTGCTCATCGTCGTCGGCGGCATGCTGATCGCCCTGCTGATGCTGAAGCTCACGAAGGGCTGGCGGCTGCTCGTCTCCGTCGGCCTGCTGCTCGCCTGGGCGATGCCGCCCCTGTCGGCGACCGTCGTCTTCGGCTGGATCTTCGACACCGACTACGGCATCGTGAACTGGGCGCTGAACACCATCACGCAGTCCAACGACTTCCGGGGTCATTCCTGGCTCATCGACCCGCTGTCGTTCTTCTTCGTGCTCATCCTCATCGTGGTCTGGCAGGGCATCCCGTTCGCGGTGTTCACGCTCTACGCCGGCCTCGGCCAGGTGCCGGAGGAGGTGCTCGAGGCGTCGCAGCTCGACGGTGCGAACGCCTGGCAGCGGTTCCGGCTCATCGTGCTGCCGTACCTCCGCAACGTCATCACCGCGGTGATCGTGCTCGAGACCATCTGGAACCTCCGCATCTTCACGCAGGTGTACGCGCTGCAGCAGCAGGGCGGCATCGCGTCCGAGACGAACGTGCTCGGCACCTACCTGTTCCGTCAGGGCCTGGGCGAGTTCGGCGTGACCGCCGCCATCGGCGTGTTCATGGTGATCCTGCTCATGGGCATCTCCTACTTCAACGTCCGCAACAGCCTGAAGGAGGAGACGGCATGACCACCCAGATCTCTCCCGCCGTCCAACTCGCCGAGACGCCGGGGCGCATGACGCCCCGCACCCAGAAGCCTCGCCGGACCCTCCGCAGTCGCGCCCCGCGGGCCGTGATCAACACGGTCGCGATCCTCGTGTTCCTCTGCTCGGTGTTCCCGGTCTACTGGATGGTGAACATGTCGTTCACCCCGCCGAACCAGATCATCAGCCGCAACCCGAGCTTCTTCCCGGCCGAGTTCACGATGAAGAACTACGTGACGGCCTGGACCCGCGAGGCGGCGCCCGGTCAGACCGACTTCCCCCACGCCCTCGGCTCGAGCGTCATCGTCGCGATCGCCGTCGTCATCGTCTGCGCGATCTTCGCGTTCCTCGCGTCGATCGCGATCGCCCGGTTCGCCTTCCGCGGCCGCTACGTGTTCATCGTGAGCGTGCTCGTCGTGCAGATGGTGCCCGGCGAGGCCATGATGTTCACGATCTACAACATGATCGACGACTGGCGCCTCATGAACACGCTCATCGGGCTGTTCATCGTGCACCTCGCCTCGGTCGTGCCGTTCACGATCTGGACCCTCCGCGGGTTCGTCGCCGGTGTTCCCGCCGAGCTCGAGGAGTCCGCCCAGATCGACGGCTGCACCAAGGCGCAGGCATTCTGGAAGGTCACGTTCCCGCTGCTCGCTCCCGGCCTGGTCTCGACGGGCATCTTCGCCTTCATCCAGAGCTGGAACGAGTTCACGATGGCGCTGCTGCTCATGAAGGGCTACAACCTCACGCTCCCGCCGTGGCTGAACTCCTTCCAGTCCGCCACCGAGGCGACGAACTGGGGTGCCGTCATGGCCGGATCCACGCTCATCGCGCTGCCCGTGGTGATCTTCTTCCTCTTCGTGCAGGGACGCATGACCGGCGGCCTCGTGAGCGGAGCCGTCAAGGGATGAGCGCGCAGCACCACACCGACGCGGGCGCCGACCTGCGCCGGGACATCCACACGACCCTGCTCCCCGGCTTCGCCGGGACGACCGCGCCCGACTGGCTGCTCGCCCGCCTTCGAGGCGGACTCGGCGGCGTGTGCGTGTTCGGTCCGAACATCGTCGACGCCGCGCAGCTCCTCGCGCTCAACGCGAGCCTGCGCGACGCGAACCCGCTCGCGGTCGTCGCGATCGACGAGGAGGGCGGCGATGTCACCCGCCTGTTCTACGACCGGGGCGCGCCGTACCCGGGCAACGCCGTGCTCGGCCGACTCGACGAGACCGAGCTGACCGAGCGGGTCGCCCACGAGGTCGGCCGGGCGCTCGCGGCCACCGGGTGCACCGTCACCTTCGCACCCGACATCGACGTGAACTCCAACCCCGACAACCCGGTCATCGGCGTGCGCAGCTTCGGCGCCGACCCAGAGCTCGTCGCGCGGCACACCTCGGCGTGGGTCCGCGGCGTGCAGTCCACGGGCGTCGCCGCCAGCGCGAAGCACTTCCCGGGCCACGGCGACACCGCGACCGACTCGCACCTCGCGCTGCCCGTCGTCGACGTCTCGCTCGAGACGCTTCGGGAGCGCGAGCTCGTTCCGTTCCGAGCCGCGATCGCCGCCGGCACCCGAACGATCATGACCAGCCACATCCTGCTCCCGCAGCTCGATGCGGAGCATCCAGCCACCCTCTCTTCCCGCATTCTGCAAGGCCTGCTCCGCGGGGAGCTGGGGTTCGAGGGCGTCATCGTCAGCGACGCCCTCGACATGAAGGGGGCGAGTGGCGTGCACGGCATCCCCGAGGCGGCCGTGCTCGCCCTCGCCGCCGGTTGCGACCTGCTCTGCATCGGCTCCGACAACTCCGACGCGCAGCTCGACGAGATCGTGGCCGCGGTCGAGGGCGCGGTGGCCGCGGGTCGCCTGCCCGCAGCGCGCATCCGCGAGGCCGCGTCCCGCGTGCGGTCGCTCAGCGCCGATGAGCCGTCGATCCCGGCTGCGGTCGCGGTCGTCGAGCCCGCGCATGACGCCGAGGAGCTCACGGCCTTCGCCGCGTCCTTCGAGGTGTCGGATGCCGCGCGCACGCGCCTGGCGTCGGCATCCCGCATCGGCACGGTCGTGCGCGTCGACACGGTGGCGAACATCGCGGTGGGCGTCGCGCCGTGGGGTCCGTTCGCGAGCTCGCTCGTCGAGGGCGTCCCCGAATGGTTCGAGGATGCCGCGGTCGTCCGCGTCGCCGACGGTTCGCCGCTCGACCAGGTCGCCGACCTCGCGGGCCCCGTGCTCGTCGTCGGCAAGGACCTGCACCGGCATCCGTTCGCCGTCGACGCGATCGAGCGCCTGCGCGCCGGGCGCGACGACGTCGTGACCGTCGACATGGGCTGGCCGTCGAACGATCGCGCCTACGCCGACGTGTCGACGTTCGGCGCCTCGCGGCTCATCGGCTCGGCCCTGCTCTCGTTCGTCGGGTCGGCGCTCGCCCCCGAGACGGCGGGCGTCGCATGAGGCTCGGCATCGACATCGGCGGCACGAAGACCGCCGCGGTCGCGATCGGCGCCGACGGCGAGCTGAGCGACCTCGTGTCGCTGCCGACCGGCTTCGGGGCTCCCGAGGTCGTGTCGACCGCGCTCCAGGTCGTGGCGCGCATGAGCGAGCTCGCCGGGGTGACGGCCGCGTCGTTCTCGTCGATCGGCATCGGCATCCCCGGCGCCGTCGACAGCACGACCGGTCGGGTCGAGCACGCCGTCAACCTCGGACTCGAGGGCCTCGACCTCGGCCCGCGGCTCTCCGATGAGCTCGGGGTCGCCGTGCGCGTCGAGAACGACGTGAAGGCGGCGGCGCTCGGTGCGCACCACCTGCTCGGCGTCGCCGACGGCATCACCGCGCACTCGATGGCCTACCTGAACCTCGGCACCGGTCTCGCCGCGGGCATCGTGCTCGACGGCGAGCTCCTGCGCGGCGGACACGGGGTCGCCGGCGAGATCGGGCACATCCCGGTCGACCCCGCCGGCGTGGTCTGCGGCTGCGGTCAGCGCGGCTGCCTCGAGACGCTCGCCTCCGGGTCGGCGATCGCGCGCATGTGGCCGACCGAGCACCCCCTGCCCGCCCGCGAGCTCTTCGACGCGGCCGACGCCGGCGACGAGCGCGCGATCGAGGTGCGCGACCGGTTCTTCCGCGGCGCGGCCTCCGCGGTCCGCCTGCTCGCCCTCACGACGGATGTCGACGACATCGTGATCGGCGGCGGACTCGCGTCGCTCGGTGAACCGCTCCTGCTCGGCATTCGCCGTATCCTGAACGAATGGGCGGGGGGATCACCCTTCCTCGCCTCGACCGATCTCGCAGGGCGGGTGCAGGTCATCCCGCTCGGATTCCCCGCGGCCGCCGTCGGTGCCGCACTCGTTGGAGAACCTTCATGGCTGAACTCGTAATCGTCGAAGACGAGCGCGCGGCTGGCGACCTCGTCGCCGACTCGATCGTCTCGCTCATCCGTCGCAAGCCCGACGCGGTGCTGGGCCTGGCGACGGGCTCGACCCCGCTCGCCACCTACCGTGCACTCGCCGACCGCATCTCCGCGCAGTCGCTCGACGTGCGCGGCGTCCGGGGCTTCGCGCTCGACGAGTACGTCGGCCTTCCGGCCGGTCACCCCGAGAGCTACCGCGCCGTCATCACGCGCGAGGTCGTCGAGCCGCTCGGGCTGACGCCCGAGCTCGTGCGCGTGCCGAACGGCGAGCCCGGTTCGATCCAGCACGCCGGAGCCGACTACGAGGCGGCGATCGACGCGGCCGGCGGCATCGACATCCAGATCCTCGGCATCGGGCGCACCGGGCACATCGGCTTCAACGAGCCCGGGTCCTCGCTCGCCTCGCACACGCGCGTGAAGACGTTGACCGCGCCGACCCGCGCCGACAACGCGAGGTTCTTCGATTCGCCCGACGAGGTCCCGATGCACTGCATCACGCAGGGCATCGGCACGATCCTGCGGGCGCGCCACCTCGTGCTGCTCGCGTTCGGCGAGGCCAAGGCCAAGGCGATCGCGGCTGCGGTCGAGGGGCCGGTGACCGCGAGCCAGCCCGGATCCGCGGTGCAGCTGCACCCGCACACGACCGTGATCGTCGACGAGGCGGCGGCGTCCCTCCTCGAGAACCTCGACTACTACCGCCACGCGTGGAACAACAAGCCCGGGTGGCAGGGCATCTGACGCGTCAGCGCGGGAGCAGCTCGGGCATCGTCGCGAGGTAGGCGTCGGCGTCGAAGCCGTCGATGAGCGCTCGCTGCAGCAGGAACCCGGGCCCGAATCCGAGCACGACGGGTGCGGCACGCTTCGCCCACTCGGCCGGGTCGCCCTCGACGCGGTCGGGGTTCGCCAGAGCCCAGGCCAGGATCCCGTGCTCGAGGATGCCGCGGAGCCGCGCGAACACGCCCTGCACCATCGATCGGATCTCGGGATCGATCGCCGCGTCGCCCCAGAGCTGCACGACGACGTCGGCGAAGGGCTCCCGGCTCATGCCCCTGAGCAGGGAGGCCATGAGCTCGCCGGGCGACGGCACCGCGCCGTCGCGCCCGAGCTCCTCGAGCTCGGCCGACCGTGAGTCGAGCACGCGCTCGGCGACGGCGGTGAACAGTTCCTTCTTGCCGGCGAAGTGCCCGTAGATCGCGCCGGCGGAGAGTCCCGAGCTCTCGATGACGTCGGCCATCGACGTGCGCTGGATGCCGCGCTCGGCGAAGCTCCGCAACGCGGCCTCGATGATCTCGTCGCGGCGGGCCGCGCGATACTCGGCGGTGACCTTCGGCATCCGTGCCTCCTCGCAGCCCAAACCGAACGGGCGTTCTTGACAAGCATAGAAGCTCCACGGACAATAAAGAACGAATATTCGTTTTTATTGGAGGAACCATGTCGCATCCGGATGCCACGACGGCGCACACGCCGCTGGCGCGGGTCGCCGCGCTCGCCCTCGCGCTCGTCGCCCTCGTCGGCGTGCTCGTGCTCGCGTTCTCGTGGCCGACCGTCACGATCGACCCGAAGGATGTTGCGGTCGCGATCACCGGCCCCGAGTCGGCCGTCGCGGCGGCATCCGAGGCCATCGACGAGAAGGCCGATGGCGCCGTCGCGCTCGAGACGGTCGCCGACCGCGACGCCGCCGTGCAGGCCATCGAGCAGCGCGACGTCTACGGCGCCGTGATCCTGGGCGAGAAGCCAGAGGTGCTCGTCGCCTCCGGCGGCGGACTCGCGGTCGCGCAGCTGCTGACCGGCGTCGCCGCGAGCCTCCAGGAGGGCGTGAACGCGCAGGCCCAGGCGGCTGCGGCGGCTGCCGGGGCGCCCGCGCCCGACACCATCGTGGTCGCGGTGACCGACGTCGTGCCGCTCGCCGAGACGGACGCCCGCGGCACCGGCATCGCCACGGCGATGTTCCCGCTCGTGCTCGGCGGCATGATCGGCGGCATCGCCGTCTCGATCGTCGTCATCGGGGCGCTCCGCCGTGTGTTCGCCGTGGTCGTCTACGGCGCCGCAGGAGGCCTCCTGCTCGCCTGGATCCTCGGCGGCTGGTTCGGCTCGCTGCAGGGCGACTACTGGGCGGATGCCGCAGCCATCGGCCTGACCCTCATCGCCATCGCCGCCCCCATCACGGGCCTGGTCGCCCTCATCGGCCGCGCGGGCATCGCGTTCGGGCCCGTCGTGATGCTGCTCTTCGCGAATCCGCTCTCGGCCGCGGCCGTGCCGAAGGAGTTCCTGCTCGCACCGTGGGGCGAGGTCGGCCAGTGGTTCCCGCCCGGGGCTGCGGCGACGCTGCTCCGCGATCTCTCGTACTTCCCCGAGGCCGACGCGACGTTCCCGTGGCTCGTGCTGGGCGCATGGGCGGTCGGCGGGCTCCTGCTCTCGGTCGTCGGACACTTCCGCACCGCCGGCGGCGCCGAGCCCGACGCCGAGGCGGCGGTAGCGGCCTGAGCGCCGCGCTCGATCACGCGACGAAGGCCCCGAGATCCGGTCAGCGGATGTCGGGGCCTTCGTGCATGCGATCGACGGCGCTCAGTCGGCCAGCTGGCTGCGTCCGTGCAGGATGCCGCTCACCGCGGCGACCACGGCGAACACGATCGCCACGATGGGCTGGCCCAGGGTCCACCAGGCGATCGCGACGGTCGTGAAGATGACGATCTCGACGATGGCCCGCCCGAACACGTCGATGCGGAACACCGACTTGGGCGACAGGAACAGCGCCCACGCGAGGACGGCGAGGGCCGGAGCGGCGAGGCCGATCAGCACGCCGGGCCACGGCAGCGGGAACGACATGAAACCCCAGATGCCGAGGCTCACGAACGCGAAGAGCTCCAGCAGGAAGCGGAGGATGTCGTTCGGACCGATCTTGGGCTGGGACTGGGGGAGTGCACTGCTCACGGGAGACCAGCCTACTTCGCCCGACGGGGTGCAACCGCCTCGAACGGTGTCGAGGGCGCCGACGCCCGCGCGCGGCATCCGCTCGCCGACCGATCGGACCGAGCTGGTCGCGCACGGTCGCCCCGAACGCCTCAGCGGAAGATGATCGTGCGCGCGCCGTCGAGCAGCACGCGGCGCTCGGCGAACCACTTCACCGCCTGGCTCAGGGTGCGGCTCTCCTCGTCCTGCCCGATCGCGACGAGCTCGGCGACCGAGCGCGAGTGCTCGACGCGCACGACGTTCTGCTCGATGATGGGCCCCTCGTCGAGGTCGCTCGTGACGAAGTGCGCGGTCGCGCCGATGAGCTTCACGCCGCGTGCGTGCGCCTGACGGTAGGGGTTCGCGCCCTTGAAGCCCGGCAGGAACGAGTGGTGGATGTTGATGCATCGGCCGGCGAGGGCCGCGCAGAGCTCGGGCGAGAGGATCTGCATGTAGCGGGCGAGCACCACGAGCTCGATGTCGTGCGCGTCGACCGCCTCGAGCACGCGCGCCTCGAACGCGGCCTTGGCCGCGGGATCGGTCACGGGGGATGCCTCGAACGGCACCCCGTAGAAGTCGACCAGGTCGCGAAGGGTGCCGTGGTTCGAGAGCACGAGCGGGATCTCGATCGGCAGCTGTCCGGCGCGCTGGCGGAACAGGAGGTCGTTGACGCAGTGGCCCGCGGTGGAGGCGAGCACGAGGGTGCGCAGCGGCCGCCCGACCTCGTCGAGCTCCCACGTCATCTGCCAGCGGGCCGTGATCGGCTCGAGCGCAGCCTCGAACTCGGCGCGCAGTGCGGGCGACTCGATCTGCACGCGCATGAAGAAGCGGCCGGTCTCGGTGCTCGCGAACTGCTGGCTCTCGGTGATGTTGCCGCGCGCGGCGACGATCGCTCCGCTGATGGCGTGCACGATGCCCGGCGAGTCGACGCAGCTCAGCGTGAGGACCCAGTGGTTCAGGTGGTCGGTCGAGGCATCCGAGGTCATCCGCCCAGCGTACCGGGGAGGCGACGCCGGGGAACGCGCCGGCGGCCGGGCGCCGGCCGCGCTAGTCGAGCCAGGTGACGCCGGCCGCGGGGCCGCTGCGGTCGTCGACCACGTAGCGCACCGTGACGTCGATGAAGTTGGACACGAGGGCCAGCAGCGCTCCGGATGCCGCGGCGCGGCCGCTCCCGTCGAGCACGACGTCGCTCGTGTACCACCCGCCGAGGCTCACTCGGACGACGGCGTTCGCCGCGCCGACGTACTCGCCCTGCCAGCCGAAGCGCCCCCAGCCGAGCCGGAGCTGCGGACTCGAGAGCGCCACCTCGATCGTGGTCGCCGCGGAGACGTTGCCCGCGGTGTCGGTCTGCACCACGGCGATGGCCGTCGTGGCGGCGGGCAGGCCGTCGACCGTGATCGTCCACGCGCCGTCGGCGGTCGCCGTGGTGGACCACGTGCGGCCGTTCGCCGTGACCAGCACGCTCGCGCCGGGCTCGGCGGTACCGGAGAGGATCGGGTCGACGCGGCCGTCGGCGGTGTCCGGCTCCGCCACGCCCGGCGGCAGTGCGACGGCGTCGACGGGGTCGACCGGGTCGACGGGGTCGACGGGGTCGACCGGGTCCACGGGGTCGACCGGGTCCACGGGGTCGACCGGCTCCACCGGCTCGACGATCGGCGGATTCGGGTTCGTCGGGGTCGCGGCCTCGCGCAGCGGCGAGGCGGGGAGCGGCTCGGACGGGCCCGGTTCGGTGTCGGGCTCCGGTTCGGGCTCGACGCTCGGCGCGGGGGCCTCGGGCGTCGGCGCGGGCGGCGCTGTCGGGGCCGGGCCTGCGGCGGGCTGCTCGGACGACTCTGCGGCCACCGCCGCGGCCGGTGGCGCCTGGTCGGGCGAGGCCGGTCCGAAGTTCGGCGCGACGACGACCGCAGCCGCGACGGCGGCGGCCGCCAGGGCGAGCACGCCGATGCCGCCGCCGATCGCGACGCCGCCGATGCCCGCGGTCGCCGCGCCCGAACCGGCGGCCACGGCCGCCGATGACCCGGCGGCACCGCCGGAGGCCGCGCCGCCACTCGAGGCTCCGGCTCCGGAGGCTCCGGCGCTCGTCGAACCAGCCCCTGCACCGCCCCCGGCTCCCGCACCCGCCACCCCGAGGGCGACGTCGGCCACCGGCACGCCCTGCGAGAGCCACGCCGAGTACGCCGTGGCGCCGCCGACGCCGGCCACGAGGGGCAACAGCACGAGGGCGAGTCGCGAGCCGACCTCGCGTGCCTCGGCCGCGATGATCGTGCACTTGGCGCAGCCGTCGAGGTGCGTCTCGAGCCGTGCGGTGTCACGGGTGCCGAGCTTGCCGCGCGCATAGGTGCCGAGCCGCTCGATGGTCCAGCCGCACTCGGGCTCGGTCTTCGCATCGCGCAGGTGCGCACGGATCCACGCCTGGCGCAGTCCCTCGCGCGCCCGGTAGGCGAGCGCCGCGGTGCTGTTCGCGCTCATGCCGACCAACGGGGCGACCTGTTGCGGGGTCATGCCCTCGACCTCGCAGTACCAGAGCACCTCCTGCCACCGCGTCGGCAGCGAGCGGAACGCGCGCGCGGTCGTCGACCGGTCGAGCGCGTCGAGGGTCGCCGCTTCGCTCGTCGCGGGATCTTCGAAGGACTCGAGCGTCTCGAGGTTGGTCTCCTGCCGCGCGCGGCCCCAGCTCGAGGCCGTGTTGCGGATGGTCGTGAACAGGTAGGGCCGGAACGCCCCCTGTGGGCCGCCGCCGGCGAGCAGGATGTCGTAGATGCGGGTGAACGACTCCGAGACGAGGTCGTCGGGGTCGAGCGAGCTGTACGAACGTGCCACGGTGCGCGCCGCGGCCGCGTGACGGTTCCAGAGCTCCCCGTATGCGGCGCGGTCGCCCGTGCGGACGCGCGCGATGAGCGCGGCGTCGGCGGACGGTTCTTCGCGCAGGCGGGCCATGCCGCCTCCTTCGGGTTCGGGCGAGCGGGGGTTCACCTGAGAGACGCGTCGGAGGGCGGATCATGACGCGATTCAGGACGGGTAGGGCTATTTCACCAGATTTCCTCAGGAACCGCGTCATGAATCGGGCGCCGAGGCGTCTCATAGGTGAGGGCGACCGAGAGGTGCCCTTGCGGCCGGCCGGCGCCGGGACCCCAACCCCACGCCGGTCGGACGCCGGGATCGGCTCGTCGTGGGGGCGATGACCGATCGCCTGAGCGGGTCCGGAGGTGAAGGGGAACACACCTGCGGACCCGCTCTCGGGGCGGGCCGTCGCCCGGGTGCGCCACGACGATGCGCGACGCGTCAGGCGAGTTCGGTGCCGGCGCCCCACACGCGCTCGACCGAGAGGTCGTCGCCGAGCAGCACCGCGTCGGCCGCGAAGCCCACGTCGAGGCGGCCGAGGTCGTGCGCGCGACCGATCGCGGCGGCCGGCACCTCGGTGAGGGCGGCGATCGCGACCTCGACCGACAGGCCGCTGACGGCGACCGCGCGCTGCAGCGCGACGTCGAGCGTGAGCGTGGAACCGGCGATCGACCCGCCGTCGACGAGTCGTGCGACGCCGTCGACCACGTCGACCTCGAGCGATCCGAGGAGGTACCGGCCGTCGGCAGAGCCCGCCGCGGCCATCGCGTCGGTGATGAGCGCGATGCGGCCGGGCGCCCCGGCGAACGCGAGGCGCACGACGTCGGGATGCACGTGCACGCCGTCGTTGATGACCTCGAGGGTCACGTGTGGTGCGTGCATCGCCGCGACGACGGGCCCCGGCATCCGATGGTGGATGGCCGGCATCGCGTTGAACGCGTGCGTGAGCAGTGAGGCGCCGGCGTCGAAGGCCGCGAGAGCGGTGTCGAAGTCGGCGCCGGTGTGGCCGACGGCGACCCGGACGTCCGCGCCGACGAACCGGGCGATCGCCGCGGACGCGCCCTCGTGCTCGGGGGCGATCGTGATCTGCCTGAGCGTGCCGTCGGCCGCGTCGAGCAGGCGGTCGACGGATGCCGCATCGGCCGCCCGGAGCAGCGCGGGGTCGTGTGCGCCGCGGAAGCCGTGGTCGAGGAACGGCCCCTCGAGGTGCGAGCCCAGCAGCCGAGGGTCGCGGCGGCTGATGGCGGCGATGGTCTGCACCTGCGAGACCAGGTCGTCGATCGACGCGGTCACGAGGGAGAGCACGCTGCGCGTGGTGCCGTGCCGGTTGTGCACCGAGAGGATGCGTTCGATCGCCTCGACGCCCTCATCGGCGGCGGCCCCGCCGGCCCCGTGGCAGTGCAGGTCGATGAACCCCGGCGCGAGCAGCCGCCCCGCGGCATCCGTCACGTGGACGTCGGGCGCGTCGAGGCCCGAGGGCTCGGCCCAGGCGCCGCCCGTGCCGACGGCGGCGATGCGGTCGCCGTCGAAGCGCACCCAGGCGTCGTCGACGATGCCGGAGGCGCGAACGAGGCGCGCGGAATGGATGACGGTCGTGCCGGAGCTCACGAGGCAACGATAACGTCGTAGCCGTGCTCGCTGAGCCGTTGGCGCTGCTCCTGCGTCGCGCCCTCGTCGGTGATGACGGTCGTGAACAGCCGGCTCGGACCGATTGCGGCGAAGGCACGCTTGTCGATCTTCGAGGAGTCGGCGACGATCACCGCGTGCGCGGCACGTGAGGCCATGAGCGTGTTGACCGCGGCCTCGCGCTCGTCGTGCGAGGTCGGCCCCACGAGCGCGTCGATGCCGTTGACGCCGATGAACGCGAGATCGAGCGTGATGTTGCCGAGCACCGCGTCGACGTAGGAGCCCACGAGCTCGTAGGACCGCGGGTGCACGACGCCGCCCGTCACGACGGTCTTGATCTGCGGCCGCACCGAGAGCTGCATCGCGATGTTCAGCGCGTTCGTGACCACGGTGAGTCCGGGGTCGGGCGCGGGCTCCATGATGTCCGCCCGCGCCATGAGCGCGTCGGCGATCGCGGTCGACGTCGTGCCTCCGCAGAGGCCGATCACGGCGCCGCGCGGCACGAGTGCGCTCGCGGCCCTGGCGATGGCCGCCTTCGCATCGGGGTTCTGCTGGTTCTTGTAGCGCAGGGGCAGGTCGTAGGCGACGGAGTGGGCGACGGCGCCGCCGCGAGTGCGCGTGAGGAGCTGCTGCTGGGCGAGCGCGTCGAGGTCGCGGCGCGCGGTCGCCGGCGACACGGCGAGCCGATCGACGATCTGCTCGACCTCGACCTGGTTGTTCTCGGCGAGCAGGTCGAGCACGGCGCTGAGACGCTCGGCACGGTTCATCCGTTGGGGTCCTTTCCGGCGGATCCGAAGAGCTCGAGGAGGCGCGCGGCCTCGAGGGCGACCGCATCGCGCCCGGCGGCGAGATACGTTCGCGAGTCTACGACGGCGGGGTTCGCGTCGAGGGAGGCGCGGATCGCCCTCGTGAACTGCGCGTTCAGGTGCGTCGACACGTTGACCTTGACGAGCCCCGAGCGGATGCCCTCGACGAGCAGGTCGTCGGCGACGCCAGACGATCCGTGCAGCACGAGTGGCACCGGCACGGCACTGCGGAGACGCGCGATGAGGCCGAGGTCGATGGCGGCGACGCGCTCGGTCATCGCGTGCGAGGAGCCCACCGCCACGGCGAGGGCGCCGACGCCGGTCTCGTCGACGAAGCGGGCGGCCTCGTCGGGGTCGGTGCGCACGCCAGGAGCGTGGGCGCCGTCCTTGCCGCCGATCTCGCCGAGCTCGGCCTCGACGAGCACGCCGGATGTCGCGGCGTGGGCCACGACGCGACGCGTGGTCGCGACGTTCTGCTCGAACGGGAGCTTCGCGCCGTCGTACATGACGGAGCCGAAGCCGAGGTCGATGGCCCGCAGCGCCAGGTCGGGGTCCTCGGCGTGGTCGAGGTGCACGGCCACCTGCGCGCTGGAGGTGTCGGCGACCGCGAGGGTCGCACGGGCGATCGGGTCGAGTCCGCCGTGGAACTTCACGCAGTTCTCGGAGAGCTGCAGCACGACCGGCAGCCCGGTCTGCTCTGCGGCGGCCACGAGGGCCTCGGCGGTCTCGAGGTGCAGCACGTTGAAGGCGCCGAGTCCGCGTCGCGCGGCGACGGCCTCGTCGAGCAGGCGGCGGGTGGGGGCGAGCGTCATGCGGGATCCTCGTGGGTCTCGGCGGTGCGGGGGAGCAGGGGCTCGACGACGACCTCGCGTTCGAAGGCGTCGTGCTCGGGTGAGAGGGAGCCCGCGAGCGGTGCGAGCACGGCGGATGCCGACCACGCGACCGCCTTCCGCGCCAGTCGGCGTCGAGCCTCGGCGGCGGGCACGGTGTCGGCGTCGAAGGCGATGGGCTCGACGAGGGTCGCGGCGATCGCGGCGACGGCGGCGTCGCCCGCCCCGGTCGCATTGCCGCGGAGCACACGAGGAAGTCGTGCGCGGACCGGTCGACCGCCCTCCGCCCGGCTGACCAGCATGAGCCCGTCGCCGCCGAGCGAGACGACGACGAGCGTCGCGCCGAGGTCGAGCAGGATGCGGGCACCCGCCAGCGGGTCGTCGAGCCCGGTCGCTGCGGTGAGCTCCTCGCCGTTCGGCTTCAGCGCGTAGGCGCCGGCGCGCGCGGCCTCGAGGAGCCCGGGGCCGCTCGTGTCGACGATCACGCGCACGCCCGAGGTGTTCAACGCGGTCACGAGCGCGCCGAGCTGCTCGGGCGCGTAGCCGGGCGGGAGGCTGCCCGCGATGACGACGACGTCGACGCGGGCGGCAGCGTCCGGGGCGGCCGCGGCCAGGGCGGCCGTGTCGAGGGCGGCCGCGGCCAGGGCGGCCGTGTCGAGGGCGGCAGCCTCGTCTGGGGTGAGCGGGGAGCCGTGCTCGTTGAGCACGGCGGTGTGCGCGGCATCCGTGTCGACGATGGCGACGCTCCGGCGCGTGGCGCCCGAGACGGGCACGAGTCGATGCGGGACGCCGCTCGCGACGAGCTCCGCGGCGAACTCGGCACCGGTCTGGCCGCCGGCGGTCGCGAGTGCGAGCACGTCGATGCCCTGCCCGTGCAGCACCCGGGCGACGTTGACGCCCTTGCCGCCCGCACGGGTCGTTCCCGTACCGACGCGATGCGTCTCGCCCGGGACGAGCCGGTCGACCTGCCACGTCAGGTCGAGCGCCGGATTCGGCGTCACCGCGACGATCATGCGGTCGCCCCCGTCGCCCGGCCCGTCGCGAGGTCGCGGGCCGCGAGCGCCGTGCCGAGCAGGCCGGCGTCGTCGCCGAGGCTCGCGCGGAGCAGCGCGGGGCGGCGGTGGAAGCTGAGGCGCGCGTCGAGACGCTCGCGCAACGGGTCGAACAGGGCCGCGCCGGCCTGCGAGAGCCCGCCGCCGATGACGACCGCCTGCGGCGCGATGGTGGCGGTGAGCCTGGCGAGCGAGTCGGCCAGTGCGTCGAGGGCGTCGTTCCAGACGCCCGCCGCGATCTCGTCGCCGGCCGTGGCGGCCGCGAGCACCTCGCGGGCACCGAGGACGGGGATGCCGGATGCCGCGGTGTAGCGCCGCGCGATCGCACCGGCCGAGGCGATGGTCTCGAGGCATCCGATCGCCCCGCATGCGCACCGCTCGCCATGCGGATCGGACAGCGAGTGGCCGATCTCGCCGGCGAACCCGCCGCCGGCGAGCGGCCTGCCGTCGAGCACGATCGACCCGGCGATGCCCGTGCCGATGGCCAGCACGATCACGTCGTCGTAGCCCTGCGCGGCCCCGAGGCGGTGCTCGGCGTCGCCCGCGGCCCGCACGTCGTGCCCGAATGCGACCGGCAGGCCGAGCGCGCGCTCGCCGTGGGCGCGGATCGGCGCGTCGCGCCATCCGAAGTTCGAGGCGAAGACGCCCACGCCGGCAGTCTCGTCGACGATGCCGGGAACGCTGAGGCCCACGGCGACCGGTTCGACGCCCGGATGCTCGGCGAGGAGGGCCGCGGCCAGCTCGGCCAGGGAGTCGACGACCGAGCGTGCCGGGTCGGCCGGATCGATCGGGGTCGCCGTGCGTCGGAGACCGACGACCCGCCCGGTCCGGTCGACCAGCGCCGACTTGGTGTCGGTGCCGCCGACGTCGAAGGCGAGCACCGCGGAGCCGGGCCCGAGCACGGGCCGGCCCGGCTCGGCGGCGTCGCCCGAGGGCGAGCCGTGCGCGGGGGAGCGGTCGTCGGCGGACATGGTCAGGCGTCGAGGATGACGGAACGCGTGAGGTTGCGGGGCGCGTCGGGGTCGAGCCCACGGGCACGGGCTCTGGCGAGTGCGACCCGCTGGGCGCGGACGAGCTCGGCCATCGGATCGAGCGTCCCGGCCTCGAACCTGGCGCCCGTCGCGTGCACGTCGCCTGCGAGTCCCGTCGGCGCCTCGCCGAACTGCCACGTCACGCGACCCGGTGCGGCGATCGCGATGGGTCCGTGGCGGTACTCCATCGACGGGTAGGACTCGGTCCACGACTGCGATGCCTCGCGCATCTTCAGCGCCGCCTCGTGCGCGAGGCCGACCGACCAGCCCTGCCCGAGGAACGAGTACTGCTCGGCGTCGACCAGCTCGGGGTCGAGCGTCTCGTCGACGGCCGCCGCGGCATCCGCGATCGCCCGCTCGAGGTCCTCGCCGAGCGAGGCGCGGAAGAGCGCGAGCGCGGTCGTCGCGAAGCGGGTCTGCACGACCGACTGCTCGTCGGCGAACGGCAGCGTGATCGCCTCGTCGACGAGGCCGACGAGCGGCGACGTCGGGTCGCCGATGACGCCGACCGTGCGCACCCGCCCGCGGAGGTGCTCGACGAGCTGCAGCACCTCGGTGGTCGTGCCCGACCGGGTCAGCGCGACCACGGCGTCGTAGCCGCGATCGACGAACGCCTCGGACGCCGTGAACGCGTCGGTCTCGCCGTGGCCGCCGGATTCGCGGAGCCAGGCGTACGACTGGGCCATGAACCAGGACGTGCCGCAGCCGACGACCGCGATGCGTGCGCCGTGCGCGGGCAGGGCTCGCTGCTCGTCGGTGAGTGCGGCGGCTCGGGCCCAGGTCGACGGCTGCGACTCGAGTTCGGCGGCCATGTGCGCTGCGGGCTGATGGGTCGGCGTGGAGGTCACGTGTTCTGCTCCCGGGGAGTCGGTCGGGCTCGCGAGGCGAGCGTGATGAATTCATGATTGCAGATGAGTGCTTGGCCTGTCTAACAATCATGCCTGCGCGTGTTTTGGAAAGCGTACGGCTGCCGACGTTGGTTTGTGAAGTTCCTGAACAAATTGCGTAACGATCGTTCGCGAGGGGTTGACGCCCGCTGGAGCGGAGTCGTAAGTTTTCCGCACCGAGTGAACGAATCTGCTCGTTTATCGGAGAAACGTTCATGAAACAGCACATCGCAGCGTGAATGTGCTCGATCGGAACACACGCACCGGGGCGTGAACGCTCGACGCGGCCGGTGCACCACCCATCAGAGTGAGGAAAGCATCCATGAAGAAGTCACTGCGTCTCAGCGCAGCGGTCGCGCTCGCGGCCACGGCCACGCTGACGCTCGCGTCGTGCGGGTTCGGCGGCGGCGGATCCGACGACAGCGCGTCGGGCAAGACCACGATCGACCTGCTCGTTCCCAGCTACTCCGATGCCACCCAGGGCCTCTGGGAAGACGTCATCACGGGCTTCGAGGCCGAGAACACCGACATCGACGTCAAGCTCGAGGTCCAGTCGTGGGACAACCTCGAGACCGTCATCGCCACGAAGATCCAGGCAGGCGAGGCGCCCGACATCTACAACGGCGGCCCGTTCGCCGGCTTCGCCGCCGACGACCTGCTCTACCCGGCCGAAGACGTCGTCTCGCCCGAGACCTACTCCGACTTCCAGGACTCGTTCATCGCCAACGCCGAGGTCGACGGCACCGCCTACGCGCTGCCGCTCATCGCGTCGGCCCGCGCGCTGTTCGTGAACAACGCCCTGCTCGAGCAGGCCGGCGCCCAGGCTCCCACCAACTGGGACGAGCTGCTCGACGCCGCCACCAAGGTCTCCGCACTCGGCGGCGGCGTCGCCGGCTATGGCATGCCGCTCGGCTCCGAGGAGGCGCAGGCCGAGGCGGCCGTGTGGCTCTGGGGCGGTGGCGGCACCTTCGGCGACGCATCGACGATCACGATCGACGACCCGTCGAACCTGCCCGGTGCCGAGCAGATCAAGAAGATGATCGACGCGGGTGCGACCCAGGCCGACCCGGGCTCGACCGACCGCTCGCCGCTCATGGACATCTTCATCCAGGGCAAGATCGGCATGCAGGTAGGCCTCCCGCCGACCGTCGGCCAGATCGCCGACAACAACCCCGATCTCGACTACTCGATCGTGCCCATCCCCACCAAGGACGGCAGCCCCTTCACGCTCGGCGTCATGGACCAGCTCATGGCCTTCCAGAACGACGGCGACAAGCAGGATGCGATCACGAAGTTCCTCGACTACTACTACTCGTCCGACGTGTACGTGCCGTGGGTGCAGGCCGAGGGCTTCCTGCCGGTCACGAAGTCGGGCGCCGAGGCGCTCGGCGGCGAGGAGGCGCTGAAGCCGTTCCTCGACGTGCTGCCCGACGCGCAGTTCTACCCGAGCACCAACCCCGGATGGTCGGCCGCGGACTCCGCGTTCAAGGCCCTGTTCGGCCAGATCCAGACGAAGCCCGCGCAGGACGTCCTCACCGAGGTCCAGGCGCAGGCCGACGCGGGCTGACCCGACCAGCGCACCAGCACCATCACGCACCAATCAGCACGACCGGAGGGATCGGTGACCACCGACTCATGAGCACCACGTCAGATGTGTCATCGACCCCGGCGGGGGCGGCCGACAGCCGCCCCCGCTCCGGCGGGTCGGGGTCGGGCCGAAGCGCCGGCCCGGAGCCAGAAGTCCCCGTGGGCGAGCGCCGGCCGCGCCGCCGCGGCCGCGACCTCCTCGCGGCCCTGCCCTGGATCGGCCCCGCCCTCGTCCTCATCTTCGGCGTCGTGCTGTACCCGGCCGTCGTCATGTTCTTCAACTCCACGCGGGACATCTCGCAGTCGGGCGTCGACAAGGGATCGGTCGGCTTCGACAACTTCGTCGAGGTGTTCAACTTCCCGTACTTCTGGCCGATCTTCGGCCGCACGATCATCTGGGTCGTCGTGGTCGTCGCGGTGACCGTGCTGCTCTCGCTCGGCCTCGCCCAGATCCTCGACAAGGCGTTCCCCGGCCGGCGCATCGTCCGCCTCGCCGTGATCATCCCGTGGGCCGCCTCGGTCGTCATGACGACGATGGTCGTCTACTACGGACTCGAGCCCTACTTCGGCATCATCAACAAGTTCCTCGTCGACGTCGGCCTCGTCGACACGCCAGAGGGCTACGGATGGACCCGCAACCCCGAGACGGCCTTCGCCTGGTCGATCGTGGTCGCCGTCTTCGTCTCGCTGCCGTTCACCACGTACACGATCCTCGCGGGCCTCGCGACGGTGCCCGGCGACATCGTCGAGGCCGCGAAGATGGACGGTGCCGGGCCCGTGCGCACCTACTTCAGCATCGTGCTGCCGCAGCTGCGCGGCGCCCTCAGCGTCGCCGTGCTGATCAACATCATCAACGTGTTCAACTCGCTGCCGATCCTGAAGGTCATGACCGGCTCGATCCCCGGCTACGACGCCGACACGATCATGACGCTGATCTTCAAGTACATCCAGAACCAGCACAAGCTCGACGTCGCGAGCGCGCTCTCGGTCGTCGCGTTCCTGATCGTGATCGTGATCGTCGCCGTGTACGTCCGGGTCGTCAAGCCCATGAAGGAGGTCTGACCGTGGCCGTCACCGCCCCCGCCTTCGAGACGATCGCCCCGCCCGCGGCATCCGCTCGCAAACGTCGCTACACCGAGGACCAGATCCCGCTCGGCCGTGTGCTGCTGCGCATGCTCGCCGGTCTCGTCGTGCTCGCGATCTTCATCCTCCCGTACACGATCATGTTCTTCGGCTCGGTCAAGACGAAGGCGCAGATCCGCTCGGTCGACCCGACCTACTTCCCCCAGGAGTGGCACTGGGAGAACTACATCACCATGTGGTCGACGCCCGAGACCCCCCTCGTGCAGAACCTCATCTCCACGATCGTGATCGCGGTGTTCGCCACGCTGCTCGTGCTGCTCGTGGCGATGCCCGCGGCGTACTACACGGCCAGGTACCTGTTCCCCGGGCGCATGGTGTTCCTGTTCCTCGTCATCGTCACGCAGATGCTGCAGCCGGCGGTGCTCACCTCGGGCCTGTTCCGCCAGTTCGTGGCAGTCGACCTCGTCGACACGTGGGCGGCGATGATCCTCATCAACGCCGCGTTCAACCTGTCGTTCGCCGTCTGGATCATGCACTCGTTCTTCGCCGGCATCCCGAAGGAGGTCGACGAGGCCGCGCAGATCGACGGCGCCGGGCGACTCACCGTGCTGTTCCGCATCCAGCTGCCGCTCGTGTGGCCCGGCATCGTGACCGCGATCGTCTTCACGTTCGTCGCCTGCTGGAACGAGTTCGCCGCCTCGCTCGTGATCCTCTCGACCGCGGGCAACCAGCCGCTGTCGGTCGCGCTCACGAAGTTCGTGGGCCAGTACGAGACGAGCTGGCACTACGTCTTCGGCGTCTCGGTCGTGGCGATCATCCCGGTCGTGATCCTGTTCATGCTCATCGAGAAGCGCCTCGTCGGCGGCCTCACGGCGGGCAGCGTCAAGTAACCCCGGTTCCGGATGCCGCGGCGCGCCGCCGCGGCATCCGGCACGCTGCACGTGCAAGCCGTGCGTGACGCCCCGGATCCGAACCGTGGTTCGCACCCTGCTCAGGCACCCGCACGCACGTCAGGCCGATTCCGCACGGCTGTGCCTGAGCAGCGTGCGATCGCCTGACGAGCGTTCGCCCAAAGAGCCATGCAGGCCGATCGCCACCGCCGATCGGATCTCGAGCTCGACTTCCTGCCAGCCGTAGAGCACCTGCCGGTAGTCGAATCGCAGCACCGTGAACCCCAGCAGGGCGAGCCGGCGGTCGTGGGCGAGGTCACGGCGCCGACTCGCGGCATCCCGGTGGAACTCGTAGCCGTCGAGTTGGATGACCAAGCTGGACCCGACGAGTCCGTCGACCGCGTGCCCTGCCAGGTGCACCTGCTGACGCACCGGCAGCCCGATGCGCCGGAGCCGGGCGACGGCGATCGACTCGAGTCCGGAATCCGAGAGTTGGGAGGCGCCGTCGCGGACCCGGCGCGCCGAGGCGTGCCGGAGCGGGAGACGTGCGAGGTACCGGTGGTCGACGGTTCCCTGCCGCAGAGCGGATTCCCACGTCGCGAGCGCGTGGTCGAGCGGCCGGCACTCGGCGACATGGACCAGCGCATCTACGACCGGCTCGACCAACTCGAATGTCCGGGCTCCGAGCGGCCCGGCGTTCCAGTGGATGCGCGCGCCAGCGGCGTCGAATCGCGAAGCGCCGTGGGCGACGGCGAAATGCGGCACGTCGTCGTCGATGACCCACAAGCCGTGCTCCCGTGCGGCCGTGACGCACGCGACACGTCCGCCGATCGCGGCTGCCGCGCGGAGCAGCGGCGGCGCGTCGGGGCCGGCGAGCCACACGCGCCGGAGTCGCTGAACGGACCCGGCGGCGACCGCGGCGCGGATCGAGTACTTCGTGAACCCCGCGGCGAGGGCCTGTTGGACGTGCCGGATGCCGCCTTCGGCCTCGAGCCATCGGGTGAGCGAATCGCGCATCGGTCCAGCCTCGCGGCACTGACACGTCCACGGCGGTGGTTCCGGCCGCCGGCATGGTGGGGCGTCCGCTGCGGGCGTGTGGAGGAACGATGGCATCACCCGTTCATCGAACGGTGCTCAGGCGAACGTTCGCTACTCAGGCCTGTTCTGCGGATTCGTGCCTGAGCAGCGCACGTTCGCCTGAATCCATGACGGGCAGGGGCGTGCCGAGCGGGCGGGCGGGCGGCCCAGCGGCCGCGCTCAGTCGACCCAGGGCACCCCGCCGACCTTGCGGTACGAGACCCCAAGGGCGTCGAGGTGGGTGCCGAGCGCGGCGAGGCGGGCGCCGAAGTCCTCGAGGTCACGCGCCCCGCCCTCGGTGACGGGACGGCCCTCGGCGAGAGCCGACGCCGAGGGTGCGGGCGACCACGCGATCTCGGCGATCGCCGCGATGCGGGGGAACACCATGAACTCGAGGTCGGGCGCGGCGGCGAGCGTCTCGGTCCAGACGGGTGCCTCGACGCCGAGGACGTCGGCTTCGGCGAGCCCGGGCACGATCGCGGTGGGCTCCCAGCCGTACGCCTCCTCGAGGGTCGTGCCGCCGTCGGCCCAGTCGAGGCCGAGCTTGCTGCCGAGCGGGCCGTCGGGGTCGTCGGGGTACTTCATGTCGAGGTAGGCGACGTCGGCGGGGGAGAGGATGACGCTGCCGCCCTGCTCGACGAACGACGTCGTGTGCTCGGCCGCGTCCTCCTGCGGTTCGACGTAGCTCCAGTACTGGCCGACGGTGCCGGCGGGGAGGTCGCGCGAGGCGCCCATCTCGTGCCAGCCGATGAGGGTCTTGCCGGTCGCGGCGCCGGCGGCCGTGATGCGGCGCACGAGGTCGAGGTAGTCGGCCTGCGAGGTCGCGAGGGACTCGTCGCCGCCCACGTGCAGCCACGGGCCGGGGGTGATCTCGGCGAGCTCGCGCGTGACGTCGGCGAGGAACCGGTCGGTGGCGACGGCGCGTTCGGGCGAGGCGCAGAGCGAGGAGAAGCCGACCTCGACGCCCTCGTAGGGCTTGGGCGCGACGCCGTCGCAGTTCAGCTCGGGGTACGCATGCAGGGCCGCGTTCGTGTGTCCGGGCAGGTCGACCTCGGGCACGACGGTCACGAACCGCCCCGCGGCGTACTCGACGATGCGCCGGTAGTCGTCCTTCGTGTAGAAGCCGCCGCCGTCTCCGCCCACCGAGGTCGTCGCGCCGGCCCCGGTGAGCTCGGGCCACGAGTCGATCTGGATGCGCCAGCCCTGGTCATCGGTGAGGTGCAGGTGCAGCACGTTGAGCTTCAGCAGCGCGATGCGGTCGATGTGGTCGAGCACGTCCTCGACGGGGAAGAAGTGGCGCGCGACGTCGAGCATCGACCCGCGGTAGGCGAAGCGCGGCGCATCGGCGACGGATGCCGCGGGCAGCGTCCATCCGTCGGCGGGCGGCGTCGCGGCATCCGTTCGCTCGATCTCGGCGGGCAGCAGCTGGCGCAGCGACTGCGTCGCCCAGAAGAGGCCGGCGGGCGTCTCGGCCCCGAGGCGCACGCCGTCGGATCCGGATTCGAGCGTGTACCCCTCTGCCGCGCCGTCGGGCGCCTCGCCGTCGGCGATCACGAACGCGATGTCGGATGCCGCGGCATCCGCCTCATCTGCGCCCTCGACCACGGGCAGCTCGAAGCCGGTCGACACCCTGGCGAGCGCGCCGAAGGTCTCGGCGACCGCCGCGGCCCCCTCGCCCGTGGCGACGAGCCTGGTGGTCTCCTGAAGCGTGAATGGCGCTCGGTCGGGGTAGTCGGCGCTGATCGGCGCCGGCACGATGCCGGTCATGGCGTCTCCGTTCTTGGCCGGTGCGGTGCACGCGGTGAGGGTCGCCGCGATCGCGAGGCCCGTGGCGAGGCCGAGGGCGACCCCGCGAGCGACGAGGGGTGCACGCCGTGCGCGGGGTGCGGCGGTGCGGGTGCGTCGTGGCATGCGTCCTCGGGGTGCTCGGGCTCCGCGCGGGAATGCGAAGGATTCCTAACACTGCGGCGTGATTCCATCTTGGCATCGAGGCGGCCCCGGCGACAGGGGTTCGCGCGCATCCATCCTCGCGCGCGCGGCATCCGTTGCTATGCTTGCGGGGTCGCGACTGGCGTTGAGATGGATTCCCATCGGGGAGCGACTGGCGAGTATCGACCGCACGCCTGGGCCGGTACGGATGCCTTGTCGCGCGAGTCGCGCGACGAGGAACCCTCGTTTGGTCCGTACCGTCACTGAAGGAGCCAGTCTTGGCCGAGTCCGTTTTCAACGCCCCCCTGTCCGAGGTCGATCCCGAGATCGCCGAGGTGCTCGAGCTCGAGCTCGGTCGCCAGCGCGACTACCTCGAGATGATCGCGAGCGAGAACTTCGTTCCCGTCTCGGTGCTGCAGTCGCAGGGGTCGGTGCTCACCAACAAGTACGCCGAGGGCTACCCCGGCCGTCGCTACTACGGCGGCTGCGAGTACGTCGACGTCGCCGAGTCGCTCGCGATCGAGCGCGCGAAGAGCCTGTTCGGCGCCGAGTACGCGAACGTGCAGCCCCATTCCGGCGCGACCGCCAACGCGGCCGTGCTCTCCGCGATCGCGACGCCGGGCGACACGATCCTCGGCCTCGAGCTCGCGCACGGCGGCCACCTCACGCACGGCATGAAGCTCAACTTCTCGGGCAAGCTCTACAACGCCGTGTCGTACGGCGTCGACCCCGAGACGTTCCTCGTCGACATGAACGTCGTGCGCGACAAGGCGCTCGAGCACAAGCCGCAGGTCATCATCGCCGGCTGGTCGGCCTACCCGCGTCACCTCGACTTCGCCGCGTTCCGTGCGATCGCCGACGAGGTCGGCGCGAAGCTCTGGGTCGACATGGCGCACTTCGCCGGCCTCGTGGCCGCGGGCCTGCACCCGTCGCCCGTGCCCTACGCCGACGTCGTGTCGAGCACGGTGCACAAGACCATCGGCGGACCGCGCTCGGGCTTCATCGTCTCGCGCGACACCGAGCTCGCCAAGAAGCTGAACTCCAACGTGTTCCCGGGCCAGCAGGGCGGTCCGCTCATGCACGTCATCGCGGCGAAGGCCACGGCGTTCAAGATCGCGGCGTCCGAGGAGTTCAAGAACCGGCAGGAGCGCACCATCCGCGGCGCGCAGATCCTCGCCGCGCGCCTCACGGCCGACGACTCGCGTGCGGCCGGCGTCGACGTGCTCACCGGCGGCACCGACGTGCACCTCGTGCTCGCCGACCTCCGCAACTCGAAGATCGACGGCCAGCAGGCCGAAGACCTCCTGCACGAGGCGCTCATCACGGTGAACCGCAACTCGGTGCCGTTCGACCCGCGTCCGCCGATGGTCACCTCCGGCCTGCGCATCGGCACGCCGGCGCTCGCGACCCGCGGGTTCGGCGACGCCGAGTTCACCGAGGTCGCCGACATCATCGCGCTCGCGCTCCAGGGCGAGGCGGATGTCGCCGAGCTCCGCTCGCGGGTCGAGGCGCTCACGGCGGCGTTCCCGCTGTACCCGGGCCTCGCGCAGTAGGCCGCAGATGACCGCCATCACGCTCGACGGCGTGGCCACGGCCACCGCCGTCAAGTCCGAGCTGGCGTCGCGCATCGCGGCGCTCCGCGCGAAGGGCGTCGTGCCCGGCCTCGGCACGCTGCTCGTCGGCGACGACCCCGGTTCGCGCTCGTACGTCGCGGGCAAGCACCGCGACTGCGCCGAGGTCGGCATCGAGTCGATCCGCGTCGACCTGCCGGCCACGGCGAGCCCGGCCGACGTGCGCGCCGCGATCGCCGACCTGAACGCGGCATCCGAGGTCACGGGCTACATCGTGCAGCTGCCGCTGCCGGCCGGGCACGACGAGAACGCGATGCTCGAGCTCATCGACCCCGACAAGGACGCCGACGGACTGCACCCGACCAACCTCGGGCGCCTCGTGCTCGGCGTCGCGGGCGAGCTCGCGTCGCCGCTGCCGTGCACGCCGGCCGGCATCGTCGAGATGCTGCAGCGCTACGACGTGCCGATCGCCGGCCGCCAGGTCGCCGTCATCGGCCGCGGCATCACGGTCGGGCGCCCGCTCGGCCTGCTGCTCACGCGCAAGGGCCTCGACGCGACGGTCACGCTCACCCACTCGCGCACGGTCGACCTGGCCGCCGAGGTGCGTCGCGCCGACATCGTCGTGGCCGCCGTCGGCGTGCCGCACCTCGTGAAGCCCGACTGGGTCAAGCCGGGCGCCGCGGTGCTCGACGTTGGCATCACCCGGGTGATCGACGAGGCGACGGGCAAGGGCCGCCTCACGGGCGACGTCGACCCCGCGGTCGCCGAGATCGCCGGGCACCTCTCGCCGAACCCCGGCGGCGTGGGCCCGATGACCCGCGCGATGCTGCTCGCGAACGTCGTCAAGGCGGCCGAGCGCGGGTAGCACTCGAGCGCCCGCACGGGCGAGCACCACGAAGCACGGCGGATGCCGCGGGCCGAGGCCTGCGGCATCCGCCGTCTCGTCGGGGCTTGTGGGGTCGACGACCGTCGTCTGCAGGTCGCCGGGCGTTCACCCGGTGATCATCCCGGCGCAAGGGCGCGTCAACGGGCCGCCCGTAGCGTCGCAGCATGCTCGAAGACGGGCGGCCGTCGGGTCGCGCCATGCACCCCGCACCGCAGGTCATCGCGGTGATCCCCGCGCGCGGCGGCTCGAAGGGCCTGCCGGGCAAGAACCTCGCGGAGGTCGGCGGCGTCCCGCTCGTGGCCCGCGCGGTGCGCGCGGCGGCGGCGGCCCGCCGCATCGACGCCGTGGTCGTGTCCACGGACGACGACCGCATCGCGGAGGTCGCGCAGGCGGCCGGCGCCGGCGTGGTCCGACGGCCCGCCGACCTGTCCGGCGACACGGCGACCTCCGAGTCCGCGCTCCGCCATGCGCTGCACAGCATCGCCGCGCACACGGGCGTGCGCCCCGACGTGCTCGTGTTCGTCCAGGCGACGTCGCCGTTCATCGACCCGACGGCGCTCGACCTCGCCGTCGATCGCGTGCAGCACGGCCACGAAGACGTCGTCTTCTCGGCGGTGCCGAGTCACGTGTTCCTGTGGCGGCAGACGGATGCCGGCGCCGACGGCGTCAACCACGTGGCGTCCACCCGCCCCCGCCGGCAGGATCGGGAGCCCGAGTACGCCGAGACGGGCGCGTTCTACGTCATGCGCGCCGACGGGTTCCTGCAGGCCGGGCACCGCTTCTTCGGACGCGTCGGCCTCGCGCCGGTGCGACCGGACCACGCGATCGAGATCGACGACGCCGCGGACCTCGAGCGGGCCCGCCTGCTCGCCCGGTCGGTCGACGCGCTCGATGCGAGCGGCGATCCGCGGCATCCGATCATCGACGTCGACGCGATCGTGACCGACTTCGACGGCGTGCACACCGACGACACGGCCTGGGTCGACACGCTCGGCCGGGAATCGGTGCGCGTGAGCCGCAGCGACGGCGCGGGCGTGGCGCGACTCCGGGCTGCTGGGGTCCCCGTGCTCATCCTGAGCGCCGAGGCGAACCCGGTCGTCGCCCGGCGCGCCGAGAAGCTCGGCGTCGAGTGCCTGCACGGCGTCGACGCGAAGGGGGAGGCGCTCGCCGAGTGGGCGCTCGCCCGCGGCATCCGCCTGGATCGCATCGCGTACGTCGGCAACGACCGCAACGACCTGCCCGCGCTCGAGCTCGTGGGCTGGCCCGTCGCCGTGCGGGACGCGGTGCCCGACGTGCTCGCCGCCGCCCGTCACGTGCTCGACCGCGCGGGCGGCCACGGCGCCGTGCGCGAGCTCGCCGACCTCGTCATCGCCGCGCGCGATCATGCCGCGACGGACGACCCGTCCGGGCCGGCCGACCACGGCCATCCCGATCACGACCACCCCACCCACCTGCGCGCTGCGGCGCGCTGAACATGAGGAGCAGCCCTTGTCGGTGCGCATCGGACGATCGCTGATCGGCCCCGGAAATCCCGTCTACGTCATCGGCGAGATCGGGCTCAACCACAACGGCGATGTCGATATCGCGAAGCGGCTCATCGACGTCGCGGTCGAAGCGGGTGCGCAGGCGGTGAAGTTCCAGAAGCGCACGCCCGAGATCGCGACGCCGGAGCACATGCGCGACGTGCCGCGCGAGACGCCGTGGGGCACGATGACCTACCTCGAGTACCGGCACCGCGTCGAGTTCGGCGAGGCCGAGTACCTCGAGATCGCGTCCTACGCGATGCGCGCGGGCGTCGACTGGTTCGCCTCCCCGTGGGACGTGCCGTCGGTCGCCTTCCTCGAGGGCCTCGACGTGGTCGCGCACAAGGTCGCGTCGGCCTCGCTCACCGACCTCGAGCTCCTCGACGCGCTCGCCGCGACCGGCAAGCCGATCATCCTCTCGACGGGCATGTCGACCATGGACGAGATCGATCGCGCCATCGACCGCCTCGACCGCGAGCGGCTCGTGGTCATGCACGCCACCTCGAGCTACCCGATGCCCGAGCACGAGGCGAACCTCCGCATGATCGAGACGCTGCGCTCCCGGTACCCAGGGGTGCCGATCGGCTACTCGGGTCACGAGCGCGGCCTGCAGATCTCGCTCGCGGCCGTCGCGCTCGGCGCCCTCGCCGTCGAACGGCACATCACGCTCGACCGCTCGATGTGGGGCTCCGACCAGGCCGCGTCGCTCGAGCCGCAGGGATTCGACCACCTCGTGCGCGACATCCGGATCATCGGCGACGCCATGGGCGACGGGGTCAAGCGCGTGTTCCCCGGTGAGGAGGCGCCGCGGGCGAAGCTCCGCCGGGTGCCCGCGTGATGTTCGCGAGGTCGAGCAGCGCGTCGGGAGCCTCGGATGCCGCGGGCCGGCGCCTGCTCGTCGTCGCCGACTCCGACTCCTACGTGAAATGGGGTGCGGCGCTCGCCTCGACGCTGCCGACGCCCTGGCAGGTGCAGCTCGTGGTGCTCGCGTCGCCCGTGCAGCCGAGTGCGACGCAACTCGAGCACGCGCTCGCGGGCACGCGGTTCTCGGCGGCCCGCACGAGGGTCGTGCACCTCGACGACCTCGACGGTCTCCTCGACGTGTTCGATCCGCACGCGGTGCTGCTGTCGTTGCGCGGCCCGTTCGTGCGGGTCGTCGCGCCGATCCTCGAACGCCGTGCCGATCGCCCGGTGCTCGTGAGCGGGTTCCCGGGCCTCACGATCCCCGCGGTGCCGAAGGCCGTGATCTACCGCGAGCAGACCGATCTCGTGGTGCTGCACAGCCGCCGCGAGGTGCGCGAGTTCCGGACGAACGCGGCCGAGCTCGGCCTCGGGACCACCTTCGCGCTCGCGACGCTGCCGTTCCTCGCCGGGGCCGGCGCGGGCGAGGCTGACGCCCGTGCCTCGCACGTCGGCGCACCGGCCGTCGCCGCCTCGCCCCGGACCGGAGCGACGGATGCCGCGGCGGGCGGGTCCGCGACGGCCGACGCCGGGCACGCGGCATCCGCTCGCACCGACATCGTCTTCGCGACGCAGGCCAAGGTGCCGGCGGCACGCGAGGACCGCGTGCACCTGCTCGGTGCGCTGGCCGAGCTCGCGAGGCGGCGACCGGACCAGCGCGTGGTCGTGAAGGTCCGCGCCCGCCGCGGCGAGGCGCAGACGCACGACGAGACGTTCGACTTCGCCGACCTGATGTCCGAGGTCGACGCGCCCGCGAACCTCGTCGTCGAGGACGGCCCGATGGCCGACAAGCTCGCACGCGCCGCCGCGCTCGTCACGGTGAGCTCGACGGCCGTGCTCGAGGCCGTCGCCCTCGACCTGCCCGCGCTCGTCGTCGACGACTACGGCGTCTCGCCGGCGATGATCAACGTCGTCTTCGAGGGGTCGGGGCTGCTCGGGTCGACCGCAGACCTGGTCGAAGGGCGGTTCAGGACCGCGGATGCCGCGTGGCGCACCGACAACTACTTCCACGCCGTCGAAGCGGCCGACTGGGTCAGGCGCCTCCACGCCTTCGTCGAGGCGCGCGACGTCGTGCCGCTCAGGCCGCTCGCGCGCCGAAGAGACCTGTCGGGCGGCGTGCTGCGCTCGGCGTTCGAGCGGCGGCGCATGCTCGGCGCGCACGACCGCAGCCTGCTGGGCTCGCTCGCGTGGGGCGTCGGGGTGCCGGCGCGCGGACTCGTGCGTCATGCACGCCGCCTTCGGGCGCGGCTCGCACGTGGCGGGGCGCCGGTCGCGGCGCCGCGGCGCGCCGACGGGTGGACCACGGTGCCGCCGCACGACGCGGCTCCCGAAGGACGAGTGCCGAACGCGGCGTCGTCAGTCGAGGGGCGCCGAGTGCCGCTCGACATGGCCGAGGTATGACTCGGCGTTGCGTCGGATGCCGGCCTGCTCGTCCGGGGTGAGCTCGCGGCGCACCTTCGCCGGCACGCCGGCCACGAGCGACCCGGGCGGCACGACCGTGCCCTCGAGCACCACGGCCCCCGCCGCCACGAGCGACCCGGCGCCGATGACGGCGCCGTTCAGCACGGTCGCGTTCATGCCGACGAGGCAGTCGTCCTCGACCGTGCAGCCGTGCAGCACCGCGCCGTGCCCGACCGAGACGCCGTCGCCGACCACGAGCGGGAACCCGCGGTCGACATGGCAGGCGACGGTGTCCTGCAGGTTCGAGCGCTCGCCGATGACGATCGGCTCCGCCTCGGCGCGCAGCACCGCGTTGTACCAGACGCTCGCGTCGGCGGCGAGGCGCACGTCGCCCACGAGCACCGCGCCGGCCGCGACGAACGCCGTCGGGTGCAGCTCGGGCGCTGGGACGCCGGGGATGGTGATGATGCGGGCGGACGGGTCTGCGCTCATGGCGCCAGCCTAGCCTCGGTCCGCGGGGCCGTTCAGGAGTCGGATCCGCCCGATCCGCCCCGTCCGCGCGGGTCCGTCGGCGGTCGCCGGCGCGCGACGCTCGTGCGCACGATGCGGGCGCCGACGCCGACCGCGAAGACGACGAGCCCGCCGAGCACCGCCTCGATCGGCAGCGTGACGACGAGCACGAGGCATCCGACCGCCCCCGCGGCGCTGAGCCATCGCGGAACGCGGCGTTCGGATGCGGGTTGCGTGAGCGCGGCGGCGTTCGCGACCAGGTAGTAGACGAGCACGCCGAACGAGCTGAACCCGATGGCGCCGCGCAGGTCGACGACCAGCACGAGCGCGACGACGATCGCCGCGACGACGATCTCGGCGACGTAGGGCACTTGGGCGCTGGGGTGCACCGCAGCCAGCGGTGCGGGCAGCTCGCGATCGCGCGCCATCGCGAGCGCCGTCCGGCCGATGCCCGCGATGAGCGCGAGCAGCGCGCCGCACGCGGCGAGGGCGGCGGCGACGCGCACGACGGGCACCATCCAGTCCCAGCCGCTCGCGGACACCAGGTCGGCGAGCGGTGCATCGTCGGCGGCCGCGAGGGTCGCCGGCCCGAGCACGAGGAGGAGCACGACCGCGATCGTCGCGAACAGGGCGAGGGCGATGCCGAGCGACGTCGCGATCGCGCGGGGGATGGTGCGCGCCGGATCGCGCACCTCCTCGCCGAGCGTCGCGATGCGCGCGTACCCGGCGAAGGCGAAGAACAGCAGGCCGGCCGACTGCAGCAGGCCGAACCACCCGAGGGACGGCGGCTCGACCTCTGCCGACGGCGGCAGGCCGACCTCGAACAGGTGGCCCGCCCCGGCGACGACGACCAGTGCCAGGACCGCGAGCACCACCGTGACGATCACGGTCGCCGCCCGGGCCGTGCGCGTGATGCCGAGCAGGTTGACGCCCGCGAGCACGAGCACCGCGAGCACGGCGACCGGCTTCTCCCACGGCCCGGGCACGAGGTAGTCGGCCGCGGTCAACGCCATCGCCGCGCAGCTCGCCGTCTTGCCGACGACGAACCCCCATCCCGCGAGGAACCCGGGCCACTCGCCGAGGCGCTCGCGCCCGTACCGGTAGGCGCCGCCGGACTCCGGGTACCGCGCGGCGAGCTGGCCCGTCGAGCTCGCGTTCGCGTAGGCGACGAACGCCGCGATCGCGAGACCGCCGAGCAGCCACGCGCCCGCCGCCTGCGCCGCGGGGATCCACACCGCGAACACGCCGGCCCCGATCATCGACGCGAGCCCGATCGCCACGGCGTCGCGGAGTCCGAGTCGGCGGGCGAGGGCGGGGCGGTCGGTCACGGTCGGCACCCTACGCCATCGGGATGTCGCGGCGGTGGCCCGCGGCATCCGTTCGCGTTCGTAGGATCGACGCATGGCAACCACCTCCCACCCTGCGGTCGACCGCGTCGCCGAAGCCCTCGCGAGCCAGGGGCTCGCGCCCGAGATCGTCTGGTTCGACGACGCGGTCACGACCGCCCAGCTCGCGGCCGACGCGCTCGGCGTCGAGGTCGGCCAGATCGCGAACTCGCTCGTGTTCACGCTCGACGACGAGCCCATCCTCGTGCTCACCTCCGGCGCGCACCGGGTCGACACCCAGTGGCTCGGCGGGCAGTTGGGCGGCGTCATCGGGCGTGCATCGAAGGAGACGGTGAAGGATGCCACGGGGCAGGTCATCGGCGGCGTCGCGCCCGTCGGGCACCCGACGCCCGTGCGCACCATCGTCGACGTCGATCTCGCCGGCTACGACGAGGTCTGGGCGGCCGCCGGACACGCCAAGACGGTGTTCCCGACCACGTTCGCCGACCTCGTGCGCATCACGGGCGGCACGCCGCACGCGGTCGAGCCGCCGCTGGATGCCGCGTCGTGACGGCCGGCACCGTGGCCTGGCCGCGCATCGCCGGGCCGCTCGAGCTCCGCGCTCCCACGCGCGATGACCTCGAACGCGTGCTCGAGTGGCGCAACGAGCCCGAGGTCACGCGATGGCTGCTGCGCACCACGGTCGATCCCGAGGCGTACGTGGCGGCGTGGCTCGAGACCCTCGATGATCCCGACCAGCACGCCGTCGTCGCCGCCGTCGACGGCATGATCGTCGGCACCGGCTCGCTCGACGTGAGCGACGGCATGGGACAGTTCGACGGCGATGCGTGGCGCCGGTCGGAGGGGTTGCTCGGGTACCTGATCGATCCGGCGCACGCCGGGAAGGGCTACGCCACCGACATCGCCCGAGCCCTGCTCGAGCTCGCGTTCACCGAGCTCGGGCTGCACCGGGTCACCGCCGGATGCTTCGCCGACAACCGGGCGTCCTGGCGGGTCATGGAGAAGCTCGGCATGCGCCGCGAGCAGCACGGGGTCCGCGACTCGTGGCACGCCGAACTCGGCTGGGTCGACGGATTCACCTACGCGATCCTCGCCGACGAATGGGCCGGCGGGGTGCAGGAGCTCAGGCAGCCGTGATCAGGCGGGCCCGACGTCAGACGTCGCGGCGCGCGCCCTGGCTCGGGCGCACGACGAACGTGGTCGGCGCGCGATAGCCCTCCGCGGCGAACGCGGCCTTCACCTCGCGCTCGATGACGGGCACGAGCGCATCGATCACGACGGCGATCGCCGAGCCGCCGAATCCGCCGCCGGTCATGCGCGCGCCGATCGCGCCGTTCGACTGGGCGATCTCGACCGCGAGGTCGACCTCGGGCACGGTGATCTCGAAGTCGTCGCGCATCGACACATGCGAGGCGTCGAGCAGTGGCCCGATCGCGCCGGCGCCCTGCTCGCGCAGCGTGCGGACCGTGTCGAGCACCCGCTGGTTCTCGGTCACGATGTGGCGCACCCGGCGGAACGTCTCGTCGTCGAGCACGGTCGCGGCGCGCTCGAGGTCGTCGACGCGCACGTCGCGCAGCGAGTCGACGCCGAGCGCCGACGCGCCCGCCTCGCACGAGGCGCGCCTGGCCGCGTAGCCGCCAGTGGCGTGGGCGTGCGACACGTTCGTGTCGATGACGAGGATCGAGAGGCCGTCGTCGACGAGGCCGAGCGGGATCACCTCGGCGTCGAGGCTGCGGCAGTCGAGGAACACGGCCGCGTCGGCCTCGGAGAGCAGCGAGGCCGACTGGTCGAGGATGCCCGTCGGTGCGCCGACGACCCGGTTCTCGGCGAGCTGCCCGACCTTCGCGAGCGTCGGCCGGTCGAGGCCGAGGCCCCAGTGCTCGTCGAGCGCGAGCGCGACCGAGCTCTCGATCGCGGCCGACGACGACAGGCCGGCGCCGACCGGGACGGTGCTCGCGATGTGCAGGTCGACGCCGCCGACGTGCTCGAGGTCGGCGCCGAACTGGCCGAGCGCCCACGCGACGCCGAGCGGGTAGGCCGCCCACCCCTCGAGGCGGTCGGGCGAGAGCTCGTCGAGGTGCACCTCGACGGGCTCGGCCGCGAACGTCGACGAGACCCTGACGAGCCGGTCGGCGCGGATGCCGAGCGCGACGCTCGCGCGCTGGTCGATCGCGAACGGGAACACGAAGCCGTCGTTGTAGTCGGTGTGCTCGCCGATGAGGTTCACGCGGCCGGGTGCCGACCACACGCCGACGGGCTCGTGCCCGTAGCGCTCGATGAAGCCGCTCGTCACGGTCTCGACGGGGGTCTCGGTCATGCTCGGGGTCCTTCGGTGTCGGATGCCGGCGCGGCCGGTGCGGTCGTGGTCGTGGTGTCCGTCGGCGCGGATGCCGCGGCATCCGGCGTCGGGTGCTCGCTCGTGGTCGCGTGCTCCTCGCCCGTTGCGGCCGCGATGGCCCGGCGGAGCGCCTCGGCCGCGGTCTCGGGGGCGACGTCGCCGATCCAGGCGCCCTTCGCGGCCTCGGACCCGGCGAGGAACTTCAGCTTGTCGGCCGCACGGCGGGGGCTCGTGATCTGCAGCATGAGCCGCACGTCGTCGCGGTGCTCGTGCACCGGCGCCTGGTGCCAGGCCGCGATGTACGGCGTGGGGGAGTCGTAGAGCCGGTCGATGCCGCGCAGCAGCTGCAGGTAGAGCCCGGCGAGCTCGTCGCGTTCGGCGAGCGTGGTCGCGGCGAAGTCGGGCACGTGGCGGTGCGGCAGCAGGTGCACCTCGATGGGCCAGCGCGCGGCGAACGGCACGAACGCGGTCCAGTGCTCGCCCGTGAGCAGCACGCGCGGGCCGTTGCGCTCGCGCTCGAGGATGTCGGCCATGAGGGTGGGGCCGTAGTCGTCGATCGCGGCGAGCAGGCGTTCGGTGCGCGGCGTGATGTAGGGGTAGGAGTAGATCTGGCCGTGCGGGTGCGGCAGGGTGACGCCGATCTCGCGGCCGCGGTTCTCGAAGGGGAACACCTCCTGCACGCCCGGCAGCGCCGAGAGCGCGGCGGTGCGGTGCGCCCACGCCTCGATCACGGTGCGTGCGCGCGACCGCGAGAGCGAGCCGAACGAGCCCTCGTGGGCGGGGCTGAAGCAGACGACCTCGCAGCGGCCGATCGACGTCTTCGTGCGCTCGAGCCCGATGCGACGGAGGTCGGCGAGGGCGTCGGCGTCGGACGCACCGGGGTCGCCGAGCGCCGGGCCGAACGAGGGCGAGCGGTTCTCGAAGACGGCGACGTCGTAGACGCTCGGGATCTCCGACGGGTTGTCGGGCGTCTGCGGGGCGAGCGGGTCGAGGTGCGCGGGCGGCAGCACGACCCGGTTCTGGCGTGCGGCCGCGATCGAGACCCACTCGCCGGTGAGCGGGTCCTGCCGCATGTGCGCGTTGGCCGGGCGCGGGTCGAGCGTGCGCGCGTCGACCGAGCGCTCGGCGCTCAGCGCGGTGTCGGCGTCGTCGAAGTAGATGAGGTCGCGGCCGTCGGCGAGCACGGCCGGGCGAACGGCGATGGCGGGGTCGAGGACCGGGTCGGTGTCATGCACGCGGCAACCCTACGCGCTTTTCGTTTTGCAAACAACCGGGTTTCGTATTGCAAAATCAGCCCCGGTCGCCGAAGATACGAGGATGACGGATGCCGCGCACGAGCCACCGCCCTCGACCGGCCCCGGGGGGGTGCCGGCCGCGCTGCCGGTCCCCGCGCTGCCCGCCCCCGAGCGCCGCGAACGCGCCCTCGCCCTCGTCGCCGAACGCGGGTTCGTGCGCGTCGCCGAGCTCAGCAGCGTCTTCGGCGTCACGACCGTCACCGCCCGAGCCGACCTCGACGCCCTCGAACGCCGAGGCTCGATCCGCCGGGTGCACGGCGGAGCCGTTCCGCTCGGCTCGCTCATCGAGGCCGAGCGGCCCGCACGGGAACCGAGTTTCGAAGAGGCGCTCGCGGCATCCGTCGAGCCGAAGCGCCTCATCGGCGTGCACGCGGCCTCCCTCGTGCGCAGCGGCCAGAGCGTCATCCTCGACGTCGGCACCACGACGCTGCAGATCGCTCGCGCGCTGCGCGCCCGCACCGATCTCGACGACCTGACGGTGTTCACGAACGGCCTGTCGATCGCGCTCGAACTCGAGCCCGAGATCCCGCGGTTCACGGTCATCGTCACCGGCGGCAGCCTGCGGCCGAAGCAGCACTCGCTCGTGCACCCGCTCGCGGGCTCGATCCTCGACGAGGTGCACGTCGACCTCGCGTTCATCGGCTGCAACGGCGTCGACCCGCTGCACGGGGTCACGAACGCGAACCTGCCGGAGGCGTCGGTGAAGGCCATGATGCTGAAGGCCGCGGCCCGTTCGATCGTCGTCGCCGACGCGAGCAAGCTCGGCGAGGTCCATCTCGGCCGCATCGCCGCCGTCGACGCCTTCGACACCCTCATCACGGATGCCGCGGCACCCGCCCCGCTCATCGCGGAACTGCGCGAGGTCGGCCTCGCGACGGCGATTGCGCGAGACCCTAGAGTGGATCCATGACGCTACCCACGGGCGAGCAGTTCGTGCTCGAGACCTCGACCGCGAGCGGTGATCTCCGCGCAACGATCACGGCCGTGGCCGCCGGCATCCGCACCCTCAGCATCAACGGCATCGACCTCGTTCCCGAGTACTCCGAAGACCTCCCGGCACCCATGGGTGCGGGCATCGTGCTCGTGCCGTGGCCGAACCGCATCCGCGACGGCATCTGGCGCGACGACGAGGGCGTCGAACACCGCCTCGCGATCACCGAGCCCAAGTACAACAACGCGATCCACGGACTGCTGCGCTACGCCGAGTACCGTGTCGTCGACCAGCAGCGCGACTCGGTCACCCTCGCGGCGAACATCTACCCGCAGCTCGGATACCCGTACCTGCTCGAGACCGCCGTGCACTACGAACTCGTCGCCGACGGCCTGCGCGTCACGCACCACATCGAGAACCAGGGCGGCGAGGCGGCACCCGTCGCCATCGGCACGCACCCGTACCTCAAGATCGGCGGCGTGCCGACGGGCGACCTCGTGCTGAAGCTCGACGCCGCCAGCCACATCGAGGTCGACGACCGCCTGCTGCCGACCGGCGAGGTGCCCGTCGACGGCACCGAATGGGACCTCCGCGAGGGCCGCCGGGTCGCCGACCTCTCGCTCGACGACGCGTTCGGCGAGGTCGCCGACCACGACGGCGAGGTCGAGCATTCGCTCACCGCGCCCGACGGCCGCAGCGTGTCGCTCTGGGCCGACGACGAGTTCGCCTACGTGCAGGTGTACACGTCGAACCGGTTCCCCGGCGAAGACGGGGTCGCGATCGCGATCGAGCCCATGACCGCGCCGGCCGAGGCGTTCAACTCGGGTCGCGGACTGCGCCTGCTCGACCCCGGCGAGGCCTGGGAGCTGTCGTGGGGCATCCGCTTCTCGGGGTTCACGGCCGAGTAGGGCCGACGGCTCAGCCCGTCGAGCAGCTGCCGGAGTCGACCGGCTGATCGAGCGTCGCCGCGGCGCCCGCGAAGGCGTTCAGGGTCGACACCGGGATCGCGAATCCCACGTTCTCGACCGTCTCCGACTTGGCGAAGACGACACCGCCGACCTCGCCGTCGCCCGTGAGCACCGGGCCGCCCGAGTTGCCGTGGTCGACGTCGGCCGCGAGGGTCATCACGTCGCGCGTCGACGTGCCGTCCGGCTCGCGGAACGTCACCTGGCCGACCGACATGACCTGCCCGGGCCGAAGGTCCAACGGCCCGCCGAACGGGTACCCGGCGATCGCGACGTCGGCGCCCGCCGCGGCATCCGCCACCGGCAGCGCCGGTGCGTCGAGCCCGTCGACGGCGATGACGGCAAGATCGAGGTCGGCGTCGAACGCGACGATCTCGCCGGAGCGCGCCCCGAGCCCTGGCGTCTCGACGACCGGCTCGTCGACTCCGGCCACGACGTGCGCGTTCGTCACCACGCGGTCGGGGGCGATCACGAATCCGCTGCCCGACATCGAGACGCCGCACTCGAAGGCGGTGCCGGTGACCCTGACGACGGATGCCGCGGCCCTGGCGATCTCGGCGTCGTCGACGCCGCCCGAGGGCAGCGTCGGCGCCTCCGATGGCACCTCGAGCACGTCGACGAGCCACGGCAGCGCCTCGCCGACCGCCGCGGATCGCACCTCGGCGAGGAACCGCTGCGCCGGCGTCGGCGTGAGCGCCTCGATCGTGCCGAGCACGCGGGAGCCGGCGATGGCCGGCGACACGACCGGCACGCCCATGGCCGAGACGCCGGAGGCCACGAGCACCACGACGAGCACCGTCACGAACAGGTTGCCGACCGCGCCGAGCAGGCGGTCGACGACGCCGAGCTTCACGGCCTCGGCGCCGCGCCCGAGTGCGGCGCCGAGGGCACCGCCGGCCGCGCCGCCGATCGAGACGAGCAGGAGCGCCGCGCCGATCGCCGCGGGCGCCCGCCACTCCGGCGCGGCGACGACCCCCATCACCCATGGCATCACGAACGCGGCGGCGACGGCGCCGAGCAGCACGCCGATGAGCCCGGCGGCCGTGCGGAGCAGCCCCGCGCGGTAGCCGTTCACGACGGCGCCGATGAACAGGAGCACGAGCAGGACGTCGAGCAGCAGGCTCCAGCCCATGGTCCTCCGTTCGTCGGCGTGATGATCCGGGTCTCGGTGATCGTCGTCGCGAACCCAAGCCTGAGGCATCCGCCTCGGAGCATGCTGCGAGCCGCGCCGCCGTGCCGTGCCGAACGCACGCCGCCGTGCCGTGCCGAACGCACGCCGCCGTGCCGTGCCGAACGCACGCCGTTCACGGATATCCACCACGGATGGCGCCGCCCGCGGTCGCAGCTCGTGGTCGCCGCACAATCGCCCGGCGCCCGCGCGACCCCTTCGGTTAGCCTCGGAGGGGTCGCGATCGTCGGCCGATCACACGATGAGGAGTGACATGCGCGTCGGGATGTTCCTGAACTACGCGGGCGGGTTCCGCGAGGTGGCCGACGAGGTCGCCGAACTCGAGCAGGCGGGCGTCGATCTCATCGCCGTCCCCGAGGCGTACTCGTTCGACGCCGTCAGCCAACTCGGATTCCTCGCGGCGCGCACCTCGAAGATCACGCTCGCCTCCGGCATCCTCCAGCTGTACACGCGCACGCCGACCCTGACGGCGATGACCGCAGCCGGACTCGACTACGTCTCGAACGGCCGCTTCGAGCTCGGCATCGGCGCCTCGGGGCCGCAGGTCATCGAGGGGTTCCATGGCGTCCGCTACGACGCGCCGCTCGGCCGAACCCGCGAGATCATCGACATCTGCCGCATGACCTGGCGGCGCGAGCCGGTCGTGCACGACGGGCCGAAGTACCGCATCCCCCTGCCCGCCGGCGAGGGCACCGGACTCGGCAAGCCGCTGAAGCTCATCAACCACCCCGTGCGCGAGCGCATCCCGATCACGGTCGCCTCGCTCGGCCAGAAGTCCGTCGAGCAGACCGCCGAGATCGCCGACGGCTGGCTGCCGATGTTCTTCCACCCCGAGAAGGCGGCGGATGTCTGGGGCGACGCGCTCACCGCGGGCACGGCGAAGCGGTCGGCGGACCTCGCCCCGCTCGACGTGTTCGCGAGCCCAGCGCTCGCGATCACCGACCGTCCCGAGCTCGCCGACATGGCCCTCGCCTCGGTGAAGCCGCAGCTCGCGCTGTACGTGGGCGGCATGGGTGCGCGCGGCAAGAACTTCTACAACGACCTCGTCTCGAGCTACGGGTTCGAGGCGGATGCCGCGCGCATCCAGGACCTCTACCTCGAGGGTCGCCGCGACGAGGCCATCGCCGCCGTGCCCGATGACCTCGTGCGCGCGATCTCGCTGATCGGATCGGCCTCCGAGGTCGCCGAACGGGTCGAGGTGTTCCGCGCGGCCGGGGTCACGACGCTCGCGGTCACGCCGCTTGCGCGCGACTCGGCCGAGCGCGTGGCGCTCATGTCGGGGTTCCGCTCGCTCGTCGGCTGAATCCTGCGTCGATCCGGGTTCCTCCGGCACGGATCCGGTGCGAGAGGCGCTGCTCGCGGTCGTTGCGAAGCGTGTTCGCGCTCTCACATGGAGGAGGGCGCGACGCCTGCCTCCATTTCCGCCTGATCAGGCGGAAAACTCCCGGAAAAACACTGGTGTTCGCGCGCACAGGAGCGTACGGTGAATCCCAATTCGCACGGAGTCGTGCGGACCAAGGGGACACTTGGGGAGGGGCCGTCGGGGCGGGAGCAGTCGTTCCTCGAGTGAGGGCGATCTCCCGCCAGACGGTGTCCAGTTCGCGAGGCTTCAAATGCCCGTGAAGCCGACGCCTCCGCTGTGTGCTGCTCATCGAGTGAGCGTTCGGCGTGGTGCGACATCTGTCGCGCGACCACGGCGAGTCGCGTCGTCGTGCTCGACTCCTCGCGTTTCGGCATGGCCCTCGGCTCATGGAACAATAGGCTCGCGCCCCTCTAGCTCAGTTGGTAGAGCAGCGGACTTTTAATCCGCGGGTCGTCAGTTCGAGCCTGACGGGGGGCACCCTCCCATGTCGGCGGTTGCTGTTGACGTCCTCGCGTGAAGACGTGTTCATCGTGTCGCCAGGTGCTTCCGGAGACCGCGTTCAATCGAAGATCGGCGTCGCCCGACGGGCGTCAGTCGTTCTGCCGTGATTGCAATGCGACGAGGGCTCGACGGTTCCGCGTGCTCGATTTCGATCACCGAGAGAACTGCGACAAGGCCGCCGAGGTCATGAAACTCGTGAAGGCGGCGTACTCGTGGGAGCGGATCACCTCCGAGATCGCGAAATGCGACGTGCGTTGCAGAAACTGCCACGCGAAGATCACCTCTGAGCGCATGGGCGCGAATTGGCGTTCCGCCCTCGGATCGCGGGCGCCGACCGAACGGGCGGGCGTCGCGGTCCAGCGGGTACTCTTGCCGCGATGGCTTCCGACGACTCCTTCCACCGTCCGACCAAGTTCCCGCCGCACAAGTTCGACTCGTTCCTCGGCGGCGAAGACCCCGCACGGCTGAGCCGCATGGCGCACGACACCGCCGCGGCGCTCCTCGCGCGCGTCCGCGAGGACCCCGATCCGCAGGTCGTCGCCCGGCTGATCTCGTACACCGACGAGCACGGCATCGACGCGATCGCCGAGCTGTGGTCGCAGGCGTCGGCGAAGAGCCTGCCCGGTGCGCTCTGGCGGGTCTACCTGCTGCGCACGCTCATCCGCCAGGATGCGCAGGGCGTGAGCCTCGGGTACCAGCGCGGCGCCGAGGTGTCGCACACGATCGACCAGGTCGTCGCGGGCGCTCCCGTGCCGGCGGGCCCCGACGAGGTGCGCGAGCTCGCCGATCGCATCCTGCACGGCCTGTTCGTGGGCGACTTCGCCGTCGCGCTCGACCGGGCGGCCGCCTTCTGCCGCCTCGTCGCCGTCGGCTACACGAGCCTCGCCGATGACGCCGACGCCGCCGACCACGTGCATCCCGACCGGCCGCGCGAGCTCACGCAGCGAGCCCTGCGGCTCACGCAGCTCGCCGACGAACTCGTCGCGTGCGCACGGCTCTGGCGGCGCGACGCGCTCGACTGAGCCGTCGCGACCGCCCGGTCGCGTTCGGGGCATGCGACCGCCCGGCCGCTCGAGGCGGTGCGACCGACCAAGGGCGGATGCCGCGGCATCCGCGCATCCTCACCTCCCTCGTTCGAGGTCACGCGGAATACCGCACCCCCTCGCCTCGTTTACACTTGACGTGGCCGGCCGCAGTAACCCCGGGCTCCAATATTCGCCGCTCCGAGCGGCCTCGCGCCGAGAGGCGTTCCTGCGGCCGGCCTCTTCATGCCCTCCGGCGGTTCCGAAGGGCCGAGCCCCGAGGTCGTGCGTCCTCGGCCTCAGCCGTTCGCCGCGGTCGCGAGCCGCTCGCCGGCGACCTCGCTCCACTCCGTGACCCGGCCCTCCAGATCGGTGCGGCCCACGCGGCCCACGGGGGAGTGGGTCGCGACGAAGCGGCCCGGGTGCACGCGCGGATCGTTCGCCCAGAGCTCGTCGAGCCGGGCCTCGGCGGCATCGTCACCGGCATCCGCCCGGCCGGTGAGTTCGGCGAGCAGGTCGGTGAGCACGACCTGCTCCGCATCGAGCTCGTCGCCGGGGAACGCCATGGCGCCCCAGCCGTCCCAGAGCAGCAGCTCGCAGCGCTGCCGATGGGCGAGGTCCGCGATCACGTAGCGGTGCACGAAGGATGGGCCCGAATACGGGGTGTCCGGCCCGACACCGTGGTCGGCGAGGTCGGTCGTGCCGGCCCGGTACGCGCGCCATGCCTCGGCGGCCGTGCGGAAGCCCGCGGCCTCCCCGCGCGGGAGGTCGTCGACCGCGAAGTCGTAGGCCGCCTGGTCGAGCTCGGGATCGAAGCGTCGCCAACGCCCGCTCGCGGCATCCCATCGCTCGGCGACGACGTGGTCACTGAAGTACCCGGGCGCGAAGTACCCGGCGAAGCCGAGCCGGGTGCGCGCCGGCACGCCGTGCTCGCGCAGGATCGCGACGGCGAGCAGCGAGTGGTCGCGGCAGCATCCGCCGAGGCGGCAGGCGGCCGGCCGCGGGCGCTCGAGCGCGCCGGGCTGACGGTCGGCCAGTGCACCCAGCTGCGAGGCGATCCAACGCCGGTCGATGTCGGCCAGCTGCTCGGGGCCGACACCGCCCGGCGTGGCCCGGTAGTGGTCGATGACGTTCTCGACGGTGCGGTGCAGCGCGCCGAAGTCGGTGCCGGAGCCGCGCAGCAGGTCGGCGTGGGCGCCCGGGTCGGTGAAGGGGGAGTGCTCGCGGTATCGGTCGAGCCGCGCGTCCGCGGCGGGGTCGGTGCGAGTGAGGTGGTCGGTCATGCCACGAGCGTGCGGCCCGCCCCTGGGGCGGAGTCAAGTGCCGTTCCGGATGTCGCGCGTCGGCGAGGGCCGACGGCTCAGGTGGCGGCGGTCGGCGTCGAGGCGGGCGTCCCGATCGGCGTCGCGATCGTCGCCACGAGGTCCCCCGGCACGGTGGACCACGGTCGTTCGTACAGCTCGCGCGGAGCGCCGGCCGCGCCGCCGTGCTGCTCGGCCGCTCGGCCGAGGGCGTCGTAGAACCGCAGCAGCGACGGGTACACGAGCTCGGCCGCGGTGACCTCGATCGCCACGAGGCTCGTCGCGGGTTCCGCGCGCAGCACGATCTCGCCGACCGGGTCGCACGAACCCGCGTACGGCACCGCGGACTCGATGCGCCCGGGCAGGCCGAAGCCCACGGGCTCGTGGAACACGAGGTGGTGCGCGTCCACGGGCCGTGCGCCCTGCTCGGCGAGGTGTCGTCGCAGTGCGATGACGTCGGCGATGCTCGTCGGCACGAGGTCGGCCTGCTCGACCAGGCGGGTGATCGACGCCACCTTCTGCTCGTCGCGGTGCACGACCCGGACGCGGGCCGCGTCCGCGCTCGCCGCGGTCGGGTCGAGGTGGGCCCTCGACGCGTCGTCGGCCACGACGTCCACCACCTGGCTGCGCTCGGCGAAGGCGGCGCGCTCGGCCGACCACCACGACGCGAGGTCGCCGCGCAGGCGGTCGGGCGGGGCGTCGAGCAGCTCATGCACCCGGGCCAGGGGCACGCCGATGCGGCGCAGCGCCTGGATCGACCGTGCCCGCGCGAGTTCGGCCTCGCCGTAGCGGCGGTAGCCGGTCGCCGGATCCACGGATGCCGGCACGAGCAGCCCGCTCGCCTCGTACACGCGCAGCGCCTTCAACGAGAGACCGGAGGCTCGGCTCATCCCGCCCGTGCCGAGTTCGCGCATGGGTCGACGCTAGCGTGCGAGGCCGGGGGAGGCGAGGCATCGGAAGGCCGGAGGGTGAGCACCCGGTCAGGTGCGCCGACGCGTGCCGGCCGGCCCGCGGCATCCGCGTAGCATCGAGGGATGACCGTGACCCTGCTGCTCGAGCCGCTGCCCGCGGATGCCCGTGTCGACGACCTCGCATCGACCTTTCGCGAGGTGCCGGCGGATGCCCCCGCGCTCCGCGTCGGCGAACTCTCGACGCAGCGCGGCGACGGCGTCTTCGAGACGATCTCGGTGTCGAACGGGCACGCGCAGGAGACGGGTCCGCACCTCGATCGCCTGCGGAACTCCGCGGTGATCTGCGAGCTGCCCGAGCCGAACCTCGCGCAGTGGCGCGCGGCCATCGCCCGTGCCGTCGAGCTGCTGCCCGCCACGGGCGAGTTCGCACTGAAGCTCGTGTTGAGCCGCGGGGTCGAGCACGGCCCGGCGCCGACCGCCTGGCTGCACGCGGCGCCCGCCGCCGACTTCAGCCGCCAGCGCGAGCAGGGCATCAGCGTCGTCACGCTCGACCGCGGCTACGCGCACGACGCCGCGGCCAAGGCCCCCTGGCTGCTGCTCGGCGCGAAGACTCTGAGCTACGCGACGAACATGGCAGCCCTCCGCGAGGCGCACCGCCGCGGCGCAGACGACACGATCTTCATCTCGTCCGACGGCTTCGTCATGGAGGGGCCGACGTCGAGCGTGATCCTCCGGCACGGCGAGGTCTACTCGACGCCCGCGCCATCGGGCGCGATCCTGCACGGCACCACCCAGATGAGCCTCTTCGACCACCTCGCCGAGACCGGTCGGCGGACCGAGTACCGCGACATCCTCGCCGACGAGCTCGGCACCGCGGATGCGCTCTGGCTCGTGTCGAGCGTTCGCCTCGCGGCCGCCGTGACCGAACTCGACGGTGCCGGGTTCCCGTACGACCTCGAGACGACGCGGGCGTTCAACGCCTACCTGCTCGAACCGCGCGACTGAGCCGAGAGAGCGGTTGCAGGCCCGCGACGCGGCTCGGGCATCCTGCGGCGTCCCCTGAACGGGGAATTGCGTTCCGGTGAATTCCCTCTCGACGGGCGTTTGTAAACGTTGCTAACATAACCGCACGCGATCAGTGACGTGAGCGAGCGGAGGGCCGATGCAACCCATGGACGAGACTTCACGTACGGAGCCACGCCGCCGCTCGAACGTCGAGGCGTTCGAGAGCTCGAGCGCCATCATCGAACTGCTCGCCCGGCACCAGCTCGTCGTCGCGCCGCACGTCGCCTCGCGACTCGGCCTCGGACTCGGCGGCGATGCCGACGCGATCATCGAGGTCACGACCCTGCTGCGGGCGGCCCAGCGACTCGGCCTCGCGGTGCTGCCCGACCCGCTTCCGCTCGTGCCCGCCATCTCGACCGCGATCGAACCGCACGCCGCCGGCCTCGCACCGTGGGAACGGCAGGTGCTGGTCGTCGCCTCCGTCTGCACCGACGACCGCATCGACGTGCTGCTCGCCGCGAGCGGCCGCTCGATGTCCGAACTCGTCGACGGATCGCTGAGCCGCCACCTGCTGCTCGTCGCCGGCCATTTCGCGTTCGCCGATCCGCGCATGCGGGTTTGGGCGCACGCCGAGGCGTCGCTCGCCGAACGCACGGCCGCGCACGCGTCGCTCGCCGACGCCTACGGCCGTCTCGCCGTCGACGACCAGGCCGTCTGGCATCGTTCCCTCGCCACGCTCGAGGGCTGTCCCGATCTCGTCGCCCCACTGCTCCGGATCGCCGGGCGAGCGGATGCCTCGGGCGAGGCCGAGCGCGCGCACGCCATCGCACGCGAGGCCGAGAGCCACGCGTCGGGCGCCCAAGCCGTGCTCGCGCGCAGGGTCGCGGGAGCCGCCGCGCTGCACGGCGGATTCGTCGAGGACGCGGAGCGGTGGCTCGGCGCCGTGCTGAGCCTCGGTGACGACGAGAGCCGGGCGAACGCGCTCGCCGACTACCTGGTGGCCGCGGCCCTCCTCGGCGGCGACGTGGCCGAACCCGAGCTCGACGCGCAGCTCGACCGCGCAGACGTCGTCGACGGGTCGGGTGCGACCGAGCCTCCACGGCACCTGCCGGCGCTCGTGCGCGCGACCGTGGTCGCGGCGGGCCTGCTCGCCGAACGCGGTGCGGCGCAGCGTGCGTCCCGGAGGCTCGACCAGGCGCGTGCGCTCGTCGAGCGGCACGGGGTCGGCTCCGACGAACTGGTCGTCGGGCGGGCGTGGTGCACGCTCTTCGCCGGGGACGCGCTCGCGGCGCCGGCATCCGGAGGCGAGCCATCCGGAGCCGAGGCACCGGGAGCCGTCGCACCCGCGGCGATCGCACCCGCGCTCGGGGGGCTCCACGCCATCGCGGCCGCCCTGGAGCTCGGACTCGCCGGCGAGCCGGCGGCGGCGATGCGCTGGCTCGGGGCGCGCCGGGAGGTCGCTCGCGACGCGCATCCCGGGCCCGGGAGCTTCGAACGGTCCCCGTTGCTGCGCGCCGAGCGAGCCGTGGCGATCGCGCTGCTCGACCTCTGGGCCGGCGAGGTGCAGCGAGCGGCGAACGGCCTGCGGCAGGCCGCCTGCGACCTGCCGATCGCGCTGACCTTCGGCGGCCTCGGCGCTGCGCTCGCGCGCCGGCTCGAACTCATCGAGGCCGGGGAGATCGGGCCGTGGGCGCGCGCCGTCGAGGCGAGCCTTCCGCCGTCCGCCTCCGGGGTCCGCCGCGAAGACCTCGTCGACCGTGCGGTCGAGGCGCACCTGCACGGCCGTCGCGCCGAGGCCGAGACGCTCGTCGCGCTCGCCGATGAGCGGGCGCGGAGCGGGTTCGGCTGCGGGCTGCACATCCCCGGGCTCGACGCCGCGGCCGAGAACGCGGCGCCGTCGACGCGCGACGCCGGCTCGGTCGGCATCGCGCGGCGCCCGCCCGACGTGCGCCTCGCGAGCGAGCTCCGGCACCGGATGCGCGGTATCGACCGCCGTGGTTTCGATGCCGAATACGCCGCGGTCGCCGATCGCGCCCGCTCGATCCGATCACCCTATGAACGCGCTCGAACCGAGCTCATGCTCGCGCGCACCTGCGCGGCGTTCGGGGTCGCCGATCCGGCCGGTCGGCACCTCGTCGCCGCCGAGCACCTGTTCGCCGATTGCGGCGCCGTGGGGTGGCTGCGCGCGGTCGCGGCCGAGCGGGTGTCGCAGATCGCGACGCATCGGGGGGTCGCGGCCTCCGCCGGTGCGCGGCTCGACGCCGATGCGACGCTCCACGTCGGCGCGGCGCTCCCAGGGCCGGCCGCAGTCGGGGCCGCAGGGAGCACGGTCGTGCCGGCGAGGTCGGTGCCGGCCGCCGGGTCGGCGCCCACCCCGCCGAATGAGCGATCGTCGCTGCACCGCGCCGCGGCGGCATCCGACGACCCCTCGACCGACGACGTGCTCGGCGAGTGCCGCAGCGCGTGGGCCGAGGTGCTCACCGAGCGCGAGCTCGAGGTCGCGATGCTCGTCGTCGAGGGCTGCTCGAACCGCGAGGCGGCCTCGCAGCTCTTCGTGTCGGTGCGCACCGTCGAGGTGCACGTCGGGCGGGTCTTCACCAAGCTGGCGGTGCACTCGCGGGTCGAGCTCGCAGTGCTCGCGCACCGCATGCGCAGTCGGCTGTCGCCATCGCGTACGTAGTCCTGCGTATGCGTGGATGTGCTGATTCGCCGCGGCGATCGGCGTCGTAGCGTCGGGCTGCCCGCGTCCGTGCGGGAGACCTCTCGACTCAGACAGGAACGACATGCGAACTCCCACTCTCACGCGCACGCGGCTCGCGACCGCGATCGCCGGGGTCGGTCTGCTGCTGGCGGCGTTGATCCCCGCCACGATCGCCAATGCCGCAGAGCCCTGCGCCCCGGCGTGGAACGCGACGACCGCCTACGCCGGCGGCGCCACGGCGTCGTACCAGGGCACCAACTACACCTCGAAGTGGTGGACCGAGAACAACGTGCCGGGCACCGAGCAGTGGGGCCCGTGGGCGAGCAACGGCGCGTGCGGCACGACCCCGACGCCGACGCCGACCCCCACCCCGACGCCGACGCCGACCCCGACGCCGACCCCGACGCCGACCCCCACGCCCACCCCGACGCCCACCCCGACCCCCGAGCCCGGCACCCCGTGGACCTCGAACCGCGACGAGAAGTGCCGCCCCGACGGCCTGTACCAGACCCCCGGCGTCGACGTGCCGTACTGCACCATCTACGACGAGCAGGGCCGTGAGAAGCTGCCGAACGGGTTGAAGAACCGCGTCATCGGCTACTTCACGAGCTGGCGCACGGGGGCGAACGGCGCCCCCAGCTACCTCGCGAGCGACATCCCGTGGACCAAGCTCAGCCACATCAACTACGCCTTCGCCCACATCGACGGGCAGGGCAAGGTCTCGGTGAACCAGACCGTCGCCGGCAACGCCTCGACGGACCTCACCTGGCCCGGCGTCGCAGGCGCCGAGATGGACCCGACGCTGCCGTACACGGGGCACTTCAACCTCCTCACGAAGTACAAGAAGGCGAACCCGGGCGTGAAGGCGCTCGTCTCCGTCGGCGGCTGGGCCGAGACCGGAGGCCACTTCGATGCAGCCGGCAACCGTGTCGCCGATGGCGGCTTCTACGCCATGACCGACTCGCAGGCCAAGATCGACACCTTCGCCGACTCGGCCGTGCAGTTCATCCGCACCTACGGCTTCGACGGCGTCGACATCGACTACGAGTACGCGAACAGCAACGGCAAGGCCGGCAGCCCCGACGACTTCTCGTTCTCCGAGCCGCGCCGTGCCAAGCTCTGGGCCGGCTACGAGTCGCTCATGAAGACGCTGCGCGAGAAGCTCGACCGCGCGGGCGCCGCCGACGGCACGCACTACCTGCTCACGGTCGCGGCGCCGGCATCCGGCTGGCTGCTGCGCGGCGCCGAGGTCTACCAGGTGACCCCGTACCTCGACTACGTCAACATCATGAGCTACGACCTGCACGGCTCGTGGAACGACTACGTCGGCGGCAACGGCCCGCTCTTCGATGACGGCAAGGACCCCGAGCTCGCCGCCGGCGGCGTGTACAACGCCTATGCGAACATCGGATACCTCAACACCGACTGGGCGTACCACTACTTCCGCGGCGCGATGCCGGCCGGCCGCATCAACGTGGGCCTGCCGTTCTACACGCGCGGCTGGGACGGCGTCCAGGGCGGAACGAACGGCCTCTCCGGCTCTGCGCCGCTCGCCGACCAGACGAAGTGCCCCGCGGGCACCGGACCTTCGAACGGCGGCACCTCCAAGTGCGGCAACGGGGCGATCGGCATCAACAACCTGTGGCACGACCTCGACAAGACCGGCGACGAGGTCGGCGCCGGAGCGAACCCGATCTGGCACGTGCTGAACCTGCAGAAGGGCGTCGTCGGCGACTACACGTCCGCCTACGGTGCGCCGGCGACGCTCACCGGAACGTACACGCACCACTTCGACTCGGTGACGAAGACCGAGTGGTGGTGGAACGCGACCACGAAGACGTTCCTGTCGGGCGACTCGAACCAGGCGATCGCGGCGAAGGCCGACTACATCGCCGACAACGGCATCGGCGGCGCCATGATCTGGGAGCTCGCAGGCGACTACGAGTACAACGCCCAGAAGGGGCAGTACGAGATGGGATCGACCCTCGTGTCGCTGCTGCACGACCGCTTCGCGACGTCGACGCCGTACGACGCGACGAAAGCCAACGTCGCGATGCCGACGAAGGCGATCGACCTGCAGGTGTCGTTCGGCGAGTTCGCGCTCGGCGACAACAACTACCCGATCAACCCGAAGGCGACCTTCACGAACAGGTCGAAGACTGCCATCCCGGCGGGTGCGACGATCACGTTCGACACCGCGACGAGCGACACCGGCGCGTTGGGGGAGCAGGGCGGCTGGGGCATCACCAAGGTGTCGAGCGACCACACCGGTTCGAACGTCGGAGGACTGAAGGGCGACTTCCACACGTACTCGGTCAAGGTCCCCGCCGGCGGCATTCCCGCGGGCGGCAGCGTCTCGACGAAGTTCTCCTGGCGCCTTCCGATGACGCAGATCTCGAACCTGCGCGTGAAGATCGGCACCGAGACGTTCGCGGCCCTCTATGACCTGCCTCGCGGCGTCACGGTCGTCGAACCCGGCCCCGGCTCGGGCGGCGGAACGGGAGGCGGCGGCGGAACGGGCACCTGCGACGCCGCAGCGTGGAGCGCCTCGGCGATCTACACGGGCGGCCAGCAGGTGTCGTACGGCGGCTTCGAGTACACGGCCAAGTGGTGGACCCAGGGCAACACGCCGGGCACCAACGACGTGTGGGGCACTGCGACGGCCTGCTGATCGCATCCGGGCGACGCCCTCCTCGTCGTCGTCCGGATGCCGCGGGCGGGGGCGCGTCCATCGCCCCCGCTCGCGCCGGCGGCGGCCCGACACGGCACGTCGACGCCGTGGCCGCCACCTCACCGGAGCCGAGTACGTAGCCCTACGTACTCGGCTCCGAGTCGTCGTGGCGAAGATGTGGATCGTGCGGACGCCGCGCCGCGGCATCCGCTCGTACCGTGACCTCGAGGGGCGCGACCGCGCCCGATCCTCCCTCGACGAAGGACACCATGCAGAGACAGAGAAGCACGCGACGGGGCATGCGCACCGCGCTCGCCGCCCTCGCCACCGGCGCACTCGTCGCCGGTCTCGCCGCGGTCGGTGCTGCGGCGCCGGCCGTCGCCGCCCCCGAGACGGCGCCGAGCGCGGTCAACGGCTACCGCAACGTCGGCTACTTCGCCCAGTGGGGCGTCTACGGCCGCGCCTTCCAGGCGAAGCAGCTCGAGACCTCGGGCACCGCTGCCGACCTCACCCACATCAACTACTCGTTCGGCAACATCAACCACCAGACCCTCGAGTGCTTCATCGCGAACAAGGCGCAGGGCACGGGGCCGAACGGCTCCGACGGCGCGGGCGACGCATGGGCCGACTTCGGCATGGGCTACACGGCGGCGAACTCCGTCGCGGGCGTCGCCGACACCTGGGACCAGAAGCTCGCGGGCTCGTTCAACCAGCTGAAGCAGCTGAAGGCGAAGCATCCGAAGCTCAAGGTCATGATCTCGCTCGGCGGTTGGACCTGGTCGAAGAACTTCTCGAAGGCCGCGGCGACGGATGCCTCGCGCAAGAAGTTCGTGAAGAGCTGCGTCGACCTCTACCTGCGCGGCAACCTGCCCGTGATCGACGGTCGCGGCGGCACGGGTGCGGCCGCGGGCGTCTTCGACGGCATCGACATCGACTGGGAGTGGCCAGGATCGCAGAACGGCGAAGTCGGCAACTTCGTCGACGAGGTCAACGACAAGGCGAACTTCACGCTGCTGCTCAAGGAGTTCCGCACCCAGGTCGATGCGCTGACGGCTGAGAACGGACACCCGTACCAGCTCTCCGCGTTCCTGCCCGCGAATCCCGCCGACATCGCGTCCGGCGGTTGGAACGACCCCGAGAAGTTCCGCTACCTCGACTACGGCAACATCCAGGGCTACGACCTGCACGGCGCGTGGAACCCCACGCTCGCCGGCCACCAGGCCAACCTGTTCGACGACCCCGCTGACACCAGGGCTCCGGCGCAGCGGTTCAGCGTCGACAAGGCCGTCAAGGAGTACCTGAAGACGGGCATCGACCCGAAGCAGCTCGGCATCGGCCTCGCCGCGTACGGGCGCGGCTGGCAGGGCGTGAAGTCCTCCAACGCCTGGAGCGCGTCGACGGATGCCGCTCCCGGCACGTGGGAGAAGGGCAACGAGGACTACGACAAGCTGAAGACCCTCGGCACCGAGTACTACGACGCGGCGCTCGGCGCGGCGTGGCGGTACGACGGCAACCAGTGGTGGAGCTACGACAGCGTCAAGTCAACGACGCGCAAGGCGCAGTACATCGTCGACCTGGGCCTCGGCGGCGGCATGTGGTGGGAGCTCGACGGCGACCGCAACGGCGAGCTCATCGGCACCCTCGCAGACAAGCTCCGCGCGGCCGAGCCCGGACCGGCGACCGACCCCGTCGGCACCACCGACCCGACGGATCCGACCGATCCGACCGATCCGACCGATCCCACGGATCCGACCGACCCGGGCGACTGCGACGCAGCGGCCTGGAACGCAGCGACCGTCTACACGGGCGGCCAGAAGGTGTCGTACAACGGCTCCGAGTACTCGGCGAAGTGGTGGACGCAGGGCAACGCCCCGGGAACCAGCGACGTCTGGGCCCTCGTCGCCGCCTGCACGACGGATCCGACGGATCCGACGGATCCGACGGATCCGACCGAGCCCACCGACCCGACCGACCCCGGCACCTGCGCGGCAGCGGCCTGGGCCGCGTCGACCGCCTACAGCAGCGGAGCGGTCGTGAGCTACGGCGGCTCGACCTACAAGGCCAAGTGGTGGACGCAGAACAACACCCCTGGCGCCGAGCAGTGGGGCCCGTGGGCCCTCCAGGGTGCGTGCTGACGTCCCGTCCGACGGTCGAGTAGCGCGACGCGCGCCTCGAGGCCGGCACCCCTGAACGACCGGATGCCCCGGAGCGAGTTCGCTCCGGGGCATCCGTCGTTCCTGGCGAGGCCGCGTCAGGCGCGGCATCCGCTCAACCGAAGCGGCCGGAGACGTAGTCCTCCGTGGCCTTCACCGACGGGTTCGAGAAGATCGTCGTGGTGTCGGCGTACTCGATGAGCTTGCCGGGCTTGCCGGTGCCGGCGATGTTGAAGAACGCGGTGCGGTCGCTGACACGCGAGGCCTGCTGCATGTTGTGCGTCACGATCACGATCGTGTACTGCAGCTTGAGCTCCTCGATGAGGTCCTCGATGGCGAGGGTCGAGATCGGGTCGAGCGCCGAGCACGGCTCGTCCATGAGGATGACCTCGGGCGAGACGGCGATCGTGCGCGCGATGCAGAGACGCTGCTGCTGGCCGCCCGAGAGGCCCGAACCCGGGCGGTCGAGACGGTCCTTCACCTCGTTCCAGAGGTTCGCGCCGCGGAGCGACTTCTCGACGAGCTCGTCGGCGTCGGACTTCGAGATGCGCTTGTTGTTCAACCGCACGCCGGCGAGGACGTTCTCCTTGATCGACATCGTCGGGAACGGGTTCGGGCGCTGGAACACCATGCCCACCTGGCGCCGCACGAGCACCGGGTCGACCGCGGCGTCGTAGAGGTTGTTGCCGTCGATGAGCACCTCGCCCTGCACGCGGGCGCCGGGGATGACCTCGTGCATGCGGTTCAGGGTGCGGAGGAACGTCGACTTGCCGCAGCCCGACGGGCCGATGAAGGCCGTCACCGTTCGGGGCTCGATCTCGAGCGAGACGCCCTCGACCGCGAGGAAACTGCTGTAGTAGACGTTCAGGTCGTTGACTTCGATGCGCTTGGACACTGGGAGCTTCGCTTCTCTCTGGGCTCGGGAGGGGTTCAGGTCTGGATGGGCCGGGCGTCAGCGGCCGGTCTTCGGCGAGAAGACCTTGGCGACGACGCGGGCGATGACGTTGAGCAGGGCGACGATGAGGATCAGCGTGAGCGCGCCGGCCCATGCCCGGTCGATGTACGCCTGGGCGTCGGCGCCCTGGTTGGCGTACTGGGTGTAGACGAACACGGGGAGGGTCATCATCCGCTCGGAGAACAGGTTGTAGTTCATGCTCGTCGTGAAGCCCGCGATGATGAGCAGCGGCGCAGTCTCGCCGATGACGCGGGCGATCGAGATCATGATGCCCGTGATGATGCCCGCGATCGACGTGGGCAGCACCACCTTGAGGATCGTGAGCCACTTGGGCACGCCGAGGGCGTATGAGGCCTCGCGCAGCTCGTTCGGCACGAGCTTCAGCATCTCCTCGCTCGAGCGCACGACCACGGGGATCATGAGCACCGAGAGGGCGACCGAGCCGCCGAACCCGAAGCGGATGCCGGGGTCGTCGGTGATGAGCGCGAACAGCGCGAACGCGAAGAGGCCGGCGACGATCGACGGGATGCCCGTCATGACGTCGACGAAGAACGTGATGCCGTGCTTCAGGCGGCCGCGACCGTACTCGACCAGGTAGATCGCGGCGAGCAGGCCGACGGGCACGGAGATGAGCGTGGCCATCCCGGTCACGAGCAGCGTGCCGACGATCGCGTGCAGCGCGCCGCCGCCCGGGCCGACGACGTTGCGCATCGACTCGCTGAAGAACTGGATGTCGAAGCGGGGCAGGCCGTTCACGAGGGTCGTCCACGCGACCGAGATGAGCGGCAGCAGGGCGATCGTGAACGCGGTCGCCACGAGCGCGGTCACGAACCGGTCGGCCGCCTTGCGGGGACCTTCGACGGCGCGGGAGAGCACCCAGATGACGACGACGTAGGCGACGACGCCGAGGAACACGGCGGCCACGATGTTGAAGTCGGTGCCGCCCGCGATCGCGACCATCGCGAAGATCGCCGACATCACCGCGATGCACGCGACGAGCACGTAGACCGACGCGTAGCGGGGGAGCTTGCCGGCCGTCAGCGAGTTGGAGACCGGCGTGCCGACCGGCGACTTCGGGGGCGAGGTGACGACGCTCATCAGTTGGCTCCCGAGAATTCCTTGCGCCGGTCCACGATGTACCGGGCGATCATGTTGACGGCGAGGGTGATCACGAAGAGGATCAGGCCCGTCGCGATGAGGATGTTGACCCCGATGCCGTGCGCCTCGGGGAAGTTCAGGGCGATGTTCGCGGCGATGGTGGTCGGGTTCTGCGACTGCAGCAGGGCGAACGAGATGATCGACGCCGGCGAGAGCACCATCGCCACCACCATCGTCTCGCCGAGTGCGCGACCGAGGCCCAGCATGGACGCCGAGATGATGCCCGGACGGCCGAACGGCAGCACCGCGAGCTTGATCATCTCCCAGCGGGTCGCGCCGAGCGCGAGGGCGGCCTCCTCGTGGAGCACCGGGGTCTGCAGGAAGACCTCGCGGCAGAGCGCGGTGATGATGGGCAGCACCATGACCGCGAGCACGACGGCCACGGTGAGGATCGTGCGGCCGGTGCCCGAGACCGGGCCGGCGAAGAGCGGGAACCAGCCGAACCACTCGGTGAGGCTGGTGTAGAAGGGCTGCACGGCCGGGGCGAGCACGGAGATGCCCCAGAGGCCGAAGACCACCGAGGGCACTGCGGCGAGCAGGTCGATGACGTAGCCGAGGCCCTGCGCGAGGCGGCGCGGGGCGTAGTGCGAGATGAACAGCGCGATGCCGAGGGCGATCGGGATCGCCATGATCAGCGCGAGGGCCGCGGCCCAGAGCGTGCCGAAGACGAGCGGCCCGACGTACTGCCAGAAGTTGTCGGCGTCGCCCTTGAAGTCGTCGGGCTCCGCGGTGAAGGCCGGCAGCGCCTGGGCGAGGAGGAAGATCGCCACGGCGGCGAGGGTGACGAGGATGAGCGTTCCGGCCACGACCGTGGCGGTCGAGAACACCCGGTCTCCGGGTCGGGGTTTCGCTGTGATCGCGGATGCCGGTGGGGCTGACGTCATGGCCGGGTCTTCCTGCGTGGATCGGTGGAGAACGGATGCGACGCACGGGCGAGTGCCTGTGCGCCAAGCCTGCCCGACCCGGTCACCGCGCGCAATGGCGGGCGACCGGGCCGGGCAGCGGGTGTTACTTGACGGTCTCGAGCGCTGCCGCGACCTTGTCCGACAGGTCGGACGAGAGCGGAGCCGAACCGGCCTGCTCGGCGGCGACGGACTGGCCGTCGGCGCTGGCGATGTAGCTGATGTACGACTTCACGAGCTCGCCCTGCGCGGCGTCGGCGTACTCCTGGCAGACGATCGCGTAGCTCACGAGCACGAGCGGGTAGTGCGTCGGGTCGGTCGTGGTGCGGTCGAGCGCGATCGCGAGGTCGTTCGCCTCGCGGCCCTCGACGAGCGGCGACTCGGCGACGACGGCGGCAGCGGCCTCGGCCGTGTAGCCGACGAACTCGCCGCCGACCTCGAGGTTCGCGACACCGAGGTCACCGGCGCGCGAGGCGTCGGCGTAGCCGATCGTGTTGACGCCGTTGGTGACGGCGTCGACGACGCCGGACGTGCCCTGAGCGCCCTCGCCGGTCTGGTAGGGGAACGGGTCGGCCGGCTCGGCGTCCCACACGTCGGGCGCGGTCTGGAAGAGGTAGTCCGCGAAGTTCTTCGTGGTGCCCGAGTCGTCGGAGCGGTGCACGGCGGTGATGTTCGCCGCGGGCAGGGTCGCGTCGGGGTTGAGCGCGACGATCGCCGGGTCGTTCCAGGTCGTGATCTCGCCCTTGAAGATCTTCGCGATCGTGGCGGAGTCGAGGTTCAGCTCGTCGACGCCGTCGATGTTGAAGATGAGCGCGATCGGGGAGATGTAGACCGGGAGGTCGATCGCCGCGGTGTCGGGGGCGCAGGAGCCGAACTCGCCCGCGAGCTCCTCGTCCTTCAGGTACGAGTCGGAGCCCGCGAAGTCCACGCCGCCGGCGATGAAGGTCTCGCGACCGGCGCCGGAGCCCGACGGGTCGTAGTTGATCGTGACGCCGGTGTTGGCCGTCTGGAAGGCCGCGATCCAGGCCTCCTGGGCGCTGCCCTGCGACGACGCGCCGGCTGCGTTGATGGTGCCCGAGAGCGTCGAGGCCGACTCTTCGGGAGCGGAGGAGCCGCTTTCGTTCGTGGCACAGGAGCTGAGCGCGAGCGCAGCCGTGATGGCGACGACGGCGGGCACGCCGAAACGCTTGAGGTTCACGTGAGGTTCCCTTCCGGGGATTGAGTGCAGGTTGGGGCCGGGTGCCGACCCGCCTGCGAGGCTATGCAGCCCGCCTTACGAGCTTGCGCCACAGCGGTGAACGGAAGGTGAACGACCGCTGTCCGGTGCGGAAGTCCCGCGGATTTCCGCGGATCTCGATGCGCCGGCCCCGCCTCATGCCTCGGAAGGGAAGGTGTGTCAGACCTTCGGGGCGTGGGTCTCGATCGCGATGACGCCCGACCCCGAGTTCGTCTTCGAGACGTGCACGACGCTGAATCCGCCGGGCTCGAGCTCGGCGGCGTCCGTCACGTAGGAGCCCAACGGGGTCGAGGTCGCGAGCGAGATCTCGCGGATGATCTCGGGGAGCACCGGCCCGTGGCTGCACAGCACGGCCGTGCGGCCCGAGCGGACGCGCTTGCCGACCACGCCGCGGATGTCGGCGTCGCCGCTCGCCCACGCGTCTTCACTGATGCCGGGCCGCAGCTTGACCTTGATCGACGTCGCCGCCGAGAGCGGGCGCACGGTCGTGATGCAGCGGATCGCGGGACTCGAGACGATGCGCTCCGGCCGCCACGCGGCGAGCGTGTCGGCCAGCGCCGCGGCCTGCGACACGCCCCTCGCCGTGAGGGGGCGGGCGGCGTCGGCGCCCTTCCAGGCGCTGCGCGCGAGCGCCTTGCCGTGGCGGACCAGCAGCAGCGCGAACGTGCTCGTGACGCCCTGTTCGACGAGCGCGGCGAAGTTCTCGAGGATCTCGACATCCGGTGCGTAGGTCAGGTAGCCGCGTGCGCGCTTGATGGTGACCCACTCGAGCGCGGCGACCTCGGAGTTGGGCTTGAACGTCGACTGCTGCAGCGCGTGGTCGCCGACCTCGCCCGCCCAGTAGTGCACGACCTTCTCGCGCCCGCTCGGCATGACGTAGCGCGAGACGCCGAGCGGCACCCCGAGCGCGATGGCGAGCCCGGTCTCCTCCTGGATCTCGCGCACCGCCGTCTGCGGCAGCGTCTCGCCCGGATCGACCTTGCCCTTCGGGATGGTCACGTCGCCGTGCACGGTGCGGTGGATGAGCAGCACGTGCATGCGGCCGTCGATGATGCGCCAGCACACGGCGCCGGCGGCGTACACCGCCGTCTCGGCGCTCATCGACGCTGGCCCGAGCGACTGCTGCGCTGGCCGATCTCGACCATGAGGGACGACTGCATGTCCTCGAGCGGATGTCCCGACTCGTCGACCGCGTGCCTGGTCCACGTGCCGTCGCTGTCGAGGTGCCACGACGTCGTCGAGTCGCTCATCGCCTGGTCGAACAGGCCGTTCACCTCGGTGATGTGACTGGGATCGGTGAGGCGAACGAGCGCCTCGACGCGACGGTCGAGGTTGCGGTGCATCATGTCGGCGGAGCCGATGTGGATCTGAGGGTCGCCCGCGTTCGTGAACGAGAAGATGCGCGAGTGCTCGAGGTAGCGCCCGAGCATCGAGCGCACGGTGATGTTCTCGCTGAGACCGGGGATGCCGGGGCGCAGGCTGCAGATGCCGCGCACCCACACCTCGACCTTCACGCCCGCGTTCGAGGCGCGGTAGAGCGCGTCGATGATGGCTTCGTCGACCATCGAGTTGACCTTGATCCGGATGCCGGCCGGCTTGCCCGCCTTGGCATTGGAGACCTCCGCCGCGATCTGCTTCAGGAGTCCCTTGCGCAGGTGCAGCGGTGCGACGAGGAGGCGCTTGAACTTCTTCTCGATCGCGTACCCCGACAGCTCGTTGAACAGGCGCGTGAGGTCCTTGCCGACCTGGTCGTCTGCGGTGAGCAGGCCGAGGTCCTCGTAGACCCGGCTCGTCTTGGGGTTGTAGTTTCCCGTGCCGATGTGGGAGTAGTGCCGCAGGGTGCCCTTCTCCTGTCGGATCACGAGGGCGAGCTTGCAGTGGGTCTTGAGCCCGACGAGCCCGTAGACCACGTGCACGCCGGCCTTCTCGAGCTTGCGCGCCCAGGTGATGTTCGCCTGCTCGTCGAAGCGCGCCTTGATCTCGACGAGGGCGAGCACCTGCTTGCCGGACTCGGCGGCGTCGATGAGCGCCTCGACGATGGGGCTGTCGCCCGACGTGCGGTACAGCGTCTGCTTGATGGCGAGCACGTCGGGATCGGCGGCGGCCTGCTCGAGGAACGCCTGCACGCTCGTGGCGAACGATTCGTACGGGTGGTGCAGCAGCACGTCGCGTCGCGAGACGGCCTTGAAGATGTCGGCGCGGAGGTTCGTGTCGGAGGGCTGCAGCTGCTGGGCCGTCACGGGCACGTGGATCGGGTAGTGCAGTTCGGGGCGGTCGAGTCGCGAGAGGTCGAAGAGCCCGCCGAGGTCGAGCGGCGCCGGGAGGCGGAAGACCTCCTGGTCGGTCACGTCGAGCTCGCGCACGAGCAGGCCGAGGGTGACCTCGTCCATGTCCTCGGTGACCTCGAGGCGGATGGGCGGACCGAACCGGCGTCGCAGCAGCTCCTTCTCGAGCGCCTTGATGAGGTTCTCGGTCTCGTCCTCCTCGATCTCGACGTCTTCGTTGCGCGTGACGCGGAACACGTGGTGCTCGAGGATCTCCATGCCGGGGAAGAGGTCGCCGAGGTGGTTGGCGATGAGGTCTTCGAGGGTGATGTACCTGGCGTTCTCGATCGACTCGGTCGGGTCGACGCGGACGAAGCGGGGCAGCATCTGCGGCACCTTGACGCGGGCGAACTCCTGCCGGCCCGTGCGCGAGTTGCGCACGCGCACCGAGAGGTTCAGCGAGAGCCCGGAGATGTAGGGGAACGGATGCGCCGGGTCGACCGCGAGCGGCATCAGCACGGGGAAGATCTGGCTCGAGAAGTAGTCGCGAAGGTGGTCGCGCGCGTCGTCGCCGAGCGCGTCCCACGTGATCACGTGGATGCCCGCCTCGGCGAGCGTCGGCTTGACGAGGTCCTGGTAGACGGCGGCGTGCCTGGACTGCAGCTCGTGCGCCTGCTTCGAGACGTCGTTCAGCACGTCGACCGGGGCGCGTCCCACGTTCGTCGGCACCGCGAGTCCGGTGATGATGCGCCGCTTGAGCCCCGCCACGCGGACCATGAAGAACTCGTCGAGGTTCGAGGCGAAGATCGCGAGGAAGTGGGCGCGCTCGAGCACGGGGAGCGTGGGGTCCTCGGCGAGTTCGAGCACCCGCTTGTTGAAGGCGAGCCAGCTGAGTTCGCGATCGAGGTAGCGCTCGGCAGGCAGGTCGGGTGCGCCCTCGATGTCGAACGGTTCGAAGTCGTCGTCGAAGTCGCTCGACGTGCGGTCTTCGTCGAGGGCGCTGTCCGTGGTCATCCCCTCATAATGCCATTCGAGGCTCGTCGGGCGATGAACACCGTGTCAACGGGTCGTGACGGGGGCGCCTTCGTCGTCTTCGTGCACGTTGAACCGGTAGCCGACGTTGCGGACCGTGCCGATGAGGCTGTCGAGGTCGCCGAGCTTGGCGCGCAGGCGCCGCACGTGCACGTCGACCGTGCGGGTGCCGCCGAAGTAGTCGTAGCCCCACACCTCGCTGAGCAGCTGCTCTCGTGTGAACACGCGGGACGGATGCGCCGCGAGGAATCGCAGGAGCTCGAACTCCTTGTAGGTGAGGTCGAGCGTTCGACCGTGCACCTTGGCCGAGTAGCTGGCCTCGTCGATCACGACGCCGGACGTCTGGATGCGCTCGGAGGGCTGGGTCGCCGCCGCGCGTCCGAGCGCGAGCCGGATGCGCGCGTCGACCTCGGCCGGGCCGGCCTGGTCGAGCACGACGTCGTCGACGCCCCAGTCGGGCGTCACGGCGGTGAGGCCGCCCTCGGTGACGATGAGCAGCAGCGGGGATGAGAGGCCCGTGGTGCGCAGGATCTGCGACAGGGCCTTCGCCGCCGCGAGGTTCGTTCGCGCGTCGAGGAACACGAGGTCCGATTCGGGCGCTCTGACCAGCTGCTCAGGCGAAGCGGGGATGATCCGCGTTCGGTGAGTCAGAAGTGAAAGCGCCGGAAGAACTTCTTCGTTAGCCGCCGGCGACAGGATCAGCAACTGCGCCACGCACACACTCCAGGAGTAAGGTTCACCAAATACTACGGGACAGCACGAGCCCGACGTTGACACGAAGAGGATGACATGCGCGCGGAGACCGAATCGAACGGGGGCTGGCTCTCCATCGGCGTCGTCTGGGCGATCGCGCTCGTGGGCTCCGTCATCGTGATCTCGCTCGCCTACGGCGGCACTCGGGCCTGGTTCGGCGATGCCGATGCGCTCGGCGTCTACGACGCGCTCGGCGTCGTGCTCGCGACGAGCGTGGTCGGGGCGCTCGCGGCGCAGCTCGCGACGCGCCGCCCGCCGGGCTTCGTCGTGCGGGCGAGTGCGAGCGTCGGCGGCGCGGCGCTCGTCGTCGCGCTCGCCGCGCTCGTCGTGGCGCCGACTCTGTCCGCCTGAGCGGCCGACACCGTCGCACCGAGCGGCCGACACCGTCGCACCGAGCGGCCGACACCGTCGCACCGAGCGGATAGACTCTGAGCATGTCGCAGCTGCTCGCCCTCGAACTCCTCTTCATCGGTCTGCTCGGTCTCGCGAGCCTCGCGATCGCATGGATCAGCGGCGTCGTGGTCTACAAGCTGTTCAAGGGGCAGCGCTAGGCGCATGATCGACCTTCCCGTCGACCTGCCGGCCGAGCTCGTCCCGCTCTCGTGGCTCCTCGGAGTCTGGGAGGGCTCGGGCGTGATCGACTACGCGGTCGGCGACGAGCGCGTCACGCATGAGTTCGGACAGCGCATCAGCTTCAGCCACGACGGCCTCCCGCACCTGAACTACACGTCGTACACGTGGTTGTTCCCGGTCGATCCCGACGGCGAACCGCGTCCGCTCGCGACCGAGACCGGGTACTGGCGCATCGCGCGCGAGCTCGGCGAAGGAGATCCGGGCCCCGCCATGCTGCCCGGTGTCGGTGAGCCCCGCTACCGCACCGCCGACGACGTCGAGACGCTCCGCAACGCCGACGGCGGGTTCGGCCTCGAGGTCTCGCTCGTGCATCCGGGCGGCGTCTCCGAGCTCTACCTCGGGCAGGTGAAGGGTCCGCGCATCGACCTCGCGACCGACGCGGTCCTGCGCGGCGCCGGCGCGAAGGACTACGCGGCCGCCACCCGCCTCTACGGACTGGTCGAGGGGCACCTGCTCTGGGCCTGGGACATCGCCGCTCTCGGCCAGGACCTCCGCACCCACGCCTCGGCCCGCCTCGCGAAGGTCGACTGATGACCGCGTCGCCCTTCCTCTCGCTCCCGGGGGCCGTGCCCGCCGAGGGCGTCGACTCCGTCGCCGGCCCCGGCCACTACGGCAACCCGATCGTCGAGCAGCGTCACCTCGAACGAGGCACCGCGATCGTCGACCTCTCCGATCGCGGCATCGTCACGGTCACCGGGCCCGACCGGCTGTCATGGCTGCACTCCATGGCCAGCCAGTCGCTCGCCCGGCTGCGTCCCGGCGACAGCGCCGAGGCGCTCTTCCTCGATGCTTCCGGTCGCATCGAGCACGTGGTCCACGCGGTCGACGACGGCGAGACCGCCTGGCTCATCGTCGAGGGCTCGGATGCCGCACCGCTGGCGTCGTTTCTCGACCGCATGCGCTTCATGCTGCGCGTCGAGGTCGCCGATCGCTCAGGCGAGTTCGGCGTGCTCGGAGCGATGGCCGCCTCCGCGCTCGACGCGGCCGTCCCGGCGGCCTCGCCGGCCGGCGTCGCCCTCGACTGGATCGACCCGTGGTCGACGCGCATCCCCGGCACGCATCGCTATGCGCGCGACGCGGGGCACCCGGCATCCGACTGGCACTTCATCGAACGCATCGTCGCCCGCGACGCGCTCGCCGAGGCCGCCGCGGCCGTCCGCGCGGGCCGCGTCGAGGTCGCCGGATCCCTCGCGGCAGAGGCCCTGCGCATCGCCGCGTGGCGGCCGCGCCTCGCGACCGAGGTCGACGAGCGCAGCCTGCCGCACGAACTCGACTGGCTGCAGAGCGCGGTCGACCTCGGCAAGGGCTGCTACAAGGGCCAGGAGACCGTCGCCAAGGTGCTGAACCTCGGGCGCCCGCCACGGCGACTCGTGCTGCTGCACCTCGACGGCAGCGACACCGTGCTGCCGGCCCCAGGCGACGAGGTCATCGGCGAGAGGGTCCGCCCCGAGCCGGCGCCGGGCGAGGCTCCCGAGCGGCGGGTCGTCGGGCACATCACCTCGAGCGCGATGCACCACGAGCTCGGCCCGGTCGCCCTCGCCGTCATCAAGCGGCAGGTGCCGGCCGAGCTCCCGCTCATCGTCGAGAGCCACGGCACGGATGTCGCGGCCGCCCAGGTCGAGATCGTTCCGGCCGATGCGGCCTCCGCCATCGACGTGCCGCGACTGCCGCGGCTCGGCGCGCGTCCCTGACCCGCGCCCTCAGTCGAGCGGAGCGACGGCCGACCACGGCACCGTCAGCTCGCCGAGCCTGGCCCGGCGCGGGCCGCCGACGATCGGCCACCCCTCGTGGCGCAGCGACGCGACGGTCGCGATCCACCGCTGCGACGGTCCGTAGACGGCCATCGCCGCGTGGGTGCGCCACGCCAGGTCGAGGTCGCCGAGCAGGGCATGGATGCGTTCGCCGGGAACGTTGCGGTGGATGAGCGCCTTGGGCAGCCGCTCGGCGACGACCGAGGGCAGGTCGAGCCCCGAGCGGCGCAGGCTCACGGTGAAGGTGCGGGGACCCGACGTCCCGATGCCGACCCAGCTCGACACCCGGCCGAGCTCGTCGCAGGTTCCCTCGACGAGCAGGCCCCCGGGCGCGAGCCTCGACTGCATCAACGCCCAGGCCGCTGCGACCTCCGACTCGTCGTACTGCCGCAGCACGTTGAATGCGCGGATCACCGCGGGCCTGGCGCCGTCGGCGACCGGGACCTCGAACCCGCCGACCGCGAAGTCGACGTGGAGTCGTGCGGGGAAGTGCAGTTCGCCGGAGCGCACCTTGGCGAGCTGCTCCCGTGCGACGCGCACCCGCTCCGGCTCGATCTCGAGGCCGAGCACGCGGACGCCCGGGCGCACGTGCACCAGTCGAGAGGCGAGCTCCAGCGTCGTGACGCCGCTCGCCCCGTACCCGAGGTCCACGACGAACGGGTCGACGGCGTGCAGGAGCGCCGGGTGCGCCGCGATCCAGCGATCGACGCGGCGCAGGCGGTTGGTGTTCGTGGTGCCGCGTGTGACGGTGCCCACGCGCTGCCCGGGTCGAAGCCGCCGAGGGTGGGGCGAGGCATCCGCGGGCATGCGTCAAGTCTGCCAGCCTCGTGCGGCTGCGGCATCCGCCCCACGTGACGCCGATCGTCGGGCGTCGAAGACGGAGGATGCCTCACGGCTAGGCTGGTGGCATGCCTCACACCCTCGTGCTGCTTCGCCACGGCAACAGCGAATGGAATCAGAAGAACCTCTTCACCGGTTGGGTCGACGTCCGGCTCAGCGAACTCGGCCGCACCGAGGCCGCCCGCGCGGGCGAGCTCCTCGCCGAGTCGGGCCTGCTGCCCGACGTGCTGCACACCTCCGTGCTCACCCGCGCCATCCAGACCGCGAACATCGCGCTCGACGTGGCCGACCGCGCCTGGATCGACGTGCGCCGCACCTGGCGCCTCAACGAGCGTCACTACGGCGCCCTGCAGGGCCTCGACAAGGCCGAGACGCTCGAGAAGTACGGTCCGGAGCAGTTCCAGCTCTGGCGTCGCTCGTTCGACGTGCCGCCGCCCGTGCTCGCAGACGACGCCGAGTACTCGCAGGTCGGCGACGCCCGCTATGCCGGCCTCTCCGACGACGAGCTGCCGCGCACCGAGTGCCTGAAGGACGTCATCGACCGCATGCTGCCCTACTGGCACGACGGCATCGTGCCCGACCTCGCGGCCGGCAAGACCGTGCTCGTCACGGCGCACGGCAACTCGCTGCGCGCGCTCGTCAAGCACCTCGACGGCATCAGCGACGACGACATCGCCGAGCTGAACATCCCCACCGGCATCCCGCTGGTCTACGAGCTCGGCGACGACTTCACGCCGCTCGCGGCCGGTCGGTACCTCGACCCGGAAGCCGCTGCGGCCGGCGCCGCCGCGGTCGCCGCGCAGGGCAAGAAGTAGTCGCACCGCGCCGCCGGTCCTGAACCGGTCGGGCGCGAGACGGACGAAGGGCGGGGGAGTGATCCCCCGCCCTTCGCCATGTCGTGCAAGCGGCCCGGCGCGGCGCGCCCTCGCCCGGGTCGGGCCGGCTCGTCGAGCCTCGGCTCAGAGACCCGCGCTGATGTCGGGGTCCCAGTCGCCGGTCACGAGGTACTGCACCTTCTTCGCGATCGAGACCGCGTGGTCTGCGAAGCGCTCGTGGTAGCGGCTCGCGAGGGTCGCGTCGACCGTGTCGGCGGCCTCGCCCTTCCACTTCTCGCCGAGCACGGTGTCGAAGACCGACAGGTGCAGGTCGTCGACCCGGTCGTCCTCGTTGCGGATCTCCTCGGCGAGCTTGACGTCTTCGGTGCGCAGCAGCTCGGTGAGCTTCTGCGCGATCTCGACGTCGAGTGCGCCCATGTCGGCGAACGTGCCGCGCAGCCGCTTGGGCACGACCTTGTCGGGGAACCGGTAGCGCGCGAGCTGCGCGATGTGGGTCGACATGTCGCCCATGCGCTCGAGGGAGGCGCTGATGCGCAGCGCGCTGACGACCGTCCGAAGGTCGCGGGCGACCGGCGACTGACGGGCGAGGATCGTGATGGCGAGCTCGTCGAGCTCGACGGCGGCCTGATCGATGCGGTGGTCGTCGGCGATCACCTCCTCGGCGAGGCTCACGTCGGACTCGTTGAACGCTCGCGTCGCCTTGTCGATCGACGTCGCGACGAGCTCGGCGATCTCGACGAGTCGCTCCTGGACTTCTCGAAGTTCCTGCTGGAACACCTCACGCATATACGAAACATCCTCTTTCGGGTGCGCGCGCTGCGCGCACGCGGGAACGGTCCGGAGGTCGCACCGGACCTGCACATCGTCGCCGGGGAAGGTGAACTCCGGGTGCCGTGGACCTGAACACTCGTTAACCTACCGCCGTGGAGCGCCCGGAATCGGGATTCGGGACGACGGGGTGTGGTTACGCTACTGAACATGGACTCCATCTGGCTGGTCCTCGGTGCGCTGGCTCTCGGTGCGTTCCTCGGGGCCGGCTTCCTCCTCCTGCTGTACATGGCCGAGCGACGCGGCGCGCGCGCGGCGCAGGTCATCGCACCCACCATCCCCGACGGCGTCGAGCAGGTGCTCGACGTGCTCGAGTCCGCCGGCATCGTGCTCGATCCGTCGAACAACGTGTTGAAGGCCTCGCCCGGCGCGCTCTCGCTCGGACTCGTGCGCGGCAGCGCGCTCGTGCATCCCGGCCTGCTCGAGCTCGCGGCATCCGTTCGGCGCTCTGGCGAGACGATCGCCGACGAGTTCACGCTCGCGCGCGGACCGTACGGCGACTCGACGATGCGCCTGCGGGTGCTCGTGGCCAGGCTCGGCACGCGATTCGTGCTGCTGCTCGCCGACGACCGCACCGAGTCGTACCGGCTCGACGAGGTGCGCCGTGACTTCGTCGCGAACATCTCGCACGAGCTGAAGACCCCGATCGCGTCGGTGAGCCTCCTCGCCGAGGCCCTCGACCAGGCTGCCGACGAGCCCGACCAGGTGCGCCGCTTCGCCGGCCGGCTGTCGACCGAGGCCGCCCGTCTCGCGCACATCACGAGCGAGGTCATCGAGCTCTCCCGACTGCAGGCACGTGACGCGCTCCGGCCCGACGTGCTCGTCGACATCGGCGAGGTCGTCGCCGAAGCGGTCGACCAGAACCGCATCGTCGCGACCGCCAAGCGTGTCGCGATCGCCGCGCGGACGTCGAGCAAGGCGAAGGTGTACGGCGACCGGCCGCTCCTCGTGGTGGCCGTGCACAACCTCCTCTCGAACGCGATCGCGTACTCGAGCGAGGGCGGCAGGGTCGGGGTCGGCGTCAAGGTCTCGGGCGACACGGTCGAGATCTCGGTCACCGACCAGGGCATCGGCATCCAGCACGACGACCTCGATCGCGTCTTCGAGCGCTTCTTCCGGGTCGACCAGGCGCGCTCGCGCAACACGGGCGGTTCGGGACTCGGCCTGAGCATCGTCAAGCACACGGTGCAGAACCACGGCGGCGACGTGCGCGTCTGGTCCACCCCCGAGCGCGGCTCGACCTTCACGATCCGGCTGCCGCTCGCCCAACCGCCCATTCCGGCGACGGATGCCGCGGGCGGCCCTTCGCCGGCCGAGCTCGCCGCCGCGCCGCAACCGGGGCGCGCGTCGCACCCCGTCCGATGACCGACACCACCACCGGGGCGGCGCGCGACGCCGTTCCTGATCGAGGAGACACCCTGTGACCCGCATCCTGCTCGTCGAGGACGAGATCGCGCTGAGCGACCCGCTGAGCTTCCTGCTCGAACGCGAGGGGTACGAGATCGAGGTCGCGGCCGACGGCCCGTCGGCGATCGCGGCGTTCGACCGCGGCGGCGCCGACCTGCTGCTGCTCGACCTGATGCTTCCCGGGCTTCCCGGAACCGAGGTGTGCCGTGAGATCAGGTCCCGCTCCAACGTCCCGATCATCATGCTGACGGCGAAGGACTCCGAGATCGACATCGTCGTGGGCCTCGAGCTCGGTGCCGACGACTACGTGACGAAGCCGTACTCGACGCGCGAGCTGCTCGCGCGGATCCGGGCGGTGCTCCGCCGCCGCATCGACGCCGACGACTTCGACGACTCGCTGATCGAGGGCGGGCGCGTGCGCATGGACGTCGACCGGCACACGGTCGAGGTCGACGGCGAGGCGGTGCCCATGCCGTTGAAGGAGTTCGAGCTGCTCGAGCTGCTCATGCGCAATCCGGGTCGCGTGCTGACCCGCGGACAGCTCATCGACCGGGTGTGGGGCTCCGACTACTTCGGCGACACGAAGACGCTCGACGTCCACATCAAGCGCATCCGCTCGAAGATCGAGAAGCAGCCGTCGGAGCCTGTGCAGCTCGTGACCGTGCGAGGACTGGGCTACCGCTTCGAGGCGTGATCCGGCACGGCCGCGGCCGGGAATGCGAACGGCTCCCGCCGAGGCGGGAGCCGTTTCGTGTCGGTCGTCGGACCTGGAGAGGCCGGCGCGAGCCCTGAGTTACGGGGCGAGGCCCTCGTAGAGGCGGTCGTCGAGCACGGGGACCTCTTTCTCGATGCCCTCTTCGCTCGCGTACTGGAAGAAGATCGGGGTCAGTCCGCCGACCTCGGCGTCGATGCCCTCGAGCAGCAGCGGCTCGGTCTCCTCGCCGCCGAGCACGACGGTCTCGTTGGCGTCGACCTCGAGCTCCTGCGTGGTCGAGCCCGCCGTGATCTTGAGCGTCTGGTCGTCTTCGCCGGTGTTGACGACGGTCATCACGAGGTTGCCGTCGGTGCCGTCTTCGCTCACGACGAGGATGTTGCGGAGGTCGAGCTCGCCGACCGTGATCGAGACGCCGTCGCTCGCATCGTAGTGCTCGGTCGTCGCCTGGTAGGTGACCATCGAGCAGCCGGTCGCGCCGATGGCGAGACCCAGAGCCAGAACAGCGGATGCCGCGAGACGCGCCTTCACAGAACCTCCAAGTACGGGCGTGCGCGACCGTTCTGGACGCGCACGGAATCGAATCCGAGTGTAGCGCAACGGCGCCGCGCAGCCGGCGAGCGAGCGGCGGAACTTTAGCACGAACGCGAATGTGATATCCTGAAAGTTGCCGGAAGGACATATATTCATGCTTTTTGAGGTTGGCGAAACCGTCGTATACCCGCATCACGGCGCCGCAACAATCACCGAGGTGAAGAAGCGCATCATCAAGGGTGAGGAGAAGCTCTACCTCAAGCTGAACGTCACGCAGGGTGATCTCGTCATCGAGGTGCCCGCAGAGAACGTCGACCTGGTCGGTGTTCGAGACGTCATCGGCAAGGAGGGCCTCGACAAGGTCTTCGAGGTGCTTCGTGCACCGTTCACCGAGGAGCCCACGAACTGGTCTCGTCGCTACAAGGCGAACCTCGAGAAACTCGCCTCCGGCGATGTGATCAAGGTCTCCGAAGTGGTGCGCGACCTGTGGCGGCGCGATCAGGACCGCGGCCTGTCCGCGGGTGAGAAGCGCATGCTCGCCAAGGCGCGGCAGATTCTCATCTCCGAACTCGCACTCGCGGAGAAGACCGACGAGGAGGCCGCTTCGACGGTCCTCGACGAGGTCCTCGCCTCCTAGCGACTCCCGGCATCGCGTCCCTCCGGGGGCGCGATGCCGTTGTGCTGTCCTCCAGCCGTCGTGCCGCGATGCTGGCTAGGCTCGAGCCATGAGTTCGTCGACGGTCGCCGTCATCCTGGTCGCCGCGGGCAGCGGCACGCGCCTCGGCCACGCGGAGCCCAAGGCCCTCGTGCCCTTGGGCGGTTCGACCATCCTCGGCGTGGCGCTCGACGCCGTGCTCGGCATGCGCGAGACGCCGCACGTCGTCATCGTGGCACCGGGCGACCGGGTCGCCGAGGTGCGTGAACGGTACGCGGAGGTCGCGGCCGCGGCATCCGCGCCCTTCGACGTCGTGCCCGGCGCCGACTCGCGACAGGGTTCCGTCGAGGCCGGGCTCGCCGTGCTGCCGCGCATCGTCGACACCGTGCTCGTGCACGATGCGGCCCGACCGCTGACCCCCTCGCTCGTGTTCGACGAGGTCGCCGCCGCGGTCCGTTCGCGAGGCCACGGCATCGTGCCGGGCCTGCCCGTAGTCGACACGATCAAGCGCATCACGGCGGGCCATCACGTCGTCGAGACGGTCGATCGTTCGACCCTCGCGGCGGTGCAGACGCCGCAGGGGTTCCCGCGCGAGGACCTCGACGCCGCCTTCGCCGCGGCGGATCCGACGTTCGAGTACACCGACGACGCCGCGATCGCGGCCGCGGCCGGACTCACGGTCGACCTCGTGCCCGGCGACGCCCGCGCCTTCAAGATCACGGTTCCCGAAGACCTTCGCCGCGCCGAGCAGCAGATGCGTGACGAGCGCCAGGTCCGCGACGAGCGGGGGTCCGAGCCGGACCGGGCGCCCGTCGTGGCGACCGCTCCGGCCGGGGAACCCGATCGCGAACCGGCCGGGGAGCCCGACCCGGCCGACGCCACGGGTGCGGCGGGCGGGACCGGTGCCCCAGCCCACCGCATCGGCACCGGCGTCGACGTGCACGCCTTCGACGCCGACCCCTCGACCCCGCTCTGGCTCGCTGGCCTCGAATGGCCGGGGGAGCGCGGCCTCTCCGGGCATTCCGACGGCGATGCCGCGGCCCACGCGATCTGCGACGCCCTGCTCGCGGCCGCCGGGCTCGGCGACGTCGGCACGATCTTCGGCACCGCCGATCCGCGGTTCGCCGCGGCGCACGGCGAGGTGTTCCTCACCGAGACGCGTCGACTCGTCGAGGCATCCGGATTCCGCATCGCGAACGTGACCGTGCAGGTCGTCGGCAACCGGCCGAAGCTCGCCCCGCGCCGCGGGGAGGCCGAGGCGCTGCTGTCGGCCCTGCTGGGAGCGCCCGTGTCGGTCGCCGCCACCACGACCGACGGACTCGGGTTCACGGGCCGGGGCGAGGGCGTCTCGGCGCTCGCGACGGCACTGCTCTCCACGACCTGATCGGGGCGCCGATCGGGCGCTCAGCCGCGCGCCGGTAGGCTTGCCGGGTGACCGTGCGACTCTACGATTCGAAGGCCCAGGCCCTGCGTGACTTCGTGCCCCTGCATGAGGGACACGTCGGCATGTACGTCTGCGGTCCGACCGTGCAGTCGAGCCCGCACATCGGGCACCTGCGCAGCGCCCTCGTCTACGACATCCTGCGCCGGTGGTTCTCGTACCGCGGCTACGACGTGGCCTTCGTGCGCAACGTCACCGACATCGACGACAAGATCCTCGACGCCGCGACGGGCGAGCAGTGGTGGGCGCTGGCGTACCGCATCGAGCTCGAGTTCCAGGCCGCCTACACGTCGCTCGGCATCCTGCCCCCCACCTACGAGCCCCGTGCGACCGCGAGCGTGCAGCAGATGCAGCAGCTCATCGCGAGGCTCATCGAGCGCGGCCACGCCTATGCGGCTCCGGATGCCTCGGGCGACGTCTACTTCGACACCGCGAGCTGGCCGGCCTACGGCGAGCTCACGCGGCAGGCGCGCGACAACATGGAGGCCGCCGCCGACGCCGACCCGCGCGGCAAGCGGGACCCCCGCGACTTCGCGCTCTGGAAGGGCCGCAAGGCCGACGAACCGGAGTCCGCGTCGTGGGCGTCGCCGTGGGGCGACGGTCGGCCCGGCTGGCACATCGAGTGCTCGGCCATGGCCACCCGCTACCTCGGCACCGAGTTCGACATCCACGGCGGCGGACTCGACCTGCGGTTCCCGCACCACGAGAACGAGCTCGCGCAGTCCAATGCGGCGGGCGACGCGTACGCCCGCTACTGGGTGCACAACGGGCTCGTGAACACCGGCGGGCAGAAGATGTCCAAGTCGCTCGGCAACTCGGTCTTCGCCGCCGAGCTGCTCGAGCTCGCCTCCCCGCTCGCCGTGCGCTACCTGCTCGGCGCGGCGCACTACCGCTCGACGCTCGACTACTCGCCCACCTCGCTCGCCGAGGCCGAGGCGGCCGTCGACCGCATCCGCACCTTCCTCGAACGCGTCGAGCGCCGCCTCGCGGGCACGCGCTACGAGGGCGTGGGCGCCCCGGTCATCCCCGACGCGTTCGGCGAGGCCATGGACGACGACCTCGGCGTGCCCCAGGCGATCGCCGTGCTGCACGACACCGTCCGCGCCGGCAACCAGGCGCTCGACTCCGACGAACTCCACGACGCCGCGGCGCTGCACGGGCAGGTCGCCGCCATGGCGGGCGTGCTCGGCATCGACCCCCGCGACGCCGAGTGGAGCCCGGATGCCGCGCCCGCGGCATCCGCCCTCGACACCCTCGTGACCAGACTCATCGAGGATCGCCAGGCGGCACGTGCAGCAAAGGACTTCGCTGCCGCAGACCGCATCCGCGACGAACTCTCGTCGGCGGGCATCACCATCGAAGACAGCCAGACCGGCACACATTGGAGCTTGGAATCATGAAGGGCAGCAGCAAGCCGCGCGCCGGAGCCGTGCGCAAGGGCAAGAGCAAGCAGGTCGGGTCCGGAGGCCAGGGGCGCCAGGCGCTCGAGGGCAAGGGTCCGACTCCGAAGGCCGAAGATCGCGCCTGGCACCCGGCAGGCAAGCGCAAGGCGGCGCAAGACCGCTACGCCGCGTCCGGCGGCAAGGGCAAGCCGGGCGCCAAGGTCGCCGGGCAGGGCGGTGGCCGCCCGGGCGCACCGCGTGGAGCCTCCGGCGCATCACGCCGTTCGAAGTCGGGCGACGAGTCCGAGATCGTGACCGGCCGCAACTCGGTCGTCGAGGCGCTCCGTACCCGCATCCCCGCGACGACGCTCTACGTCGCCGCACGCATCGAGATGGACGACCGCGTGAAGGAGGCGATGAAGATCGCCACCAACCGCGGGCTCCCGATCCTCGAGGTCATGCGCCCCGAGCTCGACCGCCTCGCAGGCGAGGGCGGCGTGCACCAGGGCCTCGCGCTCAAGGTGCCCCCGTACGAGTACGCGCACCCCATCGAGCTCCTCGACGAGGTCATCGCGCGCGACGAGACTCCGCTGTTCGTCGCGCTCGACGGCATCACCGACGCGCGCAACCTCGGTGCCATCATCCGTTCGACCGCCGCGTTCGGCGGGCACGGCGTGATCGTGCCGCAGCGTCGCTCGGTCGGCGTCAATGCCGGCGCCTGGAAGACCTCCGCGGGTGCGGCCGCGCGCATCCCCGTCGCGATGGCCCCGAACCTCACCCAGACGCTCAAGGCGCTGAAGGAGCGAGGCGTGTTCGTGCTCGGACTCGACGGCGACGGCGACGTGTCGCTGCCCGGCCTCTCGTGGGCCGAGCGTCCCATCGTGGTCGTCGTCGGCAGCGAGGGCAAGGGCCTCTCGCGCCTCGTCGCCGAGACCTGCGACGCGATCGTCTCGATCCCGATCAGCGCGGCGACCGAGTCGCTGAACGCGGGCATCGCGGCATCCGTCACGCTCTACGAGATCTCGAAGCTCCGCGCCGAGAAGTAGGCGGCGAGCGGCGCCGGCGGGAGCCGGACGAGAAGGGGGCCTCCGACCTGGAGGCCCCCTTCTCCGTCGATCAGACCTTCAGGCGCCAGTCGTCGTCGTCGTCGGGGTCGACGACCGCGACGGCCGACGTGTCGAGCGGCACGACATCGATCGATGTCGTGATCGTGCCGGTCGTCGGTCCGATCACGGTCGCCTCGTCGCGGCGATGGCGCAGCACGCTGTTGATGTACGACGCCACGGCCTCGGCGAGCGGGATGTCGTGGCCGACCTGCTGCGCGAGGTACCAGCGGTGCTCGAGCAGCTGGTGGAAGACCTCGGCGGGCTCGAGCTTGCCACGCAGGTCGGTCGGGATCGCGCGCACCACGGGCTCGAAGACGCGGACCAGCCACTCGTGGGCCACCATCTCCTCGTCGAGGTCGCCCTTGCCGTACGTGACGCGGTAGGAGTCGAGGTCGTTGAGCAGCCGCCTGGCCTGGTTCTCGCCGGCGTCGAGTCCGGTCAGCCGGAGCAGGCGTCGCTGATGGTGGCCGGCGTCGACGACCTTCGGCTGGATGCGCACCGTCGTGCCCTGGGCGTCGGTGCGGATCGCGAGCTCCTCGATGTCGAACCCGAGCTTGTTCAGACGGCTGACGCGTTCGTTGATGCGCCAGCGCTCGGCCGACGAGAACGATTCGGAGCCCGTGAGCTCGTTCCACAGGCTGCGGTAGGCGTCGACGATGCCGTTCGAGATGCGCACGGGGTCGAGCTCGTCGGCCACGCGGCCGCCGGCCTCGAGGTCGAGCAGCTCGCCGGCGATGTTCACCCTGGCGATCTCGAGGTCGTTCTCGCGCTGGCCGTTCGACAGGCCGCCCTCGTAGAGCTTGCCGGTCTCGGCGTCGACGAGGTACGCCGCGAACGCGCCGGCATCCCGGCGGAACAGCGTGTTCGAGAGCGAGACGTCGCCCCAGAAGAAGCCGATGATGTGCAGGCGCACGAGCAGCAGCGCCAGGGCGTCGACGAGCCTGGTCGCGGTGTCGGGGCGCAACGTCTGCGAGAACAGGGCCCGGTACGGCAGCGAGAACCGCAGGTGCCGCGTGACGAGCACGGGCTTCAGCGGATCGCCCTCGGCATCGGTGCGGTTGGTGATGACCGCGACCGGCTCGACGCACGGGATCTCGAGCCGCTGCAGCGTGCGCAGCATCTCGTACTCGCCGCGGGCCATGTCGGCCGTCGTCTCCTTGATCGCGACGACGTGGCCGGCGAGGTGCGCGAAGCGAACGAGGTGCCGCGAGATGCCCTTGGGCAGGGCCGCGATGTTCTCGTTGGGCCAGGCCTCGAGCGGCAGGTGCCACGGCAGGTCGAGCAGAGCCGGATCGGTCGTGGCCGATGTGATCGAAAGTGAGCCGCTCATCGTGGTTCAGCGTAGCCGGGCGAGCGGTCGCCTGCAGAACCGCGGTCGGTGGTCGGCACCGGTCGCTCGCTGCCGGGGTGAGCGGATGCCGTGGCGCACGCCCCCGGAAACGCCGAAGCCGGCCGGGCCACGGGCCCGACCGGCTTCGATCGCAGTGCGGTGTCGTCAGGCGACGACGGCCTTGTTGCTGAGGCGCAGGCCCGACTCGATGTCGAAGAGGTGCACGTGGTTCGGCGTGGCCGTGAGGTACACGCGGTCGCCGGCGTTCGGGTGGCTGCGGCCGTCGACACGGGCGACGATGTCGGTGCGCTTGCCCTCGACCGTGGAGTGGCCGTAGAGGTAGCCGTCGGCGCCGAGCTCCTCGACGAGGTCGACGTCGACCGCGAGGCCTTCGCCCTGGACCGCCGAGACGGTGATGTCCTCGGGGCGCACGCCGATGGTCGCGCTCTTGGCCGAAGCCTCGGCGAGCACATCGCGGTCGACCGGAACCGTGGCGGTGCCGAAGAGCACGCCGCCCTCGACGAGGTCCGCGTGGAACAGGTTCATCGCGGGCGAGCCGATGAAGCCGGCGACGAAGACGTTCTGCGGCTTCTCGTACAGGTCGCGCGGGGTGCCGACCTGCTGCAGCAGGCCGTCCTTCAGCACGGCGATGCGGTCGCCCATGGTGAGCGCCTCGGTCTGGTCGTGCGTGACGTAGACCGTGGTGACGCCGAGGCGGCGCTGGAGCGACGCGATCTGGGTGCGGGTCTGCACGCGGAGCTTGGCGTCGAGGTTCGACAGCGGCTCGTCCATGAGGAAGACCTGGGGCTGGCGCACGATCGCGCGGCCCATGGCGACACGCTGACGCTGGCCGCCCGAGAGGGCCTTCGGCTTGCGGCTCAGGTAGGGCTCGAGGTCGAGGAGCTTGGCCGCCTCGAGCACGCGAGCGGCGCGCTCCTCCTTGCCGACGCCGGCGATCTTGAGCGCGAAGCCCATGTTCTCGGCCACGGTCATGTGCGGGTAGAGCGCGTAGTTCTGGAAGACCATCGCGATGTCGCGGTCCTTCGGCGGCACGTCGGTGACGTTGCGGTCGCCGATGAAGATGTTGCCGTCGTTGACCTCTTCGAGGCCGGCGAGCATGCGGAGCGACGTGGACTTGCCGCAACCAGAGGGGCCGACGAGCACGAGGAACTCGCCGTCTGCCACATCGAGGTCGAGCTGGTCGACGGCCGGACGGGTGCCGCCGGGGTAGAGGCGGGTGGCCTTGTCGAACGTGACTGACGCCATGGTGTTCTTCTCCTTCACCGGCAGGTACGTGCCGGACGATCCGTAGTGATGGACTGCGTCATCGTCGACGCCTCTTCAGTATTGCATGCGCGAGGCGCACGGCCGATTCGGCGCCGGCCGCCGGCATCCGCTCGTGGAGGACGCCTGCGAGCGCGCCGCGTGCGGGCTGAATGCCCACCGAACGGGGGCCGCACGCCCGCCGTGGGTGCTCGTGTGGCTGATTCCCAGCCACCGTTCCTACTATCGTGGGTGCGTTCGCAGTACGCGCGCGCCCACACAGCGACCCGGAGTGACCATCGATGACCAACGTCGGATCCAATGAGCCACGTGCCTCCCGCAACGAACGCCGGGAGGCGGCGCGAGAGAAGGCGCGTGTCCTTCGCGAGGAGCAGAAGAAGCGCGACAAGCGCAACAAGGTCCTGATCCAGGGCGGTGTCATCGTCGCCGTGCTGCTCGTGGCCGCCCTCGTCGGCTGGCTCATCTTCAACAGCATCAAGCCCGCAGGCCCCGGCCCGGCGAACATGGCCAGCGACGGGATCCTCCTCGTCGCGGGCGACGACGGTGCCATCACGGCCGTCGAGACGCCCGCCATCGAGGCGGGCGGGGAGCCGACGGCGACCGTTCCCGACGACAGCGGCACGGTCGCGAACATCGTGACCTACATCGATTACCTCTGTCCCTTCTGCGGGCAGTTCGAGACGACGAACTCCGAGGCGATGCGAACGATGGTCGAGTCGGGCGCCGCCACCCTCGAGATCCACCCGATCGCGATCCTGACGAACAAGTCGGCCGGCACCCAGTACTCGCTCCGCGCCGCGAACGCGGCCGCGTGCGTCGCCGATCTCTCGCCGGAGGCGTTCTTCGACTACAACGCCCTGCTCTTCGAGAACCAGCCTGAAGAGGGCACGGTCGGCCTTGACAACTCCGACCTGAAGAAGCTCGCGACCGATGCCGGCGCCGCCTCCTCGGTCGGGGCGTGCATCGACGACGTGCGGTTCAAGGCATGGGTGCAGGATGCCACGACGCGGGCGCTCACGGGCCCGATCCCGAACTCCGACCTCCCGTCGGTGACGGGCACGCCGACCGTGCTCGTGAACGGCCAGCAGTACAGCGGCTCGCTCACCGACGCGCAGGAGTTCCAGTCGTTCGTCGTGCAGGCCACGAGCGCGACCTTCAATGACGCGGAGTCGACCCCGACTCCGACGCCCACCCCGACTCCGGCCCAGTGAGTCGGTCCGCGCGGCGGAGCCCGTTCCGGGTTCCGCCGCGCGGTCGGTGTGCCGGTCGTCGATAAGATGGCCCGAGGTTCGCCTCGCCGGCTTGGCGCAATTGGTAGCGCACCGCTCTTGTAAAGCGGGGGTTGCGGGTTCGAGTCCCGCAGCCGGCACTTGACTGAAGACGCCCAAACCCCGGGTTCCGCCGCGTCCGCAGACGCCGCCGGGCCGTTCGACGGGGTCGGCTCCACCGGTGCTCCGACGCCGGGCGACGGCACGACGACGCACGAGCAGGCGACGCATGCGCAGCCGACCCACGTCGAGCCAGCCCATCGGCACGCCCACCTCGAGCCGCGGACCATGCCCGCGTGGATCGCGATCGCGCTGGCCGCGATCGGCGGCGCGCTCACGGCCGTGCAGTCCAGGGTGAACGGGCAGCTCTCGGCGTCGATCGGCGACCCCTATACGGCCGCGGCCATCTCGTTCGGCAGCGGATTCGCGATCCTGCTCGTGGCGCTCGCGTTGTGGAAACCGGGGCGCGCGGGCGTCGTGGGCATCGTGTCCGAGGTCCGTGCCGGGCGCCTGAGCTGGTGGATGCTGCTGGGTGGCGTCGCCGGCGCGTGGTTCGTTGCGACGCAGGGCCTGTCGGCCGGCGTCATCGGCGTCGCCCTCTTCACGGTGTCGATCGTGGCGGGGCAGACCGTCGGCGGCGTGGTGTTCGACCTGGTCGGCCTCGGCCCGGCCGGGCGGCGCCCGCTGACCGCGACCCGCGCCATCGGCGCAGTGCTCGCGCTCGAGGCGGTGACCTGGACGCTCTCGTCGGAGCTCGGCGGCGCGGCCCCGGTGCTGCTCGTGCTCCTGCCCCTCACGGCGGGCTTCGGCTCGGCCTGGCAGCAGGCGGTGAACGGCCGCGTCCGCGTCGCGGCGTCGAGCGCGCTCACGTCGACGCTCGTGAACTTCGCCGTCGGCACGACGGTGCTCGTGATCGTCATGGTCGTGCACTCCTCGATCGTCGGCTGGCCGACCGAGCTGCCCGCCGAGGCCTGGCTGTACACGGGCGGCATGATCGGATGCGTGTTCATCGCCGTGCAGGCCGTGGTCGTCCGCATCATCGGCGTCCTGGTGCTCGCCCTCGCCGGCGTCGCCGGCCAGTTGACCGCGGCGCTCGCGCTCGACCTGCTGGTGCCGGTCGGCGATCAGGCCGTCGACGTCGCCACCATCGGCGGTGCGGCGCTCGCCCTGATCGCCGTCGTCATCGCGAGCACCCGCTGGACGCGCAGTCGGCACTCGGCCCGGCCGGCCGCGCCGGGCGGCTCCGGCTCCTGAACGTCGCGTGCCCCGGCCCGCGGCGGGCGACTCCCTGGTCGTGAGGGCTCAGGCGCGCGACGGCAGGGTGGTGAGCCTCGTGGAGGCGTCGCTCGGCGTGCGACGCTCCGCGCGCCAGCCCGTCGGCCGTCCCCCGACGTAGAGCCACCCGAGCATGGCCTCGTGCTCGCCGAGTTCATGCGCCGAGGCGACCGCCGAATGCCGCGTGTGCGGTCCCGTGCGCCACATCACGCCCCAGCCGGCCTCGTCGAGCAGCAGGCTGAGCAGGTGTGCGACCCCGGCGGCCGCGGCATCCTGCTCCCATTCGGGAACCTTGGGATGATCCGGCGTGCGCACCGCGACGACCGCGAGCAGCAGCGGCGCCCGCAGCGGCTTCGCAGCGAGCTTGGCGGCACCGCGAGGATCGGACGCCTCGAGCCCCGACGCCTCGGCGAGCGCCGCTCCGAGTCGTTCGCGTGCCGTGCCGCGCAGCGCGATGACCCGCCACGGGCGCAGGGCGGCATGGTCGGCGACGCGACCCGCGGCCCCGAGCAGCTCGACGAGCTCGGCGTCGTCGGGTGCGGCATCCGTCACCCTCGAGACCGACCGGCGCCCGCGCGCCGCGTCGAGCACGGGCCGCACGGTCAGGACTCGGGCGTGAAGTCGAGCGCGATCGAGTTCATGCAGTAGCGGTCGCCCGTGGGAGTGCCGAAGCCGTCGGGGAACACGTGCCCGAGGTGCGAGCCGCAGTTCGCGCAGCGAACCTCGGTGCGCACCATGCCGAGCGAGGTGTCCTCGATGAGCTGGACCGCCTCGGGGCGAACGGACTCGTAGAAGCTCGGCCAGCCGCAGCCCGAGTCGAACTTGGTGCCGCTCTTGAACAGCTCGGAGCCGCACGCGGCGCAGGCGTAGACGCCGGCGCGCTCCTCATCGAGCAGCTCGCCCGTCCACGGGCGTTCGGTCGCGGCCTCGCGCAGCACCTGGAACTGCTCGTCGCCGAGCTGCTCGCGCCACTCGTCGTCGGACTTCTCGACCTGATACGCCATGGGGTTCCCTTTCAGCACTGCGGATGCCTCCATCGTCTCAGGTCGGCCGCGTCGGCGCGCACACACGCCGCCGATGCTCGGCACCCTCACGGCGAGGCATCCCTAGGATGTCACCCGAAGGTGACGCCGTCGCCGGCGGGAGGTGCACGATGAGCGTCGGGGAGACCGCGCGCAACGGCCCGAACGCGCCGCTCGACGATCTCGCGCTGCGCGTGCTCGCCTTCGAGGCGCACGCCTGGCAGCAGCCGGGCGTGAAGGCCGCAGGAATCCGCGATGAGTTCGACATGTCGGCCGCCCGTTACTATCGGATCCTCGGAGAGTTGATCGACTCGCCGGCGGCGCTCCGGCACGACCCCATGCTGGTCAAGCGCCTGCAGCGTATGCGCGATGCACGGGCTGCGACCCGCGCACGCCGCTCCCTCTCGAACGGCCGCACGCTCGACTGAGCAGGCCCCGACACCGACGACTGGACCCATGGCGCAGAACTCCCCTCGAGATCGATTCGACACCATCCCGCACGGGATCGAGCGTGTCGGGGCCCATCGCGCGCCGCAGCGGAGCGGGGCCCGGTGGATCGCATTCGGGTGGGCGGTGCTCGCCACCCTCGTGCTCACCGGACTCGGCATCACGGTGGTCGTCGTCGCGAACGATCGCCTCGACTTCTCCGAGGCAGCGCCGTCGCCCTCGGCCGCGCCCGTGGTGACCGCGGAGCCGACGATCGCGCCCGACGTTCCCGTGACCGTGCTCAACGGCACCGACACGGCGGGGCTCGCGGCGACCGCGGCCGACGCCCTCACCGCCGCGGGCATCCCGGTCGGCGCGACCGCGAACGCGAGCGAGAGCGACCTCACGGAGTCGGTCGTGTACTACGCCACCGCCGACCTCGAGGGCGCCGCGCGCGGCGTCGCGCAGGCGATCCCCGGGGCCGACGTACGCCTCGACGCGAAGTTCGGCGAGATCGGCACGCCGCTCGTGCTGGTCGTCGGCTCGGCCTACGCCGCGACCGTCGCAGGCTGAGATCGCGCGAATCGTTGCCATTCCGCGACATTTCGTTGCGTTTCACCCCTTCTCTTCGCCGCGTCTCCGTCATTAGTATCTGGAATTGGTCGCTCGAACCCGTGTGAACGCCCGGTACCACCACAGGTCCAGCACGAAGGGGGGCCCGGTACAGGCGACATGCACGTGCTGATCGACACACAGCTATATGGGAGCAACGCATGGCGAACGGAACCGTCAAGTGGTTCAACGCTGAAAAGGGCTACGGATTCATCACCGTCGACGGAGGCCAGGACGTGTTCGTCCACTACTCCGCCATCGACATGGCCGGCTACAAGGTCCTCGAAGAGGGCCAGGCGGTCGTGTTCGAGGTCGGCACCGGTTCGAAGGGCCCGCAGGCCGAGGCTGTCCGCCCCGCCTGACAGACGCGTGAACGATGCGCCGCCGATCTCGCACCGGCGGCGCATCGTCGTCCACAGGTGCGCCGCGCCTGCCCGTCGGGTCGTCTGGGATCGAGCGGGAACGCGTCGCGGCGCGTCGCACCCGATCGGCGAGTCCACGGTGGTTGGCTGTGCGCATGGCGAGGCGGCGCGGATCTGCCGGGAGGCGGCAGGCGCGTTTCGTGCTGCTCGCGGCCTCCGCCCTGCTCCTCTCGGCGTGCACCGTCACCGACGCACCCGAGCCCGTTGCGGCCCCGACGCCCACGGCGGCCTCGCGCCCGGTCGGGGAGTCCGGCGCCCCCGTCGCCGTCGCGTTCGCGCCACTGCGCGGAACCCACGCCGAGTGGGCCGCGATGCAGCATCCGTCGCTCGCAGCGAAGATCGACAACCATGAGGAGGCGCGCCCGCAGGTCGCGCTGAATCGCACGGACATCGTGTTCGAGGAACTCGTCGAGGGCGGGCTCACGAGGTACCTGGCCGTGTGGCACTCGGACATTCCGGCCGAGATCGGCCCCGTGCGGTCGATCAGGCCGATGGATCCCGACATCGCGACCCCATTCGGCGGCATCATCGCGTACTCCGGAGGCCAGGAGGAGTTCGTCGAGATGATGCAGGCGACACCGCTCGTCAACGTCGTCTTCGACTTCGACGACACCGGCCTGTTCGCCCGTGCCGACGAACGGCCCGGCCCGCACGACGTGATCCTCGACGCGACGGAGGTCGTCGAGCGCAACGCCGAGCTGGCTCCGCCACAGGTGCAGTTCGCCTACGGCGGCACCGATCCGCTCTCCGCGCCCGCCTTCGCGGCGCAGCCGACCTCCGGCATCTCGCAGGTCTTCTCGGAGGAGCGGTATCCGTCGTGGTCGTGGGATGCCGCGGCATCCGCCTGGCTGCGGTCGCAGGAGGGCGCACCCGACTTCGACGACGCGGGGGCGCAGGTACGGGCCGCGAACGTGGTGACCCTGAGGGTCGACATCGACTGGCGCTACGGCGAGGTGCCGAAGACCGTGCTGATCGGATCGGGCGAGGCGTGGGTGTCGGTCGGCGGGCGAACCGCGCACGGCACCTGGTCGAAGGGCGCGCAGGCGGCGCCGATCGTGTTGACGGCCGACAGCGGCGACCCGCTCCTGCTGGCGCCGGGCAACACCTGGATCGAGCTCGTGCCGGCGACCGGATCGGTGTCGTTCGCGCCCTGAGCGAACCGGCTGCGCGCCGGCGGGTGCTCGCTTGCACTCATGGCAGTCGAGTGCCAGAATTGATTTAGCACTCATTCGAATCGAGTGCTAACGAGAATCTTTGAGACGTCCGAGAAGGGACGAGAAACACACATGGCAAAGATCATTGCTTTCAACGAGGAGGCCCGCCGCGGTCTCGAGCGTGGCCTCAACACGCTCGCCGACGCGGTCAAGGTGACCCTCGGCCCGCGCGGTCGCAACGTCGTGCTCGAGAAGAAGTGGGGCGCTCCCACCATCACGAACGACGGCGTGTCGATCGCCAAGGAGATCGAGCTCGACGACCCGTACGAGAAGATCGGCGCCGAGCTCGTCAAGGAGGTCGCCAAGAAGACCGACGACGTCGCCGGTGACGGCACCACGACCTCGGTCGTGCTCGCCCAGGCGCTCGTGCGCGAGGGCCTCCGCAACGTCGCCGCAGGCGCCGACCCCATCTCGCTCAAGCGCGGCATCGAGAAGGCCGTCGCTGCTGTGACCGCCGAGCTCGTCGCCAACGCCAAGGAGGTCGAGACCAAGGAGGAGATCGCCGCCACCGCGTCCATCTCCGCCGGCGACCTCGAGATCGGCGCGCTGATCGCCGAGGCCATCGACAAGGTGGGCAAGGAAGGCGTCGTCACCGTCGAGGAGTCGAACACCTTCGGCACCGAGCTCGAGCTCACCGAGGGCATGCGCTTCGACAAGGGCTACCTGTCGGCGTACTTCGTCACCGACCCCGAGCGCCAGGAAGCGGTCTTCGAAGACCCGTACATCCTGATCGTCAACGGCAAGGTCTCGAACATCAAGGACCTCCTGCCGATCGTCGACAAGGTCATCCAGACCGGCAAGCAGCTCCTCATCATCGCCGAGGACGTCGACGGCGAAGCGCTTGCGACCCTGATCGTGAACAAGATCCGCGGCATCTTCAAGTCGGTCGCCGTCAAGGCCCCCGGCTTCGGCGACCGTCGCAAGGCGCAGCTTCAGGACATCGCGATCCTCACCGGCGGCCAGGTCATCTCCGAGGAGGTCGGCCTCAAGCTCGAGAACGTCACCCTCGACCTGCTCGGCCAGGCCCGCAAGGTCATCATCACCAAGGACGAGACGACCATCGTCGAGGGTGCCGGTGACGAAGAGGGCATCGCCGGTCGCGTCGCGCAGATCCGCGCCGAGATCGAGAACACCGACTCCGACTACGACCGCGAGAAGCTCCAGGAGCGTCTCGCCAAGCTCGCCGGCGGCGTCGCCGTCATCAAGGCGGGTGCGGCCACCGAGGTCGAGCTCAAGGAGCGCAAGCACCGCATCGAAGACGCCGTGCGCAACGCGAAGGCCGCCGTCGAAGAGGGCATCGTCGCCGGTGGTGGCGTCGCCCTCATCCAGGCCGGCAAGACCGCGTTCGAGAAGCTCGAGCTCACCGGCGACGAGGCGACGGGCGCGAACATCGTGCGCGTCGCGATCGACGCCCCGCTCAAGCAGATCGCCCTCAACGCCGGCCTCGAGCCGGGCGTCGTGGTCGACCGTGTGCGCAACCTCCCCGTCGGCCAGGGCCTCAACGCCGCGACCGGCGAGTACGTCGACATGCTGGCCGCCGGCATCAACGACCCGGTGAAGGTCACCCGCTCGGCCCTGCTCAACGCAGCGTCGATCGCCGGCCTGTTCCTCACCACCGAGGCCGTCGTCGCCGACAAGCCCGAGAAGAACCCGGCTCCGGTCGGCGACCCCACGGGTGGCATGGACTTCTAGTCCGAACCGATCTCCGGCCGTCACGGCCCGATCAGCGCGAAGGGCGCCTCCTCTCGGAGGCGCCCTTCGTCGTGTGCGCGGTGCTCGCGCTCAGCGCAGGAACAGCCTCGCATTGGCCTGTTCGGCCTCGGTGTACTGCGCGGCGGCGACTCCGAGTGCCTGGTTGAGCCCGTCGAGGCTCTGCTCCACCTGCAGTTGCGTCGCACGCCAGTCGGAGACGGCTCCCTGGAACGCGGTCGCGGCCTGACCCGACCACGAGGACTGCAGGCCGGTGAGCTGCCCGAGGAGCGACGCGACCTCGGACTGGATGCGGCCGATGGTGCCCTGAACTGTCTGGGTCGCGGCCGTGACCTGGCCGGCATCGACGTGGTAACTCGACATGGGAGTCCTTTCCGTTCGGTTGATGCCGCCACGGTACGGCGGGCATCACCGGCATCGGTTCGCGAGTGCCGTGGCTGTGCAGGCGGCGCCGAACGGTGACGAGGGGGAGGAGCCATGCCCCGGGAGCGGGCCGAGCGGTGAGCTCGGGCGAGCGAGCGGGGCTCGGGGCTTTCGCCGTCAGTCCGTCGAGACCGGCTGGGGCGCCGCCGCGCTGCCGGCGAGCGGCAGGAGCACGCGGAACGTCGCGCCTCCTCCTGGCGTCTCGATGACGTCGACTGCGCCGTTGTGCGCGGCCACGATCGAGGACACGATCGCGAGACCGAGTCCGGACCCGCCCGTCTCCCGTGTGCGCGACGTGTCGGCTCGCCAGAACCGCTGGAAGATCTTCTCGCGGATCTGCGGGGGGATCCCCTCGCCGTGATCCACGATCTGGATCATCGCGCGCTCGGTCGCGGCATCCGCGCTGACGCGGATCTCGACCGGGCTGTCGTCGGAGGTGAACCGCATCGCGTTGCCCATGAGGTTCGTGATCACCTGGCGGATCTTGTTCTCCTCGGCGAGCACCACCGCCCGGGAGGCGCCGCCTCCGGCGGACTCGGGGGAACGCGATGCGGCACCGGAGGCGGGCGCACCCTTCGTGGAGGCTGCGGCGTCAGCCGGCACGGCGACGACGCGGCGGCCGCCCGACGCGGAGGGCTCCGTCGTGCGCGGACGGCGATTGCGAAGTCGTGCGAGCGTCGCCCCCGCGAACGAGATCGCCCCGGTCGACGGGCGTTCGGGCTCCGTGCCGGCGACCACGTCTCTCCCGCCGACCGGTGCCGCCGAGGCATCCGGTGCGCCGACCTCGTCGGGCGTCGTGACGGTGATGGTGCGACCCGGATGCGCGGCCATGGCGTCGAGGGCGGCGTCGCGCGCGAGGGGCACCAGGTCGACCTCGGCGAGTTCGAGCGGCTTCGCCTCGTCGAGGCGGGCGAGTGCGAGAAGATCCTCGACGAGGCCGCCCATGCGGATGGCCTCCTTCTCGATGCGCTCCATCGCCTGTGCGACGTCGTCGGGTGTCTGCAGGGCGCCCATGCGGTAGAGCTCGGCGTAGCCGCGCACCGAGACGAGCGGGGTGCGCAGTTCGTGCGAGGCGTCGCCCACGAAGCGGCGCATCTGCTCGATGGTTCGGGCGCGATCGCGGAAGGCGCGGTCGATGCGATTCAGCATGGTGTTCAGCGAGCGGTTGAGCCGACCGACCTCGGTGTTGGGGGTCGCGCCGCCGAGGCGCTGGCTGAAGTCGCCGTCGGCGATCGCCGCTGCGGTCGCCTCGACCTCGCGGAGCGGCGTGAACGTGGTGGTCACGAGCATCCGGGTGAGCAGCGCGCCGACGAGCACCACGCCGATGCCGAAGCCGAGGAAGATCGTGAGGTACACCGCGATGAGCGCCTCGGTGTCCTTCGACGAGATCGCGATGATGATCGGCGAGTAGACGCCGTGCTGGTCGGCGACCATCAGCGCCGTGACCGCCCGGAACGTCTTGTTGCCGTCGGCGTCCTCGAGCTCGAACACGGTGTACTTGCCCGAGCTCTGCGCGTTCATCGCGTTGACGTCGGCCTGCGTCAACGACTCGGGGATGCGGGGGAGGTCCTCGATCGGCCGGTCGTCCCAGTTGGTGCCGGCGCGCATGCCGGTCGACGCGTCGTAGACCGCGACGAACACCTGGTCGTTGTCGGAGAACGCGCGCGTGTCCTTGTCGGGTGAGAGATCCGACTCGCTCTCTTCGACGAAGTACTTGTCGAGGCTGCCGCCGGCGATGCCGCCGAGCTTGGCCGACATCTGGTCCTCGACGTAGGAGCGCAGCATCGCGGCCGTGCCGATGCCGGAGACGAGCAGCCCGAGGGTCAGCATCAGCACCGTCACACCGGTGATCTTGGTGCGCAGCGAGATGCGGTTCCACCGCTCGGAGATCGTCTGATGCATAGCGGGGCGAGTCTAGGCGGTGGACCCTGAGTCAGGGCTTGGAGGCGGAGGACTTCAGCATGTACCCGAACCCGCGCTTGGTCTGGATCAGGGGCTCGGTCGAGTGCTGGTCGAGCTTGCGACGCAGGTACGAGATGTAGCTCTCGACGATGCCGGCGTCGCCGTTGAAGTCGTACTCCCAGACGTGGTCGAGGATCTGCGCCTTCGAGAGCACGCGGTTCGGGTTCAGCATGAGGTACCGCAGCAGCTTGAACTCGGTGGGGGAGAGCTCGACCGGCACGTCGCCGACGAGCACCTCGTGCGTGTCCTGGTCCATGACGAGCTCGCCGGTGCGGATGACGGCGTCCTCTTCGGCGTGCATGGTGCGGCGCAGGATGGCCTTGATGCGCGCGACGATCTCGTCGAGGCTGAACGGCTTGGTGACGTAGTCGTCGCCCCCGACCGTGAGTCCCGTGATCTTGTCCTCGGTGTCGTCCTTCGCCGTGAGGAAGAGGATCGGCGCCGTGTAGCCCGCCGAACGCAGGCGCTTGGTGACGCCGAAGCCGTTCATGTCGGGAAGCATCACGTCGAGGATGATCAGGTCGGGTTCCTCTTCGAGGACCGCAGAGATCGTCTGTGCGCCGTTGCCGACGGCGCGCACGGCGAAACCGGCGAATCGGAGGCTCGTGGTGAGCAGGTCGCGGATGTTGGGCTCGTCATCGACGATGAGAATGCGTGGTCCATCGCTCATGTTGACCATCATCTGCGCACCGGCTGGAACTTTCCTGAACATTCTTCGAGGGTCGTGAAATCCGATCCTCGGATGGAACACTTGGCCTATGGCGTCACATGAACGAGTAGTCGTGGTCGGCGGGGGCCTGACGGCGGCCGCAGCGGTGGGTTCGCTTCGCGAGGCCGGCTTCCCGGGCGAGGTCGTCGTGGTCGCCGATGAGCCCCGCCTGCCCCACGAGCGCCCGCCGCTCTCGAAGGGCTACCTGATCGGGTCGGATGCCGCGAGCAGCGTCTACCCGCACGATGCGCGCTGGTACCGCCGCCACGACATCGACGTGCGGCGCGGCACGCGGGCGTCCGCCCTCGACCCGGTCGCCCACACGCTCGACGTCGTCGGGCCCGATGGTGCGGCCTCCACGCTCGAGTACGACCGCGTGCTGCTGGCGACCGGTGCCCGCCCGCGCCGGTTCGAGGGCCCCGGCGCCGGGCTCCGCGGTGTGCACCTGCTGCGCACGCTGCCGGATTCGACGAGACTGCGAACGGTGCTCCGTCGGGGTGATCGACGCGTCGTGGTGGTCGGCGGCGGCTGGATCGGCCTCGAGGTGGCCGCCGCGGCACGCGGCTACGGCAACGAGGTGACCGTGGTCATCCGAGGCGACGAGCCCCTCGAGGCCGCGATCGGCACGGGCCTCGGTCGCATGTTCCGTGGGCTGCACGAGCAGCACGGCGTCACGATCCGCGGCGGCGCGGCGGTCACGGCCCTCCGTGGCGAGCACGGCAGGGTCTCCGCGGCCGTGCTCGGCACGGGCGAGGAGGTCGCCGCCGACGTGGTGGTGTTCGGCATCGGCGCGATCCCGAATGTCGAGCTCGCGGCATCCGCCGGTCTGCGGGTCGACGACGGCATCGTGACGGATGCCTCATTCCGCACGAGTGCCGCCGACGTCCACGCGGCCGGCGACGTGGCCGCGGTGTGGAACCCGGTGCTCGAGCGGCACCTGCGCGTCGAGCACTGGGCGAACGCCCGTGCGGGCGGCGCGGCTGCCGGGCGGGTGCTTGCGGGAGAGCCGGTCGTCTACGACGAGGTGCCCTACTTCTTCACCGATCAGTACGACCTCGGCATGGAGTACTCGGGCTACGGGGCGCTCGCCGCCGGGGCCGAGGTCGTCGTGCGCGGGGAGGTGCCGCTCACGGCCGCATCCCTGCCCCAGACGAGGCGAGAGGGCGTCGTGTTCTGGTTGGCACCCGACGGTCGCGTGGCGGCGGGCATGAACATCAACGTGTGGGACGTGAACGAGCAGGTGCAGCGGCTGATCAGGTCGGGGCGGGTGGTCTCGCGCGAGGAGCTCGCCGACCCCTCGGTTCCGCTCGACGCGCTCGCCGGGGACGCCTCGTGACGGCGGCGTCCTCGGCGCGGGCGGCCGTGAGCGGTTCTGCCGTCGGCGGCATGGTGCGCACCATCGGCCCGCGCACGTTCGACTTCGCGCGCGAGGTCGCGGTCATGGCGATCGTGAACCGCACGCCCGACTCGTTCTACGACCGGGGCCGCACCGACGCGCTCGATGCCGCGGTCGCCGCGGGGCGCCGGGCGATCGCCGAGGGAGCCGACTGGATCGACATCGGCGGCGCGAAGTTCGCGCCGGGCCCCGCGGTGCCCGTCGCCGAGGAGATCGACCGCGTGGTGCCGGTGGTCGCCGCACTCGCCGACGCGGGCGCGGTCATCTCGGTCGACACCTTCCACGCCGAGGTCGCCAGGGCGGCGATCGCCGCAGGGGCGCACGTCGTCAACGACACCACTGGCCTCAGCGATCCGGGCATGGCGGCGGTCCTCGCCGAGACGGGCGCATCCGTCGTGATCACGCACAGCCTCGCGGCGCCGCGCATGCCGTTCCCGTCGCCGCGGTACGACGACGTCGTGCTCGAGGTGGCCGACTACCTGCGCGCCCGGGTGGCGCTGGCCGAGGCGGGGGGCGTCGCATCCGATCGCATCATCGTGGATCCGGGCCACGACCTGAACAAGCACACGCTCGACTCGCTCGAGCTCACCCGACGGCTCGACGAGGTCGTCGCGATCGGCTACCCGACGCTCGTCGCGCTCTCGAACAAGGACTTCGTGGGCGAGAGCCTCGGGCGCCCGCGCGCCGAACGCGTCGAGGGATCGATCGCCGCGGCCGTGTACTGCGTGCTACGCGGCGCCCGCATCGTGCGCGTGCACAACGTGCGCGAGACGGTCGACGCGATGCGCATGATCGAGGCGATCGAGGGCTGGCGCGATCCCGTGTTCCTGGAGCACAACCAGTGACCGGCCCGGCCGCCGTCGACCGCGAGCACCTGCTCGTCGCCTACGCGACGGCGCATGCGACGACGCCCCGGATCCGCATGAACTTCGTCGCGAGCATCGACGGAGCGGTCACCATCGACGGGCGAAGCGGCGGACTCGGCGACGCGGCCGATCGGCTCGCGATGCAGGTCATGCGCACCCTCGCCGACGTGGTGCTCGTCGGCGCGGGCACGGTGCGGGCCGAAGGCTACGGCGGTCTCGCGGTCGACGAGCCGGATGTCGCGTGGCGGCGCTCGCACGGACGCGCGGACCATCCCCGCATCGCCGTGGTCTCGTCGAGCCTCGACCTCGACCCGCGGCATCCGTTCTTCCGCGATGCCGTTCGGCGGCCGATCGTGATCACGCATGCGGCGGCCGACGAGGCGCGGCGGGCTGCGCTGGCCGAGGTCGCCGACGTGCTCGTGTGCGGCGACGGTGCCGACGGCGGGGTCGACCTCGCCGAGGCGCAGCGTGCGCTCGCGGGGCTCGGCCTCGCGCAGGTGCTCTGCGAGGGCGGGCCGCACCTGTTCGGCGCGCTCCTCGACGCCGGCCTCGTCGACGAGGTCTGCCTCTCGCTCAGCCCGATGCTCGTCGGCGGTCCTGCCGGACGCATCGTACGCGGCGCCCACGAGGCGGCGCGCACGATGACGCTCGGGCACGCACTGCCCGCGGGCGACCTGCTGCTGTTGCGCTACGTGCGGGCGTGAGCGCGAGCGTCAGGCCGCTTCGAGTGCGTGCGCGTCGAGGATCGTGTAGCTGTACCCCTGCTCGGCGAGGAACCGCTGGCGGTTCTGCGCGAAGTCCTGGTCGACCGTGTCGCGCGCGACCAGCGTGTAGAAGTTGGCGGTGAGGCCCGACTCCTTGGGCCGCAGCAGGCGGCCGAGTCGCTGCGCCTCCTCCTGGCGCGAACCGTACGAACCCGAAACCTGGATCGCGACCGTCGCCTCGGGGAGGTCGACCGAGAAGTTCGCGACCTTCGACACGACGAGCACCTGCGTCGTGCCGTCGCGGAACTCCTGGAACAGTCGTTCGCGCTCGTCGACGGAGGTCGCGCCGGTCAGTTGCGGCGCGCCGAGGGTCTTCGCGAGCTCGTCGATCTGGTCGAGGTACTGGCCGATCACGAGGATGCGCTCGCCGCGGTGCTTGGCGACGAGTTCCTTGACGACCTCGAGCTTCGCAGGCGCGGTGGCCGCGAGGCGGTAGCGCTCGTCGTCGGCGGATGCCGCGTACGCGAGTCGCTCGGACTGCGGCAGGTCGATGCGCACCTCGTAGCAGGCCGCGGGGGAGATGAATCCCTGGGCCTCGATCTCCTTCCAGGGGGCGTCGAATCGCTTGGGGCCGATGAGGCTGAAGACGTCGCCCTCTCTGCCGTCCTCGCGCACGAGGGTCGCGGTGAGGCCGAGGCGACGCCTGGCCTGCAGCTCGGCCGTGAGCTTGAACACCGGTGCGGGCAGCAGGTGCACCTCGTCGTAGACGACGAGACCCCAGTCGAGCGCGTCGAGGAGCGCGAGGTGGGCGTACTCGCCCTTCCGCTTGGCCGTGAGGATCTGGTAGGTCGCGATCGTGACGGGCTTGACCTCCTTCACCTGGCCGGAGTACTCGCCGATCTCGTCGGCCGTCAGGGTGGTGCGCTTCAGCAGTTCGTCGCGCCACTGGCGTGCCGAGACGGTGTTCGTCACGAGGATCAGCGTCGTGGTCTTCGCGGTGGCCATCGCGCCGGCGCCGACGAGGGTCTTGCCGGCGCCGCAGGGCAGCACGACGACGCCCGAGCCGCCGTCGAAGAAGTTGTCGACGGCTTTCTGCTGGTAGTCGCGCAGGTGCCAGCCCGACTCCTCGAGGTCGATCGGATGCGGCGTGCCCGGCGTGTAGCCCGCGAGGTCCTCGGCCGGCCAGCCCAGCTTCACGAGCTCCTGCTTGAGCGCACCCCTGGCCCAGGCCTCGACGAGGAAGCCGGTGTCGTCGATGCGCTCGGTCAGCAGCGGGGCGATGCGCTTCGCGTTCGCGACCTCGGTGAGCACCGCGAGGTCGTCGGAGCGCAGGCGCAGCGCGCCGTCGTCGGTGCGGTCGACGACGAGGCGGCCGTATCTCGACACCGTCTCGCGCATGTCGACCGAGACCGTCTGCGGCACGGGGAACTTCGCATACCGCTCGAGCGTGCCGAGCATGTCCTCGGACGTGTGGCCCGCGGCCCTCGCGTTCCAGAGCCCGAGGCGCGTGATGCGGTACGTGTGCACGTGCTCCGGTGCGCGCTCGAGCTCGGCGAAGACCGCGAGATCGTGGCGCGCATCCTCTGCGAGCGGGTGCGCGACTTCCAACAGCACGGTTCGGTCGCTCTGCACGATGAGGGGGCCGTCTGACATAGCCAACGAGTCTACGCCCGGTTCATGGGTGCTCCGCCGACCGTGCCGGGATCGACGGTCGAGCCGGCGCGGCGGTCAGACGTTCGACGGCGCCGGGGCGACGGACGCGATCGCCGAGAGCGGCAGCGTGCGCTCGATGTCCGCCTTGCGATCGCGCGCCCGGAGGCGGCCGTTCGCCACGCTGGCGGGTGCGAGCAGGTAGTCGGCCGTGGTTCCGCCCGGCATGCGGACGGTGACCGTGAGCGTCTCCTTCGAGCGTGCGGCGGCCTCGAGCTGGCGGGCGAGCCAGGCGACCTCGTCGGTCGCGTCGTCGTCGTTCTTCGCGAGGAGCTTGTCGAGCAGTGCCGCGATCGGATCGCTCGTGGGAGCGACCGGCGGCGACTGGGCGAGGTGGTGACGGTGCAGGCGCACGATGGTGCCCTCGTGGTCTTCGGCCGCGACCGGATAGCGCGCATCGGCCAGCGCCCAGAACACCACGTCGGGCGCGAAGCGCGAGAGCAGGCGGTGGGGCCCGACCTGCCGCAGGCCGACCGCATTCAGGGTCTGGTCGACGGCGAGCGTGCCGATGAGCTGGTCGTCGTCGGAGCGCACGACGGTGCGGGCGGGCAGATCGGCCTCGGTTGCGGAGGCGACGCGCACGCTGCCGAATCGGCGTGCGGCCTCGCCGACGAGGTAGGCGACGGGCTGCGGGATGCCGGTGAGCGAGATGCCGCCGAGGAACTCGAGGATCGACTCCGACGTCTCGCCCGCGGCGAGGCCCCGGTTCACGGATGCCGCGCTCACGCGATACGTCGAGGCCAGGTCGCGCCCTTCGACGTCGGCGAAGCCCCGCAGGCGCGCGTCGAGCACGGGCTGGAGCGGGCCGGGGGAGACGACGGTGAGGTCGTGCTGCACGTAGACCTTCGAGACCTGCGCCGGGAAATGCTCGGCGAGGGCGAACGCCGCGCGACGCACCTCGCCGGTCAGTACGAGGCGGCCGGACTCGACGGGTTCGCCAGAGACCGCGAGGCCGAGCGCCTCGGCGTCGTCGACGAGCCGGTCGAGGCCGTCGTCGAGCCACTTGCCGCCGGCCGGGTAGAGCCAGCGCACGTCGTCACGCAGGTCGGTGGCCGAGATCGACTCGCTGCGCCGGGCGACGAGTTCGCGCAACGACGGTGGGATGCGGGCGAGCCACTGCTCGGCGAGCCGCTGCCAACGGTCGGCCGAGCCCAGTTGCGACCACTCGGCTCCGATGTCGGATTCGAGCCAGTACGCGCCGTCGCGCAGCACGAGCCCTGCCTCGTCGGCGCGGTGGAAGAGTCGGGGGAGCGCATCGAGGTCGATGCCGCACGCCTCGGCCAGCCGCTTCGAGTCGGGCAGGGTCAGACCGCCCTTCGCGAGCTCGCGCGCGGGCTGGGTGCCGACGGCCGCGAGCAGTTCCGCGGTCGCGGCGACCGTGGCGTACGCGGCTTCGGCGGCGCGCCGATCGAGCAGGGTGCGGTCGACGTCGTCGACCCCGACGAGCACGGGCGGGGCGGGGGCGGCCAGCTCCGCGGCATCGGGGATGTCGCGCTCCATGCGCACGGCGAGGCGGCCGGCGACCGCCACCGGCAGGTGCACGCGCTGCTCCTCGAGCACGATGATCAGGGAGTCGGCGAGGCGGCCGAGCAACTGGGGCACGGCCGCGGCGAGTTCGGCGGAGGCGCCGAGACGTGCGAGTTCGCCGACCACCGCATCGATCGTGGTGTCCGTGTGGTCGGCGGTGAGGGACGCGGTCACCGCGAGCACGGCGAGGCGCGGGCGGTCGAGGCGCGAGATGACGTGGTCGAGCGAATCGGGTGCGAGCAGCACCTCGGCGAGGTCGAAGAGGTCGCGGATGCCTGTGGCATCGAACTCACGCGTCGCCAGCGCCGCCTCGAGGTCGGTGCGGGGCAGCGAGCGGAGTCGTGCGGCGAGTTCGAGCATCGTCTCCGATCAGTTCGTCTGGGCGCGCGCGGTGCGCGAGCGGTTCACGGCGTGCACGATGAACAGGGCGATGAGCAGGAGGAACGCGAGCGGCAGGCCGAACCACGGCAGCATGATGACGACGGGCCAGACGCCCTGGCTGAACCCGTCGTTCTCGGCGACGCCGGCCATCGTCGCGATGAGCACGGCGATGAATGCGGCGATCGACAGCATGACGAGACCCGTGAACATGTATGCAAGGACGCGTTCGATGCGCTGGCTGCCGGACTGCTGGGTTTCGCTCACTCTGCAAGGATAGGGCAGCGCACCGCCCGAGGGGGCCGGGACTCTAGACTGGTGCTTGCATGGCGCACGTCTTCCCGCGCGCCTTCCACGACACGAGCGAGGTTTCCACGATGCCCACCGGCAAGGTCAAGTTCTACGACGAGGAGAAGGGATTCGGCTTCATCAGCTCCGATGACGGCCAGGAGGTCTTCCTCCACGCATCCGCTCTTCCCGCCGGTGCGACCGTGCGCGCGGGCAGCCGACTCGAGTTCGGCGTCGCCGAGGGCAAGCGCGGGGCGCAGGCGCTCTCGGTGCGCGTGCTCGACGCACCCGTGAGCCTCGCGAAGATCAACCGCAAGCCCGCCGACGACATGGCGATCATCGTCGAAGACGTCGTCAAGGTGCTCGACTCGATCGGCGCGGACCTCCGCAGGGGCCGCTATCCCGAGAAGTCCAAGGCGCGCACGGTCGCAACCGTGCTGCGCAAGGTGGCTGACGACCTGGATGCCTGAGTTCATCGAGCCCGAGACGGATGCCGCCGAGCCGGCGTCCGATTCCGTCGCGCCCGTCGCACCGCTCGACGACTCCGCGCAGCCCGTCGCCGAGTCCGAGGGCGATGCGGCGGAGGCCGCCGAGGCGTCGGAGCCCGCGGGCGCCGAGTCGGAGGCCGTCGAGGACGAGACCGCCGAGCCCGTGGCCGCCGAGCCCGAGCCCGTGATCTTCGAGCCCGACCCGGTGCTGCTCGCCTCGGTCGACCTCGCCCGCCGGGCACTGCTCGAGACGACGGCGCCCGAGACGGTCGGTTCCGTCATCGGCCACATCGCCGAAGACGAGCATGTGCTCACGCTGCACTTCGCCTCCGACCTCTCCGGCTACCCCGGCTGGCACTGGAGCGTCACCATCGTGCGCATCGACGACGATGAGCCGACGATCGTCGAGACGCAGCTCATGCCGGGTGAGCAGGCCCTGCTCGCTCCCGCGTGGGTGCCGTGGTCCGAGCGGCTCGCCGACTACCGTGCCGCGCAGGCGGTTGCCGCGGCCGCCGCTCGTGAGGCAGGCGAGGAGCCCGAGTCCGACGAGCACGACGACGACTTCGACGACGCGTCGGAGGAACTCGAGATCGACGGCGACGACGAGTTCGACGACGACGACGAGCACGACGACGACGAGCACGACGACGACGAGCACGACGACGGCGGGCATGTCGACGCGTTCGACGGCATCGACATCGATGCGCTCGACGAGGACGACCCGTCAGCCGAGGCGACGACCGACGCCGGGCCGACCGACGCCGAGGCGTCGGAGGACGGCGACGAGGATCACGACGAGGCGCCCGCGCCCTGACGGTTGCGACGGCGCCTGATCGCCTGGACGACCGCGAGTGCGGCGACGCCGATCAGGAGGCCGACCGCGCACGCCCAGATCAGCCACTCCAGGCCGGACGACGCGAGTGCGTCGCGCAGCAGCAGGCACACCACGAGCGCGACCAGCCACAGGGCGGTGCCCGCGAGCACCGCCTTGCGCGCGTCCGCCCGAGCGGGCGCCGGGTCTGGCCGACGATCCGCCTCGGGGAGCCAGAGCCGCATCGACGTCAGCCGATCTGCTCGAGCACGTAGTCGATCGAGGCGGTCAGCGCGCGGACGTCGTCGGGCTCGATCGCGGTGAAGGTCGCGACGCGGAGCTGGTTGCGCCCGAGCTTGCGGTAGGGCTCGGTGTCGACGATGCCGTTCTCACGAAGGATCGAGGCGATGCGCGCGGCATCCGTCGTCTCGTCGAAGTCGATCGTGACGACGACCTGCGAGCGATCGGCGGGGTTCGCGACGAACGGGGTCGCGACCGAGGTGCGCGCGGCCCAGTCGTAGAGCACCGACGAGGACTCGCGCGTGCGCGCGTCGGCCCAGCTCAGGCCGCCGGAGGCGTTCATCCACTCCAGCTGGTTCTCGAGGAGCAGGAGCGTCGCGAGGGCGGGCGTGTTCAGCGTCTGGTTCAGGCGCGAGTTGTCGACCGCGTTCTTCAGCGAGAGGAACTCGGGGATGTAGCGGTCGCTCGCGGCGATGCGCTCGACGCGTTCGATCGCGGCCGGCGAGAACAGGGCGAACCAGATGCCGCCGTCGGAAGCGAAGTTCTTCTGCGGCGCGAAGTAGTAGACGTCGAACTGCGTGGGATCGACCGCCACGCCGCCCGCGGCGCTCGTCGCATCGATGACCGTGAGCGCACCCTCGTCGCCCGAGACGCGCTGCACGGGAGCCATGACGCCCGTCGAGGTCTCGTTGTGCGGCCACGCGTACACGTCGACGCCGTCGACGGCCTCCGGATTCGAGCGCGTGCCGGCGTCGGCCTTGCGCACGTCGGGCGCCTCGAGCCAGGGCGCCGCCGCGGCGCCGGCGAACTTCTGGCCGAACTCGCCGAACGAGCTCAGCTGGGCTCGTCGTTCGATGAGACCGGATGCCGCGGCATCCCAGAACGCGGTCGAGCCGCCGTTGCCGAGCACGACCTCGTAGCCGTCGGGCAGGGTGAAGAGGTCGGAGAGCCCGGACCGCACGCGGCCGACGAGGTTCTTCACGGGCGCCTGCCGGTGCGAGGTGCCGAGCAGGGACGGGCCGACGGCGGCCAGGTGGGCCAGCTGTTCGGGGCGCACCTTGGAGGGGCCGCAGCCGAATCGTCCGTCGGCGGGCAGGAGGTCGCTGGGGATCACGATGCTCGGCATGCACGGAAGTCTATCGAGCCGCCGCAGCGGGCTAGGCTTGATGACGGGCTGCGACAGGGAGGGCTTGCTGGTGACTGATCTCATCGACACGACGGAGATGTACCTCCGAACCATTCTCGACCTCGAAGAAGAGCACATCGTGCCGCTTCGCGCCCGCATCTCCGAGCGACTCGGCCACTCGGGCCCCACCGTCTCGCAGACGGTGGCCCGCATGGAGCGCGATGGACTCGTGGTCGTCTCGGACGACCGCCACCTCGAGCTCACCACCGAGGGCCGGAGCAAGGCCGTGCACGTGATGCGCAAGCACCGGCTCGCGGAACGCCTGCTCTCCGACGTCATCGGCCTCGAATGGGAGTACGTGCACGACGAGGCATGCCGCTGGGAGCATGTCATGAGCGAGCAGGTCGAGCGTCGTCTGATCGAGATCCTCGGCGAGCCGAAGGAGTCGCCGTACGGCAACCCGATCCCCGGCCTCGAAGAGCTGGGTCTCGAACCCGCCGACCCGTTCATGACCGGCGTGGTGCGCGTCACCGATGCCATCGCCGAGCGCGATTCGGCGGTCCGCGGCGTGGTCAGGCGTCTCGGCGAACCGGTGCAGTTCGACCCCGAGCTGCTCCTCCAGCTCAAGCAGGCGGGCATCATGCCCGGCGCCACGGCGACCTTCACGCGCAGCGGTGCATACGTCGCGGTCGAGGTCGACGGCGTCGACGGCGCGCTCGAACTCCCGAACGAGGTCGCAGGGCACATCTTCGTCGCGGAATGAGCGTCGATCGAACCTGAGAATTCACAAGGGATCGCGGCAAACCGTGATCGGAATGTGACATTCAAGCAACCCTCGCGTATTCTCGGTCGAGTCCGACGGCACGAAGCCGGTCGTCGGGACCAGAATCAGGTTCGCCTCTCGGCACTCACCGCCCGGTTCAGGACGAAGACGCGCCTCGAGCGCACCAGGTGAGACGGAGCCCGACTCCGTGGGGCGGTGGAGGAAACCCGATTTGGCTCGATTCACCCCACGCCGCCGTTTCACGTCACCGAAGCGGGGCGCCGCCTCGAAGGTCGTCGTCCAGCGCGTCAGCCCCGAACCCAAGCCCACCGTCGATGCGGCCGTCGCCGCGCGACCACTCCCGTCCACGCGTCGCCTCCGTCGCGGGGGCGTCGCCAACGTCGCCGTCATGACGATCGCCGCCGGCATCGTCGGAACCATCGCGATCCCCGCCTACGCGTTCGCGCCGGGCAGCACGGGACCGCAGTTCGCGACGAGCGCCGAGACCAGGATGACCAAGGCGCAGGCCCAGTCGGTCGAGGTCGCCGACGACGTCATCGCCGCGCCGGTCACGAAGGACGCCTTCGCCGCCGTGACGGCCGAGGAGATCGCGGCGGCCGCCGACGCGAAGCGCCGGGCCGATGAGGCCGCTGCGGCGGCCGAGGCCGCCCGCGTTGCCGCCCAGACCGCGATGACCTCGTACGCCGCATCGTACGCCGGCCCGTCGGTCGGCGACTTCCTCGCGAACCCGCCCTACCCGAGCTTCGACCTCGGCAGCGTGTACAGCGTCGCGACGCAGTACATCGGCACCCCGTACGTCTACGGCGGCGCCACGCCCGCCGGCTTCGACTGCTCCGGGTTCGTCATGTACGTCTACGCCCAGTTCGGCGTGGCCATGCCCCATTCCTCCGCCGGACAGGGCGCCATGGGCACCGTGATCTCCGAGGCCGACGCACGGCCGGGCGACCTCGTGATCATGCCGGGCCACGATGGCTTCTACGCCGGCAACGGCATGATCCTGCACGCTCCCTACGAGGGCGCCTCGGTGCGCGTGCAGCCGATCTGGACGAGCGACTACACGATCGTCCGCATCGGCATCTGATCGGTGAACATCGGGTGACACGGGTGCCGAGCGCCGCGGAGGATGCCCCTCCGCGGCGTTCATGCCGTAGCCTGAAGGCCTGACGATCCGAGATCCGGGCGAGGGGAACGCCGATGGTTCGCACGTGCAGCATCCATTCCACGGATGCGCGCGCGCAATTCCACCAACGGCGCAGTAGTCAGCCGAGTACCGCACGAGCCGACGTTTCGACGGGCACTGTCTTCATGACGGTGCCCGTTCTGCGTTTTCGGGGCCGGTCACGGCGGCGAGCGGCATCCGTCCCACCCGTGCCATCGAGCGGCCGCAGCGCCGTCGGAGCGTCGACCCGTTCACGCGGCTGGAAGCCATCCAGCCCCGATCGAAAGGCACTCCATGCGCACCCTCGTGCTCAACGCGGGCTATGAGCCCCTGGCCGTCATCTCGTTCAAGCGAGCCCTGCTGCTGGTCATGAACCAGAAGGCGACCGTGATCCAGCATGACGAGGGCAATCCCGTCTGCGCGGCGAGCGGGTCGTGGCAGAGACCAAGCGTGATCATCCTCACGAGATACGTCCGCACGCCGCGCGTGCACGCCGTGCCCGTGAGTCGTCGCGGGGTGCTCCGCCGCGACGAGCACCGATGCGCCTACTGCGGGCGGTCGGCCGCGACGATCGACCACGTGCTGCCGCGCTCGCGCGGCGGGCGCGACACCTGGGAGAACCTCGTCGCCTGCTGTCTGCGCTGCAACAACATCAAGAGCGACCACACGCCCGCCGAGATGGGCTGGGAGCTGCGGTTCACGCCGCGCATGCCCCACGGCCGCAGCTGGGTCGTGCGCGGGTTCGAGCGCACCCTCCCGCAGTGGGACGAGTACCTCTCGACCGCGGCCTGAACACGGACCCGGCCGCCTGGGGCCCGACCCGCTGACGACACGCGAAGCCGGATGTTGACCACCGGCGATCGCGAGCGCCATACTCGGCTCAAGATCGAGATTTCGATCGGGGGCATCCGCACCGCAGGGGCTGTGGGCGGTACGTATCGCAGATGGGCGGTATTCGTCATGGCTGAGTCACGGCAGTTGAGCGGTTGGGTCGGGTGGGTCGGCTTCGCCGCATTCATCCTCATCCTGAGCGGTCTCTTCAGCATCATCCAAGGGGCCATCGCCCTGATCGGATCCAACTACTACTACGCGGTCGGCGACGGGACGCTGTTCCTGTTCGACCTCACCGGGTGGGGATGGTGGAACCTCATCATCGGCGTGGTGCTGACCCTGACCGGTTTCGCGCTGTTCTCCGGTGCGACCTGGGCGCGCGTCGTCGCCATCATCGCCGCCATCCTCAGCGCCATCGGGCAGCTGCTCCTCGTTCCCGCGCAGCCCTGGTGGGCGCTCATCGTCATCGCCATCGACGTGCTCATCATCTACGCGATCACGGCTCACGGGCGCGAACTGCAGTCGACCGGGGAGTGATGATCCGCAGTGCCGTCCGCCGCCCGTGCGGCGGACGGCACGACGGGGACTCCGCATCCGCCGGGTCCTCGTCCGTCGCAGCAGTGGCAGTCTCATCGGTTCCGCCGTTCGTTGGGGGTTGGTAGCAGTGGAGATCTTCCTGGTCGTACTCCAGGCCGTCGTCGTCGTCGGTGCCATCGCCATGGGCGTCCGCACCGGCGGCCTGGGCCTCGGGCTCTGGGGCGTCGTCGGCACCGTGATCCTGGTCTTCGGGTTCAACCTGCCGCCCGGCTCCATCCCGATCGACGCCTTCTTCATCATCATCGCCGTGATCACGGCGTCGTCGGCGATGCAGGCGGCCGGCGGCATCGACTACCTCGTCTCGATCGCGTCGAAGATCATCCAGCGCAACCCGAAGCGCCTCACCTACGTGGCGCCCCTCGTCGCGTTCGTGTTCACGGTGCTCTCGGGCACGTCGAACATCTTCTTCGCCCTGATTCCCGTGATCTACGAGACGTCCTACCGCAACGGGCAGCGACCTGAACGGGCCCTCGCGGCGTCGACGGTGACGTCCGGACTCGGCATCACGGCCAGCCCCGTGTCGGCGGCCATGGCCGCCTACCTGGTGCTGATGGACGGTACCGGGTACGGACTGCCGCAGATCCTCCTCATCACGGTCCCGGCCGCGATCGTCGCCTGCATCGTGACGTCGTTCGTGCAGCAGCGACTCGGAAAGGACCTCCTCGACGACCCCGAGTTCCTGAAGCGGGTCAAGGCGGGCACCGTCGAGGTCCCGGCCGCATTGCAGCAGCGCTACGAGGCGAAGGTCGGCGGCGGTGCGACCGCGACCCTCACCGCCACCGGCGGCGGTGCATCGGAAGGCGCGGCGAAGCGTCCGGCGCCCATCGAGCACCCGGTGCCGCCGGGAGGTGCGGTCTCGGCCTGGATCTTCGTGTCCGGCACCCTGCTCATCGTCCTGTTCGGCCTGTTCCCCTCGCTCCGTCCGGCCTTCCCCGACGAAGAGGGCGAGCTCGTGCCGATCGGCATGTCGACCGTCATCGAGATGATCATGTTCACCGTGGCGCTCGTGATCATCCTCGTCCGCAAGGTGAAGCCCTCGCTGGTCGTCGAGCAGCCGCTGCTCAAGGCGGGCTTCGTCGCCGCGGTGGCCCTCTTCGGAATCGCGTGGATGGCCGACACCTTCATCGCGGCGAACGAGGAGACGATCATCGAGCCGCTCGGCGCGATGATCGAGTCCAACCCGCTGCTGCTCGCGGTCGCCCTCTTCATCGTCTGCGGCCTGACGACCAGCCAGTCGGCGACGACGAACACGATGATCCCGATCGCACTTGCCGCAGGTCTCGCCCCCGGCGTCATCACGGCGATGTGGCCGTCGCTCATCGGCGTCTGGCTGTTCCCGGCGAACGGCTCCCAGATCGCCGCCGTCGAGACCGACCTGACCGGGTCCACCAAGCTGACGCAGGTGCCCGTCTGGCACTCGTTCACCATCCCGATGCTCGTGTCGTGGATCGCGGTCGTGCTCGCCGGCCTGCTCATCCAGCTGGTCGTGCCCGCCTGATCCGATCTCGCGCCGACGCGTTCGGCAGCGAACGACGCACGCTCATCCGACGAGGAGGAACCCCATGTCCGAAGAACTCTCCGCTGCCGCGGCCCAGCTCATGCCCGAGGTGATCGAGCGTCTCGAGGCGCTCGTGCGGATCCCGTCGGTCGCCTTCCCGGGCTTCGACCCGGAGCCGGTGCACGCGATGGGCGCGGCCGTCGTGGACCTCTTCGAGGCGGCCGGGGCCACCGGCGTGAAGCTCCTCGACGTTCCCGACGGGTACCCGTGCGTCTACGCGGACCTGCCCGGCCCAGAGGGATCGCCCACGGTGCTGCTCTACGCGCACTACGACGTGCAGCCGGCGCCGAAGAGCCAGGGCTGGTCGAGCGAGCCGTTCGAGCCCGTCACCAAGGAGGACGGCCGCATCTACGGGCGCGGGGCGGCCGACGACAAGTCGGGCCTCGTGATCCACTACGGCACGCTGAAGCTGCTCGGCCCCGACCGGCCCTGCCGGGTGAAGATCCTCGTCGAGGGCGAGGAGGAGACGATCTCCCACCTCGAGGCCTTCGTGGAGGCCAATCCCGACCTCTTCGCCGCCGACGCCTACGTCATCGGCGACATCGGACCGCAGCGCGTCGGCCGGGCGGGCCTGACGACCGCCCTCCGCGGCGATGTCGCCTGCACGGTCACGGTGCGCACCCTCGCCAACCCGGTGCACTCCGGCATGTTCGGCGGCGCAGCCCCCGACGCCATGACCGCGATGATCCGCGTGCTCGACTCGCTGCACGACGAGCACGGCGACACCGTGATCCCCGGCGTCGAGAGCGGTAAGTGGGGCGGAGCGGACATGGACGAGCAGGTCTACCGCGACGGCTCCGCGATCCTCCCCGGTGTCGAGTTCCTCGGCACCGGCTCGCTCTCCGACCGCATCTGGATGAAGCCGTCGGTGACCGTGCTCGGCATGGACCTGCCGAACACCGCCGAGGCGTCGAACGTGCTCCTGCCCGAGGTGACCGCCAAGCTCTCGATGCGCATCGTCCCCGGATCCGACGGCGACGCCCAGCTCGACGCGCTCATGGCGCACCTCAGGGCGCAGCGGCCCTGGAACTGCGAGGTCGAGGTGACGAAGGTCAAGGTCGGGCAGCCGTTCGCCGTCGACGAGAGCCACCCCGCGATCGTCGCCGCCGCGGCCGCGCTGGAGGAGGCGTACGGGGGAGCCGTCGAGTCGATCGGCAGCGGCGCGTCGATCCCCCTCGTGGCCTCCCTGCAGAAGATCGCGCCCGAAGGGGCGATCATCCTCTGGGGTGCCGAGGACACCGCGCAGTCCCGGATCCACGCCTCGGACGAGTCCGTCGACCCGGGCGAGATCGAGCGCATGATCGCCGCGCAGACCCTGTTCATCACGAAGCTCGCCGAGACCGCAGGGCAGTGATCGCGTGTCGGGTGACTTCGGCCGCGCGGTGCCCTAAGGTGGAACGAGTCTCCGGAGCACCCGACCGGCGATGACGTACATCTACCCGAACCGGGCCGCACCGCGGCCGGGCGGTGTCCGGAGGATCGACTTTGCACGAAGACCACGCCGAGCAGCCGTCGCGCTCGCAGCGGCGCGCGGCTGAGTCCGCCGGCCGTTCGCGCGGCGGAGCCCGCTCGGCGCCGCGTGCCGGTCGGCGCAAGGCCGCGGCATCCGCCCCGATTCCGAACAACCCGGCCGGTGCCCCGACGGGGCCGAGCGCGATCCGCAAGCCCGCGAACGTGCGTCGAACCGGCCCTGTGCGCGTGTTCGCGACGCTGCTCGTGGTGCCGGCGATCTTCGGCACCGTCGCGGTGCCCGCCTATGCGTTCATGCCCGGCGGCGATGCGTTCCAGCCGGGCGGTGCCTTCAGCTTCGCCGTCGCTGAGGCGCAGGATCTCGACGTCTCCGCCGTGGCCAGCGGCGCCCCGATCTCGTCCGACGCCTACGCCGTCACCACGAAGCAGCAGATCGACGAGGCCGCGCTCTCGGCCGAGGAGGCGGCGCAGGCCGCCTGGGCCGCCGAACTCGCCTCGCGCGGGTCGGGCAGCTACGCCATCTACACCGTCAAGGCCGAGGGCGACGACTACCCCTGGTGGGATCAGGTTCCCGATGACTACGGCGGAGGGCTGTCGCCGCTCCGCTACTACTACCGCGAGTGCGTCGACTTCGTCGCGTGGCGGCTGAACCGCGACGCCGGCGTCACGAGCGCCCCTTGGAAGTGGGACTGGTCGAACCTCGCCGCGGGCAGCGCCTATGCGTGGGCCGACGAATGGGCCGCGCACGGCTGGCCGACCAGCAGCGAGCCGGTCGTCGGCGCCGTCGCCTGGTTCCCGTACAACCATGTCGCCTATGTGCAGTCGATCAACGACGACGGCACGGTGAACATCGAGGAGTACAACCAGAACTCCGATCACTCGTACCATCGGCGCACGATCGCCAAGGCCTCCGCGCTGTACCTGTACCCGCCGGGCTGAGCCCTGCGGCCGGTCGATCGGGCTCGGTGTTCCGCCCCGGTGTTCGACGACGGCGTCCGGCGATCCGCGGGCTGCGGCAGTTGCCGGAGCACCGTCCTGCGTCGCCGGTCGGTCGACTGTGACATTCTGGCGAAGAATGCCTGCAACGTTGGACGACGCGGACAGTGAACTCCGCCGCAGGCTCCCGTACCGTGGTGAACCATCCCACGCAGAGGCAGGTGACCGCGATGACGCAACCTTCGGACGAAACGCGACTCGAGGAGAGTGCGTTCCTCGACGAGCTCTCGCCGACGACCTCCGCCATCGTGGTGCTCGGCTACAACTGAGCCGCTCGCCCTCCCCGTCGGGCGCGCGTCAGGGCAGTCGCGCCAGGCAGCCGGGCGCGGGCGTGGCGATCGTCGAGACGACGCGCGTCGGCACGCCGGCCTCGAGTTCGACGACGGCGATCGAGTCCGACGCCTGATCGGCGACGAGTGCGAACCGCTCATCACGCGTGACGTGCAGGTCGCGCGGGTGACGTCCGCCGGTCGGCACCGAGGCGACCCGCTCGAGCGTGCGCGCGTCGGCATCGAATCGGAGGGCGACCAGCGCATCGGCATCGCGGTCGCCGACGAGCACGGTTCCGGCGCGGGTCGCACGGATGGCCGAGAGCCCGAGCCCGCGCGGCGCCACCCGTTCGTCGACCGGGAAGGACGCGAGCTCGCGTCCTTCGACGAGGTCGACCACGCTCGCCGTGCGATCCAGCTCGTTCGCGACGATCGCGACGTCGCCGAGCACCACGAGATGGCGCGGGCCTGCGCCGGCGTGCATCACGATGTCCGGCGTCTCGTCGGCGCCGTGGAGCGCGCCGGGCAGTCCGTCGAGCCCGACGATGCGGATGCGGTCGGATCCGAGGTCGGGGACGAGGAGGCGCGCACGGGCCTCGTCGAGCACGACCTGGTGCGGGTGCGAGGACTCCTGCCGCGAGGTGTCGGGCCCTGTGCCGCTGAACTCGGTGAAGAGCTCGGCGTCGGCTGCGGCATCCGGAACCATGCGATGCGCCGTGACCCGGCCGCCCGAGTAGTTGGCGGCGAACGCCCATGCGCCGCTCGCGTCGAAGGCGATGTGGCAGGGGTCGGCCGAGCCGGTGCCGCCGACGCCGCCGAACGGGCGCACGGTGTCGCCGTCGATGGTCCACGTCGAGACGAGGCCGGCCGTGAGCTCGTGCACGATGCCGAGCACGCCCGAGGGGGAGACCGCGAGGAACATGGGGTTCTCACCAACCTCGACCGGGTCGCCCAGCGTCGTCGTGCCGTCGGTCGCGACATCGAGAGGTCGGATGCCGCGGGCCGGCGACCCGAGTGCGCCGACCGTCGACGCGCCGACCCAGAACCTCGTGCCGTCGCCGCTCATCGTTCTCCGATCGTCATGGCCTGCTCGCGGGTGCTCGGATGCCGTCCGCGTTGGAAGGCCGTCGGAAAGGCTACCGCGAGCGGCGAGGTCAGCGCGTCGCCGTGCGCCGGAGGCCGGCGCTCGGCACAATGGCGTGCGGGGGTGCAGATGAGCGGGCAGGTCGGGACATCCGCGGATGCGCGAGGCGCACGCCGGCCGATGCACGGCGTCGTCGTCGTCGCCGCGAGCCTGTCGGTCTGGTGGCCCGCGTTCACCCTCGGCGCGTGGGGCGTGCTCTTCTTCGACCAGAACCTGATGGTGTGGGTCGCGTCGACCGCCGCGTTCGTCGTGGTGGCGTTCCAGCCGCGGCCGTTCCGGCATCGCGTTCGCCGGCTCATCGCGTTGTCGGTGCCGAGCCTCTGGCTGGTGCTCTCGTTCGTGCCCGATTCGGGCGACGACGACGTCGTGATGGGGTTGATCGACCTGCTCGCACTGGTCGTAGCCCTCGTCGGCATCCCGTTCACGCTCTGGGTGCTGGCCGCCATCTTCTGGCCCGATCTCGGCGCGGGGCTCTCGCGCGGCGCCGTGGCCGTCGGCATCGGCGCGATCGCCGGCATCGCGGTCGTCAGCTTCGTGCTCGGCGCGAACCAGGCGGCGTTCCTCACCTGCGAGGACTTCGAGTTGAGCGGCAACTCGAACCCGCCCGGATGCGTGCACGCCGACCCCGACGGTTCGGCGGATTGATCGACTCGGGTAGGCTTTTGCGGTCAGCCTCTGTAGCTCAATGGAAGAGCAGTTCCGTCCTAAGGAAAGGGTTGGGGGTTCGAGTCCCTCCAGGGGCACCGGTGCGGTGCGATCCGATCCGATGGATCGAGCGGCGCGATCGTCAGACCGATGTCGGCAGCAGCTCGGCGAGCAACGCCGTGACGCGGCCCCTGATGTCGTCGCGAACGCGCCGCACGGTGTCGAGGTCCTTGCCGGCCGGGTCCTCGAGCTCCCAGTCCTCGTAGCGCTTGCCGGGGAAGATCGGGCACGTGTCGCCGCAGCCCATGGTGATGACCGCATCGGATTCCTGTACGGCGTCGACGGTGAGGATCTTGGGCACCTGGTCGGCGATGTCGATGCCCTCCTCGGCCATCGCCTGCACGGCGACGGGGTTGATCTGGTCCCGTGGCTCGGATCCCGCGCTGAGCACCTCCACGCGCCCGTCGGAGAGGGCGCGCAGGTATCCGGCGGCCATCTGGGAGCGGCCGGCGTTGTGGACGCAGACGAACAGGACGGTGGGGCGACGATCAACGCTCATACTCAAAGGATAGACAGCCGTCGATGGAACCGGTGCCGCCGGCCTCGGTCGGATCGCCGTCACGAGCAGCAGGACCCGCCCGACGGGGCGGAATCGGTCGAGCAGACGCCGGTCGCCGGAAGCACGAGCTGCACGGTGCCGGCCGCCCCCAGGTCGCCGGCGAGCCACGCGGTGATCGAGCGGACCTGTTCGTACCCGGTCGCGAGGAGGAAGGTCGGAGCGCGTCCATAGCTCTTCATCCCGGCGATGAAGAAGTTCGGTTCAGGCTGTTCCAGTTCCGCGAAGCCATGCGGCTCGACGGTGCCGCAACTGTGCACGTTCGGGTCGATCAGGGGCGCGAGCCGGCGCGGGGCCTCGACGACCTCGTCGAGGTCGAGGCGGACCTCGCGCAGCATGGCGAGATCCGGACGGAACCCGGTGGCGTTGACGACGACATCCGCGGTGAGGGTCTCGATGCCGCCATGACGGGTGCCGATGAGGGACACCCCGCCCTCGGCCTTCGCCAGGCGCACGATCTCGAAACCGTCGACCATGGTGACGGCGCCGGAGGCGACGAGGCGTTCCATCCGCGCTCCGAGCGAGGCGCGGGCGGAGAGCTCGTCATCCGTCGATGCCGACACTCGTCCCGCGCGGGCGTTGCGGATCGCCCAGGTGACCCGCGTGCCCTCCGCCTGCCGGGCGAGCTCGGCGAGGTCGATGAGGGTGTTCGCCGCGGAATGGCCCGCACCGACGACGACCGTGTGACGTCCGGCGAATCGATCCCGCTCCGCCCCGAGCACGTCGGGCAGCGCGTGGCTGACCTGCGCGGCGACCTCCTCGAGGCCGAGCGGCTCGAGACCGTTCGAGCCGAGGCTGTTGGGGTTCCGGTAGGTGCCTGACCCGTCGATCACCGCACGCGCCAGGACCTCGGTGACCGACCCGGATTCGCGGAGCCGGAGGATGAACGGCGTCGTCGCGCGACCGGCCGAACGCGTGCGATCCATGCCCTCGCGGGTGACGGAGGCCACCTCGACTCCAGTGTTCACGCGGGAGGCGATCGCCTCGATGCCGGCGAGCGGGAGGAGGTAGTCGTCGATCAGCTCGGCCGCGTACGGTGCCGCGCCTGCGGTCGGTTCGGTCCAGCCGGTCTGCTCGAGCAGGCGCCGCGCGGCCGGGTCGACGAGGTGCTCCCATGGGGAGAACAGGCGGATGTGGCGCCACGCGGCCATGCTGCTCGCGACCGTTTCACCTGCCTCGAAAACGACGAAGTCGATGCCGCGCTCGACGAGGTGAGCCGCGGCGGCCAGCCCGATCGGCCCGGCTCCGATGATCGCGATCGGCAACGTGTCCAGCTGCGGTGAGCGACGGGCGGTCGGCGTGAGGTCGAGCAGGGTCATCTTCAACTCCCGATCCTTATATCGACGTGTTTCGATATGGAGAGTCTCGCCTGCTATATCGACAGATGTCAATATGAGGGTAGGCTGGCGGCGTGTCGACCGTCACCCTCCTCCCCGTGATCGACGCGGCAGCCTGCTGTGCGCCGCTGACCCGAGAGGCGCTCGATGCCCAGCAGGCCGACGATCTCGCCCGCTCACTGAAGGCGCTCGCCGATCCGACGCGACTCCGACTGATCTCGATCGTCGCCGCCTCCGAGGGCGAGGAGGCGTGCGTCTGCGACCTCACCGAGCCTGTCGGGCTCAGCCAGCCGACGGTGTCGCATCACCTGAAGATCCTCACCGAGGCCGGTTTCCTGAGCCGCACACAGCGCGGCACGTGGGCATACTTCAGGCTCGTCCCGGGTGCGCTCGACGCCGTCGCCCGGCTTCTCGTCACCGCCTGAGCGCCCGCGGGCGTCGGGCTTCCGCGGCTCCTCGGGGGTTCAGGTCCAGTCCACGGCGTGCGCCCAGCCGGCGATGTACGCCCGCTCGTTCGCGCCGAGGCGTACGGCCTGCACGGGAACGCCGTCGACGGCGAGGCCGCAGATCTCGAACACGCGACGCACGACGAACGGGCGCAGCGGTGCGGTCGGGTTCGCCAGGATCTCGCGCTGGAGTCCCCGGTCGAGCAGGGTCCACCACGTTCCGATGGGTGGGAGGCCGATGGGCGGGAGGCCGATCGGCGGGAGCCCCGTCTGCGGCAGCGATGGCGTGGCGCGCCCGGGCGAATCGGCGGTGATGCGGTGGTACATGGGTGTTTCCTCGTTCTGGTCGGCCACATCGTCGGGGCGACCGCAATAGACCATACGCCACGAACCCGAACAAAGGCAGGGCTTCGCCTGCGGGTTCTCCGGATGTCTCCGCCGGCCGTGCGAATGCTCCTGCGCGGGTCTGGGCGAACGGGCGTCCACGGAGCATGATGGGGGGATGGACCTGCCGGTGATGCCTCCTGTCTCGCCCATGCTGTCGAAGGCCGTCAAGGAGATCCCCGACGTCGGGCACGTCGAACCCAAGTGGGACGGCTTCCGCACGATCGTGTTCCGCGACGGCGACGAGCTCGAGCTCGGCAGCCGCAACGAGAAGCCGATGACGCGCTACTTCCCCGAACTCGTCGAGGCGCTGCGCGCGAACCTGCCCGAGCGCTGCGTGGTCGACGGCGAGATCATCCTCGTGCGAGACGGTCGCCTCGACTTCGACGCGCTGCAGCAGCGCATCCACCCCGCTGCGTCCCGGGTGGCGCTGCTCGCCGAGCAGACGCCAGTGTCGTTCGTCGCGTTCGACGTGCTCGCGCTCGGCGGCGACGACCTCATGGAGCGGCCGTTCGGGGAACGACGTGCTGCGTTGGTCGAGGCGCTCGCCGCGGCATCCGACCCGATCTTCGTGACCCCGGCCACGGCCGACCTCGACGAGGCGCGCGAATGGTTCACGCGCTACGAGGGCGCTGGGCTCGACGGTGTCGTCGCGAAGCCGCTCGACGGTGCGTACCTGCCCGACAAGCGCACGATGTTCAAGGTCAAGCACGAACGCACCGCCGATTGCGTGGTCGCCGGGTTCCGCTGGCACAAGACGGGAGGCATCGTCGGCTCGCTGCTGCTTGGACTGTACGACGACGACGGCCGGCTGCACCACGTGGGCGTCGCGGCCTCGTTCACCATGGCGAAGCGGGCGAATCTGGTCACCGAGCTCGAGCCGTTCATCGAAGAGGACCTGTCTCGGCATCCGTGGGGCGAATGGGCGGCCGCAGAGGGGCAGCAGGGCACGCGGATGCCGGGGGCGGTGAGTCGCTGGTCGGCGGGCAAGAACCTGTCGTTCGTGCCGTTGCGGCCAGAGCTCGTTGTCGAGGTGGGGTACAGCCAGATGGAGGGCGACCGGATTCGCCACACGGCGCAGTTCAAGCGGTGGCGCCCCGATCGGGATGCCGCGTCGTGCACGTACGCGCAGCTCGAATCGCCCGACGGGCTCGACCTGTCGCAGATCCTGCCCGTGCGCTGACGTCGAGCGCCACGCGGCGCTTCGCGTCCGCGGCCGTCCGCCGGCCATCGGTGGTCGCCCCGGTGGCGGTGCCTCAGATCACCGCGCGGAGGCCCGCCGAGAGCGCGGTGTGGTGCTCGAACACGAGGTTCGTCTCGGTGAGGGCGACGGCGGGATTGGCCGAGAGGTTCTTCAGCACGAACTGCCGCACGTGCTCGCTGTCGCGCACGCGCACGTGGATGAGGAAGTCCTCGGTGCCGCCGAGGAAGAACAGCTGGGCGACCTCGGGCTCGCGGCGCAGCTCGTCGGAGATCTGCTCCATGAGGTGTCGTGCGCCGGGCCGGATGCGCACGCTCACGAGTGCCTGCAGCGTGAACCCGAGCGCGATGGGATTGATCTCGGCGGTGTAGCGCACGATGACGCCGCGTTCGCGGAGCGAGCGCACGCGGGCGAGGCAGGTCGACGGGGAGATGCCGACGGCCCTGGCGAGGTCGACGTTCGGCGTGCGGGCGTTCTCGTGCAGGCGGGCGATGATCGCGCGATCGACCTCGTCGAGCTCCACCGGGCCCGAGGCGCTGCCGGGCGCTGTGCTGATCTGCGGCGCATCGGCCATGTCGCGGCATCCCTTCGAACAATCGGATTGGATACGGCTATGCTACCGAATTCTGTGCGGTCGATCTTTTGTTCGAGCGAATAAGCGGCGACCATTGTTCGTACAGTCCCATATCGTTCGGAGCCCCCATGTACATCGGCGTGCCTGCTGAGATCAAGAACAACGAATTCCGCGTCGCGATGACGCCCGCCGGCGTGCACACGCTCGTCCTGCGCGGGCACCGCGTGGCCATCCAGGCCGGTGCCGGCCTCGGCGCCGGGTTCACCGACGACGAGTACGTCACCGCTGGTGCCGAGATCGTCGCCACCGCCGCCGAGGCATGGTCGGCTGAACTGGTGCTCAAGGTGAAGGAGCCGATCGAGGCCGAGTACGGGTTCCTCCGCGAGGACCTCACGCTCTTCACCTACCTGCACCTGGCCGCCGACCTGCCGCTCACGCGCGCGATCCTCGACTCGGGTGTCACCGCGATCGCCTACGAGACCGTGCAGCTCGCCGACCGCTCGCTGCCGCTGCTCACGCCCATGAGCGAGGTCGCCGGCCGTCTGGCGCCGCAGGTCGGCGCCGCCGAGCTGCTCGCCTCCAAGGGCGGCCGCGGCGTGCTGCTGGCCGGCGTTCCCGGAACCACCCCCGCGAAGGTCGTCGTCATCGGCGGCGGCGTCGCGGGGGAGCAGGCGGCCGCGACCGCGCTCGGCCTCGGCGCCGACGTGACGGTCTTCGACATCTCGCTGCCGAAGCTCCGCGAACTCGACGCGCGCTACGACCACCGGATCAAGACCCTCGCGTCCTCTCCCTACGAGATCGCGCGGCAGGTCGCCGACGCCGACCTCGTCGTGGGCGCGGTGCTCGTGCCGGGCGCCGCAGCGCCGAAGGTCGTCACCGACGAGATGGTCTCCCGCATGCGCCCTGGTGCCGTGCTCGTGGACATCGCGATCGATCAGGGCGGATGCTTCGAGGGCTCGCGCCCGACCACGCACGCCGAGCCGACCTTCCGCGTGCACGACGCGATCTTCTACTGCGTCGCGAACATGCCAGGCGCCGTGCCCGCGACGTCGACGCCCGCGCTCACGAACGCCACGCTGCCCTACGCCGTGCGCATCGCGGATCTCGGTTGGCAGGAGGCGCTCGCCGCGGACCCGGCGCTCGCCAAGGGCCTGAACGCCACGGCGGGGCGCCTGACCAACGAGGGCGTCGCAGTCGCGCACGGGCTGGAGCTGCAGACGGCGCCGTGACGCCGAACGCGTGATCGCCTCGGTCGGCGGGGTCAGGAGAGCGTGAGGAACAGCTTCTCGAGCTCGTCGACCGTGAGGCGATCGCCTCGGGCTTCGGATGCCGCGCCGGGGCGATCCTCGTCGAGGCAGTCGCGCATGGCCGCGGCGACGATCGCGAAGCCCGCCTTGTCGAGTGCGCTCGACACCGCCGACAGCTGCGTCACGACCGTGCGGCAGTCGGATCCGGCTTCCACGGCGTCGATGACCGCGTTGAGCTGGCCGCGCGCACGCTTCAGCCGGTTCAGGATGCGACGCTGCGCGTCTGAGGCCGCCGCGCCCGCCGCCGCGGCATCCGTCGTCATGGTCACTCGGTGCTGCCGAGCGTGAGCGGCAGGCCCTGCCGGTGCCACTCGACGATGCCGCCCGAGATGTTCACCGTGTCGACGCCGAGGCTCTCGAGGTAGGCGGCGGCCTGGGCGCTGCGCCCGCCGACGTGGCAGAGCGTGTAGACGGTCGTGTCGCGGGGCACCTCGTCGACCCGGGCGACGAGTTCGCCGAGCGGGATGTGCAGCGCGCCCTCGATGCGGGCCTGCTCGAGTTCGCGCGGCTCGCGCACGTCGAGGATGACGGCGCCGTCGAGGTCGTGCACTTCGGTGGGGGTGATCTCGTGCATCGCGGCGGGTTCCTTCGGGTCGATGCCGTGCATTCGAAGGGGCACGGCGGGAGCGGTCGAGGCTATCACGATACCCATGGGGTATCCGAAGCGGGTCGGAACGGCGCTGCATCCCACGATTCCGCCGTCCTGGCCTTATCGTGTCGGTGTGCGGCGGCTCGATCGGAACGAAGAAGAAGAGGACCTCCTCCTCGACCCGGAGTCGGATGCCGCTGCCGAAGAACCCGAGCCGGAAGCGATGACTCAGAACCTCACGAGCCCTCACAGCCTCAGCCTCGGCGACCCAGACCTGGTCGCGGGCAACGTCGCCGAACCCTCGTGGCGCCGGTGGCAGCGCGAGCTCGAGACCGTCGGGGGCCGCTCGCCGCTCGTGCGCTTCGTCGACACGCCGCGCACGCGCATCGAGCTCTCGACGACGCACCCCGGCGGGCTTCCCCAGTTCATCACCGGCCGTTCGACGCTGCTCTCGAGCCTGATCCGCGACGAGCTCGCGCTTCGCAACGCCCGCCTCGCGGCCGCCGAGATCACCCAGAAGGGCGTCGAGCTGCGCTCGGTGCGCGGCGTCGAATCCGTGCACCTCGCGATCGGCCTCGCCTCGTGGCGCAACGGCGGCGAGGAGTTCCTCGCTCCGGTGCTGCTGCGCCCGCTGGCGATCCGCCGCTACGGCCGCGACTTCGAGCTGAAGCTCAAGGGCCAGCCGTTCCTCAACCCCGCGCTCGCCCGCGAGCTCCGCGAACAGTTCCAGATCACCCTCGACGCCGACGCGTTCGTCGCGCTCGCGATCACGAACGGCGTCTTCAAGCCCCAGCCCGTCATCGATCGGCTGCGTGGGCTCACGAGCCACCTGCCGTGGTTCCAGGTCGCCCCGCGCCTCGTGGTCTCGTCGTTCGCCGAGGTCGGCCCGTCGATGGCCGCGGATGCCGCCGAGCCCGACCATCCCCTCATCGACGCGATCGCGGGCAACCCGACCGCGCGTGCGGCCTTCGCCCACGGCGGCGAACGCGTTCGCCCGGTGCCGCAGGACGAGCGGCCGCCGTCGACCGACACGCTGCTGCTCGACGCGGACCCGGAGCAGGAGCGCGTGGTCGCCGAGATCGAGGCCGGCACCTCGCTCGTCGTGAAGACCCTCCCTGGCACCGGTGGCACCCAGACGATCGTGAACGCGGTCGGCGCACTCGTCGCGAAGGACCGTCGCGTGCTCGTCGTGGGCGCGCGCCGCGCCAGCCTCGACGGCATCGTGCACCGGCTCGGGCAGGTCGGGCTCGGGGGAGCGGCCGTCACGACGGCCGGCCTCCGCCGCGACCTGATCACGTCGATCTCGCGCAACGAGAAGGTCGAGCGGCCGAGGGTCGCCGATGTCGACGACGCGCTCGTGCGACTGCGCAAGGCGCTCGTCGACTACCGCTCGGCGCTCACCCGACCCGAGCCCTCGCTCAAGGTCTCGGTGCTCGACGCCCTCGGCGAGCTCGCACGCCTCGCACTGCTGCCCGCGCCGCCGTCGACCACCGCGCGGCTCTCGCATGCGTCGCTGGTGGCGCTCGCGGACGGCCGCGAGAAGGTGTCGCGCGACCTCGTGCGCGCCGCAGCGCTCGGCGAGTTCAAGTACGGCCCGGGCGACTCGCCCTGGTACGGCGCCTCGTTCGCGTCGTCGGCCGAGGCCACGGAGGCGCACGAGCTCGCCAAGCGGCTGAGCAACGTCGACGTGCCCCGCCTCATCGACCGGGGCCGCACCCTCATCGGCCAGACGCGGCTCCGCACGTTCGAGTCGATCGCCGAACTCGGCGTGTTCCTGCGCCTCCTGCTCGACGTGCGCGAGACCCTCGACCGGTTCCGCCCGTCGGTGTTCGACCGCCCGCTCGGCGAGCTCATCGCCGCGACGTCACCGCGACGCGACTCGCCCGGCATGTCCGGTGCGAACCGCCGCCGGCTGCGGCGGCACGCGCTCGAGTACGTGCGCCCCGGCGTGCACGTCACGGACCTCAACGCGGCCCTCCGCGGCATCCAGCAGCAGCGCACGCTGTGGCAGCGGTACTCCGAGGCCGGGTCGATCCCGGGCGTGCCGGTCGGACTCGACGACGTGCACGTCGCGCATCGCTCGGTCGAGAACGACCTCGCCGTGCTCGACGGGCCGCTCGGCCTCGTCGGCACGCCGCGTCGGCTCGCCGCCCGACCGGTGCGCGACCTGACCACGATGCTCACGGGGCTCGCGGCCGAATCCGAGGTGCTCGCGAACCTGCAGGAGCGCACCGCGCTGCTCGGCACCCTGCGCGACCTCGGCCTCGACCCGCTGCTCGTCGACCTGGCCAGGCGCCACGTGCCCGAGCAGGTCGTCGCCGCCGAGCTCGAGCTCGCCTGGTGGCAGTCCGTGCTCGAGCAGATGCTCGCGACCGACACCGCGCTGCTCGGCGCCGACACCGCGCTGCTCGACCGGCTCGAGGGCGATTTCCGCCTCGTCGACGAGGCGCACGCGTCGTCGGCCGGTCCGCAGCTGGCCTGGCACCTCGGCGAGAACTGGAAGGTCGCACTCGTCGACCACCCCGAGGAGGCCGGTCACCTCAAGCGCATGCTCCGGGGCGACCGCGTCGACGCCGCCAGGCTGCAGCACGACACCCCGCACCTGTTCCGGGCGCTCGCCCCGATCTGGCTCGCGTCGCCCTACGACGTCGCGGCCATCGATCCCTCGGTCTCGTTCGACACCGTGATCCTCGTCGACGCAGGCTCGACGACCATGGCCGAGAACCTCGGCGCCATCCGGCGTGCGAAGCAGGTCGTCGCGTTCGGCGACCCCGTGACGCAGACGCCGACCATCTTCGAGACCGGCCTCGACGATCCCGACGCGACGGATGCCGCGGCCGCCGACCAGCACGAATCCGACGGGGTCGACGCGCTGCACGCCGACTCCGCGCTCGCCCGCCTCGGCGAGCTGCTGCCCACCATGACGCTCACCCGCAGCTACCGCGCCGGCGGCGAGGACCTCGCCGAGCTCGTCAACCGCCGCTTCTACGGCGGCCGCATCGAGTCCCTGCCCTGGGCGGGGAGCTTCCTCGGACACGGCAGCCTGGGGCTGCACTACGTGCGCGGCAACGGCCTGCCCGACCAGGTCACCGGAACCGTCGAGAGCATCGACTCCGAGGTCGCCAAGGTCGTCGAGCTCGTCATGGAGCACGCCGTCAAGCGCCCGCGAGAGTCGCTCATGGTCGTCACCGCGAGCACGCGCCACGCGGCCCGCGTGCACCAGGCCGTGCTTGCGGCGTTCGCCAAGCGCACCGACCTCTCGGACTTCATCCTCAAGGACCGCGCCGAACCGTTCACGGTGCTCACGCTCGAGCAGTCCGTCGCGCAGAGCCGCGACCGGGTCATCTTCTCGGTCGGCTACGGGCGCACGCCGCACGGCCGGCTGCTCTCGAACTTCGGATCGCTCGGCGAACCCGGCGGCGACCGCCTGCTCGCCGTCGGCATGACGCGCGCGCGCCGGTCCATGGACATCGTCTCGGCGTTCCGGCCCGACGACATCGACGAGGAGCGCCAGTCGCACGGCGTGCTCGCCCTCGCCAGCATCCTCAGCCAGACCGAGGAGCGCGCCGCCGAGGAGTCGCGCGGCACGTCGGGCGCCTCGATGCTCGACGACCTCGCGGCCAGGCTCGAGCGCCGCGGCATCCGGGTCAGCTCCGGGCACCGCGGACGGCTCGCGCTCGCCGCCGCGAACGCGGGCAAGGCCGTCGTCGTCGAGACCGATGAGGTGCTCACGGCGTACAGCCTGCGCGAATCGCTTCGCCTGCGGCCCGACGTGCTGCGGCGCCTCGGCTGGCACTACCTGCGCGTGCACAGCTTCGAGCTGTTCGGCAACCCCGAGGCGGTCGCCGACCGGGTCGCGACGCTGCTCGGCAAGCCTCCGGTGCTGCCGCCGGATGCCGCGTCCGCATGAACGACGAACGTCAACGCGTCGAGCGGGCGAAGGGTCGCTCCCGGCGCGCACGCCTGACGCCGGCGCCCGGCACCGATCCGACGCCGGAGGCGCCCGCGCCCGGTCGCGACGCGGTCGCCGACGACGAGGACGCCGGACACGCGGCATCCGCCCACCCCGACGACGAGCGCCTGAGGCGCGAGAAGCCGCCGCACTGGGGCTGACGCGCGAATCGTGCGCGATGCCCGGGTGCGACGGCGTCTCCGGTCCGAAGCGGCGTCAGTGCCTGGGCTGGTGGGCCTCGCCGGTCGGGCGCTCGGCGAGCAGGTCGCGGATCTCCGACAGCAGCGTGAGCTCCGACTCGGGCGCGTCGGGGTCGGGCTGGCCGGCCTTGCGCTTCGCCTCGGCGCGTTCCTTGATGGTGTTCATCGGGAGGACGAAGACGAAGTAGACGACCGCCGCGACGATGACGAACGTGATGATCGCACCGAGCACGGCGCCGAACTTGACGTCGGAGGTGCCGCCGTCGAGGGTCGGAATGGAGACGACCAACGCCGTGTCGAGGCTGTCGGCGCGGAAGACCGCGCTGATCAGCGGGTTGATCAGGTTGTTCACGATCGAGGTCACCACCGCCGTGAACGCCGTGCCGATCACGACCGCGACGGCCAGTTCGATCACGTTGCCCCTGAGGATGAATTCCTTGAAGCCCTTCAGCACCGTGCCCCCTGCTGTCTCGTCGGTCAGGTCTAGGCCACGCTAGCGGTGGAGCCGCCCGAAGACGAACCCGACGAACCCGACGACGAGCCGCCCGAGGACGAGCCGCCCGACGAGCCCTTCGACGAGCCCTTCGAGGAATCGCTCGACGACCCCTTCGCCGCGGGCGCCGAGGAGCCGCCGGCGGAGCCGCCGCTGCGCGAGTCGGTGCGGTAGAAGCCCGACCCGTTGAAGGTGACGCCGATCGAGTTGAACACCTTGCGGAGGCGGCCTCCGCAGGACTCGCAGACGGTCAGGCTGTCGTCGCTGAAGGACTGCTGGATGTCGAAGGCGTTGCCGCACTCGGTGCAGCGGTACGAATACGTGGGCATGATGGGGCTTTCGGCTCGAGGGGGTGCGAACGCCGGTCAGAACGCGAGGATGCGCGTCGGGGTGACGACGCCGTTGACCGGCTGATCGTGCACCTCCCGCGGAACGTCCTCGACGAACTCGCTGTCGAAGACCACGGCGTACACCGGAGGACATTTTCCCATCGAACCGAGGGTTTTGTCGAAATAGCCTCGACCCCAGCCCAGACGCATGCCGGTTCGGTCGATCGCGGCGGCCGGAACGATGATCAGGTCGACGTCGTTGATCGCCATCGGACCGAGCAGTTCGCCGACCGCCTCTGGGGTGCCGTGCAGGCCGAGCACCTCGTTCTCGGACTCGCCGATGGTCCAGTCGAGGAGTCCGTCGTCGCGCGTCACGGGGAACAGCACCCGGATGCCGTGGCCCTCGGCCCACTCGACGAACGGACGCGTGTCGGGTTCGGACGGCATCGAGAGGTAGCACGACACCGACGCGGCATCCGTCGACCCGACCAGCTCCTCGAGCCTCGAGGTGAAGCCCTCGGTCGCGATCCGGCGTTCGTGGGTGGACATGTTCCGGCGGCGTTCGCGGAGCTCGGCGCGCAGAATCCGCTTCTGGACGGACGGATCGTCGGACATGCCCCTCATCCTAAGACGATGTTCAGCTTTCGTGACCGCGCGGGAACGGGCTTCCGGATACGCTGAAGCGCATGACTGAACGCATCACCAAGGCAGTGATCCCGGCGGCCGGCCTCGGCACTCGATTCCTTCCCGCGACGAAGGCGATGCCGAAGGAGATGCTGCCGGTCGTCGACAAGCCCGCGATCCAGTACGTCGTCGAAGAGGCCGTCGCCGCCGGGCTCGACGACGTGCTGATGATCATCGGACGCAACAAGAACGCACTCGCGAACCACTTCGACCGCGTCACCGAGCTCGAGCAGACGCTCGAGACGAAGGGCGACGACTCCAAGCTCTCGAAGGTCAAGGAGTCCAGCGACCTCGCCGACGTGCACTTCGTGCGCCAGGGCGACCCGAAGGGCCTCGGGCACGCCGTGCTCCGCGCTCGCAAGCACGTCGGCAACGAGTCGTTCGCCGTGCTCCTCGGCGACGACCTCATCGATGCCCGCGACCCGCTCCTCACGCGCATGCTCGAGGTGCACGCCGAGCGCGGCGCCACGGTCGTGGCCCTGCTCGAGGTCGACCCCGACAGCATCCACCTCTACGGCGCCGCGGCCGTCGAGGCGACCGACGAAGACGACGTCGTGCGCGTCACCGGACTGGTCGAGAAGCCGGCGAAGGAGGTCGCGCCCTCGAACTACGCCGTGATCGGCCGCTACGTGCTGAAGCCCGACGTGTTCGACGTGCTCGAGCACACCGAGCCGGGCAAGGGCGGCGAGATCCAGCTCACCGACGCGCTCATGGAGATGGCGGGCGACGTCGAGGGCACCGGCGGCGTCTACGGCGTCGTCTTCCGCGGGCGCCGCTACGACACGGGCGACAAGCTCGACTACATCAAGGCCGTCGTGCAGCTCGCGGCCGATCGCGACGACATCGGTCCCGAGCTCAAGCCGTGGCTCGTCGAGTACGTCGCCGGCCTCGGGCGCGACTGACGATGCCCGCCGCCGCGATCCCGACGCTCCGCGACGGCGACCTGGTGGTGCGCCCGATCCGGGCGCGCGACGCGAAGCAGCTCGAGCGCGTGCTGCTCGACAACCGCGCCTGGCTGCGGCAGTGGGAGGCCACGTATCCCGGCGGCGGATCGATCATCGACACGCGCGCGAGCATCCGCAACCTGCTCGCGCACGCGCGCGCCGGGCATGCGCTCCCGTTCCTGCTCGAGGTCGACGGCGAGATCGTCGGCCAGCTCAATGTGTCGTCGATCACCTACGGGTCGCTCTCGTCGGCCTCGATCGGGTACTGGGTCGCGCAGGGCGTCGCGGGTCGCGGCATCACGCCCGCCGCCGTCGCGCTCGCGACCGACTACTGCTTCCGGGTGCTGCGGCTGCACCGCATCGAGATCTGCATCCGACCCGAGAACGGGCCATCGCTTCGTGTCGTCGAGAAGCTCGGGTTCCGCTACGAGGGCCTCCGTCGGCGCTTCATCCACATCGACGGTTCGTGGCGCGACCACTTCTCGTTCGCGCTCGTGGCCGAGGAGATCCCGGGCGGCGTGCTCACGCGATGGCGCGACGGTCGCGTCCCGGTGGATGCCGCACGCATCCCGCTCGACGATCGCACCGCCGCGGCGCAGCCGCTTCGGCTATCAGATCATTGACACACCCCGCAAGCGCCCCCGGCATCCGTCCGTGGTGACCTAGCGTATTCACATGGGTGTGATCGGCGGGGGTCTGCTCGTGGCAGTGGCCGCGGCATTGTGGATCGCGTACCTCATGCCCATCTGGTTCCGGCGTCGGCAGTACCTCGCGACCGAGCGCAATGCGGTTCGGCTGCAGCAGACCCTGCGCATCCTCGCCGAGACGGCAGAGACGCCCGAGCCGGTGCTCATCGAGGCCAACGCACGTCAGATCGCCCTGCACCAGCGCGCCCTGCGCGAGCAGGAGCGCACGGCGCGCCTCGAGGCGCAGACCACCGAGCGACTCGCCATCGCCGAGCGCCGGGTCGCCCAGGCGGCGGCGGAGGCCGCGGCCGAGGTGGTCGCGCACACGCCCGTCGTCCCGCCGGCCGCGCCCACCGAGCCAATCACGGTCATCGCGCCGGATGCCGCGGCCGCTGTCCGCGCCACGACCGGAGCGTCGGCCGGGTCGCCCGTCGCGTCGCGTCGCGTGCTGCGCCGGCGCCGCGCCCTCTGCTCGCTGCTCCTGCTCGTCGGGCTGCTGACGGCCGTCGGCGGACTCGTCGGGCTCGTCTTCGGGGCCTCGCCGCTCGTCGCCGTGGCCGGCGGGGCGCTCGTCGCGCTGGCCTTGACCGCACTCGCGTCGCTCGCCCGTGTCCGCACGACCGCACCGGTCGCGGCGCCCGTGGCGCGTCCCGTCGTCGAGGCCTTCGAGCCCGTCGAACTCGCCGCAGACGCCGAGCGCCACGAGGGCTGGACCCCGCAGCCGCTGCCGAAGCCGCTCACGCTCTCGCGCGGCACGATCGCGGCCACCGCGATGGCCTCGATCGAGGCCGCCGCCGAACTGCAGCGCCTCGCGCAGGAGGCGGAGCGCGCCAAGCGCATCGACGAACTCGCGACGCCCGTTCCCACGATCGCTCCCGCCGCACCGGCGTCGGAGCCGGCGCCGGCGAAGGCCGCGCCCGAGCCGGCGAGCCCCTACGCGGGCATGGGTCTGGTCGGCGAACCGCAGCGCCGGTTCGGCGATCTCGACGCCGTCCTGCAGCGTCGGCGCAAGGTCGGCTGAGCGTCCGATCGAGCCCGCGGCGGTGGTCGGAACCACCCGTTCAGTGGTGATAGGCTCGTACTCGCTCGGGCCCATGGCGCAGTTGGTAGCGCGTCTCGTTCGCAATGAGAAGGTCGGGGGTTCGAATCCCCCTGGGTCCACCAGCAACCTGAAGGCTCCGGAGAAATCCGGGGCCTTCGGTGTTTCCCGGCCGGTGTTCTCGGCCCGGGTTTCCGAGGCGGCGTAGTCTGGCATGGATGTCGCAGCCACCGGTCACCAGGTCCATTCCCGTCTCCGAGCGGCACCGGTGGCGGGCGTACTGGATCTGCGTCGGCGTGGCCGCGCTCACGATCCTCGACCTGTCGAAGGTCAACGTCGGGCTCCCGTCGATCGAGGCGGCCTTCGACGCCTCGGCGACGCAGCTGCAGCTCATCGTCGCCGGTTACGTGCTGACGTTCGGGCTCACGCTCGTGCCCGCAGGTCGCATCGGCGACCAGCGGTCGCGCAAGACGCTGTTCGTCACCGGCCTCAGCCTCTTCCTCGTCACGAGCCTCGTGGCGGCGATCGCCCCGAACATCACGGTGCTGCTCGTGGCCCGACTGCTGCAGGGGGTCGCGGCCGGCATCCAGATGCCGCAGGTGCTCGGCATCATCCAGGAGCTGTTCCGTGGCAAGGAGCGCGGCAAGGCCTTCGGCCTCTTCGGGGCGACCATCGGCCTCGCCACGGCGTTCGGGCCCACGCTCGGCGGACTCATGATCGCGATCGGCGGGCCGACCGACGGCTGGCGCGGCATCTTCCTCATCAACGTTCCGCTCGTGATCATCGCACTCGTGCTGGCGATCTGGTTCCTGCCGGTGACGCGGCGGCCGTCGAACGATCCGCTCTCGCTCGACCCCGTCGGCCTGTCCCTCTTCGCCGTGACCGTGATCGCGCTCATGTGGCCGTTCCTGTTCACGACCGGATCGCCGAGCGACAACCCGGCGCGCTGGTGGGTGCTCGTGGTGTTCGTGCTCGCGCTCATCGGGTTCCTCTCGTGGGAACGGCGGTACGCGGCATCCGGAAACCAACCGCTCGTGCCGCTCGCCCTGTTCGGCGTCGCGTCGTTCCGCAACGGCATCTCGCTCGCGAGCGTCTACTTCGCCGCCATGCCGTCGATGTTCCTGCTCACGACCCTGTACCTGCAGGACGGGCTCGGACTCGAGGCCGTGTTCGCCGGCATGGTCAGCATCGGCTTCGCCCTCGTCAGTGCCGTGAGCTCGTGGATCGGCGGCAACCTCGTGAACCGCCTCGGTCGTCCGCTCGTCGTCGCCGGCCTCGTGCTGCTCCTCGTGGGCATCGCCCTGCTCGTGCTCGTCGCGATCACGACACCGCCCGAGATCACCCCGTGGGCGATGGCCGGCGCGATGGCGATCGCCGGTGCGGGCGGCGGCCTCGTGGTCTCGCCGAACCAGACGCTCACGCTCATGGACATCCCGGTGCGGCAGGGCGGGCTCGCCGGCTCGGTCGGGCAGCTCGGGCAGCGGATCGGCACGGCGATCGGCACTGCGGTGACGCTCTCGCTCTTCTACTCGACGATCTTCCGGGAGTCGGACGGCAAGCCCGACCTCGCCGTCTATCACCACGCGTACGGCTACGGCATGCTCGCGGTCGCCGTGCTCATCGCCGTCGCGTTCGGCATCGGGGTCGCCGACCTCGGCTCCCGGCGTCGGCGGCGCGGCCAGGACGGCACCGGTCCGGTCGACGGCGACGACGCCGCGGCCGTGGGCTGAGCGAGCTCAGCGCACGGCGCAGTGCGCACGGCGCCTCGCTCAGCCGATCGCGAGGATGCGGGCGCGTTCGGGCTTGTCGAAGTGCTCGAGCGCGGCACGCAGGGCGACCCGGGGCATGCCGGCCGCTCGGGGCTCGAGGAACGCGGTGAGCCGTGGACGGTCGAGATCGCCCGCCGAACGCAGGACCCAGCCGAGCGCCTTCGCGACGTACGGCTCCTGGTCGGCGGCGAGGGTCTCGGCGATCGCGTAGGCGTCGTCGAGCTCGCCGCGCTTGAGGAACGCGAAGGTCGCGACGAGCGCCGTGCGACGCTCGGGCCAGGCTCCGGATGCCGCGAGCCGCCCGAGGGGCGACCGATCGCGTTCGAGCAGCCACGCGCCGACCACGTCGCGTGCGGCGAGGTCGACGAGGTCCCACTGGTCGATGCGGTCGTGGCGGCGCAGGTAGAGGTCGTAGAGCTCGTGCCGCCGGGACTCGGGCGCGCGGCGATGCGAGGCCGACTTGCCCATGATGCTGCATGCGAGGGCGCGCACCTCGTGCGTCGGCTGCTCGAGCAGTGCCTCGAGCTCGGCCACGGGCAGGTCGAGCGCCGTCTTCGCGACGTCGAACACCGCGCCCATGCGCACCCCGATGAAGGGCGCCGAATCGTCGGGCGGGAAGAACCGCGTGTACTTCTGGCGCTCCTCGGGCGTCGCGAGGGCTTCGAGCCGGGAGACCAGCGCCGCGGCATCCGTCGCCGACGCCGGATCGGGCGACCCCGCGGCATCCGTCATCCCGCGCCCCCTCCCGTGCGCACGGCGTCAGCTTACGGCAGCGTGCTCCTGCGCCTCGGGAGCGTCGGAGAACGCGAGCTTCGGCACGAAGGCGAGCAGCACGACCGAGACCGCGGCCGTGAGCCCGCACACGATCCAGACGGTGAGGTAGCCCGAGAGCGAGCCGGCCGTGCCCTCGACCTCGCCCGACCCGCCCGTGAGGTGACTCGCGAGCGCGATGCCGAACACGCACGAGGCGATCGCGCCGCCGACGGTCTTGACCGAGTTCGTGAGCCCGGTCGCGACGCCCGTCTGACGCGGGGGAGCGGCCGCCGCGGCTGCGGCGGGCAGCGCGGCGACGAGGGCACCGGAGCCGATGCCCGCGATCACCATGTTCGTGAGCGTCTGCGCGTACGTGTCGTGCAGCGGCACGAACAGCAGGTAGCCGACGGCGACGAGGGAGGAGGCGACCATGAGCGTGATGCGCGGCGTGAGCCGGCGCGCGACCGACGAGTACGAGAGGGCGCCCGCGATCATCGCGATGAGGTAGACGCCGATGAGCAGCGACGTCTGGAACCCCTGCGTGCCGAGTCCGTAGCCGTAGACCTCGGGATCCGTTCGTGCGAACGTCGAGAGCGGCGCCTGGGCGCCGAGCACGCTGACGCCGAACAGGCCGGCGGTGATGAACACCGGTCGCAGCGACGGCGACGCGAACATGCGCACGTCGATGAGCGGGTCGTCGTGGTGGAGCTCGAACCGGGCGAAGACCGCGCCGAGCGCGATGCCGAGCACGATGAGCCCCCATGACAGCGGGTCGCCGACGCCATTCAGGCGGAGGAAGCTGAGACCGCCCGTGACGGACAGCAGCGAGAGCGAGACGAGGACGAGTCCGACCAGGTCGAGGCGACCGCCCGTGAGGTCGGGCGACTCCTTCACGCCGAACAGGATGACGAAGAAGCAGGCGGTCACCGCGATCGCGGGGATCAGCAGCACGGTCGTGAGCGGGAGCGCGTCGATCAGGGCGCCGCCGGCGAGCGCACCCGAGATGGCGCCGATCTCGAGCGCGGCGACGAGGACGCCGGCGGACTTCATGGTGAGCGAGGCCGGGTGTCCGGCCCGACGCGAACGCGACCAGATCAGCGCGATCTCGAGGGGCAGCCAGACCACGTAGAAGCCCTGCAGCGCCCACGCGGCGAGGAAGACGGGGAACGAGTCGGTGAAGGGCAGCACGAACGACGCGGCCGCGGTGATGGCGGTCGACCACACGAGCATGCGCTTGTGGCCCACCATGTCGCCGAGCTTCGCGAAGGCGGGCACGACGAGCGCCGACAGCATGAGCTGCGTGCCCTCGAGCCAGTTCACGTCGGCGTCGTGGATGCCGAGGTTGCGCGCGATGTCGGTGAGCATCGGGGTGTAGAAGCCCTGCAGGATGCCGCTCGTGAACTCGACGAACGCGAGGAATCCGACGATCGCGGCGAGTGGTCCGAGGCTGACGGCACGCGGCATCGGGGGCTCCTTCGGGTTGGGGTGGATTCACCCTAAGCCCTCGTGAGAGCGCTCCAGATCCGGGCACGGCCCCGGTTGGTCACGCTTCGGTCACACCTGGGCGGATGTCGCGACGGCGCGTCGCGACATCCGGCGCCCGGGTGCGTGGCCGGCCGTGCTCAGTCCGTCAGCGAGGCGAGGAGCGCGCGGTGGAACCGTTCGCCGCGTTCGAGGCTGTCGAACGTGACCGACTCGTCGACGCCGTGGATCGCCGCGCGCTGTGCCGCGGTCATCGCGAGCGGCGCGAAGCGGAACACGGCCGGCGAGAAGCGGTGGAACCAGCGCGAGTCGGTCGCCGCCATCACGAGGTACGGCGCGGTGATCGCCTCGGGATACGACGCGGCGACGGCCGCCTCGATCGCACGGAACGCCGGGCCGTCGGTCGCCGACTCCGGCGAGGGCTCGCTGCCGTCGAGCACGGTGACGCTCACGTGCCGATCGCGGATGACGCGGCGCACCCGCTCGGCGGTGCCTGCCACGGTCTCGCCGGGTGCGATGCGCAGGTTCAGCACGGCCGCGGCCTGCGACGGCAGCACATTGTGCGCGGTGCCGCCCTCGAGCATCGTCGCCGCGACGGTCGTGTGCACGATGGCCGCCGGCTCGCCGCCGAGCCGCGCGAACACGCGGGCCGTGACCCACGGCATCGCCGTGAGCGCCTGCAGCAGGAGTCGGGGAGCGCCCTTCGTGTGCGGCGTGAAGCTGCGCAGCATGGCACGCGCCGAGGCGGGAACGCGCTTCGGGAACGGGTTCGGGTGCAGGCGGTGCACCGCACGGGCGATGCGGTCGGTCGGCGTGTGCGCGGGCGGCGCCGACGCGTGGCCGCCCTTGCTCTCGGCGGCGAGCCGCAACGACACGATGCCCTTCTCGCCGACGCCGACCATCGCGGAGGGCAGTGCGACGAACGGGAACGGCGCGTCGACGACCGCGCCGCCCTCGTCGAGGACGAGCCACGGCGTGATGCCGCGAGACTGGAAGAGGTCGGCGATCGCCCTCCCGGCGCTGCCGTGATCCTCCTCGTTGCCGCCGAACGCGAGGTACACGTCGCGCGCGGGCGTGAAGCCGTCGGCGAGCAGGTTCTCGACCGCCTCGAGCAGCACGAGCATCGGGCCCTTGTCGTCGAGCGCGCCGCGACCCCAGACCGAGTCGTCGTGGATGCGGCCCTCGAAGGGCGGGAAGGTCCAGCCGTCGGCCTCGACCGCGGGCACGACGTCGTAGTGCGCCATGAGCACGACCGGGTCGGCGTCGCCACGGCCGCGCCAGTGGAGGAGCAGGCCGAGCGGATGCGGCTGCTCGAACACGAGGTGCTCGTGGGTGAGCGGGTAGAGCTCGGCCAGCAGGTCGCGGAAGGCGTCGAAGTCGGCCATGCCGCGCTGCTCGAGCTCGGCCGAGACGGTCGGCAGCGAGATCATGCGGGACAGGCGCTCGGGGGCGCCGGCGCGGACGGTGGGAGCCAGGGGCGTTGCGGGCGTCGCAGGAACCGCCGGCGCCGTGGGGGAGTCGGGCATGCGACCCAGCGTACGACGGGTTCGGCGCCCCGTCAGGCCGCGAGGTGCGCCGCGGGCGTCACGAGCGCGGTGAGCTCGGCCGCGCTGAGTTCGCGGCCGAAGGCGGGATGCCCCGGCTCGAGCGCGCGTCCGTTCACGAGGGGTCCGCCGTCGACGGCGTCGAAGCCGAGGTCGTCGATGATGCCGGCGAGCACCGCGCGGGCGTCGGCGTCGTCGCCGACGACCGCGAGCGCACGACGGAGGGGGGATCCGGCATCCATGCTGTCGTCCTCCATCTCGTGGTAGCCGAGGTGGTTCAGCGACTTGACGACCCGCGCGCCGGGGTTTCGGGCGGCCATGATCTCGCTCGTCGACCGCTCGTCGGCGTCGATCTCGGCGATGTGGCCGTCGACCGGAGGCCAGTAGTTCATGGCGTCCACGACGATGCGGCCGCCGAAGTCCGCCCACGGCACGCTCCCGGCCTTGCCGAACGGCACCGCGACGATGATCACGTCGGCGCCGGCCACGAGCTCGGCGGGTGACGCGACCTTCGCTCCGGGGGCGACGACCGAGACGAGGAGGTCGAGGGCGGTCTGGCGCGGCGAGCCGGCGAGGACGACCTCGTATCCGGCTGCCACGAGCAGCCGAGCGAGGGCGGTGCCCACCTTTCCCGCCCCGAAGATGCCGATCGCCGGCAGATCTGCCACGTGCATGTCTCCATTCTCGCGCGCACGCCCGACGGCGCCCGAAGGTTCCATGCGTGTGCATCAGGTTCAACCCGTCGAACGGATGCCGCATTCCCGGCGCCGCCCGTCATGGCCGACCGCCCGCGCGAGGAATACCATCGGGGAAGGCGGGGTTGGTCTATGCGAACGCATACGGATGAAGACGGAGCATCATGACCCACTACGAGTTCGGCGTCGACACGTTCGGCGACATCACCCTCGACGCCGACGGCGCGAAGCTCTCGCACGCGCAGGTGCTGCGCAACGTCGTCGAGGAGGGCGTGCTGGCCGACCGGCTCGGACTCGACTTCTTCGGGGTCGGCGAGCACCACCGCCACGAGTTCGCCGTCTCGGCGCCCGAGGTCGTGCTCGCCGCGATCGCCGCCCGCACCGAGCGGATCCACCTCGGATCCGCGGTCACCGTGCTGAGCAGCGACGACCCCGTGCGCGTGCACCAGCGCTTCGCCACGCTCGACGGCATCTCGAACGGACGCGCCGAGGTGATCCTCGGCCGTGGCTCGTTCATCGAGTCGTTCCCGCTGTTCGGCTACGACCTCGCCCAGTACCAGGAGCTCTTCGACGAGAAGCTCGAGCTCTTCGCCGCCCTGCTGCCGCAGGAGCCCGTCACCTGGAGCGGCAAGCTTCGGCCGGCACTGACCGACCAGCTCGTGTACCCGACCGTCGAGCACGGCTCACTGAAGACCTGGATCGGCGTCGGCGGCAGCCCCGAGTCCGTCGTGCGCGCCGCGCACTACGGCCTGCCGCTCGTGCTCGCGATCATCGGCGGCAGCGCAGCGCGCTTCGCACCCCTCGCCGACCTCTACCGGCGCGCGCTCGACCAGTTCGGCCACGAGCCGCAGCCCGTCGCGATCCACTCGCCCGGCTTCATCGCCGACAGCACCTCGGAGGCCCTCGACACGCTCTGGCCGCACTACGAGGCGATGATGAACAAGATCGGCCGCGAGCGCGGCTGGGGTCCCACGAACCGGCGGCACTTCGAGGACGAGGCCGTCGCCGGCGCGCTCTACGCGGGCGAGCCCGAGGCCGTCGCCCACCGCATCGCCGACGCGCTGCGCGTCACCGGCGCGACCCGGTTCGACATGAAGGTCTCCAACGGCGGGCTCTCGCACGAGGCCATCATGGGCAGCATCGAGCGCTACGCCACCCAGGTGGTGCCACGCGTGCGCGAGCTGCTCGCAGCGGACGCCGACATCGACGGCGAACTCGCCGCCGCGCGCGAACTCGCCGCACAGGACCGGGCGGATGCCGCGGCCGAACGGGCGAGCTCGGTCGAGTAGCCCGCTCAGGCGGTGGCCCGCGCGGCGCGACGCCGCACGATCGCGCGGAACCACGCGGCATCCGGGACCCGCGCGAGGAACGTGCCCGAGATGATCGTGATGAGCACGTAGGCCGTCGCGAGCGAGGCGAGCTCGGGTGCGGCACCGGATGCCACGGCGATGCCCGCGATCACGATCGAGAACTCGCCGCGCGGCCCCAGCGTGAAGCCGGCGCGCCACTGCCCGAGCGTGCCGACGCCCGCGCGCCTCGCCGCGTAGGCGCCCGTGACGACCTTCGTGGCGATCGTGACGACCGCGAGCAGGAAGGCCGGCAGCAGCATCGACCAGAGCGCCGACGAGTCGGACGTGATGCCGAAGAACACGAAGAACGTGGCCGCGAACAGGTCGCGGAGCGGCGTCAGCACGCGGCTCGCCGCCGCGGCGACGCGCCCGGAGAGCGCGATGCCGACGAGGAACGCGCCGACCGCCGAGGACACGCTCACCTGGGCCGCGAGCCCGGCGACGAGCATCGTGAGCCCGAGCACGCCGAGCAGCAACGGCTCGGCGTGGTCTGCCGGGAACAGGCGCGACACGATGTGGCCGTGCCGGAGCGCGACGTAGAGGATCACGCTGACCACGCCCACGGCGATCGCCACGCCGATGGCGCCCTGCAGGATGCTCGCACCCACCGCGAGCGCCGAGAGGATCGGCAGGTAGAACGCCATCGCGAGGTCTTCGATGACGAGCACGCCGAGGATCGCGGGCGTCTCGCGGTTCGACAGGCGCCCGAGGTCGCGCAGCAGCGTGGCCACCACACCGGAGGACGACACCCAGGTGACGCCCGCGAGCGCGACCGCCGCGAGCGGCCCCCACCCGAACATGAGCGCCACCAGGGCGCCGGGCACGGCGTTCAGCAGCGCATCGACGATGCCCGCCGCGCGCGTGGACTTGAGGCTCCCGAAGAGCTCCGGCGCGGTGTACTCGAGCCCGAGCAGCGCGAGCAGCAGGATGATGCCGATCTCGGAGCCGGCCTCGAGGAACTCGGCGCTCGCGTCGAGCGGCACGAGGCCGCCCTCGCCGAACGCGAGCCCGATCACGAGGTAGAACGGGATCGGCGACATGCCGATGCGCAGGGCGAGGCGCCCGGCCAGGCTCATGATGAGCAGTAGCGCGCCGACTTCGATCAGCAGCAGGGTGGTGTCGTGCATCGGCGGCGCCCGGCGATCAGTCGGGGCCGTTGGCGAGCAGCTTGGCTACTCCGTCGAGTCCTTCTCGCGTTCCGACGGCGACGATGACGTCGCCCGCCCGCAGGTGATCGGCCGGCGTCGGGGAGGGGATGATCGTGCCGTCGCGGACGATCGCCACGATCGACGCGTGCGTGCGCGTGCGGGCCTTCGTCTCGCCGAGGGTGCGATTCAGGTACGGGGAATCGGTCGGCAGGGCGATCTGCTCGGTGTACAGGCCCGCGGTCTCGTCGCTGAGGCTCGTGAGACGGCTCAGCATGACCGAGGCGCCGAGCACGTCGGCCAGCGCCGCCGCCTCGTCGTCGTTCAGCTGGATCGAGTCACGGCACGCGTCGGGATCGTCCCGATCGAAGACGCCGAGATCGCGCTCGCCGTCGCGGTGCGAGACGACGCTGATGCGACGCCCGCCTTCGGTCACCAGGTCGTGACGCACGCCGATGCCCGGCAGGTCGACCTTCTCGATGCGAATACCCACAGCGGATATCGTAACCCCGCTGACGGGGTGGCCGTCCGGTTCGGCGCGGCTCGCCTCGCCGCTGGACGTCAGCCCGTGACGCGCGTGCGCATCTCGAGCACCGGGGTGCCGTCGTCGTCGCCCAGGTCGAACTCCACGCGCGCCTCGACGAGCTCGCCGAGCGAGCCGACATGCGTGCCGCCGCACGGGATCTCGGCCGTGCCGTCCGGCAGCTCGGCGACCCAGGTGCGGCGGTCGGTGAGGCCCTCGCCCGGGCGGTCGATGCGAACGGGGGTGCCGGCGGCGATCCACTCGGCGATGGTCGCGGAGACGGCCTGCGCCAGGGCGTCGAGGTCGGCGTCGAGCAGGCTCGCGACGTCGAAGCCGGCGCGCCGCAGCGACTTGTTGAGCCGGTAGCGGTCGACCGATGCGCGGGGCTCGATGCGGCTCGATGCGATCGCGATGCCGTCGAAGTCGGGGCGGCCGAGCGCATCGGTGCGGGCGGCCTTCGACCAGTGCCCCTCGAGCGCGGCGTTCAGGGCGAGGGATGCCGCGTGGCACGCCGTGTGGCCGAGCGACAGGGCGCGGCGCGCCGTGGCATCCGCCGTGATGACGACGTCGTCGCCTTCGGCGATCGCCGCGTCGCCGGCGGCGGGGGCGTCGACGAGGTGCGCGACGACGAACGCCCAGCCCTCGGTGCCCTTGCGCACGGGGATGTCGGCGCCGAGGTGCAGCGTCGTGCCGTCGGTCGCCGCGACGACCGCGTCGACGACCGGCAGCTCGACGCCGCGCACGGCGATGGTGCCGGAATCGGCCGGCTGGTCGGGCCAGGCGGCGTCGACGGGGTGGAAGCTCGTGACGTCGGTCACGACCGCGAGCCGGTCGTCACCGACGCCCGCGACGTGCAGCACGACCGCACGCTGCATGAGCTCGCCGGCGGGATACGTGACGCGGGTGTCCTGCGTGGGGAGGGGCATCGGGGCGGTGCTCAGGCCTTGTCGCTGCGGCCGAGGAAGCTCAGCGGGATCGCCATCGAGATCGCGATGCAGACGATGCCCGCGAAGAAGACGATCGCCTCGAACCCGGCCACGTGCGTGGCATTGCCCATGAGCCACATGCCGAACACGAACACGGCCATGGCGATGATGAACAGAACGGCGCTCACGACGACCCCCTTGACGAGTACGCGGCGCTGCGCCGCACGAGGCCAGTCTATCGAGCGGATGTCGCGACCCGCCGGAACCTCATTCGGGGACGGGCCCCAGCCAGGCGTTCGCGACCGTCGCGTGGGCGGACTCGTCGTCGGAGGGGTGGAAGATGCCCGCGAGCACGTCGCGGGAGAGGCGCCCGATCTCGGAGCCCGCGAAGTAGCTCGATCCGCCGGAGACCCGCACGGCCTGGTCGACGACCTGCTTCGCCGTCTCGGTCGATCGCACCTTCACGCCCACGAGCTTCGCGAACCAGCGCGAGCCGTGGTCGACGAGCCCGTCGAGGTCGTGGGCCACGGCGAGCAGCTGCGGTTCGAGGGCGTCCTGCGCGAGCGCGGCGTCCGCGATGCGCCAGCGGATGTCGGGGTCGTGCGCGTACGGGGCGCCGTCGCGCTTCATCGAGGTGCGGCGGTGGGCCGCGGCCACCGCCAGGTCGAGGGCGCGGGCGCCGATGCCCGCGTACACCGAGGCCAGGAGCAGCTCGAAGCTCGCGAAGATGCCGAACACGAGCGGGTCGGCGTTGGGCCCGGGGTCGAGCCGGCGCACGATGCGATCGGATGCCGCGTAGGCGCCGTCGAGCACGGTCGTGCGGCTCTGGCTGGCGCGCATGCCGAGCGTGTTCCAGTCGTCGAGGATCTTCACGTCGGGGTCTTCGCGGTCGATGAAGCCGTAGACGAGCTTCGGGGCATCCGCCGACGCCGTGTCGAGCCCCATGGTGCCGAGCCTGGTCCACGCGGGCGAGAGCGAGGTGAAGATCTTTCGGCCCGAGTAGCGGTAGCCGCCGTCGGGCTGCGGATCGGCATCGGTGCGGGAGCCGAAGAGCATGAGGTCGTTGCCGGCCTCGCTGATGCCGAAGCCGAAGATCTCGCCCGCCCCGGCCTCGCGCTGCAGGAACTCGAGCGTGTCGTCGCCGCGGTCGGCGAGGATCTTCGCGACCGCGGTCCAGACGAGGTGCATGTTGACGGCGAGGGCGGTGGCCGGGGCCGCGCCCGCGAGGCGCATCTGCCCTCGCACCGCGTCGTCGAGTCCCCAGCCGAGGCCGCCGAACCGCGTCGGCACGAGCGCGCGCAGGTAGCCGATCTCGCGGAGCTCGACGAGGTCCTCGTCGAAGAACGCGTTCTCCCGGTCGTAGCGCGCGGCTCGTTCTCGGAAGCGTTCGAGCAGGTCGTCGTCGAGCAGGGTCTCGGGCATCGAGGTCACGTCGTCAGACTACGCCGGGGCGGTTCGCGTCGTCACCGGCGGTGCGGTCGGCACCGACGCCGACCGCCTCGCCCCGATCGTTCGGCGTGCCCGGCGTGCCGGTGGTGTCCGTGGTACTCGGCGTGCCCGGCTCGCCCTGCTCCCGGGCCTCGGCCTCGCGGGCACGACGGCGGGACGGACCCTGCGCGAGTCGCAGGATGCCGAGCACGATCGCGACCACGACGGCCGCCGCGAGCAGCCACGGAAGGATCACGCCGACGGCGACGCCCAGCCAGCCGAGGAAGAGCAGGAGCCCGTGCCAGCCGGCGACGAGTCCGCCCCAGAAGCCGTCGGGCGCAGGGGAGGGCGCGACCTCGACCGTCGTGAATCCGACCGTGAGGGTCGAGTACGCGATCTGGTCGTCGAGCTGCTCGCGCTGCTGCACGAGTCCGTCGAGCTCGCCCTGCCTGGTCGTCAGCTCCGACTCGATCGCGATCAGGTCGCCGAGGTCCTTCGCCTCGGCGAGCAGCGCGGTCATGCGCCCGACCGACGTCTTCAGCGCGCTGATGCGCGCGTCGAGGTCCTGATGCTGCTGCGTGACATCCGACGCGTTCATCGAGATCGAGGTGACGTCGCCGAGCTCGCGCAGGTCGTCGAGCACGGCGTCGAGGTCGTCGGCGGGAATGCGCAGCGTCAGCGACGCCCAGGCGGGCTCGACCTCGCTGCCGGGGTTCTCGGTGCGGCTGTCGACCCGCCCGCCCGCCTGCTCCACGATCTGCACGGCGTCGGCCGCGGCCACCACCGGGTCGTCGACCGTGACGTGCACGTCGCCCGTGGTGACGACGCTGCGCTCGACGGCGATCGAGCCCGCATCGCCGCCGGCCGCGTCGTCGCGCGCCGCCTCGTCGGACAGCGCGGCCTCGTCTGAGAGCGGCTGGGGCGCCGAGCCGTCGGCCGAGCCGTTCATCGCGGGCGCCTGCTCGGACATCGACGAGCCGCCGGCGCTGCATCCGGCGAGGAGTGCGAGGAGCAGCACCGCGCCGGCGCCGGCCATCGGAGCCACGACGGCGTCCCGTCGTCGTCGTCGGGCGAGCGGATGCCGGTGGTCGCCGACCTCCGATGCGGGCTGCTCATGACGCTCGACTCCGGTGCGGTTGCTGCGCTGCGAGGCTCTCATGGGCACACGGTACTGCGGGGCCCGAACCCGCTGTCTGGGCCTCGGCTGGGAGTGCGATCACGATCGGATTGCGCTTTGCTGGGAGTCGTCGGACGGCCCCAACGAACCCTGCGGCCCGCTCGTTCGGCTGCGCGTCAGTCGAGGTCGGGGTCTCGACCGGTGCGCTCGCCCGTCTCGAGGGCCGCGATCGCCGCGAGGTCCACCTCGTCGAGCTCGAAGTCGAACACGTCGAGGTTCTCGCGCAGGCGCGCGGGCGACGAGGCCTTCGGGATCGCGACGACGCCCTGCTGCATGTGCCACCGCAGCACGACCTGCGCGGGGCTGCGGTCGTGCCGTGCGGCGATGAGCGCGAGCGTCGGGTCGTCGAGCACGCGGCCGCGCGCGAGCGGCGACCACGCCTCCACCCGGATGCCGCGTGCCGCGTGATCGGCGCGGAGGTCCCGTTGCGGCAGCCACGGGTGCAGCTCCACCTGGTTGACCGCCGGCGCGACGCCCGTCTCGGCGACGATGCGGTCGACGTGGTGCACGTGGAAGTTCGACACGCCCACCGAGTGCACGCGACCCTCGGCCTGCAGCCGCACGAGCGCACGCCAGGTGTCGACGTAGCGGTCGGTCGACGGCACCGGCCAGTGGATCAGGTACAGGTCGATCGCCTCGAGGCCGAAGCGATCCATCGACGCGTCGAAGGCGCGGAGCGTCTCGTCGTACCCGTTGTCGTCCTTCCAGACCTTGCTCGTGACGAAGAGGTCCTCGCGGGCGACCTCGGTCTCGCGCACGGCGCGGCCGACCTCGGCCTCGTTCGCGTAGAACGCGGCCGTGTCGAGATGCCGGTAGCCGGCGTCGATGGCCGCGAGCGCCAGCCCCGTGGCATCCGCCGCCGGCACCTTGTAGAGCCCGAAGCCGAGCTGCGGGATGCGCGCGCCGTCGGCGAGGGCGAGTCGCGGGGCGGGCGGGAGCGGTGCGTCGGTCATGCGGGTCTCCGATCAGCTCGGTTGCAGCGGCACGGGTTCGGTGTCGGGGATCGGGCTCGCGTCGCGGCCGCGCAGGTCTGGATGCCAGCGACGTCCGAATGTCGGCACCAGCACCCCGACGAAGGCGAAGGCCGAGGCGATCCAGAAGGCGCCCTGCGCGCCGTAGCCGTCGATGAAGAAGCCGGCGAGGGCGGATCCGAGCGCCGCGCCGATGAGCTGCCCCGTGCCGACCCAGCCGTACGCCTCGGCGGTGTCCGAGAACTTCACGCTCGCCGAGACGATCGAGAACAGCACCGCGAGCGCCGGGGCGATGCCGATCCCGGCGATGAACAGGGTCGCCGAGAGCCACCAGAAGTCCATGACGAAGGCGGCGAGCGACATGCCCGCGAAGACGATGAACATGCGGCGCGCCGTGGCCCACGGCCCGATCGGGATGTGGCCGAAGAGCAGGCCGCCGGCGAGCGAGCCGACCGAGAAGATCGCGAGCACGAGGCCCGCCTCCGGGCCGCCGTGGCCGAAGACGGCCACGACGCCGGCCTCGACCGCCGCGCACGCGCCGATGAGGAGGAACCCGACGACGGTCGCGAGCAGCACCGCGGGGCGGGCGAGCACGACGCCGAACCTGCGCTTCGAGCGTGGGATGCGCACGCGCCCGAGTTCGGGGGAGCTGATGAACCAGGCGCCGCCGCCGACCATCATCACGGCGGCGAGCATGATCGCCCAGATGGTGCCGATCTGCGTGGCCACGAGCGTGGTGACGACGGGGCCGACGACCCAGATGATCTCCTGGGCCGAGGCGTCCAGCGAGAAGAGCGGGGTCAGCTGGCGCGAGTTGACCATCTTCGGGTAGATCGTGCGCACGGCCGGCTGCACGGGCGGCGTCGCGAGCCCGGTGATGAACCCGACGAGCATGTAGAGCGGCACGGTGAGGGGCAGCACCCCGATCGACACGATGCCGGTGACGCAGAGGGCCGTGGTGACGATGAGCACGGGGCGCATGCCGAGGCGGCCCATGACCCGGCTCGTCAGGGGGCCGGCGATGGCCTGGCCGATCGAGGTCGCCGCGAGCACGAGGCCGGCCGAGCCGTACGAGCCCGTCTGCTGCTCGATGTGCAGCAGGAACGCGAGCGAGAGCATGCCGGACGGGAAGCGCGCGGTGAGCTGGGCGGCGATGATGCGAGCGACGCCCGAGGTTTTCAGAAGGTCGGTGTAGCTTCCCACGGTGGCACCACTCTATCGATCCGGATGTCGCGGGCGAGGGGCCGTCGAGTCGCGTCCGGAGGCGCCTCGTGGACGCCGTGTCGGGCGCGCCGGCGCCTACTCGGCCGGCGCGGCGAGCGCCTTCGCGATGCGCTGGGGCGAGACGGTCTCGGCGGTGCGCAGCTCCTGCGCGAAGAGGCTGACGCGCAGCTCCTCGAGCATCCACCGCACGCGCACGAGTCGCTCCGGCGCCTCGGGGTCGATCGGCACGCGTCCGCCCGCCGCCTCGAACGCCTCGAACGACGGCGTGAACTGGTTCATGGCCTGCCGGTCGCGGCCGGGGTTCTCGACGAGCTTGGCGATGCGGGCGTTGATCGCGTCGAGGTACCGCGGCAGGTGCCGGAGTCGTTCGAGCCCGGTCGCCGAGACGAACCCGGCCGGCACGAGGCCCTCGAGCTGCGCGCGGGCGTCGCCGAGGGACGACATCAGGTTGATGCTCGAGGCCTTCGCGATCGCCCGGTCGACGTCGCGGGCCGTGCGGAGGATCCTGGCGACGAGCGCGACGGTCTCGAACATGCGGTCCACGACCGAGCCCGCGATCGCATCGCGCACGGCCTCGAACCCGTCCCGCGTGCGCACGAGCCCGTCGGGGTGCCTGGCCCGCAGCTCCGCATCGACGCAGGCCGCGACGCAGTCGTCGAGGAGCGCCCGCGTGCCCGTGTAGGAGCTCGTCGCGAGGGCGAGCTTCTCCTCGTTCGACAGGTGCTCCTGCACGTACGCGACGGGCGTCGGCGTGGCGAGCACGAGCAGGCGACGGATGCCGCGGCGCGACGCCCGGTCGCGCTCGGCGGCCGTGGCAACGAGCCGGAGCGCCACGGCCGTCTTCTCGTCGACGAGTGCGGGGTAGGCGCGGATCACGTTGCCCGCCTGACGCGTGTCGAGGTGCGCCGGCAGCTCGCTCCACTCCCACGTCGTGATGCCCGAGCGCTCGGCGAGGGCGGGATCGACGGCGGTGGGCGTGCCCGAGGCGGCGTCGCCCTGCGAGTCGGACGGTCGCCCGGATGCCGCGTCCCGGCCCGGTCGGCGCCGGCCACCGGCATCCGGGGTCGCCGTGACGGCCTTCGCGACGGCCTCGCGCGTGCGGTCGGCGAGCTGCTGCTGCAGGGCGGGCAGGTCCTTCGACGTGCCGAGCGTGCGGCCGCGCTCGTCGACGGCACGGTACGTGACGCGCAGGTGCGGGGGAACCCGCTCGAGGTCGAAGTCGCCCGGGTCGACCGGCGCGTAGGTGAGCGCGCGGATCGTGCGGCCCACCACGGCCGTGAACGGCTCGCGCTCCTCGCCTCGCTCCGGGCCCTGCGGGAGTTCGGCGGCGATCTTCGCAGCCCACTCGGCCGCGGGGACGACCTGCCGGCGGATCACCTTCGGCAGCGTGCGCAGCAATGCGGTGATGAGCTCGTCGCGGAGCCCGGGCACCTGCCAGTCGAAGCCGGCGGGGCTGATGCGCGGCAGCAGCACGATCGGCACGACCACGGTCACGCCGTCATCGTCGGTTCCGGGTTCGAACCGGTACGAGAGCGAGTAGGTCTGGTCGCCCTGGCGCCAGCGGTCGGGGAACCCGTCGCCGGTGTCGGCCACGGCGTCCTCGCCGAGCAGGTCGGCCCGCGTCATCGTGAGCAGGTCGGGAGTGCGGCGGTGCTCGGCGCGCCACCAGCGTTCGAACGAGCGGGTGTCGGCGACGTCCGCCGGCACGCGCGCCTCGTAGAAGCGCATGACCGTCTCGTCGCCCACGAGGATGTCGCGCCGCCGCGTGCGCTCCTCGACCTCGCCGAGCTCGCGCCTGAGCTCGCGGTTGGCGCGCACGAAGCCGAAGACGCGCTTGTCGAGTCGGCCGAAGTCCCAGTCCTCCTCGACGAGCGCGTGCCGAACGAACAGCTCGCGTGCGAGCGCGGCGTCGACGCGGGCCAGCAGGATGCGGCGCTTCGGGACGATCGGCACGCCGAACAGCGTGATCTTCTCGTCGGCCACGGCGGAGCCCTGGCGGCGCTCCCAGCGCGGTTCGCTGAACGTGCGCTTCGCCAGCGGGCCGGCGAGCTGCTCCGCCCATGCCGGGTCGATGGCCGCGTTCGTGCGGGCGAAGAGGCGGCTCGTCTCGACGAGCTCGGCGCTCATGATCGCGGCCGGCGGCTTCTTCGCGAGCGCGGACCCGGGGAACACGACGAAGCGCGTGTTGCGGGCGCCGACGAACTCGGCCTGCTGCCGGCGGCCCTTGCGCTCGGACTCGCGCGCCGAGCCGGCCCCGCCGCGCCCGGTCGACGTCTTGCTGTCGTCGCGGAGCCCGATCTGCGAGAGGAGGCCCGCGAGGAGGGCCCGGTGGATGCCGTCGCCGTTGGGTTCGCCGGCCTCGCTCGCGACGTGGAGCCCGAGCGGCTTCGCGAGGCTGCGGAGCTGCCGCACGAGGTCCTGCCACTCGCGCACGCGCAGGTAGTTGAGGTACTCCGACTTGCACAGACGGCGGAACGCGCTGCCCGAGAGCTCCCGCTGCCGGGCCTCGAGGTGGTTCCAGAGGTTCAGCAGGCTGAGGAAGTCGCTCGTCGGGTCGACGAAGCGTGCGTGGAACTGGTCGGCCTGCTCGCGCCGCTCGAGCGGGCGCTCGCGCGGGTCCTGCACGGTCAGGCCCGCGACGATCGCGAGCACCTCGCGCGAGACGCCCTGCGTCTTGGACTCGAGCACCATGCGCGCGAAGCGCGGCTCGATCGGCAGGCGCGAGAGCTGGCGGCCGATGCGGGTGAGCTGCGGGCCGCGTGCGGCCGCGGCATCCGCTCGCCCGTCGCCGCGCGTGCGCTCGTCGCGGCCTGCGCGCTCGTCGCGGCCTGCGCGGTCGCCGCGGTCGCCGCGGTCGTCGATGGCGCCGAGCTCGCGCAGCAGGTCGAGGCCGTCGCGGATGCCGCGCCCGTCTGGCGGGGTGAGGAACGGGAACTCCTCGATGGGCCCGAGCCCGAGCGACGCCATCTGCAGGATGACGGCCGCGAGGTTCGTGCGAAGGATCTCGGGGTCGGTGTACTCGGGGCGGCGCTCGAAGTCCTCCTCGGAGTAGAGGCGGATCGCGATGCCGTCGCTGGTTCGGCCCGAGCGACCCGAACGCTGGTTCGCCGAGGCCTGCGAGATCGCCTCGATGGGCAGGCGCTGCACCTTCGACCGCACCGAGTAGCGGCTGATGCGCGCCGTGCCGGCGTCGACGACGTAGCGGATGCCCGGCACGGTCAGGCTCGTCTCGGCGACGTTCGTGGCGAGCACGACGCGTCGGCGGAGCCCCGCGACCTTCGACGGCTCGAACACCCTGTGCTGGTCGGCCGACGAGAGGCGGCCGTAGAGGGGGAGCACCTCGGTCTCGCCGCCACGGCCGCCGCGGGCGGTGCCGTAGTGGGCCCGCACCGCGGCCTCGGCGTCGCGGATCTCGCCCTCGCCCGAGAGGAACACGAGCACGTCGCCCGACGACTCCCGGTCGAGTTCGTCGAGGGCGTCGAGGATGCCGCGCTGCACGTCCTTGTCGTCGGCCGCGGCGCCCTCGTCGTCGCTGTCGTCGCCGCCGGGGCCCGTGCCCTGCTCGGCGACGAGCGGGCGGTAGCGCACCTCGACGGGGTAGGTGCGCCCGGAGACCTCGATGACGGGCGCGGGCTCGGGTTCGGGCAGCGGCGCGCCAGAGGCATCCGTCTCGCTCGCGAAGTGCCGGGCGAAGCTCTCGGGGTCGATCGTCGCGCTCGTGACGATGACCTTGAGGTCGGGGCGGCGCGGGAGCAGGCGCTTCAGGTACCCGAGCAGGAAGTCGATGTTGAGGCTGCGCTCGTGCGCCTCGTCGATGATGATCGTGTCGTACTTGCGCAGGTCGCGGTCGCGGTGGATCTCGTTCAGCAGGATGCCGTCGGTCATCACCTTCACGCGCGTCGCGTCGCTCACCTTGTCGGTGAAGCGCACCTGGTAGCCGACGAGGTCGCCGAGCTCGACCTGCAGCTCCTCCGAGATGCGCTCGGCGATCGTGCGGGCCGCGATGCGCCTGGGCTGCGTGTGCGCGATCGAGGTGCGCCCGAGCTCGAGGCAGATCTTCGGCAGCTGCGTGGTCTTGCCCGACCCGGTCGCGCCAGCGACGATGACGACCTGGTGGTCGCGCAGGGCGCGCGCGATCTCCTCGCGCTGCCCGGAGACGGGCAGTTCGGGAGGATAGGTGATCACGGGGATCTGCGCAGGCGAGGACATCAGCCATCCATCGTATGTCGCCCGGTCGGCCTTCGCGCTCGGCGAACCCCCTGTCGGATCGCGTGGCCCCGTGATGGGATGGAGCCATGACCGACCAGCTCGTTCCCCGTGTCCAGCTCAACGACGGCTTCTCCATCCCGCAGCTCGGGTTCGGGGTGTTCAAGGTCGATCCGGGCGAGACCGAGCGCATCGTGAGCGACGCGCTCGAGGTCGGCTACCGGCACCTCGACACGGCGCGCATCTACGGCAACGAAGAGGGCGTCGGGCGTGCGATCGCGGCCTCCGGCATCCCGCGCGAGGAGCTCTTCATCACGACGAAGCTCTGGAACGACGACCAGGGCACCGAGTCGGTGCGCACGGCGTTCGAGCAGAGCCGCGAGCGCCTCGGCCTCGAGTACCTCGACCTCTACCTCATCCACTGGCCGACGCCGGCGCGCGACCGCTACGTCGAGACCTGGAAGGCGTTCGAGCAGCTCCGCGAGACCGACGGCCTGCGTTCGATCGGCGTCTCGAACTTCCTCGCGCACCACCTCGAGCGGCTCATCGCCGAGACCGAGGTCGTGCCGGCGGTCGACCAGATCGAGCTGCACCCGTACCACCAGCAGCCCGCGACCACGGCGTTCGCCGAGGAGCACGGCATCGGCATCGAGGCCTGGGGCCCGCTCGGCCAGGGCAAGTACCCGCTCTTCGACCTGCCCGAGGTGGCCGCCGCAGCCGTGGCGCACGGCGTGACGCCCGCCCAGGTCGTCATCCGCTGGCACCTGCAGCGCGGCCACATCCTGTTCCCGAAGTCGAACCGGCGCGAGCGCATGGCCGAGAACTTCGACGTGTTCGGCTTCGGGCTCAGCGACGACGAGGTCGCCGCGATCACCGGCCTCGAACGCGAGGGGCGCGTGAGCGCGCACCCCGACGAGTTCAACTGAGTCCGATGACGCGACGGCGGATGCCGCAGCCGCGCGCGGCACGTCGGTGCGGGTTCCCGGGGGCGGGCGCCAGATGAACCGCCTCGCCTCCGCGCTGAGCCCCTACCTGCGCTCGCACGCCGGCAACCCCGTCGACTGGTATCCGTGGGGTGAGGAGGCGTTCGCGGCCGCGCGCGAGCGCGACGTGCCCGTGCTCCTCTCCATCGGGTACGCGACCTGCCACTGGTGCCATGTGATGGCCCGTGAGAGCTTCAGCGATCCGGGCGTCGCGGCGTACCTGAACGAGCACTTCGTGGCGATCAAGGTCGACCGTGAAGAGCATCCCGACGTCGACGCGAGCTACCTCGCCGCAGCCTCGGCGTTCACGAAGCAGCTCGGCTGGCCGCTCACGGCGTTCGCGACCCCCGAGGGGCGGGCGTTCTACGCCGGCACCTACTTCCCGCCTCGGGCCGTGCAGGGCGTTCCGGCGTTCCTCGACGTGCTCGTGGCGGTGACGGATGCCTGGCGCGAGCGCCGCGGCGAGCTCGACGACACGGCGGCGGCCGTGGCCGAGGCGTTGGCGGCGTCATCCGTCACGTCGACCGAGGGGCCGCTGCCTGGAGCCGCCGAGCTCGCCGCGGCCGTCGCGTCGCTCGCGGCCGATGAAGACCCGGTGCACGGTGGATTCGGCGGGGCGCCGAAGTTCCCGGTCGCGCCCGTGCTCGACTTCCTCGTCGCGGCCGGGGCCGCGCCCGATGGCGGGGGGCGCGCGCTCGCCGAGCGCACCCTGCTCGCGATGGGGGCGTCGCCGCTCCGAGACCCCGTCGAGGGCGGGTTCTTCCGGTACGCGACGCGGGCCGACTGGAGCGAGCCGCACTACGAGCGCATGCTCACCGACAACGCGCTCCTGCTCCGGGTGCTCGCCGAGCTCATGACCGGGGCGGATGCCGCCGACGCGCTCGATGGGCTCGACCGGCTCGACCGGCTCGATGGGCTCGCGTCGGGCGTGAGCGCGTTCCTGCGGAACGTCATGCAGCTGCCGTCCGGCGGCTTCGCGAGCGCGCAGGACTCCGAGAGCGATGTCGACGGCGAGCGCTCGGAGGGCGGGTACTACGCGCTCACGGCCGACGAGCGCACGTCGCAGCCGTCGCCCGCGCTCGACGACAAGGTGCTCGCCGGCTGGAACGGGCTCGCGATCGGCGCCCTCGCACGCTACGCCGCGGTCGTCGGCGGCCCAGAGGCCGACGACGCGCTCGCCGCGGCGACCCGCGCTGCCGCGCACGTGCTCGCGCTGCACCTGCGCGCCGACGGCGCGTTCGTGCGCGCGTCGCTCGGCGACGCGGTCTCCGACGCGGTGGCGACCCTCGAGGATGTCGGCATGCTCGCGGGCGGCCTCATCGACCTCGCGCTCGCCACGGGCGAGGCGTCGTACGCCGTCACCGCGCGAGGGCTCGTCGACGGCGCGCTCGTCGACGGCCGGTTCGCGCCGTCCGGCGGGGCCGACCCGGTGCTCGCGTCGCGCGGACTCGCCCTGCCCGACGACCCCGCCGAGGGCGCGACGCCGTCAGGGCTCACGTCGTGCGCCGACGCCGCCCGGCGGCTCGCCGCCCTCGGCGCCGGCGACCGCTACCTCGACGCCGCGCGGTCGGCCATGGCCTCGGTGGCCGGCATCGCCGTGCAGCGTCCGATCGCGTTCGGCGGGTCGCTCGCGCTCATGGCCAGGCTCGACGCGCCGCTCGTGCAGCTCGTCACGGTGGTTCCGGATGCCGCGAGCACAGCCTCGGTCGACCCGTTCGCCGAGCCGACGGCCGTGTTCGACCCGCTGCTCGGCGAGGGCTTCCGGCCCGCGTTCGACCCCGCGGTCGAGCTGGCCGACGCGACCCGGCGGCACGCGGCATCCGTCACCGCGATCGTCACCGGGTCTCAGGCGCTGGCGTTCGCCGATGCGGGCTTCGAGCTGTTCGAGGGGCGCACCGCGACGGGCGGCGAGGCCACGGCCTATCGCTGCGAGTCGTTCGTGTGCGCCCTGCCCGTGCGGGCCGCCGACGCGCTCGCCGCGCTCGCGCGCTGAAGCGACCGACGTCTTCGCGCCGCCGGACCGCTCGTCGACTCATTCGGCACGACGAGCGTCGAGCGCGGCCCTCACCGCCTGGAGGGCATCGTCGGTACGGCACACGATCCGGACGAGGTCGACGCGCGTGCTCGCGGACGCGATCGTCTCGACGGCTGCCGCGACGGCGTCATGGAGCGGCCAGGCATAGACGCCCGCGCTGATGAGCGGGAACGCCACCGTGCGCGCACCGAGGTCGTCGGCGACCTCGAGCGCTCGCCGGTAGCAGGAGACGAGCAACGATCGATCCCGCTCACCGGCCGCGAAGTTCGGGCCGACCGTGTGGATCACCCAGCGCGCCGGCAGCTCGCCCGCCGTCGTCCACCCGGCGTCGCCCGTCGCGAGTCCGTCGGGGAACCGGGTGATGCAGTCGCGGAGGATCGCCGGCCCGCCTGCCCGGTGGATCGCGCCGTCGACGCCACCGCCTCCGCGCATGGCGCGGTTCGCGGCGTTCACGATCGCATCGACGTCCTGGGTCGTGATGTCGCCGGGCACAGCGGTGATGACGGGCACCAGGCCAGTCTCCCGCATCTCCGGTCTGAACGCCCGGGCGGTCGCGAGCGGTGCCCTCGTGTCGTCGAGGCCCTTCGCGTTCGAATCGTTGTTGCGTTGTTGCGTTGTTGCGTTGTTGCGTTGTTGCGTTGTTGCGCCGGTTCGCGGGGCAGAAGTCCCCAGAGCGGAGAAGCCCTGGCCGCGCCCGCCGTACGATGAGGGCGTGACTTCACCCTCGCACGAGCCGCGGTCGACCGGCGCCGGCACGATCGCGCTCGCCGCCGCACTCGACGCCGTGCTCGTCGTCGTGTTCGCGGTCATCGGCCGCAGCAGCCACGCCGAGGCGCTCGACCCCGCCGGACTCTGGGGCACCGCGTGGCCGTTCCTCGTGGGCGCCATGCTCGGCTGGACGGCGGCGCGCGCCTGGCGTCGCCCGATCGCGGTGTGGCCGACCGGCGTCATCGTGTGGGTCGCGACCGTCGTCGTCGGCATGCTGCTGCGAGCGGCATCCGGTCAGGGCACCGCGGTGGCGTTCATCATCGTGGCGACCCTCACGCTCGCGCTGCTGCTGCTCGGATGGCGGGCGATCGCCGGCCTGGTGCTGCGCCTGCGGGCGAGGAATGGCCGACCCGCGGCATCCGGAACCGAGGCATCGGCGACCGAGGCATCGGCGAGCGCCGCCTCGTGAACCCGATCGAGTGGCTCTTCGACGCCCAGCTCGTCATCGGCGACCAGGTGATCCTCTGGCGCGAGATCGTGGGAAACCTCTTCGGGCTCGCGAGCGCCCTCGGCGGGTTGCGGCGCAAGATCTGGGCGTGGCCGGTCGGCATCGTCGGCAACGCGCTGCTCTTCACGGTGTTCCTCGGTGCCGTGTTCGACACCCCGAACCCGGTGAACCTGCTCGGCCAGGCCGCGCGCCAGGTCATGTTCATCATCGTCTCGATCTACGGCTGGATCCGCTGGTCGCAGCACCAGCGTGCGGGCGGCGCGGACACGCCCGCGGTCGAGCCCCGCTGGGCGAGCTGGAAGGTTCGCGTGCTGCTCGGCGTCGGCATGGTCGGCGGCACGCTCGCGCTCACGCCGATCTTCCGTGCCCTCGGCTCGTTCGAGCCCGTCTGGGCCGACGCGTGGATCTTCATGGGGTCGCTGCTCGCGACCTACGGCATGGCCAAGGGCTGGACCGAGTTCTGGCTCATCTGGGTCGCGGTCGACCTCGTCGGCGTGCCGCTGCTGATCAGCGCGGGGTACTACGCCTCGGCGTTCCTCTACCTGTTCTACGGCGCGTTCACCATCTTGGGATTCATCACCTGGATGCGCGTGCAGCGCAGGGCCGAGGCCAGGCTGACCGACCTGCCAGGCTGACCGACCTACCAGGCCGACGGCACGCGATCGAGGACCTTCCACACGGCCGAGCTGAGTTCGGGGTGCTCGAGCGCGATCTCGCGCAGCAGCTCGAACTCGAACTTCGCGGCGGCACCCTCGCGGGCGGTCGGGTGATACGCCCGCGCTCGCGCCGGGCTCCAGCGCTCGGAGTGCAGGCGCTCCTCGCGGAGCGTCGCCACCACCTGCTCGTCGACCGACGGCAGGTCGGGCAGGAAGACCCAGGGGTCCTCGCCGAGACGGCATCGCAGTTCGATGAGCGCCGAGAGCTCGTCACGGGCATCCTGCCGCAGGTTCTCCAGCGTCGTCGCGTGTGTCATGGCGACCTCCCCTCGCTGTCTAGATCGTAACCAACGGTACGGGGGTCGTGTGTCGCGCGGGTTACGGGCCATGACCCCAGATGGCCATCGGATGACACGTGCGTGACGCCCCGTGTCGACGGGGCCTGCCGGGGGCGTGCGCTTGAATGGACGGATGGACGCGCACGAAGGATCCGACCCCGACCGCATCGGCACCGCGACGGCCGAGCGTCGGGGCGAGCTGCTCCGGCGGCTCCGCGACGACCTCGGGTCCTCGCGGTTCCACGTCGCGGCGCTCGAGTCGCTGTGGGGCGCCGAGGCGGCCGCGGCCCTGCACCGCGGGCAGCGCGTGCCGGCCAGGCGGGTGCTCGACGCCAGGCGTGCCGAGCACGCGGCCTCCGCCGACCTGGCGACCCTGGCCGAGCTGTTCGTGCTCGGGCTGCCGGTTCCGCGTGCCGAACTCGAGCGGGCACTGCCCACGGTCGGCGTCGACGGGGCGATCGAGCTCGGCCTGGTCGGCTCGGCCGGCACGGCGTCGGGCGACGACGTCGGGGGAGCGGATGCGGCGGCACGCGACATCCGGGCCCTGCTCGACCTCCGCCCGTACGCGTTCACCGACGCGCTCGGGTCCGGACAGTGGTGGATCGTCTCCGACCTCGGCGAACTCGCGCTCGGCCACGCACTCGGCGAGCATCACGTGCTCGGCGTCGGCGGCGCCTCGTCGACGCTGTCGGGCCTGATGATCCCGGATGCCGCGGCCAGCGTGCTCGACCTCGGCACCGGATGCGGCATCCAGGCGATGCACGCGTCGCGGTTCGCCGACCGCATCGTCGCGACCGACATCTCGGAGCGGGCGCTCGCGATCGCGCGCATGAACATGGAGCTGAACGGCATCGAGGGCGTCGAGTTCCGCCTCGGGAGCCTCTTCGAGCCCGTCGCCGGCGAACGCTTCGACCGCGTGGTGTCGAACCCGCCGTTCGTCATCACGCCGCGACGCGAGGGCGTGCCCGAGTACGACTACCGCGACGGCGGCATGGTCGGCGACGGCATCGTCGAGGCCGTGGTCACGGGCGTCGGCGAGCACCTCGAACCCGGCGGCGTCGCCCAGTTGCTCGGCAACTGGGAGTACCGTGCCCGCGACGACGCCTTCGACCGCGTCGCCGGCTGGGTCGAGCGCAGCGGCCTCGACCACTGGATCGTCGAACGCGAGGTGCAGCACGTCACCGAGTACGCCGAGACCTGGATCCGCGACGGCGGCACCCGGCCGGGCGAACGCTTCGACGCCCTCTACGACGCCTGGCTCGACGACTTCGCCGACCGCGGCGTGCGCCAGGTCGGCTTCGGGTACGTGCTGCTGCGGCGGCCCGAGGCATCCGACGCCCCGCGCCTTGCACGCCTCGAACGCCTGCACGGACCGCTCGGCGGCGACGGGTCGACGCTCGGCTCGCACCTGTCGGAGTGCCTCGTCGCGCATGACGCGCAGGCGCTCCTCGACGACGTCGAGCTCGCGCGCACCCGACTCGTGGTCGCACCCGACGTCACCGAGGAGCGCCACCACTGGCCAGGCGACGAGAACCCGACCGCGATGCTGCTGCGCCAGGGCGGCGGGTTCGGCCGCGCCATCACGCTCGACACCGGCCTCGCCGCGCTCGTCGGCGCCTGCGACGGCGACCTCGAGATCGGGCAGATCATCGCGGCCATCGCGCACCTGCTCGAGGTGGATGCCGCGGCGCTCACCGCCGAGCTGCTGCCCGCCGTGCGCACCCTCGTCGACGACGGGATGCTGCGCTTCGCGGAGTGACCGTCGTCAGACCGTGCCGGCCGGCGGCCACGCGCCGATGATGAGGCCCATGACGACGAACGTCACGAGCTCGTGCGCGATGTTCAGCAGTGTGAGCCCGGCGGGCCGGCCCTCGAACGCGTCGTGCGTGATGAACCGCGCGGCCGTGAATCCGGCCCAGCCGAGCAGCGCCGTCGCGAGCGCCACGAGCAGGAAGCCGCCCCCGATCGCCGTCCAGGCGACCGTGACCGCGACCGCGAGCACCCACGCCGAGATGAAGCTCACGAGCAGCGTGGTGAGGATCGGGCCGACGGCGCTGCGATCCTCCATGTCGACCTTCGCGACGCGCATCCAGTAGTTGCCGAACACCGCGGGGGTGTACCAGAACGAGCCCACGATCATCGTGGACAGGGTCGCGAGCAGCACGGTCCAGTAGTTGACCTCGATCGACATGGTTCGCCTCCGTCCGCGGCGTGGCCGCCCGGCCGGAGTCTATCGACGAGGAAACCTCAGGTGCGGGAGGCGGAGCGTGCGCGCGAACCGTGTCGGCGCGGCATCCGTCGCTCCGCCGACGTGCAGCGACACGGCGGTAGTCTCGTCTGCGCACAACGAAAGCGAGCCCATGCCCGACAGTCCGCTCTCCGCCTCACCGTACGAGGTGCTCGGGGTCCGCGCCGACGCGAACGCCGACGAACTCCGCCGTGCGTACCGCCGCGCGCTCCGGCACGCGCATCCGGACACCGGCGGCTCGACCACGCAGTTCGACGCCGTGCAGCGCGCGTGGACCCTCGTGGGAACGCCCAGCGCGCGCGCAGCGTTCGACCGCGGCGGCCGCAGTGCCGCGGCCGAGCCCACGCGGGCGACCTGGGCCCCCGCGCCGCCGCGCCCGCCGCGCGACTCGCGTCCGCTCGCGCGCTCCTACGGCCACCCCGGCGGGCTCACCCGGCAGCGCTACCTCGACGGCATCCGCGAGTGGGTCGGCCTCGGCGACGAGATCCCCGACCCGTACGACCCCTCGCTCGTGCGCCGCGCGCCGCGCGAGATCCGGCACCTCCTCGCCGATGCGCTCGCCGAGGAGGCCACGGCGCGTTCGCTCTCGACGCTCGGCATCGCGTTCACCGTCTGGCACGACGTGGCGACGGATGCCGCGGGGCCGGGGCTTCCCCCGAAGCTCGACCACCTCGTGCTCGGCCCGACGGGCCTGTTCGCCATCCAGTCGGAGGACTGGGGCGGCCCCGTGCGCTTCCGCCGGGGCGAGCTCGTCGGCGACGCGCTCGCGGGCGAGCGCCCGATCCGCGCCCTCGCGGCCCGAGCGAAGGCGATCGGGCGCGCCGCGAAGGTCAAGCCGACCGGGCTCGTCGTCGTCGTGCCCGACGAGTTCGCCGAGGAGCCGCTGCAGGTCGGCGGCACCAATCGCGGCGCCGTCGTCGTCCTCGCGCGGGCGTCGCGGGTCGCGAGCGCCGTGCGCGAGGGCATCCCCGGGTCCCCCTTCATCGGCGGCGCCGAGGTCATGGAGGTGCGCACGCGGCTGCAGCAGAGCGTGCGTTTCGCCTAGGTCACGATCGGGCGAACACCTCGCGGCGCGACCTCGGCCGGTTCGCGTCGGTCCCGGGCACGGTGTTGGATTGGACCATGCCCCTCGTTGACCGTGACGCCCACATCGAAGATCTCTCCGCCTTCATCCGCGAATCGCCGTCGTCGTACCACGCGGCGGCCGCCGTCGCCGATCGCCTCGTCGCCGCCGGCTTCCAGCGGCTCGACGAGCTCGACGAGTGGCCCGTCGGCCCCGGCCGGAGGGTGGTCGTGCGCGACGGCGCCGTCATCGCGTGGGTGCAGCCCGAGGCCGCGAGCGCGACGAGCGCCTACCGCATCATCGGCGCGCACACCGACTCGCCCTCGTTCAAGCTGAAGCCCGGCGCCTCCACGAGCTCCGAGGGCGTGCTGCAGGCGGGCGTCGAGGTCTACGGCGGTCCGCTGCTGAACTCGTGGCTCGATCGCGAGCTCGAGCTCGCCGGTCGTCTCGTGACCGCCGACGGCGCCGAGCACCTCGTGCGCACGGGCCCGCTGCTGCGCATCCCGCAGCTCGCGATCCACCTCGATCGCGAGGTGAACAAGGGCCTCACGCTCGACCGCCAGCGCCACCTGCAGCCGATCTGGGGCTCGGGTGCCGCGGGCGACGTGCTCGCGCACCTCGCGGGCATCGCCGGCCTCCACGCGGAGGAGGTCGCGGGGCACGACGTGCTCGTGGCCGACACGGCGGCTCCCGCGCGCTTCGGACTCGACGACGTGTTCTTCGCCGCCGGTCGCCAGGACAACCTCACGTCGGTGCATGCCGGGCTCGTGGCGCTGCTCGCGGCGGGCGACGACGCGGCATCCGACCATGTCAGCGTGCTCGCCGCCTTCGATCACGAGGAGCTCGGCTCCGAGTCGCGCTCGGGCGCGAGCGGGCCGTTCCTCGTCGACGTCCTCGCGCGCATCGCCGCCGGGCTGGGCGCCGACGAGCACGACCGCCGCCGCGCGTTCGCCGCGTCGTGGCTGCTCTCGTCCGACGCCGGCCACGCCGTGCACCCGAACTACCCCGAGCGGCACGACCCCGTGAACCGCCCGCACCTGGGCGACGGTCCGCTGCTGAAGCTGAACGCCAACCAGAAGTACGCGACCGACGCGCACGGCTCGGCGCTGTGGGCGCGGGCCTGCGAGCAGGCGGGCGTGCGCTTCCAGCCGTTCGTGTCGAACAACGCGATCCCGTGCGGCTCGACGATCGGTCCGCTGAGCGCGACGCGCCTCGGCATCCGCACGGTCGACGTCGGCACGCCGCTGCTGTCGATGCACTCGGCGCGCGAGCTCTCGCACGTCGACGACCTGGCCGCGCTCGCGGCGGCGGCGACCGCGTTCCTCACGCCGGCCTGACCCGCACGTCCGACCCGCCGGCCCGACGTGCAGGCAGGACCCGCCCGCCCGGCCAAGGCGGGCGGGTGCGACGGCACGTGGCCGGATGTCGCGGGTCGTCGTCCGGATTTCACGACCGCGGCGCGGCATCCCGATGGCAGCATCAAGGCATGACGCAAGATACCGCCACCGCCTCCCTGTTCGAGCACGTCGCAGCGCCGGTCGACGCGATCGCGCACTTCCGCGGACGCCTCGGCTTCGAGGCCGACGTCTCCGACGTGCACGCCGCCCTCGCCGACGGCGAGCCGTTCGTGCTCATCGACACCCGCAACGACGCGGCCTGGGCCCAGGGGCACGTGCCCGGCGCCGTGCACCTGCCACGTCGCGACATCGCCCGGCTCGCGGCATCCGTCGTGCCGACGGGCACCCCGGTCGTCGTCTACTGCTGGGGCCCGGCGTGCAACGGCGCGACGAAGTCGGCGCTCGAGTTCGCGACGCTCGGCCACCCGGTGAAGGAGATGATCGGCGGCTTCGAGTACTGGGTGCGCGAGGGCTTCGCGTTCGACACGGCCGACGGCCTCGCCCAGCGGGTGCCCGACGGGCTCACGAACGTCACGCCGACCGGGCTCACGGGGGCCGGTGCCGCGACCGGCGCCGCGGCATCCGTGACGGCGATCGACAGCGGCATCACCTGCGCCTGCTGAGCCCACGACGGGCGAACCGGCTCGGGCCGCGCAGCGCCGCCTGCACGGCCCGGTCAGCACTCCACGACATTGACGGCGAGTCCGCCGAGGCTCGTCTCCTTGTACTTCGACTTCATGTCGATGCCCGTCTGCCGCATGGTCTCGATGACCGTGTCGAGCGAGACGAGATGCGTGCCGTCGCCGTGCAGCGCGAGGCGCGCGGCCGAGACCGCGGTCGACGACGCGATCGCGTTGCGCTCGATGCACGGCACCTGCACGAGGCCGCCGACCGGGTCGCACGTGAGGCCGAGGTGGTGCTCCATCGCGATCTCTGCCGCGTTCTCGACCTGGCGGGGCGTGCCGCCGAGCACGGCGCAGAGCGCGCCGGCGGCCATCGCGCACGCGGATCCGACCTCGGCCTGGCATCCGCCCTCGGCGCCCGAGATCGAGGCGTTGCGCTTGACGAGGGAGGCGATCGCCGCGGCCGTCAGCAGGTAGCGACGGATGCCGGCGGCATCCGCGCCCGGAACGAACCTCAGGTAGTAGTGGCCGACCGCGGGGATGATGCCCGCGGCGCCGTTCGTGGGCGCGGTGACCACGCGACCGCCCGACGCGTTCTCCTCGTTCACCGCGAGCGCGAACGCGTGCAGCCACTCGGTCGACGTGTCGCGGGCGCCGGGGTGCGCGGCCTCGTCGCGTTCGTACGCCTCGAGGCGGCGGCGCACGTGGGGGGCCCGGCGCTTGACCTTGAGGCCGCCGGGCAGCGTGCCCTCGGTCGCGAGCCCGTGCTCGACGCAGACGGCCATCGCCGACCAGATCGCGTCGAGACCGGCGTCGATGCCGGCCTCGCCGTGCAGGGCGACCTCGTTCGAGCGCACGATGTCGCACATCGACACGTCGTGCAGCTCGCAGAGCTCGAGCAGTTCGGCCGCGGTGGAGTACGCGAGCGGGTATCGCACGACCTCGGACTCCTGCGGGGCGTCGCCGTCGCGACGGATGAACCCGCCGCCCACCGAGTAGTAGGTCTCCTCGACGAGCGGCAGCGCGTCGTCGTCGTGCCAGGCGTGCAGCGTCAGCGCGTTCGGGTGGCCCGGCAGCCGGGTGCGCGGCGCGAACGAGACGTCCTCGCTCGACATCGTGATCTGATGCCGCCCCGCGAGGAGCACCTCGGCGCCCTCGCCGAGCGCCGTCCAGGCGTTGCGCACGTCGTCGGGGTCGCAGTCGTCCGGCCGGAGGCCCCTGAGGCCCGCGACGACGGCGTCGGGGGTGCCATGGCCGAGCCCGGTCGCGCCGAGCGAGCCGTAGAGCGTGCACGTGACGCGGTCGACCCGGTCGAGCAGGCCGTCGTCGGCGAGGCGTTCGGCGAACGCCCGAGCCGCCCGCATGGGACCGACGGTGTGCGAACTCGATGGGCCGATCCCGATCGAGAAGAGATCGAGGGCGGAGACGAACGCTGTCACGGGTTCCAGCGTACGCCGCAGACCGTGCACGCATTCGCCGGCAGGGTGCACGGATCCTGCGTGGTCTGGCCGATCGTCGCCGAACTCGCGCGCGGCGATCGTCCGCGCACTTCTGCCGAGACTCGAGCGAAAGTTGAGCTTGGAACAACCGGGTATTGTCCGGACCGTTGACATCGATCGGACCGCCGCAATAGTCTCGTGGTGGTAGATATGTCGTCTGAGGCAACATATGGCGCAGGCGGCGAACGGTCCAGCTCGGAGAAACGGTCCACTCGAAGAGGAGAACGACCTATGAAGCACCATGTCCAACGTGCGATCACCGGCCTCTGCGCCGTCGGCGTCACGCTCGGCCTCGGCATCGCGGCTGCCCCCGCGAACGCCGCAGACAACGAGTACCAGGTGCTCGTCGTCGGGGAGACCCTCGGCTTCCGTCACTCTCACATCGACGACACGACCCGCGCGATCATCGAGCTCGGAGAGGCGCACGGGTTCGGCGTCGACGTCTGGGATCCGCCCCAGGGCAGCTCGCCCGGCCAGCCGGCGCTCACACTCGCGAGCTCGCCGTTCACCACCGCGGCCGACCTGTCGAAGTACGCGACGATCATCTTCGCCTCGCCGGTCGACGGCACGAACAATCTCGACCCCAACCGCCCGCGCCTGCTCGATGACGCCGAGCTCGCAGCCTTCCAGGGATACATCCGCGGTGGCGGCGGCTACGTCGGACTTCACGCCGCGACGGACTCGATGCACACGGTGCCGTGGTACAGCGAGCTCACCGGCGGCAGCGCACGCTTCCGCAACCATCCCGCCCAGCAGACGGCCACCATGCGCGTCGAGAGCCCGGGGCATCCGTCGACGAGCATGCTGCCCGCCGCGTGGGTGCGGTTCGACGAGTGGTACAACTTCACGACGAATCCGCGTGACGACGTGCACGTGCTCATCACCCTCGACGAGTCGACGTACAACCCGGGCGGTGGCGCGATGGGTGCAGACCACCCGCTCGCGTGGTGCCAGAACTTCGAGGGCGGTCGCTCCTGGTACGAGGGCGCCGGACACACGGATGCCTCCTGGACCGACCCGCTCTTCCTCAGCCACGTGCTGGGCGGCATCGAGTGGACGGCGGGCGAGGTGACCGGTGGCGGCGACTGCGTGACCTTCGGCGAGGTCGGCGGGATCCTGACGGGCCTCGCCGGCGAGTCGAAGAAGAACCAGAAGCTCGCCGGCGACGTCGCGGCGTACCTCGAGACCGCTGAAGCCGCGGCCGGCGCCGGCGATCACGAGCGTGCGACCCACGTGCTGAAGCAGGCCCGGGGCAAGGCGAACGGCATCCAGGACGCTGTGCTCGTCGCGAAGATCGCCGACCTCATCGAGTGGCAGGAGGCGCTCGCGTCCTGACGCGCGCAGCGGCAGTGAATCAACGGGACGGGCTCCGCCGCGACGGCGGGGCCCGTCCTGTGGCGCATGTCGCGGGCCGGCAGGCGGGCGGGCCGGCAGGCGGGCGGGCAGGCGGGCGGAGGCACCCGGTCCGGCGGCCGCATGCGGCCGAGTCCGAGCGCTGACACGTCCTGCCGTGGCATGTCAGCGCCGTGAAAGCCCCGTGTGAGCGCCGGCGCGCACCATGGTCGACATGACCACATTCACTTCACACGACACCACCGCCGGGCGCGGCTGGGCCGTCGAGGCCGAGGGCCTCGTGAAGACCTTCGGATCCAATCGCGCCGTCGACGGCGTGGACCTCCGCGTCGCGACCGGCACCGTCTACGGCGTGCTCGGCCCCAACGGCGCCGGCAAGACCACCACGATCTCCATGCTCGCGACCCTGCTGCGACCCGACGGCGGCACCGCCCGCATCTTCGGCCACGACGTGCAGCGCGAGTCGCAGGTCGTGCGCCAGCTCATCGGCGTCACCGGGCAGTACGCCTCGGTCGACGAGACGCTCTCGGCGAACGAGAACCTCTACCTGTTCTCACGCCTGCACGGCCTGAGCGGAGCGGCGTCGCGGCGCAAGTCGGCCGAGCTCCTCGAGGAGTTCGGGCTGACGGAGGCCGCCAAGCGACCGCTCAAGAACTTCTCGGGCGGCATGCGCCGACGCCTCGACCTCGCCGCGAGCCTCATCGCGCAGCCGCCGCTCATCTTCCTGGACGAGCCGACCACGGGCCTGGACCCGCGCACCCGCATCCAGATGTGGGAGACCATCCGCCGACTCGTGTCGTCGGGTTCGACGGTCCTGCTCACCACGCAGTACCTCGACGAGGCCGACCAGCTCGCCGACCGCATCGCGGTCATCGACCGCGGCCGGGTCGTCGCCGAGGGCACCGCGAACGAGCTGAAGGCGTCGGTCGGGGAGTCGACCCTCGAACTGCGCCTCGCGAGCGTCTCCGACACCGACGACGTCCGCGTCGCGATCCAGCGCGTGCTCGGCGTCGCGGCGTCCGTCTCGCCGGAGGCCGGTCGCATCACCGCACCCATGAACAACCCCGACCTCGTCACCGAGCTGCTCGTGACGCTCCGCGACGAGGGCATCCGCCTCGCCGAGATGAGCGTGCAGAAGCCCACGCTCGACGAGGTGTTCCTCACGCTCACCGGTCACGGCGTCGAATCCGACGACGAGGCCGAGTCCGCAGCATCCGCAGAGCTCGAAGGGAGCCGCGCATGACCACCACCACGCTTTCCCCGAAGGCGACCACCGAGTCGCCGATCGTCCCTGGTGCGCAACGCACCCTGAGGAACCGGGTCTCGATCCCCGAGACCGTCTCGCACACGTTCACGATGGCCTATCGAGGCCTCCTGAAGATCAAGCGCACCCCGGAGCAGCTGTTCGACGTGACGCTGCAGCCGATCATCTTCACCGTGATGTTCGTCTACATCTTCGGCGGTGCGATCTCCGGCGACATCCAGAGCTACCTGCCCATCATCATCCCGGGGATCCTCGTGCAGACCGTCATCACCGGCTCCATCGTGACGGGCGTGCAGCTGCGGGAGGACATGGACAAGGGCGTGTTCGACCGGTTCCGCTCGCTGCCCATCGCCCGCATCGCGCCGCTCTCCGGCGCGTTGCTCGCCGACACCCTCCGCTACGCGATCGCCACCACGATCACCCTCGCCATGGGCTTCCTGATGGGCTTCCAGCCCGGCGGCGGTGCCGGCGGCGTCGTGGTCGCGGCGCTGCTCGTGATCGCCTGCGCCTGGGGCCTCAGCTGGATCTTCGCCTTCTTCGGCGTGATCGCGCGCACGGCGTCGAGCGTGCAGGGCATCTCGATGCTCGTGCTGTTCCCGCTGACCTTCCTGTCCGGCGCCTTCGCTCCGACCGACACCATGCCGGACTGGCTGCAGACCGTCGTCGCCTACAACCCGGTCACGCACCTGGTGAACGCCGCACGCGAACTCATGAACACCGGCGTCTTCGGCGCCGATGCGTGGCTCACGCTGCTCGGCGCGGCCGTCATCGTCGCGGTGTTCGCCCCGCTCACCGTGAAGGCGTACATGCGCAAGGCGTGACCCGAGCGCCGGCCGCGGTCGGCGCCGTCACATTCCAGGAACGGGCTCCGCGATCAGCGCGCGAGCCCGTTCCGTGCGTTCGGCGTTCGACAGCACGGATGCCGCGGCGCGCGCGGCGGCGAGGCGCTCGGCGCCCGCGTGGTCGGCGATGACCGCGGCGATGTTCTCGAGGCGCAAGGCGGGAAGGTCCTGCCGCGAGTGCAGCACCTCGGCGAGCGCGAACGTCTCGACCGCGCGCTCGGAGAGCGACGGATGCCGCACCGCCCACGCGCTCCACCCTGCGGCGACCGTGCCGAGCACCGGCCGGTCCGTGAAGACGTCGCCCCGAACGCGCAGCGCCGCGACCGTGCGCCGCCGCATCAGCTCGGCCCACTCGGCGACGACGGCCTCCGGCCAGCCGGACTCCACGCCGCCCGCCACGAGCGCGGCGAGCGCGATCTGGTACCACGGCGACGATCGCTGGCGCGCCTGCGTGAACTGCGCGAGCACCTTCGGCGCCCGCTGGAGCGCGAGCGTGGTCTCGCCCCGGAGCCGGGCGATCTCGACGAGCCCGAGCTGCGCGGTCATCGCCTGGGGGATCCCGTCGCTCGTGATGCGGTCGTCGGCGGCCTGGATCGCGAGCCGCTCCTCGGCGTCGTCGAGGCGGCCGGCCGAGATGAGGTGGCTCGTGACCATCCAGTCGATCTGGAGCAGGTCCTGGGTCGCCTCGAGCCGCACCATGCCCGCGCGTGCCTCGGTCGCCCACTCGAGGGCTTCGTCGGAGGCGCCGCGCTGCCCGGCGAGCTCGGCGAGCATGAGCGCGGACATCGCGGAGGCCCAGGCGTCGCCGACCTGCTCGGCGAGGCGGTGCGTTCGCAGGGCGTACTCGGCGGCCAGGCCGGGCTCGCCCTCGTTCTCGGTGAACTGCGACTGCAGGATGTTCGCGAGCAGGGCGGTCTCGGGGTCGTCGGACTCCGTCATCGACGCGATGAGGGTGCCGGCCAGTTCGAGGTCGGGCATCGCGAGGAGGAACTGCGTGATGGCGTCGATCCACGGCGCCCCCGGGAGTCCGAGCCTGGCGACCGCGCGCAGGCGGGCGAGGGCGCGCAGGCCGACGGGGGTGTCCGCGGCGAAGTTCGTGCCGGCGATGAGGATGAGGCCGAGCGTCGCCGCCTCGGCGTGCGCGGCATCCGGCCGGGTGCCCCTGGTCGCGTCGAGCACGGCATCGCTGAGGCCGAGGATCTCGGAGTGCGCGCTCCTGACGGTCCAGAAGTAGCCGAGCGCGGCGAAGACCGAGGTGATCGTCGGCGCATCGCGTCGCTGGATCGCCGAGCGCAGCACGGCCACGAGGTTGTCCTGCTCGATCGCGATCGCGGCGAAGGTGGGCAGCTGCTCCGGCCCCCGCACCCGACCGAGCGAACGCCGCGAGAACTCGGAGGCCCAGCCGGCCATCGCCGCGATGACCTCGGCGCGGTCGTCGGCGCCGAGCCGCAGCTGCCCGAACTCGCGCACGGTCTCGAGCATGCGGAACCGCGGTTGGCCGAGCGCGTCCTCGGCGACGGCGAGCAGCGACTGGGCGATGAGCCCGTCGAGCACCCAGACGGCGTCGGCGGTGCCGAGCACGGCGTCCGCGGCATCCGCGCCGAACCCGTCGACGAACCAGGAGAGCCTCGGCAGCGCGGCCTGCTCGGCGGGCGTCAGCAGGGCCCAGCTCCACTCGATGACCGCGGCGAGCGTGCGCTGGCGTTCCGGCGCCGAGCGGTCGCCGCTCGCGAGCAGCGTGAACCGGTCGGCGAGCCGCGACTCGATCTGCTCGACGCTCATCGACCGCACCCGGGCCGCGGCGAGCTCGATCGCGAGCGGCAGCCCGTCGAGGCGATCGCAGAGGCGCTGGACGACGTCGAGGGGGAGGGACGCCGCGGGGCGGGCCGACCTCGCACGCTCGAGGAACAGGCGGGCCGCCGGGCCGGGCTCGGAGTCCGATCCGTCGCCGGCGAGCGTGGCGAGGGTCGCGAGCGGGTACACCTGCTCCGCGCCGATCGCGAGCGGGCTGCGGCTGGTCGCGAGCACCCGCAGGGTCGGCACGGCGGCCAGGAGCTCGGCGGTCCAGGTGGCGACGCCCTCGACGATCTGCTCGCAGTTGTCGAGCACGAGGAGCGTGGGCCGTTCGGCGAGCTGTTCGATGATGCGCGTGCGCGCGTCGCGACGCCCGACCGCCGTCTCGGCGAGCCGCTGGGCGGTACTGGCCTCGCGGATGCCGAGCGCGGAGCCGAGCGCGAGGGCCACGTCGTCGTCGGTGCGCACGCTCGCCAGCTCGACGACCACGACGGCGGGTGCCTCGGATCGCAGCGCGAGCTCCTGGGCGAGGCGGGTCTTGCCGAGGCCGCCAGGCCCGAGGATCGTCACGAGCCGGTGTGCGGCCATGGCGTGCTCGACCGCCTCGAGGTCGTCGTCGCGGCCGATGAGCGCGTTCGGCGCCGCGCGCACGCCCACCCTGCGGCGCGTGCCCGACGCTCCGGGGGGTGCGGGCTCGTCGCGCAGCAACTCGGCGTTCAGCGCGACGAGCCCGGCCGACGGCGAGACGCCGAGCTCCTCGCCGAGGCGTTCGCGGAACGCGGCGAACGCCGCGAGGGCGTCGACACGTCGTCCGGATGCCGCGAGCTCGCGCAGGTGCGCCTCGACGAGCTGCTCGTTGAGCGGGTGCAGCGCGAGCAGCACGTCGAGGTCGGCCGCGGCGCCCGCGTGGTCGCCGAGGTCGGCGCGCAGGCGCGCGCGGCGCTCGAGCAACGCGGATCGCGCCGCGGACGCCCGCTCGGAGAGCGCCTCGGCGATCGGCGCATCGCCGAGGTCGGACCCGGGGTCGCCGCGCCAGAGGGCGAGGGCGTGATCGAGCGCGGCGAGGTCGGATTCGGCGTCCGTCGACGACTGCGCGGCGAGCGCGAGGTCGAGCTGCGACGCATCGACCCCGAGCGCGTAGCCGCCGGGAACCGAGCGCAGCACGCCGTCGGCGGCGACCGTTCGCAGCCGGCTGACGAGCGTCTGCAGCGCGGCCTTCGCGTTGCGCGGCGGTGCGTCGCCCCAGATCTCGTCGACGATCGCCTCGACCCCGACCCCGCCGCCGGCGGCCCGCGGAAGTACCGCGAGCACGGCGATCAGCGCCTTCGCGAGCGCGCCGGGAGGCTCGACCCGGCTGCCGTCGGGGCCCTCGACCGAGATCGGGCCCAGCACGCGCACGCGGGGGGACTCGCCGGGGTCGGTGTGCACGGCACGAGCCTACCGGCGAGGTTCCGGGGCTGGAGCGCGGCGCGGTCGCCTGTCTAAGCTGGGCTCGGGGGGATGACATGCGCGCACCTGTGGGGACACTGCTCGGACTGACCGGAATCCTGCTGCTCGCCGGATGCGTCGGGCCGCCCGGCGGCCAGGGCGGGGGCGACGGCTCCAGTGGCTCCGGCGATGGGGCGGGCGCCGGCGGCCGAGAGCAGGTCTCGTGCGCGGAGGCGTCGAGCGTGACGCTCGACGGCGAGCGCGTGGCGTACGAGATCGTCGGCGACTGCGCCGAGGTCATCGTGCGCGGCAACGGCCTCGACGTGCGCATGGGGGCGACCACCGCGCTCAGCATCGATGGTCGTGCGAACGAGGTCGATTCGGGCTCCGGTGTGGGCGCCGTCACGATCAAGGGCGACGACAACGACGTCGAGGCGACCACCATCGCGTCGATCGTGATCGCGGGCAACGACAACGACCTCGAGGCCGAGACCGTCGGATCGGTCGAGATCAAGGGCGACGACAACGGCGTCGAAGCCGGCAACGACCCGCAACCGGTACGCGTGACGGGCGACGGCAACATGGTCGAGCGCCACTGACGTCGAGCTCGTCGACGCCGAACCGTCCGAAAGTCGCACGCGTCGCCGCGGCCGAACTGCGAGACTCGGGGTATGACGAACGCCGCCGAGCACGAGCCAGCACACGAACGATCGACCGGGCGCCGCGTCATCCGGATCCTGCTCGCGGTGCTGACTGTGCTCGTGCTGATCGTCGTCGGCTTCCTCGTGTGGGCGAACACGGTCATGCAGGGCGAACGGCCTGCGGCCCTCGAGGCGTGGACGGACGACCGGGTGAGCATCGAGTCCTTCGACGACTCGGTCGTGATGACCCCCGTCGACGCGGCATCCGATCGCGGCCTCGTGTTCATTCCCGGGGCGAAGGTCGACCCGTACGCCTACCTGGCGAAGCTCGTCGACGCCGCCGCCGAGACCGGCACGACCGTCGTCATCACGAAGCCCACGCTGAACCTCGCCTTCTTCGACCAGCGCCCGCTCGACACCTTCACGAGCCACGCGCCCGACGTCGACGAGTGGTACATCGGCGGGCATTCGCTCGGCGGGGTGCGTGCGTGCATGATGGCGGCCGACGGCGAGGAGGTCGCCGGCCTCGTGTTCTTCGGCTCGTACTGCGCGAACGACGTGAGCGGCACCGACCTCGCCGTGCTCAGCATCTCGGGCAGCGAAGACGGGCTCAGCACGCCCGACAAGATCGAGGGCGCCGCGCACCTGGTTCCGGCCGACACGACCTACGTCGAGATCGAGGGCGCGAACCACGCGAGCTTCGGCAACTACGGCGTGCAGCCGGGCGACGGCGTCGCGACGATTCCCGACGGCGACGTGCGGGCGGCGATCACCGATGCCCTCGTGGCGTTCTGGGGCGATTCGGGCGCGTCGGGGGAGTAGCGCGAGCGGATGCCGCGGCATCCGATCGCTTCTGAGCAACTCTGGTTGACAATCCCTGATAAGCAACATAGGTTGCTTCCATGACCCCGCCTACGCCGATCGGCCAGAGCCCGGACCCCACCGGCGCCGAGTCCGACGATCTCGCCGCCGTCGTCGCACTGCGCGATCTCGCCGACCGCCTCGAGGACGCCGCCGTCGAGCGCGCCATGCGCGCAGGCTGGAGCTGGGCCCAGGTCGCCGAGGCCCTCGGCGTCACCCGCCAGGCCGTGCACAAGAAGCACCACCGGCGACTGGAGACCGCGGGGCTCGAACTGAGGAGGCGCAATGCCTGAGCACCTGCCCGACGGTCTCGCCCCGACCCTGAAGTCGGTCGTGGTCGGCTCGATCGACGAGGCCGCATCGCGAGGCGCGGCCAAGGTCGAATCCGAGCACCTGCTCCTGTCCATCGCGGCGAGCGGCGACATCGCGGCGGACTCGTTGGCCGAGGTCGGGCTCGACTACGAGGGAATCGAGTCGGCGCTGCGCGTCGAACGGGAGCACGCGCTGCGGGCTGCGGGCATCGAGCCGGTCGCCGAGCAGCGGCTGCTCGCGACACGCGACTCCCGTCCCGGCTGGGGCGCCTCGATCCGCGACGCGCTGCGACGCGCGAACTTCAGAGCTCACCGGGGCCGATCCCGCGACGAGCGCGAGCGGCTCGCCGTCGCCGATGCGGCCGTCGGCGCGCTGCGCGCCGATCTCGGCACCGTTCCCAGGGCGATCGCCTACGCCGGCATCGACCGGACGGCGCTCATCGCGCGTCTCGAGGCACTCGGATGACTCCGTCCGCGACGAGCGGAGGGAGCGCCCCGCCGGCCATCGCCGTCGAGGGGTTGTGCATGGACTACGGCACGCAGGAGGTGCTCCGCGATGTGACCTTCGAGATGCGCACCGGCGAGGTGCTGGCACTCCTCGGTCCGAACGGCGCAGGCAAGACGAGCACGATCGAGATCCTCGAGGGATTGCGGATCCGATCGGCCGGGCGCGTCGACGTGCTCGGCGTCGACCCGGCGCTGGCCGATGAACGGTGGCGTGCACGCGTCGGCATCGTGCTGCAGTCGTGGCGCGACCACGCCAAGTGGCGCGTGCGCGAGATCCTCGCGTATCAGGGTTCGCTCTACGCTCCGTATGCGACCGAGGAGGTCGCGCGGCCATGGGACGTCGACTCGCTCCTCGCCGCGGTCGGGCTCGCCGAGCACTCCGACCGGATGCTCAGATCGCTCTCCGGAGGCCAGCGCCGTCGCCTCGACGTCGCGATCGGTCTCGTCGGCCGTCCGGAACTCGTGTTCCTCGACGAGCCGACCGCGGGGCTCGACCCGCAGGCGCGCCGGGACTTCCACGACCTCGTGCGCCGCATCCGGGAGGAGTTCGACGCGACGATCCTGATGACGACGCACGACCTCGCCGAGGCCGACGAGCTCGCCGACCGCATCGTCATCCTCGCCGACGGGCGCATCGTGGCCGACGGCACCGCCGACGAACTGGCCCGGGAGATCGTCGGCGACGACGAGGTGCGCTGGAAGCTCGACGGGCGGCCCGTCGCGTGCCGGGTGCCGGACTCGACCGCGTTCGTGCGAGAGCTCCTGCAGGAGCACGAATCCGGCATCGCCGACCTCGAGGTCCGGCGTGCAACGCTCGAGGACACGTACCTCGCCATCGTGCGGTCGGCCGAGTCGACGACCGGGCCTGTGCGCGACCACGACCTCGCGGAGGCGAACCGGTGAGCATCACTGCCACCGGTGCGCGTGCCGGGCTGTCGCGCGGGCTGACCGAGCTCCGGCTCGCCTTCAGCGGCGCCGAGCTGGTCGGCCAGCTGCTCTGGCCCGTCGCGACGCTCGTCGCCGTGTTCCTCGTGCGCGACGTGCCGGTCGGCGACGGCTACACGCTCGACACGTTCATCCTGCCCGGCGCGCTCGGCATGTTCGTCGCGCTCGGCATGCTCCTGGTGGTGCAGCAGCTCGCCGCCGACCGCGAGGACGGCTCGCTCCTGCGAGCGAAGATCACTCCCGACGGCATCCCGGCGTACCTCGTCGGCAAGCTCGTGCAGATCTCGACGACCGTCCTCGCGTACCTCGCGATCGTGCTCCTGCCCGGGCTGTCCTTCGTGGATGGGCTCGACCTCGGCCGGCCGGGCTCCTGGCTGACGTTCGCGTGGGTGGTGCTGCTCGGGCTCGTCGCCACGCAGACCGTCGGCGCGGTGCTCGGATCGCTCGTCGCGAGCTCTCGCGGCGCGGGCTACGTCTCGTTGCCGATCCTCGGACTCATCGCGATCTCGGGCATCTTCGCCCCGATCACCGCGCTCCCCGCCTGGCTGGCGTGGATCGCCCAGGCGTTCCCGGTCTACTGGCTCGGCCTCGGCATGCGCTCGGCGCTCCTCCCGGACTCTGCGGCCGTCGTCGAGATCGGTGCATCGTGGCGAACCGTCGAGACGGCCCTCGTGCTCGGGGCATGGGCGATCGCCGGACTCATCGTCGCGCCTCTCGTGCTTCGCCGGATGGCGCGCAAGGAGTCGGGTTCGCGCGTCGCCGCGCGGCGCGAGCGGGCGCTGCAGCGGGTCGGTTGAGCATGCGACCGGCCGCGCGCTTCGAACAGCCGAATCCGCCGATGCGTGCGGTCGGGGCGATCAGCGCGGCGGATGCCGCGGCGGACGACGGATGCCCCGGGACCGCGCGGTTCCGGGGCATCCGAGGTTCAAGGCGACCAGCGCCTAGCGGACGGTCTTGCGCGCCGTGATCTGGCCCGTGTCGAAGCCGAGGAGGTGCAGTCCACCGTGGAAGCGGGCGTGCTCGACCTTGATGCAGCGGTCCATGACGACGGTGAGGCCCTGCTCCTCGCCGGAGTAGGCGGCATCCTGGTTCCAGATGCCGAGCTGCACCCAGATGGTCTTCGCGCCGACGGCGACGACATCGTCGATGACGCTCGGGATGTCGCTGCCGCGGCGGAACACCACGACGATGTCGGGCACCTCTGGCAGGTCCTTCAGGCTGGCGTACGCCGGCTGGCCGAGGATCTCGGTCTCCATCGGGTTGACGAAGTACAGGCGGTAGTCGCTCGACTGCTGCAGGTACGTGCCGACGAAGAAGCTCGAGCGCTGCGGCTTCGGCGAGGCGCCGACGATCGCGACCGACTTCGCGGCTCGGAGGATCGCGAGGCGCTGCTTGGCGTCGGGGCCGACCCAGGTGCGCTGCGACTTCAGCAGCTTCGCGAGCGGCGAGCTCGCGGGCAGGTCGCACGAGAGGCCGTTGACGAGGCGAACGGTCTCGAGGTCTTCGGATGCCGCGGCATCCGTCGTGGCGGTGGTGCTGTCGGTGTCGGTCACGGTGCTCATCGTGCTGCTCCAGTCGCGGCCGTCAGGGCCTGGTCGAGGTCGTCGATGATGTCTTCAACGTCTTCGATGCCCACGCTAATCCGCACGACGCCGGGAAGCACGCCCGCGTCGACGAGCTGCTGCTCGGTCAGCTGCGCGTGCGTGGTCGACGCCGGGTGGATGATGAGCGTCTTCGCGTCGCCGATGTTCGCGAGGTGCGACGCGAGGTTGACCGACTCGATGAGGGTCTGGCCGACGGCGCGACCGCCCTTGACCTCGAAGCTGAAGACGCTTCCGGCGCCCTTGGGCAGGTACTTCTGGGCCCGGTCGAAGTGCGGGTGGTTCGGCAGGCCGGCCCACCAGACGTTCTCGATGCGCGGGTCGGACTCGAGCCACTCGGCGACCGCGCGCGCATTGTCGATGTGGGCCTGGATGCGGTACGGCAGCGTCTCGACGCCCTGCGCGAGCAGGAAGGCGGAGTGCGGAGCGAGCGCGGGACCGATGTCGCGGAGCTGCTCGGCGCGCAGGCGCGTGAGGAACGCGTACTCGCCGAAGTTGCCCGACCACTCGAGTCCGCCGTAGCTCGGCACGGGCTGGCCGAACAGCGGGAACTTCTCGGAGTGCCAGTGGAACCGGCCGGACTCGACGACGACGCCGCCGAGGGTGGTGCCGTGCCCGCCGAGGAACTTCGTGGCCGAGTGCGTGACGATGTCGGCGCCCCACTCGATCGGGCGGTTCAGGTAGGGCGTCGCGATCGTCGAGTCGACGATGAAGGGGATGCCGTGGGCGTGTGCCACGTCGGCCAGCCCCTCGAGGTCGGCGATCTCGCCCGACGGGTTCGCGATGGTCTCGACGAAGAGCGCCCTGGTCTTGTCGGTGATCGCGGCTGCGTAGTCGGCGGGGTCGGAGGAGCGCACGAACGTCGTGTCGATGCCGAAGCGGCGGAGCGTGACATCCAGCTGGGTGATCGAGCCGCCGTAGAGGTTCGCCGAGGCGACGATGTGGTCGCCGGAGCCCGCGAGGCTCGCGAACGTGATGTACTGCGCCGCGAGGCCCGAGGCGGTGGCGACGGCGCCGAGGCCGCCTTCGAGGCTCGCGACCCGCTCCTCGAAGCTCGCGACCGTCGGGTTCGCGAGGCGCGAGTAGATGTTGCCGTACTTCTGCAGCGCGAAGCGCGCCGCGGCGTCCGCGGTGTCGTCGAAGACGAACGCACTCGACTGGTAGATCGGGAGGGCGCGTGCGCCCGTCACCTGGTCGGGGATGTTGCCCGCGTGGATGGCGCGGGTCTTGAAGCCGTATTCGCGGTCTGCCATACGGCAACGCTAGCCGCGCCGCACACGCCCGCCCGCGGCATCCGTAATGCGGAGCAATCAGATCGCGGAACGCGACCGGTTAGGCTGGCGCGATGTCGGATCGATGGCACAGGGTCTCCGCTTCGCCCACCGCGCCCGGGGCGGGCCATGGCGTGGCCCCGATGGCTGCCGAAGACCTGTTCGCGCAGCCCGTCGAGGCCGCCGACGCCATCGCGCTCGACGAGAAGCTGCGCCAGGCGTACTACTGGATCGTGAACCGCGCGGTCATCTCGCCGTACTACGACCTCGAGTTCTCGTCGGGTGCGCCGCTCTCCTTCGGGCTCGGCGACGCCGGCGCTCAACTGACCCTGCCGACCGAGGCGTCGTTCTCGTCGAACGTGCTGGTGCCCCTGCTCTCGTTCGCCCTGGGCGGCAAGTGCCTGCTCGTCGGCGGCCCCGGGCGGGGCAAGACGACGGTCGCGGTGATCATGGGCGTGCTCGCCGGCTCGTCGGCCGACGACGTGCGCCGCGGCGTGCAGCAGGGCCAGCCGCAGCTGACCGTGAGCGACCTGGTCGGCATCCCGTTGCCGAGAGACCTCGTGAACGCGTCGCGACTGGCCGACATCGGCATCGCGTGGCGCGAGTGGCTCACGCGGCCGGTGAAGATCGTCGACGAGTACAACCGCATCCCGACGAAGACCCAGTCGGCGCTGCTCACCATGGTCGCCGAGGGCTATGTCGAGAGCCACGACCAGATGCGGCGCACCGCACCGGAGTCCGGCGTCGAGAGCTGGTTCTTCACCGCGAACGACGACGCCGGCGGCGGCACCTTCCCCGTCATCCAGGCGTTGCGCGACCGCATGGACGTGACCGTGCAGTCGGCCGGATTCAACAGCCGCTTCTTCGACGAGCTCATCGCACGGGTCGAGGCCGGCGAGAAGCCCGAGGAGCACGTGCCGCAGGAACTCGTGTTCTCGGGCGAGGAGCAGGAGCGCATGCGCGCCGAGATCCGCGCGGTGCCGATGCCGCGAGCGGTGCGGCGACGGCTCGAGTACTTCTTCGGCCACTTCGAGTTCGTGCAGCACGCCGGACGGCGCTTCGAGTACCGCACGAAGGACACCGCGACGACCGCGGGCGGCCGGGTCGGCGAGATCATCGAGGCGAACTCCGGCGCCGACCTCGAGGCCGACCTCGGCGCGCAGACGCTCAACGGGCTCTCGGTGCGGGCCATGCAGACGCTCATCGTCTACGCCAAGGCGATGGCGTGGTTCCGCGGAACCGGCGCGGTCTCGCTCGCCGACGCGGCCGCGGTGCTGCCGTTCGCGTTGCGCGGCAAGCTGCTGCCGAACCTCGCCCATCCGCGATTCGACGTCGGAGCCGAACGCGAGCTCGCGACCGACACGGCGAGCTGGCTCGGCGACCTCTTCGCCGAGTCCTGCCGGCAGTACGACGCGCTCGGGCGCGACCACGACGACCCGGTGGGCGACCTGCTCGCCGAGCTCGATCGCGGGCTCGGCGGCGTCTCTCCGGTCGACGTCTCCCGCCGCATCACCGCCGTCGAGACCCGCATCCGTCGCATCGCCGACACCGGCAAGCTCTACGGACGCGACTTCGACGACCTCATGACGCTCAAGTACCTGCACCAGCGGTACACCGCCTATCTGCGGTGGGCGGAGCAGGCGCGGTGATCCGCGTCGCGGGCACCGCGGCGAACTCGCCGCTCGCCGCGGTGCCGCTCGAGACGGCGCTGTCGGATGCCGCGGCCCACTGCCCCGACCTCGATCTCGCGCTCGCGGCGGCCAACGTCGGGCGCAGCGGGGGAGATCCGCTGCGCTTCGCCGTGACGCTCGGCGCCGGGTTCGCCGAACTCGAGGCGGCGCCGTCACGGGCCGATGCCCTCGACCTCGTGGCCGTCGCGGGCTGGCGGGCCGGCGTGCTCGGCCTTCGCGACGACGCGCTTCGGCGCCTCGAGACGATCCGGTCCGACGAGCGGATGCGGCCGGCAGCGGCGGCCGTGCTCGGGCTCGACACCGACGAGGTCGACGGGTTCATCGAGCGCCAGGCGCGGGACCGTTACTGGTGGCCCGGCCGGGATCGCCTGCGCGGGTACGTGTGCTCGGCCGGCGGATTCGCGGGCCTCGGCGGTGCGTGGATCGCGCCGCCTGACGGCTGGTGCGCCCTCGCCGAGCCCGGCGCGTTCGGCGTGCACGCCGCCGGTGACTGGTGGCGACTCGACGCCGATGTCTGGGGCGCGAGGCTCATCCGCCTCGCCGAGGCACCCGAGGCATCGGCGACGGCGGACCCGTGCGTGAGCATCGTGTGCCGCCCCGACACGCACCTGGCCTGGCTGCACGTTCGGGATGCCGGGTGAGCGGCGCGGGGGGCGAGGCTCCCGTCATCGGGCCGGCCGACGCCGTGAGCGTGCCGCTCGTCGGCGAGGCGCGCGCGGCCTGGGAGCACGCGCAGGGCCTGTGGGGTGTGCGCATGCACGACGCCGAGCTGCGGCCGGGCGCCGGCGATGCGCAGGGCGCGGCGGCGTGGTTCACGTTCCCGCCGTCGATCGCCGTCGACCCGGTCATGCTCGTCGATGACGGCATCTCGGGGGAGCTCGAGAGCGTCTTCGCCCACGAGCTCGGCCACCACGTGCTCGCGCCGAGTACGCGTGTCGACTCGTTCAAGATCGTGCAGCAGATGGCGCGCGCGCTCGCCGCCGCGGGCGCCGTACCCGTTCGGCCCGAGCCCGCGCAGCGGCTGGCGAACCTCTGGTGCGACCTGCTCGTCAACGCCCGCGTCGCCGTGCTCCAACGTCGACGCGGCGTTCCGGGCGTCGACATTCCCGAGCCCGGCGCCGCGCCGGGTTCGGCCCCCGGGGTCGTCCGGCTCATGCACGGCCTCTTCCGGAGCGGGTTCGATGCGCAGAGCCGGCTGTGGTGGGTGTACCGCCGCGCCTACGAGCACGTGTGGGGCCTGCCGGCCGGCACGATGTGCCCGGTCGACCCGCCGCCGGTGCCGGTGCGACCCGTCTCGGCGGCCGCCGCCGCGCACGTGCCGAAGCCGCTCTCCGAGGTTCCCGAGAAGTTCCGCGAGCAGGAGCGCGAGCTCCGCGAAGCCCAGGAACGCGCGGCGCGCATCGCTGACGAGCTCTCGCGCATCACGATGACGACGCCCGAGTTCGACGCGGATCGCGTGGCCGGCCTCGTGCGCACGTTCGCGAGCGATCCCGTCGCGGGGGCGCTGCGATTCGGGGTGCTGACCGCGCCGTACCTCGTCGAGGCCGAACGCGCCGAGCAGTCGGGCGGCGGGCTCTCCGGTGCCCGCGCCATCGGCGGCAGCGGTGGGAACGCCGGCGGATGCTCGTCCGACGCGGCGCCGCCGACCGCCGAGGAGCTCGGGCGCGTGCTCGCCGATCGTCGGCTGCACGAACCCGTGCCGGCGCGCGACCTCACCAGCAGGGCCCGCACCGCAGACGGCGAGGGCGACGTCGGCCCCGGCGGCGACGGTCAGGGGGCGGGTCAGGGGCAGGGCTTCAGCGTCGCCCAGACCCTGCGGCTGTACCCCGCATCGGTCGCCGACGACGTGATCGCCACGTGGTACCGCACGACCGCGGCGCCGTGGGTCAGGCCGTTCACCGAACGCAGGCCGGACCGCCCCGTCGCGGACCTGCCGGGGCCGATCGAGCTGTGGGACGCCGGCGACGAGCTCGCGGACCTCGACTGGTCGGCGACGTTGCAGGCGGGTGCGGTGGTCGTGCCTGGCGTGACCACGCGCCGGCGCTCACGGATCGACGACGACCCCGAACCCGAGGAGGCGAGCATCGAGCTCGACCTCTACCTCGACTCGTCGGGGTCGATGGCGCGCCCGAGCGAGGGCTCCCCGGCCGTGCTCGCCGGCACGATCCTCGCGCTCTCGGTGCTCCGCGGCGGCGGCCGGGTGCGGGTCACGAGCTTCTCGGCGGCGGGTCAGGTCGCGGGCGGCGAGCGGTTCAGCCGCAATCCCCGCGAGATCGTCTCGTCGCTGGCGTTCTTCTTCGCCAGCGGCACGAGTTTTCCCCTCGACGTCTACGGCGATCGCTATCGACGGCTCGCGCCGCCGCGCGACGGGGTGCGCCGCCATGTCGTCGTGCTCTCCGACGACGGCCTCGTCTCGATGTTCGGCGTCGGCAACGAGCCGTTCGCCGATGTGGCCCGACAGGTTCGCGAGAAGCTCACGACCGGAACGCTCGTGCTCCAGGACCGCTGGCGGCGGGTCGGGCCGCTCGCCGAGGCCGCCGGCTACGACGTCGTCTACCTGGATTCGATGGAGGAGGCGCCGCGCGTGTGCGCGCGCCTCGCGGAGGTGTTGCGTGGCTGACCAGGACGACCTGCTCGCGGCCTGGGCCGTGCTCGTCGGCGACATCGACGCGGTGTGGGCCGCGGCCCGACCCGGCCCGTCGATCGATGCCGTCGCCGCCCGGCTCGCGAGTGCACCACGGGCGTTCCTCGACGACCGCGTCGTCCTCTCGGCGCTCGCGGGCGACGTGCTGGGCGGTCGGCCGCTCACGGCGCTCGCCTTCGCCGACGATCCGCGGGTTCGACTGGGTGCGGCCCTCGCGCTGTGGCTCGTCGCGAGCGAGGAACTGGTCGAGCCCTTCGTTCCCGCGTTCCGAAGCGGGACCCCCGCGCTCGCGGTCGACGCGCTCGCGCTGCGGGTCGCGTCGGTCGCCGACCCGCGCGACTGGCTCGCCGACGACGATCGGCGCGACGAGGCGGCCCGCACCTTCCTGCTGTGGTGCGGGTTCCTGCCGGCCGGGGAGGACGCCGTGGCGGCGCGCTCACTGCTCGTCGCGCGGGATTCGCTGGCCAGGCACCGCGAGCTCGCAGACGCATACGCCGAGCACCGGCACCGCGCCGAGGTCGCACGCCGGCTCGCCGATGCGCGTGCGAAGGAGGCCGCGGCGAGGTACTCCACCGAATGAGCGACCCCGACCGGCCCGATCCGCTCGAGCTCGCCGAGTACGCCCCGGGCGGGGCCGCCGTGCTGAGCGACGCCGAGCGGTGGCCGACGCTGTCCGAGGAGGGGCGCACCCGGCTCGAGCGGTGGCGGCGGCATCCGCACGCCCCGCGCTGGGTGCACGCGACCGGCGACCGCCTGCGCGAGGAGCAGCTCGACCGCGTGCGGCGGCCGCTGCCCGTCGAGGGGTGGCTCGACGGGCACCTCGCGACGGCGCGTCGCCTCATCCGCTATCGCCGCATGTCGGGGCTCGACCGGCTCGAGGACTTCCCGACCTCGTCGCGCCGCGACCTCGTCGACGACCTCGCCGCGTTCGTGCCGCTCGACGCCGACCTCGACCTCGCCGTGCACGGCACGAGCTCGGGGTCGACGGGGGCCGCGCTGGTGCTGCCCGACGACGTCGAGGAGGTGGCGCGCGGATTCCACCTGCTCGTGGGTCTCGCGGCGAGGGCGGGAGTGGACTGGCGACCCGACGGCGAGCGCCTCGCCGTCGTGCAGGTCGTGCACCAGCGGCAGGCGTTCACCTACGTGTCGATCGTGAGCTCGTTCGACCAGCGTGCGATGGCCCGCGTCAACCTGCACGGGTCGGCCTGGCCGACGGATGCCGCGCGCGCGGCGTTCCTCGCCGATGCCGACCCGCAGGTGGTCACCGGCAATCCCACGAGCCTGGCCGAGCTGCTCGCGCCCGAGTTGCGATCGGCGATCCGTCCGCTCGCGATCTTCTCGGGCGCCATGGCGTTGTCCGCGCCGTTGCGCGCACGGCTCGAGCAGGCCTTCGGATGCCCGGTCTTCGACGTCTACGGCCTGCACGAGACCCGGCCGGTCGCCGTGCGCACCGACGATGGGCCGTTCCGCGTGCTCGATCGCCGGGTGCTCGTCGAAACGCTCGACCCCGCCGGACGCCCGGTGCCCGATGGCGAGGTCGGCGAGCTCGTCGTCACGGCGGGCGAGAATCCACTGCTGCCCCTCGTGCGCTACCGCACGGGCGACTTCGGTCGTCTCGTGCGACTGGCCGACGGAGGGGTCGGCATCGCCGACCTGGAGGGGCGCGAGCACACGCGCTTCGTCGCGGCGGGCGGCGGCCTCGTGCCCGGCGTCGATCTCACACAGCAGCTCCAGGCGCATGGCGCGCTCGGGTGGAGCGTCGAGCAGGCGGCCGACGGATCCGTCGCGGCGCGCATCGCCGGCGGTGATGCCGACGCCATCGGCGCTGCGCTCGGCGCGCTGCTCGGCCGCACGGTGGCGGTCGATCGGGTGGATCGGGTCGCCGACCTCGGCGAGGGCAAGCCGCGTCGGTACCGCAGCCTGGCGGGCGATGCGCCAGGTCGCGCGGACTCCGCGAGACCTGGCGCGCCTCCCGCCGATACGATGGGCCGATGATCCTCGAGCACGCGCTGCTGCCCGTCCTGCCCGGCCTCGAGCTCGAGTTCGAGGCGGCGTTCGACGAGGCGCGCCACATCATCGCCTCGATGCCCGGCTTCGTCGACCTCACGCTGTCGCGCGGCGTCGAGTCGCCGTCGACCTACCTGCTGCTCGTGCACTGGCAGAGCGTCGAGGCGCACGAGGTCGGGTTCCGCCATTCGCCCGAGTACGAGCGCTGGCGCGCCCTGCTGCACCGCTTCTACGAGCCCTTCCCCGTGGTCGAGCACTTCGCCGAGGTCGCCGCCGTCGAGGCCTGAGCGGCGCGAGCGGGAGCAGGCGAGCCGCCGCACCGCCGCACAGGCAGGGCTGCACAGGGCCTGCACAGTGGGCTTCGCTATCGTCGACGGCAGTACCGCGAACGCGGTCTCCGGACGAGGGCACCCAGTACCCGGAACGCGACAAGACTGGCTCAGGGAGTGAGCAGTCATGGCTTGGATCATCCTCATCGCGTCCGGTGTCCTCGAGGCCGTCTGGGCCACCGCGCTCGGTCGTTCCGAGGGCTTCACGAAGCTCTGGCCGTCGGTCGTCTTCGGCGTCGCGCTCGTGGCCTCGATGGGCGGCCTCGCCTTCGCCATGCGCGACATCTCGACCGGCACCGCCTACGCCGTGTGGGTCGGCATCGGCGCGGCCCTCACCGTCGTGTGGGCGATGATCACGGGCGACACGGATGTCTCGTGGGCGAAGGTCGCGCTGCTCGTCGGCCTCGTCGGCTGCGTCGTCGGCCTGAAGTTCGTCGACGCGGGCAGCCACTAGGGCCTCGCCGCGGGTTCGGTGACGGGCGGATGCCGGCGGCGCTGCCGGCATCCGCTGCCCCGCCCGGAGGGATGTAAAGAATGCTTGACCTCCAGTACGAAATGTCTTACATTCAGGGTGTCAAGAATTCTTGACACACCGAAGGGGGAGACGATGTCGTACGAGGAGAAGGGCGTCTGGTCGTTCCTGGCGATCGCCGTCATCGGCTACGCGGTCTACCTGGGCATCCTGCTCCCGCGCCTCGCGGGCACGCCGATCGCCGACGTCGACTACGTCTGGCCGATGGTGTGGACCATCGGCGGCGCGATCGTCGCGGGCATCGTCTCGCGCATCCTCATCGAGATCGTCGCGCCCAGCGAGACATACCGTGCAGACCAGCGCGACCGCGAGATCGAGCGCACCGGCGAACGCGTCGGCAACTCGTTCGTCGTCATCGGCGCGCTGGCCGCCCTGATCCTGGCCTGGTTCGAGGTCGACTGGTTCTGGATCGCCAACGCGGTGTACCTGTGCTTCGTGATCAGCGGCATCCTCGCGAGCCTCACCAGACTGGCGGCCTACCGCACCGGGGGGTTCCAGGAATGGTGAAGCCCACGCGCGTGACCAACGCCATCCGCGGCCTGCGGTTCGCCCACGGCGAGATGACCCAGGCCGACCTTGCAGGCCGCATCGGGGTCACCCGCCAGACCGTCATCGCCATCGAGCAGGGCCGGTACTCGCCGTCGCTCGAACTGGCCTTCCAGATCGCGCGCGTGTTCGGGGTGCCGCTCGACGACGTCTTCCAGTACCCCGACGGGGAGTGAACGACCATGAACGAGACGCAGCCTGGGATCCATGCCGGCGGGCGGCCCGCCACGACCGCGATGACGGCCGTCGCGCAGCACCGCTACGGCGGTCCCGACGTGCTCGCGCTCGAGACCGTGACGGCGCCCGTGCCGAAGGTCGACGAGGTGCTCGTCGCCGTGCATGCCGTCGACGTCGCCTCCGGTGACGTGCGGGTCATGCGGGGCGAGCCGAGGCTCATGCGGGCCTTCTTCGGACTCCGCAGGCCGAGGGTTCCGACGGTCGGCCGCGACATCGCCGGCACCGTCGCGGCGGTCGGGTCGGCGGTGACCGGGTTCGCCGTCGGCGACCGCGTCTGCGGCGAGGCCTCGCAGGGCGGCTGGGCCGAGTACGCCGTGCTGCCCGAGCGGTTCGCGGTCCGACTGCCCGACGGCATCCGGTTGGAGGATGCCGCGACGCTGCCGGTCTCGGCCGGCACCGCGCTGCAGGGGTTGCGGCTCGCGGGCATCGACCCCGCGCGGCCGGTCGACGCGTCGGGCGACCGCCCTCGCCTGCTCGTCATCGGCGCCTCGGGCGGCGTCGGGGGATTCGCGGTGCAACTCGCTGCGCTCGCCGGCTGGGAGGTCGTGGGGGTCTGCAGCGGGGCCAAGGCCGACCACGTGCGCGCCCTCGGCGCCGACCGGGTGCTCGACCACGGCACCCCGTGGACTGCGGCGGAGCCCGACGGCCGGTACGACGCCGTGTTCGACCTCGCGGGCGCCCAGTCGCTCAGCCGACTCGCCCGGCTGGTGCGGCGCGGGGGCACCGTGGTGCTCTCGGCCGGCGGCGGAGACGGGCTGCTCGGACCGATCCCGCGGCTGCTCGGGGCGATGCTGCGAGGGCCGTTCATGCACGCCTCGCTGAAGCCGCTCGCTGCGGCACGCAGTGCCGAAGACCTCGATGCGCTCGTGGCGCTGCTCGCCGACGGTCGCCTCCGCCCGATGATCGACCGCATCGTGCCGCTCGCCGAGGTTCAGAGCGCGGTGCGCGCCTACCTGGCCGGCGAGATCCGCGGCAAGCTCGTGCTCTCGGTGCGCTGAGCGGCGAGCGCCCGCCGAGCCCTCGTTCGACGAGTGGCGCCCGGTCAGCCGAGCAGCACCGCGCCGTAGGCGAGCGTCGCGACGAGCACCCACGACGTGAGCCCGACGACCAGCGCCCGCCATCCGGTGGCCGCGAGGTCGGTGAAGCGGATCGACGCACCGAGCGCGAAGAGCGCCATGGCCAGCAGCGCGGTCTGCACGACGTCGGCCGCCTCGAGCACCGGTGCGGGCACCGGAAGGAACGACGCGACCAGCACCGCCACGAGGAAGCCCGCGATGAAGAGCGGCACGATCGGGGGGCGCGGGCCGTCTGCCGACACGTGCCTGCGGCGTTCGACCGCCGCGGTGACCGCGACCATCGGCGCGAGCAGCAGCACGCGGGTGAGCTTCACGACGACCGCGATCGCAAGGGCCGCCTGGCCGCCGAGCTGGGCGGTCGCCACGACCTGCCCCACGTCGTGCACCCCCGCACCGACCCAGTGACCGAACTCCACGTTCGACAGGCCGAGCGGATGCCACAGCGCGGGCAGCACGGCGATCGCGAGGGTGCCGCACAGCGTGACGAGCGCCACGGGCACCGCCTGGTCCTCGGCGCGGGCGCGCACCGTCGAGCCCATCGCCCCGATCGCGGAGGCGCCGCAGATCGCGAATCCGCTCGCGACGAGCAACGGCTGGTGGCCCGGGAGTCCGAACGCCCGACCGAGCCCGATCGTGCCGACGAAGGTCAGCACCACGACCGCGACCGTCGTGACGATCGTCACCCAGCCGAGGTCCGCGATGTCGACGAGGCTCAGCTTGAGGCCGAGCAGCACGATGCCCGCGCGGAGCAGGCTGCGTGACGCGGTGCGGAGCCCCGGAGCGAGCCTGCCGTCGAGGAGGCGCTGCACCGCCGGAACCTGTCCGACGACGATGCCGATGGCGACCGCGCCCGTGAGCAGCGGCAGCGCCGGGAGCGCCAGGTGCACGAGCCACGCGACGACGGCCGCGGATGCCGCGACCGCGAGTCCCGGCATCCGTTCGCGCATTCCGACAGGCTAGCCGAGCGCGGCTGGGCGGCCGATCAGCCCCAGGACGGCAGCCAGAAGTGCAGCTGCCGGAAATCGGGCGTGATCGGGATGCCGGTCCAGAGCGGGTAGAAGAACGCCGAGACGAGCACCGCGAGCACGAGGTACACGCCCACGGTCGCGATGCCGCGTTCGCGGCGCCACCACACGTCGTCGCGTCGACCGAGCACGAGCCCCGCGACCGCCGTGAGCGCGAGGAGCATGTACGGCTCGAACGCGATCGAGTAGAACTGGAAGACCGTGCGATCGAGGTACATCAGCCACGGCAGGTACCCGGCGCCGAGCCCGAGCAGGATGAGCCCGGTCTGCCACTGCCGATACCGCACGAGCCGGTACACGAGATAGAGGCACGCGATCGCCGCCGCCCACCAGATGATCGGGTTGCCGATGCCCATGATCGACGACCAGCAGGTGTCGGCGCCGCACCCGCCGGAGCCGTCGTCGGTCGAGGCGAAGTACATGTTCGTCGGCCGGATCATGAACAGCCAGGTGAGCGGATTCGACTGCCACGGATGCGTCGCGTGCACGCCGATGTGGTAGCTGTAGGCCGACTGGTGGTAGTGCCACAGGCTCTGCAGCGCGAGCGGCACCCACGAGAAGAACCCGGAGGCCCGGTTCGCCGGATCGTCGGCCCAGTGCCGGGCGTACCCGCCATCGGTGACGAGCCAGCCGGTCCACGAGGCGACGTACACGACGAACGCGACCGGCACGTAGAGCAGGAACGTCACCGGGCCCTGCTTCAGGATGGCGGCGGTCGCCCAGAACGGCACGCCGGCGCGCCGCCTCGCGAGCGCGTCGACGACGACGAGGTAGACGCCGAACGCCGCGAGGAACCACAGGCCGGACCACTTCACCGCCGTGGTCGCGCCGAAGGCCGCGCCCGCGGCGATCACCCACGGGCGCGCCCAGAGCGCGGGCCCGTAGTGCGGATCGGCGCCCGATTCGCGCGCCAGGTCGAGCCCGCGCTGGAGCCGATCCCGCGCCCAGGCACGATCGAGCAGCACGAACCAGAAGCCCAGCAGTGCGAAGAGCATGACCCAGTTGTCGAGCAGGGCAACGCGCGACATCACGATCGCGTTGCCGTCGATCGCGAACAACAGGCCGGCGATGACCGCCAGGATCGTCGACGGCCACAGGCGACGCGCGACCATCATGAGGATGAAGACGGCGGCCGTGCCGGCGAGGGCGGTCGTCGCACGCCACCAGAACGCGCTCTCGGCCCCGCCGACGAGGCCCATGCCGAGCGCGATCATCCACTTGCCGAGCGGCGGATGCACGACGTACGAGCCGTCTTCGGTGAACGTGTCGGTGTCGCCGTTCGCGAACGGCTCGTCGGCGGCCTCCGGCCACGTCGACTCGTAGCCGTTGTGCAGGAGCGTCCACGCGTCCTTCACGTAGTACGTCTCGTCGAAGACGATCGCCTGCGGGTGCCCGAGGTTCCAGAAGCGCAGCACGGCGGCGAGCAGCACGACGATGGCCGGGCCGCCCCAGTACCAGAGCGCCCGCCGGCGCGGCGTCGAGAGCGTGCGCGCCCACCACTCGTCGAGGCGCGTGCCGCGCGGCTCGGGCTCGTGCGCGGGCTCGGCATCGTCGCCAGGCCGGGGCTCGGCGTCGCGTTCGGTCGCGGATGCGGCCGCTGCGTCGTCCGGCGGTGCCTCCTCTGGCCGCGGCGAGGAGGACGGATCCGGTGCGGCCTCGGTCGCCTGCTGCGTCGTGGGCGCTGGCTCGATGGTCGCGACAGGCCCGGTGTCGGGGTCGCCCGCGGCAGCCGTTCCTGAACTCATGCGCCCCAGAGTAACCCGCGCGGGCCGGGCGTGAAGCGACACCCCGAACCGCGCGGTGCGCGAGACTGGGGGCATGATCATCCTCGCGGCGACGCCCATCGGAAACCTCGGCGATGCGTCGGTGCGCCTGCGCGAAGCGCTCGAGGAGGCGAAGGTCGTGGCATCCGAGGACACGCGCGTCACGCAGCGCCTGCTCGCGGGCCTCGGCATCGCCAACCGCCCCCGCCTGATCGCGCTGCACGAGCACAACGAACGGCAGAAGGCGGCCGAGCTCGTCGAGCTCGCGCGCGACACCGACCTGCTCGTGCTGAGCGACGCGGGCATGCCGACCGTCTCGGACCCGGGGTTCCCGCTCGTGCAGGCCGCGGTCGCGGCGGGCGTCGACGTCACGGCGATCCCTGGTCCGAGCGCGGTCATCACGGCGCTCGCCGTGGCCGGCCTGCCGACCGACCGGTTCTCGTTCGAGGGGTTCCTGTCGCGCAAGGCCGGCGACCGGTCGCGCCGCCTCGCCGAGCTCGCGGGCGACCGTCGCACGCTCGTGTTCTTCGAGGGGCCGTCGCGTCTGGCCGCGAGCCTCACGGCGCTCGCCGAGGCGTTCGGCCCCGATCGCCGGGCCGCCGTGTGCCGCGAGCTCACCAAGCTGCACGAGGAGGTCCGTCGCGGTCCGCTCGGCGAACTGGCGGAGTGGGCGGCCGCCGGCGTGCGCGGCGAGATCTGCATCGTCGTCGCCGGGGCCGAGGAGCGGGCGGCGGATGCCACGACGGCCCTCGACCGCGTGCTCGCGCTCGCGGCATCCGGAACCCGGCTGAAGGACGCCGCGTCGCTCGTGGCCGCCGAGACGGGCCTCGGCAAGCGCGATCTCTACGAGGCCGCGCTCGCGGCACGTTCGAGCTGAGCCGCGCCCCGGCCGCGCCGCACCGGACCGCGCCGAACCGCACTGAACCGCACCGATCCGCGCTGGACCGCACCGATCCACCACGAGTCGCACCGGCGCGCGAAGAAGTGCGCTCTCGTGCGCAGGTGCGCGAGGACCCGACAGCGGGCTGGGAATCCGAGGTTCTGTCACCATTTCGGGGGTGAAAGGCGGAGAATGGGAGGACCACGCACAGGGAGGTGCGACATGGCCCACGAAGTCAGGTTCGCAACGTTCGGCGGCCCCGAGGTGCTCGAGATCGCCGAGATGCCGACGCCCGTACCGGGCGAGGGCGAAGTGCTCGTCGAGGTGTACTCGGCAGGCCTCAACCCGGTCGAGAGCGCGATCCGCCGCGGAGAGCATCCCGAGCGATGGCGGATCGAGCCGCCCTCGTCGCAGGGGCGCGACCTCGCCGGCCAGGTGATCGCGGTCGGCCCAGGCGTCGCCCGGTTCGACCGGGGCGATGAGGTGCTCGGCTTCGTCGAGCGCGGCGCGCAGGCCACGCACGTGGTCGTGCCGGAGGCGAACCTCATCGAGCGCCCGCCCGCCCTCTCCTGGGAGGTCGCGGGGTCGCTCTACACCGCGGGCACCACCGCATGGACGGTGATCGAGGGGCTGAACCTGCAGCCCAACGACACCGTCGTCGTGACCGCGGCCGCCGGTGGCGTCGGATGCCTCGCCGCGCAGCTCGCACGGCTCAGGGGCGCGAGCGTCATCGGCACGGCGCCCGACGCGCGGTTCGACTTCCTGCGCCAGTTCGGCGTGATCCCCGTGTCGTACGGACCGGACCTCGCCGGGCGGGTGCGCGACCTCGCCCCGCATCCGGTGAGCGCGTTCCTCGACTTCCTCGGCGGCGAGGCCGACGAGGCGCGCGCGCTCGGCGTGCACCCCTCGCGCGTCTTCACGCTGACCGACTGGGACGCCGTCGAACGCGACGACGCCGTGCGCGCGCGAGCGGGCGACGTGGTCGCGCTCGGCCGGGTCGCCGCGCTCGTCTCCGCCAGGCGCATCCGCCTGCCGATCGCCGACGTGTTCCCGCTCGGCCGGGTGGCCGACGCCTACCGCGCGCTCGAGAAGCGCGAGGCGCCGGGCAAGATCGTGCTCGGCATGCGCGTCGTCGACTACCCCAATCAACGCGTGAACGTGCCGGAGCTCAAGGAGCAGGACGTCACGCTCGGCGTTCCGACCGAGCACGCGCACGTCGACGTCGAGGAGGCCGTGCCGTCCGCCATCGGCGACGGCAGCGTGCGGCGTCGTCGTCGCGAGGCGCACGAGCATGCGGAGGCCGACGCCGTCGGCCGCGAGTAACGCGGCGATCGGGGCATCCGCTCGCCCGTAGGATTGAGGGCATGGCCGAAGGCTCCTCGTTCTATGTCACCACGCCCATCTTCTACGTCAACGACGTGCCCCACATCGGGCACGCGTACACGGAGGTGGCCGCCGACGTGCTCGCGCGCTGGCACCGCCAGGCGGGCGAGCGCACCTGGATGCTCACGGGCACCGACGAGCACGGCCAGAAGATCCTCCGCACGGCGACCGCGAACGGCGTGACCCCGAAGCAGTGGGCCGACAAGCTCGTCGACGAGGCGTGGAAGCCGCTGCTCGAGACCGTCGACATCGCGAACGACGACTTCATCCGCACGACCGACGCGCGCCATGAAGAGAACGTGCAGAAGTTCCTCCAGAAGCTCTACGACGACGGCCACATCTACACCGGCGAGTACGAGGGCTACTACTGCGTCGGCTGCGAGGAGTACAAGCAGGAGTCCGACCTCGTGCCGGGCACCGGCGAGTACGAGGGCCAGCTCGTCTGCGCGATCCACTCCAAGCCCGTCGAGCTGCTGCATGAGAAGAACTACTTCTTCCGCACCTCCGCCTTCGCCGAGCGCCTGCTCGCCCTCTACGAGGAGCGGCCCGACTTCGTGCAGCCCGAGTCGGCGCGCAACGAGGTGCTCGGCTGGGTGCGCTCCGGCCTGTCCGACCTGTCGATCTCGCGGTCGACGTTCGACTGGGGCGTCAAGGTCCCGTGGGACGAGACGCACGTCGTCTACGTCTGGTTCGACGCGCTGCTGAACTACATCACCGCCGTCGGCTACGGCCAGGACGACGAGGAGTTCGCGAGCCGCTGGCCCGCGCAGCACGTCGTCGGAAAGGACATCCTCCGCTTCCACGCGGTCATCTGGCCGGCCATGCTCATGGCGGCCGAGCTCGACGTGCCGCGCGGCGTGTTCGGCCACGGCTGGCTGCTCGTCGGCGGCGAGAAGATGTCGAAGTCCAAGCTCACGGGCATCGCGCCCGAGCAGATCACCGACACCTTCGGCTCCGACGCGTTCCGCTACTACTTCCTGCGCGCGATCGCGTTCGGCCAAGACGGCTCGTTCTCGTGGGAGGACCTCTCGGCGCGCTACCAGGCCGAGCTCGCGAACGGCTTCGGCAACCTCGCGTCGCGCGTCATCGCCATGATCACGCGCTACTGCGACGGCGTGGTGCCCGCATCGACCGCCCCGACCGAGGCCGACCTGGCGATCGCCGCGGTCGAGCAGCGGGCGACGGATGCCTCGTGGTCGGCCATCGACCGCATCGCGATCCACGAGGCGATCGCCGCCGTGTGGGAACTCGTCGACGCGCTCAACGGCTACATCACGAGCGAGGAGCCGTGGGTGCTCGCGAAGGATCCCGCGAACCGGGCCCGCCTCGAGACCGTGCTCGCGACCGCGTACCACGGGCTCGGCACGCTCGCCGTGCTGCTGTCGCCCGTGCTGCCCAAGGCGACGGCGAAGCTCTGGACCTCGCTCGGCGCGCCGGGCACCGTGCAGGAGCAGCGCATCGACCGGGCGAACGAGTGGGCCGTCGGCTCGCAGGTCGCCGCCCTCGAGGCGCTCTTCCCGCGCATCGAAACGGCTGAATGAGCGCCGAGCACCTCCGCACCAGGAGCGACGGCGGCCGACCCGTCGAGTACCCGCCGCTGCCCGAGTCGCTCGCGATCGGCGTCTACGACAACCACACGCACCTCGAGATCGCCGACGGCGCACTGCCGCTCAGCGTGCACGAGCACCTCGAGCGCGCGGCATCCGTCGGCGTGATCGGCGCGGTGCAGGTCGGTACGGATGTCGCGACGAGCCGTTGGTCGGCCGACATGGCCGCGCGCGAGCCGCGCCTGCTGGCCGCCGTCGCCCTGCACCCCAACGAGGCGCCGGAGCTCGAGGCGGCGGGCACCCTCGACGACGCGCTCGCCGTGATCGACGAGCTCGCGGCGCAGCCCCGCGTGCGCGCCGTCGGCGAGACCGGTCTCGACTTCTATCGCACCGAGGCCGACGGCCGGCCCGCGCAGTTCCGCTCCTTCGAGGCGCACATCGACATCGCCAAGCGGCACGACGTGGCCATGCAGATCCACGATCGCGATGCGCACGACGACGTCGTGGCGACCCTGCGACGGGTCGGCGCGCCCGAGCGCACGGTGTTCCACTGCTTCTCGGGGGGCGACGAGCTGGCGCGGCTCGCGGCATCCGAGGGTTGGTACCTCTCGTTCGCGGGCAACGTGACGTTCAAGAACGCCGAGAACCTGCGCGACGCGCTGCGGATCACGCCGCGCGATCGCATCCTCGTCGAGACGGACGCCCCCTACCTGACGCCCGCGCCGTTGCGCGGCCGCCCGAACGCGCCCTACCTCGTGCCGCACACGGTCCGGTTCATGGCCGACGTGCTCGGCGTCGACCTCGACGAGCTCAGCGCCGATCTCGCGTCGAACACGCGGCGCGTGTACGGCTCGTGGGAGGATGAAGCCCGTGTGGGGGAGTGAACGACCGACCGGGTCCGGTGCGACCGGCGTGAGGTGCGAGGCATGAACGCGCATCGCCACGAGGCCGAGGGCGCGCCGACGATCGCGCGCCTGCTCGGGCCGGCGGAGATCCGCGACCTCGCCGAGCTGCTCGACGTGACGCCGACCAAGAAGCTCGGCCAGAACTTCGTGCACGACGGCAACACCGTTCGCCGCATCGTGCAGGTCGCCGGCGTGCAGTCGGGCGAGACCGTGCTCGAGATCGGGCCGGGGCTCGGGTCGCTGACGCTCGGCCTGCTCGAGGCCGGCGCCGACGTCATCGCCGTCGAGATCGACAAGCGCCTCGCCGCCCAGCTGCCGCACACCGCGAGCGTCATGCAGCCGGGCACGCAGCTCACGGTCGTCACCGAGGACGCGCTGCGCGTGACCGAGCTGCCCGGCGAGCCCGTGCGCCTCGTCGCGAACCTGCCGTACAACATCTCGGTGCCGGTGCTGCTGCACCTGCTCGAGCACTTCGCCTCGCTGCGGTCGGGCATCGTCATGGTGCAGGCCGAGGTCGGGCACCGGCTCGCGGCCGAGCCCGGCTCGAAGGTCTACGGCGCGCCGAGCCTCAAGGCGGCCTGGTACGGCGACTGGCGCACGGCCGGCCAGGTCTCCCGCATGGTCTTCTGGCCCGTTCCGAACGTGGACTCCGTACTCGTCGGCTTCGAGCGCGGCACCGAGCCCGGCACGATCCAGGAGCGCCGGGCGACGTTCGCGCTCATCGACGCGGCGTTCCAGCAGCGCCGCAAGATGCTGCGCCAGTCCCTCTCCGGCGTGCTCGGCGGGTCGGCTGCGGCGGCGAGCGAGGTGCTGGTGCGCGCCGGCGTCTCGCCGGAGTCCCGCGGCGAGCAGCTCGTGATCGACGACTTCCTGCGCATCGCCCGGGCGGCCGGGGAATGACCCGATGACGATCGCCTGGACCGAGGAGGCCGTGCACGTGCGCGCGCCGGGCAAGGTCAACGTCTTCATGCGCGTCGGCGACGTGCAGCCCGACGGCTACCACGATGTCGCGACCGCCTACCAGGCCGTGTCGCTCTACGAAGACGTGCGGGCGTGGCCCGACGACGAGTTCAGCGTCGCGTTCGGCGGCAGCATCGACACCTCCGGTCTCGTGACCGACGGCTCGAACCTCGCGATCCGCGCGGCGAAGCTGCTCGCGCGTGCCACCGGGGTCGCCGGCGGCGTGCGCCTCGAGATCGACAAGCACGTCCCGATCGCGGGCGGCATGGGCGGCGGTTCGGCGGATGCCGCGGCCACGCTCGTCGCCTGCGACGCCCTCTGGGGCACGGCCCTGCCGAAGGAGGAACTGCTCGCCCTCGCGGCGCAGCTCGGCGCCGACGTGCCGTTCTCGCTCACGGGCGGAACGGCGATCGGCACCGGACGAGGCGACCGGCTGAGCCCGGCGCTGGCCACCGGTTCGTTCCACTGGGTGCTCGCGGTCGCGGAGTTCGGCCTCTCGACGCCGGCCGTGTACGGCGAGCTCGACCGCATCCGCAGCGAAGACGGACGCAACGTGCCGCGTTCGCCGGTCGTCGACGCCGAGGTGCTGCAGGCGCTCCGCGCCGGCGACCCGGTGCTGCTCGCGCAGTCGATGCACAACGACCTGCAGGAGGCGGCGATCCGGCTCGCACCCGGGCTCGGCCGCATCCTCGAGCTCGGCGAGTCGCACGGCGCGCTCGCGGGCATCGTGTCCGGATCCGGGCCGACGGTCGCGTTCCTCGCCGTCGACTCCGACTCGGCGCTCGAGCTGCAGGTCGCACTCTCGGCCGCGCGCCTGCATGCGATCCATGTGCACGGCGCGGTGCACGGCGCGCGCGTGCTCGCGAACTGAGCCGGCGAACCGAGCCCGAGCCCGAGCCGACGCGCCGCACGCTCAGGCTCGACGGCTAGGCTCGACGGGACATGGCACATCTTCTGGGCGCCGAGCGCCTGCACCTCGAGTTCCCGACGCGCACCGTCTTCGACGAGGTCACCCTCGGCATCGACGAAGGCGACCGCATCGGCGTCGTCGGCCGCAACGGCGACGGCAAGTCCACGCTCCTGAAGCTGCTCTCGGGCCGCATCGAACCCGACGGCGGGCGCGTGACGATGCGTCGCGGCATCCGCATCGGCATGCTCGACCAGTCAGACGTCGTCGATCCCGGCCAGACCGTGGCCGAGGCCGTCGTCGGCGGCATCGACGAGCACGTCTGGGCCGGCGACCCGAAGGTGCGCGACGTCATCGGCGGCCTGCTGTCCGACGTGCCGTGGCACGCGCAGATCTCGAGCCTCTCGGGCGGCCAGCGCCGCCGTGTCGGCCTGGCGGGCCTGCTCGTCGGCGACTGGGACGTCGTGTTCCTCGACGAGCCGACGAACCACCTCGACGTCGAGGGCATCGCCTGGCTCGCCGGGCACCTGAAGCAGCGCTGGGCCTCCGGGCAGGGCGCGCTCGTGGTCGTCACCCACGACCGCTGGTTCCTCGACGAGGTCTGCACCGACACGTGGGAGGTGCACGACGGCATCGTCGAGCCCTTCGAGGGCGGATACGCCGCCTACGTGCTGCAGCGCGTCGAGCGCGACCGCATGGCCGCGGCATCCGAGGCGAAGCGGCAGAACCTCATGCGCAAGGAGCTCGCGTGGCTGCGCCGCGGCGCGCCGGCGCGCACGTCGAAGCCGAAGTTCCGCATCGACGCGGCGAACGAGCTCATCGAGAACGAGCCGCCGATCCGCAACAAGGTCGAGCTCGACCGGCTCGCCGTCTCCCGACTCGGCAAGGACGTCGTCGACCTCATCGACGTGTCCGTCGAGTACCCCGTGTCGGATGCCGCGCCGGGCGCCCCGGCGACCCGCACCGTGCTGCACGACATCGAGTGGCGCATCGCGCCGGGGGAGCGCACCGGCATCCTCGGCGTCAACGGCGCCGGCAAGTCGACCCTGCTCGGACTCGTGACGGGTGCGGTCGAACCGACGAGCGGCAAGGTCAAGCGCGGCAAGACCGTGCGCATCGCGACCCTCAGCCAGGAGTTGAACGAGCTCACCGAGTGGGCCGAGCAGCGCGTCTCCGCGGTCGTCGCCGAGCAGCGCACGAGCTACGAGGTGGGCGGCAAGGAGATGACGCCGGGGCAGCTGCTCGAGCGCCTCGGCTTCACGACGGCGCAGCTCTCGACGCCCGTCAAGAACCTCTCGGGCGGGCAGAAGCGCCGACTGCAGCTCCTGCTGATCCTGCTGCAGGAGCCGAACGTGCTCATCCTCGACGAGCCGACGAACGACCTCGACACCGACATGCTCGCGGCCATCGAGGACCTCCTCGACTCCTGGCCCGGCACGCTGCTCGTCGTCTCGCACGACCGCTACCTCATCGAGCGCGTCACCGACCGCCAGTTCGCGATCCTCGACGGGCACCTGCGCGACCTGCCCCGTGGCGTCGACCAGTACCTCGAGCTGCGCAGGGCGACGGATGCCGCGCGCCGCAGCGATGCGGCGGACTCGCGTCGATCGGACTCCGCGTCCACGGCCCCCGCTTCCCCCGCGACGGCGCAGGCCGCCGCCGCTGCCCCGGCACTCGCGGGCGCCGAGCGGCGCACCGTCGAGAAGGAGCTCGCCTCGATCGACCGTCGGCTCGAGAAGCTGCAGGGCGAGATCGCGCGTGCGCACGAGCGGCTCGCGAAGCACGACCAGAGCGACTACGTCGGCCTCGGCGAGCTGGGCGACGACCTGCGCGCGCTCGAGACTTCCGTCGTCGACCTCGAGACCCGCTGGCTCGAACTTTCTGAGATTCTCGAGGCCTGAGTTCGCAGATACTGTGACGATCTGTGTCCAGTGGCGGATTCGGGCAAAGAATCTTCACCTAACGTAGAACTGCGCCCGCGTTCGCGGCATCGAAGCCCCCACTGTGACCGACCGTGGCGGAGCCATGCCTGCTCCACAGCCATCAGCACCAGGACGCGCGCGTCGACGTGAAAGGAACACACCATGGCACACCGCACCAAGCTCATCGCCGCACTCGCAGCCGTCCCCCTCCTGCTCGGCCTCGCCTCCTGCGCCTCCGCGGGCTCCGGCGACGCGGCCGACGAAGTCGTGAAGATCGGCGTCGTCGGCAAGGCCGACCCGCAGTGGGCCGCGTTCGAGAAGGCCGCCGAGAAGGAGGGCATCGACATCGAGCTCGTCGACTTCTCCGACTACGCGCAGCCGAACCCCGCCACGACCGAGGGCGAACTCGACCTCAACCAGTTCCAGCACATCGTCTACTTGGCCGACTACAACGTGTCCGCCGGTGAAGACCTGACGCCCATCGGCTCGACCGCGATCTACCCGCTCGGCCTCTACTCCACGAAGTACGACTCCGTGAAGGACATCCCCGCGGGCGAGACCGTCGCCGTGCCCGACGACGCCTCGAACCAGGCCCGTGCGCTGCTCGTGCTGCAGTCTGCTGGACTCGTCGAGCTCAAGAGCGGCGGCACGACCTTCTCCGACCTCGCCGACATCGACGAGGCGAAGTCCAAGGTCAAGGTCACCGCGCTCGAGGCCTCGCTCACGCCGACGTCGCTGCCCGACGTCGCGGCCGCGATCATCAACAACGACTACGTCGCCGACGCCGGCCTCTCGTTCGACGACGCCATCGCGCAGGACGACCCGACCGACCCGAACGCGCTGCCGTACGTGAACATCTTCGCGACCCGCGCCGAGGACGCCGACAACGAGACCTACCTCAAGCTCGTCGAGATCTTCCAGACCGACGCAGACGTGCAGGCGGGCCTCCTCGAGTCGTCGGGCAACACGGCCGTGCCGCTCGAGGTCTCGGTCTCCGACCTGAAGGACTCGCTCGCCAAGGTCGAGGCCGACACGAAGGCCGCCAAGGGCTGATCGCGCCGACGTCCGCATCCGCGGATCGTCCGCACCGTGCGGGCGGCGGGAACCGTAGCATCGGTCCCGTCGCCCGTTCCGGCGTTCTGGAAGGAGCACCACATGGCCCTCGTCAGCCTCACCGACGTCACCAAGTCCTACCCCTCACCCGAGAAGGGCGCGGCGCCGGTCGTCGCCGTCGACTCGGTGAGCCTCGAGATCGAGGCCGGCGACGTCTACGGCATCATCGGCTACTCGGGCGCGGGCAAGTCCACGCTCGTGCGGCTCATCAACGCCCTCGAGCCCACGACGTCGGGCACGATCGAGGTCGGCGGACGCGCGATCACGACCATGCCCGAGCGCGAACTCCGCGGCATCCGGCTCGAGATCGGCATGATCTTCCAGCAGTTCAACCTCTTCAACTCCAAGACGGTCAGGGCGAACGTCGCCTACCCGCTCCAGGTCGCCGGTGCCTCGAAGGCCGAGATCACGGCGCGCGTCGACGAGCTGCTCGCGTTCGTCGGACTCACCGACAAGGCGCGGAGCTACCCCGACCAGCTCTCGGGCGGACAGAAGCAGCGCGTCGGCATCGCCAGGGCGCTCGCGACGTCGCCGCGCCTCCTGCTCGCCGACGAGGCGACGAGCGCGCTCGACCCCGAGACGACGCAGGAGGTGCTCGAGCTCCTCAAGCGCGTGAACCGGGAGTTCGGCGTCACCATCGTGATCATCACGCACGAGATGGACGTGATCCAGTCGATCGCCACCAAGGTCGCGGTCATGGACGGCGGCCGGGTCATCGAGTCCGGCGACGTCTTCGACGTGTTCTCCTCGCCCCGCAACCCCTCGTCGGCGCGGTTCGTCTCGACGGTCGTCAAGGGCATCCCGTCGCCGGCCGAGGCGGCCGTGCTGCGCGACCGCCACGACGGTCGTCTCGTCACCATCTCGTTCCGAGACGGCGACGTGTCGCAGGCGGCCGTGTTCCTCGACCTCGCGAACGCCGGGCTCGAGTTCGAACTCGTCTACGGCGGCATCAACGACATCCAGGGGCGGGCGTTCGGTCACCTGACGCTCGCGATCAGAGGGGCGGATGCCGCGATCGACTCGGCGCTCGCGAAGATCGGCGCCCGCGCCGAGGTCACGGAGGTGGCGTGATGGATCGCCTGTTCGAACTCGGATCCGAGTTCTGGGTCGCCGCGGCCGAGACGCTCTACATGGTGGCGCTCACGCTGCTCGTCGGCGGGCTGTTCGGCCTTCTGCTCGGCATCGTGCTCTACACGACGAGGCCGGGCAGCCTGCTCTCGAACAAGCCGGTCTTCAACATCGTCAACGTCGTCATCAACTTCTTCCGCCCCATCCCGTTCATCATCTTCATCGCGGCGGTGCAGCCGCTCTCGCGCCTCGTCATCGGCACGGGCATCGGCAACGACGCGATGATCTTCGCGCTCTCGATCGCGTCGTCCTTCGCGATCTCGCGCATCGTCGAGCAGAACCTGCTCACGGTCTCGCCCGGCGTCATCGAGGCCGCGCGGGCGATGGGAGCCGGACCGATCCGCATCCTGCGCACCGTCGTGCTGCCGGAGGCCCTCGGCCCGCTCATCCTCGGCTACACCTTCGTGCTCGTGGCACTGGTCGACATGACGGCCGTCGCGGGCGCGGTCGGCGGCGGCGGACTCGGCGCGTTCGCGCTCACGTACGGCTACCGGCAGTTCGAACCGGTGGTCACGTGGGCCGCGGTCATCCTCATCGTCGTGTTCGTGCAGCTCGCGCAGTTCCTCGGCAACTGGCTGGCCCGCAAGGTCATGCGCCGATGATCACCTCGGGCGGGTCGCGCGGGCGGCGGGTCGCCTCGCCCGTCGTGGAGCCGTCGGTAGGATCACCGGCATGAGAGGTCGCATCGCACCCGTGGTGTTCCGCCTGGTGTTCGCGATCGCCGCGCTGTCGGCCATCGCGTTCCAGCTGTTCGCCGTGCACATCCCCAAGGGCTACAGCGTCTTCAACTTCTTCACGTACTTCACCAACCTGTCGAACATCCTGATCAGCATCGTGTTCATCGTCAGCGCGGTGCGCCTGCTCCGCGATCGGGCCGCCCCGACGCCGACCGACTCCGCGATCCGGGGCGCGGCCGTCGTCTACATCGCGTTCGTCGGACTGGTCTTCAACACCCTGCTGCGCGACGTCGACCTCGGAGACCTCGACCCGGTGGTGAACGCCATCCTGCACTTCGTGCTCCCGATCGCGGGCGTCGTGGATTGGCTGGTCTGGCCGCCGAAGAACCGGATCCCGGCTCGCGCGATCCTCTGGTGGATGGTGTTCCCCGTCGTCTACACGGTGTTCTCGCTCATCCGCGGGGCCGCGACCGGCATCTACCCCTACCCGTTCTTCAACCCCGGCGCGGTCGGCGGGTACGGCGCGGTCGCGCTGTACTGCCTCGGCATGCTCGTCGGGTTCCTCGCGCTCTCGTTCGGCGTGCGCGGTCTCGGGAACCTGCGCAACAGCCCGGCTCGCGCGCTCGCCACCGACCGCACCTGACGGACGCGAGTCGTCGGTCTCGTCAGTCGAAGCCGAGGCTCAGCTTGCGCAGCAGGCCGGCGAGCCGCTTCTGCTCGCCCGCCGGGAGGCCGGAGAGCAGCTCGGCCTCGGCATCGACGAGGCGCGTGATCGCGGCATCCACCCTGGCGAGTCCCGCCGGGCTCATCTCCACGAGGATGCCGCGGCCGTCGTTGGGGTCGGTCTGCCGGTTCACGAGCCCTCGCTCGACGAGCCGGTCGATGCGGTTGGTCATGGTGCCGCTCGAGACGAGCGTCTGCTGCAGCAGCTGCTTCGGGGAGAGGCGGAACGGCGCGCCCGCGCGACGCAGCGCCGAGAGCACGTCGAACTCGCTCGACTCGAGCTCCGAGCGCGTGAACGCCTGGCGCCGGGCACGATCGAGGTGCTTCGAGAGGCGGGCGACGCGCGAGAGCACCTGCAGGGGTGCGAAGTCGAGGTCGGGGCGTTCGCGCTCCCAGTCCTCGACGATGCGGTCGACCTCGTCGGCATGCGTCATCCACCCAGTATCCCGCGAACGGAGCGGCGCGCGTGCCGCCCGGACGCACCGGACACGGCGGCGCGTCTGGCAGACTGGAGGCCGCTCGTGCGCCGCGGCGCCCGAGTGGTCCGCCATAGTGTAACGGCAGCACGACAGCCTTTGGAGCTGTTCGGTCCAGGTTCGAATCCTGGTGGCGGAGCATGGACCGCAACCTCGCCATCATCGTGCTCGCCGCAGGCCAGGGCACCCGCATGAAGTCCGCCATCCCGAAGCTGCTGCACCCGCTCGCGGGCGCGCCGGTCGTCGGGCACGTCCTCGCGACGGCGCGTGCGCTCGACGCCGCCCACGTCATCGCGGTCGTGCGCCACGAACGCGACCTCGTCGCAGCCGCCGTCGAGGCCGAACTCCCCGGCACCCGCATCGTCGACCAGGACGAGATGCCGGGCACCGGCCGTGCCGTCGAGCAGGCGCTCGCGGCGCTCCCCGCCGACTTCGAGGGCGAGGTGCTCGTCCTGAACGGCGACGTGCCGCTGCTGAACGCCGACACCCTCGCCGGATTCCTCGAACTGCACCGCGGCCGCGCCGCGGCGGCATCCGTCATGTCCGCGCTCTACGACGACCCGACCGGCTACGGCCGCATCGTGCGCGACACGGCGGGCCAGTTCGACCGCATCGTCGAGCAGAAGGACGCGAACGCGGCCGAGCAGTCGATCGGCGAGATCAACGCCGGCATCTACGCCTTCGGCGCGGCAGCCCTGCGCGACCAGCTCGCGAACCTCACGACCGACAACGCGCAGGGCGAGAAGTACCTGACCGACGTGATCCAGCTGCTGCGCGCAGCGGGCTCCGAGGTCGAGGCCGTGCCCGTGTCCGAGCCGTGGCTCGTCGCCGGCATCAACGACCGCGCCCAGCTCTCCGAGACGGCGGCCAGGCTGAACGCCCTCATCATCCGGGGATGGCAGCTGAACGGCGTCACGATCGAAGACCCCACCACCACGTGGATCGACCTGACCGTGCGCATCGCACAGGACGTGACGATCCGCCCCGGCACCCAGCTCAAGGGTGCGACGCTCATCGAGACGGGTGCGGTCGTCGGCCCCGACACGACGCTCACCGACTGCGAGGTCGGCGAGAACGCCGACGTGCGCCGCACCGACGCCACGCTCGCCGTCATCGGCGCGGGCGCCACGGTCGGACCCTTCTCGTTCCTGCGGCCGGGCACCGTGCTCGGCGCCGACGGCAAGATCGGGGCGTTCGTCGAGACGAAGAACACCACGATCGGCACGGGCAGCAAGGTGCCGCACCTGTCGTACGTCGGCGACGCGACCATCGGCGAGCACTCCAACATCGGCGCAGGCTCGATCTTCGCCAACTACGACGGCATCCGGAAGCACCACTCCGAGGTCGGGTCGCACGTGCGAACCGGCTCACACGGCGTCTTCGTCGCGCCGGTTAGGATTGGGGACGGCGCCTACACGGCCGCCGGCACCGTCGTCCGAAAAGACGTCCCGTCCGGCGCCCTCGCCGTGAACGTGGCACCGCAACGCAACATCGAGGAGTGGGTCCAGACGCACCGGGCCGGTTCTGCGGCGGCTGACGCCGCCGGGGCCGCGCGCGAGGCATCCGGTTCCGACGCCGACTGAACGCACCGCGCCGAGCGCAGGTGGAGAGGACACAGCACATGTCGGGAATCGAGACCACCGGATCGAAGCGGCTCGTGCTCGTGTCGGGGCGGGCGCATCCCGCCCTCGCCGAGCAGATCGCGCACGAGCTCGGCTCGGAGCTCGTGCCCACCGACGCGCGCACCTTCGCGAACGGCGAGATCTACGCCCGGTTCGACGAGAGCGTGCGCGGTTCCGACGCGTTCGTGATCCAGTCGCACACCGCGCCGATCAACGAGTGGCTCATGGAGCAGCTCATCATGCTCGACGCGCTCAAGCGTGCCTCGGCGAAGCGCATCACGGTCGTCGCGCCGTTCTACCCCTACGCACGTCAAGACAAGAAGGGGCGCGGCCGCGAGCCGATCTCGGCCCGTCTCGTCGCCGACCTCTTCAAAGCGGCCGGGGCCGACCGCATCATGTCGATCGACCTGCACGCCGCGCAGATCCAGGGGTTCTTCGACGGGCCCGTCGATCACCTCTTCGCCATGCCCGTGCTGCTCGAGGAGTTCAAGAACTCGCTCGACCCGTCGACGCTGACCGTCGTCTCGCCCGACATGGGCCGCGTGCGCGTCGCCGACATCTGGAGCGACAAGCTCGGCGCACCCCTCGCGATCATCCACAAGCGCCGCGACCCGCTGGTGCCGAACCAGGTCTCGGTGCACGAGATCGTCGGTGACGTGAAGGGTCGCGTCTGCCTCCTGGTCGACGACCTCATCGACACCGGTCGCACCATCGTCAAGGCGGCCGAGGCCCTCAAAGACGCCGGCGCGATCGGCGTCGTCGTCGCGGCGACGCACGCGGTGTTCTCGCCGCCCGCGACCGAGATCCTGCAGTCCGAGGTCATCGACCGCGTCGTCGTCACCGACACGCTGCCCGTGCCCGAGGAGAAGCGCTGGGACCGCCTCACCGTGCTCCCCATCGCGCCGCTGCTCGCACGCGCCATCCACGAGGTCTTCGAAGACGGTTCCGTCACGAGCATGTTCGACGGGGCGGCGTAACCGCCGATGACCATCTCGACCCCGCGACCCTGGCTCGCCGGGTACGCCGAGGGCGTGCCCCACGACCTCGAGCTGCCAGAGGGCTCCCTGTACGACCTGCTCGCGACCTCGATCGCGGAGCACCCGTCGAGCGTCGCGCTCGAGTTCTTCGGACGGGAGACGACGTACGCCGAGCTCGGCGAACACGTCGATCGCGCCGCGGAGGGCCTCCGCCTGCTCGGCGTGCAGAAGGGCGACACGGTGGCCATCGTGCTGCCCAACTGCCCGCAGCACATCGTCGCGTTCTACGCCGTGCTCCGGCTCGGCGCGATCGTCATCGAGCACAACCCGCTCTACACCCCGCGCGAGCTCCGGCACCAGTTCGAGGACCACGGCGCGCGCTTCGCGATCGCGTGGGACAACGTCGTCGAGACGATCCGCGAGTTCCCCGCCGACCTCGGCGTGAAGCACGTCGTCTCGGTCGACGTCACGCGGGCGATGCCGTTCCTCACGCGCGCGGCCCTCAAGCTCCCGATCGCGAAGGCCCGCGAGTCGCGTGCGGCGCTCACCTCCGGCGCCAAGGGCACCACGACGTGGTCCGACCTCGTCGGCGCCCAGCGCATCGCCCCGAACGTCGTCGCGCCCGAGGCATCCGATGTCGCGCTCATCCAGTACACGAGCGGCACCACCGGGTCGCCGAAGGGTGCGACGCTCACCCACCTGAACCTGCTCGCGAACGCGGCGCAGTCGCGGGCGTGGGTGCCGACGATCGAGCGCGGCAACTGCGTCGTCTACGCGGTGCTGCCGATGTTCCACGCCTACGGGCTCACCCTCTGCCTCACCTTCGCGATGAGCATGGGCGCACGCCTGGTGCTCTTCCCGAAGTTCGACCCCGACCTCGTGCTGCCGGTCATCAAGAAGCGGCCGCCGACCTTCCTGCCGGCGGTGCCCCCGATCTACGACCGGCTGACGAAGGCCGCTGCAGCCAAGGGCGTGTCGCTCGAGGGCATCCAGATCGCGATCTCCGGTGCGATGGCGCTCACCCCCGCGGTCGTCGAGCCGTGGGAGGCCGCGACCCGCGGCGTGCTCGTCGAGGGCTACGGCCTCTCGGAGTGCTCGCCCGTGATCTCCGCCAACCCGGTCGCCGGCAACCGCAAGCCAGGCACCATCGGGCTGCCGCTTCCCTCGACGGAGTGTCGCGTGGTCGATCCCGACGAGCCCACGGCGGATGTCCCGGCCGGCGGCGAGGGCGAACTCGTCGTGCGCGGGCCGCAGGTGTTCCAGGGGTACTGGAAGAAGCCCGACGAGACGGATGCCGTGTTCGTCGCCGACCCCGATGGCGGCGCGCCGTGGTTCCGCACCGGCGACATCGTCGCGATCGACGACGACGGCTTCGTGCGCGTCGTCGACCGGATCAAGGAGCTCATCATCACCGGCGGGTTCAACGTCGCCCCGACCGAGGTCGAGGAGGCGCTGCGCACGTACCCCGGCATCGACGACGTCGCGGTCGTCGGCCTGCCAGACGAGCACTCGGGCGAACAGGTCGTCGCGGCGGTCGTGCTCGCCGACGGACAGCGTCTCGACGAGGCGGCGATCCGCGAGTTCGCGCGCGAGCGCCTCACGCCGTACAAGGTGCCCAAGCGCATCGTCGAGGTCGACGAGCTGCCGCGGTCGCTCATCGGCAAGGTCATCCGCCGCGAGGTGCGCAACCGCCTCCTGGCCGGCTGAGGGGCCCGAGCCCATGTCCTTCCTGTCTTCGGATGCCGCGGCCGCCCTCGCGGCGCTCGCAGCACTCGAGGGCGCAGAGGGCGAGGTCGCCCCGCTCGACCGGCTGCGCGCCATCCGCTCGCTCGTGACGGCCCTCGAGGGCGACTCGGCCTCGCTCGCGGCCGCACGCGAGGCGGTCGACGCCGGCGCGAGCTGGGAGGACATCGCGGAGGCCGCGGGACTCAGCGCGTCGGCGGCGAAGTACCGCTGGGCGGGTGACGACCACACGATCGCCGACCGTCAGGAGGCGAGTCGCCGTCGCAAGCGCGAGCGCCCGTCGAGCGTGCCGACCGACCTGCCCGGCGAGAGCGTCTCCGAGGCCGCCAGGCGTCTCGGCCTGACGCCGCAGGCGATCTACCAGCGCGTGACGCGGGGCCTCGTCGAGGCCCGCACGGTGACCCTGCCCGACGGGCGGTCGTACAAGCGGGTGTTCTTCGAGCCGGCCGAGACCGTCGGCGACGACACGGGAGCGCGCACCGACGCCCCGTCCGTCGCCGGCGGCGGCCCTGAGGGCGCTGACCGCGCCTGAGCCGACGACGGCATCGACGCCCTCCCTCCGACCAGGCAGGTCGGGGCAGGCCGGGCCTGGTCAGGTGGGGGTGCCGACGCCGTAGCGCGGAGCGGCCGGAAAGAGGCCGAAGTTCGCGAGGTGGTGGCGCGCGCCGTTCTCGGTGGTGACGTAGCACTGCCAACCCGGCCCGCCCGCGGCGAAGAGCTCGAACGGGGCATCCGTCGACAGGTCGCCACCCGTGGCGCCTGCCGCGGCGGTCGCGAACGCCGCGCAGGCGGAGCGCGCGGTGGAGGTCGCGACCGAGAACGTCGAGAGCACGATCGGCAGCACCATGGCGGCCAGGGCGAGCATCACCGCGACGCGCATCGCGCGCTGGCGTCCGGGGCGGCGAGGACGGTCGACGGGCTCGTAGCCCGCGAGTTCGGGGTGGTCGTCGGTCATCTGGTCGCCTCGATCGAGATGGACACGACGCCGGCGAGCGCGGCGAGCAGGACCGTGGCCGTGACGCCGAGCATGGCCCATGAGGACGGCGGCACGAGCCCGTGGCGCGCGTCGAGCTGCCGGCGCCGGATGGCGCCGTGGGCGATCGCCACGCCGGCGAGGACGAACAGCGCGATGCCCGCCGAAGCGAGTGCCGGCTGGTTCGAGATGAGCCCGTAGCGTAGGGCGAGCACCGCGTTCACGGCGATCGCCAGCCCGGTGCGACTCCACGACAGCGCCGTTCGCTCCGCCTGCAGGCCGGGGTCGCGGGGCGGGGGATCGGAGTGGGCCAGCGTCATGGGCGTCAGCGGGACAGCAGGATCATGACGGCGATGATCGCCGCCGAGAGCAGGGCGATGCCGGCCAGCAGCGGCACGACGAAACTGTAGGCGAGCGGCCGATCGTTGCGGATCGCGATCTCGTTGGCGCGCCAGCGCACGTAGGAGAGGCCTCCGAGCAGCGCGGCCGCGACGGCCAGGCCGAGCGCGAGGATGAGCACGAGGATCCGCGGGCCGATGCTCTGCGCGAACTCGAACAGCAGCACGCCGCCCGCCAGCAGGGCGAACGCCGTGCGGACCCAGGCGAGGAATGTGCGCTCGTTGGCGAGGGTGAAGCGGTAGTCGGGGTCCTGGCCCTCGTCCTGCCACGCCGGCTTGCGCATTCGTCCTCCGTCGTGCTCGGCCCCGGACTCGCGTCCGGGGCCAAGGATACTAGTGGGTCGACGGGGTGGTGGCGATCTCGCTGCGGTCGCCCGACCAGAGGGTGTGGAACACGCCCTCCTTGTCGATGCGCTTGTAGGTGTGCGCGCCGAAGAAGTCGCGCTGGCCCTGCACGAGCGCGGCCGGCAGGCGGTCGGCGCGGAGGCCGTCGTAGTAGGCGAGCGACGAGGCGAAGGCCGGGGCCGGGATGCCGGTCTCGACCGAGCGCACGACCACGCGGCGCCAGGCGGCCTGCGCCCGCGTGAACGCCTCGGCGAAGTACGGGGCCGAGAGCAGCAGCTCGAGGTTCGGCGTCTCGTCGTAGGCGTCGGCGATGCGGTTCAGGAACTGCGCGCGGATGATGCAGCCGCCGCGCCAGATCTTCGACACGGCGCCGAGGTCGATGTTCCAGTCGTACTCGACGGCACCGGCGCGGATCGCGTCGAAGCCCTGCGAGTAGGCGACGATCTTCGAGGCGTAGAGCGCGAGGCGCACGTCTTCGATGAACGCGTCGACCTGGTCGGCCGGGATGCGCTCGGCCTCGTCGGGGCCGGCGAGGCCCTTGGCGACGGCGCGCTGCTCGGGGTGCGACGACAGGCCGCGGGCGAACACGGCCTCGGCGATGTTCGAGACGGGGGTGCCCAGGCTGAGCGCGGTCTGCACGGTCCAGACGCCGGTGCCCTTCGAGCCGGCCTCGTCGAGGATGACGTCGACGAGCGGCGCACCGGTCTCGGCGTCGACCTGCTTCAGGACCTCGGCGGTGATCTCGATGAGGTAGGACTCGAGCTCGCCCTTGTTCCACTCGGCGAAGACCTCGGCGATCTCGGCGGGGGTCTTGCCCGTGCCGCGGCGGATGAGGTCGTACGCCTCGGCGATGAGCTGCATGTCGGCGTACTCGATGCCGTTGTGGATCATCTTGACGAAGTGGCCGGCGCCGTCGTGCCCGATGTGGGTGACGCAGGGCTCGCCCTCGGCGACCGCGGCGATCGACTTCAGGATCGGGCCGAGGGTGACCCACGACTCGTCGGAGCCGCCGGGCATGATCGAGGGGCCGTTGAGGGCGCCCTCCTCGCCGCCCGAGATGCCGGCGCCGACGAAGTTGATGCCGGTCTCGCGCACCTCGCGCTCGCGGCGGATGGTGTCGGTGAACAGGGCGTTGCCGCCGTCGACGATGATGTCGCCCGGCTCGAAGCGGCTCGCGAGTTCGGAGATCACGGCGTCGGTGCCCTTGCCGGCCTGCACCATGATGATCGCGGTGCGCGGCTTCGCGAGCGAGGCGACGAACTCGTCGTACGTCTCGGCGGCGACGAAGCCCGCTTCGGGGTGCTCGGCGATCAGGGTGCTCGTGCGCTCGAAGGAGCGGTTGAACACGGCGACGGTGTTGCCCTCGCGACTGGCGAGGTTGCGGGCGAGGTTCGACCCCATCACCGCGAGTCCGACGACGCCGATGTTTGCTGATCCGGTTGCAGGCACGAACACTCTCCTCGAAAAGATGTGGGGGGACGTCTCAAGCGTACTGTGAGGCGGCCTCACCGTTGCACGGTGTTGCTGAGAGGTCATCGGGACCGCTCGGCGATGAATCTGCGGGTCACGGCGATGTCCCGGTCGCCGAGTCCGCGTTCGACGAGTTCGTCGAACGCGGCGCGGAGGGTCGGCAGCAGCACGGGATCCGTGCCGGTGGCCGCTGCGGCCTCGGCGGCGAAGCGCAGGTCCTTGACCATGTACTCGGCCACGCCCGAGGGGGAGTCGTCGCCCGTGACGAGCTTCTCCTTGCGGCTCGCGAGCAGGTTCGATCCGGCGTATCCGCCCGAGAGCAGGCCGAAGAGCGCGTCGAGGTCGATCCCCGAGCGCTCCGCGAGCACGGCGGCCTCGCCGAGCGCGAGGATCGTGGCCGAGACGATGAGCTGGTTGCACGCCTTGGCGACCTCGCCGGCGCCGAGCGGGCCGAGGTGCACGGGCGTGCCGCATGGCGCGAGCAGGGCGGCGGCGCGGGCGGCGTCGGCCTCGTCGCCGCCGAGCATGATCGAGAGGGTGCCGGCCTTCGCGCCGTCCTCGCCACCCGAGACGGGGCAGTCCACGACACGGACGCGACCGTCGGATGCCGCGGCGAGCCGCTCGGCGAGGTCGCGCACCTGCGGAGCCGACGACGTCGACCCGATCATGAGCGTGGATCCGCCCTCGCGTTCGAGCAGGCCGGCCAGCATCCCGTCTGGGCCGTCGAGCACCTGCTCGAGCTGGGGCAGGTCGGGCAGCATCGCGAGCACGGCGTCGGCGCGGAGGCCGAGCTCGCGCGGCGTGGCGGCCCACTCGGCGCCGAGCTCGAGGAGTTCGGGCTGCGGGCGACGTGCGGTGATGACGACACGGCGTCCGGCGGCGAGCAGGCGTCGGGCCATCGGCGCGCCCATCGACCCGACTCCGACGACGCCGATGACGTGGTCGTCGGGGCGGGGGACGGGCCCCTCGGAGGGGAGCGGGTCTGCCGCGCGTTCGGCGTCGGCGGGATGTTCGGCGTTGGACATGCTGGCATCCTATCGGAATCACAACCAGTCGTACATGGTTCAACCTGCTGAACATCCGCTATGCTGAACACGCTGACCGCGTCGGAGGGGCCCGTGGGCCCGTCCCTCGCCCGGTCGCCGAAACCGCACTGAAGGGGAAGACCGGATGCCCGACACCCAGAACCGCCTGCGAGCCGTGGTGGCGGTGCCGCTCTCCGAGGAGCACTGCCGCCTCATCGAGACCCTCGAGCCGCGCATCGACCTTGTGCGCGATCACGCGCTGACCCGCCCGATGCGCGGACCGGCCGACTGGTCGGGCGATCCGGACCACGTGCGCACGCCCGACGAGCAGGCCGAGTTCGACGCCATGGTCGACTCCGCCGAGGTGCTGTTCGGCATCCCCGACGTCGAGCCCGCCGCGCTCGCGCGCACGGCCACGGCGAATCCGGCGCTCCGCTGGGTCATGACGATGGCCGCGGGCGGCGGCAGTCAGGTCAAGGCGGCCGGTCTCGACCGCGAGCAGCTCGATCGCATCGCCTTCACCACGAGCGCCGGCGTGCACGGCGGCCCTCTCGCGGAGTTCGCTGTGTTCGGAGTGCTCGCCGGCGCCAAGGGCCTGCCTCGCCTGCTCGCCGACCAGCGGTCGACGACGTGGCCCGAGCGCTGGGAGATGCGCCAGGTCGACGAGATGACCGTGCTCGTCGTCGGCCTCGGCGGCATCGGCGCCGAGTGCGCGCGACGCTTCAGCGCGCTCGGCGCCCGGGTCTGGGGTACCACGCGCACCGGCGATCCGGTCGAGGGCGTCGACCGGCTCATCCCCATCGACGAGCTCGAGTCCGCCGTCGCCGACGTCGACGCGATCGTCATGACGCTGCCGGGCACCGAGGCCACGCACCACCTGCTCGACGATCGGATCCTGCACGCCGTCAGGCCCGGCGTCATCGTCGCGAACGTCGGGCGCGGTACGGTGATCGACGAGGCGGCGCTCACCGCGGCGCTCGATGACGGGCGGGTCGGCTTCGCCGCACTGGACGTCTTCGAGTCCGAGCCGCTCACGGCGGCGTCGCCGTTGTGGTCCCACCCGTCCGTGCTCGTGAGCCCGCACACCGCGGCGCTCTCGCGCAAGGAGGAGGAGCGCATCGCCCGGCGCTTCGCCGACGACGCCTCCCGGTTCCTCGACGGCCTGCCGATGCGCAGCGTGGTCGATACGGTCGAGTTCTACTGATTCCCGCGGATGCCGCGGACGAGAGGGGTGGCATGTCCGACGAGTCAAACGCGAAGGCCGACCGCCAGGGGCGCGACCCCGCGCCGGCCGTCACCCGCAGCATGCGGATCCTCGGGCTGCTGGCCGAGGCATCCGGGCCGCTGACCCTCACCGAGATCGCGAGCGGGCTCGGGCTCGCGAAGTCCTCCACCGCGAACCTCTGCCTCGCGCTCGAGGCGGCGATGATGGTGCAGCGCGTGCCGCTCGGCTACCAGCTGGGCCGTCGCACGATCGAGCTGGGCGGCGCGTACGCGTCGCAGTTCAGCCAGGTGCGCGAGTTCTACACGGTCTGCGAGACCTCGCCCGTGCTCGTGCACGAGGTCGTGCAGGTCGCGATGCTCGACGACACCGAGGCGCTCTACCTCGCGCGGCACGAGGGCTCGCGCAGCGTGCGCTTCGGCACCCCGCTCGGGTCGAGGCTGCCCGCCGCGCTCAGCGCGACGGGCAATGCCCTGCTGATGGCGATGGACGACGCGGATGTCGCGGCGCTCCTCTCCGACCAGGCGCCGTTCCCTCGGCTCACCGACCGCAGCATCCGCGACATCTCCGACCTGCTCGTGAAGCTCGCCGCCGCGCGCGACCGAGGCTGGGCGCTCGACGACGGGGAGTCCTTCCCCGGCATCGTCGGGGTCGCCGTGCCCCTCGAGGGCTGGGCGCCGAGCGACCCGAGCCTCGCGCTGGGCGTCGCGCTGCCGGTCGCCGAGGCGACGCCCGGGCGCGTCGCCTCCGTGGCGGCCGCGCTGGTCGACGCCGCGGCGAGGCTCACGAATCCCCTGAGCGCGGGCCGCAGCCGGGGCTGAGGCCCGCCCGCGGCATCCGCTCGCCCGGATCCCGTCGTGCCCCCGCACGGCGGGATTCGTCGCGCCTCCACGCGCCCGCGCGCCATCCGCTCCATCGAACTGCGTCCAAAGGGTTGAACTAAGTACAACACGTTGGTACAGTGGCCGTCATCGCGACTCGTGCGAGCCGATCAAAGGAGATGGCACATGACCGGTACAGCCCCCAGTCCCACCGCGGTGAACGACGATCCCGAGTACGCCGCCAACCTCAAGCGCGCGACCTACGCGTCGAGCGTCGGCAGCGCACTGGAGTACTTCGACTTCGCGCTGTACGGACTCTCGACGGCGCTGATCTTCAACGTGCTGTTCTTCCCGCAGGACGACCCGGCCATGGCCACGGTCGCCGCGTTCGCGACCTACGGCGTCGGGTTCCTCGCCCGCCCGTTCGGTGGGCTCTTCTTCGGCCGGCTCGGCGACCGGCTCGGCCGCAAGTGGGTGCTCGTCATCACGATCATGCTCATGGGCGGCGCCTCGACGGCGATCGGCCTGCTGCCGACCTACGAGGCCATCGGCATCTGGGCGCCGATCCTGCTCGTCACGATGCGCCTGCTGCAGGGCTTCGGCGCCGGGGCCGAGCAGGCCGGTTCGACCGTCCTGATGGCCGAGTACGCGCCCGTGCGGCGGCGAGGCTTCTTCTCCTCGCTGCCGTTCATCGGCATCCAGGCGGGCACCCTGCTCGCCGCGCTCGTCTTCAGCCTCATCACGCTGCTGCCAGAGGAGGCGCTGCTCAGCTGGGGCTGGCGCGTGCCGTTCCTCGCCTCGTTCCTGCTCATCATCGTCGCGCTGTTCATCCGCATGCGCCTCAAGGAGACGCCGACCTTCATCGAGCTCGAGAAGCACGAGCAGGTCGCCGAGAAGCCCGTGAAGGAGATCTTCACGAAGGGGCTGCCCGGTGTCATCGTCGGCATCGGCCTGCGCATGGCCGAGAACGGCGGCTCCTACATGTTCCAGGCGCTCGCGCTCGCGTTCTTCGTCTCGGTCGTCGGCCCCGAAACCGACAAGAGCCTGCTCACCTGGGGCGTCACCTTCGGTTCGCTGCTCGGCATCTTCACGGTGCCGCTCACCGGTGCGATCTCCGACCGCGTCGGCCGGCGCACCGTGTACCGCTTCGGCGCCGTGTTCATGCTCCTCTACGCCGTGCCGGCGTGGTGGCTCATCTCGCTCGGCAGCTACCCCATCGCCATCGCGGCCGTCGCGGTCGGCATCGGCATCGCCGTGAACACCATGCTCGGCCCGCAGTGCGCCATGCTGCCGGAGCTCTTCGGCAACCGCCACCGCTACCTCGGCGTCGCCATGGCCCGCGAGCTCTCCGCGGTGCTCGCCGGCGGCCTGGCCGGCGTGCTCGGCGCCTACCTCATCGCCGTCAGCGACGGCAACTGGGTGCTCCTCGCGATCTACATGGTCGTGCTCGCGCTCATCACGACGGCGTCGACCTTCCTCGTGCCGGAGACGCTGCGCCGCGACCTCACCCGCACCGACGACGCGATCAAGGTCTCGAGCGCCGAGTCCGGCGACGACGTCGACGCGAGCACGCTCTCCATCCGGACGATCCAGTGGTGACCGGGCTCGCCGCCTTCGACCTCACCGGGCGCACGGCGCTCGTGACGGGCTCGAGCCAGGGCATCGGGCGAGCGCTCGCCGGGGGCCTCGCGGCCGCGGGTGCGACGGTCGTCGTGCACGGTCGCGACGCGGGCAAGGCCGCACGCGCGGCCGACGAGATCGCCGAGGCGACGGGTGCGCGCACCCTCAACGCGGTCTTCGACGTGACGGATGCCGCGGCGGTCGACGCGGGCATCGCCGCCCTCGAGGCCGAGCTCGGCACGCCCGACATCGTGGTCAACAACGCGGGCATCCAGCGGCGTGCACCGATCGCGGAGTTCAGCGACGCCGACTGGCACGACCTCGTCGAGACGAACCTGTCGAGCGCGTTCCACCTGTCGCGGCGCGTCGCCCGCGGCATGATCGAGCGCGGGTCGGGCAAGCTCATCCAGATCGGCAGCGTGCAGTCGCAGCTCGCCCGCCCCTCGATCGCGCCGTACGCGGCGACCAAGGGCGCCATCGTGATGCTGACGAAGGGGCTCTGCGCCGACCTCGCACCGCACGGCGTGCAGGCCAATGCCATCGCGCCCGGCTACTTCGCGACCGAGCTCACGCAGGCGATCGTCGCCGACGAGACGTTCTCGGCGTGGGTCCGCGGCCGCACCCCGGCGGGCCGCTGGGGCGAGGTCGACGACCTCGTCGGCGCGCTCGTCTTCCTCGCGAGCGGCGCGAGCGACTTCGTGAACGGCCAGACGATCTACGTCGACGGCGGCATGACGGCGGTGGTCTGATGCGCATCGCCAGGATCGCCACGCCCGCCGGGCCGATGCACGTGCGGGACTCCGTCGACGGCTGGGTGCCGATCGAGGACCCGTATCCCGCGTTCGCCGAGGGGAGGCGCCCGGTCGACGCTGGGACGCCGATCCTCGGCGAGCTCCTCCCTCCGTGCGAGCCGCTCGTCGTCGTGGGCATCGCGCAGAACGGCCCGGAGCATGCCTCGCCCGTGCAGGCGTGGCTGAAGAGCCCGCGCTCGGTCGTGGCATCCGGTGAGCCCGTGACCCTGCGCCGCGACGCGGGCGTCACGGTCGCCGAAGGCGAGATCGCGCTCGTGATCGGGCGCGACACGACCGGACTCACCGCGGCGAACGCGCACGAGTACGTGCTCGGCGTCACCGCGGTGAACGACCTCTCGAGCCCCGACCGCGCCTCGAGCGATCCGCGCAACTTCGAGTCGAAGGCGGGGGAGGGCTACACGCCGCTCGGCCCCCTGATCGACACGGATGCCGACCTCGACGACGTCGCGCTCGAGCTGCGCATCGACGGCGAGCTCGTCGGATCGACGAGCAGCCGCGCGCTGCCGGCGTCGCCGCGCGAGTGCCTCGCCTACCTCGCGGCCTGGACCACGCTCGGCCCGGGCGACGTCGTCATGACGGGCGCACCGACCTCGCAGGCGCCCATCGACCCCGGCGCGCTCGTCGAGGTCGAGGTCGCCGGCATCGTGCTCGTCACCCCCACCCGCTGACCGACCACCGTTCCCCGGAGGACCCATGCCGAACCTCGGCGTCGTCGCCCACGCGGCCGACGACCTGCGCATCGAAGCGCTGCCGGAACCCGAACCCCGAGCCGACGAGGCGGTGCTCGAGATCGCGTTCGGCGGCGTGTGCGGCTCCGACCTGCACTACTGGCGGCACGGCGCGGCCGGGGCATCGGTGCTGCGCGAGCCCATGGTGCTCGGGCACGAGATCTCGGGCACCGTCGTGCGGTCGGCCGCCGACGGATCCGGGCCGGCGGCCGGCACGCGGGTCGCGGTGCACCCGCTGACCCCGCACGGCGACGGGAGCACGCCGTGGCCGGCGGACCGCCCGAACCTCGCGCCCGCGTCGAGCTACCTCGGCTCCGCGCTGCACCTGCCGCACACGCAGGGCGGGTTCGCGAGGCGCGTCGCACTGCCGACCCGCCTGCTGCACGCCGTGCCCGAGGCGCTGCCGCTCGACGTCGCGGCGCTCGCCGAGCCCGCCGCGGTCGCCTGGCACGGACTCGAACGCGCGGGCGACGTGCGCGGCAAGCGCGTCGTCGTCATCGGGGCCGGGCCGATCGGCCAGCTCGTCGTGGCGGTCGCACGCCACCATGGCGCGGCCGAGGTCATCGCGACCGACCTCCACGACCTGCCGCGTCGGCTCGCCGAAGCGCACGGCGCGAGCTCGCTCGCAGCGACGGATGGCGCGGCCATCGCCGCGCTGCATGCCGACGTCGTCGTCGAGTCGAGCGGCACGGTGCCCGGCCTCGCGAGCGCGATCGAGGCCGCCAGGCGCGGCGGCACCGTCGTGCTGCTCGGACTCCAGCGCGCCGGGGACGTGCCGGCCGCCGTGGCCACCGCGATCACGCGCGAGCTCACGATCGTCGGCTCGTTCCGCTTCGCCGACGAGTTCGACGACGTCATCGCGGCCCTCGCCGACGGCAGCCTCGACGTGTCGGGCATCGTCACGCACGTGCTGTCGGCAGACCGGGCGCTCGACGCGTTCGGCATCGCGGCCGACGCCTCGATCTCCTCCAAGGTGCTGCTCGACTTCGCCGCAGATCCGGCCGGCGACGACATCGGGTAGACTCTCCCATTGAACTTCGGCGAGGGATGCCGTGCACCCGCGAGAGCGGGCGGCGCACGACATCCGTGATCGACGCGGTGGGAGCAGGCTCAACGGCTCATTCCTCACGCATCCGCGCATCTTGCATGCCGCGCGTTCGAGTTGAAGAAGACATCAGACACACGATCTGGGCCGACTGAGCCCGCAAGGAGAAGAACCATGGCTGAAGACAACAAGGTCGTCGCAGACATCCGCGACTCGTTCGGCAAGGGCGCCGCCCGCAAGATCCGCGCCGTGGGCAAGATCCCCGCCGTGATCTACGGCCACGGCACCGAGCCCCAGCACGTCACGCTGCCCGGCCACCAGGTCGCGCTGCTCATCCGCAAGGCGAACGCCGTGCTCGACCTCCAGATCGAGGGCAAGAGCCAGCTCGTCCTCGTCAAGGACGTCCAGAAGGACCCCGTGCACCAGATCATCGAGCACATGGACCTCATCGTCATCAAGAAGGGCGAGAAGGTCCAGGTCGAGGTCCCCGTGCACGTCGAGGGCGAGACCGCTCCCGGCACCATCGCCGACCTCGACTCGCACACCCTCCTGCTCGAGGTCGAGGCGACCCACATCCCCGAGAGCGTCGTCGTCTCGGTCGAGGGCCTCGAAGAGGGCTCGCAGATCCACGCCAAGGACGTCGAGCTGCCCAAGGGCGCCTCGCTCATCACCGACGCCGAGTCGCTCGTCGTCAACGTGCACACCCCGCAGAAGGCCGACCTCGGCGAAGAGGCCGCCGAGGCCGAGGCCGCTGAGGCCGAGGCCGCCGAGGCTCCTGCCGAAGAGGCTGCCGCCGAGTAATCTCAGCGCACGCACGCCGATCGGGCCTGCGGCATCGCACCCGGGTACGCTCGGATGCGGGCCGCGGGCCCGTTCCCGTCCCGCCCGCGTGCGCCGGCTCGCCGGCACCGACACGCATCGACATCGCAACGAACGGAGACGATCGCATGGGCCTGACCGACCTGTTCCGCCTCCGCCGGAAGGAAGACCCCACCGTGGCCGCGAACACCTGGCTCGTCGTGGGCCTCGGCAATCCCGGAGCCCAGTACGCCGGCAACCGGCACAACGTCGGGCAGATGGTCGTCGACGAGCTCGCGTACCGCATCGGCGCGAGCTTCAAGACCCACAAGACGCCGTCGCGCGTGGCCGAGGGCTTCCTGCGACCCGGCGGGCCGAAGCTCGTGCTCGCGAAGTCGAACGGCTTCATGAACACCTCGGGCGGGCCGGTCTCGGCGCTGCTGAAGTTCTACGGCCTCGAGCCCGATCGGCTCATCGTCGTGCACGACGAGCTCGACATCCCCTTCGACACCGTGCGCCTGAAGGCGGGCGGCGGCCACGGCGGCCACAACGGCCTCCGCGACATCCTGAAGGCCACCGGCAACGCCGACTTCACGCGCGTGCGGGTCGGCGTGGGGCGCCCCCCTGGCCGCCAGGACGCGGCCGACTACGTGCTCAAGGACTTCTCGGGCACCGAGCGGGCGACGCTCGCGAACCTGGTCTCGGATGCCGCGGACGCCGTCGAGGCCATCGCCGACGTCGGACTCGTGGCGGCGCAGCAGAAGTTCCACTCGCCGGCCTGAGCCGTCTCGCCGCAGGCGCCTCGTGGCCTCGTCGGCCGGTCGTCGCGTGCGCGGCGACCGCGTCAGATCAGCCCGCGGAGGTACTCCTCGGGCGAGGTGCCGGCCGCGCGCGCGAGCTGCAGCAGCCGCTCGTGCTCCTCGGTCGAGAGCTCGACCGTGAGCTGGTGCCACGCGTCGGGCGCGTCGTCGAACGAGAAGAGGGCGTCGTCGTCATCGGCGCCGGCGTCGGCCGGGACGGACTCGTCGATGACGGATGCCGCGGCGAGTTCGAGCTCGACGTCGTCGATCGCGTCGACGGATGCCGCGGCATCCGTCGACACGGAGGCCCCGCGCGTCGCGTGCCCGCCGACCTCGTCGCGCCACCCGGGACCGGACGGCACCGACGTGCCGCTCCGGTACGCCTCGGCGACCGCGCGCGCCCGCGCGTCGGCGGCCTCGTTCATGGGGTGGCCGACGTGGCCCTTGACCCATTCGAACCGGTAGCGGCGTCCGGCGAGCTCCTCGTCGAGCTCCTTGAGGAGCTCGACGTTCAGCACGGGCTTGCCGTCGGCCTTGCGCCAGCCCTTGCGCTTCCAGCCCTGCATCCACTTCGTGATGCAGTTGATGACGTACTGGCTGTCGCACAGCACGAGCAGCTCGTCGTCGAGGTGCGCGGTCGCGCGGAACAGCTCGAGCACCGCCCGCAGCTCGCCCTGGTTGTTCGTCGCGTGCTTCCAGCCGCCGGCCGCCCAGCGGTCGTCGTCGACGTACCAGGCCCACCCGGCGGGGCCGGGGTTTCCGAGGGCGGATCCGTCGGCGGCGGCAGTGATCACGGGGTCTCCTCCATGGGGTTCGGTGCGGCGCCCATCGTATCGGGCGGGGCCGACGGCGCCCGACCGGCGCAGCAGCCGGGCGACCGGCGCAGCAGCCGGGCGACCGGCACAGCAGCACGGGTGGCCTGCGGCGGTGTCCGAGGCCGCGCGTAGACTCGCATGGTGATCCTGCAGGGCTTGAACACGGCGCTTTCGCGCGCCTCCACCATCGACCGCGCGCTCGGCGAAGCCCTGCGCAGCGCCGATTTCTCCGCGCCCGACGGCCTCGATGCGCCGCTCCTGGCCGGGCTGCTGCAGCGCCGCGCCGAGGCCGGGCTCCCGCCCGCGCTGCTCGTCATCACCGCGACGAGTCGCGAGGGCGAGCAGGTGCGCACCTCGATCACGCCATACCTCCCCGATGCCGAGGTGCTCGAGTTCCCCGCATGGGAGACCCTGCCGCACGAGCGCCTGAGCCCCTCGGCCGAGACCGTCGGCCGTCGGCTGCACGCCCTGCGACGCCTGCGCGACTGGCACGCCGCCGGGGCGCGGCATCCGCTCGTCGTGGTCGCGTCGGTGCGCGCCGCGCTGCAGCCGCTCGCCGACAACCTCACGGCGCACGAGCCCATCGAGCTCGTGCCCGGTGGCCGGGGCTACGACCTGCCCGAGATCTCGCGCACCCTCGTCGATCTGGCCTACGCGCGCGTCGACATGGTCGCCAGGCGCGGCGAGTTCGCGCTCCGCGGCGGCATCCTCGACGTGTTCCCGCCGACCGCCGACCACCCGGTGCGCGTCGAGTTCTTCGGCGACGAGGTCGAGGAGCTCCGCGCGTTCTCGGTCGCCGACCAGCGCTCGCTGCCCGAGGTCGTCGAGCGGGTCGTGCTCGCGCCGAGCCGCGAACTCCTGCTCACGCCGCCCGTGCGCCAGCGGGCCCGCGAGATGGTGCTCGAGTTCCCGAGCCTCGCGGGGCTCCTCGAGAAGGTCGCCGAGGGCATCCCGGTCGAGGGCATGGAGTCCCTCGCGCCCGCGCTGCTCGAACGGCTCGTGCCGCTCGCGCACTACCTGCCGGTCGGCGCGGCCGTCGCGGTGATCCATCCCGAGCGGGTCGCGGGGCGCGCCGTGAGCCTCGCCGAGACGAACCAGGAGTTCCTCGGTGCGGCGTGGAGCGCCGCCACCGCCGGGGCCGACGCGCCGATCGACCTCGCCTCGGGCGACTTCCTCACGGTGCGCGAGTTCCGCGAGGCCGTGCTCTTCAGCGCACCCGGCGAGCCCGACCCGAAGCGCGCCTGGTGGACCTTCTCGAACTTCGACATGGGCGACGCCGCCGCCGTCGTCGCGGCGTCGGCCGACGGCGCGGCCGCCGCGGCCGCCGCGAGCGTGTCCTCCGACTACGTGCGCGTCGCCGCCGACGCGATGCCGAGCTTCGCCGGCAACGTCGCGGGCGCGGTCGAGCACGCCGCAGGGCGCCTGCGCGACGGCTGGAGCGTCGTCGTGGCATCCGAGGGCCAGGGGCTGGTCGAGCGCGCCCGCGACGTGCTCGCCGAGGCCGGGTTGGCCGCACGGGTCGTCGAACAGATGCCGGCCGACCTCGAACCGGGCGTCGCCTACCTCGTGAAGGCGGGGGCCTCGCACGGCTTCGAGGTGCCGGAGGCCAGGCTCGGCCTTCTCTCCGAGGCCGAGTTCTACGGGCGCGCCGCCGGCTACGAGGCCAGGCGCAGCGCGAAGCTCGCCCCCCGCCGGCGCAACGTCGTCGACCCGCTGCAGCTCAAGGCGGGCGATTTCGTCGTGCACCAGACGCACGGCATCGGCCGCTTCGTCGAGATGGTGCAGCGCGAGGTGGCGACCGGCAGTCGGCCGACTGGCCCGAGTCGCACCGCCGGCATCGCCGGGCAGCCGAAGGCCGTCCGCGAGTACCTCGTCCTCGAGTACGCGGCGTCCAAGCGCGGCCAGGCGGGCGATCGCCTCTTCGTGCCCACCGACCAGCTCGACCTGCTCTCGCGCTACGTCGGCGGCGAGGCGCCCGCGCTCTCCAAGATGGGCGGCAGCGACTGGGCGCAGGCCAAGGGCCGCGCGCGCAAGGCGGTGCGCGACATCGCCGTCGAGCTCGTGAAGCTCTACTCGGCCCGCATGGCCGCCAAGGGCCACGCCTTCGGACCCGACACGCCGTGGCAGCACGAGCTCGAGGAGGCGTTCCCGTTCACCGAGACGCCCGACCAGGTGCAGACCATCGACGAGATCAAGGCCGACATGGAGCGGCCGATCCCCATGGACCGCCTGCTCGCGGGCGACGTCGGCTTCGGCAAGACCGAGGTCGCCGTGCGCGCGGCGTTCAAGGCCATCCAAGACGGCAAGCAGGTCGCGATGCTCGTCCCGACCACGCTCCTCGTCAAGCAGCACCTCGAGACGTTCACCGAGCGCTTCGCCGGGTTCCCGGTGCACGTGCGCGCCCTCAGCCGGTTCCAGACCGACAAGGAGGCCCGCGAGACCATCGCCGGCCTCGGCGACGGCACGGTCGACATGGTCATCGGCACGCACCGCATCCTCACCGAGAAGGTGAAGTTCAAAGACGTGGGGCTCGTCATCATCGACGAGGAGCAGCGATTCGGCGTCGAGCACAAGGACGCGCTGAAGAAGCTCAAGACGAACGTCGACATCCTCGCGATGAGCGCCACGCCGATCCCGCGGTCGCTCGAGATGGCGGTCACCGGCATCCGCGAGATGTCCACGCTCGCGACCCCGCCCGAAGACCGGCACCCGATCCTCACGTTCGTCGGCCCGTACTCCGAGCAGCAGGTCGCCGCGGCCATCCGTCGCGAGATGCTCCGCGAGGGGCAGGTCTTCTTCGTGCACAACCGGGTCTCGTCGATCAACCGGGTCGCGGCGCAGCTGGCCGAGCTCGTGCCCGAGGCGCGCATCGCGGTCGCCCACGGCCAGCTCAACGAGCACGTGCTCGAGCAGATCGTGAACGACTTCTGGGAGCGCAAGTTCGACGTGCTCGTCTCGACGACCATCATCGAGACCGGCCTCGACATCTCCAACGCCAACACGATCATCATCGACCGCGCCGACAAGTACGGCCTCAGCCAGCTGCACCAGCTGCGCGGCCGGGTCGGCCGAGGCCGCGAGCGCGCCTACGCGTACTTCCTCTGGGATCCCGCGAAGCCGCTCAGCGAGACCGCGCACGACCGCCTGTCGACGATCGCGGCCAACAACGACCTCGGCTCGGGCATGCAGGTGGCCCTGAAGGACCTCGAGATCCGCGGTGCCGGCAACCTGCTCGGCGGCGAGCAGGCCGGGCACATCGCCGGCGTCGGCTTCGACCTCTACCTGCGCATGATCGGCGAGGCGGTGTCGACCTTCCGCGGCGACGTGGCCGAGGGGCAGACCGAGCTGCGGCTCGAGCTGCCCATCGACGCGCACATCCCAGAGGAGTACGTCGACTCCGAGCGCCTCCGCCTCGAGGCGTACCAGAAGCTCTCGGCGGCGAGCGGCCCCGCCGCGAAGGACGAGCAGATCGGCCAGGTGCTCGACGAGCTCGTCGACCGCTACGGTGCACCGCCCGCGGCAGTGAAGAACCTCGTCGCGGTGTCGCGGCTCCGCCGGCTGGCGCAGTTCGCCGGACTCTCCGACGTCGTCGCCACCGGAACCAGGCTCCGCATCTCGCCGGCGAACATCCCCGACTCGCGTCGCGTGCGCCTCGAGCGCATGTACCCGGGCTCGAAGCTCGTCGCGGCGAGCGACGTGATCCTCGTGCCGTTCCCGGTGCGCGGCGGCGAGCTGCCGGGCGACGCCGACCTCATCGAGTGGGTCGCGAACCTCATCACCGCGATCTTCCCGCTCCCCGAGCCGGCGGATGCCGCCGGCGGCGCGTCCGCGGCGGGCGGCGCGGCCTAGCCGGGCGGCCGTCCGCGGCATCCGCTCGCATCCGACCCGAGACGCAGCCCGTCGAAGACGGAGCCCCGCAGGCGCAGCGGTCGCGCCGCCGAGCTGTCAGGCCGTCATCGTGAGAACGGGCCTCCCGGTCCGCCGACGGCGCCCTTCGCCCCGTACTGCCGCGAGCGGATCGTGACGGCGATGCCCGCGAGCACGATCGCGATGCCCGAGCCGAGCAGCACGGCGAGGGTGCCCTCGTCGGCGATCACGGGGTCTCCGGCGAACGCGAGCTCGTTCATGAGCAGCGACACCGTGAAGCCGATGCCCCCGAGCGCCCCGACCATCGCGATGTCGCCGATGGTCAGTGCGGCGCCCGTCCGATGCCTGGCGAAGAGCATGCCGATGCCGCCCGCGAGCATGATGCCGACGATCTTGCCGACGGGCAGGCCGACGACGATGCCCCAGAAGGCGGGGGAGAGCTCGCCGACGCTCACCTGCGGGATCGCGACCATCGCCGCCGTGAGCGCGAACAGCGGCAGGATGACGCCGTTCGAGAACGGCTCGAGCCCGTGCACCGCGCGACCGCCCGGTCGTCGCGCCATGACGAAGCCGAGCGCGACGCCGGCGATCGTCGCGTGCACGCCGGACTGGTAGAAGAAGTACCAGCTCAGTGCGGCGAGCACCCACAGTGCGGCCATGACCGGCCACTGCGGTCGCCGCGAGAGGATCCAGGCCGAGCGGGGCTTCAGCATGCGGCTGACCGCGCCGAAGAGCGTGATCGTGATCGCGGCGAGCCCGATGTACGCCATGCTCGCGTCGGCGGTGAAGAAGAACGCGATGATGAGGATCGCGATGAGGTCGTCGAGCACGGCGAGCGCGAGGAGGAACACGCGCACGCGCGTCGGGATGAACCGGCCGAACACGGCGAGCACGCCGAGCGCGAAGGCGATGTCGGTCGCGGTCGGGATCGGCCAGCCGCCGACGGTGTCGGTGCCCGCGGTGAAGCCGACGTAGATGAGCGCGGGCACGACCACGCCGCCGAGCGCCGCGATCGCGGGCAGCAGCGCCTTCGAGGGCGAGTTCAGCTCGCCGATGACGAGTTCGCGCTTGAGTTCGACGGCCACGATGAAGAAGAAGACCGCGAGGAGCCCGTCGCTGATCCAATGGCCGGCCGAGAGGTCGAGCCCGAGCCACGGCAGGTCGAGGTGCGCGTCGAGCAGCTCGATGAGCGACTCGCCGAACGGCAGGTTCGCGAGCACGAGCCCGAGGACCGCGGCGACGAGCAGCAGCACGGCCGCCCAGCGTTCGGACCTGAGGATGTTCATGGGGCACTCCGATCATGAGTGCGACGCGGATGCGGCGGCGCGCGGGCGTCGACGGGACAGGTACGGCGGTCTCCCGCCGGCCGACCAGACTTCCCGGCGCTCCTCGTGGAATCCTATCGGCGCGTACACTCGTGCGGTGTCGTTCTCGGTGTGGGTCGCGTTGGTCGCGGCGAGCGTGGTGATCTCGTTCACCCCCGGCGCAGGGGCGATCAACACGATGGGCAACGCCCTGAAGTCCGGGTTGGGTCGCGCGCTCTGGGGCATCCTCGGGCAGCAGGCCGCGCTGGTCGTGCACATCGTGGTCGTCGCGGCCGGGCTCGGCGTGCTCGTGGCGAACTCGCCGATCGCGTTCGACGCGATCCGGTACGCGGGCGCGGCGTACCTCGTCTACCTCGGCATCCGGCAGTTCCTCGCGAAGCCCGTCGTCGAGGACGATGGGCGATCGGATGCCGCGGCCGCCGCCGTTCCGCCCGACGAGTCCGGCTGGTCGATGTTCCGCCGCGGCCTGCTCGTCAACCTGCTGAACCCGAAGGCGATCGTGTTCTTCCTCGCGTTCCTGCCGCAGTTCATCCGCCCGGGCGAGCCGCTGCTGCCGCAGTACCTCATCGTGGCGGCGACCGTGATCCTCGTGGACGTCGCGGTGATGTGGGGCTTCTTCGCGGTCGCCGCGAGGTCGTTCCGGAGGGTCACCTCGTCGGCGAGGGGGCAGACCGTGCTGAACCGCGTGTTCGGCTCGCTGTTCCTGGCGGTCGGCGTCGCGCTCGCGGCGATCCACTGAGCGCGTCGCCGTCGAGCCTGCCTAGGCTGGGGGCATGACCGAGCCCGCCGAGCCGCGCACGCACGAGGCCCTCGAGGAACTCATCGCGACGGTCGCCCTGCTGCGGGCGCCCGGCGGATGCCCGTGGGACGCCGACCAGACCCACGAGAGCCTCGTGCAGTACCTCGTCGAGGAGAGCTGGGAGCTCATCGACGCGATCGAGTCCGGCGACCGCGCCGAGATGATCGAGGAGCTCGGCGACGTGCTGTACCAGGTGCTCTTCCACGCCGACATCGCCGCGCACACCGAGGGCGAGGCGTTCGACATCGACGACGTCGCCCGGCACATGACCGCGAAGATGGTGTCGCGGCATCCGCATGTCTTCGGCGACCGCGAGGCCGAGACGGCCGACGACGTCGTGGCCTTCTGGGAGGACCTGAAGGCCGAGGAGAAACCGCATCGCACGAGCGTGCTCGACGGCGTGCCGCGCGGCATGCCGGCGCTCGCGCTCGCGCAGAAGCTGCTGGGCAAGGCCGAGAAGGCGGGGGTGACGGTCGACGTCACGGCGCCGGATGCCGCGGTGTCGCCCCCGACCGAAGACGAGCTCGGTCGGCTCCTGTTCGAGCTCGCGGCGTCCGCCCGGTCGCAGGGGCTCGACGCCGAGCGGGCGCTCCGTGCCGCGTTGCGGGCCTTCGAGGACGACGTGCGCGTCGTCGAGTCGTCGGCCTCGGCATCCGTCGCCCCCGAAGCCGGCTGACGCCCGTGCCTCGCGCGCCGGGGCGGAGGCCGGCGCGACCTCGAGTGGAGGGCGCGCGCGCCGTGCTGGAAGAATGGTCGTCATGGCCGCATCCGTCACCCCTCCGCGCGGAATGCGCGACTTCCTGCCAGCCGAGAAGGCCCGGCGCGAGCACGCGCTCGGCGTCATCAGGGGCGTGTACGCCTCGCACGGCTTCGACGAGATCGAGACGCCCGTCATGGAGGACGCCTCGCGCCTGCACGCCGGCCTCGGCGGCGACAACGAGAAGCTCGCGTTCGCGGTGATGAAGCGCGGCATCACGCCAGACGACCTGACGGCCGCCGCGGCATCCGGAGACGCCCTCTCGCTCGCCGACCTGGGCCTGCGCTACGACCTGACGGTGCCGCTCGCGCGGTTCTACGCGACGCACCGCGCGGCGCTGCCCCCGGTGTTCCGCTCGATCCAGATCGCGCCCGTGTGGCGCGCCGAGCGCCCGCAGAAGGGCCGCTACCGCCAGTTCGTGCAGTGCGACATCGACATCATCGGCGAGGCCGGCCCGCTCGCGGAGCTCGAGCTGCTCACCGCGACCGTCGCGGCGCTCGACGCGCTCGGGCTCGGCGGCTGCACGATCCGGCTCAACGACCGGCGGGTGCTCGCGGGCATCCTCGGGTCGTGGGGTGTTCCCGACGAGCTGCGCGAGCGCGCGCTCATCACGATCGACAAGCTCGACAAGATCGGCACCGGGGGAGTGGCGGCCGAGCTCCGCGAGCTCGGCATCGTCGACGAGGGTGCGGATGTCGCGGCCGAGCTCGAGGCGCTCACCACGGCCGACTGGCACCTCTACGACGGCGTCGTGCCGCCGCCCGCGTGGCTCGATCGCGACGCCTACGCCGACCTGCTCGCGCTGCGCCTGACCATGCCGCACGCGAAGATCGAGTTCGACCCGACGCTCGTGCGCGGCATGGGCTACTACACGGGCACGATCTTCGAGATCGCGCACCCCGACTTCGGCTACTCGCTCGGCGGCGGCGGGCGCTACGACGGCATGATCGGCCGGTTCCTCGGCCAGGACGTGCCCGCGTGCGGCTTCTCGATCGGCTTCGAGCGCATCGTCGACCTGCTCGCGGTGCGCGACGAGGGCCGCCCCCGCGCGGTCGTGCTCGTCTACGACCCCGCCGTCGAGCCCGCGACCCTGCTGAAGCTCAAGCACGAGCTCGTCGCATCCGGAACCCGGGTGCGCTTCGAGCGCCGCGTGAAGAACGCGCGTGCGCTGTTCGAGCGCATCACCGCCGACGGCTTCGACGCGGTCGCCAACGTGACCGCGGAGACGACGGATGCCGCGTCGTTGAGCTTCCGCGACCTCACCGCCTGACCCGGTTCCGGCCCGACGCCCGGTGCCCGGTCCGCCCGGCGCCGGGCGCACCGGGGCGCGGCGCCGGACCGCGGCATCCGACGCGGATCGTCATGCCTGAGCGAGCCTCACTAGACTGGCCTGCGGATCACGACGGAGTCGTCCACCGCACACACCCATCACAGAGGAGTTCACTGTGGCATTCATCGAAGCTGTAGGCGCACGCGAGATCCTGGATTCTCGCGGCAACCCGACCGTCGAGGTCGAGGTCCTGCTCGACGACGGCTCTCTCGCCCGTGCGGCGGTGCCCTCGGGCGCCTCGACCGGTGCGTTCGAGGCGTACGAGCTGCGCGACGGCGACAAGGACCGGTACCTCGGCAAGGGCGTGCAGAAGGCCGTCGACGCCGTGCTCGACGTGCTCGGCCCGGCGATCGAGGACCTCGACGCGAGCGACCAGCGTCTCGTCGACGCCACGCTCATCGAGGCCGACGGCACCCCCAACAAGTCCAAGCTCGGCGCCAACGCGATCCTCGGCGTGAGCCTCGCGGTCGCCAAGGCCGCGGCCGACTCGGCCGACCTGCCGCTGTTCCGCTACCTCGGCGGCCCCAACGCGCACGTCCTGCCCGTGCCGCTGTTCAACGTCATCAACGGCGGATCGCACGCCGACAACGGCATCGACATGCAGGAGTTCTTCCTCGCCCCGATCGGCGCAGAGTCCTACTCCGAGTCGCTGCGCTGGGGCGTCGAGACGTACCACGTGCTCAAGGGCGAGCTGAAGGCGGCGGGCTACGCCACCGGCCTCGGCGACGAGGGCGGCTTCGCCCCCGACCTGCCCAGCAACCGCGAGGGCCTCGACTTCCTCGTGAAGGCGATCGAGAAGGCCGGCTTCACGCCGGGCAAGGACATCGCGCTCGGCCTCGACGTCGCCGCCACCGAGTTCTTCAAGGACGGCGTCTACCGCCTCGAGAACGCCGACTGGTCGGCTGAGAAGCTCATCGAGTACTACGAGGGCCTCGTGCGCGACTACCCGATCGCCACGATCGAGGACGCACTCGCCGAAGACGACTGGGACAACTGGAAGGCCCTCACCGACGTGCTCGGCGCCAAGGTGCAGCTCGTCGGCGACGACCTCTTCGTCACCAACCCCGAGCGCCTGGCCGACGGCATCCGTCGCGGCGTCGCCAACTCGCTGCTCGTCAAGGTCAACCAGATCGGCACGCTGACCGAGACCCTCGACGCGGTCAGCCTCGCGCAGCGCTCCGGCTACACGGCGATGCTCTCGCACCGCTCCGGTGAGACCGAGGACACGACGATCGCCGACCTCGTGGTGGCCACGAACGCCGGTCAGATCAAGGCTGGCGCGCCCGCCCGCAGCGAGCGCGTCGCCAAGTACAATCAGCTTCTGAGGATCGAAGAAGAGCTCGGCGAGTCCGCGGTGTTCGCGGGTCGCTCGGCGTTCCCGCGGTTCACGGCCTGATCGGCTCGACCGCTCCGACTGGCGGGGGTGGCCGTGAGGCCGCCCCCGCCGGTTCGCGTCCGGGGTCAGCGGAGGAGGGGCGATGGCGAAGAGACCGGTGAGGGCACCGGCGACGCCGACCGCGTCGTCGGCCAAGGCCGGCGCCACCGGGCCCGGGGCCACGAGGCCTGGCACCACGAAGCCCGGCAGGGCGAAGCCGGGCACCACGAAGCCCGGCACGGCCGCTCCGCCTCGCGCCTCGGCCGGTCGTGGCGCGGCGGGCTGGCTCGGCGGCATCCGATTCTCAGGTTTCTCGCTCATCATGATGGGGGTCCTCGTGCTCGCGGTCGTGGTGCTCGCACCGACGATCGCGCAGCTCGCGGAGCAGCGCCAGAAGATCGCCGAGCTGCAGGCCACCGTCTCGGAGCAGGAGTCCGAGGTGCAGCGCCTGCGCGACGAGCGGGAACGCTGGAACGACGAGACGTTCATCATGACCCAGGCGAGGGATCGACTGGCGTACGTGATGCCCGGCGAGGTGAGCTACCTCGTCATCGACGACCGGCCCGAGGCCGCCAAGGCCGACGCCGAGACGTCGGTCTCCGCCGACGTGACCGAGATGAAGGGGGACTGGATGAGCACGATCCTCTCCTCCGTGATGATCGCGGGCCTCGCGCCCGCAGCAGGAGGTGCCGGATGACGCGGCCGCCGTTCGACCCCGTGACCGAGCGGGACATCCGCATCGTGTCCGCCCAGCTCGGCCGTCAGGCGCGCGACGTCGTGGGCATCCCGGCCCGCTGCGTCTGCGGTGCGCCGACCGTCGTCGCGACGTCGCCGCGCCTGGCCGACGGCACGCCGTTCCCGACCTTCTACTACCTGTCGCACCCGGCGGCGACGGCCGCGATGTCCTTCCTCGAGGCCGCGCAGCTGATGGTCGAGTGCAACGAGCTGCTGGCCTCCGACGCAGCCGTCGCCGAGGGCTATGCGCAGGCGCACCGCGACTACCTGGCCGACCGCGAGTCGTTCGGCGAGGTCGCCGAGCTCACGGGCATCTCGGCCGGTGGCATGCCCGCACGCGTGAAGTGCCTGCACGCCGTCGTGGCGCACGCGCTCTCGGCCGGCCCCGGTGCGAACCCCATCGGCGACCTCGCCCTCGAGCGGTCGACGTGGTCGCCCGACGTGTGCCAGTGCCCCGACTACGGCGTCGACGACCTCGACGCCGGCGACGCGGCTCCGAGCACGGACGAGCGCGAGCCGGCGTGACCACCGCCCGCACGGTCGCCCGGCTCGTCGCAGCCGTCGCCGTCGGCGCCGTCGTGGCGCTCGCGGGTGCCGCGCCTGCGCAGGCCGACACCGTGCGCGACTACCAGTACTGGCTCGCCGACTACGGGTTCACGACCGCCTGGAACACGACGAAGGGCAAGGGCGTCACCGTCGCGGTCATCGACACGGGCGTGAACGGCAACGTCGCCGAGCTCCGCGGCGTCGTCAAGGGGGGCACGGATGTCTCGGGCATCGGCACGCCAGACGGCCAGACCCCGGTCGGCGACAACCCGACCCACGGCACCATGGTGGCCTCGCTCCTCGCCGGGCGCGGCACCGGCGCGGGCAACGGCGTCATCGGGGTCGCCCCAGAGGCCGACCTCCTGACCGTGTCGGTCGCGTTCGGCGTCGAGACGGGGGCCGCCAAGTCGAACGACGACCAGATCGCCGAAGCGGTGAAGTGGTCGGTCGACAACGGCGCCGACGTCATCAACATGTCGCTCACGCGCAACACCCGTGACTGGCCCGAGAGCTGGGACGACGCGTTCATGTACGCGTTCGAGCACGATGTCGTCGTCGTCGCCGCGGCCGGCAACCGTGGCAGCGGCACGAGCGAGGTCGGCGCCCCCGCGACGATCCCCGGCGTGGTCGCGGTCGCGGGCGTCGACAAGGAGAAGAACGCGAGCTTCGACGCGAGCTCGCAGGGCATCACGCTCGCCGTGGCGGCCCCGAGCGAGGACCTCGTGGGCGTGCTGCCCGACGGGGGGCATGCGGTGTGGAGCGGCACGAGCGGTGCGGCGCCGCTCGTCTCCGGGCTCGTGGCGCTGATCCGGGCCGAGTATCCCGACCTCGACGCGGCGAACGTCATCGAGCGTCTCATCAAGACGGCCGATCCGCACGGCCACGACGTGCCGAGCCCGCTCTACGGCTGGGGCATCATCGACCCGGTCCCCTCGCTCACGGCCGAGGTCGAGCCGGTGACCGAGAACCCGCTCGGCAGCCTGTCCGAGTGGATCACGCTGCACCGCCGTGCCGACACCCCCGTCGAGACCGACGCCCCCGAGGCGCAGGAGATCGTGCCGATCGCGGATCCGCCGCAGCCCGTCGACGTCGAGACGCAGACCCTGCTGCCGACGCCGTGGACGCTCGCCTACATCACCCTGCCGCTCTCACTGGTCGCAGGGTTTGGTACGCTAGCAGCGCTGTTGGGCATCGGTGCCGCTCGGCATACCAGGCGGGCCGCTCGCGTACGCGAGCCGTGATCGCAAGCATCAAGAACTGAGGAGTCCATTCACCGTGCCCAAGATTCTCATCGTCGGCGGTGGCTATGCGGGGTTCTACACGGCGTGGAAGCTCGAGAAGTGGCTGCGCGCAGGCGAGGCAGAGGTCACGATCGTCGACCCGCTGCCCTACATGACGTACCAGCCCTTCCTTCCCGAGGTCGCGGCGGGTTCGATCGAGCCGCGTCACGCGGTCGTCGCGCAGCGTCGCCACCTCAAGAAGACGAACGTCGTCACCGCCAAGGTGACCGGCATCGACCACGCTTCCAAGTCCGCGACCATCACGCCAGAGGTCGGTGAGCCGTGGCAGTTCGAGTACGACATCGTCGTGGTCACCGGCGGCGCCGTCTCGCGCACGTTCCCGATCCCCGGCATCGCCGACAACGCGATCGGACTGAAGACCATCGAAGAGGCCGTCGCGATCCGCGACCGCGTGCTCACGAACTTCGACAAGGCCTCGAACCTTCCCGCGGGCCCCGAGCGTGATCGCCTGCTCACGTTCGTCGTGGTCGGCGGCGGCTTCGCGGGCATCGAGGTGTTCGCCGAGCTCCGTTCGTTCGCGAGCTCGCTGCTCGAGTTCTACCCGCAGCTCTCGTTCGACGACACGCACTTCCACCTCATCGAGGCCATGGGCCGCATCATGCCCGAGGTCTCGCTCGAGACCAGCCACTGGGTCATCAAGCACCTCGCGCAGCGCGGTGCCGAGATCCACCTCGACACGCAGCTGCAGAGCGCCGTCGACGGCGTCATCGAGCTGTCGACCGGTGAGAGCTTCGAGTCCGACCTCATCGTCTGGACCGCGGGCGTCATGGCCAACCCGGCCATCGTGCGCACGAGCGACCTCCCGGTCGAGGAGCGCGGCCGCATCAAGACGCGTGCCGACCTCCGCGTCGGCGACGACGACGACATCGTGGCCGACGCCTGGGCGGCCGGCGACATCTCGGCGGTCCCCGACCTCACCGGCGGCGGCGTCGGCGGCTACTGCGTGCCGAACGCCCAGCACGCGGTGCGTCAGGGCAAGCTCCTCGCGAAGAACATCGTCGCGGTCCTCCGCGGCGAGGAGCCCAAGCAGTACTTCCACAAGAACCTCGGCGCGGTCGCGGGCCTCGGCATCGGCTCGGGCGTCTTCCAGTCGGGCAAGATCGCGCTCAAGGGCCTCATCGCCTGGTTCGCGCACCGCGGCTACCACGGTCTCGCGATGCCGAGCTGGGAGCGCAAGTTCCGTGTGTTCTGGGGCTGGTGGAACAACTTCTGGCTCGGTCGCGACCTCGTCTCGCTGAGCGCCGTGCAGCAGCCGCGCGCCCAGTTCGAGGCGTTCGCGGCACGCCCGAAGCCCGCGGTCGCCGCGGCTCCGGTCGAGCCGGCCGCCGCGCCGAAGGCCCCCGCCAAGGCGAAGGCCGCCTCGAAGCCCAAGGCCGAAGCGGCCGCAGCGAAGTAGGCACGATGCGATGCCGCCTCAGGGTGGCGTCGCACCGCGGTCGCGGCTGCGCGCCGCGACCGCACGTTCCCTCCGAACGGCGCGTGACGTACCCCGTCACGCGCCGTTCCGTCGTCTGCGGTGCGGCCTCCGGGGCGGTCGGACCGCACCCGTCGGCGTCATCCGGCGACGCACTGTGAAGGCGTGTTGCGCCCGTTTACCGCGGGAGTCGCCCTCGGTTCCGGCGCCCGGAATGCGGGGTTAGTGTCGCCCCATGCCCACCATCAACATCGTCGCCGTCTCCGGAAGCCTGCACGCGCCGTCGAAGACCACGGTCCTCACTCGCGAGATCCTCGAGGGGTTCGCGACCGCACTCCGATCCGGCAGCGGGCGCGACCTCGTCATCGAGACGCACCTCATCGAGCTGTCCGACATCGGCCCCGAGTTCGCGGGGGTCCTGAGTCGCGGCGCCTTGCCGCCCGCCGCCGAGGAGGCGCTGCGCCGCATCGAGTCGGCGACCCTCCTCATCGTCGCGAGCCCGGTCTACCGCGCGTCCTTCACGGGCCTCTTCAAGCACGTGTTCGACTTCGTCGGGCAGTACGCCCTCATCGACAAGCCCGTGCTGCTCGCGGCCACCGGCGGCAGCGACCGCCACTCGCTCATCCTCGAGCACCAGTTCCGCCCGCTGTTCTCGTTCTTCCAGGCGCTCACGCTGCCGATCGGCGTCTACGCGAGCGACACCGACTTCGTCGACTACCAGGTCGACTCCGCCGACCTGCGGGCGCGCATCGACCAGGCGATCGAGCGCGGCGTGCCCGTCGTCCGCAGCTCCGTGCTCCCGGTGTCCGAATACGTCAACGCCTGGTGACGTCGGTCGCGGCGATCGAGCGAGGAGGGCGATCGCCGCGAAGTAGGGTTGACGCGATGGCGCCCACGGGCGGCATCGCGCTCCCGTAGCCCAATCGGCAGAGGCAGGCGACTTAAACTCGCCTCAGTCTGGGTTCGAGTCCCAGCGGGAGCACGAAACGGGGCGCGTGCAACACGCCCGTCGAATCCGTTGCGAAGGTCCTACGATGCGCGGATGCCGCGCGCTAGGGTTCGAGTAGTTCCGGCGCTCGACCGGGCGACCCGAATGAAAGGCAGCGCCCCATGAACAACATCTGGGAGTTCTTCGTCTGGCTCTTCTGGATCTACATCCTGTTCGCATGCATCTGGATCTTCATCTCGGTGTTCATCGACATCTTCCGCGATCACTCGCTCAATGGCTGGGGCAAGGCGCTCTGGGTGATCTTCCTGGTCTTCCTGCCGTTCCTCGCGGCGCTGATCTACATGATCGCGCGCGGTCGCGGCATGGCAGAACGCAACGCGTCCCGCCTCGTCAGCGCCCAGGCCGAGAGCGCGGACTACATCCGGAACGTCGCGGGCACCTCCGCCGCGTCGCCTGCCGCCGAGATCGAGAAGAGCAAGCAGCTCTTCGACTCCGGTGCGATCACGCAGGCCGAGTACGAGGCCCTGAAGGCGAAGGCCCTGCAGGCGTGACGCCTGCCTGAGCGTTACGCACGTCGACGGGTCGATCGGGATTCCCGGTCGACCCGCCGTCGTTCAGGTCAGGCGGTCGAGCCTGCGCAGGATCAGCCCCTCGCGGAGCGCCCACGGCGACACCTCGAGCTCCGGCACGTCGAAGGCGCGCATCGCCTCCGAGAGCACGACGGCGCCGGCCACGATCTGGAAGGTGCGATCGGCGGTGATGCCGGGCAGCGCTGGCCGCGCGTCGGCCGGGATGCGCGCGAGCCGCGGGATCCAGTCGTCGAGCCCCTTGCGCCGCAGGATGCTCCGTTCTCCGGAGCCGACGCCCTCCTCGGTCCATCCCGCGAGCCGGGCGAGGGAGCGGATGGTCTTCGACGAGCCGACGACGTGGTCGGGCGCAGGCAGGTGGCCGAACTCGCCGACCGCGTCCCGCAGCACCTCGGACGCGTGCGCCCTGAGTCGCTGCACGTCGTGCGGCGCGGGCGGGTCGTCGGGCAGGAAGGCGATGGTCGAGCGTCCGGCACCGAGGGGGAGCGAGCGCGCGACATCCGGGATCTCGTCGATGCCGTTCGCGATCTCGAGCGAGCCGCCGCCGATGTCGAACAGCAGGATGCGGTCGGCCGACCAGCCGTACCAGCGGCGGACCGCGAGGAAGGTGAGCCGGGCCTCGTCGTCGCCCGAGAGCACCTGCAGTTCGACGCCCGTCTCGTCGGCGATGCGCGCGAGCACGGCCTCGCCGTTCGCCGCCTCGCGGATCGCCGAGGTCGCGAAGGCGAGCATCTCGTCGATGCCGGCCTCCTGCGCGACCGCGGCGGCGTCGGACACCGCTGCGAGGATCGCCTCGACGCCCTCGGCTCCGATGGAGCCGTCGGGCTCGAGGTAGCGCATGAGCCGCAGCACGGACTTGTGCGAGGCGGCCGGGATCGGGCGGGCGCCGGGGTGCGCATCGACCACGATCAGGTGCACGGTGTTGGAACCGACGTCGAGGACTCCGAGGCGCATGCAGCGAGCGTAACGTGCGCGGGGTGTGCCGAATGGCCGGCTCTGGTGCATACTGTTGCAACTGGGTCATCCGTCCCAGTTCAGTCCCGGTCCCGACCGGGGTGTCGGCAGCGTCGTCGAGAGGAGCCGTCGTGACCCGCATTCCCGCCCAAGAGCGCCGCGCCGCGCTCATCGGAGCTGCGCTGCGCGTCGTCTCCCGCAACGGTATCGCGCAGGCGACCACCAGGGCGATCGTCGCCGAGGCCGGCATGAGCCTCGCGAGCTTCCACTACGCGTTCGACTCGCGAGATGAGCTCATGGACGAGCTCATCTCGACCGTCATCGAGAACACGCGTCGCGCGATCATGCCGGAGGACCTCGCCGACGGCGCGCTCGTCGACGTGATCGAGGCCGGCGTCGTGCGCTACTTCGAGCACCTCAAGGCCGACCCCGAGCACGAGCAGGCGATGCTCGAGCTCACGCAGTACGCGTTGCGCTCGCCCGAGCGCCACCCGCTCGCGCAGGCCCAGTACCGGCGCTACGTCGAGCTCGCCGAGCAGTCGCTCGAGATCGCGGCGGAGCGCTCCGGCGCGGTGTGGCACGTGCCCGTCGCGCAGGTCGCGCGCGTGCTCGTGGCCTTCACCGACGGACTCACCCTGACCTGGCTCGTCGATCGCGACGACGCCGCCTCCCTGGCGGTCGCCCATGCGGCCGCCGACGCCCTCTCGAGAATGGCCGACCCCCGATGACGAGCCTCGACCTCACGCCGCCCGCAGCGCTCGACGAACCCACGCGGCGCGTCCCCGCGGGCTGGATCGCCTCCTTCGCCGCCCTCTGGTTCGCGATCTGGATGGCCCAGCTGACCCCCGTGCAGCTGCTGCTGCCCGCGCAGATCGACGCGACGCTGCATCCCGAGAACTGGGTCGACAGCGTCGTCGCGTTCGGCGTGATCTCGGGCATCGCGGCCGTCGCCACGATCATCGCGTACCCGCTCACCGGTGCGGCGTCCGACCGCACGACGTCGCGCTTCGGTCGCCGTCGTCCGTGGATCGTGATCGGTGCGGTCGTGTTCGCGGCCTCGCTCGCGCTGCTCGGACTGCAGACCGAGATCTGGGGCATCGGTGCGGCGTGGGTCGCGGCATCCATCGGCTTCTGCATCATGACCGCGGCGCTGACGGCGACGATCTCGGACCAGGTGCCGGTCGGCCAGCGCGGCTTCGTGTCCGGCTGGATGTCGGCGCCGCAGGCGGTCGGCATCATCGTCGGCCTCCTGCTCGTGACCGAGCTCGTCACCGACCAGGCGCTCGGCTACGTGATCCTCGGCGTCGCCCTGCTCGTGCTCATGGTGCCGTTCCTGATGCGGCACGACCAGCCCCTTGCTGCGGCGGAGCGCACGAGGGTCACGGCCAAGGGCGTCATCGCGAGCCTCTGGATCAGCCCGCGAACGCATCCCGACTTCGGCTGGACCCTGCTCAGCCGCGTGCTCGTCTCGGTCGGCAACGCCCTCGGCACGAGCCTGCTGCTCTACTTCCTCATGTTCGGGCTCGGCGACGACAACGCCGAGGACGACCTCATCATCCTCACGCTCGTCTACATGGTGTTCGTCGTCGCGGCATCGCTCTTCGGCGGGCGGCTCTCCGATCGCCTCGGCCGGCGCAAGGCGTTCGTGTTCGTCGCAGCCGCGCTGCAGGCCATCGCCGCGCTCATGCTCGCGCTCGTGCCCGACCTCTCCGTCGCCATCGTCGCGGCCGGCATCCTCGGCCTCGGCTACGGCTGCTTCCTCTCGGTCGACCAGGCGCTCGCCACGCAGGTCCTGCCAGACGCCGCGTCGCGCGGCAAGGACCTCGGCATCATGAACATCGCGACCGCCGTCCCGCAGGCCATCGCGCCGCTCATCGGCGCGGCCGCGGTGGTGCTGACCGGCTCGTTCGTGCTGGTCTTCGTCTTGAGCGCGGTGTTCGCGTTCGCCGGTGCGATCGCGGTCTCGCGAGTTCGGAGTGTGCGCTGATGGTCGACCTGTCGATGTCCCAGCTGTCGATGACGGCGAGTGCGAAGGCGACGGATGCCGCGCCATGGGCCACGCCGTCGCGGTACTGGCCGGCGCTCACCGCCGCGACCGCCCACCTGGACGCCCCCGTCGGCGCCCTGCACCTCGGCGCCCTCCGCCACAACGCGCACGACATGCTGCGCCGCGCGAACGGCATGCCGATCCGCGTCGCGTCCAAGTCGATCCGCGTGCGGAGCGTCATCGAGGCGCTGCTGCGGCTGCCCGGCTACCACGGCGTACTCGCGTACACGCTCGCCGAGGCGATCTGGCTGGCCGACACGGTCGACGACATCGTCGTCGGCTACCCGACCGCGGAACGCGGCAGCATCCGTCGCCTGGCGACCGACCCGCAGCTCGCGGGCCGCATCACGCTCATGGTCGACTCGATCGCGCAGCTCGATCTCGTCGACGCCGTCATCGCCCCGACCGAGCGGGAGCCCATCCGCATCGCGCTCGAACTCGACGCGTCGTGGAACGCGCCGCTGCTCGGCCACCTCGGCGTCCGTCGCTCGCCCGTGTACGAGCCCGCGGATGCCGGCGCGCTCGCGGCCTACATCGCAACCCGGCCCGGGTTCCGCCTCGTCGGCATGATGGGCTATGAGGCGCAGATCGCGGGCGTCACGAACCGTCCGGCGGGCAAGCCGGTCGACGGCGCCGTCAACCGGTGGATGCAGTCGCGGTCGATGCCGGAACTCGTCGAACGTCGCACGCGCGCGGTCGCGGCGGTGCGCGAGCACGCCGACCTCGAGTTCGTCAACGGCGGCGGCACCGGCTCGCTCGAGGCGACGTCCGCCGATCCCTCGGTCACCGAGGTCGCGGCAGGGTCCGGACTCTTCGGCGGGCACCTGTTCGACGGCTACGCCCACTTCACGCCCGCACCGGCCGCGGCATTCGCCATGGACGTCGTGCGTCGCCCGAGCGCGCACCACGCGACGATCCTCGGCGGCGGATGGGTCGCCTCCGGCCCGCCCGCACCCGACCGCCTGCCGCGCATCGTCTGGCCCGAGGGCCTCGAGATGCTGCCGCGCGAGGCCGCCGGCGAGGTGCAGACGCCCGTCACCGGGCCCACGGTCGCACGGCTGCGTGCCGGCGACCGGGTCTGGTTCCGGCACACGAAGTCGGGCGAGCTCTCGGAGCACCTGAACGAGTTCCAGCTCGTCGACGACGACCGCATCGTCGACGCGCTTCCCACCTACCGCGGCGAGGGAAAGGTGTTCCTGTGACCGCGACCGGAGCCACCTGGCGCAACTGGGGCCGAACCGAGTCCGTGCAGCCCGTGCGCGTCGAACGACCCGACTCGGCCGGCGCGGTGCAGCGGGCCGTGACCTCGGCCGCCGCATCCGGCCTGCGCATCAAGCCCGTCGGGTCGGGGCACAGCTTCACCGGCATCGCGGTCGCCCCCGGCGTGCAGCTCGACCTCGCCGACGTGTCCGGCGTGATCGCGGCCGACCCCGCGACCGGCCGGGTCACGCTCGGCGCGGGCACGCGCCTGTACGACCTGCCGCGGCTCCTCGCGCCCTACGGCCTCGCGCTCGCGAACATGGGCGACATCGACCGGCAGACGATCGCCGGCGCGACCTCGACCGGCACCCACGGCACCGGACTCGGCTTCGGCGGCCTCGCCACGCAGATCGTCGCCGCGAAGCTCGTGACCGGCACGGGCGAGCTCATCGAGGTGAGCGAGACCGTTCGGCCCGAACTGCTGCCCGCGGTCCGCGTCGGGCTCGGCGCCCTCGGCGTGCTCGTCGAGGTGACCCTGCAGCTCGTGCCCGCGTTCGTGCTGCACGCCGTCGAGCGCATCGAGCCGCTCGACGCCGTGCTCGGGGCCTGGGGCGAACGCGTCGCCGGCGCCGACCACTTCGAGTTCTACTGGTTCCCCCACACGGGCAGCGCCATGACGAAGACGAACACGCGGCTCCCGGGCGACGCCCCGCGAGACCCGCTCGGCCGGGTCTCCCGCTGGGTCGACGACGAGCTCCTCGCGAACGGCCTCTACCGCGGCGTCTGCGCACTCGGCAGGGTCGCGCCGTCGACGACGCCCTTCCTCGCGCGCCAGCTCGACCGGTTCACGGGCGACCGGGACTTCGCGGACTTCTCGCCCGCGGTGTTCACGACCAACCGTTCGGTCCGGTTCCGCGAGATGGAGTATGCGCTGCCGCTCGAGGCCGTACCCTCCGCGTTCGGCGCCGTGCGTTCGCTCATCGAGCGCAAGGGATGGCGGGTGAGCTTCCCGCTCGAGGTGCGTGCTGCGGCATCCGATGAGAACTGGCTGTCGACCGCGTACGGCCGCGACACCGGGTACATCGCCGTGCACCGCTACTTCCGCGAGGACCCGACCGAGTACTTCACGGCGGTCGAGGCGATCATGGACGATCACGGCGGGCGCCCGCACTGGGGCAAGATGCACACGCAGACGGAGGTCACGCTGCGCGAGAAGTACCCGCGATTCGACGACTTCCTCGCCGTGCGCGACGAACTCGACCCCGAAGGGGTCTTCCGCAACCCGTACCTCGACCGCGTGCTCGGAGTCAGGGCGTCCGTCGACGCAGGGTGACCGACCCGAGCACGATCGAGCCGACGATCCACGCGAAGATCACGAGCACCTTCGAGAGGATCCACCCGGCGCTCTCGGAGTCGGCGGCGACGGCCTGCAGCGCGTCGATCGCGAAGCTGAGCGGCAGCCACTCGCTGATCGTCTCGAGTGCGTCGGGCAACTGCTCGCGCGGGATGAAGATGCCGCAGAGCAGGACCTGCGGCAGCACGAGCAGCGGCATGAACTGCACGACCTGGAACTCGGTGCGGGCGAAGGCGCTCGCGAGCAGGCCGAGCGCGGTGCCGAGCACGGCGTCGGCGACCGCCACGGCGAAGAGCAGCCAGATCGAGCCCTCGATGTCGAGGCCGCACACCCAGATCGCGAACGCCACGGCGATGGCCGTCTGCGCGACCGCGAGCAGGCCGAACGCGAGCGCGTAGCCGAGCAGGAAGTCGCCTCGGCCCATGGGCATCGAGAGCAGGCGCTCGAGCGTGCCGCTGCGGCGTTCGCGGAGCGTCGCGATGCTCGTCACGAGGAACATCACGATGAACGGGAAGAGGGCGATCATCGCCGGACCGATGTCGTCGAAGACGTCGGTGTCGGTGAAGATCCACGCCACGAGCCCGATGAGCAGGCTCGGCACGACGAGCAGGAGGCCGATGGTGCGCGGATCGTGCCGGATCTGGGAGAGCACGCGCCCCGTGGTCGCGAACGTGCGAACGAGGTTCATCGGGTCGCCGCCGATCCGGCGTCGGGACGGCCGGGATCGCGGGGGCCGGGATCCGGCCCGCCGGGATCGAGCGGATCGGGCTCGAGCGGTTCGGCCAGGACCGGTTCGGGCTCGGCGGGCTCGGCGGCGTGGCGAGGGCCGGTGCGCTCCCGCGCACGCGACGGCAGGTCGGGCGCCCCGCGCTCGATGAGCCGCAGGAACGCGGTCTCGACGTCATCGGTGCCCGTGAACGCGAGCAGGCCCTCGACGGTGTCGTCGGCGAGGAGCGCGCCGTCGCGCATGAGCAGCAGCCGGTCGCAGCGCTTGGCCTCGTCCATCACGTGGCTCGAGACGAGCAGGGTCGCGCCGTCGTCGGCGAGGGTGCGGAACAGGTCCCAGAGCTGCACGCGGAGCACGGGATCGAGCCCGACGGTCGGCTCGTCGAGCACGAGCAGCTCTGGTTCGCCCAGGAGCGCCGCGGCGAGCGATACGCGCCCGCGCTGGCCGCCCGAGAGCGACCCGACGAGCCGATCGGCGGCAGCCCCCAGGTCGGTGCGCTCGATGACGCGATCGACGTCGGATGCCGGAGCCCCGAGCACCCGGCGGAAGTACGCCAGGTTCTGGCGCACCGTGAGGTCGTCGTAGACGCTCGCCTGCTGGGTGACGTAGGCGACCCGCCTGCGCAGCGGCGGGGCGCCCGCGGGAAGTCCGAGCACCTCGATCGAGCCGGACTGCACGACCTGGACGCCCACGATGGAGCGCATGAGCGTCGTCTTGCCGCTGCCGCTCGGACCGAGCAGCCCGACGATCGCACCCGAGGGAACGGCGAGCGAGAGCCCGTGGAGCACCGCGATCGAGCCGCGTCGCACCTGCAGGTCGTCGACGATGACGGCAGCGCCCGTCGCGGCATCCGAACCGGTGGTCATGTGGTGATTCTTCGCCTGCTCGGCCCGCGTGTCGAGTCCCGCCCCCGATCGATCCGAGAGGATCCTCTCCGGTTGCTCCGAGTCTCATGGGAACCCCGGGTGCGCTCTCAGCCGATCGATAGAATGATGGGCATCCCAGATCGTTGCAGCAGCGCTTAGGAGTCCGTGCCATGGAATGGCTCATCCCCGTCATCATCGTCGTCGCGCTCGTGCTGGTCATCGGGATCTACCTCTGGGCCACGTACAACTCGCTCGTCACGCTCAACGTGCGCGTCGACGAGGCGTGGAGCGACATCACGGTGCAGCTGAAGCGTCGCGCCGACCTCATCCCGAACCTCATCGACTCGGTCAAGGGCTACGCCGCCCACGAGAAGGCCGTGTTCGAGAACGTGACGCGAGCGCGCGCCGAGACCCTGCAGGCGCAGGGGCCGGCCGACGCCTCCGCGGCCGAGAACCACATGCAGCAGGCCCTGAAGTCGATCTTCGCGGTCGCCGAGGCCTATCCCCAGCTGCAGGCGAGCCAGAACTTCCTGCAGTTGCAGTCCGAGCTGGTCGACACCGAAGACAAGATCCAGGCGTCGCGCCGGTTCTACAACGGCGGCGTGCGCGAGCTCAACACGAAGATCAAGGTCTTCCCCAATACGCTCTTCGTGCGCGGGCTCGGGTTCAACGAACGGGACTTCTTCGAGGTCAGCGAGCCGGCGGCCATCGCCGAGCCGCCGCGCGTGCAGTTCTAAGGGCCGGCGTTGTACCGAGCGATCGCCAGGAACAAGCGCAACACCTTCTTCATCATCCTGTTCTTCCTGGCCATCGTCGGCGGGCTGGGCTGGCTGGCCGCAGCGATCTACCACGACGTGACGATCGTCGTCGTGACCGTGGTCATCGCGACGGCGTACGCGGCGTTCCAGTACTTCACGGCCGACCGCCAGGCGCTCGCGATGTCCGGCGCCGTCGAGCTGCACAGCAAGGCCGATCACCCGCGGCTCTGGCGCACGGTCGAGAACCTCTCGATCGCCACGGGCACGCCCATGCCGCGCATCTACGTCGTCTCCGACCCCGCACCGAACGCGTTCGCCACGGGGCGCGATCCGGAGCACGCGGTCGTCGCGGCGACCACGGGACTGCTCGAGATCATGGACGACGCCGAGCTCGAGGGCGTCATGGCGCATGAGCTCGGGCACGTGCGCAACTACGACATCCGCCTGTCGATGATCGTGTTCGGGCTCGTGGTCGCCGTCGGGTTCATCTCCGACCTGTTCGTGCGCATGGCGTTCTTCGGCCGCAACAACAACAACGGCAACCCGATCCTGATGGTCGTCGGCCTCGTCGCGATGCTCATCGCGCCGCTCGTCGCGAGCCTCGTGCAGCTCGCGGTGTCACGCCAGCGCGAGTACCTCGCCGACGCGACGGGGGCGATGACGACGCGGCATCCCGACGCCCTCGCCAGCGCGCTCGAGAAGCTCGAGACCTACGGCAGGCCGATGCAGCGCCAGAACTCGTCGATGGCCCACCTCTGGATCGCCGACCCGCTGAAGCCCGGAGCACTCAGCCGGCTCTTCGCGACGCACCCGCCGATCGCCGACAGGGTCGCGCGACTCGAGCGGATGGGCGGCAGCTTCTAGGGGAGCGGCGCCCGGCGAGCCCATTCGGGGCGGCGCGCTCGCACGACCGCCGCGATCGGACGGGAGCGGCGCGGCTTCACGCGCTCACGACCTCATGCGGAGGCCGCGAGCTCGGGCCCCAGCGCTTGCGCGAGGTTGCCCCGGTCGGCCACGACGATCTCGTCGAGCCCCTGCCAGGCGGCCGCGCGCCGGAGGGCCGGCACGAGCCGCGCTGCGGTGTCGGGCGGCGCCGTCGCCTCGCTCCACGCCGACTGCACGCGGAGCACGCGGTTCTTGCGGTCGTTCTTGAGGTCGACCCGGCCGACGACGTCGTCGTCGATCAGCACCGGCAGCGAGTAGTAGCCGAACACGCGCTGGGGCTCGGGCGTGTAGATCTCGATGCGGTAGTGGAAGTCGAACATGCGCTCGGCGCGCGGGCGGAACCACACGACCGGGTCGAACGGCGAGAGCACGGTCGCGACGTCGATGCCTCGCGGGCGGCGGGCGTCGCGATGCACCCAGGTTGCGGCGGGCCTGCCGCCGACGTTCCATCCCGGCACCTCGACGGGCACGAGCACGCCATCGTCTTCGAGATCGCGCAGGGCGTCGCGCACCTGCACGCGCTTCATGCGCCAGTAGTCGGCGAGGTCCGCCTCGGTCGCGATGCCGAGGGCGGATGCCGCGCGCTCGACGAGGATGCGCACCGCCTCGGCCTCGTCGGGCGGCGGCGCGAGCAGTTCGGCCGCGAGGGCCTGCTCGGGAAGCGCGTAGACCCGTTCGAACCGTCGCCGTTCGACGCACACGACCTCGCCGACGCGGAACATCCACTCGAGCGTGCGCTTGACGGTCGACCAGCCCCACCACGGCCCGCGGCGCTCGTTGGCGTCGTGCTCGATCTCGCTCGCGCGCATGGGTCCGTTGGCGGCGAGTTCGGCCTTGAGCCAGTCGGCGAGCTGACGGTTCTCGACGAGCCAGCCGTTCCAGGACTCGCCGCGCTGCCGGTACTCCTCGCGTCGGAACTCGAAGAGGGGCCACATCTCGCGCGGCACGAAGGCCGCCTCGTGGGCCCAGTACTCGAGGGTGCGGCCGCGTCGACCGGTGGTGACCCGGTCGAGCAGGGCCTTGTCGTAGCCGCCGAGGCGACTGAACACGGGCAGGTAGTGGCTGCGTTCGAAGACGTTGACCGAGTCGATCTGCAGGAGGCCGAGCCGGTCGAGCACCCCGGAGACCTGCCGGACTCCGGGCGCTGCCGGCACGGGGCGCCCGAAGCCCTGCGCGGCGAGCGCGATGCGGCGGGCGAGTGGGGGACTGACACGTTCGACCATGGTGCTCGCACCTTATCGGCGCCCGCCGACATCGCACATGCCGCCGGGCGCATGCCCCCCGCCTAGACTGGAGCGATGGGCCAGGGTCGGGGCAGGTTCGTCGGCAGGAGACGCGCGATCGAGCGCGCGCCCGAGCCGCAGCCGCAGCCGCAGCCGCAGCCCATCGCGCCGCAGCCCGCCGACGTGCGGAACTCCATCCCGTTCGGCATGCGACTGGCCGCGGCATGGTCGTGGCGGCTGCTCCTCGTCGTCGCCGTCGTCGCCGTCGCCATCTTCCTGATCGTCCAGCTGCGCTACATCGTCATCCCGCTGCTCGTCGCCGTGCTCATCGCCGCCCTCCTGGTGCCCTTCTCGAGCCTGCTGCAGCGGCATCGCTGGCCGAAGTGGCTGGCCATCACGGCCGCCATGCTGAGCGCGCTCACCGTGGTCGGCGGCCTGCTCACCCTCGGCATCTGGCAGATCGTGCGCGGCTCCGACGAGCTCGCGGCGCAATCCGTGCTGGCCTGGAACGACTTCCGCACCTGGCTCCTCGAAGGCCCGTTGCACCTGAGCGCCGCGCAGCTGAACGACGTCGTCGACCAGATCGTCGCGGCCGTGCAGTCCGACAGCGGCATCCTCGTCAGCGGTGCGCTGTCGGTCGGGTCCACGCTCGGCCACTTCTTCGCCGGCACGCTGCTGGCGCTCTTCGCCACGCTCTTCATCCTCATCGACGGCCGTGGCATCTGGGGCTGGATCGTGCGGGTGTTCCCGCGTCGTGCCCGTGCCGCGGTCGACGGCGCCGGCTTCGCCGGCTGGACGACCCTGCAGAACTTCGTGAAGGTCCAGATCCTCGTCGCGACCATCGACGCGATCGGCATCGGGCTCGGCGCGTTCCTCCTGCAGGTTCCGCTCGCCGTGCCGATCGCCATCCTCGTGTTCCTCGGCTCGTTCATCCCCATCGTGGGCGCCGTCGTCACGGGAGCGCTCGCGGTGTTCGTGGCGCTCGTCTACAACGGTTTCTGGCCGGCCGTCATCATGCTGGGCGTGGTGCTGCTCGTCCAGCAGCTCGAGGGCCACGTCCTGCAGCCGCTCATCATGGGCACCGCGGTCAAGGTGCACCCGCTCGGCGTCGTGCTGGCCGTGGCGGCGGGCTCCTTCCTCGCCGGCATCCCGGGCGCGCTCTTCGCCGTGCCGATCGCCGCCGTGCTGAACGTGATGATCACCTTCGTCGCCGGCGGATCCTGGAAGCAGTCCGCCGGTCCACCGGTCGTCCCGAGCTCGCCGCTCTGGCGCACCGTGCCGCAACGCCCCGGCTACCAACGAGGAGAATGAACGCGTGATCAGCACCATCCCGGGCCCCAGCCTCGCCGACTTCGATCACGCCCGCGACGTCGTCGCAGCGGTCGTCCGTCGCACGCCCATGGAGTCCTCGCGGTTCCTCGCCGACCGCCTCGGCGTGCCCGTGCACCTCAAGTGCGAGAACCTCCAGCGCACCGGCTCCTACAAGCTGCGCGGCGCCTTCAACCGCCTGAGCGCGCTCAGCCCGGAAGAGCGGGCGCGCGGGGTCGTGGCGGCGTCCGCCGGCAACCACGCGCAGGGCGTCGCGTACGCGGCACGCGAGCTCGGCATCCGGGCCACGATCTTCATGCCGGTCGGCGTCGCGCTGCCGAAGCTCGACGCCACGCGCGCGTACGGCGCCGACGTCGTGCTGCACGGCGACTCGGTCGGCGAGACGCTCGAGGCAGCCCAGGCGTTCGCGAACGACACCGGCGCGGTCGTGATCCCGCCGTTCGACCACATCGACGTCATCGCCGGCCAGGGCACGCTCGGGCTCGAGGTGCTCGACGAGGTCCCGGATGTCGCGACGATCGTCGTGCCCATCGGCGGCGGCGGCCTCGCGGCGGGCGTCGCCAGCGCGGTGAAGCAGCGCGCCGCCCTCGAGGGCCGCACGATCCGCGTGATCGGCGTGCAGGCCGAGAACGCCTCGCCGTTCGTGCCGTCGCTCGCGCAGGGCCATGCCGTGCAGGTGCCCGTCGTGCCCACCATCGCCGACGGCATCGCCGTGTACACGCCGGGGGAGCTCACGCTCGAGATCATCCGCGAGACCGTCGACGAGGTCGTCACCGTCAGCGACGACGACATCGCCCGCGCCCTGCTCGTGCTGCTCGAACGCGCGAAGCTCGTCGTCGAGCCCGCAGGGGCGGTGTCGGTCGCGGCGCTCATGAGCGGCCGCATCCACTCCGACGGCCCCGTCGTGGCGCTGCTCTCGGGCGGCAACATCGACCCGCTGCTCATGCAGCGCGTCATCGCGCACGGCCTCGCGGCATCCGATCGCTACCTCACGCTCGAGATCGGCCTGCCCGACCGACCGGGCCAGCTCGCGCGCATCGCCGAACTGCTCGCCGAGGCGAACGCGAACGTCATCGAGGTGCTGCACACGCGGCACGGCAACGGCCTGCAGATCTCGGAGGTGGCGCTCCGCCTCTCGGTCGAGACGCGCGGCCCGGCGCATCGGGCCTCGGTGGTCGATGTGCTGCGGCGCGCGGGGTACGAGCCCCGCATCGTCTCGGAGTAGCGATTCGGCCCGGCGGGTGCGGCAGCGCATCGGCGAACTGGCCCGTGAGACGCCGATGGCGCCGACCGATCGGTCGGCGCCATCGGCGCGTTCAGCGTGCGGTTCGGGCTACTGGCCGCCCCACGTGTCGACGGCCGTGACCTCGACGGCGATCTCGCGGCCGTTCGGCGCGGTGTAGCTGGTCTTGTCGCCGACCTTGAGGCCGAGGATCGCGGCGCCGAGCGGGCTCTGCTCGCTCCACACGTCGAGCTCGGAGTCGCCGGCGATCTCGCGACTGCCGATGAGGAAGGTCTCCTCGTCGCCCGCGATGACCGCGGTGATGACGGTGCCGGACTCGACGATGCCCTTCGAGGCGGGCGCATCGCCGACCTCGGCGCTCTTCAGCAGGCCCTTGAGCTGGCGGATGCGGGCCTCGATCTTGCCCTGCTCGTCCTTCGCGGCGTGATAGCCGCCGTTCTCCTTCAGGTCGCCCTCTTCGCGCGCGGCTTCGATGCGCTTGGCGATCTCCTCGCGGCCGGCGGTCGAGAGCTGCTCGAGCTCGGCGGCGAGCCGGTCGTACGCATCCTGCGTGAGCCAGGTGACGGTGGCGTCCTGCGCCATGGTGCCCTCCTGCGGGGACGCGGCGCTCTGCACCGTGTCCGAATAGACGTGACGCCCCGACGACTGTCGAGGCGAATGTCCCATGTTAGGTGAGCCAGCAGCTCGAAATCAAACCCGTCGCGGCGTCGCGTGCGATGCGCACGGACTCGGTGAGACTGCGCATGTGGCGCTCGGACGCGGGGATCTCGACGACCTTCCACCCGACGACGGTGAAGTCGTCGTCGAGCGCCTTCACGGCGCATGCGGTGGTCTCGCCCGCCGGGACCGAGAGGGTCCAGGTGACCTCGACGGATCGCTCGTCGTTGTGCACGACGTGCGAGGTGTCGGTGGCCTGCACGCTCGCCTGCTGGCCGTCGAGGCCGGCCCACACGACCCATGAGACCAGCACGATCGCGAACGCGATGCCCGCACCGATGAGGATCACCAGGTCGCGACGCCTGCGCTTCGGGGTGCGCCCGTAGCGCGCGGCGAGCTGGTCGGGTTCGGGGGTGGGCACTCGGAATCCTCGTGGGTCGGATCGTCTAGGCTTGCCTTTCAAGCCTAACCCGCTCGGGTGATGCCCGAATCCGCCGTGAGAGAGAGTCCGATGCGCTCCGTGCCCGCCAGTTCCATCCGCCGGATTCGTCTGTGAGCGCGGCGACGGCACTGCTCGCGATCCACGGCACGATCGCACCGCTCGTGCGCGCATCCGAAGACCAGGAGTTCGACCCGAACGACGTCACTCCCGGCGTCTGGGGCTTCGTCATCACGTTCGCGATCATGGTCGCCGTGCTGCTCCTCGTGCTCGACATGACGCGTCGCATCCGGCGCACGAACTACCGCGCCGAGGTGCAGCAGGAGCTCGCGCGCGAGATGGCCGAGAACGCGGCGGCGAGCGACGGGCAGACGGATGCCGCGGCATCCGGTGCCGGCCCCGCCGCGGCCGGCTCGACCGACGCCCGCCCGGACGGCGACGAGCCGGACGCAGCCGACGGCGACGCGGCATCCGGAGGCGGAGCGACCCGCTGAGCGACGCGCGCCGCCCGCGCGCACCGCACGGCCGATCGACCGTGCACGGCCGTCGACCGATCGCGCGCAACCGCTCGAGCAGCCTCAGCCCACGTGGTAGACCGGCGCCATGGCGATGATGAGCGTCGCCGTCCAGTGGCACATGAACGCCAGCACCGTGCACGTGTGGAAGATCTCGTGGAACCCGAACACGCCGGGCACGGGGTTCGGCTTCTTCAGCGCGTAGACGACGGCGCCGAACGAGTAGAGCAGGCCGCCGACGACGACGAGCACCATCATGGCCACGCTCGCCGCGAGCAGGTCGCCCAGGTACATGACCGCGGCCCAGCCGAGCAGCAGGTAGAGGGGCACGTACAGCCAGCGCGGCGCCGTGATCCAGAACACGCGGAACCCGATGCCGATCAGGGCGCCGGCCCAGACGACCGCGAGCAGGGTCCAACCCTTCGCCGGCGGGAGCGCGAGGATCGCCAGCGGCGTGTAGGTGCCCGCGATCAGCAGGAAGATGTTCGCGTGGTCGATGCGCTTGAGCAGGAGCTTGGTGCGCGGCTTCCAGTCGAACCGGTGGTAGAGCGCCGAGTTGCCGAACAGCAGCATCGAGGTGAGCGTGAACACGGCCGACGCCCACTTGGCCGGAGCGCCCTCGGCGAGCACGATGAGCACGATGCCCGCCACGATCGTGAACGGGAACGTGCCCGCGTGGATCCAGCCGCGCCAGGTCGGCTTGACGTCATCGGTCGGATTCGCGAGCGAGTCGTCGAGGAACGGGATGTTCGGCAGGTCGGGACCATGCGTCTCACGGGCGATCGAGGTGTCCGCGACGTCCTCTGCGGCGACGGGCTTGGACAGCTCGTGCACGAGATCATCGGCATCGCGGCGGCGCTCAGGGCTCATGGACACAGCGTAGGGCCTCCGCGATCACGGCCCGCTGTGAGTGTCTTCGGCCCAGTCGCGGTAGCGTAGTGCCGTGCAATCCAGCGATCCGTCCCTCGGTCGCGGCATCCTCTACCGCCTGTATCAGCGCCGGCTTCGACGCGGACTCGAGCAGGAGTCGCTGCCCCGACACGTCGCGATGATCATCGACGGCAATCGCCGGTGGGCGAAGCAGCTCGGCTACGACACGGCCGCCCACGGGCATCGCGCCGGTGCGGCGAAGGTGCGCGAGTTCCTCGAGTGGTGCGACGACCTCGACATCCAGGTCGTCACGCTCTACCTGCTCTCGAGCGACAACCTCGGCAACCGCGCGAGCGACGAGCTCGCCGCGCTCATCGAGATCATCGCCGAGCTCGCCGAGGAGCTCTCGCACTACCGCGACTGGCGCGTGCAGCACGTGGGTTCGGATGCCGGCCTGCCGACGCCGCTCGTGGCCGCGCTCGACGCGGCGGAGCACCGCACGGCCGACAAGCGGGGCATGCACGTCAACCTCGCGGTCGGGTACGGCGGCCGCAAGGAGATCGTCGACGCGATGCGCTCCATCGTGGCCGCGCACCACGCGGAGGGCGGCAGCCTCGACGACCTCGCCGATCGACTCACGCCCGACCTCATCGGCCTCCACCTCTACACCGGCGGGCAGCCGGATCCCGACCTCGTGATCCGCACCTCGGGCGAGCAGCGCCTCAGCGACTTCATGCTCTGGCAGGCCGCCCACAGCGAGTTCTACTTCGTCGAGGCCCTCGGTCCCGACCTCCGGCAGGTCGACTTCCTGCGCGCGATCCGCGACTACGCGAAACGGCATCGACGCTTCGGCGGCTGAGATCCGCCGTACGCCGTGCGCTGCGGTCTGCCAAGATATGGCTCGAAGAAGGGGGCATGAATGGGCATCGACGCATTCGTCGACGGGTTCGGAGAGGAACCCGGGTATCTCGATTTCGGTCGGTTCGGTCCGCTCTCGCGGGCCGCGGCCGAAGAGAGCAGTGCCCTCACCCATGTGCTCGAGCGCTCGCGGCACGGCAGCTCGTCGGTGTTCCTCGAGCAGGACGCCCGCGTGCGCGAGGCGGCCTCCGCCCTGACCGGGTTCCCGGCCGAGCAGGTGGTCTTCGTGCCCAACACCACGTCCGGCCTCATGCACGCGCTCTTCGGCCTGACGGGCGGCGTGCTGCTCTCGGCCGAGGAGTTCCCGAGCCTGCCGATCGCCGCCGTGCGCGCCCAGGAGGCGCTGAACGTGGTGCAGCCGGTCTGGCTCGAGACCGACCACGGCAAGGTCACCCCCGGGCAGATCCGCGACCAGCTCGAGCACGGCGTCAGCGCCGTCGCGGTGAGCCTCGTCGACGCGCGCACCGGCTACCTGTGCGACATCGAGGGCATCCGCCAGGTCATCGGCGACCGGCTCCTCATCGTGGACGCGATCCAGGGCTTCGGCGTCGTCGACGCACCGTGGCAGGCGGCCGACGTCGTCGTCACCGGCGGCCAGAAGTGGTGCCGAGCCGGATGGGGCACCGGATTCCTCGCGATGTCCGACCGCGCCGTCGAACAGCTGACCCCCGTGTTCTCGGGCTTCTCGGCGACCGAGGAAGCCGAGCCGTGGGGCTTCGTGCCGCCGCCGGCCCCCGGTGTGAAGGCGTTCCGCGTGTCCAACCCCGACCCGATCGCGCAGGCCAGGTTCGCGGCCGCGATGGAGGAGCTCGCCGAGGTCGGCGTCGAGAACGTCAACGCCGCCGTGGCCGAGAACGTCAGCCGCGTCATCGACCTCGCCGACGAGTTCGCGATCGCGGTCGTGTCCTCGCGCAACGAGCAGGAGCGTGCGGGCATCGTCGTGCTCGAGCCGCCCGCCGACCAGCTCTCGGTGCTCACCGCCTCGCTGCACAACCACGGCGTCACAGCCACCACCAGGCTCGGGCAGGTGCGCCTCAGCGCCCACGCCGGAACGGATGCCGAGACGCTCGACATGCTGCGCTCCGCGTTCGTGTCGTACGGGTCGGCCGCGACGTACTGACCCGGCGCCGGCTGCGGCCGCCCGCGGCATCCGCTCGCTCAGGTGGCGGACCGCTCGGAATGTGAACACTGCGTGACGTGCCCGCAGGTCGCCGCGTGTCGCTGACGCCGTTTCGGCACGGCGGACGTAGCGTCGCAGACATCGGGCAAGGTGCCCGAACGAGTCGGCTCGTGAAGCGCTCGTGTAGGAGGATTCGCCGGCCGGCGCGAGAGCCGAGCGGAAACGCTCGGGGCAGGAGCGGTCGTGGCCTCACTCGAAACCTCCAAGTCCGTCGCAACGTCCACCGGTCGCGAACAACGACCGGATGCCGCATCGCCCGTCGGTGCCGCGCAGGACGAGCGCACGTACGTGCTCGACACCTCGGTTCTCCTCTCGGATCCGAAGGCGCTGTTCCGGTTCGCCGAGCATGCGGTCGTGCTGCCGGTCATCGTCATCACGGAACTCGAGGCCAAGCGCAACGATCCCGAGATCGGCTACTTCGCACGCCAGGCGCTGCGGATCCTCGACGAGCTGCGCATCGAGCACGAGCGACTCGACTTCCCGATCCCGGTCGGCGACGGCGGATCGCTGCGCGTCGAGCTGAACCACTCGAGCATGTCGGTGCTGCCGAGCGGCCTGCAGTTGAACGACAACGACACGCGCATCCTCGCCTGCGCCGCGAACCTGGCGAACGACGGCATCGCGGTCACCGTGGTCTCCAAGGACCTGCCGCTCCGCGTCAAGGCCGCCTCGATCGGCCTCGACGCGCAGGAGTATCGCGCCGAGCTCGCGCTCGACTCCGGCTGGACCGGCATGAGCGAGATCACGCTCGGTTCGAACGACATGGCCAAGCTCTACGAGCACGAGCACCTCTCGCTCACCGAGGTGGAGGGCGTGCCCGTGAACACCGGGCTCGTGATCCACTCCGATCGCGGCTCGGCGCTCGCCCGCGTCGTGGGGGAGCGCGACGTCCGGCTCGTGCGCGGCGATCGCGACGTGTTCGGCCTGCACGGCCGCTCGGCGGAACAGCGCCTCGCGATCGACCTGCTGCTCGACCCCGAGATCGGGATCCTCTCGCTCGGCGGCCGTGCCGGCACCGGCAAGTCGGCGCTCGCGCTCTGCGCGGGCCTCGAAGCAGTGCTCGAACGGCAGCAGCACAAGCGGATCATGGTGTTCCGCCCGCTGTACGCGGTCGGCGGCCAGGAGCTCGGCTACCTCCCGGGCGACCAGGGCGAGAAGATGAACCCGTGGGGCCAGGCGGTCTTCGACACGCTCGGCTCGGTCGTCTCCGACAACGTGCTCGACGAGGTCGTCGATCGCGGCATCCTCGAGGTGCTGCCGCTCACGCACATCCGCGGGCGTTCGCTGCACGACGCGTTCGTGATCGTCGACGAGGCGCAGTCCCTCGAGCGCAACGTGCTGCTCACCGTGCTCTCGCGCATCGGGCAGAACTCCCGCGTCGTGCTCACCCACGACGTCGCACAGCGCGACAACCTGCGCGTCGGCCGCCACGACGGCGTCGCCTCGGTCATCGAGACGCTGAAGGGACATCCGCTCTTCGCGCACATCACGTTGACCAGGTCGGAGCGCTCGGCCATCGCGGCGCTCGTCTCGGAGATGCTCGACGGCGCCGAACTCGCGTAGGCTGCCGGCCGGTCGGCAGGCCGTCGCACGCGGATCAGGACGGATGTCGCGCACCCGTCCTGATCCGGCGTCGTCTGCCTGAGCCCGCGTCGTCGCCGAGAACGGCGTCGGCGTCGTGGCCCGCGTCCCGAGGTGCGGCGTACGGCAGCACGGCAGACGGATGCCGGGGCGCGGCGTCAGCCGTAGATCCGCTCGGCGTACGAGGGGCCGTAGTACTCCTCGAGCGACTCGACCGAGTCGTCGGGGCGCTCGAGCGCGTGGGCGATGACGGCACGGCGGGGCGCGGCATCCGGAATCCAGCCCTCGGCCTGCCAGGCCTTCGACCGCAGGAACGCCTTCGAGCAGTGGAAGAAGACCTCCTCGACGGCGACCTCGACGACGAGGCCGGGCACGTGCCCGCGCACCCGCATGCGCTCGGCATACGGCACGTCGCGGAGCAGCCGTGCCCGGCCGTTCACGCGGAGCGTGTCGCCGCGGCCCGGGATCACGAAGATCAGGCCGACGTGCGGGTTCTCGAGCAGGTTGTGGAACCCGTCGGCCCGCCGGTTTCCAGGGCGCTCGGGGAGAGCGATGGTGTGCTCGTCGAGGACGAGCGCGAACCCGGCCGGATCGCCCTTGGGCGAGACGTCGGCGTTGCCGGCAGCATCGGCCGTCGCGATGAAGCAGAGCGGCGAGGCGTCGAGCCACTGCCGGTCGATGTCGTGCAGGGAGGTTCGCGATTTGTCTCGCACCGCGGGCAGCGGATGCCCGACGATGTCCTCGAGTTCGGCGATGCTCGTGACCGGGGTGCCTCCATGATCCATTCCCTCAACCTACGCCGGTTCGGGATGCCGCGCCTCGGCCGTACTGGGCACGGCGACCTCGGTCCGGCCGGCGCTCGGCCCCGACGCCGAACGCCCGCCGCACAGGTGCGACGGGCGTTCGATGCTGCAGCGGCGGAGGCCGCGGGGGACTACTTCGCCTGCGGCGGGCGCGTCATCGACAGGAGGTCGAGCGCGGTGTCGAGCTGCTCCTCGGTGAGGTCGCCTCGCTCGACGTAGCCGAGCTCGATGACGGCCTCGCGAACCGTGACGCCCTGCTTGACCGAGTGCTTCGCGATCTTCGCCGCCGCCTCGTAGCCGATGAGCTTGTTCAGCGGGGTGACGATCGAGGGCGACATGCCGGCGAGGGCGGTGAGCCGCTCGAGGTTCGGCTCGAGGCCGTCGACCGTCTTGTCGGCGAGCACGCGCGACGCGTTCGAGAGCAGGCGGATCGACTCGAGCAGCGCGGTGCCCATGACGGGGATCTGGACGTTGAGCTCGAACGAGCCCGAGGCGCCGGCCCACGCGACCGTCGCGTCGTTGCCGATGACGCGGGCGGCGACCATGAGCACGGCCTCGGGGATGACGGGGTTGACCTTGCCCGGCATGATCGACGAGCCGGGCTGCAGGTCGGGGATGTGCAGTTCGCCGAGCCCCGTGTTCGGGCCGGAGCCCATCCAGCGGATGTCGTTGCAGATCTTCGTGAGGCTGACGGCGATCGTGCGGAGTGCGCCCGATGCGTCGACGAGGCCGTCGCGGTTGGCCTGGGCCTCGAAGTGGTCGGCGGCCTCGGTGATCGGCAGCTCGGTCTCGCGCTGCAGGATCTCGATGACGAGCTGCGGGAAGCCGGCCGGCGTGTTGATGCCGGTGCCCACGGCCGTGCCGCCGAGCGGGACCTCGGCGACGCGGGGGAGCGCCGTGCGCACGCGCTCGATGCCGAGGCGGATCTGGCGGGCATAGCCGCCGAACTCCTGGCCGAGCGTCACCGGCGTGGCGTCCATGAGGTGTGTGCGCCCCGACTTGACCACCTCGGCCCAGGCCTCGGCCTTGGCCTCGAGGGCCACGGCAAGGTGGTCGAGCGCGGGGATCAGGTCGTCGATGAGCGCTGCGGTGACGGCGATGTGCACCGAGGTCGGGAACACGTCGTTCGAGGACTGCGACGCGTTGACGTGGTCGTTCGGGTGCACCTCCGCGCCGAGCTTGCGCGTCGCGACGGTCGCGAGGACCTCGTTCATGTTCATGTTCGACGACGTGCCCGACCCGGTCTGGTAGGTGTCGACCGGGAAGTGCTCGACGAAGCCGTGCGTGCCGGCGATGACCTCGTCGGCGGCCGCGACGATGGCGTCGGCGATGGCGCCGTCGAGCACGCCGAGCTGGGCGTTCGCCTGCGCCGCGGCCTTCTTGATGCGCGCGAGCGCGGCGACCTGCGCCGGCTCGAGGCCCTTGCCCGAGATCGGGAAGTTCTCGACGGCGCGCTGGGTCTGCGCGCGGTACAGGGCGGCGGCGGGAACCCGCACCTCACCCATGGTGTCGTGTTCGATGCGGTAGTCGGCGGTGTTGTCGACCAAGGTCATTCCTTCCGGTTCGCGTGCCCGTGGAACTCGTGCAGCGGGCGGGATGTGTGTGGCGGATGCCTCTGGCGGGAGTCAGATGCGACCGACGACGACGTCGGTGTCGACCAGTCCCTCGGAGAGGCGGTAGTTGGCGCCCACGATGGCCAGCGTACCCGCTGCGACCGAGTCGCTGATCATCTCGGACTCCTCGAGCAGGCGCGACACGGTCGAGCGCAGGTGCTCGCGCCCGACGTAGGCGGCATCGACCTTCGCGTCGTCGATGGGCGCATCGGGGTCGCCGCCCGCGACGCGTCGGACCGACGGGACGATGCTCGCGATGAGGCCCGCGATGTGCGCGGGCAGCGGCTCGGCGTCGGCCGTCTGCGAGGTGATCGCGGCCTTCACGGCGCCGCAGGCGTCGTGGCCGAGCACCACGATGAGCGGCACGTTCAGCACCCCGACGGCGTACTCGAGCGAGCCGACGACCGATGAGGAGATGACCTGGCCGGCGTTGCGGACGACGAACGCGTCGCCGAGGCCGATGTCGAAGATGATCTCGGCCGAGAGCCGCGAGTCGCTGCAGCCGAAGATGGCCACGAGGGGACGCTGCCCCTCGGTGAGCGACGCCCGACGCTCGACGTCTTGGCGGGGATGCAGCGGTGCGCCCGAGACGAAGCGCTCGTTGCCTCGGCGCAGTTCGCGCCAGGTTTCGGCCGGTGTGGTGGGACGGGCGGGAGATTCGGTCACTGCGGCTCCTCGTGACGATGCGGGGCGGTGCTCAGCGTGCGGTGCGGGTGCTGCGAGTGGTGCTGGTGGTGCGGGGTGCGGACCAGCGCATGCCCGTTGCCTGGGCGCGACGGGTCATCGCTGCGCCTCGACGGTGTCGGCGATGGCGGAGGCCAACGTCGCGAACTCGGCGTCGCTCGCCGTGCCGATGAGCACGAAGACGGTGCTGCCCGATTCGGTCGTGAGCCCGTAGCGGGCGTTGCCGACGTCGTCGGTCGAGTCGCGGTTGTCGTAGATGGTCCAGTCGACGCCGTCGATCTGCACGGTGCCCGTCGCGAGGGTGCGCGCGAGCAGTTCGGCCGACCAGGTCGCGTTCGCGTCGAGGCCCTGGGAGAGGCCGATGAACTCATCGCTCGGCGTGAGGTAGCCGGTGTACCACGACGTGATGCCGTCGGTCTGGCTGCGACGCAGCTCTGCGGCGTTCGCGCTCCAGCCCTCGGGCAGCTCCGGCACGGCGAGCGGCTCGTCGCTGCCCGCCTGGGCCTGCTCGGCGATCGCCGCGACGTCGATGTCGGGGTGCATCGGGTCGTTGCTGCGCGGCACCGCGAGCACGATCACGAGCACGACGGCGAGGCTCGCGACCAGGGCGTAGACGAGGTTTCTCGTGGTCTTGCGCTCGCGGTACTCGCGCGAGTTCTTGGCCTTGCGGGCGGCGGTCTCTTCGGGCGTCTCCGGCCGCCCGAGCTCGGCGACGATGCGCCCCTGACCGGACTCGGCCATCAGTGCGAGACCTCGTCGGATACCGCGGCACGACCGCTCGCGCCGGTCGCCGCGGCGGAGCGCGCCGCATCGAGCCTGGCCTTCGCGCCGACCAGCCACTCTTCGCAGCGCGCGGCGAGCGCCTCGCCGCGCTCCCAGAGGGCGAGCGAGTGCTCGAGGGTCGCCGAGCCCTGCTCGAGTTCGGAAACGACCTGCACGAGTTCGTCGCGGGCCTGCTCGTAGCTCAGCTCGGAGACATCCGTGGTTGGGGGCATGGCCGCCATTCTATTCGGCGCCGCTGACAGGTTCGTCGGACGGGGTCGCCGGCTCGAACCCGCCGTCGAGCGCGTCGTCGGGCGCGTGCGGCGTGGCACCCGCGTGGAGTGCGCCGAGCGACTCGGCGCCGATCGTGCCGTCGGCGAGCGTGAGGGTGAGGCGGGTGCCGGCAGGGGCGCCGGTCGCGTCGTGCACGACGTGTCCGTCTGGGCCCTGCACGATCGCGTACCCGCGGTCGAGGGTCGCCTGCGGGGAGAGCGCGCGGAGGTGCCCGCGCAGTTCGCCGATGCGGGAGGCCTGCCGTTCGATGTGGCGGTCGACGAGCTCGGACCCGCGGGCCACCCACCGGGTGAGCTCCTCGGCCCGGCGGTCGACGATCCACGCGCCGTCGGCGAGCACGGGGCGCATGCGGAGGTGCCCGATGCGGTCGATCTCGCGGGTCAGGATGGACGAGAGGCGCATGCCGAGGCGCGCGCGCACCTGGTCGACCCTGGCGAGCTCTTCACCGACGTCGGGGATCACGCGCTTCGCGGCATCCGTCGGGGTGGAGGCCCGGAGGTCGGCCACCTCGTCGAGGAGCGGCCGGTCGGCCTCGTGCCCGATCGCGGAGACGATCGGCGTGGTGGCCTCCGCCGCGGCGCGCACCACGCGCTCGTCGCTGAAGCCGAGCAGGTTCTGGAAGTCGCCGCCGCCGCGGGCGATGATGATGACCTCGACCTCGGGATCGGCGTCGAGCCGCTTGATGGCGGCGGCCACCTCGGTCGGCGTGCGGTCTCCTTGGACGGTCGCGTGGACCGTGCGGAACTCGACGGCGGGCCAGCGGAGGCGGGCATTGCGCAGCACGTCCTTCTCGGCGTCGCTGTCGCGCCCGGTGATGAGGCCGACGACGCCGGGCAGGAACGGCAGCGGCCGCTTGCGGGATGCCGAGAACAGGCCCTCTGCGGCGAGGGTCGCGCGCAGCCGCTCGAGGCGCTCGAGCAGGTCGCCGAGGCCGACGTGCTTCATGTCGTACACCTGGAACGAGAGCGACCCGCCCTTGACCCACCAGGTCGGCTTGACGAGCAGCACGGCGTGGTCGCCCTGCTTGAACTGCTCGGTGAGCTTGGCCCGCACCGACGACCACATCGTGAACGAGATGGTGGCGTCGGCCTCGAGGTCCTTCAGCTTGCCGTAGACGTTGCCGCCCGAGCCGCCCCACTGGGTGATCTCGCCCTCGACCCACACCATGCCGAGCCGCTCGATCCAGTCCTTGAGCTTGCCGGACAGCGTGGAGACCGGCCACGGGGCATCACGCGTCGCCGTGGCATCCGTCATCGTGTTCTCTCCCTGGTTCGTGCGGCGTTCGAGCCGGCCTCGGCATTCGCGGACCCGCCGCGGTCGGCGGGTGCCCAGCCGGCCCCGCGTAGGATGGGAACGTGACGACCACCACCCCGAAAATCGGCCTCGGCATGCCCCGCGTGCCCGGCCTGCGCGGCCGGCTCAAGGATATCCCCGTCCTCGGACACAAGCGCGTCCTGCTCGCCGCCCCCCGCGGATACTGCGCCGGCGTCGACCGCGCGGTGATCGCCGTCGAGAAGGCCCTCGAGCACTACGGCGCCCCGGTGTACGTGCGCAAGCAGATCGTGCACAACATCCACGTCGTCACCGAGCTCGAGTCCAAGGGCGCGATCTTCGTCGACGAGGTCGACGAGGTGCCCGAGGGCGCCCACATCGTCTTCAGCGCGCACGGCGTCTCGCCGGCGGTGGTGAACGCGGCATCCGACCGCGGACTGCACGCGATCGACGCGACCTGCCCGCTCGTGACCAAGGTGCACCGCGAAGCCGTGCGATTCGCACGCGACGACTTCGAGATCCTGCTCATCGGCCACGAGGGTCACGAGGAGGTCGAGGGCACCGCCGGCGAGGCGCCCGACCACGTCACGATCGTGAACAGCCCAGACGACGTGCCGAACATCGACGTGCGCGACCCCGACAAGGTCGTGTGGCTCTCGCAGACCACGCTCTCGGTCGACGAGACCATGGAGACCGTCCGCCGCCTGCGCGAGCGGTTCCCGAACCTCGCCGACCCGCCCAGCGACGACATCTGCTACGCCACGCAGAACCGCCAGGTCGCGATCAAGAAGGTCGCACAGGATGCCGAGCTGGTGATCGTCGTCGGTTCGGCGAACTCCTCCAACAGCGTTCGCCTCGTCGAGGTCGCGCTCGAGTACGGAGCCAAGGCCGCCTACCGGGTCGACTACGCGAGCGAGGTCAAGCAGGAGTGGCTCGACGGCGTCGCGACGGTCGGCGTGACGAGCGGGGCATCCGTTCCCGAGGAGCTCGTGCACGAACTGCTCGAGGCCCTGGCCGATGCCGGCTACGGCGACGTCAGCGAGGTGAAGACCGCCGAGGAGGACCTCATGTTCTCGCTCCCCAAGGAGCTCCGGCGCGACCTCGCCGGCAACCGCGACGACCGCGCGCTCGGCGGGCGCACGCGCTCGACCTCGCAGGCCTGACCTCGACGTCCGACGCCCCGCGGCAGACTTGGTCTGCCGCGGGGCGTCGTGCTGTCGCGAGGCGTGCTGTCGCGGGGCGTGCTGTCGCGAGGCGTGCGGTCCCGCCCTCGAGCTCGCGGTCCGGACGGGTGGTCTAGACGCTCGCGGAGCTGAGCGAGGTCAGGAAGTCGGGGTCGCTCGCGAACACGAGCATGCCGATGATCGTCACGACGACGAACGCGACGACGCCGGCCGCGACCGGGATCCACCACGAGAGGCGGCCGGCCCGAAGGCGCGCACGCGACCACAGCAGTGCGCCGATCCAGAGCAGGAGCTGCAGCAGGACGCCGGTCGCGATGATCGTCGGCACGGCGGGGCCCGGGGTGAACGAGGTCGGCCCGTCGACGCCGAGCATCGCCGACGAGAGCTTCGCCGACTCGAGCGCGGTCGTCGGCAGTTGCACGATGGCCACGATGTTGTAGAGCAGGCCGAACACGCCGAACACGAGCAGTGCGATGGTCCAGAGGCGGTCGCGGGGGATGGCCGGAGCGACCGCCTGCCCCACGCCGGGCGCAGAGCCCTGGGCTGCGGCGGGCGGCACGGAGGCCTCGGCCTGCGCCGCGTCGGCCGCGGCATCCGGAACCGCCTTGGGGTCGACCGGCGGCTGCCAGGTCCACCCCTCGGGGGCGTACTCGCCGTAGCGCGGACGAGGCCGCTCGTCGCTCGGGGGAGCCTTCGGGGACGAATCCTGCCCCGAGGCTCCGGTCGGGCGAGCGGCCTCGTCGTGCGTCATATGTGGGCGCCCTATGCCGAGATCGAGTTGCCGGCGGAGCCGAGCTGACGGGTCGACTCGACCACGCGAGCGGCCATCGCGGTCTCGGCGACCTTGCCCCAGGCGCGGGGGTCGTAGAGCTTCTTGTTGCCCACGCCGCCGTCGACCTTGAGCACGCCGTCGTAGTTCTTGAACATGTAGTCGGCGATCGCGCGCGTGTAGGCGTACTGCGTGTCGGTGTCGATGTTCATCTTCACGACGCCGTTCGCGACGGCCTCGGCGATCTCGGCGTCGGTCGAGCCGGAGCCGCCGTGGAAGACGAGGTCGAGCGGCTTCGGGCCGGTGCCGTACTTGGCGGCCAGGCCGTCCTGGATGTCCTTGAGCAGCGACGGGCGCAGCTTGACGTTGCCGGGCGCGTACACGCCGTGGACGTTGCCGAACGTGAGGGCGGCCATGTAGCGGCCCTGCTCGCCGAGGCCGAGCGCCTCGACGGTCGAGATCGCGTCGTCGAGGGTCGTGTAGAGCGCCTCGTTGGAGCCCTCGTGCTTCACGCCGTCCTCTTCGCCGCCGACGACGCCGATCTCGACCTCGAGGATCGCGTTGATCGCCTTCATGCGGGGCAGGATCTGCTGCGCGATCTCGAGGTTCTCGGTCAGCGGCACGGCCGAGCCGTCCCACATGTGCGACTGGAAGATCGGGTTGCCGCCGGCCTTGACGGCCTCCTCGGACGCCGCGAGCAGCGGGAACACGAAGTCCTCGAGCGCGGGCTTCGGGCAGTGGTCGGTGTGGAGGGCGACCGTGACGGGGTAGCTCTTCGCGATCTCGTGCGCGGCCGCGGCGAAGGCGAGGGCGCCGGTGGCGCGGGCCTTGACGGTGTGGCCGGCGAAGTAGTCGGCGCCACCCGTGGTGACCTGGATGATGCCGTCGGAGCCGGCCTCGGTGAGGCCCTGCAGCACCGCGTTCAGGGTCTGCGTCGACGAGACGTTGAACGCCGGGAAGGCGAAGGCCTTCGCCTTGGCGGTGTCGAGCATCTGTGCGTACTGCTCGGGGGTTGCGATGGGCATGGCGCTCCTTCGGAAGGCAACAGGATTCCTCCGAAGTCTACCGAGGTTGCGAGGAGTGCTCACGTGCGTTGCGAGGCGTGCGGATGCCGCGACTGGGCGATGATGGGACGATGCCCCCGTATCCAGCCGCCGCATCCGAAGAGCCGTCGCCTGCGAACGGCGCGGATGCCGCGGCGTGGATCCCGTCGCCCGGGCTCCGTCGTGCGCTGCTCGACGCCGTGCGCGCGGCCGCGGCCGCGGCTCGTCCGCTCGTGGGCGGCGGCGACGGCGACGCGGTCGATGCGGCCGCGGTCGACGCGCTGCGCGGCGCGCTCGCGGGCGTGCCCGCCGACATCCGCGTGGTCTCGGGCGAGGGCGAGAAGGACGACGCGCCCATGCTGCATCCCGGCGAGCGGTTCGGCACGGGCGCGGGCGCGGCGCTCGACCTCGTCGTCGACCCCGTCGACGGAACGCGGCTCGCGGCCGCCGGGCGACCCGGTGCCATGGCGATCCTCGCGGTCGCACCGCGCGGGTCCTTCGCCGACCCGGGGCCCGCGTTCTACCTCGACAAGCTCGTGCACGCACGGCCCGGCGGCGGGGTGGACGCGGGCCTCGCCCTCGACCTGCCCGTCGGCGAGAACCTCGCCAGGCTCGCCGCGGCTCATGGCCGCCCGGTGTCGTCGCTCAGGGTCGCCGTGCAGGCGCGCCCTCGCAACGCCGAGGCCGCCGACGCCGTGCGCGCCGCCGGCGCGATCCTTCATGCGTTCGAGCACGGCGACATCGAGCGGGTCGCGCACGCCGCGGCCCCCGACGGCGACCTCGACCTGCTGCTCGGCATCGGAGGTGCGCCGGAGGGGCTCCTCGAGGCGGCGATCGTGCGCGCGCACGGCGGGGTCATGCACGCCGGGTTCGCCGAGCAGTCCGCGGTCGAGGCCGCGCGCATCGAGGCGTTCGCGACGGCACTCGGACCGGGCGCCGTCGAGCGCGGGTTCGTCACGGCGGCCGGCCTTCGCCTCGACGACCTGTGCGCGGCATCCGCCCTCGTCGTGATCGCGCCGGTGACGGCCTGCGCCCTCGCCGCGGTGCGGGCCGGGCTCGTGCTCGTCGACGACACCGCGCCCGGCGGACTGGTGACCGCCGCATTGCCCGCCGGTTAAGAATCGACGTTCTTTCTGCTCGGGTCGTCCCGAAAATCGACTCCTCCGCGTGCCCGCTGCCTAGTCTGGAAGACGAGCGCGTACGGAGCCGACGGCCCGCCATGGGCCGCTCGGGCCGGTCGCACCGACACCGGAGGACCACTCGATGATGATGAGCACCGACGCCGCGAGCCTGTACCTGCACCCCGATCGCAACATCGCGCTCGAACTCGTGCGGGCGACCGAGGCCGCGGCGATCCGCTCCTACCCGTGGATCGGCAAGGGCGACAAGCTCGGCGCCGACGGTGCTGCCGTCGACGCCATGCGCGCCTTCCTCGGCACGGTGGACTTCGACGGCGTCGTCGTGATCGGCGAGGGCGAGAAGGACGCCGCCCCCATGCTCTTCAACGGCGAGCGGGTCGGCACCGGGCGCGGACCCGCATGCGACATCGCCGTCGACCCGATCGACGGCACGTCGCTCACGGCCGCAGGCCGGCACAATGCGCTCTCGGTCATCGCGGTGGCCGATCGCGGCACCATGCTCGACGCGTCGACCGTGTTCTACATGGACAAGATCGTGACGGATGCCACGGGCTTCGGCGTCGTCGACATCCGCCGGCCGATCGGCGAGAACCTGCGCGCGCTCGCCGCGGCGAAGGGCAAGGATGTGAGCGAGCTGCGCGTCGCGGTGCTGAACCGCGAGCGCCACGAGCAGCTCATCGCCGACATCCGCGAGGCGGGCGCCGGCACCCGCCTGATGAGCGACGGCGACGTCGCCGGCGGCATCAACGCCGCGCGCTACGAGTCCCGCATCGACATGTGCGTCGGCATCGGCGGCAGCCCGGAGGGCATCACGACCGCGTGCGCGATCAAGGCGCTCGGCGGATTCATGCAGGGCGTGCTCGCGCCGAAGGACGACGCCGAGCGTGCCCGCGGCGAGGCCGCCGGACTCGACTGCGACCGGGTGTACGAGCTCGACGACCTCGTGCGCGGCGACAACACGTTCTTCGTCGCCACGGGCGTCACCGACGGCGAGCTGCTCGAGGGCGTGCGCAAGAAGGGGCCGATCATCCGCACCGAGTCGATCGTGCTCCGCGGCAAGTCCGGCACGATCCGGCGCATCGTCGCCGACCACTCCGTGGAGAAGTGGCTGTCCGACGCCGACAGGTGACCGTCGAACGCTCGCAGGCGTCGGCGGGTCGTCCGACAATGGGACGGTGACCGACCGCCCGAGACTGCCACGCGCGCTGCGTCCGTTCGGCGCCGCCCAGTACCGGCTGCTCGCGCTCGCGCTCGCGGCATCGTTGCTGTCGGCGGGCGCCTGGCTCGTCGCGGCCGTGTGGCAGGTCGTCGAGCTCGGCGGAACCCCCGTCGACCTCTCGTTCGTCGCGGTCGGGTCGAGCCTCGGGCTCGTGCTCGCGGTGCTGATCGGCGGCGTCGCGGCCGACCGCATCCCGCAGCGACGCATCCTCATCGTCGTCGAGGTCATGCGGGCCGTGGCCTTCGCGGTCGCCGCCGTGCTCGCGGCGACTGGGGTCATCGAGGTCTGGCACATCGCCGCCATCTCGTTCGTGCTCGGCCTGGCCGACGGCTTCTTCTACCCGGCGTACTCGGCCTGGCTGCCCGCGATCCTGCCCGGCTCGCAACTGCTGGCCGCGAACGGCATCGAGGGCGTCCTGCGCCCCGCCGTGATGCAGGCGGCCGGGCCGGCGCTCGCGAGCGCGTTCATCGCGCTGCAGGGGCCGTGGTTGGCGTTCGGCGCGGTCGCCGTCATGCAGGTCGTCGCCGTCGTGGTGCTGGCGGTGATGCGCGAGACGCCGGTTCGCCGCGACCCGGACGAGGTCGTGCGGCACCCGGTGCGACAGTCGTTCATCGACCTGCGCGACGGCTTCACCTATCTCGTGCGCACGAAATGGCTGCTCGCGACGCTCGTCTTCTCGATCGTCCTGGTGTTCATCATCATGGGGCCGATCGAGGTGCTGCTCCCGTTCGCCGTGAAGGACCAGACCGGTGGCGGGGCCGGGGCGTTCGCCCTCGCACTCGCCGCGTTCGGTGTCGGCGGGGCGGTCGGTTCGCTCTCGGTGGCATCGTTCCGCCTGCCGCGGCGCTATCTCACGCTCATGATCCTCGCGTGGGGCGTCGGATGCCTCCCGCTCGCGATCATCGGATACACCTCGCAGCTCTGGGTCATGGTCATCGCGCTGTTCCTGGTCGGGCTCCTCTTCGACGGCGCGCAGGTCGTCTGGGGAACGCTGCTGCAACGCCGCGTGCCGCCGTCGATGCTCGGACGCGTGTCGAGCCTCGACTTCTTCGTCTCGCTCGCCCTGATGCCGGTGTCGATGGCCGTCGCCGGACCGGTCGGCGAGGCGATCGGGCTCGCGCCGGCGTTCCTGATCGCCGGACTCGTGCCGCCGTTCATCGCGTTCGCGACGCTCGCGATCGCCCGGCTCGGGCAGGACGAGCTCGCGCATCCGCTGGATTCCGCGCCGTCGACCGATGCGGTGGGCGTCGTCACCGGCGCCGAGGCGGCGGGCGGGTTCGCGCCTCCGGCCGACGAACCGCATCCGATCGCCGGGCGCGACGACCCGCTCCGCGACTGACCTGCCGGCGCGACCCCTCGACGCGCGCCTGCCGGGTGTGCGAGGGTGGGCGCGAACAACGCGAACAAGGGAGATCCGATGGTGGACATCAGCGACGCGTTCCCGGGCTTCAGCGTGCATGACGTCGGCGCGGCCCGAGCGTTCTACGGCGACGTGCTCGGACTGCCCGTCGAGGAGTCGATGGGAGGTCTGAGGCTGACCCTCCCCTCGGGGCAGGGCGTCTTCGTCTACCCGAAGGACACGCACGAGCCCGCGTCGTTCACGATCCTGAACTTCGAGGTCACCGACCTCGAGCGCACGGTCGACGACCTGAACGCCGCCGGGGTCGTGACGAAGATCTACACCGACCCGCACTCGTTCGGCACCGACGAGCGAGGTATCGCCTGGGGGTCGAAGTCCGGCCAGGGGCCGGACATCTGCTGGTTCCGCGATCCTTCGGGCAACGTGCTCAGCCTCATCGCGCAGTGAACCTCCGGCATGCTGCGGGAGCTGGTAGACCCGAGGCATGTTGGGGCAATCGCTGAATTCGCCGTGGGCGTCGAGCAGCGGCGTGTACACGCACACCTGGACGTTCCAGGTGACGCATCCGGGGCGCACGATCGTCGAGGTCGCCCTGACCTCGGTCAACAGCGTCGATGACGACGACGGGACATTCGCCCGGTTCGGCGTCTCGCAGATCGTGAGCGACAGCGGGGTCGAGAACTTCGGCGACGACGGCCCGCCGGTCGTCGCCCGCGACGGCGTCACGAGCGTGAGCGTGCGGATGTTCGTGGTCAACTCGTTCGCCCGCGGACGCGTCTCGCGGAACTTCTGGTGAGGGGGACGAGCGATGATCGACGAGACGGCGAGCAGTGAGCAGGTCGACACGCGGCAGCAGGTGAGCGTGCTCTACGACCCCGAGACGGGGCGGGCCGTCCGCGGCCACACCTTCGTCGGCGTGGACGACGAGCTGACGGCACCGGAGGGCCGGGACGCCCGCGAACGCGTGCTGCGCGAGGAGGCCGGAGCGGACCGTGCCTCTGCACGACTGCGGTTCGCCGACGCCGCGGCCGACCTGCGCATCGAGGCTCCGGCGGAGCTCGAGGTCGTCGACGATGTCGTGTCGGCCCGCCCGGTGCACCTGAAACGGCGCAAGGTGGATCCGGAGATCTTGCGCACGCTGCCCCCGCAGCGACGCGACTGACCGCTCCGCCGAACGCGCGCCGCCCGCCGCGGAGGTGGTGTGCGAACGCGTCGACCCAGCGCTGCCCGACTCGACGGAGCCGGTGCGCGCCCGCGTCAGATCGAGCGGATCTCGGGGTCGATGTCGGCGGCGAAGCTCTCGTCGTCGGAGCCGAGGTCGAGTTCAGCGTCGATGACCGAGGATTCGGGTGCTCCGGCGTCGGACCCTGCCTCGATAGCCGCCGTCTCGGTCGAGGCGGCCGAGGTGAACTCGTAGGCCGTCAGCTCACGGGGGCTCTCCTCGATGCCTTCGAGCTGCGCGAGCACCTTGGTCTCGTCGAGCGCCCTGAGCTTGCGCGCGGTGGGCATGACGCGGGTCTCGAGCGAGCCGACGAACGCGTTGTAGTCCTTGACCGTGCGCTCGATGGTGCGCCCGAGCTTCTCGATCTGGCCGGCGGTGACGGACAGGCGCGAGTAGAGCTCGCGGCTGAGGTCGAAGAGGGTCTTGGCCTCTTTCGTGAGGACGTCTTGCTGCCAACTGAACGCGACCGTCTTCAGCACCGACCACAGCGTCACGGGGGAGGCGAGCGCCACGCGCTTCGAGAACGCGTAGTCGAGCAGGGCCGGATCGGTCTCGAGCGCGCTCGAGACGAGCGACTCGCTCGGGATGAACGCGATGACCATCTCGGGCGAGGCGCCGAGCCCGGCCCAGTAGGTCTTGCCGCCGAGGGCGGTGATGTGGTCGCGCACGGCCTTGACGTGCTGCTTCATGAGCGCCTCGCGTCGGGCCGCTTCTGCGCCGACCGCGGTGAGCGGGATCTGGCTGGCCTCGAGGTAGGCGTTGAACGGCACCTTCGCGTCGACGGCGATGTTCTTGCCGCCCGGCAGGTGGATGACCATGTCGGGGCGCCCGGCGCCCGAGTCGGTGTTGATCGAGTGCTGCGTGTCGAAGTCGACGCGCTCGAGCAGCCCGGCGGCCTCGACGACGCTGCGCAGCTGGGTCTCGCCCCACACGCCGCGTGTGCTGTTCGACCGCAGCGCGGAGGCGAGCGTCTCTGCGGTGGAGCGCAGGCGCTCCTCGTTCTCTGCGGCGATCTTGAGCTGCTGGCTGAGCTCGCCGTGCTGGCGGTGCCGCTGCGTCTCGAGCTCGGTGACCTTGGCCTGCATCTCGGTGATCGTCTGCTTGACGGGCGCGAGCGCCTGCAGCACCTTGCTGTCGGCCGCCTCGCGTGCCTCGCGCTGCTGCTGCTCTGTGCGCTGGCGCTCGACGATCTCGCGGTACTGCGTGCGCGCCGACTCGATCTGCTCGCGCAGGCCGACGGTCGTGGCCTGCACCGAGGCGAGCTCGGCGCGGAGCTGCGCCTGGACCTGCTGCTCGTCGGCGCGGATGCGCGCCTGCTCGGCCGAGCTGCCGGCCTGCAGCGAGGCGATCTCGGCCTGGTGACGGGCCTCGACCAGTGCGGGGTCTTCGGACGGGACGACGCCGGCCGCGGCATCCGTCGCACGCTTCGATGCGAGGAACCACGTGGCGAGCGCGCCGAGCGCGATGCCGACGACGAGGCCGATGACCAGCAGCAGGATCTCCATGCCGCCAAGTGTGGCAGCGGCCGCCGACATCGCCCGCGATGCGGCTCGGCGAGGCCGAGAAGCGGCGCCGATGCGACGCCGAGGCGACGCCGATGCGGCGCCCCTACTGCAGCGCCATGGGGCCGTGCGCCGCCGCGCGCGTGGCGGTCGCGGCCTGCCCGATCGCGCCGAACGGCACGCGCGTCACGTGGGCGAGCCGGTCGAGGTCGTCGACGTCGTGCCGACCGGCGGCGTGCACCATGATCGCGGCGCAGGCCTCGGCATCGGCCAGGGCGTCGTGGTGCGAGAAGCCCTCGAAGCCCGCGGCCATCGCCGCGACGGGCAGCCGGTAGGACTCGAGGTGGTAGGTCTTGCGCGCGACCTGCAGGCTGCAGAGCGACCGGTGGTTCGGCACGTCGAGGCCGACCGCCTCGGTGGTCTGCGCGATGACGCGCATGTCGAAGCCCGCGTTGTGGGCGACGAGCACGTCGACGCCCGCGAACTCGCGGAACACCGGGAGCAGCTCGGCCCAGCCCGCGGCATCCGCGACCATGTCGCGCGTGATGCCGTGCACGCGCACGTTCCACTCCGAGAACTCGTCGTGGGGGAACGGCGGGCGGATGTAGCGGTGCAGGCGATCGACGACGACGCCGTCGCGCACCTTCACCAGTCCGATCGAACAGGCCGACGCACTCGACGGGTTGGCGGTCTCGAAGTCGATCGCGGTGAAGTCCACTGGCACGAGGGCATCGTGCCATGACCTGCCGACGGTTGACGGATGCCTCGCCGCTGGCGTGGAATGGGCGCCATGACCGAGACGACCGAACCCGCGCCCGACGGCGGCGGACCCGTTCCGCCGCTCGGGGACCCGGCGGCGCCGACGACGATCGCGGCGGCGAGGTCGTTCGGCGCGGCGGCATCCGTCTACCACCGGTCACGGCCCGGGTACCCGGCCGAGGCGGTCGCCTGGCTCGTCGGCGACGCGGTCGACGTGCTCGACCTCGGCGCCGGAACGGGCAAGCTCACCGAGGCGCTCGTCGCGCTGGACGTCGACGTGATCGCCGTCGACCCGGTCGAGGAGATGCTCGACGAGCTGGAGCTCGCCGTTCCCGGCGTGCCGCGCATCCTCGGCACGGCCGAGGAGATCCCGCTCGAGGACGACACGTTCGACGCGGTCGTCGCCGGCCAGGCGTGGCACTGGTTCGAGCCGCATCGCGCGCTGCCCGAGATCGCGCGCGTGCTCCGGCCAGGCGGCGTGCTCGGCCTCGTGTGGAACAGCCGAGACCTCCGGGCCGACTGGCTGCGCGAGGCGGGCGGGATCATGCACGAGCGTCATGACGCGAGCGCGACGTTCGAGGCGTACGTGCGCATCGGCGCGCCGTTCGGCGTGGTCGAGGAGCACACGGTCGAGTGGACCGAGCGGATGTCGCGCGGGCGGTTCCTCGAACTCGTCCGCTCGCGGTCGTACTTCATCACCGCGTCGGCGGCCGAGCAGGCCTCCACGATCGGCGCGCTCGAGGTGCTGCTCGACACGCATCCGGATCTCGCGGGTGCCGTCGAGCTCGAGGTGCCGTACCTCACGCGCTGCTTCCGCGCGCGGCTCATGGGCTGAGCCGCGCGCGGAGGCACCGGCCGCGGCCGGCCGCGCTAGCCGCGCTGCGCTCGCCGCACCCGACGGGCGACGACGGATGCCGCGACGCCGGCCGCGAGCAGCAGCATGGCCGCCGTGGCCGCCCCGGTCTCCGCGCCCGTCTCGGCGAGCCGCGGGCCGGCAGGGGCGGATGCATCGGACGCGACGGCCGCATCGTCGGCGATGAGCGGGCTCTCGGTGGTCGCGACATCCGCGAGGCAGCGCCGCAGCTCGGTCGTCTTGACCCAGCTCGAGCCCTCGGCGACCGGCGCGCAGCCCTCGGCGAAGGCGATCTCGCGTTCGTTGGAGAGCATGCGGACGAGCGGGGTGTATGCGCTGCCGGTCGCGGGGTCGACGCCCTTGCGCGCGACGACGTCCCACTGCACGTTCGCGGCCATCGGGGTCACCTGCGCGCCGCGCCAGGGGTTGCCGGCGTAGTCGTACACGTCGGCCGCGCTCGCGGGCGAGGCGACGTCGGGCGCGGCCACGGTCGAGCCCGGCAGGCGCAGCAGGGCCGCGAACGGGATGATCGTCTCGGCGTGCGCGAACCGGAAGGTCGCCGCCACGTCGCCGCCGGCGGCACGCGCGTCGATCGTCGCGAAGAAGTCGTCGAGGAGCGGCTTCGCGATGCGGAAGGTCTCGTCATGGCCTGCGAGGCTCGGGCCCTTCTCGTAGAAGTCCTCGGCGTCGAGCAGGTACGCGAACCACTCGGCGTCGGCCTCGTGCCCGACGAAGTACGGGTCGAAGTCGAACTCGTGCGGTGCGACGTTCTCCTCCTGCATGTCGACGGCGATGATGTAGAGGTTGTAGAGCGTCATGGCCGCGTCGACGGGGCTCTCGATCGACTTCTCGGGGTCGCCGCACGCATCGGGGTCGGCCGCCGGGTCGGCGCCCGGCGCACAGGTCGCGGGGCCCGTCTCGGTGCCGTCGGCGGTGTTGAACCACGTGTGGGCGTCGTCGGCGCCGATCTGCGCGATGAACGCCGGCGTGAAGATGCCGGACAGCAGTTCGTCGGCGACCTCGACCGAGCGGGGCAGGTCCTCGATGAAGTCCGTGGCGGCGGCGATCGTGCCGCCGTCGTCGGTCTGCTCGTCGAGGTAGGCCTCGTACGCCTCGGCGATCTCGCGCTCCGGGGATCCCTCGGCCTTGTCGGTTCCGTCGGGATTCTCGACCTTGTGGAAGTACAGGCGCTCGGGGTGCGCGACGAGCGGCGCGTCGGGAGAGGGCGCCGTGGCGCCGGCGGCGGCCGCGGCATCCGCGAAGCCCAGCAGGAAGTTCTCTCCCGACTCGGTCGCGCGCGCCTCGCCAGAGGTCTCGGCGACGATGCGGTCGCCGGCGGCGGCGGCCTGCTCGAAGAGCGGCGCGTTGCGCTCGTAGGCACGCGCGCCGATGCCCTGGTGCTGCGTCGCGCCCTGGCCGGTGAGCATGCCGTAGCCGTTCTCGACGTTCGCGGCCGTGATCGCGTCGAGGTTCGCGATGAACGTCGTGCCGATCTCGGGGGTGAGGAATCCGCCCTCGGCCACGGCGGTCTCGGACAGACGGTGCAGCAGCGCGTCGTACTTGTAGCCCGAGAGGCCGCGCGACCCGTGCCGTGCGACCGATTCGGTCGCGATCGTCGTGTAGCCGGCCGGCGCGGGGGAGTACGCCGCGAGGTCGGCCGGGGCGGGGGCGAGGTAGGGCTGCTTGCTGCTGTAGAAGCCGGTGGGCACGGGGGCGTCGGATGTCTCGGCCGCGACGGCCGGGCCCGCGAGCGCGGCGGCGGCGAGGGCACCGAGGGCGCCGGCTGCGAACGCCAGGCGCGCGGCGTGCGCACCGCGGAGTCGACGGCGGGTGGGGAGCGGGCGGAACATGGGACCTCCGTGCGTAGGGGTACGGGCCCCGACGATCGGGCCTCGTCAGGAGTACCGGCGGCGGGTGAACGGCAACCGACGGCCGGGTGACCGTCCGGCGTCGACACGGGCTCTGGCCCGGGCACGTTCGGGCACCGATCGGGTCTCCGCTTGACCGCCATCCCCGCACGGGAGGATTCTTCAGGGATGAAGTACCTGCTCGCCGTCTGGGACGGCGGGGGAGCGACCCCGCCGAACCTCGGCATCGCGCGCCTGCTCGTCGCGCGCGGCCACGAGGTCGTCGTCCTCGGCGACCCGACCCTCGCCGACGCGATCGCCGACACCGGGGCCGTGCATCGAACCTGGCCGACCGCGCCGCAGCGCAGGTCGACAGCCCTCGAAGACGACGTGCTGAAGGACTGGGAGTGCCGCACGCAGCTCGGTGCGCTGCTCCGGGTGCGCGATCGCCTCATGACCGGCCCGGCCGCCCGCTACGCCGCAGACGTCGTAGCTGCGCTCGACGCCGAGCCGTTCGACGCGGTACTCGCCGACGGCCTGCTCCTCGGCGCGCTCATCGGCGCGGAGGCGCGCGGCATCCCGACCGCGGTGCTCGTCGGGAGCGTGTACCTGCAGCCCTCGCGCGTGCGCCCGCCGTTCGGCCTCGGGCTCGCGCCCGCGCACAACGCGCTGGGCCGGGCGCGCGACCGCGCGGCGTACGCGCTCATGACGGCGGCCGCCCGTGTCGGGATGGGCCCGGTCAACGCGGCCCGTGCCGAGCACGGCCTCGCGCCGGTCCGCAACCCCGGCGAGCAGTGGGATCATGCCGACCGCGTACTCGTGCTCACCGGCTCGGCGTTCGACGACCCGCCGCCCGACGCGCCCAACGTGCGCTACGTCGGGCCGGTGCTCGAGGACATCCCGGCCGACGGCCCGGGCCTGACGCTGCCGCCCGGCGATGCGCCGCTCGTGGTCGTCGGACTCTCGAGCTCCTACATGGCGCAGGCCGACCTGCTCACGAGGATCTCCCGGGCGCTCGCGTCGCTCCCCGTGCGCGCCGTGATCACCACCGGGCCCGCGATCGATCCGGCAGACGTTCCCGGCGCGAAGAACGTCGTCGTCGTGCGCGCCGCCGCCCACGCGCAGCTGATCCCGCAGGCCGCGCTCGTGATCACCCACGCGGGCCACGGCACGCTCATCAAGGCGCTCGCCGCGGGGGTTCCGGCGCTCTGCATCCCGCTCGGCCGCGACCAGCCCGAGAACGCCGCCCGTGCGGCCCGTCACGGTGCCGCGGTCGTGATCCCGGCGAAGTCGGATGCCTCCGCGATCGCGACGGCGGTGCTCGGCCTGCTGCTCGAGCCCTCCTACCGCGACGCGGCCACGGAACTCGGCGAGCGCATCCGGGCCGAGATCGATTCGGGGGCGCTCCTCGCCGAGGTCGAGGGACTGGCCGCGGTCGGGCGTCGCCCGGCCTGACGTCGATGCCGACGGCCGCGCCCGGGTGCGGCATCCGCTTCCGATGAGGCCGCGGGGCGACGCACCGGTACGATAGACCCCCGTGGCTCTCACTATCGGCATCGTCGGCCTGCCCAACGTCGGCAAGTCCACCCTCTTCAACGCCCTCACCAAGAACCAGGTGCTCGCGGCGAACTACCCGTTCGCGACGATCGAGCCCAACGTGGGCGTCGTGAACCTGCCCGACCCGCGCCTCGAGGTGCTCGCCGGCATCTTCGGCTCGGAGCGCATCCTGCCCGCGGCCGTGTCGTTCGTCGACATCGCCGGCATCGTGCGCGGCGCCTCCGAGGGCGAAGGCCTCGGCAACAAGTTCCTCGCGAACATCCGCGAGGCCGACGCGATCGCGCAGGTCGTGCGCGGATTCGAGGACGCCGACGTCGTGCACGTCGAGGGCGCCGTCGACCCGAAGTCCGACATGGAGACCATCAACACCGAGCTGATCCTCGCCGACCTCGAGACGCTCGAGCGCGCCATCCCGCGCTTCGAGAAGGAGATCAAGGGCAAGAAGCTCGACCCCTCGGTGCTCGAGGCCGCGAAGGCCGCCCAGGACGTGCTGCAGCGGGGCACGCCGCTCTCCGCGGCATCCGTCGACCTCGCGCCCGTGAAGGAGCTTGGCCTGCTCACCGCGAAGCCCTTCATCTATGTCTTCAACGTCGACGAGGCCGTGCTGACGGATGATGCGAAGAAGGCCGAGCTCGCGGCGCTCGTCGCCCCCGCCGAGGCCGTGTTCCTCGACGCGAAGATCGAGTCCGAGCTCATCGACCTCGACCCCGCGGACGCCGCGGAGCTGCTGGCCTCGACCGGCCAGGAGGAGTCCGGCCTCGACCAGCTCGCCCGCATCGGCTTCGACACGCTCGGCCTGCAGACCTACCTCACGGCGGGCCCGAAGGAGTCGCGTGCGTGGACGATCCACAAGGGCGACAAGGCCCCGCAGGCCGCCGGCGTGATCCACACCGACTTCGAGCGCGGCTTCATCAAGGCCGAGGTCATCTCATTCGAGGACCTCGTCGAGACCGGCTCGGTCGCCGAGGCCCGCGCCAAGGGCAAGGCCCGCATGGAGGGCAAGGACTACGTCATGCAGGACGGCGACGTCGTCGAGTTCCGCTTCAACGTGTGACCGTCGGCACGGACCCGGCCCTGGTCCTCGGCGCGATCCGGCTCAGGCGCCGGAACGCTCCGTTCGCCCGTCGTCGATGAGCGGTGCGGCGTGGGTGCCGGCCGGGCGGTTCGCGGGGTCGGCCTCGGTTTCCGCGGGACGCACCTCGGCCTGAGCAGGCGTCGTGGCGGGCGCAGTGGCGGCCGGCGCAGTGGCGGCCGGCGCAGCGGTGCGATCGGCGTCGGGGGTCGCATCGGGATCGACCTCGGCCGCGCGGCTGGCGTGCCGGTCGGCCTCCGCCTGGAGGGCGGCGGCGCGTTCGCCGCGTTCGGCGCCTTCCCGGGCCAATTGTTCGGCGTCGAGGCGGGCGCGCTCGGCGTCGGCCTCGGCCTGCGCAGCGCTCGACTGCGCGGCGAGGCGATCGGCCTCGGCCTGCGAGGCGGCAGCCGCCTGTTCACGTGCGTCGCGGGCGGTGTCCTCCGCCTTCTCGCGCAGGTCGGCGGCGCGTCGTCGATCCGCCTCGACCTTGGCCTCGGCCCGACGACGGGACGTGGCGACCACGGCGATGACGACGATGATCGCGATCACGACGATCGCGACGACGATCCAGATCCAGATGCTCGAATCCATGGTGTGTTCCACCTTTCTCGGGAATGCCGCCATTCAACGCGCCGGGTCCCGCGGCGGCCAAGGGGTTGTGCCGCGGAGTGCTTTCTGCCACGGTTCCGCCCGGAGGCGCACGATCCCGGGGCCGGGGCGGCGCGGGTGCGAAGGCGGAGGGGCACGACGGTCTCAGCGGGGCGGTCGGCCCCTCCTCTCGGCGGTGATGGAGTCCAACCGATTCCGATCATCGTGCGCGCCGCGAACCGCACGCACCAAGCCCTTGACAAGCACGGGCGGTTGCAGCACTATCCGCGACCGCAATCGTCGCGACTGCAACCGTCGCGCCTTCAGGCGGTCAGCACCGCACCGCCGTCGCGCTGCGCTGCCGCGTCCAGCGCTGTCGCTGCCGCGCGGCGCCCTTCGGCGATGAGCCTGGGCGCGTCGGACATCGTCCATTGCGCCATGCCCTCCATCTCGGGCTGGATGAGCACGACCGAGGGGTCGCTCGCAAGCTCCTGGGTGCGCGAGACGGTGCGCATCATGCGCACGTTCTCCCATTTCGCGTGCAGTCGCACCACGATCACGCGAGACGCGCCGAGTTCACGGGTGGCGGCGACCGGGACGTTGTCGACCATGCCGCCGTCGGCCAGGAGCGTGCCGTCGCGGCGCACGGGGGCGAGCAGGCCGGGCACGGCGATCGTCGACCTGAGGGCCACGCTCAGCGGGCCGCGGTCGATCGTCACGGCCTGGCGGGTGCGGAGGTCCGTGGCGACGGCGCCGAACCTGCGCGGGAACTGCTCGATGAGCGGATCGGTGCCGAACACGCGATGCACCGCGTCATCGAGCGCGCGCGCGTCGAGCAGCCCCCAGCGGGGAGCGAACGACCACCGCGCGATCGCGCGCCAGCGGAATGCGAGGGCGGCCCGCTCGATCTCGATCGGGTCGAACCCGGCCGCGTATGCGGCGGCGATCATCGCGCCCGAACTGGTGCCGGCGACGATTCCGGGGGTGATTCCCCGTTCGGCGAGCACCTGAAGGACGCCGACGTGCGCCGCGCCGAACGCGGCCCCGCCGCTGAGCGTGAGGCCCAGTGTCTGGTCATCGGCCATGGCGTCCCTCCCCGGTTGCTCTCGTGAGCGTACCGCGCGGGCGTGGGATGGTTCTGGGTGCTCGCAGTGAGGTTCCTGAATGCCGCCTCGATGCACGCCGAACACGATGCGCCGGATCCGCCCGGGGCGGAGTCGTGCGGGATCAGCCCCGCAGGTCGTCGAGCGAGGCGATCGGCACGATGCCCGCCGCCGCGGCGATGAGGCGGGGATCGGCGGTGACGAGGGCGTCGGCCTGCAGCGAGGCCACGGCCAGGTATTCGGCGAGGGGAGTGTCGTTCCAGTCGAGGCGTACGGCCAGCTTCCACGCGACCGACCGGGAGACCCGATCGCCGAGCAGCCGGATCTTGAGCTCGGCGAGGCGCTCGAGCTGGTCGCGGCCGGCGCGCTCGTCGAGCCGACCTCCGTGCACGTCGCGATACAGCAGCGAGAGCACATGCGAGCGCAGCACGGTTGGCGCAACGAGCTGGTGCACGGTCGGAACGGCGAGGTCGTCGCGAATGATCGTCAGCGCGGCATCCGCATCGATGGCGTATCGCGTCATGCGCCCATGGTCGCAGGCGGCACCGACATTCCCCGGAACGTGCGGCGTGCCGTGCAAGGTTCGCGGCAGACTCGACACAGACAGTTCGTGACGACCGCCAGCACCGACGCCGACGCCCCCGACGCGACCCAGGAGGTGACGATGCCCGACGGCACCGAGTCCGCCGGCGACCGGGTCGAGCCTCGCGATGACGTCGTGTGGTTCACCGACGTCGTGCGCGCCCACTCGACCGCGCTCGTGCGCTACTTCGCCCGTCGCGGTCCCCGGCAGGATGCCGACGACCTCGCCGCCGAGGTGTTCGCGACCGCGTGGCGACGCCGCGACGACGTGCCGGCCGAGGCCGTGCTGCCGTGGCTGTACCGCACGGCGGGTTTCATCCTCGCCAACCACCGCCGCAAGCAGGTCGACCTGCCCGTCGACGAGGTGCCGGAGTCCGGCGGCGTGCGGGTGGGCGAGGATCCGGAGCTCAGCGTGCTGTTCGACGCCGAGCTGCGCGGCGCCCTCGAGAGCGTCGGCGAGCGCGATCGCCGCATCCTGCTGCTGCACGCCTGGGAGGGCCTCGACGGCGCGGAGCTCGCCGCGGTGCTCGACATCTCGCGATCCGGTGCGGATGCCGCGCTGTCGCGGGCCCGGAAGCGCCTCCGCGAGGCCTGGGGCGAGCGGCTGTCGTTCTAGCGCGGGGTGATCCACCGGGCCGCGCCGGCCACCCTGCAAGGTTCTGACCCCGAGCGACACATTCCCTCATGAACGCGGAACTCCGCCCGGGCGGAGATCGGCGGCACCGACGACAGCACCGCGCACACCGGAGGCGATCCCCATGAACGACGACCGCGAACTCGACCCCGAGGCGCGGCTCCGCGCCGCAGACCCCGCAGCCGGCGTCGAACCGCGCGCCGGGTTCGTCGACGAGGTCGTCGCCGCCGCCGCGGGCGACTCGACCGCGTCCACGGCGCCGGGCGCATCGGGCGCACCGGACGGGACCGCGGCCGGCGAATCCGACGCAGCCTCCGGCCCGGCAGCCCCCGTCACCGACCTCGGCGCGGAACGCGGCCGTCGGCGCCCCCGCTGGATTCCGGTCGCGGCGGTCGCGGCATCCCTCGTCGTCTTCGGCGGCGCGGGCTACGCGCTCGGCGCGGCGAACGGCGGGTCGACGAGCCTCGCCGACGGCGCGGCCCCTGCGATCTCGCTGCAGGGACCCGGCAGCGGCGCGATGCCCGAGCAGAACGCGGCCCAGGCTGACTCGCGGGCGGGTGCCGGCGCGGCCGACAAGATGTCGGCCGACATGAGCCACCTCTACGGCTCCGGTCGCAACGAGTTCAGTTCGTCGGGCCTCGGCACGACGGCCGGCACCGCGCTCGGGTACGGGTACGACGCCCCGGCCGCGTCGAACGCCGAGACGGTCGCCGCGCTCGCCGCCGCGCTCGGCGTCGAGGGCACCCCTGCGTTGCAGGGCGGCTCGTGGGTCGTCGGCCCGCAGGACGGCACCTCGGCGAGCCTCACCGTCGGCCTCGACGGCACGTTGAGCTTCTCGTTCTACGATCCGCGGCTCGACCCGTGGTCGTGCCCAGCGACCGGAGGCGGCTCGGGCGGGTCGGAGGGCGGCGACGCCGTCGCCCCGGACCCCGGCACCGACCCGACCATCGAGCCGGGCATCGTCGTGCCGTGCGAGCCGACCGGTTCGGCGCCGAGCGAGGCGACCGCGATCGACGCCCTGCGCGCGATCATCACCTCGACCGGCCGCGACGCCGACGCGTTCGAGTACTCCTCCCAGACCTGGGAGGGTTCGGTCACCCGCACCGCGCAGGCGTGGCCGGTCATCGACGGCCAGCGCCTCGACCAGGGCTGGAGCGCCGAGGTCTCCGAGGAGGGCGTGCTGAGCGCCTCCGGGGCGCTCGCCCCGATCGTCCCGCTCGGCGAGTACGAGATCGTCAGCGAGCAGGAGGCCTTCGAGCGGCTCTCCGACCCGCGATTCGGCGCGCAGATGACGAACCTCCCGATCGCGTACCGAGCGGGCGCCGTCACGGACACGGCGACCGAGTGGGTGCCGCCGACCGCGCCGCCGGCGGCGCCGACATCCGGCGCCGCGATCGCCTGGCCCGTGAACCGGGTCGAGATCGTCAGCGCCCGCACCGGCCTCGCCAGCCAATGGCAGCCCGACGGCAGCGTGCTCGTCGTGCCGGCCTACGAGTTCACGGATGCCGGTGGCGGCACGTGGTCGGTCATCGCCGTCGCCGAGTCGAAGCTCGACTTCTCTACCGCGACGGAGTGACCCGGGTTCCGGAGCGCCGGTGCGACGACCGGCCCCCCGGGATCAGACGACCTCGGCCGTCTCCTCGCGCAGCCGCGGCTCCGTTCTGGACCCGGGGCGGAACCCCGCCTTGTCGGCGTAGAAGGCGCGGATGCGGTCCATGTCGGCGGCGACGTCGCCCGTGAGCTCGATCGTGGGTCCGAGGCCGGCCGTCATCGTCGTGCGGTCGACGTAGCCGAGCGTGACCGGCATGTCCGTCTCGCGGGCGATGCGGTAGAAGCCCGACTTCCAGGTCGTGTTGGCCCCGCGCGTGCCGTCGGGCGTCACGACGAGCCCGAAGACCTCGCCGCCGCGGATCCGGCCGACGACCTCGCCGACGACGCGGCTCGGGTCGTCGCGGTCCACCGGGATGCCGCCGAGCCCGCGCATGATCGGGCCGCGCCATCCGGTGAACAGGCTCTTCTTGCCGAGCCAGCGGAAGTCGATGCCGAGGTGCCAGGCGATCGCGAGCATGAGCGCGAAGTCCCAGTTCGAGGTGTGCGGCGCACCGATGAGCACGGTGGGGCGGTCTGGCGCCGGCCGGGTGGCGAGCTGCCACCGGCTGCAGGCCCAGAACGCGCGGGCCAGGAGTCGTCGGAGCATCCGGCCAAGGTATGCGAGCGCATATGGCTCGGGCGGCATGCGATCGGGCGGGTGGCGACCGCGTGCCCGCGGGTGCGGCAGGATGATCGCATGACCAACCCTGTCACCGTGCACCTGCGTTACGAGATCGATGCCGACAAGCTCGCGGAGTTCCGCGAATACGGGCAGCGCTGGATCCGGCTCGTCAACCGCCTCGGCGGCACGCACCACGGCTACTTCCTGCCGAGCGAGGGCGACAGCGACGAGGCGTTCGCGCTCTTCACGTTCCCGTCGCTCGCCGACTACGAGCAGTACCGCCTCGCGTCGGCCGACGACCCCGAGTGCGTCGAGGCGTACCGGTTCGCGGTCGAGACGAAGTGCATCCGACGCTACGAGCGCCGGTTCCTCGCACCCGTCTTCGCGTGACGATCGATCCCGACGCCTGCTCGGGGCCTACGACGACCAGCTTCGAACGGATGCCGAGACGCCGAGTGCGATCGCGGTCGACCGTCTCGGCATCTCCCGCGCGCTGACCGCGGCGCGAGCGCGAACTGCGCTCGCGCTCGCCACGACGCTGATCCACAGCGACTCGACCGAGTTCTCGCGGCCGATCCTCGAGCGGTCCGGGCTCGTGAAGGTCTCGACGACGACGCCGTACCGCCGGCGGCGCTGAGCTCGGATCCTCGGCCGTCGAACGCGCGGCCGTCGAACGCGCGGCCGTCGAACCCGGCCGCTGGATCCGCGGCCGCCCGCCCCGCGGCGGACCCAGCGCAGGCTCCCAGCCTGCGCTGACTAGGGTTGACCGGTGACTGCAACACTCGTGGCCCAGGGCCTCGCGGGCGGATACGCCCACCGCACCCTGTTCGAAGACCTCGACCTCACGGTCGCGCCCGGCGACGTCGTGGGCGTCGTCGGCGCGAACGGAGCGGGCAAGTCGACGCTGCTCGGCATCCTCGGCGGGGCGATCCCCTCGATGGCGGGCACCGTGTCGCTCGCGCCGTCCGACGCCTTCGTGGGGTGGCTGCCGCAGGAGCACGAACGCGTCGAGGGCGAGACGATCGCCCAGTACGTCGCGCGTCGCACGGGGTGCGCCGAGGCATCCGCTCGCATGGATGCCGCGGCGGAGCTGCTCGGCGCCACCGACGTGCCCGACGGCGTCGACGCCGGCGAGGAGTACTCGGTCGCCCTCGAGCGCTGGCTCGCCGCCGGCGCGGCCGACCTCGACGAGCGGCTGCCCGCCGTGCTCGCGGAGCTCGGACTCGCGGTCGGCGCGGGCGCAGGGGTGGGCGCACCCGTCATCACCCCCGACTCGCTCATGACCGGACTCTCGGGCGGGCAGGCCGCACGCGTGGGCCTCGCCGCGCTCGTCTGCTCGCGCTTCGACCTCGTGCTGCTCGACGAGCCCACGAACGACCTCGACCTCGACGGACTCGCCCGGCTCGAGGCCTTCGTCGCCGGCCTGCGGGGCGGTGTCGTGCTCGTCAGCCACGATCGCGAATTCCTCGCGCGCACCGTGACGAAGGTGCTCGAGCTCGACCTCGCACAGCATGCCAACCGCGTCTACGGCGGCGGCTACGACGCCTACCTCGAGGAGCGCGAGACGGTGCGCCGCCATGCACGCGAGGACTACGAGGAGTTCGCGTCGAAGAAGGCCGACCTCGTCTCGCGCGCCCGCGTGCAGCGCGAGTGGTCGAGCCAGGGCGTGCGCAACGCCATGAAGAAGTCGCCCGACAACGACAAGATCCGCCGCAAGGCCGCGAGCGAGTCGAGCGAGAAGCAGGCGCAGAAGGTGCGTCAGATGGAGAGCCGCATCGCCCGCCTCGACGAGGTCGAGGAGCCGCGCAAGGAGTGGAAGCTCGAGTTCACGATCGGCCAGGCGCCGAGGTCGTCGGCCGTGGTCGCGACGCTCGCCGCGGCATCCGTCACCAGGGGCGACTTCACGCTGGGGCCGGTGTCGCTGCAGGTGCAGGCCGGCGACCGCATCGGCATCACGGGCCCGAACGGCGCAGGCAAGTCGACCCTGCTCGGGCTGCTGCTCGGCCGCATCGAGCCCGACGGCGGGCGCGCGAGCCTCGGGTCGTCGGTCGCGATCGGCGAGATCGACCAGGCGCGCTCGCAACTCGCCGGGCGGATGCCGCTGGCCGACGCCTTCGAGGCGCTCGTGCCCGAACTCAGCTCGGGCGAGGTGCGCACCCTGCTCGCGAAGTTCGGACTCAGGGCCGACCACGTGCTGCGCCCCGTCGACGACCTCTCGCCCGGGGAGCGCACCAGGGCCGGCATGGCGCTGCTGCAGTCCCGCGGGGTCAACGTGCTCGTGCTCGACGAGCCGACGAACCACCTCGACCTGATCGCCATCGAGCAGCTCGAGCAGGCGATCGAGGGCTATGAGGGCACGCTGCTGCTCGTCACCCACGACCGCCGCATGCTCGAGCACGTGAACCTCGACCGGCGCTGGCACGTCGACGGCGGGCGCGTCACCGAGAGCTGAGCGCCGTGCGGCGCTCGCCGCAACCGTCGGCGCAACGTCAGGAAATCTGCGGACGCTGGCAGTCACACGGGATGCCGCGGGCCGCGCTCCTTGGCAGCATGAGGGCATGACCCACCTCATCGTGCCCGGCATCGGCGGCTCCGGGCCCACCCACTGGCAGACGCGCTGGGAGCGCGACCTCGGCGCGAGCGTGCGCATCGCGCCGTCCTCGTGGGACGAACCGCGCCTCGACGACTGGCTCGCCGCACTCGATCGGGCGAGCGCCGAGGCCGGTGCCGACGCCGTGATCGTCGCGCACAGCATGGGATGCCTCGTGGTCGCCGAATGGCTCCCGCGCAACCCGGGGCGCGCCTCGGCGGTGCTGTTCGTCGCGCCGCCCGACCCCGACGGCGAGCGCTACCCCGACCAGGCGAGCGAGTTCGCGCGCATCGGCGGAGGTCCGCTGGGGCTTCCCGCCCTCGTCGTGGCGAGCGACGACGACCCGTACGGCAGTCGCGCCTACGCCGCCGGGTTCGCCGAGCGCGTCGGCGCCGGGTTCGTGTCGGTCGGACCGCTCGGGCACATCAACGCGGCGAGCGATCTCGGCGAGTGGCACGAGGGGCGAGAGCTGCTCGACGACCTCGTGGCGCTCGCGCAGCGCACACGGCCCGAGTTCGCCTGAGTTCGACCGGCGCGCGCTCCGCGATCCGGGGTCGGTCGCTCAGGTGGTCGGCTCGTCGAGGCAGGTCACCTGCTGCACCCAGCCGTAGGCGAACGCGTCGTTGCCGAAGACGACCGGTGCCGCCTCGTGCGCCACGACCTGCTCGATCTCGATGGTGACCTCGGTGTCACCCGACCAGGCGTCCGCGTCGTTGCTGTAGGCAACGAGCACCTGGAGGTGCTCGCAGTCGGCCTCCGTGAACAGCGCCGCCTGCCAGCAGCCTTCCGTCCAGGTCTCGAGGCAGAGGTCGGTGTACCGGCCGTCGCCGTAGTACTCGATCGCCGCGGGGAACGCATAGCCCGTCTCACTCGACTGGTACCGATCGACCATCGAGTCCTCGAACTCCTGCTGCGCATCGGTCGCCACCGTCGTCAGCAGGCGACCTCCGGCGATCGCGGCGAACGTGATCACCGCGACGACGGCGAGCGAGCCGGCCACGATGCCGACGATCGCCGGCCAGCGCAGCGTGCGTCGCCGAGGCGGCTCGGTCGGCTGCGCGGGAGCGAATGCGGTCGTCGGCAGGGGAGCGGGCGTGAGCGGTGCCGCCTCGACCGGAGCCGGAGCGGCGAACGTCGGCGCCGGTGTCGGGGCGCCGACCGGTGCTCCTGGCAACGCGGGCTCGGCCTCCTGCAGGAGCACGCCCCTGGCGGCGTCGAGCGTTGCGGCCCACGCCTCGGCCTGCCGTCGCTGTTCGGGATCGGGGTAGCGCGACGGATGCCTGGCCCACGATTCCGAGGAATGGGCGCGCTCGACGAGGTCGGCGGTGAGTCTGGCGTCGGGGGAGATGCGCAGCACGTGCCGCGCCGTGTTCGGGTCCACAGCGCGATCGTAGTGGTCGCCTGCGTCGCGAACCGCATCGGTGTCCCGTCCGTGCCGATGTGCGCGCCTGCGACGATCGAGGGCTGACGCCGTCGGCGGGGTGTGCAAGGCTGACCGCATGCCCGAGTCACCGGAAGTGCAGGCACTCGCCGAAGAACTCGACGCCCGGCTGACGGGCCGAACGCTCGCCGAGGTCGACACCGTCGAGTTCCGCATCGCGAAGACGCGCGCCCGCCCGCCGGAGTCCCTCGTCGGCGAGCGCGTGAGCGGCGTGAGCCGGCACGGCAAGCTCCTCGACCTGGCCTTCGGACCCGCCGGCCATCTCGTCGTGTCGCTCGGCCGCCACGGGTGGGCGCGATGGTCGAGCCCGTCCGTCGAAGCGGATGCCGCGTCATCCGAACCGCCGCCGCCCACGCTCGCGACGCTCGTGTTCGACGAGGGGCCGTCGCTCGACCTCACCGACGCCGGCGAGTGGGTCTCGCTCGGATGCTGGGTGGTCGACGACCCAGCCGAGGTGCCGGCGGTCTCCAAGCTCGGCCCCGACCCCGCAGGCGAGGGGTTCACCCGCGACGCGTTCGACGGCGCGGTCGTGGGCCGCCGCAAGCAGGTCAAGGCCGTGTTGCAGGAGCAGGAGTCGCTCGCAGGCATCGGCAACGCGTACTCCGACGAGATCCTGCACGCGGCGAAGCTCTCGCCGGTGGGCCATGCGTCCGCGCTCGGCGGTGACGAACTCGATCGGCTGTTCGACGCGACCGTCGGCGTGATCGGCGCGGCGATCGCCGAACGGCGGGGCGTGCCGATCGCGCGGCTCAAGGCAGCGAAGGTCGCCGCGATGCGCGCGCATGGCCGAACGGGGGAGCCGTGCCACGTATGCGGCGACACGATCGCGGACTTCTCGTTCGCGAGCACGACAGCCCAGTACTGCCCGACCTGTCAGACGGGTGGTGCCGAGCTGCCGCTGAAGGGCGCGTGAACGTCAGCCGTGGACGCCGACGGCGGGGACGTGGGAGCCGCCGACCTGCGACCGCGAATCGACCGACATGCGACGGGCGCGCGGCCGACGTGCGACCTCGGCCTACGCCGAGAGCGGCGTCTCGCGCGGTGAGCCCGCGTAGACGCGGCTGAGTGACTCGGGCGCCGCCGAGAATCGGCCAGGCCGACCCTCGGCGGTCAGGTATTGCACCCGGATGCCGCGACCGATGCGGGTCACCTTGGTGACCTCGTAGACATGGCCGGCCACGTTCACGAGGGTGTCGCCCACCTCGAGGTGGCGGGCCTGCCGCAGCTCGATCGTCTTCATAGTGAGAGCTTCTCACCAACCACCGACATTCGAACATGTGTGCGGATGCGGGTGGCGCATCGGTCAACCGGTCGCGGCGAGCTTCCGCTCGAGCTCGTCCTCATCGCGCACGAACCAGACCTGGCTGCCGCGGTTCGATTCCCACACGTAGTCGCTCAGCGCGCGGCTCGCCTCGATGTACTCGGTGAGGTCGCCGACGATCGCGAGGCGCACTCGATAGGTGACGAGCTTCTGCGTGAACGCACCCGCGAGGCCGGTGCTCAGGTCGAAGAACGCGGGGTCGAGGCGTTCGACGGGCACGGCGGCGGTCTTCGCATCGTGCGACCAGGCGCTGCCGATGAGGTCGATCGCGTCGTCTTCTGACGCGATCGGCTCTCCCTCGACGGGAAGCGTGAAGACGCGGAGGTCGCTGCTCGGCTCGTTCGACATGTTCCGACCCTAACCGCGCCGGATCGAACGGGGAACGGGTGGGCGCGAACGGGTGGGCCGGAACGGGTGGTCCGGCGTGGGTGGTCGGTGGCAGCATGGGGTCGTGCCCGAACTTCCGGAGGTCGAAGCGCTCGCCGCGTTCCTCCGCGAGCGTGCCGTCGGACGCACGATCACGTCGGCCGCGGTCACCGCGATCTCGGCGCTGAAGACGTTTGATCCGCCGCTGAGCGCGCTCGCCGGCGGCGCGATCGCGGCGGTCGATCGCCACGGCAAGTTCGTCGACCTGACCGTCGGCCGCGATCCGGGCGCGGAGGTCGTCGATCCCGGCGACGCCGTCGGGGCGGGCCCGCCGGTGCACCTGGTGTTCCACCTCGCCCGCGCGGGCTGGCTCCGCTGGTTCGACGAGGTGCCGAAGACGATCCTGAAGCCGGGCAAGGGCCCGATCGCGCTGCGCCTGAAGCTCGACGACGGGTCCGGTTTCGACCTCACCGAGGCCGGCACGAAGAAGTCGCTCGCGGTCTCCGTCGTGCGCGATCCGAACGCGGTTCCCGGCATCGCCAGGCTCGGTCCCGATCCGACGGCACCGGGGTTCACGCTCGCCGACTTCCAGGCGGTGCTCGACGGGCGCCGCACGCAGATCAAGGGCGTGCTGCGCGACCAGTCGGTGTTCGCGGGCATCGGCAACGCCTACTCCGACGAGATCCTGCACGCGGCCCGCATGTCGCCGTACGCGCTCGCCGCGAAGCTCTCGCCCGAGCAGGTCCTGACCCTCTTCGCCGCGCTGCGCGACACGCTCGCCGAGGCGATCGCCACGGCATCCGGTCGCCCGCCGGCCGACCTGAAGGACGCGAAGCGGCGCGGCATGCAGGTGCACGGGCGCACGGGCGAGGCGTGCCCGGTCTGCGGCGACACCGTGCGCGAGGTGCGGTTCGCCGACTCGTCGTTCCAGTACTGCCCGACCTGCCAGACCGGCGGCAGGCCGCTCGCCGACCGGGTGCTGTCCCGCCTGCTGAAGTAGCGACCGGGCGCCGCCAGGCGATGCGCATGCGGGGTCTCCGAGGCTCGACGGGATGTCGGTGGTCCGCGAGAGCATCGGGGTGATGAACGACGCTCACTCCACCACCCGGCTCATGCTGACCCCGCTCACCGTCGACGACGTCGACGACATGTTCCGCGTCTACGGCGACGAGCGCACCTGGCAGCACCTGCCGACGGGTCGACACGTCGATCGCGACCAGACCGCGAGGGCTGTCGAGAAGGCGACGCAGAGTCGAGAAGCCCACGGCTTCGGCATGAATGCCGTGCGGCTCCGCGTGCCCGTCGGCTCACTCGCCGCGGGCGACTTCGTCGGCGTCGCCGGTGCGAACATGCTGGTGATGGGCGCCTGGAACCTCGGCTACCGGTTCGAGCCCGAGGCGTGGGGGCACGGACTGGCCGGCGAGGCGGCCAGGCTGTCGCTCGAGGTCGCCGTCGCGAGCGCGCCCGACGCCCCGGTGACCGCGCGCGTGTTCGCGACCAACCCGGTCTCGATCCGCGTGCTCGAGCGGCTCGGCCTCGACCTCGCCTGGCGCGGTTCGTCGGGTGCCGAGCCGCTCGGCGGCGGCGACACGACGCACCTCGAACGACTCGTGTTCACCGACCGAGACCTCGACGATGAGCTCCTCGATGCCGTCATCGCGCTCGGCTGACGTCGGCGCGGGCCGGGTCCGTGGGGTCGGGCGAACCCGGCACGCCCGTTCGGCGGGTCAGCGATCCGCCGTCTCGGCCGCGAGCAGGTCGGCCGTTCGCACCAGCCACGTCCCTGGGTCGTCGCGATGATAGACCCGTTCGTCGGGCTCGATCCGATCGAGGAACCCCCGGTAGATGATCGCCTGCCGCAGGGCGGCGACGGGTCCGAGCAGGCGCAGCGCCTCGGCGGGGTCCGACCCCGGCACGGCCCTCGACCAGACCTGCGTCCAGTGCGCGCGGGCTGAGTCGCGGTCCGTGGGCGTCAGCCGTTCCGTGAACGCCGCCTCGTCGAGCAGCGGGTGGCCGACGCCGGAGTCGCCCCAATCGAGCAGCGTCAACTCGAGGCCGATGCCACGGAGGTTGCCCGTGTGGAAGTCGCCGTGCACGAGCGTGTCGGGCAACCCGCACGCCTCGATTCGGCGTGCCCGTACGTCGAGGCCGTCGATCAGGGTCGAGACGGCGGCGCGCTGCTCCGGCCCGAGCTCGTCGGCGGACGCCTCGAGGGCGTGCGATCCGGACTCCGCGATCGCCGGCAGCCGCCAGTCGGGCAGTCCCATGCCGAGCAGCTCTTCGATGGATCCGACGGTGTCGCGCTGCAGGTCGACGAGCAGGTCGATCATGGCCTCGCGTTGCGCACCGGTCGAGACGAAGAGGTCCTCGCCCGCGATCTCGGCGAGGAGCGCGGCATCGCCACGGCGGGCGATCAGGCGCGGTACGGCGTGGCGCGACATCCGCTCGATGACCGCGCCCTCGTGCGCGAAGAACGGCGGCACCTGCTTCAGCCAGACGGTGCCCGCGGCCGTCGGCAGCATCCACAGGTTCGAGAGGTTCCACGACTTCACCTGCCCGGGCCGGCCCGTCAGCGCGATGCCGCGGGCGGCGAGCTCCGCCTCGGCCCACTGCAGGACGCGCGTCGGGCCCTCGGGTTCGGCCCACGGCATCCGCAGCGCCTCCGGTGCCGTGACCGCCGCATCCGCCGCGCTGACGGGCGACAGCTCGATCGGCGGCACGGCCTCGATCTCGGCGAGGTAGCGCACGAGGTCGGGTGTGACGTTCGGCCTCCGGTCCACGTCGAGCAGGCGCAGCACGATCACCTCGAGTCCGAGCGACGTGCGCGCCGCGGCGACGACCGGCCGGGCGAACGGCAGCCACGGCTCGGCAGCCGTGAGCACGGGCGTCGTGCCGAGCACCTCGCCCGACGGCAGGCACAGCACGAGCTCGACCTCGCGCGTGCGCCCGTCACCCATCCCCGAAGGCTAGGGCACCATCGCCGCCGGTGTCAGCACGCCGTTCACGAGTCGCTCGAGCAGCGCGAGGCCGTCGGGCGAGGTGACCGACTCGAGGTGCCCCTGCACGGAGGCCACGCCGCGGCCGCGCAGGGCGTGCACGACGTCAGTCGCGGCATCCGCCGCCACCTCGAGCTCGAGTCGCGGCGTCGTCGAGCGGTCGGTCGCGAGCGCCGAGAACGTGTTGTAGAAGCCGATCGCCGCGGGCTCGCCGAACACGTCGATCGGCACCTGCACGCCCTGCCTGGGCGTCGGCAGCGGCGCGAGCGGCAGCCCGGCGAGGTCGGCGAGCACCTGGTGGCTGAGGCACACCGCCAGCAGCGGCCGATCGGCCTCCAGGCGGGCGGCGATCAGCGTGCGCATGCGGGCGATGCGCGGATCGGCCGCGTCCCGCGGGTCGCCGGGTCCGGGGCCGAACACGACCAGGTCCTGGGAGGCGGCATCCGGAGCCTCGTGCCACGGCACGAGCCGCACGTCGAGGCCGAGGTGGCGCAGCTGGTGCGCGAGCATCGTCGTGAAGTCGTCGTTCGCGTCGATCACGAGGGCCGTCAGACCGCGCGGCTCGTGCGCCTGCTGCGGCGACCTCCAGAACGCGGCGAGGTGGTCGTTGCGTGCGGCGAGCAGCTCGGCATGGAGGTCGGCGACGACGGATGCCGCGGCACGGCCGGCACCGGCCCGGGCACGGGCGGGAACGGGCGCAGCCGGCCGAGCCGCGACATCCGCCCGGGGGATCGCCCCCAGCGCCGTGAGCATGCCGGCCGCCTTCGCGCGGGTCTCGGCGACCTCGCCGACCGGGTCGGAGTGGCGCACGAGCGTCGCGCCGACCGGCACGCTCACGCGGCCGTCGCGCAGGTACGCCGTGCGGATCAGGATCGGCGCGTCCACGTCGTAGCCGCTCGCGGTCGGCGTGAACCGGGCGAACACGCCCGCGTAGTAGCCGCGCGCGGTCGGCTCGTGCCTGGCGATGACCGAGCAGGCGTTGCCCATGGGGGATCCCGTGACGGTCGGGGCGAACATCGTGCGGCGCAGCACCTCGCGCGGATCGAGGTCGGAGTGCCCCTCGAGCAGATACTCGGTGTGGGTGAGGCGCGACATCCGCTTCAGGAAGGGACCGCGGATCCGCCCGCCCTCCGGGCAGACCGCGCTCATCATCTTCAGCTCCTCGTCGACGACCATGACGAGCTCCTCGCGCTCCTTGACGTCGTGCAGGAACGCGAGCAGCCGGTCGTCGAGCGAGTCGGCCGCGGCGTCCGCCTCCGTCAGCACGTCGTGGCGGAACGTGCCGCTGATCGGGTTCATCGAGACCAGGCCGTCGATCGACGAGACGTGGCGCTCGGGGGTCGCCCCGACCGCCGCGAGCCCCGGCGTGTGCACCGCGAACGTCCAGAACGCGCCGTGCTCGTGCTCGAGCAGTGCCCGCAGCCATCCCAGCACGGCGACGGCAGGGGGCACGTCGGTGGAGCCCACGAACTCGCGCCGGATCACGAAGTTCGCGCCCTCGCCGCGCCCGATCTCCTCGTCGATCACGCGGCGCACGATGTCGGCGTACGCCTCGTCGCTCACGTCGACGTCGAGATCGGCGACGACGACCGGATGCCGCGGCAGCGCCTCGATCGCCTCGTCGACCGGCACCGCGGCACGCTCGCGCACCACGAGGCAGCGGATCGGCGCCCCGTCGTCGTGCGCCGCGAACCCGCGCTCGCGCACCTGGCGGAACGGCACGAGCGCGAGCACCTCGGCCCCGTCGAGCGGGATCTCGGCGAGCAGTTCGACGTCGACGACCTCGCCGACCAGCACGTCGACCACCGCCTCGTGCTCACGGCGGATGACGGCGAACGGCGGGGCGTCGACGCCGGCCGCAAGGAGCGAGGCGAGGAGGGCGGCCTGGCGCTCGGCGGGCGTCGTCGGCGGCACGGACGGATTCGGTGCGGTCATGAGGTCTCCGGAGGTCTTCTGGCCGTCGGGCCGGAACCTTCCGCAGATGCGAAACGACCGCCCTCGGGCGGTCGTCGTACGTCGAAACGTGGAGTCCGCCTAGGAGGCGAGCCACCAGCTGCAGGTCGACGTGGTCATGCCGACGACTCTAGGTCATGCGGGCGCGGCGCACCACCCGCGCGTCATGCGCGGTCGTCGGCGGGCTAGCATTCGGGAATGCCCGCAGCCCCGGATCCCGCGCTCGTCGCGCGCCTGCGCGCCGCCGGCTGCGTGTTCGCCGAGGACGAGGCGGCCCTGCTCGAGGCGGCCGTCGTCGAGCGGTTCGGGCGCACGGGCGCGGATCGCGCGTCGGTGTCGGCGTCGTCATCGTGGGCGTCGGTCGAAGCGGATGCCGCGGCCGAGCTCGAGCGCATGGTCGCACGCCGCGTGGCCGGCGATCCGCTGGAGCAGGTGCTCGGCTGGGCCGAGTTCGGCGGCATCCGGATCCTGCTCGAGCCAGGGGTGTTCGTGCCGAGGCGGCGCACCGAGTTGCTCGCCGAGCGGGCCTCGACGTTCACGTCGGCGGTCGCGGCATCCGGTCGGGTGCCCGTCGTCGTCGACCTCTGCTGCGGCGCCGGCGCGATCGGCGCCGTGATCGCGGATGCCACGCGGCCGATCGAGCTCGTCGCCGCCGACCTCGATCCGGCGGCCGTGCGCGCCGCCCGGCGCAACCTCGAGCCCCGCGGCGCGCGCGTCGTCGAGGGCGACCTCTACGCGCCGCTCCCCGCCGACCTGCGCGGGCGCGTCGACGTGCTCGCCGTGAACGCCCCCTACGTGCCCACCGGCGAGATCGCGATGATGCCGCCGGAGGCCAGGGACCACGAGGCGCTCGTCGCGCTCGACGGCGGAGACGACGGGCTCGACGTGCATCGGCGGGTCGCGGCATCCGCTGCCGACTGGCTCGCGCCCGGCGGGCGGCTCCTCATCGAGACGAGCCGACGGCAGGCGCCCGTCACCGCGGCCCTCGTCGAGGCGGCCGGGCTCTCGGCCGAGATCGTGCGCGACGACGACCCCGGCGCCCACGGCGCGGCGGAAGACCAGGGCCGCGACGGCGGATGGGCCGACGCCCACGACGAGCACGACGACCACGACGAGCGAGGCGGCACCGTCGTCGTCGGCACGCTGGCGGGGTGACCCGCGGTCCGCGTCGGCGCCGGCCTGCTCAGCGGCTCGACGCGAGCAGCGCCTGCACCTCGGCATCCGTCGTCTGCGTGAACTCGAGGTAGTACTGCCCGACCGCCATGAACGCGGACGGCGTGGCGAGGCACACGAGCTCGTCGATCGCCGGCGACGCCACCAGGTCGACGGCGGCGTCGGGCGAGGCGACCGGAACGGCGAGCACGACGGATGCCGCGCCGCGCTGCCGTGCGACCAGGCACGCCACCCTGGCCGTCGCGCCCGTGGCGACGCCGTCGTCGACGATGATCGCCGTCCGCCCGGCCAGGTCGACCGGGGGAGCATCGCCGCGGAACCGTCGGACCCGCGACTCGAGCTCCGCGCGCTCCCGACGCTCGACGGCCCCGAGCGTGCGCTCGTCGACGCCGCCATGCCGCAGCACGTCCTCGTTCAGCACCCGTGCGCCCTGCTCGCCGATCGCCCCCATGGCGACCTCCTCGTGGCGGGGCAGGCCGAGCTTGCGCACGACGAGCACGTCGAGCGCGAGCGCGTCGGCGACGGGGGCCGCGACCGGCACCCCGCCGCGGGGGATCCCGAGCACGACGGGATGCGACCACGGGCCGTGCTCGCGCAGCAGGCTCGCGAGTCGGCGGCCAGCGTCGCGTCGGTCCTCGAACACTCGTTGCGTCATGGTGCACCTGCCGTCCGGCCTACCCCCGCGATGCGCGGGCGTCAAGCGCGCGTTCCGTCTGCGGGTCCTTCCGGTGCGGGGGGCGCGAACGCCGTCGCGCGGTGCCGACGTCGATTCCGAACCCGTGGAAGACGAGTATTTTTCGTCTCAGGCGGTGCGTAACCTACACTGAACGAAATCCATCCCCTTTACCCGGGGGGAACCCGAATCGAAGGATGCGACGGTGCCCTTGCAACCGTCGGGCTTGGAGTGTCCGTGGGGCGTCACAGCGTCACCGCATCGACGAAGACGTCGAGACGCGGTCTCTACCTGTCCGTCATCGCCGCAGTCGTCGTCATCGGCGTCGTGGCGTCCGGCGTGTACCTCTGGATCGGGGGGCACCTCGATCCGTCGCAGGCCGCAGCCGGATCCGAATGCGAGAGCGTCGAAGAACTGCACATCGTCGCCGATACGACGATCGCGCCGGTGCTGTCCGACATCGCGGCCGACTTCGACGCCGCCAACGACGGCTGCGTCAGCACCGAGGTCACCTCGCAGGAGTCGGCCGACACCTCGGCCGTGCTCGCCTCGGGCGGACTCGACGTCGACGCCTGGGTGCCCCAGTCCTCGGTGTGGGTCGACCGGGCCGCTGCCACGGCCGCGTCGCTCGGCCGGGCGACGCCGAACGCCCGCGTCGGCCAGACCATCGCGGTCTCGCCCGTCGTGTTCGCCACGGCGGCTTCCGATGCGACCGAGATCGCGAGCGAACCGCTGACCTGGTCACGGGTGCTCGACGGCTCGCTGCCGGCGATCCTCCCAGACCCCGAGGCGTCGGCGGCGAGCCTCACGAGCCTCGTCGGGCTCGGTGCCCACGCGCCCGCCGACGACCCGCGTCCGCTCGCAGCGGCGATGATCTCGCTCGGCAAGTCGATTCCCGCGTCGACGAGCGCCGCGTTCGGCGCGCTCGCGACGGCAGCGCAGCCGAGCGTCGTGCTCACGAGCGAGGCGCAGGTCGCCGAGTACAACGGCGACGACCCGAGCGAGACGCTCACCGCCGGATACCCGACCGACGGCACGCTCATGCTCGACTACCCGCTCGTCCGCATCGGCGACGCCGCCGACGAGGCTGCGCTCGCCGCCGAGGGCGAGGCAGCCGGCACGTCCGCCGAGCCGTCCGCCTCCGAGGGGTCGACGCCGCGGGTGCAGACGGTCTCCCTGGCGGCACGCACGTCCGACACCGCGGCCTCCGATGTCGCACGCGAACTGTCGGAACGAGGGCGACTGCTCGCCACGTTCGAGAAGGCCGCGACGGCCGCCTACGACCGCCTCACTGCGGCCGGGTTCCGCACGGCCCTCGGAGCCGGCAAGATCGACACGCTCGGCATCGCGCCGGAGGGCCCCGCCGCCGAGGTCGTGCCCGTCGACGCGGCGACGGCGCTCACGCTGCTGCGCACGTGGGGCGTGCTCTCGCTGCGCGCACGGTACCTCGCCGTCATCGACGTGTCGGGGTCGATGGAGGAGCCCGCCGACAACGGCCTTCGCCGCATCGACATCTTCCAGCAGGCGGCGATGAACGCCGTCTCGAAGTTCTCGGGCGAGGTCGACCTCGGCGTGTGGGCGTTCTCGACGCTGCGCAACGGCGACCTCGACTACGAGGAGCTCGCGCCCATCGCGCCGCTCGGCGATGCCGCGCACACCCAGCAGATCGGCGGCATCATCCAGTCGCTCCCGAGCCGCCTCGGCGGGGCGACCGGACTCTACGACAGCGTGCTGGCGGCGGTCGGCCGGGTCCGCGAGGGCTACGACCCCGAGAAGGTCAACGCCGTGCTGCTCATCACCGACGGCAGGAACGAGGACGAGAACGGCATCGACCTCGACGGCCTGCTCGCGGAGCTGGCCAAGGGCGAGGAGGGCACGCAGCCGGTGCCGGTCATCCTCATCGGGTTCGGGCCCGACACCGACCTCGACGCCATGCAGAAGATCGCGAAGGTCACGAAGGGCGGCGCCTACTCGGCGTCCAAGCCCGAAGACCTCGGCACCGTGCTGGTCGACGCGCTCTCGCAGCGCAGCTGCCGCCCCGACTGCGGCTGATCGGCGGTCTCGCCGACACACGGAACGGGCCGGAGCGCACTGCGCTCCGGCCCGTTCCGTGTTTCACCGGCGCTGTCGCGCCGCGCGGATGCTCGCGGCGCTCAGTGCGCGACGAAGTCGGCGTCGGTGTCGGCCGGACGGCGCACGAAGATGCTGCCGACGATCGCGAACAGCGACAGGATGGCGCCGACGAGGAACGCGGTGTGGATTCCGGCGGCCTGGGCGGCCTCGGCCGACGGAGCGGTGGACGCCGCCGCGGCGCTGCCCGCGGCCATGACGGTGATGAACAGCGCCGTGCCCGCGGCCCCGCCGACCTGCTGCACGGTGCCGACGATCGCGGATCCGTGCGCGTAGAAGCGGGGTTCGACCGAGCCGAGGGCCGTGGTGAAGAGCGGCGTGAACATGAACGCGAGTCCGGCGGACAGCGCGATGTGCGCGGCCAGGAGCAGCCACGGCGACGTCTGCTCGGAGACGAGCGTCAGCGACCAGAGCACGCCGCTCACGAGGATGCTGCCGGGCACGAGCAGCGGCCGCGGGCCGAACCGGTCGTAGAGGCGGCCGACGGTCGGGCCGAGCAGACCCATCACGAGTCCGCCGGGCAGCAGGAGGAGCCCGGTCATGATCGGCTCGAGGTGCAGCACGTTCTGGAGGTAGATCGGCAGCAGGATGATCGTGCCGAACAGCGCGGCCATCATGACGGCCATGAGGGCGATCGAGACGGCGAAGTTGCCCGACGTGAAGGGACGCAGATCGAGGAGTGCGCGGTCGCGGCGCTGCAGCTGCAGCTGGCGCAGCACGAACGCGAGGATGCCGAGTGCGCCGGCGCCGAGCGAGATCCACATCTGCGCGGCCGTCGCGGTGCCGGCCGCCTCGCCGCCGATGAGGCTGAGGCCGAACACGAGCCCGCCGAATCCGATCGCCGACAGCACGACCGAGAGCACGTCGAGCGGCACGCGCTTCGGCGTGTTGACGTTCTCGACGCGCCGGATGCCGATGATGAGCATGCCGACGGCGATCGGCAGCACGAGCCAGAACATGAAGCGCCACGAGAGGAAGCTGAGGATCAGACCCGACAGCGTCGGCCCGATGGCCGGGGCCACCGAGATCACGGTCGAGACCCGGCCCATGAACCGGCCGCGGTCCGACGGGGCGACGAGCGTCATCAGCGTGGTCATGAGCAGCGGCATCATGATCGCCGTGCCGGTGGCCTGCACGACGCGGCCGCCGAGGAGCATCTCGAACCCCGGCGCGAGCGCCGAGATGAGCGTGCCGGTCGAGAACAGCCCCATGGCGGCGATGAAGACCGCTCGCGTCGAGAAGCGCTGCAGCAGGAAGCCGGTGATCGGGATCACGACCGCCATGGTGAGCATGAACGCGGTCGTCAGCCACTGCGCGGCCGAGATCGTGATGCCGAGGTCGACGACGAGGTGGGGGATGGCCACGCCCATGATCGTCTCGTTGAGGATCACGACGAAGGCGGCCGCGAGCAGCAGCCAGATCACGCGCGAGTTGCGTGCGCCGTGCAGGGCCTCGTCGTCGGTGTGGTGGTGCTCGTGCTCGGACCCGGCGGCCGTCGAGGCGATCGGGCCGGAGTCGAGGTCTGAGGAGACGTCTGGAAGGGCGCGTTCAGTCACGGAGCGGATCCAATCGGCAGAAAGAGGATGTCGCGCGGCGTCGCGCAAGAAGGGTCGTCGGCTGTGACGGAAGTCACCGACCACAGTGACAACCCGAGCGGAGCGCCGTGCTATTCCCGATCAGTGCGAAGCATCGCAACGCATGGATCAGCACGTGGCGGTGCTCAGGGGGCGGGTGCCGGCCCGTCGATCGGGGTCGGCTGCGGCAGCCAGTCCTTGAACATCGACTCCTCGGGAGCGAGCTCGGACCTGAGGCGCGCTTCGACCTCGGGGCTGTACTTCGCCGGCTCGGGCTGCTCGTTCTGCTCTGACTCGTTCTGCTCTGACTCGTTCTCGGGAACGTTCGCGTCGATCATGAACCCACGATAGCCCGCACCGCCGACACGGCGGTGCCGACGGCGGCCGCGGCATCCGCGATCTCCTCGTCGGTCGTCGTCGGACCGAGCGTGAAGCGCACGGCGGTCTGCGCGAGGTCGGCGGGGATGCCGATGGCCGTGAGCACGTGGGAGGGGTCGCTGCTGCCGGCGGCGCACGCCGATCCGCTCGAGCACGTCACGCCGATCCGGTCGAGCTCGAGCAGCACGGCCTCGCCGCTCGTGCCCGGGAAGACGAACGACACCGTTCCGGGCAGGCGCCGCTCGGCGTCGCCGGTGAGTCGCGCGCCATCGACGCCCGCGAGGATCCGCCGGCGGAGCTCCAGTCCCTGTCGGGCGGCCTGCACCGCCGCATCCGCTCGCTCCGTCTCGGCGAGCCGCAGCGCCGTGGCGAAGGCGACCGCGCCGGCGACGTTCTCGGTGCCCGACCGGCGGCCGCGCTCCTGGCCACCGCCGTGCAGCACGGGTTCGAGGGCGACGCGACCGCGGGCGACGAGCACGCCGGTGCCCTTCGGTGCTCCGACCTTGTGACCGGCCAGCGAGAGGGCATCGACGCCGAGGTCGTCGAGATGCAGGTCGAGGTGACCAGCCGCCTGCACGGCGTCGGTGTGCATGCGTGCGCCCGCGTCGTGTGCGATCGCGGCGAGCTGGGCCACCGGCTGGATCGTGCCGATCTCGTTGTTCACGAGCTGCACCGACACGAGCGCGGTGTCGGGCGTGATCGCCTCGGCGAGGGCGTCCGGGTGCACCACCCCGCCAGCGTCGACGGCGACCTCGGCCACCGTGAAGCCATGGTGTCTCGCCAGGTAGGCGGCGGATTCGAGCACGGCCTCGTGCTCGATCGGCGAGATCACGAGGTGGCGTCCGCGGGGTCGCGCGAGCGCGATGCCCTTGATCGCGAGGTTGTCGGCCTCGGTGCCGCCGCTCGTGAACACGACCTCGCCCGGCCGGCATCCGACGACCGCCGCGACCTCTGCGCGTGCCCACGCGAGCGCCCGGGCCGCCTCGTCGCCGAGTTCGTGGCGGCTCGACGGGTTGCCGAACGCGCCCGTCAGGTACGGCCACATCGCCTCGATGGCCTCGCGGCGCACCGGGGTCGTCGCGGCGTGGTCGAGGTAGATCACGGTCGCGAGCCGCCCGCGCCGGCCGCGCCGGCCGAGCCGCCCGCGTCGCCGAGCGAGATGTCGATGTCGAGCCCGAGGTCGAGCGCGCGCGCCGAGTGCGTGAGCGCGCCGACCGAGACGACGTCGACGCCCGTCGCGGCGATCACCGCGACCGTGTCGAGGTTCACGCCGCCGGAGGCCTCGACGATCGCGCGCCCGTCGATGCGCCGCACGCCCTCGCGCAGGTCGGCCGGCTCGAAGTTGTCGAGCATGATCGTGTCGGCGCCGCCGGCGAGCACGTCGTCGAGCTGGTCGAGGCGGTCGATCTCGACCTCGAGGTGGGCCGTGTGCGGCATCCGGTCGCGTGCCGCTCGCAGGGCGGTCGCCAGGTCGACGCCCCCGGCCGTGAGCACGGCGAGGTGGTTGTCCTTGGCCATGATCGCGTCGGAGAGCGAGCGCCGGTGGTTGCGCCCGCCGCCGTCGCGCACCGCCTGCCGCTCGAGGCTGCGCAGGCCGGGCGTGGTCTTGCGGGTGTCGACGATGCGTGCGCCGGTGCCGGCCACGGCCGCGACGTACCGGGCGGTGAGGGTCGCGACGCCCGACATGCGCTGGCTCAGGTTGAGGGCGACGCGCTCGGCGGTGAGGATGCCGCGGGCGGGCCCGTGCACGCGGGCGAGCACGTCGCCTGCGGCGAACCGGTCTCCGTCGGCGGCGAGCCGCTCGACCTCGATCGCCGGGTCGACGATGCGGAACGCGGCGGCGAACACCTCGATGCCGCTCAGCACGCCGGGCTCGCGCGCGACGAGCGCGGCCGTGGCCGTGGCACCCGCCGGGATCAGGGTCTCGCTCGTGAGGTCGCCCCACGGCGCGTCCTCGTCGAGCGCTGCGGTGACGATGCGGTCGATCTCGCGGCGGTCGGTGCTCATGCTGCCTCCTCGGCTTCGGGGTCGAATCGCGCGAGCTCGTGCAGGTGGCGCGTCACGGCGGGGGAGGCCGATGCCGCGTCGGCCGCGGCATCCGACCTGAAATGCGCGCCGCGGCTCTCGGTGCGGGCGCTCGCGGCGGCGACCGTGAGGCGCGCGAGGTCGAGGAGGTTGCGATCCTCGGCGGTGCGGCGGTCGTGCACCTCCGGCGCCCGCCATGCCTCGAGGACGTCGGATGCCGCGGCGAGCCCCGCTGCCGAGCGCTCGAGTCCGACGTGCTCCCACATGAGCGCCTGCAGTGCGGCGCGGTCGACGGGGGCCCGCCCGTCGGTCTCGGCGGGGCCACGATGAGGATCGCCCTCGGCGGCGGCGGAATCGCGGGGGTGTCGGATCATCCCTCCGTCGAACGGCGCCGGTGCGGGTGCGATCGCGGACGCGCGGGCGTCGGCGTCGATCGCGCGGGCCGCCCTGTCGGCGAAGACGGCGGCCTCGAGCAGCGAGTTCGAGGCGAGCCGGTTCGCGCCGTGCACGCCGGTGCGGGCGGTCTCGCCGACGGCGTAGAGCCCGGTCAGGCTCGAACGCCCGTCGAGGTCGGTCACGATGCCGCCCATGGCGTAGTGCGCGGCCGGCGTGACGGGCACGGGTTCGGCGGCCCAGTCGAAGCCGGCCTCGCGGCAGGCCGTCGTGAGCCCCGGGAAGCGCCGGTCGAGGAACTCCCGGCCGAGCGCGGTCGCGTCGAGCAGCACCGGCTCGCCGTGCTGCTCGAGGCTGCGGCGCCAGACGGCGCGTGCCACCACGTCGCGCGGGGCGAGTTCGGCCTGCTGGGCGACCTCCGTCATGAAGCGATGCCCGTCGTGATCGCGCAGGACCGCGCCCTCGCCGCGCACCGCCTCGGAGATGAGCGGCGTGCCCGGCGCGGCGAGCGCGGTCGGGTGGAACTGCACGAACTCGAGGTCGGCCACCTCGGCGCCCGCGCGCCAGGCCGCGGCGACGCCGTCTCCGGTCGCCACGTCGGGGTTCGTGGTGTGTCGGAAGAGCCGGCCCGCGCCGCCGGTCGCGAGCACGACGGCATCGGCGTGCACGTCGACGAGGGCGCCGGATGCCGAGAGCAGGCGCGCGCCGACGACGCGCCCGGCGTCGGGCTCGGCGGCGGCATGCGGCGCGGCATCGGGGTCGCGCCGCGACTCCGTGAGCAGGTCGACGAGCATCGTCTGCTCGTGGATGCGCACCGCCCGGCGTCGCACGGTGGCGACGAGTGCGTGCTCGATCGCGGCGCCCGTGGCGTCGCCGCCGGCGTGCAGGATGCGGGCCCGCGAGTGCGCCGCCTCGAGGCCGCGCTCGAGCCCGGAGTCGCCGTGGTCGAACGCGACCCCGAACCGGATCAGGTCGCGCACGCGCGCCGGGCCCTCGTCGCAGAGCACGCGAACGGCCTCCGGGTCGCAGAGGCCGGCGCCCGCGGCGAGCGTGTCGGCGAAGTGCCGCTCCGCCGAGTCGTCTGGGAACAGCGCCGCGGCGATGCCGCCCTGCGCGTGGCGCGTGTTGCCGTCGGCGAGCTCGGCCTTCGTGACGAGCTCGACGTCGTGGCCGGCGTCGGCCGCGCGCACGGCGGTCCAGAGCCCACCGATGCCGCCGCCGACGACGAGCACGCGCGCCATGGTCAGGCCCCCGCGGGCACCGCGACGGGCGGCTTCGCCTGGGTGGTCGCGGGCGGCTTCGCCGCGAGCATCCGCTCGAGGGCGAGGCGTGCGGGCTCGGCCACCTCGTCGGCGACGGTGATGCGGTTCACGACGCGCCCGGCGACGAGCTCCTCGAGCACCCAGGCGAGGTAGCCGGGGTGGATGCGGTACATCGTCGAGCACGGGCAGACCACGGGATCGAGGCAGAAGATCTCATGCTGCGGGTACTCGGCCGCGAGTCGCTGCACGAGGTTGATCTCGGTGCCGATCGCGAAGGTCGAGCCCGCGGGGGCGGCCTGGATGGCCTTCACGATGAAGTCCGTGGAGCCCGCGGCATCCGCGGCGTCGACGACCGGCATGGGGCACTCGGGGTGCACGATGACCTGCACCCCCGGGTGGTCGATGCGCGCCTGCGCGATCTGGTCGACCGTGAAGCGGCGGTGCACCGAGCAGAAGCCGTGCCAGAGGATGACGCGGGCGTCGTCGAGCTCGGCCTCGGTCGACCCGCCGAGCGGCTTGCGCGGGTTCCACATCGGCATCTGCTCGAGCGGAACGCCGAGCGCCTTCGCGGTGTTGCGCCCGAGGTGCTGGTCGGGGAAGAAGAGCACCCGCCGCCCGCGCTCGAACGCCCACTCGAGCACCGTCTTCGCGTTCGACGAGGTGCACACGATGCCGCCGTTGCGGCCGACGAAGCCCTTCAGCGCTGCCGAGGAGTTCATGTACGTCACCGGGATGACCGGCACGCGGCCGTCGGCGTCGGTCGCCGTGAGGTCGCCGTAGACGTCCTCGAGGTCGGCCCAGCACGCCTCGACCGACTCCTCGTCGGCCATGTCGGCCATCGAGCAGCCGGCGGCGAGGTTCGGCAGGATCACGGCCTGCTCGGGCGTCGAGAGCAGGTCGGCGGTCTCGGCCATGAAGTGCACGCCGCAGAAGACGATGGCCTCGGCATCCGGACGCGTGAGCGCCGCGTTCGCGAGCTGGAACGAGTCGCCCACGAAGTCGGCGTGCTCGACGACCTCGTCGCGCTGGTAGAAGTGCCCGAGCACGACGACGCGGTCGCCGAGCGTCGCCTTCGCGGCGCGCACGCGGTCGTGCAGCTCGGCGTCGCTCGCGGTGCGGTACGACTCGGGCAGCGCGCCCTGGCGGGGCGACCCCGTGGGGATGACGTCGCCCATCGACGAGCCGGGGCCGTATGCCACGGGGCCCGCGTCGAACTCCCACGGCCCCTTGGCGAGGTCGGGGGAGCAGGTGCTGCCAGATGCGGCCCCCGCCTGGATGAGCTGGATCGAACGGTCGACGGATGCCGCGAGCCGGACGTCGCTGGGCTGGACCATCGTCATGGGTGTCTCCTCAGGTGCGGGGCGATCGGGATGCGGAACGCGCCTTGGATGCCCGCCTCGGCGGGATCGGCGGCGCGGTAGAGCTTGGGCGGCCGGTGCGGCGTGCCGGTGCGCACCTCGCCGGTCTCGACGAGGGCGCCGGACGCCTCGACCGTGCGGCGGAAGTTCGCCGGGTCGAGCGGGCGGCGCAGCACGGTCTCGTAGACCTCGCGGAGTTCGGCGAGCGTGAACGAGTCCTCGAGGAACGCGTGGGCGATCTGCGAGTAGCCGAGCTTGGTGCGCAGGCGCCCGAGCGCGTAGGCGACGATCTCGTTGTGGTCGAACGCGAGTTCGGGCAGGTCGTCGGCGTCGAACCAGCGCACGTTCGGGTCCTCGATGGCGCCGCTCGTCTCTTCAGGGCGCACGAGCGCCCAGTAGACGACGGAGACGACGCGCTCGTCGGGGGAGCGGTCGGGGGTGCCGAACGTGTAGAGCTGCTCGAGGTAGCGCGGCGTGACGCCGGTGGTCTCCTCGAGCGTGCGCGCGGCCGCGCCCTCGAGGCTCTCGGCCGCGCCGAGCCAACCGCCCGGCAGCGCCCACCGGCCCTCGCCTGGCTCGCGCAGGCGTCGCACGAGGGGGATCCACAGCGACCGGTCGGCCGGCTGCTCGGCGTGCACGGGCTGCTCGCCGTGGGCGACGCCGGGTTCGCGCGCGAAGATCACGGTCGACACGGCGAGGCGTGCTTCGGCGAGTTCGATCGTCCGGGACATCCGCGCCTCCTTCGTGTCATCGTGACTCTAAGTACGCGATCATCTTACAGTCGAACTGACACGAACCGAAATCGAGGAGGTCACGGGCCGTCGCGGAGCGGTGGGAACGGGCCGTCGCGGAGCGTGGGAGAGGGGTGCACCGGACCCCCATCCGATGCACCCCCCGATGCGCGTCACGATGCGGAGCAGGGCTCACGCCGTCGGGCGGCACTTGAAGCATCCTCGATCCGGTCGCTCTCACCTAATCGGGGCGACGTCGCGTGACACCCGTCCCGTCGCCCTGCACGGGGCGCTGAGCGCTGTTAGAATCGGCCCACAATCTCATACCGGGCCATCGACGCATCGCGGGAGAGCCGGCAGCATCGTGCAGACAGGTCGTCAGACCGGGTCCGCGCAGCGCACAGGCCGGCACCGAAGGAGCAAGCCTCCCCGCCAATCTCTCAGGTACAACACCGCGATGAACACGGCCGCTCTGAAAAGTGGATGCCGCATGCTGCGGCGCCCCGCCCACGGTGAAAGCGCTTCTGCGTGAAACTCTCAGGCTCATGACAGAGGGGGAGTTCTCAAGCGGCATTCGCCGTTCGATGCGACGAACGCACCATTCAGGAGAACTCGTGACCCAGGATCCCGGTACCACCAGCCCCGCAGCCGCGCCCGCCGAGGCGACCCGCGAGCGCCGCAGCCCGCTCGACGCCGTGCACCGCGCCGCGGGCGCGAGCTTCACCGACTTCGCCGGATGGCAGATGCCCGTCCGCTACTCGAGCGACCTCGCCGAGCACCACGCCGTGCGCACCACCTCCGGCCTGTTCGACCTGTCGCACATGGGCGAGATCGTCCTCATCGGACCGGATGCCGCGGCGGCCCTCGACTACGCCCTCGCCGGGCGGCTCTCGGCGATCGAGATCGGCCAGGCGAAGTACTCGCTGCTGCTCGCCGACGACGGCGGCATCATCGACGACCTCGTCGTCTACCGCACCGGGGACGACCGCTTCATGGTGGTCGCGAACGCGTCGAACGCGGCGGTCGTCGCCGACGAGCTGCGCACGAGGGCGGCCGGGTTCGACACGATCGTGTCCGATGAGAGCGACGACATCGCCCTCATCGCGCTGCAGGGCCCCGACGCCCGCGCCGTGCTGCTCGAGACGCCGGGCTTCGGCGCCGAGGGCCCTGGCAACGACGAGGAGGACTTCGACGCGCGCATCGCGGCCCTGAAGTACTACCGCGCGTTCCCGGCCACGTTCGAGGGGCAGCCGGTGCTCGTCGCGCGCACCGGCTACACGGGCGAAGACGGCTTCGAGCTCTACGTCGCGCCCGAGCACGCGCCGACCCTGTGGGCCGCCCTCGTCGAGACCGGAGGCCCGCGCGTGACGCTCTGCGGGCTCGCCAGCCGCGACACGCTCCGCCTCGAGGCGGGCATGCCGCTCTACGGGCACGAGCTCGGCCGCGACATCCTGCCCGTGCAGGCCGGCCTCGGCCGCGTCGTCGCGCACGCCAAGGAGGGCGAGTTCGTCGGCCGCGCCGCGACCGCCGAGGGCCCCGCCGACGACGCCCGCGTGCTCGTCGGGCTCACGACCGAGGGACGCCGCGCGCCGCGCGCCGACTACGAGGTCTACGACGGCGGCGGGGCGGATGCCGCGCTCGTCGGCGTCGTCACGAGCGGCGCCCTCTCGCCGACCCTCGGCCACCCCGTGGCCATGGCGTTCGTCGCACCGACGGCCGTCGAGGCGGGCGGCCTCCACGTCGACGTGCGCGGAACGCGCATCGCGGCAACCGTCGTCGCCCTGCCCTTCTACAAGCGCACGTCCTGACGCCCGAGCCGCCCGGGCCGGAGCCCTGACGGCCGGCCGCGCACGGCGCGCCACGGCATCCATCCGAGACATCCGATCACCACACCGACCTCCACCAGACCTCGAGGAGCACACCATGACCGACCAGACCGAACTGCAGTACACCGAAGAGCACGAGTGGGTGCTGGTCGACGGCGACACCGTGACCATCGGCATCACCGACTACGCCGCCGAGAAGCTCGGCGACATCGTCTACGTCGACCTGCCCGCCGCGGGCACGGCGGTCGCCGAGGGCACCGTCGTCGGCGAGATCGAGTCGACGAAGTCGGTCGGCGAGCTCTTCGCACCCGTGAACGGCGAGGTCGTCGAGGCCAACCAGGCCGTCGTCGACTCGCCCGAGCTCGTGAACACCGACCCGTTCGGCGAGGGCTGGCTGCTGAAGATCACCGCCCCCGAACTGCCGAAGCTGCTGAGCCACGCCGAGTACCGCGCCCTCACGGGCGAGTGACCCCCGAGTAAGGACCGCACCCGATGAGCACCTCCTCCACGTTCGACCTCGACGCCTTCGGGCGTCGCCACATCGGCACCACCCCGAGCGACCACGGCCTCATGCTCGCCGAGCTCGGCTACGACTCGCTCGAGTCGCTCATGACCGCCGCGGTGCCGTCGTCCATCCGCATGGGCGAGGTGCTGAACTCGGCGATCCCGGCCGCCGCGACCGAGCGGGAGGCGCTCGCCGAGCTCGCGGCGCTCGCCGACCAGAACGCGGTGCGCACGTCGATGATCGGCCTCGGCTACTTCGGCACGATCACGCCGGCCGTGATCCAGCGCAACGTCCTCGAGAACCCGAGCTGGTACACGGCGTACACGCCATACCAGCCCGAGATCTCGCAGGGCCGCCTCGAGGCGCTCATCAACTTCCAGACGATGGTCACCGACCTCACCGGGCTCGACACCGCCAATGCGTCGATGCTCGACGAGGGCACCGCGGTCGTCGAGGGCATGCTCCTCGCTCGCCGAGCCTCGAAGTCCCCGTCGCACCGTTTCGTCGTCGACGCCGACGCGCTGCCCCAGACGCGGGCGCTCCTCGAGTCGCGCGCCGAGGCCGTGGGCATCGAACTCGTCGTCGCCGACCTGCATGGGGCAACGGATGTCGCCGCCCTCGGCGAGCACTTCGGCGTCTTCGTGCAGTACCCGGGCGCCTCTGGTCGCGTCTGGAACCCGGCCGCCGTCATCGCCGCCTCGAAGGCGCAGGGCGCGCTCGCCGTGGTGGCCGCCGACCTGCTCGCCCTCGCGCTCCTCACGAGCCCGGGCGAGCTCGGTGCCGACGTCGCCGTGGGCACGTCGCAGCGCTTCGGCGTGCCGATGGGCTTCGGCGGGCCGCACGCCGGCTTCATGGCCGTGCGCAAGGGCCTCGAGCGCCAGCTCCCGGGCCGCCTCGTGGGCGTCTCGCAGGACGCCGCGGGCCACCCCGCGTACCGCCTCAGCCTGCAGGCGCGCGAGCAGCACATCCGCCGCGAGAAGGCGACCTCGAACATCTGCACCGCGCAGGTGCTCCTCGCCGTCATGGCGTCGATGTACGCGGTGTACCACGGTCCCCGGGGCATCCGGCACATCGCCGTGACCACCGCGGCGAAGGCGAAGGCGCTCGCCGACGCGCTCACGGGCTTCGGCCTCACGCTCGCCCACGACGCCTACTTCGACACGATCCGGGTGCACGTGCCCGGCCTCGCGAAGAACGTCGTCGCGAGGGCGCACGACCTCGGCCTGAACGTGTGGGAGGCCGACGAGGCGACCGTGCACATCGCGGTCGACGAGACGACCACCGAGCGCGAGCTGTCCCTCGTCGTCGAGGCGTTCGGCTTCGGCGAGCGGGCGGATGTCCCGGTGTCGCTGTCCGAGCTGCCCTCGAGCCTGCCCGGCGACCTCCGCCGAACGAGCGCGTACCTCGAGCACCCCGTGTTCAACACGCACCAGTCCGAGACGCAGATGATGCGCTACCTCAAGCAGCTCGCCGACCGCGACTACGCGCTGGATCGCGGCATGATCCCGCTCGGCTCCTGCACGATGAAGCTCAACGCGGCAACCGAGATGCAGGCCGTCACCTGGCCCGAGTTCGCGAACCTGCACCCGTTCGCGCCCGAGGCCGACGTCGTCGGCTCGCTGGGGCTCGTCGAGCAGCTCGAGACCTGGCTCGCCGAGGTCACGGGCTACGACACCGTGTCGCTGCAGCCGAACGCCGGCAGCCAGGGCGAGCTCGCGGGCCTCCTCGCGATCCGCAGCTACCACCGCGCCAACGGCGAGGCCGAGCGCGACCTCTGCCTCATCCCGTCGAGCGCCCACGGCACGAACGCGGCCTCCGCGGTGCTCGCGGGCATGCGCGTGGTCGTCGTGGCGTGCGACGAGCTCGGCAACGTCGACCTCGACGACCTTCGCGCGAAGATCGCCGAGCACGCGGCATCCATCGCGGCGCTCATGATCACGTACCCCTCGACGCACGGCGTCTACGAGCACGACGTGCGCGACATCTGCCAGGCCGTGCACGACGCCGGCGGACAGGTCTACGTCGACGGCGCGAACCTGAACGCGCTGCTCGGCTTCGCGCGCTTCGGCGACTTCGGCGGCGACGTCTCGCACCTGAACCTGCACAAGACGTTCTGCATCCCGCACGGCGGCGGCGGCCCAGGCGTCGGACCCGTCGCGGCGAAGGCGCACCTCGCACCGTACCTGCCCGGCCACCCCATGGCCCAGCGCGCCGACCACGCGGGCGGCTTCGTGCACGGCGGCGGGCCCGTCTCGGCTGCGCCGTACGGCAGCCCGTCGATCCTGCCGATCTCGTGGGCGTACGTGCGCATGATGGGCGCCGAGGGCCTCGCGCAGTCGACCGCGTCTGCAGTGCTCGCGGCGAACTTCGTGGCCTCGCGCCTTCGCGAGCACTTCCCGGTGCTCTACACGGGCGAGAACGGCCTCGTCGCGCACGAGTGCATCCTCGACCTGCGGCCGTTGACGGCCGAGACGGGCGTGAGCGTCGACGACGTCGCCAAGCGGCTCATCGACTACGGCTTCCACGCGCCGACCATGTCGTTCCCCGTCGCGGGCACGCTCATGGTCGAGCCGACCGAGTCCGAGGACCTGGCCGAGCTCGAGCGCTTCGTCGAGGCCATGGTCGCGATCAAGGCCGAGGCCGACGCCGTCGGCCGCGGTGAGTGGCCGGTCGACGACAACCCGCTGCGCGGCGCGCCGCACACGGCCGAGTCGGTCATCGCGGGGGAGTGGAACCACCCCTACACCCGCGAGCAGGCGGTGTACCCGGTGCACTCGCTCGTGCGCAACAAGTACTGGGCGCCCGTGCGCCGCATCGACCAGGCCTACGGCGACCGCAACCTCGTGTGCGCCTGCCCGCCGGTGGAGGCGTTCGCGTGACTTCGAGCCCGACCTGAACGACGAAGGGCGGATGCCGCGGCATCCGCCCTTCGTCGTCTCGTCGGTGGCCGAGCGTCGTGCCGCCGGTCAGGTCGGGTGACTCGTGCCCGCGCGCGCGGCGTGCCGTTGGCGCAGCTGCGGCAGCACCTCGCGCCCGAGCAGTTCGATCGCAGCGACCGGATCGGGACCGAGCGGCGGGCCGAACGACAGGTGCGACGCGCCGAGCGCCATGACCTCGTCGCAGCGGTCGACGACGCTCTGCGGGTTGCCGCTGATGCCGAGGCGGAGCATCGCGGGCGTGATCGCCGCGACGGCCGCCGCCTCGTCGCCGGCGCGCAGGGCGGCCTCGCTCTCGGCGAAGTCCCCGGGCGCGAGGCCGGCCCGCGAGAGCAGGTAGGGCGAGAACGCGCCGCCGTAGTATGCGAGCTTCAGGGCGAGGGCGCGGTCGGCCTGCCCCTGGTCCTCATCGAGCGCGAGCCACACGCAGGCCGGCATGTCGAGGTCGGAGAGGGCGCGGCCCGCTGCCTCGGCGCCTTCGGCCACGAGCCCGCTGGCCGTCGTGTAGTGCTCGGGCGGGAACAGCAGCGCGAGCACGCCATCGGCCTCGGCACCGGCGAAGGCGAGCATCTTCGGGCTCATCGCGCCGATGTAGATCGGCACCGGGGTCGGCTCGAGGCGGAGGTAGGCGTCGTCGGTCCACGCGGTGCCCGCCCCTTCGGTCTGCGATGGCTTCGCACCCGCGAGCAGGGCCCGGATGGCGCGCAGGGCCTCGCGCGTCTTCGTGAGCGGCAGCTTCTGGTCGATGCCGATCCACGAGAGGAAGTCGCCCGCACCGGCGCCGAGCCCGAGCAGGAACCGTCCGCCGGTCACCTCCTGCAGGGTCGCTGCGGTCATCGCGAGCTCCGACGGGTGCACCGAGTACGGGTTCATGATGCCGATGCCGAGCTTGATCGTGCTCGTGCGCATGGCGATCGCGCCGAGCAGCACGGGCGCCGAGCGCATCATGAGGTCGTTCGACACCCAGAGCTGGTCGATGCCGGCGTGCTCGGCGGCGACCGCCATGTCGATGAGTTGGCCGGGGCTGAGGTCGTTGTTGACGCGGAGGCTGAAGGCGGGTCGGGTCATGGGGCTGGCTTCCTCGTTCTTCCGGCTCGGTTCGGGGTGCATCAACGCGCCGACGCGGATGCCTCGGCGCGGCGGCCGAGTGCCAGACCGCCGTCGGTCTCGCGGTACCAGTCGATGAAGCGTTGCATACCGAGCCGGATGCCGTCTTCGGAGGTCGCGAGCGACACGCGCAGGTGGTGCCCGGCGGTGCTCCCGAACGCGGTGCCGGGGGAGAGGGAGACGCCGCGACCCACGAGATCGAGCGCGGAGCGCCGGGCATCCGCCTCGGGGGCGAGCGGGATCATCAGGTAGAAGGCGCCTGCGGGCGCAGGCACGTCGATGCCGGCCTCGCGCAGCACCTCGACGGCGACGTCGCGACGTGCGCGGTAGGCGTCGCGCATCTCGCCGACCGCGCGCTGCGGGCCGGTGACGGCTGCGAGGGCGGCCGCCTGGGTCACGCTCGAGACGCACGAGATGCTGGTCTCGAGCACGCGCGAGACGCCGCCCGCGAGCCATGTCGGCAGCACGGCGTAGCCGACGCGCCACCCGGTCATGGCGTACGTCTTCGAGAAGCTGTAGACGGATGCCACGTGCTCGGGCGCGTACTGCGCGGCGTTCGCCGGGCTGCCGTCGAAGATGATCTCGTCGTACACTTCGTCGCTGATGACGAGCAGGTCGTGGCGAACGGCCAGTTCGACGATCTGTCGCACGGTGTCGGCGGGCAGCACCGCGCCCGTCGGGTTGTTGGGCGAGTTCAGCACGATGGCGCGGGTGCGCGGCGTGATCAGCCGGGCGATCTCGGCGAGGTCGGGCTGGAATCCGGATGCCGGGTGCAGGCCGTAGTGCACGGCCCGTGCGCCGATCAGGGTGGCCTGCATCTCGTAGTTGGGCCAGGCGGGGTCTGGCACGAGCACGTCATCGCCGGGGCCGACGACCGCGGACATGATCGCGTCGATGGCCTGTACGGCGCCCTGCGTGACGAGCACCTGCTCGACCGATGCCGTGGACCCGTAGTCGCGCGCGACACGATCGCGCAGCGCCGAACGCAGTGCGGGCATGCCGCCGCTCGGCAGATACGAGGAGCCTCGTCGTGTGGCCTCGAACGCCGCCTCGACGATGTGCGCGGGGGTGGCGAAGTCGGGCTCGCCGATCTCGAGGCGCACGATGTTGTCGGGCGCCGTGAACACCAGGTCGAGGATCTCGCGGATGCCCGATGACGGGAGCTGGGCGACGCTTGGGGTGAGGTTCGGCATGGATTCCTTCGGACGAGCTCGGGCTGCGTGGTGTGCAGTACTCCGTCAGGATAGCCGATGTGGCTGGGAATGTAAGCCGAATGATCGAAGATGCATGATATTTGAAAGGTGAATTGGCCATCAGGTATTCGAAGACGTGAAACAATTGGTGCATGACCTCTTCCACGATCGCCGCGCCCAGCATCGGCGCCTGGTCCATGCTCGGCACCTCGGCCGCGGCATCCGTCATGGCTCGCATCGGAGCCGACTGGCTCGTGCTCGACGCGCAGCACGGCCTCTATGACGACCGCTCGGTCGTGGAGTCGCTCGCGCTGCTCACCGCGGGCGGCATGGCCGAGACCACGCACGTGCGCGTTCCGCACAACTCCGCGTCCTGGATCGGCCGGGCCCTGGACGCCGGCGCACGCGGGGTCATCGTGCCCATGGTGCAGAACGCCGAGCAGGCGAGAGCCGCGGCCGACGCCTGCCGCTACGCGCCGGCGGGCACCCGCTCGTGGGGGCCCATGTCCGCGTACTGGGGCGGCACCGTCCCGACCGCCGAGGCGTCGAACGCGCGCGTGCAGTGCGCGGTCATGGTCGAGACGCCGCAGGCGATCGCCGACGTCGAGGCCATCGCCGCGGTTCCCGGCGTCGACATGGTGTTCGTCGGGCCCTTCGACCTGGCGATCGCGCTCGGAACCACGGTCGAGGCGTTGCTGGCCGACACCTCTGCCGACTCGCCGCTCGATCGCGTCGTCGCCGCGTGCACCGCGGCCGGCATCGTGCCGGGGTCGTTCGCCGGCAGCATCCCGATCGCCGCCGCGCTCGTGGCTCGCGGATTCCGCTCCGTCGCCGTCGCGGTCGATACGGCGATCCTGACGCAGCACGGCGGCGAGCTCGTTCAGCAGGCCCGAAGGGCAGCCGAGTCCGCGTAGGCGGGGCCGCGCCGCCACGGGCCGGCGCGGTCAGCGTGCGCCGAAGAGCCCCGGCCATGCTGCCAGCGCGAGCGGGTAGCCCACGAACGAGACGACGTCGAGGAGCGTGTGCGCGACGACGAGCGGCATCACGCGGCCCCACCGGGCGTAGCACCAGCCGAAGACGATGCCCATCGCGACGTTGCCGATGAACGGGCCGAAGCCCTGGTAGAGGTGGTAGGAGCCGCGCAGCAGGGCGGCGCCGATGATGATCGTCCACGTCGACCATCCGGCTTGGCGCAGTCTCGTGAACAGGTATCCGACGACGATGATCTCCTCGGTGAGTGCGGCGCGCAGGGCGGCCAGCACGAGGATCGGGATACTCCACCAGTAGGGGAAGCCCGACGACGCCTGCACCTCGACCGTGATGCCGACGGCCCGTCCGACGAGGTACAGCGCGATGCCCGGAATGCCGATGGCCGCGGCCAGCGCGACGCCCGCGAGGGCGTCGCGGGCGGGGCGGGTGAGATCGAAGCCGATGCGTCGGAACGGATTCGCGCCGCCGTCGGAGAGCAGGTAGAGCACGAGCGCGACGGCGAACAACGCGAAGAAGACCGCGAGGAACTGGTACGTGAAGTCGAGCCATTCGCGGCTCGCCTGCGGTGGGTTGATCGACGTCGACTGGTCGGCGAGCGATTCGCCCTTCGTCAGGTCGGCGACGAGCGAGACGATCGAATAGACGGCGGATGCACCGAGCGAGAGTCCGAGCACGATCACGACCTCGATCGCGATGCGCGGCCGGGTCATCGACGAGGAGGGGGAGGGCGCCGTCATATCGTCATCGTACGGTCGACGCGCCCTCCTCGCCTGCGGCGGCTCAGGACCGACTGCGCCGCCCTTCGCCGCGTCCCGGCGTCTGGTCGTCCTCGGGGAGGATGTGGCGCAGCGGCGCGGCATCGTCGACCCTGCCGAGGCTGATCATCGTCTCGACGCTCTCGAGTCCGTCGATGGCCCAGATGCGCTCGAGGAGCAGCCGTTGGAGGTCGGCGTGGTCGCGCACCCTGAATCGGGCCATCATGTCGTGCGCCCCGGTCAGGATGAGGATCTCGGTGAGCGACGGGATCCGCCGCAGTTCGGTCACGATGCGCAGCGGATCGGCGTTGGCCGCGAACTTCATCGGGATCACGACGAGCATCGGGAAGCCGAGCGCGCCCCAGTCGACCTCGATGCTGTGCCGCTTGATCACGTGGGTGCGCTCGAGCCGTGCGACGCGCTCGGCGACGCTCGGAGCGCTGAGGCCGACCTTCGCGGCGAGCGCGCGCTGCGAGATGTGCGAATCCTCGTGCAGGATGTGCAGGATGCGGCGGTCGATGGCGTCCAGCGCCACCGGCTCGTGCGCCTCCTCGAGGATCGCGAGGATTCCCGCCGGTCGCTCCTCGGGATCGGTCGTGCTCATGATGCCGCGAACCCGGATCGGTCGAGCTCCCGGAGGAGCTCGAGGGTGAACTGGATGTGGTGCAGGTAGTCGTCGACATAGCCGTGCTCGTCGAAGCCGTGCATGTTGCCGGCGGGGCGCAGCGTGCCGGTCGGGGAGATGAGCGGCGCACCCAGGTGCTCGAGGAAGAACGCGCCGGGGCCGGAGCCGGTCATGACCTCGTAGATCACGGGCTCGCCGTCGAACGCCGTGCGTGCCGCGTTCACGACCGACGTCGCGAAGGGGGTGTCGACGGGGGAGAACGCCGGCTTCATGTTGCGGATGAGGCCGACCTCGATGTCGGGGTTCGTCGTCGCGAGGTGCGCGCGCAGCGCCTCGAAGCAGGTGTCCGGATCCATGCCGGGCACGAGCCCGAAGCGTACGCGTGCCTCGCAGCCTGCGGCGATGCTCTGACGGATCGACGGGTCGACCTCGAAGCCCGAGAGACTCATCGACGGGGCGAAGATGAAGCGCTCCTTCAGCCGTTCGACCGCATGGGGCTGCAATGGATCGATGCCCTCGATCGCGATCGACGGACCCGGCAGGCTCAACTCCTGCACGCGTGCGCGGGCGGCCTCGTCCGGCACGAGCGCACCGTCGGTGAACCCCGGGATCGCGATCAGGCCGTCGTCGTCGAGGAAGGAGCTGATGACGCGCATCATCTCGAGCGGAGCGGAACGCACGACCGGGGAGTACGACGGATGCTGGTTCGCGTCGAGCACCGTGAGGCTGAGGCTGACCTCGAGTGCCCCGCGGCAACCGAACCCGATCGCAGGGCGGCCGTCCTCCTCGCGCAGGTAGCTCTCCCAGAGGCAGGCATCGGAACGCAGGAGCGCGCTGTGCTCGGCCAGGACGGCGTCGAGGCCCGGGCTGCCGATCTCCTCGCATGGGTCGGCCATGAAGATGATGCTGAACGGCAGTCCGTCGGGGTGCTCCTGCTCGAACAGCGCGAGCGCACGCAGGCGGCTCGTCACGTCGGCCTTGTCGTCGCACGCGCCACGGGCGTACATCGCGCCATCGACGATCTCGGCCGCGAAGGGCGGCGACGTCCAGCGGGTCTCGTCGCCGGCCGGTTGCACGTCGTAGTGGTTGTAGAGGAGGAGCGTGCGCTCGGAGAGCCCACGACGGAACCCGACCACGACGGGACCGTGCCCGGGGATCTCGAACCGCTCGATGCGATCCATGAGCGGCGTCAGCCGGCCCTCGAGCCAGTCGGCGGCGTCGGCGATCGCAGCGAGATCGCCGGAGACCGTGGGGAATCTGCAGAACGCCTGCCAGTCCTGGATGCTTTCGGCCGCGCCGTCGACGATGCGGGGGTCGAGCGCCATCGTCATGCTCCGCGCGAGATGGCGACGGGGGTGAGGTCGTACGGGTAGTCGGTGATGAGCTCGTGACCGGTCTCGGTGACGAGCACGATGTCTTCGAGGCGCACGCCTCCGAATCCCTGCCGGTAGCAGCCCGGTTCGATCGCGATGACATCGCCGGCGACGAGCACCGCGTCGTTCTGTCCGAGTCCGGGAGCCTCGTGCACCTCGAGGCCGATGCCGTGTCCGAGGCTGTGGAAGTACCCCTCGATCAACACCTCGCCGGGGGCCTTCGTCAGCTGGGTCGGCTGTCCGGCCTCGATCATCGGCTCGCAGGAGATGCGGTGGAGCTCGGCGACCGGCAGTCCCGGCCGGATCGCGGCGAGCGTGCGGTCGAACGACTCCTTCACGATGCGGAAGTACATCGCCAGTTCCTCGTTCACCTCGCCCTTGACGAACGTGCGGGTCATGTCCGAGTTCCCGCCGGACTCGACGTCGCGCGGGCAGATGTCGACCGTGATCGGCTCGCCCTCGAAGATCTGGCCGGACCCGGCGTGGTGACCGATGCAGGTCTGCTCGCCGTGCGCGACGATGAGTCCGGCGTCATCGCAGCCGTTCTTGAGGAACGCCGCCCGGATGCCGAGCTTGAGGTTCTCGCAGGTCAGCGGTTCCCCATCGAGCAGCAGGCCGCCGTCCGTGTCGACGGTGGCGCGCTCGAGCGCGGCCGCCACGCTGGCCACGCCGGCCTCAGCGGCGATCTGCGCCCGCCGGATGCCGGCGAGCTCGGCCGGGTTCTTCACCCGGCGCCTGGCCACGAACTCGTCACGGTCGACGCGGAGCACGATGCCGTTCGACCGCAGGTGGTCGGCGACCTCAAGCGGGAACGACGGCGGCACGATCGCCTCGTCGATGCCGATCCGGCGGCACGCCTCGACCAGGGCGTTCAGCTCGGCGGTGTCGGGGTCCTGACCCTGTGCCCGGAAGTCGTCGTATCCGAGCGTCTCGAGGGGGAAGACCGTCATCCCGTCGATCGCCTGCATGCGGGCGACTTCGAGCGACTTGATGGCGGTGTACTGGCGACCGTCGACCTCTGCGTAGAGGAAGGGGTCGTGCACCTCGTTGGTGATCACGTGCCGCATGTCGGCGGCCATGGTGTTCGAGTACATCAGGATCGGGGCGGTCGTGGGCATCGTCGGGACTCTTCTCTCTGCCGGATGGGAGGGCGGGTGCACGACAGCTCTATCGAACTCCGCTCGGGGTGATACAAGCATAGGCGAGAACGCGCGAAACGCCAATGCATGTAAGCCAAATACCAACTCCAGCCTGACATCGTGAATCTCGCGGGCCGGCGATCAGGGCAGCGGGGCGACCGAGTGCACGAGATTCGAACGATTCGTCATTCGACACCGATTACTTGCACGGATGCCGCGAACACGCAAAGAATGCGAGCCGTAAGGAAAATCCCGTCGTCAAACATTGCCGGTCTATAACACTTTGGATTTCGATTTGGGCGGGGGTGGCCCGCTGTTTAGTCTCTTCCCTAACAGCAACGGATCTGGGCCCTACCGTGCGCAGAATCTGTTCACCTGAATCCTGGAGGAACATTGAAGAGATCACGTATCGGGATCGGCGCCATCGCGTTGTTCTCGGTCGCTGCACTGGGGCTCGCGGGCTGCAGCAGCGACAGCGGCACCGAAAGCACCGACTCGGCCAGCTCCACCGCCATCGTCTCGACGAACGGCAACGAGCCGCAGGCGCCCCTGGTGACGACCGGCACCACCGAGGTCGGCGGCGGCAAGATCCTCACGTCGATCTACGCCGGACTCGTTAGCTACCAGGCCGACGGCTCCATCGTCAACGAGGTCGCGGACTCGATCGAGTCCGACGACGCGACGACCTGGACGGTCAAGCTCAAGGACGGCTGGACCTTCACGAACGGCGAAGCCGTCACGTCCAAGTCGTTCATCGACGCCTGGAACTACGGCGCGAAGTTCAGCAACGCCCAGGGCTCGTCGTACTTCTTCGACAACATCGTCGGGTTCAGCTACGACGAGGACACCGAGCTGACCGGTCTGAAGGCCGTCGACGACACGACCTTCACCGTCGAGCTCTCCTCGCCCGAGGCCGACTGGCCTCTGCGTCTCGGCTACACGGCCTACATGCCGCTGCCGTCGGTCGCGTACGAGGACATCGAGGCGTTCGGTGAGAACCCCATCGGCAACGGGCCGTACATGCTCGCCGAAGAGGGCGCATGGAACCACGACGTCGAGATCAACCTGATCACCAACCCCGACTACGACGGCGTTCGCAAGCCCGTCAACGGCGGTCTGGACATCCGGTTCTACACCTCGCAGGACGCCGCGTACGCGGATGTCCAGGCGGGCAACCTCGACGTCCTCGACGCCGTTCCGGACACCCAGTTCGAGAACTACGAGGCGGAGTTCGGCGACCGTGCCGTGAACCAGCCCGCGGCGATCTTCCAGGCGTTCAACATCCCCTACTACCTCGAGCACTGGACCGGCGAAGAGGGCAAGCTGCGTCGTGCGGCCATCTCCATGTCGATCGACCGCGGTGAGATCACCGATGTCATCTTCCAGGGAACCCGCACGCCGGCGACCGACTTCACGTCGCCGGTCATCGACGGCTACTCGGACTCGCTCGAGGGCGCCGAGGTGCTCGAGTTCAACCCCGACGAGGCGAAGAAGCTGTGGGCAGAGGCAGACGCCATCGCGCCCTACGGTGACACCGTCTTCACGCTCGCGTACAACGCCGACGGCGGCCACCAGGCCTGGGTCGACGCAGTCACCAACAGCATCAAGAACACGCTCGGCATCAACGCCGAAGGAAAGTCGTACCCCGACTTCAAGTCGGCGCTCGACGACCGCGTGAACGCGAAGCTCACCGGTGCAACCCGCGCCGGATGGCAGGCCGACTACCCCTCGCTGTACAACTTCCTCGCACCGCTCTACCAGACCGGCGCCGGATCGAACTACGAGGGCTACAGCAGCGAAGAGTTCGACTCGCTCCTCAAGGAGGGCTCGAAGTCGGCGACCGTCGAGGACGCCACCGCGAAGTACCAGGAAGCTCAGGAGGTCCTGCTCAAGGACCTGCCCACCATTCCGCTGTGGTACTCCAACGTGACCGGCGTCTCCGGTGACACCGTCGACAACGTCGAGTTCGGCTGGGATTCCGTCCCGCTCTACTACGCAGTCACCAAGGGTTAGTCTCTAGTAGTCGAATTCCGATACATACATGATGTCCGGGGTGGGAGACCACCCCGGACATCATGATGAATGAACCAGAAGCGAACGCGATGAACTCTCTCACCTCCGCAGCAGGAAGCTGCTGATGCTCCGATACACGGGCAAACGCCTCCTTCAACTGATCCCCGTCTTCTTCGGTGCGACATTCCTGATCTATTTCATGGTGTTCGCCCTGCCCGGAGATCCCATCTTGGCGCTGTACGGCGACCGTCCGCCGGCGCCCGCGGTGATCGAGCAGGTTCGTCAGCAGTACAACCTCGACGAGCCGTTCATCGTTCAGTACCTCCTCTACATCGCGGGACTCTTCCAGGGCGACCTCGGAACGACCTACTCGGGGCGTCCCGTCTCCGAGGTGCTCGCACAGGCGTTCCCCATCACGCTTCGGCTCGCACTCCTCGCCCTCTTCTTCGAGGCGGTCGCCGGAATCTTCGTCGGTCTCGTCGCCGGTCTCCGCAAGGGCAAGTTCTTCGATTCGACCGCTCTGGTCGTGAGCCTGCTCCTGATCTCCGTTCCGACGTTCGTCGTCGGCTTCGTGCTCCAGATCGTCGTGGGCATCAACCTGGGCTGGGCCAGCCCGACCGTGAGTGCGCAGGCTCCATGGAACGAACTCGTGCTGCCGGCCATCGTGCTGGCGTCCGTGTCCTTCGCCTACATCGTCCGGCTGACGCGAAGCAGCGTCTCCGACAACCTGTCCGCCGACTACGTGCGCACGGCCACCGCGAAGGGTCTCCCGCGTCGACGGGTCGTCAGCGTCCACGTCCTCCGCAACTCGCTCATCCCCGTCGTCACCTTCCTCGGCGTGGACCTCGGATCGCTGATGGTCGGCGCGATCGTCACCGAGGGCATCTTCAACATCAACGGCGTGGGTGGAACCGTCTATCGGGCGATCACCCTCGGCGAGGGCCCGACGGTCGTCTCGTTCGTCGCGGTGATGGTGATCATCATCATGCTCGCCAACCTGCTCGTCGACCTTCTCTACGCCGTGCTCGACCCGAGGATCCGTTATGTCTAATCGCGAACCACATCCGCACTTCGTCGCCGAGCTCGAAGACACGCCGATCCAGCCCATCGATCGACTCGATGAGACCGAGAAGGCACGCAGCACCTGGTCCGATGCATGGGAGTCCATGCGTCGCCGTCCGGCCTTCTGGATCTCCGCGGTCCTCATCTTCGTCATCGTCGTGATCGCCCTCTTCCCGAGCTGGTTCACGTGGTATCCGCCGAACTCCGACTGCTTCCTCAAGAACAGCAACGGCCCGCCCGAGCCCGGGCACCCCTTCGGCTTCACGCGGCAGGGTTGCGATGTGTACTCCCGCACCATCTTCGGCACCCAGGCCTCGGTGACGGTCGGCCTGCTCGCGACGATCATGGTCACCCTCTTCGGCATGGTCATCGGCGCCCTCGCCGGGTACTACGGAGGATGGCTCGACGCCGTCGTGTCGCGCGTCGGCGACATCTTCTTCGCGATCCCCACCGTGCTCGGTGCCATCGTGCTCATGACGGTGCTCCCCGACCGCAGCCCGGCCACCGTCGCCATGGTGCTCGCCTTGTTCGCCTGGCCGCAGATCGCGCGAATCATGCGCGGTTCGGTGCTGTCCGCGAGCAAGTCGGACTACGTGACCGCGTCGATCGCGCTCGGCGTCTCGCGCTTCCGCATCCTCGTGAACCACGTCGTCCCCAACGCGATCTCACCGGTGATCGTGGTCGCCACGGTGTCGCTCGGCACGTTCATCGTCGCGGAGTCGACGCTGTCGTTCCTCGGAATCGGCCTTCCGCCGGACGTGATGTCGTGGGGTAACGACATCGGGCAGGCGCGCACGTCGATCCTCAGCAACCCCATGGTCATGTTCTATCCCGCCGCCGCCCTGTCGATCACCGTGCTGTCGTTCCTGATGCTCGGTGACGTCGTGAGCGACGCACTCGACCCGAAGGAGAGGGCGCGCCGATGAGCAATCCGACCGCAGCCAACACTCCGTCCAACGGCACGCCGCTGCTCCAGATCCGCAACCTCGAGGTCGGTTTCCGCACCCAGCGCGGCGTCGTCCCCGCGGTCCGCGGCATCGACATCACCCTGCACCAGGGCGAGACCCTCGCGATCGTCGGCGAGTCCGGTTCCGGCAAGTCGACGACCGCGCAGTCGATCATCGACCTTCTGCCCGGCACCGGAAAGGTGACGGGCGGCGAGATCCTCTTCGATGGAGTCGACCTCACGAAGCTCTCGCCGTCGGCCATCCAGTCCATCCGCGGGCGCCTCATCGGGTACGTCCCCCAGGACCCGATGTCCAACCTGAATCCCGTGCTGAAGATCGGCTACCAGGTCGAGGAGGCGATCAAGGCCAACAACCTCGCGCAGGGCAAGGCCGCTCGTGAACGCACGATCGAGGTCCTGCAGGAGGCGGGGCTCGCCGACGCCGACCAGCGGCTCAAGCAGTACCCCCACCAGTTCTCGGGCGGCATGCGGCAGCGTGTGCTGATCGGTATCGGACTCTCGGCGCGGCCCAAGCTCCTCATCGCCGATGAGCCGACCTCCGCCCTCGACGTGACCGTCCAGCGTCAGATCCTCGATCACCTGGGCACGCTCACGGCGGAGTACGGCACCTCCGTGCTCTACATCACCCACGACCTCGGCCTCGCCGCGGAACGCGCCGACCAGCTCGTGGTGATGTACAAGGGCAAGATCGTCGAGTCCGGGCCGTCGGTCGAGATCCTCCAGAACCCGCAGCACCCCTACACGCAGCGACTCATCGCCGCGGCCCCGAGCCTCGCGTCCAAGCGCATCGAGGCCACCAGGGTCACCGGTCACGAGCCCGACGAGATCTTCAGCGGGGGCTCCGACGACCTGACGCTGATCGAGCGGGCCGAGAGCCGCGAACGGGAGGACACGCGCGAGGACTTCATCTCGGTGAAGAACGTCTCGAAGCTGTACAAGGTCCGCCAGTCCAGCTTCAGCTCGATCGATCTGCTCGCCGTGAACGATGTGAGTTTCGACGTCAAGAAGGGCACCACGACCGCGATCGTGGGCGAGTCCGGATCCGGCAAGTCGACGATGGCCAAGCTGATCCTCCAGCTCGAGTCGCCGACCTCCGGATCGGTCAGCTTCGACGGGCGAGATGTCGGTTCGTTGCGCGGGCGCGACGTGCTCGCCTTCCGGCGCCGTGTCCAGCCGGTCTTCCAGGACCCGTACGGCTCCCTCGATCCGCAGTACAGCGTCGGCAACACCATCGCGGAGCCGCTCAAGGTGCACGGCATCGGCACCGCCAAGGAGCGCAACGCACGCGTGCTCGAACTGCTCGACCAGGTGTCGCTGCCTTCGGCCACCCGTCATCGTTATCCGAGCGAGCTGTCCGGAGGCCAGCGTCAGCGCATCGCGATCGCGCGCGCTCTGGCGCTCAAGCCCGATGTCCTCGTCCTCGACGAGGCTGTCTCAGCGCTCGATGTGCTGGTGCAGGGGCAGATCCTCAACCTGCTCACCGAGCTGCAGGCGGAGCTCTCGCTCACGTACCTCTTCATCACCCACGACCTCGCGGTCGTCCGCCTCGTCGCGGACAACGTGTGCGTGATGCAGAAGGGACGCATCGTCGAGGCGGCGACGACCGACGAGGTCTTCGAGAACCCGGCGCAGCAGTACACGCGCGATCTGCTCGCAGCCATCCCCGGCGCGGGCATCGAACTCGCGAGCTGATTCGGCCGCGACGCGCTCGGAGCGAACGCGAACGCCCGGCATCCGACCCTCGGATGCCGGGCGTTCCGTGTTCTCAGGTGAAGACGGCCTCGGCACGGTAGGCTTGTCGGGCGCGTGCCGTCGATCTCGGTCGCGCATCCCCAGACCTTCACCAAAGCGCTTCCGCGTTTTCCGTCGTGCCGCCGTCGCGGCCACGGGGCGCCGCACCACGAAGCCCACCAGCCCAGAGGACCGAACATGGCGAACGCCACCCGCAACGACCTGCGCAATGTCGCGATCGTCGCACACGTCGACCACGGCAAGACCACGCTCGTCGACGCGATGCTCAACCAGACGCACTCGTTCGCCGAGCACGCGCACGTCGAAGAGCGTGCGATGGACTCGAACGAGCTCGAGCGCGAGAAGGGCATCACGATCCTCGCCAAGAACACGGCGATCTCGTACAACGGCCTGCACTCCGGCGGCACCCCCATCACGATCAACGTCATCGACACCCCGGGTCACGCCGACTTCGGCGGCGAGGTCGAGCGCGGCCTGTCCATGGTCGACGGCGTCGTGCTCCTCGTCGATGCGAGCGAGGGCCCGCTGCCGCAGACGCGCTTCGTGCTCCGCAAGGCGCTCGAGGCCCGCATGCCGGTGATCCTGCTCGTCAACAAGACCGACCGCCCCGACGCGCGCATCGACGAGGTCGTCGCCGAGAGCCAGGACCTCCTGCTCGGCCTCGCCTCCGACCTCGCCGACGACGTGCCCGACCTCGATCTCGACGCGATCCTCGACGTGCCCGTGGTCTACGCCTCCGGCCGCAACGGCGCTGCGAGCCACACGAAGCCCGAGAACGGCGAACTGCCCGACAACGACGACCTCGAGCCGCTGTTCGAGGCGATCCTCGAGCACATCCCGGCACCGACGTACGACGACGAGCACCCGCTGCAGGCGCACGTCACGAACCTCGACGCCTCGCCGTTCCTCGGCCGTCTGGCGCTGCTCCGTGTCTTCCAGGGCACCATCAAGAAGGGCCAGACCGTCGCGTGGGTCAAGCACGACGGCTCCGTGCAGAGCGTCCGCGTGACCGAGCTGTTCCTCACGAAGGCCCTCGACCGCTACCCGGCCGAGAGCGCCGGCCCCGGTGACATCGCCGTGGTCGCGGGCTTCGAGGACATCATGATCGGCGACACGCTGGCCGACCCCGAAGACGTCCGCCCGCTCCCGATCATCGCCGTCGACGAGCCCGCCATCTCGATGACGATCGGCACCAACACCTCGCCGCTCGTCGGCAAGGTCAAGGGCCACAAGCTCACCGCCCGCATGGTGAAGGACCGCCTCGACCGCGAACTCGTCGGCAACGTCTCGCTCAAGGTCGTCGACATCGGACGCCCCGACGCGTGGGAGGTGCAGGGTCGAGGCGAGCTCGCGCTCGCGATCCTCGTCGAGCAGATGCGTCGCGAGGGCTACGAGCTCACCGTCGGCAAGCCCCAGGTGGTTACGAAGCAGGTCGACGGCAAGACGCACGAGCCGTTCGAGCACCTCACGATCGATGCCCCCGAGGAGTACCTCGGCGCGATCACCCAGCTCCTCGCGGCGCGCAAGGGCCGCATGGACAACATGTCGAACCACGGCACCGGCTGGGTCCGCATGGAGTTCATCGTCCCGAGCCGCGGCCTGATCGGCTTCCGCACCGAGTTCATGACCACCACGCGCGGCACGGGCATCGCGAACGCGATCTCGCACGGCTACGACGCGTGGGCCGGCCAGATCGTGACCCGAAACAACGGCTCGATCGTCGCCGACCGCTCGGGCGTCGTGACGCCGTTCGCGATCATCGCCCTGCAGGAGCGCATGACGTTCTTCGTGAACCCCACCGAAGAGGTCTACGAGGGCATGGTCATCGGCGAGAACTCGCGCAACGACGACATGGACGTGAACATCACGAAGGAGAAGAAGCTGACGAACATGCGTCAGTCGACCTCCGACACGTTCGAGTCGATGACGCCGTCGCGCCAGCTCTCGCTCGAGGAGTGCCTCGAGTTCGCGCGTGAGGACGAGTGCGTCGAGGTCACGCCCGCCGCGGTGCGCATCCGCAAGGTCGAGCTCGACGCCACGGCTCGTGCCCGCACCACGTCGCGCCTGAAGAAGCAGGGCTAGTCGCCTCCAGGGGCGGATGCCGCGGGCCCGAGCCTGCGGCGTCCGCCCCTTTTCGCGTCCTGAAACGCCGCTGAGACCCCGGCGCACACGTGTTGCGGAGGTGAAGTTGAGGGTTTGTACAGAAACATTTCATACGTTGGAATGATTCACCTGGACGCCCCCGACCAGAAACACCTGCTCCACCTATGCCCTTCCCCCACTTCGGCCGCCGAGCCGCACCGCGATCACGCGCGGCCGTTCGCGGACTCCACGCCCGTGCCCTTCCCGCCGACCTGTCCTTCCGTGCGGCGTTCGCCGCGGTGCCGTCGGTTCGCTCGTTGCTTCCGCGGCGCGCCGGCCTCGTGCTCCTCGGTCTCGGATTCGTCGGGGCGATGGTCATCAGCTCGAGCGTTCCCGCCCTCGCCGTGAGCGCGAGCGACACGACGGTGTCGGTGTACGCACCGGCCCAGGGCGCCGGAGACACGGTCGTGCTCGAACCGCAGACCATCGAGGTCGCGAGCGACGCCGTCATGCCGGCCGCCGTCGCCGGTGCCACCGCGAGTGTGAGCGCCTACTCGGTCGAGGCTGCTCCGCCGCCCATCCTGTCGCAGGTGGCGAGTGTGGGATCCGTCTCGCTCATCGAGACCGACCGCATCGTGTGGCCGGTGCTCACGCCCGAACGGCGCAGCGACGGCTTCGGCCCGCGCTCGGCACCGTGCGCCGGGTGCTCGACGGTGCACGACGGCGTCGACTTCAATCCCGGCAACGGCTCGCCGGTCGTGTCCATCGCCGACGGCGTGGTCGTGCTCGCCACCGAGAACGGCGGCGGCCTCGGCGTGAACATCGAGGTGCAGCACAACATCGGCGGCACCCTCGTGACCTCGTCGTACGCCCACATGCAGAGCGGCTCGATGCGGGTCGGGGTCGGCGAGAAGGTCACTGCCGGACAGCAGCTCGGCCTCGTCGGCACGACCGGTCAGTCGACCGGACCGCACCTGCACCTCGAGATGTTCGGCGCCGACGGCGCTCGGTTCGACGGCTTCGCCTGGCTGGCGATGCGCGTCACCGGCTGATCCTCAGCGGCTGACCGTCAGCGGCTGAACCCGGGGGAGCGCTTCTCGAGGAACGCCGCGACGCCCTCGCGCATGTCGTCGGTGCCGACCGCCTCGGTGAATCCGCCGATCTCGATCGCCACGGCCTCCTCGGTCGGGCGTCCGGCGGCGCCGACGAGCACGCGCTTCGCATTCGCGACCGCGACCGGCGAGCTCTGCGCGATCTGCGCGACCGTCTCGCGGGCGCCCGCGAGCAGCGCGTCTCGGTCGGCGAATCGACGCACCACGAGGCCGGCCTCGACCGCCTCCTCGATGCCGATGCGGCGTCCGCTGTAGATGAGCTCCCTGGCCCGCGCCGGGCCGACCACTCGGGGCAGGCGCACGGTGCCCCCGAAGCCCGGAATGAGCCCCAGGCGCACCTCGGGCTGGCCGAAGCTCGAGGCATCCGTCGCGTAGATGACGTCGCACGCGAGTGCGAGCTCGAGCCCGCCGCCGAGGGCGAATCCGTCGACGCACGCGATCACCGGCGCGTCGCAGCCCTCGATGCGAGCGGCGACCCGGTGGCCGAGCTCCGCGGAGCGGCGGCCCTCCTCGGGTGTCGCGCCCGCCATTCCGGCGATGTCGGCACCGGCGACGAACGCGCGACCGCCGGCGCCGACGAGGAGCACGCCCCGAACGGATGCCGCGGCATCCGCGATGCGCACGAAGGCGTCGTCGAGCGCCTCGAGCACCGTCGACGAGAGCGCGTTGAGCGCCTTCGGACGGTCGATCGTGACGATCGCGACGTCGCCGTCGAAGACGAGGTCGACCTCGGGGCGGGCGGGTTCGGTTTCGGCCGTCATCGTCATCGATCCTCTCGGTTGGGCTGCGTCTTCACGCTACGGCATGCGCTCGATGGAGCGCGGCGTCGCGGGCGGCGCCGGTGACGGTCCGTGGCCGTGCGGTCGGCTCGCCGCTAGAATCCGAGGACACCCCGAAGCCACCGAGGAGTCCTGATGCCATCACCGTCGACCAGTGCCCGGATGCCGCGCACGATCGTTCGCGCCGCACTCGCCGTCGCGACGGCGGGGCTCGCCGCGGGCCTGCTCACGGGCTGCGTGAATCCCGTCGAGGACCTCGTGCAGAACGGCGTCGAAGACGCGATCGAGGGCGCCACGGGCGGAGACGTGAGCCTCGGCGGCGAACTGCCGGCCGGCTTCCCGTCGGAGATCGCGATCGTCGGCGGCGAGATCACCGTCGGCATCGGCACCGGCGATTCGAACGGCTGGGTGGTCGTCGTGAAGTCGACGGAGGCCGACCCGGCGACGGCTGCGGCCGCCGCGCTCGAGGAGTCCGGTTTCGCGGAGGACACCACCATGACGCAGGAGCAGCGCGACGCGCTGACCGGTGGCCAGCTCGACGCGAAGCTCTACTCGAACGACTCCTACTTCGTGCTGCTCGCCGTGCAGGAGGACACCGTTTCGTACACGGTGACGCCGAAGTGAACGAGCTCGGCGAGGCCGGCCTCGTGAACCGCATCGCGACGCTCGCGCTCGCCCTCATCGTCGGTGCGATCTACGGCACGCTCGGCACGGTCGGCCACCGTCAGGCATGGCAGGTCGGCGACGTGACCCTGCCGTGGGGACTCGTGCTGGCGCTCATCGGCGTCGCGGCACTGCTCGTGGCGTTCCGCACGATCGGCGGGGGGCGCCTGGTCGCCGCCGTGGCCGGGCTCGGCGTCATCCTCATGGTCGGCCTGCTCACCCTGCCCGGCCCCGGTGGTTCGGTGCTCGTCGTGGGTGATCTCACCGGCACGATCTGGTCGATCGGCCCGGCGCTCGTCACGGTGTTCGTCGTGGCGTGGCCGCGCCTGCCCGCGCGGACCGCGAACCGACCCGGCGGCACCGACGGGGGTCGGTCGTTCTCGACGACCGACGACGGCCGGGCGGCGTCGCCTGGCCTCGGCGCGGCATAGACTGAAGTCCCAGTCTTCCGAAAGGACCGCGAGCCAAGTGACCTACGTCATCGCCCTTCCGTGTGTCGACGTCAAAGACCGTGCCTGCATCGACGAATGCCCGGTCGACTGCATCTACGAGGGTGAGCGCTCGCTCTACATCCACCCCGACGAATGCGTCGACTGCGGCGCCTGCGAACCCGTCTGCCCCGTCGAGGCCATCTACTACGAAGACGACCTCCCCGACGAATGGGCCGACTACTACAAGGCCAACGTCGAGTTCTTCGACGACCTCGGCTCGCCCGGCGGCGCCGCCAAGGTCGGCGTCATCGCCAAGGACCACCCCGTCATCTCCGTGCTGCCCCCGCAGGCGCACTGACATGGCGCTCGGCACGCTGCCCGACTACCCGTGGGACCTGATGACCCCGTACCGGGAGCGCGCGGCCGTGCATCCCGACGGCGTCGTCGACCTCTCGATCGGCTCGCCGGTCGATGAGACGCCCGCGGTGATCCGCGACGCGCTCTCGGCCGCGACCGACGCGCACGCCTATCCGCAGACCGTCGGAACGCCCGAGCTCCGCCGGGCCATCGTCGAGTGGTTCGAGCGTCGCCGCGGCGTCGTCGGCACGGGGCTCGGCGAGCGCAACGTGCTGCCGACGATCGGCTCGAAGGAACTCGTCGCACTCCTGCCGCTGATGCTCGGCGTCGGCGAGGGCGACGTCGTCGTGCATCCTCGCGCCGCGTACCCGACGTACGCGATCGGTGCGGCCATCGCCGGAGCCGACGCCCTCGCGTCCGACGATCCCGCCGAGTGGCCGGCGGAGACCAGGCTCGTGTGGCTGAACAGCCCTGGCAATCCCGACGGTCGCGTGCTCGACGTCGACGCCCTGCGGGCCGCGCAGGCCAGGGCTCGCGAACTCGGCGCCACGATCGTGAGCGACGAGTGCTACGCCGAACTCGGCTGGGACGCCCCGTGGGACGCCGAGCGGGTGCCGAGCATCCTCGATCCCCGGGTGAGCGGCGAGGATCGAAGCAACACCCTCGCCGTCTACTCCCTCAGCAAGCAGTCGAACATGGCCGGCTACCGAGCCGCGTTCATCGCCGGATGCGGGCGGCTCATCGAGCAGCTGACGAACGTGCGCAAGCACGCCGGCCTCATGCTGCCCGCGCCGCTGCAGGCCGCCATGGTGGCCGCGCTCGGCGACGATGCGCACGTGGCAGCGCAGAAGGCGCGCTACCGTGCACGCCGTGACGTGCTGCTGCCCGCGCTCGAGGCCGCCGGATTCCGCATCGACCGCAGCGAGGCCGGCCTCTACCTCTGGGCCACCGAGGGTCGCGACGCCTGGGAGTCCATCGGTCGACTCGCCGACCTCGGCATCGTCGCCGGTCCGGGCCACTTCTACGGCGATCACTACCCGCAGCACGTGCGGCTCTCGCTCACGGCGACCGACGAACGCGTCGCCGCCGCAGCGCGCCGGCTCGCGGCATCCGCCGCCTGAGTCGAGGCGCATTCGGCCGGCCCGTCGCGCGGCAGCATCCCTCGGGCTGCCGCGGGTGCGGCCTCGTTGTGGCGCTGGGACAGCGCGGGCGGGGCCGATCCGGTCGCAGACTGTCGAAACCGGCAACTCCACTCCGGTTCTCTTGGCGGATGCGACAGTGTGCCCCAGCCACGTCTAGGCTGTAGTTCGGACCGCGGCCGAACCGCGCCGCGGGTCGGAAAGCAGGTGACCGCACTTGACGATCACAGGAGGCGCCGTGAGCGACGTCGTGAACAACGCCGAAGGCCAGAAGCCCCTTCAGGCGACCCTGAACTTCCCCGGTGGTACCGCGGAGTTCCCCATCCGTGCCGCCGTCGACGGCGCCTCGAGCATCGACCTGTCGACGCTGACGCGACAGACCGGGTTGACCGCACTCGACTACGGATTCGTCAACACGGCGTCGACGCAGTCGGCGATCACGTACATCGACGGCAATCAGGGCATCCTGCGCTACCGCGGGTACCCGATCGAGCATCTGGCCGAGCACTCGACGTACCTCGAGGTCGCCTGGCTGCTGCTCTACGGGTCGCTGCCGAGTGCCGACGAGCTCGGCGAGTTCGACGAGAAGATCCGCCGCCACACGCTGCTGCACGAAGACCTGAAGGGGTTCTTCTCGGCGCTGCCGCACACGGCGCACCCGATGTCGGTGCTCTCGAGCGCGGTGTCGGCGCTGTCGACCTATTACGAGGGCCAGGACGACGACGTCGAACTGACCATGATCCGCCTGCTCGCGAAGCTGCCGGTCATCGCCGCGTACGCGCACAAGAAGAGCCTGGGCCAGGCGTTCCTGTACCCCGACAATTCGCTGAGCTTCGTCGACAACTTCCTGCGCCTGAACTTCGGCAACATGGCCGAGCCGTACGAGATCGACCCGGTGCTCTCCAAGGCGCTCGACCGCCTGCTGATCCTGCACGAGGACCACGAGCAGAACGCGTCGACGTCGACCGTGCGCCTCGTCGGCTCGACGGGTGCGAACCTGTACGCGTCGATCTCGGCCGGCATCCAGGCGCTCTCGGGTCCGCTGCACGGCGGTGCCAACGAGGCCGTGCTGCAGATGCTCGCGCAGATCCGCGACTCCGGCGAGGGCGTCGGCCGGTTCGTCGAACGCGTCAAGCGAAAAGAAGACGGCGTCAAGCTCATGGGCTTCGGGCACCGCGTCTACAAGAACTACGACCCGCGCGCCAAGCTCGTCAAGGAGTCGGCCGACGAGGTGCTCGCAGGCCTCGGCGTCTCCGACCCGCTGCTCGACATCGCGAAGGAGCTCGAGCAGTTCGCGCTCGAGGACGACTACTTCAAGGAGCGTCGTCTCTACCCGAACGTCGACTTCTACACGGGTGTCATCTACAAGGCCATGGGCTTCCCGACCCGCATGTTCACCGTGCTGTTCGCGATCGGCCGCCTTCCCGGCTGGATGGCGCATTGGCGCGAGATGAACCTCGACCCGCAGACCAAGATCGGTCGCCCGCAGCAGTTGTACGTGGGCGAGCCCGAGCGCCGCTACCCCGGCGCCTGAGCGCACGCGGCACCGTCGCCCGCCGATGCGGGTGAGCCGATGCCGCGGCAACCGAGACGCCGAAGGGGCGCCACGTTCGCGTGGCGCCCCTTCGGCGTCGGTGCCGTGCGGCGTCGCGCTACTCCGCCGTGGTCTCGTTCGGTGGCGGTGACGGCGCCGGGGTCACGCCGGCCACCGGGCGCAGGCTCAGGGTCTCCTTCGCGGCCCCGCGCACGGCGTCGAGGGTGAACGGCCACGTGCGGGTGTCGCCGTGCTGCCAGAGGGGCGCCTGGTCGGTGTAGTTGGCGTGGAACGCGTGCCCCGACGCCCCGGTGAGGTTGATCCACGTCGAGGCGTCGAAGTCGCTCAGGTCGACGACCATGCGCATCGACGGCACCCAGTCGACGCCGTAGCCCTGCGTGGCATCCCATCCGATGGCGTCGACCACCGACGATCCGCCGCCGAGCTCGTAGGGGCCGCGGTTGAACAGCCATTCGATCGGCGCGATGCCCGAGGTGCCGAAGCTCTGGTTCGTGAGGGTGAGCGTGTGCAGGCGCCCCCAGCGCCAGGAGTCGGCGTTGCCGCCCATGCGGCTGGACGCCTCGCTCCAGGCCTCGTCGAGGGCGTTCGCGATCATCGCGTCTCGGCCCGCGATGCCGAGGCGCTCGTTGGTCCACCAGGAGGCGTCGGGCTCGGCGAGCAGGGTGCCGACGACGTCGAACCACCGGTCGCCGCCGGTGGGGCGGGTCTGCTCTGGCAGCGTCTCGAACATGTCGGCGAGCAGCGTGCGCCAGAACACGGCGAAGTACGCGGCCTCGGGGCTGTCGGCGTCGGCCAGGCCGTTCCAGCCGGCGAGGAGGTCGGCACCTCGGGCGGCGTCGCCCGAGAGGTCGAGTTCGGCGATGACGGGGAGGAACGCGGCGGCATTCGCATCGCTCGTGTCGAGCTGGATGCGCGTGAAGTCGTCGGCGGTGAGCTTCTCGCCGGCGTCGACCTTCTCCTTCAGGAGGCGCTCGATGGCGGCGGCGCGGTAGCCGTAGTCCCAGTCGGCCGTGAGGAACGGCCCGCCGTTCGCGACGGCGTTGTTCGCGGTCACGAGGTAGCCCCTTGGCGGATTCAGGACGTTCGGCAGGTCGCCGAAGGAGATCTCGCCCGCCCAGCCGACGTCGCTCGTCCATCCGGCCTGCGGGAGCGTGCCGTCGCCGCGCTTGCGGATCGGGATGGCGCCGGGGGCCTGATAGCCGATGTTGCCGTCGATGTCGGCGTAGATGAGGTTCTGGGCCGGCACGTCGAACTGCGACGCGGCGGTGCGGAACTCGGTCCAATCGCGCGCGCGGTCGAGCGCGAAGATGGATTGCGCGGTCGTGCCGGGCGTGAGGGCCGTCCACTGCAGCGAGAGCTCGGAGGTGCCCTCGGGGGCGCCGGATGCCGCGGGGTACGTCTCGGCGACGGCGGCGAAGTCCGAGCCGATGCCCGTGACGATGGGCCCGCGCCCGGTGGATCGCACGGTCACCGTCACGGGCGCGCCGCCGGCCACCTCGATCGTCTCCTGGCGCACGGCGAGCGGCATCTGCGCGCCGTCGAGCTCGTATGTGTCGTCGGTGACGCGTTCGAGGTAGAGGTCGGCGACATCGGGCCCGAGGTTCGTGAACCCCCACGCGATGCGCTGGTTGTGGCCGATGATGATCCCGGGCAGGCCCGCGAAGGTGTAGCCGGCCGTGTCGAACGTGCACTCGTCGGTCAGCGCGGCGCAGTGCAGGCCCATCTGCGCCCAGATCGAGGGCAGGGCCGGTCCGAGGTGCGGGTCGTTCGCGAGCAGGGGCAGGCCCGACTCGGTGAGCGCGCCGGAGACGACCCACGAGTTGGACCCGATGTCGTTGCCCTCCGGTCCGAGCAGCGCGGGAATCCCGTCGAGGGTGGCGCGCAGCGACGTGAGCGCGGCCACGTACTCGGCGTCGGCGGCAGCGGCCTCGTCGCCCACGGGGGCGGATGCCGCAGCCGGCGCGCTCGCGGCATCCGTCACCTGGGCGTCGGAGGCGAGCGGGGTCGCAGCGCCCGCCGAGGCCGGTGCCGAGGCGGCGGGCAGGCCGTCGACGATGGTGGGCGCGGTCGACCAGTCGAACCCCGGATGCAGCCGTGCGACCTCCTCGGCGGGCAGCGCCGTCGAGAGCAGCGCGCGATCGATCTCGTCGCCGAGGTTCGACCTGAGGTCCCAGGCCATGGCCTTGAGCCAGGCGATCGAGTCGACCGGGGTCCAGGGCTCGGGGGAGTAGCCGGGGTTCTGCAGGCCGAGCACGGCGTACTCGAGCGACAGCTCGGCGCCGCTGCGGGTGGCGAGATAGGCGTTCACGCCCTCGGCGTAGGCCTCGTAGTAGGCGCGCGAGGAGGCGTCGAGCATGTCGAACTCCTGCTCGGCGATGCCGCGCCAGTCGAGCGTGCGGATGAACGTGTCGGTGCCGACCTGCGACGCCCCGAAGAGCTCGGCGAGCCGCCCCGCGGTGACGTGGCGCCGGAAGTCCATCTCCCAGAAGCGATCCTGCGCGTGCACGAAGCCCTGCGCGTAGAACAGGTCGTGGTCGTTGTCGGCGACGAGTTGGGGGATGCCGGCATCGTCGCGGTACACGCTCACGGGGGCGACGAGGCCTGGGGCGTCGAGCCGCCCGCTCGTCGTGGGGAACGACCGCTGCACGGTCCACCAACCGACGCCGCCCGCGACGATCACGAGCAGCAGCACGACGGCCAGGAGCCACGTGAGCGCTCTCAACCAGCTGTGGTGTCGGGTTCTGGGTGCGTCGGTACCCACGTCACTCCTTCGTGATCGCCGATGACGACGGCCGCCGGGCAACGGCCTGAGGCACCACTGTAATGGAGCGCGCGGGCCCTGCGAACGGCCCTTCGGAACTCAGGCGTGCAGGGCAGTGTTGAGCGTCACGCCGTGGCCGTCGCGCGAGAGCACCTCGACCCGGCCGTTGACCGAGTTGCGGCGGAACAGCAGGTTCGGCACGCCCGAGAGCTCGACGGCCTTGACGGTTCGCCCGTCGCCATCGCCGAGGAGGGCGACCTTGGTGCCCGCGGTGACGTAGAGGCCCGCCTCGACGACCGTGTCGTCGCCGATCGAGATGCCGATGCCGGAGTTCGCACCGAGCAGCGCGCGCTCGCCGATGGCCACGCGCTGCGTGCCGCCGCCCGAGAGGGTGCCCATGATCGAGGCGCCGCCGCCGATGTCGGACCCGTCGCCCACGACGACGCCCTGCGAGACGCGCCCCTCGATCATCGATGTGCCGAGCGTGCCGGCGTTGAAGTTGACGAAGCCCTCGTGCATGACCGTGGTGCCCGGGGCCAGGTGCGCGCCGAGGCGCACGCGCGAGGCATCCGCGATGCGCACGCGCTCGGGGGTCACGTAGTCGAGCAGGCGCGGGAACTTGTCGAGCCCGGTCGCGTGGATGCCCGCCCGCTGCAGCGCCGGCCGCAGCCGGTCGAAGTCGGCGGGGTGCACCGGGCCGGCGTTGGTCCAGACGACGGCCGGCAGATGGCCGAAGATGCCGTCGAGGTTGATCGTGTTCGGGGCGGAGACCAGGTGGGAGAGCAGGTGCAGGCGCAGGTACGCGTCGGCGGTGCTCGCCGGTGCCGCGTCGAGGTCGATCGTGAGCTCGACGGTCTCGACGCGCACGTTGCGCCTGGCGTCCTCGCCCGCGAGCGCCGCGTGCTCGGGGCGCAGTGCGGTCGCCTCGTCGCCGAGACGCGGCGCCGGGAACCAGGCGTCGAGCACGGTGCCGTCGCCGGCGATGGTCGTGAGGCCGGCGGCGGCGGCGGTGCGGGCGGGGCTGGGGGCGGCGTCGTTCGCAGGCATGGTCCAAGGGTAGCGATGCGGTCGGGCGGATGACGCGGCGCGTCGGCTCGCGGCGGTCGCGCCGACGTCGTGCACGCCGTTCGACTGCGGCAGCCGCCGCCATCCGTAGACTCGACGCATGCCGTCAGCCGATTCCGCGCCGCCCGCGCTCGACCCGACCGCCGACTCCGTCACGCTCACGAGGGCCATCTGCGACATCCCCAGCGTGTCGGGCGACGAGACGGTGCTGGCCGACCTCGTCGAGCAGGCGCTCGCCACGGCATCCCACCTCGAGCTGTACCGCGACGGCGACACGATCGTCGCGCGCACGAACCTGGGGCGCGAGCGCCGCGTCGTGATCGCCGGGCACCTCGACACGGTGCCGATCAACGGCAACGTGCCGACCCGCTTCGAGACCGATGGCGGCGTCGACTACCTCTGGGGCCGCGGCACGACCGACATGAAGGGCGGTGTCGCGGTGGCGCTGAAGCTCGCCGTCGAGCTCGCCGAGCCCGCCTACGACGTCACGTGGATGTTCTACGACCACGAGGAGGTCAACGCCGAGCTGAACGGCCTCAAGCGCCTGGCCGAGTCGCGGCCCGACCTGTTCGAGGCCGACTTCGCGATCCTCGGCGAATCGTCGAACGGGCAGGTCGAGGGCGGATGCAACGGCACGCTCCGCGTCGAACTGCGCACCAGGGGCACCCGCTCGCACACCTCGCGCCCGTGGATGGGCGTCAATGCGATCCACGCGCTCGCCCCGGCGCTCGAACGGCTGGCGGCCTTCGAGGCCGAGACGGTCGAGGTCGAGGGGCTGGCCTACCGCGAGGGACTCAGCGCCGTCGGCATCCGTGGGGGAGTGGCCGGCAACGTCGTGCCCGACGAGGCGGTGCTCACGGTCAACTACCGCTTCGCACCGAGCCGCTCGGTCGACGAGGCGATCGCGGCCATGCGCACGCTGTTCCCCGAGTACGAACTGACCGTGACGGATGCCTCGGCCGGCGCACGTCCCGGGCTCGACGACCCGTTCGTGCAGGGGTTCCTCGCGGCTGTCGGCGCCGAGGCCAGGCCGAAGTACGGGTGGACGGATGTCGCGCGCTTCAGCGCGCTGGGCGTGCCCGCCGTGAACTACGGGCCCGGCGACCCGAGCCTCGCGCACACCGACGACGAGCGCGTGCGCCTCGATGCGATCGTCGCCTGCGAGGTGGGCCTGCGCTCCTGGCTGACCGGCGCGTGATGCCCGCATGACCGACGTGAGCGCCGACGCGGCGGCCCGCGACCCGGAACCCGATCCCGCGACGGCACGCGGATCCGAGATGCGCGAGCCCGACCCGTTCCGGGCGACGCGGTGGTCGCCGCGGGTGCGGTGGCGCCTCGCGCCGTGGTGGCTGCGCGTGATGCTCGTCTTCGCCGGCGCGCGCGCGATCACGACCGTGTTCGTGCTCGCCCTCGCGAGCGTGCAGGGCGCGAATCCGTGGACGTCCGCGAAGCCGGGCTACTTCGAGTTCGCGAACATGTGGGACGCCCGCTGGTACCAGATCATCCTGCTCTCGGGGTATCCGAGCGAGCTGCCGCAGACGGCGGACGGCCACGTCGCCGAGAACGCGTGGGCGTTCATGCCCGTCTACCCGGCCTTCGTGGGCATGCTCACGTGGTTCCAGATGCCGTGGAACGTCGCCTCGGTGATGGTGTCGCTCGCGGCGGGCCTCGGCGCGGCACTCGTGTTCCACCGGCTCATGTCGCGGTTCCTCGAACCGGATCGGGCGATGTTCGCCGTCGTGCTCTTCTGCGTGGCGCCCGTCTCGCCGATCATGCAGTTCGGCTACGCCGAGTCGCTCGGCTACCTGCTGCTCGCCACGGCGCTGCTGCTGCTCGTCGATCGGCGCTACGGGTGGCTGTTCCCGGTGATCGCGCTGTGGTCGTTCACCAGGCCGGGCGCACTCGCGTTCGCGTTGACGCTCGGCCTGCACTGGCTGTGGCGCTGGTGGCGGCGGCGAGACGACCCGTTCCCGATGCGCGAACGCGTGCTCGCGGCATCCGCCACCGCCTTCGCGGTGCTCTTCGGATTCGGCTGGCTGCTCGTGGCCGCGATCGGCACCGGCGACCTGCACGCCTACACCGACACCGAGCTCGCCTGGCGCGCCGCGTACATCGGGTACGGCGAGCTCGTGCCGTTCACGGCCTGGTTCGAATCGGGCGGATGGTGGCTCGGGCAGCCGCTCGGCGCGCTCGCGGTCGTGGCGCTGATCCTCGGCTTCGGGCTCGTGCTGTTCACGCGGCCGGTGCGCCGGCTCGGGGTCGACATCCGGCTGTGGTCGGCGAGCTACGCGCTGTACCTGCTCGCGGTGTTCTTCCCGCAGTCGAGCGTGTTCCGCATCACGTCGCCGCTGTTCCCGCTGCTCGGGGCCGCGGCGATCCCTCGCGCGAGGTGGTACCGCTGGGGCATCGTCATCGTGTTCCTCGCGCTGCAGATCGGATGGCTGCTCATCGCGTGGGGCATCGACGGCCGCGACTGGACGCCGCCGTGACCCCCGTCGTGATCCGCCCGGCGATCATCGCGGTGATCGGGGCCTGAGGCCGCCCGTGCGACGTTTCGCGGCGCTGCGGGTCGCCCTGAGTCATCCACAGCCTCACGGCGATTTCTCAGGACTGCTTCCGATGAACGATAATGGGAAGGTACAGCCACGAAAGGGGTAGCTCAATGGCGGCCATGAAGCCACGCACCGGAGACGGGCCTATGGAGGCTGTGAAGGAGGGTCGGCTGATCATCGTGCGGGTACCGCTCGAGGGCGGCGGACGCCTTGTCGTCTCGGTGAACGATGCTGAGGCCAAGGAGCTCTACGACGTGCTCGGCGGCGTCGTCAACCCGGCCTGACCAGTTCCACTCGTCTCGAGCCGAGCCCGCGGTGCGGTGCTCGGCTCGAGGCATGCCCGGAGGCGCGTTGCCGCCTCCCGCAGGGCGCCCGCGCGCGGTGAATGCCGCGTCACGAGGTCGTGACGCGGCATCCGTCGTCTTCGAGGGCCCAGGCGCCGGAGGTCTCGGCCGCCGGCCCGCGGGTCAGGCGCCGAGCTTGACGATCTGCAGCAGTCCGTCGCCCGCGGGGGAGACGGCCGTGGCCACGGCGGGCGATGCGGCGAGCTCGGTGATGAGCGCGCGGAACGCCGTCGCCTCGTCGTCGCGGCGCGCAGGATCGGCCACGCGCCCGCGCCAGAGCGATCGGGCGACGAGCACCGAGCCGGTCGGCTTGGCGAGCCGGAGCCCGTGCTCGACGTACTCGATGACCGAGCCGGCATCGGCGTCAATGAACACGATGTCGTAGGAGTTCTCGTTCATGCGGGGGAGCACCTCGCTCGCGCGCCCGGCGATGAGTCGCACGCGGGCGGCGGCCACGCCGGCATCCGCGAAGTTCTCGCGGGCGGCCTGCAGGTACTCGTTCTCGGTGTCGATCGAGGTCAGCAGCGCACCGCGGGCGGCCTGCAGCATCCAGAGACCCGACACGCCGACGCCGGTGCCGATCTCGATGATCGACTCGGCGCGCGCGGCGGCCGCGATGACCGCGAGCTGTGCGCCGACGGCGGGCGAGACGGGGTCGATGCCGAGCTCGACGGACTGCTGGCGCGCGCGGGCGACGGCCTCGCTCTCGACGACGGATTCGTCGACGTACTTCCAGTTCAGGTCACGTTCGGACACGATGCGGCTCCCGGCACTCTCTCAGCTGTCAAGCCTACGGCCAGCCGCGTGTGCGATTCGCACGCCTCGCCGCCGACTATCCTGTAACGGTGTTCGGTCTGACGTTCGAGAAACTCCTCATCATCGGGGTGATCGCCGTGTTCCTGCTCGGCCCCGAACGCCTGCCCCATTACGCGGCGCAGCTCGGCAAGTTCGTGCGATCGATGCGCGACTTCGCCAACGGCGCGAAGGACCGCATGCGCGAGGAGATGGGCCCCGAGTTCGACGACGTCGACTGGCAGAAGCTCGACCCTCGCCAGTACGACCCGCGCCGCATCATCCGCGACGCGCTGAGCGACGCCGATCCGTTCGCGGCGCCTGCGACGCCCGTGGTGGCCAGGGCGGCGGTCAACGAGAACTCCGCCTACCTGCAGCGGAAGCGCAAGCGAGAGGCGCTCGGCGCGGGCGACCTCGCCCCGTTCGACTCCGAAGCGACCTGAGCCGCGGCATCCGCCTCGAACCGCGCGGGATGCCGCGGCGACGCGTCAGGCGCGGCGGATCGCCTTCAGCGCCTGCGAGACGAGCACCATGACCGGCACGAGCGTGCGGTACTCGGCGGCCGTGCGCGGCAGCGGGATGAGGCCGGTCGAGCGGGCGACCGTGATCGGCTCGACGAAGCGCAGCAGGCCCTCTCGGCCGTTGCGGCGGCCGACGCCCGACTGCTTGACGCCGCCCATGGGCGCCGAGACGGCCGAGAACGACCCTCGGTAGCCCTCGTTGATGTTGATGCTGCCGGCCTCGAGGGCGTCCGCGACGCGTGACGCGTGCCGCTGCGAGCCCGAGAAGATCGACGCGTTCAGGCCGTACTGGCTCTGGTTCGCGGCGACGATCGCCTCGGCATCGCCGTCGACGAGGTAGAGCGACGCGATCGCGCCGAACGTCTCGTCGGCGTACACGCTCATCTCCGGCGTGACGCCCGTGAGCACGGTGGGCTCGAAGAACCACGGGCCGAGGTCGGGCCGCGCCGTGCCGCCGACGAGCACCGTCGCGCCCTTGGCGACGGCGTCGTCGAGGTGCGCCTGCACCCTGGCGAGCTGGGCGGCGCTCGTGAGCGAGCCGTAGTCGGCCCGGTACTCGAGCTCGGAGCCGAGTGCGGCGCCCTGCAGGCGCGTCACGAGCTCGCGCTGGAACGCGCCGGCCACCTTGCGGTCGACGTAGAACCGCTCGACCGAGACGCAGAGCTGGCCCATGGCCGAGAACGCGGCGTGCGCGGCGCCGCGGGCGGCGTCGACGGGCTCCGCGTCGTCGAGCACGAGCAGCGCGTTCTTGCCGCCGAGCTCGAGCGAGGCGCCCACGAGGCGTCGGCCGGCCTTCTCGGCGACCTTGCGCCCCGTGGCCGTCGAGCCCGTGAAGCAGATGTAGTCGGCGACATCCGTCACCGCTTCGCCCACCTCGGCCGCGGGGCCGGTGACGACCGCCCAGAGGGCCTCCGGGACGCCGGCGTCGATGAACGCGCGACGCAGCGCGAGGATCGACAGCGCGCCCTGGTCGTCGGCCTTCTGCACGACCGCGCAGCCGGCCGCGAGCGCCGGCACGACGTCCATGGCGGCGAGGCTGAGCGCGTAGTTCCACGGCGTGATCACGCCGGCGACGCCCTTCGGCCGGTACCGCACGCTCGCGGTCAGCACGGTCGGGATGCCGCCGCGGCGGGCCCCGCCGCGCAGCACCCTGCGCGCCTCGAGGGCGTTGAACCGGGTCACGGATGCCGCCTGGAACACCTCTTCGAAGGCCTGGCCGCGCGTCTTGCCGCTCTCGAGCTGGATCAGGTCGAGCAGCAGCTCGCGCCGCTCGAGCACGAGATCGTGCGCCCGGAGCAGGACTCGGCGGCGCTCGGCGAAGCCGGCCCTGGCCCACGCCAGCTGGGCGATGCGGGCGCGAGCGGTCGCGTCGAGCACGTCGGCGGCGCTCGACTGCGGCAGAGAGTGCAGGGTTTCGCCGGTGGACGGCGTCGGCACCTCGACCGTGGCGTCGCTCGAAGCGACGATCTCGGCGGTGAGGCGGGCGAACAGGTCGGGGGAGGCCAGGGTGGCGCGCATGCGGCACAGTCTAGGACAGTTGACCCACTTCGGTCCGATCGGCTTCGCGGAGCGCACTACACTGCCTCCATGACCGCAACGGAGCGCCCCCTCTCCCGTGGCGTCGTCACCCGATACGCCATCGGTTCCCTCGGAACCGGTGGCTTCGCGACGCTGCCCGGACTCGTCCTCGTCTTCTACATGACCGACACCCTCGGTGTCACCGCGCTGTTCGCGGGCCTCGTGGTGACGGCGGCGAAGGTCTGGGACGTCGTCATCGACCCGTGGATCGGCGAGCACAGCGACCGTGCGCTCGCCCGCACGGGCACGCGCCGCACCTGGATGCGCGTCGGCGCCGTCGCGCTGCCCGTCGGGTTCGTGCTGACCTTCGCGGTTCCTGCCGGACTCGCGCCCGCGGCATCCGGCGTCTGGGTGTTCCTCGCGTTCCTCGCGACGGCGACGGCGTTCAGCCTGTTCCAGGTGCCCTACATCGCGCTGCCCGCCGAGCTCACCTCCGACTACGACGCGCGCACCCGGCTGCTGTCGTGGCGCGTGGTCGTGCTGAGCCTCGCGATCCTGCTCTTCGGCGCCGGCGGGCCGGTGCTGCGCCGCATGGGCGGCGACGACGAATCGCTCGGCTACCTCGTCATGGCGATCGTCGCCGGCCTCGTGATCGGCGCGGGCATGCTCATCGCGGTCTCGACGGCCCCGCGCGGCCTGCCCGGGGTGCAGGCGCCGCGCCGCGGCATCCGTGCGGCCTACGCCGAGGGCTTCGCGGCGCTGCGCCGCAGCCCCGCGTTCCGCGCACTGCTCGCGACCTTCGTGCTGCAAGGCCTCGCGACGGGCGTCATGCTGGCCGGCGCGAACTACGTCGCCGTGTGGGTGCTCCGGAGCGAAGACGCGCTCACGCTCCTGTTCGTGGCGCTCATCGCGCCCGCCGTGCTCTGCGCACCGGTGTGGAGCCGCATCTCGCGCGGCATCGGCAAGGAGCGGGCGTTCCAGTGGGCGAGCCTGCTGTTCGCCGTCGCCGCGCTCAGCATGGTCGGCATGATCTGGGCCCCCGGCGCGTGGGTCTACGTGCCCGTCGCGCTCGCCGGTGCCGCCTACGCGGGCATGCAGACGCTGCCCATGGCGATGCTGCCCGACGTCATCTCGCACGACGCCCGCGAGCACGGCGAGGGCCGCGCCGGCAGCTTCGGCGGCATCTGGACCGCCGGCGAGACCGCGGGCATGGCGCTCGGCGCGACCGTGCTGACGATCGTGCTCGCCCTCACCGGCTACCTCGAGTCGACCGGTTCGACGGTCGTCGAGCAGCCGTCGGCCGCCGTGGCGGGCATCGCCGTGAGCTTCAGCGCGCTGCCCGCGCTGCTCGTGTTCCTCAGCCTCGTGCCGCTGTCGCGGTACGGTCTCCGGCGCAAGGACATCGTGGCGGATGCCGCTGCTCCGGCCGCTGCGGTGCCCGACGCCGCGACCCCACCCGCTTCGGCCGCCTCCCCGGCGCAGCCGACCCCCAGGAACGACTCGCAGGAGACGGTGTGACCATGAACGACTTCCGACGCGACCCCGCCGAAGTGCTGGCCGAGCTCGCGGCCCTGCGCGAAGGCGATGCGCCGACGCACGGCGGCCGGGTGCTCTCGTACGTCTACGACTCCGGACTCGCCGAGCTCGATGAGCTCGCCGCCTCGGCCGCGCGACTCGTGCAGCCCGTCAACGGCCTCGACCCGACGACGTTCACCTCGGTCGCCGCCATGGAGGCCGGTGTGGTCGGCTTCGCGCGTCACGTGTTCCACGGCGGGACCGACGGCTCCGACTCGGCCGAGGTCGTCGTCGGCTCGGTCACCTCCGGCGGCACCGAGAGCTGCCTGCTCGCCGTCAAGACCGCACGCGACGCCTGGCGCTCGGTCCGCGTCGGCACCCCGCGCATGCCGCGCATCGTCGCGCCGATCACGGTGCACGCCGCGTTCCACAAGGCGGCCGAGTACTTCGGGCTCGTGCTCGACCTCGTGCCCGTCGATCCCGCGACCGGCACGCTCGCGGCATCCGCGATCGAGGATCGACTGGGCGACGACGTGGCGCTCGTCGTGGTCTCGGCCCCGTCGTACCCGTTCGCGAGCCTCGACCCGGTCGCCGACGTCGCGGCGGTGTGCCATGCGCGCGGCATCGCCCTGCACGTCGACGCCTGCATCGGCGGCTTCGCGCTCGGCTTCTGGCCAGACCGCCTGCCCGCATGGGACTTCGCCGTGCCCGGCGTCACGAGCCTCTCGGCCGATCTGCACAAGTACGGGTACGCGCCGAAGGGCGTCTCGGTGTTGCTCACGCGCGGCCGCGACCGGCAGCGCCACCAGTACTTCCGCACGACCGGGTGGCCCGGCTATCCCGTCGTGAACCCCACGATGACTGGCTCGAAGCCCGCCGGTCCGCTCGCGGCGGCCTGGTCGATCATCGAGGTGCTGGGCGAAGACGGCTTCGCCGAGCTCTCGGCGAAGACGGCGCGTGCCACGGCGGCGCTCCGCGAGGTCGTCGAGGGCATCGAGGGCCTGCGGGTCGTCGGCGTGCCGACCGGTCCGCTCTTCGCGGTCGCCGTCGACGAGTCGGTCGAACCCGAGCGTCGCGTCGACCCGCACCACTGGGCGGATGCCGCGCGCGCCTCAGGCTGGCTCCTGCAGCTGCAGCCGGGGCTCGTGCAGTCCGACGGCACGCGCCTGCCGCACACCACGCACCTCACGATCACGCCCGTGACCGAGGGCGTCGTCGACGACCTCTCCTCGGCGCTGGTCGCCGCGGCCGACGCCGTGCGCGGCGTGCCGCAGGTCGACGGGCAGCTGGTGCTCGCGGGCCTCGCCGACGCGCTCCCCGGGGGCATCGAGCCCCTGCTCGCGACCTCGGGCGGGCTCGACTCCGACACCGCCGCCGGCCTGCTCGGCGCGATCGGGCTGCTCGGTGCCGGCGACGGCGGACTCCCGGCGCAGATGGCCCCCGTGCTCGCGCTCGTCGAGGCGCTCCCGTCGGAGCTCACCGGGCGCCTGCTCGTCGAGCTGCTGGCGCGCGTGGTCGAGCCGCGCTCCTGAGCCGCCGCGCGTCGTTCGCGGTCAGTTCGACGGCAGGCCGCACCGCTCGGTGAAGTAGGCGAAGAGGTCCTCCTTCAGCGCGGCCGAGGCGCGCACCTCGTACTGGCCCGACCAGCCCTCGCTCGTCGTCACGACGAGCGGCAGGATGGTGCCGCGCTTGTCCTCGGCACCGGCGTGCGGGTCGCACCGCGCCGGTCGCACCGGCAGCGAGATCGTCGACGGCGCGTCGGAAGCCTCGACGTGCGCGCTCGTCGTCGACCAGTTCAGCCCGTCTTCGGCCGAGAGCAGGGTGGTGCCGAGCACCTCCGAGAGGTCCACCGAGCCGGATGCCGCGCCGGTCGGCTGCACGGCGATGTCGAGGTACGCGCGGCGGTCGACACCCGATCCCGTCGAGCGCAGGTGGTCGGCGAGGGCGAACGCGGCAACGGACTCGACGGCGCCCGCGAGGCATCCGCTGTTCTGCAGGCGCGGGAGCGTGTCGTACGGGTCGTCGGCCGGGATGGTGCCCGTCGCCGAGCCGCCGTCGGCTGCGACCGTGACGAGCGTGACCTCGGCCGGACCCGCGTCGCCGTCGCAGCGCGCCGGCGTCACGTCGACACGGTACTGCACCGACCGGCCATCGGCGATCGTGCGCGGACCCTCGAAGTGCAGGCCGGGTTCGAGGCCCGGCGCCTCGACGTCGAACGACGCGAACTCGAGCTCCGACCCCGTGCCGTTGTCGAGCTGCACCACGAGGCGGCCGTCGACGACGTCCTGCCGGCTCTGCAGGACGCTCGCGGAGATGCCGGCGGGCAGGTCGGACGTCGGGCCGTCGTCGACGGGCTGCTGCGCGCACGCCGCGGTCGCGACGACGGCGAGCAGCGCGAGCGCGCTCGCGGGCAGGCGCACTGCGCGCGCACGCCGACCGTTGCGGCGGGCGGCGGCGCGCGGCATCGGGATCACCGCACCGAGACGTCGAGCCTGCGGCCGGAGAGGTGGCGGGGCCGCGTCGCGATGACCCCGGCGACCCGTTCGATGGCCTGGGCGGCCGGATCGTCGGGCGCGCCCGCCACGACCGGGATGCCCTCGTCGCCGCCCTGCCGCAGGGCGATGCTGAGCGGCACGCTCGCGACGAGCGGAACGGCCTCCGACTGCCCTGCCGAGAGGCGTCGCGCGACCTCGGCGCCGCCACCCGACCCGAACAGGTCGAGCACGGTGCCGTCGGGGCCCGCGAGCCCGGCCATGTTCTCGACGACGCCGATGATGCGCTGGCCGGTCTGCCGTGCGACGACGCCAGAGCGCTCGGCGACGTCGGCCGCCGCGGGCTGGGGGGTCGTGACCACGAGCACCTCGGCGTTCGGCAGCAGCTGTCCGAGCGAGATCGCGATGTCGCCGGTGCCGGGCGGCAGATCGATGAGCAGCACGTCGAGGTCGCCGAAGTAGACGTCGGTGAGGAACTGGTTGAGCGTGCGGTGCAGCATCGGGCCGCGCCACGCGACCGCGACCGACGAGGCGCGCGAACCGGGCTCGGCGGGCTCGACGAACATGCCGATCGAGATGACCTTCACCCCGTGCGCGACGGGCGGCAGGATCATGTCGTTCACCTGCGTCGGGCGCGCGGCGAGGCCGTCGCCGTCGACCAGGCCGAGCAGGGCGGGGATCGAGAACCCGTGCACGTCGGCGTCGATGAGCCCGACCGACAGGCCGCGCGCCGCGAGCGCGACCGCGAGGTTCGCCGTGAGCGTGGACTTGCCGACGCCGCCCTTGCCGCTCGTGACCGCGATGACCCTGGTCAGGGTGCCCGGGCCGAACGGGTTGCCGCGGCCGGCCTTGGCGCCGCGGAGGCGCTCGGTGAGCGCCGTTCGCTGCGCCGGCGTCATGACCGTGAGCGTGACGTCGACCGCGCCCTCGCCGGCGACCGTCTCGGCCGCCTGTCGCACGTCGCGCTCGATGCGATCGGATGCCGGGCAGCCGACGATCGTGAGCCGCACCACGACGTGCACGCGATCGCCGTCGACCGACACCGACTCGAGCATGTCGAGCTCGGTGATGGGCTTGCGGATCTCGGGGTCGATGACGGACTCGAGGGCTCGGCGCACCGCCGCCTCGAGCTCGGCGGGGTCGCTCGCCTCAGGAGCGAGGTGCGGCATTCGCGGCATCCTCGTCATCTTTTCGATCGAGTTCTTCGAGGACGGCCCGCAGCTCCGCCCGGATGAAGTCCTTCGACGCGAGGTCGCGCATGGCCAGGCGCAGGGCGACGACCTCGCGCGCGAGGTACTCGGTGTCGGCGAGGTTGCGCTCGGCGCGCTGGCGGTCCTGCTCGATCTGCACGCGGTCGCGGTCGTCCTGACGGTTCTGAGCCAGCAGGATGAGGGGGGCGGCGTACGACGCCTGCAGGCTCAGCACGAGCGTGAGCGCCGTGAACCCGATGGCGACGGAGTCGAAGCGCATGTTCTCGGGGGCGAAGGTGTTCCAGAGCATCCACCCGATGGCGAAGACCGAGAGTCCCAGCAGGAAGCCGGGCGTGCCCATGCCTCGCGCGACCCACTCGGTGAATCGCCCGAACCGGTCGTTGTCACCACTCCGGCGGAACTGGGGTGGACGCCGACTGCCCTTCGGGGTGTCGAAGCGCCGTTCGTCGGCGTTGTTAGCGCGTGCCATCTGCTGCCCTCCTCGCGGTGCTCGGGATCGGGATGCTCCCGGTCGTCAGTTGTGCGCGGGCGGTCGCGCGTTTGCTCACCTCGTCGTCGTCTTCGGGATGACTTCGCCAGTCATCGGGCAGCAGGTAGTCGAGCACGTCGTCGATCGTGACCACGCCGACGAGTCGGTGCTTCTCGTCGATGACCGGAACCGACACCAGGTCGTAGCTGGCGAGGATGCGGCTGACCTCGGCCGCCGACGTGTCGGCGCCGACGGGCTCGAGGCCCTGGTCGATCAGCGTGCCGAGGCGCTCGTGCGGGGGATACCGCAGCATGCGCTGGAAGTGCACGACGCCGAGGAACCGCCCGGTGGGCGCCTCGTACGGCGGCAGGGTCACGCACACGGCCGCTCCGAGGGCCGGGGGCAGGTCGTGCCGGCGGATGAGGGCGAGCCCCTCGGCCACCGTGGCATCGGCCGAGACGATGATCGGCTCGGTCGTCATGAGCCCGCCGGCCGAGTCGGGGCCGTACGAGAGCAGCATGCGCACGTCTTCGGCCTCTTCGGGCTCCATGAGCTCGAGCAGGTGCTCGCCGCGCTCCTCGGGCAGTTGCGCGATGAGGTCGGCGGCGTCGTCGGGCTGCATGTGGTCGAGCACGTCGGCGGCCCGGTCGTCGCCGAGACCGGAGAGGATCTCGACCTGGTCGGACTCGGGCATCTCCTCGAGCACGTCGGCGAGGCGATCGTCGGAGAGCTCTTCAGCGACCTCCTGACGGCGTGCCACCGGCAGGTCGAGGAGCGTGTTCGCGAGGTCGGCGGGCTTCAACTCGGAGTAGGTCGCGATGAGCTGCTCGGCGGACTGCGCCTCGCCCGAGGCGGCGAGCTCGCGCACCTCGCGCCAGGTGACGTAGGCCGACTGGCCCTTCGAGAACGGCGATGCGCCCTTGGGCCGACGCACGAAGAGCTGCTCGACCTCCCACTCGCCGGGCTCGCGCTCCTCGATCGAGACGTCCTCGACGGTCGCCTCGCCCGAGCCGTCGTTGAACGACACCTTGCGGCCGAGCATCTCGGCGATCACGCGGACCTCGCCGCCGCGCTGCTCGAAGCGGCGCAGGTTGATGAGGCCGGTCGTGATGATCTGGCCGCCGCTGATCGAGGTCACGCGACCGATCGACAGGAACACCCGGCGTTTGCCGGGGACCTCGACGATGAGTCCGACCACCCGCGGGGGATCGTTGCGGCGGTACACGACCAGGACGTCGCGCACCTTACCGACCCGATCACCGGCGGGGTCGAAGACGGCGCATCCGGCGAGTCGGGCTACGAAGACTCTCGTTGCGCTCACGGTACCAACTTAGCCCGTGGGAGGATGAGGACGTGAGCACCTCATCGCCGTTCGGCGGCCGCATGTCCAGAGCCTTCCCGACCTTGCCGCAGGGCGAGACGGTCGCGAGCTTCGAGACGTACGCCGAGGCGCAGGCGGGGGTCGACGCGCTCGCGAAGGCCGAGTTCCCGCTCAAGGAGCTCGCGATCGTCGGCACCGGGCTCACGAGTGTCGAGCGCATCACCGGCAAGCTCACCTGGGGCCGTGCGGCCGGGGCCGGTGCGCTCTCTGGCGCATGGTTCGGCACGTTCCTCGGCCTGCTCTTCTTCATCTTCGCGCCCACGCCGTCGTCGGTCGGCATCCTGATCTCCGCGGTGCTCATCGGCGCGGGCTTCGGCATGATCTTCAGCGTCGTCTCGTACTCGGTCAACCGTCGACGTCGCGATTTCACCTCGGTCGCGCAGGTGCTCGCCACGAGCTACTCGATCGTGGCGGAGTCCGCGCACGTCGAGCGCGCCCGTCAGGTGCTCGGCGTGACCGAGGCGCCCGCGCCGGCGTTGCCGGTTCCCGGCGCCGCGACCCAGGCTCCCGCGACGCCGCGCACCCGGACCTCCGCCGGCCAGTACGGCGAGGTGACGGATGCGCCGGATGTCGCGACCGCCGACGCGGCGCCCGCCTCCGAGAGCGGGGCGGGCCGGGCATCCGCGGCCTCCGACGACTCGGTTCCCGACGCGCCTGCCGTGCCCGAACCCGACGCGGCGGAGCCGCAGGGACTCACGTACGGCGAAGCGCTCGACGCGGCCCGCCGGGCGGAGCGCGATCGGCGACGGTCGGGCGGCGACGCCTGAGCATCCGGGCGGGCGTTGCTGCGAGCCCGCTGAGTTCCGCCACGAAGCGGTGACTCGCGACATATCGTGTTCGGATGGTCACCGATCAGGAACTCTCCCGCGAGATCGTCGAGGCCGAGCGGCCCGATCGTCCGATCCGGCGGTGGCTGCGCGGCATCCGTCGTCGCATCCACGACCGCCCGACGCTCCGGCGCACCTACCGCGTGCTCGTCGGCGTGCTCGGCGGCATCGTCGCCGTCGTCGGACTCGCGCTCGTGCCGCTGCCGGGGCCGGGCTGGCTCGTCGTGTTCCTCGGGCTCGCGATCCTCGGCACCGAGTTCGCCTGGGCGCGCCGGCTCGCGGCCTTCGCCACGCGTCAGCTCGCGCGGTTCTGGGCGTGGTGGCGGGCCCGCCGCGCCGCTCGGTCGAGCCCGGACGCCACCGCCTGAGCGGCACCGGCCGAAGCGGTCAGGCCTGCTGTGCTCCCTGCACCCAGGCCTCGACGTCGGCGACCGTCCGCGGGATGCCCGCCGACAGGTTCTCGGCGCCGTCGGCGGTGACGAGGATGTCGTCCTCGATGCGCACGCCGATGCCGCGGAACTCCTCGGGAACCGTGAGGTCGTCGGGCTGGAAGTAGAGCCCTGGCTCGATCGTGAAGACCATGCCCGCCTCGAGCACGCCGTCCATGTACATCTCCCGGCGGGCCTGCGCGCAGTCGTGCACGTCGAGCCCGAGGTGGTGGCTGGTGCCGTGCACCATGTAGCGGCGGTGGAACTGGTTCTCGGGCCGAAGCGACTCCTCGGCGGAGACGGGCAGGAAGCCCCACTCGGCGGTCCTGCGTGCGATCACGGCCATCGCGGCGGCGTGCACCTCGCGGAAGACCGCACCGGGACGCACGACGGCGAACGCGGCATCCGCTGCCTCGAGCACGGCCTCGTAGACCCGGCGCTGCACGTCGGAGAACGCGCCGTTGACCGGGAACGTGCGCGTGATGTCGGCCGTGTAGTACGAGTCGAGCTCGACGCCCGCGTCGAGCAGCACGAGGTCGCCTGGCACGACGGCGCCGTCGTTGCGGGTCCAGTGCAGGATCGTCGCGTGCGGGCCGGCCGCGGCGATCGAGCCGTAGCCGACGTCGTTGCCGTCGAGGCGGGCGCGTGTGGCGAACACGCCCTCGATGACCCGCTCGCCGCGCACCTCGGCCGTGATGCGCGGCAGCTCCTCGAAGACCTCGGTGAAGCCGCGCTGCGTCGCGTCGACCGCCGCGCGCATCTCGGCGATCTCGTACTCGTCCTTCACGAGGCGGAGTTCGGAGAGCACGCGGGCGAGCTCGGCGTCGGGCTCGTGGTCGCCGCCGAACTCGAGCGAGAAGGGCGCATCCTGTGCGTTCGTCGACAGCGCCTCCTCGGCCGCGAACCGGATGCGGGCGTGGTCGATGCGCTCCGTGAGGGCGGCATCGGCCTCGCGCAGCACGAGCGTCGAGGTGTCGACCGCCGCGACGACGGCCTCGAGTTCGTCGAGGCCGCGGGTGCGGATCGCCAGATCGGCCGAGACGTGCGCCAGCGACGGGCGCGCGCCGATCCAGAACTCGCCGATGGCGGGGTTCGCGTAGAACTCCTCGGAGTCGCGGCCCGCGCGCTCCCGGAAGTACACGGTCGCGATGTGGCCCTCACGACCCTCGGGCTCGAGGACGAGCACGGCACCGGGCTCGGAGTCGGAACCCCAGGCGGTCAGGTGCGCGAACGCGGAGTGGGCGCGGAACGGGTAGTCGGTGTCGTTCGCGCGCTGCTTCATGTCGCCGGCGGGGATCACCAGGCGGATGCCGGGGAACGCCGCCGAGACGCGTGCCCGCCGGGTCGCGGCGTACGAGGCCTGCTCGCGGGCCGTGGGCAGCGCCTCGTCGCGCGTCCCCCAGCCGCTGCTGATGAAGTCCTTGAACCCGTCGGAGCCCGGCGTCGTCGAGCGGTTCGCGTTGCGACCGTCCTCGTCGGCGGATGTCGCGGCTGCCGTGGTCTCGGTGGTGGTGGTGTCGCTGGTGGCCATGCCTCCATTGTCTCACCGGTCGCCGCGAGCGGCATCGGTCGGCGGCATCGGTCGGGGGGCGGCTCAGTCGGCGCGGGAGAGGGTCGCGACGATCGGGCGGTGGTCGCTTCCCGCGCCGTCGACCTCTCCGATCACGCGGACGGCGTCGACGTTCCATCCGGGGGTCGCGAGCACGTGGTCGATCGGGCTGCCGAGGATCTCCGGCAGGTCCGTCGGCCAGGTGCCGACGCCGCCGGAACCGCCCTGCACCGCGGCATCCGCGCATCGACCGAGGTCGCCGCCGTCGACGCCGCGACCGGCGAAGTGGTCGACGGTCGCGTTGAAGTCGCCGGCCATGATCACGTTCTCGCCCGCGCACTGCTCGGCGAGCCAGTCGAGGTCGCTGCGCCAGTTGCGCAGCTCCCACCGGATGGGCGCGACCGCGTGCACCGCGACGATGCGGGGGCCGTCGCCCGAGACGGGATCGGCGATGACCGACGGCAGGGTGTTCGTGTTGCCCGGCGGGCCGGAGACCAGGGCCGAGGTCACCTCGTAGTCGCCGAGCTCAGGCGAGATGAGGATCGTCGTCGACCGGGCCTTCGCGATGTCGTCGAACGCGACCGTGTGCACCCACATCGGACTCCCGCCCTCGCGCATGGCGACCGCGACCTCCTCGCCGAGCGGCTCGGTGGTCTCGGGCAGCACGACGACGTCGGCGCCCTCGGCGAGGGCCAGCCCGGTGATCGTCGACGCGTCGGGCACCTCGCCGAGCGTGTTCCACGAGAAGACGGTGACGGTGTCGGATGCCGCGGCCGACGCGGCATCCGATCCCCCGAGTCCGCGAGCGGCGAGCACGGCGAGGTTCCCTCCCGCGAAGACCGCGAGCACCAGCACCATCGCGAGGGCGAAGCGGCGGGGGCGCCGCGGGATGGCGAGCAGGCCGAACAGCCCGGCGGCGACGATGCCGACGAGGGCGGCCGAGCCGCGGAGCGCGACGACGTGGGTGGCGATCCACTGGTTCTGGAGGCCGAACCCCTGCGGCCAGAGCAGGATGGCCGCGACGACCGCCGAGACGAGGACGACGAGCCAGCCGAGGATGCGGGGGAGCATCCGTCCAAGCTATGGCACGAGCCTGTGTCGGCGCCGCGAGCGGACGCGTTTCGGCCGTGTCGAGCGTTCCGCACCCCCAAAACCTGTCCGGTCGGGTGCGACCCGGTGCGACCCGGTGCGGTGCGGGGGGCGGTGAAGGGCCGCTCGGGGCTGCGCGTCGACTCGGCGGCGCGGCCTAGCATGGGGGCATGGCTTCGTCGACGGCATCCGGGATCGGTGAGGCCGACCTGCACGTGCACTCGACGGTCTCAGACGGCACCGGGGCTCCGGCCGCGCTCCTCGTCGAGGCGGCCGAGGTGGGGCTGTCGGCGATGGCGCTCACCGATCACGACTCGACCGCCGGCTGGGCCGAGGCCGCGGCGGCCGTCCCCGAGACGGGCGTCGCCCTCATCCCGGGCATGGAGCTCTCGACGCGCGAGCAGTACACGAGCGTGCACGTGCTCGCCTACCTCATCGACCCGTTCGACGAGCCGCTGCTGGCCGAGACCACGCGCATCCGGGAGTCGAGGCTCACACGCGCCGAGGAGATCGTGCGCAGCATCTCGAGGGACTACCCGCTCACGTGGGACGACGTGCTCGCCCAGACCGCGGTTGGGGCCACCGTCGGCCGCCCGCACATCGCCGACGCGCTCGTCGCCCGCGGTCACGCGAACACGAGGTCGGCGGCGTTCGCCGGCATCCTGCACCCGCGCCACGGGTACGCCCGGCCGCACTACGCGCCCGACCCGCTCACGGGCGTCCGACTCATCCGCGCGGCCGGCGGCGTGCCCGTGCTCGCCCACCCGGGCGCGCGGGGCGAGGAGCACGTCGTGTCGCACGCGCGCCTGCGACAGCTCGTGGACGCCGGCCTCTTCGGCCTCGAGATCGATCACCCCGAGAACGACCCCGCCTCCAAGCCGCGGCTGCATGCGCTCGCGCGGGAGTTCGGCCTGGCCGTCACGGGCTCGAGCGACTACCACGGCACCGGCAAGCCGAACCGCCTCGGCCAGGAGCGCACGCGCGCGGACGTCGTGGCCCGCATCCTCGCGGAGGGCACCGGCACGGCGCCCGTGCTGCCGTAGCCGGCACCCCGACCGCAGCCGGCACCCCGACCGCAGCCGGCACCCCGACCGGAGCCCGCACCAGCCGGAGACCGGGACGGAACAGCCGTGGGAGGACGACGCAGGTCGGTCGTCCGGCCGGGTCAGGCCTGCGGTGCAGCGCCCGCCGAGCCGGCCGGACGCGGTCCGCGACGACGGCGACGACGGCGGGGAGCCGCGTTGCCGTCGTGGTGCTCGCTGCCGCCGCCGTCGTGCGTGCCGGTGCCCGGTTCGCGAACCGTCGCGGTCGCGGCCTCGGCGGTGTCGGCCGACGCGGACGAGCCGGCGCCGGCCTCGGGCGCCGGGGTGCCCGTGGCCGCGACGCCGCCGCGGGTGCGCTGACGTGAACGGCTGCTGCGGGGTGCGCGCTCACTGTCGCCCTGACGCGCCTCGCCGCGACCCTCGGTGCGGCCGGCGGTGCTCGACCGGGTCGGAGCTGCTGCGGCCGCGGACGGCTTGAGGCGGCCCTTCGTGCCCGCGGGGATGTCGAGGTCGGTGAACAGGTGCGGGCTCGACGAGTACGTCTCGGTGGGCTCGGGCTGGCCGAATTCGAGTGCGCGGTTGATGAGCGCCCACTTGTGCAGGTCGTCCCAGTCGACGAAGGTCACGGCGATGCCGGTCTTGCCGGCGCGACCCGTGCGACCCGCGCGGTGCAGGTACGTCTTGTCGTCGTCGGGGATGGTGTGGTTGATCACGTGCGTGACGTCGTCGACGTCGATGCCTCGTGCCGCGACATCCGTGGCGATGAGGATGTCCTTCTTGCCGGCTTTGAACGCGGCCATGGCCCGCTCGCGCTGGTCCTGGTTGAGGTCGCCGTGCACGGCGGCGGCGTTGAAGCCGCGGTCGTTGAGCTCCTCGACGAGCTTGGCGGCCGCACGCTTGGTGCGCGTGAAGATCACGGTCTTGCCGCGGCCGTCGGCCTGCAGGATGCGCGAGATCACCTCGTCCTTGTCGAGCGAGTGCGCACGGTAGACGAGGTGCTTGATGTTCGCCTGCGTGAGGCCCTCGTCGGGATCGGTCGCCCGGATGTGGATGGGCTTCGACATGAAACGACGCGCGAGCGCGACGATCGGGCCGGGCATGGTGGCCGAGAAGAGCATCGTGTGACGCACCGCGGGGGTCTGCGCGAAGATCTTCTCGATGTCGGAGAGGAAGCCGAGGTCGAGCATCTTGTCGGCCTCGTCGAGCACGACCTCCTGCACGTTCTTCAGCGACAGCAGTCGCTGCGACGCGAGGTCGAGGAGGCGACCGGGGGTGCCGACCACGATCTGCGCTCCGGCCTTGATCTGCTCGATCTGGCCCTCGTACGCCTTGCCGCCGTAGATCGACACGACCTTGGTGGGGCGGTTCGACGTGGCCACCTCGAGGTCCTCGGTGACCTGGACGCAGAGTTCACGGGTCGGCACGACGACGAGCGCCTTGACGCCGGGCTCGGGGTCGTCGCCGAGGCGCTGGATGATCGGCAGGCCGAACCCGAAGGTCTTGCCCGTTCCGGTCTTGGCCTGGCCGATGATGTCCTGGCCCGAGAGGGCGAGGGGGATGGTCTGCTCCTGGATGGGGAAGGCATCGAAGATGCCCTTGGTTGCGAGCGCGTCGACGATGTCGGACGCGACGCCGAGTTCTGCGAAAGTAGTCAAGTATCTGCCTGTCGGTTCAGCTGGAGAGGTGCGCGCTGCTTGTCCTCAGGCGCACGGCTGCGGGTCCGATGCCCGCATGCGACCTCCAGCCTATCGGAGAGAGCCTGAACGCCTCGGTTAGGCTGTGTGCCGTGGTGTCCTGGATCAATCGACGCGTTGCCCGCCCCGAGGCGCCGCGGCAGCGACCGCGCGTCGCGCCGACCGAGCTCACGCGTGTGGACTTCACCGAACTGGTGCCCGCGCCCGTGCCCTTCCTCGGCCAGGCCGCGTACATCCAGCTCGTCTTCTTCGAGGGGCTCGCGCTCGCGGTGCAGACCGCGCCCGACCTCCGGTCGAAGGAGGGGCTGAGTGCGGCCGCCGGCGTCTCGCTGCGCAAGCACCACGCGCTCATCGGCGAGCTGCGGCTGCTCGGCGTCGAGCCCGTCGACGTCATGGCGCCGTTCGCCCCAGCCACCCAGCGGCTCCAGGCCGCCTGGGGCAGCGGCGACTGGCACGAGCTGCTGCTCGCCATCCACGTGACGTCCGGCATGCTCGACGGCTACTTCTCGCGGCTCTCGAACGGCCTGCACGCCGATCTCGCACGCCGCGTGCGCGCGATCCTCGACGAAGCGGGGTCCGCAGCCGTGCTCGAGCGCGAACTCGGCCTCGCCATCGCCGAGCAGCCCGGACTCGCCGACCGACTCGCCCTCTGGGGTCGCAGCCTCGTCGGCGACACGCTGCTCATCGCACGATCCGCACTGCACGGGTCGGAGGCCAGGGGCCTCGAGGAGCGCGTCGAGCCGATCTTCACCGAGCTCATCGCCGACCACACGCGTCGCATGGACGCGCTCGGCCTCACGGCCTGACGCGTCGCCGTTCCGGTGCGCGCGGATGCTGCTGCGAGGCCGCCGCCGCTCGGGTGCCGGCTCCGGGGTGCACGAGAAACGGCGCCCTCCCGAAGGTGGACGCCGTCACGTCGATGCGTTCGCGCGGACTCAGCCGACCGTCGCCGCGCGGGCCGGCGTCGCCGTGCCCGGGCGGGAGAGCCGCTCGAAGAGCTCGGCATCCGCCCGCTCGCGCTTCGGGCCGATCAGGTACGCGGATGCCGCGGCCGCGAGTCCGGCGACCACGAGCGACACGACCCAGATCCACCCGCCGTCCCATGCCCAGCCGAGCCAGGTGAGCGCGACCCAGACGATCGCGGCTGCACCCGCGCCGATGGCGGGGATCAGCAGCACGCCGTGCGTGTGCCGCAGCGGAAGCAGGTAGCGTGCGCCGAGGCCGAGGATCGCCCCGCCGAGCACGACGAAGAGCAGTTCCACGTCAGGCCACGAATCCGACGCGGCGCGACTCCTCCGAGCCGATCTCGACATAGGCGAGCGCGGCGGAGGGCACGAGGTAGACGGTGCCCTTCGAGTCGACGAACCTGAGCGACTTCGCGTCGCCCTCGAGGGCTGCGGCGACCTGGGTCTGGACCTCCTCTGCCGACTGGGACGACTCGAAACCGAGTTCGCGAGGGGAGTTCTGAATGCCGATCCGTACGTCCACAGTGGGCCTTTCTGTCCTTGCGACCACACTATGACACGGCTCGCGGGGCACGGGGCACGTTCACTGTCGGCGGAACGGGTTAACGTGTGGGCATGCCCAGCCCCACCGCCCCGTCGCAGCCCGACGCGGACCTCGTCGCACCCGGATCCGCGGCCATGGCGGCAGGCCCCGTCCACGGCCCAGGGGCGGGCCTCGCGGCGGGCGTCGCCGAGCGCATCTCCGAGGGCGTGCACCACGCCGTGTTCGGGGCTCCCGGCTCCGGCAAGACGACGCTCGCGGTCGAGCTCGTCGCCGACCGCATCGCCCGGCTCGGCTACGGGGTCGACGACGTGCTCGTGCTCTGCTCGAGCCGGTCAACGGCCACCGCGCTGCGCGATCGCATCGCCGTGCGACTGGGCGTCACGACGCGCGGCCCGCTCGCGCGCACGGCGAACTCCATGGCCTTCCAACTCGTGCGCGCCTACACGGCGGCACCCGTCACGCTGCTCACCGGCGGCGAGCACGACCGCATCGTCGCCGACCTCGTCGAGGGCGGCATCCGCGACGGGTTCGGTCCCGTGTGGCCCGAACCGCTGACGCCGGAGGTGCGGGTGCTCAGGGGCTTCCGCACCGAGCTCCGCGACCTCCTCATGCGCGCGGTCGAGCTCGGAGTCGACGAGCGCGACCTCGCGCGCCTCGGCGAGACCGCAGGGCGCCCCGAGTGGGTCGCCGCGGCCGCGTTCATGTCCGAGTACGCCGACGTCAAGGACCAGGTGCGACCCAACCAGTTCGACTCGGCGGAGCTCGGCGCGTTCGCGGCCTCGATCGTGCGCCGCAGCCGCGTCGACCCCGACGCATCCGCGGCGCTCGGCCCGCTCGCCGGGTTGCGCATGCTCGTCGTCGACGACGCGCAGGAGACCACCGAGGCGTCCGCATCGTTGATCGCGGCCTTCGCCGCGTGCGGCGTGCAGATCGTGGCGATCGGCGATCCCGATGTCGCGAGCAACGGGTTCCGAGGCGGGCGCCCCGAACTGCTCGGCTCGCTGAGCTCGATGCTCGACGGCGCTCCCGTGCAGCGCGTCGAACTGCCGACCGTGCACCGCGGGCGACCCGAGATCGCCGAGATCGTCTCTGGCGTCCGCGCGCACATCGGCACGGCGCTGGGCGGCACGCACCGGTCAGCCGCCCTGGCAGGCGCAGAAGCCGGCGCGGCCGGCGACGCTGATCCGCTGGCCCCCGTGCTCGGCATCGAGGCGGCCTCGAGCGCGGCCGAGCACCTCGCGATCGCCTCGGTGCTGCGCGAGCGCCACCTGCTCGACGGGGTGCCATGGTCGCAGATGGCCGTCGTCCTGAGGTCCGGCGGCGACGTGCCGTCGGTCGAACGCGCGCTCGCGCTCGCCGACGTTCCCACGGCGGGCGCCGCGACCGGGCTCGCGCTCCGCGATGCCCCGGCCGCTGCGGCACTGCTCACGGCGTGCTCGTTCGTGCTCGGTCGCGAGCCGCTCACCGCCGACCTCGCAGTGGCCCTGCTCACCGGTCCGCTCGGCCGTCTCGACGGCATCGGGCTGCGGCGGTTGCGCCTGGCGCTGCGTCACGACGAACTCGCCGCCGGCGGAACGCGCACGGGCGACGAGCTGCTCGTGGACGCGCTCTCGGCCCCGGGCGGGTTCGTCACGATCGACGCCGCACCGGGTCGCCGCGCTGCCAGGCTCGCCGCGGTGCTCGCCGCGGCCACGCAGGTCGCTCGAGCCGGCGGCACGATCGAGGAGGTCCTCTGGTCGCTCTGGGAGGGCGGCGGGCTCGGCACCGAATGGGGCCGCCAGGCCGCCGGCACCGGAGTGCTCGCCGACGAGGCCGACCGCTCGCTCGATGCCGCCGTCGCGCTCTTCTCGGCCGCGACGAGATTCGTCGAGCGCGAACCAGGGGCACCGGCCGTGCGCTTCGTCGACGAGGTGCTCGCGAGCGAGCTGCCCGAGGACTCGCTCGCACCGCGGCGCACGGCCGAGACCGTGCTCGTCACGACCCCGCAGGGCGTCGTCGGACGCGAGTTCGACGTGATGGTCGTCGCCGGCCTGCAAGACGCCGTCTGGCCGAACCTCCGCCCCCGCGGCACGCTGCTGCACGCGGGTCTCCTGCCGCGCGTGGTGCAGGCCTCACGGTCGGGCTCCCCGATGCCGGGCGTCGAGACCCCGGCAGAGGTCCGCGCCTCCGTTCGCGACGACGAGCTGCGCATGTTCGTCCTCGCGGTCTCGCGGGCGCGGCGGCAGGTCGTCCTCGCGTGCACCGCCAACGACGACGAGCAGCCCTCGGTGCTCATGGGCTACGCGCGTGAACGCGTGCGGCCGCGCCGGCGGCCGCTGCAGTTGCGGCCGCTGGTGGGAGCGCTCCGTCGCGAGGCGGTCACGGGCGATCCCGAGTCCGCCGCCGCGCTGGCCCTGCTCGCCGAGGAGGGCGTGCCGGGGGCCGACCCGAGCGAGTGGTACGGGTTGGCCGGCCTGTCGACCGAGGCGCCGCTGGTCGACCTCGAGGGCGACCCCGAGGCGGTCGTGCCGGTGTCGCCGTCGCAGATCGACCGCGTCGAGGAGTCGCCGCTCGGTTGGTTCGTCGACCACATCGCGTCGCCGCCGTCGGGAGTGGCCGCCTCGATCGGCACCATCGTGCACGCCGTGGTCGAGGAGATCGGTGCGCGCGACGACGGAGCGACCGACGTCGAGGCGATCTGGGGCGCCGTCGAGGAGCGGCTCGCGTCGGTGCGCTTCGAGGCCGGATGGGTCGCCGAGCGCGAGCGTCGCGGGGCCAGACGCATGGCCGAGGGCGCAGCGGAGTACCTGAGCTCCTTCGACGACGACGCGAAGGTGCTGCTCGGTGCCGAAGGGAAGTTCACCATCACCATCGACCGGGTGCGCATCACGGGCACCATCGACCGCATCGAGGCCTCGGCCGACGGCACGACCGTGATCGTCGACATCAAGACCGGGCGCACCGCACCCACGTTCGCGCAGACGGCCGCGCATCCCCAGCTCGCCGCCTACCAGCTCGCCGCCCGCCAGAACGCGGTGCCGTCGGGCGGAGTGCTCGGCGGAGCGAAGCTCGTCTACGTGGCCACGCCGTCGCGCGGACTCGCGTACACCGAGCGCGCCCAGCAGCCGTTCGACGACGAGGCGGAGGCCGAATTCCGCGAGCGGCTCGGCCAGGTCGGCCGGATCATGGCCGGCGCGAGCTTCGAGGGCTCCACCGAACCGGGTCACCGGTCGCGGTTCGGCTCATGGCAGTACCGCGTGCACCTCGTGCCGGCGGTCTCCGCATGAGCGCCGCGCCGAATAGCCTGAGCGCCGCAGAGATCGCCACCCGCCTCGGCCTGCACGTGCCGACGCCCGAGCAGCAGGCGGTCATCGAGGCCGATCCGCACGGCGCGAGCATCGTCGTCGCCGGTGCGGGCAGCGGCAAGACCGAGACGATGGCCAACCGCGTGGTGTGGCTGCTCGCCAACGGCCATGTCGGGGTCGCCGACGTGCTCGGGCTCACGTTCACGCGGAAGGCCGCCGGCGAGCTCGCCGAACGCATGCGCGAGCGGGTCGCGCAGCTCGTGCACGAGGGCATCGCCGACCTCGTCATCGATCCGCTCGAATCGGCGACCGTGAGCACCTACCACTCGTTCGCCAGCGCGATCTACCGCGAGCACGCGATGCGCATCGGGCGCGAGCCCGACGCGACCGTGCTCGGCGAGGCATCCGCATGGCTGCTGGCGCGATCGGTCGTGAGCGCGTCGGCCGACGACCAGCTCATCGAACTCGACGCGTCGCTCGACCGCGTGACCGGCGCAGCCCTGTCGCTCAGTCGTGCGCTCGCCGAGAACGTCGCCGACAGCCGCGACGTGCGCGCCTTCGCCCGCGACTTCCTCGCGATGCGCGGGTTGCCGATCGAAGCGCCTCGCAAGCGCACCGACTTCGACTCGTTCGTCGGGGCGCTCGGCGTCGTCGATGCGCTGCCGCCCCTGCTCGAGCTCGCCGACGCCTACGCTGCCGCCAAGCGCGAACGCGGATACGTCGAGTTCTCCGACCAGGTCGCCCTCGCGCTGCAGATCTGCGTCGAGCACCCGGATGTCGTCGTCGAGCACCGCGAGCGTTCGCGCACCGTGCTGCTCGACGAGTACCAGGACACGAGCGTCGTGCAGACGCGCCTCCTTGCCTCGCTCTTCGAGGGGCACCCCGTCATGGCGGTCGGCGACCCCGACCAGTCGATCTACGGATGGCGTGGCGCGAGCGCCGCCAACCTCGCCCGGTTCGACCGCGACTTCGGCAAGGGGGCCGCGTCGGTCTACCACCTTTCGACGAGCTGGCGGAACCCGCGCATCGTGCTCGATGCGGCGAACACGCTCATCGCGTCGCTCGACGCGGGCATCCCGAAGGCGCCGCTCGCGCCCTCGCCCTTCGCCGGTGCCGGCCGGCTCGACGTGGCGTGGGGCGAGACCATCGACGACGAGGCCGATCGGGTCGCACGCTGGTTCGCCGAACGACTCGGGCGTGCCGGCCGGGCGGGGGCATCGGCTGCCGAAGCGGCGCAGGCCGGCCCTGCGTCGTCGCCGAAGAGCGGAGCGCTGCTCTGTCGGACCTTCGCGAACGTCGAGGTGTTCACGCAGGCGCTGCGCGCACACGGCGTGCCCGTGCACGTGCTCGGCATGGCCGGGCTGCTCGACCAACCCGTGATCGCCGACCTCGTGTGCGTGCTGCGCGTGCTCCACGATCCCACCGCGGGCGCCGAGCTCGTGCGCGTGCTCGGAGGCGCCCGCTGGCGCGTGGGACCGGCAGATCTCTCGGGGCTCCGCGACGTGGCCCGATGGCTCGTCGATCGCGACCTCGCGCGCCGCCGTCTCGACGACGAGGTGCGACGCGAGCTCCGGGCCTCGACCGCGGCCGAGGAATCGCCCTCGATCGTCGACGCGCTCGACTTCGTGCTCACCGCCCCAGACGATCACCGAGCACTCGCGGGCATCAGCGGGCCGGGGCTGGCCAGGCTCCGCCGCGCCGGCACCCAGCTGCAGGCGCTTCGCCGCCGCGCAGGACTCGGACTCATCGACTTCGTGCACCTCGTGCAGCAGGAGCTGCTGCTCGACATCGAGGTCGCCGCGAACGCCGACCAGCCGCTGGGCCGGCCGAGCCTCGAGGCGTTCGACGAGCTGCTCGCGGGCTTCGCCGACGACTCCGAGCACCCCACGCTCGGGGCCTTCCTCGGCTGGCTGACCGAGGCCGAGCAGCGCGACCGGCTCGCGCCGCGTCAGGACGAGCCGGAGCCGGGCGCCGTGCAGGTGCTCTCGATCCACGGGTCGAAGGGACTCGAGTGGGACGTCGTGGCGGTGCCGCGCGTGGTCGATCAGGAGATCCCGTCGAAGCCGCGCTCCGCCAAGGGCTGGCTCGCGTTCGGCGAGCTGCCGAACGAGTTCAAGGGAGACCGCGACGAGCTGCCCGAGCTCGGGTGGCGCGGGGTGCAGAGCCAGCGCGAGTTCGACGAGGCCGTCACGGCATTCGCCGAGGAGAACCGTGAACGCCACGCCGATGAGGAACGGCGGCTGGCCTACGTCGCCGTCACGAGGACCCGCTCCGACCTGCTGCTCAGCGGCTCCTGGTGGGCGACCCAGAAGACGGCACGGCCGCCGAGCGCCTTCCTCCGCGAGCTCGCGGTCGCCGGCGTCATCGCGCCCGACCTGCTGCCGAGTGGGCCGGCCGACGACGAGAATCCGCGCGCCGAGTCCGACTCGCGCGTCTCGTGGCCGCTCGACCCGCTCGGCGCGCGCCGGCCGGGGGTGGTGCGCGCGGCCGACGCCGTGAGGCTCGCCGCCGACGGTCCGAGCGGAGCGGGCATCGGCCCCCAGCTGTCCTCCGAGCTGACGCTGCTCATCGAGGAGCGGCGGCGGCGCCAGGAGGGCCCGGGGCCCACGCCGATCCCGTCGCGCGTTCCCGCGTCGCGGTTCAAGGACTACCTCGACGATCCCGAAGCGGTCGCCGCGCAACTGCGGCGCCCCATGCCGCAGCGGCCCTATCGCGCGACACGCCTCGGAACCCTGTTCCACGAGTGGGTCGAGCACCGGTCGACGGGGGAGTCCGCCGGAGCCGCCGTCGACGACGGGCTCTTCGGCATCGAGCTGCTCGAAGCGCTCGACGAGGGTCGTGTCGCGACCGTCGAACCGCTCGGGATCGGGCTCGGGAACGGCGACGCGCTCGACCGTGCGCTCGATGACGGCGCGGTCGGTGCCGGAGCGCTCGACGGTGCTTCGCTCGACGGCGGTTCGTCCCATGTCGGTTCGCCCGGCCGCGGGGTGCTCGACCGCCGCGGTCCGGACGCGACCGCCGACCCCGACCGGCTCGCGGCGCTGCGTGCGACCTTCGAGGCGTCCGAGTGGGGCTCGCGTCGTCCGCTCGAGGTCGAGATCGAACTGCACCTGCCCATCGACGAGCACGTCTTCGTGTGCAAGCTCGACGCCGTCTACGAGGTGCCACAGGGGGGCGAGCTGGCCGCCCGCGGCATCCGCTACCAGGTCGTCGACTGGAAGACCGGTCGCGCGCCGCGCAACGCACGGGACCTCGAACTCAAGCAGACGCAGCTCGCCCTCTACCGCCTCGCCTACGCGGCCTGGGCCGGCGTCTCACCAGACGAGGTCGACGCGGTGTTCTACTTCGTCGAAGACGACCGCGTCATCAGGCCAGATGAGCTCTACGACGAGGCCGCGCTGCGGAAGGCCTGGGCGAGCGCCGTCGCGACCTGATCGGTGCCGTCGCTCGGCGCATTCGCTCCGGCGTGTCCGGCTCCGGCGAGTTCGCTCCGGCGCGGTCGGCCGACCGGCGGGGTCCGCGGCGGTCGCCGGCGCTCCTCAGGATCCGGTGCGTCCGATCCGGCGGTCGTCGGATTCCGCGTCGGCCGGAGTGGCAGCGCTCGAATCGGCCTCGGGAGCCGCGTCGCCCCAGTCGCTGAGGTCCAGCGGGATCGGCGCGGTCGCATCGGCCGGCGGCTGGGCGCGTTCGCCGCGTTCGCTCAACTCGAACTCCGAGAATTCGTAGCTGTCGGTCAGCAACGCCGACGACTGCTCCCGCCCCGAGGCGTCGCGGCCCGACGCGGTGCGCGGCGTCTCGTCGAGCAGGCGTTCGACGCCGTCGACCGTGAGGATCGGGCCCGTGTGGTGCGAGAGCGTCTCGGTCGTGCGATCGTGCACGCTCGCGACGAGATCGTCGAGCATCGAGACGGCATCGTCGATGATCGACTCGTCGCGCAGCTCGACGCCGTGCAGCAGCCAGCGGGCGAGTTCGAGTTCGCCGTAGAGCATCGCGCGTTGCGGGAGCGCGGCGTCCGCGCCACCGCTCCGCCCCACGACGTAGGCCTCGAGTGCGCGCTCGGCGGAGGGCCCGCGCGACGTCAGCAGCCAGTGCAGGTCGCGCGCCGGATCGCCGACCGCGAGCGCGGACCATCCGATGACCGCCGCGATGCGCTCGTCGTCGACGACGAAGGAGTCCGACGTGAGCGCGCCGTTGACGACCGTCGACCGGAATCGCCAGAGCGACTCGTCATCGGTGGCCTCCTCCCAGCGACGCAGCAGCGCGGCGGGCAGGTGTCCGGTGTCGGAGGCGCGGCCGATGAGCTCGACGACCGCGTCGCGGGCTTCGCCGTCGCTCTCGCGCGGCAGTCCGGCGTCGCCGACGAATCCGGAGGGCAGCGAGTGGATCGCCGCGATCGACGTGCCGACCGACTCGGCGATCCGGTCGTGCGCGGTGAGGTCGTCTGCGGTCAGCACGTGCCCCGGCAGGAACTCGGTGACGATCGCTCGCGTGCCGTCGATGGGCGCCTGTCCGACGAACTCGGGCACCGCGAAGGGCAGTCGCGAGCGGATGCCCGTGGTCATCGCCCTGAGCGCGACGAGGTCCGCCGACTGCTCGGTCTCGGCGCTCTGCGTACGGGGCGTGCGGATGAGCAGGGTCCTGCCGTCGGCGGCGCGCAGCTCGACGGCATCGAAGTCGCCGCCTGAGCGTCTGGTGTGGGCACGGGCTGCGGTGACCTCGAGGCCCGGGACCGCCGCCGTGGCCAACGCGGCTAGAGTGAGAGTGGGTCTGGCCATGGCCAACAGCTTAAGCAGGTGACTCGGTTGCCGCGGCGAGCGCCACGCCTTGCCGCCGACTCCGTCCCGACGCGAGAGACGCGAGAAAGAGGCGCCGTGCGCGAATCGACACCCCCGCCCCTCGCTCGTGCGCGCCTCGATCGAGACGGCATCGGCCGGGCGTCCGCCGATCGCGGGGAGCGGTTCGACGTCGATGTCGACGCGCGGGTGCTGCTCCTGCACGACGGCCGCGCGCTGCTCACCGAACGGGTCGAGGCCGTGTCGCCCGTGCTCGACCTGCGCCGGCCCTCGGACATCTCGTCGGCCCTGGCTGCAGCCGGCCTCGAGCCGGCATCGCTGCGCTGCTACCTCGGTCGCGCCCTCGACGACGAGGGCGCCGCGGTGGCGGGCTCGCCGATCGAGGCCTGGGTGATCGACGCCGAGGCCGCGGCGCTGCTCGAGCCCGAGGAGGCCAGGTGGGTCGGCCTGCGCCAAGCTGCGCCGATACTCTCCGATCGCGACTCCGGCCTCTTCACGCAGGCCACCGCGATCGTCAACTGGCACCGTTCGAGTGGGTTCTGCCCGCGGTGCGGGGCACCGACCGAGCCGATCGAGGCCGGTTGGTCGCGCCGGTGCACGAACGACGGCGGCCAGGTGTTCCCTCGCACCGATGCGGCGGTCATCGTGCTCGTGACCGATTCCGAGGACCGGGTGCTGCTGGGTTCGAACGCGATGTGGCAGTCCAACCGGTTCTCCCTGCTGGCCGGATTCGTCGAGCCGGGGGAGTCGCTCGAATCCGCAGTCGTGCGCGAGGTCGGCGAAGAGGCGGGGCTCGAGGTCGTCGACGTCGAATACGTGGCGTCGCAGCCGTGGCCGTTCCCCGCGAGCCTGATGCTGGGCTTCACGGCGCGCGCCGTCTCGGCCGAGGCCGCTGCCGCCGTCGCGCCCGACGGCGAGGAGATCCTCGAATTGCGCTGGTTCAGCCGCGACGAGCTCGCGGCCTCGCTGCCCGAGGTCGGGTTCCCCGGTCGGACCTCGATCGCGGGGTGGATGCTCGAGCAGTGGTACGGCGGTCCGATCGAGTCCTCGCCGCAGGGCTGGGGCGCGTGAGCGCGGCATCCGACCCACTGCTCGCCGATCTCGACGACGAGCAGCGCGTCGCGGCCGAGGCGCTGCTCGGACCGGTGTGCATCCTCGCCGGCGCCGGAACGGGCAAGACCCGCGCGATCACGCACCGCATCGCGTACGGGGTGGCGAGCGGCACCTACGATCCGGCGCGCGTCATGGCCCTGACGTTCACGTCGCGTGCCGCCGCGGAGCTGCGCGAGCGCCTGCGCATGCTCGGCGCGGGCGGGGTTCCGGTGCGTACGTTCCACGCCGCAGCCCTCGCGCAGCTCAACCACTTCTGGCCGCTCGTCGTCGGCGGCACCGCCCCACGCGTGCTCGAGTACAAGGGCCGGCTGCTGGGGGCCGCCGCGGATTCGATCCGGCTGCGCGTCGACCAGCCGACCCTTCGCGACGTGGCCTCCGAGATCGAGTGGCGAAAGGTCGGACTGCTCACGCCAGAGGCCTACGAGGCCCGTCTGGCTGTTCGGGGAGCGCCGGGGTCGCTCGACGCCGACCAGTTCCGCGACCTCGTCGCCGCCTACGAGCGCATCAAGGACGAGCGGCGCCAGCTCGACTTCGAGGACGTGCTGCTCGCCACCTCCGGCATGGTCGAGGCCGAGGCATCCGTCGCCATGCAGGTGCACGAGAGCTACCGGCACTTCGTCGTCGACGAGTACCAGGACGTCTCGCCGGCGCAGCAGCACCTGCTCGACCTCTGGCTGGGCGATCGCAGCGAGCTCTGCGTGGTGGGCGACGCGAGCCAGACGATCTACTCGTTCGCGGGCGCGACGCCCGAGTACCTGCTCGGCTTCGAGCGCCGGTTCTCGGATGCCACGGTCGTGCGCCTCGAGCGCAACTACCGTTCGACCGAGCCGATCGTCGAGGCCGCGAACCGGCTCATGCGCGGGCGCAACGGCGCACTGCAGCTCCGCGCAGCCGCGGCGGAGTCGCCGGCGACGGCGCGGGGCGAGGGGGCGCCGGGCGATGCCGAGCCGATCGAGACCGGGGTGGGCTCGTCGTCGAGCGCTGTTCCGGATGTCGCGGCGGCGCGCTCCTCGGCCCCGCGGCCGCGTGGCGAGGAACCCGTGATCACCTCGTACGCCGATGAGCTCGCCGAGGCTCGCGGCGTCGCGACCGCGATCCGCAACCGCATCGACACCGGCGCGGCGCCCGAGCAGATCGCCGTGCTCATGCGCGTGAACTCGCAGTCGGCGATGCTCGAGCACGCCCTCGACGAGGTCGGCGTGGCATCGCGCATCCGCGGAAACGTGCGCTTCTTCGACCAGCCCGAGGTGCGTCAGGCCGTGCAGGCACTGCGCGCGGCGGCGCTCACGATCGCGAACGAACCGCTGTTCAAATCGGTGAGCGACGTGTTGCGCTCGCTCGGGTGGACCGCACAGGCACCGGACGGACCCGGTGCGGTGCGCGGGCGATGGGAGTCGCTGAACGCGCTCGCCCGCCTGGTCGACGATGCGCCGGCGGGCACGACGTTCCGTGCATTCGCCGACGACCTGCGGGCTCGCGCCGAGGCGCAGCACGAGCCGACCGTGCAGGCCGTGACGCTGGCGACGCTCCACTCCGCCAAGGGCCTCGAATGGGACGAGGTGCACATCGTCGGGCTGACCGAGGGCATGCTCCCGATCGCCTACGCGAAGGGGCTCGACGCGATCGACGAGGAGCGCCGCCTGTTCTACGTCGGCGTCACGCGGGCACGGCGGCGGCTGTCGCTGAGCTGGGCGCGGCTCGGCGGGCAGCAACGGGCAGTGCGTGAGCAATCGCGATTCCTGCAGGAGCTCGGCACCCGCACGACGGATGCTCCGCATGCTCGCGACGGCGGCCGACGGAGCCACGCCGGTCGAAGCTGACGGATGCCGCCGCCAGGCGCACGGTGTCTGCCCCCGTGCGTTCCGCGAGCCCTCCGTCGAGCTCCGCATCGTGTGGCGCCGCGCCGAGCCTGGCGTCGACCGCGGCGGCCGCGAGCGCCGCGGCGTCGAATCGAAGGCGCGGCGGGTCGGCAGGCGCCGGGCGACCGGCGAGCTGCGCGGCGATGACCGGCCAGGCGGCATCCGCATCCCTCGCCGAGAGGTCGAGGCAGCGCAGGCACGGTCCGCGGCCCGGTTCGACGAAGGGGCCCACGCGGATGCCGGCGTCGTCGCTGACGACGGCGAGGTGCGGCAGGTCGCGGCGGAGCCACGGCAGGTGGCGCGCGGGGGTGACGGCCCACGCGGCGACGATGACGACGAGGTCGGGCTCGGCCCGAGCGGGATCGGGGGCGCGCACGTCGAGTGTGCGGGGGGCGAGCGGCAGCACCTCGTGACCGAGGAATGCGAGGTTCGCGGCCAGCAGGTCGGCGATCGGGCCGGAGCCGTCGAGGCCGACGATGCGCGGACGGGCGGCCGCGGCATCCGCTCGCTCCGGTCTCGCAGGACGCGCGGCGCGGACCGACGCTGCGTCCTGCGCGCCCGACGTCGGGTTCGGCGATGCGTCGACGAGCCCCGCAGCAAGCCGTCGGACGAACTCGTGCACGCGCTCGGGCGTCGCACCGAGGCCGGAGCCGATCGAGACGAGCGTCGAGCGGCTGACCCCGTGCCGGAGCGCGGCGATGAGTCCGGCCTCGACGTCGCCGGCGCGCTCGAACACGGCGACGGGCGTGGCGGCACCGACCTGCAGGTCTTCAGCGGTGCGCCAGACGAGGGGGAGTGCGGGATCCAACCTGAGGGTCATGCGGCGAGCATGCCGGATCAGGCGCGGGCGTCGCGGCATCCGTCCACAGGCGGCCGACGCACCTATTCAGGACCAGATCGATCATGCGTGCAATATGCGACCATGACCGACGTGGTCCTGAGAACGTGGACCTCACGCCCGAACTCGACCGGGAAGAGGCTCGCGGTCCGTTCGGAGGTGCTTCGGTCAGACCGGCGAGGGCCCGTCGTCGGGCTCGTCGCCCGTCTCACCGGACGCCCCGGGCGCATCGCCGCCCTCGCCGGGCGCCGCGGGCGTCTCACCGCGCAGCAGGGCCTCGAGGGCCTGGTCGAACTCGTCGTCGGCCTCGGTCGTCGCCGACTCGGCGCCCGTGAGTCGAGCGATGAGCCGGCTCGGGTCGTCGAGGTCTTCGCTGGTCGGCAGGATGTCGGGGTGCGCCCAGAGCGCATCGCGCTGCTCGATGCCGACGGCGTCGGTGACGGCCCGCCACATCGCCGCGGCCTCGCGCATGCGGCGCGGCCGCAGCTCGAGTCCCACGAGCGTCGCGAACGCGGACTCCGCAGGGCCGCCCGTGGCACGGCGGCGGCGGATCGTCTCGGCGATCGCGTCGGACTTCGGCAGGCGGCTCGTCGCGTCGGCCGTGGCCTGGTCGACCCAGCCCTCGATGAGTGCGAGCAGCGTCTCGAGCCGGTCGAGCGCGTCCTGCTGCGCCTCGCTCTTGGCGCTGATCAGCGCGCCGGACTCGACGGCGCGACGCAGCTCCTCGGTGTTCGACGGGTCGAAGCCGTCGGCGAGGCGTTCGAGTCGCTCGGTGTCGATCTCGATGCCGCGCGCATAGGCGGTGATCGCGCTGATGAGGTTGAGCCGAAGCCAGCGCGCGTGGCGGAAGAGCCGGGCGTGGGCGAGCTCGCGCACGGCGAGGTAGAGCTCGATCTCGGTCGACGGGATGTCGAGGTCGGCGCCGAACTCGGCGACGTTCTGCGGGATGAGCGCCGCGCGGCCGTCGGCCTGTAGCGGGATGCCGACGTCGCCGCCCGAGACGACCTCGGATGCGAGCTGCCCGACGACCTGGCCGAGCTGCATGGCGAACATCGCACCGCCGATGCCGCGCATGAGCTTGCTCGCCCCGGCGATCATCGACTGCATCTCCTCAGGCGCCTGCTCGCGCATGACGCGGGTGAGCGCGTCGGCGATGCTGAGCGCGACGGGCTCGGCGAGCTGGGTCCAGATCGGCATGGTCGCGGCGACCCAGCCGCGGCGCGTGAGCAGCTCGGGGGAGTCGGGCAGGCGGCCGAACTCGACGGCCTCGTCGAGCCAGAGCGACGCGACCTGCAGTGCCTGGTCGAGGCGTGCGCGCTCCTCGTCGGTGACCTGAACCTGCGCGGATGCCGCGCGCTGCTCGCCCTGGCGAAGCGCGGCGCTCCAGTCGATGCCGTCGTCGGCGGTGTTCATGGCCTGCTGGAGCTGGCTGAACAGCGCGGCCACGCTCGCGGGATCGTTCGGCAGCCCTGCGGCGCCCGCCAGCTGGGTCGGGTCGATGCCGCCCCCGCCCGAGAGGAGGTTGCGCAGCAGTTCGCGGAACTCCTCCTCGGAGTTCTTGTCGCCCGGCTCGTCGTCCCGATCGGCCACGTGAGCCACCTCCTGTCAAGTTCTCTCCACCGTAGCGCCGTGGTGCGGACGCCATGCTGGGAAATGGCTTAAGCTGGGCGTTCCCGGTGTCCGCCCGTCGCGAACAGGCGACTGCCCGGCGATCTCGGCGTCTGCACCGTCCGGAAGGAAGCACCGATGGCACTCTTCGCCGATGACCCCTCGCCGAGCCTCGACGCGCCGCCCCGGAGCAGCGCGCCCCGCTCCTTCCGGGAGCGGTTCGGCGGCTGGGCCGCCGTGGTCGCGGTCGTCGTCGCCGTCATCTTCGCGCTGCTGCCCTCGCCCTACGTGATCGAGCGACCCGGCCCCGTGTACGACACGCTCGGCACGGCGGAGCACGACGGCGAGGAGATCCCGCTCATCGCGATCCCCGACGAGACGACCTATCCCACCGAGGGCGAGCTGAACCTGCTGACCGTGTCGGTCGTCGGCCGTCCAGGTGCGACGCCGAGCTGGTTCGAGGTCATGACCGCCTGGTTCGATCGGAAGCAGTCCGTCATCCCCGTCGAGTCGATCTTCCCGGCGGGCGTCACCGACGAGGACCGCGACGCGCAGAACGCGGCCGCCATGGTCGACTCGCAGCAGGACGCGATCGCGGCGGCGCTCGTCGAGCTCGGGTACGACTTCCCCCGCGACGTCACCGTCTCGGGCGTGGCGGAGGGCAGTCCGGCCGAGGGCGTGCTCGAGGACGACGACGTCATCGAGCAGGTCAACGGGGTCGAGGTGTTCTCGATCGACGAGCTGCGCGCGGCCGTGCAGCAGAACGGCGGCGACGAGCCCGCCGAGATCCTGGTGCTGCGCGGCGGCGAGGAGGTCACGGTCGAGGTCACGCCGAGCGACAACGGCGGCGTGTTCGTGCTCGGGGTGGGCGTGCGCATGGTCTACGAGTTCCCGATCGACGTCGAGTTGCAGCTCGACGACGTCGGAGGGCCGAGCGCCGGCATGATGTTCGCGCTCGGCATCGTCGACGAGTTGACCCCCGGCGCCATGACCGGCGGTGAGATCATCGCCGGAACGGGCACGATCGACGCCCCGGGCGCGGTCGGTCCGATCGGCGGCATCCGGCAGAAGCTCTGGGGGGCGAAGGATGCCGGTGCCACCGTCTTCCTCGCGCCCGAGTCGAACTGCGACGAGGTCGTCGGCAACGTTCCCGACGGGCTCGACGTGTTCGCCGTCGAGACCCTCGACCAGGCCCGTGCGATCGTCGAGGCCGCCGGCGAGGGAGCCGACATGGGCGACTTCGCCACCTGCTCGACCTCCTGAACGGCGCGCGCGGCCGATACATGCGGCACGCGGCATCCACCCCTCCGGTTTTGTTACGAAGTTCCCAGCCGAGGGCGCCGTTCTCGCGGCCGCTGCCCGGTTCTGCGAACGTAGGATGGAGGTTCGATCCCGTCGCGACCGAACATGAGGCAGAGAGTGTCAGCAGCACAGCCGCAAGAACCGAGGATTTCGCGCCGTCGTGCGCCGATCGCCCTGACGATCGGGGTGTTGGCCGTGCTGGTGATCGCATTCTTCGTCTTCACCGGCCTCTACGCCGACGTGCTCTGGTACGACCAGCTCGGGTTCCTCGAGGTGCTCACCACGCAGTGGGTCGCACGCACGGTGCTCTTCGTCATCGGGTTCCTCGCGATGGCCGTGCCGGTGTGGGCGTCGATCCAGATCGCCTACCGCACGCGCCCCGTCTACGCGAAGTTCAATTCCCAGCTCGACCGCTACCAAGAGGTCTTCGAACCGCTGCGTCGCCTCGCGATGTACGGCATCCCCGTCGTGCTCGGCATCTTCGCCGGCGTCTCGACGTCGAGCCGTTGGGACCTCACCCTGACCTGGTTGAACCGCACGCCGTTCGGCTCGACCGACCCGCAGTTCGGGTTCGACCTCGGGTTCTACGTGTTCGAACTGCCGTTCTACCGCTCGATCGTCGGCTTCGCGTCGGCGGTCGTGCTGCTCTCGCTGCTGCTCGTCGCCGCGACCAACTACCTCTACGGCGCGATCCGGGTGAGCGGCCGCGAGGTCGTCATCTCCAAGTCGGCGCGCGTGCAGATCGCGCTCACCGCCGGCCTCTACCTGCTCCTGCAGGGCGTCAGCATCTGGCTCGACCAGTACGCCACCGTCACCGAGACGGGTTCGCTCATCACGGGTGCCGCGTACACCGACGTGCACGCCGTCATCCCGGGCCGCCAGATCCTCGCCGTCGCGGCGGCGATCGTGGCCGTCCTGTTCGTCGTGACGGCCGTCGTCGGCCGCTGGCGGCTGCCGCTCGTCGGCATCGCGCTGCTGGTCGTGTCGAGCCTGCTCATCGGCTCGCTCTACCCGTGGGTCGTGCAGCGGTTCCAGGTCGACCCGAGCCCCCGAACCCTCGAGGCCGAGTACATCCAACGCAACATCGACCTCACGCGCGACGCCTACGGCGTCGCCGACACCGAGGAGATCCCGTTCGAGGCCCAGACCACGGCGGAGCCCGGCGCGCTCCGCGCAGATGCCGAGACCACGGCGAACATCCGCCTCATGGACCCGCTCGTGATCAGCCCGGCCTTCCGGCAGCTCGAGCAGTTCCGCCAGTACTACCAGTTCCCCGACTCGCTCGACGTCGACCGGTACGAGATCGACGGCCAGACGCAGGACACCGTCGTCGCGGTCCGAGACCTCGACCTGTCGGGCCTCGGCGACGCCGAGACCTGGTACAACTCCCACATCGTCTACACGCACGGCTACGGCATGGTGGCGGCGGCCGGCAATCAGCGGTCGGCCGGCGGCCAGCCGGTGTTCGTGCAGTCCGGCATCCCGTCGACCGGTGACCTCGGCGAGTTCGAACCGCGGGTCTACTTCGGCGAGACGTCGCCCGACTACTCGATCGTCGGCGCCCCCGAAGACACGAAGCCCGTCGAGCTCGACTATCCCGCCGGCGGCGAGAACGACGAGCAGACCCAGACCACGTTCGAGGGCGACGGCGGACCGAAGCTCGACAACGTGTTCACGAAGCTCGTCTACGCGCTCAAGTTCCAGTCCGAGCAGATCTTCCTCTCCGACGCCGTGAACACGTCGTCGCAGATCCTCTACGACCGCGACCCGATCGAGCGCGTGCGCAAGGTGGCCCCATACCTGACGCCGGACTCCGACGCGTACCCGTCGGTCGTCGACGGTCGAGTGGTCTGGATCGTCGACGCCTACACGCTGACCGACCAGTACCCGTACTCGAACAAGGTCAGCATGAGCGAGGCGATCGCCGACAGCGAGGGGCTGCCGCAGACCCTGCCGTTCGACGAGGTCAACTACATCCGCAACTCGGTCAAGGCGACGGTCGATGCCTACGACGGCTCGGTCACGCTGTACGCGTGGGACGACGAGGATCCGATCCTGAAGACCTGGCAGAAGGTCTTCCCGGCGACGATCAAGCCGATGAGCGACATGTCGGGCGACCTGATGGCCCACGTGCGCTATCCGGCCGACATGTTCAAGATGCAGCGCGCCGTACTCGGGCGGTACCACGTGACCGACGCGGGTGCGTTCTACTCGCGCGAAGACGCCTGGACGACCCCGAAGGAGCCGACCGAGGGCGCCAACACGACCCTGCTGCAGCCGCCGTACTACCTGACGATGCAGATGCCGGGCCAGGACGCACCTTCGTACTCGCTCTACTCGACCTTCATTCCCGAGGCGCGGGGCGACCAGAGCCGCAACGTGCTCCGCGGGTACCTCGCGGTCGACGCCGATGCCGGCAGCACCGACGGCAAGCGGTCAGACGGGTACGGCAAGTTGAGGCTGCTGACCCTACCGGAAGACGACAACGTGCCCGGCCCCGGACAGGTGCAGGCGACGTTCAACTCCGACCCGACCGTGTCGCAGTCGTTGAACCTGCTGAAGCAGGGTCAGTCCGACGTGATCAACGGCAACCTGCTCACGGTGCCCGTGGGTGGCGGACTGCTCTACGTGCAACCGGTCTTCGTGAAGTCGACCGGCAACACGAGCTATCCGCTGCTGCAGAAGGTGCTCGTCGCCTTCGGCGACGACATCGCCTTCCAGGACACCCTCGATCTCGCACTCGACGTGCTCTTCGGCGGTGATTCCGGAGCGGACGCCGGTGACAACGAGGTGGATCCGAACGCGCCGCCCGAGACGCCTGCGGAGGGCGAGGGCGACGGGTCCACCGGCGGCTCGACCGACGGCTCTGCGGCGACGAGTCCCGAGTTCCAGCAGCTGCTCCGCGACGCCTCCGGATTCCTGAAGGCGAAGCAGGCGGCGCTGGCCGACGGCGACTGGGCGGCCTACGGTGCGGCCGACGCCCAGCTCGCCGAGACGATCGCGAAGATGCTCGCCCTCACGAACGGCGAGTGATCGCAGGCGGGCCCGAAGCCCGCTCCCGCAGGACGGACGATGGCCGGCAGGAGAGATCCTGCCGGCCATCGGTCGTCGGAGCTGCGGGCTCAGTGCCGCCCGGGCCGGCTCAGTCGAGCGGCCCTTCCGGCGCGCTGCGCAGGGCATCGCCCAGCGAGTCGCCGAGCTCGTTGCGGTAGTCGCCCGAGAGGTCCCACCACATCGCACCGCCGTAGCCTGCCTGCGTCAGCCATTCGGCCTTCGCGGTGACCGACGTCGGGTCGTCCAGACTCCACCAGCCGCCAGTGGCGGCGTCGTAGCGCCAGGAGGCGCCGACGGCGGGATCGAAGTATCCCGTGCCGACCTCGCGCAGGTCGTAGTAGGGCTTGGTGCCGATCCATCCGGTCGCGGGTTGCCAGGCGTCGTCGCCGACGGTGACGCCGGTCCAGCCGGTGCCGTAGGCCGCGAGGCCCGCGTTCAGCTGCTCTGGCGCGGCTCCGGCGTTCAGGTACATGCCGACCGCGCCGTCGAGCCCGAGGCCCCAGTTCTCGGTGCCGTCGGGGTGCAGGTTGCCCTGGTGTCCGGTCTTCGTCGGAACCCAGCCGCCGTGGAAGTCGTAGCCCTGAACGTTGAGGAAGTCGACGGAGGCGAACAGTCGGGGGTCGAGCCATCCGCCCTGTCCGGCGTTCCAGCCGCCCGCCGGTGCGAACGCCGTCAGCAGGTGGTGCTGATGGGTCTTCTTGCCGTAGGCGTCGAGCTGGGTGCGGAACTCCTCCATGAGCGCGAGGAAGTTCGCCTTGTCGACCGACGGGTCGGGACTCGTGCTCGGTACCTCGCCGCCGGTGACCGGCCATTCCCAGTCGATGTCGATGCCGTCGAAGATGCCCTTCGCGACCCCCTTGCCGCCCTGCTTGCCGACGACCGGCAGGTTGCCCTCGAGGTAGACGTCGATGCAGCTCGACACGAGCTTCGCCCGGCTCTCGGCTGTCGCGGCCGCCGCGGCGAAGTTGTCGGACCAGGTCCAGCCGCCGAGCGAGATGAGGATCTTCGTGTCTGGGCTCTTCTCCTTCAGTTTGCGCAGTTGGTTGAAGTTGCCCGCGAGTCGCTGGTTCTTCGAGTCCTTCTTGCCGTCGACGGAATCGGCCGCCGAGACGAGGCGGAGGTAGTCGTTCTGCGCCTCGCCCTCACCGGGGGTGTTCGTGATCTCGCACGTCAGGTTCGACGTGACGTTGCCGAACGCGTAGTTGAGGTGCGTGACGTCCTCGATCGCGCCCGTCGTGAACAGGTCCTCGATCTGGTAGTCGCGCGTCACGGGGGTGTCGGCCATGAGGTAACCCACGGCACGGTACCCGTTGATGTCCTCCGGGCCGGCGGAACGCGGGTGCTTGCGCTTGTCCTTGTGATGGTCGCGGTCGCGGCTGTGGCTGCCGCGGTCGCCTGGGTCATCGCCGCCCGTGGCGAGGGCGGGGGAGACGGCGGAGGTCGCGACGAGCGCGGTCGCGGCGACGGCGAGCACCGCGGCTCTGATCAGGTGACGCTTCGGCATGTGAATCCTCATCGATCGGTGTGCCCGCACGGCACGACGCGCGTGCGATTGCCGTGACGCTACCAACGTCGGGATGGAGTTTAGAAGGACTCCTGACAAAAACTGGGGGAACCCCAACGGAATGCTCGTGCGAGTGTCGAGCCTCCATAGCGGATGCACAGGTTCGTGCACATGCTGCAACACGGGCGGCGCCGCGGGCGCGCGCTCAACGGCAGCGCACGTCGTGTCGGTGCCGACGCGCGGCCTCCTGAGCGGTCCTGCTGCGGCGCGAGCGGCTGCGGTTCCTGCCTCGATTTGTGAGCCCTCGAGAGCCATGCTAGGTTTATCTCTTGTGCCGCGGGGTGGAGCAGTTCGGTAGCTCGCTGGGCTCATAACCCAGAGGTCGTAGGTTCAAATCCTGCCCCCGCAACCGAAGCGGTACGAATATCGCGAAGAAGAGGCCGGGATCGAAGCAATTCGATTCCGGCCTCTTCTGCGTTTCCGGTGCCGCGTGCGTGACCGCGCGGCGCGGGCGGCGAGCGCCGTCGAGGTCCGCGAGGCGACGTGCGTGGTCTGAGACGGCTCTCCGAACGCGTATACTGGAACAAGCGCAACGAAGACCTGATCCGGAGCATTCAGCCAGATCACCAGCTTCGGCGGAGGTCCTGATCTCAGGGCCAACGGCGCGGGGTGGAGCAGTTCGGTAGCTCGCTGGGCTCATAACCCAGAGGTCGTAGGTTCAAATCCTGCCCCCGCAACCAGGGCGCCATCGGAGAATCAGCTTCTGATCTTCGGAAAATGGTGCAGAAGAGGCCGTGACCAGAGAAATCTGGTCACGGCCTCTTTCTTTTTGCCGTGATGGGGCTCTTGTTGCCGCCTGGCGCGGCGTAGAGCCGGCCATCGGGCTCGGTTAACGACGAAAGGCCCGCCCTGTGGGCAGGCTGAAGAGTCCGGTACGCGGTTGTGGTGCGCGTTTATACGTTTTTTGCTTTATACGCGGAGCGAGGGGACATGAGGTCCTTCGGTCGTTGCTGTGGGTGGGGCGGCTGCCGGGGGAGCGACTCCGTTTCACGCTCCGGTCTGCGAAGCGAACGGGCCGGGCTACGGGTTTCACCGCCTGGCCGTCCGCATGGAGCGCGTGAGGGGACGAGAGAACGCCGTTCGGATCTCGTGAGCATCGGTCCGACCGAGTGTGACCGCAGGTAGACCGGATGCATGACCCTGACCACCATCATCCCGTCCATGCGCCGAGTGATCCCGGATCCGATCGTCGCCCGGCATTGGCCGGCGCGCACGGCCGCCCGGCTCGACGATGTCGTGATCGCGGCGGTTTCGCTGCACCGCCTCGCCCAGGTCTGCGGAACACCGTGCGTGCACACCGCCGCAGCGATCGTGCCGGGCACCGGCGGACATGCGTCACAGGATGAGACCGTGTCAGTCGTCGTCACCCGGGTGACCCGGATCGACGACCGAGCCGGCGTTCGCCTCCTGCAACTCGACGCCGACCTGACGAATGTCGACGTGCTTCCCATGGATGCGCGACTCATCGCTCGAATCTCGACTGCCCATTCGACGCCCACGCTGCTCGGCGCCCGTGGACTCTCGACAGTCCTGCCCGCGGACCTCGTCGTCGGCGACCTGCTCGCGATCCCCTGCACCGACGTGGCCACCCTCCACGACCTCCGCTCGAACGACGGCGAGCCCTACGGGAGGTGCGGCCGGTGACCCGCCCGGCCCACTGGCTTCGGCACCAGTTGCAGAGCACCGTGGTTCACCGGGCGTGGCCGCATCACACCGCCTTCCCTGGAGTCGATGTGGTGATCGCGGATGTATCGATGCTGCACGCCGCCGACCAGCACGGAACCCCGTGCGTGCGCAACGCCGAAGCCGACCACGGGATGGCCTCCGTCATCGTCGCCCGGATCGATGCACTCATCCGGAATCCGAACGGAACCACCGAGATCTGGGTGGACGCCGAGTTGCATCACGCCGAGCCCGTCGCGGGTTGCACGCGACTCCTCGGACGACGAAGCCGCGCGAGACGCCGGTGGGTCGAGCTCCGACCGCACGGCGCAGATGCGCTCCTCGCCCGACTGCCGGCCGACGTCGAGCCCGGCGATCTGATCGCCATTCCGTGCCGACGGCCGATCGCACTCGCCAACCTCAGACGTTCGTCACGGCATCCCGAACGAATGGATCGATAAGACGTCACTCGCATTGCCGTTGGCGACTCGATGAAGTGGACGACGTCGTGTCGTGCGTCAGACGCTGAAACCGACGATGGATCGCGGCCGTTGCGCCCAACAGTGGCGAGGCTGAGTAGGGTCCACGGCCGGCTGGGATCTGGGTGACCAGGTTCAATACCTTCAACCCGACCGAGGGCAAGAGGCCTCCTAGAGGAGATCCCGAAATCTGCGGGGCGTGACCACGTCCGGTCGTAGGCTGACGGCGTGAGCGAGGGATCCGAAGTCGACATGCCCGGTGGGCGTCGTGTGCATTGGCTCGAGTTGTTCTTCGACCTCGTCATGGTCGGCTACATCGGGCAGGTCGCCCACCTGATGCATGGCGACCCGGGCTGGGCCCAAGCGCTTGTGTTCTTCGTGCTGTTCGCGCCGGCGTGGTGGGCATGGGTGAACATGACACTCACACTCAACCTTTTCGGTGCTCGCATCACGCCGCGGCTCTGGGCCGCTGTCACGGTCGCGACGATCGCAATTGGAGTGATGGCGGCCGCGGTTCCCGAGGCACTCACCGAGAGAGCATGGGCCTTCGCGGTCGGGAACGCCGTCATCCGCCTCGTCTGGATGCTCCCGTGGCTGGCGAAGAGGCGCACCATCGGAATGCCGTTGTGGCGCCCGATCCTCTTCAGCGGACTTCCCGCTGCGCTCTGGCTGGTCTCGGCGGTCGTTCCCCCGCCCGCGCTGTACGTGTTGTGGGCGATCGCGATCGCTGTCGAGGTCGCGCTGATTGCGTCCCTCGGAGGTCAGGCGACGTGGTTGCAACGCTCCCTCGATGTGGATCACCTGCTCGAGCGGGTCAGCCTTCTCGTCGTCATCGTCTTCGGGGAGTCGATCTTGGCGACCATCGCGGAGCTCGACGCGCACTGGACGCTCGCTTCGGGCGTGACCGCGGTTCTTGTGTTCCTCGCCATCGCGATGCTCGCATGGGTGTTCTTCCGCTATGCCTCCGGTTCGGCGGAAGTCGGTTTGCGTAGGCTCCAGTCGGCCGGCCGCATCGGGGCGCTGCGAGACGCCGTGATGTACCTGCCGTTCATCCTGATCTCGGGCATCGCGCTGTTCGCCTCTGGACTCGTCACCGCTGTGGCCGAAGCCGGACATACCCTGGCTCCCGGTGCCGCAGTCTGCATCGCGGGTGGAATCGCGCTGTACTACGTTGCGAGCGTCGCGGAATCCCTTCGCTACGGCGTTCCGTGGCGCGACGTCATGACCTGGGGGACCGCTGGCGTCGCCCTGCCATGGGCGATCGTCCCACTCGCCAGCGTGCTCCACGCGGAGGCCGTGGTTGCCGTCGTCGTCCTGCTCATCGCCGGGATGATCGGCCTCGCCGAGGTGCACCGAAGCCGCATGCGCACCGAGCAGGCGAATGCCGCTTCGGGCGGATGACGAGCGATCACTTACCGCACAAGCTCGACTAGTGCGCGCGCGACCACAGACCTTCTCGGGTCGCGCTTCAGTTTTGCATTGCCGATGGGTGGCGGTCACTGGCTGCCCTCGGGCACCAAGAGCGCACTGATCGCGCCGGTCATCGAATCGAAGACGCTGATCTGTTGATCCGCGGGGATTTCTTCAGCGCATCCAGTCATCGGCCCGTTGGGGCCGCCTGCGGTCACCTACGGTCACCTACGGTCACGGCATCAGGCGCGGGCGACGAACACCGTCGACCGGGGCATGCTGACTACCGGCGTGCTGACCGGAATGGGCCATCGAGCAGGGCCCATTGGATCAGCATGATGGTCTTCCCATCGGTGATGCTGCCCTCTCGAATCATCGTGTGCGCGACGGCGATCGGCATCTCCAGCACTTCGATGTCTTCGCCCTCCTCCGCGAGCCCGCCGCCGGCATGGCGCCGATCGATCGGGCTATAGGGAGCGGCGAAGAAATGCAGACGCTCCGTCACGGATCCGGGGCTCATGTAGGACTCGAAGACAGGAGTAACGGTTCCCACCGTGACGCCGAGCTCTTCCTCCGCCTCGCGACGGATGGCCGACTCGGGATCATCGCCCTCGAGAAGGCCCGCTGCGCACTCGATGAGCATTCCGTCGGGATGGTCGTTCACGTACGCCGGGTAGCGAAACTGCCGTCCGAGCAGCACGGTCTGTTGATCAGTGTTGTGCAGGAGGATCACAGCGCCGTTGCCGCGGTCGTAGGTCTCCCGCTGCTGCCGGGACCAGTTCCCGTTTCGATCGCGGTAGTCGAACGTTGTGCGCCGAAGGACGTGCCAGCCGTCGGATGTCACTTCGACGCTTCGCACCGCAACATCCGGATTTCGGCGCAGATCCAAGCCGATCTGGGCAAGTCCTACGCGGCCGCGATGATCCGGAATGTCGATCCCGCGGCGAGGGACTGGTGCAGCACGGTCCATGAGGATCGCTCCTAAGGTGTCAGCGGGCCGAGATCGGTGATCGCCCGGAACACACGCTCGGGGCTCTCGGCCATTCGATTGAGGACGTACAGCCACCACCCATCCCCGAAGATGCAGTATTCGCGGGTAGCCCATCCCTCGGCATGCAGGCTGTCGAGAAGGTCGTCACCGAGCCCCATCAGCATCTCCACCTCGACGGCAGCGGCCTCAGCCACCTGCCCGAGAATGGTGCGCAGCAGGGGCTCGTCATGCGTGGCCAACGTCAGGGGGTGTCCGGTCGCGAGGATCCGCGTGGCCAACTCCTGGTAGCGGACGGCAAGCTCACCGCTGTCTCGACCGAGCGCTACCGCAGATGGTTCCAGGAAGGCTCCCTTCACCAGGCGGATGCGACCGGGGAGCGTGAGAAGACGATCCACGTCGGCGGTTGATCGGTGCAGTCGAGCTTGGAGCGTGATGCCCACACTGCTCGTACGGGCGGAGAGCCACTCGTACACGTCGAGCACGGCGTCCGTGCGATCGGATCCCTCGGCGGAGATCATGAAGACGGTGCCAGCTGCTTCGCACGCCTCCGCTGTCCGGAGGGCATTGGCGCGCACCAGATCCGTCGACACGAGCAGGCCGATGTGCGACAGGTCGCCGGAAACGGTCGAGGGAATCTCGGCGGCTCCGACGCGCTGCGCGAGAGACACGAACCTCTCCGTCGCGGCGATGGCTTCGTCCCGGTCGCGGACACTCTCACCTGCGAATTCGATGCTTCCGTTGTGTCCGCGGCCGACAGCACTCTTCACTGCGAGCTCGGCTGCGTCGATGTCTTCTCCGGCGACATATCTCGCCGCGACCCGACGAGCCATGTCGGCCAGCACTGGGTCGCCCATCACGTGTGCTCGCGCGCGCTCGTCCAGCGCCCAAGCGCGAAGCGTCTCTGCGGCGATCGTCGTATCCATCTGCGCTGCGATCTCCTAGCGCGAGGGGGTCTCGTCGAGGCCTGTGTACACGGGTAGCCCGCGTTCGCGCGCAGTCTCCACATGCTCGCCCGTTCCCGTGGGATCGCCGGGAAGGCGCAGGACGGTGTCGTCCTGCTGCAACAGGAGAAATGCCGGCGTGTACGTGTCCATAGCCAGTACGATAGCGCAAAACATGCAGAAACGTGCAGCTTCGTGAAGAAGTCGTGGTTCTCATTCTCGCTGCTCGAGGACAGCGCTGACCGAGCCCTGGTGACGCACCAGTTCGACCGTGGGCATCACCCGCTCGGCGTCGGTGATCGCCGCCGTCGATGATCTCCGGGTCGCACTCGGGCGTGCTCCGCGGAGGATGGTATGAAGTTCCCATGGGGGACACGGGGATGACATCGCCAACTTCGAAGCGGTACGCGCTCGGCGCGCTCATCGCGACATCCGTCTCGGCATTGGTGGTGAACGCGAACACCTCGGCCGTGTCGATCCTGATCCCGGCGATCTCGGAGGACACCGGCACGCCGACCGACACGCTGCAGTGGGCGGTCACCGGGTACTCCCTCGTCGGAGCCGCCGTCATCGTCACGTCGGGCTCGCTCGGCGACGTGTTCGGCCGCCGGAAGATCTTCCTCGGCGGCCTCTTCCTCTTCATCGCCTCGTGCGTGCTCATCGCGCTCTCGCAGGAGGGCGTCGGCGTGATCGCCGGGCGATGCATCCAGGGCGCCGCCGGCGCGACCATCCTCGCGTGCGGCATGAGCCTGCTGTCGGCCTCGAGCACGGGCAAGGAGCAGTTGCGGGCGGTGACGCTCTGGGGCGCGGCATCCGCGGTCGGTGCCGCAGCCGGGCCGCTGGTCGGCGGCCTGCTGGCGTCCACGCTCGGCTGGCAGGGGCTGTTCTGGATCGACGCGGCGATCGCCGTGCTCTGCATCCCGGTGACGCTCATCGCCGTGCAGGAGTCCCTCGACCCCACGCGCCCGCGATCGATCGACCTCGCTGGCACCGTGCTCATCGCCGCGATCCTCGCCCCGCTCATCTTCGCCTTGACGAACGGCAGCGCGTGGGGCTGGGTGTCGCTCCCGACGCTCGGATGCTTCGCCATCACCATCCTGGCGACCATCGGGTTCGTGCTCGTCGAGAGCCGGGTCAAGGCCCCGCTGCTCGACCTCGGTCTGCTCCGGAACAAGATCCTCGTCGGAGCGACCCTCTCGATCCTGCTCGGCTCCGGCACCGTGAACGCGATCATGTACGTCGTGAGCCTGTACTTCCAGGATCCCTCGACGCTCGGCATGGATGCCTTCCAGGCGGGCCTCGCGACACTGCCGGTGGCCGCGGCCGCCGTGGTGCTCGCACCGCTCATCACGCCGATCGTCGGCCGCATCGGCGCCCGCACGACCATCGCGGTCGGCTTCATCATCATGGCCGTCTCCTTCGCGGCGCTCGCGTTCGTGCAGGACACGTGGACGTACGCCCTGTTCGTGCTCCCGCTGATCGGGGTCGCCGCGGGCATGAGCCTGCAGAACGGCCCGTGCTCGTCGATCTCGACCGCCTGCGTCGAGCCGCGCGAGGTCGGCGCCGCGTCGGGCGTCTCGAACATGGCCCGCTATGTCGGCGCCGCCGTGATGACGGCGATCGTCGCGTCGGTCTACGGATCCGTCTCGGCGAACCGCCTCGCCGAGGGTGCCACCGAAAGCGCGGCCCTCGCCGACGCGTTCTCGTGGTCGTCGATCTCGATGGGCATCTGGTGCGTGCTCGGCATCGCGCTCGCACTGCTCGTCGCTCGCGGGGTCACCCGCAAGCCGACCGAGTTCGAGTACGCGTCGGCCGCGGCGTCGACGTCGCACACGCTCACGCCGCCGGATGTCGTCACCACCGCCGACGCCGCCGCGAGTCGCTGACGCCGCGAGTCGCTCAGCGCGGGCGCGCCGCCGGGGCTGCCGCGGCAGCCCCGGCGTTCGCAGGCCTCAGATCGAATCGACCGCCGCGAGGATCGCGTCGATCGTGGTCTCGGGGTGCGACACCATCGAGACGTGCGACGCGGCCACCTCGGAGACGGTCGAGCCCGCCCGTTCGGCCATGCGTCGCAGCACGTCGGCCGGGATGACGCGGTCGTCGGTGCCGATGACCGCCCAGCTCGGAATCGACGTCCAGGCGGGCGGACCCGACGGCGTCACGTTGGCGACGAGCGATGCCGGGCGTTGGCTCGCGGCGATGGTCCACCGCGTCGCCTCGTCGAGGTCCTGCGCGAACGACGCGTGCACGACCTCGGGCTTGAGGAACACCTCGGCCGCTCCTTCGGGGGCTCCCGGGTACCCGGCGATGTCGAAGATGGTCGTCGGATCCGCGACGCCGAGGGCCGAACTCGACCCTTCGAGCAGCTGGACGACCGTCTCGCCCTCGTCGGGCATGAACGCGTTGGCGTAGACGAGCGCGCGAACGTCACCGGCGGTGCCGGCATTGGTGATCACCGCGCCGCCGTAGGAGTGTCCGACGAGCACGACCGGCCCGCTCGTGCGCTGCGCGAGGAAGGATGCGACGTAGGCGCTGTCTTCGGTGAGTCCACGCAGCAGGTTCGGCGGCACGAGCACCGTGAACCCCTGCGCCTGCAGGGCGCGGGTCACCGCGTCCCAACTCGATCCGTCGGCCCACGCCCCGTGCACCAGCACGATGGTCGGCTTCGTTGCGGCATCCGTCATGGCATTCCCCCAATGCTCCGTCTCGGAGGCACGATACGCCCGTGTATCGCCATTGCGCCAGCAGGTGTTTCGGACCGCCGGCGGGGAACCCTCAGGCGACGCGCTCGGGCTCGCGTTTCGGTCGTGCCCAGCGGGCCGGGAGGCCGGGGCCGTCCCAGACCTGGATCACGCCCCACGCGACGGCGGTGATCGGCACGGCCAGCACCGCGCCGAGCACGCCACCGAGCGCCGTGCCGACGGTCAGCGCGACGAGGATCACGAAGGCGTGCAGCTTCATCGTGCGGCCCATGAGCACCGGCTGCAGGAAGTTGCCCTCGAGCTGGTTCACGAGCACGACGACGCCGACGACGAAGAGGGCGTTCACCCAGCCGTTCGCCACGAGGGCGACGAGCGCGGCGAGGATGCCGGCGAGCGTCGCGCCGACGATCGGGATGAACGCGAGCACGAAGACGAGCACCGCGAGCGGGATCGCGAGGGGCACCTGCAGGATCACGAGACCGATGTAGATGCCGATCGCATCGACGAGGGCGACCGCCGCCGTGCCGCGCACGTACGAGCCGAGCACCGAGACGGTCTTGTCGCCGACCCGGCGCGCGCGCGCGTAGTTCTCGCCGCGGAACGGGCGGAGGAGGAACTCCCACATCTGCGGGCCGTCCTTGAGGAAGAAGAACAGGATCGTGACGAGCAGCACGAAGCCCGTGATGAAGCTCGCGACGGCCCCGACCCCGGCGATCGCGCCCGACCCGAACTGCGCGCTCGTCAGGAAGTCGGTGATCTGCGCGATCCAGTCGTCGAGCTGGTCTGGCGTCGGGAAGAACGGCAGGTCCTGCGCCCAGACCGCCAGCGACTGGAAGCCCTCCTGGGCCTGGGCGTAGAGCTCGTCCCACTGGTCGCGCACGGCCCAGACGATGAGCCAGCCGAGCCCGCCGAGCAGGGCGACGGTGACGAGGAGCGTGATGAGCGTCGCGAGCACCGACGGGATGCCGCGGCTGCGCATCCAGCGCATGGCCGGCGCGAACGCGCTCGCGAAGATGAGTGCGAGCACCAGCGGGATCGTGACGAGCGTGAGCGACTGGATCACGAAGATGACGCCCGCCGCGATCGCGACGACGACGATCGCCTGGATCGATCGGATCGCCAACCGACCGAATCCGTCGGCCCACAGGCTCCAGGGCGCGCGGTCGGCCTTGAGTGCGACCGACGGATTCTGCAGGCGGATGATGCGGGGCTCGCGGGGTCCGAAGAGTGGCATACGTCGACGGTACCGGCCGAGGCCGACCGGTTCGCCCCCTTGACCCTGACGGCCGTTGGGAGCAGTGCGCGTCACGACCACAGGTGATCGACCACCCAGCCGCCGTCGACGCGCACGATGTCGAGCGTGACGAGCTCGTCGGCCTCGGAGCACGCGCGGATGCGCCAGCCGAGCTGCTGCGCGGGTGGGTGCGTGAACGCCGCCGGAAGCGTCTCGGGCTCCTGGGTGAGCGGGATCGGCGTGTCGACGGGTCGCCAGCGCTCGCCCCTGAACACGAGCCTGACGGGCACCCCGCCCTGCTCCCAGATGGTCACGGCCTCCAGCGTGATCGACATGTCGCCACTCCCTCGATTCGAACGTGTGTTCGAATGTAGCGGGTCGGGGAGCGACACGCCCAACGCCCGGCGAAGATCAGCCCGTGAGGATCACGAGTTGCCCGGTCGCCCTCGTCATCGCGACGTCGCGGTCGACCCGCGCCCTGGCGGGAAGCTCTCGCGGACAGGCTGCCCGCTGGTGTCATCGTCGCCGGCGTCGAGACCTGCGCCACCGTCCGCCAGTCGCAGTTGCGAGCTCTCAGACACTGTGCTCCTTCAGCTGTCGCCGGATCTGGTCCAACGTCATGGTGATGTACGGCGCCATCCTCGGCAGCCACCGGAACTCCGGGTCGTTCGGGGCTTCCGCCCATCCGCCGGGCCATTCGAGTCGGAGGAGCCGGCCGTGGTCGACTTCGGTCAGGGTGACGTCAGCCGGCAACGGCAGGTCGCCGACGCGACCGGGCAGGCAGAGCAGGGCGACGTGGACGTCGGCGGCGTGCTGGGAGTCGGTGCGGAAGATGACCCGGTCGCTCTGCTTCTCCCCGGACTGCAACGCTTGGATGATGCCGTTCCGGTACCGGATCCTGTAGACGTCCATCCCCACATGCCCGAACGACACCGCACTGTCGTGGATCTGCGGGCTGCTGCGGTGAGAGTGGGTGATGGCGTACTCGTCGAGGATGGCCAGCGCCTCACCGGAGATCGGGTCGCCGGTCGGTGCGACGGTCGCGCGGTTCAGCCACGGCTCGAAGTCGTCCCATTCGTGCGGGCTCTTCCCCCATGAGCTTTCGGGGACGCCGGGGGTGTCCCAGTTGCAGAAGAACGGCAGCCCGTGCTCGGAGCGGAGCGCCCGGACGATCTCCCACGTGAACGGTCCGCTGAGCAGCGCCAGTTCGAACAACGCCTCGAACCCGTCGACGGGCCCGGTCGCTGAACCTTGACCGTAGGTGAGTGCGAGGATCCCGGGTTCCGTCTGGGCGATCGTGGTGCGGTCCGGGAGAGTGTCGGGCGCCAGGATGATCGGGCACCAGCGGAGCCCCAGGTTCATTCGCTTGTTGGTGCTGGTCTTCCACAGGAGCCACCGGGTGAGGAGCGCCCGGTCGGGAGTTCGGAACAGCTCCTTCCTGGAGGTCTCCGACCACACCCGGTGCACCGTGGAGGTGCCGGCATCCAAGGTGACGGAGTAGCCGATGCTGCCGTCATGGAACTGGACGGTGGTCCCGTTCACCGGGTCTCCGACGATGTCCCACCGATTCACGGTGCGTCCCATTTCGGCAGTTGCCTGCAGGTTCTCGATCACCCGTTCGTCGAGCAACGGCTTGCGGCGGCTCACGCGGCTCCTTGGAACAGGCGCCGGTACGTGCGGCCTTCCTCCTGGTGGAGGCGGATGTCGCCGAGGGCGCGGTGGTCTTTCCGGTCGTTCACCGGGGTGAGGTCCTTGCCGGTGGCCTCCTGGGAGAAGCACCGGACGATGCCGCCGTCGACGATGCGGCGGTCGGCGAGCATCTTCCGAAGCCGCGGGGTGTGCTTCGCGAGGACATGCTGATCAGAATGCCAGACTCCGGAGCCGGCGAGGCGTTGGACTGGAACCGTCGAGCGCATCGCGGTGCTCTCCTTCGCCGTCACCCGGCGGGCGTCATACCGCGCCGTTCGTGAGCGCCGACAGCCCCTCGTTCACGCCGATGATGCGCGCGTCGATGTCGGCGATGCCGAATCCGGCGAGGCGCGCGGTGTGCTTGGCGACGTACGCCTCGGCGCTCGCCGCATCGTCGAAGACGTAGACCCCGCCGGCCACGCCGCGTTCGGGGTCCTCGGTCCAGACCTTCGATCTGAAGCCGGGCTCCGCGGAGATCTCGGCGGCCAGGTCGGTGAAGACGCCGACGGCGTCGTCACCCCACGGGCCTTCGGACAGTGGGAACTCGAAGTACGCGATGACGGACATGCGTCAACGCTACGAGCGGATGCCGCGCGACGCACCGGTTCCGTCACACGGCGCCATGCCGCTCGCACATCGCCGGCGCGCCCGCCTCGGGGACAGCCCGGAGGCACCGCGCCGAGCGGCCCGGATACGCTGCGGCCATGCGGCGATCGAGTTCCTCGCGGGGTGCGGCGGGCACGGACGGCGGCGGCTCGTGACCGGCGCCCGCACGGATCGCGCGAGTGCCGTGCAGCTGCCGGACCTGGGCGGGGCGCGCGCCCTCGTCACGGGCGCGAGCGACGGCATCGGCGTCGAGATCGCGCGGGCGCTCGCCGGGGCGGGGGCCGAGGTGCTGATGCCCGTGCGCGACGCAGGCAAGGGTGCGAGGGTCGGCGCTCGCATCCGCGGGAGCGACCCGGATGCCCGCCTGGTCGTCGCGGATCTCGACCTCGCCAGGCTCGACTCCGTGCACGCCCTCGTCGCGAACCTGCTCGCCGACGGTCGCCCGATCGATCGGGTCGTGCTGAACGCCGGGGTCGTGCTGCTCGGCGATCGCGAGCGGCACATGACCGCCGACGGCTACGAGATGCACTTCCAGACGAACTTCCTGGGGCACGCCGTGCTCCTGCTCGGCATCCTGCCGTTGCTGCTCGCCGCGCCGGAGCCGCGGGTCGTGGTGCAGGTGAGCCTGGCCGCGGCATCCGCTCGCCTCGATCTCGACGACGAGTTCGTGACGGGTCGGTACACGCCGCTGCGCGCGTACGGATCGTCGAAGCTCGCGCTCGGGCTCTTCGGCCTCGAACTCGGGCGGCGCCACGGGGCCGATGGCCTGCGCGTCGCACTCTGCCATCCCGGCATCGTGCCCGACACGGCGATCGCCGCCGACCTGCGCGCGAAGGCGCCGCCCCTCCTCGGGAGGCTGAGCCGCCGGCTCGGCAGTACGCCCGCGCAGGCCGCGGAGTCCGCGCTCGCCGCAGTGACGACGGATGTCGCGCCTGGGCGCTTCATCGCCCCGTCTGGCCTGTTCCAGCTGTCGGGCCCGCCGGGGCAGGCGAAGCTTCCCAGCCGGCTCGAGGATCCGAGGGCCGCGGCTCGCGTCTGGACCCTTGCTCGGCGGATCGCGGAATCGGGCGTAGCCTGACGCTCTGGGTTCGGCTGCGACATCCGAATCCCTTCGGAGGATGGAGCGCATCGGCATGGAATTCGGACTGCACATCGCGGACTACACCTGGACGAGCGGCGCGCACGATCTCGGACCCGCGCTCGCCCGTCACGTGCGCAACGCGGAGGCGTCGGGCATCGAGCGCATCACCGTGATGGATCACTTCTGGCAGCTCCCGGGCATCGGGCCGGTCGAGCACGAGATGCTCGAGGCCTACGCCACGCTCGGCTTCATCGTCGCGAACACCGAGACGGCGCTGCTGCACACGCTCGTGACGGGCGTGATCTACCGTGAACCCGCGCTGCTCGTGAAGCAGGTGACGACGCTCGACGTGCTCTCCGGCGGCCGGGTCGGCCTCGGCATCGGCGCCGCGTGGAACGAGCAGGAGTCCGATGGCCTCGGCTTCGAGTTCCCGCCCGTCGCCGAGCGGTTCCGACGGCTCGAGGAGACGCTGCAGATCGCGCTCGCGATGTGGTCGGACTCCGACGACCCGTACGAGGGCGAGGTCTACCGCCTCGGGCGCACGCTCAACTCGCCGCAGTCGATCACACGTCCGCATCCGTACCTGATGATCGGCGGCAGCGGCGAGCGCAAGACGCTCCGGATGGTCGCCCAGTACGCCGACGCATGCAACATCGGCTTCACGCCCGAGTCCGGCCGCAAGCTCGACGTGCTGCGCGCCCACTGCGACGCCGTCGGTCGCGACTACGAGACGATCGAGAAGACCGCCATGATCCGAGTGGACGGCGAGTCGACGGTCGAGGGCGTCGCCGGCACGGTGCGCGAGCTCGCCGCCCTGGGGTTCGCGGCGACGTACGTGTACTCGACCGGCATCGCCGAACCGGAGCGCGTCGTCGACCTGATCTCGTCGGTTCGCGGCGCGACCGCCTAGCATTGGCCCATGTCGGTACCGACGAATCGCGTCCAGCTCGAGGCCGCCGCCGTGCGCGGGTTCCATCGATTCGACGAGGCCATCGAGCGCATCCCCACGGCCGAGCGCGACGCGCCGTTCCCGCGTGAGGGGCGCGACCGCGACATCCACGACCTGCTCGACCACCTGTACGCGTGGCACGTGCTGCTGCTCGGATGGCTCGACGCCGAGCGCGCCGGGGAGCCCGTCGCGTACCCCGCCGAGGGGTTCACCTGGGCGCAGCTCGACGACTTGAATGCGGCGCTGCGCGACCGGTACCGCAACGGCGGCACGCTCGCGACGGCGCGCGAACGCCTGCGCGAGAGCCACGTGACCGTGCTGGCGCGCGTCGAGTCGCTCACCGACGAGGAGCTCTTCGACCCGGCCGGGCACGACTGGCTCCGCGGCCCGCTCGCCGAACCCGTGCACGAGTGCCTCGGCGGGCACTACGCGTGGGCGCTCGAGACGCTCGACGCCGCACGTGCGTAGCATCGCAGCATGACCTCCGAAACGGATGCCGCGGGCACGCCGACCGAGTCGTCGTTCGGCGTCGCCGTCGCCCAGTTCGCGCCCGGCGACGACACCGCGGCGAACCTCGCCGAGATCACGCGCCTCGCCGGGCTCGCCGTGTCCCGCGGCGCGGGCCTCGTCGTGTTCCCCGAGTACTCAAGCTTCTTCACCCCCCAGCCGGATGCCGCGTGGCTCGCGGCCGCCGAACCCGTCGACGGTTCCTTCACGGCCGCCCTCGCCGCGCTCGCCGATCGGCTCGGCGTGCACCTCGTGGCCGGCATGATCGAGCGCGTCGAGGGGGAGCCGCGCGTGTCGAACACCGTCGTCGCCGTCGCACCCGGCGCCGGAGTGGTGGCGACCTACCGCAAGCTGCACCTCTACGACGCGTTCGGCCAGCGGGAGTCCGAGTGGGTCGCGCCCGGCGCCGTCGAGGAGCCCGAGCTCTTCGATGCCGGCGGCCTGCGGTTCGGACTGCAGACCTGCTACGACGCGAGGTTCCCCGAGGTCACCCGTCGCATCGTGGATGCCGGCGCCGACGTCGTGTGCATGCCGGCCGAGTGGGTGCGCGGTCCGCTGAAGGAGGCGCACTGGCGGGTGCTCACCACGGCGCGCGCCCTCGAGAACACGATCTTCGTCGCCGCGGCCGACCACGCCCCGCCGGTCGGCGCGGGCAACAGCATGATCGTCGACCCCATGGGGGTCGAGCTCGCGACCATCGGCGAGACGACGGATGTCGCGGTCGCCTGGGTCTCGGCCGACCGCATCGCCGCGGTCCGGAGGGTCAATCCGGCGCTCGCGCTCCGCCGCTTCGGCGTCATGCCGCGCTGAGTCAGCCGCCTGCGCGCAGCGGGACCGTCTCGCCGAGGAGCAGCGGGCCGCCGGGGGAGTGCAGCGCCCTCGTCATCTGGATGCGGCGCTCCGACGTCGACAGCCCGTGATCGTGCTCGGCTCCGACGAGCCCGCGGTGGAACTCCGTGTCTGGCTCGGTCTCGACGAAGCCGCAGGTCTCGTAGAAGGGGGCGTTGAACGGCACGTCGGCGAAGGTGCGGAGGGTGATCCGGTCGTGGCCGCGGTGCTGCGCTTCGGCGGCGGCCGCCAGCTCTGCGGCCGCAGGAGCGCGATCAGCAGCTCGTCGGCCTCGTTCTCGATGGCCTCGGTGAGGTCGAGGTCGCGTCGCGACGCATGGCGGATGTCGATGCCGGGTGTCTCGCCGGCCGTCATCGCGCCCCGAGCCCCGCGAGCCGCGTCGAGGCCTCCTGCAGCACCTCGAGGCGCTTGCAGAACGCGAACCGCACGAGGCTCCGGGTGTCGGCGCGGCGCTCGGGATGCACGAACGCCGAGATCGGCACCCCCACGACGCCGGCGAGCTCGGGCAGCCGTCGGCAGAGCTCGGCGCCGTCGTCGAAGCCGAGGGGCGCGGCATCCGCCACGATGAAATACCCCGCCGCGGGCAGCGAGATCGCGAACCCGGCGGCGAGGAGCCCGGCGGCGAGCACGTCGCGCTTGGCGGCGAGGGCGGCCGCGGCATCCGTGAACACCGCATCGGGCAGGTCGAGGCCCGTGGCGATCGCCGGCTGGAACGGCGCGCCGTTGACGTAGGTGAGGTACTGCTTGACGGCGAGGATCGACGTGACGAGGTGCGCCGGGGCGACGAGCCAGCCGATCTTCCACCCGGTCGTGCTGAACGTCTTGCCGCCCGACGAGATGGTCACCGTGCGCTCGCGGGCACCGGGCAGCGAGGCGATCGGCACGTGCGCACCGTCGAAGACGAGGTGCTCGTAGACCTCGTCGGTGACGATGACGGCGTCGTGGCGTTCGGCGAGCTCGACGACCTTCGCGAGCACCTCGGCATCGAACACCGCGCCCGTCGGGTTGTGCGGGGAGTTGACGATGATGAGCCGCGTGCGCGGGCCGACGACGGACGCGAGCTCGTCGAGGTCGGGCCGCCAATCGGGGAACCGGACCGGAACCGTGCGGTGCACGCCGCCCGCCCTCGCGATGAGGGCCGCGTAGGCGTCGTAGTACGGCTCGAACGTGACCACCTCGTCGCCGTCGTCGACCAGGGCGAGGATCGTCGCCGCGAGCGCCTCGGTCGCGCCGGCGGTGACGAGCACCTCGGCCGCGGGGTCGACCTCGATGCCGTACCAGCGCTCCTGGTGCCGGGCGACGGCCTCGCGCAGTACGGGCATGCCGGTGCCGGGCGGGTACTGGTTGACCCCGTCGGCGATCGCCTGCCGTGCCGCCTCGAGCACGGCGGCGGGGCCGTCCTCGTCGGGGAACCCCTGTCCGAGGTTGATCGCGCCCGTGCGGGTCGCGAGCGCGCTCATCTCGGCGAAGATCGTGGCGGCGATGCCGCCGTCGGGCCCGAGGAGGCCGGCGCCCGCGGCCGTGCGCTGCCAGGGTCGGAGCCGTTCGGACGACGACGGGTGCACCCGTGGAATCGGTGGGAGATCGCTCACGCTCTCACCGTACGTCAGGGTGCGCCGGGTACGCTGACCCACGGCGTTCCAGCCGTCGGCATCCGCACTCGGAGCCTTCACCGCCGGCGGATAGCGAAGTCATAGACTTCGCCGATGCCCCGCACAGGTTGCGGCGAGAAGCTGGCTTCGCTTTGGAAGGAGCACACCATGACCGACAGCACCGACGGACGCAACACTCCCGATGGCGAGCAGGCCGCTGACGCCGCCGCGCAGTCCGTGACGTCCGAAGTCCCCGCAACGCCCGTGGCCGACGTCACCGCCGCCCCGATCACCGAGACCACGCCCGAGGCCGACACCGCATCCGCGACGGATGCCGCAGCCGACGAGGCCGCGCCCGTCGCCGCTCCGGCAGCTCCGGCCGCTCCGGCAACGCCCGCAGCGCCCGCCGCCGAAGCCCCGGCCGCACCCGCCGCGCCGACCACGCCGGCCCCCGTCCAGGCCACCGGCACCGTCTACACGCCGGGTCAGGCGCCGCAGCCCTATGCCGCTGCCGCCGCAGCCCCTGCTCGTGCAGCCGCCCCGACGGCTCCTGCCGCCCCGACGGCAGCCACCGCGCCGACGACCCCGATCGCGCCGCAGGCTCAGGCCGGCGCGACCCCGCCCGGCCAGGTGCCGCCCGCATTCGGCGGCCCCCGCCCCGGCGACCACCAGCCGACCCAGCCCTACGCCGGCGTCCCGCCCTACCAGCCGGGCGAGCCTGCGGCCCCCGTCTCCGGGGCGCAGCCGAAGAAGCGCGCGGGCTTCGGCCTGATCGCGGCGGTCGCCGTCGCGGCCGCCCTCATCGGCGGAGCCTCCGGCGCCGGCATCACGGCGCTCGTCAGCTCGAACGACCGCGGCACGACCTCGAGCGAGGCCGCGAACACGCAGAACATCGTCGTGAACGACACCGACTCGGTCAACCAGATCACCGCGGTCGCCGCGAAGGCGAGCCCCAGCGTCGTCACGATCTCGGTCTCCGGCAGCAGCGCGGCCGGCACCGGCTCCGGCATCATCCTCTCCGACGACGGCTACGTGCTCACGAACACCCACGTCGTCACGCTCGACGGCGAGATCTCCGAGCCGACCATCCAGGTCAAGACGAACGACGGGCACCTCTACGCCGCCACCGTCGTGGGCACCGACCCGCTCTCCGACCTCGCGGTCATCAAGCTGACGGATGCCTCTGGCCTGACCCCCCTCGAGTTCGCCGACTCCGACGAGCTCAACGTGGGCGACACGGCGATCGCGATCGGTGCGCCGCTCGGCCTCTCCGGCACGGTCACCAACGGCATCGTGAGCGCGCTGAACCGCTCGATCGACGTGGCCTCCTCGGCCGCGCCGACCACGCCGGACGACTCCACCGAGGGCGAGGGCGACGGCGGCCAGGGCGGCGAAGGCGGCTCCGACAGTCCGTTCGACTTCTTCTTCGACCTGCCCGACGGTGAGGGCGGATCCGGCGGCGAGCAGCAGCAGCAGACGGCGACCAGCCAGGTCTCACTGCCCGTGATCCAGACGGACGCCGCGATCAACCCGGGCAACTCGGGCGGCGCGCTGCTCGACTCCGACGGCAAGCTCATCGGCGTCAACGTCGCGATCCTGTCGACGGGCTCCTCGTCGGAGTCCGGCAACATCGGCGTCGGCTTCGCGGTTCCGGCGAACCTCGCCGAGCGCGTCGCGAAGGAGATCATCGACACCGGATCGGCCACGCACGGCCTGCTCGGCGCGGTCGTCACCTCCGCCGAGAGCGAGGGCACGAGCGACACCGTCGGTGCGCTCATCGCCGAAGACCCGGCGGCCGGCGGAGCGGCCGCGAACGCGGGCCTGCAGGCCGGCGACGTGGTCACCGAGTTCAACGGCGTGCCGATCACCGACCAGACCGACCTGACCGCGCAGGTGCGCGCACTGCCCGGCGGTGCGAAGACCACCGTCACGTACACGCGCGACGGCGAGTCGAAGACCGCCGACGTCACGCTCGGCACGTTCGAGGGCTGATCGCGAGACGCATCCACGACCGAGGCGGGGTCGGACCTGGAGGTCCGGCCCCGCCTTCGTCGCGTCGGCGGGATCGCCGAGCCCGTGCACCGCAGGTTCGCAGCGGGTCGGCTGCTAGGCTCGATCGACCCGATCACGAGTGAGGAACATGCCCGAGCAGCACCACCAGGCGACTCCGTCGCCGCTCGTCGGAGTCTCCTACGTGATGCCCGTCCTGAACGATGCCACGCATGTGCGGCAGGCCGTCGAGTCGATCCTCGCCCAAGACTACGAGGGCCCGGTCGAGGTGCTCATCGCGCTCGGCCCGTCGATCGACGGCACCGGCGAGCTCGTCGCAGACCTCGCCGACCGCGACGCGAGGGTGCGCGTGCTCGACAACGAGGTCGGGTCGACGCCGGCGGGCCTGAACCTCGGCATCCGCGCAGCCGTGCACCCCGTCGTCGTGCGCGTCGATTCGCACTCGATGCTGCCGGCCGAGTACACGCGCATCGCGGTCGACGTGCTGGAGCGCACGGGCGCCGACAACGTCGGCGGCATCATGGACGCCCAGGGCATCACGCCGTTCCAGCAGGCCGTCGCGCTGGCCTACACGACCAAGGTCGGCCTCGGCGGCGGCTCGTTCCACGTCGGCGGCGAGGCCGGGCCCGCCGACACCGTGTACCTCGGCGTGTTCCGCCGCGAGGCGCTGCTCCGCGTCGGCCTCTTCGACGAGCGCATCAAGCGCGGCCAGGACTGGGAGCTCAACCGGCGCCTGCGCGCGGCCGGAGGCCTCGTGTGGTTCACGCCCGAGCTCGCGGTCACGTACCGTCCGCGCGCCACGCTCGAGCGACTCGCCAGGCAGATGTTCTCGACGGGCCTCTGGCGCGGCGAACTCGCACGCAGCTTCCCGGGCGCCAGCGGCATCCGCTACTTCGTGCCCCCGCTCATGGTGGTCGGCGTCTTCGTCGGGCTCGTGCTCGGCATCGCGGGGCTCGTGCAGGTCGCGGTCGGCGCGACGCCGTGGCTGCTGCTCGGGTTCGCGATCCCCGCGGTGTACCTCGTCTTCGTGATCCTGGCGACCCTCCTCTACGCTCGCGGGCACGGTGTGCGCACGGCGCTGTGGTTTCTCGTAGTCTTGCCATGCATCCACGTCTTCTGGGGGGCCGGGTTCGTTCCGGGGTACCTCTCGTTGACCAGCAACATCGCACAGCACACGGGAAGGTGACACGGATGTCGCGCATCGACCCGCATTCGGCGAGGCCCTCGAGCATCGCCGAGCTCCGTGCCGTCGCGCAGCCGCCAGAGGTGCGCGGCCGCCGGAACGCCGAGCACTGGACCGCCTCGCTCTACCTGCGACGCTTCTCGCCCTACCTCACGTGGTGGCTGCTGAAGACGCCGATCTCGGCGAACGGCGTGACCGCGCTCATGATCCTCGTGGGCTGGTCGACGGCCGCCGCCCTGCTCATCCCGGGCGTCTGGGGCGCCCTGCTCGCGGTCGTGCTCGGGCAGCTGCAGATGCTCGTCGACTGCTGCGACGGCGAGGTGGCCAGGTGGCGTCGCACGTCGTCGCCCGCCGGGGTGTTCCTCGACAAGGTCGGGCACTACTCGACCGAGGCGCTGATCCCGCTCGCGCTCGGCATCCGCGCGGCCGCATATCCGCTCGAGTTCCCGGCCGACTTCCTGTTCACGACGCTCGGCGCGCTGCTCGCGCTCGTCATCGTGCTGAACAAGGCGCTCAACGACATGGTGCACGTGGCGCGCGCGAACGCGGGACTCGCGAAGCTCGCCGACACGCACGGCGAGACCGCGCCCCGTGGCGGCCTCGTCGCGAAGCTCCGCAAGGTCGCGCGCTTCGTGCCGTTCCACCGCCTGTACCACTCGGTCGAGCTGACGCTCATCGTCTTCGCGGCATCGCTCGTGGGGCTCGTGTTCGGACAGCCCCTCGTCGACCGCATCGTGCTCGCGGCGTTGGTGCCGCTCGCGGTCCTCGCCGTCATCGGGCATTTCGTCGCGATCATGGCGTCCAACCGTGTCCGCTCCTGACCTGCGCCCCCGCGTCGGGGTCGTCGTGCTCACCATGGGCACGCGGCCCGACGACCTGGTGCGCGGTATCCGGAGCGTGCTCGACCAGCGCGACGTCGAGGTCGACGTCGTCTGCGTCGGCAACGGCTGGGACCCCGCGACCGCCGATCCGGCGCTGCCCGAGGGCGTCAAGACCCTGCACCTGCCCGAGAACCTCGGCATCCCCGCCGGGCGCAACGCCGGCGTTCCCGAGGTCGAGGGCGACACGCTCTTCTTCCTCGACGACGACGCGTTCCTGCCGGGCACGGGCTTCCTGAGCGACGGATGCCGCATGCTGGCCGCGCGCCCCGAGCTCGGGCTCATCCAGCCGCGCGTCGTCGACCCCACCGGCCTCACCTCGCCTCGTCGATGGATCCCGCGCATCCGCAAGGGCGATGCCGCGCACTCCTCGCCCGTGTTCTCGTGCTGGGAGGGTGCGGTGCTCATGCCGCGCCGCGTGTTCGACGCCGTGGGCGGCTGGGCCGATCCGTTCTTCTACGCGCACGAGGGCATCGAGCTCGCGTGGCGCGTGTGGGACACCGGCCGCATCGCCTGGTACGCGGGCGACCTCGAGGCCGCGCACCCCGTCATCGACCCGGCCCGCCACGCGTACTACTACCGGCTCAACGCACGCAACCGCGTCTGGCTCGCCCGGCGCAACCTGCCGCTCCTGCTCGTGCCGTTCTACGTCGGATCATGGACCGCGATCCAGGTGCTGCGATGGGCCAGGCAGCCCGCCGCGCTGAAGGCGTGGTTCGGCGGCTGGCGCGCCGGCTGGCGCGAGAATCCGGGCGAGCGTCGGCCAGTGCGCTGGCGGACGGTGTGGCGCATGGCCCGCGCCGGGCGCCCGCCTGTCGTCTGAATCGACCCGTCCTGCCCTCGTAACGATCGGCTCTCGGTCGAGCGTCCGACGGCCGTCCGCGGCGTCCGGTCGGGCGCGCCTCGCTACCCTTGGTGAGTGGGATTGAGAAGAGATGCGCGCCGCGCCGTCAAGCTGGCCAAGGAGATCATCAGGTCACGGCGGGCCCAGCGCGCACTCGGCGCGAAGCTCGAGGAGCAGGCGCCGCTCGAGCCGCACCGGTTCCGGATCGGCGTCTACTTCGCCGACGGCAAGGTCAACCTCTACCAACTGCGCCAGTGGTACGCCCCGCTCGCCGAGCTCGCCGAGCGGTATCCGGTGCTCCTGCTCAGCCGCGCATCCGGCGCCGCGCTGGCGCTCCTCGACGAGTCGCCGTTGCCGGTCGCGTACGTTCGCCGGGTCGCCGACCTCGAGCAGGTCGTGCACGAGCAGGACCTGCACGTCATCTTCTACGTCAACCAGAACGCCAAGAACTTCCAGATGATGCGGTACGGCCGTCGCTGGCACGTGTTCATCAACCACGGCGAGTCCGACAAGATGTACATGACCACGAACCAGTTCAAGGCCTACGACTACGCCCTGATCGCGGGCGATGCCGCCAGGGCCCGGCTCGACAAGGTGCTCTGGGACTACGACTTCGACAAGCGGGCGATCCCGATCGGTCGACCGCAGGCCGACCACTACCTCGACGGCACGCGACTGCCGTACACGCCCGACGGGCGCGAGGTGGTGCTGTACGCGCCGACGTGGGAGGGAGACCGCGACGCGGCCGCGTACGGGTCGATCGCGACGCACGGCGTGGGCCTCGTCAAGGGTCTGCTCGCCACGGGCCGCCACCGGGTGATCTACCGACCCCACCCGCGCTCGGGCATCGTCGACCCCGGGTACGCCGCCGCGAACCGCGAGATCATCCAGGCGATCGCCGCGGCGAACGCGTCGGATCCGTCGGCGCAGCACTTCTACGATCACGGGCCCAGGCTCGGCTGGCAGCTCGCTGCGGCCGACGTCGCCATCGTCGACATCTCGGCGATGGTCTACGACCGGCTCGCGGCCGGCAAGCCGCTGCTGATCACGCGCCCCGCCAACCCCGCGGCGCAGATCGACACGAGCGGCTACCTGCAGGCCTGCGAGTGGCTCGACGCGACCGACCCCGCGACGCTCGTCGCGCGCGTCGACGAGGTCGCGCACGACGCGGCTGCGCTCGAGCGCCTCGGGTTCTGGGTCGAGCGCTACTTCGGCGATACGACGCCGGGCGTCACGACCGAACGGTTCCACGCCGCGGTCGATCACCTCATGGCCGAGTGGGAGCGCTTCGCCGCCATCCACGCCGCCGACGGGGAGATCGACGAGCACGACGAGGAGTCCGACGACGACGAGGTCGAGTCGCTCAGCTGACCTCGTCGGGGCCGACGGTGCCGGGCGGGCCGGCCTGGTCGGTTCCGGGGGCGTTCTCGCCGACGGATGCCGCGGCATCCGTCGCTCCGCCGAGCGTCGCGTCGCGGCGGGTGAGGCGCGACGCGACCGTGCGGATGCCGCGGCTCGTCGCCGTGGCGGCGACGCCGACCGAGGCACCGACGCGCGCGAGCCGTGCGGTCGTCGCCTGCAGCAGGGGCGTCGACTCCGTGGGCTCGAGCACGAGTGGCAGCACCGCCGGCGCCCCGCCGAATGCGAGCCGGGACTGCTGCAGCACCTTTCGACCGAGCAGGTGGTTGCCGGTGCCGCCGATGGCCGCGCCGATGCCGAACGGCAGCGCCTTGCCGATGATGCCCGCGCCGCCCTTGACCGCGAACTGCTTGATGAAGGTGGCGCGGAGGCGGTCGACGACGGGACCCATGAGCGCGCGGGGGAGTTCGTTCGTGATGAGCTCGCCCCAGTACGCGTCGCGGGCGATGCCCCTGCCGCCGGCCTGGCCGGCGAACTGGCGCACGAGGTCGACGCCCTCGCGGCCCAGCATGAGGGTCATCACGAGGGCGCGGGCGCGATCGGGGTTGTCGATGGCGATGCCGTGCACCTCGGCGACGGACTGCGCGAACAGCGCCGTGGCCTCGAGGAAGCCGGCGGTCTCGAGCCCGGACAGCGCGAGTGTCACGCCCGTGCCGATGCCGGGGACGACGGCGGTCGCGCCGACCGCGGCGCCGCCGGTCGTGACGGCGGCCAGGTAGCGCCGCTCGAGGATGCGCACGAGCTGGTCGGGCGTGCCGAGCGGGGCACGGCGACGGATGCTGCGGATGTGCGCCACGACCACCGGCCGCTGGATCGAGAGCACGAGGTCGATGCCGCGGTCGATGCCGGACGGCTGCTCGGCGGGCCGACCTGCGGCGCCGGTCGCCCCCGACTGCTCGCCGACGTGCTCGGCGTTCGGCTCGGACGGCATGCCGCCGCCCATCGAGGTGATGTTGTGCACGCGTTCGGGCATGCGGCGATGATACGTGAGCGTGCTGGGCCTGCGCCGGGGGTTGCGCCGGAGACCGCGATCGCGAAGGGTCGACGCGGTCGGGCCGCGCCGACACCCCGTCAGGTCGTGCCGTACTCGGCGTTGTAGCGATCGAGCACGTCGCCGATCGGGCCGTCGAGTTGGAGGGCGCCGCCGTCGAGGTAGAGGCCGCGCGTGCAGAACCGGCGGAGGTCGCGCTCGTTGTGCGACACGAAGAACATCGTGCGGCCGCCCGCGAGCAGTTCCTCGATGCGCGCGTAGCACTTCTCGCGGAACGCCTTGTCGCCGACCGCGAGCACTTCGTCGACCAGCAGGATCGGTTCCTCGAGCTGGGAGATGACCGCGAACGCGATGCGCACCTTCATGCCGCTGGAGAGGTGCTTGTACGGCGTGTCGAGGAACGCGCCGACGCCCGAGAACTCGACGACCTCGTCGAACTTCTCGTCGACCTGCGCCCGGGTCATGCCGTGCAGCCCGGCCGTCAGGTACACGTTGTCGCGCACGGTGAGGTCGTCGACGAAGCCGCCCGTGATCTCGATGAGCGGGGCGACGCCTCCCGTGACCTCGACGGTGCCCTCGTCGGCGATCATCACGCCGGCCACGAGTTTCAGCAACGTCGACTTGCCCTGGCCGTTGCGACCGACGACGCCGATCGCCTCGCCGGGGCGCACCGAGATCGACACGTTGCGGAGCGCCCAGAACTCGTCGGGGCGGGTGCGCCGCCGCCGGCCGGAGAGCAGGTCCTTGAACGAGCGCCGACCGCGACGATTGCGCCGGAACCGCACCCCGAGGCCGTCGGCTCGGATCGCGTACGGCTCGTCGAGCGCAGGCACGGTGGCCGTGGCATCCGTCATCAGATCTCCTTCAGCACCTGGCGGACGCTGCCGCGGAACACGAGCAGGCCGACCACGAGGATCGCGCACGACATGAGCGCGGCGATGACGACGTCGAACCAGTCGAGCTCCTGCGGGAAGAACGCCGAGCGATACAGGCCGAAGATGCCCGACAGCGGATTGAACGCGGCCCAGACGTGCAGCTGGCTCGGCAGGTCGGCGACGCCGTAGATGATCGGCGAGGCGTAGAACAGGAAGCGGAGCGCGAGCTTGACCGCGCGCTCGAGGTCGCGGAAGAACACGACGAGCGGCGCGACGATCAGGGCGACCCCGGCCGTGAGCACGGCCTGCAGCGCGATCGCGAGCGGGAAGAGCAGCAGGTTCCAGGTCACCGGTGCGTGGAACACGATCGCGAAGAGCGCGAGCACCGGCAGGGCGAGCAGGAACTCGATGCCCTTCGAGAGCACGATGCGGTTCACCCAGATCGTGCGGGGGATCATCGTCGATCGCACGAGCTTCGCGTCCTTCAGGAACGCCCGCGTCGAATCGGAGACCGCGCCGTTGAACCACATCCATGGCAGCAGCGCCGACAGCAGGAACACGATGTACGGGTCGGTGCCCACGCCCTTGTCGAAGACCTGGGTGAACACGAACCAGTAGATGCCGGCCATCACGAGCGGGTCGAGCACCGACCACACGTAGCCGAGTGCCGACGTGGAGTAGCGCACCTTCAGGTCGCGCGTGGTGAGCAGCCACAGCGAATGGCGATAGCGCGACCACCGGGTGCGCTGCAGCGGGTGGGCGTCGCCGTACGCGACCGTGGTGGTGCTCATCACGATCTCATCGTAGATGGCTCGCGACGGTAGGTTTGTAGCGGTGCCGTCTGCGGCGCCGACTGAGAGGAGCGTCGTGCGGCGTACAACCACCCGGGTCCTGCTGAGCTGCGCGGCGATCGGCGTCGGCGGCGGGCTCGTCGCCGGGGCCTCCGGCTACCTCGCCGCGGCGTTCGCCGCCTTCGGTCCGCTGTTCTACGGCGTCACCGTCGGCGCGCACTTCCTGCCGAGCATCGTCGCGCTCGCGCTGCTCAAGCGCCCGGGCACCGCGGTGCTCGCCGGGGTCATCGCGGGGCTGGTCGGCGCCGTCTTCGCGCCATGGTGGATCGGCCGGTTCGTCGGTACGGGCCTGCTCGTCGGCGCCCTCATCGAGGTGCCGTTCCTCATCACGCGCTACCGCCGCTGGAGCCCGTGGATGTTCTACGTCGCCGCGGTGTTCTCGGGCGTGGTGCTCGCGATCGGCGTCTTCATCGGCCTCGGCGCCGAGCACTACACGGTCTGGGCATGGGCGATCGCCCTGCCGCTCTGGGTGCTGAGCCCGGTCGCCTTCACGTGGATCGGCCGCCTCATCGCGGCGCGGCTCGCCAAGGCGGGCGTCGCGCAGTCGGCCGGCGAGACCCCCTGAGCCGCGAAGGGCGCTGACACGCGAAGAGCGGATGCCGCGTGGCATCCGCTCTTCACTGCTGTGTCGAACCGGTGGGTCGGCGTCGTGCGAGCGCCGACCTGCGATCACACGAAGTGGTTCGCCCGCTCGAGGTCTTCGGCGAAGTCGATCTCGACCGCGTACAGGTCGGTGATGTCCATCGGCTCGACGAGCAGGCCGTTCTTCTCGATCGCGAGCTCGAGGCCGCGCTCGAAGTAGTCCTGGTCGCCGACGCGACGCAGGTGCGCGAGGAAGGTCGCCTTGTCGCGGCTCGAGATGTAGTTGATGCCCACGGCCTCGCCCAGGCCGCCCTTGACGGTCTTCGAGAGCTCCTTGACGTAGCCCTCGGCGCTGATCGTGTACTTCACCTCTTCGTCGGAGACCTTGGCGTGGTTCACCGTGACGAACGACTGGTCGCGGGCGATGTAGGGCAGCGCGCGGTCGAGGATGCTGGGGTCGAAGACGACGTCGCCGTTCATCCAGAGCACGCCGCCGGCCTGCGAGGCCGCGAGGGCGCGCATGAGCGACTTCGACGTGTTCGTCTGGTCGTACTCCTCGTTGTAGACGAAGGACGCCTGCGGGAACGCCTCGATGATGTGCTCGAGCTTGTAGCCGACGACGATCGTCACGTCGGTGCCCGCGCCGAACGCATGCTCGATGTTGTCGAACTGCTGGCGCATGATGGTGCGGCCGTCGCTGAGTTCGGTGAGGGGCTTGGGGAGGGAACGCCCGAGCCGGCTCCCCATGCCTGCCGCGAGAATCACGATCTGGGTGGTCATTGCTGCTCCTTCGAGAGTCGGATGCCGCGGCCTCGGTGGTCGAGAGTTAACACGCAGTTCATCCGGAAGATCTGTTGAAGACACACCGTTATGCCGTGATCAGCGTAGCGGGAGCAGGTTACGGATGACTGAATGATCTCACGCTTCGTAGCGCGATCGTGATCCGGTGCACAGGAGATCCACAGCGTGCCGATCGTCGTCGCGCGTCGTTTGCGAGCGCCGGGCGGCCCGGCGTTGATAGGTTTGCGTGGTGACTTCTGTTTCGCGCTCCGAACACGACGACGAAGCTCCCGAAGGCACGGGCACGGGGGTGTCTGCCGACCGGGGGGCGTCGAACACGCGCGCCGAGGGCGACAGCGCCCGAACGTCCGCGTCGCCGGCGGCGCCGAGGCGGACTCCGGCCAAGCGCACGCCCTCGGCCGCCGCGAAGGGCACGGCCGCGAAGACCGCCACGGATGAGTCGACGGCGGCGACGACCCCGGCGGCGAAGACGACGGCTGCGAGGTCGACGGCCGCGAAGACGACCGCCGCCAAGACCACGGCGGCGAAGACCCCGGCCGCGAAGACGACGGCCGCGAGGTCGACGGCCGCGAAGACCACCGCCGCGAAGGCGTCGGCGGCGAAGACGGCCGCAGAGAAGGCCGCGGCGGCGAAGGCCGCGAACGAGTCGCAGGAGAGCGGCGAGGCGGGCGGGTCGAAGCGCACGGCGGCCTCGCGGGCGGCGTCCGCGGGCGCGGCCTCGGCACGCACCGACGCCGCGAAGTCCGCACGCACCGCGCGGACGGCCGCGAAGACCGAGGCCCCGACCGCGCGCACCAGGGCCGCGTCCGCAGCCGCGAAGCAGCGGCAGTCGCAGCGGGTCGCGGCGGCGATGACGACCGAGACCACGGCCGCCGAGCGGGCGCCGCGCAAGACGCTGCCCGCCGACGAGGCACCCGTCGAGATCGTGCCGGTCATCGTGCCCGCCGCCGTCGAGGAGTCTGCGCCGGTCGAGGCCGTGCCCGACGCCCAGGCCGCGCCGGCACCGGCACCCGAGTCGCCGGTCGAGGGCGCACCGATCGCCGCGGCCGCGGCCGTGCCGGTGGTCGAGGCGGCTCCCGCTCCCGCTCCTGCACCAGCCCCGGTCGTCGAGACGCCGGTCGAGGCCGTACCCGAACCGGTCGTCGAGGCCGTACCCGAGCCGGTCGTCGAGCGGCCGGTCGACGTCGCACCGGTCGTCGCGGCCGCCGCCGTCGCGGCAGCGGTCGCCGAGCCGTCCGCGGTCGCCGAGCCGTCCGCGGTCGCCGAGCCCGCCCCGGTCGCGGAGGCGCCCGTCGAGGTCGCCCCGGTCGTCGAGACGCCGGAGGCCCTTCCGACCCCCGACGTCCTCCCGACCTCCGACGCGGCCGTGTCCGAGGCCGCCACTGCGGTCGCCGTCATCGCGGCGCGCGCCAAGGCGACGCCGCGCAAGAAGCGCACGCTCCGCGTGGCGAGGGCCGCACCGCCCGCCGACGCACCCCGCGTGCTGGCGGTCGAAGGCCTCGTCAAGCACTTCGGCGGCAACACCGCCGTCGACCACATCTCGCTCGACGTCCGGGCCGGGTCGTTCTACGGCATCGTCGGACCGAACGGCGCGGGCAAGACCACCACGCTCTCGATGATCACCGGCCTGCTGCGCCCCGACGAGGGCTCCGTCCTCATCAACGACATCGACGCGTGGGCCGCCCCGCTGGCCGCGAAGCGCGCCACCGGGGTCCTCCCCGACCGACTCCGCCTGTTCGATCGGCTCACGGGCGGACAACTGCTCGCGTACTCGGGATCCCTTCGCGGGCTCGACAGCCGCACCGTCCGCGAGCGCAGCGCCGACCTCATCGCCGCGTTCGGGCTCGACGACGCGATCGATCGTCTCGTCGCCGACTACTCGGCGGGCATGACGAAGAAGATCGCACTCGCGTGCGCCATGATCCACGCGCCGCGGCTGCTCGTGCTCGACGAGCCGTTCGAGTCGGTCGACCCGGTCTCGGCGGCGAACCTCACCGAGATCCTCGAGCGTTACGTCGCCGGCGGCGGCACGGTCGTGCTCTCGAGCCACGGCATGGATCTCATCGAGCGGGTGTGCGACTCGGCGGCGATCATCGTCGGCGGGCGCGTCCTGGCATCCGGAACCCTCGACGAGGTGCGCGCCGGCCAGACGCTCGAGGACCGATTCGTCGAACTCGCCGGCGGGCGCAAGGCAGCGGAGGGCATGGAGTGGTTGCACAGTTTCTCCGACTGAAGCTGCGGCTGCTCGGCAACATCTTCCAGCGCAGCCCGTGGCAGATCGTGGGCGTCTCGCTCGGAATCGTCTACGGCCTCGTGATGTCGGTGCTGCTGTTCGGTGCGCTCGTCGGGCTGCGACTCGTCGAGGACGTGACGCTCGTGCGCGACGGCCTCGTCGTGGCCGGAAGCCTGACGGTGATCGGCTTCGTCGTGTTCCCGCTGCTCTTCGGCTCCGAGGACACCATGGATCCGCGGCGCTTCGCGCTGTTCGGCATCCCCGACCGCACGCTCGCCCTCGGGCTCGCGCTCGCGGCGACCGTCGGCATCCCGGCCATCGTGCTCGCCATCGTGCTCGTCGGCACGGTCGTGACCTGGTCGCGCGGGTTCGGCGAGGTGGTCTTCGCCATCCTCGGCGCGGCGCTCGCGTTCGCGACCTGCCTGCTCGCAGGGCGGGTCGCCACCTCGATCGCCTCGCTCGTGCTCGCCACACGGCGGGCGAAGGAGATCGGGGGAGTGCTCGGGCTCGTCGTGGTCGTGCTGCTCTCGCCCGTGATCGTGGTGCTGGTGACGCTCGACTGGCAGGCCGACGGGCTGCTCTTCCTCGAGGCGGTCGCCGGTGTGCTCGGCTGGACGCCGCTCGGCGCCGCGTTCGCCGTTCCCGGCGACGCCGCCGCGGGCCTCTGGCTCTCCGCGATCGTGAAGGTGCTCATCGCGGCGGCGACCCTGGCCGTGCTCTGGCTCGGTTGGCGGGCCCTCGTCGCCCGCATGCTCGTGACGCCGGGCCGCGAGGCATCCGCGAAGCAGTACCGGGGTCTCGGCTGGTTCGATCGGATGCCGGGCACCGCCGCCGGCGCGATCGCCGCGCGCAGTCTCACCTACTGGGGTCGCGACGCCCGCTACTGGGTCTCCATCGTGATGCTCCCGCTCGTGCCGCTCCTCGTGCTCGTGCCGCTCACCCTCGCCGGATTCCCGCTGACGGTGACCGCGCTCATCCCCGTTCCACTCCTCTGCCTGCTGCTCGGGTGGACCCTGCACAACGACACCGCCTACGACAGCACGGCCGTGTGGCTGCACGTGGTCTCCGGTGTGCGCGGGTCGGCCGACCGGCTCGGCCGACTCGTTCCGGTCCTGATCGGCGGGATGCTCGTGATCGGCGTCGGCGCGGCGCTGACCATGATCGCGATCGATGACGACACGGTGCTGCCCTCGCTCATCGGCGTGAGCACGGCGCTGCTCTTCGGCGGCCTCGGCGTCGGGTCCATCGGCTCGGCGAGGTTCCCGTATCCGGCCGTGAAGCCCGGCGACTCGCCGTTCCAGCAGCCGCAGTCGACGGGCGCGATCTCGGCGCTCGTGCAGTCGATCACGATGCTCGGCTCCCTGCTGGTCGCCGTTCCGGCGGTGTACTTCGCCTACCTCGGACTCACGGACGACCCGAAGTGGCACGCGATCTCCTTCATCGCCGGAACCGCCGCGGGATTGCTCGTGCTCGTGATCGGCGTGTTCGCCGGAGGCCGCATCTTCGACCGGCGCGGACCCGAGATCCTGGGCGCCGCGCTCCGAGCCTGAGCGGTCGATACGACGGGGCGGAGCTGCGGGTCGCGCCGTCGGCGCATCTGCGCGCACCGGTGCCCGACCGCCCGGCTGGCCGTAGAATCGACCCATGATCATGTCCGTGAACGCCAGCATCGCCGATCCCGACGCCCCCGGCGGAACCACCTCGGTGCTCGACCGCGAGCTCGAGAAGCTCCTCCAGGACGAGGCGATCGAGCCCGGCGACCACGAGCGCTTCTCGCACTACGTCAAGAAGGACAAGATCCTCGAGTCGGCCATGACCGGCAAGCCCGTCAAGGCGCTCTGCGGCAAGAAGTGGACCCCCGGGCGCGATCCCGAGAAGTTCCCGGTGTGCCCGACCTGCAAGGAGATCTACGAGCGGATGAAGCAGGGCTGAGCGCCCGCTCCGGCCGGCCGCCACGCGCCGCTCGCTCGGGATCGGCTCGGCTCGGCTCGTGATCGATCAGCGGTAGGTCGTCGGGATCGCGGCGTCGCCGCGTCCGAGTCGGAACGCCTCGATCGGCAGCTCCTGCATGGCGTCGGCCCGGTGCGCACGAGCGGCCGCGGTGCCCTCGGGCCCGAGGTGCGCGGCATCCGCAACGCCATCGGTCATGAGGGGCATCATGAGCGGACGCAGCCGGGTGCCAGCCTCGAACTCCGCCTCGCCGCCGGGGCCGTCGCCGATGAACACGAGCTCCTCGCGTGCCGTGCGCGTCGAGTCGAGCCGTCGTGCCGCGTTCTTTCGACCTCCGACGCTCGACTTCGAGGCCGAGGCCTTCGCGACCGAGACCCAGTCGCCGGCATCGTCGCGACGTGCGACGAGCTTGAAGACCATGCCGGCTGCGGGGGACCCCGAGCCGGTCACGACCGACGTGCCGACCCCGTAGGCGTCGACCGGCGAGCCCGAGAGCCCGGCGATCGTGAACTCGTCGAGGTCGCTCGTGACGGTGATGCGCGTGTCGACGGCGCCGAGCTCGTCGAGCTGGTCGCGGACGCCGGCGACGACGGCGGCCAGGTCGCCCGAGTCGATGCGCACGGCGCCGAGCCCGGTGCCGGCGACCCGCACGGCGGTCTCGACGCCCTGCCGGATGTCGTAGGTGTCGACGAGGAGCGTCGTCTTGGGCCCGAAGGCCTCGACCTGCGCCCGGAACGCCGCCTCCTCGGAGTCGTGCAGCAGCGTGAAGGAGTGCGCCGCGGTGCCCATGGTCGGGATGCCCCAGGTGCGCCCGGCCTCGAGGTTCGAGGTCGCGTCGAAGCCGGCGATGTACGCGGCGCGTGCGGCGGCCACGGCCGAGCGTTCGCCCGTGCGGCGCGAGCCCATCTCGGCGATCGGTCGTCCGAGTGCGACCGAGACCATGCGTGCGGCGGCGCTCGCGACCGACGAGTCGAAGTTCAGCGTCGAGAGCACGAGCGTCTCGAGCATGACCGCCTCGGCGAACGTGGCCTGGATCGTCAGCAGCGGGGACCCGGGGAAGTACACCTCGCCCTCGCGGTAGCCCCACACGTCTCCGCGGAACCGGTAGTCGGCGAGCCAGTCGATCGTCTCGGGCCGCACGACGCCATTGGCGCCCAGCCATTCGAGCTCGGTCTCATCGAAGCGGAACTCCGAGATGAGCTCGAGCAGGCGTCCGGTGCCGGCGACGACGCCGTAGCGGCGCCCGTCGGGCAGCCGGCGGGCGAACGCCTCGAAGAGGCTCTCCCGATGCGCGGTGCCGTTCTGCAACGCGGCATCCACCATGGTGAGCTCGTATCGGTCGGTGAGCAGCGCTGAGGACCCGGTCACGTCGATCAGCCTACCGATGGATGCCGCGTCGCGGCGCACCCCCGACGGACTCGCCTAAGCTGGGCTGTCGTGACGGATGCACCGATCGGGATCTTCGACTCCGGCGTGGGCGGGCTCACGGTGGCCCGAGCCGTGAAGGACCAACTGCCGAACGAGTCGATCCTCTACATCGGCGACCTCGAGCACTCGCCCTACGGGCCGAAGCGCATCGCCGACGTGCGCGGCTACGCGCTCGCGGTGCTCGACGACCTCGTCGCGCAGGGCGTGAAGATGCTCGTCATCGCCTGCAACACCGCATCCGCCGCGATGCTGCGCGATGCGCGCGAGCGCTACGACGTGCCCGTGGTCGAGGTGATCCAGCCGGCCGTGCGCCGTGCGGTCGCGACGACCCGCAACGGCCGAGTCGGCGTCATCGGCACCGCCGGCACCATCTCGTCGCGCGCGTACGACGACGCGTTCGCCGCGGCACCGCACCTCGACCTGCACACCGTCGCCTGCCCGAGGTTCGTGGAGTTCGTCGAGGCGGGCGTCACGAGCGGCGCCGAACTGCTCGCGGTCGCCGAGGAGTACCTCGCGCCGCTGCGCGCGGCCGACGTCGACACGCTCGTGCTCGGCTGCACGCACTACCCGTTCCTCAAGGGCGCGATCTCGTACGTCATGGGCGAGCGCGTCTCGCTCGTCTCGAGCGACGTCGAGACCGCGAACGACGTGTACCGCGTGCTCGTGAGCACCGGCACCGAACGCACGTCGGCGATGCCCCCCAGCTACCGCTACGAGGCGACGGGCGGATCGACGAGCGCGTTCCTCGACCTCGCGCACCGACTCATCGCGCCCGAGATCCCGAGCGTCGAGCTCGTGCAGACCGGCGCCGTGACCATTCCAGACCAGGTACGACTTCGACAGGAGAACGCATGACCGAGGCATCCGAGAACCCGATCGTCCGTGCAGACGGCCGCGCACCCGACGACCTGCGCGAGGTGAGCATCGAGCGCGGCTGGAGCGAGCACGCCGAGGGCAGTGCGCTCATCTCGTTCGGGCGCACGAAGGTGCTCTGCACGGCGAGCTTCACGAACGGCGTCCCGCGCTGGATGGCGGGCAGTGGCAAGGGTTGGGTCACGGCCGAGTACGCCATGCTGCCGCGCGCCACGAACACGCGCAACGACCGCGAGGCCGTGAAGGGCCGCATCGGCGGACGCACGCACGAGATCAGCCGGCTCATCGGTCGCAGCCTGCGGGCCGTCGTCGACATGAAGGGCCTCGGCGAGAACACGATCCAGATCGACTGCGACGTGCTGCAGGCCGACGGCGGCACCCGCACGGCGGCGATCACGGGCGCGTACGTGGCCATGGCCGACGCGATCGAGTGGGCGCGCGGCAAGCGGTTCATCGGCCAGAAGGCGACGCCGCTCATCGACACCGTCGCCGCCGTGTCCGTCGGCATCGTCGCCGGCACGCCGATGCTCGACCTCGCCTACACCGAGGACTCGCGCGCCGAGACCGACATGAACGTCGTCGCGACCGGCCGCGGCCTCTTCGTCGAGGTGCAGGGCACCGCGGAGGGCGCGCCGTTCGACCGCCGCGAGCTCGACGCGCTGCTCGACCTCGCGCTCGGCGGCACCGCGTCGCTCACCGAGATCCAGAAGGCCGTGCTGGCCGAGGCCAGGGCGAACGCGTGAGCCTCGAGATCGTCCTCGCGACCCACAACGCGCACAAGGTCGCCGAGTTCCAGCGCATCATCGGCGAGCGGATGCCGCACGCCACCGTCGTCTCGTACGACGGCCCCGAGCCCGTGGAAGACGGCGTGACCTTCGCCGAGAACGCCCTCATCAAGGCGCGTGCCGCGGCCGCGCACACCGGACGCGTCTCGCTCGCCGACGACTCGGGCATCGTCGTCGACGTGCTCGGCGAGGCGCCCGGCATCCTGTCGGCGCGTTGGGCCGGTCACCGGGCGGGCGACGAGGCGAACCGCCGCCTGCTGCTCGACCAGCTCTCCGACCTCGCGCGCCCGAACCGCGGCGCCGAGTTCCGGTGCACGATTGCGCTGGTCGTGCCCGACGGCCTGCTCCCGGGCGGCTCGGAGTTCGTCGCCGAGGGGCGGTGGCGCGGCACGGTCGCGTACGAGCCGCGAGGATCCCACGGCTTCGGCTACGACCCGATCTTCGAGCCCGACGGGCACGAGATCACGGCGGCCGAGCTGACGCCCGACGAGAAGAACGCGAAGAGCCACCGGGCGCTCGCGTTCGTCGAGCTGCTGCCCGAACTCGAGCGCGTCGCCGAGCGCGTCTCGGCGGCCGTCGCGCAGGGCGACGCCGAGGCCTGAGAACGCGACTCATTCCCATCACGGGCGGCGCCCGCGTTCCGCGCCTACGCTTGACGTGATGGCACATTCCCACGATCACTCGCACGGCCACGCCCATGGCGCGGCGAATCGCACCAGGCTCTGGATCGCGATCGCCATCATCGGCGTGTTCCTCGTGGTGCAGGTCGTCGGGTCGGCGCTCACGGGCTCGCTCGCGCTGCTGGCCGACGCGGGCCACATGTCCAGCGACCTCATCGGCCTGGTCGTCGCGCTCATCGCGGCCACGGTCGCCGCGCGTCCGGCGACCGACCGCCAGACGTTCGGGTATCGGCGTGCCGAGGTGCTCGGAGCGCTCGTGAACGGCGTGATCCTCGTGGTCGTCGCCGTGACTGTGGCGATCGGCGCGATCTCCAGGCTCGTCTCGGGTGCGGCGGGCGAGGCGCACGAGGTCGCGGGCGGCGGCATGCTCATCGTCGGTGCCGCGGGCCTCGTCGCGAACATCGCCGCCATGCTCGTGCTGCGGGGCGGCGCGAAGGACTCCATCAACGTCCGCGGCGCCTACCTCGAGGTGCTCGGCGATATGATCGGCTCGGTGCTCGTGATGATCGCGGCGCTCGTGATCGTGCTCACCGGCTGGGACGCGGCCGACCCGATCGCCTCGATCGGCATCGCGGTGCTCATCGTGCCGCGTGCGATCTCACTGCTGCGCGACGTCGTGCACGTGCTCTTCGAGTCCGCCCCGGTCGACACGGATGTCGCGGAGATCCGCGAGCACCTGCTCCGCACGCCCGGCGTGGTCGCCGTGCACGACGTGCACGTCTGGCAGATCACCTCCGGACAGCCCGTGTTCTCGGCGCACGTCGAGGTCGAGCCCGAGGTGTTCGCGTCGGGTCGCACGGGCGAACTCCTCGACGAGCTCGGCGGCTGCCTCACCGCGCACTTCGACGTCGAGCACTCCACGTTCCAGCTCGAGCCCGCGGGCCGGGCGGGTCAGGAGCAGGGCACGCACCGCTGAGCGGTGGCAGGCGGCAACCGCCGAGCCGGGGCATCCGCTCAGCCGCGACATCCGCCCGTTGGGGTGTCGGCCGTGCGATCGCCGTGGGTCAGCGCTGGTCTTCGGGGCCGCGCTCGAAGACCTCGGGGTCGAGCACGAGATGCTCGGCCTCGGTCTCGTCGGTGATGACGTCTTCGCCGGCCCGCTCGGCCTTCTTGGCCTTGGAACGCTCGCGCAGGTAGTGCCAGAGCGTGATGAAGGCCGTGCCGCCGACCGCGGCGAGCAGGATCAGGTCGATGTAGGACTTGACGAAGTCGGCCACGGGCGGGATGAAGCCGATGCCGTAGCCGAACATCGTGAGGCCGAAGCCCCAGAGCACCGCGCCGACGAGGTTGTAGAGGGTGTACTTGCCCTTGCCCATGTGGCCGACACCGGCGGCGATCGGCGTGAACGTGCGCACGACGGGCACGAAGCGCGCGAGGATCACCGCGAGTGCGCCGAAGCGCTCGAAGAACGCGTTCGTGCGCTCGACGTTCTTCACGCTGAACAGGCCGGATTCCTTGCGTTCGAAGATCGAGGGCCCGGCCTTGTGGCCGATGTAGTACCCGACCTCGCCGCCGACGAAGGCCGCGAGGCCGATGAGCAGCGAGACCCACCACACCGAGATGCCGAAGACGCCGTGCGGCGAACCCTCGAGCGGGTGGGAGAGGAGCCCCGAGATGACCAGCAGGGTGTCGCCGGGCAGGAGGAAGCCGACGAGCAGGCCCGTCTCGGCGAAGATGATGCCGCACACCACGAGCAGGGCCCACGGGCCGGCGCCGCCGATGATGGTCTCGGGGTCGAGCCATGGGATGAGGGCGGTGTTGATCACGGAGGTGCTCCTGTCGTCGTCGGACACGGCGGTGCCGTAGCTCGGGCGGCGTGGTGTCGTTGCAGTCTACCGAGCGGACGACCTGCCCGACTGGGGGAGAACCCCGAAATCATCCCGGGGTATGACGCCGCTCACCCGAAGGGGGCAGACGGCGGCGCCGCGGCATCCGATCGGGTGAACGGCTGCCGCGGCGCCGACGGGCCGCGGGACGGGCCGCTACTGCCCGAGGCCCTCGAAGATCGCGCCGTTCAGGCGGAAGGACGCCTTCGCCTCGTCGATGAGCGCGTCGACCTGCACGGGATCGAGGGCGAGCGCGTTCATGGCGTCGCGGTAACGACGCTTGTAGCGCACGGGACCCTCGTCGCCGAGGTCGAAGTCGTAGAAGGTGAGCTGCTCGGGCGTCGCCCCGTAATGGCGGGCGACGAGCGCGGCGATCGCCTGCCCGCCCGAGAGGTCGCCGAGGTAGCGGGTGTAGTGGTGCGCGAGGTAGCGCACGTCGTCGTCGGACACGGCGCGCAGGTGCGCGGCGTACGCGGCGGTCGCGGGCAGCGCGGGGTGGGTCTCGCGCCAATCAGCCGCACCGAGCGCGGCGAGGTCGGACTCGATCGCGGCCAGGCGCGCCAGCTGCGGGTCGAAGACCTCGCCGTCGCCCTCACGGCTGCCGCGCTCCTCGAGCGCTTCGTAGACCCAGGCGAACTGCGCGAGGTAGCGCGTGTAGTCGTCGAGCGAGAGCTCGCCGCCCATGAGCCGGGTGATGAACCCGCGCGTCTCGGCGTTGCGGTGGTCGTCGGCGGTGGCGGCGCGAACGAGTGCTGCGACGTCGAGCGGCTCGGTGGCGGCCACGGACTCGGCGGGGGGAGCGATGGTCATCGGGCGCGTCCTTCGTACGGAGATCAGGTAAGCCTCACCTTACATGGTGCTCGCGCTCGGCGGATGTCGGCGGACGCCGGTAGCGTCGGTTCATGCGATACGGGTTCATCTACACCGGCGACGATCCCGAGCTGGCGGTCGAGCTCGCGGCCCTCGCCGAGGCGCACGGTTGGCACGGCTTCTTCGTCTGGGAGGGCATCTGGGCGACCGATCCGTGGGCCACGCTCGCCGCGGCCGCCGTCAAGACCGACGCCATCCGGCTCGGCACCATGCTCACGCCGGTTCCCCGCCGTCGTCCGTGGGAGCTCGCCGGGCAGACCATGACCGTCGACCGCCTCTCGAAGGGGCGCGTGATCCTCTCGGCCGGCCTCGGCGTGCCCGAATCCGTCGAGCCGCGGTTCTGGCTGTTCGAGTCCGACCCCGGCCGGCGCGAGCGCGCCGAACTGCTCGACGAGTCGCTCGAGATGCTCGAGCTGCTCTGGCGGGGCGAGCCGTTCGAGCACGCGGGCCGGCACTACCGCGCGACGCGCGCCGAGAGCATGCTGCCGCCCGCGGCGGTGCAGCAGCCGCGCATCCCCGTGTGGGTGGTCGGCGTGTGGCCAGCGCCGAAGTCGATGCGTCGCGTCGCCCACTACGACGGCTGGTTGCCGAACTTCGCGCCGCCGGGCGCCGCGATCGCGCCCGGCTCGCCCGGGTTCACGCCAGAGGTGGCCGGCGAGGCCGTCGAGTGGATCCGTCGTGAGCGCGAACGGCTCGGCCTCGCCGGCCGGCCCTTCGACGTCGTGCAGGAGGGCTCGACGGCCGGCATCGATGCCGATGCCGATGCGGCGGTCGTGCGCCCGTGGGCCGACGCCGGCGCGACCTGGTGGCTCGAGGCCGACTGGAACGTGCCGGCAGAGGGCATCGAGGAGTACGCCAGGGCCCGCCTCGAGGCGGGGCCGCCCCAGATCTGAGGCCCGCGCCCCGTGGCGGCGTACGGGCGACGCGACGGCACGCGCGTCACGGCGTCAGTCGCGTTCGAACGCGGTGCCGCATCGACCCACGGACTGGAGTCCGATCGTCTCCGCGTTCCGGCACTTCGTCGAGCGCGGGGCCGAAGTCGGGTGGCTGGCGTCGAGCCCGACGGCGCCGCATCCGCCCGTCATCGAATGACTCCGGACGACTCTGGGCGATTCAGGGGGTGACGGCACCCGGGCGCGAGCGTAGCGTCGAGCCATGACGAACATCACCGAACGACTGGCGGAATCCGTCCCCTCCTGGGGCGCGAAGGTGGCCTACGGCGAGCAGACGACGCTGAACGGCCACGAGATCATCCCCGTGGCGGTCGTCGCCTTCGGCTTCGGCGCGGGCGAGGGCTCGGGCGAGAGTCCCGACGACGGCAAGGGTCCCGCGGGTCGGGGCGAGGGCAGCGGCGGAGGCGGAGGCGGCTACGCGGTGCCGATCGGCGCCTACGTCGGCGGCCCCGACGGCCTGCGGTTCCGCGCGAACCCGATCGCCTTGATCATCGTCGCCGCGCCGCTGGTCTCGGCGATCGGCTGGGCGCTGGCACGGGTCATCCGCGCGGGTCGCTGACCCCGGGCGCGCGCCGTCTCGTTCGCCGGGCCGTCGGCGGGCCGACGCGCGCTGTGCTGTGCCATGGTGCCCTGGTCGAGCCGCGCTCCAGCCGGCCGGTCAGTGTCAGTCAGTGTCAGTCAGTGTCAGTGTCCGTCAGTGCGGAAGGAGGGACTTGAACCCTCACGCCCGAAGGCACAGGAACCTAAATCCTGCGTGTCTGCCGATTTCACCACTCCCGCGAGTGCCCGTTCAGTCTAGGCGCGCAGCGCCCCGCTGCCCTGCGCAGTGGCGCGGGGCAGCGGGGCGCTGCGACCGGGGCGCGAAGGTCCTACTCGGTCTTCCGGGCGTTCTCCGACTTGGCGCCGAAGAGCATGCGCGCGAGCACGAGCATCATGGCGACGAAGCCCCCGATGAGGGCGAGCGGAGCCCAGATCCAGCCGGCGGTGAAGCCGATGATCGGGATCGCGACGAACGCGATGGTCCAGATGACGGCGGTGTAGATGCCGAACCGGGCGCCTGAAGCCGGGTCGTCCTCGAAGCGGGTGCCGATGTTCGCGGCCTCGCGGTGCTGCTGCACGACCCACGGCTTGTGGCGGTTCGTCTGCGTGGCGCCGAGGTAGCTCAGGGCGCCGATCGCGCCGATGACGGCGGCGCCGGCGAGCACCAGCCAGGCGAGGTCGAGGTGCAGGACGACCACCGGCGTGAAGGCGAGGCCCGCGAGCAGCAGGCCTGTGGCCGCGCCGTACCCGACCGCGCGCCCGGCGGGCATGCGGTGGTTCGTCGTGGTCTCCTGGCTCAGGGCGTCGGCGGTGACCGCGCCGAGCGCGAGGCCGAACACGACGGCGAGCCCGATGAGCGCGCCGGTGCCGAGCGCGAGCAGGGGCGTGAGTCCGAGCACGAGCAGCACCAGCGCGGCGCCGCCGATGATGGACAGCACGACGGTGCGCACGACGAAGCCGGGCTTGGGGCGCACGCGGTTGCGCAGCGCCGCGGCGGTCGCCGACTCGGCGCGGGCGGCGGGCGCCGGCGAACCGACCCGGGCGGCGGGAGCCGCGGCGGTGCTCGCGGCATCCGCCGTGCCGTCGACATCGATGAGCTCGTGCACGTCGCCGAGTTCGGCGATGGCCCGGCGTGCGGCATCGGCCTGGCTGAGTCCGGATGCCTCGAGCTCGCCCATGCGTGCGAGCAGGTTGCCGCGGATCTCCTCTTTCAGGTCTTGGATCTCGGGCGTGACCTCGATGCCGGCGAAGGCCTCGTCGAGCAGTCGGTGCAGGTCGCCGCCGGAGGAGCGGTGGTCGGTCATGTCAGGAGCCCTTCTTGGCTGCGGGCGTGCTGCCCAGCAGAGAGTCGATGATGGTGCGGGTCGCGACCCATGCGGCGACGTTCTGCGTGAACGCGGCGCGGCCTGCGTCGGTGATGCGGTAGTACTTGCGGCGGCCGCCCTGCGACTCGTCACCCCAGTACGCCTCGGCGAGCCCGTCGCGGAGGAGGCGCCGGTAGCTCGCGTAGAGCGTCGCCTCCTTGATCTCGTAGGCGCCGCCCGTGGCGTCGCGGATGAGCTTGTAGATCTCGAAGCCGTAGCTGTCGTGCCGACGGAGCACGCCGAGCACGATCGTGTCGGTGTGACCGCGCAGCAGGTCGGCCGCGAAGGCATCGTCCGGCGTCGCTCCGGCGGCTGTGTCCTTGGTCATGACAAGTACTGTACCAGATCAATTACCCAATGTGACCGCATCACGGATGCAGCGGGCATGCCGGTGTCGCGGGTTGGGCCGGTGTCGCGGGTGGGATGCCTCAGGCCGACCGGCGCCGGATGACGGTGGCCGGTGACGGTGTCGGTGCAGCGTCGCCCTCCGGCAGGCCGAGCACCTGGCGGGCGAGGCGCCGACCGAACGCGGCGGTGTCGATGCGCACCGACGTGAGCGAGGGGGACACGAGCTCGCCCGCCCCCGCGTCGTCGAAGCCGATCACCGCGAGGCGGCCGGGGACCGGTAGGTCGAGCGCGCGCGAGGCGGCGAGCACGCGCAGCGCGGTGTCGTCGTCGAGCGCGGCGATGGCGGTGACGGCGGGGTGCCGGTCGATGAAGTCGGACAGCGCCGTTCGATCCTCGTCGACGCCGGCGCCCATCGTGAGCGTGGGCGGGCCTTCGAGGCCGAGGTCGCCGAGGGTGCGCCTCGCGTAGTCGAGCCGGAGGGCCGCGAGGCGTTCGAGTTCGGGCCTGCCGTCGGGCAGTGCCATGCCGATCGTCGTGTGGCCGCCGTCGACGAGGTGGCGCAGCTGCACCGCGGTGTGCGCGGCGAGGCCCTCGGTCCAGCCGCCGTCGGCGACCTCGGCCTCCGCATCGGGGGAGTTGTAGATGCGGTCGAGGTCGAGTACCGCGCGCGGGGCGACCATCGCCGTCATCCGCTCGATGTCGTCGGAGCCCGCGCGGTAGCGCACGAGCAGCATGTGGTCGAGGTGTTCGAGCTCGGCGTCGAGCGCGTCGATGAAGGCTGCGAGCCCCGTGCCGCCGTGCGGAAGCCGTGCCACGTTCAGGATGACGATGCGCGAGGTGCCCTCGCGGAGCGCGCGTGCTGCGCCGTTCGGCCGATAGCCGAGGTCGGCGGCGGCCCGGCGCACGCGGTCGCGCGTCTCGGGGGAGATGGTCTCGCCCGGCTTGTCGTTGAGGACGAAGCTCACCGTCGCCTGCGAGACGCCGGCGGCGACCGAGACGTCCTTCATGGTCACGCGGGTGGACTTCACGGTGCCCCCTTCCGGCGTGTTCGCTGTGAGTCGCGTCAGTGGCATGGCGCAGTCGTCCTTCCAGCGTAGACTGCACTTATTCGATTTAGTAGTCCGCGACGCCAACCCAGCGCGTGGCGGCGGAGAGGAATGACGGCGATGAAGTCGGTCATGGTCACCGGGCCCGGAACCACCGAGATCGTGGAGATCGAGCAGCCCGTCGCAGGCCCGCGCGACGTGCTCGTGCGCATCCGCGCCTGCGGCATCTGCGGCAGCGACCACATGTACACCATGTACGGCGGCATCCCGCCGCGGCAGGGCGCGACCCCGCTCGGCCACGAGCCCGCCGGCGAGATCGTGTTCGTCGGCGACGAGGTGCAGGGCGCGCAGGTCGGCGACCACGTCGTCATCAACCCGATGGCCGCGAGCGACGGCATCATCGGTTCCGGCGGCGCGCAGGGCGCGTTCTCGCCGTTCGTCGTGCTGCTCGACGCGGTGGCCGGCACGCACTTCCGCGTGATCCCGAACGAGATCCCGTTCGAGGTCGCCGCGCTCAACGAGCCCATGGCCGTCGCCCGCCACGCCGTCAACCGCTCCGGCGCGAAGGCCGGGGAGCAGGCGGTCGTCTTCGGCGCCGGCCCGATCGGCCTCGGCGCGCTGCTCAGCCTCAAGGCCAAGGGCGTCGAGCACGTCGTCGTCATCGACATCCTGCCGACGCGCCTCGAGAAGGCCCTCGCGATCGGTGCGGACGCCGTCATCAACTCGGCTGACGAGGACGTCAAGGCCCGCCTCATCGAGCTGCACGGCGAAGCACCGCCCGTCGTCGGCATCCGCGATGCCCGCCCCGCGACCGACGTCTACCTCGACGCGGCCGGCGCCCCCGTCGTGCCGACCACCGTGTTCGGCCTGGTCAAGCAGGGCGCCCGCCTCGTGATCCCCGCGGTGCACAAGAAGCCCGTCGAGGTCGACTTCGGCGGCCTGCTCACGACCGAGATCTCGATCATCATGTCGATGGGCTACCCGACCGAGATCTTCGAGGTCACCGACGACCTCATCGCCAACTGGCGGAAGTACCAGCTCATCATCAGCGACCGCTTCACGATCGACGACGTGCAGCGCGCCCTCGAGGTCGCCGCGACGCCCGGCGCCGCCGACAAGGTCATGGTCACGCTCGACTGAGCCCGGTCGCGCCCGCGCCGTCGTCGCGCGGGTGCGGCCCCGCAGACGGGGCGTCGTAGACATTCCGGATGTCGCGGCGGCCCGTCGCCATGCCCTCGCGCTGTGCGCGTGCTCGCGTTGGTCGGGGTCGCGCCACGACCTTTCGCCGGCGCCACGAGGGTTCGAAAGGGTCGTGGCGGCGCACAAACGTCGTGACGCGGCATCCGTCGCTCCGAGCGGGCGGATGCCGCGGACGGCCGTGTGGATAACTTCGCGGTGCCCGGCGGGCCTCACCCCAAGATGGGTGACATGACCGACCCCGTCCGCACGATCACCGAGCGCGTGCGCACCCGCGTGCTGCACGAGGGCGTCGATCTCGGTCGCGACACCGGCGCTGCGGCCCGCTTCACGCGCGAAGAGGTGCGCCGCTACAGCGAGCTCGCGCTCGGCGGCGCGCACGCCGAGCTGCACGACGAGCTCGCGACCGCGCGCGAGGTCGAGGCGGCGATCACGGGCTACGGGCCGCTCCAGCCCTACTTCGACGACCCCGGCGTCGAGGAGATCTGGATCAACGGGCCGACACGCGTCTTCGTGGCGCGCAACGGCGTCGCCGAGCTCACGACGGTCGTGTTGAACGATCGAGAGGTGCGAGAACTCGTCGAGCGCATGCTCCAGCACAGCGGTCGCCGGGTGGACCTGAGCTCCCCGTTCGTCGATGCCTCCCTGCCCGACGGGTCGAGGCTGCACGTCGCGATCCCCGATGTCGCGCGCACGCATTGGGCGGTGAACATCCGCAAGTTCCAGCGCCGCATCCGTTCGCTCGAGGCGCTGGTCGAACTCGGATCGCTCACGGCCGAGGCCGCCGGCTTCCTCCGCGCCAGCGTCGTCGCGGGCGCGAACATCCTCGTGTCGGGCGCGACGCACACCGGCAAGACCACCCTGTTGAACGCCCTCATGTCGTCAGCCAGGGTCGACGAGCGCGTGATCACGATCGAGGAGACGTTCGAACTCGACCTCGACGTGCGCGACCTCGTGTCGCTGCAGTGCCGTCAGCCGAGCCTGGAGGGCACCGGTGAGATCACGTTGCGGCGCCTCATCAAGGAGTCGCTCCGCATGCGCCCCGATCGCCTCATCGTCGGCGAGGTGCGCGAGGCCGAGAGCCTCGACCTGCTCATCGCGCTGAACTCCGGCCTGCCCGGTATGTGCACCATCCACGCGAACTCAGCGCGAGACGCGCTGACGAAGCTCTGCACGCTTCCGCTGCTCGCCGGGCGCAACATCGACGCGTCGTTCGTGGTGCCGACCGTCGCGACCTGCATCGACCTCGTGGTGCACCTCGGCATCGACGCCGCCGGTCGCCGCACCGTCATCGAGATCTCGGCTCCGACCGGGGAGTGCGCCGACGGCAGCGTCGAGGTCGATGCGATCTTCGCGACGATCGGCGGCGCGCTGAAGGCCACTGGCCTGCGACCGCGTCGCCTCGAGAAGTACCGCGCCGCCGGACTCGTCGTCGATCCCGGTCCCGCCGACGTCGTCGATTCGGGCGAGAGCCGCAGGCGGCATGACGTCGCCGGTGCGGGCGATGCTGCCGAGACGAGCGATGCTGCCGCGACGACCGATGCCGAGTCGCACCGCGCCGAGCCGATCGGTGCCCCGACGAAACAGGATGCCGCGTGAGCCTCGCGCTCGGGGCGCTGTTCGGCGTCGGCGTGCTGCTCGCGCTCGCTCCGCTGCTCTGGCCGTCGAAGGTCGACGCGGTTCGCGCCATCGAGGCGTCCGCCCTCCGACGCCGCGTACGAGACGACCTCGCCCTCGCCGGGCTGGGCCAGGTGCCGATCCCGGTCGTCGTCCTCGTCTCGGTCGTGTTCGCGACCGTGCTCGGCGCCGTGGTCCAGGCCGTCATGCAGGTGCCCACCATCACGGTGGTCGCGGCGTTGCTCGGTGGCGCCGCGGTGCCCATGATCATCGGGTCGCGGGCCGACCGGCGCCGGGCCGCCAACCGCGCAGTCTGGCCCGATGTGGTCGATCACCTCGTCGCCTCGGTGCGGTCTGGCATGCCGCTGCCCGAGAGCGTCGGGGCGCTCGGCGAGCTCGGACCGGCGCAGACGCGCGGGGCCTTCGCAGCGTTCGAGGTCGAGTACCGTCGAACCGGAAACTTTCCGCTGTGCCTCGACCGGTTGAAGGACGCGCTCGCAGACCCGATCGCCGACCGCATCCTCGAGATCCTTCGCATGGCGCGAGAAGTGGGCGGCACCGAGTTGACGGCCGTGCTGCGCGGACTCTCCGGCTACCTGCGTGACGATGCGGCGCTGCGCGCCGAGGTCGTGGCCCGCCAGTCGTGGATCCGCAACGCGGCACGCCTCGGCGTCGCGGCCCCGTGGGTGCTGCTCCTCGTGCTGTCGTCGCGACACGAGACCCTTGTCGCGTACGACTCGCCTGCGGGTGCCGCGCTCATCGTCGTGGGCGTCATCGTGACCGTGGTCGCCTACCAGTCGATGAACGCGCTCGGCCGACTTCCCGAGGAGCGACGATGGTTCCGCTGAACGCGACCGTTCCCCTGGCCCTGCTGTGCGGGATCCTGATCGGGCTCGGCGCGTGGATCGCCCTCAGCGCCCTCCCGCGAATCGGTCGACCGAGCCTCGCCGAGCGCGTCGCGCCGTACGTCGCCGACGTCTCCGGCGAGGCGAGGTCGATGCTGGCCCGACGAACCTCCGACCCGTCACCGGTGTTCGGCGTCGTGGTCGGGCCGGTGCTGCGGCGGCTTCGTGGCATCGCGGTCTCCTGGCTCGGCGGACCCGAGACGGTCGCCCGACGCCTTCGACAGGCCGGGTCCAACGCGACCGTCGAACGATTCCGTGCTGAGCAACTGGCATGGGGGGCGACGGCGTTCGCCGCCGCCGTCCTGCTCGAGCTGTTCGCACCGGGCTTCGAGACCCTTCCCACCCCGGTCCGGATCCTTGCGCCCCTGCTCGCTGCAGCGGTCGGCGTACTCGCGCGCGACTGGGCGCTGCAGCGGAGCGCCGCACGCCGACTCGCCCGCATCTCGGAAGAGCTGCCGACCGTGCTCGAGTTCCTGACGCTGAGCCTCACCGCGGGCGAGGGCATGCTCGATGCCCTGCGCCGCATCGCCCGCATCGGCTCGGGCGAACTGCCCCAGGAGTTCAAGGCCGTCGTGGCCGCGGTCGGCACCGGCGTGCCATTGGCGGACGCGATCACGACGTTTCGCGACGAACTCGACCACCCGGCGCTCTCGCGCGCGCTCGATCAAGTGCTGGGCGCGCTCGACCGGGGTGCGCCGCTCGCGACCGTGCTCGCCTCCCAGGCCGGCGATGCCCGTGACCAGGCCAAGCGGACGATCATCGAACTCGCCGGGCGCAAGGAGATCGCGATGCTCGTGCCGCTCGTGTTCCTCATCCTGCCGGTGACCATCGCGTTCGCCCTCCTTCCCGGATACCTCGTGCTTCAAACGGGGTTCTGATGCGGTCCCCGATCCCCTCGCTGAACCCGCGCCAGGACGGCGCGAACGAAAGGAAGCCCCATGCGGCAGCACCTCGACCGTCTGAATCGATCCCTCATGCGACGCCTGATGGTCGCCGTGTCGAGCGAGCGGGGCGACGTCCCCGGCTGGGTGCTCATCACGCTCATGACGGCGGGGCTCGTCATCGTCATCTGGGGCCTCGCCGGGCCGGCGCTCTCGGGCGTGTTCGAACAGGCGATCGATCGCGTCACGGGCTTCTGACCGCGCAGGCCATGCCCCTGCCGGGTGCTCGGCGGTCTGGCTGCAGCCTGCGGGCGCTGCGGCTGCACCTCCGCCTGGCCGACGAGCGCGGCTCGGCCGTCGCCGAGTTCACGATGGTCGGCGTGCTGCTGACCATGCTCGCGCTCGCCGTCGTGCAACTCGCGCTCGCCCTGCACGTGCGCAACACCCTGCTCGATGCCGCGGCCGAGGGTGCGCGGTTCGCAGCGCTCGCCGGCTCGTCGCCTGCCGCGGGCGTCGCCCGCACGCGCGATCTCGTCGATGCCGCGATCTCGGCTCGATATGCCGAGGACATCACGGCGACGGGCACGTCGATCGGCGGAGAGCCGGCGGTCGAGATCCGCGTGCGCGCGACCCTCCCGGTCATCGGCCTGCTGGGCATCGCGAACGGGCTGGAGGTGAGCGGGCATGCGCCGATCGAGTCGCTCGACTGAGCGACGCGGGCTCCGCGCCGTGCGGCTCCTCGGCGACGAGTCCGGATCCGCCTCGCTGGAGTTCCTGACCGTCGGGCTGATCCTGCTCGTGCCGATCGTGTACCTCGTGGTCAGCATGTCGGCGATCCAGGCCGGCGCATTCGCCGTCGAGGGCGCCGCGCGGCACGCGGCGCGCCTCGCCGCCGACGGCGCCGGGTCGGCAGGGACGCCGGCTGCGGTCGAACGCGCGGTGCGGATCACGCTCGAGGACTTCGGTGTCGACGCCGATACGGCCTCGGTGGATCTCTCGTGCGAGACCGCGACGTGCGATACGCCCGGCGAGCGGATCGACGTCGTGGTGCGTGCGCGGGTGGCGCTGCCGCTCGTTCCCGACGTGCTCGACCTCGGCGGTACCGGAAGCGTGCCCGTGGAGTCGGCCGCGACGCAGACCGTCTCCCGGTTCGCGGGCGTCGCCGAGTGAGCGCGACGCCGAGGGCCGGGGTGCACGGGCAGCGGGCGACCGCGCCGGATGCGGACCAGGACGGCGAGCAGGGGTCCACCCTCCTGCTCACGATCTTCTTCTCGTTCCTCGCCTTGGTCATCGTGCTCGTGGTGGTCGCGGCATCCTCGCTCTACCTCGAACGCAAGCGCCTGTTCACCCTCGCCGACGGTGCGGCCCTCGCGGGGGCCGAGGCGTGGAGCCTCGACGCCGTCACCACGGCCGACGGGGAACTCGCGGTGCGGCTCGACGACGAGGCGGTGCAGGACGCGGTCACGCGATACCTCGACGACGCCGCGGGCCGACTCGACGGCGTCGAACTCGTGCGAGCCGTCTCCCGCGACGGTCGAAGCGCGACGGTGACACTGCGTGCCGAGTGGCGCGCGCCGTTGCACACCGAGGTGCTGCCGATGAGCGTGCCGATCGAGGTGACGACCACGGCGCGATCTGTGTTCCACTGATCCGTTCCGCCGCGCGGATCCAGGAGGGCGTTCGCCCGGCGTGTTCGCCGACGCGGGCACCGAGTGGGAGTGCCGAGCGGGCTCCTCCGCTCGCCCCATACGATACGTCGCAGTGAGCATCCACGACGACCACGGGAACGACCCTGCCGAGGGCCCCGGCAGCGTGCCGTCCCGCGCCCCGGAGCCCGAGCAGTCGGGCGAGCGACGTGAACGGCGCCGTGCCGCCGCGCGGGAGGCGCTCGGCTGGGCGTTCGCGCTCGCCATGGCCGTGCTCGTCACCGCGCACATCGCGATCACGCGCACCGAGCTCATGTTCATCGACGCGGACTCGATGCTCAACGTGCTGCTCGCGAACTCGCTCGCCTCCGGCGCCCCGCAGGACTGGGCGATGTCGCCCGTGCTCTTCGTGCCGGAGGCGATAGCGTTCGCCATCGTCTCGGCCGTCGTGCCCGACCTGCACACGGCGTTCATCGTCAGCTCGGTGCTGAACCTCGTCGCGCTCTACGGCGCATTCCGCGTCGCGTCGGGCAGTCCGCGCACAGCCACCGCGCCGGTGCTCGGTGCTCTGGCCGCCTACGCCGGGTTCTGCGCGATCGCGCTGCTCGAATCGGGCGGCGACCGCAACAGCATGCAGCTCGCGAGCCTGCTCGGCACGACGACGTACTACAGCGCGACCGTGGTCGCCGCCGTGCTCGTCATCGGCCTCGTGCGCCGGGCGCTCGACACCGGACGGCTGCGGGCCCGCGCGTGGGTGCCGCTCGTGGCCGTGGTCGCCGTCTCGGCGTTCAGCAACCCGCTCATCGTCGTCTGGGCCGTCGCACCCGCGGCGCTCGTGCTCCTCGCCCTCACGATCACGAGCGGCCGGGGCAGGGGGCGGATGCCACGGCGACCGTCGCTGCCGCTCCAACTGGTGCTCGTGCTCGCGGGAGCGTCCGCCGTGGGGGTCGTCGCCCGCTCGGCGGTCGGCGACCTGATCGTGGCGCAGGGCGCCGACTATGTGAAGGACGGCGATCAGCTCGCCGCACTCGCCGAACTGCTGCGCGTCGCCGCCGTCGAACTCGGGCGAACGGGCGGCATCGTCGCCGCGATCGTGCTGCTCGGGCTCATGGTGCTCGCCGTGACGCTCACCTTCTCACGGACGGCCGCCGAACGGCCGGGCGCCGGACTGCTCGTCGCCGTCGCCTGGATCGCGCCGATCGCGTGCGCGATCGGCCTCGTGGTGCTCGGCAACCCGTCGCCGCGCTACCTGCAGCCGTGGGTCTTCGCGCCGATGCTCGTGCTTGCGTGCCTCGCCGAGTGGGTGCTGCGGAGCCGGGGACGCCGACCCGCCGCAAGCGACGGCCGGCGCGGACACCGGGGGAGCGTGCTCGCGCTCGCCGCGGCATCGGTCGTCATCGTCGTGCTCGGCGGCATCGGGGCCGTGCGGCTCGCAACGGCGCAGACCACCGCATCGGACGCCTCCCTCGCCTGTGTCGTCGACTGGGTGGATGCGACCGACCGGCACGGCGCCGGCCAGTTCTGGACGATTCGCGCACCGAAGGCCTACGGCGACGACCCGGCGCAGCTGCTGCAGGTGACCCACGACCTGCACCCGTACGCCTGGCTCGTGAACCGCGCCGACTTCGAGACGACCTCGGTGTCGTTCCTCGTCACCGACGACCAGAGCGCGACGTTCGACCTGCCCGGCGAGCTGCGCCTCGAGGATGCCGCGACGATCGACTGCGGCCGGTACACGATCCACGACTTCGGTTCGACCGAGATCCCGGTCCTCTGAGGACGGCTCGTCGTGCCGCGGAGCCGGCCGGGAGCCGGCCGGGAGCCGGCCGCCGGAACACGCGAACCCGCGGCCGCGTTCGACGTGTCCCATGGCCTCCGCGCCCCGGAACCGTCGCGCACGATTCGGGCGCGTGACCTCAGGGCGCCATCGCGTGGATCGCGACGTTCTCGGGCTGAACCGCGCCCGAGTAGGCTGGAGGCGACATGTTGGATCTTGACCTTTCGCAGGAGATCGCCGCGCTGCGCTCCACGTTCCGCGACATCAGCGCCGTCGTCGACGTCGAAGCCGTCAAGGCCGACATCGCCCGTCTGTCCGAAGAGGCCGGCAAGCCCGACCTCTGGGACGACCCCGCCGCCGCGCAGAAGGTGACGAGTGCGCTGAGCCACCGGCAGTCCGACCTCAAGCGCATCACCGACGTCGAGCAGCGCCTCGACGACCTCGACGTGCTCATCGAGATGGCCCTCGAGATGGACGACGAGGACTCCGCCACCGAGGCGCGCCAGGAGCTCGCCGCCCTCGAAGAGGTCATCGGCCAGCTCGAGGTGCAGACGCTGCTCGACGGCGAGTACGACCCGCGCGGTGCCGTCGTCACGATCCGTTCGGGCGCCGGCGGCGACGACGCGACCGACTTCGCCGAGATGCTCATGCGCATGTACCTGCGCTGGGCCGAGCGGCACAAGTACCCCGTCAAGGTCATGGACACCTCGTACGCCGAGGGCGCCGGCATCAAGTCGGCGACCTTCGAGATCGACGTGCCGTACGCCTACGGCACCCTCTCGGTCGAGGCCGGCACGCATCGCCTCGCGCGCATCAGCCCGTTCGGTTCGGCCGACAAGCGCCAGACCAGCTTCGCCGCGGTCGAGGTCATCCCCGTGATGGAGGAGGCGGTCGAGGTCGAGATCCCCGAGAACGACATCCGCGTCGACGTCTTCCGTTCGTCGGGCCCCGGGGGGCAGTCGGTCAACACGACCGACTCGGCGGTGCGCCTGACCCACCTTCCGACCGGGCTCGTCGTCTCGATGCAGAACGAGAAGTCGCAGATCCAGAACCGCGCGGCCGCCATGCGCGTGCTGCAGACCCGACTCCTGCTGCTGAAGCGCGAAGAAGAGGCCGCGAAGAAGAAGGAGCTCGCCGGCACGATCACGGCGAGCTGGGGCGACCAGATGCGCTCCTACTTCCTCTACGGCCAGCAGCTCGTGAAGGACCTCCGCACCGGCTACGAGGTCGGCAACCCGGCCTCGGTGTTCGACGGCGACCTCGACGGCCTCATCGCGGCCGGCATCAAGTGGCGCAAGCGCAAGGACGACGACTAGCGTCGACGCGCGCCGCCCGACGGCTCCGAGCGCCCACCGGCGGTCGACGTCTCCTCGTCCGTCGGCTCGGCACCCGCTGACCCGGGCGTGAGCCCCGCGAGCATCGCGCGCAGGCCGAGCTCGAAGCTGCGATCGGCCGGGCGGATGCCGCGTGCCGTGGCCTCGTGCGTTCGCCGCGCCTCCGCGGCGGCGTACGTCGGTGCGGTCGCCGCGGCATCCCCGGGGTGCATGATGTCGGCGGGGGCGACGGCGTCGAGCGCCGAGCCGATGATGAAGGATTCGAAGGCGACGATCGTGTCGACGACGTCGGCCTCGGCCCAGCCCTCGGCGAGCAGGCGCCTGGTGATGACCTCGTAGTTGTCGACCGATCGCTGCTGGCCGTCGATCGGCGTCGTGGCGAGCAGCGTGCTGCCCGAGGGGAACGCGGCGAACGCGTCGCGGTACGTGCTCGCCCAGCGCAGCACGGCGTCGGCGAGCGGCGTTCCGGGGTCGGCGAACCCGTCGGTGTCGATGCGCTCGGCGAGGCGACCGCGCATGGCCCGGATCACCTCGTCGCGGTTGCCGAAGTAGTGGTAGAGCGCGGGCGGCTGCACCGAGAGCGAGCGGGCGAGGGCCGCCATCGAGAACCCGTCGGGGCCGCTGGTGCGTGCGAGCTCGAACGCGGCGTCGACGATCTGGTCGACGCTGAGCACGCGCGTTCGCGGGCGCCCGGCGCGGCGCTTCGTCGGGGTGTCGGCCACGGGTCTCCTCGTCGGATTTGCGGCGGGCGGCGGCGCGGCGTAGCCTGTGCCCGATTTATTTACGATCATTCAATTGTATGGGCGACCCGATGATGGGCACCCGGAAGGCGAGAGCGCATGCACCAGGTGTTCGCCGACACCATTCTCGTCGGAGCGCGCGTGATCACCATGAATCCGCGCCAGCCCAAGGCCGAGGCCGTCGCGATCCGCGGCGGTCGCATCATCGCCGTCGGCGACGCCACGACGCTCCTGGAGCTGCGCGGCCCCGCCACGCGGGTCGACGACCTGCACGGCGCCTGCGTCACGCCCGGCCTCATCGACGCGCACATGCACCCGATCCAGGGCATCGAACTCGCGGTCGGCGTCGACTTCGGGGGAGTGCGCGACCCCGACGTGTTCCTCGCGATGCTGCGCGCCGAAGCCGACCGCGTCGCCGACGGGGCGTCCGGCGGCTGGGTGCGCGGCTGGAACCTCGACTACGACGTCTTCTCGACGCTGCCCATGACCGCGGCCGCGATCGACGCGGCGACCTCGCCCGCCCCCGCATTCCTCATGTGCTTCGACGGGCACACGGCGCTCGCGAACACCGAGGCGCTGCGCCGCTCGGGCATCACGGGCGCGCGCAGCTTCGGCGACACGTCCGAGATCGTCGTCGACGAAGGCGGCGCGCCGACCGGATGCCTCCGCGAGGACTCCGCGTTCGACCTCGTGCTGCGCACGGCGCCCGAGTACACGCGCGACGAGACGCTCGAGCGCGTGCGCGGGATCCTCGGAGGCCTCTCGGCGTCGGGCATCACCGGCGGCTGCATCATGGACGGCAACCCGGGCACGCTCGACCTGCTCGACGAGCTCGACGGCACGCCGCAGGTCGAGAGCGCGGCAGGCGCGGCGGACGCCGGCCCCGCGGCATCCGCCCATCACGAGCCTGTGAGCGGGCTGCCCGTGCGCATCGTCTCGGCGATGGCCCACAACCCCGGCTACGACGAGGAGCGCACCCAGCGGTACCTCGATCAACGCGACCGGCGTGGCGCGCGCTGGCGCGGCGGGCTCGTGAAGCTCTTCAACGACGGCGTGATCGACACCGGCACCGGGTGGCTCTACGAGCCGGACACCCACGGCGACGGCAACGCCTCGTTCTGGGCCGACCCCGACGAGTTCGAGCGCGTCGTCGCCCGCTATGCGGCCGCCGGATTCCAGATCGCGACGCACGCGATCGGCGACCGGGCCATCGGCACGACGATCGACGCGTATCTGAAGGCGGGCGTGCACTCCCGCCGCGGGGCGCCGCACCGCATCGAGCACCTCGAGCTGCTCGCTGACCGCGACCTCTTGCGCCTCGCCCAGTTCGGCATCACCGCATCGGTGCAGCCGCTGCACATGCAGTGGCGCAAGGCCGACGGCAGCGACTTCTGGGCCGAGCGCCTCGGCCCAGGGCGCGCTGCCCTCGGCTGGCGCGTGCGCGACATGATCGACGCCGGCGCCCCCGTGGCGCTCGGCTCCGACTGGCCGGTGGCGCAGACCGACGCGCGCATCGGCCTCGCCTGGGCACGGCTCCGCCGCGAACCCGGCAACCCCGACGCCCCGGTGTTCGAGCCCGACCAGGTGCTCACGCCGTACGAGGCCCTCCAGGGCTACACCGTCTGGGCTGCGCAGGCCCAGGGCGACCAGGACCTCGGCGTCATCGCGCCCGGGTACCGCGCCGACCTCGTCGTGTGGGAAGACAGCCCCCTCGACGTCAGCGCGGACGACCTGCTGAACCTCCCCGTGCGCACGACGATCGTCGACGGGCAGCCCCTGTACGCGGCATCCGCCGCCTGACCCCCTTCGAATCAAGAGGCAACCATGCAAGACGTCGGCGCGCTCGCGCTCCTTCCCGTCGTCATCATCCTCGTCGTGGCCGTGTTCACCCGGCGCACGCTGTTCGCGATGCTCTGCGGCACCCTCGCCGGCGCAGTGCTGCTCGGCGGCTGGGAGTTCTTCGACTCCTGGATCGGCTACTTCGGCACCGCCATGGCCGACGAGACCCTGCAGTGGCTCATGCTCGTCGTCGTGCTCTTCGGCATCCTGATCACGCTCTTCGAGCGGTCGGGCGCCGTGCGCGAGTTCGCGGCTTGGGCCGAGCGGTTCGTGAACTCGCGGCGCAAGTCGACCGTGCTGAGCCTCCTGCTCAGCATCGTCCTCTTCGTCGACGACTACCTCAACGTGCTCACCGTCGGCACGTCGATGAAGGCCGTCACCGACCGCTACAACGTGCCCCGCACCGAGCTCGGCACCATCATGAAGCTGACCGCGGCGCCGATCGCCGTCATCGTGCCGTTCTCGACGTGGGCCCTGTTCTTCGCCGGGCTGCTCGAGGCGCAGGGCGTCACCGCGAACGGCTCGGGCTTCGGCGCCTACCTGCAGGCGATCCCGTTCATCTTCTTCGGCTGGATCGCCATCGCGATCGCGGCGCTCGTCGCGTTCGGCTGGTTCCCGAGGCTCGGCGCCCTGAAGAAGGACATCGCCAGGGCGGATGCCACGGGCGACGTGTTCCCCGTCGGCACCACCGCCGAGGAGCGCGAGGCCGAGGGCGGGCTGTCCCCGCACGCCGAGGTCGGCGAGGTCGCGATCTCGGGGGACGATGCGTCCCGCGCCGTCTCGGCCGAGCCCGCGCAGGCCCCCACCCGGGCCTCGACCGCCACCGCCCTCGCGACCCGCGCACCCGAATACGCGAAGCCGCGCCCGTGGAACTTCCTCGTGCCGATCGCCGTCATGATCGGCGTCACGATCCTCACCGAGGTCGACGTGCTGAAGGGCACGGTCGCCGCGCTCGTCGTCGCGATCGTCATGTACACGGTGCAGCGCCGCCTGAAGATCAAGGGCGTGCTCGAGGCGGCCTTCGACGGCGTCGGCAGCATGCTCTTCGTGATCGTGCTCACCGCGCTCGCCTTCATGGTGCAGCACATGAACATCGACCTGCACCTCGCCGACTGGGTGATCGACACGACCCAGCCGATCATGAACGGGGCGCTGCTGCCCGCCATGGTGTTCCTCGTCTGCGGCGTCTACGCGTACGCGACCGGCTCGTTCTGGGACCTCGCGGCCGTGATCACGCCCATCGTGATCCCGCTCGCCTTCGCGATGGACGTCGATCCGATCATCGCCGGCGCCGCCGTGTTCTCGGGCGCCGCGCTCGGCTCGACGACGTGCCTCTACGGCGACGGCATCATCCTCGCCTCGCGCTCGACGGGCATCAAGCCGCTGAACCTGATGACGGCGATCCTGCCGTACGCGGGCATCGCGGCGGGCCTCTCGCTGGTGTTCTACCTCGTGGTCGGGTTCATCGGCGTCTGAGTTCGCGAGCCGTGCGTCCCGATCGGTGGGCGGCGATGCCGTTTCCCGGTGTCGCTGCCCACTTTTGCGCACGGCCTGCCTAGGCTCGAACGCGATGATCCGCTTCGACTCCGTCACCAAGACCTACCCCGGGCAGGCGAAGCCCGCGCTGAACGACATCGGCGTGGAGATCCTCCGCGGCGAATTCGTGTTCCTCGTGGGCGCCTCCGGGTCCGGCAAGTCCAGCTTCCTGCGGCTGATCCTGAAAGAGGAGAAGCCGTCGAAGGGCACGATCCACGTGCTCGGCCAGAACCTCGGCTCGATCTCGAGCCGCAAGGTTCCCTACTTCCGTCGCGACCTCGGCGTCGTGTTCCAGGACTTCCGGCTGTTGCGCGACAAGTCCGTGTACGAGAACGTCGCCTTCACGCTGCGTGTCATCGGCAAGTCGCGCGGGTACATCCACTCCGCGGTGCCGGAGACCCTGAAGCTCGTCGGCCTCGACGGCAAGGGCAAGCGGATGCCGCATGAGCTGTCCGGCGGTGAGCAGCAGCGCGTGGCGATCGCCCGCGCCATCGTGAACAAGCCGCAGATCCTGCTCGCCGACGAGCCCACGGGCAACCTCGACCCGGTGACCTCGGCCGGCATCATGACCCTCCTCGAGCGCATCAACGCGGGCGGCACGACCGTGATCATGGCCACGCACGAGGCCGGCATCGTCGACGAGATGCGCCGACGCGTGATCGAGCTCTCCGCGGGCGACATCGTGCGCGACGAGCGCTCAGCGGGGTACGGCTCCGTGACCGGCGTCCTGCCAGAGGACGAGGATGCCGTGGCGGCCGCCGCGGCCGTCGCAGCGGCGGAGGCGGCGAACGCGGCCCTGCTGCACGAGCAGCACCGACGCGACGCGGCCGCCGCCGCGGCCGTGAAGCCGAAGCGCGCTGCGCGGTCGAAGAAGCGCGCCGAGCCCGAGTCGGTCGCGCCGATCGCGCCAGCCGTGCCCGACGATGTGCCAGAGACGATCACGGCCGCCGCGCCGAAGGTGACGCCCGAGATGATGCAGCAGAGCCAGCCGCTCTACGTCGAGCCCGAGGCCACCGACGAGGTGACCGACGCCGCGGCCGAGATCACGGCGGCGGCGACCGCGTCGATCGAGATCCCGCGCGGGTCGAAGGCGACGGATGCCGCGGCATCCGGAGACGAGCCGGACGAACCGGGTGGCGGCGCAGCATCCGATGCCGCAGGCGAGAAGGCGGGCGAGACGGATGCCGCGGCCGACGTGAAGCAGCACCTCACGCTCGCCGAGCGGCTGGGGCTCCGGGCACCCGGAGGCCCGCGCCAGGGCGACGACGACCAGGAAGTGGGCCCGACGCGATGAGGTTCGGACTCGTCCTCGCCGAGGCCGGCAACGGCCTGCGGCGCAACATCACCATGGTCGTCTCGGTCGTGCTCGTGACGTTCATCTCGCTGACGTTCGTCGGCACTGCGGCCCTGCTGCAGCTGCAGATCGCGCAGATGAAGAACTACTGGTACGACCGCGCCCAGGTCGCGGTGTACCTCTGCACGTCGGTCTCGACGGCCGCCGGATGCATCGACGGCGAGGCCACGCCGGAGCAGAAGGACGCCATCGAGGCGCAGCTGACGTCGGACACGCTCTCGCCGTTCATCGACGAGTACTACTTCGAGGACCGCGATCAGGCCTACGAGAACTTCCAGGAGCAGTTCGCGGGCACGCCGGCGGCCGACTACGTCACGCCCGAGGTGCTCAACGAGACCTTCTGGGTGAACCTCGTCGATCCGAGCCAGTCCGACGTGCTCGTCGAGGCGCTGGCCGGGCTCGCTGGCGTCGAACAGGTCGTCGACCAACGGCGGTACCTCGACCAGATCTTCGACGTGCTGAACGCCGCCAGTTACACGGCCATCGCGGTCGCGGCGATCATGCTCGTCGCGGCGGCACTGCTGATCGCCACGACGATCCGATTGTCGGCGTTCTCGCGACGACGCGAACTCGGCATCATGCGCCTCGTCGGCGCCTCGAACCGGTTCATCCAGACGCCGTTCGTCCTCGAGGGCGTGTTCGCGGGGCTCATCGGCTCCCTGCTCGCGGGTGGAGCCGTGGTGGCGATCGTGCACTTCTTCGTGCAGGGCTACCTCGCCGACCGCCTCTCGTTCACGTTCGTCGACCTCGGCGACGCGCTGCTGGTGGTGCCGCTGCTCATCGTCGTGGGCGTGCTGCTCGCAGCGCTGTCGGCCGGGATCGCCATCAGGCGGTACCTGCGCGTCTGAGCGACGGCTCCTCCGTGCGGGGCGATCAGCCCCTCGCGGGTGCACTAGAGTGAAAGGCTGCTCCGGATGCCCCGGGGCATCCGTCGAGGAGCGAAGGAGCATGCCGTGCCCAGGGAACGCGGTCAGAAGGTGGTGGCGACCAACCGCAAGGCGCGCCACGACTACACGATCGAGGACACCTACGAGGCGGGCATCGTGCTCACCGGCACCGAGGTGAAGTCGTTGCGCGAGGGTCGCGCGTCGCTCGTCGACGGCTACGCGTTCGTCGACGGCGGTGAGATGTGGCTCGACGCCGTGCACATCCCCGAGTACACCGAGGGCACGTGGAACAACCACTCGCCGAGGCGCAAGCGCAAGCTCCTGCTGCACAAGCAGGAGATCGTGAAGATCAGCCACAAGACGAAAGAGGGCGGGTATACCCTCGTTCCGCTGCAGATCTACTTCGCCGACGGTCGCGCCAAGGTCGAGATCGCGGTCGCCAAGGGCAAGCGCGAGTACGACAAGCGGCAGGCCCTGCGCGAGAAGCAGGACAAGCGCGAGTCCGACCGCGCCATCTCGAGCCGCCGCCACCTCGGCGAGTAGGCACGGTCGCCGCGCCGCCCGCGGATGCTGCGAAGGCGCGCCGTGGGGGAGTCCCCGGTGAGCCTCGGTGAGCCCTCGGTGAGCCCTCGGTGAGTCCCCGGGGCACCGTCGGGGGCGAAGGTTCGCGGCACCCTCCCAGTCGCCCGGTCGGTGCTGCGGAGTAGGCTCATCGCCGTGGAGATCCAGACGCGCATCCCGGTGGCCGGCACGTACAACTTCCGCGATGTCGGCGGGCTGCCCGCGGCCACCGGCACGGTTCGCGACGGCGTGCTCTTCCGTTCCGACGGCCTGTACCGCATCGGCGACGAGGGGCGCGAGCAGCTCCGTGAGCTCGGCGTCGGCATCATCATCGACCTGCGCGACGAGCAGGAGGCCGACCGCATGCCCGACGACATCGACGGGCTCGACGTCGAGGTGCTGCGGTTGCCCGTCTTCGAGGGGTCTGGCGCGTCGCAGGGTGGTGCTGCGGGCATCTCGCTCGAGGCGCTCTACGACCGCATCGTGACCCAGCACGCGCCGATCGTCGTCGACGCCGTGCGCGAGATCGCGAGTGCCGGCGATCGCGCCGTGCTCGTGCACTGCACGGCCGGCAAGGACCGCACGGGTGTCGTGATCGCCATCGCGCTGCTCGCCGTGGGCGTCGACCGCGAGGCCGTCATCGAGGACTACGCACGCACCGAGGGCAACCTCGCGGGCGAGTGGCTCGAGGAGATGATCGACCTCATCGGCCGCTACGGCGTGCCCGACAGCCCGGCATTGCGCACGCTCATGGGCGGCAGCCCGCGCGAGGCCATCGAGGGGGCCATCGAGACCGTCGAGCGCGCGCACGGCTCGACCCGCGAGTACCTGCTCGCCTCGGGGCTCACGCTCGACGAGCTCGCACGGCTCGAGCGGGTGCTCGTCGACCCCAGCTGAGACGGCTGACCTGACGGCCCACCGAGTCGACGTCTGGCAGCCCGACGACCCGACCAGCGCCGTCCCACTCCCGCGGCGGTGACCCGAGGTCAGGCCGCGTCGGCGACGAACCGGGCGTCGACGGATGCCTCGATCACGAGATCCCGCGGGGCGAACTCGGTCGTCGCGCCGCCGCCCAGGTCGGCCGTGGTGCGCATCAGCATGGCCTTGGGCATCGGCGAGGGCTGCGCCTGGAGCAGGCCGTGGTCCGACAGCTCGACGATCGCGGGCGTGCCGAGCCCCAGCGCCGAGGCGTAGACGCCGGCCTTCGCGACGGCATCGGCGACCGCCCCGCGCTGCGCCGCCTCCTGCGCGCCGCGGCGCGTGGCCTCGGTCAGCCGCCAGTCGACGCCGCCGATCGTGAGCTCGTCGGCGTCCGCCGCCGTGCCGAGCCACTCGCCGAGCAGGCTGAGGTCGCGGAACACGACCTCGACGTCGGCGCTGGCCTCGTGCACGAGCGGCAGCTGCCGCCCCTCGGCGTTCCACGGGCGGTGCGACGACACGCGCAGCTGCGGGGCCGACCAGGTGTCGAGGGCGCCGGATGCCTCCAGCTCGCGAACGGCGGCGAGCAGGCGCTGATGCGCGGTGGACGTGCGTGCGACGACGTCGTCGCGGGCCGCGCCCGAGCCTCCGACCGAGAGGGTGACGGCCGCCAGCTCGGGCGCGATGCGCTCCTCGGCGTGTCCGGTGACGGCGATGGTGGTCGGCATGGGGTCCCCTCTCGTCGGCGGGGTCGCCCGGTCGGGACGCCCGCGGCCTCGCGCGAGCACGGCCGAGCCCAGCCTAGGCGGGGCATCCGACGGCGCCGGGGAGCGCGCGGGCCCCGTCGAGACCCGCGCGCCACCGGCTCAGACGGTCAGCCGTGCAGGCAGGGCTCCCGCCCGGTCGAAGAGTCGCTCGAACACGATGCCGCGATCGAACTGCATCGCGTACGCACGCGCGGCCGACGCCCGTTCGGCACGCTCGGCAGGGGAGAGGGCGAGGGCGGCGTCGATCGCTGCCGCGATCGCATCCGGATCCTCGACGGGCACGATCGTCGCGTGGTCGCCGACGGCCTCGATGATGCCGCCCGTGTCGGTCGTGACGACCGCGCCGCCGCCGGCGAGCATCTGCTCGGCCAGCGCGATGCCGAAGGTCTCGACGAACTCGGGCCGCGGCTTGCTCGGCAGCACGTAGGTCGCGCAGCCCGCCATCAGGTAGGGCTTCTCGGCGTCGTCGACGTCGTCGAGGAACACGATGCGATCGGCCAGGCTCGATGCCGCGGCGAACTCGCGCAGTGCCTGCTCCTCGGGTCCGCGGCCCACGATGACGAGCTTCAGCCGCTCGCTCGCCGCGGTGCGCTCGAAGCCCATGATGAGGTCGTCGACGCCCTTCGCCTTCGTGAGCCGCGACAGGAACAGCACGTAGCCGTCGCGCTCGAGGCCTCGCACCGCGAGGGTCGCCTCGACGACCGCGGGGTCGAGGTCGAGGTAGGCCGACGTGTCGATCGCCGGGTACGAGATCTCGATGCGCTGACGGCACTGCTCGGCGAACGCCGTGCCGTGCACCGCGTCGATCTCGGCGGCGGAGGACACGATGAGGTCGCGCGTGTACTCCGAGACCGCGACGCAGTGGTCCTGTGACAGGTAGCTCGAGAGCACGTGGGCGGCGGCGCCGAAGCGGCCCTCCTCGACGCACGAGCGGACGACGTTCGTGACATCCGACCCGACCGCCTCGGCGATCGTCGTGACGTTCACCGGCAGGCCCGTGTTCCACGCGGCGCGCACCGCGTCGGCCACCGCGATGGTGTGCGGGCTCAGGTAGAGCGAGAGGCAGACTGTCGGCACGCCGTCGGTGAACAGCTCGATGAGCCGGCCCGTGATGCCGGCGAGGTAGCGGCCGTCCGGCACCTTGTAGTCGCCGACGGGGTCGGGGCGCTCGACGAAGATGCCCTCGCTGTACGGCAGCATCGTGTCGAGCGGCTTCAGCGGCAGGCCGGTGGCCTCGAGCCGGTCGATCGGCCAGGTGATGATGCGCACTTCGTCGAATCCGCGTTCGATCGCGGCCTCGGCGAGATTGCGACCCTCGACCGAGTGCCCGCAGATCACGGGGTCGGCGCGGTTGACGATGACGAGACGGTTGCGTGGCGTGCTGCTCATGATGGGTTCCTTTCGGCTGACGAGGTGCCGGGTCATCCGCTCGGGGTCGAGGGTGGACGGGCGGTCGTGCCCCATGCACCGGGCTCGGGCCCGAGCTCGACGAGTAATCGGCCGCCGCGGTGCACCTCGTCGCCGCGGAGCCAGGTGCGTTCGAGCGGATCGCCGTTGAGGGTGGCTGACTGCACGTACTGGGCCGGGCCGTCGTGGCGCGGCTCGACGAACCCCTTCGTCTCGATCGTGAGGTCCCCGCCGCTCATCGCGATACGGCTCTCGGCGTGGGCGGGGGCGTTCACGAGGAACAGGTTCTGACCGGCCACGGGGAAGAGCCCGAGCGACGCCCACACGTACCAGGAGCTGAGGCCGCCGGAGTCGTCGTTGCCCGGCAGGCCGCCACGGCCGATGCCGAACTGCTGCTGCACGGCGGCGTGCACGACCTCGGCGGTGCGGTCGGGGCGTCCGGCGTAGTGGTACGCCCAGGGGGCGTCCATGTCGGGCTCGTTGTTCATGCCCTCGAACCGGCCGAGCGCGTATCCGGCCGTGATCTCCTCGATGCCCGGCTGCATGCCCGGCTGCCGCACGGGCTCCGCCCCGTAGCCGAAGAAGGCGTCGAGCATGCCGACGAAGCGGTCGTCGCCGCCCGCGAGGTCGATCCGGCCCCGCATGTCGTGCAGCAGGCGGAACGAGTAGTTGTGGCGGCTGCCCTCGTAGAAGGTCGAGTCCACCAGCAGGCCGGTCTCGGCGTCGAAGGCGTTGCGCCATCGCGCCGAGAGCCCACGGAACTGCTCGACGAGCGCCCGGTCGCCCACGCGTTCGGCGACCTTCGCGGTGCACCAGTAGCCGAACGCGAGATCGAGGGTGTGGCTGATCGGATGCGCGTGCCCCCGCAGTAGGAACTCCTCGCCGTACGTGCGCCTGAGGTCGGCGTGCATGTGTACGAGCGCCCAGTCCCAGTCGACGCCCGGGAGCTCGAGCTGGCACAGGTCGGCGAGGAACGTCTGCGCGAGCGCACTGCCCTGACGCGAGAACCGGTCGCTGCCCCTCGCCATGCGGTAGCCGATCGGGAAGTTGCCCTCCTCCTCGCAGATGGTGAGCAGCGCCGTGCCGAGCTCGACCGCCCGCTCGGGCATGAGCGCGGTGATGAGCGGCAACTGGGTGCGGTAGATGTCCCACATCGTCGACAGGTCGAACACGAACGGCCCGTCGGTCGGCCAGAACGGGCTCTCCTCCGGTGCGAGGCAGGGCTTGATGAGCGAGTGGTAGAGCGCCGTCGAGAACACCGTGTCGCGTTCGGCGCTCGCGGCGTCGACCGCGATCGTCTTCAGCTGGCGCCGCCACGTCTTGCGCGTGCGCTCGCGGCGGGGCCCGAACCGCGAATGCCCCTCGCCGCAGTCGGCGCGCAGGTTCGCCTTGGCCTGCTCGACCCCGCGCAGCGAGAAGCCGATGCGCACCTCGATCGACTGGCCGGGCTCGCTCGGCCCGGCCCACATGAGCCCGAACGGGCGCAGCGTCGTCGGGCGGATGTGGTCGAACGCGAGCCGCGTGCCGCCGGGCATCAATCGCCGGTCGTACCAGAGCATCTGCCGCCACGAGCTCGCGTCGCACTCGAGGTACACGGCCAGGGGCGTGCCCTCGACCACGATCTCGCCCTGCGCGATGCCAGGGCCGACCGACTCGAGCTTCGCGCGCAGCGGGATCGTCTCGCCGTAGGGGATGCCGAGTCCGCCGAGCGAGAAGTCGATCACAACGCGCGCATTGCGGTGCCGCGGGAACGTGTAGCGGTGCACCGCGCTCTTCGGCCCCACCGTGAGCTCCGCGCGGATGCCGTTCTCGAGGGTCGCGCCGTAGTAGCCGGGCTCGGCCGTCTCCTCGGTGATCTCCCACTGGCGGCCCAGCTCGTCGAGCGGCTCGATCATGGGCGTCACGCGGAAGTAGTTGTAGTACTTGCGGATCGCGCCGGTGCCCGACTGCTGGAAATGCGTGAATCCGGATGCCACGGCCCGCTCGTGGATCGGCACGGGCAGGCCCTCGGTGCCGAGATCGTACCGGCCGTACCCCGTGGGATACGCCCCCGAGTACGCGCACGCCGAGACCATCCCGAGCGGATACGTCGCACCCGGATGCGTGTTGCCGACCTGCGGCTTCGGCCACCACCACGTGGCGGCGAGACCCGACCGGGGCGGCAGGTCCGTGGCCTCGGTGCCGATGAACGGGTCGACGCGACCGATCATGCCGGGCACCCTCGCCCCGCCTCCATCGCGTGCGACGCTCGGAATCCGACGGTCGCGTCCTTCGTGGCCATGTGGGGACGTTACGTGGTCCGCGCTCGCCGTAGGTTACGGGCCGATGAACGATGCCGGGCGACCCGGCGGCGGGCGTTCGCCGCGGCATCCGCTCGATTCGGGCCCCGGATGTCGGATTCGGCCGTGGACGGGAATGACACGGGCCGCTCGCTGTTGTACTCTGTAAGGCCGCCTGACCTTCACGGAACGGCGGAATTGGAAACTCCACAGCGTGTGACAACGGCTCGCCGAACCGGTACGACCGGGCGGTGCGACATGGGGATGATCGGTTTCGACATCGTCTGTGTACCCACGAGAAGCGGGCCGAGGATCCAGGGTTATCTCGTAAACGACCTCTGGAAAAAAATAACTGCCAATAAGACGCAGTCTGACTTCGCCCTCGCTGCTTAAGCGAGCTCGATAGTCCGTCAGCCCGGGTGTGTTCCCGCCCCGGTCGCTGGCGTCATCTAGGGAACTCGCTGTACGTCGTCGCCTGAGCGCCGTACGGGACTTTACTCAGGCTGGGCCTGTCGACTTAGGTGCCTGTGGCAAAGGTCGGGGCCGAGCAGAACGCTTGCACAGGATGCGCCCGGAGAAGGCGTGGAAACTCAGCGATGGACGGGGGTTCAATTCCCCCCATCTCCACCATCGGCCGTTGTCGCACGTTGTGGGTTCTCGACGAGAGGCCGTTCTCCGGGGCGGCCTCTTGTCGTCTCCGACCGGTCGCGGCGGCGATTCGATCGCCGCGGTCAGGCGCCTGGCGCGGACGCCGCCCGCAGCAGGTCGCTCGCGCGCTGCACGGCGGGGTTCGTGCGCATCGCGCGCTTGACGCGCATCATGATGCGACGGTGGGCCGCGGCATCCCGGATCGGGATCATGACGGTGCCCCGCGGCAGCGCGATCGCGCCGAGGCGGGGGAGGACCGTGATGCCGACGCCGTGCTCGACGTAGTCGAACGCGCTCGTGTAGTCGGGCGCCTGGATGCGGAACCTCGGCACGAAGCCCGCCGCCGCAGCCGCGGACATCACGATCTCGCGGCACGGGCCGCGGCTGTGGTCGTTGTCGATCCACGCGTCGGCGGCGAGTTCGGCGAGCTCGACCGACGGCCGATCGACGAGCGGATGCCGCGCCGGCACGACCACGACGTAGTCCTCGACGCGCAGCTGCTCGAGGTCGTAGGCGTCGGCGGCTCCCTCGGCGGCCGTCGGATCGCGGTCGGCCCGCACCGACTCGGCGACGTAGAGCTCGATGTCGGGGTCGCCCGTGAGCTGCCCGCGCAGCTCGATCATGGTGAGCTCGAGCCGAAGCTGCGGGAACTCCTGCGCGAGGGCGGCGACGACCCGCGGCATCCATGCGCGGTTGGCCGACGAGAACGTGCCGATGCGCAGCGTGCCGGTGCGGCCCGTGCGCAGGTCGTCGACGACGCCGTCGAAGTCGGCGAGGTGGTCGAGCACGCGGCCGGCGCGATCGGCGACGGCGAGGCCGGCCGCCGTCGCCACGATGCCGCGTCCGCGTCGCTCGACGAGGGTCAGGCCGGTCTCGCGCTGCAGGGCGCTGACGTGCTGGCTCACGGCCGATGCGGTGTAGCCGAGGCGCGCTGCGGCCCGGTTGATGGAGCCCGTCTGCACGACGGCGCGGAACACGTGGAGTCGGTGCGGGTCGACCATGAGTCGATACTACAGCGTTGCTTCATGGAGGCGAAGGATCGTTCGCTTGTACTGAGGTGTTGATGCGGCCACGCTGGAGTCATGCACAACACCTCCGCAGCGACTTCCGCCTCCGAGTCGACGAAACCGACCGCCCAGCCGCAGGCGCCCGCCGCGCCGGCCGGATGGCGCGTGGTCGCCGCCATGGCGGTCGTGCTCGTGCTGTGGGCATCGGCGTTCATCGCGATCCGCTTCGTCGGCGACGCGATCTCACCGGGGCCGCTCGCACTCGGCCGCCAACTCGTGGGCACGGCCGCGCTCGTGGCGGTCGCGCTGGTGCGCCGCCCTCCGCTGCCGCGCGGCCGCACGCTCGGCCTCATCGCCCTCTACGGCGTGCTCTGGTTCGCCGGCTACACGCTCGTGCTGAACCTCGCCGAACGCCACCTCGACGCCGGCACGGCCGCCATGCTCGTGAACATCGCGCCGCTGCTCGTCGCACTCGCCGCCGGCGCCTTCCTCAAGGAGGGCTTCCCGCGGTCACTCATGATCGGCATGGTGGTCGCCTTCGTCGGCGTGGTCGTGATCGCGACCGGCGGCATCGGCGCCCACAGCGATCCGCTCGGCATCGCCCTCGGCATCCTCGCCGCCGTGCTCTACGCGCTCGGCGTGCTCGTGCAGAAGGTCGCGCTGCGCACGGCCGACGCGCTGAGCGCCACCTGGGTCGGCTGCGCGATCGGCGCGGCGGTGCTGCTGCCATTCCTGCCGCAGGCCGTCGGCGAACTCGGCGTCGCACCCGCGCCCGCGATCTGGGCCATGGTCTACCTCGGCGTGTTCCCCTCGGCGGTCGCGTTCCTGCTCTGGGCGTACGTGCTGCAGCGCAGTCCGGCCGGGCTCACCGCGTCCGCGACGCTCGCGGTTCCGGCGATCGTCGTGCTGCTGAGCTGGCTCCTGCTCGGTGAATTGCCCACGGTGCTCGGCATGGTCGGCGGCGCGCTCTGCCTCATCGGCGTCGCGCTGAGCAGGCGGCCGTCGCGGCATCCGAAGCGCTGAGGGCCGGGTGGAGCGGATGCCGCGAGCCCGCGTCGTGCGCCGGCCGCGGGCGATCGCCTCGGGCCATGAGGGGCGCTACGCCGCGTCGACCCGCCGGAATCGCGGCACCTCGACGCCGTCGACGGTCACGTGCTCGGCGAACATGTCGCGCGGCCGGATCCACACGCCCTGCTCGCCGTAGAGCGCACGGTAGACGACGAACCACTCCTCGGTCTCCGAATGCCGGGCGAGCTCCATCACCTCGTAGCGATGGCCCTTGTAGTGCTCGTAGAGGCCGGGTGCGATCGCCTGAGCCGGGTCCGCGGGCTGCGCTGCCGGTCCGCTCACGCCCGCCCTCCGAGATGGGGGAGCACCTCGGTGGCGAGGAGCTCGACATGCTCGAGATCGAGCTGGTCGACGGTCTGCAGGTAGACGCGGTCGGCGCCGAGTGCGCGCAGGCGCTCGATCTTCTCGATGGCCGCGGCCGGGGTGCCGGCGACGTTGACCTCGGCGAAGGTGTCGGGGTCGGCCTCGATGGCCGCGAGCCGGCGCAGGTAGGTGGCGTCGTCGGTCGCGACGACCGTGGGCAGCGCGACCGAGAGTTTGAGCGTCGCCGGATCGCGGTCGATCGCCTCGCACGCGCGACGGACACCCTCGAACTTCTCGGCGATCTCGTCCTCGCCGCGGAACCCGATGTTGAACTCGGTCGCGTAGCGCGCGGCGATCGCGGGGGTGCGCTTCGGTCCGCCGCCGCCCACGATGACCGGAACCCGCTCCTGCGCGGGCTTGGGCAGGGCCGGCGACCCCTCGAGCACGTAGTGCTCGCCCGCGAAGTCGAACATCGACCCCTCCGGCGTCGCCCAGAGCCCGGTCACGACGGCGAGCTGCTCCTCGAGCAGTCCGAATCGGCGCTCGGGGAACGGGATGCCGTAAGCGCGATGCTCCTCGGCGAACCATCCGGTGCCGAGGCCGAGCTCGGCGCGGCCGCCCGACATCCGATCGACCTGCGCGACCTGGATCGCGAGGATCGCCGGCACCCGGTACGTGACCGATGAGACGAGCGTGCCGAGGCGGATGCGGCTCGTCTCGCGCGCGAGGCCCGCGAGGGTGGTCCAGGCGTCCGTCGGCCCCGGCAGCGGATCGCCGCCGCCCATGCGGAGGTAGTGGTCGGACCGGAACCACCCGTCGAACCCGAAGCGCTCGGCCGCCGACGCGTGCGCGAGCTGGTCGTCGTAGCTCGCGCCCTGCTGCGGTTCGGTGAACAGGCAGACCTCGAAGGCGGGGCGGTGCGGCGTCGGGTCGGTCATGCGTTCCTCTCGGCGGGGTCGTCGGTGTCGGCGGACGGTGCGGATGCCGCGGGCGGGGCGATGATCGCGAGCACCCGATCGTGCAGCAGCCCGTTCGTCGCGAGCGACGACCCGTGCGCGTGGCCGGGCGCGCCGTCGGCCGAGGTGAACACGCCACCGGCCTCCTCGACGATCGGCACGAGCGCGGCCAGGTCGTACTCCTTGACGTCGAACTCGCCGACGATGTCCACGAGGCCCTCGGCGAGCAGCATGTACGACCACAGGTCGCCGTACGCCCGATCGCGCCACACGGCCTCGCCGAGCGCGAGCAGCGCGGGCAGGCGTTCGGCCTCGCGCCACTGGGCGATGCTCTGGAAGCTCAGCGAGGCGTCGGCCAGCTCGGAGACGCCGGACACGCGGATGCGGCGGGCGGGCGGGTCGGTGGTCGCGGCCGCGCCGGTCGACTCCGGTGCGTTCGTCCAGGCGCCGTGCCCGCGTGCTGCCCACCAGCGCCGGCCGAACGTGGGCATCGACGCGACGCCGACGACGGGCCTGCCGTCGACCACGAGTGCGACGAGCGCACCCCACACCGGTACGCCCCGGAGGAAGTTCGAGGTGCCGTCGATCGGGTCGACGATCCACTGCCGGGAGCCGCGGTCCTCGCGGCCGAACTCCTCCCCGAGCACGCCGTCGTCGGGTCGCGCCTCCGCGAGTCGATCGCGGATCGCACGCTCGACGGCGAGGTCGGATTCGGTCACGAACGTGCGATCGGGCTTCGTCGAGACCACGAGGTCGGCCGACCGGAAGCGTTCGAGCGCGACGCGATCGGCCAGGTCGGCGAGTTCGAGCGCGAGCGCGAGGTCTTCGGAGAGATCGGAACCAGGGGTGGGAATCGCATCGCCGTTCACCGTGACAGGCTATCGGGCGAGCGTCGCCTGAGGCGGCCGCGCCGTCGCAGTGCGACGCGACACACCCGGCCAACCGGCTCCGGCGCCCTCGATTCGCATTCGGCCGCGATCTCCTGCTAGAGTCATCTCTCGGTTCGGGTCATGAAAAATCACCGGAATCACGCACCTCTAGCTCAATCGGCAGAGCAACTGACTCTTAATCAGTGGGTTCTGGGTTCAAGTCCCAGGGGGTGCACGATCAGCCCCGAACCTCTCGCCAGGTTCGGGGCTTTTCTCATTCCCACGGCATGGGCCTAGCCGCGAGCGCTTCGGCTCCCGCGGTACCGGCGGCCGGCGGAGCCCGACGCGAGCACGACGGTGCCGCCCAGCAGCGCCATCACCGCCCACTCGAACGGCGAGACGCCGTCGAAGCCGCTCTCCGCGAGCTCACCGCTCGGGCTCGGCGTCGGCGTCGGTCCGATGTCCGCGGTCGCCGTGTTCTCGAGCCCGAGGGTTACGGTCGTGCCCGTCGACGGGATGAACGTCACCCATCCCTCGTCGTCGGGTTCGACGCCGACCCCATCGACCGTCCACACCGGTTCACCCCAGGTCACGCCCGGGATCGCCGGCGGTGCACCCTCGCGCACCGAGACCGGGACGCCCGTCGGCAGGCCGTCGATGGTGACGGGCGCGCCGGCGATCACCTCGGTGCTGCTGACCGGGCCGTTGGAGATGCGGTACTCGAACGCGAAGGCCGTGTCGGCGGGCACGAGGTCCGAGCCGGTGCCCGTGGTCGTCTTGACCGCCGAGAGCGACCCGAAGCCGTTCATGGTGTTCGTCAGCGACAGGGCGATGGTCATGCCGGGCTGGACCACGAAGGTGATGGCCCCCTCATCGTCGGGGACCTGCGGCGAGCCGTCGATCGTCCATCCGGGCGCACCCCACTCGACCCCGGGGATCTCGGGCAGGTCTCCCTCGCGCACCGTCACCTCGGTGCCGGCGGGCAGGGACGCGAGGGTGATCGCCTCGGACGCCGGGATCTCGATCGTCGTCTCGGGTCCGCCGTCGAGCGTGTAGATGAGGGGGAACATGGTGCCCTCCGGCAGGGCGGAGCTGCCGTCGCCGATCACGGTCTTCGAGATCGCGATCCACCCGACGGCGGCGGCCTCGTTCGTCAGCTCGACGGCGATCGTCTCGCCGCCGACCAGCGTGAACTCGACATCCCCGTTCTCGTCGGGGGTCACGGGTTCGCCGTTCACCGACCAGACCGGGGTGCCCCAGGTGATGCCGTCGACGTCGGGGAAGGCGATCTCGCCGATCGTCACGACATCGCCGGCGGCGAGGCCGTCGACGACGGCCGGATCATCGGGCGAGACCACCAGGCCGATCGGCTCGCCCCCGTTGACCGTGTAGCTCAGCGTGAACTTCGCCGCCGACGGCACCGCCGTCTCGCCGGAGCCGCTGAGCGCCTTGGAGACGCTGAATCCGGCGGGAACGGGCGCGGCGGTGTCGGTCACGACGAGTTCGACCGACGGATGCGTCGCATCGATCGTGAACGTCGTGTCGCCGCTCCACTCGACATCGCCCCAGGCGAGGTCGGGTGGCAGGTCGTCGTCATCGGGTGGGATCTCGAAGAGCGCGATCCTGGTGCCGTACGGGAACTCCTCGGCCGGGGAGACCGGCGTGCCGTCGGGGCCGAGCTCGAGGACCCCGGTCGAACGCGTGCCGTCGGGCGCGAGTGCCACGTAGCGCACCTGGAAGACCGTGTCGGCCGCGAGGTCCCCGGGTGGGACGCCCGACAGTGCCTTCGCGACCGAGAAGGTACCGGTGTCCGCCGGGGTGTCGCACGGCAGGGCGCCGGCGAACATGTAGGAGTGGACCTCACCGCCCTCGATGGTCACGTCGTTCGCGAGGATCTGTCCGTCCCACGGCCGGGCGCTGATCGTGAGGTCCGCATCTGGTGCGTAGATCGAGCCGTCGCCGCGTCCGTCGGTGCTGATGGAGACCGCGCCGGTCACCTGCGAGAGGTCCCAGATCACGTACGGGGAGTAGGTGCCCTCCGGGTCGATGGCCGGCGCCAGGATCGTGGTGGTGCCGGAGTCGACGTGGATCACGAGCGGATTCAACGGTCCGGGGGTGCCGTCGGAGAACTGCAGCAGCTTCGCGCCCTCGATGTCGGCGTACTGGAGCACGTTCGGCTGGTCGGGGGAGAGCGGGCCGAGCACGATGCGATCGCCGATCTCGGCGAGGATCTCGACGGGGTGGCCGACCGGCACCGTCGGGTCGTCGATGTCGGCGAAGCACTGGTCGATCTCGTCCTCGTTCGCGTCCGCGCCCGCCTCGACGTAGTCGGCGACGACGGACCGGGTGTCCGCTCCGGTCTCGTACGTGAAGATGCTGCCGTCGCCTGCCGAACTGGTCGGCGGCGTCGAGTCGTCGGGATAGTCCTGGTTCTGGGCGTCGATGAGCGGCGGGTCGTCGGTGCCGGTCGTGCGTGCGTAGCGCAGCCAGTCACCCCTCGTGAACGAGACGAACGGCGCGCCGCGGTCGACGATCTTGAGGTCGCCGACCTGGGACGGCTCCGTTGCCCCCACGTTGCTGAGCTGCACCCGCCCGGGATTGTTCGCGGGATCCGACGCGTAGGCACCGATGAGGATCCGTGCAGGGTCGCCGTCGACCGTCGGGAGCACGTACGAGCCGGTGCCCGCGATGACGTGCGCGACCTCGTAGGTCGAGGCCTGCGTGAGACGCAGTCGATCGCCGACCGCGATGCTGCCCTCGAACTCCGAGTTGCCGAGGACCGCGTTGTTCCTCGCGTAGACCGTGTAGCCGCCCGCGAGCGTCAGCGGATTCACCGCCGACGTGCCGGGGGCGAGGAGGACCGGCCCGGCGGCGCGAACCATGCTCGGCGCGCTCGCCGATGCCGATGCCGATGCCGGGATCGCCGTCACGGCGACGCCGGCCGCGAGCGCGCCGATACCCATCGCCGCGACGAGAGCGGACCACCGACCTCTGGCCATGCGGCCCCCCAATCCCCCCGGATCACTCGCTCGGAAGCGTGCGCATCGGCTCGCGCCGAGTCGAAGAAGGACTCAGCCCGCCTCCGGTCATGAAATCACATCTTCGATCGGGCGCGAAGGAATATGGAGCATCCGGCCTCGAGGGAGACTCAGCCGTTGCCGAGCGCGGAGAGCACGCGGGGTGCCGCGCCCCCGAGGTTCCACTGCTCGGCGAAGCGGTCGAACTCCGCGCGTCGGGCCTCGTCGAGGGGGCGGATGGTCGCGTCGAACCCGTCGAACCGAAGGTCGCGCACGACCTCGACGACCTTGGGGGCGACGTCGAGGTAGGCCGCGGCGTCGACGATGCGGGCCCGCATCGTCGCCGAGAGGGGCACGGCCGGGTCGGCAGCGGCGGCGCGGATGCCGTCGAGGTCGACGAAGTCGCGGAGGAGGGTCGCGGCCGTCTTCTCACCGATGCCCTTGACACCCGGCAGCCCGTCGGAGGCGTCGCCGCGGAGTGCGGCGAAGTCGGCGTACTGCTGGGGGAGCACCGAGTACTTCGCCACGACCGACGCATCGGTGAGCACCTCGAGCTTGCTCATGCCGCGGGCCGTGTAGATGACGCGGACGTCGTCGGCGTCGTCGACGAGCTGGAACAGGTCGCGGTCGCCCGTCACGACGTCGACCGGCACGCTCGCCTGGGTCGCGAGGCTCCCGATCACGTCGTCGGCCTCGTGCTCGGCCGCGCCGACGATCGGGATGCCGAGGATGCCGAGGACCTCGCGGATGAGGGGGATCTGCACGACCAGCGGGTCGGGCGTCTCCTCGATGTCGGCCGCCGAGGCCACGACCTCGACCACGCGATGCGCCTTGTAGCTCGGGATGAGCTCGACGCGCCAGGCCGGCCGCCAGTCGTCGTCCCAGCAGGCGACGAGCTGGGTGGGCTCGTAGTCGGTGACGAGCCGCGAGATGATGTCGAGCAGCCCGCGAACCGCGTTCACGGGCGTGCCGTCGGCCGCCTTCAGCGAGTCGGGCACGCCGTAGAACGCGCGGAAGTAGAGCGAGGCGGTGTCGAGGAGCATCAGGCGTTCGGTCACACGCCGATCCTGTCACGGACGACCGTCGACCACGACGGGGAGGGGCGCGCCGCTCCCCGGAGGGTGGACGGAACCCCCGTTCGGGGGCCGCGCCCGATCCGACGGCACCGATAGATTGTCCGGGTCGCACGGGGGGTGCGTCGACCTTTGGGGGACCGCATGCGCCGCAACGGGGCCGTGTTGATCGGGGTGCTCGCGAGCGCGGTGCTGCTGGGCGCCACGGGGTGCACGACGGGCGCGGGCGAATCCGCGGAGCCGCTCTCGACGGATCGGCCCGGATACGGCGATCCAGCCGTCGACGCCCTCGGGGGCGTCACGAAGGAGCACCTGGACGCCGCCCTCGACGCCCTGCCCGACCTCGTCGACGAGGTCATGGAGAAGAGCGGGGTGCCCGGCGCCGCCGTGGCCGTCGTGTTCAAGGACGAGGTCCTCTACGCCGAGGGGTTCGGCGAACGCAACGTGGACACCGGCGACCCGGTCGACACGAGCACGGTCTTCCAGATCGCGTCGATGTCGAAGTCCGTCGCCGCGACCGTCGTCGCGCACGAGGTCGCCGAGGGCACGGTGACCTGGGACACGCCGATCGTCGCCAACATGCCCGAGTTCGCGCTGTCCGACCCCTGGGTCACCGAGCACGTCACGATCGGCGACCTCTTCGCGCACCGGTCGGGCCTGTGGGAGCATGCGGGCGACGACCTCGAGGACATCGGCTACGACCGCGACGAGGTCATCGAACGCCTGCGGTACCTGCCGCTCGATCCGTTCCGGACCTCGTACGCCTACGGCAACTTCGACCTGACCACGGCGGCCGAGTCGGTCGCCCGCGCGACCGGCACCCCGTGGGAGGACCTCTCGGAGGAGGTGCTCTACGGGCCGCTCGGCATGGACGACACGAGCTCGACCTACGCCGACTTCGAGGCGAACGGGAATCGCGCCGACGGGCACATGAACGACGGCGAGCAGTGGATCGTCACGCCGAGCCAGCGCGAACCCGACCCGCAGTCGCCCGCGGGCGGGGTGAGCTCGAGCATCGACGACATGGCCACCTGGCTGAAGCTCCTGATCTCGGCATCCGGCCCGGATGTCGAGCCCGAGGACGACATCGACGGCGTGCTCACCCCGGCGGCGCTCGCCCCGGCGCTGGTGCCGCAGGGCGCCGCCGGGATCTCGCGCACGGCGTACCAGCGATCCTCCTTCTACGGGTACGGCTACAACGTCGGGGTGAACCCCGGCGGCCTGACGACGATCGGGCACTCCGGCGCCTTCGCCCTGGGTGCCGGAACCACCTTCCAGGTCCTCCCCGATGCCGGGCTCGGCATCGTCGTGCTCGTCAACGCGAGTCCGACCGGTGCGGCCGAGACCATCACGGCCGACTTCATGGACCTCGCGCAGTACGGCGAGGTGCGGCAGGACTGGTGGGCGCTCGCCGAACAGCGGTTCCCGATCGGCCCGGCGCCGTTCGGCGAACTCGTCGGCGAGGAGCCGCCGGCCGACCCGGCACCCGCGAAGGCGCTCGACGGCTACGCGGGCACCTACGCGAACGAGTACTACGGCGATGCGGTCGTCACCGTCGACGGCGATGCACTCGAGCTCACGGTCGGCCCGGGAACGATCGTCTGGCCCCTCGAGCACTGGGACGGCGACGTGTTCGTCTTCCGGCCGCTGTCGGAGAACACCGAGCCCGGCAGCATCTCGCAGGCGACGTTCGACGGAGACACGCTCGTGATCGAGTCGCTCGACGCCCACGACCTCGGGTCGTTCACCAGGGTCGGGTGAGCAGGCGGCTGAGCAGCCGACGGATGTCGCGCCGATGCGTCCGCGTCGCGGTCACCGTGTTGCGAGCAGCTCGAACCCGATGAGCCGCAGGCTCTCGTAGGCGAAGCCGGCGAAGCAGGCGAGTCCGAGCACCGCGCAGAGCAGCGTCTCGCGGAAGGAGCCCGTGTCGCCGAGCAGCGGCAGCGAGACGTGCCCGCTCGCGAGCCACAGCCGGTTGACGACGGGCGTCTCGCGCACTCGCTCGGGCGGGCGCAGCACCTGCGGCCACAGGAGCCCGGGCACCCCGCCGGTCGTGAGGAGGTCGCCGAGCAGGTGCACGACGAACCCGATCGTGACCGCGAGCGGGAACCACGCCACCTGCTCGGGCGCGAAGACGACGATCGCGGCGCCCACTGCGGCGCCCACGACCCAGGCTGCGGCCCAGGTGCGCACGAAGTCCCTGGCCTTGAGGCCGAGGCAGGTGAGCACGGCCGTGCCGATGCCGGCGCCGATCGCGATGGTGCCGAACCCGTCGACGGGCACGGTGATGAGGGTGAGCGCCCACGCGAGCACCATGGTCGCGACCACGGCGATCGCCGAGTGCGCGCCCTGCCGGTGCCCTCCGGAGAGCGTGCCGATCGTGCGTGCGGCGAGCCGGCCGAGCACGGGCACCGAGTGGGCGATCGTCGCACTGTGGTGGTCGGCATCGGGCAGGAGCGCCGCCCCGGCGGCGACCGCGGTTCCGGCGAGCACGCCGACGGGGTCGAGCGGGTACGCTCCGAGGCCGAGCACGGGCATCGTGCTGGTGACGGCGATCCACGCGGCCGCGCCGCTCGTCGCGTGCGTGATGCCCATCATGTTCGTGCTGCTTCCGGTCGGCGCGGTGCTCGGCCGATCGGCCGTCGATCAGTCTGGCGCGTGCCTGCGACATCCGGCGAACCGGGACGCGCCCTTCCGCGCGGACCCCGGCCCCCGCGGCATCCGCCGTCGCGTCGCCTCAGTCGTCGAAGCCGCGCGCGGTGAGCGCCTCGCCGAGGTGCTCGGCCGTTCGCAGCGCCCGCACGATCACCGGAACCGCGAGCGCCAGCAGCGACCCCTCCGCTCCGCGCGCCCTGCGGGCCTCCATGACCTCGCGCACGAGATCGGCGAGCAGCGGCACGCAGCGGATCGTGAGCGCGAGCGCGAGGCCGACCCGGTCGGCGTCGATCCACCGCCTGAACGGCCGCAGCAGCGCCTGCATCGCGTCGAGGGTCGCGCTCACGGGCGTCGTGAGCGTGTAGAGCGCCGCGAGCGCCACCGCGACGAGCAGGCGGACGGCCATGACCGCTGCCGCCTCCCAGCCGCCGAAGACGACCTGCACCGGCACCGCGAACGCGAGCACCCAGAGGATCGGCACGATCTGGCGCAGGGCGACGGGCGCGGGCACGCGGGCCAGCACGAAGAGCAGGAGCACGACGACGGATGCCGCGGCGAGCCAGACGAGCGACCCGACGAGCGCGACCGCCGTGACGAACGCCGCGAGCAGCGCGAGCTTCACGAGCGCAGGCGCTCGGTGCACGATCGAGGTGCCGGGATGGAAGACGCCGATCATCGCCGCGACCCCTCGGCCGGGTCCGGCGCGCGCGCCGCGAGGGTGCGGCTCATGCGATCACCGCCCGGTAGGCGTCGAGCGCGATCGCCGGGACGTCGTCGGCGATGACGCGCCCGTGCTCCATGACGATCACGCGGTCGAAGGACTCGAGCAGCTCGAGTTGGTGGCTGACCACGATGAGCTGCTGGTCGAGGCTCTCGAAGTGCCGGGCGATGAGGCGCGCGTTGCGGGCGTCGAGCAGGGTCGTCGGCTCGTCGGCGACGAGGATCTCGGGCTCGGCGACGAGCACGGAGGCGAGGGCCAGCAGCTGCTTCTGCCCGCCGGACAGCCGATGGGCCGGGCGGTCGGCGAGGTCGGTGAGGCCGAGGCGCTCGAGGGTCGCATCGACGCGCGCCGCGGCATCCGCCTTCTCGAGCCTGTGGCGACGCAGGGTGAACGCGACGTCCTCGCGGACGGTGGGCATCACGATCTGGTTGTCGGCGTTGGTGAAGACGAACCCGACCCGGCGGCGCACCTCGCGTGCGCGACGCGAGACGTCGAGTCCGTCGACGAGCACCCGACCCGTCGTGGGCGAGACGAGGCCGTTGATCATGCGCGCGAGCGTCGACTTGCCCGAGCCGTTGGCTCCGACGATGCCGATGCGTCGCTCGGTCAGCACGAGCGACACCTCGTCGACCACGCGCTCGGCCCCGAAGTCGTGACTGACGCCCTCGAACACGATCCCGCTCATGCCTGCTCCTCCGTGGTCGTGCGATCCGTGGTCGTGTGAACCGTCCTCGTGCGAACCGCGTTCATGCGAGCCGCTCCACGATCACGGCCACGCCCTGACCGCCGCCGATCGAGCAGGCCGCGAGTCCGGGCCTCTCGTCGTCGCTCGCCGCCATGCGCGCGGCCAGGCGCACGAGCAGCACGGCGCCGGATGCCCCCCACGGGTGCCCGAGGGCGATGGCGCCGCCGTCGCCGCTGATGAGCTCCTCGTCGAGGCCGAGCTCGTCGGCGACGGCGAGCACCTGGGCGGCGAACGCCTCGGTGATCTCGACGAAGCCGAGATCTCGCGCGGAGAGCCCGGATCGGTCGAGGGCCGCGCGCGCGGCGGGCGCGGCCCCGATGCCGGGAAGGGCGGGGTCGCCGGCCGCGAGGGCCACGGCGCGGATCCGGAGCGCGGGCAGTCCGAGCTCGCGCGCGACGCGCTCCGTCGTCACGGCCATCGCGGCCGCGCCGTCGGAGAACCCGCACGAGTTGCCCGCCGTCACGGTCGCGTCGGAATCCGCCGAGAAGGCGGGGGCGAACCTGGCGAGGCGCGCGACATCGAGGCTCGCCCGGGGCCGGTCGTCGCGGGCGACCTCGTCGACGGCGACGATCTCGGCATCGAAGACGCCGGCCTCGCGAGCGGATGCCGCGAGCCGGTGCGAGCGCGCGGCCCAGGCGTCCTGCCTGGCGCGCGTGATGCCGCGCTCGACGGCGAGCCGATCGGCGGCCGGGCCCATGTCGGGATCCGGGAACCCCGGGGGAGCGAAGGGGGCCCGCGCGTAGCGCTCGCCGGACCCGGGCCAGGAGCGGTGGGGCGCCGTGGACGCCGACTCGGCGCCGCCGGCGAGCACGAGTCGCGCGTCCCCGGCCTTCACGCGTGAGGCGGCCTGCAGCACGGCGTCGAGTCCGGAGCCGCACTGCCGGTCGACCGTGACCCCCGGAACGTCGGCGCCGAGCCCCGCGCGCAGGGCGGCGACGCGGGCGACGTCGCCGCCGGGGCCCATGCAGTTGCCGAGCACGACGTCGTCGACCGCCAGGCCCGACGGCGCGACGAGCCGCGCGACCTCGGCGAGCACGGACGCCGCGAGCGCATCGACCGTGCACGTCGCGAACCCGCGGCCGGCCGTGCCGATCGCGGTGCGCCGAGCGGCCACGATGACCGCGTGGCCGCCGGCCGGTGCGCCGATCATGCGTCGCTCCGATCCGCCATGACGGGATGCGCGGTGCCGAGCGCCCCGTCGGACATCGCCGTGCGCAGGGCGCCGCGGGCGACCTTGCCCGCCGCGGTCGACGGCACGGGCGCCGCGAACCAGCGTCTCGGCAGCTCCTCGACCGGGAGCGTGCGACGCGCTGCCGCCACGACCTCGTCGAGGGAGGCGCCGTCGGCCAGTTCGACGACGGCCACGATGCGCTCCCCGAGCAATGCGTGGGGTTCGCCGAGCACGGCCGCGGCGCGCACGCCGGCCAGGCCGCACAGCGCGGTCTCGACGGACTCGGCGACCACCGTGGCCCCCGCGGTCGTGATGGCCTCGTCCCCGCGTCCCAGCACGTGCAGCCCGCCGTCGCCAGTGGGTTCGGCGAGGTCGCCGACGGTGGCGAAGCCCGCGGCGTCGCGCCGAAGCATGCCACGGCCGAGCACGTCGAGCGCCAGGTACGGCGACCTGGCCCAGAGCACGTCGCCCGCGGCATCCGGTCGCAGCTCGACCTCGACGCCGGGGAACGCGCGCAGCGGGCCGCCATGGCCGGCGAGCACGAACGAGAGCTCGGCCGCACCGTAGTACTCGGTGAGTCGGATGCCGCGTGCGGCCGCCCGCTCGCGCAGCACCGGGCTGAGCGCCGCTCCTGCCACGATCGCCGACGGCGGCGCGTCGCCCGCGTCGAGCGTGCGTGCGAGCCGCGTCGGGGTGGCGTGCACGGCGTCCGCGCCGGTGAGCGAGTCGGTCGCCGTGGCGCCGAGCCAGAGCGCGTGCAGCACGCCGTAGAGGTGCATCGAGACGTGCAGCGGGCCGGTCACGGCGATGCGCTCGCCAGAGCCGAGGCCCGCGAGGACGGCGAGCGGTTCGGCCGACGCGAGCCATGAGGCGTTCGTGCGGGCCACCACGCGAGGCGACGCACCGGAGGATCCCGACGTCAGCAGGGCGAGTTCGGTGCCGACCGGAAGCTGGCGTGCCACGGAGTCGGCCTCGCGCTGGGTGCCGCCGACGAGCACGGGCCTGCCGCGATCGAGGGCGGCCAGCACGCGCGTGACGAGCGAGATCGGATCCGTGCCGACCGGGCAGCCGAGCGGCCCGGTCCCGGAGGGCAGGGCCGCCGAGCCGACGGCGCGCGCCAGCTCGCCGAAGCGCACGGCTTCGCCGCCGAAGTCGAGGGCGACGTCGGCGGCGGATCCGTTCAGCCAGGTGCTCATGCCGTGGCGGAGACCGGCTTCTCGCGCCTCCACGGCCACGGACGCGGGGTGATCAGGCCGGGCCACGCCCGGTGCACGCCCTTCGCGACGAACACGGTGATGACGACCTTGATCACGTCGCCCGGCAGGAACAGGGCCGCGCCGGCGAGGGCGACGCCGAGCGGGGTGCCGGTGATCGCGGCGAAGACGGGGACGCCCACGAGGTAGATGGCGACGATGCCGCCGAGCGCCGTCCAGAGCAGGGCGGGCAGGACGCGGTACTTCGGCAGGAGGCGAGCGGTCGCCCAGCCGATGACGACCACCCCGAGCAGCCAGCCGAGCAGGTACCCGACCGACGGGCCGACGAACACCCCGAGCCCGCCACGGCCGCCCGAGAGGAGCGGCAGGCCGGCGGCGACGAGCGCGATGAGCAGCAGCACCGAGAGGAAGCCCTTGCGCGCACCGAGGATGGCGCCGGCGAGCATCACGCCGAGGGTCTGGAACGTGATCGGCACGGCCGTGCCGCCGAGGTACAGGGCGCCCGGCAGTCCGAGCGCCGCGATGAGCGCGGCGAAGACGGCGATCTGGGCGAGATCGGTCGCGGTGCCGCGGCGCTTCGGGCGGCGGGCGTGCTCGTCGTCTGCGAGGGAATCGTGCGTGGCGGGCTCAGCGGCGGTCATCGGGGCCTCCCGAGTCGTGACGGATCCGGGCCGATCGACCCGTGCGGGCCGGATGACCCGCTCATCACGCTAGGCAAGCGGTGGCATCGCGCGCTCCCATCGCCGTACAAGAATCCGCGTCGGATTTTGGAGCGGCGGCGGTGGGATCGCGGATCAGGCCGCGCGCGCCTCGAACTCGTGCTCGGCGTAGACCGGCGTCTCGTGGAGCGTCTCGACCCCGGCATCCGTCGTCTCATCGACCGGCTCGGCCCACACGACGAGGGGAGCGGGCTCCCAGCTCAGCGCGAGCGGCTCGGCCTCTGCGGGCACGACGACGGCGACGGCATCGCGCTCGTCGAGCACCGCGCGGGTGAGCTCGGCCGAGATCTGGTGTGTGATGACCGCGTCGAAGATGCGGTCGGTGTCGCCCTCGGCGCGGCGGACGAGCGACCAGGCGCCGTTCGGGCCGATGAACTCCGAGAGCTTCGCGTTCAGCAGCTCGAAGAGGTGTTCGCCACGCAGGTCGGCCGCGGTGGGGCGCGGCGGCTTGGCGGCGGCGTGTGCCGAGGCCTGTGCGGCAAGCCTCGCTCTGCGCCAACGGCGGAACATCGGTGGCCCCTCTCGTGGGATCGGCGGCCGCACGGTTCGGGCCGTGCGGAACTGCATCCAGTGTCGTCCCGAACGGGGTCAGGATGCCGGTGAACACGCCGCAATCGGCGGGACGGACTGAGACTACTCGGTCAGCTCGCCCTCGCGTGCCTCCTCGGCGACCGTGCCGATGGCGATCGCGAGGCTCGCGGCCCACGAGACCCACATGAGCAGCAGGCGCCAGTCGCGGGGACCCGACGCCGTGGCGCGCACGACGCCGACTCCGCTGATGATGGCACCGAGGACTGCTCCACTGAAGAGGTACTTGCGCATGCCGCAACGCTACCCGCCGTCGCGACCCCGTGGCGAGGGGTTGACCGGCCGGTCGCAACCGCACAGCCGCTGTTAGCCTGAGGAGGAGCGCGAGGAGGGACTCCAGTCGCATGAACGCCGTTCACCCGGATTCCGAAGACCTGTACGTCGATCACGCCTACGACATGATCGTGGTGTCCAACCGCCTGCCCGTCGACTACGAGGAGCAACCGGACGGCAGCGTGGGGTGGAAGAGCTCTCCCGGCGGACTGGTCACCGCCCTCGAGCCCGTGATGCGGGCCGCCGACGGCGCCTGGATCGGCTGGGCCGGCGTCGCCGACCGGGAGTTCGAGCCGTTCGAGCACGACGGCATCTCGATCATCCCCGTCCCGCTCAGCGAGTCCGAGCTCGAGGAGTACTACGAGGGCTTCTCGAACGACACGCTGTGGCCGCTGTACCACGACGTCATCGCGCCCCCGTCGTTCCACCGCGAATGGTGGGACGCCTACGTGCGGGTCAACCGGCGCTTCGCCGAGGCCGCCGCGCGCGCGGCATCCGACGGCGCCGTGGTGTGGGTGCAGGACTACCAGCTGCAGCTCGTGCCGCGCATGCTCCGCGAGGCGAGGCCCGACCTCGTCATCGGGTTCTTCAACCACATTCCGTTCCCCGCATACGGCATCTACTCGCAGCTGCCCTGGCGTCGTCAGGTCATCGACGGGCTGCTCGGGGCCGACGTCATCGGCTTCCAGCGCGTGGCCGACGCCGGCAACTTCTCGCGCGCCGTGCGCCGCCTGTACGGCTACCGCACGCACGGCACCGTCATCGACGTGCCGATCACCGACACCACCACCCCCGACGCCGACGTGCGTCGCGTCGTCGCCAGGGCGTTCCCGATCTCGATCGACGCTGCGGGCTTCGAGGAGATGGCCAGGCGACCAGAGGTCCAGGCCCGCGCGACCGAGATCCGCGCGAGCCTCGGCAACCCCGAGACGATCATCCTCGGCGTCGACCGGCTCGACTACACCAAGGGCATCCGGCATCGCATGAAGGCGTTCGGCGAGCTCTTGCGCGACGGCCGCCTGCAGGTCGAGGACGTCACCCTCGTGCAGGTCGCGAGCCCGTCGCGCGAGCGCGTCGAGACCTACCGCCAGCTGCGCGACGAGATCGAGCTCACGGTGGGGCGCCTGAACGGCGACCACGCCACGCTCGGGCACCAGGCCATCGCCTACCTGCACCACGGCTATCCCCGGGAGGAGATGGTCGCGCTCTACCTGGCGGCCGACGTGATGCTCGTGACGGCGCTCCGCGACGGCATGAACCTCGTCGCCAAGGAGTACGTCGCCTGCCGGTTCGACGGCGACGGCGTGCTCGTGCTGAGCGAGTTCGCCGGGGCATCCGACGAACTGCGCCAGGCCGTGCTCGTGAACCCGCACGACATCGAGGGCCTGAAGGACGCCATCGTCGAGGCGGTGCGGATGCCGCGGCGCGAGCGCACGCGTCGCATGCGGGCCCTGCGGCGGCGGGTGCTCGACAACGACGTGGCGAAGTGGTCGGCGAGCTTCCTCGAGACGCTGACGGGCGCCGGCATCATCAAACCCGGCATCACCGAACCCCTCGAGCGGGCGATCGAGGAGCTGGCGTCGACCGAGCGGCTGCTCGTCGCGCTCGACTTCGACGGCACCCTCGCGCCGCTCGTCGACCGACCCGACGACGCCAGGGCGACCGAGCGGGCGCGGGCCGCGATGGCGCGCCTCGTCGCCGCACCCGACACCCGCGTCGCCCTGGTCTCCGGCCGAGCGCTCGAGAGCCTCGGGCACGTCGCCGAACCCGGCGACGGCGTCCTGCTGAGCGGGTCGCACGGCGTCGAGCTGAAGCTCGACACCGGCGCGATCACCCTCGACCTCCGCGATGCCGAGGTGCTCAAGCTCGAGCAGCTGACCCGCATCATCGAGCAGGTCGCCGACGGCGTCGACGGCGCCAGGGTCGAGCGCAAGCCTGCGGGGCTCGCGCTGCACACCCGCGGACTCACCTCGACCGCCGCGACCGCGGTGCAGGCCACGGCGCGCGAGCGCGTCGCCGAGGCGCTGGCGGGCGTCACGGTGCGCACCGGCAAGTCCGTGATCGAGTTCGCCGTCCGGTCCACCGACAAGGGCGAGTCGTTCATCAGGCTCCGCCAGCACGCCCGCGCGACCGCGGCGCTCTACGTCGGCGACGACGTGACCGACGAGGACGCCTTCGCCTCGCTCGAGGACGGCGACATCGGGGTCAAGGTCGGCCAGGGCAAGTCCATCGCGCCCTACCGCGTGCGCAATCCCGACGACGTGGCCGAGCTGCTCGAACGCCTTGCGACGGCGCGTGAAGCGGCGGCCGAAGGGGCCTCCCGCTGGCAATAGACTCGACAGCATGTCGGAGTTCGATCCCAAACCGCGTAGTCGCACCGTAACCGATGGCATCGAGGCCATGACCAGCCGGGGCATGCTCCGCGCCGTCGGCATGGGGGATGCCGACTGGGACAAGCCCCAGATCGGCATCGCGAGCTCGTGGAACGAGATCACCCCGTGCAACCTGTCGCTCGCCCGCCTCGCGCAGGCGGCGAAGGAGGGCGTGCACGGCGGCGGCGGCTACCCGCTCCAGTTCGGCACCGTCTCGGTCTCCGACGGCATCTCCATGGGCCACGAGGGCATGCACTTCTCGCTCGTCTCGCGCGAGGTCATCGCCGACTCGGTCGAGGTCGTCATGCAGGCCGAGCGCCTCGACGGCTCCGTGCTGCTCGCCGGCTGCGACAAGTCGATCCCCGGCATGCTCATGGCCGCTGCCCGCCTCGACCTCTCGTCCGTCTTCCTCTACGCCGGCTCGATCGCCCCGGGCTGGGTGCGCCTGTCCGACGGCACCGAGAAGGACATCACGATCATCGACTCGTTCGAGGCGGTCGGCGCGGTCAAGGCCGGCACCATGAGCGCCGAGGACGCCCACCGCATCGAGTGCGCGTTCGCGCCAGGCGAGGGTGCCTGCGGCGGCATGTACACCGCGAACACCATGGCCTCGGTCGCCGAGGCGCTCGGCCTCTCGCTGCCCGGCTCCGCCTCGCCGGCCTCGGCCGACCGTCGTCGCGACTACTACGCCCACCGCTCGGGCGAGGCCGTCGTCAACCTGCTCAAGCACGGCATCACCGCACGCCAGATCCTCACGAAGAAGGCGTTCGAGAACGCCATCGCCGTCGGCATGGCGCTCGGCGGCTCGACGAACATCGTGCTGCACCTGCTCGCGATCGCACGCGAGGCCGAGGTCGAGCTCACGCTCGACGACTTCAACCGCATCGGCGCGAAGGTGCCGCACATCGGCGACCTCAAGCCCTTCGGCAAGTACGTCATGAACGACGTCGACCGCCGCGGCGGCGTGCCCGTGCTCATGAAGGCGCTGCTCGACGCGGGCCTCCTGCACGGCGACGTGCTGACCGTGACCGGCAAGACCATGGCCGAGAACCTCGAGGAGCTGAACCTCCCGCCGCTCGACGGCGAGGTGCTGCGCACGCTCGACAACCCGATCCACGAGACCGGCGGCCTCACGATCCTGCACGGGTCGCTCGCACCCGAGGGCGCGGTCGTGAAGACCGCCGGGTTCGACGCGGCGACGTTCGAGGGCCCCGCGCGCGTGTTCGAGCGCGAGCGCGCCGCCATGGACGCCCTCACCGCCGGCGAGATCAAGGCGGGCGACGTCGTCGTCATCCGGTACGAGGGCCCGAAGGGCGGCCCGGGCATGCGCGAGATGCTCGCCATCACGGCCGCGATCAAGGGCGCCGGGCTCGGAAAAGATGTACTACTCTTGACGGACGGTCGATTCTCAGGCGGCACAACCGGACTGTGCATCGGCCATCTGGCACCCGAAGCGGTGGACGCAGGTCCCATCGCCTTCGTGCGCGATGGTGATCTGATACGGGTCGATATCGCAGCTCGTTCCATCGATCTACTTGTCGATGATGCCGAGCTGGCTGCCCGCCGTGAAGGCTGGGCTCCGCTTCCCCCGCGCTACACCCGAGGCGTCCTCGCGAAGTACTCCAAGCTCGTGCGCTCGGCTGCCGAAGGCGCCACAACGGGCTGAGTACTGCGCACTCCGTTCACATCGCTCATCAGAACAGGAACCGAATGACCACGGAATCCAGTCCCGTGCCGTCGCCCGCTCTCGTGCCTCCGCACGCCCCGGTGGAGATCACCGGGGCCGAGGGCGTCGTCCGCTCGCTCGAGATGCTCGGCATCACCGACGTGTTCGGACTTCCCGGCGGCGCCATCCTCCCCGTCTACGACCCGCTGCTCGACAGCAAGAAGCTGCGCCACATCCTCGTGCGCCACGAGCAGGGCGCGGGCCACGCCGCCCAGGGGTACGCCTCGTCGACCGGCAAGCTCGGCGTCGCGATCGCGACCTCCGGCCCCGGCGCGACGAACCTCGTCACCGCCATCGCCGATGCGCACATGGACTCGGTGCCGCTGCTGGCGATCACCGGCCAGGTGTTCTCGAACCTCATGGGCACCGACGCGTTCCAGGAGGCCGACATCGTCGGCATCACGATGCCGATCACCAAGCACTCCTTCCTCGTGAAGCGGGCCGAGGAGATCCCGGCGACGATCGCGGCCGCGGCCCACATCGCGTCGACCGGTCGCCCCGGACCCGTGCTCGTCGACATCACGAAGGACGCGCAGCAGGCGAAGTTCACGTTCTCCTGGCCGCCGAAGATCGACCTGCCCGGCTACCGTCCGATCACGAAGGCGCACGGCAAGCAGGTCACCGCGGCGGCCCAGCTGCTCGCCGAGGCCAAGCGCCCGGTGCTCTACGTGGGCGGCGGCGTCATCCGTTCGCGCGCGTCCGACGAGCTCCTCGAGCTCGCCGAGGCGACCGGGGCGCCCGTCGTGACGACGCTCATGGCGCGCGGCGCGTTCCCCGACTCGCACCAGCAGCACCTCGGCATGCCCGGCATGCACGGCACGGTCCCGGCCGTGATCGCGCTCCAGGAAGCCGACCTGCTCGTCGCGCTCGGCGCTCGCTTCGACGACCGCGTCACCGGCAAGGCCGCGCTGTTCGCGCCGAACGCCAAGGTCGTGCACGTCGACATCGATCCCGCGGAGATCTCGAAGATCCGCGTCGCCGACGTGCCGATCGTCGGAGACCTGAAGGACGTCCTCGTCGACCTCCGCACGGCGTACGCCGACCAGATCGCCGGCGGCGCCCCCGACATCAGCGAATGGTGGGCCACGCTCGACGGACTCCGCGCCGAGTTCCCGCTCGGGTTCTCGCCGACCACCGACGGACTGCTGGCACCGCAGCAGGTGATCCAGCGCATCGGCGAGCTCACCGGCCCGGAGGGCATCTACGCCGCGGGCGTCGGCCAGCACCAGATGTGGGCCGCGCAGTTCATCAAGTACGAGCGTCCGAACTCGTGGCTCAACTCCGGCGGCGCCGGGACCATGGGCTACGCGGTTCCCGCCGCGATGGGCGCCAAGGTCGCCGAGCCCGACCGGGTCGTGTGGGCGATCGACGGCGACGGCTGCTTCCAGATGACCAACCAGGAGCTCGCGACCTGCACGTTGAACAACATCCCGATCAAGGTCGCGATCATCAACAACTCGTCGCTCGGCATGGTGCGGCAGTGGCAGACGCTCTTCTACGACGGCCGCTACTCCAACACCGACCTGAACACGGGCCACGACAGCGTGCGGGTGCCCGACTTCGTCAAGCTCGCCGAGGCCTACGGCGCACTCGGCATCCGCGTCACGAAGGAAGACGAGATCGACGCGGCCATCACGCTCGCGCTCGAGACGAACGACCGCCCGGTCGTGATCGACTTCGTCGTCTCGGCCGACGCCATGGTGTGGCCGATGGTGCCGCAGGGTGTCTCCAACAGCTACGTCCAGTACGCCCGCGATCACTCGCCGGCCTTCAGCGAGGAGGACTGACCATGTCGACCCACGTTCTGTCCCTCCTCGTCGAGGACAAGCCCGGCCTGCTCACGCGCGTCGCGGGCCTGTTCGCCCGCCGCGGCTTCAACATCGAGTCGCTCGCGGTCGGCCACTCCGAGATCGAGGGGCTCTCCCGCATCACGGTCGTCGTCGACGTCGAGGAGCTCCCGCTCGAGCAGGTGACGAAGCAGCTGAACAAGCTCATCAACGTCATCAAGATCGTCGAGCTCGACCCCGCCCAGTCGGTGCAGCGCGAGCACCTGCTCATCAAGGTCCGCGTCGACAACTCGACCCGCTCCCAGGTGCTCGAAGCCGTCAACCTCTTCCGCGCACGCGTCGTCGACGTCTCGACCGACGCGCTCGTGATCGAGGTCACCGGCGACTCCGGCAAGACCACCGCGTTCCTCCGGGTGCTCGAGCCCTACGGCATCCGCGAGATCGCCCAGTCCGGCCTGCTTGCCATCGGGCGCGGCGGCAAATCGATCACCGAACGCGTCTTCAAGAACTGACCGACCGGATGCCGCGGCGCGCTGCCGCGGCATCCGTCACCGAACCGCACACAAGGAGAAAGACAGCATCATGGCTGAGATCTACTACGACAAGGACGCCGACCTCTCGCTCATCCAGGGCAAGAAGGTCGCCGTCATCGGCTACGGCTCGCAGGGCCACGCGCACGCGCAGAACCTCCGTGACTCCGGTGTCGAGGTCGTCATCGGCCTCAAGGAGGGCTCGAAGTCGACGCCGAAGGCCGAAGAGGCCGGCTTCCGCGTGCTCAGCGTCGCCGACGCATCCGCCTGGGCCGACGTGATCGTGATCCTCGCGCCCGACCAGTTCCAGCGCCACATCTACGCCGAGTCCGTCAAGGACAACCTCGCCGAGGGCAAGACCCTCGTCTTCGGCCACGGCTTCAACATCCGCTTCGGGTACATCGAGGCGCCCGAGGGCGTCGACGTGATCCTCGTCGCACCGAAGGCCCCCGGCCACACCGTGCGTCGCGAGTTCGTCGCCGGCCGCGGCATCCCCGACATCATCGCAGTCGAGCAGGACGCCTCGGGCACCGCTTGGGACCTCGCCAAGTCGTACGCCAAGGCCATCGGCGGCACCCGCGCCGGCGTCATCAAGACGACCTTCACCGAAGAGACCGAGACCGACCTGTTCGGCGAGCAGTCCGTGCTCTGCGGTGGCGTCTCGCAGCTCGTGCAGTACGGCTTCGAGACCCTCACCGAGGCCGGCTACCAGCCGCAGATCGCCTACTTCGAGGTGCTCCACGAGCTGAAGCTCATCGTCGACCTCATGTGGGAGGGCGGCATCGCCAAGCAGCGCTGGTCGGTCTCCGACACGGCCGAGTACGGCGACTACGTCTCCGGCCCCCGCGTCATCGACCCGAGCGTCAAGGAGAACATGAAGGCCGTGCTCGACGACATCCAGTCGGGTGCCTTCGCGAAGCGCTTCATCGCCGACCAGGACGCCGGAGCCCCCGAGTTCCTCGCGCTCCGCGCCAAGGGCGAGCAGCACCCCATCGAGGTCACCGGCCGCGAGCTGCGCGCGCTCTTCGCGTGGAACTCGTCGGACGACGACTACGTGGACGGCGAGGTCGCTCGCTGACGCGAGCGGACCTGCCGCCCTCTCCGTGACCGGTGTTCATGCCGCGCCGCGCAAGCGGCGGCGCTGACGGCGAGGTCGCTCGCTGACGCGAGCGGACCTTCCGCCCTCTCCGTGACCGGTGTTCATGCCGCGCCGCGCACGCGGCGGCGCTGACGGCGAGGTCGCTCGCTGACGCGAGTCCCACAGCACCACCCGCGAACGGCGGGGTCGGCTTCGGCCGGCCCCGCCGTTCGGCGTCCGGCCGTCGTCCCGCGTTCACACGACACTTCGGTGCAGGTCGCCGCTCGTTCATCCGCTGACGCGAGCGTGAGGGTGTGCGACGCGGAACACGCCAGGTGCGAACCCCACACACCCTGCCGACGGCCTCGGTCATCGGCATCCTCATCGCCTCCGCACTGCTCGGTGCGCTCCCACCGCAGGTCGCGCAGGCGGTCGAGCCCGCTTCGGGCGCGGCGTCCGACGTCGTCATCGACGAGCTCGCGAACGGCGACGGCGCCGACGGCGCGTTCAGCTTCTTCGAGCTGCGCAACGCGGGCGATGTCGCCGTCGACCTGCGCGGATGGAACGTGTTCCGCTGCAGCGCCGAGGGCCTGCGTGCGAATGTCGGCCGGCCGGAGGCGGTGCTGGACGACGTCCTGCTGGAGCCGGGCGAGCGCTTCACGGTCGCGCGCGTCGGCGCGCAGCTTCCCGACGGGCGCACGGCCGACGCCCGGTTCACGCAGCCCTACGATCGCAGCGGCTTCGGGCTGATCCTCGTCGGCCCCGACGGTCGCCGCATGGACGCGGTCGGCGTGTACCCGAGCGACCCCGCGCCCGTCGCGAGCGAGTGCACCGAGGGTGCGAACCTGCCCGAGACGCTCGCATTCACGTCGGCTCCGGGGGAGAGCTGGCAGCGGGTCGCGCGAACGGGCGACGTCGTCGCGGACTTCGTGCGCGCGACGGCGACGCCGGGCGGGGCGAACGTCGCACGGGCCGAGCGGCCGGTCGCGGCATCCGTTCGCATCGACGAGGTGGCCGCAGCCGGGCCTGCCGGTTCGGGCGACGACCTCGTCGAGCTGGGGAACCCGGGCGATACCGCGGTCGAGGTCGGCGGGTGGTCGGTGTTCCGCTGCACCGCCGCAGGGACGGCGTCGCGCGAGACCCGCCAGTACACGTTCCCGGCCGGACACCGGATCGCGGCGGGCGGGCGGTTCGTGATCGGCGGCCCCGGGTTCACCCGGCGTGCGGGCGAGCCCGAGCCAGACGTGCGCGCCGCGACCTCGCTTGCCGACACCACGTTCGGCGTGCTGCTGGCGGATGCCTCGGGGCGCCGCATCGATCAGGTGAGCGTCTCGAACGGGCCGGACACGGCCTGCCAGCTCGACGCCTCGAAGCTGGAGTCGGTGCTCGACGCCAGGGCGGGCGAGTCGTGGCAGCGCGTCGCCGACCCCGTGGCGGGCGGCGCCAGGTTCGTGATCGCGCCGCGGACCCCGGGCGAGGCCAACGCGACGTCGGAGCGCAGCGTCTTCCGCACCCCGTTCGCGTACGACGGTCGGCCGGGCATCGCGGTGAGCGAACTGGCCGACGACCCGAGCTCGATCGAGGGGGCGACGCAGCAGAACTTCGTGGAGCTCGGCAACTACGGCGACGCCACGGCCGATCTCAGCGGCTGGCGGCTCGTGCAGTGCGGCGTCGACGGGGCGCGCGAGCAGGCGACCCTCGTGACGATCGCCGACGGCACCCGTCTCGCGCCGGGCGAGGCATGGACCGCGGCCCTCGACGGAACGGAGGCCGCGGCATCCGCCGATGCGCGCTTCGCGACGGCGTTCGACTTCCTCGGCACGGGGGTCTGGGTCGAGGACGCCGGCGGGCGGCGGGTCGACAGCGTCGGCGTGTACCTCGCGAACGAGATGGACGAGCCGAACGAGCGCCGGAGCCCGTGCACGAAGGGGGTCTCGCTCACGACGTTCCAGCCCGATCGGCTGCGCGGCGAGACCTACCAGCGCAGTCGGTTCACCGGAACGGATGCGGGCGACTTCGTCGTCAAGGGCGCCACACCGGGAACCATCGACCGGGCGGAGTGGGTCGAGGCCGCCGTGCTCGCGCAGGAGGCCGCGGCAGGGCTCGCGGCCACGCTCGGGCGGGAGCGCGAGGACGCGGCGGTTCGGCTCGTCGGCCGGGATGCCTCCACCCGCGTCGGCCTCGACGCCTCGACCGGCGGCGGCGGCACCGCGCGGGCCCGTCGGCTCGTCGGCGACGGTGCCGGGGCGATCGTCCTCGAGGCGGCGCGCGGTGCGACCGAGGGCGGCGGGCTCGTCGAGCATCGCGCCTCGGGCGAGGTTCCGCTGCCGACGCCGGATGCGGCGACGGGTGGAGCAGCCGGCCTCGCGGCCTCCGACGACGCGTTCGCGTTCCCGTACCTCCGCCTCGTCCTCGACGCCACCGATCCGGACCTCGCCGACGGCGGCGTCGTCTCGTGGACGGGTCACGGCGCCGGTCGTGCCGAACTCGCGCTCTCGGTGCGGGACCCCGATGCCGACGTCTGGCGCAGGCTCGACGCCCGGTCGGGCGCGGACGGCTCCACGGTGACGCTGTCGGGCCGGGTGCGTGCGGGAGAGACGTCCGGAGGCCGCGTGGAGCTGCTCGTGCAGAGCGCGCCCAGGCGCGCCGATGCGGCCCGGCACGGCGCCGACGGCGCGTTCGAGGACCCGGACGACTACGACCTCGCCATCAGCCACATCACCGACACGCAGTACCTCAGCGAGGCCTACCCCGAGGTGTACGCCGACGTCGTCGGGTGGATCGCAGCCAACGCCGACTCGCGCAAGATCGCGTTCGCGACGCACACGGGCGACCTCGTGCAGAACTGGGTCGATCCTGGCCAGCGCGAGGATCGCGCCCGTCGCGAGTTCGCGGTCGCGTCGACGATGCAGGCCGTGCTCGATGACGCCGGCGTCCCGAACAGCGTGCTGCCCGGCAACCACGACAACAAGCGCGGCGCGAGCAACGACCTGTTCAACGAGTACTTCGGGCCTTCGCGATACTCGGGGCGGCCGTGGTACGCCGGGTCGATCGCCCCGGACGACAACAGCGGAAACTTCAGCACCTTCGAGCGCGACGGCGCTCGGTTCCTCATGCTCTCGCTGCCGTACGCCTACGGGGAGCGCGAACTCGACTGGGCCGAGGGCGTCGTCGCCGGGCACCCCGCGTACAACGTCATCGTCTCGACGCACGAGCATGTGACCCCCGAGCTCGCGGATGTCTCGGCCGGCCGCTCGACCGGGTCGCGCTGGCTCTCGCGGGGCGGCGAGCTCTGGAGCCGCGTGATCGCGCCGAACCGCAACGTCATCGCCGTGCTCTCGGGGCACTTCCACGGCCTCGGCCGGATCGTGACCGAGGACGCCGGAGGCCTCGACGGCCACACGGTCGTCGAGATGCTCGCCGACTATCAGGAGTTCCGCACGCACACGGGGGAGCGGGCGACCGGGTTCCAGCGGCTGCTGCAGCTCGACCTCGGCGGGGGGAGGATCTCGGTCGACACGATCTCGTCGACCCTCGACGCCGCGGCGAGCCATCCGTACGACTACGAGCAGTTCCGACCGGAGGACGGATCGGAGGGCACGCCGTCGAACTCGCGGCCGTGGCGGATCCTGGCCGACGGACTGCAGGATCGCTACACCGCCGAGGACGACGACTTCTCGGTCGACGTGACCTTCCAGTACCCGAAGCTCGTCGAGACGGAGGCGCTGCTGGTCGCCGGGTGACGGGGCGCCGGCCCGTGCGAGAACTGTGCGGGCAGCACTCTGGACGCCCCACCGGCCCGGTGGTATACAGATCCCGCACATCCGGACCAGGGGGGTCGTCATGCGCATTCGAAGGGACATCGCGGGGCTGACGGTGGGCGATCGGGCCACCGCCGAGACCGGCACGTGGCATCCGATCATGGACGCCTACGCGAGGGGCGTCGAGCGCATGAAGGCGAGGGATGCCGCCGGCCCGCCGCGACCCGATTCGTGGATGTGGGCGGCGAACACGCACGGCGTCGACCAGTTCACGCAGCGCCGCCCGGCGTGGGCGCAGTGCACGCACGCGTCGCTCTTCTTCCTGCCGTGGCACCGGGCCTACCTCGCCTGGTTCGAGCGGAGCATCCGCGACGCCTCGGGCGACGACGACTGGGCACTCCCGTACTGGGACTATTCGGCTCCGGGGTCGACGCGGCGCCTGGCGGTCGAGTTCACCGTCGAGCAGCGCACCGTCGACGGCGAGCTCGTCGACAATCCGCTGTTCTCCCCGGCCCGTGCGTCGCAGCCGATCCCCGCCGACAGCGCGGACATCGTCGAGGCGCTCGCCCAGCCGCACTACCTGCTCGAGCGCGAGCCGGGCTTCGGAGGTGCACTGCCCGACCAGTTCTTCGGCACGGTCGAGGACCGCCCGCACAACTACGTGCACATGGCGATCGGCGGGGTCATGCGCTCGCCCGCGACGGCCGGGCGCGATCCGGTGTTCTGGCTGCACCACGCGAACATCGATCGCCTCTGGGAGGTGTGGCTCTCGCTCGAGGGCTCGGTGCGCCTGACGGATGCTGCAGACACGCCACCCGAGCTGCGGTCGGCCTGGGACTCGTCGACGTTCTGGTTCGGCGACGAGCAGCGGCCGAAGACCTACGCCATGGCGGCGGTCGAGGATCTCGCGAGCGAGCCGATGGACTACGAGTATGAGTCCGTCGTGCTCGCCGACGTGCTCGCCGACGAGGTCGCCGAACGACGTGCGGCGATCATCGCCGCGCGGGGAGGGGGGCTCGGCTTGGACGAGGCGCAGAAATGGCAGCCGGTGGCCGCGACCTTCGATCTCGCGTCGGGGGAGGAACGCGAGATCCCGTTCGAGGGCGGCGGACTCTCGCTCGACGAGGCGGCCCCGACCCGGCTCATGCTCGAGCTCGCCGGCGCGACCGCGCATGAGCCGCATGCGGCGTACGACGTCGAGATCCGTTCGACGCCCGACGCCGAGGCCCATCTCGTCCGCGGCTTCTCGACGTTCGGCCTCGCCGGCACGCCCGACGACGAGGTGCGCAACTACCTCGTCGACGCCTCGCCCGTGCTGCCCGACCTGCTCGCCGAAGGATGGACCGGCGGGGCGCTCACCGTGCGGCTGCTGCCAGCGGCGGAGGCCGCGGGCGATGGCGAAGGCGAAGGCGATGGCGGCGCCGACGAGCGTGCGATCTCGGTCGCCCAGGTCACCGTGTACGTGCAGTCGCCATGAGCCTGCTGACGGGTCGCACCCTCGGATCGCGGCGCCGGACCGGTCGCTCCAACGGCACGCGGGTGGGCGATGCCCTGCCCGTGCTCTCGGGGGCGGCCTGGGCGGTGCTCCTGCTCGGCGCGTTGCCGATCCCGGGACCGCCCGGCGCGGGTTCCGGCTCGCACGGCGGGGCGCACGGGCTCGGGGCCGTCGACCCGCTCGGCTCGGCCACGGGCCCAGCGACGGACGCCGCGGCATCCGTCGCCGTCACGCCGGCGTGGATCGCGGGCTGGCTGCTCATGGTCGTCGCGATGATGTGGCCCCTGCTCGTGCCGCTCGCGAACCGCATCGCCGGCGGATCGTTCCCGAGCTGGCGGATCGGGCTCCCGATCGTCGCGATCGCCGTCTCGACCATGCTCTGGCTCGCGTTCGGGGTCGTCGCGGGCGCGTTCGCCCAGCTCGCGGCGATCCCGGCCGGCAGCCTCTGGTGGCAGCTCGCCGCGTTCACGGTCGCGGGCCTCGCGCGCTGGTCGGCCCGGCGTGCCCGACTGCTGACGCGCTGCGCCGTCACGCCGCCGATCGCGCCCGGCGGCGGTCGCGGCATCCGCACCGCCGCCCGTGCCGGGGCCGTCGAGTGGCGTCGCTGCGCGATCCTCTGCGGACCGCTCATGCTCGCGATGGTGCCGGGCCACAGCGTCGTCGTGCTCGCCGCCGCGAGCCTGTCGGTCTGGTGGGAGGCGCGCCATCCCCGTGCGTGGCGCGACCCCGTGCCGCTCGCGCTCATCGTCGTCGCCGGCATCGGCGCCGTCGGCTCGACCCTGCTGGGCGGGTGAGGGCATGGCACGGAGGGGGCCGATCGCGACGGTGTCGCTGCTCATCCAGGACGGCTCGGTCGACCTCGGCGTGATCGACGGCGAGCAGGCGCCCATCCGCGAGAACCGGGAGCTCGCCCTGCCGGATGACGCGAACGACCGCTTCCTCGACGGTCCGGCCTGCCGCAGGCTCGCGGTCGTCGACTTCGACCCCGAGACCGGGATGCCGCTGCCGCCGCCCGCCCGATTCGAGCCGACCCGCGACGGCGGCCTCGACGGGACGTACCCCGTCGACGACGCCCAAGATTCGGCCGCCGCGCTCGCCGTGAACGCGTTCGGCATCGCGTTCCGGACGATCCGCATGTTCGAGGGGCCCGACGCGCTCGGGCGCCGCGTGACGTGGGCGTTCGGCGGTGAACAGCTCCTCATCGTGCCGCGCGCGGGGGAGCGGGCGAACGCGGCGTACGACCGGAAGACGCGCAGCCTGGCGTTCTCGTCGTTCACGGGCGCGAACGGCGAACGGGTGCACACGGCGCTCAGCCGGGACATCGTCGCCCACGAGTGCGGGCATGCGCTGCTCGACGCCGTGCAGCCCTCGCTCACCGATCGGCCGACGCGCGAGTCGATCGCGATCCACGAGGCGGTCGCCGACGTGATCGCCGTGCTCATGGCCCTCGAAAGCGACCGGCTCCGCTCGAGCGTGCTCGCGCGGAGCGGCAACCGCATCGACGAGCACAACGCCTTCAGCTCCATCGCCGAGCAGTTCGGCGTGTCCAAGCCGGGCCCGGGCGGCGCCGCACGGCACGCGCTGCGCGAGCTCGCGAACGAGACGACGCTCGCCGCGCTCGCCGGGGCCGGTTCGCACGAGCTCAGTACCCTGCTCTCGGCGATCTACTACGACACGTTGCGCGAGATCTTCGAGGCGCGGTTCGCGAAGGAGCGCCGCGTGCGCCACGACGGCCGCCACCTGCGGACCGCGGCCCAGGCGGCGAACCGCGCGCTCGGCACGGCCCACCTGATCTTCCGCAGGTTCGTGCTGCGCGGCATCGATTACCTGCCGCCGGGCGACCTGGGGTTCGCGGACATCGGGCGGGCCGCCTTCGCCGCCGATCGCGCGGTCGACGGGGCGACCGGCCGCCGGGCGAGCGCCGAGGTGCGGCGGCGGCGCGACGCGTTCGCCACGCGGTTCGTCGCCCGCGGCATCGTCGGCGCGGAGGCGCAGCTGCACGGGCGCCGGCCGAGCGCCCTCGACGTGCCGCCCGCGCAGCTCGAGGTGCTCCGCGACCTCGACTACGCGGCCTACGAGTACGTCGCCGGTCACCGTCGGGCGATCGGGATTCCGGCGGGCATGCCGTTCACCGTGCTCCCGCGCATCGACGCGACGAAGCGCGTCGGGCCGGCCGACGTGGCGCCGCAGCGCGAGCTGCTCGTGAAGATCGCCTGGGACCGACCGCCGGAACCGCGCGACGACGGCGCGCGGGGGAGCGTCGTTCCGGTCGGCGCGACGGTGAGCCTGCGCTGGACCGACGGACGCTGCCTGGCCCTCGTGCGGAGCATGGCAGCCGAGCGCGGCGGCCCGGCCCGCGGGGCGGAGTCCGCCGCCGTCGAGACGCCGGTCGAGGCCCTCGGTGCGGATGCCGCGGCCGCCCACGTGCACGGTGCGCCGCCGGCCGGGCGGGCCGCCCCGGCACGTTCGACCGGCCCACGCCCGCTCACCGCGCCGCCGCCGGGCGTGGATCCGGGCGCCTTCTTCGACCTCCTCCGCGCCCGCTCGACGCTCGGCCGCGGATGACCGGATGACCGTTCACCGGTCCGCTACGGTGTCATGGTGCCGAATCAGCTGCAGGTCGAGATCGCCGTCCAGGATGTCGCGGGGGTCCGCATCGCCCTCGAGGAGGGCGCCGCCCGCGTCGAGCTCTGCCAGGCCCTCGGCCTCGGTGGGCTGACGCCGTCGGCCGGGCTGATCGAGGCGGCCGTCGCCGCATCCGCCGCCGCGTCGGCGCCGGGGTTCGTGCACGTGCTCGTGCGGCCCAGAGGCGGTGGATTCGTCTACGATGCCGACGAACTCGACACGGTCGTGCGCGACATCCGCCTGGCCCGTTCCCTCGGTGCCGGCGGCGTGGTCGTCGGCGCCCTGACCGAGAACGGAGCCCTCGACGAGGCCGCGATCGCGGCGTTCGTCGTCGCGGCCGACGGCATCGACGTGACCGTGCACCGCGCGGTCGACGCGAGTGCCGACCCCGTCGCCTCCGTGCTCGCGCTCGCGGGGCACGGCGTCCGCCGCGTGCTCACCTCGGGCGGCGGCGTCGACTGCCGCACGGGCCTGCCCGCGCTCGAGCGCATGGTCGCCGAGGTCGACGGCCGGCTCGAGATCATGTCGGGCGGCGGCGTGCACGTGACCGACATCGCCGATCTCGCCGCCGTCGGCGTCGACGCGGTGCACCTCTCGGCGAGGGGGCGCGACGAGCGCGGCGGGCCGAGCGGCCCCGGCGGAGGCGTCGACGGATTCGACGTCACGGATGCCGCGATCGTGCGCGCCGCGGTGGCGGCCGCCCGCGCGGCCTGAACCGGCGTGCGGCGCCGGAGTCGACGGTGCGGCCGGCCCTCCGCCCGTCGGTAGGCTGGACGGCATGACGCGCGAGACCGACGACGACGCCCTGCGCTGGGAGGGCGACGACGATCCGACGCTCGCACCCGGATGGAAGACGGTCGGCCCGGCCGTCGCGGCGCCGACCGGCGGGTCGGGATCCGACGCGGCATCCGTCATCCCCGAGGCCACCGAGGAGCCCGAGGCCGCCGAGGCCGCCGACGTCGATGGCGACGGCGATGGCGATGGCGACGACGGGGCGGTCTCCGACGGCGACGAGCAGACCACGGCGGCAGGCCAGACCGGCTCCGTCGAGCTCGTCGTGCTCGGCATCCTCGCGGGCGTCTACCTGCTCTACACGATCGGCTGGCTCATCACCGCGTTGCGCACCTCGGTGCCCGGCGTGAGCATCGTGAGCGATGCGATGTACGCGCTGGGGCTCTGGCTCGCCGTGCTCGCGGCGCCGAGCTGGTTCGCGCTCTCCCTGCGCGCCGGCGGGCGCCGGTCCCGCCTGGTGTGGCTCGTCGTCGGGGCCATCGTGCTCGCGCCGCTGCCGTTCATCCTGGGGGTCACCGCATGAGCACCGTTCCCGTCGCACCCGAACCCGGCGTCCCCGCATCGACGGATGCCGCAGCCGCTCCCTCCGCCGACGCCGCGACGCGCGGCCGCTCGCTGCCGACCTGGCTCGACGTGAGCCTCGCCGTGCTGTTCGGCCTCTTCTACGCGTACGACGTGTGGGAGGTCGTCGAGTCGATCGTGCAGCTCCTCGGACTGGGGCTCTCGTTCAGCGGCGGCGGCTGGGCCGTGATGATCGCGGCCCTCGTCGCGCCCCTCGTGTGCTTCGCCGCCGCGTTCGCGCTCGGCCGTCGTCGCGGGGTGCTCGCGCGCATCGCGCTCTACGTCACGGGTCTCTGCGTCTCGGCGGTGCTGTTCCTCAGCCTGACCGTGCTGCTCGGGCAGATCGGCGGGGTCGTCGTCTGACCGCCTCCCGACCGTCGTCCGACACCGTGTCCGGCCGTGCGTCGTCATACGGACGAAACACGGGTCGCGCCTGAAGTAGGCTGAGCGGGTTGCGCCCCCGACGGCGTGTGGCGCATCCCACCCAACACAGTGCTGCGCCTTCGTGCGCGCAAGACCCGAAGGAACCATTCGTGTCAAAGCCGGTCGTGCTGATCGCCGAAGAACTCTCGCCCGCCACCGTCGACGCCCTCGGGCCCGACTTCGACGTCCGCAACGTCGACGGCACCGACCGGGCGGCGCTGCTGTCCGCGCTCTCCGACGCCAACGCGATCCTGGTGCGCTCCGCGACCAAGGTCGACGCCGAGGCGATCGCCGCGGCGCCCAAGCTGAAGGTCATCGCCCGCGCGGGCGTCGGCCTCGACAATGTCGACATCAAGTCGGCGACGACCGCGGGCGTCATGGTCGTCAACGCGCCCACGTCGAACATCATCTCCGCGGCGGAGCTCACGGTCGGTCACATCCTGAGCCTCGCGCGCCACATCCCGGCGGCGCACTCTGCGCTCGCCCAGGGGGAGTGGAAGCGCTCGCACTACACCGGCACCGAGCTCTACGAGAAGACCGTGGGCATCATCGGGCTCGGCCGCATCGGCGCGCTCATCACGGCCCGCCTGCAGGCGTTCGGGGTCGAGGTCATCGCGTACGACCCCTACATCACGGCTGCTCGTGCGCAGCAGCTCGGGGTGCAGACCGTCTCGCTCGACGAACTGCTCGAGCGCAGCGACTTCATCACGATCCACATGCCGAAGACCCCCGAGACGACCGGCATGATCTCGACCGAGCAGCTCGCGAAGATGAAGCCGTCGGCCTACATCGTGAACGTCGCACGTGGCGGGCTCATCGACGAGGAGGCCCTGCACGAGGCCCTCGTCGCCGGCACGATCGCGGGCGCCGGCCTCGACGTGTTCGTCACCGAGCCGCCGCGCGAGTCGCCCCTGCTCGGCCTGCCGAACGTCATCGTCACCCCGCACCTCGGCGCGTCCACCGACGAGGCGCAGGAGAAGGCGGGCATCTCGGTCGCCAAGTCGGTGCGCCTCGCGCTCGCCGGCGAGCTCGTGCCCGACGCGGTCAACGTCGCGGGCGGCGTCATCGACCCCTACGTGCGCCCCGGCATCCCGCTCGTCGAGAAGCTCGGCCAGCTCTTCTCCGGCCTCGCGCAGGGTGCGCTCACGAGCCTCGACGTCGAGGTGCACGGCGAGCTCTCCGAGTACGACGTCAAGGTCCTGAAGCTCGCGGCCCTGAAGGGCGTGTTCACGAACGTCGTGAGCGAGTCCGTCTCGTACGTCAACGCACCGCTGCTCGCCGAGCAGCGCGGCATCGACGTGCGACTGATCGTCGACGCCGAGTCGGCCGAGTTCCGCAACGTCATCACGCTGAGCGGTGCGCTCGCCGACGGCCGCCAGGTCTCGGTGTCGGGCACGCTGACCGGCACGAAGCAGGTCGAGAAGCTCGTCGGCATCAACGGCTACGAGCTCGAGGTGCCGATCGCCGACATCCACATCGTCATGGAGTACGCCGACCGCCCCGGCATCGTCGCGGTCTACGGCCGCGAGTTCGGCGAGGCCGGCATCAACATCGCGGGCATGCAGATCGCGCGTCGCGAGGCCGGCGGCAGCGCCCTCAGCGTGCTCACGGTCGACTCTCCCGTGCCCGCCGACGTGCTCGAGCGCGTGCGCGAGGCGATCGACGCCTCGGTGTTCGTCGAGATCGACATCACCGAGTAGGCACGAGCCTCAACCACGCGGATGCCGCGTGCGACCCGATCGCGGTCGCACGCGGCATCCGTCGTCTCAGCGGGTCGGCCGGCGCGCGCCGCGTGGGCGAGGCTTGACGCCGCGCGGAGCGCGCGGGCGGGCACGGCCTGACCCGGGCGGCGGCGCGAAGGCGAGTCAGCGCCCGGTGGCGGCGAGCCGCTCGAGCAGGGCGACGAGCGCGTCCATCTGCTCGGGGCTGAAGGAGCCGGCGGTCGAGGCGTCGTCGACCGCTTCGGCGCGCAGGGCGGAGTGGTAGTACAGGCCGTCGCCGATGAGGGTGATCGCGATGGCGAGCGCCGGATCGTCGACGTGGCGGCCGAGTTCGACGAGCCAGCGCTCGCGCACCTCCTCGATGGCGCGTCCGGCATCGCGGTCGCCGCCCTGGGCGAGGCGCACGGTGGTGATGAAGCTGCGGTCGAGGGCGGTCTCGATCTCGAGCGACGACCGCACGAAGTACGCGATCGGGCCCTCGGGCGCTTGGTCGATGCGGGCGACGTCGTCGTCGACGAGGCGGTGCAGGCGCTCGATGAGGCCCGCGATGAGGGCCTGGCGCGAGCCGAAGTGGTAGAGCAGCCCGCCCTTCGAGACGCCGGCCTCGCGGGCCGTCGCGTCGAGGGTCGCGGCACGTTCGCCGTCGGCGATGATCAGCCGTTCGAAGGCGTCGAGGACCGCTTCGCGGGCGGCGGGTGGACGGCTCATGACCCCATTGTGGCGGAGAACGAGCGTGGGGCCGGTGATGACAGGCTTCGCGACATCCTGTTACTATACCAACTGGACGGTACAGTAATCGTCCCTTGACACAGAACGAGCGAACGCATGACCGAGAACACCACGACCCCCGAGCAGATCGACCGCCACGAGCCCGCAGCCCATGCGGCGACCACGTCGCGCGCCCCGCGCCGCGCCTGGTTCGCCCTCGCCGTGCTCATGCTCCCGGTGCTGCTCGTGTCGATCGACAACACGGTCCTGAGCTTCGCCCTGCCCGAGATCTCGCTCGCGCTCGAGCCGACGGCGGCGCAGCAGCTCTGGATCATCGACGCCTACCCGCTCGTGCTCGCGGGGCTGCTCGTGGCCATGGGCAGCGCGGGCGACCGCTTCGGCCGCCGCCGCATGCTGCTCATCGGCTCGGTCGGCTTCGCCCTCGTCTCGATCGGCGCGGCCTTCGCGCCGACCGCCGAGGCCCTCATCGCCGCTCGCGCCGCGCTCGGCTTCTTCGGCGCGATGCTCATGCCCTCGACGCTGTCGCTGCTGCGCACGGTCTTCACCGACCGCGAGCAGCGTCGTCTCGCGATCGCGATCTGGGCGACGGGCTTCGCCGCCGGCAGCGCATTCGGCCCGATCGTCGGCGGCCTGCTGCTCGAGCACTTCGCGTGGGGCTCCGTCTTCCTGCTCGCGGTGCCCGTGCTCGTGCCGCTCATGATCCTCGTGCCCCTGCTCATCCCCGAGAGCCGCGACCCGAACCCGGGCCGCATCGACGTCGTCAGCATCGTGCTGTCGCTCGCGGCCATGGTGCCGATCGTGTTCGGCATCAAGTCGATCGCGACCGACGGACTCGGCGGCATCGGCGTGCAGGCGATCCTGTTCGGCGCGTTCTGCGCGATCTGGTTCGTGCGGCGTCAGTTGCGGAGCGAGTCGCCGATGCTCGACGTGCGCCTCTTCACGAAGGGGTCCTTCGGCGGCGCGGTGCTCGTGAACCTGTTCAGCGTCATCGCGCTCGTCGGCTTCCTCTACTTCGTGTCGCAGCACCTGCAGCTGATCGCGGGGCTCAGCCCGGTCAGCGCCGGCCTCGCACTGCTGCCCGGCCTCATCGCGATGATCATCGCCGGCCTCGCCGTCGTGCCGGTCGCCAGGCGGGTGCGGCCGCGCGTGCTCGTGCCGATCGCGCTCTCACTGTCGGCCGCGGGCTACCTCGTGATCGCGCTGATGACGGATGCCTCGTCGATCGCCCCGATCGTGGTCGCGTTCGTGCTGCTCGGCATCGGCATCGGGGCCGCCGAGACCGTCTCGAACGAGCTCATCCTCTCGAGCGCGCCGCCCGAGAAGGCCGGCGCCGCCTCGGCGGTCTCCGAGACGGCCTACGAGCTCGGCGCGGTGCTCGGCACCGCGGTGCTCGGCAGCATCCTCGCGGCGCACTACCGGTCGGCGCTCGCGCTCCCGGCGTCGCTCACCGATGCCCAGGCGGATGCCGCGCGCGAGACGCTCGCCGGCACGACCGCGGTCGCCGGCCAGCTGCCGACCGGCGTCGCCGAAGACCTGCTGGCCTCGGCCGCCGCGGCGTTCGACGGAGGCGTGGTGCTGACCTCGCTCATCGGCGTCGGCCTCATGCTCGTCGCGGCGGTGATCGCGGCGGTCACGCTGCGCAACCCGACCGCCGCGCGCGACTGACCGACGATCGGTCGGCAGCGCGGCTCGAGGGCAGCGCGAACGGGGTCCACGACGCATCGCGTCGCGGACCCCGGATCAGTCGTCGCGCCCTCAGTACGCCGTCGAGTCGGGCGCGCTCGTCTCGTCGCGCCGGACCTGCGTGCCGGTGGCCGGATCGACGCTCGTCTGCGACGTCGAGATCGTGCGGCGGCGCCGGGCCAGCAGGACGATGCCGAGGATGACGACCAGGGCACCGGCTCCCATGAGGATGTAGCCGACCGTGCTGAGGTCGATCCAGTCGAGCGAGACCTCGACCGCGAAGGCGAGGATCGCGCCGATGACGAACAGGACGATTCCGAGTCCGATGCTCACGTGTACCTCCAACCATGCGGGGCGGCCGGATGCCGCGCCCGAGCAGGGGCCGCGAGGCCCCGTACGTCGTCAGGCTAGCCGCGTGAGCCACTACGCTGGGAGGGCTGGCGCACGAAGGGACGTTCATGGTACGCACGGTCAAGCTCGCGGTCATTCCTGGTGACGGAATCGGTCCGGAGGTGGTCTCCGAGGCGCTGAAGGCGCTCGAAGCGGCGGTGCGGGGCACCGATCTGGCCATCGAGCAGACGCCGTACTCGCTGGGAGCCGCACGCTATCTCGAGACCGGCGACGTCCTGACCGACGACGACCTCGGCGCCATCAAGCAGCACGACGCGATCCTGCTCGGCGCCGTCGGCGGCACGCCGGGCGACCCCCGCCTGGCCGGCGCGAACATCGAGCGCGGCCTGCTGCTGAAGCTCCGCTTCGAGCTCGACCACTACGTCAACCTTCGCCCGACCGTGCTGCACCCGGGCGTCGTGAGCCCGCTCTCCCACCCCGGCGAGGTCGACTTCGTCGTCGTGCGCGAGGGCACCGAGGGGCCGTACGTCGGCAACGGCGGGGCGATCCGCGCGGGCACGCCGGCCGAGGTCGCCAACGAGGTGTCGGTGAACACGGCCTACGGCGTCGAGCGCGTGGTGCGCTACGCGTTCGCGGCGGCATCCGCGCGCCCGCGCAAGAAGCTCACGCTCGTGCACAAGACCAACGTGCTCGTGTTCGCGGGCTCCCTCTGGAAGCGCACGGTCGACGCCGTCGCGGCCGAGTTCCCCGAGGTCGCCGTCGACTACCTGCACGTCGACGCGGCGACGATCTTCCTCGTCACGGATCCTGCTAGATTCGACGTCATCGTCACGGACAACCTCTTCGGCGACATCCTGACCGATCTGGCCGGCGCGATCAGCGGCGGCATCGGGCTCGCAGCCTCGGGCAACATCAACCCCGACGGCCGATTCCCCAGCATGTTCGAGCCGGTTCACGGTTCCGCACCCGACATCGCCGGGAAGGGCATCGCCGACCCCACCGCGGCGATCCTCTCCGTCGCACTCCTGCTCCGCCACCTGGGCGAAGCGGATGCCGCGGCCGGGGTCGAGCGTGCGGTCGCCGCTGACATCGCCGAGCGCGGCGACGCGACCCGTTCGACCTCCCAGGTCGGCGACGCGATCGCCGACCGCATCGGCTCACTCGACTGACTCATCGATCGAAGGACCCATCATGACGATCAACCTCCCGCTCCAGGCTCCGTCTCCCGCAGGGCTCATCTGGCAGACCGTGCGCAACGAGCAGGCGAAGTCGCCAGAGGCTCGCGCCGAGATCCTCGCCGACCCCGGCTTCGGCAACCACTTCACCGACCACATGGTCGACGTGTGCTGGTCCGAGAAGGGCGGCTGGCACCGTCCGCGCGTCACGCCCTACGGCCCGATCCCGCTCGACCCGGCCGCCGCGGTGCTGCACTACGCGCAGGAGATCTTCGAGGGCATGAAGGCCTACCGCCACGCCGACGGCTCGATCCGCACGTTCCGCCCGTACGAGAACGCGGCCCGCATGCAGCGCTCGGCCAGGCGCCTCGCGCTGCCCGAGCTGCCGAGCGAGATCTTCATCGAGTCGCTGAAGAAGCTCATCGCCGTCGACGCCGACTGGGTGCCGGGAGCGCCCGAGACGAGCCTGTACCTGCGGCCGTTCATGTTCGCGAAGGAGGCGTTCCTGGGCGTGCGTCCGGCGAAGAAGGTCGCGTACTACGTGATCGCGAGCCCCGCCGCCGCGTACTTCCCGGGCGGCGTCGCCCCCGTGAACATCTGGCTGTCGACGACCTACGCCAGGGCCGGCAAAGGCGGCACCGGTGCGGCGAAGACCGGCGGCAACTACGCGTCCAGCCTGCTGCCGCAGGCCGAGGCCTACGAGAAGGGCTGCCAGCAGGTCGCCTTCCTCGACGACGAGGGCAACCTCGAGGAGCTCGGCGGCATGAACGTCGTGATCGTCAAGCGCGACGGCACGCTCGTCACCCCCGAGTCCGACTCGATCCTCGAGGGCATCACGCGCGACTCGATCCTGCAGCTCGCGGCCGATCGCGGCCACGCGGTCGAGCGACGCCACGTGCCGATCAGCGAGTGGCGCGCCGGTGTCGAGTCCGGCGAGATCGTGGGCGCGTTCGCCTGCGGCACCGCCGCGGTGGTCGTGCCGATCGGGCGCCTGCTCGCCGACGACTTCGAGATCGTGCACGCGCACGCCGAGGCATCCGACCTCGCACTCTCGCTGCGCGAGGAGCTGACCGACATCCAGTACGGACGTCGTGAAGACCGCCACGGCTGGATGCTGCGCCTCGACGCGTGAGCGAACCCGTCATCGACGACGCGGCGGCCGGGTCCTGGCGGATCCGGCCGTTCGCGGTCGCGGACACCGAGGCGGTCGTCGCCCTCTGGCGCGCGGCCGGTCTCGTGGTGCCCTGGAACGACCCGTACCTCGACATCGCGCGCAAGCTGACGGTGCAGCCCGAGCTGTTCCTCGTGGGGGAGTCCGACGGCATGCCGATCGCGACCGCGATGATCGGCTACGACGGGCACCGCGGATGGGTGAACTACCTCGCGGTCGACGGCTCCCATCGCGGCGAGGGCCTCGGCGCGAGCCTCATGGCCGAGGCGGAGCGCCTGCTCGCCGAGCTCGGGTGTCCGAAGCTCAACCTGCAGGTGCGCTCGACGAACACCGGCGTCATCGCGTTCTACCGCAGCCTCGGCTACCAGGTCGACGAGGTGGCGAGCCTCGGCAAGCGGCTCATCCCCGACGCCTGAGGTCCCGTGTCAAGACCACCTCCGTCGGTCCCCTTTTCAGGACCACGCCCGTCATGTGCGCAATATGCAGCCATGACCGGTGTGGTCCTGAAAAGGGAGACGCGGGCACAGGGCTCGGCGAAGATGCGCGGCATGCGCGGCAGCCGCGGCGGCCCGCGGCAGCCGGGGTCGCCCGGCCGGTCGCACCGCCGCCGGTAGGCTGGTCGCATGAAGATCGCGCGCTTCTCGCATGGTGAGTCCATCTCGTTCGGCATCCTCGACGAGGAGGAGGACGAGCTCGTCGTGCTGAAGGCCGACCCCATGTACGCGGGCTACGAGCCCACGGGCCAGCGCGTCGCCCTCGCCGACGCGACCCTGCTCGCGCCGGTCATCCCGCGGTCCAAGGTCGTCGCGGTCGGGAAGAACTATCGCGAGCACGCGGCCGAGATGGGCGGCGAGGCGCCGAGCGAACCGCTGCTGTTCCTGAAGCCGAACACCTCGGTCATCGGCACGGCCGACATCATCGTGCTGCCGCAGCAGAGCGAGCAGGTCGAGCACGAGGGCGAACTCGCGGTCGTCATCGGTCGCGTCGCGAAGAACGTCTCCGAGGCGGATGCCGCGGGCGTGATCTTCGGCTACACGGTCGCGAACGACGTGACGGCGCGCGACCTGCAGCGTCGTGACGGCCAGTGGTCGCGAGCCAAGGGCTTCGACACCTTCTGCCCGCTCGGGCCGGTCATCGACACCGAGCTCGACCTCGAGGAGGGCATCATCCAGACCCGGGTGAACGGCGAGGTGCGCCAGCAGGGAGCCCTCTCCGACATGGTGCACTCGATTCCGGCGATCATCGCCTACGCGTCGAGCGTGTTCACCCTGCTGCCGGGCGACGTGATCCTCACGGGCACGCCGGCCGGGGTCGGGCCGCTCGTCGACGGCGACGTCGTCGAGGTGACGGTGTCTGGTCTGGGCACCCTCACGAACACCGCCCGCCGCATGTAGCCCAGGTCACGCCCGGCCGAGCACGCCCGCCCGGTCGGGGCGCAGGGCACGCACGGCGAGGTCGACGTCGTCGTCGTCGTTCCAGACGTGGAAGGCGACGCGTGCGCGTCCGGCGCGCCCCGACGCGGTGATGCCGGCGGCGGTGAGGGCGGCGAGGTCGTCGCCGTCGGCATCGGTCCACGTCACGATCGCGCTGTCGGACGTCGCGAGCTCGAGCCGGCGGCGGAATGCGTTTGCGAGCCCCACGTCGTGCGCCTGCACCGCGGCCATGTCGAGGGAGGCCGCCAGCTCGAGCGCCGCCTCCGCGCCCGCCCACGCGTGCCAGGCGGGGGAGACGTCGAACCGCGTGGCATCCGCCGCGAGGTGCAGCTCCGGCCCGTAGCAGGAGGTCCAGGGGTCGGCGCCCGAGTACCAGCCGGCGGTGATCGGCGTGAGTTCGGCGAGCGCGCGGTCCGAGAATGCGGCGAACGCGGCGCCGCGCGGTGCGCCGAGCCACTTGTACGCGTGGCAGATCATGAGGTCGGCCTCGAGGTCGGTGGTCGGCATCCACCCGGTCGCCTGCGTGGTGTCGAGCAGCAGGAGTGCGGCGGCTGCCCTCGCCGAGGACGTGACGGCGCCCGCGTCGACGATCTCCCCGGTCGCGGACTGCACGAGCGACGTCGAGACGAGCCACGTCGCCGGCGTGATCTCGTCGGCGAGCACGTGCAACGGCACATGGCGGACGTGGAGGTCGCCGCGCGCGAGGAACGGCGCGACGATGGACGAGAAGTCGCCCTCGACGCAGAGCACCTCGGCGCCTGCGGGTGCGGATGCCGCCGCCAGGGCGGTGAAGACCGAGGCCTGCGAGCCGGTGGCGACCTGGTCGGGGCGTGCGCCGAGGAGCGTCGCGGCGTGGCCGCGGGCGCGCTCGAGGGAGGCGGAGTATCCGGCGGCGTTCGCCGTGCCCGACGCCCAGGCGTCGAGGTCGCGGCGCACCGCGGCGCGCGTGACGTCCGCGGGCAGGCCCAGCGTGCAGGCGGCGAGGTAGCCGCGGCCGGACGGGTATCGAGCGCGTTCCTGGTGCATGCCTCCAGCCTCGGCCGCATCGAGGCATTGCGCAACGGCAACTGTGCAATCGAAGACATGCCATTGCATTATGATTCAGGCATGGCGGACGAATCCTCGATCGAAGCCCTGGCGGATGCGCTCGACCTGCAGACGGTCCGCGTGGTCGGGCGGATCCGCGAGCACGGCTCCCTGACCGCCGCAGCGGCCTCGCTCGGCTACAGCCAGCCCGCCGTGAGCCAGCAGTTGCGCCGGTTCGAGCAGCGCACGGGCATCGCCCTCGTCGAGCGGGCCGGCCGCGGCATCCGCCTCACCGAATCGGGCCGGGTGCTCGCCAGGCACGCGAACGCCGTCGCGACCGCGCTCGAGGTGGCCGCCGGCGAGCTCGCCGAGATCCGCGGGTTGCGGGCCGGCCGGGTGCGCCTGGTCGCGTTCCCGTCGGCGTCGGCCACGCTCGTGCCCAGGCTCATCGCGGGCCTCGCGGCGCGGCATCCGGGCGTGCAGGTCACCTACGTCGAGGCCGAGCCGCCGGAGGCCGTCGCGGCGGTGCGCGCCGACCGCGCCGACCTGGCCGTCACGTTCAGCTACCCGGGCGACCGCGACGACCCGCACACCGAGAGCGCGCGCGGCCTCGACGTGCGCTCGATCGGCGTCGAGCCGATGCGGCTCGTGCTGCCCGAGGCTCACCCGGCCGCCGCGGCCGAGATCGTCGACCTCGCGCAGTTGGCGGGCGAGGACTGGATCGCCGGTTGCCCCCGCTGCCGCGGCCACCTGCTCGAGCTCACGACGAAGGCCGGATTCCGCCCGCGCATCGGCTTCGAGACCGACAACTTCGTCGCCGTCGAGTCGATGGTCGCGCAGGGCCTCGGCGTCGCGCTGCTGCCCGAGCTGGCGCTGGCCGCCTCGCCGCGGCATCCGGGCGTCGTGACCCGCTCGACCGCAGGAGCCGACGTGCGCTCGCTGCATCTCGTGACCGCGCGCGGGGGAGCGCGGGTGCCGGCCGTCGCGGCCGCGATCGCCGTGCTCGAGGCGCTCGCGCCGAACGAGGTTCCCGCGCCGATCGAGACGCCCGCTCGGTACGATTGACGGGATGTCTGAGACAACCCACCCCACGACCACCGCCACCGGCAGCGACGTCCGCGTGCGCTTCTGCCCGTCGCCCACCGGTACGCCGCACGTCGGCCTCGTTCGCACGGCCCTGTTCAACTGGGCGTACGCGCGCCACACGGGCGGCACCTTCGTGTTCCGCATCGAGGACACCGACGCCGCGCGCGACAGCGAAGAGAGCTTCGACCAGATCGTCGACGCCCTCACCTGGCTCGGCCTCGACTGGGACGAGGGCGTGAACAAGGGCGGTCCGAGCGAGCCCTACCGCCAGTCGCAGCGCGGCGACATCTACCAGGACGTCATCGCCAGGCTGAAGGACGCCGGCCACCTCTACGAGTCGTTCTCGACGGCTGACGAGATCGACGCGCGCAACCTGGCGAACGGCCGCCCGAAGCAGCTCGGCTACGACAACTACGACCGCGACCTCACCGAGGAGCAGAAGGCGGCCTTCCGCGCCGAGGGCCGCGAGCCCGCGTTGCGCCTGCGCGTGCCGGAGGCCGACCTGGGCTTCGACGACCTCGTGCGCGGTCGCATCGACTTCCCGGTGGGCTCCACGATCGACTTCGTGCTGGTGCGCCCGAACGGCGCTCCGCTCTACACGCTCGTGAACCCGGTCGACGACGCGCTCATGGGCATCACCCACGTGCTCCGCGGCGAGGACATCCTGAGCTCGACGCCGCGCCAGATCGCGCTGTACCACGCGCTCATCGACATCGGCGTGACGACGTTCGTGCCGCGCTTCGGCCACCTGCCCTACGTCATGGGCGAGGGCAACAAGAAGCTCTCGAAGCGCGACCCCGAGTCGAACCTCTTCCACCACCGCGATCGCGGGTTCATCCCCGAAGGTCTGGTCAACTACCTGGCGCTGCTCGGCTGGGGCTTCTCGGCCGACCGCGACGTGTTCAGTCGCGAGGAGTTCATCGCCGCGTTCGACGTCGCGAACGTGAACCCCAACCCGGCCCGATTCGACCAGAAGAAGGCCGAGTCGATCAACGGCGACCACATCCGGCTCCTCGAGCCCGCCGACTTCGCCGCCCGCACGGTTCCCTACCTCGAGGCGGCCGGCGTGCTCACGGCTCCGCTCGAGCCGGCGCACGCCGCGATCCTCGCCGAGGCGGCGCCGCTCGTGCAGGAGCGCATCGCCCTGCTCGGCGAGGCCCCCGGCATGCTCGGCTTCCTGTTCACGGATGCCGCGAGCCTCACGATCGACGACGACGCCCTCAAGGGGCTGCCCGCCGACGCCGCCGCGGTGCTCGCCGCCTCGCGCGACGCCCTCGACCGGCTGCCCGCCGAGGAGTGGACCCACGACGCGATCGAGGAGGCCCTGCGCGGCGCCCTCATCGACGGCCTGGGCCTGAAGCCCCGCGTGGCGTTCGGCCCCGTCCGCACGGCGGTCTCGGGTCGGCGCATCTCGCCGCCGCTCTTCGAGTCGATGCAGATCCTCGGCAAGATCGACTCCCTGGCCCGGCTCGATGGACTCGCCGCGAAGCTCGGCTGAGCTCCGGTGACGGATGCCGCGGCGCTCGCCTGCGGCATCCGTCCCGCCCGTGCGACCTCCGAGCGAGAGCCCGACCGCCGCCGCGGCGACGCGCTCGGCGGGGTGAGGCCGTCTCAGTTTGGAGGCTGCCGATCCATAGGCTAAAGTCGTATCTCGGCGCGGAACACGGTTTCGAGGCCATTGGGGTATGGTGTAATTGGCAACACGGCGGTTTCTGGTTCCGTTGTTCTTGGTTCGAGTCCAGGTACCCCAGCAGTGAAAAACCCCCGGTTCGCCGGGGGTTTTCGCGTTTCCGGGGCGAGTGCGCCGATGCGCTTTCCGCGGTTGGCCCGTCCGTTACCAAAGGATGAGCACGTATCCTTTGGTAAGGTCGACGCATGGGTGACGATCGCACCGTCGGCGCGGCCTGGCCGCCCGTCGAGTCAGAGGCCCGGCCGTGGGAGCACGATCCGGAGGTCTCGGCCTCGCGGCGAGCACTGCGTCAGGCACGCGGGCCCTACGCCGCCGCCGTCCCGCCGTTCATCGCGGCCGCCGCGGTCGGGGTCTCGCCAGAGGTCGCAGCCCTGGCCGACGACGCCACCGCCGAACTGGCGAGGTTCGACGCCGAGGTCGGCATCATCGCCGCGCCGTTCACGTCGATCCTCCTGCGGTCGGAGTCCGCGTCGAGTTCCGAGGTCGAGCACCTCACCGCGAGCGCGAGGCAGGTCGGCCTGGCCGAGCTCGGCGCCGCCGCATCGGTCAATGCGCGACTCGTCGTCGCCAACGTGCGCGCCATGCAGGCGGCGCTCGACCTGTCCGACCGACTCGACGAGCCGGCCGTCATCGCGATGCACGACGCGCTGCTCCGCGACACGGCGCCGCAGTTCGTCGGCCGCTGGCGCGGCCAGCAGGTGTGGATCGGCGGGGGTTCGATCTCGCCGCACGCGGCGACGTTCGTGCCGCCGCACCACGAGCGCGTGCCGGGCCTCATGCGCGATCTCGTCGTCTTCGCCGAGCGCACCGACGTGCCCGTCCTCGTGCTGGCGGCGATCGCCCACGCCCAGTTCGAGACCATCCACCCGTTCCCCGACGGCAACGGCCGAACGGGCCGAGCCCTCCTGCAGGGCATGCTGCGCCACGGGCGCATCACCCGGAACGTCGCCGTTCCCGTCTCCGCCGGGCTGCTGCGCGACCCGGAGGCGTACTTCACCGCGCTCGGCGACTACCGCGCCGGCAGCATCGACGCGATCGTGACCGTGGTCGCCGACGCGTCGTTCGCGGCGGTCACCAACGGCCGCACGCTGGTCGGCGACATCCGCTCTGCCGGCGACCGCTGGAACGGCGCCGTTCGCGCCCGCGCCGACTCGTCGGTGCACCGCCTGCTCTCGTACCTGCAGAGCCAGCCGGTCGTGAACGCCAAGACCGTGTCCGCGGCGCTCGAGGTCACCGAGGTCACTGCGCAGAACGGCATCGATCGCCTCGTCGAGGCCGGAATCCTGAGCAAGGCGTCGGGCGGCGAGCGCAACCGGATCTGGCACGCGACCGAGATCGTCGAGGCGCTCGATCGCTTCGCGGAACGGGCGCGACGGGGCCGGCTCACGTGATGGGATGGAGCCCGGCCCTCGTGCACGTGGCGGGCGGGTCCCGTGCGACACGCGTGCGACGGGGTCGGGTTCCGGCGCGCCGTCGCCCGGGTGCTGGACATGGATCGCGACCTGATGTTCGATTGAGGGTGACCGAGGTCGTTCGCCCTACCGAGCGGCCAGGTCGGTACTGGGGGTGAGCGTGACGGAACGCAACAAGCGCAATCGCGATTTCGCGGAGACTCGAACGCCGTTGGGCGTGCTCGGCGGGTTCCTCGGGCTCGTCGTGGCGAGCGCGATGGCGGCCGCGCTCATCGTCGTGGGCGTGACACCCGCGCTCGCGACGGTCGGCATGGCCGCATCCGGAACCATCGACACGTTCGAGCGGCTGCCCGGCTACCTCAAGATCGGCGATCTCTCGCAGAAGAGCAACATCTACGCGACCCGCAGCGACGGGAGCACGGTGCTGCTCGCGTCGTTCTACGACCAGAACCGGGTCGAGGTCGGCTGGGACCAGATCAGCCGTTTCGTGAAGGACGCGACCGTCGCCGGCGAGGACCCGCGCTACTACGACCACGGCGGCGTCGACCTGCAGGGCACCATCCGCGCCGCCCTCACCACCGCGGCGGGGCGCGAGACGCAGGGCGGTTCGTCGATCGCCCAGCAGTACGTCAAGAACGTGCGCGTGCAGCAGTGCGAGCGCGAGGCCGACTCGACCGCGTTCGAGGGCATGACCGACGACGAGGTCGCGGCCCTGACCGGTGACGAGCGGTTCGCACTCGTCGAGGAGGAGCGCCTCGCCTGCTACGACAGCGCGACGGAGACGAGCATCGACCGCAAGCTGAAGGAGATGCGGCTGGCGATCGGCGTCGAGAAGCGGTACACCAAGAACGAGATCCTGCTCGGTTACCTGAACATCGCCGGATTCGGCGGCACGGTCTACGGCATCGAGGCCGCGGCCAACTACTACTTCAGTACGAGCGCGGCCAACCTCACGCTGCCGCAGGCCGCCTCGCTCATCGCGATCGTCAACAACCCCGTGAAGTTCCAGCTCGATAAGCCCGACAGCGAGACCAACGGCGCCGCCAACGGATATGCGGCCAACCGCGATCGGCGCGACTACCTGCTGCGGCAGATGGCCAAGGAGAAGAAGATCACGACCGCCGAGTACGAGGCGGCGATCGCGACGCCCATCCAGCCGAGCATCACCGAGCCGAGCACGGGCTGCCAGACCGCCGGCGGCTCGGCCTACTTCTGCGACTACGTCAAGCACATCCTGCAGAACGACCCGACGTTCGGCGACGACGACGAGGCGCGCATGCTGAACTTCCGTCGCGGCGGCTACCAGATCTACACCACCCTCGACCTCGACCTGCAGGGCGCGGCGGAGCGGGCCATCGCCGAGAACGTTCCGTCGACCTACCCCGGGTGGGACGTCGGCGGCGTCATCTCGAGCGTCGAGGTGGGCACCGGCCGCGTGCTCGCGATGGCGCAGAACAAGCAGTACAGCCAGGACCCGGTCGTCGTGAACGGCAACCCCACCTTCACCGGCATCAACTACAACACCGACTACGACTACGGCGGATCGAGCGGATTCCAGCCCGGCTCGTCGTACAAGGTCTTCACGCTCGCCGAATGGCTCGCGGAGGGCCACGCGCTCACCGAGCGCGTGAACTCGAGCCGCAAGAGCAACTGGGGCGCCTTCAACGACAGCTGCCTCGGGACCCAGTACGCCGACCCCGGATGGAACCCGCGCAACGACGCCAACGAGCCCGGCGCCAACTACAGCGCCCTCGAATCGACCATCGGATCGATCAACACCGGATTCCTCGGCATGGCGAAGCTCATCGACCAGTGCGGCATCGCGAACAAGGCGAAGGCCTTCGGCGTGCACCGGGCCGATGGCGATCCGCTCGTGCAGTACCCGTCCGCCGTGCTCGGCATCAACGAGGTCGCGCCGCTCAGCATGGCCGTCGCATTCGCGGGCATCGCGAACGACGGCGTCGCGTGCACGCCGATCGCGATCGACCGCATCGTCTCCGCTGACGGCACCGAGGTCACGCCGCCGAAGTCCACGTGCGCCGCGGCCGTCACGCCCGAGGTCGCCGGAGCGATGCACTACGCGATGTCGCGCGTGATGTCGAGCGGCACCGGTCAGGCTTCGAATTCGGCCACCGTCCCGCGGGTTCCCCTGATCGGCAAGACCGGCACCACCGACGGCGCGAAGGACACCTGGATGGTGGGTTCGAGCACGAGGGTCGCCACGGCGGTCGCCGTGGTCAGCGTGAACGGCGATGCCAATCAGCGCGGCATCTCCTTCGCGTCCGGCCAAGCGGCGACCGCCCGCCATCGCATGTGGCCGATCGTGATGTCGGCGGCGAGTGCGAAGTACGGCGGCGGTGAGTTCCGCATGGACGGCCCGGGGCCGGTCGCCCCGTTCACGTCGCCCGCGCCGTTCAACGACGTGCCCCAGTCCGTCGCGCCCACGCAAGCACCGGCTCCCGCACCGGCTCCCGCGCCGGCGCCCGACCCCGGAACGCGGACCCAGGGCGACGGCGGAGGCCGCACGCTCGAGCCGCGTGACGACGAGGGCCGCGGCAACGGGCCGAATCAGGGCGACTGACGCCGCGAGGTCGAACGCGCTCGAGCCGCGCCGGGGCGTCGCTCAGAAGTCGAGCGTGTCGCCCGGCTCGAGCCGGGCGTACTCGCCGCCCGACTGCTCGACGGCCCAGGCGAGCCGGGCGTGCGAGAGCTCCTTGCCGAACTGCGAGAGCACCATCTCGTGGGTCGCGAAGGCGCGCTTCGGCGCGACGGCGCGCACGTAGTCCATCGACTCGGAGAGCTTCATCCACGGTGCGCCTGCCGGCGCGGCGAGCACGTCGACGGCGAGGCCCTCTGGAATCGCGAACGAGTCTCCGGCGTAGGCGAACGCCTCGTTCACGATGACGCCCACGTTGTCGATGATCGGGATCGACGAGTGGATCTCCGCGTGCCGCCCGCCGAAGAAGCGCAGCCGGAACGGGCCGACCGCGACCTCGTCGCCCGCCGCGACCGTCTCGATCGGGAACTCGGATGCCGCGGCCGCGACGCCGGCGGGCCCGAACAGCCGCGCGTCGGGGTTCGCGTCGACGATGCGACGCAGCTGGTCGGGGCTCCAGTGGTCGGCGTGCTCGTGGGTGATCACGACCGCGACGGCTCCCGTGGCATCCGTGATCGGCGTGGTGTAGTTGCCCGGATCGATGAAGAGGCGGTCGCCCGAGTCCTCGATCACGAGAGCGGCATGTTCGAGTTTCGTCAGGCGCATGCCTCGAGCAAACACCGATGGGCTCGTGCGACGCAAGCCCTCGGCGGCCTGCCAGAATCTCTGCATGACCCGAAGTCCCAAGCGCGTGATCGTCGCGGTGAACCCGGCGGCCTCCTTCGGCCGGCACCGCGAGGTCGGGGCGACCGCGGTCGCGCGCCTGGCCGAGGCCGGCCACGAGGTCACGCTCCTGCAGGAGGCCAACTTCGAACTGCTCCGGCGCGAGGCCGAGCACGCCTTCGAGCGGGGCACCGACGGCCTGCTGGTCGTCGGCGGCGACGGCATGGTCTCGCTCGCCGTCAACATCGTCGCGGGCACCGGGGTGCCCTTCGGCGTGGTCGCGGCGGGCACGGGCAACGACCTCGCACGCGGACTCGGGCTCCCGTTCGATGATCCGATCGCCGGCATCGAGGCGCTGCTCGAGGCGCTCGAACGCGAACCGCGCACGATCGACGCGGGCGTGATCCGACGAGGCGACTCGGAGCCCATCCGGTTCGCCTGCATCGCCTCGGCCGGGTTCGACGCGCTCGTCAACGAGCGTGCGAACCGCATGACGAGGCCGCGCGGGCCGAGCCGGTACACGATCGCGCTCCTGCGCGAGTTGGCGACCTTCCGTCCCCGGGCCTACACGATCACGATCGACGGGGTGCGGCGGGAGCAGAAGGCGATGCTCGTCTCGGTCGCCAACGGCAGGTCGATCGGCGGCGGCATGCAGCTCGTGCCGCACGCCGACATGTCCGACGGACGGCTCGACGTGCTCATCGTGCATCCGCTCTCGCGGGCGCGCCTGATCGCGGTCTTCCCGAAGGTGTTCCGCGGTGAGCACACCGACCATCCGGCCGTCGAGTTCGTCGCCGCGCAGCGCGTGACGCTCGACGCGACCGACGTCGTGGCGTACGCCGACGGCGAGCGCGTCGGAGCGCTGCCGATCGAGGTCGAGGTCGATCCGGGGGCGCTCAGGGTCTTCGTCTGAGGGCGGATGTCCCGGACGTGCGGCGGCCCCGGCTCGATTTGGAGCGCGCGCCGAACGTGTGTCATACTCTTCAAGTTGTCAGTTCGGCCCCATCGTTTAGCGGCCTAGGACACCGCCCTCTCACGGCGGCAGCGCGGGTTCAAATCCCGCTGGGGTCACGTTTCGTCAACTTGCTGACAACACCCGGAATGCCTCCGCTTCGGCGGGGGCATTCCGTCTGTACACGTTGTCAGTTCGGCCCCATCGTTTAGCGGCCTAGGACACCGCCCTCTCACGGCGGCAGCGCGGGTTCAAATCCCGCTGGGGTCACGCATCCGACTTCCTGACAACACCCCGGAATGCCCTCGCCTCGGCGGGGGCATTCCCGTGTTTCCGGGGTACGCGCGCCTGAACGAGGCCGCACGTCCCCGACGAGTGCTCGACATTTCCTGTGCGATCGTCCAAGCGCTCGCGAGGGCCGGACGCCGGGCTTGTCGATGCCCTGCATCGTCGACGCGCGACATCCGGGGTTCGAGTCTGCGCAGCTCACCCGATAGACTCCCCGAAGCGAAGGGGAGTATCCCACGAGGCGTTCACGCGCTTCGAGCCACGATCGTCAGTACGAGTGCCGAAGACGCCGCTCCGGGCGTGGCGGCGCACCACGCGTGCACCGGGAGAGACTTTCGGGTTCCGCCATGCCCAATTCTCCCGAAAGGCCGCACGTGCTGCAGCTTCCCGCCTGGTTCGAAATCGGATCCCTCGTGGTCCTCACCCTGATCCTCGTCGCCGACCTCCTGCTCGTCGTCAAGCGACCGCATGTGCCGTCGTTCCGCGAGTCGACGCTCTGGGTCGTCTTCTACGTCGCGCTCGCGCTCATCTTCGCGCTGCTCATGTACCTGCTGGGCGATGCGGAGCACGCCGGCCAGTTCATCGCCGGCTGGCTCACGGAGTACAGCCTCTCGATCGACAACCTCTTCGTGTTCGTCATCATCATGGCCAGGTTCGCGGTGCCGAAGAAACTGCAGCAGGAGGTGCTCATGGTCGGCATCATCCTGGCCCTGATCTTCCGCGGCATCTTCATCCTGCTCGGCGCGCAGCTCATCGAGAACTTCAGCTGGATCTTCTACATCTTCGGCGTCTGGCTCGTCTACACGGCCTACCAGCAGGCGTTCGTCGAGCACGACGACGACAAGGAGAACCTCATCGTGCGCATCCTGCGCAAGCGGGTGAAGATCTCCGACGACTACGACGGCATCAAGATCCGCACGGTGATCGGCGGGCACCGGGTGTTCACGCCGATCCTCTTCGTCTTCATCGCGATCGGCACGACCGACCTGCTCTTCGCGCTCGACTCGATCCCCGCGATCTTCGGCATCACGCAGAGTCCGTTCATCGTGTTCACGGCCAACGTGTTCGCGCTCATGGGCCTGCGCCAGCTGTACTTCCTGCTCGGCGGCCTGCTCGAGCGCCTCGAGTACCTCAAGTACGGCATCGCGTTCATCCTCGCGTTCATCGGCGTGAAGCTCGTGCTGCACGCGATGCACGTCAACGAGCTGCCCTTCATCAACGGGGGAGAGCCCATCGAGTGGGCTCCCGAGATCTCCACCTGGATGTCGCTCGGCGTGATCGTCGCGGCCATGGCGGTCGCCACCGTCGCCAGCGTCATCAAGGCCAACGTCGACGCGAAGCGCCGCGGCCACACGCTGATGGAAGAGGTGCCGCACTTCACCGACGACGACGCCCGCTGACCCCGGGTCGGCGAGATGCCCCGTGTGTTGCTAGTTTTGGTGAGCGGCGCACGGGGTGCGGCGTCCCGGTCCCTACCGGTGAAGAACGGCGACGAGGAGCACCGTGTCCCCTGATGGCGAAGACGTCGTCGAGCTCGATCGCGGAGCGGCGGTGATCGCGCACAGCGCCCGGACGGATGTCGGGCGCGTGCGCAGCATGAACGAGGACGCGTTCCTCGCCGAGGCGCCCGTCTTCCTCGTGGCCGACGGCATGGGCGGCCATGCCCGTGGCGACGTGGCGAGCCGCACCGTCGTCGAGACGTTCCGCCGGCACCTGGTGCCCGGCGGCCCGTCGTCGCCAGAGCAGGTCCTCGACGCGATCCACTCGTCGAACGACGCCGTGCGCGCACTCAGCGGCGAGGGCGACGAGGGCACGGCCGTTGCCGGCACGACGCTCGCGGGCGTCGCCCTCGTCGACGCCGGCGACGGAGCCGGATTCCACTGGATGGCGTTCAACATCGGCGACTCGCGCATCTACTCCTGGAACGGGCGCACGCTCAGCCAGTTGAGCGTCGACCACTCGGCCGTGCAGGAACTCGTCGATGCCGGGCTCATCCGGCCGGAGGACGCCGAGCGGCATCCCGACCGCAACGTGATCACGCGGGCGATCGGCGCCGACGACGTCGTCGACCCCGACGTGTGGTTGATCCCGGCATCCGGCCGTCAGGTGTTCCTGATCTGCTCCGACGGACTCAGCAAGGAGGTCGACGACGAGTCGATCGCCCACGTGCTCGTCGGCGACACGGGGCACGCGGCGGGCCTGGCCGGCGAACTCGTCGATCTCGCGCTCGAGCACGGCGGCCGCGACAACGTCACGGCGATCGTCGTGGAGTCCGAACTCGGCGCGCTCGACGACGAGACGACCAAGGATCGCGCGGCCACCGTGTCGGCGGTCGAGGACACCACGCCGCGAACGAACGGAGGCGCCGGTGGCGACGTACACGACTGACCCGTCCGGCGCGCATCTGGCCGCGGTGCGGGGCGGCGTCGTGCTCATGCTGCCCGTCGCGTCCGCCGGGCTCATCGTCGACCTGTGGCCGCGGCTCGTCGAGGCCGACCCCGTGAGGTCGGTGCTCGACCGCCTCACCGTCGACGGCCTCTCGTCGACGCCGTCGTTCGGTCTCGTCGTGCGCGCCGACGACGCCGAGGCGGTGCGCGTCGTCGTGCGCGGCGGCTTCTCGGTGCGGCTCGGTGCCGAGCTCGTCACGGGCGAGGGCGTGTCGACCTGGGTCGAGCGTTCCGTCGAGGGCTCGGAGGTCGAGGTCGTGGCGACGGATGCCGCGGCGCGCCCTGCTGCAGTGACCCTGCCGATCATCGAGGGCGTCGTGTTCGCGGCGTCCGTCGGCTCGGACGCGGTCGAGGCGGTCGCTGCGGTGCCCGAGGCGGTCGTGGCCGTCGCGTCCGCGGCGAAGCCCGAGGCGGAGTCCGCGCCCGCCCCGTCGGCGCCCGCGCCAGAGCCCGAGCGGCCCGATGCGGCCGCCTCACCCGCACCGGCCCCCGTGCCGCCGGTCGCCCCGGCCGCCTGGGCGCCGCCCGTGATCGGCCACACGGCCTCCACGATCTCCGGGCCGCCGCCCGCGGAGACGCCGGCCCGCGCGTACGACGCGATCGACGATTCGACCATCGTCTCGCCGGTCGGCGGGGCATCCGCTGCGACGATCCGGCCGTCGGCCTCGTCGTCGGCGGGTTCCGAGCAGACGATCGTCCCGCTCGGCGACACGCTCACCGGAGATCACGACGGCCTCACCGTCGTCGGGGGCGACGTGCAGCGCCTGCGGGCCGAGCGCGACGCGCGCCGCGCCGAGCAGTCGGCGTCGGGGGAGCAGGGCCGGCCCGCGGCATCCGCTGCCGTCGCGTCGCCCAGACTCAGCCTGCGCATGCCCGACGGCTCGCTCGAGCCGGTGACCCACGAGGTGCTGCTGGGCCGCGCGCCGAGCGTCAGCCAGGTCTCGGGCGGACGCCTGCCGCGCGTGGTCGCGATCGGCGCGGGCGACCAGGACATCTCGCGCACCCACGTGCGCGTCACCGTCGAGGGGGACACCGTCGTGATCACCGACCTGCACTCGCGCAACGGCACGCATGTCGCGCAGCCGGGCAAGCCGCCCGTGCGCCTGCGCGCCGGCGAACCGACGCCCGTGCTCGTCGGCACCGTCGTCGACCTCGGCGGCGGCTGGACGATCCAGGTGGTCGCCTCCTGATGCGTCGCGCCACCTCGACACCGCCCGAGCTGCCGGGCTACACCCCGCAGGGCCTGCTCGGCTCCGGCGGCTTCGCCGACGTCTTCCTCTACGAGCAGCGGCTCCCGCGCCGCAAGGTCGCCGTGAAGGTGCTGCTCACCGAGGAGCTCGGTCGCGACACGCGTGCCCAGTTCGTCGCCGAGGCGAACCTGATGGCGCAGCTCTCGACGCACCCCTACATCGTCACGATCTTCCACGCGGATGTCTCCGCCGACGGCCGGCCGTACTTCGTCATGGAGTACTGCTCCGGTCCGAGCCTCGCCGAGCAGTACAAGCGGTCGCCGTTCGCCGTCGAGGACGCGCTGCGCACGGGCGTGCGCATCTCGGGTGCCGTGGCCACGGCGCACGCCGCCGGCATCCTGCACCGCGACATCAAGCCCGCGAACGTGCTCACGAACGACTACGGCTGGCCGGCGCTCACCGACTTCGGCATCTCCTCGAACCTCGACGGCGAGCTGCCGATGCACACGATGACCGTGCGGCCGGGCGACCAGGCGACCGGAACCGCCGGATCGAGCAGTACGGCCGCGGTCGGCATGAGCGTGCCGTGGTCTCCGGCGGAGATGTTCGAGGACGACCCGAGCCCCGACCCCCGCAGCGACGTCTTCTCGCTGGCGGCGACGGTGCACACGCTGCTCGCCGGGCGATCGCCGTTCGAGATCCCCGGGCGTTCGAACGGCACGCTCGACCTCATCGGCCGCATCGAGCGCGGGGCGATCACGCCCATGGATCGCACCGACCTGCCGCGCAGCCTCCAGGCGGTGCTCGCGAAGGGCATGGCGACCTCGCGCGACGACCGGTACCCGAGCGCGGTCGAGTTCGCCCGCGCCCTGCAGCGCGTCGAGCTCGAACTCGGCTATTCGGCGACCACGATCGAGGTGCCCAACCTCGCGGTCGCAGAGGAGCGCGACACCGACGACGCGGCGGATGCCACCAGGGCCCGCGCCGTGCGCACGATCGACGCGCAGGCGGCCCAGCCGACCGCGGCCCCCGGCGCTGCCGCTGCCCGCGTGGTCGTTCCGCCTCCGAGCGCACCGGCGCCCGCGGGGGCCGACGCGACCGTCGCCCGTGCGCCCCAGCCGATCGCGGCGCAACCACCGCTTCCCGACGCCACGATGGTGCGCCCGGCGCGGCCGGCGCCGGACGATGCCCGCACGGCCGGCGCGGTCGCCGGTTCCGCCTCGGCACCGGTCGACGACGGCACCATCGTGCGGCCGACCCGTGCGACGCGCGCGTCGTCGGGCTCGGCTGCCGTCGACGAGACGCGCGCCGCCGCCGCCGGGGCCGCCGAGCCGGTCGCACCGGCCGCAGTCCGTCGCTCGAAGGTCGGCCTCGTGGTCGGCATCGCCGCCGGCGCGGTCGTCGCCGTGGCGGTCGCCGTCGCCGTCGCCCTCTCCGGCACCCTGTCGGAACCGGAGGCCGAGACGCCCGCGAGCACCGCGAGCCAGGATGCCGTCGCGGAGGCGACCGTTCCCGCCCCGGAGGTCGGACCGGGCGTGCCCTCCGCCGACGGCACGAGCGTGGCGTTCGCGGTCTCGCTCGACGCGCCCGAGGACGGCGACCGGTTCCGCTGGGTCCGTTCCGACGGCAGCGGGACCGTGCAGCTCGCCGACGCGTCGCCGATCGTCGTCGACGGGGTCGCGGCGGGTCAGAAGATCTGCATCGACGTGCAGACGCAGCGCGGCAGCCGCACCTCAGAGCCGGTCACGGGGTGCACGCCATGAGGCCGCTCCAGCCGCTCAAGGTCGAGTACTGCGGCGAGTGGTACACCGTCGACGAGGGGCGCACCTTCACGATCGGCCGCGAGTCCGACCTCACGATCGACGAGAACCCGTACCTGCACCGCACGTTCCTCACCCTCTCGTCCGAGTTCGGCCTGTGGTGGCTCTCGAACGTCGGCCAACTGCTCTCGGCCACGGTGTCGGATGCCACGGGCAGCGTCCAGGCGTGGGTCGCACCGGGGGCGAAGCTGCCGCTCGTCTTCCAGCAGGTGCAGGTGCTCTTCAGCGCCGGCGCCACGACGTACGAGTTCTCGATCCACGCCGAGGAGGACTTCTACAACACGTCGCTCACGGCGACCGCGGCCGACGGTGGCACGACCATCATGCCGGTCACGCTGACCTCGAGCCAGCGACTGCTCGTGGTGGCCCTCGCCGAGCGGGTCCTCGTGCAGCCGACCGCCGGGCGCGCCACGGTGCCGACGTCGGCCGAGGCCGCAGCGCGGCTCGGCTGGAGCATGACGACCTTCAACCGCAAGCTCGACAACGTGTGCGAGAAGCTCGACCGGCTCGGCGTCGACGGGCTCCGCGGCGGTCGCGGGAAGCTCGCGACCAACCGGCGCATGCGGCTCGTCGAGTACGCCGTCGCGACGCGGCTGGTCAGCGTCGACGACCTCGCGCTGCTCGACCGGTCGGGCGCGGGAGCCGGCGACGATGCCGCCGCAGCACCCGCGATCGAGCGCGACTGATCGGACTCGAAGCGCATGCGCGCTTCCGGAGGTGCGTCTCCGTATCGCTTCGGCATCGAAGTACCATGGGAAGTCCTGCCCATTCGGGGGTGCCCGCCGTCCGTGTTAGCGTGGGCCGCGGTCCGCCGAGCGCGCGACCCCCGCCGCCCAGACCGACGGATGCAACGAGGAGTAGAGATTGGCCGGCTTCACCTCGTGGCTGCGTGAGCGCAAGACCCTGGCCTCCGCGACGGCGATCGCCGTGCTCGCGGGCGTGCCGCTGACCCTCGCCGTGCTGCACCAGGGCTTCCCGGTGACCGACCCCGACCTGCGTGCGCGCGACGTCTGGGTCACCAACGCCGAAGAGCTGCTCGCCGGTCGCCTGAACCGCCAGATCGAAGAGCTCGACGCGGCCGTCTCGACGGCCTCGAACGAGGCCGACGTCTTCCAGAACGGCGACGACGCCTTCGTCTTCGATCCGGCCATCGGCTCGATCGAGCGCATCGACCCCGCGTTCACGACCCTCGCGCAGCGCATCGACGTGCCGCCGGCCTCGAAGGTGGCCTACGGCGGCGACGTGATCGCGGTCCTCTCGCCGAAGGGCGAGCTCTGGAACGTCCCGGCCGACACCGAGCTCTTCTTCGACTGGCGGGGCACCGATCCCCTTGCGAAGCTCGGCGAAGGCGCCGAGGTCGCGGTCACCGACGCGGGCACGATCCTCGCGACGAACGTGAAGAAGTCCACGCTGATGAGCTTCGAGCGGGGCAAGGAGGCGGAGCCGCGATCCACCCCGGTCTCCGAGCTCGGCGAACACCAGCTCGCGGCCGTCGGCCAGCGGGCCGTCATCCTCGACCGCGACCGCAACGAGGTCATCGTCGACGGACGCGCGACGAAGCTGCCCGATGACGGCGTGCGCCTGCAGCAGTCGAGTGCCGAGAACGACGTGGCCTACGTCGCGACCGCCGCCGGGCTCGTGTCCGTCGGCCTCGACGACGGCGAGGTCGCGGAGCTCTCGAACGATGCCGAGGTGGGGCAGGCCGGCGCCGACGACATCGCAGCACCCGTGTGGCTGAACGGATGCGTGCACGGGGCGTGGGCCGAGACCGGGCGGTACCTCGTGCAGTGCGCCGACGACGAGGAGCCGCGCCTGCTCGACATCGAGCAGCCCACGGCCGGCGCTCGCCTCGAGTTCCGCGTCAATCGCGACGTCATCGCGCTCAACAACCTCACGAACGGCAACGCCTGGCTGGTCGACTCCGAGCTGCGGCTCGTCGACAACTGGGAGGAGGTCACGCCGCCCGAGGAGAGCGAAGACCTCGAGGGCGAGGAGAAGAGCGCCCAGCAGACGTTCGAGGACACCCTCGCCGAGCGCACCGACCAGAACCGGCCGCCCGTGGCCCGAGACGACGAGTACGGCGCACGCCCGGGTCGCACCACAGTGCTCGAGGTGCTCGAGAACGACACCGACCCCGACGGCGACGTGCTGACGATCGCCTCCACGCCCGAGATCTCCGAGGCCATGGGCCGGATCGAGTCCATCGACGGCGGTCGTGCGCTGCAGTTCTCGCCCGCTGAGGGAGCGGCCGGCACCGTCTCGTTCCGCTACACGGCCGACGACGGACGCGGCGGCGTGGCCGAGGCATCCGTCAACGTGCGCATCGTCCCGGAGGCCGAGAACGCCGCCCCGGTGTCCCTCCGCTCCGGCGCGTTGAGCGTCGAGCAGGGTCAGCAGATCTCGTACAACGTGCTCGCCGACTGGAACGATCCAGACGGCGACGACATCTACCTCGTGAATGCGTCGCCCGTCGGCGGGGACTCCGTGCGGTTCAGCCCCGACGGCTTCCTCACCTTCGAGCACAAGTCCGCCGAGCTCGGGCAGAAGGAGGTGCAGTTCACGGTCTCCGACGGCCAGACGGCCGCGACCGGCACGCTGGCGGTCGAGGTCGAGGCGGCCGGAACGCTGAACCCGGTCGGCACCCCCGACTACGTGCAGACCTTCCGCGGCACGCCGGTCGTCATCGAGCCGCTCGCGAACGACCTGACGCCGTCCGGTGCGCCGCTGGCGTTGCTCGGCGTCCAGGAGGCGCCTGCCGGAGCGAGGGTCGACGCGAACACCGAGCGCGGCACGATCACCTTCTCGACCGACACGGCCGGCGAGTACATCTTCCTCTACGACCTCGGCGCCGCCGCGAACGTCAGCGTCGGACTCATCCGCGTGCAGGTCGTCGACCCCCCTGCCGAGGTGCCGCCGCCCATCGCCGTGGCCGACACCGCGTACCTGCGGCCCGGTGAGCCCGTTTCGGTGCCCGTCCTGACGAACGACGTGTCGCCCGCCGGGCGCGTGCTCGCCGTCCAGTCGATCGACGACTCGGCGGCGGAGGGGCTCCTCTCGGTCGAGCTGATCACGAACACGGTCGCCCGTGTGAGCGCATCGGCGGCGCTCGATGAGCAGCTGCAGTTCGAGTACACCGTGTCCGACGGCATCAACACCTCGACGGCGACGGTCACCGTGGTGCCCGTGCCGCCGCTCGTGAAGCACCAGCCTCCGGTCGCGCTCGACGACAGTGCCTTCGTGCGCGCAGGCGACATCGTGACGGTTCCCGTGCTGGCGAACGACTACCATCCCGACGCATCCGAGCTCCGTCTCGCCCCAGAGCTCGACCAGACCGGCGTCCAGGGCGGATTGGCCTTCGTCGACGGCGAGTCGATCCGATTCCAGGCGCCCGACGCGGCCGGAAACCAGACGATCGTCTACACGGTCACCGATGACTTCGACCAGCTCGCCCGCGCGACCCTGACGGTCACCGTCGTCGGTCCCGAGGGCGACAACCGGCCGCCGCAGCCGCTGCCCCTGACCTCGCGGACCTTCGCCGGCTCGGCGGTGAAGATCGACGTCCCGCTCGACGGGCTCGACCCCGAGGGCGACTCCGTTCGGCTCCGCGACATCGTGAGCCCGCCCTCCTACGGCCGCATCGTCGAACGCACGAGCACGTCGTTCACCTACGAGGCGTTCGACGGGTCGAGCGGCACCGACACCTTCGCGTACGAGGTCGAGGACGCCCTCGGCGCCACCTCGACCGGCACGATCCGCATCGGCGTCATCCCTCGGCCCGCGACGCAGCTCCCGCCCAAGGCGGTCGACGACGTCATCGAGATGAAGCCCGGCCGGACCGTCGGCGTCGAGGTGCTCCTGAACGACTCCGACCCCAACGGGTACCCGCTGCGTGTCACCGCGGTGCCCGAGGTCGACGAGGGCCTCGAAGCCGAGGTCCGCGACCGGCGTCGCGTGGTCGTCACGGCACCGGAGGGCGAGGGCGCCTATACGGCGCGCTACGACATCACGAACGGCCACGGCGGCACAGATTCCGCGTACCTGCAGGTCGCGGTGAGCGAAGATGCGGTGATCGATCCGCCGACGGCGGAGGACCAGGTCATCGAGCCAGAGCAGGTGGCGTCGGGCGAGACGATCGTCATCGATCCGCTGAAGGACGCCACGAATCCCGGGGGTCTCGTCGAGGACCTCCTCGTCGCCGCCGAGGGGCCGAACGCCGATCGCGCGGACGTGGCCCCGAACGGCACGATCTCGGTCGAACCGGGCGACAAGCGGTACGCCGTCGCCTTCCGCCTCACGAACGAGCTCGACGATCTCTCGGCCATGGCCTTCATCATCGTGCCCCCGGTGCCGCAGGGCGAGGACGAACCGGTGACCGAGACCCAGCGGCCGAAGACCGAGGAGGAGCTCCAGGCCGAGGAGCGGGCGAAGTTCCCCGCACCGCACCTCAAGGACCTGGGCGAGATCATCGTGCCGATGAACGGCAGCATCGAGTGGTCGGTCGACGAGCTCGTCGAGGTGCCGTCGGGGCAGCCTGCGACGGTCCTCTCGGCCTCCGCGTCGAATGCCAGGTCCAACCCGTTCGTCGGGCCGACCGAACTGAGGTACCAGCCCGAGACCGACTTCCGCGGCCCCGCGACACTGACCTTCGAGGTCACCGACGGCAAGGGGGCCGACGACCCCGTCGGCCGCAAGGCCGTGCTCACCGTGCCCATCACGGTCGGCGACCCGAACTTCAACGACGTGCCGCCGACCTTCACGCCGGTCAGCGAGTCGATCGAGGCCGGCGAGGCACCGCGCGAGTTCGACCTGCGGCAGATGACCGACCAGCCGAATCCCGACAACATCGAGAAGGTGACGTACACGAACCTCGCGGGCGCGACCGCCGACATCAAGGCCCAGATCGTCGACGGTGCGACGCTCCAGGTCTCGGCGCCGCTCGGCGTGCAGCCCGGCACCTCCACGCGCATCACGTTCGACGTCGGGTTCAACGAGTTCAAGGTGCCCGGATACGTGGACATCAAGGTCGTGTCGTCGACCCGCGCGTTGCCGCGCGCCGTCGACGATCCGAACACCGGGCAGATCGAGATGGTCCGCAGCGACTCCAAGGTGATCGACGTGCTGGCGAACGACTTCAACCCGTTCGAGCAGGACGGGGTGCCGCTCCGCGTCATCGGCGCCGAGATCGACCAGGCGAGCGTCGGCACGAGCGCGAGCGTCACCTACACGGCGACGAACGTCACCGTGCGCACCGGTGCCGCGTTCACCGGCAACCTCAGCATCATCTACCGCATCGAGGACGGCACGAAGGACCCCGCGCGGCAGGTCCAGGGACGCATCGACGTCGTCGTGCGCGATCGGCCGGATCGGCCGAACCAGCCGACGGCGACGGCCGGCGACGGCAGTGCGAGGGTCACCTGGAACGCACCCGCGAACAACAACTCCCCGATCACGGGCTACGTGGTGACCTGGACGGGCGGCGGTTCGAAGTCGTTCGGCGCCGGTGCCGCAGGCACCGCCCAGTCGATCGACACCCTCGCGAACGGCACGTCCTACGCCTTCCAGGTCCGTGCGGTCAACGACAAGGGCACGAGCGACGCGTCGGCGGCGTCGGCCGCCGTCACGCCGTGGGGCACGCCGAGCGTGCCACGCAGCCTGAAGCTGAGCAAGGGCGGCGACGCGCCGACCACGATCCGTGCGGACTGGACCGTCCCGTCAGAGACCGGCGGCGGCGGCATCCGGTACGAGGTGAGCTTCGACGGCGGCGGCTGGCGCGACGTCGGCGGCGGCACGAGCGAGTCGTGGGGCGGCATCGGCGCAGGCAATCACACCGTCAGCGTGCGGGCGATCAACGGCGGCGGCAACCGCGGCCAGGCCGACTCCGCGACGATCTCGGTGTCCGACCCGCCCCCGCCCGTCGCCTCCGGGCGCATCGGCAAGGGACCGAGCCGCTCCTGCGACAGCGGCGGCGGCGGTTGCGCCGAGGTGCGCATCACCTGGTCCGACATGCAGCCCGGCACCTACCGCGTGTACGCGACGGCCGGCGGATCGCCGTGTTGCGGCTACCAGCAGCAGATCGCGATCGGTGCGAACGGCCAGCTGCAGCTGCAGAACCACCTCGGCATCCGCAACCAGAACATCGCGGTGCGCTTCGAGAACGTCAGCGGCGGCGTCTCGAAGACGCTCGGCGAGATCAGCGGCGCGCAGTGGAACGCCATTCCCTACAACACCTGGTGATCTCCGGATCCACCACGCAACGACCCACCAAGGAGAACCCATGGCAGTGACACAGGAGCAGGCGGCCTGGTTCGAGGACGCCTTCTCGAAGCTCGTCGACAACATCGACCAGGCGATCCTCGGCAAGCGGCCGACCATCGAGCTGGTGGTCACCGCGCTGCTCTCCGACGGCCACGTGCTGCTCGAGGACTTCCCCGGCACGGGCAAGACGGTCCTGGCGAAGGCGCTCGCGAACACGCTCGACGGCACGCATTCGCGCATCCAGTTCACCCCCGACCTGCTGCCGTCGGATGTCACGGGCGTGACGATCTTCGACCAGGGCAAGGGGCACTTCGAGTTCCACCGCGGGCCGATCTTCGCCTCGATCGTGCTCGCCGACGAGATCAACCGCGCCAGCCCGAAGACGCAGTCCTCGCTCCTCGAGGTCATGGAGGAGGGCCGGGTCACGGTCGACGGCGTCAGCTACGAGGTCGGCAGCCCGTTCATGGTGATCGCGACGCAGAACCCGGTCGAGCAGGCCGGCACCTACTCGCTGCCGGAGGCGCAGCTCGACCGCTTCCTCATCAAGACCTCGCTCGGCTATCCCGACCACGAGACCGCCGTGACGCTGCTCCTCGACTCCGCGAACCGTGCCCGTGCCTCGAAGGTCTCGCCGATCATCGCGTCGAGCTCGGTCACGACGATGGCGCAGCTCGCCTCCGAGGTGTACGTCGACGCGGCCGTGCTCGGCTACCTCAACGAGATCGTCACCGGGACCCGCGATCACAAGGACTCGGCACTCGGCGTCAGCATGCGCGGGGCGCTCGCGCTCGCACGCGCGACCAAGACGTGGGCGATCGCCCACGGCCGCACCTACGTCACGCCCGACGACGTCCGCGAGCTCGCGGTGTCCGTGCTCGCGCACCGCATCATCGTCGACCCCGAATCCGACTTCGCCGGCACGACCGCGGAAGACATCGTCGCCTCCGTCCTGGCCGACGTCGCACCGCCCGCGTACCGAGCCGCATGAGCACTGAGCCGCGCGCGCCCCGACCCCCGTCGCAGGCGCGCATCGCCGCACGGGCCGTCGGGCGTTCGCTCGCGGCATCCGCTCGGTCCGCCGGGTCCGTCACGACGGATGCGGCGCGCCGCGTCCGATCGTGGAGCGAGCCCGTCACCTCGACCGTCTCCACGGCCGGATGGCTCGTGCTCGCGTCCGCGGCGATCTCGTTCCTGATCGCCTGGGGCTTCGGCTGGATCGAGTTCGTCTTCGTCGGCGCCACGCTCCTCGCGGCGTTGCTCGTGAGCATCCCGTTCACGCTGGGCCGCATGCGCTACCGCGTCGAGGTCGCCCTGCAGCCGAGCCGGGTCGTCGCGGGCGAGCGCGCCTTCGGCCGCCTCGGCGTCGAGAACCTGAGCGACGCCGCGTCGATCCCGTCGCGCATGGAACTGCCGGTCGGGGCGGGCCTCGCCGAGTTCATCGTCCCGTCGCTGCCGGCCGGCGGCGAGCACGAGGAGCTCTTCGCCGTGCCCACGAACCGTCGCGCCGTGATCGTCGCCGGCCCCGCCGTCTCGGTCCGTGGCGACCAGTTGGGACTGCTCCGCAGGATCGTGCGCTGGACCGAGCCCGTCGAACTGTTCGTGCACCCCCGGACGGCGCGACTGAAGCCCTCGGCCGCCGGCCTCGTGCGCGACCTCGAGGGCGAGATCACGAAGACGATCACCGACAACGACATCTCGTTCCACGCGCTCCGGGCGTACCAGCCGGGCGACCCCCTGCGGAACGTGCACTGGCGCACCTCGGCGCGCACGGGCACCCTCATGGTCCGCCAGTTCGAGGAGACCAGGCGGTCGCAGCTCGTGCTGCTCCAGTCCACCGAACGTTCGCACTACGCGTCCGACGACGAGTTCGAGCTCGGCGTCTCGGTGCTCGCGTCGATCGCCGTCCAGGTGATCCGCGACTCGACGAGGGTCGACGTCCTGACGGAGGCGTCGGCGCTGCGCACCGCGACCCCGACGGTGCTGCTCGACGACATGAGTCGCATCGAGCCGGCATCCGGCGCCTACCCGTCGCTTCGCGAGTTCGCCAGGGCGGGCACGAGGCGACTCGCGCCCGCCAGCGTGGCGATCATGGTCACCGGGTCCGGGCTGCCGCTCGCGGAGTTCCGTGCAGCCGAGACCGTCTTCTCCTCCGACACCCAGGTGCTCGGCTTCCGCGTCGACGACGGCGCCGTCTCGCGCATCTCGAAGGTCGCCGGCACCACCGTCGTCACGGTCGGAGCGCTGTCCGACCTCGCCAGGCTCGTCGGGAAGGTGCGCCCGTGACCCGCATTCCGCGCTCCGCCGTGATCGATCTCGTCGTGCTGGCGGTGCTGTCGCTGCTCGCCATCGCCGGCTACGAGACGAGCTTCGGAGACCTCGACTTCCTCGTGGCCGCGGTCGCCGGCCTCGTGATCGGCATCGCCGCTGCGGTGGCAGGCACCCTCCTGCGCCTCGGCGTCCTGCCGACGGTGCTCGTCGCCCTGGCCGCGTACTTCCTGCTCGGCACGCCGTTCACGATGCCCGACCAGGCGCTGTTCCTCGTGCTCCCGAGCCTCGCGTCGCTCGCCGGACTCGCGCTGGGCGCGGTCTACGGCTGGGCCGACATCGTCACGATCGGCACGCCCGTCGAGGCGCCGTACTACCTTGCGGCGCTGCCGTACTTCGCCGCCTGGCTGGTCTCGCTCGTCGGAGCGATGCTCGTGCTCCGCTGGCTGCCGCGACGACGCACGGTCATGCGCAGCGCCGTGATCCTGATCGGGCCGGTCCTGCTCTTCCTCTCGGGCATCCTCCTCGGCACCGACGAGGCGTTCTTCGCGGGCGTGCGCGGCGTGGCGTTCGCCGTGATCGCGCTCGTCTGGCTCGCCTGGCGCCGCCAGGCCGACGTCGAGACGGATGCCGCAGGGGCCAGGCGGCTCCGTATGCAGCGACTGCGCGGCTCGGCGGTCGTCGTCGCGGGCGCCGTGGTGATCGGGGCGATCGCCGGCCTCGCGCTCACGCCGGTGTCGCAGGATCGCTTCGTGCTCCGGGAGCAGATCGTGCCGCCGTTCGACCCGCTCGAGTTCCCGAGTCCGCTCGCCGGCTTCCGCACGTACACGAAGACCCTCGCCGAGGAGCCGCTCTTCACGGTCACCGGCCTCGAGCCGGGCGACACCATCCGGCTCGCCACCATGAACGCGTACACCGGCCGGTTGTGGAACGTCGCCGGCCCCGGCGACTCCGACTCGACCGGCGGCTATGCGATCACCGGACCGACGCTGCCCGAGCCGCCCCTCGCGTCCCTCGGGAGCGACCGATCGATCGAGGTCGACGTCGAGGCGTACGACGACGTGTGGCTGCCGACGGTCGGCTACGGCACCGTGCTCGAGCTCGAGGACGCCGGCTCGTCCGACCGATCGGGCGACCTGCGCTACAACGCGGCGGCCGGTACGGCGGTGCTCACGAGCGGCGTCGCAGAGGGGGCGAGGTACCGCCTCGACTCGCGCATGCAGAAGGAGCCCGGCGACGACGCGCTCCTCGACGTGCCGGTGGCACGCGTGGAGTTGCCGTCGGTCGAGAACCTGCCGGACGTCGTCGCGGCCAAGGGCGAGGAGTACGCCGGAGACGCCGCCTCCCCGATCGAGCAGCTGCGCAACATCGAACGCGGGCTCAAGACGAACGGCTTCCTCAGCCACGGCCTCGCCTCGGACTCGGTGGCCTCCCGGGCGGGCCACGGGGCCGACCGGCTCATCGAGCTCTTCACGCGCACGCAGATGGTCGGCGACGAGGAGCAGTACGCATCGGCGATGGCGCTCATGGCTCGCCATCTCGGCTACCCGGCGCGCGTCGTGATGGGCTTCGCCCCCGAGATCTCCGAGGGCCAGGACTCCGTCGAGGTGCTCGGCGACGACGTGACGGCCTGGGTCGAGGTGCCCTTCGAGGGCGTCGGCTGGGTCTCGTTCCGTCCGACACCCGATCAGGTCGACGTGCCCCAGGAGCAGACTCCCAAGCCGAAGTCGGAGCCGCAGCCGCAGGTCCGCCAGCCGCCGCGCTCCGAGAGCGTCGAAGACGACCTGCTCTCCACCGTCGAGATCGACGACACCGACGACGACGAGCGCGATCGCCCGTTCACCGTGCCCGGCTGGGTCTGGGTCGCCCTCGCGTCCATCGGCATCCCGCTCGCGATCGTGTTCCTGCCGATGCTCTTCGTCGCGGCGGCGAAGGAGCATCGTCGTCGTCGCCGTCTCGGCCGCGACAACGAGGTCGCTGCGGCCGCGGCGTGGGACGAGCTCATCGACCGCTACGCCGAACTCGGCTTCGAACCGCCCGAGCGCGCGTCGCGGCTGCAGACGGCCCGTGCCCTCGAGCGACAGGCGGCCGATCAGGGCGTGCTGCCGGACGCGGATCCCGGAGCGCTGCGCCTGACCGCGCTCGCGGCGAGCGTCGATCGGGACGTCTTCGACGGCGAGGAGGTCGCCTCCGAGACCGTCGTGAAGCGCTGGAGCGAAGCGGATGCCGCGGCGGCCGTCGTGTCGGCGGCGGTCGGGCGCTCGCGCCGGCTCATCGCCCGCTACCGACTGCGCCGACGTCGGTAGACTGCCTGCGTGGTCCCTCCGGAGTTCATCGTTCCGCCGCCCGGGTTGATTCCCGAGGCGCCGAAGCCGGACGCGCCCGAGCCCGACGCTCAGACGCCCGACGCGGCGATCGTCGACGTGCCGGGGCCGACGGGGTACACCCGTCCGCCCGCGCAGCCGGCCGAACACGGCGACCAGACCGTTCGGGCGCTGCCAGGGCGCTCGCTGCCGACGTTCACGCCGCTGCCGAGCGGCCCGCCCGCGGCATCCCTCGCCATGCCGGCGGCGCTTCGACCCGCCGCGCCCGTGCCCGAGACCGAACCGTCGTTCAGCCTCGCCTCTGCGGCGGGCGAGACCGTCGAGATCGTCGGCCGCGCCGTCGTCGGACGCAACCCGGCGATCGACGCCGCACACGCGGGTGCCACGCCGATCGCGCTCGTGGACCCCACGCGCACGGTGTCGAAGACGCATGCGCTCATCGAGGTCCGCGAGGGGCGGATCGTGATCACCGACCTGCACTCCACGAACGGCGTCGCGGTGCAGGCCGGCGGCGGCGAACTCACCGTGCTCGACCCCGGGGCGCCCGCCGAGCTCGAGGTCGGGGCGACCGTCCGGCTGGGCGACCTCGCGCTGACGCTGCGCCGGACCCCCGGCAGCACGGTGTAGCCTGTGACCATGCGCGCCACACGACGTCTTCTCCTTCGGTGCCGCGGCGGGGCCTCGTTCTAGGCCGTTCCCGTCGCGGAGTCCGTCGTCGGCCGTTCCCTGTTTCCGAGGAAGACGAACGCATGACCAACAGCAACATCGCAACTGCACGCCCGCGCACCCTGGCCGAGAAGGTCTGGGACGCCCATCTGGTGAAGAAGGGCGAGGACGGCACGCCCGACCTCATCTACATCGACCTCCACCTCGTGCACGAGGTGACGAGCCCACAGGCCTTCGACGGCCTGCGCATGGCCGGCCGGCCGGTGCGTCGGCCCGATCTCACGATCGCGACCGAGGACCACAACACGCCGACCCTCGCGATCGACAAGCCGATCGCCGACCTCACGAGCCGCACGCAGATCGAGACGCTCCGCCGCAATGCGGCCGAGTTCGGCATCCGCCTGCACTCGCTCGGCGACAAGGAGCAGGGCATCGTCCACGTCGTGGGCCCGCAGCTCGGGCTCACGCAGCCCGGCATCACGGTCGTCTGCGGCGACTCGCACACCTCGACGCACGGTGCGTTCGGCGCGATGGCGTTCGGCATCGGCACGAGCGAGGTCGAGCACGTGATGGCCACGCAGACGCTGCCGCTGAAGGCGTTCAAGACCATGGCGATCAACGTCGAGGGCGCGCTCCGGCCCGGCGTGACCGCGAAGGACATCATCCTCGCCGTCATCGCGAAGATCGGCACGGGCGGCGGGCAGGGCTACGTGCTCGAGTATCGCGGCACGGCCATCCGAGCGCTCTCGATGGACGGCCGCATGACGATCTGCAACATGTCGATCGAGGCGGGTGCCCGAGCCGGCATGGTCGCGCCCGACCAGACGACCTTCGACTACCTCGAGGGCCGTGCGCACGCACCGCAGGGCGAGGACTGGGCCGCGGCCGTCGAGTACTGGAAGACCCTCGCCACCGACGAGGGCGCCGAGTTCGACGCCGAGGTGTTCATCGACGCCGATGCGCTCGAGCCCTTCGTCACCTGGGGCACCAACCCCGGGCAGGGCGTCTCGCTCTCCGAGAACGTTCCCGACCCGGCCGCCATCGAAGACCAGCACGAGCGCGCCGCCGCCGAGCGGGCGCTCGAGTACATGGACCTCGAGGCGGGCACGCCGCTGAAGGACATCCGCGTCGACGCGGTGTTCATGGGCTCGTGCACGAACAGCCGCATCGAAGACCTCCGCGCATTCGCCTCGATCATCAAGGGCAAGCAGAAGGCCGACGGCGTTCGCGTCATGGTCGTCCCCGGGTCCGCCCGTGTGCGACTCGAGGCCGAGGCCGAGGGCCTCGACAAGGTCTTCGAGGAGTTCGGTGCCGAATGGCGCTTCGCGGGCTGCTCGATGTGCCTCGGCATGAACCCCGACCAGCTCGCTCCCGGTGAGCGCTGCGCCTCCACCTCGAACCGCAACTTCGAGGGCCGGCAGGGCAAGGGCGGCCGCACGCACCTCGTGTCGCCGCTCGTGGCCGCGGCCACCGCCATCCGCGGCACGCTCTCGAGCCCCTGGGATCTGCAGACCGAAGGAGAGGTGCGCTGATGGAGAAGTTCACGACCGTCACGGGCATCGCGGCACCGCTGCGCCGCTCGAACGTCGACACCGACCAGATCATCCCCGCCGTCTTCCTGAAGCGCGTCACCAAGACCGGCTTCGACGACGCGCTGTTCCACGCCTGGCGTCAGGACCCCGAGTTCATCCTGAACCAGGAGGCCTACCAGGGCGCCCGGGTGCTCATCGCCGGCCCCGACTTCGGCACGGGCTCGAGCCGCGAGCACGCCGTCTGGGCCCTGCGCGACTTCGGCTTCGACGTCGTCATCAGCTCGCGCTTCGGCGACATCTTCCGCGGCAACTCGGGCAAGCAGGGCCTGCTCGCGGCGCAGGTCGCCTACGAGGACGTCGAGCGACTCTGGGAGGTCATCGAGGGCACCCCGGGAATAGCGGTGACGGTGGATCTTGTTGCTCGTACGGTCAGCGTCGGAACGCTGACGGTCCCGTTCGACATCGACGACTACACTCGGTGGAGGCTTCTCGAAGGGCTCGACGACATCGGGCTCACCCTGCGTGACGAAGCGGCGATCGCCGAATTCGAGACGCATCGAGAGGCCTGGCGGCCGAAGACACTCCCCATCCGGGAGCCGGCGGAATCAGGAACTCTGTGAACACACTCGGGCAGGATGCCAAGAACCACGCGACCGCGGTCGGACTGAGCGTCGACCGCATCACGATCAACGGCGGCAAGCCGCTGGTCGGGCGCATCGAACTGAAGGGCGCGAAGAACCTCGTCACCAAGGCGATGGTCGCAGCGATCCTCGGCGATGGGCCGAGCGTGCTGAAGGACGTGCCGAACATCAGCGACGTGCGCATCGTGCGCGGGCTGCTCGAGGTGCACGGGGTGACCGTCACCGACGGCCCGATCGAGGGCGAGCTCATCCTCGACCCGACCGCGGTCGAGACGGCGCACATCGCCGACATCGACGCGCACGCCGGGTCGAGCCGCATCCCGATCCTGTTCTGCGGCCCGCTGCTGCACCGCCTCGGCGAGGCGTTCATCCCCGACCTCGGCGGGTGCCGCATCGGCGACCGCCCCATCGACTACCACCTCGAGGTGCTGCGCAACTTCGGCGCCATCGTCGAGAAGCTCCCGAGCGGCATCCGCATGTCGGCGCCCGACGGGCTGCACGGCGCGAAGGTCGCACTGCCCTACCCCAGCGTGGGTGCGACCGAGCAGGTGCTGCTGACCGCGGTGCTCGCCGACGGCATCACCGAGCTCTCCGGTGCGGCCATCGAGCCCGAGATCATGGATCTCATCAACATCCTGCAGAAGATGGGTGCGATCATCACGGTCGACACCGACCGCGTCATCCGCATCGAGGGCGTCGAGAAGCTCAGCGGCTACACGCACCGGGCGCTCTTCGACCGCAACGAGGCTGCGAGCTGGGCCGCGGCCGCGCTCGCGACCGAGGGCGACATCTTCGTCGGCGGTGCCCGCCAGGCCGAGATGCTGACCTTCCTCAACGTCTTCCGCAAGGTCGGGGGCGACTTCGACATCGAAGAGGACGGCATCCGTTTCTTCCACCCCGGCGGCGACCTGAAGCCCGTCATCATCGAGACCGACGTGCACCCCGGCTTCATGACCGACTGGCAGCAGCCGCTCGTCGTGGCGCTGAGCAAGGCCAAGGGCGTCTCGATCGTGCACGAGACCGTGTACGAGCAGCGCTTCGGCTTCGTCGACGCCCTCGTCGAGATGGGCGCCTCGATCGAGGTGCACAAGGAGTGCCTCGGATCGGCGACGTGCCGGTTCGGCCAGCGCAACTTCAAGCACTCCGCCGTCATCTCGGGCCCGACCGAGCTGACGGGCGCCGACATCGAGGTTCCCGACCTGCGCGGCGGCTTCAGCCACCTCATCGCGGCGCTCACGGCCGACGGCCGGTCGACGGTCTCGAATGTGGGCATCATCGCGCGCGGGTACGAGAACTTCATCACGAAGCTCGAGCTCCTCGGGGCGGACTTCGAACTCGACGCATAATGGGTGAGTGCAACACGACGACCCGTCTCCCGTCCATCCTGTGAAGGCGCGTTCGGAGACCCGCCGCCCGTCGTTCTTCTGGCTGCTCGCGGTGCTGGTGCTGCCCATCATGAACCTGGCGGTGAAGTTCCGCTTCCGCCACCCAGAGCGCATGCCGCAGGCGGGTGCGTTCGTGCTCGCCCCGAACCACTACAGCGAGATCGACCCCGTCGTCATGGGCGTCGTCAGCTGGAAGCTCGGTCGTGCACCGCGGTTCATGGCCAAGGCGTCGCTGTTCAAGAACCCCGTGCTCGGCTGGCTGCTGCGCACCTCCGGGCAGATCCCGGTGGAGCGCGCCGGCAGCAAGAGCCATGCGGCGCTGCGGGCCGCAGAGGAGCTCGTCGAGAAGGGGCGCATGGTCGTGGTCTATCCCGAGGGTTCCTTGACGCGCGACCCCGACCTGTGGCCCATGCGGGGCAAGACCGGCGCCGTGCGCATCGCGCTCGAGCGCGACATCCCGATCGTGCCCGCCGCCCACTGGGGCACGCAGGAGCTCATGGGGCGCTACGGCAAGAAGCTCAGCGTCTTCCCACGCAAGACCATCGACGTGATCATCGGCGAGCCGCTCGACCTCTCGGCGTACCGGGGCAAGCCGCTCGACCAGGCTTCGCTGCTCAAGGCGACCGGCGAGCTCATGGACGCCATCGCGGCGCTGCTCGCCGAGCTGCGCGGCGAGCCGGCTCCCGCCGAGCGGTGGGATCCCACCAAGCACGGCCAGAAGGAGACGGGGCGACTCGATGGCTAGGGCGGTCAAGTCCGTTCGCGGAACGCGGGTCGCCGTGCTCGGCGCCGGCAGCTGGGGCACGACGTTCGCGAAGATCCTCGCCGACGGCGGTGCCGATGTCGTGATCTGGGCGCGCCGGCCGGAGCTCGCCAAGGAGATCCAGGAGGCCAAGCGCAACAGCGACTACCTCCAGGGCGTGAACCTCCCGTTGGGTCTGCGCGCCACGAGCCGCTTGGACGAGGCGCTCGCGGGCGCCGAGCACGTCTTCGTGTCGGTGCCCAGCCAGTCCCTGCGCGAGAACCTCATCGCGGCGGAGCCGTTCCTGCCGGCCGGCGCGACGATCGTCTCGCTCATGAAGGGCGTCGAGAAGTCGACGGGCCTGCGCATGAGCGAGGTCATCGCCGACGTCCTGCCCATCGACGCCTCGCGCATCGCCGTGATCTCGGGCCCGAACCTCGCGCTCGAGATCGCGAAGGAGCAGCCGACGGCGGCCGTCGTGTCCTCGTCGAGCCTCGAGACGGCGCAGGCCGTGGCATCCGTGGCCCGCAACCGGTACTTCCGCTCGTTCGTGAACACCGACGTCATCGGCACCGAGTTCGGCGGCGTGCTGAAGAACCTCATCGCGGTGGCCATCGGCATCGTCGACGGCGTCGGCTACGGCGAGAACACGAAGGCGTCGATCATCACGCGCGGACTCGTCGAGATGACCGACTTCGCCGTCGCCTACGGCGCCCACAACGAAACGCTCTCGGGCCTCGCGGGCCTCGGCGACCTCATCGCCACGAGCCAGTCGCCGCTGTCGCGCAACAACACCGCTGGCCGCCTGCTCGGCCAGGGCTACCACCTCGCCGACGTGGTGAACCAGATGAACCAGACCACCGAGGGCCTCGCGTCCGTCGGCCCCGTGCTCGAACTGGCACGCGCAAAGGGCGTCGAGATGCCGATCGTCGAGCAGGTGCGCCAGGTGCTCGCCGGCACGCTCGCGCCGCGCGACCTCGCCCCTCACCTCACGACCGATGACGAGCCGCAGGGCGAAAGGACGATGGATGGACAAGCTCAGGGTGGTTCTGCTCTTCGGAGGGCGTTCAAGCGAGCATTCGATCAGCTGCGCGACGGCGGGCGGAGTCCTGGGGGCGATCGATCGTGACCGCTTCGAGGTGATCCCCGTCGGGATCACCCGCGAGGGTGCCTTCGTGCTCGAGAGCGACGACCCGTCCCGCTTCGCCCTCGACCCGGGCCACCTGCCCGAGGTCGTCGACAACGGGTCGCGCGTGCGCTGGCCCGAGAGTGCGGCATCGCGCGAGCTCCGCGTGACGACGGTGTCCGCTGAGACAGGCGTCGCGGGCGAGCGTTCGCTCGGCGAGGTCGACGTCGTCTTCCCGATCCTGCACGGCCGCTTCGGGGAGGACGGCACGGTGCAGGGCCTGCTCGAGCTCGTCGGCCTGCCGTACGTCGGCAACGGCGTGCTCGCATCCGCCGTCGGCATGGACAAGCACTTCACGAAGACCGCGCTCGAAGCCGCCGGCATCCCGGTCGCGCCGTGGGTCACGCTCACGCGCGGCGCCCTCGAGCACGACGCCGAGCTGTGGAACCGCCGGGTGCGCGGCCTCGGGCTGCCGGTGTTCGTCAAGCCCGCCCGTGCCGGCTCGTCCGTCGGCGTGACGAAGGTCTCCGACTGGGCGGAGCTCGACGCGGCCCTCGAGGTCGCGTTCGCCGAAGACCGCACGGTGCTCGTCGAACAGGCCGTTCCGGGTCGCGAGATCGAGATCGCCGTGCTCGAGGGGCGTGAGGGCGTGCGCGTGAGCGTGGCCGGCGAGGTCGTCGTCACCGGCCGCGAGTTCTACGACTTCGCGGCGAAGTACCTCGACGCTCCCGGCGTCGACCTCGTCTGCCCTGCAGAACTCGGCGACGGCGAGTCGTTCGAGCTCGAGCGCATCGCCGTGCGGGCGTTCGAGGCGATCGGGGCAGAGGGCCTCGCGCGCGTCGACGTGTTCCTCGGCGACGAGGGCTTCGTCGTGAACGAGATCAACACGATGCCCGGGTTCACGCCGATCTCGATGTTCCCGACCTGCTGGCTCAACACGGGGCTCAGCTATCCCGAACTCATCGGCGAGCTCATCGACGTGGGCCACGCGCGCGGCTCGCGCTGACGCGACGCGCGGGCTTCGACGAATCGGCGCCGGGATGCACCTGCATCCCGGCGCCGTTCTCGTCTCGAGGAGCGGAGGTCGCTCAGTCGACCGGCAGGGCGTCGTCGACGGAGGTGCAGGCGCCCTCGGCCGGGATCACCGACACCGCTGTCGAGAGGTCGGAGATCACGGTGGTGCCCGAGACGACGTCGTTGTCGACGAGCACCTCGACGGCGGGCGTGCGACCGAACGTCGTGAAGAGGTAGCGGGGCGGGTCGGACTCGTCGATGACCCAATCGATGCCGTCGACGCTCACGCAGCGGTCGGTCGTCGGTCCGATCGGCGGCACCCCGCACCGCAGGAGCACGGAGGCCGGGTCGCCCCAGGCCGCGGTGCCCTGCGCGTCGGTCTCGCGCTGCGCCTGTTCCGCGACCTCGTCGGGCAGGCGCACGCTCAGCTCGGCGCAGGAGACGTCGGTCGCCTCGGGCGCGGCCTGCATGTTCACGATCGGGGTGCAGCCCGTGAGGGCGGTCGTTGCGGCCGACGCGAGCAGGGCCGGGAGGATGCCGGCGACCCGGGTACGACGGCGGCGCGACGGGATGACGGGGTGCTGAGACATCCGCTCCAGCGTACCGCGCGGGGCTCGGCGCTTCGGACGCCGGGCCAGCGGGTTCGGGCCCGGATCAGCGCTTCGGACCCCGGATCAGCAGTTCGGGCGGCAGGAGCGCTGCGACAGCGCGTCGGTCAGCACGGTCTTCAGGTCTTCGGGGCGCTCGGCCGAGTACGCGGCGCCGCCAGTGGCCTCGGCGATGAGGCGCATCGACTCGAGGTCGGTGTCCGGGCCGATGCCGACGAGCACAACGGGCACCTGCTGCCCGTCTTCGGCCATGGCGGCGAGCTCGGCGAGCAGTTGGTCGCGGCTGATGCCGTTGTCGTCCTCATTCCGCCCGTCGGTGAGCAGCAGCACCGAGTTCACCGTCTCGGGATCGTAGGCCGCGCGCACCTGCTGCACGGCGGCGAGCGTGGTGTCGTAGAGCCCGGTCGCGCCGCCGAGCCGGCCGGGCAGCGAGGCGAGCACGTCGAGCACCTGCGTGCGGTGCGCCTCGTCGGCGAGCGGCTCGATGGGGGAGAGGTCCTCCCAGTCCTGGTCGCCGACGCGGGCGGTCGAGAAGGCCCAGACGCCGACGTCGACGGCCTCGGAGAGCTGGGAGATCGTGGTCGCCGCGGCCTGCTCGAGCAGGTCGATGCGCCGGAGCCCCGTGATCGTCGGCTCCTCCATCGATCCGGACACGTCGATGACCGAGAGGATGCGCGAACGCAGGCTCACGACGCCCCACGTGCGCAGGATCGAGACCTGGGCGGATGCCGCGGCCGACCCGACCTCGGTCGCGTCGGCGATCACGCCGTCCTGCTCGAGCTCGCCACCGCCGGTGCCGTCGCGGAACCCCTCGGCGGCGAACCGGTCCGAGGCGTCCCACAGGGCGATCTTCAGGGCGTCGAGCTGCTGCGCGCGCTGCTCGAGCTCGGCGCGCCCGCCGTCGTCGTCGTCGGTCGGTTTCCCGTCGGCGCCGAGGTTCTTCGCGAGCTCGGACTCGTCGAGCATGCGGAGGAAGGGGAACTGGAGCGCGAGCGTGCCGTCGGAGGGGTAGAGCGCGAGCAGCGGCGTCGACGCGTCGTCGTGGTTGTGCATCGCGACCTGCTGCTCGCTCGCGATGGCGACGGTGCCGGGAGGGCTCACGGCGAGGGAGCCGAACGCGGCATCGACTCGCGCAGGAGCGCCGTCGCTGAGCCGGATCATCGCGTTCTGGAACTGCTTGGCCTGCCCGATCGGCGTGGCGCGCTCCATGGCCTGCAGACCGTTGAGGCTCGCGGATGAGGCTTCGGGGTCGGCGAGGAGGGCCGGCAGGTCGCCCGTGAGCACGTCGCCCCAGCTGAGCGGGCGACCGGCGAGGGCCTCGGCACCGCTCACGGGTGCGGCGAACACGACGGGGCTCGAGGCGATCGAGCGCTCGAGGGCGAGGTCTGGCACGTCTCGACCGAGCGACCGGGCGCTCGCGGCCATGCGCACCAGCCACACGGGGGAGTCGGGGATCCACGCGTCGATGTCGGAGCCGTTGCCCGAGGCGAGCAGGGCCGCGGTGTCGGCGCTGTCCTGCGCGACCACCTCGGTGAGCGAGCACGCGTCCTCGCGCGCGTCGTACTCGGCTGCGATCGCCTTGACGGGTCGGGCGATCGCCGTGTCGGCGACCACGGTGAGCGCGATGCGCTCGTCGCAGGAGGGTCCGGCGGCGAGCCAGGCGCTCAGCGAACCGCTGGCCCATGCCGTTCCCGCGCCGCCCACGAGGGCCACGCCGACCACGCCGGCGGCGATCATCATGACCACGTGGCGGTGGTGGCGGCGCGATTGCTCGCGTTCGGCTCGTTCGCTTCGTCGACTCACTGGGGCTCCATTGCGGCACGGTGAGCAACGTCTGAGCCACCGCGGTTCGGGTATCGCGGCCTGGGGGAGGCCTGTTCAGCGTACGGCAGGCGGCCAGGTTTTGTAAGCATTCGTTACTTGCCGGACATGTGCCCCGATCGGGGGACAGGCGGAAACATGCGGGAGTCGGGCTGTCCTAGGCTTGCCGCGTGTCCGTCTCACCCGACTCCGTGCCCGCCGATCGAACGGATGCCGCTCGCGACGCCGAGCCGACGCCCGACGACCCGACGACCGGCGAGGTCGGTGAGATCGCGGTGCTCCGCCGCATCCTGCCGCGCCTCGAATCCGGCAGCCACGCCCTGCTCGGACCGGGCGACGACGCGGCGCTCGTCGCGGCATCCGACGGCCGCTTCGTCGTGACGACCGACCTGCTCGTGCACGGGCCCGACTTCCGGCTCGCCTGGTCGATGCCGTTCGAGCTCGGCTGGAAGGCCGCAGCCACGAACCTGACCGACGTCGCGGCCATGGGCGCGCGGCCGACGGCGCTCGTCGTCGCGATCGCGGCTCCGCCGTCGACGCGCGTCTCGGTGCTCGAGGGCATCGCCGACGGCCTCCGCGAGGGGCTCGCGGCGCTCGCGCCCGGCGCCGGCGTGGTCGGCGGCGACCTCTCCGCCTCCGCGGTGCTCACGATCGCGGTCACCGCGTTCGGCGACCTCGAGGGTCGCGCACCCGTGCTCCGCTCCGGTGCGCGGGTCGGCGACGTGATCGCCCACGCCGGCAGGCGCGGCGACGCGGCCCGCGGTCTCGCCCTGCTGTTCGCCGAGGCGACGGATGCCGCGGGCGAGCCCGACGCGACGCTCGCCGCCGTCCTGCGCGAGCGCGAGCCCGACCTGCTTCGGGCGCAGCTCGCACCCTCCCCGCCGGTACTGGCGGGCATCATCGCGGCGGAGGCCGGAGCGACGTCGATGCTCGACGTGTCCGATGGGCTCGCGCGCGACGGGCGCCGGATCGCCGAGGCGAGCGGGGTCGCGTTCGACTTCGACTCGGCCCCGCTGGGCGACGACGTCGAAGGCGTCCGGCTCGCACTCGCGGGCGGCGAGGATCACGGCATGCTCGCGACGTTCCCCGCCGGCGGCGACATCCCGAAGCCGTTCGAGGTCATCGGTCGCGTGGTCGAGGGGGCCGGGCGCATGCTGCTCGACGGTCGCGACATCGAGGCCGATGGGTGGGACCCCTACTCGAGCTGGGACGGACGCTCGGGCTGATCGTCGTCGGCGGCCTCGCCCGACGTGGTCGCCCACCAGAGCGTGGTCTCGCCGTAGTCGCGGCGGCGCTCGAGCTCGATGCCGGCGGGCCATGCGGGTTCGGGCGAGCGCGAGCTCCGTTCGACGACGACGAGCGCGTCGGGCGAGAGCAGCGGGGCGAGCAGTTGGAGGTCCCGGGCGACCGCCCCCTCGTCGAGGTCGTACGGCGGATCGATGAACGCGAGGTCGACCCCGGCGGGAGCGGTCTCGAGGTATCCGGCGACGGGCTTCACGACCACGCGGATGCGGGCCGCGCCACGGCCGATCGCCCGCGCGACCGCGTCGGCGTTGCGCCGGCACACGTCGGCCGCCGGCTTCGCGCGTTCGACGAGCACGACCTCGGCGGCGCCGCGGCTGGCCGATTCGAGGCCGAGTGCGCCCGAGCCGGCGTAGAGGTCGAGCACGACCGCTCCGTCGATCGCGTCGCGGGCCTCGAGCGCCGAGAAGATGGCCTCGCGCACGCGGTCGCTCGTGGGCCGCGTGCCGGAGCGCGGCACAGCGAGGGACAGGGAACCGGCGGCGCCGGCGATGATGCGCGTCATGCTGCTGGCAGCATACCGGGGCGTCGCAGCTCAGCGAGGACGTGACCCCCGCGGCGTGCGCTGCCATGATGGGAGCGTGGAAGCCCCTACCTCCCGCGATCGCGTCGACCCCGTCCGCCTCGAGCCCGTCGACCAGGCCCTCATCGACCGGCTGTGGGACTTCGGCGACGCCGCGGCGAGTGCCGAGCGGTTCCGTTCCGCGGTCGACGATCGGGCCGGCTCGCCGCACGAGCGCGCCGTGATGGCGACCCAGCTCGCGCGCGCACTCGGCCTGCAGGGGCTCGACGACGAGGCGACCGCGGTGCTCGACGACGTGGCGGCGTTCTTCGAGGGCGAGGTTCCGACCGGGATCCCCTCCGAGGTGCGGGCCAGGGTCGCGATCGAGCGTGGGCGGCTGCTCGCCGCCGACCACCGTCCGGCCGAGGCGGTGCCGGAGTTCACGCTCGCGGTGCGCGAGGCGGCGCAGGCCGGGTCGGCGTTCCTCGTGCTCGACGCGCTGCACATGCTCGCGCTGAACGACGCCGGCCACGAGGAGGAGTGGGCGGCCGAGGGCATCGACCTGCTCGAGGACCGTCGCGACCCGCGCACCCTGCGCTGGGGCATCGCGCTGCACCACAACCTCGGCTGGGTCAAGCACGACGGCGGCCGGGCCGCGGCCGCACTCGTCGAGTTCGAGCGCGCGGTCGAGCTCGCCGACCGCTACGGCTCGCCGGAGCAGCAGCAGGTCGCGCGGTGGTCTGTGGGGCGCTGCCTGCGCACGCTGGGCCGCACCGACGAGGCGCTCGACCTGCAGCGCTCGCTCGCCGACCTCCGGCCCGACGACCCGTACGTGCAGGCCGAGATCGAGGCGTTGACGGCGGGGGAGCCTACGATCGAGGCATGACCGCCGACGCGCCAGACGACTCCGCCGCTGTCGGCAGGTACTCGCTCGACACACGCCTCACCGGGGCACTCGGCGGCCGCACGGCGCAGGCGATCGAGCGCGCCTTCGGCTACCGCACGGTCGGCGAGCTGCTGGGCCACTATCCGCGCCGCTACGCGCTCCGCGGCGAGCTGACGGCCCTCGCGAGCCTGCCGCTCGACGAGAACGTCACGATCGTCGCCGAGGTCATCGAGGTGCGCGAGCGGACGATGCGGTCGCGCCGAGGCTCCATCCTCGAGGTGAAGATCTCCGACGGCACGGGCATCCTCACCCTCACGTTCTTCAACCAGGCCTGGCGTTCCCGCGAACTCGTGCCCGGTGCGCGCGGCATCTTCGCCGGCAAGGTCGGCGACTACCGTGGCGCCCGTCAGCTCGCGCATCCCGACTACGAGCTCTTCGACGATGCGACGCCGACGTCGCCGACGGACCCGTCGGTCAAGCGCTGGGCCGAGGCGCCCATCCCGATCTACCCGGCCACGGGCGCACTGGCGAGCTGGCAGCTGGCGAAGGCGATCGCGCTGCTGCTCGACGGACTCGAGGCCACGGATGCCGCGGCCGACCCGATTCCCGAGACGGTGCGCGCCTCGCGCGGCCTCCTCGCGCAGCGGCGTGCCCTCGAGCTCGTGCACCGGCCGGAGGTCGAGTCCGACTGGAAGGCCGCCCGGCGAACGCTGCGCTTCACCGAGGCGCTCGTGCTGCAGACCGCGTTGCTGCAGCGGCGGGCCGAGCTCAGGGCGCACGCGACGACCGCGCGGCATCCCGCGGCCGGCGGCCTCCTCGAGCGGTTCGACGCGTCGCTGCCGTTCGAGCTCACGGGCGACCAGGTCGAGGTGGGGCAGGCGATCGCCGACGACCTGGGCGAGCCCGTGCCCATGAACCGGCTCGTGCAGGGCGAGGTCGGCTCGGGCAAGACCGTGGTCGCGCTGCGGGCGATGCTCGCGGTCGCCGACTCGGGCGGTCAGGCCGCGCTCCTCGCACCCACCGAGGTGCTCGCGGCGCAGCACCTGCGTTCGATCGTGCGCATGCTCGGCCCCGAGCTCTCGGCGACGCTCGTGCCGACCCTGCTCACGGGCCAGCTGTCCGCGGCCGAGCGGCGCAAGGCGCTGCTGCGTGCCGCGGCAGGGCAGTCGCGCATCGTCGTCGGCACGCACGCCCTCATCGGCGAGACCGTGTCGTTCGCCGACCTCGGCCTGATCGTGGTCGACGAGCAGCATCGCTTCGGGGTCGAGCAGCGCGAGGCGCTGCGGCTCAAGGGCCGGCAGCCGCCGCACGTGCTCGTGCTCACCGCCACGCCCATCCCGCGAACCGTCGCGATGACGGTGTTCGGCGATCTCGACATCTCGACGATCCGCGAACTGCCGGCGGGGCGCGCCGGCATCGAGTCGCACGTGGTGCCGCTCGCCGAGCGTCCCGGGTGGCGTTCGCGCGTGTGGGAGCGCCTGGCCGAAGAGGTCGCGGCCGGTCGGCAGGGCTTCGTGGTCTGTCCGGCGATCGAGGCGCGCGTCGTCGAAGAGGCCGATCCGGCGGGCCCCGACGCGGTCGGTTCGGAGGGCGCGGGAGCGGATGCCGCGGCACGGCCGGTCGCCTCGGTCGCCTCGGTGCTCGCCGAGCTCGCCGAGCTCCCCGCGTTCGCCGACATCCGGGTGGCCCCGCTGCACGGCCGCATGTCCGCCGATGAGAAGGATGCGACGATGCGCGCGTTCGCGGCGGGCGAGATCGACGTGCTGGTCGCGACGACGGTGATCGAGGTCGGCGTCGACGTGCCCAACGCGAGCGCCATGGTCGTGATCGACGCCGACCGCTTCGGCGTCTCGCAGCTGCACCAGCTGCGCGGTCGCGTCGGTCGCGGCGGCCTGCCCGGCCTCTGCCTGCTGGTCACGGCCGCCGAGCCCGGTTCCCTCGCACGCCAGCGGGTCGACGCCGTCGCGGCCACGCTCGACGGCTTCGAGCTCGCTCGCGTCGACCTCGAGCTCAGGCAGGAGGGCGACGTGCTCGGCGCGACCCAGTCGGGAGGGCGCTCGTCGTTGAAGCTCCTGCGAGTGGTCAGGGACGGCGACGTCATCGCCGACGCGAGGGCCATCGCCGGCGAGGTGCTCGAGGCCGATCCGGCGCTGCAGCGGCATCCGGCGCTCGCGGCCGAGGTGCGCCGCCGCCTCGACGACGATGCGACCGGATTCCTGAGCAAGGGCTGAGACTCTCCGCGACCCCTTTCGCGGTCGGCGCCGAGCACTACGCTGGTGCGTATGCAGCGGATCGCCGTCGTTCCCGGTTCTTTCGACCCCGTCACCAAGGGGCATCTCGACGTCATCGAGCGAGCGGCCGGCATCTTCGACGAACTGCATGTCGTGGTCGTGCACAACCCCGACAAGAACGCGCTGCTGCCCATCGCGCAGCGCGTCGCGCTCATCGAGCGCGCCATCGCCGACGCCGGCATCGAGGGCCGCATCGTGGTCGCCTCGTGGAGCATGGGCCTGCTCGTCGACTACTGCAGCGATGTCGGCGCCACGGTGCTCGTGAAGGGCGTGCGCTCGCAGATCGACGTCGCCTACGAGACGCCCATGGCGATCGTGAACCGCCACCTCGCGGGCGTCGAGACGGTGTTCCTGCTCCCCGACCCCGGCAACGCGCACGTGTCGAGTTCGCTCGTCCGCCAGGTCGCGGCGCTCGGCGGCGACGTCGCGCCCTACGTTCCGCCGGCCGTCGCCGAGTACCTGCACGCGGCGATGACGCCATGAGCGAGGCGTTCGCGAGTCCGGCGCCGGCCGCGCACCCCACCGCCGTGCACGACGAGGTCGACGACGCGGCATCCGTCATGTCGATCGACGAGGTGGGCGTGCTCGCCGCCCGCGTGGTCGCGAACGTCGAGACCGTGATCGCGGGCAAGCGCGACGCGATCACCGCCGCGCTGACCGTGCTGCTGGCCGAGGGGCACCTGCTCATCGAAGACGTGCCGGGCGTCGGCAAGACGATGCTGGCGAAGGCGCTCGCACGGTCGGTGGGCAGCAGCGTGAGCCGCATCCAGTTCACCCCCGACCTGCTGCCGAGCGACGTGACCGGCGTCTCGGTCTTCGACCAGGCCAGCCGGCGGTTCGAGTTCAAGCGCGGCCCGGTGTTCTCCAACATCGTCATCGGCGACGAGATCAACCGCGCGAGCCCCAAGACGCAGGCGGCGCTGCTCGAGTGCATGGAGGAGCGCCAGGTCACCGCAGACGGCACGACCTACCTGCTCGACCTGCCGTTCACGGTCGTCGCCACGCAGAACCCCGTCGAGATGGAGGGCACGTACCCGTTGCCCGAGGCGCAGCGCGACCGGTTCATGGCCCGCGTGTCGATGGGCTATCCCTCGGCGCTCGACGAACTCGCGATGCTCTCCACGCGCGAGACGTCGAGTCCGCTCGACCGCCTCGAAGAGGTCGTCACGGTCGACGAGCTGCGGGCGATGATCCGCGCCGTGCGGCACGTGTTCACCTCGCAACCGGTCAAGGAGTACGCGGTCGAACTCGCCAGGGCCACGCGCGAAGACCGCCAGCTGCGGCTCGGTGCGAGCCCGCGCGCCACGCTGCAGCTCATCCGCGCGGCCAAGGCGCACGCGGCCATGCACGGCCGCGAGTTCGTGCTACCCGACGACGTCGACGCGCTGGCGGTCGCGGTGCTCGCGCACCGGCTCGTGCCGACCAGCCGGGCCGTCGGCTCCCACGATCGCGACAGCGGCCCCCTGATCGACGCGATCGTCGGTCGCATCATCGCGCAGACGCCCGTGCCCGTCGGGAGCGCTCGAAGGAACTGATCATGGCCCGCAACCGCCTGCGCTCACTGTCGTGGCCGCGCCTCACCCGCCGTGGCATCGCGCTCATCGTGGTCGGAACCGTGCTCGTGGGCATCTCCCTCTGGTTCGATCTGCGTGACGTGCTCCTGCTCGCGTTCGTGGGCCTCGCGATGCCGGTCGTGGCGGCCGCATTCGTCGCGCTGCGGCGTCCGAGCCTCGCCGTGCAGCGCACGTTCGCGCCGGGGGTCGTCACCGCCGGCGAGGCGACGCGGGTCAGCCTCGTCGTGATGAACCGCGGCAGGCGCACCCTCGACGGCGCGCACTGGCGCGACCATGCGCCCGAGGGCACGGTCGGGCCGCCCTCCGCGCTGCTGCCCGCGCTCGGACCGCACGAGGCCGTGCTGCCGTCGGGCGACGATCGGGTCGGGGTCGAGTACCGGCTCCGGATGCCGCGACGGGGCGTGTTCCCGGTGGGGCCGCTGCGCATCGGGGTCACCGACCCGTTCGGCCTCGCGAGCGTCGAACGCGTGGCGGGTGCTGCGCACGAGGTCGTGGTCACGCCTCGTGTGACGCCGCTCGCCGAGGCGCTGGCGACCGCTGCAAGCATCGACGGCGTCGTGCACGGCCTGCAGCGTCGCACGCATCCGAACTCCGATGAGCTCATCGCCCGCGAGTACCGCTACGGCGACCCGCTGCGTCGCGTCAACTGGCCGGCCACGGCGCGCCGCGGCGAGCTCATGGTGCGCGAGGAGGAGCAGCGCGGAGATCCAGAGGCGCGCATCCTGCTCGACCTGCCAGGCGACGGTCGTCACGGTCTCGCCGTGCACCGCGAACGCGACGAGCTGGTCGACGAGCGCGTCGAGCTCGCGATCGAGGTCGCGGCGTCGATCGGCGTGCACCTGCTCGAGAGCGGGTTCCGGTTGCGCTGCACGGGCATCGCCGACCCCGAGCAGGGCCTCGTGCCGACGGCGCCCTACGGCGGCGAGTACCGCATGCCCGGCGGCGATCGCCTGCTGCTCGAGGACCTCGCGAGGGCGAATCCTCCCGTCCGTCGCGACGGCGCCCGTGGCGACGGCCGGCGGCACGAACCCGGTCGCCGCGACCACGGCAGGCGCGACGCAGGCGAACGCGATGCCGGACCCGCCTTCCGCACGCGGGGCCGCGACGCGCGCGAACCGGGGTTCGCGGTGCTCGTCGACCCGGAGCAGGCCGATGCCGCGGCACTCGTCGCGCTCCGCCCGGGATTCGAACCGGCGATCGCCTTCGTCACGGCCTCGGTGAACTCGAGCGTGCGCCGCATGCTCGAGGAGGCCGACTGGCAGGTGGTCGGCGTGCGTCGGGCCGTCGAGATCGGCGGAGCCTGGTCGGCCGTCGCCACGAAGACCACGGCGGTGCACGATGCACCCTGATGCGGCCGCGCTGACGAGGCGGGGGCGGCTCGCGCTCACGACGGCGTCGTTCCTCCTGATGGTCGTGGCGACGATGTCGCTCGGTTCGTTGATCGCCGGTGGCGGCTGGTGGTGGCTCTGCGCGTTCGTCTCGGCCGGCGTGTTCTTCGGCGGCACTGGGCTGCGCGCGCTGCGCGTGCCGTCCGGGCTCGTGCCCGTCCTCGAGGGCGTGGTGCTGGTGTTGCTGTTGACGCTGCTCTTCGGCGGGGCGACGGCGATCGCGTTCATCGTGCCGACGCCCGACACCTTCGCGCTGTTCGGCGAGCTGTTCACGGGGGCGCAGCGCACGATCGCGCAGCAGACCGTGCCGGCGGTCGCGGTGCCCGCCCTGAACTTCGCGCTCGCACTCGGCGTCGGCGCCCTCTCGATCATGCTCGACGTGCTCGTGCAGGTCGCACGGGCCCCGGCGCTCGCCGCCGTGCCGGCCTTCGTGCCCGTGCTCATCCCGGGATTCCTCGTCGAGGACGGCGCCGACATCCCGGTGCTCGTGGGCACCGCGGCCGCATACCTGCTGCTCCTGCGCGTCGACGTGCGCGTCACCCGGCGCGCGCGCATCGAGCTCGGCGACGACGAGGAGGTCGCGACCGTCGCGGCGCCGAAACGGGTGCCGGTCGCGTCGACGCTGGGCGCCTCGGTCGGGGTCGCCGTCACCGGGCTCGTCGTCGCGTCGCTGCTCACCGCCTCGACGCCGAGCATCTCGACGAGCCTGCTGCTCGGCAACGGGTCGCAGGGGGCGCTCTTCGCACGCGGCGTGAGCCCGTTCCTCGATCTGGGTCGAGACCTGCGCAGGCCGGAGCCCCGGCCCGCGTTCCGCTATCTGGCGCGCGACGGCGACCGCCCGAACTTCACGCTGCTCACGCTCGATCGGTTCGAGGGCGACGTGTGGGCCGTGACCGAGCGCCCGGTCGACGGCGACAACACGGTCGACGCGCTGGGGGCGCCGGAGGGGCTCGGCGCGGGCGTCGAGACGTCCGAGCACCCGATCGACGTGCTGGTGAGCGAGGTGCGCACGACGTGGCTCCCGCTGCCGTACCCGTCGACGCGCATCGAGGGGCTCTCGGGGTCCTGGTACTGGGACGACGGATCGCTCACGGTCCGCAGCGTCGACACGAACACCGCCGGCCAGCGGTACGAGGTGACCAGGCTCGAGGTCGAGCCCACCGCCGACCAGCTGCGAGCGGCCGGACCCTCCCGAGCGGCGGATCCGCAGTTCCTCGACCTGCCCGACGACGTGCCGACGGTCATCACCGACACGGCCGCCGAACTCGCCGGATCAGCGGCGACACCGTACGATGCCGCGGTCGCGATCCAGGCCTACCTGCGGTCGCCCGACTTCAAGTATTCGACCGAGGCGCCCGTCGAGGAGGGGTACGACGGCGGCGGATTCGAGGTCATCGCGGCGTTCCTCGAGGCCAAGAGCGGCTACTGCGTGCACTTCGCGTCGACCATGGCGGTGCTGGCGCGGGAGGCGGGCATCCCCTCGCGCATCTCGGTCGGCTACACCTCGGGGACCCCCACCACCGAGCGCGTCGACGGGGTGCAGCGGGTCGAGGTCGACTCGCACGACCTGCACGCGTGGCCCGAGCTCTACTTCGAGGGCGTCGGATGGGTGCCGTTCGAGCCGACTCCCGGTCGTGGCACGGTGCCCGAGTACTCGCGGCCGGGTGCGGGGCAGGCGCAGACCTCGGTGCTGCCCTCGGCTCCGTCGGCGACCGCCCCGGCGACGAGTCGCCCCGAACTCGATCCCGACCGCGGCCTCGCCGGGGGCGCTGGAAATCCACTGCAGGACGACGCTCCGATGCGGGCCGCCGCGCTCCTCATTGCCGTGCTCGCACTGCTCCTGCTGCCCGCCGCCCTGCGCGTGCTCCAGCGGGCGAGCCGCCGCCGACGGATCCGAACAGGCCGTGGGGCCGCGGATGCCGCGTGGGACGAGGTGCTCGCGTCCGCGAGCGACCTCGGCATCGCGGGGGCCGCGTCGACCCCGAGGGTGTTCGCCGCCTACGTCGCCGCGCGACCGGGTTTCCGCGAGGCCGAGGCGCTGGCCGCGCTCACGCGGCTGCGCGATGGCGTCGAGCGGGCGCGATACGGACCCGGCGCCTCGAGCGACGGCTCCGTCGACGCGGCGGCTGGAGCCGGCCCCGACTCGAGGGCGGCGCTGCTGGTCGACCTCGAGCTTGCCCGCCGCGCCCTGTCCGGCGACGCGAGCCGCCGCGATCGCCTGATCGCCGTGCTGATTCCCAAGTCCCTCGCAGACCGCGTTCGGCGCGTGTCCGGCGTTCGCACAGCGGACGGCGCGTAGAATCATCGTTTGTGGCCATTCAGTATTCGCCGTTCCGCGTGAACGTGCGCGACCTCCTCAACCGACCTGGTGAGATGCGCGAGCATCGGTTCCAGGTGCCGGTGCGCGAACCTCTCGGTGAGGGGCTCGTCGCCGTTCGCGAGGGGTCGGAGCTCGTTCTCGACGTGCGGCTGGAGTCCGTGCACGAGGGCATCCTCGTGTCGACGAACATCGATGCAGTTGCCGACGGCGAGTGCAGTCGATGCCTGATCGACGTGTCGCTGCCGGTCGAAGTCGAGTTCCAGGAGCTTTTCGCGTATCATTCTGGAGAAGCTTTCGAGTTTGAGGTTCAAGACGACCACGTGGATCTTGAACCGCTCATCCGAGATGCGGTGGTGTTGTCACTGCCGTTCCAGCCGGTCTGCCGGCCGGACTGCCCTGGTCTCGACCTAGAGACCGGGCTGCGACTGGCTGATCATCCTGAACTCGTCACCCCAACCGAGCACGACCCGCGATGGGCCGCGCTCGCAGGGCTGCAGGCTTCCGAAGACCAGGGCACGGATGTCGCATCCGACGCCGACCCGAAGAGAGATTGAGAGAACGTCATGGCTGTTCCGAAGCGGAAGAAGTCGCGAGCAAACACCCACGCGCGTCGTTCGCAGTGGAAGGCTGAGGCCCCCACGCTGGTGAAGACCGTCGAGAACGGCAAGGTCACGTACAGCCTGCCGCACCGCGCGAAGGTCGTCGAGGACTCCGCGGGCACCCCGCTGTTCCTCGAGTACAAGGGCCGTAAGGTCGCCGACGTCTAGTCGACGCCCCTCGCAGCAGCAACGACCGGTCGTGACGCGCACGGAGCGCACAGGGCTCGTGGAACCGAATCTCGTTGAGCTGCAGCAATTGCTGCAGGTCGAGATCGATCCCGAACTCCTGCTCCTGGCGCTCACGCACCGGTCGTTCGCGTACGAGAACGGCGCGATCCCGACCAACGAACGTCTCGAGTTCCTCGGCGATTCGATCCTCGGCCAGGCGGTCACGGTCCGGTTGTTCCGCGACCATCCCGACCTCGACGAGGGCGAGCTGGCCAAGCGTCGCGCGAGCCTCGTCTCGAGTGCGGCGCTGGCCGAGGTCGCGCGTCGGCTCGGACTCGGTCGCTACATCCGGCTCGGCCGCGGCGAGACCCTCACCGGCGGCGCAGACAAGCCGTCGATCCTCGCCGACACGGTCGAGGCCATCATCGGCGCCGTCTACCTCGACGCGGGCGGCGATGTCGCGACGGCGTTCGTGCTGAGCCTCATCACGCCGCTGATGCGGGAGCCCGAGCGGTTCGGCGCGTCGATGGACCCCAAGACGAGCCTGCAGGAGATCGCGGCCAAGCGCAGCGCCCCTCCGCCCGTCTACACGCTCACCGAGAGCGGCCCCGACCACCACAAGCACTTCGTCGCGACGGTCGTCGTCGGCACGCTGGTCGAGGCCTCCGGCGAGGGATCGAGCAAGAAGCAGGCCGAGATGGCCGCGGCGCTCGAGGCCTGGACCGCACTCACCGCGTCCTGACGTGCCCGAGCTCCCCGAGGTCGAGGTCGTTCGCGCCGGCCTGGCGCCGGCGGTGACCGGTGCGCGCATCGCCGCGGTCGACGTGCTCGACGCGCGCGCGCTCACCCGGCACGACGCGGCAGCCGGCGACTTCGAGGCGCTCACGACGGGCGCGACCATCGCCGCAGCGGTGCGTCGCGGCAAGTTCCTGTGGCTGCCGATCAGCGGCGACGGTGCGCTCGGCGACGACCGGGCGATCGTCGGGCATCTCGGCATGAGCGGCCAGATGCTGCTGCGGTCGCCCGAGCATCCCGGTGCCGATCGGCACGCGCGCGTGCGCATCCACCTCGAGCATCCGGAGCACGGCGAGCTGCGCATCGACTTCCTCGACCAGCGCACCTTCGGCTCGCTGGCCGTCGACCGCATGGTGCCGACGTCCGACGGCGCCGTCGCAGGCTTCAGCGCCGATGTCTCGGGGGAGTGGGCGACGCGCATTCCGACGCAGGTCGCCCACATCGCCCGTGATCCGCTCGATCCGGCCTTCGACGACGACCTGTTCCTCGGTCGGATGTCGCGGCGCGCGTCGGGCGTCAAGCGGGTGCTCCTCGACCAGGGGCTCGTGAGCGGCGTCGGCAACATCTACGCCGACGAGTCGTTGTGGGCGGTGCGCCTGCACGGCGAGCAGCCGGCGTCGTCCATCTCGAGGCGCCGGGCGCGCGAGCTGCTGCACGCCGTGCGCGACGTGCTCGGCAAGGCGCTCGACGAGGGCGGCACGAGCTTCGACGCGCAGTACGTGAACGTCAACGGGGCGTCCGGCTACTTCGCGCACTCGCTCAACGCCTACGGCCGGAGCGGCCTGCCCTGCCCGCGATGCGGCACGCCGATGGTGCGTGAGGCGTTCATGAACCGGTCGTCGCACCGCTGTCCGCGCTGCCAGCGCCTGCGTCGAGCTGCCAGAGCGCGCTGAGTCCGCGAACGGTGAACCCGAGGGCGACGTTGATCGCCAGCATGTGCTCGTTCTCGTCGGCGTTCCAGGTGTAGACGTCGGTGCGTTCCGGTCCGACGCGGCCGAGCAGTGCGAGGTTCGCGAGCTTCATGCGCATGCCGAGGCGGTGTCCGCGGTGCTCCTTGAGGACGATCGTGTCCCATTGGAACGCGGAGGCGGACTCCGAGGGCAGCGAGAGCTCGGTGTATCCGGCGACCCGGCCGACCTCGGAGACGGCGGCCGTCACGAGGGTCGTCCGCCGGCCGTCGAGCGCTTCGTCCTCGGTCGCGCGCACCCGTGCGCCATCCCAGGCCTCCTCGTCGAACGTCGCGGTGCCCGCCGGCGGATCGGTCGACATCGCGGCATGTGCCACCGCGAGTTCGTCGAGGAGCTGGTCGGGGGCGCGGTCGACCCAGCTGACGAGCCGGTACCCGCGCGGGTCCGACTCGTGTTCGGCGGATGCGGCCGCGAACGCCGATGCGCGTCCTTCGACGGTGAGGCCGCTCACGCGTTCGAGCTGCGCGAGCCGGAAGCCGTGGTGCACGGCGAACGCCGCGGCGGGGTCGGATGCGGGGATGGAGCCGCTGCCGTCGCGCGCCTCGAGCCGTTCGCCGGGTGCATCGAGTGCCGAGGCGGGCACGTCGGACATCGTCGTCAGGGTCGGTCGGCCGAGGTCGGCGGCCAACCGCCGCGCCGTGGCGAGCAGGGCGGTGCCGACGCCGGACCTTCGTGCGTCGGGAACCACGCCGAGCACCAGGTCGACGGTCTCGGCGCCGTCGGCGCGCTCCCACTCGCATTCGACACGGCCGACGCAGCGGTCGCCGTCCCACGCGGCGAACGCTCGCATGCCGTGATACGTCTCGTCGTTGTACCGGGGCAGCAGCTCGTACGTGTCCCAGGCGAACTTGCGATGGCCCCAGACCGACTCCTCGACGAGCGCGGCGGTCTCGGCGGCGGCCTCGAACTCGACGGACTCGGGGATGCCGAGCGTCGCGGGCACGGGCACCGGCCTGATCTCGATGGGCATCCGGACCTCCTCACATCGAGCCGCGCAGTGCGGGAACGGTGCCCCGGCGCAGCCGATCAGGCTACCGCGGGGGCTGCAGGCCGGCAACCGGGCGGATCCGGAGATGCACGGCGGGGAAGTCCGATGCACGGGCCGACCTCGACTACGCTCGTCGCAGCGCTCTCGCGAGTCGGAAGGGTGGGACGTGTACCTCAAGAGCCTGACGTTGAAGGGCTTCAAGTCCTTCGCACAGCCGACCACGTTCGCCTTCGAACAGGGCGTGACCTGCATCGTCGGCCCCAACGGCTCCGGCAAGTCCAACGTCGTCGACGCGCTCGCCTGGGTCATGGGCGAGCAGGGGGCGAAGACGCTCCGCGGCGGCAAGATGGAGGACGTCATCTTCGCGGGCACGTCGACCCGCGGCCCGCTCGGCCGTGCCGAGGTGAGCCTGACGATCGACAACTCCGACGGCGCGCTGCCGATCGAGTACAGCGAGGTGTCGATCTCCCGCACCCTGTTCCGCAACGGATCGAGCGAGTACGCCATCAACGGCGAGACGTGCCGCCTGCTCGACGTGCAGGAGCTGCTCTCCGACTCGGGCCTCGGCCGTGAGATGCACGTCATCGTCGGCCAGGGCCAGCTCGACGCGGTGCTCAGGGCCACGCCCGAAGACCGACGCGGCTTCATCGAGGAGGCCGCCGGCATCCTGAAGCACCGTCGCCGCAAGGAGAAGACGCTCCGCAAGCTCGACGCGATGCAGGCCAACCTCACGCGCCTGTCCGACCTCGCCGGCGAGATCCGGCGCCAGCTGAAGCCGCTGGGCCGACAGGCCGAGGTCGCCCGCGAGGCGGCGACCATCGCGGCCGTCGTGCGCGATGCACGGGCGCGCCTGCTCGCCGACGACGTCATCGGCCTGCGCCGCGCACTCGAGGACCACGGCCGCACCGAGCAGCAGCGACACGCCGAACGGCTCGTGCTGCAGGACCAGCTCGATCAGCGGCAGGCTCGCGTCACCGCCCTCGAGCAGTCCCATCTCGGCGACGACGTCGACACCGCGAGGTCCACGAGCTTCGCCCTCGAACAGGCTCGCACGGCGCTGCGGTCCCTCGACTCGCTCGCGAACCAGCGCATCGCGCTGCTCTCGGTCGCCGACGACGCATCGGATGCCGCTCCCACCGTGACCCGCTCGATGATCGACGATGCGCTCGCCGAGCTCGACGAGATCCGCGAGGGCATCGACGTCGCGGCGTCCGCGCTCGACGACGCGCAGCACGCGACCCACGACGCCAGGTCCGAGCTCGACGCGGTCGACGTCGAGATCTCCCGGCGCAGTGCCGAGGTGCAGGCCTACGATCTCGGCCTCTCGAAGCTCACGGGCCAGGCCGATTCCGAGGCGTCCAAGCTCGCGGCCGTCCGGGGCGAGGTGCTCCGGCACGCGAACGCCCTCGAGGCCTCCGCCGAGCGGCGCGAAGCGGCGGCGAGGGCCCTCGCCGAGGCGCAGGCCGAGGCCGAGATCGAGCAGTCCGCCGAGACCGACCTCGACGAGGCCTACGAACTCGCGCAGGCCGCCGTGTTCGAGGCCGAGGCCGAGATGGAACGACTCCGCGAAGAGCTGCACGATCGCGAACGCGAGCAGGGAGCGCTCGCGGCCCGCACGCAGGCGTTGTCCCTCGCCCTCGACCAGCGCGACGGATCCGCGGCACTCGCGGGAGCACGACTCGACGGCGTGCGGGGCCTGCTCGCCGAGTCCCTCCAGGTGCGGCCCGGATTCGAAGCGGCGGTCTCTGCCGCGCTCGGCTCGCTGAGCGATGCCGTGCTCGTCGACGACCTGGGTGCGGCGCACCGCGCGCTCCAGCACGCCGAGCAGGGCGACCTCGGCCGCGTCGCACTCGTGCTCGCCGAGCCGTCGGGCTCGGCCGCGCCGAACGGCGACCGCGTGCCGGACGGCTTCGTCGCGGCATCCGACGTGGTCACCGCTCCGGCGGGCGTGCTCGGCCTGCTCGCCGAGGTGCTCGTCGCCGACGACCTCGACGCCGTGCGCGCCGCGGAGCCGGAGCTCGCGGCACGCCCGGTTCCGGCCACCGTGATCACGCGCGATGGCACCGTCGTCGGCCGGTTCGTCGTGCGCGGCGGCACCGGGCGCAAGCAGAGCCGCATCGAGCTCCTCGCCGAACGCGATCGGGCCGCGGCCCGCCTCGACGAGGTGCGGAGCGAGATCGAACGGCGCCGCGCCGAGCTCGGCGAGCAGCGGGAGCTGCACGCGCGAGCCAAGGAGGCCGCGAAGGCCGCCCTGTCGGCGCTCCGCGAGTTCGACGCCCAGCTCGCCCAGCGCACCGAACGCCTGAACCGCGCGCGCGTGCAGGCCGAGGCGGCCGAGGCGGAGTCCGAGCGACTGCAACTCGCATCCGCGAACGCGGAGGAGCGCGTCGCCACCGCCGAAGGCGCTTCCGCCGTCACGAAGGCGGCGCTCGACGAGGCCCGTGCGGTACCGCGGCCGGTGCTCGACCCCAGTGCGCGAGACGCGGCATCCGCCCGTCTCGAGCGCGCCCGCGAGGCCGAGGTCGAGGCGAAGCTGCGGCTCGAGACCGCTCGCGAGCGCGTGCGTGCAGAGGAGGTACGCATCCGGGCGATGAAGGCCCAGCACGATGCCGAGCGGCATGCGGCGGCCGAGGCAGCCAGGCGTGCCGTGGTGCGCAGGTCGCAGCTCGAGGCCGCGACCAGCGTGGCCGCGTGGCTGCCCGCGGCCCTCGCATCGGTCGACGCCTCGGTCGGAGAGGCCGGACTCGCGCTGGGCCGTGCCGAGGCCGAGCGCTCGGCGCGCAACGAGGAGCTCCAGGCGCTCAGGCGCGACGAGAGCAGCGTGCGCGAGCGCCTGCACACCGTCACCGAAGACGTGCACGGCCTCGAGCTGCGCATCTACGAGAAGAAGCTGCAGGTCGGCAGCCTCGTCGAGCGGGCCGAGTCCGAGCTGGGACTCGAGGAGGCGGTGCTCGTGGCCGAGTACGGCCCCGACGTGCCGGTGCCCGCCGACGACGCCGACGATCCCGATGCCGAGGCACGCCCGTACCGGCGCGAGGAGCAGCAGCGCCGCTACACCGCCGCCGAACGCAAGCTCGGGCAGCTGGGGCGCGTCAACCCCCTCGCCCTCGAGGAGTTCGCCGCGCTCGAGCAGCGGCACAGGTTCCTGACCGAACAGCTCACCGACCTCGCGAACACGCGCAAGGACCTGCTGACGATCATCGAGGAGATCGACGGCAAGATGTCGACGATCTTCCGCGACGCGTTCGACGACACGCAGGAGGCGTTCACGAAGGTGTTCCCCGTGCTCTTCCCGGGCGGCGCGGGCAGCATCTCGCTGACGAACCCCGACGACATGCTCACGACGGGCATCGAGGTCGCCGTGCGGCCCGCGGGCAAGAAGATCGAGCGGCTCTCGCTGCTCTCCGGCGGCGAGCGCTCGCTCGCCGCGGTCGCGCTGCTGCTCGCCATCTTCAAGGCGCGCCCCAGCCCGTTCTACATCATGGACGAGGTCGAGGCTGCGCTCGACGATGCCAACCTCGGGCGGCTGCTGACGACCCTCGAAGACCTGCGCGAGAACAGCCAGCTCATCGTGATCACGCACCAGAAGCGCACGATGGAGATCGCCGACGCGCTCTACGGCGTCTCGATGCGCCAGGACGGCGTGTCCGCCGTCGTCGGCCAGCGCGTGCGGGAGGAGCCCGCCGCGAAGGCGAGCTGAGCGGGTTCCGCCCCGTCAGGTGAGTCGGCGATCGTCCGGCTCGACGACGCGGAACCAGCGATAGCCGTACGCCTCGAGGTGCACGTCGACGCGCCCGCGCTCGTCGAGCGGCGTCGTCGCGACGTCGAACAGGTCGGAGAGCGCGGTGTCGGGCGCCACAGGGCCGAGGTCGAGCGACACCACCGCGGGGGTCGGCGCGAAGTTGTGCACGGCGACGAATCGCCCCACATCGGCGGTGAGGCGATGGGCGAGGATCGCGTCGCCCTCCGTCGCCAGGATGTCGAGCTCGCCCCAGCCGATCTCGGGCGAGCTGCGGTACCGCACCGCGAGTCGCCTGATGAAGGAGAGCAGCGAGTCCGGGTCGTGCATCTGCGCCTCGACGTTGACGTGCTCGGGTGCGAAGCCGCCGACCGGCGGCGCGGCGACGAGCTTCGAGGGCGTGGCCCGCGAGAAGCCGCCGTTCGCACCGCTCGTCCATTGCATGGGCGTCCGCACCGCCTGACGGCCCTCCTGCTCGGCGTTCTCGCCCATGCCGATCTCCTCGCCGTAGAACAGCACGGGGGTCCCGGGCAGCGAGAAGAGCAGGCTGTAGACCATGCGGACGCGACGCGGGTCGCCGTCGAGCATCGGCGGCAGCCGGCGAACGATGCCCCGGTGGTAGACGCGCATCCACTCCTCGGGCGCGAACGCCTCGAAGACCTCCTCGCGTTCCTCCTCCGAGAGCTTGTCGAGGGTGAGTTCGTCGTGGTTGCGCACGAAATTCGCCCACTGGGCCTCCGGCTCGAGGGGCGGACGCTTCGACAGCGCCTCGACGAGGGGACGGGCGTCCTCGCGCGCCAGCGAGAGGTACAGCGCCTGCATGCCGAGGAAGTCGAACTGCATCGTGAGCTCGGCGGGGTCGCCCCTGCGACCGAAGAACTCCAGCTGCCCGTCGTACGGGAGGTTGACCTCGCCGAGGAGCACCGCCTCGCTCGAACGCCGCTGCAGGAAGCGTCGGATGTCGCGGAGGAACTCGTGCGGATCGCCGATGTCCACGCCGTCGGGCGGCTCGATGAGGAACGGCACGGCGTCGACCCTGAATCCCGAGACGCCGAGCTGCAGCCAGTACCCGATCGTCTTCGCGATCTCGTCGCGCACGGCCGGATTGGCGATGTTCAGGTCGGGCTGGTGTCGGTAGAAGCTGTGCAGGTAGTACTGGTCGGTGCGCTCGTCGAACTGCCAGATCGAGTCCTCCTCGCCGGGGAAGACGGCGTTCGGCGTCTTCGGCGGGTCGTCCCGCCAGACGTACCAGTCGCGGTGGGGCGACGTGCGGCTCCGGCGGGCGGACTTGAACCACGGATGCTTCGCCGAGGTGTGGTTCATCACGAAGTCGATGATCACCCGCATGCCGCGGTCCCGGGCGGTGCGCGTGAACTCGGCGACGTCGCCCAGCGAGCCGAGCCGAGGATCGACGCCGAAGAAGTCGGTGATGTCGTAGCCGTCGTCCCGGTCGGGCGTGGGCTGGAACGGCATCAGCCAGATGCACGTGACCCCGAGCTCGGCGAGGTGGTCGAGGCGATGCGCGAGGCCCTCGAAGTCGCCGGAGCCGTCGTCGTTCCAATCCATGTAGGTCTCGACGTCGAGGCAGTAGACGACCGCCGTCTTCCACCACAGGTCGCTGCGGTCGGTGATCTTCATCGTGCGGCCTCCTTCAGCTGGGGGAGCACCCGTTCGCCGAACGTGTCGATGAACGCGTCCTGCTTCGTGCCGACATGGTGCAGGAAGATGCGGTCGACGCCGAGCTCGGCGATGCCGGCGAGGTGGTCGAGGTGGCGACCGGTGTCGGCCGAGGCGATCAGGGTGCCCGCCACCTGCTCCGGCGTGGCATCGGCGGTACGGGCGTCGAAGTCCTGGGGCCGGTCGAGCTCCCAGGCGAGGTGCGGGGGCACGAGGCTCTGCCGCCACTGGTCGTGGGCGATCTCGATCGCCTCGTCGTCGGTGGGCGCCCAGCTCAGGTGCACCTGCACCGCGACGGGTCCCTCACCGCCGGCGTCGCGGTATGCGGCGATGAACGCACGGAGGTCCTCACGTGGCTGGTCGACGGTGATGACGCCGTCGGCCCACGCCGCGACCTCCCGGGCGGTCTCGGTGCTCACCGCCGCGGCGAGGAGCGGGGGAGGGATGTCGGGGAGGCTCCAGATGCGGGCGCGATCCACCGTGACCCGGCCGTCCACCGACACCTCCTCACCGGCGAGGAGCCGGCGGATGACGTCGACCGTCTCGGTCAGCCGCGCGTCGCGCTCCTCCTTCGACGGCCACGGATCGCCGGTGACGTGCTCGTTGATCGCCTCGCCGCTGCCGAGGGCGGCCCAGAACCGTTGCGGGTACATCTCGGCGAGCGTCGCCAGCTTCTGCGCGGCGATCGCCGGGTGGTAGCGCTGTCCGGGGGCGGTCACCACGCCCAGCGGGAACCCGGTGGACTCGAGGGCCGCGCCGAGCCAGCTCCACGCGTACCCGGAGTGCCCCTGCCTGGCGCTCCACGGTTCGAAGTGGTCGCTGCACATCGCGGCGTCGAAGCCCGCCTCCTCGGCCTGCTTCACGGCCCGGAGCAGGCGGCTGGGCGGGAGCTGTTCGTGCGAGGCGTGGAATCCCACGATCGTCATTCGCACTCCTTCCGTCATTCAGAGGCTCGCGTGCCCGGCTCCGGCGGACAACCCCTTGCCCGCGCGCCGCCCGCCGTGTACCGGGCGCTCTAGGCTGGAGGCATGGCAGAACGCGCATCCTGGTCGCTCGGCGCGGCCCTCCGTGGGGTCTTCGGGGCGAAGACCATCGACGAGGACACCTGGGACGACCTCGAGGCCGCCCTGATCCGCGCCGACTTCGGACCGGCGATCACCGAGGAGATCGTCGACCAGATCAAGGCGCAGGTCGAGCGCTTCCGCACGACCGACCCGAAGGACGTGCAGCGCATGCTCCGCGAGATCGTCGAGGAGCGGCTCGTCAAGTACGACCCGACGCTGAAGCTCACCGAGCGCCCGGCGGTCGTACTCGTCGTCGGCGTCAACGGCGTCGGCAAGACGACGACCATCGGCAAGTTCGCGCGCTTCCTCCGCACGTTCGACCGCACCGTGGTCGTCGGCGCGGCCGACACCTTCCGTGCGGCGGCAGTCGACCAGCTGGCCACGTGGGCCGGGCGGGCCGGCGTCGAGATCGTGCGCCCCGAGCGCGAAGGCCAGGACCCGGCATCCGTCGCCTTCCAGACCGTCGACCGCGCCAAGCGCGAGGGCATCGAGATCGTCATCATCGACACCGCCGGTCGCCTGCACACCAAGGGCGGGCTCATGGACGAGCTCGGCAAGATCCGCCGCGTCATCGAGAAGCAGGCCCCCATCAGCGAGGTGCTGCTCGTGCTCGACGCGACCACCGGGCAGAACGGGCTCGCGCAGGCCGAGGCGTTCATCGAGCACGGCGGGGTCACCGGCCTCGTGCTCACGAAGCTCGACGGCAGTGCGAAGGGCGGCTTCGTCCTCGCCGTGCAGGAGAAGACGGGCCTGCCGATCAAGCTCATCGGCCAGGGCGAGGGCATCAACGACCTCACCGGCTTCACCCCCCACGTCTTCGCGCAGAAACTCGTCGGCTGACGCCGGCCACACCAGAGGAGGGCGGCCCATGGCCACCGAGCACGACTACTTCGGCATCGTCGGCGACTACTGGTCCGAGATGATCGAGTACGCCGACCAGCGGGTCGAGGTCGTCCTCGAGACCGAAGACGACGAGGTGCCGATCCCGGCGCTCGACGCCGCGGCGGCCCTCGTGAGCGAGCTCGAGCTCGCCGACGACGAGGTGCGCAACGCCTTCGTCAGCCAGCTCGACTCCGGCAGCTCCCCGGCCGTGCAGTTCCTCAACGTGCTGCTCGACCCCGAGTCCGAGGTCGCCGAGGAGATCGAGGATGCGGTCGGGCGCGACTCGGGCGACCGCCAGATCGACGCGCTGCGCTCGATGACGCTCGTGCGCGTCGACCTCCGCCCCGAGCTGTTCGGCGAGGGCGAGGCGTTCGCGGAGTTCGAGTACGCGCTCGCGCCCGACGAGACCGACGAGCGGCTCATCGCGACGATCGACGTCGGCCGCGACATCGTCGACGCGCGGTTCGAGGGCTGACCCCGCTCCTCCAGGGCGCGCACGGCGAGGCTTCCGCGGTCGCTTAGAATCGAACCACCATGGCTACCTTCGGAAACCTGTCTGACCGCCTCGCCGAGACCTTCAAGAATCTCCGCACCAAGGGCAAGCTCTCTGCGGCCGACGTCGACGGCACCGTCCGCGAGATCCGGCGCGCACTCCTCGACGCCGACGTCTCGCTCGACGTGGTCAAGCAGTTCACGGCGCACGTCCGCGACCGCGCTCTCGGTGACGAGGTCAACAAGGCGCTGAACCCGGCCCAGCAGGTCGTGCAGATCGTCAACGAGGAGCTCGTCGCGATCCTCGGCGGCCAGCAGCGACGCCTGCAGTTCGCGAAGAACCCGCCGACGGTCATCATGCTCGCGGGCCTCCAGGGCGCCGGCAAGACCACGCTCGCGGGCAAGCTCGCGAAGTGGCTCGTCAAAGAGGGCCACACGCCCATGCTCGTCGCGAGCGACCTCCAGCGCCCGAACGCCGTCAACCAGCTGCAGGTCGTCGGCGGCCAGGCGGGCGTCCCGGTGTTCGCGCCCGAGCCCGGCAACGGCGTCGGCGACCCCGTGAAGGTCGCCAAGGACGGCGTCGCCCAGGCCCAGCGCGCCCAGCACGACGTCGTCATCATCGACACGGCCGGCCGCCTCGGCGTCGACGCCGAGATGATGAAGCAGGCCGCGAACATCCGCAAGGCGACGAACCCCGACGAGGTGCTCTTCGTCATCGACGCCATGATCGGCCAAGACGCGGTCACCACGGCGAAGGCCTTCCAGGAGGGCGTCGACTTCACGGGCGTCGTGCTCTCCAAGCTCGACGGCGACGCGCGCGGCGGCGCCGCGCTCTCGGTCGCCTCGGTCACCGGGCGTCCCATCATCTTCGCCTCAACGGGCGAGGGCCTCGACGACTTCGAGCCCTTCCACCCCGACCGCATGGCGAGCCGCATCCTCGACCTCGGCGACATCCTCACCCTCATCGAACAGGCGCAATCGGCCTTCGACGAAGAAGAAGCGCTGAAGGTCGCCGAGAAGCTCGCGACCGAGCAGTTCACGCTCGAGGACTTCCTCGGGCAGATGCAGCAGCTCCGCGGCGCCGGCTCGATCAAGAAGATGCTCGGCATGCTCCCCGGCGCGGGCGGCATGAAGCAGCAGCTCGAGAACTTCGACGAGCGCGAGATCGTGCGCACCGAGGCGATCATCCAGTCGATGACGCCGGCCGAGCGCAAGAACACCAAGCTCCTGAACGGCTCGCGTCGCCTGCGCATCGCGCGCGGTGCCGGCATGACCGTCACCGACGTGAACCAGCTCGTGCAGCGCTTCGAGCAGGCCGCGAAGATGATGAAGACCGTCGCGCGCGGCGGCATGCCGCAGATCCCCGGCATGGGGCCGATGCCCGGTGGCGGCGGCCACGGTGGCGGCAAGCGCCAGGCGGCCAAGGGCAAGAAGAAGTCCTCGGGCTCGCGCTCGGGCAACCCCGCGAAGCGCGCCACCGAGAACGCGGCGATCGCCGAGGGGCGGCCCGCCGGCGGTGTCCAGGCGCCCGCGGGTTCGGGATTCGGCCTCGGGGCCAAGGGCGCCGCGCCGACCCCGTCGGCCGAAGACCTCGCGAAGGTCCAGAAGCTCCTCGGACGCTGATCGGTTCACCCAGTCGGCCGCGTTCGGCGGCGGACCGGGTGAACCGGCCGATCCTCAGTCGTGTCGCGGGCGTGCCCGACCGAGGTAGTCGGCGAGCGACGGCCCCTCGAGCAGCTCGATGCGCCGGTGGGTCTGGTCGATCCGGCGCCGGATGCGGCGGCGAGGCAGGTCGTCGTGCGAGGCCGCGAACACCACGTTGCCGAGGCCCGCGTCGGCGATGACCGTGGGGGAGGCGACGGCCAGGACCTCGTCGAACCCGTCGACGAGCGTGGCGCCGACCTCGCGCGAGGTGCCGAGGCCGGCCGACGCGATGGTGTTCACGACGAGCACCCCGTCCGGTGCGAGCAGGCGGCCGAGGTCGTCGAAGAACTCGGCCGTCGAGAGGTGCTCCGGCGTGCGGCTGCCGGCGAAGAGGTCGGCGATCACGAGGTCGAACGAGGAGCCGTGCGCCACCGCTCGCCCGACGGCGGCGCGTGCGTCGTCGAACTCGAACGTGACCTCGACCGCAGGGTCGAGGGGCAGCGCGTCGAGCACGAACTCCACCAGCGCCCGGTGCAGTTCGACGACGTGGTGCACGGAGGCCGGGCGCGTCGCGCCGAGGTACCTGGCGATGGTCAGGGCGCCTGCACCGAGGTGCAGCACGCGGACGGGTTCGGCCGGCTCGCGGCATCCGTCGGCGATGGCCGCCACGAAGCGCGTGTACTCGAGCTGCAGGTCGCGGGGGTCGGCCGGATTGACGTGCGACTGGGTGACGCCGTCGATGACGAGCGAGGCGCCGCCGTTCGTGCCGCGGCCGGGCAGGAGCTCGGCGTGGACGTCGGGGGAGTCGAGTTCGAGGGGCTGCGCGTCCATGGGATCCACTCTAGGGCGGCTCGTCATATTTACTTACAGACCTGTAAGCAACGCCGTCGGCGCGGTACAGTGATGCGGGCGGCCGACTGCCGCCGTCTCAGACTGGGGAGCAGCACATCATGACCATCGGTTCGGCGGACTACCGCGACTCCGGCCTCGCCTTCGGCCCCGACTTCCTCTTCGGATCGGCCACCGCCTCGTACCAGATCGAGGGTGCGGCCACCGCAGACGGCCGCGGCCCGTCGATCTGGGACACGTTCAGCCACACGCCGGGCAAGGTCTGGAACGGCGACACGGGCGACCGTGCGTGCGACCACTACCACCGCCTCGACGAGGACCTCGACCTCATGGTGCGTCTCGGACTCGAGGCCTACCGCTTCTCGATCGCGTGGCCGCGCATCCAGCCGACCGGTCGCGGCCCCGCGAACGAGGCGGGGCTCGCGTTCTACGAGCGGCTCGTCGACGGGCTCATCGCCCGCGGCATCCGCCCGATCGCGACGCTCTACCACTGGGACCTCCCGCAGGCGCTCGAAGACGAGGGTGGCTGGGCCAACCGCGCGACCGCCGAGGCCTTCGCCGACTACGCGCGCATCCTCGGCGAGCGCCTGGGCGACCGGGTCGCCGTCTGGACCACGCTCAACGAGCCGTGGTGCTCCTCATACCTCGGCTACGGGTCCGGTGCGCACGCGCCGGGCCTCCTGGACGGTGCGAAGGCCCTCGCGGCCGTGCACCACCTGAACCTCGCGCACGGACTCGCGATCCAGGCGCTGCGTGGCGTCGTCACGAACGACCCCGGGTACTCGATCACCCTCAACCTGCACGTGATCCGGCCCTCCGGCCCGACCGGCGCCGAGGCGGCGCGACGCATCGACGGCCTCGCGAACCGCGTGTTCCTCGGCCCGCTGCTCGACGGCGAGTACCCGGCCGATGTCATCGCCGACACGGCCGACGTCACCGACTGGGCCTTCGTGAAGCCGGGCGACACCGAGCTGATCCGCCAGCCGATCAGCCTGCTCGGCGTCAACTACTACTCGACGGTGACCGTGCGCATGTGGGACGGCGAGAGCCCCCGCGTCAACGCCGACGGGCACAAGGACATGGGCGGCACGGCGTGGCCCGGCTCCGAGCAGGTCGAGTTCCTCGAGCAGCCCGGTCCGTACACCGAGATGGGCTGGAACATCGACCCCTCCGGCCTCGAGGACCTGCTCGTCTCGTTGCACGAGTCCTACCCCGAGCTGCCCCTCATGGTCACCGAGAACGGCGCCGCGTTCGCCGACGTCGTGATCGACGGGCCCGACGGCCCGGCCGTGCACGACGTCGAGCGCACCGACTACCTGCGGCGGCACTTCACCGCGGCGCACCGTGCGATCCAGCGCGGTGTCGACCTCCGCGGCTACCAGGTGTGGTCCCTCATGGACAACTTCGAGTGGGGCTACGGCTACTCCAAGCGGTTCGGCATCGTGCGCGTCGACTACGACACGTTCGAGCGACTGCCGAAGGACTCCGCACTCTGGTACGCCGAGCTCATCCGCACGCGCGCGATCCCCGACGCCCCCGTGGCGTCGGCGTCCGCGAGCGAGTGATCATCGCGGGCCGACCGGTCGACCGTTCGGCACGGCCCGCCGCCACCGGGCGGTCGGCTCAGCGGGCGGATGCCTCGGCATCCGCCTTCTGGGCGGGCACGTTGCCGCGAAGCTCCTGCGCGAGGTGGGCGACGACCGACGGGAGGTCGCCGTCGTTCGCCGCGGCGACCGCGAGCTGTCGCTGGTAGCTGCCGCCCCCGTCGAGGATGCCGCGCACGAGCTGCAGCTCGCTCGCGCACCCGAGCCGTTCGGCCACGGGCACGAGCGTCGTGACGAGGTCGCGCAGGTCGTCGGAGACGAGACGCTCGGTGCCCGCGACATCCATGATGACCTCGGCGTCGAGGCCGTAGCGCGCAGCACGCCACTTGTTCTCGCGCACGTACCAGGGCTGCAGCACGGTGAGGGTCTCGCCCTCGTCGAGGCGCGTCGACATCCACTCGACGAGGCACTGCACGAGTGCGCCGATCGCGGCGAGCTCCTCGGCCGTCGAGACGCCGTCGCAGACGCGCACCTCGACCGTGCCCCATTTCGCCGACGGGCGGATGTCCCAGCGCACCTCGCTGTAGTCCTCGATGACGCCGGTGCGCACGAGGTCGTCGACGTAGCGCTCGTAGGCGGCCCAGTCGGCGAGCGGGTACGGCAGGCCGGCGGTCGGCAGCTGCTGGAACATGAGCGCACGGTTCGAGGCGTAACCGGTGTCGACGCCCGCCCAGAACGGGCTCGAGGCCGAGAGCGCCTGCAGGTGCGGGAGGTAGGCGAGCAGGCCGTCGAGGATCGGCAGCGCCTTGGCCTGGTCTTCGATGCCGACGTGCACGTGCACGCCCCAGATCATCATGTTGCGACCCCACCAGCGCGTGCGGTCGACGAGCTTGTGGTACCTGGGCTTGTCGGTCAGGTGCTGGTCGTACCACTGGCTGAACGGGTGCGACCCGCTGCAGATGAGCTCGTACTCCCCGAGTTCGTCGACGACCGTGCGCACCTCGTCGAGTTGCCCCTGGAGGTCGGCGACGGCGTCGGCGACCCGCTCGTGCACGCCGCTGACGAGTTCGACCGTGTTCGTGAGCATCTCGGCGGTGATGCTGGGATGCGTGCCGCCTTCGCTGCGGGCGTGGAGCACGTCGAGCACCCGGTCGCCGACCGAGGCCAGCTCGCCGGTCGCACGATCGACGATCGCGATCTCCCATTCGATGCCGACGGTCGAACGCGCGGATCGGGCGAACTCGATCTGCATGGCTGGCCCCTTTCGCACGGCGCAGCGCGCACCGTCGGCCCATCATGACATGCAGAGGTGGCGATTATCCTTCCGGCGTGAAATCTGCAAGAATGGTCAGTCGAGTTCCGTAGCGCCCGACCCTCTATCCGGCGCGCAGAACTACTCAGAGCTTCCGCCGAGTGTGCACCCCACGCTCACGGCTGTCAGTTCACCCAACTCACAACATTTCAGGAGAATTGTGGCTGTCAAGATTCGTCTCAAGCGCCTCGGCAAGATCCGTGCGCCGTACTACCGCATCGTCGTCGCCGACTCGCGCACCAAGCGCGACGGTCGCGTGATCGAGGAGATCGGCAAGTACCACCCCACCGAGAACCCCTCGTTCATCGAGGTCGACTCCGAGCGCGCCCAGTACTGGCTCTCCGTCGGCGCCCAGCCGACCGAGCAGGTCGAGGCCATCCTCAAGCTCACGGGCGACTGGGGCCAGTTCAAGGGCGACAAGAACGCGGTCTCGACCGTTCAGGTTCGCGAGCCCAAGGCCGCCTTCGTCGCAGACGAGAAGAAGAAGCCTGTGCTCAAGCCCAAGGCCGAGAAGCCGGCTCCCAAGGCCGACGAGGCCGAGGTCGCAACCGACGCGGCGACGGACGAGGCGTAAGTCTTGCTCCAGTCCGCGCTCGAACACCTCGTCAAGGGGATCGTCGATCACCCTGACGACGTGAAGGTCGTCTCCGCGTCGAGCGCACGCGGCGAGGTCCTCGAGGTTCACGTGAACCCCGAGGACCTCGGTCGCGTCATCGGCCGTGCCGGTCGTACCGCGAAGTCGCTGCGCACGCTCGTCGCGGCCCTCGCCGACGGTCGTCGTGTCCGCGTCGACGTCGTCGACACCGACGACTGACGTGTCAGACGCACCTCGAACCCAGTTGCGGGTCGGTCGCCTCACCAAGGCGCACGGCCTGAAAGGCGCGATCAAGCTCGAGCTGTACACCGACGACCCCGAGCGCCGGTTCGTTCCGGGCTCGTCGTTCTCGCTGCAGGTGCCCGCCGATTCGCCGTGGCATGGCAAGCACCTCGTGCTGCGCGAGCTGCGCTGGTACAACGGCATGCCGGTCGGCTTCTTCGACGGCGTCGACGACCGCACCGCGGCCGAGGCGCTGTTGAAGGCCATCCTCTGGGTCGAGAACGTCGACCAGGAGGAGGCCGAGCCCGACGCGTGGTACGACCACCAGCTCGTGGGTCTCGCCGTCGTCCGCGACGGCCGGAAGGTCGGCGAGGTCGTGCGCGTCGACCACTTCCCCGCACAGGACCTCCTCATCGTGCGGACCCCGTCCGGCGAGGTCATGGTGCCGTTCGTGCAGGCCATCGTGCCCGAGGTCGACGTCGCCGCCGGCGTCGTCACGGTCACGCCGCCGGTCGGCCTGTTCGAGGAGATCGTCGACGACGAGCCCTCGACGGACGCGTCCGGCGAGGCCGGCGACGCCTCAGACGCCGCAGCCGAGTAGGACGCATCATGCGGATCGACATCGTCACGATCTTCCCCGAGTTCTTCTCGGTGCTCGACATCTCGCTGCTCGGCAAGGCCAGGCAGGCGGGCCTCATCGAGGTCGTGGCGCACGATCTGCGCACGTTCACGCACGACCGTCATCGCACGGTCGACGACACCCCGTACGGCGGCGGCGCCGGCATGGTCATGAAGCCCGAACCCTGGGGCGAGGCGATCGACTCGATCGTCGGCCCCGGGGCATCGGAGGCCGTGCTCGTCGTGCCGTCGCCTGCGGGTGAGCCGTTCACGCAGGCGGTCGCCCGCGAGCTCGCAGCCGAACCCCACCTCGTGTTCGCCTGCGGGCGTTACGAGGGCATCGACCAGCGGGTGACCGACCACTACGAGAGCCGCATGCGCGTGCGCCTCATCAGCCTCGGCGACTACGTGCTGAACGGCGGCGAGGTCGCCGTCATGGCCATGATCGAGGCTGCCGGCCGGCTCGTACCCGGCGTCGTCGGCAACCCCGAGAGTCTCGTCGAGGAGTCGCACGAAGACGGCCTGCTCGAGTACCCGAGCTACACCAAGCCGTCGGTCTGGCGCGACCTCGACGTGCCCCCGGTGCTGCTCTCCGGCAACCACGGCGCCGTCGCCGCGTGGCGCCGCGAGCAGCAGATCGAGCGCACACGTCGCGTACGCCCCGAGCTCCTCTCCGACTGAGCCGCGCACCGAGGTCGTTGCGGGATCGCTTCGCGTCACCGGGCGAACACCGTGCAGCACCCACGCATCCGAGGCGATCACGGCCCGCGTGAGGTCTTCTTCACGTCCCCGAAACAGACGGGTGTGCGTCGCGAAACACGCCGTTTATAACGTCGATACCGGCGGCATCGAGCGAGCACCCGCCGGAAAGCGCGGGTTGTCGATGGCCGGGCCCAGTGGCATTGACCCCCTGTCCGCACGTGACGAGCGACCCCCGCTGAGGCTCATCGCCGTGACGCACGGGTCGCCCTCCGCCGCGAACCGGAAGGCCGTGATGCGACTGGTGGACCGGGTCGCGATGGTCGAGCCCGGCATCGAGGTCGCGATCGACTTCGTCGACGCGAAGAGCGCCGACGTCGCGGCGGCCGTCGCCGCGGCGGGCGAGTCCGATGCGGTGATCGTGCCGCTCACGCTGTCCGCCGGGTACCACGTGCGAACCGGCCTCGCGTTCGGCCTGGAGCGCATCGGCGGCGGCGTCCGCCTCGCGGCCGAGCTCGGGCCCGACGACCGGCTCGTCGGCATCCTCGCCGAGCGCCTCGCCGACGCCGGCCTCGAGGACGGCGATGCGGTGCTCCTCGCCGCCGCCGGATCGAACGACCCGCGGGCGGTGCGGGAGTGCTTCGAGACCGCGCGCCGCCTCGGCCACCGCCTCGGGCGCCCCGTCACGGTCGGGTTCATCGCGTCGGCGATCCCGCGGCTGCCCGACGCGATGGAGATGATCCGCGAGGTGCACCCCGGCACGCGCATCGCGGTCGCCGCGTACGTGCTCGCCCCCGGAACCTTCTACGACGCCGCCGCCGCGATGGGCGCAGAGCTCATCACCGAGCCGCTCATCGCGCCTGGGAGGCCGGTGCCGCCCGCCCTCGTCGAGGTCGTGCTCGACCGCTACGACGCCGTCGAGGCCGAGCGGCATCACTACGCCTGACCGGCTCGTCCGCGGCATCCGAGCCCTCGTCGCCTCGTTCTGGCCGGCTGCGGCCGGTCGTCGCCGACCCCGGACGCCGGGCGACCCCCGGCGCCGGTCGGTCCGGTGACGCCCGCCGGCGCATGCCGTCCGGACGCGCTCAGACCGTGAGCGTCGGGGTGCCGTCGGGATCGGCGACGTGCGCGAGCACGTCGGCGATGCGGCCGCGGCAGCCGCCGCAGCCGGTGCCGGCGCGCGTGTCCCGGCCCACGCACTCGACGGTCGTGTTGCCGCAGGCGGCGGACTCCTCGATGCGGCCGACCGTGACGGCGTTGCACCAGCAGACCGTGGTCGCCGGTGCGAACGCGTCGGCATCGGCCGCGGGGTCGTAGTCGGGGCCGTCGAAGCGCAGCAGCAGCGAACGATCAGCCGGAAGCTCGCCGCCACGTTCGAAGAGCAGGGTGAGCTCGGCGGCCGTGCGCGGCATCCCGACGCTGACGAAGCCCGTGAGCACGCCCTCCTCGGTGACCATCTTCACGTAGCGGAGGTGCTCGGGGTCGGCCCACTGCGCGATGCGCCGGCGCGGGTGCAGCCCGTCGTCGTCCCACGGATCGCCGGAGATGTCGCCGACGGCGACGACGTCGATGTGCTCGGCCTTGAGCATGACGAGCGGGTCGCGCTCGACGGGCGTCGCGACGGCGTGCACGCGCCGTGCGGCCTCGGCGAGGAACGAACCGGCGAGCCAGGCCGCCTGTCGCCAGCCCGGGCCGATGAGGCCGGACGGCGCCCCGGGGAGCGTGCGCTGGCCGGCCAGCTCGTCGGTGCGCTCGACGACCTGCGCGCAGTCGCCGATCGCGAAGATCGCCGGGTCCGTCCATGAGGCGAGCGTCGGGTGCACGACGATGCCGGCGGCGGTTCGCAGGCCGGCGAGCACCGCGAGCTCGGTGCGTGCGCTCACGCCGCATGAGAGCACCAGCAGGTCGCCGCGGAGCTGCTTGCCGTCGGCGGTCACGAGCATGTCGAAGCGGCGCACGCCGTCGTCGTCGGTGCGGAACGCGACCGCTTCGGCGCGACTGTGCGCGATCACCTGGATGCCGGTGCGTCGCAGCGCTGTCCGCAGCACCTGGCCGCCGCCGCGGTCGAGGTTGCGGGGCATGGGGTGCGGTCCGTGGTGCACGACGCACACTTGGGCGCCGGCGTGCGCGGCCGCGAGCGCGAGCTCGAGTCCGAGCACGCCGGCACCGAGCACGATGATGCGGCGTCGCCCGCGCACGGCCTCGAGGACGCGCTCGGCGTCGGCGAGGTCGCGGAGGGCGGTGATGCCGGGCGGCAGCTCGTCGTCGTGGGCGACCAGCTGCCGCCCGTACTTCTCGAGCGAGGCGAGGTCGCGGCGGTGGCGTTCGACGCCGTCGAGGGTCGGCACGTTCGCACGTGCGCCAGTGGCGAGCACGAGACGGTCGTAGGGGAGGTCCTCGCCCGTGTCGAGGCGCACCGAGCGCGCCTCGCGATCGACCGCGGTCACGGCCACGCCGAGCAGGACCCGGGCGCCGGCCTCCTCGGCGGTCAGCCGGTCGCCGACGAGCATGGTCTCGAGGTCGGCGTTGCCGACGGCGTACTCGGCGACGAGCACGCGGTTGTAGGCCTCGACGTCCTCGCCCGCGAGCACCGTGAGCTCGACGTCGCCGCGCTGCACCCCGGGGAGGAGCTCCTCGACGAAGCGAGCACCGACCGGACCGTAGCCGACGAGGACGATCTTCAGCGGGCTCATGCGAGGACTCCGGTCTCTTCGGCCAGGCGGCGCGGCGCGGCATCCGTCACCCGGCGCACGCGCACGACGTTCGTCTTGAACTCGGGCATCGACGAGATCGGGTCGACCTCGTCGGAGGTGAGCAGGTTGGCGGCCTGGGCGTCGCCGTAGTGGAACGGCAGGAACACCGCGTCGGGCCGGATGTCGGGGGTGAGCCGCGCGCGGCAGCGCACGACGCCGCGGTGGTTGGCCACCTCGACCTCGTCGCCGTCGTCGATGCCGAGCCGCTCGGCGGTGGCCGGATGCATCGAGGCGAGCGCCTCGGGCTGCGAGGCCAGCAGCTCCGGCACCCGCCGGGTCTGCGCGCCGCTCTGGTAGTGCTCGAGCAGACGCCCGGTGACGAGGGTGATCTCATCGGATCCGGGCGCGGGACGCGCGGACTCGCGCACGGTGACGGGGACGAGGCGTGCACGGCCGTCGGCGTGCGCGAATCGGTCGGCGAACAGGCGCGGCGTGCCATGGCTGCCGCGAGGGTACGGCCAGTACGCGGCATCCCCGCGGTCGAGCATCGCGTAGTCGATGCCCGAGTAGTCGGCGATGCCGCCCTCCGACGCGAGCCGCAGCTCCTCGAACACCGTCCCGGGGTCGGTGTCGAACGCGGCCGTGCAGTCGAGGCGTCGGGCCAGCTCGTGCAGGATCCACAGCTCATCGCGCACCCCGGGCGGGGGCGTCACGGCGCGACGGCGACGGATGACGCGGCCCTCGAGCGAGGTCATGGTGCCCTCCTCCTCGGCCCACTGCGTGATCGGCAGCACGACGTCGGCCATCGCCGCCGTCTCCGAGAGGAAGAAGTCGCACACCACGAGGAGGTCGAGCCGGCCGAGGCCCTCGCGCACCTCGCGGGCGTTCGGCGACGAGACGACGAGGTTCGAGCCGTGCACCATGAGCGCCCGGACGCCGCCCTCGACGCCGAGCAGCTTCAGCAGCTCGATCGCCGGCACGCCGGGCCCAGGCAGGTCGGCGGGGTCGACGCCCCACACGCGAGCCACGTGCGCGCGCGCCTCGGGGTCGACGATCTTCCGGTATCCGGGCAGCTGGTCGCACTTCTGGCCGTGCTCGCGGCCGCCCTGCCCGTTGCCCTGCCCGGTGAGCGTGCCGTATCCGCTGCCCGCTCGCCCCGGCAGGCCGAGCAGCAACGCGAGGTTGATCGCGGCGGTCGCGGTGTCGGTGCCGTCGACGTGCTGCTCGACGCCGCGTCCGGTGAGCACGAACGTGTTGCCGCCGGAGGCGAGTCTCCGCGCGAGCCGCTTGATCGTCAGCGCGGCGACGCCCGTCACCGACTGCACGCGCTCGGGCCACCAGGCGGCGACGCTGCGACGGACCCGGTCGAAGCCGACGGTGCGGGCCTCGACGTAGTCGACGTCGACGAGGCGCTCGGCGATCACGACGTGGATGAGGCCGAGCAGCAGCGGCAGGTCGGTCCCGGGGGCCGGCTGCAGGTGCAGGCCCTTGGCGTCGTCGGTCAGCCGCGCGGTCGCGGTGCGACGCGGATCCACGACGACGAGGCCGCCCGCGGCCTGCGCCCCGGCCAAATGGCCGATGAACGGCGGCATGGTCTCGGCGACGTTCGTGCCGAGCAGCAGGATCGTGTCGGCGCCGTCGAGGTCCTCGAGCGGGAACGGCAGCCCCCGGTCGACGCCGAACGCCCGGTTGCCCGCGGCGGCCGCCGAGGACATGCAGTAGCGGCCGTTGTAGTCGATGCGGCTGGTGGCGAGCGCCAGCCTCGCGAACTTGCCGAGCAGGTACGACTTCTCGTTCGTGAGGCCGCCGCCGCCGAACACGCCCACCGCATCGGCACCGTGCTCCGAGCGGATGCCGCGGAGCGACGTCGCGACCAGGTCGAGCGCCTCGTCCCACGACGCCTCGTGCAACGCGCCGTCGGCGCCCCGCAGCAGCGGAGCGCCGAGGCGCGACGGCGAGCGCAGGAGCTCCGCCGAGGTCCACCCCTTCTTGCACAGGCCGCCCCGGTTCGTCGGGAAGTCGCGGCCCTCCACCGTCACCGGCGCGGCGTGGGCGTCGACCTGGGCGCCCGTCGCGGCATCCGTCGTGCTGCTCGTCGTGGTGAGGGTCATCGCGCACTGCAGGGCGCAGTACGGGCAGTGCGTGTCTGCGGGGCTGGTCAAGGGGACTCGATTCAGATCTTGTGGGCGCTGAGTCGACCGTTTCGCACGTACACGGCCCAGGTGAGCACGAGCAGCACGACGTAGGCCGAGATGAAGCCGATGAACGCGGCGCCGTAGCCGCCGGTCGACTGGAACGAGAGGTTCAGCGCCTGCGGGATCAGGAAGCCGCCGTACGCGCCGATCGCGGAGATCAGGCCGAGGGCCGCCGCGGCCTTGCGCTGCGTCGACACGTCGCCCGTGCCGCCGCCGCGGACGGCGAACACGACGGGGACCATGCGGTAGGTCGACCCGTTGCCGATGCCGGCCGAGGCGAAGAGCAGGAGGAAGAGGCCGAGGAACAGCCAGAAGTTGCCGAGCGGGAGGGTGGCGAGCACCGCGATCGTGACGAGGGCCATCGAGGCGAAGGCGCACATCGTGATGCGGGCGCCGCCGAAGCGGTCGGAGAGCCGGCCGCCGTACGGCCGTGCGAGCGACCCGACGAGCGCACCGAGGAACGCGAGCGGCACCGCGGCTCCGCCGATCGCGATCGCGGAGAAGTCCGGGAACTGGTCGGCGATGAGCTTCGGGAAGACGCTGGCGAAGCCGATGAACGAGCCGAACGTGCCGATGTAGAGCAGCGACAGCAGCCACAGGTGCGGCTCCTTCAGCGCCGCAGCCGAGCCCGAGAAGTCCGCCTTCGCGTTGGACAGGTTGTTCATGTACCGGGCGGCGCCGAACATCGCGACGAGGATCAGCGGGATCCAGATCCAGCCGGCCGCCGGCAGGTTGAGCGTCGCGCCCGCACCGATGGTGATCACGATCGGCACCACGAACTGCGCGACCGCGGCACCGAGGTTGCCGCCCGCGGCGTTCAGGCCGAGGGCCCAGCCCTTCTCGCGCTGCGGGTAGAAGGAGGTGATGTTCGACATGGAGCTGGCGAAGTTGCCGCCGCCGAAGCCCGCGAGCGCCGCGGCGCCGAGGAGCACCGGGAAGGGCGTGTCGGGGTTCGACACGCAGAGCACCATCGCGATGGTCGGCGCGAGCAGCAGGCCGGCGGAGATGATCGTCCAGTTGCGGCCGCCGAACTTCGGCACGAGGAACGAGTACGGGATCCGAAGGGTCGCGCCGACGAGGCTCGGGATCGAGATGAGCCAGAAGATCTCGCCCGTGGTCAGCTCGAAGCCGGCGGCGGGGAGCGCGACGGCGACGACGCTCCACAGCTGCCACACCACGAATCCGAGGAACTCGGCGAAGATCGACCAGTTGAGGTTGCGACGCGCGATCGTGCGACCCTGCGATTCCCACTGGTCGGTGTCCTCGGGGTCCCAGCCGTCGATCCAGCGGCCCGGCCTGGTGGTCAGCGCGGGAGCGGCGGTCGTCGCCGGCGCGGATGTCGCGGCGACCGGGGGAGCGGTGCTCGTGGTCTGGGTCATGGGTGCCTCCGAGGTGTCGATCACGTGGATGGAGCCTTCGACTCGAAGCTATTGAGGTCGTGTTTCCGCGGATCGGCCCGGCCGTAAACCCTGCGTCTCCACCTCCTCACCCGATCAGCGACGGGGTGTGAGGCGCAGGTCACACGTCGATGCGGTACCCCCGCTTGACCACCGTGGTGATGAGCCCCGGCACAGCGAGGGTCTGGCGCAGGCGGCTCAGGGCGACCTCGAGGGCGTGCTCGTCGTTCGTGCCGGGCAGCCCGGCGGCGAGCCGGTCGCGGGCGACCACCGAACCGCGTGCGAGCACGAGCGTGCGCAGGATCATGAGCGCGACGGGCGCGAGCGACACCCGGCGGTCCGCGACGTCGACCACGCTGCCGCGGAGGGCGAGCGGACCGTGGAGCGTCTCGAGCCGGATGACCCGCTCCGTCTCGAGGTGTTCGCAGACGAGCCGGATGAGCGCGCCCATGCGGAAGCGATCGGGCTGGATCGGCGTGATGCCGGCCGCGATGAGCGGCATCGCGGTCACGGGCCCGACGGCCGCCGCGACGACCGGACCGCGCATCGCGTCGACGAGGTCGTCGTGGCGCCCGAGCTCCTCCGCGGCGCCGAAGAGCGCGTGCACGGCCGGCGCGCTCGTGAACGTGATGGCGTCGAGGCCGCCCGTGCACGCCGCCTCGATGAGCCGCTCCACGCGGTCGTCGGCCTTGTCGACCTCGACCCATCGGTACGGCGCCACGGTGAGCACGCGGTCGTGCGCATCGCTCAACCGCTGGAGCTGCGACGCCTCGAGGAATCCGTGCAGTTGCACGGCCACCGTGAGCCCGGGCGGGTAGTTCTCGAGCACGTGGTCGATGAGCGACTCGGTCGTCTCCTGGGCGCTCATGCCCACGTCGTTGAGGCCGGCCGCGCGGATGCCGCCGCGCGCCTTCGGCCCGCGAACCAGGATCGAGGTGTCGGCGAGCGCGTCGAGCAGGTCCTCGCCGAGGCCAGCGGCGTCCGCCACCTCGAACCAGCGGCGCACGCCGTACGCGGTGGTCGCGAGCAGCACCTCGGGGCGGGCCGCGATGATCGCACGGGTGTCGGCGATCACCGGGTCGTCGGAGAGCGCATTGGTCATGCGCAGCGTCGGCGCGTGCACGACGGTCGCGCCGCGACGGGCGAGCGCATCGATGAGGTCGGCCGAGCGGCGGTCGCTCGTGACGCCGATGCGGAAGCCCACGAGCTGGTCGACGCGGAACCCGGGTGCGAACTCGAGGAGATCGGTCATCCGGCCACCGCCGCGAAGCCGGCCGCGCGCTCCATGAGCTCCGCGGCGCTCGCATCGCCGTCGTGGGCGAGCCGGACGACCTCGCCGATGACGACGACCGCGGGCGAGGCGACGCGGGCGCGCCCCGCGGTCGTGACGATGTCGGCCAGCTCGCCGATGGTCGTGCGCTGCTCGGACGAGAACCCGCGCTCGACGATCGCCACCGGCATCCCCTCGGCCATGCCCGCGCGGGCCAGCCCGGCGGTGAGCGAGGGCAGCGTGTTCACGCCCATGAGCACGACGATCGTGCCGCCGAGGCCCGCCAGGTGCTCCAGCTCGGATGCCGTGAGCGGCTGGTGCCCGGAGACGACCGTGAAGAGGTGGCTGACGCCGCGGTGCGTGAGGGGGATGCCGGCGGCCCCCGGCACCGAGATCGCGCTCGTGACCCCTGGGATCACCTCGACCGGGACACCCGCGCCGTGGCAGGCGAGCACCTCCTCGCCGCCGCGACCGAGCACGTACGGGTCGCCGCCCTTGAGTCGCACGACCCTGGAACCGGCGAGGGCGTGCTCGACGAGGAGCGCCTCGATCTCGGACTGGGGGATCGCGTGGTGGCCGGGCCGCTTGCCGACGTCGACGAGCAGGGCACCGGGCGCGAGCTCGTCGAGGCGGTCGTGGGGAGCGAGCCGGTCGTAGAGCACGACGTCGGCGGAACGGAGCGCCCGCAGCGCCGCGAGTGTGAGGAGGTCCTCCCGGCCGGGGCCGCCGCCCACGAGCGTGACGCTGCCGGTCGGGACGCCCGGCGCACCGCCCGGCGCCCCGCCGGGCGTCGCGGCGGTCACGCGTCCACCCCGCGAACGGGGATGGTCATGCCGGCCACGAGCACGGCCTCGCCGCGCTCGCGCTCCTCGGCGGTGGCCGGCCGCATCTGGCCGCGTCCGTCCGGCACCTGGGCGACCGACGGATCCGGGATGTGCGGCGCGTTCACGAACGAGCGGAACCGGCGCAGGCGCTCCGGATCGGCGAGCGTCGCCGCCCACTCGTCCTCGTAGCCGTCGACGTGTCGGTCGACGGCCCGCTCGAGCTCCTCGGCGAGGCCGAGGGAGTCGTTCACGACGACGTCGCGCACGTGGTCGAGGCCGCCCTCGATGTCCTCGATCCAGCGGGCGGTGCGCTGCAGCCGGTCGGCGGTTCGCACGTAGTACATGATGTAGCGGTCGATGTACTTCAGCAGTGTCTCGTCGTCGAGGTCGCTCGCGAGCAACTGCGCATGCGCGGGCTGGAACCCGCCGTTGCCGCCGACGTACATGTTCCATCCCTGGTCGGTCGCGATCACCCCGACGTCCTTGCCGCGCGCCTCGGCGCATTCGCGCGCGCAGCCCGAGACGCCGAACTTGAGCTTGTGCGGCGAGCGCAGGCCGCGGTAGCGCAGCTCGAGCTGCACGGCCATCGCGACGGAGTCCTGCACGCCGTACCGGCACCAGGTCGAGCCGACGCAGCTCTTCACGTTGCGGAGCGCCTTGCCGTAGGCCTGGCCAGATTCGAACCCGGCGTCGACGAGCCGCTTCCAGATGTCGGGCAGCTGGTCGAGCCTCGCACCGAAGAGGTCGATGCGCTGCCCGCCGGTGATCTTCGTGTAGAGGCCGTAGTCGGTCGCGACCTGGGCGATGACGAGGAGCTTCTCCGGCGTGATCTCGCCGGCGGGGATGCGCGGCACGACCGAGTAGGTCCCGTCCTTCTGCATGTTCGCCATGGCGCGGTCGTTCGTGTCCTGCAGGCCGCCGCGACCGCCGTCGAGGATGTACGACCCGTGCTGGGTGGCGAGGATGGACCCGACGACCGGCTTGCAGACGTCGCAGCCGCGCCCGGTGCCGAGGCGCGCGATGATCTCGTCGAACGACGTGAGCTCGAGCACCCGGATGGACTCGAAGAGCTCCTGCCGCGAGAGTTCGAAGTGCTCGCAAAGGGCACGCGAGGGCGTGATGCCCGACTTCGTGAGCTCCGCCTCGAGCAGCTTCTTCACGAGCGGCACGCACGAGCCGCACTGGGTGCCGGCGCGGGTGCAGGCCTTCAGCTCGCCCAGGTCGGTGCAGCCCTCGGCGTGCTCGGTGCCGTTCACGGCGTCGCGGATGGTGCCGGCGGCGACGTTGTTGCACGCGCACACGAGTGCGGCGGCGGGCAGTTCGTCGCCGGCCGGCGCCTCCATGCCCGAGGCCGACAGGTACGCGGCGGGCTCGGACGAGAGCTGCATGCCGAGCATCGGGCGCAGCGAGGCGTACGGCGACGCGTCGCCGACGAAGATGCCGCCGAGCAGGGTCTTCGCATCGTCGGTCATGACGAGCTTCTGGTAGAGCCCGCGGGCCGGGTCGGCGTAGACGATCTCGAGGGCCTGCTCGGTGCGGGCCAGCGCGTCGCCGAAGCTCGCGACGTCGACGCCCGAGAGCTTCAGTTTGGTCGCGTCGTCGATGGTCGTGAACTCGGCGGCGCCGCCGAGCAGGCGGTCGGCGACGACCTCGGCCATCGCGTTCGCGGGGGCGACGAGGCCGGTGCATCGGCCCTCGAAGCTCGCGACCTCGCCGATCGCCCAGATGCCGGGGGCGGATGTCGCGCACGCGCTGTCGATCGCGACGCCGCCGCGTGGCCCGAGCTCGAGTCCGAGGTCGCGGGCGAGCTCGTCGCGCGGGCTGATGCCGATCGCGAAGATCACCAGGTCGGCCTCGATGACGCGCTCGTTCGTGAGCTCGACGGCCGTGACCGCGCCGCGGTCGACGCGGACCGCGGAGGGCCTGGCGCCGAGGTGCAGGCCGATGCCCTGGCCGGAGATGATGCGCCCGAGCGCGCGCCCTGCGCCCTCGTCGAGCTGGGCCGACATGAGCCATCCGCCCGAGTGCACGACCGCGACGTGCGCGCCGAGCTCGGCCAGGCCGCCGGCCGCCTCGAGGCCGAGCAGTCCGCCTCCGGCGACGACGACGCGCGCCGGGCGTCCGTGCTGCTCGGCGAGCTGCCGAGCCTCGGCGACGAGGTTGTCGACGTCCTCGATCGTGCGGTACACGCGGGTGCTCTCAGCGCCGGGGATGGCCGGAACCGGGGCGCTCGACCCGGTCGCCAGCACGAGCTCGTCCCAGTGCAGCACCGTGCCGGCCGACGTCGTCGCGGTCTGCTGGGCGGCGTCGATCGCGTCGACCCGCTCGCCGGTGATCAGCCGCACCTGCGACGGGTCCCACATCGCGGTCGGCTGCAGCGTGAGGTCGGCCGTGCCGTCGGCGAGGCGCGCGCTGAGTGCCACGCGGTCGTAGGGCAGGTGGGGCTCGTCGCCGATCACGGTGACGCGCAGCGTGCGCTCCTCGTCGCGCATGTGCAGGCTGTCGGCGAGGCGGTGTGCGGCGGGCCCGCCGCCGACGATGACGACGTCGCGCGTGCGGATGCCGGCCGGGCTGTTCTCGGTCATGGTGCCTCCGTGGCTCGAATGCTGCCAACGTAGGGCGGGGCGGTTTCCGCCCTGTTACGTCGACGTAACCGCTCCGGCAATCGCGTCTCACGTTCGAGGCACCCGCGTGTGAGGCGGGTTTCACGTCGGGGAAACACCCGCAGTCGTGCGCGGAAACACCTGCACCGTACGTTCGGAGCCACCGAACGGGAGGAGCGCGACATGACGATCACGATCGAGGCCACGACCTGGGTTCGAGTCTGCGGGATCCGGGACCTCGAGCAGGGATGGGGCGAGGTGGCGCTGCTCGGAACCGACCAGGTCGCGCTCGTGCGGCTCGGCGACGACGAGATCTACGCGGTCGACCACCACGACCCGCACACCGGCGCTCCCGTCATGGCGCGCGGCATCACGGGATCGCGCGGCGACCGGCTCACGATCGCCTCGCCCCTGCACAAGGAGGTCTACGACCTCGTGACCGGCGAGTGCTTCACGAACGAGGCGCTCTCGCTCCGCACCTTCACGGCGCGGGTCGTCGACGGCATGGTCGAGGTCGAGGTGCTCAGCCCCGCTTCGTGAGCACGATGGGGTCGCCGTCGGTGACGGCGATCGTGTGCTCGGAGTGCGCGCCGCGCGAGCCGTCGGCGCTGCGGAGCGTCCACCCGTCGGGATCGGTGAAGATGCGGTCGGTGGTCTCGAGGAACCACGGCTCGATCGCGACGACGAGTCCCGGCTTCAGCGGCAGTCCGCGGCCCGGGCGCCCGTTGTTCGGGATGTGGGGGTCGCCGTGCATGGTGCGGCCGACGCCGTGGCCGCCGAAGTCGGTGTTGATCGAGTAGCCCTCGGACTTCGCGACCTCCGCGATCGCCCGCGAGATGTCGCCGATGCGGTTGCCCGGCCGGGCGGCGGCGATGCCGGCGTCGAGCGCGCGCTGCGTGGTGTCGATGAGGCGGAGGTCGGCCCGGCGCGGCGTGCCGACGACGATCGACAGCGCAGAGTCGGCGACCCAGCCGTTCACGGACGCGGCGAAGTCGAGGCTCAGCAGGTCGCCGTCGCGCAGCCGGTAGTCGTGGGGGAGTCCGTGCAGCACGGCGTCGTTGACCGAGGTGCAGATGACCTTGCCGAACGGGCTCGCGCCGAACGAGGGGTGGTAGTCGATGTAGCAGCTCTCGGCGCCGGCCTTGCGGATCATCTCGTGCGCGAGGGCGTCGAGCTCGAGCAGGTTCACGCCGACGGCCGCGGCCTTCGACGTCGCCTCGATGACGCTCGCGACGAAGCGCCCGGCAGCGCGCATCTCGTCGATCTCGGCGGGGGTCCTCAGTTCGATCACGGTGTTCCTCTCCTCGTCCATTCTGGCGGCTCCGCCCTGAGTGAACACCCGGCATCCGCGCACGGGCCCGCGTTATCCTGTGACCATGCTCTTCCGGCGCATCTTCTTCAGATGGATCCAGGCCGCCATGATCGTGCTGCCGGTCTGGCTCGTGGTCGGCTGGGCCGTGTTCGGCGGCGGCGGGTGGGGCACGCTGGGCCTGGTCATCACCGTACCGGTCACCTTCGTCTCGCTCGCGGTCATCGCACTGCTCACGTCGATGCGTCCGACGGTCCGCGAGACGCGAGCCGTCTCCTGGGCCGATGTCGGCATCCTCGGCGCGTGGCACGCGGCGATCATCGCGTTCGGCTTCTCCGGGCCCTCGATGGCCGCCTTCGCGGTGCTCTCGATCGCCCTCGCGCTCGTGGCCTTCTGGTACGCGATCGTGCAGCTCGTCCGCGACGGCGCCAAGCGCATGCAGGAGACGATGGCCGAGTACGAGCGGGTCGCGCAGGCCGGGGCGGTGCCCCGAACGGATGCCGGTGGCGGGCCGTCGGTGCAGCAGCCCTACGACCTCGGCGAGGTCATCGTGGTCGAGGAACGCCCGCAGCGCGACTGACGCGGCGCGCGCGTTCGCGGTCTCCGATCGCGCTCGGCGGGAGCGTCGGACAGGACTCGGCGGCGCGGCATCCGACCCGCTTTGGCGCAGCGCAGCAGAACATGGCACAATAGAGGATTGTGCCGCCGCGGGACTCTGCCTCCGGGGAGCATGCACAGCGCGAGCGATCGCGCGGGCGGCACCAGATTCTTCCATTCATTGATCCGCGTTCGACCGGTTGCGGGCGCAGAGAGCGAACCATCATGCACATCCTCGACCACGTCGACGCTGCGAGCCTGCGGTCGGACGTCCCCGACTTCCGCGCGGGCGACACCGTCAAGGTGCACGTCAACATCATCGAAGGTACGCGCTCGCGTATCCAGGTCTTCCAGGGCGTCGTCATCGGCCGTTCGGGCGAAGGCGTCCGCGAGACCTTCACGGTCCGCAAGGTCAGCTTCCAGGTCGGCGTCGAGCGCAAGTTCCCGGTGCACTCCCCGGTCATCGACCACATCGAGGTCGTCACCCGCGGTGACGTGCGTCGCGCGAAGCTCTACTACCTGCGCAAGCTCCGCGGCAAGAAGGCGAAGATCAAGGAGAAGCGCGACGCCTGATCCCGGCTTCGCGGCCCGCGCGTCGCGCGGGCCGCGGCCTTCGACCTGAGCTCCTCACCCCTACACTTGGGGTGAGGAGCTCAGGCGGTTAAATGACAGAAGAAATCAGCACCACTCGTATCGACGGCGAGAGGTCTTCGTCGAACCGCCGCAAGCGAGGGGCCCTGCTCTTCCTGCGAGATCTGCTGGTCATCTTCGTGGTGGCCGTCCTCGTCTCGTTCCTGATCAAGACCTTCCTGATCCGGTCGTTCTTCATCCCGTCGGAGTCGATGGAGATGACCCTCGTCAAGGACGACCGCATCATCGTGAACCAGCTCGTCCCCGGCGTCACGCCCCTCGAGCGCGGCGACGTCGTCGTGTTCAAGGATCCGGGCGGATGGCTGCCGGCGCGCGTCGAGCCCGAGACCCCGCCGCTCGCCGCCGCGGTCGACTGGTTCCTCGCATTCGTCGGGCTCTCGGCCCCCGACTCGAACGACCACCTCGTCAAGCGCGTGATCGGCCTGCCCGGAGATCACGTCACGTGCTGCAACGCCCTCGGCCAGATGAGCGTCAACGGCGTGCCCCTCGACGAGCCCTACGTCGTGCTGCCCGCGGGCGACACCAAGGTCTCGCGCGACGACTTCGACCAGGTGGTGCCCGAGGGCTCGCTCTGGGTCATGGGCGACAACCGGTACAACTCCAAGGACTCGCGCTACAACGCCGAGACGCCCCTCAAGGGCTTCGTGCCCATCGAGAACGTCGTCGGCCGCGCCTTCGTGGTCAGCTGGCCGGTGTCGCATTGGGCATGGCTCGGCAACTACCCCGAGACGTTCGCGGGGGTCGAAGAGGCCGCAGAGGGCGGCGACTGACGTGGCCCCGGCCGCCATCCCGAACCTCAAGGTCGAACGCGAGCTCTTCGAGTCCGGGGCGCCCGTCGTGCTCGCCTGCGACGAGGTCGGCCGCGGGGCGCTCGCGGGTCCGGTCGCGGTCGGCCTGGTCGTCATCGATCCGTCGGTGCGGCGCATGCCCACCGGTCTCCGCGACTCGAAGCTCCTCACCGAGCCCAAGCGCGAGCTCATGGCGCCGCGCGCCGGGGCGTGGGTGCGCGCCTGGGCGGTCGGCGAGGCATCCGCCGCCGAGATCGACGAGCTCGGCATCATGGCCTGCCTCGGCCTGGCTGGTGCGCGGGCGCTCACGGCGCTTCGTGCGACTGAGGAGGCCGCAGGCACCGCCGGCGAGTTGGACGACGCTCCGCTCGTGCTCGACGGCAACCACGACTGGCTGAGCCGGGCGATCGACCACCGCGCGCGCGTGAGCACCCGCATCAAGGCCGACCGCGACTGCGCGTCGGTCGCCGCGGCATCCGTGCTCGCGAAGGTCCACCGCGATCGCCTCATGCACGTGGCGCACCACGAGCTGCCCGTGTACGCATGGAACGAGAACAAGGGCTACTCCAGTCGTGCGCACTTCGACGCGATCACCGAGCACGGGCCGAGCGACCTGCACCGCCGGACCTGGCTGCACGAGCGCGCCGTCGAAGCGCCCGCGCTCTTCGACCTCGGCGTAGGATGAACCCGATGGATGACGACGAATTCGAAGACTACGACCGCGAGGTCGAGCTTGCCCTGTACCGCGAGTACCGCGACATCGTTTCGCAGTTCAAGTTCGTGGTCGAGACCGAGCGTCGCTTCTACCTCGCGAACGAGGTCGAGCTGGTTCGCCGCGACACCGAGCACGACTTCTACTTCGAACTCACGATGAAGGACGTGTGGGTCTGGGACGTCTACCGTGCCGACCGCTTCGTCAAGGCGGTGCGCGTGCTCACGTTCAAGGACGTCAACGTCGAAGAGCTCGCCACGCGGGAGTTCGAGCTGCCGAAGGAACTCGCACTCGACGAGTAGGCCGGTCCGGCAGGGGCGTTCGGCACCCGCCGGGTCGCTCCGCACCTGCCCTCCACAGGCGCGTCGGCCGCGCGTTCGTCCCTGCGCGCGCCGATCGTGAGCGAACCGTCGAGGCATCGCCACCACGCTGGTCGCGGAGGTGGTGCTGGTGGCCCACAATGCAGAACTCGGTCGGCGAGGCGAACAACTCGCGGTCGACCATCTGGAGTCACGCGGACTGCGCGTGATCGACCGCAACTGGCGGTGCACGCTCGGCGAGATCGACATCGTCGCGCGCGACGGCGACGCGACGGTGTTCATCGAGGTGAAGACTCGCACCTCGCACGACTACGGGCATCCGTTCGAGGCGATCACGCCGTCGAAGCTGTCGCGGTTGCGGCGGCTCGCGGTCGCCTGGTGCGAGGCGACGGATGCCGCGGCGCCGCGCATCCGCATCGACGCCGTCGCGGTGCTCGCCCCCGACGAGGCGCCGGCGCTCATCGAGCACCTCGAGGGCATCAGCTGATGACGGTCGCCAGAACGCACGCCGTCGCGCTGCTCGGGCTCACGGGCTCGATCGTCGAGGTCGAAGCCGACCTGTCCGCCCAGCTCCCGGGCTTCTCGATCATCGGCCTGCCCGACGCCGCCCTCGCCGAGGCCCGCGAGCGGGTGCGCGCCGCGGCCGTCAACGCCGGGTGCCCGTTGCCGCAGCGCAAGCTCACCGTGAACCTCTCGCCCGCGGCGCTGCCCAAGCACGGCTCGGGCTTCGACCTCGCGATCGCCGTCGCGTGCCTCGCGGCGGCCGGCGAGGTGTCGATCGACTCCGTCGCCCGCGTGGTGCACCTCGGAGAGCTCGGCCTCGACGGGCGGTTGCGGCCGATCGACGGCATCCTGCCGGCCGTGCTCGCCGCCGTCAGGGCCGGACATCGCACGGTCATGGTGCCTCGTGCGAACGCCGACGAGGCGTCGCTCGTGCCCGAGGTCGAGATCATCGGCGTCGTCTCGCTGCTCGACGCGGCGATCCACCACGGTGGGCGATTCGAGCCGAGCGACGTCGCAGCGGTGCCGATGGTGCGGGGCGAGCAGCCCGGCACCGCCGAGGCTTCCGGCGACCTCGCCGATGTCGCCGGCAACGCCGACGCGATCGACGCGCTGCTCGCGGCGGCCGCCGGAGGGCACCACCTCTCGATGATCGGCCCGCCCGGTGCAGGCAAGACCATGCTCGCGTCGAGGCTACCCGGCATCCTGCCCGACCTCGATGCCGATGCCGCGCTCGAAGTGTCGTGCCTGCGCTCGCTCTCGGGCCGGCCCGTCGGGTCCGGCCTGTCGTTCCGGCCGCCGTTCGAAGCCCCGCACCACACGGCGACCGCCGCGGCGATGGTCGGCGGCGGCAGCCGGCTCATCCGTCCAGGGGCCGCGGCGCGAGCGTCGCACGGCGTGCTCTTCCTCGACGAGGCGCCGGAGTTCCCGGCCGCCGTGCTCGACGTCCTGCGTCAGCCGCTCGAATCGGGCACGATCAGCATCCACCGGGCGAACGCGGTCGCGAGCTTCCCGGCTCGGTTCCAGCTCGTGATCGCGGCGAACCCGTGTCCGTGCGGGCTCGACGGCACCGCCGAGTGCACATGTCCTCCGAATCTGCGCCGCCGTTACCTCGGCCGGATCTCGGGGCCGCTGCTCGACCGCATCGACCTGCAGCTGAAGGTTCCGAGGCTCACCGCAGCGAACCTGCGCGTCGCGCGCGAGCGGCGCGGCATGACGAGTGCCGAGGCTCGGGCGAAGGTGTCGGCCGCACGCGCCGTCGCGGCGGAGCGGCTCCGCGGCACGCCGTGGCGCACCAACGCGCAGATGCCCGGTCCGTGGCTTCGTGGAGCCGGAGGGCTGCATCCCGGCGGTCGCGCCACGAAGGCGTTGGATCGTTCGCTCGAGAGGGGCGGCATCACGATGCGCGGGTACGACCGCGTGCTGAAGACGGCGTGGACCCTGGCCGACCTGGCCGGAGCGGTCGCTCCCGATGCCGGCCATGTCGGCAACGCGCTCTACTTCCGTCAGGGCATCGCACGATGAGCGCGGTGGAGCGAGCCGCGATCCACCTGCGGCAGGAGTTCATGGCGATCCGCCCCGAATCGGCGAAGGCCGATCACGAGGCCGTCGCATCCGATGGCGATACGCAGATCCTTGCCTCCGACCTGGGCGCCGACGCGTTCGCACGAGCCCTGCTCGGCACGCTCGCCGAGCCCGGCGACGGCACGCTCGGCCGCCTGGTCGACGCCCTCGGTGCGACGCGAACCGCGGATCACCTGCTCGGCCACGCCGTCGGAGACGCCGCGTCGGTCGACCGCCTCGCGGGTGAGGCCCGCGACGCGGGGGAGCAGTTGACGGCGAAGGACCTCGAGGTCGGTCTCGCGCGATGGATCCCGCGCATCGACCATGGCGCCTTCGTCCGAGGCATGGCGCAGGCGCGGCGCGTCGGAGCGGTGTTCATCTCGCCCGGCGACGCGTGCTGGCCGATCGGCATCGACGACCTGGGCGCGCACGCCCCGCTCGGGCTCTGGGTGCGCGGCGACCCGGCCCACCTCCGCCCCCGGATCCCCTCGGTCGCGCTGGTCGGGGCTCGCGCCGCGACCGCATACGGCGAGCACATGACGATGGAGCTCTCGGCAGGACTCGTCGACCGTGGGTTCGTCGTGGTGTCGGGCGGCGCCTACGGCATCGACGGCATGGCACACCGTGCCGCCCTGGCGAGCGAGGGAACGACCATCGCGTTCCTCGCGGGCGGCGTCGACCGCTTCTACCCCGTCGGACACGACGGGCTGCTGCAGCGCATCGCCGAGACCGGCGCGGTCGTCTCCGAGCTGCCATGCGGCTCCTCGCCCACGAAGTGGCGTTTCCTGCAACGCAACCGGCTCATCGCGGCGGCCAGTTCGGCCACCGTCGTGGTCGAAGCGGGTGCACGCTCCGGGTCGCTCAACACGGCAGGGCACGCGGCGGCGCTCGGGCGTCCGCTCGGTGCCCTGCCGGGCCCGGTGACGAGCCCGGCCTCTGCCGGATGCCACCGCCTGCTGCGCGAGTTCGACGCCGTGTGCGTCGTGAACGCCGACCAGATCGTCGAGTTGGCCGGTGGGCTCGAGCGATTCGCCGCCGACGGCTCCGGCCTCGCCGGAGGCACGCAGGCGGATGCGGGCGACGGAGCCGGGGCGGGCGGCCTCGAGGGCGCCTCATCCGAGGAGGTCCGGGTGCTCGACGCGCTCAGCACGCGGGCACCGCGAGACGTCGCGGACCTCGCACGGCGGAGCGGACTCACCACCGGCGAGGTCATGGCGGTGCTCGGCGTCCTCGAACTCGACGCGGTCGTCGCGCATCGGGCGGACGGCTGGATACGCCGGCGACGCGCCTCGTGACACGTCGGCGTGGTGACGGAGGCAGGCCGTAGGCTTTCGGCGGAGGTGGCCATGGTCGTACAACTCGGCAGGTATCCCGCGGCGCGGCACGTCATCGCGCACGTCAGCGACACGCACCTGCTCGACGGCGGTGCGTTGCTCGGCGGCGAGGCCGACACGGTCGGGGCCCTCGCGAGCACGGCATCGCAGCTCGCGCTCCTCGGAACGGCGCTCGATGCGATCGTCGTCACCGGCGACGTCGCCGACCTCGGAGAGCCCGACGCATACCGACGCGTGCGAGCGGTGCTCGAACCGCTCGCCGCCGCCGCAGAGGCGGAGCTCGTCTGGGTCATGGGCAACCACGACGAGCGCGACGCCTTCCGGGTCGGCCTGCTCGACGCCGACCCGGCCGGCGATGCGCCCGTCGACCACGTCGTCGACGTCGGCGGCGTCCGCGTCATCGCACTCGACTCGAGCGTTCCCGGATACCACCACGGGGCTCTCGACGGCCGCACACTGGCATGGCTCGATGCGCAACTCTCCGAGCCCGCACCATACGGCACCGTGCTCGCGCTGCACCACGCGCCCATCCCGACCCCGATCGCGCTCATGGACGTGCTCGAACTCCGAGGGCAGGACGCGCTGGCCGAGGTCGTGCGCGGCCGCGACGTCAGACTGATCCTCGGCGGCCACCTGCACTACGCGACGAACGGCAGCTTCGCGGGCATCCCGGTCGCCGTCGCAGGGGCGACCGCATACACCCTCGACGTCGCGGCTTCCGCCCGCAAGCTCGTGGGGGTCGACGGTGGGCGGTCCTTCAGCCTCGTGCACCTCTTCGACGACAGCGTCGTGACCTCGGTGGTGCCGGTCGGCCCGCACCGGGTCGTCGCGGGATTCGCCGAGGACTTCTTCGAGGAGATCGAGGCGCTCAGCCCGGCGGAGCGCCTCGAGCGCTTCTCCCGGAAACCCTCGGCTTGATCGTGCGTTCGGGCGCGTCCAGGCGTTCGTGCCGAGCAGCACAGTGCAGGCTGGGGTGGTGACGGGTCTCGACGTCGTCCTCGAGGACTACCTCGCGCACGTGAAGACGGAGCGCGGGTACTCCTTGCATACGCTCGCCGCCTACGCGTCGGATCTCGCCGACCTCCTCTCCTTCGCCGAATCGCGAGGCGTCGCCGATGCGGCCGGCATCGATCTGGCGCTCCTGCGCGACTGGCTGTGGGCGGCGACCGAGCGCGACCTCGCGCGGGCCAGCATCGCCAGGCGCGCGGCATCCGCTCGGGGGTTCACCTCGTGGCTCGCGAGGCGAGGCATCGTCGACGTCGACCAGGGAACCCGCCTGAAGGCGCCCCGGGCATTGCGCACGCTGCCCCGTGTCGTCTCGCAGACCGCGCTCGAAGGCGCCATCGCACGACTCGAGGAGCGGGCGGCCGACGGCGACCCGATCGCGGAGCGGGATGTCGCGATCGCCGAACTGCTCTACGCGTCGGCGTTGCGCGTCTCCGAGCTCGTCGGACTGGACCTGCCCGACGTCGACCGCGAACGTCGAACGGTGCGCGTGATGGGCAAGGGCTCGAAGGAGCGCGTGGTGCCCTACGGCGCGCCGGCTGCGCGGGCGATCGACCGCTATCTCGAGCACGCGCGACCGACCATCGTGGCCGCACTGGCGGCACGGCGCCCCGAGTCGGATCCGGGCGGCGCCCCGGGCCAGGCCGGTGCGGTGCGCGGTGTGCGCGAGTCGGACCGGACCGCGGTGCTGCTCGGCGCGCGCGGCGCCCGCATGGGGGTCCGGAGCGTGTACCGGCTCGTCGCCGGCATGCTCGAGGAGATTCCCGGCACCGGCCCGAGCGGACCGCACGCGCTGCGGCACACCGCGGCGACGCATCTGCTCGACGGGGGAGCCGACCTGCGCGCCGTGCAGGAGTTCCTCGGCCATGCCAGCCTCGGCACGACGCAGATCTACACGCATGTCTCGGCCGAACGCCTGAAGCAGAGCTATCGCACGGCGCATCCCCGAGCTTGAGTCGAGGCGCGGCGGCATCCTGCACCGGTTCACGGCGTCAGGTCCGATCGGCCCGTCTGGATTCACGGGCCGATCGGATCAGCCGCCCAAGCCGAGCGCCCGCACGGGCAGCCGAGGGCGGGGCGGGGGTCACCAGGGCAGCAGCACCGCTCGCGGCACCCCGCCGAGGTAGAGCATGGGCGAGACGTATTCGCCGTGAAGCCGAACGCCGAGATGCACGCACCGACGCTCGCAGTGGCCGCCAGCGGCGACCATGCCGACGACCGCTCCGGCCGCGACGGCCTCGCCCGCCGACACGCTCGCCTCGACCGGCTCGAGCGAGCTCACGAGCCCGCCGCCATGGTCGATCGAGGCGACGGGGCGCCCGGCGACCATGCCCGCGAAGGACACCACGCCGTCGGCGGGCGCTCGGACGGGTTCGCCGGCGGACGCCCGGAGGTCGACACCGCGGTGACCCGCCGCGTACGGGGTTGCGGGGGCACGGAACGGTTCCTCGACGAGGATCGGCGACGCCGTTGGCCAGATCCAGTCATCGCGCGCGAAGAGCGGGTCGGCACCCGCGATCCGACCGGCTGGGCCGGAGGCATCCGTCGCCGAGGTCGCCGGGATGGGGGAGCCCGCGGCATCCGGCGAACGTGATCGCAGGGCGTCGGCGAACGCCGCACCGCCCGCGGGCAGATCGACCGAGACCGCCAGAACCACGAAGGCGGCGAGCACGGCCGTCCGATGCAGACGGCGCGCATCGGCGCGAACGGGCGATCGGGAAGCGGGATCCGGTTTCGTCATGGCCACATGCTCGGCGATCGCGGCACGACCGACGCAGCAGTCGCGTCGGACTGCAGGGCGTCGGGACCGGCGTCGGGTTGGGGAGGATCGGTGCCGGTGCTAGACTTCCGAGAGCACCCCGCGCGTCGGGGTGACTACGCGTGCCATTTCGGCAGACGACTCCACTCGGTCCGACTTCATGCTCTCACGAGCAGGAGGCGGCGGAGCCGTGCCGGGCACCAGGGCTCCGACCGCCGGTCGGGGCGTCAACTGAGAACAAAGGAGTACGGCTCATGGCCGTCGTCACCATTCGCCAGCTGCTCGACAGCGGCGTGCACTTCGGGCACCAGACCCGCCGTTGGAACCCGAAGATGAAGCGGTTCATCTTCACCGAGCGTTCCGGCATCTACATCATCGACCTGCAGCAGTCGCTCGCCTTCATCGACAAGGCGTACGACTTCGTCCGCGAGACGGTCGCCCACGGCGGCACCGTCCTCTTCGTCGGCACGAAGAAGCAGGCTCAGGAGTCCATCGCCGAGCAGGCGACCCGCGTCGGCCAGCCCTACGTCAACCAGCGTTGGCTCGGCGGCCTCCTCACCAACTTCCAGACGGTCTCCAAGCGCCTCGCGCGCATGAAGGAGCTCGAGGAGCTCGACTTCGAAGGCACCACGAGTGGCTTCACCAAGAAGGAACTCCTCATCAAGAAGCGCGAGCTCGACAAGCTGCACAAGTCGCTCGGCGGCATCCGCAACCTGTCGAAGACGCCTTCGGCGCTCTGGGTGGTCGACACCAAGAAGGAGCACCTGGCGATCGACGAGGCCAAGAAGCTCGGCATCCCCGTCATCGGCATCCTCGACACCAACTGCGACCCCGACGAGGTCCAGTACCCGATCCCGGGCAACGACGACGCCATCCGTTCGGTCGCGCTCCTGACCCGCATCATCGCGGACGCCGCTGCCGAGGGCCTCATCGAGCGCCACCAGAAGCCCGAAGAGGCCGGCAACGTCTCCGCCGTCGAGCCGCTCGCCGAGTGGGAGCAGGAGCTCCTCCAGGCCGGTTCCGCGACGACCCCGGAGCAGGCCTCCGCCGAGACCGAGAAGGTCGCCGAGACCGAGTCAGAGGCCAAGGCCGAGGCTGCCGAGGTCGTCGAGGAGGCTGCTGCACCCGAGGCCGCCGAGGTCGTCGAAGAGGCCGCCCCCGAGGCTGCTGCCGAGTAATTCCGCCGCCCAACTCGAACTCAAAGGAGAATGCCGGAAATGGCAATCAGCATCGCCGACATCAAGGCCCTGCGCGAGCAGCTCGGCACGGGCATGGTCGACACCAAGAAGGCGCTCGAGGAAGCCGACGGCGACCTCGAGAAGGCCACGGAGATCCTCCGCCTCAAGGGCGCGAAGGGCAACGCGAAGCGTGCCGACCGCTCCACCAGCGAGGGCCTCGTCGCCGCCAAGGAGTCGCCCTCGGGCTACACCCTGATCCAGCTCGCATGCGAGACCGACTTCGTTGCGAAGAACGACAAGTTCGTCGCCCTCTCGGAGCGCGTCCTCGACGCGGTCGCCGCAGCCGGCGCCGCCGACGTCGACGCCGCCCTTGCGGCGCCGCTCGACGGCAAGACCGTCGGCGAGGTCATCGACGAGCAGGCCGCCATCCTCGGCGAGAAGGTCGCGCTCACGCGCGCCGTCACGCTGCCGGGCGACCAGTTCGCGGTCTACCTGCACAAGACCTCGAAGGACCTCCCGCCGCAGATCGGCGTGGTCGTGTCCTACTCGGGCGAAGACGCGGAGACCGCTCGTGCGATCGCACAGCACATCGCGATGTTCGACCCCACGTACCTGACTCGCGACGAGGTTCCGGCCGACGTCGTCGAGAAGGAGCGCGAGATCGTCACCGAGATCAGCCGCAACGAGGGCAAGCCCGAGGCGGCCCTGCCGAAGATCATCGAGGGTCGTCTGACTTCGTTCTTCAAGCAGGTCGCCCTGCTCGAGCAGGACTACGCGCGCGACAACAAGCAGCAGGTCCAGAAGGTCCTGGCCGACGCCGGCATCACCGTGTCGTCGTTCGCCCGCTTCAAGGCCACCGCGTAAGTCGTTGTGAAGGAGTCCGGATCGCCTCGCGATCCGGGCTCCTTTGCTGTGTCCGGGGCATCCTGGACGAGCCGTGACTGATCCGTCGCGGAAAGACCCGTGTTCCGGCACTGCGCCGCGGCACGAGAAGCACTAACTTTGACTCCCAAGGGGAAGGAACGGTCGGGGATGACGGAACGTAAGCGCAGGGTCATGCTCAAGCTCTCGGGCGAGGCGTTCGGCGGAGGCTCGCTCGGCGTGAACCCCGACGTGGTGAGCGCGCTCGCACGCGAGATCGCCGATGCCGCACGGACGGTCGAGATCGCGATCGTGGTCGGCGGCGGCAACTTCTTCCGCGGCGCTGAGCTCTCGCAGCGCGGCATGGACCGAGGGCGAGCCGACTACATGGGCATGCTCGGCACGGTCATGAACTCGCTCGCCCTGCAGGACTTCCTCGAGCAGGCCGGTGCGGAGACCCGCGTGCAGTCGGCCATCTCGATGACGCAGGTCGCGGAACCGTACATCCCGCGTCGCGCCGAGCGCCACCTCGAGAAGGGCCGTGTCGTCATCTTCGGCGCCGGCGCCGGACTCCCGTACTTCTCGACCGACACCGTCGCGGCGCAGCGCGCGCTCGAGATCGACGCCGAGGTCGTGCTCGTCGCGAAGAACGGCGTCGACGGCGTCTACTCCGACGATCCGCGGACGAACCCCGACGCGCACAAGATCGATCGGATCACGTACCAGGAGGCGCTCCAGCGCGGCCTCAAGGTGGTCGACTCGACGGCCTTCAGCCTGTGCATGGACAACGGCATGCCGATGCAGGTGTTCGGCATGGAGCCGGGCGGCAACGTCACTGCGGCGATCCTCGGTGCCGACCTCGGCACGATCGTCAGCAACAGCGAGTCCCCGGCGACTCGATAGACTGGTCCGAGCAGCGAACGAAGGAGCCCCCGTGATCGCGGATGTACTGTCCGATGCCAATGCACGCATGCAGAAGGCGGTCGAGGTCGCCAAGGACGACTTCGCGTCCGTCCGGACCGGCCGTGCCAACCCCCAGCTCTTCCAGAAGATCCTGGTGAGCTACTACGGCACCCCCACGCCGCTCGCGCAGCTCGCGTCGCTGGCGAACCCCGAGGCGCGCACGCTCGTCGTGACGCCCTACGACAAGGGCGCCATCCGCGACATCGAGCAGGCCATTCGCGACACGCCGAACCTGGGCGCGAACCCGACCAATGACGGCAACATCGTCCGCGTGACGCTTCCCGAGCTCACCGAGGAGCGTCGTCGCGAGTTCGTCAAGATCGTCAAGTCGAAGGCCGAAGACGCGAAGGTCTCGGTCCGCAACATCCGGCGCAAGGCGAAGGACGACCTCGACGCGCTCAAGGGCGAGGTCGGCGATGACGAGGTCTCGCGCGGCGAGAAGGAGCTCGAGCAGGTCACGAAGTCGAACATCGACGCGATCGACGACGCGCTCAAGCGCAAGGAAGCCGAACTCCTCGAGGTCTGAGAGAAGACGATGTCGGGCGTCCCTGAACATGACGAAACGGACGCCGGTGGGCGGGACCGCAACGCTCGTGATGAGTTCCGGTCGCAGGTGCACGCGAAGCGCGTCGATATCGAGCGGCAGTTCGAGGCGTCGAAGGCGCAGTTCGATCAGGCGCAGGAGAAGATCAACGCCCGTACCGGCCGCAACCTGATCCTCGCGATCGCCATCGGCTTGGGCTTCGGCGGCGCGCTGCTGCTCAGCCTGCTGGTGATCAAGGAGCTCTTCCTGGTCTTCGCGGTGGCCCTCGTGGCGTTCGCGAGCTACGAGCTCGCCCAGGCGCTGCGAAAGGGGCGCTTCTCCGTGCCCCGGATCCCCTCGGTCGTCGTGGCCGTCGCGGTCGTGCCGTTCGCGTACTTCGGCGGTGCGGGCGGGCAGCTCATCGCGGTGCTCGTCGCCATCGCGCTCGTCTGCATCTGGCGACTCTGCGAGCAGGTGTCCGCCAGCAGGCGGACATCCGGCACCATGCTGCTGCGGGACCTCGGCGCGAGCGCCTTCGTGCAGGGCTACGTCACCTTCCTCGCGACGTTCGCGGTGGTGCTCACCGCGGCCGACGGCGGACAATGGTGGACGCTCGCGTTCGTGATCGTCGCGATCTCGGCGGACACGGGCGCGTACGCCTCAGGACTCATGTTCGGCAAGCATCCGATGGCGCCCGTGATCAGTCCGAAGAAGACGTGGGAGGGCTTCGCGGGCGGAGCCGCCGCCAGTGTGATCGCCGGCGTGCTGCTCTCGCTCTTCATGCTCGGCAACACGTGGTGGTTCGGACTCATCTTCGGCGTCGCGATCTTCCTCACGGCGACGCTCGGCGACCTCGCCGAGTCGCTCATCAAGCGCGACCTCGGCATCAAGGACATGAGCTCGTGGCTTCCGGGCCACGGCGGATTCCTCGACCGGCTCGACTCGATCCTGCCTTCGGCGGCGGTCGCGTTCGTGGCGTTCCGCATCTTCGGGTGATGCTCGGTGATAATGGGTCGGTGGACTCCACCTTCCCCCGCACCCGAAAGCCTCAGCGCGGCTACCACACCGAGCAGGTCGACGAGTTCCTGCAGGTCGCACGCCGCGCGTACGACGGTACGCCGCTCGCAACAGATCCGCCGTTGAACTCGGAGCGCATCCGGCTCACGGCGTTCGCCCTGCAGAAGGGCGGCTACGTCACGGCCGACGTCGATGCCGCCATGGAGCGGCTCGAGGACGCCTTCGCGGTCGAGGAGCGCCAGGTCGCCGCGCGTCTGCACGGCGACGAGGTCTGGCTCGCCGAGGCGCGCACCACGGCGCAGGTGATCTCCAACCGGCTCGCGAGGCCCGAGGGGCACCGGTTCGACCGGATGAGCCCGCTCGCGCTCGGCTACCGGGTGCGCGACGTCGACAAGTTCGCCGAGAAGCTCACACGGTACTTCCGTGACGGATGGCCGATCTCGATCGACGATGTCCGGAGCGTCGTGTTCGCCACGCAGCGCGGCGGATATCGCGAATCGCAGGTCGATCTCGTGCTCGACGCCGTCGTCGATGTCATGCAGGCCGTCCGCTGAGCGGGCAGGCAGGAGGACGGCGTTCGCTCCACCGCTCGGACCTCGGATACACTCGACGAATCGTGGGCAGGCATACAGGCATCGAGCAGGGCGAGACGCCCGCGACCGCTCCTCGCACCGCCGTCGCAACGCGCGGCGCGGTCAAGCAGGGCATCACCGTCGTCTTCGCGTTCTGCGCGGCACTGAGCTTCGTCGCGATCAACCTCGTCGATCCGAATGCCGGCGCGACCGCCACCCCCGACCAGGTCGCGGGCGATCGTTTCGGCGGTGCCGCGATCCAGGCCCTCGAGGTCGACGGTGAATACACGCTCGACGCCTCGAAGGAGGGCTACGACGTCCAGGCGAAGCCCGCGTACGTCGAGCCGGCTTCCACGAGCGAGGAGAGCGGATGGGCCCCGCCCGCCGTGACGCCGGATCCCGGGTCGGCGCAGGCGTACGCCGCGACGGCCGTTGCGGCGCGCGGGTGGGCGACGACCGAGTTCGACTGCCTCGTCGCGCTCTGGAGCAAGGAATCCGGCTGGCGGGTCAACGCGTACAACGCGGGCAGCGGTGCCTACGGCATCCCGCAGGCGCTCCCGGGCTCGAAGATGGCATCGGCCGGCGCCGACTGGGAGACCAACGCGGCCACCCAGGTCGAGTGGGGCCTCGGGTACGTGCAGGGCCGGTACGGAACGCCGTGCGGCGCGTGGGCGCACTCCGAGTCCATCGGCTGGTACTGACTCCCGGGAGCCGCCCTCAGGCATCGAGCTCCCACGTCGCGCCTGCGATCCGGCCGGCGGATGCGGCATCCGACCGTAGACTTGTGGCATGCCGCGCTCGAACCGTTCCCATGGTCGCGCGGCGCGGGCCCGCGAACCGCATCCCGAACTCGACGTCGATCGCCTGAGTTCCGGCTGGCGACGCACCCAGACCCGCGACGGTCGGGAGTGGAACGTGCAGCCGGTCTCCGAGGTGCAGGCCGTGAAGCGATACGTGTGCCCGGCCTGCGGGCTGGAGGTCGCGCCCGGCGTGGCCCACCTCGTCGTCTGGCGCGCCGACGGCGTGCTCGGCGATGCGGCAGACCTCGCGGGACGTCGTCATTGGCATCAGCACTGTTGGAGGATCGGAACCAGATGAGCAATCCCGAATCGGCGCCCATCGAGATCCGTGCCGCGGTCGAACTGCCGGCCGTGCGCGAAGAGGTGCGCCTGCACACGGCCGACGGACTCACGCTCGTCGGCGAACTCTCGACGCCGGTCGACGCGGAGCCGGTCGCGACCCTCGTGACGCTGCATCCGCTGCCGACGGCCGGCGGCTTCATGGACTCGCATATCATCCGCAAGGCCGCCGCGCGACTGCCGGCGCTCGCGAACCTCGCCGTCCTGCGATTCAACACCAGGGGCACGACCTCGCCGCGGGGCACGAGCGACGGCTCGTTCGGAGAGGGCATCTCGGAGCGCGAGGATGTCGCCGCGGCGATGGCGTTCGTGGCGCAGCGCGGGCTGCCGAATCCGTGGCTCGTCGGGTGGTCGTTCGGCACGGAGCTCGCACTGAAGTACGGCCTCGAGCACGACATCGCCGGCGCCGTGCTCCTGTCCCCGCCGCTGCATCGCACCTCGGTCGAGGAACTGCGCCGCTGGAATGACGTCTCCGTGCCGGTGGTCGCCCTCATCCCCGAGTTCGACGACTACCTCAGGCCGGATGCCGCGGCCGAGCGGTTCGCGGTGGCGCCGAAGATCGCCCGCATCGACGTCGAGGGCGGCCGGCACCTGTGGGTGGGGGAGACCCAGACGCGCCGCGTGCTCGACGAGATCGTCGCGGCGGTCAACCCGGCGGCGCTGCCGTTGCCGACGACGTGGCCGCCGACGAGGGACGCCCGGAGTGGGGCGGCAACCGCCTGAGCCGTCGCGTCAGAGCTCGTTCTGGCGTGGGATGACGACCTGCTTGATGATGAGTAGGAACGACGCTGCCACGGGGATCGCGACGAGCGCGCCGAGCAGGCCGAGCAGGGTGCCTCCGGCAAGCGCAGCGATCACGACGAGGGCTCCGGGGACCTTCACGGCACGGTTCATGATGCGCGGGCTCAGCACGTATGCCTCGACCTGCATGTACACCAGGTAGTAGATCGCCGCGACGAGCGCCGTGAGCGGGGACCCGAGGCCGGGGATGAGGCAGACGAGCACGATGATGACGGATGCCGAGAGCGTGCCCACGAGCGGAACCAGCGAGAAGATGAACGCGAGGAACGCCAGCACCGCCGGGAACGGCGCTTGGATGATCGACAGGAAGATGAAGCTCGCGACGCCGTTGCAGGCCGCGAGGCCGGCCTGGCCGAGCACGTAGCGGCCGACGGACTGGGTGATCTGCTCGGTGAGGTCGGCGAACCTGGCCCGGCGGGAGGCGGGGACCAGCTGGTATGCGGTGTGCTTCATCGCGCTGAGCGATGCGGAGAAGTAGAGCGTCAGGATGAAGACGATCACGAGGGCGAAGATGCCGGCGCCGAGCGCGATCGCGACCTGCAGCACGCCACCCGCCAGTTCGCTCAGCTTCTCGGGGTTCGTGAAGAAGTCGGTGATCGCGCTGGTGACCTGATCGGTGATGTCGCGGATCGGCACCTGGGGGAACTGCTCGGAGAGCTCCTCGAGCCAGTCCTGGGACTGCACGCGATCGGCGATCGCCGGGATCTCCTCGACGAGCTGGCTGACCTGGTCGACGACGATCGGCACCACGGCGAGCACGAGGGCGGCAAGCAGCAGGCCGACGCCCGTCATGACGATGAGGATGGACGCCCAACGAGGAAGCCCCCGGCGCTCGAGCCAGCCGATGGCGGGCTCGAGGCCGAGGGCCAGGAAGAGGGCAGCGCCGACGTAGGTCAGCACGGTCGACAGGCTCGCGATCGACGAGAGGATCACGATGCCGACGCCGACGCCGAGCGTGCCGGCGAGGCCGATGCGGAACGCGTTCTGGATCTTCATCGAGCCTCGCCGACCCCGGGGCTAGCCGCGGCTCGCCGCTGCGACCTGCTCGGCCTGCGTGAGCACGCCGCGGAGGCTCTCGAAGTAGCCGGCCACCGCGTCGCGCTCGATCTTGATCTGCGAGAGGCGGTCTTCAGCATCGGCGACGAGGGCACGCGTGCGCTCCTCGCCGTCGGCGATGAGCTTTCGGGCCTGCGTGTGCGCGGCGGCGATGCGCTCGCGCGCCTCTTCGTCGGCCTTGTCGCGGAGCGTCGCGATCTCGCCGCGGACCTCGGTCTCGAGGCGCTCGGCCTCGGCGCGGCTCTCGGCGGTGCGAGCGGTCGCCTCGGCGAGCTCGATGTTGGCGTCCTCGAGGAACTTCTGCGTCTGCGAGGTCGCCTCCTGGTGGCTCGCGAGCAGCTCCTGCTCGGCCTCGTCGCGCTTCGCGGCGAGCTCGGCCTCGAGGTCGAGGTGCGCCTTCTCGATCTCGCGGCGCATGCGGTTGACCTCGTGCGTGGTCTTCTTGCGCATCGAGGTGAGCTGGTTGTCGAGGTCGATGCGCGACTGCTCCGACTCGGCGTCGAAGTCGGCGCGAGCCTGCTCCTGCTCGAGCGAGAGGTCGGCCCGCATCTGCTCGAGGTCGGCGGCGTGCTTGGCGCGAAGGCGGTCGAGTTCGCTCTGCAGCTTCACGCGTGCCAGCTCGGCCTCGCGGACGAGGTCGACGTTCGCCTGCTCGCGCTGCTGCTCGAGCTCGGCGCGGCTCGCGACCAGCTCGCGGTCGAGGTCGGTGCGCGCCTGCTCGAGTTCGTGCACGAGTGCGGCACGGCGTTCGGTGATCTCGGCTTCGAGCGAGGCACGGCCCTCGGCGGTCTCGCGCTCGAGGTCGAGACGCGACTGCTCGGTCTCGGAGGCGAGGTCGATGCGGGCCTGCTCGGTCTCCTTCGCGAGCTCGGCACGTGCGCGGTCGAGTTCGATCGCGACCTCGGCGCGGGTCTGCTCGGTCTCCTGCGTGAGGCCGGCCGCGGTCGCCCGCGCCTCGGACGCCTCGTTGTTGGCGGAGACGAGGATCTCGGACGCCTTGCGCTCGGCGGCGGCGACGGCGGCGGCCGCGTCGCGCTTGCCGCTCGAACGCAGGTCGGCCGCCTCGGTGGTGGCCGCACCGCGGATGGCCGCGGCATCCCGAGCGGCGTCGTTCCGCAGCTGCTCGCTCGACTCGTGGGCGCGGGAGACCATGTCGTCGGCTTCGGCGCGGGCGTTCTCGAGCGTGCGCGCGGCCTGCGAGCGCGCCTCGGTGAGCGTGCGCTCGGCGAGCTCGTTCGCGTCTGAACGGAGCAGGTGCACCTCGTCTTCGGCGGCGCGACGGAGCTTCTCGGCGTCGATGTCGGCCTGCGCGATGAGACGCGTCGACTGCTCCTCGGCGACGCGAAGCGTGTTCTCGAGCTTGGTGCCGAGACCCGAGAAGGTCGGGCTGCCGACCTCTTCGAGCTCTGCGCTCAGTTCATCGATGCGCGCGAGCAGGCGCTTGTTCTCCTTCGCCTGCTCGGCCAGCTGGGCGTTCGCGGTGATGATGTCACGACGAAGTCCGTTGATGTTCTTGTCGACTTCGTCTTTGTCGTATCCACGGAACACCTGCGTGAACTCGGTCTCTTCGACGGCCAATTCTTCCTCCGGGCTCTGTCCCGCGTTCGTGGGGGCTCGTGCGGGATTCAACGATTCTACGGGTGCGCGAGGGCCGGTCGGTACGGGCGGTGCAGTGCATCCTCGCGTGACCGGCCGAGTCGCGGCGGAGGCGACTCACAGGCTGATGTCGGTAGGCTTGGTTGTCTTTGTTCAATGCCGCCCAGGGCGGTACCGGAGGTAACGTGCGATTCGTCTTCGCCATCCTGGCGTTCGCCGCCGCAGCCGTGATGATCGGATTCGGCATCGCGCAGCGCACGGTGTTCCTCGAACCCGACCGTGTCTCGCTGACGTCGACGACCGAGTCGGATGCCGCCTACGTCGTCGTCGAGCCGGGAGCGCTCGCAGCGCATCCCGGCAAGCAGACCGTGACCGTCGCCGGCTCCGACATGGTGTTCCTCGCATACGGGCGACTGAGCGATGTCGAGGCCTGGATCGGGGAGGCGCCGCACGTGTCGATCACGCACGACGCCGAGGCCGATGCCCTGGTCGCGACCGATTCGCGCGACGTCGAGGGCGACGACAGCGATGACGGTGCCGCAGACGGCGAGGCCGCCGATGCGACCAGCCGGCCATCGCCGACCGAGACCCCTGCGCCAACCCCCGAGCCGACCCCCGCCGACGGCGATGCGGCCGAGGGCGATGCGACGACGGGCGACGAACTGCTCGAGGCCGTTCCGGAGAACTCGCCGGTCGGATCCGACCTGTGGCTCGACGAGCTGTCCGGCGAGCGCAGCGTCACGACGACCATCGACGTGCCCGACGACATCGCGGTGCTGATCGCCTCCGACGGCACGAACCCGGCCCCGTCGCGCCTCACGATCACCTGGCCCCTCGACAACGCGACCCCGTGGGCCGGCCCGCTGCTGCTCGGCGGCGGCATCCTCTTCCTCGTCGGCATCGCCCTCGTCATCTCGGGCTTCATGCACCATCGCCGCTCGCGAGGGCCACGCCGCAACCTGCCGAAGGGCCGAGGCCGGATGAGCGGCCCGAAGCCCGCCGAACTCCGTCGCGGCCCGATGGGCGGTGGCCGGCGCGCGATCGGGCGATCGAAGCGCGTCGCACTGGTTCCCGTGCTGCTCCTCCCGGCGCTCGCGCTCACGGGGTGCTCGCCCGACTACTGGCCGAGCTTCGACCAGCCGCCGGCAACGACGGCGCCCGCGACGACCGCACCGCCGGTCGAGCCGGCGGCGACCGACGATCCCGACGCCGAGGCGCCCGCCACCGAGCCCTTGATGCCCGCCGTGACGGTTCCGCAGATGGAGCGCATCATGGCTCGGGTGGCCGAGACCACGGCCGCCGCCGACGAGGCGCTCGACGGCGACCTCGCCGCTGACCGCTTCACGGGTCCGGCGCTCGAGGCCCGCCGCGCGAACTACGCGATCCGCACGTCCCTTCCCGATCAGCCGGGGCCGGTTCCGGTTCCCGCGACGACGCCGACGCTGATCCTGCCGCAGCAGGTCGCCGGCTGGCCGACGACCGGACGCACGGTGCTCGTCATCGAGAAGGCCTCCGACGACCCGACCGTGGCACCGACCGCGCTGTACCTGCAGCAGCCGTCTCCGCGCGAGAACTACAAGGTCGTCTACGCGATGGCGCTCGCACCCGACGCGGACGTGCCGGAGGTCGCGCCCGCGAGCATCGGCGCTCCGCTGATCTCGCCGGAGTTCAAGGGCCTCATCATGCAGCCCGACCAGGTCGGCATGGCCTATGCGGACCTCCTGCTGAAGGGCGACGAGTCCGCCTACGCCGAGTTCTTCGACCCCGAGGGCGACCTCCTGCGCGAGCAGCTCGGCGTCGCGGGGCAGCAGGTCATCCGCGACGACCTGAAGGCGACGTCGCCCACGGCGGACATCGCCTTCACGAACGCCGTCGGCGACGGCCCGACCATCGCCCTCGCGACGAACGATTCCGGTGCGCTCGTGACGGCGACCATCGAGCAGACCGAGCGGGTCACGCCGAACGACGGCGGCACGATCGGCTTCCAGGAGGGCGCGCCCGGCGCGGCGCTCTCCGGGTTCACCGGCAAGAGCGCGAAGGGCGTGCAGCGCATCATCGGCATCCAGATGGTGTTCTACGTACCCGCCGTCGGCTCAGACGAACAGATCCGACTCCTCGGGTGGTCCGAGGGACTCGTCGGCGCATCGGAGGTACCGTGACCGACCCCACCCCGCACGCAGCGCTTCGCGGCGCCGTCGACCTCTCGTCGCTCGTGCAGCGACCGCCTCAGTCCGGGGCGCCGGCCGGGGCGGCCTCCGCAGCGCCCGGCGACGGAGCGATCGTCTTCGCGACCGATGACCAGGGGTTCGCCTCGGCGCTCGAGCTCTCGCGAACGGTCCCCGTGGTCGTGGCCGTCTGGGGCTCGTGGAGCGAGCCGTCGATCGAGCTCGTCGTGACCCTCGAGCGCCTCGTTCGCGCGCGTTCCGGCCGCCTCGTGCTCGCGACGGCCGACGCGGATCGCAGCCCGCAGCTCGTACAGGCGTTCCAGGTGCAGTCGGTGCCGACGGTCGTCGCGGTCGTCGCCGGGCAGCCGGTTCCGCTCTTCGCGGGCGTCCAGCCCGACGAGGTCATCGACCAGGTCTTCGACCAGTTGCTCGAGCTGGCCTCGCAGCACGGCGTGACCGGTTCGGTCGAGCCGACGGATGCCGCGGGCGAGTCGGATTCCGAGGTGCAGGCGCCCGTCGAGCCGCCTCTGCCGCCGCTGCATCAGGAGGCGTACGACGCGATCGAGCGCGGCGACTTCGACACCGCCGCCGCGACCTACCGCAAGGCGATCGCGCAGGACCCGCGCGATCATATGGCGGTGGCCGGACTCGCGCAGGCGAACCTGCTCGGACGGCTGAGCGGCAAGACGCTCGACGCGATCCGCAACGCGGCCGCGTCGAACCCCGACGACCTGTCGGCACAGCTCGACGTCGCCGACCTCGACCTCTCCGGCGGCCACGTCGACGACGCGTTCGACCGACTGCTCACGATCTTCGTGAAGCTCGACCCCGACCAGAAGAAGCTCGTGCGCGAGCGCCTCGTCGAGCTGTTCGAGGTCGTCGGTACCGAGGATCCGCGCGTCGCGGTCGCGCGCCGGCGGCTCACGAACCTGCTGTTCTGAGCGACGCGAACCCCTGAATGACGAAGGCCCCGCCGGGACGGCGGGGCCTTCGTCGTTCACTCCAGCGTGAACCAGACGGCGCCGAGCGGCGGCAGCGTGAACTCGGCGGAGGCCGGCCGGCCCGCCCACGGCGTCTCGGTCGCGTCGACCCCGCCGAGGTTGCCGACGCCGGATCCGCCCCACTGCGCGGCATCCGAGTTCAGGACCTCGCGCCAGCGCCCGGCGACGGGCAGGCCGAGGCGGACCCGTTCGTGCGGCACGCCGGCGAAGTTCACGACGCAGAGCAGCGGCCGGCGATCGCGGTCGTAGCGCAGGAACGCGATGAGGTTCAGCTGGGCGGCGCCACCCTCGATCCACTCGAAGCCGGCCGAGTCGTCGTCGAGCTGCCACAGTGACGGCTGCTCGCGGTAGGCGCGGTTCAGGGCGCCGACGAACTCGGCGAGCTGCTTGTGGCTCGGCTGCTCGAGGATCCACCAGTCGAGGCCGCGTTCCTCGCTCCACTCGGAGAGCTGGCCGAACTCCTGGCCCATGAAGAGCAGCTGCTTGCCTGGATGCGCCCACATGAACGAGAGGTAGGCGCGCACGTTGGCGAGCTGCTGCCAGTGGTCACCCGGCATCTTGCGGATCAACGACCCCTTGCCGTGCACGACCTCGTCGTGGCTGATCGGCAGCACGAAATGCTCGCTGAACGCGTAGAGGAACGAGAACGTGAGGTCGTGGTGGTGGTGCGAACGGTACATCGGGTCCTTCGCGATGTACTGCAGGGTGTCGTGCATCCAGCCCATGTTCCACTTGTAGCCGAAGCCGAGGCCGCCGCTCGAGGTGGGCGCCGTGACCCCGGCGAACGACGTCGACTCCTCGGCGATCATGACGATGCCGGGGTTGCGCTTGTAGGCCGTCGCGGTGGCCTCCTGGAGGAAGCCGATCGCCTCGAGGTTCTCCCGCCCGCCGTGGATGTTCGGCTCCCATTCGCCGTCGTTGCGCGAGTAGTCGAGGTAGAGCATCGACGCGACGGCGTCGACCCGCAGCCCGTCGACGTGCATCTCCTCGAGCCAGAACAGGGCGTTGGCGACGAGGAAGTTGCGCACGCGCGGGTTGCCGAAGTCGAAGACGTAGGTGCCCCAGTCCTTCTGCTCGCCCCGTCGGGGGTCGGGGTGCTCGTACAGGGCCTCGCCGTCGAAGCGCGCGAGCGCCCATCCGTCCTTCGGGAAGTGGCCGGGAACCCAGTCCATGATCACGCCGTAGCCGGCCTGGTGCAGGCGGTCGATGAGGTACTTGAGGTCGTCGGGGGAGCCGAACCGACTCGTGGCCGCGAAGTACCCCGTGACCTGGTACCCCCACGAGCCGCCGAACGGATGCTCCGCCAACGGCATGAACTCGACGTGCGTGTAGCCGAGCCATCCGAGGTACTCGATCAGCTCGTCGGCGACGTCGCGGTAGCCGCGCCCCGGCCGCCACGAGCCGAGGTGCATCTCGTAGACGCTCATGGGCAGTTCGTGGGCGTTGGCGTGCGCCCGCCGGGAGAGCCACTGGCCGTCGCCCCACTCGTGCACGGTGGTCGACACGATCGAGCCGGTGGCGGGCGCGATCTCGGCCTGCCTCGCCATCGGGTCGGCCTTCATGATCCACTCGCCGGAGGAGGTGAGGATCTCGAACTTGTAGACCGTGCCGGGCTCGATGCCGGGCACGAACAGCTCCCAGACGCCGGAAGCCCCCATGCTCCGCATGGCGTGCGAGCTGCCGTCCCAGCGGTTGAACTCGCCGACGACGCGCACGGCCCGCGCGCGCGGCGCCCAGACGGTGAACGCCGTGCCGTCGAGCGAACCGGTGACGCCCCAGTGCGCCCGGTGGTGCGCGCCGAGCACCCGCCAGAGCTCCTCGTGCCGGCCCTCGCCGATGAGGTGCAGGTCGAGTTCGCCGATGCTCGGGGCGAACCGGTACGGCTCGTCGCTCGTCCAGTCGTTCTCGCCGTAGACCGCGCGGATGCGGTAGTCGCGGGGCGACTCGTCGGCGACGCCGGCCCAGATGCCGTGACCGACGTGCTGCAGGGGCAGGGCGGGGGCTCCGTCGAACACGGCCTCGACGGCGTCGGCGAGCGGACGGCGGGTGCGGATCACCGTCTGCGCCGCGGCATCCGCCCGCTCGGGAGGCGACGGGAGGGGATGCTGGCCGAGCACGGAGTGTGGGTCGGCGGAGCGGCCCTCGGCGACCGCCAGCAGCACGTCGTCGGGGACCGCCGGGCCGGTCTGCGGCACGCGCTCAGACATTCGGCACCCGCACGACGTGCAGGATGTGGGCCGGGCGCGTGAACGCGTCGAGTCGCACGTAGTTCGCGTCGCCCCACTCCCAGCGATGACCCGTCACGAGGTCTTCGACGGTGAAGCGCGCGCCGGGCGTCAGCCCGATGGTCTCGAGATCGAGGTGCACGGTGGTCTCCCTCACGGAGTGCGGGTCCACGTTCGCGATGACGATGATCGTGTCGTCGCGTCCGTCGGGCGTGAATCGGCCCTCGAGGTGCTTCGAGTACACGAGCACGGCGTCGTCGTCGCTGGCGTGGAACCTGATGTTGCGCAGCTGCCCGAGCGCGGGGTGAGCGGATCGGATGCCGTTCAGGATGCCGAGGTACAGGCCGAGCGAACGGCCCTCGGCCTCGGCGGCGGCGAAGTCACGAGGCTTGTACTCGAACTTCTCGTTGTCGATGGCCTCCTCGGCGCCGGGACGCGCGACCGACTCGAAGAGCTCGAAGCCCGAGTAGACGCCCCAGTTCGGCGCGGCGGTCGCCGCGATCGTCGCGCGCACGGTGAAGGCCGCAGGGCCGCCGAACTGCAGGTACTCCGTGAGGATGTCCGGCGTGTTCACGAAGAGGTTCGGCCGCATGAAGTCGGCGGTCTCCTGCGAGACGCTCGTGAGGAACTCCTCGAGCTCCTCCTTGGTGTTGCGCCAGGTGAAGTAGGAGTACGACTGCTGGAATCCGACCATCGCGAGCGCCTGCATCATCGAGGGCCGCGTGAAGGCCTCGGCGAGGAAGACGACGTCGGGGTCGGTCGCGTTGATCGCGCCGATGATCCGCTCCCAGAAGGCGAGCGGCTTCGTGTGCGGGTTGTCGACGCGGAAGATGCGCACGCCCTGCTTCATCCAGTGGCGGATGATGCGCTCGACCTCGGTGAAGATGCCCTCGGGATCGAGGTCGAAGTTGACCGGGTAGATGTCCTGGTACTTCTTCGGGGGGTTCTCGGCGAATCGGATGCTGCCGTCGGGCAGCACGGTGAACCACTCGGGGTGCTCGGCGACCCACGGGTGGTCGGGGGAGGCCTGCAGCGCGAGGTCGAGGGCGACCTCGATGCCGAGCGCGTTCGCACGGCGCACGAAGGCGCGGAAGTCGGCGAGGGTGCCGAGGTCGGGGTGCACGGCGTCGTGTCCGCCGGTGGTGCCGTCGGGGAGCGGGCCGCCGATCGCCCACGGCGAGCCGGGATCGCCCGGCGCCGGGTCGAGCGTGTTGTTCGGGCCCTTGCGGTTCGTCACGCCGATCGGGTGGATCGGCGGCAGGTAGAGCACGTCGAAGCCCATCGCCGCGACGCCGTCGAGTCGCTTGACCGCCGTGCGGAACGTGCCCGACTTCCAGACGCCGTTCCTCTGCCGCCTGGCGCCCTCGGACCGGGGGAAGAACTCGTACCAGGAGCCGACGCCCGCGCGCCGTCGCTCGACGAGGATCGTGTGCTCCTCCGAGTCGCTGGCGAGCAGTGCGAGCGGGCGGACCTCGAACTCGGCCAGTGCCGGGTGGTCGACGAGCGCGCGACGCTCGGCGACGGATGCCTCGGGGTCGCGCAGCTGGGCGGTGATCGCCGTCAGGCGCCTGCGCACCGCGGCGGGCCGGGACCTCTCGGCGACGGCCCGGTCGAGCAGGCGCGCGCCGATCTCGAACATGAGCTCGACATCCACGCCCGCATCGATCTTCAGCGCGGCGTCGTGACGCCACGTGCCGATCTCGTCGTCGAAGCCGGTCACGTGCCAGCGCCACTCGCCGACCTCGTCGAGGCGGACCGAGGCCTCCCACCGGTCGGTTCCGGGTGCGGTGAGCACCATGCGCTCGCGACGCTCGGCCCCGGAGGGCGCGGTGATCACGAGCATCGCCCCGACCTGGTCGTGCCCCTCGCGGAAGACGTTCGCGCGGAACGGCACGACCTCGCCGTCGAACGCCTTGGGATGCCAGTGCGGATCCGGCACGGCGGGGGAGAGCCGGGTGACGGGGATGCGACCGGCGCGAACGGTACGGGTGCTCACGTGAACGACCGTAGCGCGGAATGCCTCGCCCGAGCGCCCCGACGTTCACACATTCGACATGCACGGCACGTAGGTTGGTGCCGTGAAGCCCATTCGCAAGTTCACCGTCCGAGCCGTCGTCCCGGCCCCGCTCTCCGCACTCGAGGAGCTGGCCGCCAACCTGCGCTGGTCGTGGCACGAGCCGACCCGGCGATTGTTCGAGGCCATCGATCCCGAGCTGTGGCGCGCGTCGAACCGCGACCCGGTGACGCTGCTCGGCGAGGTCGCCCCCGAGCGGCTCGACGAGCTCGCCCGCGACGGAGGCTACGTCGAGTGGGCCGAGCGCGAACGGGCCGGCCTCCGCGAATACCTGGAGCAGCCGCGCTGGTTCCAGTCGCTCGGCGCCGACGTGCCGCGCACGATCGCGTACTTCTCGCCCGAGTTCGGCATCACCGCGGCGTTGCCGCAGTACTCGGGCGGTCTCGGCATCCTCGCGGGCGACCACCTGAAGGCGGCATCCGATCTCGGGGTGCCGCTCATCGGCGTCGGCCTGTTCTACAAGGCCGGCTACTTCTCGCAGTCGATCACCGACGACGGATGGCAGCAGGAGCGCTACCCGGTGCTCGATCCCGACGGGCTGCCGCTGTCGATGCTCCGCCACCCCGACGGGTCGCCGGTGCAGGTCACGCTCGCGCTCCCCGACGACGCCGAGCTGCACGCCCGCGTCTGGACCGCGGCGGTCGGCCGCATCACGCTGCTCATGCTCGACACCGACATCCCCGCGAACTCCGACGCGCTGCGCTCGGTGACCGACCGCCTCTACGGCGGCGGCGGCGAGCACCGACTGCTGCAGGAGCTGCTCCTCGGCGTCGGCGGCGCCCGGGCCGTGAAGCTGTACACCGAACTCGCGTCCCGCCCGGCTCCCGACGTCTTCCACATGAACGAGGGTCACGCGGGCTTCCTCGGGCTCGAGCGCATCTCGACGCACATCGGCGAGGGCCTCTCGTTCGCCGAGGCCCTGCAGGTCGTCCGCGCGGGCACCGTGTTCACGACGCACACGCCGGTTCCCGCCGGCATCGACCGCTTCGACCGCGGCCTCGTCGAGCGCTACCTCACGTCTTCGCTGCTGCCCGGCGTCGAGCTGGCCGACGCGATCGCCCTCGGCGTCGAGCCGGGGGCCGACCCGGCGACGAGCGCCTTCAACATGGCCGTCATGGGCCTCCGTCTCGCGCAGCACGCGAACGGCGTCTCGAAGCTGCACGGCGAGGTGAGCCGGCGCATGTTCGGCGACCTGTGGCCCGGGTTCGACACGGAGGAGGTGCCGATCACGTCGATCACGAACGGCGTGCACGCGCCGACCTGGACCGACCCCGCACTCCTCGCGCTCGCCGAGTCGAACCTCGGCACCGGTGACACCGAGCACGCCGACTGGCGCAGCGACGCCATCTCCGACGCTGAGTTCTGGGGCGTCAAGCGCAGCATGCGGCTGCAGCTCGTCGAGGATGCGCGGCGTCGCCTCGCGACGGCGTGGAGCGAGCAGCACGCCGGCGCCCAGCCGCCCAGGTGGGTCGGCCGCGTGCTCGACCCCGACACGCTCACGGTCGGGTTCGCGCGGCGCGTGCCGACGTACAAGCGGCTGACCCTCATGCTGCAGGACCCCGAGCGGCTGAAGTCGATCCTCACGAACCCCGACCGCCCCGTGCAGTTCGTGATCGCCGGCAAGTCGCATCCCGCCGACGACGAGGGCAAGCGCCTCATCCAGAAGCTCGTGCAGTTCGCCGCGCAGCCCGAGCTCCGCGAGCGCATCGTGTTCCTGCCCGACTACGACATGGGCATGGCCGAGCTGCTGTATCCCGGCTGCGACGTGTGGCTGAACAACCCGCTGCGCCCGCTCGAGGCGTGCGGCACCTCGGGCATGAAGGCCGCCATGAACGGGGCGCTGAACCTGTCGATCCTCGACGGCTGGTGGGCCGAGTACGAGGGCGAGGACTACGGCTGGGTGATCCCGTCGGCGGATGCCGCGGGCGACGCAGGCGAACGCGACGCGCTCGAGGCGGCATCCCTCTACGAACTGCTCGAGCATCGCGTCGCGACCCGCTACTACGAGCGCGACCACGATGGGGTGCCCGTGGAGTGGGTGCGCCGCGTGCGCACCACGCTCACCGCCCTCGCCCCCGAGCTCGGCGCCGATCGCATGGTCAAGCAGTACGTCGAGGAGCTCTACCGCCCTGCCGCCGAGCAGGCCGAGCGGGTCGCCGCCGACAACGACCGCGGGGCGAAGGAACTCGCCGCGTATCGCGATCGGGTGCGCGAGGCGTGGCCGCGCGTGCAGGTCAGGCATGTCGAGTCGGGCGGGGTCGATGCGCCGCACGTCGGCGACGAACTGCAGCTGCGCGCGCACGTCGATCTCGGCGGGCTCGCGGCCGACGACGTCGCGGTCGAGGCCGTGCACGGGCGCAGCCGCTCCGACGAGCGCATCGAGCACGCCGTGCGCACGCCGCTGACGCCCGCGGTCTCGGGAACGGATGCCGGGGCCACCGCTGCCGGTCCGCAGCTGTACACCGGCACGATCGTGCTCGACCGTGCCGGATCGTTCGGCTACACCGTGCGCGTCGTGCCGCGGCACGCGCTGCTCGCCTCGCCGGCGGAACTGGGGCTCGTCGCCGTCGCCGAGTGAGGGCGGTGCGTCGCCGTCGCCGGGTGGCGGCCGGCGGTGCGTCGTCAGCGCGCCCTGGCGATGGGCGCGTAGCGGCCTGCGGTGACGGCGAGGAGGTCGTCGGGCGCGAGTTCGAGGTCGAGTCCGCGGCGGCCGCCCGACACGTAGACGTGCTCGCAGAGGATCGCCGACTCGTCGAGCACGGTCGGCAGCGGCGTCTTCTGCCCGATGGGGCTGATGCCGCCGACGACGTACCCGGTCTTGCGCTCCGCGAGGGCTGGATCGGCCATCTCGGCGCGCTTGCCGCCGAGCGCCTGCGCGAACGCCTTCAGGTCGAGCTGCATCGCGACGGGCACGATGGCGACGCCGAGCGAGCCGTCGACCGTCGCGAGCAGTGTCTTGAACACCAGGTCGGGGTCGAGGCCGAGCTTCTCGGCGGCCTCGAGCCCGTAGGCGGCGGCGCGGGGGTCGTGCTCGTACGTGTGCGCCCGGAAGGCGACGCCCGCCCTGGTCAACGCGAGCGTCGCGGGCGTGCCCGCCGCGGCATCCGACCGCCTGGCCATCAGATGCGACCGGTGATCGCCTCGTGCGCGTCGCCGGGCGCCGCGGCGGGGACGGCACCATGGGCCGTCGGGCTCGAGGCCTCGCCCAGCGCCCGGTAGAGCAGCATCGACTGAGGCGGAACGCCGACGCGCTCGCCCGGGAGGTGCTCGCTCGACTCCGTCACCGGATGCTCGTCGGAGGAGTCCCAGAGCAGCATGTAGCCCGTGACGCCGTCGTGCTCGGGCAGCACCACCTCGGTCGGCGTCTCGTGCGCGTGCACCACGAGCAGGATGCGGTTGAACTCCTCGACCTCAGGCGTCGAGGCCGCGAGGTACTGCAGGGTGCGCTCGGCGGGGTCGTTCCAGTCGTCGATGGTCATGGTCTCGCCGTCGGCGTTGTACCAGTCCATCTGCGACGCGCTCGGCGTGGCCTCCCCGAAGACGCCGAAGCGCACGGGACGGATGGCGGGGTTGTCGCGCCGCAGGTGCACGAGCCGGCGGGACGTTGCCTCGAGCCCGGCGTCGCGGTCGTCGGCGCTCCACGACAGCCACGTCAGGTCGGAGTCCTGGCAGTACGCGTTGTTGTTGCCGCGCTGCGAGCGCCCGTACTCGTCGCCCGCGGTGAGCATCGGCACGCCGGCCGAGAGCAGCAGCGTGCCGAGGAGGTTCCGGATGCTGCGCCGACGCGCTGCGAGCACCTCGACGTCGTCGGTCTCGCCCTCGACGCCGTGGTTGTAGGAGTTGTTGCCGTCGGTGCCGTCGCGGTTCTGCTCGCCGTTGCCGAGGTTGTGCTTGACGTCGTACGCGGTGAGGTCGGCGAGCGTGAACCCGTCGTGCGCGGTGATGAAGTTGAGGCTGGCGAGCGGCCCCCGCTCGAGGCTGAAGGTGTTCGAGGAGCCGGCGAGGCGCGTGGCGAAGCGGCCGATGCCGCTGCCGGCGTCGCCGGTCTCGCGTTCGCGGCGCAGGTCGCCGAGCCAGAAGTCCCGCATGCGGTCGCGGTAGCGGTCGTTCCACTCGATGAACCCCCGCGGGAAGTTGCCGGTCTGCCAGCCGCCGGGGCCGACGTCCCACGGTTCGGCGATGAGCTTCGAGGCGCCGAGCACGGGGTCGGCGAGCATCGCCTGGAGCAGCGGGTGGTCCGGCGTGTACGCGCCGTGGTCGTCGCGGCCGAGGGTCGCGGCGAGGTCGAGGCGGAAGCCGTCGACCTGGAGCTCGTCGGCGAAGTAGCGCATCGAGTCGAGCACGAGCCGTTGCGGCTCGTCGCGGCCGAAGTCGAGCGTGTTGCCGCATCCGGTCGTGTCGACGTAGCGGCCGTGCGCATCGTGTCGGTAGTACGCGGCGTTGTCGATGCCGCGGAACGAGTAGGTCGGCCCCTCCCGGCCCTCTTCGGCGGTGTGGTTGTAGACGACGTCGAGCAGGACCTCGAGGCCCGCGTCGTGCAGGCGGCGCACCATGTCGGCGAACTCGCGTCGCACGGCGCCAGCGCCCTCGGCGCGCGCGGCGGCCGTGGCGTACGGCGCGTGCGGCGAGAAGAAGCCGAGCGTGTTGTAGCCCCAGTAGTTCGTGCGGCCCTGGCGCTTCAGCCGGTGCTCCGACAGGAAGGCCTGCACGGGCAGCAGCTCGACCGTCGTCACGCCGAGCCCCGTGAGGTACTCGATCGAGGCGTCGTGGCCGAGGCCCGCGTAGGTTCCCCGAAGGGCCTCGGGCACGGCCGGATTCAGCTTCGAGAACCCGCGCACGTGCGCCTCGTAGACGACCGTGTGGTCGAGCGGCACCCGCGGCTTCGCGGCACCGCCCCAGTCGAAGGCGTCGGAGGCGCCGGACCCGTCGCCGCCCGTGCCCGAGCCCGCACCCGTCAGCGGGTCGAGCGCGACGCCGTGCCACGAGCCGCCGCCCACGGCCGCGAGGCCCCTGGCGTACGGGTCGAGCAACGTCTGCGCCGCGTTGAACGCGTGCTCGACGCCCGATGGACCGTCGACCCGGAACCCGTAGCGCGCGCCGTGCACGAGCGCCGCCGAGGCGCCCTGCCAGACGCCGTGCTCGTCGCGCACGAGGTCGACGCGGTCGGTCGCCCAGCCGGCGTCGGCTCGATCGAAGACCTCGAGCTCGATCGCGGTCGCATTCGCCGACCACACGCGGACGCTGCCGCCGTCGGGGCCCGTGCGAACGCCGAGGTCGTGCAGGGGATCGCTCTCAGACATGCGTTCTAGAGTAGATCCACACGAGGGACGGAGGGCGCATGGCGGTCTACCTCGACCACGCGGCCACCACGCCAATGCGGCCCGAGGCGATCGAGGCCATGGTCGACGCGATGCGGCTGGTCGGCAATCCCGCCTCGATTCACAGCGCCGGCCAGCAGGCGAAGCGCGTCCTCGAGGAGTCCCGCGAGCGCATCGCCGCGACCCTCGGCGTCGACGGCATCGAGGTCGTCTTCACCGGCAACGGCACCGAGGCCGTCAACCTCGCGATCAAGGGCCTCTGGTGGAGCCGGCAGACATCCGCGCCCGACGGATCGGGCGCGCGGCGCCGCATCCTGGTCCCCGCGGGCGAGCACCACGCCACCGTCGACACGGTCGAGTGGCTGGCGACCCACGAGGGGGCCGTCGTCGACGAGGTGCCGCTCGACGAGGTCGGACGGCTGCGGCTCGACGTGCTCGAGCAGCTGCTCGACGAGCATGCGGCATCCGTCGCCCTCGTCACGATGCTCTGGGCCAACAACGAGGTCGGCACGATCCAGCCCGTCGCCGAGGTCGCGCGCCTGACGGCCGCCGCGGGCGTCCCGCTGCACGTGGACGCGGTGTCCGCGTACGGACAGGTGCCCATCGACGTGCGCGGCCTCCGCCGGGACACGCACGCGCCGCGGGGCGCCGGGCTCGTCGCGCTCAGCGTCTCGGCGCACAAGATCGGCGGACCCACCGGCATCGGCGCGCTCGTGCTCGACCGGTCGGCCGCGCTCGAACCGCTCATCCACGGCGGAGGCCAGCAGCGCAAGGTGCGCTCCGGCACGCAGGACGTCGCCGCGGCCGCGGGGTTCGCCGCCGCAGCCGAGGCCGTGCAGGCATCCCTCGGCGAGGACGCGGCACGCATGGCCGTCCTCCGCGACCGGCTCATCTCGGGCGCGCTCGCCGCAGTGCCCGGCGTGCACCTCTCGGGCGATCGCGCGGCCGAGGGCCGGCTGCCCGGCAACGTGCACCTCTCGTTCGACGGATGCGAGGGCGACTCGCTGCTGTTCCTGCTCGACGCGGCGGGGGTCGCCGTGTCGACCGGTTCGGCGTGCCAGGCCGGCGTTCCGGAGCCCTCGCACGTGCTCATGGCCATGGGGCGCACCGAGGCCGATGCGCGCGGCGCGCTGCGCATCACGCTCGGCCACGACTCGACCGACGCCGACGTCGACGCCTTCCTCGCCGCGCTGCCCGCCGCGCACGCGCAGGCCGCGAAGGCCGGGCTCGCGGCGCGCGCCACGTCGTTCGACCGCTGAGCCGCGCGCAACGCCCACCCGCCTGCCGCGGCCGGCGCCGCCCCGACGCCCGCCACGCGGCATCCGCTCAGGGGCGCCTGCCTACACTGGAGTGGTGAAGGTTCTTGCAGCGATGAGCGGTGGCGTCGACAGCGCCGTCGCAGCCGCGCGCGCCGTCGAGGCGGGGCACGAGGTCGTCGGCGTGCACCTGGCGCTCAGCCGCATGCCCGGCACCCTGCGCACGGGCAGCCGCGGCTGCTGCACCATCGAGGACTCGATGGACGCGCAGCGGGCCGCGAACGTGCTCGGCATCCCGTACTACGTGTGGGACTTCTCGGAGCGCTTCAAGGCCGACGTCGTCGACGACTTCGTGGCCGAGTACTCTGCCGGTCGCACGCCCAATCCGTGCATGCGCTGCAACGAGCGCATCAAGTTCGCCGCGCTGCTCGAGAAGGCGCTCGCCCTCGGGTTCGACGCGGTCGCCACGGGCCACTACGCGAAGATCACGACGGATGCCGCGGGCAACCGCGAGCTGCACCGTGCCAGCGCCGAGGCGAAGGACCAGAGCTACGTGCTCGGCGTGCTCACCGCCGAGCAGCTCGCACACGCCTACTTCCCGCTGGGCGACACGCCCACGAAGGCGCTCGTGCGCGCCGAGGCCGCCGAACGCGGGCTGAGCGTCGCGCAGAAGCCCGACTCGTACGACATCTGCTTCATCCCCGACGGCGACACGAAGGGCTGGCTCGCCGAGCGCGTCGGCACCGCCACGGGCGACATCGTCGACCGCACGGGCGCCGTGGTCGGCACCCACGAGGGCGCGCACGCCTACACGGTGGGCCAGCGCCGGGGCATGCGGCTCGGCACCCCCGCGGCCGACGGCAAGCCGCGCTTCGTGCTCGAGGTGCGCCCGAAGGAGAACACCGTCGTCGTCGGCCCGAAGGAGGCGCTCGCGACCGCGCTCATCGCCGGCTCACGCTTCACGTGGGCCGGGCTCGCCCCCGCGGACCCGTCGATCGAGTTCGCGTGCGAGGTGCAGATCCGCGCGCACGCCGATCCCGTGCCGGCCGTCGCGCAGGTCGTCCCCGACTCCGAGAGCACGCCCGAACTCGTCGTCACGCCCGAAATCCCGCTCGACGGCGTCGCACCCGGGCAGACCGCGGTGATCTACGTCGGCACGCGCGTGCTCGGCCAGTTCACGATCGACCGCACGGTCAGCGCGGTACCCGTCGAGGCGTAGCCGCCCGCCGTTCACCTGGCCCGGCATCCGCCGGCCCGCGTTCGGGTGCCTGCAGACCGAGCTGCGCGTTCGCGTCGGATAGCCGTCGACCGGGCCCGGTGTCAAGGCCCAGCAGTGGCGCCTGCGGCTTCACTAGATTCATCGGACGCCGCTCGACCGAGCGGCGCACCCCGAGGAGGACGACGTGACCACCCCCCGAGTTCCCGAAGAACGAAGCGCCACGCACCCCGCACCCGCCACCGCACCGCACGCACCCGTCGCACCGGCGACCACCGTGATCGAGGAGCGCCCGACCGACGCGCGCACCGCAGACCGGACCGCCGACCGCAGCGCCGACCAGCAGGAGACCGTCGCGTACCCGGCCGTCGAGACGCGTGCGAACGCCGACACCCGCGACGTCGGCACCGCCGGTGCGGGCTCCGTCGACGACCGTGATGCGCGGGCATCCGGCTCCTCCGCGGCCGACGCGCACGATGCCGCCGCGCCCTACGGCGCTGCGGCCCGGCGCGCCGTGGTCGCCCGCCAGCGGGAGGCCTTCGGCGGTGTGAAGCTCGGCTCCGCGCTGTTCGGCTGGCTGACCGCGACCGGCACCGCGGCGATCCTGACCGGAACCGTCGCCGGAGCGAGCACCGCCCTCGGCATCGACACGACGGGCCGGGCGGCCGTGCTCACGGGCGTCCCCTCGGAGAACGTCGGCTGGGTCGCCGTGGCGGTGCTCGCCGCGATCCTCCTCGCGTCGTACTGGTGCGGCGGGTACGTGGCGGCGCGCATGGCGCGGTTCAACGGCGCCGTGCAGGGGCTCGCGGTCTGGGTCTGGGCGCTCGTGATCGCGATCGTCGTGTCGCTCGTGAGCGTCATCATCGGCAGCCAGGTCGACGTGCTCGCCAACGCGAACCTCTACCCCCGCATCCAGATGAGCCCCGAGGAGTTCACGGTCGCCGGGCTCGTGATCGCGGCGATCGTGCTCGTCTCGAGCCTCGCCGGCGCCCTGCTCGGCGGCATGTCGGGCACCCGCTACCACCGCCGCGTGGACCGCGCCGGCTTCGCCGAGGAGGGCTGATCGGCACGATCGACCATCCGCACTCCGGCGAGCTCGCGTGACGCGCGAGCTCGCCGGTGCGCCCGGCGTGGAGACGGAGGCGCCGCAGCCGGTCGCGCGCTTCGCCGCCGGCGCGCCGATCACGCCCGTCTGGTGCAACACCGTGGGCGGGCTGACGTTCCGGGTGGAGCCTCGAGTGGAACTTCGGCGAGGGGCTCGAGCCCGTCTACTTCGAGGCGTACGGCGTCTCGTCCGACCCCGAGCGCATCGCCTACTACCAGGCCCTCTGGGACGCGACCTGACGCCGACGGTCGAACGGTCCGCCGCGGCATCCGCCCGCGTGGAGCACGGTGGCACGGCCGCCGACCCGGCGGCGTCGGATCACGGCCCGCGTCGGAGGTCGCTCATAGGATGATGCTGTGAGCGAGACCCCCGCCGAGACCGACGTGCCCACCGACTTCGCGACGGCCCGTGCCGAAGCCGATGCGCTCACCGCGCGCATCGAGGGCGCGCGGCTCGCCTACTACGGCGACGGCGATTCGCCGCTCTCCGATGCCGAGTACGACGCCGACTTCCACCGGCTCGAGGCGCTCGAGCGCGCGTTCCCCGAGCTCGCGGGGCAAGACAGCCCGACGCAGCAGGTGGGCGCGGCCATCGTCACGGCCGGGTTCCCCGAGCACGAGCACGCCGAACGCATGCTCAGCCTCGACAACGTCTTCTCGATCGAGGAGTTCCGCGAATGGGCCGCGAAGGCCGAGGCCGCGGCCGGGCGTCGGGTGCAATGGCTCAGCGAGCTCAAGATCGACGGGCTGGCGATCAGCCTGGCCTACCGCGGCGGTGTGCTCGAGACCGCGACCACCCGCGGCGACGGGCGCGTCGGCGAGGACATCACCGAGAACGTCGACCTGATCCCGGTGATCCCGCGTCGGCTCGAGGGCTCCGGCTACCCCGACTTCTTCGAGGTGCGTGGCGAGGTGTTCCTGCGAACGACCGATTTCGAGGCGCTCAACGAGCGGCAGCACGAGCTCCAGGCGGCGTTCGAGACCGAGTGGGTCGCGCGGGGGCGCCCGGCCGACGCGATCCCCGCCCGGTACGCCGAGTTCGCGAACGCCCGCAACACCGCGGCCGGCAGTCTCCGCCAGCGGCGCGAGAACAAGAGCGAGACCGACCTCGTGCTCATGCGCGAGCGCCTCGGGCGGCTCTCGCTCTACCTGCACGGCATCGGCGCGTGGGCGCACCCCGACGTGGCGGCCCAGTCCGAGATCTACGGCCTGCTCGCCTCATGGGGGCTGCCGGTGTCGCCGCACTCTCGCGTCTTCGGCAGTGTCGACGAGGTCGCCGACTACATCGCCGATCGAGGCGAGCACCGGCACGACGTCGAGCACGAGATCGACGGCATCGTCGTGAAGATCGACGAGCTCGAGCTGCACGACGAGCTCGGGGCGACGAGCCGCGCCCCGCGCTGGGCGATCGCCTACAAGTACCCGCCCGAAGAGGTGCACACCAAGCTGCTCGACATCGTGGTCGGCGTCGGGCGCACGGGCCGTGCGACCCCCTACGCGGTCATGGAGCCCGTCAAGGTGGCCGGCAGCACGGTGCGGCAGGCCACGCTGCACAACCAGCAGGTCGTGCGGGCGAAGGGCGTGCTCATCGGCGACACGGTCGTGCTGCGCAAGGCCGGCGACGTGATCCCCGAGATCCTCGGCGCGGTCGAGCAGCTGCGCGACGGCACCGAGGTCGAGTGGCACATGCCGGAGCTCTGCCCCGAATGCGGCACCCCGCTCCGGGCCATGAAGGAGGGCGACATCGACCTGCGCTGCCCGAATGCGAAGTCCTGCTCGGCGCAGGTGCGCGGACGCGTCGAGCACATCGGATCACGCGGGGGTCTCGACATCGAGGCGCTCGGCGAGGTCACCGCAGCAGCCCTCACCCAGCCGTCGTTCCCGGCCGACCCGCCGCTCGCGACCGAGGCGCGACTCTTCGACCTCACGCTCGACGAGCTGGTGCCCATCGAGGTCGTCGTGCGCGACGCGGAGACCGGCGAGCCCAAGCTCGACGACGCGACCGGCGAACCGGTCAAGCGCGCGCCCTTCCAGAAGGTTCGCATCACCTACCCGCCCGGCAGCGAGACGATGACGCCCGCCGAGCGCCGCTCCGCCGGCGTGAGGAAGGACCACCGCGAGGTCGGTCCGTCCGAGGCGGCGACCAAGCTCCTCGCCGAACTCGACAAGGCGAAGACGAAGCCGCTGTGGCGCCTCGTCGTCTCGCTGAACATCCGCCATGTCGGCCCCGTCGCCGCCAGGGCGCTCGCCGACTGGTTCGGCTCGCTCGAGAAGATCCGCGCGGCGACGCGCGACGAGCTGGCCGAGGTCGACGGGGTCGGCGGCATCATAGCCGACTCGCTCCTCGAGTGGTTCGAGGTCGACTGGCATCGCGAGATCGTCGACCGGTGGACCGCGGCCGGCGTGCAGTTCGCCACGCCGGGGCATCCCGGGCCGGGCGCCGCCGCGCAAGCCGACGGCGTGCTCGCCGGCCTCACGGTCGTCGCGACCGGGTCGCTCGAGGGGTTCACCCGTGAGGGCGCCCAGGAGGCGATCATCAACGCGGGGGGCAAGGCAGCGTCGAGCGTCTCCAAGAAGACCGATTTCGTCGCGGCCGGCCCCGGAGCGGGCTCGAAGCTCGCGAAGGCCGAAGAACTCGGGCTCCGGGTGCTGAATGCCGCGCAGTTCGCCATACTCGTGACACAGGGGCCCGCCGCGCTCGACGAGTGACGCGCAGGTCGACGACCGGGCAGGAGGGGCCGCAGTCGTGACGGAACGGCAGACGGGGGAGGACATGACCGAAGAGACGCGACCGAGCGCCGGAACGCCCGGACCGGGCGACGCGGCAGAGCCCACGGCGGCGCCCACGTCCGATGGCGCATCGCGTCGGGACTTCCTGAAGCTCGGCGGCGCGGCGGCTGCGGGGGCCGTCGTCGGCGCCGGCGCCGGGGCGTCCGCGGGGCTCGCCGTCGGTCACGCCCGCGGCTTCGCCGAAGGGTCCGACGAGTTCGCCGCGCTGACCCCGCGCGAGCAGGCCGGGTTCGACCACCTCGTCGTCGTCATGGGCGAGAACCGCTCCTTCGACAACCTGCTCGGCTGGCTGTACACCCCCGACGACCTGCCCGATGGACAGAGCTTCGACGGACTCGCCTTCGGCACCTACTCCAACAAGGGACTCGACGGGGCCGAGGTCCCAGCGCACGTCTACGAGGGCACGACCGACGAGATCATGGGCAGGCCCAACCCCGATCCGGGCGAGGAGTATCCGCACGTGAACACGCAGCTCTTCGGCATCGTCGACCCGTCGTCCAACTCCGACGTCGAGGTCGGCGACATGGCTGCGCCCTACAACGCCCCGAAACCCGGCGAGAAGCCGACGATGACGGGCTTCCTCGACGACTACGTCGTCAACTACGAGCGGCTGAAGAAGGGCAAGCTGCCAACGCCAGAGGAGGCCAACCAGATCATGGGGTCGTTCTCGCCCGAGATGCTCCCGGTGCTCTCGACCCTCGCCAGCAACTTCGCCGTGTACGACGCCTGGCACTGCGCAGTCCCGTCGCAGACGTTCTGCAACCGCTCGTTCTTCCACGCGTCGACGTCGCACGGCTTCGTGACGAACAAGCACGACGGCGGCTACGACAAGTGGATCGACGCCGACCCCACCCCGACCGTCTTCAACCGGCTCGAGGAGGCGGGTCTGAGCTGGCGCATCTACTTCGACGAACTCCAGCTCGTCTCGTTCACCGGCGTGCTGCACGCCCCGGTGCTCGAGCGGTACTGGCGCACCGAACGCTTCGCGACCATGGACCGGTTCTACGACGACGTCCGCACCGGAAAGCTCCCCGCATACGCGTTCATCGAGCCGCGCATGGTCTACAACCACAACGACTTCCACCCGCCGTTCGGCAAGCTCCGAGCGTCCGACCTCGACGGCACCGAGATCATCGACAGCGCGGTCTCCGACGTCCGTGCCGGCGAGTTGCTCATCCATCGCATCTACGAGGCCGTGAAGACGAGTGCGAGCCGGAGCGGGTCGAACGCGCTCAACACGCTGCTGCTCATCACCTTCGACGAGCACGGCGGCACGTACGACCACGTGCCGCCGCCGGCCGCCACGCCGCCGCATGAAGACGAGGAGCCCGGTGAGATGGGCTTCACCTTCGACCGGCTCGGATGCCGCGTGCCGGCCATCGCGGTGTCCGCCTACACGCGGGCGGGCACCGTCGTCCACGACGAGATGCATCATGGTTCGGTGATCGCCACGCTCTCGCGCCTGCACGGCCTGAAGCCGTTGACGCGTCGCGACGCCGGGGCGAACAACCTCTTCAACGCCGTCAACCTCGACGCGCCGCGGCATCCGTCGACATGGCCCTCGACGACGCCGCAGTTCCTCCCGCCGAACCCGCAGGCCACGGCGCCGCACCCGGCTCACGCGCACAAGGACAAGCCGCTGAGTCCGCCGGCGCGCGGCCTGCTCGGCATGCTGCTGGCGCGATTCGGGCGGACCGACGAGCCGGAGCCCGAGACCTACGCCGACGCGTACCGGCTGCTGCACAAGTACGGCGACGGCCTCTTCGGAGTGCAGGGGTAGGCCGACGCGCCGCACGGCCCTCCGCCGATAGAATCGAACCATCCCCACCACGAGACGACGGAGCAGCATGTCCGAAATCACTGCGGAGCAGGTCGCGCATCTCGCGAACCTCGCTCGCATCGCGCTCACCGAAGAAGAGATCGCGCACCTCACGACGGAGCTCGGCCATATCATGCAGGCCGTCGAGAAGGTCGGCGAGGTCGCGACCCCCGACGTTCCACCGACCAGCCACCCGATCCCGTTGCAGAACGTGTTCCGTGCCGACGTCGTCGGCGACGACGTGCTGACCGCCGAACAGGCTGTCGCCGGCGCGCCTGCGGCCGACGGCTCGCGGTTCGTCGTCTCGGCGATCCTGGGGGAGGAGCAGTGAGCGACCTCATCCGCCTGACCGCCGCCGAGCTCGGCGAGCGCATCGCCTCGGGCGACGTCTCGTCCGTCGAGGCCACGCGTGCCCACCTCGACCGCATCGCCGCCGTCGACGGCGCCGTGCACGCGTTCCTGCACGTCGACACCGAGGGAGCCCTCTCGGCCGCCGCCGACGTCGACCGTCGCCGTGCCGCGGGTGAGGCGTTCGGCCCCCTGGCGGGCGTGCCCATCGCCGTGAAGGACGTGCTCGTCACCGAGGGCATGCCCTCGACCGCGGGTTCGCGCATCCTCGAGGGGTGGATCCCGCCATACGACGCGACCCCCGTGCGCCTCGTGCGCGAGGCCGGCATGATCCCGCTCGGCAAGACCAACATGGACGAGTTCGCCATGGGCTCCTCCACCGAGCACTCCGCCTACGGGCCGACCCACAACCCGTGGGACCTCGACCGCATCCCCGGCGGTTCGGGCGGCGGCTCCGCGGCATCCGTCGCCGCCTTCGAGGCGCCCCTCGCGCTCGGCAGCGACACCGGCGGGTCGATCCGCCAGCCCGCGCACGTCACCGGCACGGTCGGCGTGAAGCCCACCTACGGTGCCGTGAGCCGATACGGCTCGATCGCCCTCGCCTCCTCGCTCGACCAGATCGGCCCCGTCACGCGCACGGTGCTCGACGCGGCCCTGCTGCAGGACGTGATCGCGGGCCACGACCCGCACGACTCGACCTCGATCCCCGAGGCCTGGCCGTCGATGGCCGACGCCGTGCGGCGAGCGGATGTCGCGGGCGTGCGCATCGGCGTCGTCAAGCAACTCGACTCCGACGGAGTGCAGGCCGGCGTGCGTTCGCGCTTCCACGAGGCGCTCGCGCTCCTCGAGCGCAACGGCGCCGAGATCGTCGAGATCGACGCCCCGAGCTTCGAGCATGCGATCGCCGCGTACTACCTGATCCTCCCGGCCGAGGCCTCCTCCAACCTCGCGAAGTTCGACTCGGTGCGCTTCGGCCTCCGGGTCACGCCCGAGGGCGGCGGCACGGTCGAGCAGGTCATGGCGGCCACGCGCGAGGCGGGCTTCGGCCCCGAGGTCAAGCGACGCATCATCCTCGGCACCTACGCCCTGTCGGCCGGCTACTACGACGCCTACTACGGCAGCGCCCAGAAGGTGCGCACGCTCGTGCAGCGCGACTTCGACGCCGCGTTCGCGAAGGTCGACGTGCTCGCGACGCCGACGGCTCCGACGACCGCGTTCAAGCTCGGCGAGAAGCTCGACGATCCGCTGTCGATGTACCTCAACGACGTGGCGACGATCCCGGCGAACCTCGCCGGCGTTCCCGGCATCTCGCTGCCAGCGGGTCTCGCACCCGAAGACGGCCTGCCCGTCGGCATCCAGTTCCTCGCCCCGGCACGCCAGGACGCGCGCCTCTACAACGTGGGCGGCGCGCTCGAGCGCCTGCTCGAGGCCGAGTGGGGTGCGCCGCTGCTGAGCCGCGCGCCCGACCTGTCTTCTCATGAGATGGCTGCGGCCGAGGAAGGTGCGATCTGATGGCCCGCGCGGCACTCATGGACTTCGACAAGGCGCTCGAGCTCTTCGAGCCGGTCATCGGGCTCGAGGTGCACGTCGAGTTGAACACCACGACGAAGATGTTCTCGTCGGCGCCCAACCCGGCGAACTCCGCCTTCCACGACGCGGCGCCGAACACCCTCATCACCCCCGTCTGCCTCGGCCTGCCAGGGTCGCTGCCGGTCGTGAACGCGCAGGCCATCCGCTCGTCGATCTCACTGGGCCTCGCGCTCGGCTGTGAGATCGCCGCCTCGAGCCGGTTCGCCCGCAAGAACTACTTCTACCCCGACCTCGCGAAGAACTATCAGATCTCGCAGTACGACGAGCCGATCGCCTTCGAGGGATCGGTCGAGGTCGAGCTCGAGAACGGCCGGGTCTTCCAGGTTTCGATCGAGCGCGCCCACATGGAGGAAGACGCGGGCAAGCTGACCCACGTCGGCGGTTCGACCGGCCGCATCCAGGGCGCCGAGTACTCGCTCGTCGACTACAACCGCGCCGGCGTACCGCTCGTCGAGATCGTCACGCGCCCGATCTTCGGTGCCGAGGCGGATGCCCCCGCGCTCGCGCGCGCCTACGTGTCGACCATCCGCGACATCGCGATCTCGCTCGGCATCTCAGAGGCGCGCATGGAGCGAGGGAACCTGCGCTGCGACGCGAACGTCTCGCTGCGCCCGCGCGGACAGGAGAAGCTCGGCACGCGCACCGAGACGAAGAACGTGAACTCGTTCCGCTCGATCGAGCGCGCGGTCCGCTACGAGATCCAGCGACAGGCGGCGATCCTCGCCGACGGCGGCTCGATCACGCAGGAGACCCGTCACTGGCACGAGGACACGGGCACGACGAGCGCCGGTCGTCCCAAGTCCGACGCCGACGACTACCGGTACTTCCCCGAGCCAGACCTGCTCCCGGTCGTGCCGTCGGCCGAGCTCATCGAGGAGCTGCGTGCGGCGCTGCCCGAGGCACCCGCCGCGCGCCGCCGGCGACTGAAGGCCGAGTGGGGCTTCAGCGACGACGAGTTCCAGATCGTGGCGAACTCGGGCATGCTGAACGAGCTGGCCGAGACCGTCGCGGCCGGCGCCACGCCCGCTGCCGCGCGCAAGTGGTGGACGGGTGAGATCGCCCGTCTCGCGAACGCCGCAGACCGCGATGCGACGACCCTGGTGTCGCCGGCCCACGTGGCCGAGCTCGCGGCGCTCGTCGAGGCCGGCACGCTCACCGACCGCCTGGCCCGCCAGGTGCTCGAGGGCGTCGTCGCCGGTGAGGGTTCGCCGCAGCAGATCGTCGACGCCCGCGGCCTCGCCGTCGTCTCCGACGACGGGGCGCTCATCGCGGCGATCGACCAGGCGCTGGCCTCCCAGCCCGACGTGCTGGAGAAGATCCGCGACGGCAAGGTCCAGGCGGCCGGCGCGGTCATCGGTGCGGTCATGAAGGCCATGCAGGGCAAGGCCGACGCCGCGCGCGTGCGCGAACTCGTGCTCGAGCGCGCGACCGCCGAGTAGGCGACCGGCCGGATCCCGACCTTCGGGCGGCACCGACCACGGGTCGGGCGCCGCCCGTCGTCGTCGGTGCCTGCGCCGTCCGCGCCGCGTTCGGAGCGGTCTCGACCGCGGGATCCGAAGCGCGCGTCGCGTCGCGCCGCGCTCACGCGGCAGGGCCGAGCACTCACAGCCTGTTCGAGGCTGGGAATCCTAGGCTGGTCGTCCCCTGAACGATTGGTGAGCACCATGGGTTTCCTGGATCGACTGTTCGGCGCCCCCGACTCCCGTCCCGCCCAGCCGGCGCGGCCGATTCCGTCGGCGCGGCCGTTTCCGCAGGGGCCGCCGTTTCCGCAGGCGCGGCCGCAGTCCGAAGACGAGCGCGCGATCGAGCGCTACCGCTACCTGCTGCGCACGGCGCCGCCCGAGTCGATCGAGGCCGTGCATGCCGAGGCGTTCGCGAAGCTGACACCCGAGCAGCGCGCGCAGGTCTACCGGGCACTGGCCGAGCAGGCGCCGCCGGGCGAGCGGCTCATGTCCGACGACCCGTCGTCGTTGGCCCGTGCCGCGACGCGCGCCGAGCTGCGTGCGCCGGGCACCATGGAGCGAACCTTCCGGGCGACGGATGCCGCGAACGGCCGTCCGGGCTTCGGCGGCCCGTCGTTCGGCACGGTCATGGGCGGTTCGATGCTCGGAACGGTCGTGGGCGTCGTGATGGGGTCGATGATCGCGCAGTCGTTCCTGCCCGGTCCCGACTTCGGCGGCGGCGTCGGCGATTCCGGCACGGCGGCCGACGCGTCGGGCGGTGACGTCGGAGGCGGGGACTTCGGAGGCGGGGACTTCGGAGGCGACTTCGGCTTCTGAGCCCGAGTCGGCGCATGACGGTGGCTGCGGGTAGGGTCGCCACGTGAGCAAGCAGGACGGCTCGTCGAGGCAGGTCACCACGGGGCCGGTCGACGATTCGGCGACCCCGATCCTGCATGTCGACATGGACGCGTTCTTCGTGTCGGTCGAGCTGCTCTCCAGGCCCGAGCTGCGTGGCAAGCCGGTCCTCGTGGGCGGTACTGCGGGCCGTGGCGTGGTCGCCGCGGCGAGCTACGAGGCCAGGCGCTACGGCGTGAACTCCGCCATGCCGATGTCGGTCGCGCTGCAGCGCTGCCCGAACGCGATCGTGCTGCGGGGCGACTACCCGTCCTATTCGAGGTACTCCAAGCGGGTCATGGAGATCTTCGGGCAGATCACCCCGCTCGTCGAACCGCTCTCGATCGACGAGGCGTTCCTCGACGTGTCGGGCGCCCGGCGCCTGCACGGCACGCCGGCCGAGATCGCGTGGACCATCCGCGAGCGGGTGCAGGCCGAGACCGGCCTCACATGCTCCATCGGGGTCGCCGCGACGAAGTACGTCGCGAAGGTGGCCTCCGGGCGTGCGAAGCCCGACGGCATGCTCGTGGTCCCCGCCGACGAGACGGTCGCGTTCCTGCATCCGTTGCCGGTGTCGGCGCTGTGGGGCGTCGGCCGGGTCACCGAGGAGTCGCTGCTGCGACTCGGTCTCCGCACGGTCGGCGACGTCGCGGCCACGCCGCCCGACGCGCTCGAGCGCGCGGTCGGCCCGTCGCTCGCGGCGCGGCTCACGCACCTCGCTCGCGGCGAGGATCCGCGCACGGTGCACACTTCCCGCGTCGAGAAGAGCATCGGGCACGAGCAGACCTTCGGGCACGACCTCGTCGATCCCGTCGAGATCCGCCGCGAGCTGCTGCAGCTCTCGGGCAACGTCGCGGTGCGCCTGCGCAAGGCCGGACTCGTCGCGCGAACGGTCTCGCTCAAGCTCCGATACGGCGACTTCCGCACCCTCACGCGGTCGCGCACCCTCGGGGAGCCGACGGATGTCGCGCGCCGCATCTACGACGAGGCGACGGAGGCGCTCGGCGGGCTCATCGGCGACGGCCAGCGCGTGCGGCTGATCGGCGTGCGCGCCGAGAACCTGCGCGAATCCGGATCGGGTGCGATGCTCTGGGATCCCGACGAGGAGTGGCGCGACGCCGAGCGCACGATCGATCAGGTCTCGGCGAAGTTCGGCCGGGGCGCGCTGCGTCCGGCGTCGCTCGTGCAGCGCGAGCGTGGTCGGCAGCGCGACGTGCGCCCTGCGTCCGACGGCGACCGCGATGGCCGGTCGATCGCCGAGCGCACGGGCACGAGCCGCGATGACGGCGACGGCGACACGCCATTCGATCCGACGGCCGCCGGGTGGGGCTGGTAGCCGCGCCGCCGCACCGGTAGCGTGGCCGTCATGGCTGAACTCGTGCTCGACCTTGCAGAGACCGTCTCCGGCGTCGGAGTGAAGACCTCCTACGGCGAGACGGTCGACATCGACGGCACCAAGCTCGTGCCCGTCGCACTCGGCTACTACGGCTTCGGCGCAGGCAGCGGCAGCGGCGGCTCGACCACCGACCTCCAGGGCAGTGGCGGCGGGGGCGCCGGGCTCTCCGTTCCGCTCGGCGCGTACGTCGGCGAGGCCGGGAGGGTGAGGTTCGAACCGAACGTCATCGGTCTCGTCCTCGTTGCGACGCCCTTCATCTTCGTGGTCGGACACGCGCTCAAGTCGGTGATCCGCGCGCTCAAGCGCTGACCGGGCACGTTCGCCGGCACGTCGTCGCGGGCGAGCGGGACCTCGATCGTCCGGCTGCTCGCGGCGCGCGAGCGCGCGGTGAACCGTGCGTGTACGCTGGTGCACGAACACGGGAGTCCGGTGAGCCGGGCTGAGAGGAAGGTTCTCAACCTTCGACCGTCGAACCTGATCTGGATCATGCCAGCGCAGGGAGGCATCCACATCTCAACAATCCCGTGCCGCTTTCCTTCGAACGAAAGGGCACGCCAGTGCACACGTCCACCAACCCGGCCCCCGCCGCCGCGGCATCCGGAACCTCCGTCACGTCGTCGCACCGCTTCCGCTGGCGCGTCGTCGACATCGTCGTGGCGAGCGTCATCGGCGTCGCCGTCGGCGTCATCTTCTGGGCATGGGGCGTCGTGTGGGGGCCGATCTCGGCGCCGATCGAGGCCCTGCTGCCGGGGCTGCAGGCAGCTCCCGCGGCCGTCTGGGTCATCGCGGGCGTGCTCGGCGGGCTCGTGATCCGCAAGCCGGGCGCCGCGCTCTACACCGAGCTCGTCGCCGCGGTGGTGTCCGCGCTCATCGGCAGCCAGTGGGGCGGGCTGCTCACGATCGAGTCCGGTCTCGTGCAGGGACTCGGGGCCGAGCTCGTCTTCGCGATCTTCCTCTACCGCAACTGGCGGTTCCCGGTCGCGCTGCTCGCGGGCGCCGGTGCCGGCCTCGCGATGGCGATCAACGACCTCGTGCTCTACTACGCCGGCGCAGCGCCGCTGTTCGCGACGATCTACACGATCTCGGCGGTCCTGGGCGGCGCGTTCATCGCGGGCGGGCTCTCGTGGCTCGCCGTGCGCGGGCTCGCGCGGGCCGGGGCGCTCGACCGGTTCGCCGCCGGACGCGAGCTGCGGGCGGTCTAGCCGCCGTGGGCGACGAGACGCTCGCGCCGGCCGCGTCCGTTCGGGCTCGCGGGTGGGGGTGGCGGCACGGCGGTCGTCGCAACCCGGCCGTGCAGCACGTCGACCTCGACATCCGCCCCGGCGAACGCGTGCTGCTGCTCGGCGCATCGGGCGCCGGCAAGTCCACGTTGCTGCACGGCCTGGCCGGCGTGCTCGGCGGCGACGACGACGGCGAGGCGCTCGGCGAGCTGCTCGTCGACGGCCGTCATCCGGCCGCGACGCGCGGCCGAGCCGGGCTCGTGCTGCAGGATCCCGACGCGCAGGTGGTCATGGCGCGGGTCGGCGACGATGTCGCGTTCGGGCTCGAGAACCTCGGAGTCGTGCGCGACGAGATCTGGCCGAGGGTTCGCGCCGCGCTGGACGCAGTCGGCCTGCACCTTCCGCTCGACCACGCCACGGCCGAGCTCTCCGGCGGGCAGCGGCAACGGCTCGCCCTCGCCGGCGTGCTCGCGATGCGGCCCGGGTTGATCCTGCTCGACGAGCCGACGGCGAACCTCGACCCCGACGGCGTCCGCGAGGTGCGCGACGCCGTGGCCGCGGTCGCCTCGGGGTCGGGGGCGACGCTCGTCGTCGTCGAGCACCGCATCTCGACGTGGCTTCCCGTCGTCGATCGGGTCATCGTGCTCGGCGCCGCGGGCGGCGTGCTCGCCGACGGGCGTGCCTCCGACGTGCTCGCCGAGCGAGCCGACGATCTCCGGTCCGCCGGGGTCTGGCTGCCCGACGAGGTGCCCTGGCGCGCACCCGCGCCGGCGGGCGGGCCGCGACATCCGCTGCTCGAGGCCGGTTCGCTCGACATCGGGCGCGCCACCGGCGTTCCGGTGCAGGTCGGCATCGACCTGCACGTCGACGCCGGGCGGGTCCTCGCGATCGCCGGGCCCAACGGCGTCGGCAAGTCGACCCTCGCGCTGACCCTCGCGGGCCTGCTGCCCCCCCTGGGCGGGCGGCTCGAGGCATCCGATCTCCTGAGCCGCGGCCTGCGCGCCGAACCCGGGCTCTGGCGCTCGCGTGACCTCCTCACGCGCATCGGCACGGTCTTCCAGAGCCCTGAGCACCAGTTCCTGACCGGGTCGGTCCGTGCCGAGCTCGAGGTCGGCCCGCGCGCCCTGAAGCTCGGTGAACGAGAGCGACGCGACCGCGTCGACGAGCTCCTCGACGTGCTGCGGCTCGACCACCTCGCCGGCGCGAATCCGTTCACGCTGAGCGGCGGTGAGAAGCGGCGGCTCTCGGTCGCCACCGCGATCGCCACGCGACCGCGCCTGCTCGTGCTCGACGAGCCGACCTTCGGGCAGGACGCCACGACCTGGCGGGAACTCGCGAAGCTCCTCGTCGGGCTGCGCGACGACGGGGTCGCGCTCGTCGCCGTGACGCATGACGAGGTCTTCGTCGACGCCATCGCCGACGACCGGTTCGAGCTGCGCCCGCAGCTGAACGGGCCGAAGCACGATGCGCCGGGCGCGTCGGGGTCGGCCCCGCCGGTCGGGTCGGATGCCCCCGCACGTCGAGGAGGTGCCCGACGATGAGCATCGCGAGCGTCCGGCCCGGACTTCCCCTCGCGACGGTGAATCCGGTCGCGAAGGTCGCGGCCACGGTGCCGCTCAGCATCGTGCTCATCCTCACCCTCGACGTCGTGTCGGCGACGGTCGCGATCGTCTGCGAGCTGCTCGTGTTCACGCTCGTCGGGCTCGGCAGCCTGCTCTGGTCGCCCAGAACACTGCCCGTGTGGATCGCGGCGCCGCTCACCGGCCTCAGCATGGTGCTCTACGGCGCGCCGTCCGGCGAGACCCTCTGGGACTTCGGCCTCATCCACGTCACCGAGGGCTCCGTGCAGATCGGGCTCGCCACGACGGCCCGCGTGATCGCGATCGCGTTGCCCGCCGTCGTGCTCTTCCTCACGATCGATCCCACCGACTTCGCCGACGGACTGGCCCAGACGTTGCGCCTGCCTGCGCGGTTCGTGCTCGGGGCGCTGGCCGCGCTCCGCCTGGTCGGGTCGTCGATCGACGACTGGCGCACGCTGAACCTGGCCAGGCGAGCCAGGGGCATCGCCGATCGCGGGGTGCTCATCCGCTTCCTCGGGCAGGCGTTCGCGATGCTCGTGCTCTCGATCCGCCGTGGCAGCACCCTCGCGACCGCGATGGAGGCGCGCGGCTTCGGCGCCGATGTCGAGCGCACCTGGGCCCGGCCCGCGCACTTCGGGGGCATCGAATGGCTGGTGATCGCGGTCGGATGCCTCGTCGCGGCGTTGTCGGCGACGATCGCCGTCGCGACGGGAAGCTGGAATGTCGTCTGGTCGTGATCCGGCCGGCGCGGAACGACGCGTGCCCGACGCGGCGCTGCGGGCCGTGCGTGCGGCGGTCCGCGGCATCCGGCGACCGCTCGTGCTCATCGACGGGCCGAGCGGGGCGGGCAAGTCGACCTTCGCCGACCTGCTCGTCGCCGGCTGGTCGGGCTGCGCGCCCGACGTGGTGCGCCTCGACGACGTGTACCCGGGGTGGCACGGTCTCGACCGGGCGGTGCTCGACCTCGAACGAGAGCTCGTGCGACCGTGGCTGCGCGCGACCGTCGGGCGCCGGCGGGGATGGGACTGGGAGGCGAACCGCCCGGAAGGGTTCCATCCGCTGCGGCCTGGCAACGCACTCGTGATCGAGGGCTGCGGCGCGCATGGCACCGCGCCCGGCGTGTCATCGGCCGTGCGCGTCTGGGTGGACGCACTCGTCGAGGAGCGCCGCGTCCGTGCGCTGACGAGGGACGCCGGCGCGTTCGACGCCTACTGGGACCTCTGGGACGCGCAGTGGCGCAGGTACGAGCGCCGGTTGCGCGGGACATCCGAACGCGTGCTCACGGTCCGGATGCGCTGACGTCGGGTCGCCCAGATGAGAGGCTGCGGTCGTCACTCGCGCGTAGGCACCGCGTCGCGGCGCTCGGCGGGTCAGCGGCCCTGAGACTCGACGAAGGCGCCGATCACCGCGAACGGATGGGTGAGCCGCCAGATCGGACCGGGATCGCGGATCTCCTTCGACAGCCGGAGCGGTGACGACACGGCGTCGCCGCCCGTCGAGACGGTCACCCGTCCGACGTCGCGCGCGTCGGACGAGGTGGTGAACGGATCGACGGCGACGCTCGCATCGTCGATCGACGCCCCCCACGGGGACTCCGAACGGCTCACCGTGGCGACGACATCGGAGGAGGCGCCCCACGCCGAGGACGCCGTCGCGTAGGCCGTGCCCTCGGCGATGACGGTCACGGGCGCGGCGGCCGCGTTGACCGAGGCCACGGATGCCGCCACGGCGGGGTCGAGCGTCTCGTAGTCGGGCATCAGCAGCATCACGCCGATGACGCGGCGCGGTTCGGCGGCCCCGTCGACGCGGACCTCGGTGCTGAAGACGGACGACAGCCCGGCCTGGTCTGTGTAGCTGCGCGTGATCTCGCGCACGCCGTCGTCGCCAGCGCGGTCGACGAGATCGGGCGCCGCATGAGCGCCGAGGACGGTCTTGTCCGGCTGTTCGAGCATGGCGGCCAGGCTCGGATTCGCGAGCACCAGCGCCGTGAGCTCGGCGAGCTCTTCGGCGCTGCCCACGTTCTCACTCGACAGGCCCGTGGCATCGGCGACCCGGATCGTGCCGAAGCCCTGCTCGGCGAGCCAGGCGTTGGCGCCCGCCACGTAGGCGTCGACGGATCCGAACGCCCAGCGCGCGAGCGTGTCGGCGTGGTTGTTGCTCGAGGTCAGCAGGATCGCCCTGGCGACGTCGCGTTCCGACCAGGAATCGCCGGGGGAGACCTGCACCGCGCGCGAGCCCTCGGACTCGTACCGCAGGTAGTCGGTGTAGTCGGCGGGGCCGATCTTGATCATCGGGCCCTCGCCCTCGCCCGGGGCGGGCAACGGCAGCGAATCGAGGGTCGCCAGCAGCGTCACGAGCTTCGCCGCACCGCCCATCGGCACCGCACCGCTCTCGCCCGCGGTCGCGAGCACGGTCGTCGCGTCCTCGCCGACCACGGCCAGCGCGCTCGCGCCGGCCTCTGGCAGGGCGAGCGGCGTCGACTGGGGGAGGGTCGCCGCGCCGGCGACCGTCTGGACGGAGACCTCGGGAAGCGGGCCGAGCAGCATCGCGGGGGCGTAGACGCAGATACCGAGGATCGCGATCGCACCGACGACGATGCCGAGCGCGCGAGCGGGGGAACTCATGGATTCAGCGTACTGGCGCCGACGTCACGCCCAGCCCAACTCATGCAGCCGGTCGTCGTCGATGCCGTAGAAATGCGCGATCTCGTGCACGAGCGTGACGTGGATCTCGTCGCGGAGTTCGTCTTCGTCATCGCAGATCGCGAGCAGCGGTTCGCGGTACAGGATGATGCGGTCGGGCATCTCGCCGAGCCCGTAGCGGTCGCGCTCGGTGAGTGCGTAGCCGTCGTAGAGGCCGAGCAGGTCGAGCGACCCGTCTTCCGGGCGGTCCTCGACGACGAACACGACGTTCTCGAGGCCGTCGATCATCTCGTCGGGAAGTTCATCGAGCTCGTCGACCACGAGCGCCTCGAAGGCTTCGGCATCGAGCTGCACAGACGACTCCGATCGAGACGCGATCCGCTGGAGCTGGGCCGCGCGACATGTGCGGCCGAAGGATATTGGGGTGAGTAACGGGGCTTGAACCCGCGACCTCCTGGACCACAACCAGGCGCTCTACCAACTGAGCTATACCCACCATGAACCCGACCGCTGAGCGATCAGGCAACTCGACGAGCTTACTACACCTTTGCGTCGAACTCGTTCACGACGGCCTCGGCGATGTCGTGGAGTTCGGCACTCGTGGGGCCGGGGTCGGCGACGAAGACGGCGCGACGGTAGTAGCGCAGCTCGCGGATCGACTCGAGGATGTCGGCGAGGGCGCGATGACCGCCGTTCTTCGCGGGCGACTGGAAGTACGCGCGCGGGTACCAGCGGCGGGCGAGCTCCTTGATCGAGGAGACGTCGACGTTGCGGTAGTGCAGGTGTCCGTCGAGGCGCGGCATGTACTTCGCGAGGAACGCGCGGTCGGTGCCGATGGAGTTTCCCGCGAGCGGGGCCTTCTGCTCCTCGGGGACGTGCTTGAGCACGTACTCGAGCACCTGGTACTCGGCGTCGGCGACGGTCACGCCGTTCGGGATCTCCTCGATCAGACCCGACTCGGTGTGCATGGTGCGCACGAAGTCGCCCATGTTCTCGAGCGCGCTCGCGTCGGGGCGGATCACGATGTCGAGCCCCTCGTCGACGGGGTTGAGGTCGTAATCGGTGATCACGACGGCGATCTCGACGAGCTCGTCGACCTCGAGGTCGAGGCCGGTCATCTCGCAGTCGATCCAGACCAGTCGGTCGCTCGCTGTTGCCATGCCCGCGAGTCTACCGGTGCGCTCCGACACGGCGGATGTCGCACCGTGCCGGACGCGCCCGGTGCCCTTTCTTCGGTGCCCCCGGCAGGAATCGAACCTGCGACCGTCAGATTAGAAGGCTGCTGCTCTATCCGCTGAGCTACGGGGGCCGGCGCGACAAGCTTACCGGGCTTCCGGCCGCTAGCCCTCGACGGGCACCTCGGTGTCGTCGTCGACCCGCCGGTCCGGGGCATCCGATGCGCGCTTCCTCAGCGCGAGGCCGATGAGCGGGAACAGGAGCACCGAGATCATGCCGGCTCCCACGAGCGCTGCGGCGACGCCGGTCTCGAGGTCGCCGGTGTCGGTGCCGATGCCCGTGACGGCGACGATGATCGGCAGGCCGGTCGCGCCGAAGAGCGCGGTCGCCGCCACCGTCCAGCGGTCGGCGCCGATCGGCGCGGCGAGGATCGAGGGGATGCCGCGCACCACGAGCAGCAGCACGACGAACAGGGGCACGAGCGCGAGCGTCGAGGGGTCGCCGAGCGCCTCGAGGTCGAACGTCACGCCCGTCATGATGAAGAACACCGGAACGAGGAACCCGTACCCGACCGCCTCCACCTTCGTCTCGAGCAGTCTCCGGTCGGAATCGGGTGCGCCGGAGATGAGCACGCGGAAGAGCACCCCCGCCGTGAATGCGCCGAGCAGCATGTCCAGGTCGAGCACGATGCTGAGCGCGAGCAGCGCGACGAGCACGAGCACCACGAGGCGAACGCCGAACTGGGCGCTCGTGTGCATGGTCGCCGTGATCACGACGTGCAGGCGGTCGCCGTGGCCCTTCGCCGCGGCGTAGATCGCGACGCCGGCGACGGCTGCGAACACGAGCAGCACGATCGCGGCCAGCCCAGGGGTGCGACCGGTGAGGAAGAGCGAGATCGCGAGGAGCGGGCCGAACTCGCCGATGGCACCGAGGGCGATGACGCTGATCCCGAACGGCGTCCTGAGGTCGCCCGCGTCTCGGAGGATCGGCATGACCGTGCCGAGCGCGGTCGAGGTCAGGGCGATCCCGATGAACGCGGCCGCGGGGATGTCGGGCGCGAGGAGGACGGCGATGCCGAACCCGGCGGCGAGCGAGACGATCCAGCCGATCGCGGCACGGGAGAGCGGTCGCCCGCGGATCGTCCGGAAGTCGATCTCGTTGCCGGCGAGGAAGAACAGCATCGCCAGTCCGAGGTCCGACAGCAGCTCGACGAAGTCGTCGGGGGCGATCCAGCCGAGGACCGACGGCCCGAGCACGATCCCGAGCACGATCTCGAAGACGACCAGCGGCACGGCGACCCAGACCCCGACCGCGCGCACGAGCAGCGGTGCCGCCACCGCCACCACCGGGATGAGCACCATCGTGCCGATCGAGATCTCCACGTCAACCCCCTCGCGCGGGCGGCGAGCGCCCACCCCCGCCCGATGCTATCCAACGGCCGTTCGGCGCACGCCGACGTGGTGTGCGTCGGCGGTGCTCGGCCGTCCCGGCGCGCGGAGGTCGGCCGCCGCCCGCGTAGCGCCGTCGAAACACGCTGGCGGTATCGTCGTCGCATGCGAGACCTCCAGGCGGGCATCATCGCCGAACTCAACGTCAAGCCGTCCGTCGAGCCCGCCGAGGAGGTCAGGGCCCGCGTCGAGTTCCTCAAGGACTACCTGCGCACGACCGGTGCGTCCGGTCTCGTGCTCGGCATCTCCGGAGGCCAGGACTCCTCGCTCGCCGGCCGGCTGTGCCGCATCGCGGTCGACGAGTTGGTGGCCGAGGGCCTGCCGTCGCGGTTCATCGCGGTCCGGCTGCCGTACGGCCTCCAGCACGACGAGGCGGATGCCGCGCTCGCGCTCGAATTCATCGAGCCGCAGGAGACGGTGACGTTCAACATCCGGCAGGGCGTCGACGGGCTCGCAGCGGACTTCGCGGATGCCGCCGGCACGCCGATCAGCGACTTCGGCAAGGGCAACGTCAAGGCGCGCCTGCGCATGGTCGCCCAGTACGCGCTCGCGGGCGAGGGCGGCCTGCTCGTGGTCGGCACCGATCACGCGGCCGAGGCGGTGACGGGCTTCTTCACGAAGTTCGGCGACGGCGGAGCCGACGTGCTGCCGCTCACGGGCCTGACCAAGCGCCAGGGGCGCGCACTGCTCCAGTACCTCGGGGCGCCCGATCGGCTCTACCTGAAGACGCCGACCGCCGACCTGCTCGACGGCGACCCAGGCCAGGCCGACGAGGCGAACCTCGGCCTCGAGTACGCCGACATCGACGCGTTCCTCGAGGGGGAGGAGATCGACGCCGAGATCGCCGAGCGCATCGAGGCCCGATTCCTCCAGACCAGGCACAAGCGCACCGTGCCGGTGTCGATGTTCGACGACTGGTGGCGCTGACCCGCGTCGACGCCCACCGGGACGACGATCTGCGTCGGCACCCACCCGGCAGAGCCCGAGCACGACCGAGGCCCCACCCGAATCGGGTGGGGCCTCGGTCGTGACGGTGATCCGCGCTCAGGCGCGGGCGTCGTCGAGCGGCTGATTCGTCGGCTGCGCGACGGCCTGCGTCGGCGTCGGCGCCGTGTCGCGCGCGGGTTCGGCGGGCGTTGAGATCTCGGTGGCCGATCGGTAGCGCTCGTGGTGCTGCTCGGCGACCCACGTGTCCTGCTCCTCGAGCGCGGCCTGCTCGGGCTCCTGGCGCTGGGCACGCCAGCGGACGAGGTCGTTCTGGAACTGCTTGCGCGCCCGTGCGGGATGGCGCTGCCAGTCGAGCAGTCGGTCGCGGAACTCGGCGACCGCGGGGTCGAGCTGGTAGCCGAACGTCGCCGAGGCGCGCTTCAGCTCGTGCAACTGGTGCGCAGCCCAGTTCGCCGCGACATCCGAACCGCGAATCGGCAGGAGCCGGACGTGGATGTCGGCTTGGCCGACCGTGCGATCGGCGAGCACCTGTTCCTGAGGGGTGAGCGAGTTCCAGACGGAGGCCTCGGTCGCCGCATCGACGAGCGCCGCGATGGCCGCGGTCTTGAGCTCGCGGTCGCGCTGCGCGACGATGCGCCGGACGGCGCTCGTCGCGATCCAGGCGCCGAGCAACGCCGCGACGATCACCGCGACGAAGAGCACGGCCGCCGCGAAGACGGTCGACTCCGCTTCGCTCGAGGTGAGCCATGAGATGAGATCGTTCCACCACTGCATGAGCGAAGGCTAACCGCTCGCGCGGCATCCGCTCGGGAGCCTCACCGGCGCGCCCGATGGTCGCGCGATGGTGCACCTGCCCTCGTCGACGGGTGCACCATCGCAGGTCGGTCAGCCGAGGCTCGTGCCGTGCGCGGCGAACGGCTCGATGCGCGCGATCTCGTCTTCGGTCAGCGCCGGGGCGTCGAGGGTGGCGACGTTCTGCTCGAGCTGCGCGACGCTGGACGCGCCGATCAGCGCGCTCGCGACGAGCGGCTGGCGCAGCACCCACGAGAGGGCGAGCTGGGCGATGCTCTGCCCGCGCTCGTCGGCGATCTCGGCGAGTCCCCGGACGCGCTCGAGGTAGTCGGCGCTGATGCGGTCGGGGGAGAGGAAGCGGCTGGTGGCGGCTCGCGAGTCGGCGGGCACCTGTCCGGAGATGTAGCGGTCGGTGAGCAGGCCCTGTGCGAGCGGCGAGAAGACGATGCTCGCCGCGCCGACCTCGTCGAGCACGGGGAACAGGCCCTCCTCGATGTGCCGGTCGAACATCGAGTAGCGCGGCTGGTGGATGAGCAGCGGAACGCCCTCGGCGGCCAGCGCGGCGGCTGCGGCGGCCGTCTGCTCGGGCGAGTAGTTCGAGATGCCGACGTAGAGCGCCTTGCCCTGGCGCACCGCGCTCGCGAGCGCCCCCATCGTCTCCTCGATCGGCGTCTCGGGGTCGGGACGGTGCGAGTAGAAGATGTCGACGTAGTCGAGCCCGAGACGCCCGAGGCTCTGGTCGAGCGAGGCGAGCAGGTACTTGCGCGAGCCGTGGTCGCCGTACGGGCCGGGCCACATGTCGTAGCCGGCCTTCGACGAGACGATGATCTCGTCGCGGTACGGCGCCAGGTCGGTGGCGAGGATGCGACCGAAGTTCTCCTCGGCGCTGCCGTAGGGCGGGCCGTAGTTGTTCGCGAGGTCGAAGTGGGTGATGCCGAGGTCGAATGCGCGACGCACGATCGCGCGCTGCGTGTCCAGCGGACGGTCGTGGCCGAAGTTGTGCCAGAGGCCGAGCGAGAGTGCGGGCAGCTTCAGCCCGCTGCGGCCGATTCGGTTGTACTGCATGGACTCGTAGCGTGCCGGGTCTGCCTGATAGCTCATGGGTCGACTCTATTGCGGCCCGACGACGACTCGTCCTCCCCTGCGGGCGCGCACGGTGCGGTCTGCACCGATCACGATCCGCCGCGACGTTCGGGCGTCCACTGCGGCGAGGGTTGGGGCACGCGGCATCCGGACCTGAACCGGCACGAGGCACCGGATGCCGCGCCCCGGCCTCGGCGGACCGCGCACCACTCCCGCCTCGCCGACATCCGAACACCCAGCACCCGAACACCCGACATCCGCATCACCGACCAGGAGCAGACATGACCGACAACATCACCGTGATCGGCGCCGTGGGCAGCGACCCGCGCGTGCACACCACGAGCCAGGGCCTCACGATCACCTCCTTCCGCCTCGCCTCGACGAGGCGCATCTTCGACCGGGTCAAGGGCGCGTGGGAGGACGGCGACACCAATTGGTACACGGTCTCGACCTTCCGCCAGCTCGCCAAGAACGCCGCCGTGTCCGTCCGACGCGGCGACCGGGTCGTCGTGCACGGTCGACTCCGCCTGCGCGCCTGGGAGAGCGGCGAGAAGTCCGGCACTGCGATCGAGATCGATGCCGAGTCCGTCGGGCACGACCTCACCTGGGGCACGACCTCCCTGACGAAGACCCGTGCATCCGGTTCGTCCGCGGGCGCGGATGCCGCGGTCGGCGCCTCGCCGACGGGAATCGCCGAGGGGTGGCCTGCCGATCCCTCCGACGCGGCGAACGACGCCGAGGAGCGGGCCGCGGTCGCGTTCGGCTCGGCGGGCGAGGTCGCGGGTGGCGGCGACCACGATGACGATGAGCAGGACGGCGTCGATCGCAGCGAGGCCGTTGCCGAGGAGGCGGTCGCCCTCCCGTTCTGACCCGCATCGAGCAGTCCGCTGCGCCTAGAATCGCCTTCGGATGCATTCGACGGCATCCCGATGGGGGAACGATGGCACGGCACAGCGCTTCCGCGGCCCTGGCGATCGCCGGGGCCGCGTTGTTCGTCGCCGTGCTGACCGGATGCACCAGCACGCCCTCGCCGTCGCCGAGCCCGTCGACCTCGCGCCCGGTTCCCACCGGCGAGGCGACCGCGGCGCCCGTCGGGCTGCACCAGGACCTCCCGGCCGCCGACAACCTCCCCTTCTTCGACCAGGTCAACCAGCAGGTCGTGGCGGCGAACGCCGGTGCCGGCGGGCGCGACTTCATCGACGCGCTGACGGCCGCGGGGTTCGATCGCTCGGCCATGCAGGTCACCTCCGACCAGACGACGCTCGGCGAACCCGCCGACTCCGTGCAGTTCTCGGTTCTCTTCAACGCCGAGTGCCTGGTGGGGCAGTACGGTCCGAAATCGGGCGGATACCACGGGGCGGTCAAGCCCGCGCTCGGCACCGGCGGCTGTCTCATCGGGCAGACACGACCCATAGACTGGTAGGCGACATGGCGGATTACATTTACTCGATGGTGCGCGCCCGCAAGGCGGTCGGCGACAAGGTCATTCTCGACGACGTGACGATGGCGTTCCTCCCAGGGGCCAAGATCGGCGTCGTCGGCCCGAACGGTGCCGGTAAGTCCACGATCCTCAAGATCATGGCCGGACTCGACCAGCCCTCCAACGGCGAGGCGAAGCTCACTCCCGGCTACTCGGTCGGCATCCTGATGCAGGAGCCCGTGCTCGACGAGAGCAAGACGGTGCTCGAGAACGTGCAGGAGGGCGTCGGCCCGATCAAGGCGAAGATCGACCGGTTCAACGCGATCTCGCTGGCGATGGCCGAACCCGATGCCGACTTCGACGCGCTGCTCGCCGAGATGGGCACGCTGCAGGAGGCGATCGACGCCGCCGACGCGTGGGACCTCGACTCCCAGCTCGAACAGGCGATGGACGCCCTGCGCTGCCCGCCGGGCGATGAGCAGGTCTCCGTGCTCTCGGGCGGCGAGAAGCGCCGCGTCGCGCTCTGCAAGCTGCTGCTGCAGAAGCCCGACCTGCTGCTGCTCGACGAGCCCACCAACCACCTCGACGCCGAGAGCGTGCTCTGGCTCGAGCAGCACCTCGCCAAGTACCCCGGCGCCGTGCTCGCCGTCACCCACGACCGGTACTTCCTCGACCACGTCGCCGAGTGGATCTGCGAGGTCGACCGCGGTCGCCTCTACCCCTACGAGGGCAACTACTCGACCTATCTCGAGAAGAAGCAGGAACGACTCACCGTCCAGGGCAAGAAGGACGCGAAGCTCGCGAAGCGCCTCGCCGAGGAGCTCGACTGGGTGCGCTCCAACGCGAAGGGCCGGCAGGCGAAGTCCAAGGCCCGTCTCGCACGCTACGAGGAGATGGCGACCGAGGCCGAGCGCACGCGCAAGCTCGACTTCGAGGAGATCCAGATCCCCGCGGGTCCCCGGCTCGGCGACATCGTGCTCGAGGTGAAGAACCTGAAGAAGGGCTTCGGCGAACGCACGCTCATCGACGGCCTGAGCTTCTCGCTGCCGCGCAACGGCATCGTGGGCATCATCGGCCCCAACGGCGTCGGCAAGACCACGCTGTTCAAGACGATCGTCGGTCTCGAGCCGAGCGACGCCGGCAACGTCAAGATCGGCGAGACCGTCAAGATCTCGTACGTCGACCAGTCGCGCGGCGGCATCGACCCCAACAAGTCGCTCTGGGAGGTCGTGTCCGACGGCCTCGACTACATCCAGGTCGGCAAGACCGAGGTGCCGAGCCGCGCGTACGTCTCGACGTTCGGCTTCAAGGGACCAGACCAGCAGAAGCGAGCCGGCATCCTCTCGGGTGGTGAGCGCAACCGACTGAACCTCGCGCTCACGCTCAAGCAGGGCGGCAACCTGCTGCTCCTCGACGAGCCGACCAACGACCTCGACGTCGAGACCCTGTCGAGCCTCGAGAACGCGCTGCTCGAGTTCCCCGGCTGCGCCGTGGTCATCACCCACGACCGGTGGTTCCTCGACCGCATCGCGACGCACATCCTCGCGTACGAGGGCACTGAGGAGAACCCGTCCTACTGGCACTGGTTCGAGGGCAACTTCGAGTCCTACGAGGCGAACAAGGTCGAGCGCCTCGGCCCCGACGCGGCGAAGCCGCACCGTTCGGCGTACCGCAAGCTCACGCGCGACTGATCATGCGCCTCCACGTGCCGACACCGTTGCGCTGGGGCGATCTCGACGCATACGGGCACGTCAACAACGCCCGGATGCTGAGCCTTCTCGAAGAGGCTCGCATCCAGGCGTTCTGGGTGAGCGAGTCGACGCCCGAGCACGCGGTCGGCGCATCGACGGCGGTCATCGATGCCACGCCCGGGTCGAACACGCTTTCGCTGATCGCGCGGCAGGAGGTCGAGTACCTCTCGCCGATCCCGTACCAGCGGCTGCCGCTCGACATCGAGCTCTGGATCGGCAACCTCGGAGGCGCCAGCCTCGACGTCTGCTACGAGGTGTACTCGCCGGTCGGGGTCGAGCCTCGCGTGCTCCACACCCGGGCGGCGACGACGATCGTGCTGGTCGACGCGGCATCCGAGCGTCCGCGACGCATCACCCCGCTGGAGCGCGATGCGTGGACGCCGTACGTCGAGGCGCCCATCGCGTTCCGTCGCCGCTGAGCCGATCCCGCCGCGCAGCGGGTGCACGACGACGACTCGTCGTCGCACGTCGCGTCGCGAGCCCGCGTCAGTCCTCGAGTGGGGTGTCGCTGAAGGAGCCCTCCCACACGGCGCGGCTGCCCGACTCGCCGATCTGCACGACCGTCCAGATCGCGCCGACGGCGACGCCGATCGCGACGAGCGTCAGCACGATCGACACGACCAGACCCGTGATGCGGTTCACGCCACCCGCGCTTCGCAGTGAGGCGCCCGTCTCGGCATCCGACGCTGCGGCCCGTCGGCGCGCGACGATCGTGACGACCTGCCAGGCGGCGACGAGCGCGGCGACGCCGAGCACCGCGTACAGCCATGGCACGATGTCCTCGCCCTGAGAGGTGTGCGCCTCGATGAGCGGGGCTTCGGGCACGCGCTCCTCGAGCCATTCGCCGGCTTCGACCGTCACGAGGCCGAGCGGCACCAGCAGGGCGGCCGCGACGAGGGCCGGGACCCACAGCGTGCGCCGCGCGGCGGGCCAGGCGGCGAGCACGACGAGGAGCAGGGCGACCACGGGGACCGCGATGACCACCGCATGCACGAGCAGCACATGCAACGGCAACCCCTGGAAGACGTAGTCGACGTCGTCCATCTCAGGATGCTGCGACGATGCGATCGCCCGAGACGGCCACCTCGATCGGGCTCAACGGGTCGATCGCGGGACCGTTCAGCACCTCACCGGTGGCCGCGTCGAACTGCGAGCCATGGCATGGACAGCGGAACTCGGCACCGGCGGCGGCGACGACGCATCCCTGGTGCGTGCAGATCGCGCTGAAGGCGACGACCTTGCCCGCGGTGGGCTGGGCCACGAGCGCGGGTTCGCCGTCGATCGTGGCGTCGACGCTGCCGCCGACGGGCACATCGGCGAGCGCGGCGACGTCGGCGCCCGTGGCGGGCTGGTCGGGCCCGGTGGTCTCGGCGGGGGCCTCGTTCGTCACCTCCGGTGCGCTCGACTCCGGTGACGGGGACGACGACGGGGACGACGTCGGTGACGACGGCGCGCATCCGGCGAGCACGAGGGCGCCGCCGAAGGCGCCCGTCGCTCCGAGGGTGAGGATCGTGCGTCGGGCGGGTTGCGTGACATCCGGCATGAGATCTCCTCGTTCGTTCCGCGTCGCGCGAGCATCGCGCTCCAGCCATTGTGGAACGGAACCGCGTCGTACGCGAGGGTCGCCACGCAGGAGCGGATGCCGCGTCGCCCGCGGACGGGAGTTCGAGGTCGGCTCAGTGCACGCCGGGCGCCCGCACCATGCCCTCCTGGGCGACGCTGGCCACGAGCACGCCCTCACGCGTGTAGATGCGGCCGATCGCGAGGCCGCGCCCGCCCTGCGCCGACGGCGACTCCTGGACGTAGAGCAGCCACTCGTCGACCCGGGCGTCGCGGTGCCACCACATCGCGTGGTCGAGGCTCGCGACGCGGAGCCCGGGGGTCGCCCACGGCACGCCGTGCGCGCGCAGCACGGGCTCGAGGATCGAGTAGTCGCTGGCGTACGCGAGCGCCGCGCGGTGCTGCTTCGGGTCGTCGGGCAGGCGCCCGACGGCGCGCATCCACACGGCCTGGCGCGGCACCTGCTCGCCCTCGACGCTGAGGTAGATGGGCGACGGGATGTGGCGCACGTCGAAGGCGCGCTCCGACGACCAGAACTGGGCCATCGCGTTGTCGAGGTGGCCGATGAGGTCGGCGGTCGACGGCAGCGACTCGGGGTCGGGCAGGTCGGTCGGCATGTCGACCTGGTGCTCGACGCCCTCGTCTTCGGTCTGGAACGACGCGATGAGCGAGAGGATCGGCTCGCCCTTCTGGTACGCGTGGGTGCGACGCGTCGAGAACGACCGGCCGTCGTGCAGGCGGTCGACCGAGAACGTGATCGGGTGGTCGACGTCACCGGGGCGCAGGAAGTAGCCGTGCATCGAGTGCAGTACGCGCGCCTCGCTGACCGTGTGCATGGCGGCGATGAGCGACTGCGCGAGCACCTGCCCGCCGAAGACGCGACCGAGCGGCATCCACTGCGACGGTCCGGTGAAGATGTCCTCGGTGGTCCGGGCGCCCGTGTTCGTGAGTCGAAGGGTGCTCAGCAGGCCGTCGATGGGTCCGTTCATGATCTCTCCGATGTCGCTCGAACGCGGGCCGCGACAGCCGACGCGCGTAATCGAACCGCACGCGGGCGCGCAATTGGTAGTTTAGACAGCAGATGGTCTCTCAATTCACGCTTGCCGACAGCCTCTCGCTCGGCGACCTGCACACCTACCTGCAACGCGCGGGCCGGGTCGAAGACGGGTCGGTACGACTCATCGCCGGCTCCGGGATCCTCGCGGTCTACACGGCGATCCTGTACCCCCGTGGCATCCTCGACGAAAGCCCGACCGTCCTGGGCCTGCGCACGTTCGCGCTCGTCGACACCGACGACTTCGACTCGGTCGTGCCGATGCGCTCGCTCGTCGACCGCATCGTGCGGGCCCGCGGTGACCTGGGCGAAGACGACGAGTCGCGACCGGTCACGATGTCGCGCCCGCCCGAGGTCAACACCGTCACGTGGGCGGGCATCTCCCCGCCTCGCGGCGGTTGGCGTGCCCTCGGCGAGACGGATGCCGCGACCCTCGAGTCCGCGGCCCGCGCGGGCATCGACGAGGTGGCCGCGGCGATCCCGACGGGTACGGGCGAGCAGCTCGTGCAACGGGTGCGGTCCGAGGTGTGGGGTCGTGGCGTCGACGGCGTCGAGTATCTCCCGACCGGGGCCGCGTTCGCGGCGTTCAGCCTCGGCTTCCTCGGCGAGGATCCGGTGCGCCTGTTCGAGACCGGTCCGTGGACCAGGCTCAGCTCGCGGCGCGGACACGTGCTCGTGCGCCGCAAGCCCTGGACCCTCAAGGCGTAGCCGCCGTGGGCCGGCCTGCGCGTAGCGCGCGCGCCTGCCCACGGCGAACCGACGGTGTCAGCCCTTGGCGATCGCCCGCCCGGCGGTGCGCCCCGTGAAGAGGCAACCGCCGAGGAAGGTGCCCTCGAGCGCGCGGTAGCCGTGCACGCCGCCGCCGCCGAATCCTGCCGCCTCGCCGACGGCGTAGAGGCCGGGCACGGGCGTGCCGTCGGCTCCGAGGGCCTGCGCGTCGAGGTTGGTCTGGATGCCGCCGAGGCTCTTGCGCGTGAGGATGTGCAGCTTCACCGCGATGAGCGGTCCGGCCTTCGGGTCGAGGATGCGGTGCGGCGTCGCGACGCGGATGAGCTTGTCGCCGCGGTACTTGCGGGCACCGCGCACGGCGGTCAGCTGGAGGTCCTTCGAGAACTCGTTGTCGACCTCGCGGTCACGGGCGACGATCTCGCGCTCGATGTTGGCCGTGTCGAGTTCGACCTCGGGGGAGAGCGCCCGCATGCCCTCGAGGAGCTCGTCGAGCGTGTCGGCCACCACGAAGTCGGCGCCGTGCTCCTTGAACGCCTCGACCGGGCCGGTGGCGCCCGATCCGAGGCGCTCGGCCAGGAGCTTGAGGTCCTTGCCGGTGAGGTCGGGATTCTGCTCGCTGCCCGAGAGCGCGAACTCCTTCTCGATGATCTTCTGCGTCAGCACGAACCACGTGTGCTCGTGTCCGGTCTTCTGGATGTGCTCGAGCGTGCCGAGGGTGTCGAACCCGGGGAACAGCGGCACCGGCATCCGTCGGCCTTCGGCGTCGAACCAGAGCGACGAGGGCCCGGGCAGGATGCGGATGCCGTGCATGGGCCAGACCGGATCCCAGTTCGTGATGCCCTCGGTGTAGTGCCACATGCGGTCGCCGTTGACGAGGCGCGCGCCGGCCTGCTCGGAAATGCCGAGCATGCGGCCGTCGACGTGCGCGGGCACGCCTGAGAGCATGTGCGTCGGCGGCGTGCCGAGGCGCTCGGGCCAGGCCTGGCGCACGAGGTCGTGGTTGCCGCCGATGCCGCCGGAAGCGACGATCACGGCGGGCGCGCGAAGGTCGAAGTCGCCGACGACGTCGCGGTTGCTCGACTCGCCGCGCCCCGCGGCATCCGGGGCCAGGATCGCGCCGCGCACCCCGACGACCGCGCCGGCCTCGACGATGAGCTCGTCGACGCGGTGGCGGTGCTTGAATTCGACGAGTCCGGCCGCTTCGCCCGCCTTCACGCGTGCGATGAACGGGGCGAGCACGCCGGGGCCGGTGCCCCACGTGATGTGGAAGCGCGGCACCGAGTTGCCGTGGCCGATGGCGTTGTAGCCGCCGCGCTCGGCCCATCCGACGATGGGGAAGAAGCGGACGCCCTTGCGGTGCAGCCACTCGCGCTTCTCGCCCGCGGCGAAGTCGAGGTACGCGTCGGCCCACTTGCGGCCCCATTCGTCTTCGGCGCGGTCGAAGCCGGCCGTGCCGTCCCAGTCCTGGCGCGCGAGGTCGAGCGAGTCCTTGACGCCCATGCGGCGCTGCTCGGGGGAGTCGACGAGGAACAGGCCGCCGAACGACCAGTGCGCCTGGCCGCCGAGGCTCGCCTTGGGCTCCTGGTCGACGATGAGGACGCGTCTGCCCGCATCGACGAGTTCCGCGGCGGCCACGAGGCCGGACAGGCCCGCTCCGACGACGATAGCTGCAGGTTCGGGGCGCGCGGTGGGGGATGCGGGCACTGGGGACTCCTTCGTCTCACTCACGTGCGGATCGGGTCGCCGAGGGTCGGGTCAGTCCTCGAACGTGTTCACCATCGCGAACGCCGCACGCTGAAGATAATCCCACAGAGTCTCCTCGGCGAGTGGCGGGAGCTCGAGCGCATCGACGGCGGTGCGCATGTGCGCGAGCCAACGGTCGCGCGCGTCGGGGTTCACCTTGAACCCGGCGTGCCGCATGCGCAGGCGGGGGTGCCCTCGCTGCTCGCTGTACGTTCCCGGCCCGCCCCAGTACTGCTCGAGGAACAGGAGGAGGCGCTCCTCGGCCGGGCCGAGGTCCTCCTCGGGGTACATCGGGCGCAGCACGGGGTCGTCGGCGACACCCAGGTAGAACTGGTGCACGAGGCGTTCGAAGGTCGGCCGTCCGCCAATGGTCTCGTAGAACGAGGCGCCGAGCGCCGAGCCGTGCTCGCTGCCCCGCAGCGGCACGGAAGCCGGCGGCACGGTGGAGAGCGGCACGGAGGCCGGGGGCACGGGCTGGTCGTCGGTCACGGGGTCGCTCCGGGGGTCGGCGGGTCGGTGGGAGTGGTCGGCGGCTTCGGCGCGGCCTTCGCCCGCTGCGCCTTCTTCGCCTTGGCCGTGGACGCCTTCACGTCCTCGTTGGAGAGGACGGCGCTCGGCGCGGTCCTCGGGGGCTTGGCGCCCTTGACCCGCGTCGCGCCGTCGAAGCCCGAGAGCACCACCGAGTTGAGGCTCGGCAGCTTCACGCCCATCTCGTCGACCGCGTGCTTGAGCCGCATGCGGAGCTCACGCGCGATGTCGTCCTTCGACGAGGTGCGGACCTTCATGACCACGCGGATCACCATCGCATCGTCGGAGATCGACTCGAGACCCCAGACCTCGGGACGCTCCAGCACGCGCGACCGCCACTTGCTCCCGTGCGCCATCTCGTTCGCGGTGCTCAGCAGTTGCGCCTCGACGGCGTCGATGTCGGCGTCGTAGGGCACCGCGAGGTCGACGATGACGCGCGCCCAGCCCTGCGACATGTTGCCGACGCGGAGGATCTCGCCGTTGCGCACGAACCACAGGGTGCCGTTCACGTCGCGCACCTTCGTGATGCGGATCTGCACCTCCTCGACGATGCCGGTGGCGGGCCCGAGGTCGACGACGTCGCCGACGCCCACCTGGTCTTCGACCACCATGAAGAGGCCGTTGAGCACGTCCTTCACGATGTTCTGCGCGCCGAAACCGAGGCCGGCGCCGATCGCGGCCGACAGCAGGGCGAACGAGCCGAGCACGTCGGCGTTGATGGCGTTCACCACGAGCAGTGTCGTGATGATGAACAGGGTCACGTTGATGACGTTGCGGAAGACGGAACCCAGCGTGCGGGTGCGTTGCACGACGCGGACGGCGGCGAGCGGCGAGGCCTGCAGCGCCTGCGTGTCGGTGACGTCCTGCTTGCGCTTGACCCCGGTGACGATCTGGTCGACGACCCGGTCGATCACGCTGAGGAGCACCCATCGCGCGAGCAGCGCGACGGCGACGATCACCACGACCTCGATCACGTTCCCGAGGAACAGGGGCCACGTGAGGTTCCACCACTCGATGAAGGTCGTCCAGATATCGGTCACGGGGTCGCCTCCGCTCGTGGGTCGGTTCGGGTAGGGGCCGGCGTAGGGTCCAACATCGAAGCGAGTCTACTGAGAGCCGTTTGGGAGTCAGCCGAGCGCTGCCGCGTCGCGCTCGCGCGCCCGCAGCGCACGCTCGAGTTCGTCGAGCTGCTCAGAGACGAGGCGGTGCAGCGGCGCGGGCGTGGGGTTCGCCGCGAGCCAGGCGCGCGCCGCGTCCGCGACGTCGTCGGTCACGAGCGGCCCGGGGAAGAGCCGCTTCACGATGAGGGAGGCCATCGTGAAGCTGCGCGTCGCCCAGACATCCTGGAGGATCGCGAAGTACTCCTCGAGCTTCGAGCCGAGCAGCGCCGGCGACGAGGTCCGACGCCAGCCGTCGGCGAGCGCCCGCGCGAGGTCGTTCGAGATCGAGGCGTCGGTCGCGACGCGCTGCCATGCGGCATCCTTCACCGCCTGATCGGGCCTGGCCGCGCGGGCCGTCTCTGCGAGTCGCCGCCCCTTGGCCGTGTCGTCGAGGGCGAGCGCCGCGGCGATCTCGTCGTCGATCACATCGTCGGATGCTGCGACGAGCACCGCGCGCGCGATGACGAGTTCCCAGCGCAGGTCGAGGTCGACGTCGAGGCCGTCGAGCTTGATGGACCCGTCGAGGAGGCTGCCGAGCACGTCGGCATGCGCCGCGGACGATGCGAGCTGCGTGAACGCCTTCAGGAACTGCAGCTGGGCGTCGGATGCCGGCTCGGCGAGCTCGGCGAGCGCCCACACGGCATCGCCGGCCTCTGAGGCGACGCGTTCGCGGTGCTCGTCGGCGAGGTAGCGCGAGAGCGCCGTCTCGAGGCGGGTGAGGGCGAGCCCGCGCGCCGAGGACTGGCTCTCGTGGCCGACGCTGCCGAGCACGAGACGCACGAAGTCGATCGCCGCGAACTCGGCGTCGCGCACGGCGTCCCACGCCGACCCGAGGATCACGGCGCGCGCGACGGGGTCGCCGACATCGCTCAGCCGCCCGACGGCGGTGGCGAACGAGGCGTCGTCGAGGCGGACCTTGGCGTAGGTGAGGTCGTCGTCGTTGACCAGCAGCAGGTCGGGCCGGGGGAGCCCGACAAGCTCGGGAACCGGGGTGGATGCGCCGTCGACGTCGATCTCGAAGCGGTGCGTGCGCACGAGCGGGCTCGATGCGTCGCCCGAGTGGCAGCCGAGCGCGAGGCGGTGGGGGCGGAGCGTCGGATGCGAGTTCGCCGCCGTCTGCTCGATCACGGCCGACGTGATCGTGCCAGAGACGTCGGTCTCGAGCACCGCGCGAAGCGTGTTGACGCCGGCGGTCTCGAGCCAGAGCTCCGACCATCGGGCGAGGTCGCGGCCGCTCGCACGCTCGAGTTCGTCGAGCAGGTCGCGAAGGGTCGCATTGCCGCCGGCGTTGGCGCGCAGGTACGCGCCGACGCCCTGCTGGAACGCCTCGAGTCCGACCCAGGCGACGAGCTGCTTCAGCACCGAGGCGCCCTTGTCGTACGTGATCGCGTCGAAGTTGACCTCGACGTCGCCGAGCGACTCGATGGGCGCGACGATGGGGTGCGTCGAGGGCAGCTGGTCCTGCTCGGCGGCGTACGTCTTCTCATCGCTCGCGAAGGTCGCCCAGACGCCCGTGAACTCGGTGACCTGCGAGGTCGCGAGGGTCGACGCCCAGGTCGCGAACGACTCGTTCAGCCAGAGGTCGTTCCACCAGCGCATGGTGACCGAGTCGCCGAACCACATGTGGCTGAGCTCGTGCAGCACGACGATCGCGCGCTGCTCGCGCCGAGCGTCGGAGACCCGCGACCGGAAGAGGTAGTTCTCGTTGAAGGTCACCGCGCCGACGTTTTCCATGGCGCCCCAGTTGTACTCGGGCACGAAGATCTGGTCGTACTTGCCGAACGGGTACGGCACGCCGAACGCCCGCTCGTAGAACGCGAGCCCGGCCTGCACCGTGTCGAACATCACGTCGGGCTCGGCGTACGGCGCCAGCGACGCGCGTGTGAAGACGCCGAGCGGAATGTCGCGGCCGTCGCTGCTCGTCGCGCTCCCGTGCCACGTGGCATAGGCGCCGGCGATGATCGCGACGATGTAGCTGGAGATGACCGGACCGGTCTCGAACGCCCAGACCGAGGCATCCGTCGTCGTCGAGGGGACGGGTTCGGGCGTCGGCGCATTGCTCAGCACGACCCACTGCGACGGGGCCGAGATCGTGAACCGCACCGCGGCCTTGAGGTCGGGCTGGTCGAACACCGCGTAGACCCGGTTCGCCTCGGCGACGGCGAACTCCGTGTAGAGGTAGACGGCGTCGTCGACGGGGTCGACGAAGCGGTGCAGCCCCTCGCCCGTGTTCGTGTACGCGCACGTGCTCACGACCCGCAGCTCGTTCGTCTCCGCGAGGTCGTCGAGCCCGATGCGCTGACCGTCGGATGCCGCGGCCGGGTCGATCGTGCGCCCGTTCAGCGTGATCTCGTGCACCTCGCGCGTCGTCGCCTCGATGAACGTGGCTGCGCCGGGCACCGCGGCGAACCGCACCACCGTCGTGGACGCGAACGTCGCGTCGTCGCCGGTGAGGTCGAGCTCGACCTCGTACGAGACGTCGGCGACGATCGCCGCGCGCTCCTCGGCTTCGATTCGGGTCAGATCGGCAGCGGGCATGTGCAGGGCCTCCGTGTGGTCGTTGACAGGCCAGCCTACTGACTCAGGCGCTGCCGGAACGGGGGAGCAGGCCGTGCTCGTACGCGTAGATCACGAGCTGCACGCGGTCTCGCGCATCGAGCTTGAGGAGCACGCGACCGACGTGCGTCTTCACAGTGGATTCCGAGAGCGAGAAGTCCTCGGCGATCTCGGAGTTGCTCCGACCCTCGGCGATGGCGATGAGGATCTCGTGCTCGCGGGCGGTCAACGTCGACAGCCCGGGTGCCTCCGCCCGGCCCGGGCGCGGCAGCTCGCCGGCGAACAGCTCGATCATGCGACGTGTGACGCGGGGCGCGAGGGCGGCCTCGCCGGCGTGCACCGTCCGGATCGCGCCCACCAGGTCGACGGGCCGCGCGTCCTTCAGGAGGAATCCGCTCGCTCCGGCCCGGATGGCCGCGAACGCGTACTCGTCGAGGTCGAACGTGGTCAGCACGATGACCCTGGTCGTCCGGCCGCCAGCGACGATCGCGTCGGTCGCCGCGATGCCGTCGACGCCGGGCATGCGCACGTCCATGAGGATGACGTCGACGTCGTGCGCGGCGACGAGATCGATCGCGGTGCGGCCGTCGGTCGCCTCGCCGACGACCGTGAGGTCGGGCTCGGCCTCCAGCACCATGCGGAGGCCGGTGCGGACGAGCGCCTGGTCGTCGGCGATCGCGATCCGGATGGGTCGGCCGGCGCTCATCGGGGGTCCTCCTCGACGGTCCGATCGAGCTGCGGAGGTCTGGGCGGACGCGAGACGTCGTCGCGTGAGCGGAGCTCGGCATGGAGCCGCCAGCCGCGTGCGGTACCAGGACCCGCCTCGAGGGTGCCGCCGTAGAGCGCGACGCGCTCGCGCATGCCGACGAGGCCGTGGCCCCCGCTCGCGACCGCCGGTCTCGACGCGGTGCTCGCGTCGTCGATGACGTCGACGAGCACGATGCCGTCGACGTGGGTGATGTCGACCTCGACCGCGTGGGCGGTCGCGGCGTGCCGGAGGGCGTTCGTGAGGCCCTCCTGCACGAGGCGGTAGACGGTGAGCTGCAGGTTCGGATCGGCGATCGAGGGTCCGACGGTCGTCAGCCGCACGGGCAGTCCCGCCGAACGGAAGCTCTCGACGAGCGCCGGGATGTCGGAGACGCCGGGCTGCGGTGCGAGCTCGTCCGCGGTCGCGGCCGGGTCGGCCAGGACCCCGAGCATGCGCCGCATGTCGACCAGGGCGGACCGCCCGGTCTCGGCGACGAGCCGCATCGCCTCCGCCGCGCGCTCCGGATCCCGTTCGGCGATCGCGGACGAGCCGTCGGCGAGGGTCACCATCACGGTGAGGCCGTGGGAGACGATGTCGTGCATCTCGCGCGCGATGCGCGATCGTTCGACGGCGGTCGCGAGCTGTGCCTGCTGGTCGCGTTCGCGGGCGAGGTCGTGCGCGCGTGCGATCAGGGCGTTCAGGTACCGACGTCGGTTGCCGACGGTCACGCCGATGAGCGTGGCGATCAGGAGCAGCACCGTGGACTGCGTCGCGGACGCAGGGGCGTCGCCGTCGAACGGGGCCACCGTGCCATCGGGGTGCGCCAGGACCGCGAGGTAGGACGATGCCGTCGTGATCACGACGGAGCCGGCGAAGCCGATCCAGGCGGAGCGCGTCGTGCCGTACACGGCCAGCGCGTAGAGCCCGAGCAGCATCGGGAGCACGTCGGTGGACCCGATCACGGAGCTCACGAGGCAGACGACCCACGACGCGATCACGAGCCACCACGGGCGTCGCCGACGGAACAGCAGGATCGCGGCGCCCGCCACGGCGATCGCCACGAGCTCGGCGACGGTGGACCAGGGCGATGCATCCGGCTCGCCGGCCGCGAGCACGAGGGAGCCGATGAACGCGGGCACCACGGCGACGGCCGTGATCAGCGAGTCGGTGAGCCACGGATGCCTCGCCCAGAACCGGCGGACCACCCCGGGCGGCTTCGGCAGACGCGGTTCTCCCCCGACCACCGAAACGGGGTGGTCGGGGGAGGAGGATGCGGCCGACATGCTGGCGACTCTACGCGTCCCGTCGCTTCAGCAGCGTGGCTGCGCCGGCGACGGATGCCGCGACCCAGCCGAGCACGATCAGCAGGTTGACCCACACCCCGAGCGCGTCGCCCGAGGGCCCTGCGGTCGTCGACGTGAACATGTTCATGCCGGCGCTGGAGAGCAGGTACGGGACGAGGTCCTGGGCCCACTCGGCGGGGATCATCGCGAGCACCGTCGGCAGCAGCAGGATGAGCCCGAGCACCGCGGCGATGCCGCCGGCACTGCTGCGCAGCATCGTGCCGACGCCGAGGGCGAAGACCGAGACGAGCGCGAGGTAGAGCGCTCCGCCGAGCAGCGGCAGGATGACCGCCGGGTCGGCCAGGCTCGCGGAGACGCCGTGGCCGGCGAAGACCGCCGACGAGACCCCGAACGCCGCGAGGTTGGCGACGAGGCCGACGACGAAGGTCGCGACGAACAGCACGACGGCCTTGGCCGCGAGCGCGGGAAGGCGCTTGGGCACGGCCGTGAGCGTCGAGCGGATCATGCCCGTGCTGTACTCGCCGCTGATCACGAGCACGCCGAGCACGCCCGCGACGAGCTGGCCGAAGTAGACGCCGAAGACCGAGGCCTGCAGCAGGAACTGCGCCTGCTGGTCGGCCGGCGCGGCGCCGACGTCGAGGCCGCCGCCCATGCCGCTCGCCATGCTCAACGACATGATGAGCGCCATGCCGAGCGAGATCGCGACGACGATGAGATACGACCAGGTGGTCGAACGGAGGCTGCGGAGCTTGATCCACTCCGAGCGGAGCACGCCGCCGAAGGTCAGCGAGGTGGAACGCGTGCGCTGCGCCGGGTGCGCCTGCTGCGGGGTGATCGTGGTCATCGGACGGCCTCCGTACGGTATTCGACGGCGTCGGCGGTCAGGGCCATGTAGGCCTCTTCCAGCGACGCGCTGAGGGGGGTGAGCTCGTGGATGGCGAGGCCGTTCTGCGCGGCGAGGTCGCCGATGCCGGATGCCGCGAGCCCCGTCACCTCGAGGGCACCCGCCTCGGACCGGATCACCGCGATCTCGGGAGCCGCGAGCAGGTCGGCGAGCTGGGACGCCTGCGGCGAGCGGACGAGCACCCTGGGCCGCGTGCCGCCGGCGATGATGTCGGCCACCGGGGCGTCGGCGATGATCTCGCCGCGGCCGAGCACGATGAGGTGGTCGGCGGTGAGCGCCATCTCGCTCATGAGGTGCGAGGAGAGGAAGATCGTGCGGCCCTCGGATGCGAGGTGGCGCACGAACTGCCGTACCCACAGCACGCCCTCGGGGTCGAGGCCGTTGACCGGCTCGTCGAGGATCAGCGTGGACGGGTCGCCGAGCATGGCCGCGGCGATGCCGAGGCGCTGGCCCATGCCGAGCGAGAAGCCGCCGACACGCTTGCGGGCGACGGATTCGAGACCGGTGAGCTCGATGACCTCGCGCACGCGGCTCGCGCCGATGCCGTGCGTCGCGGCCATCGCGAGCAGGTGGTTGTACGCCGTGCGGCCGGTGTGCACGGCCTTCGCGTCGAGCAGGGCGCCGACCTCGTGGAGCGGGGCGCGGTGTGCCGCGTACGGCTTGCCGTTGACGCTCACGCTCCCGGAGGTCGGGCGATCGAGCCCGACGATCATGCGCATCGTGGTCGACTTGCCGGCGCCGTTGGGTCCGAGGAATCCGGTGACCTGTCCTGGCCGGACGGTGAAACTGATGTCATTGACGGCGGTCTTCGCGCCGTAGCGCTTGACGAGCCCTTCTGCCGTGATCATGGGTCCAACGCTACGGATCCGCGACGAGCGGCGCATCCGCCTCGCGAATGGTTCGGGGCGGGGCGTGGTGGTACCGGAGTACCACCTCACCCCGCCCCGGCGGCGGCTGCGGCTATGCCTGCTGCGCGTCGCGCGCCTGCGCGACGAGGGCGCGATCGACCCCGGCGAGCCGCTCGATGACGAGGCGGCGCAGTGCCGGCACGTCGGGGTGCGCGTCGAGCCAGGCGCGGCTCGCGTCGGCGAGCCCCTGGGTGGCGAGCGGCGAGGGGTACAGGCCGTCGACGAGCTTCTCGGCGATGGCGTAGCTGCGGGACTCCCACACGGGCTCGAGCATCGCGAAGTACCGCTCGACGAAGGACCCGAGCAGCGCCGGGTCGGTCGCGCGCACGAATCCGGCGGCCGATTCGCGCACGACGGTGTTGGTCGCCGTGTCGACGTCGACGAGCGACGACCAGGCGCGCTCCTTGCCCTCGACCGTCTGGATGGCGGCGCGAGCGTGCGCGGCCGACTGCTGGCCGGTGGCCGTGTTGTCGTCGGCGAGCCGCGCGTCGATCTCGGCGTCGCCGGCGCGACCCGCGGCGACGAGCGCGATGAGCAGCCGCCATCCGAGGTCGGCGTCGATCTCGAGGCCGTCGAGCTGCAGGTCGCCGGCGTAGAGGGCCGCGAGCTCGTCGACGTGCGATCCGTGCTCGGCGATGCCCGCGAAGCTCGTCGTGAACTGGAACTGCGCGTCGCTGCCCGCCGCCGCCTCCTGGGCGAGGCGCCAGAAGCCGTCCGCGACGGCACGGAGCGCGTCGTCCTGCCGGTCGGGTGCCGTGTACGCGCCCGCGGCGAGCACCGCGTTGGCGAGCACGATGCGCAGCGTCGTCGATTCGGTCTCGCTCGCGATGTTGCCGAGCACGAGGGCGAGGTAGTCGCTCGCGCGGGTCTCGCCGTCGCGCGTGGCATCCCACACCGAGCTCCACACGAGCGCGCGCGCCAGCGGGTCCTCGATCTCGCTGAGGTTCGCGAGCGCGACGCCGTGCGAGGCGTCGTCGAGGCGGATCTTCGCGTAGGCGAGGTCGTCGTCGTTCAGGAGCACGAGCGCCGGGCGGGCGCGGCCGACGAGCTCGGCGACCTCGGTCCGCTCGCCGTCGACGTCGAGTTCGACGCGGTGCTCGCGCACGAGCTTGCCGTCGACGAGGTTGTAGAAGCCGATCGCGAGACGGTGTGGGCGGATCGTCGGGTAGTCGGCCGGTGCCGACTGCAGCACCGTGAACGCCGTGATCGTGCCGTCGCCGTCGGTCTCGATCTCGGGGCGCAGCGTGTTGACGCCGGAGGTCTCGAGCCACAGCTTCGACCACTCGGTGAGGTCGCGGCCGCTGGCGGCCTCGAGCTCGACGAGCAGGTCGGCGAGCGTCGTGTTGCCCCACTGGTGCTTCTTGAAGTACGCCGAGACGCCCGCGAAGAAGGCATCGATGCCGACCCAGGCGACGAGCTGCTTCAGCACCGAACCGCCCTTGGCGTACGTGATGCCGTCGAAGTTGACGAGCACGTCTTCGAGGTCGGTGATGTTCGCGACGATCGGGTGCGTCGAAGGCAGCTGGTCCTGGCGGTAGGCCCAGCTCTTCTCCATGGAGTTGAACGTGGTCCAGGCCTCGGTCCACTCGGTGGCCTCGGCCGTCGCGATCGTCGACGCCCACTCGGCGAACGACTCGTTCAGCCACAGGTCGTTCCACCACTTCATGGTCACGAGGTCGCCGAACCACATGTGGGCCAGCTCGTGCAGGATCGTGACGACGCGACGCTCGCGGATGGCATCCGTCACCTTCGAGCGGAAGACGTACGCCTCGGTGAAGGTGACCGCGCCGGCATTCTCCATGGCGCCCGCGTTGTACTCGGGCACGAAGAGCTGGTCGTACTTCGGGAACGGGTAGGCGATGTCGAACTTCGCCTCGAAGTACTCGAACCCCTGCTTGGTCTTCTCGAAGACGTAGTCGGCGTCGAGGTACTGCGAGAGGCTCTTGCGGCTGAACACGCCGAGCGGGATCACGCGGCCGTCGGAGCTCGTGAGCTCGTCGCGCACGACCGCGTAGGGGCCGGCGATGAGGGCCGTGATGTAGCTCGAGATGCGCTGGGTGGGCTCGAACGCCCACGTCTTCGCACCGTCGTGTGCGTCGACGGGCTCGGGTGTGGTCGAGTTCGACACGACCTCCCAGTGCGAGGGCGCCGTGACCGTGAAGCGGAACGCCGCCTTCAGGTCGGGCTGCTCGAACACGGCGAACATGCGCCGCGAGTCGGGCACCTCGAACTGGGTGTAGAGGTAGACCTCGCCGTCGACGGGGTCGACGAAGCGGTGCAGGCCCTCGCCCGTGTTCATGTAGCGGCCGTCGGCCTCGACGACGAGCTCGTTCTGCGCGGCGAGGTTCGGCAGCTGGATGCGCACGCCGTCGCTCACCTCGGCCGGGTCGAGCTCGACGCCGTTCAGCGTGATGCGGTGCACGGCCGCCGTGATGGCGTCGATGAAGGTCGAGGCGCCGACGGTGGCGTCGAACCGAACCGAGGTCGTGGTCTTGAAGACCTCGGGGCCGGTGGTCACGTCGAGCACGACGTCGTAGTCGTGCACGGTGACGAGCGCCGCGCGCTCCTCGGCTTCGGATCGGGTGAGGTTCTCTCCAGGCACGTGGGCTCCTTCGCGGATATCTGCGCGGCTCGTGGCCGCGGGCAACGCGATCCAGCCTAGCCGTCGCGTCCGCTGCGGGCACGGTGGATCGGGCCCTCGAGGAGGGCGGATGTCGCGGTCGGCCGCGTGCGCCCCGCCTCGCCCGCGAGCCCGCGCCGAGCGCGCCGGTCAGCGCTGCACGATCGAGAACACCGCGCTCACGAACGCCGGCAGCGCCGCGAGCACGGCCACGCCGAGGAGCACGCGCCCGACGAGCACGCCGGAGCGGGAGGCGCGGAGCTCGAGGAACCACGGAAGCACTCTCGGCAGCAGGAAGGCGATGAGTGCGCCCGCCGCGAGCACGACGCCGATCGGGAACAGCACGACCGCGGCGACGAGCGGCGCGAGCGGGCCGGCCCATCGGTCGCGCGACACGAGCGGGAGGCTCCGGGAGAGCCGGCCGGCCACGGCCGAGAGGAACGCGCCCTGCAGCACCGCGAGCGCGGCGAACGCGAGCACCGACAGCCAGCCGGGCCCGACGACGTCGAAGTCGAAGTTCTCGGGTCGCAGCGGGTCCACGAACGGCGCGACCCCGATCAGCAGCACCAGTCCGAAGAGCGGTCCGCCGAGTCGACCGCGCGGCAGCCACGGCTCGACGAGCAGGAAGAGCGCGGCCGACGCGAACGCGAATGGCAGCGCGCCGAAGACGAGGTAGCCGAGGGTGCCCTCGCCAGAGATCTCGCCGACGATCGCCTGCGCCTCGGTGCTGCGGCCCGTCGCCTCCGGGGAGGTCGCCGCGAGCAGGCGCATCACGAGCCGCCCGCCGGCGCCAGTGACCAGCAGCCCCGAGAGCGTGCCGACGCCCGTGAGGACGGTCGCCCACCAGGCGTACACCTGCAGCCCGGCGAGATGACGCGGCATCCATCGCGGTCGATCGGATGCCGGAGGGCGGCGTGCGGCGAGGGCGCCCGGTGTCGCCGGGGGAGCCAGCCGCTCGCCCGACCACCTCACGGTGAAGGCGATGCCGACGGCGAGCAGGACGCCGCACGCGATCATGAGCAGCATGCCGCCTCGCCCCCTCGCCTCCCTCGCCGATGCTCGCGAGCCTAGCGGCGGGGGATCGCCGCGCGCCGTCCCCAGGGAAGGGGGTGCGTCACCAGTCGGCGCGCGTGTAGTCCTTCAGGAACACGCCGGTCACGTCCTCGCCGGCCTCGCCGCGCACGATCGGGTCGTACACGCGGGCGGCGCCGTCGACGAGGTCGAGCGGGGCGTGGAACCCCTCCTCGGCGAGGCGCACCTTGGTGGGGTGCGGGCGCTCGTCGGTGATCCAGCCGGTGTCGACGCTCGTCATGAGGATGCCGTCGGCGAGCATCTCCTTCGCGCTCGTGCGCGTGAGCATGTTCATCGCGGCCTTCGCCATGTTCGTGTGCGGGTGCCCGGGCCCCTTGTAACCGCGGCTGAACACGCCCTCCATCGCCGAGACGTTCACGACGTAGGTGCGACGAGCGGGTGACGCCGCCAGCGACGCGCGCAGGCGGCTCACCAGGATGAACGGCGCCGTCGTGTTGCAGAGCTGCACCTCGAGCATCTCGAGCGGATCGACGTCCTGCACGACGGCGCTCCAGCTGTTCTCGTGGTGCAGGTCTGGCACGAGGCCTCCGGCATCGATCGCGGTGCGGTCCGCGAGCCTGGCGAGCGAGCTCGAGCCGGGCGCGAGCGCGAGGGCGGTCAGGTCGTCGGCGGTCATGGTGCCGGCGAACAGCCCGGACGAGAGCACCGGGTGGCTGGACACCGAGTCCGCGAGGGCGAGCGGGTGCGCGTCGTTCGTGTGCCCGAAGCTCACGAGCTCGGGCAGCGGCCCGTCGGGCAGCGGCGAGGACTCCGCCTCGACGAGCGGCGAGTACGACCCGGGGGAGCGGCGCACCGTCTGCGCGGCGTTGTTGATGAGGATGTCGAGCGGACCCTGCGCGGCGACGTCGTCGGCGAGCGCGATGACCTGGGCCGGGTCGCGCAGGTCGATGCCGACGATCTTCAGGCGGTGCAGCCAGTCGGCGGCGTCGGGCATGGCGGCGAACCGCCGCGCGGCATCCCGCGGGAACCTGGTCGTGATGGTGGTGTGCGCGCCGTCGCGCAGCAGCCGCAGCGCGATGTACATGCCGATCTTCGCGCGCCCGCCCGTGAGCAGGGCGCGCCTTCCCGTGAGGTCGGTGCGCGCGTCGCGCTTCGCATGGCTCATGGCCGCGCAGGTGGGGCAGAGCTGGTGGTAGAAGGCATCGACGAGCGTGTACCGCTGCTTGCAGATGTAGCAGGGACGAGCGACCTGCAGTTCGCCCGCGGTGCGCGCGTCGGTGCCGCTCACGAGGTCGGCGCCCCGGGTCTCGTCGTCGATGCGGGTCGGCGCCCCGGTCGCCGTCGCCGCGATCACGGCGCGGTCGGCGTCCTGGATCACGCGACGCTTCTCGAGCCGGCGCGCGACCTTGACCGCCTTGAACATCTTCGCCGTCGCGTGGCGCACGGTCTCGAAGTCGGGATCGTCCTGATCGAGCTCGCTGAGCGTCGCCAGCACGCGCAGGGTCGTCTCGAGATCGGCGGGGTCGATCGTGGGCGCGCTGACGGAGGCGGTGACGGCGGAGGGCATCCGCGAATTCTACGGCGTGTCGGCCGACGATCGCCTGAGAGCCCGGCCGGGCGCTGCGGGTCTGCACGCCCACATGGGCGGTCCGCGCATCGGGCCGCCGCGACATCCGCCGGAGTAGCGTGACCGCATGAGCACCAGCACCGACGCCGCAGCATCGACGGCAGACCGGTACCGCGCCTTCGCCGAGGTCGAGGCGCACGGCATGTCCGCGACCTACGAGGCCTGGGCCCGTGGCGTGGCGACGGATGCTGCGACGCAGGCGCTCATCGACGAACTCCCGCCGCGGAAGCGGCAGCCGAACCTCGTGTTCTCGGCCGCGCGCCTGCTCGGAGCCGTTCCCGGCCCGTACGCGGACTTCGCCTCGTGGCTCGCCGAGCACTGGAACGCCGTGCGCGAGGTCGCGACGACCCACGCGACGCAGACGAACGAGGCCGCCCGCTGCGCGCTGCACCTGCCCGTGCTCGCCGCCATCGAAGGGCCCATCGCGCTGCTCGAGGTCGGTGCCTCCGCAGGACTCTGCCTGTACCCGGACCGATACGGCTACCGGTACTCGGGACGTCCGCAGCTCGACCCGGTCGACGGACCGAGCGCCGTCGTGCTCGACTGCGCCGTCAGGGGCACGACGCCCGTCCCCGTGCCGACGAGCATGCCCGAGATCGTCTGGCGCGCCGGCATCGACCTCAACCCGCTCGACGTGCGATCGCAGGCGGACGTCGATTGGCTCGACGCCCTCGTCTGGCCCGAGCACGACGACCGCCGCGCCCGCCTTCGCGCGGCCACCGGGATCGCCGCCGCCTCGCCCCCGCACCTGGTCGGCGGCGACCTCAACGAACACCTCGCCGCGCTCGCCGCAGCCGCTCCGCCAGAGGCGACGCTCGTCGTGTTCCACACCGCCGTGCTCATGTACCTCGACGAGGCCGGCCGCGAACGGTTCAGGCGACAGGTCGGCGAGCTCCCCGGTCACTGGGTCTCCGTCGAGGGCAGGCGGGTCGTCCCGGGCATCCGGGTGCGCGACGACGTGCCCAACGAAAGCAGCGACCTCGTACTCGCCCTCGACGGCGTGCAACGGGCGTGGGCGCAGCCCCATGGGCGTGCGCTCACGTGGGTGCCGAATCCCTAGACTTGGCGCATGCGCATCCACATCGCGACCGATCACGCCGGCCTCGAATTCAGTCGTACGCTCGTCGACCACCTGACCAACGCCGGTCACGAGGTGCTCGACCACGGACCCGTCGAATACGACGCCCTCGACGACTACCCCGCCTTCTGCATCAACGCCGCGCTCGCCGTGGCCGCCGACCAGTCCGAGGGCGTGCACGCGCTCGGCATCGTCTTCGGCGGGTCGGGCAACGGCGAGCAGATCGCGGCGAACAAGGTGCGCGGCATCCGCGCGGCGCTCGTGTGGAGCATGGACACCGCGATCCTCGCCCGCCAGCACAACGATGCGAACGTCATCTCGATCGGCGCCCGCCAGCACACCGTCGAGGAGGCGATCCGCTACATCGACGCGTTCATCGCCGAGCCCTTCTCGGGCGACGAGCGTCACGCCCGCCGCATCGCGCAGCTCGCCGAGTACGAGACGACCGGCGACATCGCGGGCAAGGGCGTGAACCACCCGGCCGAGGCGTAGGCCGCGTGCCAGAGGGCCACTCCGTCCACCGCATCACGCGGCAGTTCGAACGCAACTTCGTCGGGCACGTCGTGCGCGCCTCGAGTCCGCAGGGCCGGTTCGCGCAGGGTGCGGCCGATCTCGACGGGCGCCGCGTGACCGACGCCCGTGCGGTCGGCAAGCAGATGTTCCTCGGCTTCGAGGGCGACCGGTGGCTGCGCGTGCACCTCGGCATGTACGGCGCGTGGGACTTCGCGGGCGACATCCTCATGGACGCCACGATCGCCTCGGCGAACGGGCGCATGGGCCAGACCAACCAGCGCGGCACGTTCCTCGACTCCGACAACCCCGATGCCGTGGTGTTCGACGCGGCGGGCGAGAACTCCATCACCTCGATCGGGGCGCCGCGCCGCACGCGCCTGCGCATGTCGGAGTCCGAGAAGGAGGGCGCCCGCCTCGAGACCTTCCCGCCGGAGCCGATCGGCCAGGTGCGGGTGCGCCTGCTCACCGAGTCGGTGTGCGCCGACCTCCGCGGGCCGACGGCCTGCGAGGTGCTCGACCCCGCCCAGGTCGAGGCGATCGTCGCGAAGCTCGGCCCCGATCCGCTGCTCGATCCCGGGCCCGACGCCGAGGAGCGCTTCACGAGCGTCGTGCGCCGCAAGCCGACGCCGATCGGACTGCTGCTCATGGACCAGAACGTCGTGGCCGGCATCGGCAACGTCTACCGCGCCGAACTCCTCTTCCGTGCACGCCTGAACCCGCACACGCCCGGCCGCCTCGTGCCCGAGGAGGTCGTGCGCGACCTCTGGCGCGACTGGGCGAAGCTGCTCGCGATCGGCGTTCAGACGGGCCAGATGATGACCATGGACGACCTCGACCCGGAGGCGTACCGCGCCGCCATGGCGAGTCGCGACGACCGGCACTGGGTCTACAAGCGCGAGGGCCAGCCCTGCCGGGTCTGCGGCACGAACATCGTGCTCGAGGAGATGGGCGCCCGCAAGCTCTACTGGTGCCCGCGGTGCCAGGCATGACGACCCGACAGGTTCCGGATGCCGCCGAGCCGCTGCTGCTCGCCGGTGCGCGCCTGCCGGGCACGCCCGAGCCCGTCGACCTGCACCTCGTCGACGGACTCGTGTCGTCGGTCCGCCCGGCGGCGGCCGGCGCCGGGTGGCGCGCCCGCCGCGTCGAGCTCGACGGACGATTCGTCGTGCCCGGACTCCACGACCGGCACGTGCACGCCTCGCAGTGGGCGATGGTGTCCCGGCGGCTCGACCTCTCGCCCGCCGAGTCGGCGGCGGAGGTCGCGGCGCTCGTCGCGGCATCCGTGACGTCGGCGGTCGCCGGTGGAGCGGGCGAGGTCATCGGCTTCGGCTATCGCGACGGCCTCTGGGCAGACCTTCCGACGCTCGCGCTGCTCGACGCGGTCTCCGGCGAGGTGCCCGTCGTGCTCGTCTCGGCCGACCTGCACGCCTGCTGGGTCAACACGGCGGCGGCACGACGCCATGGCGTGCTCGAGGCGGCCGGCACATCGGGCGTGCTGCGCGAAGACGAGTGCTTCGCGCTCGTGCGCGAGCTCGACGACATCGCCGACGACGTGCTCGACGGGTGGGTCGGCGACGCGGCCGAACGCGCGGCGGCACGCGGGGTCGTCGGCATCACCGACTACGAGATGCGCTGGAACCGCGACGACTGGGCGCGTCGGGCCTTCCGCGGCATCCGCTCGCTGCGGGTCTCGTTCGGCGTCTACACGCAGCACCTCGAGCGGGCGATCGCCGAGGGGCTGCGCACGGGCGAGGCGATCGAGGGCACCGGGGGCCTCGTGACGGTCGGCGGCTACAAGGTCATCACCGACGGTTCGCTGAACACCCGCACGGCGTGGTGCTTCGATCCGTACCCCGGGCTGGAGGGGCACGAGCACGCCTACGGACTCGCGACCGTGCCGTTCGACGAGCTCGTGCCCCTCATGCGCCGAGCCTCGGAGGCCGGACTCACACCGGCGGTGCACGCGATCGGCGACCACGCGAACGCGCGCGTCCTCGACGCGTTCGAGGCGGTCGGCAGTGCCGGGTGGCGTCGGCCGGGGTCGATCGAGCATGCGCAGCTGCTCCGGCACGACGACGTGGCCCGCTTCGCGGCGCTGGGCGTCGTCGCGAGCGTGCAGCCCGAGCACGCCATGGACGACCGCGATGTCGCCGAACGCCACTGGCCCGGCCGCACCGACCGGGCGTTCATGCTCGCCGAACTGGCCGCGGCCGGCGTCGAGCTCGCGCTCGGGTCCGACGCTCCCGTCGCGCCGCTCGATCCGTGGGTCGCGATCGCCGCCGCGGTGGGGCGCACGCGCGACGGTCGCGAGCCGTGGCATCCCGAGCAGGCCATCGGCGCCCGGATCGCCCTCGCGGCGTCGACGAACGGCGCCGGCGACACCGTGCGCGAGGGCGCCCCGGCCGACCTCGCGGTGCTCGAGCGCGACCCGTTCGCGGCCACGGCCGACGAACTGCGCACGATGCCGGTCGCCGCGACGCTGCTGGGCGGCCGGTTCACGCATTCGACGACGTCGGTCCAGTAGCGCGGCGTCTCGAGACCTCGTCCCGTCGCTCGCGGCAGCGTTCCGGGGGAAAACCCCCCTCGCGGTTCGGGCGTCCGCCGGCTGGGCCGGCGGTTCGGCGCTCGCGAGGCTTGATGCATGCTCAAGATCCGACTCCGCAGGCCCGCCGCGACGATCGGCAGCGCGATCGCGGCGCTGGCCGCCGGCGGCCTCGTCGCGCTCTCGTTCGCCGGATGCGGCATCGTCGCCCCCGGCCCGGTCGACACGATCGGCGAGGTCGACTTCGACACCCCGCTCGCGATCCCGCCGCTCGCCGAGTCGCACGTCGACGCCGACGGCACGCGCGTGTTCGCCATCGATGCCCAGGCCGGGAGCACCGAATTCGTACCGGGCGTCGCCAGCGAGACCTGGGGGTTCAACGGCAGCGTCCTGGGGCCGACCCTCGTCGCCGACCGCGGCGAGCGCGTGCGTGTCGACATCACGAACTCGCTCGACGAGCCCACGACCGTGCACTGGCACGGCATGCACCTGCCGGCGGCGATGGACGGCGGTCCGCACCAGATGATCACCCCGGGCGGCACGTTCGCGCCCGACTGGATCATCGACCAGCCGGCAGCGACGCTCTGGTACCACCCGCACCCGCACGGCGAGACCGAGTCGCACGTTGCGAAGGGCCTCGCGGGCCTGTTCCTGCTGCACGACGAGGGGGAGCGCGCGCTCGGGCTCCCGGGCCGGTACGGCGTCGACGACATCCCCGTGATCGTGCAGGACGCCGGGTTCTCGGCCGAGGGCGTGCGCGAGGACACCCAGCGCGGCTACGCCGGCGGCCTCGGCGATGAACTCCTGGTCAACGGCACGCGCGGCCCGTACCTCGAGGTCGCGAGCGAGCTCGTGCGGCTCCGGCTGCTGAACGCGTCGCCCGCGCGTACCTACGCCTTCACGTGGAGCGACGCACGCCCCGTCGAGCTCATCGCGACCGACGGCGGGCTGCTCGAGGCATCCGTCGCGCTCGACCACGTGCGGCTCTCGCCGGGCGAGCGGGCCGAGGTGCTGCTGCGCGTCGCCCCCGGGGAGCGGGTGGTGCTGCAGTCCCGCATGACGGCGGAGCTCGCCGGGCTCGAGCCCGTCGTCGCCTCGATGAACGGGGGAGCCGACGCGTTCGACGTGCTCGAGGTGCGCGCCGCCGGCGAGCTCGCGCCCGCGGCATCCGTCCCCGCGACGCTCGCCGAGATCACCGACTTCGACGTGGCCGACGTCGCGACCACCCGCTCGTTCGAGCTCGGCGACAGCTTCGAGATCAACGGCGAGGCCATGGACATGGGCCGCATCGACGAGACCGTCACGGTCGACACGCTCGAACGGTGGGTCGTCGAGAACCCGAACGCCGTGCCGCACAGCTTCCACGTGCACGACGTGCAGTTCCGCATCGCGTCGATCGACGGGGTCGCTCCGCCGCCCGAGCTCGCGGGCTGGAAGGACACGATCTTCACCGAACCCGAGACCACCTACGAACTGCTCATGCGCTTCGACGACTACGCCGACCCGAGCACGCCGTACATGTACCACTGCCACCTGCTGTGGCACGAGGATCAGGGCATGATGGGCCAGTTCGCCGTCGTCGAGCCCGGTCAGCGTGCGACGATGAGCGAAGGAACCCACCATGAGCACTGAGACCATGCCCGCCGATCCCGCCGCCACGAGCGAGGTCGCGACGACGGATGCCGCGCCGCGCCGTCGCAGCTACTGGCGCCTCTGGGCTGGCGTGCCCCGCGAGCTCGGGTTCCTCATCCTCACCATGCCGATCGCGATCTTGGGGCTCGTGGTCGTCTCGACCCTGTTCTTCACGGGCATCGGCACCATCGCGCTCGTCTTCGGTATCTTCGTCGTCGTCGCCGCGCTCGGCACGGCGCGAGGGTTCGGCGTGCTCGAGCTCGTTCGGCTGCACTGGGCCGGCCGACCGCCGATCGCGCAGCCGGTCTGGAACCGCGACGGACGTGAGAGCGGCTTCTGGCGGTCGCTCTTCGCCCCGTTCGTCGACGGGCACTACTGGCTGTACCTGCTGCACACGCTCATCATCAATCCGATCGTGAGCATCGTGACCTGGAGCCTCACGATCACGTGGGTCGCCGGCGCCGTCAGCGGCACGACGAGCTGGATGTGGCGCGGCTTCATCCCCGAGTACGACCGCGACTTCTGGCTGCACGACGTCGTGCTCGACTCCCTCTTCCCGAACAACACCTTCGCCATCGAGCCCTCGATCGGCGAGACGGTGTTCGAGTTCCTTCTCGGGCTGATCTTCCTCGCCACGCTCCCGTTCGTGTTCCGGGGCCTCACAGCGCTGCACGACGTCATCGCCCGCGGCCTGCTCGGCGCGTGGCGCAGCGAGATGCTCGAAGCCGAGGTCACGAGGCTCTCCGCGTCGCGGGGCGCGGCGGTGCAGGCCGAGGACGCGTCGCTCCGACGCCTCGAGCGCGACATCCACGACGGGCCGCAGCAGCGGCTCGTGCGCCTGCAGATGGACCTCGCGAGCATCGAGCGCGCCCTCGAGCGCGACCCCGAGGCCGCGCGGGACATGCTCGGCGAGGCTCGCGAGCAGGCCCGCGAGACGCTCGACGAGCTGCGCGCCCTGTCACGGGGATTCGCCCCGCCGATCCTCCAGGACCGCGGACTCGCGGTCGCGCTCGAATCGCTCGCCGCCCGCAGCCTGATTCCCGTCACGGTCGAGATCGAACTGCCGACGGATGCCGCGCTGCCGGCCTCCATCGAACGCAACGTCTACTTCGTGGCCGCCGAACTGCTCACGAACGCGGTGAAGCACGCCGAGGCGAGCGGACTCCGACTGCGCGTGAGCACCCGCGACACCGGTGCGACCGGGCGCTGGATCGACCTCTGGGTGACCGACAACGGACGCGGGGGCGCGTCCGCGGTGCCCGGGCACGGTCTGGCCGGGCTCGGCGAACGCATGCGCGGGCTCGACGGGGTGCTCGTGGTCGACAGCCCGGTCGGCGGGCCGACCTCGATCGGCGCGCACATCCCGTACGTCGCACTCGCGGCATCCGATCGCCCCTGAACCTCGTGGCCGCCGCTCGCCCTCGAGACGAGCGGCGGCCTCGATAGGGTTGGCGCATGACCGACCCGGCGCCGCGCCCGCTCCGTATCGTGCTCGCCGAAGACTCCGTGCTGCTGCGCGAGGGCCTCGTCCGCCTGTTCGGCGAGGCCGGCTTCGAGACCGTCGCCGCCTACGGCGACGCAGACACCCTGCTCGACGACCTCGAGCGTGCAGCCCCCGATGTCGCGGTGCTCGATGTGCGCATGCCGCCGACATTCCGCGACGAGGGCGTGCGTGCGGCGATCGAGATCCGGCGCCGGATGCCGCGGGTCGGCGTGCTGCTGCTCAGCCAGTACGTCGAGGGCACGTACGCAAACGAGCTCCTCTCGTCGGGCGAGGGCGGCATGGGCTACCTGCTGAAGGACCGGGTGGCCTCGCTCGACGAGCTGCAGGATGCCGTCGAACGCGTGAGCCAGGGCGGCACGGTGCTCGACCCGCAGGTCGTGCGCGAGTTGCTCGCGCGCCGCGGCGACCCGCTCGCGTCGCTCACCCCGCGCGAACGCGAGGTCATGGCGCTCATGGCCGAGGGCCGCACGAACGCGGGCATCGCGAAGCAGCTCTTCATCGGCGTCGGCGCCGTCGAGAAGAACGTCACCTCGATCTTCCAGAAGCTCGGCCTCGAGGACTCCGGCACCGACCACCGCCGCGTGCTCGCGGTGCTGGCCTGGCTGCAGCGCTAGGCGTCGGGCGTCGCCGGCCGAGCGTCGGGTGCCATGGCTCAGGCGTCGGGCGAGCGCCGCAGCGGGACGTGCACGCGGAGGATGTGCGTGTAGCTACGGTATCCCCACCTCATCCAGAGCACGAAGGCGACCCCGGCAAGGACCGCGCCGACGGCGAGTGCCCAGCCGGCCGAGCGCGTCGTCGCGTACACGAGGGCGCCGACCACCAGCCCGCCGATGGCGGTGTTGACGACCAGCATCACCATCATCGAGCTCGCGAAGACCTGCGAGCGGTCGCGCGTCGCGAACGGGAAGTACGTGCGATGGATGCCGGGCGCATCATCGGTCGTGCCCATCAGGAGGTACGGCTCGATGCCGGGGTCGAGGTCGACGGAGGCGCCGCGCAGCCGGTTCATCGCGAGCACGTAGGCGAGGTCCTCGGTGGCGGTATTGAACACGCGGATCTGCGTGATGATCCCGAGCAGCACGAGGAGCACCAGCACCCCGACGGCCGCGAGCCCGAACCAGCCGCGGAACCCGGTCGCGTTGCCGAGCACGCCGAGCGTCACGAGCCCCGCCGAGACGAGCGTGAGGAAGATCGCGATGCGGGTGAGCACCTCGCTCTGCGTCGTGCTGCGCGAGGCCAGCAGACTCCAGTGCTCGGTGGCCAGCATCTGCGCGCGCAACGACTTCTGCGCGTCGGTGAGCGGCGCATCGGCAGGTGGCACCGACGACGGAACGGGCCCGGGTGCGTCGGCCGTCATAGCGGCATTCTGCACCCGGGCCCGTCAGGCCGCCAGCGTCGCGTCGGCTGCGAGTCCTAGCGAACTACACCTAGGCGACGGCGACGTGCGAGGAGAGGAACCAGCGGTCCTTGTCGAGGCCGCGACGGATCTCGATCACGACGTCCTGGCTGGCCGGGTCGAGCTCGGCGAGGCCCTCGATGGCGGCGTTCACGCGCTGCGTGACGACGTCGATCTGCGCGACGACGTCGGCGATGGCCTCTTCGTAGGGCAGGAACCCGAGCTTGGGGTTCGCGCCGGCGCTCTTCTGCGCGACGGTCGCGAGGCGTCCGTCGATCGGCAGGCCGAGGGCGACGACGCGCTCGGCGGCGGTGTCCGACCACTCCTGGGCGTGGTCGACGACCGAGTCGAGCAACTCGTGCACGGCGATGAAGTTCGCGCCGCGCACATGCCAGTGCGCCTGCTTGCCGTTCACGGCGAGGGCGATGAGCTCGTGCACGACGGGCGTGAGGAACTGTGCGGCCCCGGCGGCGACGTCGGCCGTGGAACCCGTTTGCGGTGCGGTCTGGATGTCGGTCATCTGGTCCACCTCTCCTGAAGCGTGTCGTTCGTCTGTCAGATGCAACGCTACGCGTCCTGTCAGGTATTTCAAGGAAGGGAAGGCTGGGCTGATCTGGCATTCCTGTTCGCCCAGAGCGGATGCCGCGGCATCCGCCCTCGTCACCCCTGCTGTTCGGCGGGCTCGATGGCCCGGGGTCGACCGGACGCGAGGCTCAGGCCGATTCCGGCGAGCCCGCCGACGACGATGAGCACGGCCACCCAGACGGTGAGCGCATCGGGCGCGACGATCGACTGGCCCCTGAGCGCCTGCCAGGTCACCAGCGCGACGACCGCAGCCCAGACCGCGGCGACGGTCCACACGAGACCGATGCGCGTGCGAACGCTGCGGAACGCGACGACCCGACGCGACGAGAGCTCGATGAGCAGGAGGGCGAGCGGAATGAGCTGCAGCGCGTGCATGCCCACGAAGTGCGGGATCCGGAGGTCGCCGTGCTCGGTCGACCAGCCCAGCACCGCGATGCCCGGGCCGCCGTCGCCCGCACCGACGGTATGCGCGCCGATGATGTCGCCGTCGGAGGAGAGCTGCGCCTCGGTTGGCATCGTCATGAGGAACCCGAGGCCGAGGCCGACGAGGCTGATCGTCGACCCGAGGCGGATCGCGAGCGTTCGCGCCCGATCCGCGCCGGGCGTGAACCACAGCAGGATCGCCGCGACGAGGGTCGCCAGCCAGAGCACCATGATGGCCGTGCCCATGATCGACCACAGGGTCTCGTCGAGCGGGTTCGCGTTGTTGTAGTGGCTGCGGTGGCCGCGCACGACCTGCAGGGTGATGATGCCGAGCTCGAGCAGCAGCGTGACCGAGATGACGGTGCCGGCCCACCACGCCGTGCGGCGGAACCTGGTGAGCTGGCCGATGAGCCACGCCCAGGTGACCGCATAGATCATGATCGAGACGCCGAACTTCAGTGCCTTCGCCCAGATCGGCGCCCCGACGAGCTCGCGCTGGTCGAACAGGAGCCCGACGACGGATGCCACGGTCACGAGCGCGCTGGCCGCCGCGAGCGTCATGAGCGGCCGGTGCCACCTGATGCGCTGCGGCCCCTGCCAGTCGCGTGCCGGCTGCGGCCCGGCGCCTTCCTTGGTGGAGCGGACTTCGACGGACATGGCGTCTCCCCGTGACGATTCGCCCGGAATCTCGGGCACGGGGAGAACGTACGAAGGGGCGGGTGGGACCGTCAGCCGGCCGGCCCCCGGAGGATGCGGGGGAGAACCCCCGCATCGGCGGGAGTCCGGCGCCGTTCGCCCGGGAACGACGAACGCCCTGCCTGATGCGGACCGGGCAGGGCGTCGAGTGGAGGGGATGACGGGAATCGAACCCGCGTGATCAGTTTGGAAGACTGAGGCTCTACCATTGAGCTACATCCCCGTGACCCGCTTGCGGGCACTCGATCATCGTAATGCATCCTGAGCGCCCGACCGTTCACCACGGTCGTCGACTGCCGGTCAGGATCAGCGCCCGCTCGTGCAGTAGACTTTCCGGGGTCCACCCGTCTTCGTGCCGTTTCGGCGTGCCTCGGCGTGTGGGCAGACGAGTTGCGTCAACGACTCGGGGCGTAGCTCAGCTTGGCTAGAGCGCCCGCTTTGGGAGCGGGAGGTCGCAGGTTCGAATCCTGTCGCCCCGACGGGTCGTGAGACTCGACACGAACTTCCACCAAACAGGAGAGATCTTCACATGCCGACCACTTCGGTTGAGAAGCTGAGCCCCACTCGCGCCAAGCTCACCATCTCGGTGACGCCCGAGGAGCTGAAGCCCAGCATCGCCCACGCCTACGAGCACATCGCCGAGCAGGTCAACGTGCCCGGCTTCCGCAAGGGCAAGGTGCCGCCGCCCATCATCGACCAGCGCGTCGGCAAGGGCGCCGTGCTCGAGCACGCCGTGAACGAGGGCCTCGACGGCTTCTTCCGCGCCGCGGTCGCCGAGCACGAGCTCCGCCCGCTCGGCCGCCCCGAGGCCGACATCGTCGAGTGGCCCAGCGACAAGGACTTCTCGGGCGACCTGCTCCTCGCGATCGAGGTCGACGTGCGCCCCGAGATCGAGCTGCCCTCGTACGACGGCCTCGAGATCACCGTCGACTCGGTCGAGGTCGGCGACGACGAGGTCACCGAAGAGCTCGAGCGTCTCCGCACCCGCTTCGGCACGCTCGTCACCGTCGACCGCCCGGCCGCGAAGGGCGACTTCGTGACGCTCGACCTGGTCGCCACGATCGAGGGCGTCGAGGTCGACACCGCCAACGGCATCTCCTACGAGCTCGGCTCCGGCGAGTTGCTCGAGGGCATCGACGAGGCGCTCGACTCGCTCACCGCCGGCGAGACCACGACCTTCGCGTCCAAGCTGCTCGGCGGCGAGCACGAGGGCCAGACGGCCGAGATCACCGTGACCGTCGGTGCCGTCAAGGAGCGCGAGCTCCCCGCGGCCGACGACGACTTCGCGCAGATCGCCAGCGAGTTCGACACGCTCGACGAGCTCACCGCGAGCCTGACCGAGCAGGTCGCCCGCAACAAGTCGTTCGGCCAGGGCTCGCAGGCTCGCGACCTCCTCGTCGACAAGCTCCTCGAGCTCGTCGAGGTCCCCGTCGCCGACAGCGTCATCGAAGACGAGGTGCACCGACACCTCGAGGGCGAGAACCGTCTCGAAGACGACGAGCACCGCGCCGAGGTCACCGAGGCCAGCACCAAGTCCTTCAAGACCCAGATCGTGCTCGACGCGATCGCCGAGGCCGAGCAGGTCAAGGTCAGCCAGGAGGAGCTCACGCAGTACCTCGTGCAGGGTGCCGCGCAGTACGGCATGGACCCGAACGAGTTCGTGCAGATCCTGAGCCAGCAGGGCCAGATCCCCGCGATGGTCGGCGAGGTCGCCCGCAACAAGGCGCTCGCGATCGCGCTCGGCAAGGCCAAGGTCTCGGACGCCGAGGGCAAGCCCGTCGATCTCTCCGAGTTCACGGCGGTCGCCGACGACGAGGCAGCCGACGAGGCTCCCGCCGCCGACGAGGCTGCAGCCGAGGAGGCCCCGGCCCCCAAGAAGCGCGCCACCAAGAAGGCCGCTGCTGCGGAGGCCGACGCCGACGCCGACGCTCCTGCCGAAGCCGCAGCAGAAGAGAAGAAGCCGGCCCGCAAGCGCGCGCCGAAGAAGGCCGACGCCGAGTAATTCCGGCGTTCGATCACCGCAGGGCCAGACGTCTCCACGTCTGGCCCTGCGTCGTCCCACCAGGAGGAACCATGGACGACTGGCAGCAGCGCATCGACGCGATCTGGAACGATGCCTCCGGCACCCTCGTCGACGACGAGCTGATCGCCCGCATCGACGCGATCGCGGCCGAACGCGGTGACGACGACGCGCAGGCCGTGCTCGAGCGCGCCGGTGCACGCGATTCCGCGGGGCGCCCCGACGAGGCGGTGCCGCTCTACGAGCGCGCCCTGCGCCTCGGGCTCGACGACGAGAATCGCCCGCAGGCCGTGATCCAGATGGCCAGCAGCATCCGCAACCTCGGCGACAACGCGCGGGCCCTCGAGCTGCTCGAGGCCGAGCTGCGCGACCACGTCGACGCCCCCTATCGCGACGAGGTCGCCGCGTTCCTCGCGCTGGCGCTCGTGAGTGCCGGCGACGCCGGGCGCGCGGCATCCGTCGCCCTGCTCGCGCTGGCACCCCACCTGCGGCGCTACACCAGGTCGGTGACGAACTACGCTCGCGAACTGCTCGACTGATCCGGTCGGATGCCGCGGACGACCGCGGATCGGGCCGCCCTCGACGCCTGCCGCTCCGCTGTGGGCGAACCCGGCGCGACGCGGCATCCGCCGAGGGCGAACACCCGCGATCCTGCGTGTTGCACCGGATAGATTCGACACAACGCGACAACGCAGAAGGAGCGACACATGGCCGAAGCGACACCCGGCACCGGAGTTTTCGATCGACTGCTGAAGGACCGCATCATCTGGCTCGGGTCCGAGGTGCGTGACGAGAACGCCAACGAGATCGCAGCCAAGCTTTTGCTGCTGGCCGCCGAAGACCCGAAGAAGGACATCTACCTCTACGTCAACTCGCCCGGCGGGTCGATCACGGCCGGCATGGCGATCTACGACACCATGCAGTTCGTGCCGAACGACATCGTCACCGTGGGCATCGGCATGGCCGCATCGATGGGGCAGCTGCTCCTCACCGCGGGCACCAAGGGCAAGCGCTACATCACGCCGAACGCCCGCGTGCTCCTCCACCAGCCGCACGGCGGCTTCGGCGGCACCTCGAGCGACATCCAGACGCAGGCCCAGCTCATCGTCTCGATGAAGAACCGCCTCGCCGAGATCACGGCCGCGCAGACGGGCAAGTCCGTCGAGCAGATCAACGCCGACGGCGACCGCGACCGCTGGTTCACCGCGCAGGAGGCGCTCGAGTACGGCTTCGTCGACCACATCCGCGAGTCGGCCCTCGACGTCGCCGGCGGCGGCGGAACCCAGGCGTAGGCATCGAGAGAAGAGAGAACGAGCGAATGAACATCCCCGCTTTCGGTGGCACCGCCTTCAACGGCGTGCAGGCTCCCGGTTCGCGATACATCCTGCCGAGCTTCGAGGAGCGAACGGCCTACGGCTACAAGCGCCAGGACCCCTACGCCAAGCTCTTCGAGGACCGCATCATCTTCCTCGGCGTGCAGGTCGACGACGCGTCGGCCGATGACATCATGGCCCAGCTGCTGGTGCTCGAGTCGATGGATCCCGACCGCGACATCATCATGTACATCAACTCGCCCGGCGGTTCGTTCACGGCCATGACGGCGATCTACGACACGATGCAGTACATCCGGCCCGAGGTCATGACCGTCGTGCTCGGCCAGGCCGCCTCGGCCGCGGCCGTGCTCGCCGCGGCGGGCACCCCCGGCAAGCGCCTCGCGCTGCCGAACGCCCGCGTGCTGATCCACCAGCCCGCGATGGGCGAGGCCGGTCACGGCCAGGCATCGGACATCGAGATCCAGGCGGCCGAGATCCTGCGCATGCGCACGTGGCTCGAAGAGACGCTCTCGCGTCACTCGAACCGCACGCCCGAGCAGGTGAACTCGGATATCGACCGCGACAAGATCCTGTCCGCGCAGGAAGCGTTCGAGTACGGGCTCATCGACCAGGTGCTCACCTCGCGCAAGGCGCTCCCGGCGATCACGCGCTGATCGCACGGCGCCGACACGGCGCACGAAGAAGATGCCCCGGCGGGCTCGCCGGGGCATCTTCGCGTCCGCCGAACAACGGCCGGATGAAACCGGGCACCGCGTTCGCCCCGCGCGAAACGCCGGCGGGATCATTCCGGGCGCGTCTGGCCGCAGGGCGCTGATCTCGGGCTAGGCTCGGACCAGACTCGTCGACAGGGAGGGTTCGATGGCACGCATCGGAGAGAGCGCCGATCTGCTCAAGTGCTCGTTCTGCGGAAAGAGCCAGAAGCAGGTCCAGCAGCTGATCGCCGGTCCCGGCGTCTACATCTGCGACGAATGCGTCGAGCTCTGCAACGAGATCATCGAGGAGCGGCTCGCCGAGTCCGGCGAGACCGAGGCGGGGGAGTTCGAGCTCCCCAAGCCGAAGGAGATCTTCGGCTTCCTCGAGGAGTACGTCATCGGCCAGGAAGCCGCGAAGAAGGCACTTGCCGTCGCGGTCTACAACCACTACAAGCGCGTGCGGGCCAAGGCCACGCTGACGACCGCCGACCGCGCCCACGACGACGTCGAGATCGCAAAGTCGAACATCCTCCTCATCGGCCCGACCGGCTGCGGCAAGACCTACCTCGCGCAGACCCTCGCGAAGCAGCTGAACGTGCCCTTCGCCGTCGCCGATGCCACGGCGCTCACCGAGGCCGGATACGTCGGCGAGGACGTCGAGAACATCCTCCTGAAGCTCATCCAGGCGGCCGACTACGACGTCAAGCGCGCCGAGACCGGCATCATCTACATCGACGAGGTCGACAAGATCGCGCGCAAGGCCGAGAACCCTTCGATCACGAGGGATGTCTCGGGCGAGGGCGTCCAGCAGGCGCTGCTGAAGATCCTCGAGGGCACGGTCGCCTCCGTGCCGCCCCAGGGCGGGCGCAAGCATCCGCATCAGGAGTTCATCCAGATCGACACGACGAACGTGCTGTTCATCGTCGCGGGCGCGTTCTCCGGTCTCGAGAGCATCATCTCCTCGCGTGCGGGCAAGCGCGGCATCGGCTTCGGTGCTCCGCTGCACAACAAAGAGAGCGATGCACAGCTCTTCAGCGAGGTGCTGCCAGAAGACCTGCACAAGTTCGGCCTGATCCCCGAGTTCATCGGCCGGCTCCCCGTGGTCGCCACGGTCACGCCGCTCGACCGCGAGGCGCTCATGGAGATCCTCACCGAGCCGAAGAACGCCCTCGTCAAGCAGTACCAGCGCATGTTCGAGATCGACGGCGTGCAGCTCGACTTCGAGGAGGCCGCGCTCCAGGCGATCGCCGACCTCGCCGTGCTCCGCCAGACCGGTGCCCGGGGACTCCGCGCGATCATGGAGGAGGTGCTCGGGCCGATCATGTTCGAGGTGCCCTCGTCCACCGGGGTGGCCAGGGTCGTCGTGACCAAGGCGGCGGTGCTCGACAACGCGGCGCCCACGATCGTGCCGCACAAGGCGCGTCGCGCCGAGAAGTCCGCCTAACCAGGCACGACCATCTTCCACACGGTCGTCGCGGGGGTCATCGCCGCCATCACGGGCTTCGCCAGCTCGTTCGCGTTGGTCATCGCCGGGTTCGGCGCGGTGGGCGCGACCGATGCGCAGGCGGCATCCGGTCTCTTCGCGCTCTGCATCGCGACCGGAGCGACGTGCATCGTGCTGCCGATCGTGCTCCGCATGCCCATCTCGTTCGCCTGGTCGACGCCGGGCGCGGCACTGCTCGTCTCGGCGTCGGCGACGACCCAGCAGTTCGGTGCGGCGATCGGCGCGTTCCTCGTCTGCGGCGCGCTCATCGTGGTCGCCGGACTCTGGCCCGCGTTCGGGCGACTCATCACGTCGATCCCGAAGCCGCTCGCGAGCGCGATGCTCGCCGGCATCCTGTTCCCGATCTGCCTGGCGCCCGTCACGGCCACGGTGGAGCAGCCGGCGATCGCCGTGCCCATGGTGCTCGTGTGGCTGCTGCTCGCACGACTCGCGCCTCGCTGGGCCGTGCCGGCGGCCATGGCCGTCGCGGTCGTCGGCATCGCGATCATCGCGGGGCCGTCGGTGCTCGACGCGCCGACCGTGATGCCCGCGCTCGAAGTCGTGGCGCCGGTCTTCGATCCCGCGGTGATCGTGAGCCTCGGCCTGCCGCTGTTCGTCGTCACGATGGCGGGGCAGAACGTCCCGGGGTTCGCGGTGATGTCGACCTTCGGCTATGACGCGCCACCGCGTCCCGTGCTCGTGACCTCGGGCGCGGCGAGCATGGGAGCCGCTGTCTTCGGCGGCCACGCGATCAACCTCGCGGCGATCACGGCGGCGATCATGGCCGGGCCGGAATCGAACCCCGATCCGGCGAGGCGGTGGGTCGCGACCGTCTCGGCCGGCGTCTCCTATCTCGTGCTCGGCGCCGCAGCCGGACTCGCCGCCGCGATCGTGCAGGCGTCGCCGCCGATCATCATCACCGCGGTCGCCGGGCTCGCGCTGCTGGGGGCCCTGGTGGCTTCGGTGACGAGCGCGCTCGAGGGCGTCGACTCGCGCATCGCGGCGATCGGCACGTTCCTCGTGACGGCGTCCGGCGTCGCCGTGGTCGGCATCGGCTCGGCGTTCTGGGGGCTGCTCGTCGGCGGCATGCTGCTCATGTGGCTGAGGCCACGCCGCGTCCGCGTCTGAGGCCCCAGTGTCTGCTGAGGCCGTGTCGGCTCATCCTCGGCATGCTCAGCGGGTGGGTCCTCAGGCGAGGTCGTCGTCGGTGCGCGCGCCGAAGACGATCTCGTCCCAGCTCGGCATCGAGGCTCGGCCCTTCTTCGAATTCCGCGGTGCGTTCGTCGCGCCGGTCGAGGCCTTGCCGCCCCAGATGGAACGCGCGGGGCTCGTCGGCCGCTCCTCGGGAAGCTCCTCCTCGACGGACGCCTGAGGGGCCGACGAAGCCGGCTCGACGGGAAGCGGGAGCTCGGGCTGCAGATCGGCGTCCGAGGTCGCGGCCTCGCGCTCGCCTCGGCGGCGACGCAGCGCCTCGAGCAGGTCGGCCGTCTCCCCGAGCGCCTGGGCGGGCTCGTCGGCGCGCTTGATGGCCGCACGCGACGCCGCCGGGCTCGAGACCGACGTCGTCGAACGGGCGTAGGGGAGCGGCTCCAGGTGCGGCGACGTGTCGAGGGCGTTGTCGACCGGCTCCTCGAACGTGAAGGCGCCGCTGTCGAAGCGGGAGTCCTCGCTGTCCGGCCCGACGGCACGGAGACGCGGCATCAGGCCGCCCTTGAGTTCGCCCTGCTGCGACAGCGTGGTCGCCTCGGAGTTCAGTGGCTGCAGGGACTGCTTGCGCGGCTCGAAGCTCCAGCGGGCGTCGTGGTCGATGCTGTCGGCCGTGAACTCGAGCTTGACGATCCAGCCGCGCTCCTCGTCCTTCCAGCTCGCCCAGCGTTCGCCGAGGGCACCGAGCTTGGCGAGACGGTCCCGGATCGCGAGGCCGAACGTGACGGGCTCGTCGGAATCCTGCTCGATCACCGCGTGCACGGGAACCGCAAGCGCGCTCGTCACCATGTGCTCGCGCTCGGCGACGACCGGGCCCTCGAAGCGCCGGACGTAGTCGACCGACGCGCCGGTCACCTGCGCGACCTCCTCGGCCGACAGGCCCGAGCGGATCAGGGACTGGATCTCGCGCGGCGACGGCTTCGGACCGGTGTGCACTTCGGGCTGCGCCTGGCGGATCCGAGACTGCAGTACTTCGTCGATCTCGATCCGGAATCGTGCGCCATCGTCGGATGCGGCCAGCAGTGCGCCGTTCTCGACTCCGATTACTTTGAGTTCCTGCATCTCGACAAGCCCTTCCGTGCTTCTGTCTCCGCCCAAGGATGCCATGTCGATCGCGGCCACACTGGGAATACCCCGGGCGCGCCGGAAGTTGAGCAGGGCAAATGGTAGACCAGCTTCAAAGGTTTGCCAATGGCTGCGATTTGATGCAGACTATGGCCGCCGAATCTTCGGCGCTGAACGAAATGGATGGGAATGGCAACGGATTACGACGCACCACGGAAGACCGAGGACGACTCCGAGTCGATCGAGGCCCTCAAGGAGCGCGTGCCTGACAAGATGTCCGGTGTTGTCGACGTCGAAGACGCTGACAACCCCGGTGGTTTCGACCTGCCCGGTGCCGACCTCTCGGACGTCGAGCTCGACGTCGTCGTGCTGCCGCCGCAGGCGGACGAGTTCACGTGCGTGAACTGCTTCCTGGTGAAGCATCGCTCGCAGATCGATCACGAGTCCAAGCTCGGACCGATCTGCCAGGAGTGCGCTGCCTAGTCGGCGCTCTCCCCATGCTCTGGCCGTCGCGATCCATTGATCGCGGCGGCCAACTCATTTGCCCGGCGGCTGGAGACGAGCCAGTAGGGCACCGGATCCGCGGTGTCGACGATCGGAACCCGGACCAGCGTCTTCACCCATCCCCGCGTCACGAGGTACGCCCTGGCGTCGAGGCCGGTTCCCATCTCGACGCGCGAACGCGCCTCGTCGGCGGCGACGGCCTCGCCGGTCTGGCTGAGCGGAACCGTCGCGCGGCCGGCGCTCAGGGTGCCGTCGGAGACCTCGATCACGGGCGACGTCAGGGACAGTGTTCCGACGCATGCGCCGTAGAGCACGATGCCCGTGACGATGCCGGCCGCCATCGAGACCGGTGCGAGCACCAGGATGCTCGCGGGCACGAGGAGCAATGTGGCGATGTAGATCCACGGGGTCGGCCAGAGGCGTTCGCGATACACGGGCATGGGTCTATTCGATCAGACTTCTGCACTACCCTCGAACGGTGACCGATTCCGTCGAGGTGCTCATCACCGCAGACCGCGTTCCCGCCTATGCCCACGCCGGCGATGCGGGCGCCGACCTGCACGCAGCCGAAGCCCTCGTGCTCCAGCCGGGTGAGCGGGCCGCCGTCGGCACCGGCGTCGCGATCGCACTGCCCGACGGGTACGTGGGATTCGTCGTTCCGCGCTCGGGCCTGGCCTTCAAGCACGGCATCACGATCGTGAACGCGCCCGGCACGATCGACGCGGGCTACCGTGGCGAGATCAAGGTCGCATTGTTGAACACCGACACGAGCGAGCCGCACGCGATCGAGGTGGGCGACCGCATCGCCCAGCTGATCGTCATGCCGGTGAGTCGTGCGAGGTTCGTCGCAGTCGAGCGGCTCCCCGGGAGCCAGCGAGGCGAGGGGGGATTCGGCTCCACCGGTTTCGGGGAGCACAAGTCAGGAGAGAACGCGTGAGCGATATCGAGAACGTCGACGAAGTCCCCGTCGACCACCCCAAGTCCGCACCCGACGACCGAGCGTCCGAAGGGCCCTTCGACGAGTCCGAGGCGAACCCGGTTCGTCCGTACGTCGACCTCGGCGGGTTGAAGGTCCTGCCTCGCGAGGGGCTCCACGTGCGCCTCGAGGTCGAGGAGGGCACCAAGCGCGTCGTGGCGATCGGCCTCGACTACGCGAATTCGACCTTGCAGGTGCAGCCCTTCGCGGCTCCCCGCAACAGCGGCCTCTGGCACGAGATCCGGGCGCAGATCGCCGACCAGATCGCCCGCCAGGGCGGCACGACGACCGTTCGCGAGGGCACCTTCGGCCCCGAGGTGCTCGCACAGATCCCCGTCGCCGCCGCCGAGGGCCAGACCGGCCACCAGCGTCTCGCGCGGTTCATCGGCGTCGACGGTCCCCGCTGGTTCCTCCGCGGGGTCATCGCCGGCGAGGCCGCCGTCGACCCGACCGCGGCAGCGAAGGTCGAAGACCTGTTCCGCTCGATCGTGGTGGTTCGCGGTGCGACGCCCATGCCCCCTCGCGACCTGATTCCGCTCCGCATGCCGAGCACCTCGGCCGGCTCGCCCACCGCCTAGCGATGGCCGAACCCGACGCGACGCCGTCCGCCAACGACGAGCTGGCGGATGCCGCGGCCGACGATCCGACCTCGGGGGAGTTCGCCCGGCAGATGGCCGCGGCCGCCGAGCGCAGCGGCCTCGGAGCGCTCGCGCGCGACGAGAAGCTGAGCGGCGGCGACCTCCTGAGGGCGATCGGCGGCGTCCGCGGCGTGCTCGAGGCCCTGCTGCCCGGCCTGGTGTTCCTGGTCACCTACGCAGTGCTGACGAGCCTCTCCGGGTGGACCACGCAGGCCGCGCTCGTGCCGGCACTCGCGGCATCCGTCGGCCTCGCCGTCGTGTTCACGATCGTCAGGCTCGCGACCAAGGGGCAGCCGACGCAGGCGATCGCCGGCCTCATCGGCGTGCTCGCCTCGGCGGCGCTCTCGCTGTGGTCGGGCGACGCGCGTGACAACTACGTGCTCGGGTTCTTCACCAACGCGGCCTACGCGGTGGCCCTGCTCATCTCGCTGCTGGTGCGCTGGCCCGCCATCGGCACCATCGTCGGCTTCCTCATGGGCGACGGAACGGCGTGGCGCGAGGACCGACGCAAGATGCGGGCGGCGCAGTTCCTCACCATCGTCTGGATCGGGCTGTTCACGGCTCGCCTCGTGGTGCAGGTGCCGCTCTACTTCGTCGACAATGTCGCGGCGCTCGGCGTCTCCCGCCTGCTCATGGGCGTGCCGCTCTATGCGCTCGTGCTCGTCTTCTCGTGGCTCGTGGTGCGAGCCGTCTACCCGTCGTCGGCGCGCACTCCCGAGTGATACAGTTATCTCGACGTCGAGATAAATTCCGCGGTCGTGCGGAGCCTGTCGGGCACGGTGGCGCTTAGGTTACCCTTGCTGGAACAGCCCCATGTTCGACGGAGATGATGGAGTGTTGCGCGTTGTTCGCGCGGCATCCGTGAAGGAGAGGACATCGTGTCTGCAGTGAACAGTTTCGGGGCGAAGGACACGCTCCGCGTCGGCGAGGAATCCTACGAGATCTTCCGTCTCGACACGGTGCCCGGCCACGAGAAGCTTCCGTTCAGCCTCAAGGTTCTCCTCGAGAACCTGCTCCGCACCGAGGACGGTGCGAACGTGACGAAGCAGCAGATCGAGGCGCTCGGCTCCTGGGTCCCCACCGCTGATCCCGACACCGAGATCCAGTTCACGCCCGCCCGCGTGGTCATGCAGGACTTCACGGGCGTGCCGTGCATCGTCGACCTCGCCACCATGCGCGAGGCCGTCGTCGCCCTCGGCGGCGACCCGAACAAGATCAACCCGCTCTCGCCGGCCGAGATGGTCATCGACCACTCCGTCATCGCAGACCTGTTCGGCACCGAGAACGCGCTCGAGCGCAACGTCGAGATCGAGTACGAGCGCAACGGCGAGCGCTACCAGTTCCTGCGCTGGGGCCAGACGGCGTTCGACGACTTCAAGGTCGTCCCGCCGGGCACCGGCATCGTGCATCAGGTGAACATCGAGCACCTGGCCAAGGTCATCTACGACCGCACCGTCGACGGCGTGCTCCGCGCGTACCCCGACACCTGCGTCGGCACCGACTCGCACACCACGATGGTCAACGGCCTCGGCGTGCTCGGCTGGGGCGTCGGCGGCATCGAGGCCGAGGCCGCGATGCTCGGCCAGCCCGTGTCGATGCTCATCCCCAAGGTCGTCGGCTTCAAGCTCTCCGGCGCGATCCCCACGGGTGTGACCGCGACCGACGTCGTGCTCACCATCACCGACATGCTGCGCAAGCACGGCGTCGTCGGAAAGTTCGTCGAGTTCTACGGCGAGGGCGTGGCATCCGTGCCGCTCGCGAACCGCGCGACCATCGGCAACATGAGCCCCGAGTTCGGCTCGACCGCCGCGATGTTCCCGATCGACGACGTCACCCTCGACTACCTCCGCCTGACGGGCCGCAGCGAGCAGCAGGTCGCGCTCGTCGAGGCCTACGCGAAGATCCAGAAGCTCTGGCACGACGCCGACAACGAGCCCGTCTTCAGCGAGTACATGGAGCTCGACCTGTCGACGGTCGTTCCCTCGATCGCCGGCCCGAAGCGTCCGCAGGACCGCATCGAGCTCTCCGACTCGAAGTCGGCGTTCGAGAACGCCCTGCTCGACTACGCCACGGTCGAGCACGACCTCGTCGACCTCGAGGGCTCCGAGTCCTTCCCGGCCTCGGACGCCCCCGGCAACTCGCCCGAAGACGAGTACTCGCACCACCTGCACACCCACCGCAGCCACGCGCCGGCGACGGTCTCGAAGCCGACGGATGTCACGCTCGCCTCCGGCGAGAACTTCGTGCTCGACCACGGCGCCGTCGCGATCGCGGCCATCACCTCGTGCACCAACACGTCGAACCCCTCGGTCATGCTGGCCGCCGGCCTGCTCGCCCGCAATGCGGCGAAGAAGGGCCTCAAGGCCAAGCCGTGGGTCAAGACCACGCTGGCACCGGGTTCGAAGGTCGTCACCGACTACTACGAGAAGGCGGGCCTCACCGACGACCTCGAGGCGCTCGGCTTCTACACCGTCGGCTACGGCTGCACGACCTGCATCGGCAACTCCGGCCCGCTCCTCGACGAGATCTCGGCCGCGGTGAACGACTCCGACCTCGCCGTCACCGCGGTGCTCTCGGGCAACCGCAACTTCGAGGGTCGCATCAACCCCGACGTGAAGATGAACTACCTCGCGAGCCCGCCGCTCGTGATCGCGTACGCACTCGCCGGGTCGATGAACTTCGACTTCGAGGCCGATGCGCTCGGCACCGACCACGACGGCAACGACGTGTTCCTGAAGGACATCTGGCCCGACGCCGCCGAGGTGCAGCGCACGATCGACACCTCGATCGACACCGACATGTTCGTCACGCAGTATGCGAGCGTGTTCGAGGGCGACGAGCGCTGGCGCGGACTCGACACGCCCACCGGCTCGACGTTCGAGTGGAACGAGGCGTCCACGTACGTGCGCAAGCCCCCGTACTTCGACGGCATGACGATGGAGACCACCCCGGTCGCCGACATCGCCGGGGCGCGCGTGCTCGCCAAGCTCGGCGACTCGGTCACCACCGACCACATCTCGCCGGCCGGCAACATCAAGGCCGACAGCCCGGCGGGCAAGTACCTCGCCGACCACGGGGTCGAGCGCAAGGACTTCAACTCTTACGGGTCGCGCCGAGGGAACCACGAGGTCATGATCCGCGGCACGTTCGCGAACATCCGCCTGAAGAACCAGCTCCTCGACGGCGTCGAGGGCGGCTACACGCGCGACTTCACGCAGGCCGACGCGCCCCAGTCGTTCATCTACGACGCGAGCCAGAACTACCAGGCCCAGGGCACCCCGCTCGTGATCTTCGGCGGCAAGGAGTACGGTTCCGGGTCGTCGCGCGACTGGGCGGCCAAGGGCACCAGCCTCCTCGGCGTCAAGGCCGTCATCACCGAGAGCTTCGAGCGCATCCACCGCTCGAACCTCATCGGCATGGGCGTCGTGCCGCTGCAGTTCCCGGCAGGCGAGAGCTGGGCGTCGCTCGGCCTCGACGGCACCGAGGTGGTCTCCATCACGGGCCTCGAGCAGCTCAACGAGGGCGTCACGCCCAAGACCGTGCACGTCGTCGCGGCCCCGAGCGAGCACTCGCCCGCAGGCAAGCAGACCGTCGAGTTCGACGCGGTCGTTCGCATCGACACCCCAGGTGAGGCCGACTACTACCGCAACGGCGGCATCCTCCAGTACGTGCTGCGCTCGCTCGTCTGAGCTGGCGCGACCGAACGCCCGCTTCCTCATGCCGGATTGATCCGGCCCGGGGGAGCGGGCGTTCGGCGTCTCGGCACGGTGGCGTCCCGGAGACTCCGGTTCAGCGCGGCGGAACCCTCAGCGCGACTGGCGCTTCTTGTACGGCAGCGGCTGTCCCTTGACCTTGGGCGCCCGGCCCTTGCCCTTCGACGCCTTCGCCTTGCCGCCGGCCTTCGGCTTCGGGGGCGCGTTCGCGGCGTCGACCGCGGCGAGTTCCGATCGTGCGGTCGTGAGGAAGAGGGTTCCGGCCTCGGTGAGCGTGATCCGGTCGTCGTCGCGCTCGACGAGCACGGAGCCGACGGCCCGCTGCACCGAGTCGAGCGAGGTCCTCAGGGTCGACCGCGGCACTCCGAGCGAGGCTGCGGCTCGACCCAGGTGCAGCTCGGTCGCCACGACGACGTAGTGGCGGAGCAGTTCGGTGTCCATGTGGGGCCTCTCGTTCGGCCGCGAGTTCCGCGGCCGCTTCAACAGTACGACGGCGGGTCGCGATTCTCGATCCGCCCGACGGTCGACTCGCGTTCCCACCGTGCCGTCGGGGCGCCCCCGAGGCGCGTCCGAACACCTCCGTTCGACGTCGCGGCGTCGGGGTGCGCGAGGGCCGACCGCGTAGAATGACGTGATGCGCCGGTCCGTCCGGTGCTGAAGCGAAAGGTGGTCTCGATGTCCCTTCTGGAGTCGATCGGAGGTCCTCGCGACCTCGACGCTCTCTCGAAGGATCAGCTCGAGCAGCTGGCCGCCGAGATCCGCGAGTACCTGGTGCGCAACGTCGCCAAGACCGGCGGACACCTCGGCCCCAATCTCGGCGTCGTCGAACTGACGATCGCGATGCACCGGGTGTTCGATTCGCCGCGAGACGCGATCGTCTTCGACACGGGCCACCAGTCCTACGTGCACAAGCTCCTGACCGGGCGTCAGGACTTCTCCACGCTCCGTCAGGAGGGCGGACTCGCGGGCTATCCGCAGCGGTCGGAGTCCGAGCACGACATCGTCGAGAGCTCTCACGCATCGAGCTCGCTCTCGTGGGCCGATGGCATCTCGAGGGCCTTCTCGATGACCGGGCAGGACGACCGCTTCGTCGTGGCCGTCGTCGGCGACGGCGCGCTCACCGGCGGCATGACGTGGGAGGCGCTGAACAACATCAGCGACGACAATAACCGTCGCCTCGTGATCGTCGTGAACGACAACGGACGCTCGTATGCGCCGACCATCGGCGGCATGGCGCGCTTCCTCAACGGCGTGCGCACCAGGCGCAGCTATCGCAACCTCTACCTCACGAGCCAGCGCGCGTTCGATCGCCTCGGCGGTGCAGGTCGAGCGCTCTACCGGGGCGTCCGGGGCGGAACCCACGGGTTCCTCGCACGCTTCTCGAACAACGAGGCCCTCTACTCCAACCTCGACATCAAGTACATCGGTCCGGTGCACGGCCACGACGTCTCGGCGATGATCGAAGCGCTCGAGCAGGCGAAGAACTACGGCGCTCCCGTCATCGTGCACGCCATCACCGAGAAGGGGCGCGGCTACGAGCCCGCCTTGAAGGACGTCGCCGACCAGTTCCACGCGGTCGGGCAGATCGACCCCGAGACCGGCGAATCGCTCGAGACGAGCGGTGCCGCGAGCTGGACCAGCGTCTTCGGCGACAAGCTCGTCGAGCTCGCGGCCGAGAACGAGCGCATCGTGGGCATCACCGCGGCGATGCTGCGGCCCACTGGCCTGCACAAGATGGCCGAACGCTTCCCAGAGCGCGTCATCGACGTGGGCATCGCCGAGCAGCACGCCGCGACCTCCGCCGCCGGCCTCGCCTTCGGCGGCATGCATCCGGTCGTCGCGATCTATGCGACCTTCGTGAACCGCGCCTTCGACCAGGTGCTGATGGATGTCGCGCTCCACCGGGCCGGCGTCACGTTCGTGCTCGATCGTGCGGGCGTCACCGGGCCAGACGGTCCGAGCCATCACGGCGTCTGGGACCTCGCGATCCTGCAGGTGGTGCCCGGCATCAGGCTCGCGGCACCGCGCGACTCCGCCCGGCTCGAAGAGGAACTCGCTGAGGCCGTGGCCGTCGACGACGGCCCGACCGCCCTGCGCTTCCCGAAGGGCAGCGTCGGCGCGTTCTACGACGCCGTTCGGCGCACCGATGACGGTGTCGACGTGCTGCGCGAGAGCGCGAGCAAGGACGTGCTCATCGTCACCGTCGGGCCGATGGCCGGCACCGGACTCGAGGTCGCGGAGCGACTCGCCGCTCAGGGCATCGGCGCGACCGTCGTCGACCCGCGCTGGGTCGTGCCCGTGCCGCGCAGCGTGGTGAGCATGTCGGCCGAGCACCGGCTCGTCGTCTGCATCGAAGACGGCATCCGGGTCGGCGGCATCGGAACGCGCATTCGCCAGGACCTCCGCGAGGCCGGCGTCGATACGGCCGTGACCGAGGTGGGCCTTCCCGACGAGTTCCTCGACCACGCCAGTCGTGCCCAGATCCTCGAGCGCACGCAGCTGACCCCGCAGCACATCGCCCGTGACGTCATGGGCATGGTGCTGGGGTCGAAGCTGCCGCACGCGCGAGGCGTCTCGAGCGAGACGGGCGCAAGCCCGATCGTCGCAGGGGATCGCTGAGCCGAACCCCCGTCACGTACGCGAAAGGGCCGGATCCGCATTGCGGATCCGGCCCTTTCGCGGATGCGGTGCCGTTCGGCTACGCGCCCACGCCGCGCACGGGCGGGGTGTGGAACGTGCCGCCGAAGACGCGCTCGGAGGCGCCGACCCGGTCGAGGTACGGCGTGACGCCGCCCATCTGGAACGGGAACCCGGCACCGAGGATCATGCAGAGGTCGATGTCCTCGGGTACGGCGACGACGGAGTCGTCGAGCATGAGCTTGATCTCGCGAGCGAGTCCGTCTTCGAGCGCGACGAGGATCTCCTCGGCGCTGCGCGGGTTGCTCCCCCCGGCGACGATCTTGAGGGCACCCTTGTCGAAGCCCTTGACCTTGCCCTTGTCGTCCTTCTCGAGCAGCTTGCCGTATTCGGCGAGCTTGTGCAGGTTCTCGCTCCGGTAGAACCGCTCGGGGAACGCCGCGTGGTGCGTGTCGAGCACGTGCGCCCCGACCTTGAGCCCGACGAGATCGAGCAGTGCCGACGGGGCCATCGGCAGGCCGAGCGGGGCGATGGCCTTGTCGACGGTCTCGAACGACGTGCCCTCGTCGACCGCCTTCATCGCCTCGCCGAGGAGCACGGCGAGCAGTCGGTTGACGACGAAGCCGGGGGTGTCGGCCGTGATGACGGCGTTCTTGCGCAGGTTCTTGGCCGTGACCATGGCCGTCGAGAGCGTCGCCTCGTCGGTGTGCGAGGTCTTGACGACCTCGATCAATGGCATCAGCGCGACGGGCGTGAAGAAGTGGAACCCGACGAGTCGCTCGGGGTGCGCGAGCTTCGCGCCGATCTGCTCGACCGACAGCGACGACGTGTTCGTGGCGAGCACGGCCTCGGGCGAGATGAATTGCTCCACCTCGGCGAAGACGGCCTGCTTGATCTCGAGCTCCTCGAAGACGGCTTCGATGACCCAGTCGCAGTCGGCGAAGTCGGCCTTGTCGGTCGTGCCGGTGACGAGCGCCTTGAGGCGGTTCGCCTCGTCGGGGGAGATGCGACCCTTGCCGAGGAGGGTGTCGATCTCGCCCGCGATGTAGGCGACGCCCTTGTCGACGCGCTCCTGGTCGATGTCGGTGATGACGACCGGCACGCGCAGGCGGCGCACGAAGAGCAGCGCGAGCTGGCTCGCCATGTAGCCCGCTCCGAGCACGCCGACCTTGGTGACCTTCTTGGCGATGGCCTTGTCGGGAGCTCCTGCAGGGCGCTTCGTGCGCTTCTGCACGAGGTTGAACGAGTAGATCGAGGCCTGCAGCTGGTCGCCGGCGATGAGCTCGGAGAGCACCTCGTCCTCACGCTGGAAGCCCTCGGCCCGGGTGCCGGTCTTGGCCGCCTTCATGAGGTCGAGCGCGGCGTACGGAGCCTGGGGCACGGTGCCGATGCGCTTGGCGAGCGTGTCGCGGGCGATCTTGATCGCGATGTCCCATTTGGCGAGCCGCTCGAGCTTGCCGGGCTCGTTCGCCCGCTTCACCTTGATGGTGCCGTTGATCACGCCGTCGGCCCACTTCAGCGAGTCCTCGAGGTAGTTGACGGCGGGGAAGATCGCGTCGGCGATGCCGAGCTCGAAGGCATCCTGGGCCTTGAGCGTGCGGTTCTGCTTCAGCGGGTTCTCGATGACGACCTTGAGCGCATTCTCGATGCCGATCAGGTTCGGCAGGATCGTCGCGCCTCCCCATCCGGGGATGAGGCCGAGGAAGACCTCGGGCAGCGCGAGTGCGGGCGCGGAGGCGTCGACCGTGCGGTAGTCGGCGTGCAGGCCGATCTCGAGGCCGCCGCCGAGCGCGAGGCCGTTGGTGAACGCGAACGAGGGCACGCCGAGGTCGGACAGCTTCGCGAGGGCGTGGTGGCCGAGCTGCACGAACTTCTTCGCGGTCTCCTTGTCGGGGATCTCGGCGACCTTCGAGAGATCGGCGCCCGCGGCGAGGATGAACGGCTTGCCGGTGACGGCGACCGCGTCGATCTCGCCTGCGGCGGCACGCACCTTGAGCGCATCGAGCACTCCGGCGTACTCGAGCAGCGATGCCGCGCCGAGCGTGTTGGGCCGGGTGTGGTCGCGCCCGTTGTCGAGGGTCACGAGCGCGAGGGTCTTTCCCGAGGCGAGGCGGATGTCGCGCACGTAGGAGTGCGTGACGACCTCGTCGTCGCCGGCGAGGGCGACGAGCGAGTCGAAGTCGATGGTCGAGTAGTCGGTCATGCGCGCTTCTTCGCCTTCTTGTCGAAGTTCGGGTTCTCCCAGATCATCGTGCCGCCCTGGCCGAGGCCCACGCACATGCTCGTGATGCCGTAGCGCAGCTCGGGGCGCTCGGCGAACTGGCTCGCGAGCTGGTTCATGAGACGGACTCCGGATGACGCGAGCGGGTGTCCGACCGCGATGGCGCCGCCCCAAGGGTTGATGCGCGGGTCCTCGTCGTCGATGCCGTAGTGGTCCATGAAGGAGAGCACCTGCACGGCGAACGCCTCGTTCATCTCGAACAGGTCGATGTCCTCGATGGTCAGGCCCGCCTTGCGGAGCGCCTTCTCGGTGGCGGGGATCGGGCCGATGCCCATGATCTCGGGGTCGACGCCGGCGAAGGCGTAGCTGACGAGCTTCATCTTCGGGGCGAGACCGAACTCCTTCGCGGCGTCGCCGGAGGCGAGCAGCGCGGCGGTCGCCCCGTCATTGAGCCCGGAGGCGTTGCCCGCGGTGACGCGGCCGTGCGGACGGAACGGGGTCTTCAGCGCGGCGAGTCCCTCGAGGGTCGTCTCGGGGCGCATGACCTCGTCGTGCGTGGCGAGGCCCCAGCCCTGCTCGGTGCGGATCGCGACCGAGACCAGGTCCTGCTGGATCTTGCCGGCCGCGTACGCGGCCGCGGTCTTCTGCTGGCTGGCGAGGGCGAAGCGGTCGCTGCGCTCCTTGGTCAGCTGCGGGAAGCGGTCGTGGATCCGCTCTGCGGTCGCACCCATGACGAGCGCGTCCTCGCCCACGAGGCGCTCGCTGAGGAAGCGCGGGTTCGGGTCGACGCCCGAGCCCATGGGGTGGTGTCCCATGTGCTCGACGCCGCCGGCGATCGCGAGGTCGTACATGCCGAACCCGATCGAACCCGACACCATGGCGGCGGCGGTCATCGCGCCGGCGCACATGCGGTCGATCGAGAATCCCGGGACCGTCTTGGGGAGGCCCGCGAGGATCGCGGCCGTGCGTCCGAGCGTGAGGCCCTGGTCTCCGGTCTGCGTCGTCGCGGCGATCGCCACGTCGTCGATGCGGTCCTTCGGGACGTCGGGGTTGCGCTCGAGGAGTCCGACGATCGCCTTCACGACGAGGTCATCGGCCCGAGTGTTCCAATACATGCCCTTTTCACCGGCTTTGCCGAACGGAGTCCGAACTCCGTCGACGAAGACGACATCAGCTTGATGTGCCACGCTGCAGCTCACTTTCGATCTGGATTGGTTCGATCCTACGAAGCGGCCCTGCGCGGCCTGAATCGCTTGACGGTTCCTACGAAGCGGGCTTCTCGGCGTCGTCGACCGCTTGTGACGCCTCCACAAAGGCGAGGGAGATCTTCTGTGCTGTTGCCGCAATCTGCCAGGGCCGGGCGCCGATCGCTTCGAGCGCCGATCCGATCGACACCGCGTCGGATTCCGCCGGCGGGGTCCAGGCGAGCCGACGCAGGTGGTCGGGCGTCAGGAGGTTCTCGACCGGCATGGTCATCTCTTCGGCGACCTCGGTCACCGCGGCCTTCGCGAGCCGGAGCCTGGCATCGGCCTCCGGGTTGCGCATCGCCCAGGCGCGGGGCGGCGGGGGCGCGTCGTTCGGCACGCGGGTGGCCGGCAGGTCCTCGCTCGCGAGGCCCCGCTCCACGGCGGCCCACCAGCGGTCGAGCTCCCCGCGGCTCGCGCGCCCGGTGAACGCCCGGAGATCGGCGAGGCCCTTGCGCGTGCGAGGCGGGTCCTTCGTGACGGCGAGGATCGAGGCATCCGGGATCAGGCGGCCCGGCGCGACATCCGTCTCGGATGCGTACGCGTCGCGCGCGAGCCAGAGTTCGCGGGCGACCGCGAGATTGCGGGGCGAGCGGATCGCGTGGATGCCGGAGAGTCGGCGCCATGGCTCGGGGCTGGCCGCCTTCGGCTCGCGCGTGCGCACGGCCTCGAACTCCTCGGCGGCGAGCTCGGTCTTGCCGGCCTCGGCGAGCCGCTGCACCAGCCCGTCGCGCACGTCGACGAGCAGGTCGACGTCGAGTGCGGCGTAGGTGAGCCAGGACTGGGGGAGCGGCCGCGTCGACCAGTCGGCCGCGGAGTGCTCCTTCGCGAGGTGCACGCCGAGCAGCTCCTCGACGACGGCGGCGAGGCCGACCCTCGGCATGCCGAGCAGTCGGGCCGCCAGCTCGGTGTCGAAGATCCGGGAGGGGTCCAGGCCGACCTCGCGGAGGCAGGCGAGGTCCTGGCTGGCCGCATGCAGCACCCACTCGGCGTCGACGATGGCCGATTGCAGCGCGGAGAAGTCGGGGATCTGCGGCGGGTCGAAGAGGAAGGTCCCAGAGCCGCGGCGATGCATCTGGATGAGGTACGCGCGTTGGGAGTACTTGAAGCCGCTCGCCCGCTCCGCGTCGACGGCCACCGGTCCTTCGCCGTCGAGGAGACGACGGACCGCCTCGTCGAACTCGGCGGGTGTCTCGATCACCCGCAATTCATCCACGTTTCGTCCTCCGTCTTGGCAGGGCCGTCACCCCTTCGGAACGGGGAGGAAGACCTGCCAACATGCACAACAGTTCGCTCCAGCCTTCCACATGCGGGCCGATCTGCGCGTCGAGCGGCGTCCATGACGCCCTGAGCTCGATCTGCGCCCCGTCGCCCTGGCGCGCGAGTTCCCCGAATCCGGTGGAGAGGATCTTGGTCGCGGTTCCGGATGCCGCGATGTAGGCGGCGCCCCGCGCATCGAGGGCGTCGACGAGCCACGACCACGCGACATCCGCCAGGAAGGGGTCGAGCCCGATGTCGGTCTCGAGTGGAGCCTGCGCGAAGCACACGATGCGGAAGCGCCCGCCCCACGCCTCTGGTTCCATCGGGTCGTAGAGCAGCACGAGGCGTCCGGTGCCGAGGTCGGAGTCGTCGCCGTGGCCGACCTGCCCCGGCGAGACATCCGCCGAGAGGGCCATCGCGAAGGGGGCGAGCGAACCGGGCGCTGGGATCTCCTGCACGCGCAGTTCGGCACGGGGCGAGGCCGCACGCAGCGAGGCGAGTGCGGCCTCGAACTCTGGGGGAAGATGCGTCGAGGAGTCGGGCACGAGTGCAGACTAGAGTCTCCGATGGGGTGCGCAGCGGCGGCACGCCGCCCCCGGCGACACGCGCACCGCAACGGCACCTGCGGGAGGGCAGCGATGGGTCGAGGTTCGAGGACGACGACGGTGATCGGCGCGCTGATCGGGCTCGTCGCCGCGGTCGCCGCGGTGTTCGCGGCCCTCACGGCGGTGCTCACGATCGTCTTCGCGAGACGCGTCGTCACGCCCGAACCCGCCAAGCGCGGCGTCGAGCGCATCATCGGCGTCGACCTGGCGCGCTCCACGATCAGCCTCGCGGCATCCGACGAGACGCGCATGCTGGGCTCGTACGGGTTCTGGTTCGACAAGGACGCCGGCCATGCCCGTCTCGGCGACGTCCTCGACGACGACGGCCGCGTGGTGCGCCGGCGCATCGACTCCGTGGACTTCGGCCGACTCGATCGGGCGACCCACGGGCGCATGAGCGGCTGGGTGCGCATCGGCCCGTGGGAGCTCGACCGTCCGTACCAGGACGTCATCGTGCCCACGGCCCTGGGCCCGGCGCCGGCCTGGCTCGTGCCGGCGAAGGGAATCGACGCCGACGACGCGGCGCGCGCCGACTCGCGCGTCGACTCGGGCGACGACTCCGGCGACGGCTCGAACGACGCGGGCGAGGACTGGGTGATCCAGGTGCACGGGCGCGGGGCGAAGCGCCACGAGGGCCTCCGCGGCATCGAGCCCATCACCGATGCCGGGTGGACGACGCTCCTCATCAGCTACCGAAATGACGGCGAGGCGCCCGAGAGCGTCGACCGCCGCTACGGGCTCGGCGGCACCGAGTGGGCGGATGTCGAGGCGGCCGTCCGATTCGCGACCGAGCACGGAGCGCGGCGCATCGTGCTCATGGGGTGGTCGATGGGCGGATCGATCGCGCTTCAGGCGGTGCTTCGTTCGGCCGAGGTGCGTGAGCGCCTCGTCGGCGTGATCCTTGATTCCCCGGCCGTCGACTGGGTCGACATCCTGCGGTTCCAGGGCCGCGCGCTCGGCCTGCCGACCGGGCTGGGCGACGCGGTGGCGCATGTGCTCGGAGAGCCGTGGAGCGGCGGGCTCACCGGGCTCGCGGCTCCGGTCGCCGTCGAGGAGCTGGATCCCGTCGCCCGTGCCGACGAATTCGAGGTGCCGATGCTCCTGATGCACAGCGCCGACGACGGGTTCGTGCCGATCGAGGGATCTCGCCGCCTCGCCGCCGCCCGCCCCGACCTCATCAGGTTCGAGGAGTTCGCCGGCGCGAGGCACACGAAGCTGTGGAACCACGACCCCGAACGCTGGTCGCGCCTGGTGCGGGACTGGCTCGTGGACCTCGCGGCGGCTACTCGGCCGATCGAGACCGAAGCTGGCGCTTGATGCGCGCGAGCATGCCCGTCATGCCGCGCACGCGGAGCGGTGAGACCGCCTGGCCGAGGCCGATGGTCTGCGGGTAGTCGTCGGGGATCGACAGCACCTCGTCGATGCTCAGGCCGTCGATGCCCTGCACGAGGATCGACGCGAACCCGCGCGTGGTCGGCGACTCGGCCGGCGCCGTGGCGTAGAGGTGCGCGTGCCCGTCGACGACCTCGACGAAGATGTACACCGGCGACTGGCACTCGACCACGCGTTCGAGCAGGTCGGGGTGGTCGGCGTACCGCTCGGGCAGCGCAGGCAGCTCGTTCGAGAACTCGAGCAGCAGCTGCAGGCGGTCGCGAACCTCGAGTGCGAGGAAGTCGTCGCGCGTCTCGGCGAGACGCTGGGGCAGGGCGGTGGCATCCATCCCGTCCATTCTCCCATCACGTTCGCACCCGACGGCGCGCGCAGCGGCCAGGACCCGTGCCGGGGCACCGATCGTTCGCCGAGCGACGCGGATCGGAGCGGTCAGCGGGTCGGTGCGTCTCCGCGGTCGGTGCCCGTCGCGATCGGCACCCGCACCGCGCTGCCCCACTCGGTCCATGAGCCGTCGTAGTTGCGCACGTTCTCGAAGCCGAGCAGGTGCGTCAGCACGAACCAGGTGTGGCTCGAACGCTCGCCGATGCGGCAGTAGGCGATGACCTCGTCGCCGTCCTCGAGGCCGACCTCGTCGCGGTAGATGGCATCGAGTGCCGCGCGGTCCTTGAAGGTGCCGTCGCCCGCCGCAGCCCTGGCCCACGGAACGGATGCCGCGGTCGGGATGTGACCGGCGCGGAGGGCGCCCTCTTCGGGATAGGCAGGTGCGCTCGTGCGTTCGCCGGTGTACTCCTCGGGCGAGCGGACGTCGATGAGGGGATTGCCGAAGTGCGCGAGGACGTCCTCCTTGAACGCGCGGATCTCGACATCGGAACGTTCGACGACCGGGTACTCGACGGGCGTCACCGCGGTGCGCTCGGTCGTGATGTCGCGCCCCTCGGCGATCCAGAGGTCGCGGCCGCCGTCGAGCAGTCGCACGTCCTCGTGTCCGAAGAGCGTGAACACCCAGAGGGCGTAGGCAGCCCACCAGTTGTTCTTGTCGCCGTAGATGACGACGGTCGAGTCGCGGGCGATGCCCTTCGATCCGAGCAGCGCGGCGAACTGCTCGCCGTCGAGGTAGTCGCGCACGACGGGGTCGTTGAGCTCGGTGTGCCAGTCGACCTTGACCGAGCCGGGGATGTGCCCGGTCTCGTACAGCAGCACGTCCTCATCGGACTCGACCACGACGAGGCCCGGCTCGCCCAGGTGATCGGCGAGCCACTGCGTCGAGACGAGCCGTTCGGGGTGGGCGTACTCGGCGAACTTGGCGGATGCATCGAGCTCGGCGGACATCTGTACCTCCTGTGGTCGTCCGATCGGACGGGGGCGCGGGGCTGGCGGTCTAGGCTGTTGACCTGATCCACGTCGAATCTACGCGGCGTGCCCGTCGAAGAGCGCACTCCGGTCATCCGGGGCAACACTGGAGCCATTCACGCATGACCACGGCATCGAGCCAGGCCCTCATCCGTCTCATCGAGCGGAATCCGACCATCTCGGGTGCCGAGATCGCCTCGGAGCTCACACCGCCGCCGCAGTTCGAGCACGCGTCGTTCGAGTCCTACCGACCCGACGCGAACTTCGCATCGCAGCAGGCGGCGCTCGACCGACTCGGCGAGTTCGCGGCGGTGTGGCGCGCCCAGCGTCCCGGCGGGTTCTTCTCCCGCAACCGCAAGCCGAAGGCCGAGCTGCCCGGCATCTACCTCGATGGCGGGTTCGGCGTCGGCAAGACGCACCTGCTCGCGGCGCTCTGGCACATCGCACCCGGACCGAAGTACTTCGGCACGTTCATCGAGTACACCGCGCTGGTGGGCGCGCTCGGCTACGCGAACGCGGTACAGCTGCTCGCGGGTGCGCGGCTGATCTGCATCGACGAGTTCGAGCTCGACGATCCGGGCGACACCATGCTCATGACCCGCTTCCTCGGCGAGCTCATGGCCGGCGGCACGCGCGTCGCGGCCACGTCGAACACGCCGCCGAACGCGCTCGGCGAGGGGCGGTTCGCCGCGGCGGACTTCCTGCGCGAGATCCACGCGCTCTCCTCGAACTTCGAGACGCTCCGCATCGACGGCCTCGACTACCGGCGTCGCGACACCGAGGGCCGGTCGGCGACGCTCGAGACCGACGCGGAGGTCGCCGCCAAGGCGACCGCGCTCGTCGACCGCGGGCACGCGGTCTCCCTCGACTCCTTCGACGCCCTCATCGCCCACCTCGCGACCGTGCATCCGTCGAAGTACGTGAAGCTCCTCGACGGCGTCGAGATCATCGCGCTCGACGGCGTGCACGAACTCTCCGACCAGAACGCCGCACTGCGGCTCGTGGCCTTCATCGACCGCGTGTACGACGCCGAGGTGCCGATCGTCGCCAGCGGGCTCCCGCTCGACCAGGTCTTCGACGAGGACATGATGGCCGGCGGATACCGGAAGAAGTACCTCCGCGCGATGAGCCGCATGATCGCGCTGACCACGGGCGAGCTGCCCCCGCACGACTGATCACGGTCGTTTCTCCGCCGTTTCCCATCGGTTGGATGGCACCGCGAAACACGCTGTTTACGCGGGCGCGCAGCACGTAACACTCGCGAAACAGAACACGGTCCCGCACGAAACGTCCTCTCGTGAAACTTGGCGACACAGGTTCCCCGGCCTGTTTTCCCCGAGAGAGGTTCGAGATGGATCAAGGCAACACCGCGTTCCTGTTGATCATGGCGGCATTGGTGCTGCTCATGACGCCGGGACTCGCTTTCTTCTACGGCGGTCTCGTCAAGGCGAAGAGCGTCATCAGCATGATGATGATGAGCTTCGGCGCGATCGGCCTCATCGGCGTGCTGTGGGTGCTCTACGGCTACGCGATCGCGTTCCCCGGTGCTGAGGGACTCGTCGCCCCCTGGTCCATCGACTGGTCGGCCATCGGCCTCACGAGCCTGCTCGAGGTCCCCGAGGATGCCGCGTTCCCGCCGCTCGCGTTCGTGGCCTTCCAGGCGACCTTCGCGATCATCACGGTCGCGCTCATCTCGGGCGCCATCGCCGACCGCGCCAAGTTCGGCGCATGGATGATCTTCGCGGCGATCTGGGCGACCATCGTCTACTTCCCGGTAGCGAGCTGGGTCTTCAACTTCGGCCTCGCCGACGACGGTTCGTTCGCCTACGGCGGCTGGACCACGTTCGGCATGCAGGAGGCCTTCGGCGTCGGCGTCATCGACTTCGCCGGCGGCACGGCGGTGCACATCAACGCCGGTGCCGCAGCGCTCGCCCTGGCGCTCGTGCTGGGCAAGCGCGTGGGCTTCTCGAAGGGTGCGCACGTTCCCCACAACCCGCCGTTCGTGCTCCTCGGCGCCGGCCTCCTGTGGTTCGGCTGGTTCGGCTTCAACTCCGGCTCGGAGCTCGCCGCCGACGGCACCGCAGCGCTCGCCTGGGTCAACACGCTCGCCGCTCCCGCTGCGGCGCTGCTCGCCTGGCTCATCGTCGAGAAGATCAAGGACGGCAAGCCCACCTCGGTCGGTGCGGCATCCGGTGCCGTCGCGGGTCTCGTCGCGATCACCCCTGCGTGCGCAGCGCTCACGCCGGGCTGGGCGATCGTGCTCGGCCTCATCGCCGGTGCCGTCTGCGCCCTGGCGATCGACCTGAAGTTCAAGTTCGGCTTCGACGACTCGCTCGACGTCGTGGGCATCCACCTCGTCGGCGGCCTCATCGGAACGCTGTACCTCGGCTTCTTCGCCAACAACACCGGCCTCATCTACAGCGGTGACCCGACGCAGCTGATGGTCCAGGCCATCGCCGCCTTCACCGTGCTGATCTACTCGTTCGTGCTCGCCTTCGCGATCGGCTGGGTCATCCAGAAGACGATCGGCTTCCGCATCACGAACGAGGACGAGCTCGCGGGCGTCGACACCGCCGTCCACGGTGAGGACGCGTACAAGCTCGAGACCGTCTAGGGGTCCTGAAGCACCGCGAGGGCGGTGGGGTAGTGTGCGGGTGTGACTGACACCGGCCGCTTCCTCACCGCCCTTCGGCGTGCACTCCGCAGCGTCTTCGGGGGGTCGCGGGGCAGTTCGAAGACGACGGATGCCGCGGGGCGCGCGTCGGTCGCGACGGGCCTCCTGTCGCCGGGGCAGACGGGGGCCGCCGCGACGGTCGAGGTCGATCCGCGCAGCCTCCGCGGCGTCAGGCTCGCCTACTCGCCGTCGCGTGACGGACAACCCGATCCCGGCGAGATCGTGTGGACCTGGGTGCCGTACGAGGAGCGCGACGGGCGCGGCAAGGACCGCCCGGTCGTCGTGGTCGCGGCATCCGGCTCCGAGGCGTTCCTGGCCGTCCAGCTGACCAGCAAGGCCCACGACGGCTCGCAGGACTTCGTCGCGCTCGGCGCGGGCGCATGGGACTCGGCGGGTCGGCCGAGCTGGGCGAACATCGACCGGGTGTTCCGGGTGCACACGGCCGGCATGCGCCGCGAGGCCGCGTCGCTCGATGCGAAGCGGTACCTGAAGGTCGCAGAGGCGCTCGGCGCTCGCTACGGCTGGCGCTGACGACCGAGGGCCGCGGCCGGCTCGAAGGGCCGTGCGGACGGCGGCGGCGGGCGTCGAGGCATCCGGCGACCGGGCTGCTCCGGGAAGCTCGGCGCCTGCGCTGTGAAGCGCACCGTTCGCCACCGTGAAACGAAGAACGCCCCCAGTGGAGTGGGGGCGTTCGTGGGCGATGCCGGGCTCGAACCGACGACCTCTTCCGTGTGAAGGAAGCGCGCTACCAGCTGCGCCAATCGCCCATGTGGGACTCGCGGCTCACCGGGGTGACCGCGCGGATTCGATACTAGCGACGAATGCGCGCAATTGCACATCGAACGATCCGTGGCGTGTCGGCACACCTTGGAGCGTGCGCGGACCCGCTGTCAGGGGCGCCCAGAAGGCCGTCCCGGGGCTCGACACGCCCGGCTTGCAAGCCTGGATTCCGCCTGCGACCGGGCTGAACGTCGGGTGAACACTGCTCAGTTTGTGAATCGATCCGGGTATCAGTTAGAGTCTCTCTGCACGCAGAAATGCAAAGCAACGCGGATGTGGCGCAGTGGTAGCGCATCACCTTGCCAAGGTGAGGGTCGCGAGTTCGAATCTCGTCATCCGCTCTGATCAGGATCTGAGCGCAAGCATAGGTCCTGCTCTTTTGGTGGAGAACCCAGACACGGTGGATTGGCCGAGAGGCGAGGCAGCGGCCTGCAAAGCCGTATACACGGGTTCGAATCCCGTATCCACCTCCAAGCCGTGAACTTGTTCACAGCTTTGGGCGATTGGCGCAGCGGTAGCGCGCTTCCCTGACACGGAAGAGGTCACTGGTTCGATCCCAGTATCGCCCACCACGAAAACCCCCGGTTATCCGGGGGTTTTTTCGTATCCGGGGTTACGCGGGCATCATGCGGGCATCATCGGATCGAAAATGGGCATCATTCGGTGTTCGCGACGGCGGGACTGCGGGCGGTCGCAGGTGATCCGCTGGCAGCGAACTCGGCCTCGAAGATCGTCCCGATAGGTGATCGTGTGCCTTGTACCCCGCGCTGCGCGGGGGCTTACGGGGGGTAATGCCATGGCTGTGCTGATCATCGTTCTTCTGCTCGTCTCGCTCGTGCTGACCGGGGTTGGTACGTGGTACACCACCCGGCCGATGCTCGTCGAGGTCGAGCCCCAGTACTACTCGTTCCCGAATCCGAAAGACTGGAAGGTGCGCAACCTCGGCATGCTGCTGCTCGGGTCTGGGCTGCTCACAAGCACGATCGCGTCGCTACTGGGTGTGCTCGAAGCCCTGTAGGGTCAGCCCGCGCGAACGGGGTCACCTCGATGCGCTCGGCGGGCTCGGCACCTCGATGCGGTTCGGGCGGTCAGCGCCAGTCGTACCCCCGGATGGACTCGCGCAGCCCGTCCACGTCGAGGTGCGCCCACGGCGTAGCGTTCGGCTCCGTGCGCCCCGAGACCGCCCAGCCGCGCACCCCTCGGGGCTCGGGCTCATGCGGCGTACCCCCGCGCAGTACGCGCCCCGGGTCCACGTATTCGAGCAGCGCGGAGCCCATCGGCCCCGGCCCGGTGCCGAACGGGTCGGCGTGGAATGCCTCGCACGTCATGCAGAGCGACACGTCGAGGTTGCGCGGCCCCGAGCCCCCGAGCCCGCCCGGGCTCATGCTGTGCGCCGTCCATGGCGTCTGCCAGCGGGCAGCGGTCACGGTCCCGATGCCGCAGTACCCGCAGCCGCCCGTGGGGCACTCCACGGCCCGGGGCGGCATCCGGTACGCCTGCCAGCGCCCTACAGCCCGCTTCACGTCGGCCCGGTCATCCGGGCTCAGCCACGACCACGGGCGCTCGGCACATGAGGTGACCAGCGCGCCCTCGGCCAGCGATGGGGAGAATCGCGCGGCCCAGCGCCGCGCCTCGGCGCTCAGCACGTCGAGGGCCATGCGCAGATGCTCGGCGCTCAGCGAGCCCGGGACCGGCGAGCCCGCCGCCGCCATGACGTCGAGCGCGAGGGCCGCGCGATGGTTGGCGATGCTCGCAGCCCCGATGCGGGCACGCACGCCGGGGTTCGCTTCCATGAGCAGCGCGGCGAGCCCGTGGCGGTCTCGGCACTCGGCGCACGTGCGGAACTCCACCACGCGCTCGGCCACCAGATGCCCGGCGCGGGGATGGTACGTGTTCGAGGTGAACTCCTCCACCAGCCCGGAGAGCACGGCCACGCCGCACACGTGGCACGCCAGCGCCCCCTCGGGCAGCGGGTCTATCCCCACGGGGCGCACCACGGACGCCAGCAGTTCGGCCTCGGCGGCGCGCTCGGCCTCGGCTCGCTCGGCGGCTTGGCGCTCGGCTCGGGTCATGGTCTCGGGCATGGTGCTCTCGCTCTCTGTCGGTCGTGCGCTACGTCTTGGTGAGCCCTCGGAGGTAGCGGCTCGCGCTCTCGGCTTGGCGGGCGTGCAGCGCTTCACGCTCGGCCCCAGCCTCGGCGGCTTGGCGCTCCCGGACGGCTGCCAGCCGGGCGGCTCGCTCGGCCTCGGCCCGGGCTACCTCGGCGGCGTCGGCGGCGATGCGCACCCGCTCCGCGTGCTCGCGCTGCTCGGCAGCCTCGGCCACGTCGCGGCGGATGCCTGCCCGGCGGTGGCTCTCCCCGGGGTAGTTCATGCTCATGCGGCCTCCGACCACTCGATATCTGCGTCGGAGTCGGCCACCAGCGCGAGCAGCGAGGCGCGGGCGGCAGCGTCGAACCTCCCGGCGTCGCCGTGCTCGCAGAGGTGCGGGCACTCGCAGAGGATCACGGGCCGCATGGCGATGCGAGCAGCAGCAGCGGCCACCAGCCCCCGGCGGCGCTCGGCATCGGCGGCGATGCGTGCCAGCCGCTCGGCCCGCCTCCGCTGCTCGGTCACAGCCCGAGCCCGAGCCTCGGCGGCGGCGAGCCGGGCTCTCGGGTCTCGGTGCGGGCTGCTCATGGCTCAGCCGTTCACGTACGCCCGGAGCGCGTGCAACCGGGCGTCAGCGATGCGGCCCGGGCAGATGCCGTGCGCGCCTCCCGGACGCCCGAAACACCACGCGCCCGGCTCGGCGTCATGCTCGGAGCACGAGAGCGCCAGCGCCTCGGGGCTCAACAGCGAGGCGGCAATGCGGGCGCGCACCTCGGCCAGCCCGAGCCCACCCCGCTCGGTCACGGCCTCGGTCTCGGGCTCACGCTTGGCGGGCTCCCGGTAGTGCTCATAGACCGCTTCGGCTTTCTCCACGTCGAACCGCCGGGACTGGTGCGCGGCCCGAATCCGGGTTTGGTCGGAGGTGCGGTGCGGTGCGCTCATCGGGTGCCCCTCGGGGTCGTGTGGGCGAGCGCTCGGCGTGCGGCGCTCAGCGTGGCAGCCATGCGCGCCTCAGCGAGCGTGCGGGCCATGTACGCCTCGGCGGGCTTGCGCCCGGCTTCCATGGCGCGGCGTGCGGGGGTCGTGTCGGTCATCGGGGCTCACTCTCGGCTCGGGCGGCGATGCGGTCGGCAGCCTCGGCCAGCACTTCGCCCGGGTCTCGGCCCGTGCGCTCGGCCTCGCGCATGAGGAGATCCACCAGCACCGCCCGGGGCTCGCACGCGACGCGCACCTCGGCGGGCACCGTGGCCCAGAATGCGCGGTCGGGTTCGATCCGGTCCCAGTTCCCGCGCCAGTGCAGCCACTCCCCGCCGTTCACCGCGCCGGGCTCCCGTACGGGCTCGGTCTCGGTCAGCACCCAGCCGTGCGCCCGCGCCCACTCCGAGAGCAGCCGCCGCGCGTCGAGGTCGTGCGGGGCGGCGGCGATGACGGCGGCGAGGTCGGCGTGTGTGTAGTTCGCCGGGTGGAGTCGCTGCCCGTTCCCGGCCAGCACCTCCCAGCCGTGCAGCACCCGGCTCGGCTCCCCGATTCCGAGCGCGAGCTTAAGACGCTCGGGGTCGGGCGTGAACGTGTGTTCGCTCATGCGGGCACCTCCGCCCGGGCAGCGATTCCGGCAGCCTGCCACTCGGGCGGGGCCGGGTCCGGGGCGCTCATGCTCGGCCCCGTGCTCGGAACGGGCGCGGCCCGGCGTACTCGGGCTCTCGATCCTCCACGCCCAGCGCGGACGCCTCATCATCGGTCAGCAGCCCGAGCCCCCCGGAACGCACTTGCGCCCGGATCACGGCGGCAGAGTGCGGGGAGAGCCCGAGCGCGGTTCGCAGCTTCTCAGCGGTGCGCTCAGCGCTGCCCAGCGTCGAGATGAGCGAGGCCCGGGCGGAGCCACGCGGCGAGACCAGCCCCACGGTGTCTAGGTGCTCCCGCAGCGCCTCGGCCACCGCCTCAGCAGACGCCCACGCCAGCAGCGCCGAACGGAACCGTTCGATACCGACCTCGGGCACAGCCTCCACGGTGCGCTCGGCAATCTCACGCGCCAGCGCCGACAGACGCCCCGCCCACGCGCTCACCTCGGTCTCGGTCTCCTCAGCAGCCGGGGGAGCATGACGGCCCCCGTACTCGGAGCGGTCGCACAGTCGGCAGCCTGCCCGCCCGCGCTTGGTGCGGTACTCGTGCGCTGCTCCGTGGCCGCAGCCGGTGCTCTCGGTCATCCGGGGTTCCCCTCCCGTGTCGAGCGGTCCCCCCGGGCCGTGTCCCCATCCTTGCGCGCACAGGGCCGCGCACGCGAGGGTTTCGCCCACATTCCTGTAGCAAACCGCGGTTCGGACTTCCGCGAGATTCCGGGCATGTCGAGCCCCCGAGACCCCCGCCGGCGCCTGCCTCGCGCGCCCTCGGCATCACGTCCGCGCGGGCGCGCGCGAGGTGGCCTCTCCGGTGCGTGGCTGGCACGGCCTCGGTCAGCCCGTCCCGGTCACGATCTCGGCACGCGGGGCTCGGTGAAGTCCACGGGCTCCTCGGGTCGGGGCTCTGTCCGGCGCTCGACGGCTCCGCAGAGAGCGCATCCGCTCCACCCGCTCTCGGCTGGTCGGCTCCACACGTGCGGGCAGGGGTAGCGTCTCGGCTCGGTCATGCGGCGGCGTGGTGCGGCGGCAGCGGTCAGACTCTCGCGCATGGATACCCCCGGGGGTTATGGCTCTCTCGGTCACGCTACGCCGGTCAGATGGGTTCCGGCACCCCGGCGGCGGGCGCGTGGCGGCTCATGATGCCGCCCGAGTGGTCACGTGCTCACAGCCGGAGCGAGCCTGCCCGGAGCGAGGGCAGGGCCACGGCTCGTCGTGCGTGCGGCAGAAGTCCGCCAGCGCGTTCGGGATGGTCGTTACGGCCCAGTCGAGCACGGCGGCGGCGGGTCCGGCCTCGCGTGCGTGCGGGCGTGCGTCGCGTGCCTGCGTGCGTGTATGCGGGGCCAGTAATTGCCTGTCCTTGCCTGTCCTATCCTGTCCTGTGGAATCCCCCCGGATGTCCGGGCGGATGTCCGGGCGGACAACCGGGGGGACAGGGATGTCACGCGTGACGCCGGGGGGCGCGATGTGCTCGCAGGTGTCTGGCGTGCAGAGCGCGTGAACGCCGGACTTGTGCCAGCGACGACGCTTCCGTGCCTGCGAGTCGGCCTCACGGGCGAGCGCGGCGGATTCGAGGTTGGCGCGTGAGGTCTGCGTCTCGGCGAAGTCGAGCATGTGCCAGCCGTCTGGTGTCTCGGCGAGCAATGCAGCAGCCACCAGCACGGCGGCGAGGGCGTCCGTCATCCGGGGAATGCCGGACAGGTCATCGCGCGTCATCGCGCCGTCTGTCCGGTTCGAGACGCACCACGCGCCCGCCGTGACGTAGGCGGCGAGCGCGTCGGCGCTGAGACGGGCGAATCGGCGGTCGAGCAACCAGCGCTCGGGGAACCGGAAGTCAGTCATCGGCGGCCCTCTCGGCTCGCTCAGCCCTCAGCCTGCGAGGCGGTCGGCGTCGGTGGCGTCGGCGTTGGCGACGGGGACGGGGCGCAGGAGTGCGTCAACGTCGGCGACGCGCAGGCGCAGGCCTCGCGGGCCGATGCGGTAGGCGGGCAGTGCGCCGCTGGCGATGCGCGCGCGGATCGTGCCGGGATGGGCGCGCAGGCGTTCGGCGGCCTCGCGGAGCGTCAGCCATTCGCTGCCATTCACCGTGGGCGGCTCGGGGGCGCTCTGCCAGTCGGGGCGGGTTGGGTTGGGCATTGCGGCGTCCCTTCGGTCGGGGTGGGGCTTGGCCGCAACTATACGCGTGAAATGTGCGTTGACCAGCAATAAAACGCTAACCGTGGTTAGTGTGACGCGTGTTGTGCGCGCTAACCGTGGTTAGGACGCTCGATACATGCGTGGCGAGGTGCGAGTGGCGGGGCTGGCGCTCAGCAGCCGTAGGCGGCCCGCTCCCGGGCAAACAGCGAGCCCCCCGTGTGGTTGTCCACGCAGGGGGCTCGAAGCGTCACGGGGGCGCTGCGGGCTCAGGCTCCCATCCGGGCGGCGAGGTCGGCCTCGCGGCCGGTGGTATGCACGTAGCGGCGCACCATGCCCGGGCTCCGCTGCCCCTGCCGCGCCATAATCTCGGCCTCGGTCGCGCCCGCGGCGGCGTACTGGCTGGCGGCAAAGTGTCGGAGCCCGTGCCACGGCAGGTCGGGGCGTCCGGCGGTCTCGCGGGCCGGATAGAACACCTTGGCCACGGTGGACTGCCTCAGGTGCGATTCACCGTCAGCGCCCGTGAACAGCAGCGCGTCGGGGTACGCGCCGACGCGTTCGGCGAGGTGGGCGCGTAGGGCGTCGTACAGGCCCGGCACGGACGACGGCAGCGCCACGACGCGCTCACCTGCGGAGGTCTTCGGCGGCCCGACGACAGCGCCTTGCCCGGCCACGTGCACGACGCCGCGCGACACGTGCAGTTCGATCAGGCCCTCAGCCTCGCGGTAGCCGTGGATATCCTTGCGGCGCAGTTCGGACAGTTCGCCGAATCGCAGGCCGGACCACGCGGCGAGCAGCACCAGCATCCGGTAGCGCTCGGGTACGTGCTCCACGATGGTGGCCAGTTCATCGCGGGTCGGCGGGTTCACGCGCTTGCCGGTGCGGGTGCTGGCAGCGCCGCGGATCGTGCAGGGGGAGGCGTCAATCAGGCCACGGTCAACGGCGCTGCCCATGATCGCGGACAGCAGCGTGTAGGCGCGGGCCGCCTGTGTGCGCGTGCCGGACATGAGCAGCGGCGTGCGCCAATCCTCCACGACGGCGCGCGTGATGCTCGGCAGCGGCAGGTCAGCCAGCGGCGCGAGGGGCCCGGCGAGCAGCCGCCGGTACTCGGCCAGCGTGGTGGGGCGTAGGGCCTTGCCGCCAACGCTGGTGCGCCCGTCGAGCCAGCGCGTGGCGAACGCGGCGAACGGCAGGGCTCGGCGCTCATGCTCGGCTCGCTCGGTATCGGCTGACTGCCACGTGCCCGATGCGATGCGGGCTTGCACGCCGCGCAGGTACGCGCGGGCATCGCCCATGGTCTGGAACGTCGTGGGGGCGCTGTGGCGCTTGCCATCGGGGCCCATGTACGTCGCCTGATACCGGCCGGACTCGCGCTTGCGGAGAGTGCCGAACGTCTCGCGGCGCTTGGTCTGGCGGCCGGTCACGCGTGAGGCTCGGGCATCATGCGGGCATCATCTAGTTCATTCTTAGGCGCTCTAATCACCCCTAAACGATACCAGTAACCCCTGTCCTAACCCCGGTTAGACTGGGTTTTCCGCGCGCGCGTGCGCGATGTCGGCAGGTGCCCGCATACTGATTCGATCCCAGTATCGCCCACCAACACACAGCCCCGGCTCATCGAGCCGGGGCTGTCGTCGTTTCCGGAACGTCACGTTCCGGGAACGTCACCACGGCGCCGGTGCCGGGGGAGCGACGACGGTCGGCCGGTCCTTGCACGTGATGAGGTTCGACAGGTAGGGCGCGAGCCACGGCGCAGCTGCGCGCAAGCGACGTGATCGGCCCGGGCGCTGCGGCTGCGGCGAACCCGCCGCCCGCGCGCGACTACAGTTGAAGGGTTCATCTCACAACACAGGGAGTGGTTCACAGTGGTCGACGGATTCGAGCTCTTCACCGATCGATCCGTTGTCGCGATGCGCGTCAACGGCGAGCTCAAGGACCTGGCCACCACGGTGACGGATGCCGACCAGGTCGAGCCCGTCACGATCGACTCGCCCGACGGGCTCTCGATCCTCCGCCACTCGGCCGCGCACGTGCTCGCCCAGGCGGTGCAGTCGGTCAACCCCGAGGCCAAGCTCGGCATCGGGCCGCCCGTCACCGACGGCTTCTACTACGACTTCGACGTCGCCGAGGCGTTCAGCACCGACGATCTCAAGGCGCTCGACAAGGAGATGGGCCGCATCATCCGCTCCGGCCAGCGGTTCGTGCGTCGTGTCGTGACCGACGACGAGGCGCGGGCCGAACTCGCGGGCGAGCCGTACAAGCTCGAGCTGATCGGACTCAAGGGCACAGGCGGCCACGGCAAGGGCTCCGGCGACGACCACGAGTCCGTCGAGGTCGGCGCCGGCGAGCTGACGATCTACGACAACGTCGACCCGAAGAGCGGCGACGTCGTCTGGAAGGACCTCTGCCGCGGGCCGCACCTGCCGAACACCCGCATGATCGGCAACGGCTGGGCGCTGCAGCGCGTCGCCGGCGCCTACTGGCGCGGCAGCGAGAAGAACCCGCAGTTGCAGCGCATCTACGGCACCGCGTGGCCCACTAAGGACGAGCTGCGCGCCTACCAGCACCGCCTCGAGGAGGCCGCCAAGCGCGACCACCGGAAGCTCGGCAAAGACCTCGACCTGTTCTCGTTCCCCGACGAGATCGGCTCAGGCCTCTCGGTGTGGCACCCCAAGGGCGGCGTGATCCGGGGCGAGATGGAGCAGCACGCGCGACGCCGCCACATCGAGGGCGGCTACACCTACGTCTACACCCCGCACATCTCGAAGGAAGACCTCTTCCTCACCTCGAACCACCTCGTCACGTACAAGGAGGGCATGTTCCCGCCCATCGTGATGGACGAGGAGCGCGATGCCGAGGGCAACATCACCAAGCAGGGCCAGGACTACTACCTGAAGCCCATGAACTGCCCGATGCACATCCTCATCTACAAGGAGCGCGGGCGCAGCTACCGCGACCTGCCGATGCGGCTCGCCGAGAACGGCACCGTGTACCGCAACGAGCTCTCCGGCGCGCTGCACGGCCTCACCCGAGTCCGTGGATTCACGCAGGACGACTCGCACCTGTTCGTCACCCCCGAACAGCTCGAACCCGAGACCACCAGGGTCCTCGACTTCGTCGTCTCCATGCTGCGCGACTTCGGCCTCGAGGACTTCGAGCTCGAACTGTCGATGCGCGACGACGAGAAGTCCAAGTGGATCGGCTCCGACGAGTTCTGGGAGTACTCCACGAACGCGCTCCGCAACGTCGCCCTCGCGAGCGGGCTGAAGCTCACCGAGGTTCCCGGCGAGGCTGCGTTCTACGGTCCGAAGATCGACCTCAAGACCCGCGACGCGATCGGCCGCACCTGGCAGCTCTCGACCGTGCAGGTCGACCCGAACCTCCCCGAGCGGTTCGGCCTCGAGTACACCGGCTCCGATGGCGAGCGGCATCGTCCGATCATGATCCACCGGGCCCTGTTCGGCTCGATCGAGCGCTTCTTCGCGATCCTGCTCGAGCACTACGCGGGGGCGTTCCCGGTGTGGCTGGCCCCGGTGCAGGTCGTCGGCATCCCCGTCGCCGAGCAGTTCTCCGAGTACCTCGACGAGATCATCGCCAAGCTCCGCGCCAAGGGCGTCCGCGCCGAGGTCGACCACTCCGACGACCGAATGCAGAAGAAGATCCGCACGCACACCACGCAGAAGGTGCCCCTGCAGCTCATCGCCGGCGAACAGGACCGCACGGGCGGCACGGTGTCGTTCCGCTTCCGCGACGGCTCGCAGACCAACGGCGTGCCCGTCGACGACGCGGTCGACCTCATCCTCGCCGCGATCTCCGACCGCAAGCTCGTGAACACGGCCGAGGACCTCGCGTGACCGACCGCACGACGAGCCCCGAACCTGCGGACGACGCAGCGCAGGGGCTCGTCGATGCGGCGACCCTCCCGGGCGTGCCCGACGCGTTCCAGCGGCTCTGGACGCCGCACCGCATGGCCTACATCAACGCGGGTGCCGACGCGATGCGGGCCGCCTGCCCGTTCTGCGCGGCTCCCGAGAAGACCGACACCGATGGGCTCATCGTGCATCGGGGCCGTACCGCGTACGTGCTCCTGAACCTGTTCCCCTACAACTCGGGGCACCTGCTCGTGTGCCCGTACCGCCACATCGCGACCTACGACCAGGCGACGCCGGAGGAGGTCGCCGAGATCGGCGAGCTCACCCAGGTCGGCATGCGGGTGCTCCGCGAGGTGTCCCGGTGCGACGGGTTCAACATCGGCATGAACCAGGGCGCCGTGGCCGGCGCGGGCGTCGACGAGCACCTGCACCAGCATGTGGTGCCGCGGTGGGCGTCCGATGCGAACTTCTTCCCGATCATCGCGCGCACCAAGGCCCTGCCCCAGTTGCTCGGCGACGTGCGCGTGGCGATCGCCGAGGCGTGGCCGGCGACCGTCGAGTAGGCGGGCGGCCGATCTCGCGCGCGAGGCGGCGGTTCGATCGTGCAGCGGACGCTCACGGAACGGCCGCGCGCGGCATCCGCTCGACCGCGATGACCGAGCGGATGTCGCGAGTCAGCGGACCTGCGTGACCGTGAACTGCATGCGCGGGTGGGCGTAGGCCTCCTGCGACTCGACGAGCTGCAGTTCGCGCTCGCCCGACTCGTGCGTGCGCTCGAGCAGGTCGAAGACGCTCGACGTCGTGCGCGCGAGGGCGTCGGCGGCGTCGCGCGTGCGGAGGTAGTGCGCTGTGAAGAGCGCGGCGCTGACATCGCCGGAGCCGTTGGCCTTCATGGGCAGCAGGGGAGTCTGCACGATCCACGCACCGGCATCGTCGACCGCGAGCATCTCAATGGTGCCCTCCTCTCGGTCGGGGCGCTCGACGCTCGTGACGAGCACGACCGACGGGCCCGTTGCGCGCACCAGGTCGACCGACGCGAGCGTCGACTCGAGCGTGTCGGGCTGGGTGTCGGTGAGGAAGCCGAGCTCGAACTGGTTCGGGGTGATGAGGTCGGCCGCGGGCACCACGCGGTCGCGGAGCAGGACCGGAATGGCCGGCGCCACGAAGCATCCGGATTTCGCGTTGCCCATGACCGGATCGCACGCGTAGATCGCGTCGGGGTTGGTGGCCTTGACGCGGGCGACGGCGTCGAGGATGACGTCGGCGATGCCCTCGCCGCCCTGGTAGCCCGAGAGCACCGCATCGATCTGCGGGAAGGCGCCGCGTTCGTCGATGCCGGTGATGACCTCTCGCACGTCGTCTGGGCTGATCATCGGACCGCGCCATGCGCCGTAGCCCGTGTGATTGGAGAAGTTGACGGTGTAGACCGGCAGCACCTCGACGCCGATGCGCTGGAGCGGGAAGACGGCGGCGGAGTTGCCGACGTGGCCGTACGCCACCGCCGACTGGATCGAGAGAATCTTCACCGTTCGATCATCGCACCTCGGACGCGGGCGCCCGGCCCTGGAGCGAGTGCGGATCGCGCAGGGCGATCACGGCGCGCACCGAGGCGGCCAGGTCCGCGGCGAGCTTGGCCTGGTCGGCGTCGTCGAGGTCGTGCACGGTGAGCCGCAGGCGCTCGGACGGCGCCCGGTCGCCGAGGGCGAACTCGTCGCCGGGGCGGACGAGCCATCCGCGCCGCATCAGCTGCTCCGAGACGGCGCGAGCCGACGCGCCGAGCGGAACCCAGAGGTTGAGGCCGTCGGCCGGGTCGGTCGGAACGCCCTCGGCGGTGAGCCGGGCGGCGAAGGCGATGTTGCGGTCGGCGTAGTGGTCGCCGGCGCGCTCGATGCGGGCCTGCACCTCGGGGTCGGTCGCGAGCGCGTGCACGAGCCGCTGCAGCAGGTGGCTCACCCAGGTCGTTCCGGGCGTCAGGCGCATCGCGAGCCGGTCGGCGGTCTCGGGATCCGAGGCGGTGACGGCCAGGCACATGTCGGGACCGAGGAACTTCGAGACGGAACGCACGAGCGCCCAGCGCCGATGCTCGGCGCCGATGAGCGAATGATGCGGTCGGCGGGAGAGCAGCGAGTAGTGGTCGTCCTCGATGACGAGCACGTACGGATGCTCGGCCAGCACGGCGCGCAGGTCCGCCGCGCGCTGCGCCGAGAGGCTCGCTCCCGTCGGGTTCTGCGCACGCGGCGTGCAGATCACGGCGCGAACCCCCTGCTCGAGCGCGGCGCGGAGGCCGTCGACGGTCATCCCCTCGTCGTCGACGGGAACGGACACCGGACGATATCCCGCGACGCGCACGGTGTGGATGCTCGTGAGGAAGCACGGGTCCTCGAGCGCGACGGCGTCGTCGCGCGTGAGCGCCTGGGCGAGCAGCCGCTCGACCGCGTCGGCGGCGCCGCTCGTGACGGTGATGCGCATGGGGGTCGCCGGAGGCAGGTCGGTGGTGATCCACTCGCTCGCCCAGCGCTCGAGGCCCGGGTCGATGACGGGTTCGCCGTACAGCACCGGGCGGCGGGCGATGCTCGCGAGCGCGACGGACGGATCGGGGATGTACGAGGCATCGGGATTGCCGGTGCCGATGTCGCGCAGCGCCGTGTCGGCGGCGAACCCCTCCTGGGCGACGGGGGAGCTGCCGGCCACGCGCGTGCCCCCTCGGCCCAACGTGACCACGACGCCTGCGTTCGTGAGCTGCCGGTAGGCGGAGACCGCGGTGTTCCGGTTGACGCCGAGCTGCTCGGCGAGCGTGCGGACGGGCGGGAGCGCGTCGCCGGGTCGGAGGGCGCCGCGCTCGATGAGCGTGCGCAGGCTGTCGGCGATCTCGGCTGCCGAACGTCCCTCGATGTCGACGATCACGTCACCGTCCTCCTGGTTCGTCTGCGGCCGCATGGCACCCATGCTACCTTTTGGCCTAGGACAAACATCCTCTTTGTCTGAACTGCTGCGCATGTCCCCGCGCACGTCCGGAAGGATTCGAAGTGACCGTACCCGAGACGGGCTCCAGCCGCGTGAAGCGCGGCCTCGCCGAGATGCTGAAGGGCGGCGTCATCATGGACGTCGTCACCCCCGAGCAGGCCCGCATCGCCGAGGACGCCGGCGCCGTCGCAGTCATGGCCCTCGAGCGCGTGCCCGCCGACATCCGCGCCCAGGGCGGCGTCGCACGCATGAGCGACCCCGACCTCATCGAGGCGATCATCGCCGAGGTCTCGATCCCCGTCATGGCGAAGGCCCGTATCGGCCACTTCGTCGAGGCGCAGGTGCTGCAGGCCCTCGACGTCGACTACATCGACGAGTCCGAGGTGCTCTCGCCGGCCGACTTCGTGAACCACATCGACAAGTGGGCCTTCAACACGCCGTTCGTGTGCGGTGCGACGAACCTCGGTGAGGCTCTTCGCCGCATCAACGAGGGCGCGGCCATGATCCGCTCCAAGGGCGAGGCCGGCACCGGCGACGTCTCGGAGGCCACCAAGCACATCCGAAAGATCACGTCGGAGATCAACGTGCTCCGTTCGATGACGAAGGACGAGCTCTACGTCGCCGCCAAGGAGCTGCAGGCCCCTTACGACCTGGTCGTCGAGGTCGCCGAGACGGGCAAGCTTCCCGTCGTGCTCTTCACCGCCGGCGGTGTCGCGACCCCCGCGGACGCCGCGATGATGATGCAGCTCGGCGCCGACGGCGTGTTCGTGGGCTCCGGCATCTTCAAGTCGGGCAACCCCGAGGCGCGTGCCGCGGCCGTCGTCAAGGCGACCGCCTTCTACGACGACCCGTCCGTGATCGCCGAGGTCTCGCGCGGCCTCGGCGAGGCCATGGTCGGCATCAACGTCGCCGACCTCGCTGCGCCCCACCGCCTCTCCGAGCGCGGCTGGTGACGACGAACCTCAGAAGCGAGTCGCTCGACGCGGGGGATGCGGCTTCGGCCGGCCCCCGCGTCGGGGTGCTCGCCCTGCAGGGCGACTTCCGCGAGCACGCGAGGGTGCTCGCAGGCCTCGGCGCGCGGGTCTCCCTCGTGCGACGACCCGACGAGCTCGAGGCGATCGACGGCCTGGTGATCCCCGGCGGCGAGTCGAGCGTCATGGACAAGCTCTCGCGCATCTTCGGCCTGCAGCAGCCGCTCCGGGCGGCGATCGCGGCCGGGCTGCCGGTGTACGGCACCTGCGCGGGCCTCATCATGCTGGCCGACACCGTGCTCGACGCGATCGCCGGGCAGGAATCGCTCGGCGGACTCGACGTGGAGGTGCGGCGCAACGCCTTCGGTTCGCAGAACCAGTCGTTCGAGACCGTCCTCGACGTGCCCGCCCTCGGCGGCGACCCCGTGCACGCGGTGTTCATCCGCGGCCCCGTCGTCGAGTCGGTCGGTCCCGGCGCCACGCAGCTCGCCTCGCTCGCCGACGGTCGCGTCGTCGCGGTCGAGCAGGGCAACCTGCTGGGCACGAGCTTCCACCCCGAGATCACGGGGGAGCACCGTTTCCACGAGTACTTCCTCGGCAAGGTGCTGGCGCGCACCGGGGCCTGACCGTTCGGATGCCGCGGCACGGCGCCCGAACGGCGCCGGCAGGCGGCATCCAACGTGCGTCGTCGGTCGGGCATCGGACGAGCGCCCCCTGACAGGCGTCGGCGGTCGGCGCTAGCCTCGACCACGTGACCGAGTACATCGCATTGCTCCGAGGAGTGAACGTCGGCGGCATCACCGTGCGGTCCGCCGAGCTCAAGGCGCTCTTCGAATCGATGGGCTTCGCCTCCGTGCGAACGGTGCTCGCGAGCGGCAACGTCGCGTTCGAGCAGGTCGAGGCCGACGACGACGGCCGCGCCGAGACATCCGCCGCCCTGAAGGAGCGGATCGAACGCGCGCTCGGCGAGCGCTTCGGGTACGAGGCCTGGATCGTGCTGCTGACACGCGCGGAGCTCGCACGAGTGGTCGAGGCCTTCCCGTTCGACGCCGAGCGAGCCGGCTGGCACCCGTACGTGCTCTTCGGTTCGGATGCCGCGCATCTGGCGGAGCTGGCGGCGGCCTCGAGCGACCTCGACGAGGCCGATGACGTCGTGCGCGCCGGCGAGGGCGTGCTGTACTGGCACAACCGGCGCGAGCGCGGCGTCGACAGCGCCTTCGCGAAGGTCGCCGCGAAGGCCAGGTACAAGCCGACGACCACCAACCGCAACCTCCGCACCCTCGCGAAGCTCCTCCCATGAACCCGTCTCGCGTGAACCCGGCCTGAACGTGCCCTGACCTAGAATGGTGTGGCGCGAACCGGAACGCATCGGTCGCGGAGGATTCGATTCAGGAGACGCATGTCCGGGCATTCCAAGTGGGCGACGACCAAGCACAAGAAGGCGATCATCGACTCGCGCCGTGCCAAGTCGTTCGCGAAGCTCATCAAGAACATCGAAGTCGCCGCCAAGATGGGCGGAGCCGATCTGTCGGGCAACCCGACGCTGGTCGACGCCGTCCAGAAGGCGAAGAAGACCTCGGTCCCCAACGACAACATCGATCGTGCCATCAAGCGCGGCGCTGGACTCACCGGTGAGTCCGTCGACTACGCGACGATCATGTACGAGGGCTACGGCCCGAACGGCGTGGCCCTGCTCGTCGAGTGCCTCACCGACAACAAGAACCGCGCCGCCGCAGAGGTGCGCACGCTCATGAGCCGCAACGGCGGCACCATGGCCGACCCTGGTTCCGTGGCCTACAACTTCGCACGCAAGGGCGTCATCGTCGTGGCCAAGGCCGACGGCCTGACCGAAGACGACGTGCTCGGCGCAGTGCTCGACGCGGGTGCCGAAGAGGTCACCGACGAGGGCGAGACCTTCGAGGTCATCACCGAGGCATCCGACATGGTCGCCGCGCGCACCGCGCTGCAGGAGGCCGGCATCGACTACGACTCGGCCGACGCCGCGTTCGTGCCGTCGCTCAAGGTCGAGATCGACGCCGAGACCGCTCGCAAGGTGTTCCGCCTCATCGACGCGCTCGAGGACAGCGACGACGTGCAGAACATCTACAGCAACTTCGACCTCTCGGCCGAAGTGCAGGCCGAGCTCGAGTCGGACGAGTAGGCCGATCGCCGTGCGCGTGCTCGGCATCGACCCGGGGCTCACCAGATGCGGAGTGGGCGTGGTCGATGTCGAGCCCAACCGCACGGCCAGGCTCGTCGACGTCGTCGTGCTGCGCACCCCTGCCGACCTCGACACCCCGAACCGGCTCGTGCGCATCGCCGAGGGCCTCGAGGCGATCCTCGACGAGCATCGGCCGCAGGCGGTTGCGCTCGAGCGCGTCTTCGCGCGCAGCGACGTGTCGACCATCATGGGCACGGCGCAGATCTCCGGTGTCGCGATGCTGCTCGCCGCGCGGCGAAAGCTGCCCGTCGCCCTGCACACCCCGAGTGAGGTGAAGGCGGCGATCACCGGCTACGGCCGCGCCGACAAGGCGCAGGTCGGTGCCATGGTCGCCCGCATCCTGGGGCTCGGCTCGGTGCCGAAGCCGGCGGATGCCGCGGACTCGCTCGCGCTGGCGATCTGCCATGCCTGGCGAACGGGCGGTCTCGCCGGCGCTGCGGTGACCGATGCCGCGAACCCGGATGCCGCGGCGCAGGGCGCCCTCACCCCCGCGCAACGCGCATGGCTCGCCGCCGAGCGCTCCGCGACCGTGTCGGGGGCGGCCCGTAGGGTGAAGGAGTGATCTCCTCCCTCCGTGGACCAGTGCTCGTCGCCGCCGGTACCTCCCTCGTGATCGACGTCGGCGGCGTCGGCATGCAGGTGAGCACGACGCCCGCGCTCGTGCTCGCCGCTCGCGTCGGCCACGAGCTCTTCGTGCACACGACCCTCATCGTGCGCGAAGACGCACTGACTCTCTTCGGGTTCGCCACGCGCGATGAACTCGACGTCTTCGACCTGCTCATCGGCGTCACGGGGGTCGGGCCGCGCTCCGCGCTCGGGGTGCTGTCGGCGATGTCGCCGTCGCAGGTCGCCACGGCCATCGCGGCCGATGACGATGCCGCATTCCGCAAGGTCACGGGCATCGGCCCGAAGACCGCGAAGCTCATCACGGTCTCGCTGGCGGGCAAGCTCGTCGCGCCGAGCGCCGTCGACGTTCCCGTCGCGGCCGGTTCGGCGCGCGGGGTGGTCGACAGCGTGCTCGCGGCGCTCACCGGACTCGGGTGGACGGAGCGTGCAGCCGTCGAGGCCGTCGACGAGGTGATGGCCGAGGCATCCGAAGCCGATTCCGCCTCGATCCCGGCGGTGCTCCGCCTCTCGCTCGCCCGGCTGGGGCCGGCGCAGACCGCCGGGCGGTCGCGATGAGCGACGCCGTCGGCGGTGACGTCGACCTGACCGACCCGGTGCTCGCCTCCGAGGCCGAGCTCGCCTTCGAAGGCGCCCTGCGTCCGCGCAGCCTCGCCGAGTTCGTCGGCCAAACGCGTGTCCGCGGTCAGCTGCAGCTGCTGCTCACCGCGGCGACGCTGCAGCAGCGCACCCCGGACCACATCCTGCTGGCGGGTCCTCCCGGACTCGGCAAGACGACGCTCGCCATGATCGTCGCCCACGAGAGCGGCCGGCCGCTGCGCATGTCGAGCGGCCCGGCGATCCAGCATGCCGGCGACCTGGCCGCGATCCTCAGCTCCCTGGTGCCGGGCGAGGTGCTCTTCATCGACGAGATCCACCGCATGGCGCGCTCCGCCGAGGAGATGCTGTACCTCGCCATGGAGGACTTCCGCATCGACATCATGGTCGGCAAGGGGGCCGGCGCGACCTCCGTACCCCTCGATCTCGCGCCCTTCACCCTCGTCGGCGCGACGACGCGTGCCGGCCTGCTGCCGAACCCCCTGCGCGACCGCTTCGGGTTCACGGCGCATCTCGAGTTCTACGATGACGCGGAGCTCGAGCAGGTGCTCGCCCGCGCCGCCCCGATGCTCGGCCTCGACATCGATCGTGAGGCACTCGTCGAGATCTCGGGCCGATGCCGTGGCACGCCGCGCATCGCGAATCGGCTGTTGCGGCGGGTCCGCGATTATGCGCTCGTGCACACCGGTCGCGCCGACGTGCCCACCGTGCGGTCCGCGCTCGACCTCTACGACGTCGACGCCCTCGGACTCGACCGCCTCGACCGCGCCGTCATGCAGACGATCCTCACGAGGTTCGGCGGCGGCCCAGTGGGGCTGAACACCCTCGCGGTCTCGGTCGGCGAGGAGTCGGAGACGATCGAGGCGGTGGTCGAGCCCTTCCTCGTGCGCATCGGCCTCGTCACGCGCACCCCGCGCGGCCGCGTCGCCACGCCTGCGGCCTGGCGGCATTTCGGCCTCGCGCCGGGGGGCACGGCGCTTCCGATCGATGACCTATAATCCATTGAGGCTTCGTCCTCGCCGCCATCGACTTCGTGCGGTTCGCCGCACTCCGGAAGGTCCTACCCCCTCATGACGCTCGATCCGTTCACTATCATCATGCTCGCCGTCCTGGCGGTGCTGATCTTCTTCATGTTCCGCAACTCGCGCAAGCGTCAGGCCGAGGCGCAGCAGCTGCAGTCGAAGGTCCAGCCCGGTGCACGCGTCATGACGAACTTCGGCGTCTACGGCACCATCGTCTCGATCGACGAAGAAGAGAACCAGGTGCTGCTCGAGGTGTCGCCCGGCACCGTGCTGACCGTGCACCGCCAGACCGTCGCCCGCGTGGTCGAGCCCGCTGTCACCGAAGACGAGACCGAGACGCACGAAGCGCTCGAGGGCGAGCCCGAGTTCGGCGAGCGCGATGAGGCGCACACGAACGACACCCCCGGCGACACGACTCCCGACGTCAAGAAGTCGGACGACTAACCCCCACCTTCCGAGGAACGGCCCACGCCTCTTCGGCGTGGGCTCCTGCAAAGAAAGCAGAACCTGTGGCTGCACCCTCCAAGCGGTCGTCGCGTCCGGCGTCCGTTCGCAAGGCCTGGCGATCGCTCACGTGGCTCGGCGTCATCGTCGTCGGCCTCTTCGCCATCAACGCTGCCGGCGTCATCTGGGGCGGTGGTTCCTGGACGCCCAAGCTCGCGCTCGACCTCGAGGGCGGAACCCAGATCATCCTCGAGCCGCAGCTCGAGAGCGGCCAGACCGCGACCCAGGAGCAGCTCGACCAGGCGGTGTCCATCATCCGCCAGCGCGTCGACGCATCCGGAGTCGCCGAGCCCGAGATCAACACCGAGGGCTCGAACGTCGTCGTTCGCATCCCCGGTGAGCTCGACGACCAGACGCGTGCGCGCATCGAGTCGTCCGCGAAGCTCGAGCTGCGCGCGGTGCTCCTCTCCGACGCCGCGAGCAACCAGCAGATCAGCCCGACCGACGACCCGGCGGCGACCGACCCGGCCGAGGAGCTCTCCTCGACGCCGACGGCGGTTCCGACCGACGGCAGCGACCCCGCGTGGGTGACGCCCGCGCTGCAGGAGGAGTTCGACACCTTCGACTGCTCGACGCTCGACGATGCCGCGACGAACGTCGCGCCCGCAGACGAGCCCCTCGTCACCTGCGACCAGAGCCGCACGGTCAAGTACCTGCTCGGCCCGGTCGAGGCCAGCGGCGAGAACATCGTCGATGCGACCAACGGCCAGGTGCAGACCCAGACCGGTGCCAGCACCGGAACGTGGGCCGTGAACATCCAGTTCGACGACCAGGGCACGAAGGACTTCGCGTCGGTCAGCACGCGCCTCTTCGGCCTGTCCGGGCAGACGCCGCGCGACCAGTTCGCGTTCGTACTCGACGGCGCGGTCCTCACGGCGCCCTCGATGAACGGTGCGATCACCGACGGCCGCCCGCAGATCACCGGAAGCTTCACCCAGGAGTCCTCGAAGGCCCTCGCCGACCAGCTCAAGTTCGGCGCACTGCCCCTGAGCTTCAGCGTGCAGTCGTCCGAGACGATCTCGCCGACGCTCGGCACCTCGCAGCTCCAGGCGGGCCTGCTCGCGGGCCTCATCGGCCTGATCCTCGTCGTGATCTACACGCTGTTCCAATACCGGGCGCTCGGCACCGTCACGATCGCCTCGCTCGTGATCGCCGGCGTGATCACCTACCTGATGATCACGATCCTGTCGTGGCGCGAGGGCTACCGGCTCTCGCTCGCCGGCATCGCGGGTCTGATCGTGGCCATCGGTTTCACGGCGGACTCGTTCATCGTGTACTTCGAGCGCGTCCGAGACGAACTCCGCGACGGCCGACCACTCGTGGGCGCCGTCGAGGCCGGATGGAAGCGCGCATTCCGCACGGTGCTGGCATCGAAGGGCGTCAACCTCCTCGCAGCCGTCGTGCTCTTCGTGCTCGCGGTCGGCAGCGTCAAGGGCTTCGCCTACACGCTCGGTCTGACCACCATCATCGACGTCGTCGTGGTGATCCTCTTCACCCACCCGATGCTGCAGCTGCTCGCGCAGACGAAGTTCTTCTCGAGCGGCAACCCGTGGTCGGGTCTCGACCCGACCGCGCTCGGCGCCGTCTACCGAGGTCGTGCGGAGTTCCGCAAGCCCGTCGCGGTCCCCGCCGGCAAGGTGGCGTCCAGTTCGAAGGAAGCACAGCGTCGTCAGACCATCGCGGAGCGCAAGGCTGACGCGATGTCGGGCGCCGGTTCGAGTGAAGGCAAGGAGTCCTGATGGCGAGCCGTCTGACCACGTTCGGCAACGACCTCTACACGGGCAAGCGCTCGTTCAACTTCGTCGGCGGCCGCAAGAAGTGGTACATCATCGCCGCCGTCCTGATCGTGCTCTCGATCGTGGTGCCCGCCGTTCGCGGCGTGCAGTTCAGCATCGAGTTCCGCGGCGGGTCGCAGTTCCAGATCGCGGATGTCGCGAATCCCGATCCCGCGATCGCCGAAGAGGCCGTCGCGTCGGTGGTTCCCGAAGCGACCACGACCGTCCAGGTCGTCGGCCAGGACGGCATCCGCGTGCAGACCGACCAGCTCGAGCAGGCCGACTCCCTCGCGGTGAGCAAGGCACTGGCCGAGGCGTACGACGTGCCCGAATCCGAGGTGACGTCCTCGTTCATCGGCCCGAGCTGGGGAGCGGATGTCACCAGGCAGGCCCTCGTCGGCCTCGGCGCGTTCCTGCTGCTCGCGGGCATCATCATGGCGATCTACTTCCGAACCTGGAAGATGTCGCTCGCTGCGATCCTGGCGCTCATCGCCGACCTCGTGGTAACCGTGGGCCTCTATGCGGCCGTCGGGTTCGAGGTCAGTCCCGCGGCGACGATCGGTATCCTCACGATCCTCAGCTATTCGCTGTACGACACCGTCGTGGTCTTCGACAAGATCCGTGAGAACACCGCGCAGGACGGCAGCGAGTCGCGTCGAACGTTCGCCGAGTCGGTCAACCTCGCGGTGAACCAGACCCTCGTCCGCTCCATCAACACGAGCGTCGTCGCGGCCCTGCCCGTGGCCTCGATCCTGTTCATCGGTGCCGGCGCCCTCGGTGCCGACACACTGCGCGACATCTCGCTCGCGCTGCTCATCGGCATCCTCGTCGGCACCTGGTCGACGGTGTTCCTCGCCGCTCCGCTGTACTCGCAGTTGCGCGAGGGCGAGCCGGTGATCCGCCGTCACGACCAGAAGGTCCTCAAGGATCGCGAACGGGCCGGCGAATCCGCCGGTGCAGAGGCGGAGCCCGCGAACGCGTGATGTCCGCCCTCGGCGAGATCGGCATGTGCACGCCTCCGGAGCGACGATAATTGAGTTCCGGAGGTGTGCGCATGACTGAGACTGGGGTCAACTCGACCGCATCGCTGCGTCGGCTCGTGCCGCGCATCTTCTCGAAGGCCACGCCTTCAGGGGCGGTCGACACGCTGCTCCGCACGGTGCGCATGCACCATCCGAAGGCCGATCTCGCACTCGTCGAGCGGGCCTACACGGTCGCCGAGCGAGCGCACGAGGGCCAGAAGCGCAAGAGCGGCGAGCCCTACATCACGCACCCCATCGCGGTGGCGCAGATCCTCGCCGACCTCGGCATCGGTTCGAAGACGGTCGCCGCAGCACTGCTGCACGACACCGTCGAAGACACGGCGTACACGCTCGACCAGGTCCGCGCCGACTTCGGCGATGAGATCGCGATGCTCGTCGACGGCGTCACGAAACTCGACAAGGTCAAGTACGGCGACTCGACGCAGGCCGAGACCGTCCGCAAGATGATCGTCGCGATGTCCAAGGACATCCGTGTGCTGATCATCAAGCTCGCCGACCGCCTGCACAACGCGCGCACGTGGGGCTTCGTGCCCGCTGCGTCCGCGACGCGCAAGGCCACCGAGACCCTCGAGATCTACGCGCCGCTCGCGCACCGGCTCGGCATCCAGACGATCAAGTGGGAGCTCGAGGACCTCTCGTTCGCGGTGCTCTACCCGAAGCTCTACGCCGAGATCGAGAGCCTCGTCAAGCAGCGCACGCCCCAGCGCGAGGAGTTCGTGCAGCAGGTCATCGACCTCGTGAACGACGACCTCAAGAGCGCTCGCATCCGCGGCAAGGTGGCTGGGCGACCGAAGCAGTACTACTCGATCTACCAGAAGATGATCGTGCGCGGACGCGACTTCGACGAGATCTACGACCTCGTCGGCATCCGCGTGCTCGTGAACTCGGTTCGCGACTGCTACGCGGTGCTCGGTTCGATCCACGCGCGCTGGACACCGGTGCCCGGTCGCTTCAAGGATTACATCGCGACGCCGAAGTTCAATCTCTACCAGTCGCTCCACACGACCGTCATCGGGCCCAAGGGGCGTCCGGTCGAGATCCAGATCCGCACGCACGACATGCACCAGCGTGCCGAGTACGGTGTCGCCGCGCACTGGAAGTACAAGGAACGGATGGCCACCGGCCGTGCCGATTCCACGAGCACGAGCGCGAACGAGACCGACATGGCCTGGCTCGCCCACATCTCCGACTGGCAGGCCGAGACGGCGGACCCGGGGGAGTTCCTCGATTCCCTGCGGTACGAGATCGGCGCCAAGGAGGTCTACGTCTTCACGCCCAAGGGGCGCGTGATCGGACTGCCGTCGGGGGCGACGCCCGTCGACTTCGCCTACGCCGTGCACACCGAGGTCGGTCACCGCACGATGGGTGCGAAGGTGAACGGCCGTCTCGTGCCGCTCGAGAGCACGCTCGCCAGCGGCGACGTCGTCGAGGTCTTCACCTCGAAGAACCCGGATTCGGGCCCGAGCCAGGACTGGCTCGGCTTCGTGAAGAGCCCGCGTGCGCGCAACAAGATCCGGCAGTGGTTCACCAAGGAACGACGTGACGAGGCCATCGAGCAGGGACGCGATGCGATCGCCAGGGCGATGCGCAAGCAGAACCTCCCGCTCCAGAAGCTGATGAGCCAGGACTCCTTCGCCGAGGTGGCCGCCCAGCTCCGCTACGACGACGTCTCCGCGCTCTACGCCGCCGTCGGCGAGGGGCACGTCTCGACGCAGTCGGTGCTCGAGAAGGTCGTCGCGCTCGTTCGCGATGCCGACGAGGGCGACGAGCCCGAACTCCCGATCCCGACGCGTTCGCGCACCGTGCAGCGGCACTCGGATTCGGGCGTGCTCGTGCGCGGAGCTCCCGACATCCTCGTGAAGCTCGCGCGATGCTGCACGCCGGTGCCCGGCGATGCGATCGTGGGCTTCATCACGCGCGGATCCGGCGTCTCGGTGCACCAGTCGACCTGCCACAACGTGCAATCGCTGATGCGCGAACCCGAGCGCATGATCGACGTCGAGTGGGCGCCGAGCTCGAAGAGCGTGTTCCTCGTCCAGATCCAGATCGAGGCGCTCGATCGTGCCGGGCTGCTCTCCGACGTGACGCGCGTGCTCTCGGAGCACCACGTGAACATCCTCTCGGCGAGCGTGTCCACGTCGACCGACCGGCTGGCGCTCAGCCGGTTCGTCTTCGAGATGGGCGATACCACCCACCTCGATCGCGTGCTCAACGCGGTTCGCCGCATCGACGCGGTCTACGACGTCTACCGCGTCAGCGACGGCTGAGCCCGGCGGCGACCGCGCGATCGAGCCGGGCGAGCGCGCGTGCCTTGTGCGGCATGCGAGGCGTCTCCTCGAGCTTGCGTCGCACCGTCGGTTCGAGTCCGTCGTGCTCGCGGAGCAGTGAGGCGACCGCCGAGATCGTCTCGGCATCTGGCGCGAACGTATCGCGCAGCAGGTCGAACGTGGTGCGGAGGAGCGACGTGCAGCCGACCTGTCCGAACGAGACCACCTCGCCCTCGTCGAGCCGGACCTCGCGAACCGCGATGGCCGGATCGGAGATCACCGAGATCCGCGCATCGATCGGCACGCAGAACTGCGCGACGCGGGGTGGCGCGAGGCTCGCTCCATGCACCCAGGCCGCCGACATCCGTTCGATGATGAGCGCGCGAGGCGCGCTCTTCGCCACGGCCAGCGCACGGAACGCCGGGACATCGGGCTCGTCGATGGGAGCCCACGCTCCTGCGATCGCGACGAGGTCGCCGTCGATCCTGGCCGCGCAGAGCTCGGCGATCGAGAAGTCGTCGGTGCCGAGCACCGAGGAGAGTTTCACCATGTCCCCATGATCGGGCCGGTTGCCGCGCCGCATACGGGGATCGGCCCGATTGTGGACAACTCCGAAGCCGACCGGGCCGGGCGGCGCGTCGGGGATCCGTCGACGACCCGCGAGAGGCGAAGGCGAGCGCGCCGGGCGACTCGGGAACGACGATGGCCCCCGGCCACGACGCCAGGAGGCGTCATGGCCGAGGGCCACGAAGAGTGCGGGAGCCGATCAGCCGCCGACGGCCTTCAGCCAGGCGCGTCGTGCTTCGAGCGCCTCCTTGGCTTCGGCAGTGGCCCGTGCGTCGCCGGCCGCCTCTGCGGCCGCGAGGTCCGCCTCGAGCTTGGCGATCGCATCGTGGAGCTGGCCGAGCATGCCCTCGGACCGGGCCTTCTTCTCGGGGTCCTCGCGTTCCCAGCGCTCGTCTTCGAGCGAGCGCACATGGTTCTCGACCTTGCGCAGCCGGTCTTCGACGGGGCGGACCTGATCGCGGGGGACGCGACCGATCTCGTCCCATTCGCGCTGGACCTTGTTGAGCGCCGCGCGCGCCTGCTTGGGGTCCTTCTCGCCGAGGATCTTGTCGGCCTCGTCGAGCAGCGCCAGCTTGGCCGTGAGGTTCGCCTGGTACTCCTCGTCGTCGCGTGCGTCGATCTCCGCCTTGGCACCGAACAGCACGTCGCCGGCGGCCTTGAACTTCGCCCAGAGCGCGTCGTCGAGCTTCTTGCCGGCGCGGCCGGCCTGCTTCCACTCGTCGAGCAGCAGGCGGTAGTCGCCGATGCCGTCGGCACCGCGCGGGGCGAGTGCCTCGGCACGCTCGATCAGCCGCTGCTTGCGCGTGCGCACGTCGCGGTGGGAGGCGTCGAGGTCGGCGAAGAACGCCTTGCGGTGCGTCTCGATGGTCGAGCGCGCGGCCCGGAACCGCTTCCAGAGGTCGTTGGCGTCGTTCTTCGGAAGACGGGGGCCGTCCTGCTGGTGGCGCTGCCACGCGGCGAAGAGCCCGTCGAGTTCGGAGGACGTCTGCTTCCACTGCGTCTTCGCCGGATCCTGCGCTGCGAGCGCCTCGGCCTTCTCGACGATGCGCGTGCGCTCGGCGAGGGCGTCGGCGAGTGCGGCCTTGGTCTCGGCCTGCTGCTGCTCGGTCAGCTCCTTGGTGGTTCCGGAGAGCGCCTCGAGCCGCTTCGCGAGCGCCTCGAGATCGCCGACGGCGTGCGCTGAGGCGACGGACGCCTTCAGGGTCTCGACCGCCTTCGCGACATCCGCCGCGGGAGCCCCGCGCCGTGCCCGCTGCTCGAGCAGGCTCACCTGGCCGGCGAGATCTGCGTACTTTCGCTCGAAGTAGGCCAGCGCCTCTTCGGGCGTCGCGTCGGGGTACTGCCCGACTTCGCGCTCACCGTCGTTCGTGCGAACGAAGACGGTGCCCGTCTCGTCGACGCGTCCCCACGGCTGCTGTGCTGAATCGGTCACGGCCTCACCCTGTCGTGCTCTGAAGCCGCCCATCGGGCGGCATTGACGGTTCCAACCCTATTGCACCACCGGGCGGGGGTGCGGGCGAAGGTCACTCGACGGTCACCGAGGTGATGGCGACCGGAACGACCGGCGCTCCATCGGTCGCCCCGTCGACGACACCCGCGTCGATGACGCCGGCGGTGAGCTGGTCGAGCCCGCTCGTGACCTTGCCGATCACGGTGTACCCGCCGATGCCGTCCTCCGAGGGCAGGGTCGTGTCGCCGTACACGATGAAGAACTGGCTGCCCTGGCTGTAGGCGTTTCCGCCCTGCCTGGCCATGGCGATCGTGCCCGCCGGGTAGACGCCGTCGGCTGGGTCGTTCTCGATCGGACCGTAGCTGTAGCCGGGGCCGCCGGTTCCGTCGCCGTTCGGGTCGCCGCACTGGAGCACGAAGATGCCGTCCGTCGTGAGGCGATGGCATCCGACGCCGTCGTAGAACCCGGACTGGATCAGGCTGATCTCACTGGAGACGGCCTGCGGCGCGGCGGCGCCGTCGAGCTCGATGCCGAGGGGGATGTCGTTGAGCGTGAGCGTGCCGGTCCAGGTGCGATCCTCGGCGATGTCCGACGACGGCACGTCGCCGGTGTTCTCGCCCGCGGCCTCGGTCGGCGGAGCGGTCGTCGCCTCCGGGCTCGCGACGGGCTCCGGCGTGCCGGGCCCGCCGTTGAAGAAGAACAGCTGTGCGGCGGTGGCGAGCGCGAGCACCACGACGAGCGCGATGGCGGCGATCACGTTGTCGCGCGTGCGACGGCGGATCTTGCCCTCGTGCACCTGCTGCCGGGCCTGGTAGGTGCGAAGTCGCGCTCGTTCCTCGCGCGCCTGACGGTCGTTGGATACCACGCATGCTCCTTCGGGGGGACTCCTGCGAGCAGACTCTACGCAAGCGCGCGTTCCGGCACCAATCGCCCCGCCAGCATGTCGCCTCGTCTCCGCTCGCCTCGGGCGTCGGATGCCGCGGCTACGCTGGAACGCATGGTGAACACGGCGCAGGGCCTGCGTTCGGGCGCGACCCCGTTGGCCGTCCGCATGCGGCCGACGAGTCTCGACGAGGTCGCGGGCCAGCGTCACCTGCTGTCGCCCGGCTCGCCGCTCGTCGCCCTCGCTGGCGACCGCACGGGGGAGTCCGGGTCGGTCTCCGTGATCCTCTGGGGCCCGCCCGGCACGGGCAAGACCACCCTCGCGCAGGCGATCGCGCGGTCGTCGGGGCGCAAGTTCGTCGAGCTCTCGGCGGTCAGCGCCGGCGTCCGCGACGTGCGCCAGGTCATGGAGGAGGCGCGCGCCAGTCGCGACCTCTACGGCGTCTCGACCGTGCTCTTCCTCGACGAGATCCACCGATTCACGAAGGCGCAGCAGGACGCGCTGCTGCCCGGCGTCGAGAACGGGTGGGTGATCCTCGTCGCCGCCACGACCGAGAACCCCTCGTTCTCGGTGATCTCGCCCCTGCTCTCCCGGTCGCTGCTGCTGACCCTCGAACTGCTCTCCGACGACGATCTCGGGGTGCTCGTCGATCGCGCGGTCGCGGATCCCCGCGGGTTGGCCGGCCGGGTCGACCTCGAGCCCGAGGCCCGCGCCGCGATCGTCCGGCTGGCCTCCGGCGATGCGCGGCGTGCGCTCACCGCGCTCGAGGCGGCGGCGGTCGCCGCTGCCGGGGTGCTGGCCGATGCCGGGCGCGAGGCCGACGTCGGCGACGAGGAGCACGACGGCGAGGTCGAAGGCGATGGGCCGGATGCCGCAGCCCGTCCTCGTGCGGTCATCACGGCCGAACTCGTGGCCCGTGCCGTCGACCGCGCGCTGCTGCGATACGACCGCAACGGCGACGAGCACTACGACGTCATCAGCGCGTTCATCAAGTCGGTGCGGGGGAGCGACGTCGACGCCGCGCTGCACTACCTGGCTCGCATGATCGAGGCGGGCGAGGACGCCCGCTTCATCGCGCGTCGCATCATCGTCCTGGCATCCGAGGACATCGGCCTGGCCGATCCGACGGCGCTCGGCGTGGCCGTCGCGGCGGCCGACGCCGTGCAGTTCATCGGCATGCCCGAGGGGCGCATCCCGCTCGCGCAGGCGGTCGTGCACCTCGCGACCGCGCCGAAGTCGAACGCCGCGTACCTCGGCATCGACAAGGCCATCGCCGACGTCCGTGCCGGCAAGGCCGGTCGGGTGCCGAAGCACCTGCGCGACGCGCACTACCCGGGGGCCAAGCGCCTCGGCCACGGCAAGGGCTACCTCTACCCCCACGACGACCCGATCGGCGTGGTCGGCCAGGAGTACCTGCCCGACTCGCTGCGGGGGGCCGTGTACTACGAGCCGACCGAGCACGGCAACGAACGCGAGGTGTCGTCGCGCCTCGCGAAACTCCGCCGCATCGTGCGCGGCGGGTCGAAGGGTCGCTAGTCGCGCGGCGACGGCCCGCGGCATCCGTCGTGGTACGATGGTCGCTGGCCTGAAGCCTGACACTCGAGCGCGGCTGCGAGAGCGTCACCGGCGAACGGGTGCGATCTGTAGCCGATCCACCCTTGGCGAATCCCTCTGACACAGTTTCCGGCGCACGATCGCGCCGCGATTTCACTTGAGATTCTTCCGAAAGGACATTCGTGTCGAACCAGTCACGTAGCAAGACCCGCCTCTCCCGCGCCCTCGGTGTCGCCCTGACCCCGAAGGCCGCGCGCTACATGGAGAAGCGCCCCTATGCTCCCGGCGAGCACGGTCGCACCAAGCGCAAGCAGGACAGCGACTACGCCGTGCGTCTGCGCGAGAAGCAGCGTCTGCGCGCCCAGTACGGCATCCGCGAGAAGCAGCTGAAGATCGCCTACGTCGAGGCCAAGCGCACCGCAGGCCAGACCGGTGAGAACCTGGTCGAGCTGCTCGAGATGCGTCTCGACGCCCTCGTGCTGCGCGCCGGCTTCGCCCGCACCATCACGCAGGCCCGCCAGTTCGTCGTGCACCGTCACATCCTCGTCGACGGCCAGCTCGTCGACCGCCCCTCCTTCCGCGTGAAGCCGGGTCAGCTCATCCACGTCAAGGCGCGCAGCGAGGGCACCGAGCCGTTCCAGGTCGCCGCGGCCGGCGGTCACGTCGACGTGCTCCCCAAGACCCCGGGCTACCTCGAGGTCGAGCTCGACAAGCTCCAGGCGACGCTCGTCCGCCGTCCGAAGCGCGCCGAGGTCCCCGTGACCTGTGAAGTGCAGCTCGTCGTCGAGTACTACGCCGCTCGCTGATCCAGCGTTCGTCGAACAGGGGTCGCGGAGTTCTCTCCGCGGCCCCTGCGTCGTCTCCGGGCATCGGCCCGCGGCATCCGGACCCGCCACTAGACTGATGACGAAGACGCGGCGGCATGCCTGGCTGTTCGAACGCCCTGGGCCCGTCGGCACGACAAACACGCTGAGGGAGCACTTCGTGAAGAGCATTCTGTGGTTCGCGGTCGGGATCGTCGCCGGATTCGTGGTCGCGCATCAGGTGAACAAGACGTCGCAGGGCCGCGAGTTCTTCTCCTCGGTCGATGCCAAGGCCAAGGCCTTCGGTCGCGCCGTCGCCGACGGCTACCACGAGCGCGAAGCCGAACTCAGGTCCGCCGTCGACGACCTCGTCGACTGAGCCGCCGCCTTCCCTTCCTTCCACCCGGAGGCGACTCCGGCAGCAGAACCCAGAACGGAATCATGCAGACCGCAGACATCCGCCAGCGCTGGCTGGACTTCTTCGCACGCCGCGGACACACGGTCGTGCCGTCCGCCTCACTCGTCTCCGACGACCCGACGCTGCTCTTCACGGTCGCCGGCATGGTGCCGTTCGTGCCGTACCTCACGGGCATCGTGCCCGCGCCGTACCCGCGCGCGACGAGCGTGCAGAAGTGCATCCGCACGAACGACATCGAAGAGGTCGGCAAGACCCCGCGCCACGGCACGTTCTTCCAGATGAACGGCAACTTCTCGTTCGGCGACTACTTCAAGGAGGGCGCCATCTCGATGGCGTGGGAGCTGCTCACCTCCGCCGAGGACGACGGCGGGTACGGCTTCAGGCCCGAGGACCTCTGGGTGACGGTCTACGAAGACGACGACGAGGCGATCGACCTCTGGAAGAAGGTCGCCGGCCTGCCCGACGAGCGCATCCAGCGCCTCGGCAAGGACACCAACTACTGGCACACCGGCCAGCCCGGCCCGGCCGGCCCCTGCTCCGAGATCTTCTTCGACCGAGGACCCGCGTACGGCATCGACGGCGGTCCCGCGACGGATGACGACCGCTACGTCGAGATCTGGAACCTCGTGTTCATGCAGTACCTGATCGACGACGTGACGTCGAAGACGGACTTCCGCATCGTCAAGGAACTGCCCAAGAAGAACATCGACACCGGCATGGGTCTCGAACGTGTCGCCTTCATCAAGCAGGGCGTCGAGAACATGTACGAGATCGACCAGGTGCGTCCGGTGCTCGACCGTGCCGCCGAGCTCTCCGGGCGCGCGTACGGCGCGAACCACGACGACGACGTCCGCATGCGCGTCATCGCCGACCACGTGCGGTCGGCCCTCATGCTCATGAGCGACGGCGTCGCGCCGTCGAACGAGGGCCGCGGCTACATCCTCCGCCGCCTGCTGCGCCGCAGCATCCGCGCGATGCGCCTGCTCGGCGTCGAGGGCACCACGTTCCGCGAGCTGTTCGCTGCGTCGCGCGACGCCATGAAGGCCGCCTACCCCGAGGTCGAGCGCGACTACGCGCACATCGAGCAGCTGGCGCTCGGCGAGGAGGAGACGTTCCTCCGCACCCTCGCGGCGGGCACCACGATCCTCGACGGCGCGGTCGGCGAGACGAAGGCGGCGGGCAAGGCCGAGCTCGCGGGCAACACCGCGTTCCTGCTGCACGACACCTACGGATTCCCGATCGAGCTGACCCTCGAGATGGCCGAAGAGGCGGGGCTCGCGGTCGACCGCGTCGCGTTCGACGAGCTCATGACCGCGCAGCGCACGCGTGCGAAGGCCGACGCCAAGTCGAAGAAGAAGGTGCTGGCGGACCTGTCGGTGTACGCCGACTTCCGCGCGAAGGGCGAGACGGTCTTCACGGGCTACACCGAGCTCATGACGGAGTCGAACGTGCTCGGCATCCTCGTCGACGGGCACCCCGTCGCCGCGGCCGTCGCGGGCCAGACCGCCGAGGTGATCCTCGCGGAGACCTCGCTCTACGCCGAGTCCGGCGGCCAGGCGCCCGATCAGGGTCGCATCGTCGGCGACGGGTTCGAACTCCAGGTGCTCGACGTGCAGAAGCCCGTGAAGGGCCTCATCAGCCACACCGTCAAGGTGCTCTCGGGCGAGGTGGGCGTCGGCGTGCCGGCGACCTCCGTCGTCGACGAGCAGTACCGCCGCGGTGCCACGCAGGCGCACTCCGGCACGCACCTCGTGCATGCGGCCCTCCGTGAGGTGCTCGGTCCGAACGCGCACCAGTCCGGCTCCTTCAACAAGGCGGGCTACCTGCGCCTCGACTACGGCTGGAACCAGGCGCTCTCGGCCGAGACCCGCACGGAGATCGAGGAGATCTCGAACAACGCGGTGCGCGACAACCTCGAGGTCGTCACGCGCGAGCTGCCGCTCGACGAGGCCAAGGCGCTCGGCGCGATGGCGCTGTTCGGCGAGAAGTACGGCGATGTCGTGCGCGTGGTCGACATCGGCGGGCCATGGTCGCGCGAGCTCTGCGCCGGAACGCATGTGCGGTCCAGTGCCGAGATCGGCATGATCAACATCATCGGCGAGTCCTCGGTCGGCGCGTCGAACCGTCGTGTGGAGTCCCTCGTCGGCCTCGACGCGTTCCGGCGGTTCGCTGCCGAGCGCGCGCTCGTCTCCGAGCTCAGCTCGAACCTCAAGACACGTCCCGACCAGCTCGTCGAGCGCATCGGCGACCTCGTCGCGAACCTGAAGTCCGCTGAGAAGCGCATCGCGCAGTTCGAGGCCAAGGCGCTCACCGACCGCGTCCCGGCCCTCGCCGCGAACGCGGTCCGCACGGGCGACGTGCTCCTCGTGGCCGAGACGGTGGGGTCGCTCGGATCGGGCGACGAGCTGCGCTCGCTCGCGACCGCGGTGCGGGGCAAGCTCGGCGACGCGGCGTCCGTCGTCGCCCTGGCCGCCGAGGTCGGCGGCCGACCGGTCGCGATCGTCGCGACCTCTCCCGCTGCGCGCGACGCCGGTGCGAATGCCGGTGCGCTCGCGAAGACGATGGCCGGCGTGCTCGGCGGAGGCGGCGGCGGCAAGCCGGACCTCGCGCAGGGTGGCGGCAGCGACCTCTCGGCGATCCCCGCGGCACTCGACGCGGTCCGCCGCGCGTTCGCGGGCTGACCTGATGCGCTCCGGGGCCCGTCTCGGCATCGACGTCGGTCGGGCGCGCATCGGCGTCGCCCGCAGCGACGCCGGTGGGCTGCTCGCCGTGCCGATCGAGACGGTGCCCCGCGCTGCCGACGGCGATGCCGACATCCGTCGCGTCCTCGAGCTCGCCGAAGAGTACGGTGCGTTCGAGCTCATCGTCGGGCACCCGCTGTCGATGTCGGGAGCCGCGACGCCGTCGACCGACGACGCCGTCGCCTTCGCGCAGCGTCTCGCCGACCGCGGCGCCGCCGTGCGACTCGTCGACGAACGCCTCTCGACCGTGAGTGCGCAGCAGGCGCTCCGCGCATCGGGTCGGTCGACTCGCACGCAACGTCCGGTCGTCGACCAGGTCGCGGCCGTTATCATTCTGCAACACGCACTCGACAGCGAGCGCGCTTCGGGCACTCCGCCGGGGCGCCCGCTCGCTCCCGACGAAGGGCCCTCCACCCTGTGACTCAGCTCCCCCCAGAGCGCCGAGACCCCACCCCCCAACGTGCTGCCACCGACTGGCATGCGCTGCTCAACGGTGAGGCCCAGGCGGATGCCGCGCGCCGAGCGGCCGCCGCACAGCAGCCGCCGCAGCCGGCGGCCGCCGATCCGGCTCGTGCGGCCGGCGATGCGGCGCAGCCCATGACGCGTCGCGAGCTCCGCGAGCTCGAACAGCGGCAGCAGGCCCAGCTGGCTCAGCAAGCCGAGCAGGCGCAGCAGGCCCAGCAGGCCCAGCAGGCCCAGCAGGCCGAGCAGGCCGAGCAGGCCGAACGCCTCGCCGCGTCGTCGTCGCCACACGCATCGGCCGCCTCGCAGGAGGAGTCGTTCGAGCGCCTCCTGCAGCCGGTTGCCGCGGCATCGTCCCAGGCGGGGCTGCCTCAGGCCGGCACGACCTCGGCGGAGCCCGCCGTGGATCCCTTCGTCGCCTCGCGGGCCGACCGGCGCGCGAACGCGTACGACGACTACCACGAGCCGAAGCGCAAGCGTCGCGCTCCGTGGGGATGCCTCATCGGCCTGCTCATCGTGGGCGGGCTCGTGGCCGGCGCCGCCGTCTTCCTGCAGGGACCGATCACGGCCGTCATCGAACGCTTCACGCCCGCCGCAGACTACGAGGGTGCCGGCACCGGCGAGGTCGTCTTCATGATCCACGAGGGCGACACGGGCGCGAGCATCGCCGAGAACCTCGTGGCGCAGGACATCGTCGCCTCGTACGACGCCTTCTACGACCTGCTGCTCGAGCAGAGCCCGGAGCCGGAGTTCCAGCCGGGTGCGTACCAGTTGGCGAACCAGATGAGTTCGCAGGCGGCGTTGGACGCCCTCACCGACCCGGCCAACAAGCTCGAGAACACGTTCGTGATCCCCGAGGGAACGGCACTGCCCGACGCGCTCGTGGCGGCGTCCGAGGGCACCGCGATCCCGGTCGAGGAGTTGCAGGCCGCGGCGGCGGAGGCTCCGCAGTCGTACGGTCTCCCGGCAGAGGCGACGACGCTCGAGGGCTTCCTGTTCCCCGCGACCTACACGCTCGATCCCGGCGCCGACGCACGAGGCGTGCTGCAGACGCTCGTCGATCGGCAGTTCCAGGCGCTCGACGAAGCCGGGGTCGCTCCCGGCGACCGGTGGAAGACCGTCATCCTCGCGTCGATCGTGCAACGCGAGGCCGGCTCGAACACCGGCGACTTCCCCAAGATCGCGCGGGTCTTCCAGAACCGACTCGATCAGGGCATCAACCTGCAGTCGGACGCGACGGTCGCGTACGGCACGGGCAACATGCACACCGTCTGGACCACCGACGAGGAGCGCGCCGACGCGGGCAACCCCTACAACACCTATGCGAATCCCGGACTGCCCGTCGGACCGATCGGCAATCCCGGCGACGTGGCGATCAACGCAGCGATCCACCCGGCCGACGGCACCTGGCTGTTCTTCGTGCCGGTGAATCTCGCGACCGGCGAGACGGTGTTCTCCACCACCGTCGAGGAGCACGACGCGGCGGTCGCCCAGCTGCAGGAGTGGTGCGCCGCGAGCGAGGAGAATGCGGCCTACTGTGAGTGAGGCCCGAACGCGCCTCGCCGTCCTCGGCAAGCCGATCGCGCACTCCAAGAGCCCCGGTCTGCATCTCGCCGCGTACCGTCGGCTCGGCTTCGACTGGTCGTACGACCGCATCGAGGTCGACGGTGCCGGCGTCGGCGAGTTCGTGACGGGATGCGACGCCTCCTGGCGGGGCCTCTCGCTCACCATGCCGCTGAAGTACGACGTCCTGCCGGTGCTCGACGAGCTCGACGCGGTCGCGCGCATCACCGGTGCGGCCAACACGGTGCTGCTCCTCGGCGACCGCCGGCTCGGCTTCAACACCGATGTCGGCGGCATCGTGCGGTCGCTCGCCGAGGCGGGCCTCGAGCAGGCGCGAACGGCGATCGTGATCGGCGGCGGGGCGACCGCGGCATCCACGCTGGTGGCCCTCGCCGAGCTCGGCGTCGCCCACGTGCACCTGCTGCTCCGGCGGCCGGAGGCCGGCGACGCGCTCGTCGAGCTCGGCCGGTCCGTCGGCGTGCGCGTCACCCCGGCGCATATCGCCGACCTGGCATCGGCGGAGGCGGTCGACGTGGTGGTCAGCACGCTGCCGGGCGGCACCGACGCCGGCGTCGCGGTATCCGAAGATCTCGTCGGAGGAGCGCTGCTGCTCGACGTCGCCTACGCGCCGTGGCCGACGCCACTCGCCTCCCAGTGGACCGCCGCCGGCGGACGCGTCATCGACGGCAGCGGGATGCTGCTGCACCAGGCCCTGCTGCAGGTGCGCGTCTTCGTCGGCGGCGACCCGACCGCGCCCCTGCCCGACGAGGCTGCCGTGCTCGCCGTCATGCGCGAATCGCTCTGACGCGGCTGTGGAAGGATAGACGGCATGCTCCGTTGGCTCACTGCCGGAGAATCGCACGGCCCAGAGCTGGTCGCGATCCTCGAGGGTCTTCCCGCCGGTATCCCCGTTTCGCTCGATGACATCCGCGCCGATCTCGCGCGCCGCAAACTCGGTTACGGCCGTGGAGCGCGCATGAAGTTCGAGCAGGACGAGCTCGCCATCTCGGGCGGTGTGCGCCACGGCCTCAGCCTCGGCAGCCCGATCGCGGTGCGCGTCGGCAACACCGAATGGCCCAAGTGGCAGGAGGTGATGAGCCCCGAACCGATCGATCCCGCACGCCTCGGCCGCGGTCGCGGAGCCGCCCTCACGCGCCCTCGCCCGGGTCACGCCGATCTCGTCGGCATGCAGAAGTACGACTTCGACGAGGCCCGTCCGGTGCTCGAACGGGCCAGCGCACGCGAGACGGCGGCACGGGTCGCGCTCGGCGCGATCGCCCGCAGCTTCCTCTCGGAGCTCGGCATCGAGCTCGTCGCCCACACGATCGCGATCGGGCCCGTCCGCGCGCCGGATGGGCGCCCGTTGCCGCTGCCCGGCGATGTCGAGGCGCTCGACGCCGACCCGCTGCGCTGCTTCGACGCCGAGACGTCGACGCTCATGGTCGCCGAGGTCGACGCGGCCCACAAGGACGGCGACACCCTCGGCGGCGTCGTCGAGGTGCTCGCGTACGGCGTGCCGCCGGGCCTCGGCTCGCACGTGCACTGGGACCGCAGGCTCGACTCGCAGTTGGCCGCGGCGCTCATGGGCATCCAGGCGATCAAGGGCGTCGAGGTCGGCGACGGCTTCGAGACCACGCGTCGTCGGGGCTCAGCGGCCCACGACGAGCTGCACCTGGCCGACGGGCGCATCGTGCGCGCGAGCGATCGCGCCGGCGGCACCGAGGGCGGCATGTCCACGGGCACCGTCCTCCGCGTTCGCGCGGGCATGAAGCCGATCGCGACGATTCCGCACGCCCTCCCGACCGTCGACATCGCCACGGGCGAGGCCGCGGCCGCGCACCACCAGCGATCGGATGTCTGCGCCGTCCCGGCGGCCGGCGTCGTCGCCGAGGCGATGGTCGCCCTCACGCTCGCGAACGCCGTGCTCGAGAAGTTCGGCGGCGACTCCGTCGGCGAGACGCGTCGCAACCTCGAGTCCTACCTCGCGGCGATCCCCGAGGCGCTCCGCACCGAGGTCGCGTCGGCGGATGCCGCTCCGACCCGTGCCTGACGAGAACGCGCCCGCCCTGCAGCTCCCGCTCGTGCTCATCGGCCCGATGGGGGCGGGAAAGTCCCGCGTCGGGGCCAGGCTCGCGGCATCCGTCGGCGTGCCGTTCATCGACACCGACAGTCGCATCGAGGAACGACACGGGCCGATCGAGGCGATCTTCGCCCGCGAAGGCGAGGCCGGCTTCCGCGCGCTCGAACGCGTGGTCGTCGCACAGGCCCTGACCGAGCAGGCGGTCGTCTCGCTCGGCGGCGGCGCCGTGCTGCATCCCGACACGCAGGCGGACCTCGCGGATGCCGCGGTGGTCAGGCTCACGGTGTCGGCCGAGGCGGTGGCCGCGCGTCTGGTCGGCGGAAACCGCCCCCTGCTCGCCGACGGCGGGCTGGAGCGGTGGACGGCGATCCAGCTCGAACGCGAGCCGGTCTACGCCTCGCTCGCCGCCCTCGAGATCGACACGTCGCGCCGCTCGGTCGCACGAATCGTCGAACAGATCACCGAGCGCTTCGGAGGAACACGATGACCGCAGCCGCGCCCAGCACGAGCATCCGCGTCGGGGGAGAGGGCGGCTACGACGTCGTCATCGGCAACGGCGTGCTCGCCGACCTCGGCGACGCGCTCGGTCCCGCCGTCAGGAAGGTCCTGGTCGTGCATCCGGCGACGCTCGGCGCACGCGCCGCGGCGCTGCGCGAGGCGCTCTCCGACCGCTTCGAGGTGCTCCTCGCCGAGATCCCCGACGCCGAGGCCGGCAAGCGCATCGAGGTCGCCGCGTTCTGCTGGCAGGTGCTCGGGCAGGCCGACTTCACGCGCAGCGACGCGGTCGTCGGCATCGGCGGCGGTGCGGTGACCGACCTCGCCGGATTCGTCGCGGCGACGTGGCTGCGGGGCGTGCGCGTCGTGCAGGTTCCGACGACGGTGCTCGGCATGGTCGATGCCGCGGTCGGCGGCAAGACCGGCATCAACACGAACGAGGGCAAGAACCTCGTCGGCGCGTTCCACCCGCCGGCTGCCGTGCTCTGCGACCTCGACCTGCTCGACACGCTGCCGCGCAACGAGATCCTCGCAGGCTTCGCCGAGGTCGTGAAGGCCGGATTCATCCGCTACCCCGAGATCCTCGACACGATCGAGGCGGACGCGGATGCCGCGACCGATCCGACGACGCCGCAGTTCCGGCGCGTCGTCGAGCTCGCCATCCAGATGAAGGCCGACGTCGTCTCCGAGGACCTCACCGAGCAGGGGCTCCGCGAGATCCTGAACTACGGGCACACGCTCGGCCACGCGGTCGAGCACGCCGAGCGCTACCAGTGGCGGCACGGCGCCGCGATCTCGGTGGGCATGGCGTTCGCCGCCGAGCTCGGCCGCCTGTCCGGGCGACTCTCCGACGAGGTCGCCGACCGTCACCGCAGCATCCTCGAACTGCTCGGCCTGCCCACGAGCTACCCGGCCGGCCGCTGGCCGACGCTCCTCGCGACGATGCAGCGCGACAAGAAGTCGCGCGGCGGCCAGCTGCGCTTCATCGTGCTCGACGACCTCGCCAAGCCCACGGTCATGCAGGCGCCCGACCAGTCGCTGCTCTTCGCCGCGTACCAGGAGATCGGCTCCTGAGCGGCCCGCGGGGGATCCAGGGCCGTCGCGGCGCGCAGCGAGCGGATGCCGCGCCGATAGGCTTTCGGCCATGACGACGATCCTCGTGCTGAACGGCCCGAACCTCGGCCGGCTCGGCACCCGCGAACCCGAGGTGTACGGCAGCGAGACGCTCGCGGACATCGGAGCAGGGCTCGCGGCATCCGTTCCCGACGGGGTCGACATCGACCTGCGCCAGTCCGACGACGAGGCGGAGCTCATCGGGTGGATCCACGAGGCCGTCGACCATCGACTTCCGGTCGTGCTGAACCCCGCGGCGTTCACGCACTACAGCTACGCGCTCCGCGATGCGGCGGCGCAGCTGAAGCAGGCCGGCGTTCCGCTGGTCGAGGTGCACCTCACCAACCCGCACTCCCGCGAGACGTTCCGGCACACGAGCGTGATCTCCGGGGTGGCGACGGGCGTGATCGCGGGCTTCGGTGCCGACTCCTACCATCTCGCCGTCCAGGCGGTTCTGCGTTCGCTCGGGTGAGTCGACTACACTCGATCAGTCGCACACCTTCGTCGTGCGCCCGAAACTTTCCTCGAATCGAACGGAATCACCTTCATGGCAAGCACCGCTGACATCAAGAACGGCGTCGTCCTCTCCATCGACGGCCAGCTCTGGAGCGTCATCGAGTTCCAGCACGTCAAGCCGGGCAAGGGCGGCGCGTTCGTGCGCACCAAGCTCAAGAACGTCGTGTCGGGCAAGGTCGTCGACCGCACGTACAACGCTGGCGCGAAGATCGAGATCGAGAACGTCGACCGTCGCGACTTCAGCTACCTGTACGCCGACGGCGACGGCTTCGTGTTCATGGACACGTCCGACTACGACCAGATCACGGTCCCCTCGACCGTCGTCGGCGACGCCGCCAACTTCATGCTCGAGAACCAGGCCGTCACGATCGCCCTCAACAACGGCAACCCGCTCTACGTCGAGCTGCCGGCATCCGTCGTGCTCGAGATCACGTACACCGAGCCCGGCCTCCAGGGCGACCGCTCGACCGGCGGCACGAAGCCGGCGACCGTGCAGACCGGCTACGAGATCCAGGTCCCGCTGTTCCTCGAGACCGGCACCAAGGTCAAGGTCGACACCCGCGACGGCTCCTACCTCGGGCGCGTGAACGACTAGTGAGCTCCCGAACGAAGGCGCGCAAGCGCGCCCTCGACCTGCTCTACTCCGCAGACATGCGGCAGGTTCCGGTCGAGCAGCTGCTCGCGACCGAGGCCGAGCGCGCCGTCGGCGAGCCCGAGCGGCAGGCGTCCTGGCTGTACGCGCGCGAGATCGTCGACGGCATCGTCGACCACCGCGAGGAGATCGACGAGCTCATCACCACGCACTCGCGCGGATGGACCCTCGAGCGCATGCCCGCCGTCGACCGCGCCCTGCTGCGCATCGGCGCGTGGGAGATCCTCTACAACGACCAGGTGCCGGACCCCGTCGCGATCTCCGAGGCGGTCGAGGCGGCCACGGTGCTGTCGACCGACGACTCGGCCGGCTTCGTGAACGGACTGCTCGCGGCCATCTCGCACTCCAAGGGCTGATCGCGCCGATCCGACCGACGACGCGGCGACAGGCGAGGGCGCACAGGCATTTCGATGCTCGTGCGCCCGTTCGCATGAGCCCTGAGCGGGCGCGGTGGGTGCGCCGATGCGCACGTTCTCGTGCAGGCGCGCACCCGTCGTCGTCCAATCGGCGCGGGTGCAGGCCCGGAGGCACGTTCAGCGATGCCACCGACCCGGGTTCAGCGGACACCCCGACGTGCGGGGACCCGGTTCCCGATGAGATTGACGACGTCGCCTCGTGCGGCGGCCGTGGACCTTCGTCCGCGGCCCGTCACCTCCTCGGAAGGAACTCCTCGCATGTCCAGCACCACCCTCGTGAGCGGTCGCACCTCGACCGCCGCCTCCCTCGACACGATCCTCGATCGTGCCGAGGCCGCGCAGGCCGTCGTCCAGCGCTTCCTCGCACGCACCTCGGTGCCGGCCCTGCGGGTCAGTCTCGGTCTCGTGTTCCTCGTCTTCGGCGCGCTCAAGTTCCTCCCCGGCGTGAGCCCGGTCGAGGACCTCGTGTCGCGCACCTGGAACGTGCTCTCGTTCGGCGTCGTCGACGGCTCTGCAGCACTCGCGATCACCGCGACGCTCGAGGTCTTCGTCGGACTGACGCTCGTGACGGGCGTGTTCGTGCGCATCGGGCTCCTCGCCCTCGCCGGCACCTTCGTCGGCATCTTCTCGCCGCTCGTGTTCTTCGGCTCCGAGCTGTTCACCACCGCCGGTCCGACGCTCACCGCGCAGTACATCCTGAAGGACCTCGTGCTCGTCGCCGCGGCCATGGTCATCGCCGCGACCGCGCTCAAGCGCCCGATCCGCCGGTGATCGCCCTGTCGTCGATCGCCAGCAGAGGGGCCGCGCCGATCCGGTGCGGCCCTTCTGCGCGGCGAGGGCGGGGATCGTGGCTGCCGGCGCTGCCGGTACTGCCGGCGCGGCGCGTCACCCCAGCGCCTCGAGCCCGATCGGTCGGCTGATAGGCTGAGGGGGTTGGCAACCTTTAAGGCCGTCCCGTGAGGCGGAGAAGGGAGTCGGTCTGATGGCGCGCACAGTGCTCAATCACGCTGACATATCGCGGGCGCTGACCCGCATCGCTCATGAGATCCTCGAGTCCGATCGCGGCGCAGAGCATCTCGTCATCCTCGGCATCCCGACGCGCGGCACGGTCCTGGCCCGTCGCATCGCCGAACTCATCCAGCGCATCGAGCCCACCGCTCCGGTGCAGCTCGCCGGGTCGCTCGACGTGACCATGTACCGCGACGACCTCTCGCGCAGCGGCATGCGCATGCCGTCGCCCACCGAGCTGCCGCCGGGCGGCATCGACGGCCGCACCGTCGTGCTCGTCGACGACGTGCTGTACTCCGGCCGCACCATCCGCTCGGCCTTCGACGCCCTGAGCGACCTCGGACGCCCGCGCGCCGTCCGGCTCGCCGTGCTCGTCGACCGCGGCCACCGCGAGTTCCCCATCCGGGCGGACTTCGTCGGCAAGAACCTGCCGAGCGCGGCCAGCGAGCGCATCAACGTGCGCCTCGCCGAGGTCGACGGCGGCGACGACCACGTCACGATCGAGGGAGGCGCCGAATGAGGCACCTGCTCAGCACTCGCTCGCTCGCGCGCGACGAGGCGATCGCCCTGCTCGACATCGCCGAGGACATGGCGGCCGTGCAGCATCGAGAGGTGAAGAAGCTTCCGACGCTGCGCGGCAAGACCGTCGTGAACCTCTTCTTCGAGGACTCGACGCGCACGCGCATCTCGTTCGAGGCCGCCGCGAAGCGCCTCTCGGCCGACGTCATCAACTTCAGCGCCAAGGGCTCGAGCGTCTCCAAGGGCGAGAGCCTGAAGGACACCGCGCAGACCCTGCAGGCGATGGGCGCCGACGGCGTCGTGATCCGCCACCACGCCTCGGGCGCGCCCCACACGCTCGCCACCAGCGGGTGGATCGACGCCGGCGTCGTCAACGCGGGCGACGGCACCCACGAGCACCCGACGCAGGCCCTCCTCGACGCCTTCACCATGCGCAGCCGCCTGCACGGCTCCGCGAGTCGCGGCCGGGGCCTCGACGGCGTGCACGTCGTGATCGTCGGCGACATCCTGCACTCGCGCGTCGCGCGCTCGAACGTGTGGCTCCTCGCGACGCTCGGCGCCGAGGTCACGCTCGTCGCGCCCCCCACGCTCGTGCCGGTCGACACCGCCGGCTGGCCGGCATCCGTCGTCTTCGACCTCGACGAGGCGCTCGCGACGAAGCCCGACGTGGTCATGATGCTCCGCATCCAGGCGGAGCGCATGCACGGATCGTTCTTCCCGAACAGCCGCGAGTACGCCCGGACCTGGGGACTGGACGATGCCAGGTTCTCCCAGTTGCCCACGACTACGATGGTCATGCATCCCGGGCCGATGAACCGAGGGCTGGAGATCTCCGCCCTCGCGGCGGACTCAGCGCAGTCCACGGTCAGGGAGCAGGTCGCGAACGGAGTATCAGTGAGAATGGCCGCCCTGTATCTGCTGCTGTCGGGCGAGCGAGGTGACGTCCGATGACCGAGTCGTACCTCATCACGGGCGCCACGCTCGCATCGGGCGAGCGCGCCGACATCCGCATCTCCGATGGTCGCATCAGTGAGGTCGGTCGCATCGCGGATGCCGCGGGCGCGACCGTCGTCGACGCTGCGGGCCTCATCGCGCTGCCAGGTCTGGTCGACCTGCACACCCACCTCCGCGAGCCGGGCTACGAGCAGAGCGAGACCGTGCTCACGGGCACGCAGGCCGCCGCCGCCGGCGGATTCACCGCGGTCTTCGCGATGGCGAACACGTCGCCCGTCGCCGATACGGCCGGCGTCGTCGAGCAGGTCGCGAGCCTCGGCACGGCGGCCGGATACGCCACGGTGCAGCCGATCGGCGCCGTGACGGTCGGGCTCCAGGGCGAGCAGCTCGCCGAGCTCGGTGCGATGGCCCGTTCGCGCGCCGGGGTGCGCGTCTTCAGCGACGACGGCTTCTGCGTCTTCGACCCGCTGCTCATGCGCCGGGCCCTCGAGTACGTGAAGGCGTTCGACGGTGTCGTCGCCCAGCATGCGCAGGAGCCCCGCCTCACGCAGGGCGCGCAGATGAACGAGGGCGCCCTCTCAGGCGAGCTCGGCCTCGCCGGCTGGCCGGCGGTCGCCGAGGAGTCGATCATCGCGCGCGACGTGCTGCTCGCCGAGCACGTCGGCAGCCGCCTGCACGTGTGCCACGTCTCCACCGCGGGTTCGGTCGAGGTCATCCGCTGGGCCAAGGCCCGCGGCATCGACGTGACGGCCGAGGTCACGCCGCATCACCTGCTCCTGACCGAGGAGCTCGTCGCCGGGTACGACCCCCGCTACAAGGTCAACCCGCCGCTGCGCCGCGCCGAAGACGTCGAGGCGCTGCGCGCCGCCCTCGCCGACGGCACGATCGACATCGTCGCGACCGACCACGCCCCGCACCCCATCGAGGCCAAGCAGAGCGAATGGGATGCCGCCGCGAACGGCATGGTCGGCCTCGAATCGGCCCTCTCGGTCGTGCACGCCGCGGTCGTCGAGAACGGCCTGCTCGACTGGGCCGACGTCGCCCGCGTGCTCTCCTCGACGCCGGCTCGCATCGGCCGCCTGGCCGGGCAGGGCGCGGGCATCGTCGCGGGCGCGGCGCCCGAGGTGACGCTCTACGACCCGACCGCGGCATCCGAGTTCGCGCTCGACCGGCTCGCCGGCCGCAGCATCAACTCGCCGTACCTCGGCCGCACCCTGCCTGGGCGGGTCGTCGCGACGTTCCACGCCGGCTACGCGACGCTCCTCGACGGCGTCGTGCAGCCCGCCGACGAGATCGCGCGGCGTGCGGCGACCATCGGAGGTCCCCGTGGATAAGTGGATCGGCGCCCTGGTCGCATTCGTCGTCGTGGGCGGCCTGCTCTGGCTCGCCTTCCGCGCCTGGCGTGGCCGCGAGCGACGCGACGCGACCCTGTCGGCGTACCCGCTGCCCGCGCTCGAGGGCGAGGCGCTCCTCGAGACCGAGGTGCTCTACGTCGCCACGACGCCGATCGGCTCGCCGCTCGAACGACTCGCGGTGCATGGCCTCGCGTTCCGCGGCGCCGGGCGCATCGAGGTCTTCCCCGAGGGCGTCGTGCTCCGCATCGCGGGCGAGCAGCCCTCGTTCCTGCCGGCCTCCCGCATCGTGTCGGCCGGTGAGGCCACCTATGCGATCGACCGCGGGGTCGAGCCGGGCGGCCTCGTCGCCGTGAGCTGGATCGTGGACCTCAACGACGCCGAGCCCGAACAGGTCGCGCCCTACGTCGACAGCTACCTCAGAGCCCGCCACCCGGGCGACTCGGCGCGGATCATCGCCGCCGTCAACGACATCGCTGCAGCACGCACCGTGATGCAGCCCCACCATGAGAGCGAGGCCTCGGATGACTGAGACCACCACCCGCCCCCACGAGCCCGCCGTGCTCGTGCTCGAGGACGGAACCCGCTACGAGGGCCGGGCCTACGGCGCCCGCGGTCGCACCCTCGGCGAAGCCGTCTTCGCGACGGGCATGACCGGCTACCAGGAGACCCTGACCGACCCGTCGTACGCGGGCCAGATCGTCATGATGACCGCGCCGCACATCGGCAACACGGGCATGAACGACGAGGACATGGAGTCCGCCCGCATCTGGGTCTCCGGCTTCATCGTGCGCGACCCCTCCCGCGTGGTGTCGAACTTCCGCTCGCAGCGCAGCCTCGACGACGACCTCGCCTCGTCAGGCGTCGTCGGCATCAGCGGCATCGACACGCGTGCGCTGACCCGCCACCTGCGCTCGGCCGGTGCCATGCGCTCCGGCATCTTCTCGGGCGACGCATTCGCGCTCACCCACGGCGAGCAGCTCGAACTCGTGCAGACCGCGGCCGAGATGAACGGCCAGAACCTGTCCGGCGACGTCTCGACGACCGAGGCCTACGAGCTGCCGGCCACCGGCGAGCGCGTCGGATCCGTCGTGGTGCTCGACCTGGGCGTCAAGACCTCGACCCTGAACTTCCTCGCCGAGCGCGGCTTCGACGTGCACGTCGTGCCGCAGTCGATCACTGCCGACGAGGTGCTCGCCCTCGCGCCCGACGCCCTGTTCTTCTCGAACGGTCCGGGCGACCCCTCGGCATCCGATCGCCATGTCGAGATCCTCCGCAGCGCGCTGCGTGCCGGCGTGCCCTACTTCGGCATCTGCTTCGGCAACCAGCTCCTCGGCCGCGCACTCGGCTACGGCACCTACAAGCTGCCGTTCGGCCACCGCGGCATCAACCAGCCCGTGGTCGACAAGGCCACCGGGCGCGTCGAGATCACCGCGCACAACCACGGCTTCGCCGTCGACGCCCCGATCGACCGCGTCAGCGACTCGAGCGAGGGCTTCGGCCGTGTCGAGGTCAGCCACGTCGACCTCAACGACAACGTCGTCGAGGGCCTCAACTGCCTCGACATCCCCGCCTTCTCGGTGCAGTACCACCCGGAGTCCGCGGCCGGCCCGCACGACGCCAACTATCTCTTCGACCGGTTCCGCGACATGGTCATCGCGAGCAAGGAGAACCAGGCCTGATGCCCAAGCGCGACGACATCAACAGCGTCCTCGTCATCGGATCCGGTCCGATCGTCATCGGACAGGCGGCCGAGTTCGACTACTCGGGCACCCAGGCGTGCCGGGTGCTCCGCGCAGAGGGGGTCCGCGTCATCCTCGTGAACCCGAACCCCGCCACGATCATGACCGACCCCGACTTCGCCGACGCGACGTACATCGAGCCGATCACGCCCGAGATCATCGAGTCGATCATCATCAAGGAGCGCCCCGACGCCGTGCTGCCCACGCTCGGCGGCCAGACGGCCCTGAACGCGGCCATCGCCCTGCACGAGGCCGGCATCCTCGAGAAGCACGGCGTCGAGCTCATCGGCGCGAAGGTCGAGGCCATCCGCAAGGGCGAGGACCGCCAGCTCTTCAAGGACCTCGTCATCGAGGCCGGCGCCGGCGTCGCCCGCTCGCACGTGGCGAAGACCCTCGAAGACGCGAAGGTGTTCGCCGAGGATCTCGGCTACCCGCTCGTCGTCCGCCCGTCGTTCACCATGGGCGGCCTCGGCTCGGGCTTCGCGTACACCGAGGAAGAGCTCGTGCGCATCGTCACGCAGGGCCTCCACGACTCGCCCACGACCGAGGTGCTCCTCGAGGAGTCGATCCTCGGCTGGAAGGAGTACGAGCTCGAGCTCATGCGCGACACGGCCGACAACACGGTCGTGGTCTGCTCGATCGAGAACGTCGACCCCGTCGGCGTGCACACCGGCGATTCGATCACCGTCGCGCCCGCGCTGACGCTGACCGACCGCGAGTACCAGAACCTGCGCGACATCGGCATCGAGATCATCCGCCGGGTGGGCGTCGACACCGGTGGTTGCAACATCCAGTTCGCGATCGACCCGGCCGACGGCCGCGTCATCGTCATCGAGATGAACCCGCGCGTGTCTCGGTCCTCGGCCCTCGCATCGAAGGCCACCGGCTTCCCGATCGCGAAGATCGCCGCGAAGCTCGCGATCGGCTACCGCCTCGACGAGATCCCGAACGACATCACCAAGGTCACGCCGGCGAGCTTCGAGCCGACGCTCGACTACGTCGTCGTCAAGGTGCCGCGGTTCGCGTTCGAGAAGTTCCCGGCCGCCGACCCGACCCTCACGACGACCATGAAGTCCGTCGGCGAGGCGATGGCCATCGGCCGCAACTACGCGACCGCACTGCAGAAGGCGCTTCGTTCACTCGAGAAGCGAGGCTCCTCGTTCCACTGGGGCGAGGAGGCCCGCACGGCCGAGGAGCTCCTCGAGGAGTCGCGGACCCCGACCGACGGTCGCATCGTGCTCGTGCAGCAGGCGCTCCGCAAGGGCGCCTCGATCGAGCAGGCCTTCGAGGCGACGAAGATCGACCCCTGGTTCCTCGACCAGATCGTGCTCATCAACGAGGTCGCCGAGGAGGTGGCGGCCGCCGAGAACCTCGACACCGACCTGCTCCTGCTCGCGAAGGACCACGGGTTCTCCGACGCACAGATCGGCCAGCTCCGCGGGTTCGGCGAGGCCGACGCGCGCGAGGTGCGTCACATCCTCGGCATCCGACCGGTGTTCAAGACCGTCGACACGTGCGCGGGGGAGTTCCCGGCGCTCACGCCGTACCACTACTCCAGCTACGACTTCGAGACCGAGGTCGTGCCGTCGGACCGCCGCAAGGTCGTCATCCTCGGTTCCGGTCCGAACCGCATCGGCCAGGGCGTCGAGTTCGACTACTCGTGCGTGCACGCCTCGTTCGCGCTGTCGGATGCCGGCTTCGAGACGATCATGATCAACTGCAACCCCGAGACGGTCTCGACCGACTACGACACGAGCGACCGGCTCTACTTCGAACCCCTGACGCTCGAGGACGTGCTCGAGGTCATCCACGCCGAATCCCGGTCGGGTGAGCTCGTCGGCGTGGTGGTGCAGCTCGGCGGCCAGACCGCGCTCGGGCTCGCCAAGGGCCTCGAGGCGGCCGGCGTGCCGATCCTCGGCACGACCCCCGATGCGATCGACCTCGCCGAGGAGCGCGGCCTGTTCGCCGGCATCCTCGAGTCGGCGGGCCTGCTCGCGCCGCGCAACGGCACCGCGATCGAGCTCACCGGCGCCGTGCAGGTGGCCGAGGAGATCGGGTACCCGGTGCTCGTGCGCCCGAGCTACGTGCTCGGCGGCCGCGGCATGGAGATCATCTACGACTCGCCCTCGCTCGCCGACTACTTCGCGCGCATCGAGGGCCAGGGCATCGTCGGTCCGACGCATCCGCTCCTCGTCGACCGCTTCCTCGACGATGCGATCGAGATCGACGTCGACGCGCTGTACGACGGCACCGACCTCTACATCGGCGGCGTCATGGAGCACATCGAGGAGGCCGGCATCCACTCGGGCGACTCGAGCTGCACACTGCCCCCCGTCACGCTCGGCCGTGCCGAGATCGACCGGGTGCGCGTGGCCACGCGTTCGATCGCCGAGGGCATCGGCGTGAAGGGCCTGCTGAACGTGCAGTTCGCCATCGGCGCGGGCGTGCTCTACGTGCTCGAGGCGAACCCTCGCGCCAGTCGCACCGTTCCGTTCGTCTCGAAGGCGCTCGGCATCCCGCTGGCCAAGGCCGCGTCGCGGATCATGGTCGGCGCCACCGTCGCCGAACTCGTCGCCGAGGGCATGCTGCCCGCCGTCGACGGCTCACGCGTGCCGCTCGACGCGCCCGTCGCGGTGAAGGAGGCCGTGCTGCCGTTCCACCGGTTCCGCACCAAGGAGGGCCTCATCGTGGATTCGGTGCTCGGTCCCGAGATGCGTTCCACCGGTGAGGTCATGGGCATCGACCGGGACTTCCCGCGGGCGTTCGCCAAGAGCCAGCTCGCCGCGTACGGCGGCATGCCGACGGGCGGCACCGTGTTCGTCTCGGTGTCCGACCGCGACAAGCGCTCGATCATCCTCCCCGTGCTGCGCCTGCAGCAGCTGGGCTTCGAGATCGCCGCGACCGAGGGCACGGCCGAGGTGCTGCGGCGCAACGGCATCGCCGCGCGCGAGGTGCTGAAGTACAGCGACAAGTCGTCCGACGACGCCGTCTCGGTGGTCGAGCTGATCCACCGCGGCGAGGTCGCCGTCGTCGTGAACACGCCGAGCGGTCGTTCGGCGCGTGCCGACGGCTACGAGATCCGTGCGGCGGCCGTCTCGGCCGACGTCCCGCTGTTCACGACCATCGCCGAGCTGTCGGCGGCCGTCGCGTCGATCGACGCGGGCGGCGAGGCCTTCGAGGTGACCAGCCTGCAGGAGTACGCGATCCGTCGCGGGGCTTCGGCATGAACGACGTGATCCCGTTCGGCGAACGCCTCGCATCGGTCTTCGCCGCGTACGGGCGGCTGTGCGTGGGGCTCGACCCCCACGCCTCCCTCCTCGAGCGGTGGGGGCAGCCCGACTCGGCCGAGGGCCTGCGCGAGTTCGGCCTCCGTGTCATCGAGGCCGCGGCCGATCGCGTCGGCATCCTGAAGCCGCAGATCGCGTTCTTCGAACGCCACGGTGCCGCGGGCTATGCGGTGCTCGAGCGGCTGCTGGCCGAGGCGCGAGAGGCGGGGCTGCTCGTGATCGCCGACGTCAAGCGGGGCGACATCGGCTCGACGGTCGAGGCGTACGGCGAGTCCTGGCTGCGCCGCGGCTCGAGCCTCGAGGCCGACGCCATGACGATCAGCGCCTATCAGGGGCTCGGGTCGATCGAGCAGGTCATGGTCTCGGCCGAGGCCGCGGGCAAGGGCGTGTTCGTGCTGGCGGCGACCTCGAACCCCGAGGCCGCGGCGATCCAGCGCGCCGTGCTGCAGCAGTCGAGCCGGGCCGGGCACACGGTCGCCGGCGCGATCACGCAGGGCGTCATCGGCTGGAACCAGGGCCGACCGGATGCCGCGTCGAAGCCGTTCGGCTCGATCGGCGTCGTGTTCGGCGCGACCACCGACCTGCGCGCGGCCGGCGTCCCGACCGATGTCGAGCCGCCGCGCCCGGGCCTCCCGGTGCTCGCTCCCGGGTTCGGACACCAGGGCGCCGAGCCCGGCGACCTGCGCGTGCGCTTCGGCGGCTATGCCGCCGGCGTCATCGCGAACGAGTCCCGATCGCTGCTGTCCGCCGGACCCGACGGGCTCGGCGATGCGATCTCCCGACGCGCCGACGAGTACGGAGCCGCCGGTGCCTGAGTCGAACCCGAGGTCCACGCCCCCCGAGGTCGACCGGGTCGCGGCATCCCGTGCCGCGGTCGCGGCCAGGCGCGCGAGGGCGAGCGTGAAGTCCGAGATCGCCGCGGGTTCGCGCAGCCCGCTCGACGTCCTGCGCGTCGCATTCGCCGAAGCGGACTCGCCAGAGGGTCGTCTGCGCGTCACCGAGTACCTGACGTCGATCCCCGCGATCGGCGTGACGAAGTGCGCGCGGATCCTCGACGAGCTCGAGATCTCGACGGCGAAGCGACTCGGCGGCCTTGGTCGCCTGCAGCGCCGCCGCCTCCGCGAGTTCGTCGCGGGCTGGGTCGCGTCGCACGGCGGCACGGGCGATCGCCTCGTGGTGCTGGCCGGGCCGACCGCGGTGGGCAAGGGCACGGTCGCCTCCTACATCCGGCACCACCATCCCGATGTCCGGCTGTCGGTGTCGGCGACCACGCGCGCCCCGCGCCCCGGCGAGGTCGAGGGGGAGAGCTACTTCTTCGTCGACGACGCCGAGTTCGACCGCATGGTCGAGGCGGGCGAGCTGCTCGAATGGGCGACGGTCCACAATGCGTACCGCTACGGCACGCCGCGCGGCCCGGTCGAGCAGGCGATCGCGGCGGGCGACAGCGTGCTGCTCGAGATCGACATCCAGGGTGCGCGATCGGTGCGCCGTGCGATGCCCGAGGCGACGCTCGTGTTCCTGCTCCCGCCCACGTGGGACGAACTCGTGCGCCGACTCGTCGGTCGCGGCACGGAGTCCCCGGCCGAGCAGCAGCGTCGTCTCGAGACCGCGAAGGTCGAGCTCGCGGCCGTCGACGAGTTCGATCACCAGGTCGTCAACCACGACGTGCCCGAGGCCGCGCAAAAGGTCGTAGACTTGATGAGGCCCCGTTCAGGGCGGCGTTGAGCTGCCCGGGTCACGATTTTCCGGCGCACGCGAGGTGCGCACGTTCGTTTCGAAGGAGTATCTCCATGGCTGAGAAGCTGTCCGGCATCATCGACCCGCCCATCGACGACCTGCTGTCGAAGGTCGATTCCAAGTACCAGCTCGTGATCTTCGCGTCCAAGCGTGCGCGCCAGATCAACGACTACTACGCCGACCTCCACGAGGGCAGCCTGTTCGACAACGTCGGCCCTCTGGTCGACTCGTCGATCGACGACAAGCCCCTCTCGGTCGCGATGCACGAGATCAACGAAGACAAGCTGGTGCTCCGCCCGCTCGGCGAGTAAGCACGCACGGATGTCGCGGCTCAACATCGTCGTCGGCATCACCGGCGGCATCGCGGCGTACAAGGCGGTCGGCGTCGTGCGGGCCCTGGTGCTCGCCGGCCATGACGTGCACGTGGTGCCGACCGAGGGCGCGCTCCGCTTCGTCGGGCGCCCGACGCTCGAGGCGATCTCCCGCAACCCGGTGCACGCCGATCTCTACGAGGGCGTCGCCGAGGTGCGCCATGTCGCCATCGGCCAGGCGGCCGACCTCATCGTCATCGCGCCCGCGACGGCCAACACGATCGCGAAGCTGGCTGCGGGCCTTGCCGACGACCTCCTCGGCAACACGGTGCTCGCGAGCGAGGCGCCGATCGTCATCGCCCCGGCGATGCACACCGAGATGTGGCGCAACCCGGCGACGGTCGCCAACGTCGCGACGCTTCGCGAGCGCGGCGTCACGATCATCGGTCCGGCGGTCGGCCAGCTCACGGGCACCGACAGTGGTCCCGGTCGCATGGAGGAGCCCGATGCCATCGTCGCGGCGGCGCTGGCTCGCGTCGACGCGTCCGCGCCCGGCACTCGCACCGACCTCGCCGGTCGCCGCGTCGTCGTGACGGCGGGCGGTACGCGCGAGCCGCTCGATCCCGTGCGCTTCCTCGGCAACCGCTCCAGCGGCAAGCAGGGCGTCGCGATCGCCGAGGCGGCGCGCGCCAGGGGGGCCCAGGTGACCCTCATCGCGGCGAACCTCGAGGTCGCGGCGCCCGGCGGCTGCGACATCCGCTCAGTCTCGACGACTCTCGAGCTGCAGGCGGCCGTGACGGATGCCGCCAGGGGCGCAGACGTGGTGGTCATGGCGGCCGCGGTGGCCGACTACCGACCGGCCGAGGTCAGCGAGTCGAAGATCAAGAAGCAGCCGGGCGACGACGGGCTCACCCTCGAGCTCGTGCGCAACCCCGACGTCCTCGCCGGGCTCGGGCACGCGCCGCACGAGGGCACGCTCCTCGTCGGCTTCGCGGCCGAGACCGAGGCCGACGACGATCGGTTGATCGCGCTCGGCGCGGCCAAGCTCGAGGCGAAGGGCGCCGACCTGCTCGTCGTCAATCGCGTCGGCTGGGCGGAGGGCTTCGCCAGAGATGACAACCGTGTCGTCATCCTCGGCAATGAAGGTGTGCTCGCCCGTGCCGATGGCAGCAAGATGTCGGTGGCGCACGAGATCCTCGATCTCGTGGCGCCGCGCCTGCACGACCGAGCAGCTGGGTCGGGCGAGGAGCCCGCACGGCCGGGTCCCACCGGCTGACGGCGCGCCTCGCCGAAGCCCGAGCCGCACACGCATCATCGATGAAAGTAGACCCGCGACCATGAGCAAGCTTCGACTGTTCACCTCCGAATCGGTCACCGAGGGGCACCCCGACAAGATCTGCGACCAGGTCTCGGACTCGATCCTCGACGCGCTGCTGACGGTGGATCCGCACAGCCGGGTCGCGGTCGAGACCCTCGTGACGACCGGCCTGGTCCATGTCGCCGGCGAGGTCACCACGTCGGGGTACGTCGAGATCCCCGCGATCGTGCGCGAGCGGGTCACCGCGATCGGATACAACTCGTCCGACGTGTGGTTCGATGGCCGCTCCTGCGGCGTGTCCGTGTCGATCGGCGGCCAGTCGCCCGACATCGCGCAGGGCGTCGACGACGCGTTCGAGTCGCGCGAGCGCTCGAGCGAAGACCTCCTCGACAAGCAGGGAGCCGGCGACCAGGGCATCATGTTCGGCTATGCGACGCGCGAGACGCCGCAGCTCATGCCCGTGCCGATCTGGATCGCGCACCGACTCGCCGAGCGCCTCACCGAGGTCCGCAAGCGTGGAGAGCTCGACTACCTGCGCCCCGACGGCAAGACCCAGGTCACCGTCGGCTACGACGGCCAGGTTCCGCGCACGATCGAGACGGTCGTCCTCTCGACCCAGCATTCACCGAAGGTCTCCACCGACCAGCTTCGCGCCGAGGTCGAGGAGCTGGTCATCACGCCCGTGCTCGACACCGTCGAGCTGGCGCGCCCCGACCTCGACGTGCTCATCAACCCGACCGGCCGGTTCGAGATCGGCGGCCCGCAGGGCGACGCCGGTCTCACGGGCCGCAAGATCATCATCGACACCTACGGCGGCGCGAGCCGGCACGGCGGCGGCGCGTTCAGCGGCAAGGACCCGTCGAAGGTCGACCGCTCGGCCGCGTACGCCATGCGGTGGGTCGCGAAGAACGCGGTCGCGGCCGGGCTCGCCGACCGACTCGAGGTGCAGGTCGCCTACGCGATCGGCAAGGCGGCGCCGGTGGGCCTCTACGTCGAGACGTTCGGCACGGCCCACGTGCCCGAGGAGCGCATCATCTCCGCGATCCGCGAGGTGTTCGATCTGCGTCCCGCGGCGATCATCCGCGATCTCGACCTCCTGCGGCCGATCTACGCGCAGACGGCGGCATACGGCCACTTCGGGCGCGAACTCCCCGACTTCACGTGGGAGCGGCTCGACCGAGTCGACGACCTGCGCGCCACCGCCGGACTCTGACATGGCGGGCGGCTCCGTCGCCAGGGTGCTGCTCGACTCCCCGCTGCCGCAGCTCGACCAGCTCTTCGACTACCGGGTGCCCGAGCGTCTGCGCGAGCAGGCGCGTCCGGGGGTGCGGGTGCGCGCGCCGCTGCGTTCGGGCGGTCGCATCGCGAACGGCTGGCTCGTCGAGCTCGCCGACACGAGCGAGTTCGAGGGCAGGCTCAGCGACCTCGAGGATGTCGTGTCCGAGGTGCCGCTCCTCACACCCGAGGTGTGGGCGCTCGCGCGGGCAGCGGCCGATCGTGCCGCCGGCAACGCGAGCGACGTGCTGCGACTCGCGGTGCCGTCCCGGTACGTGCGGGTCGAGCGCACCTGGGCGGCGGCCGAGCCCGACCCTGGCGAGCTCCCCGTCGACGTGGCTGCCGTGCACGGTGCCGCACCGGGCACGGTCGAGGCCGGCATCGCCGCGGGCGGTCGGATGTCGCTGGCCGCCGATCCTCGTCCGGTGCGACTGTCGTCGGGCGTGTGGGTGGGCGCGTGGGCGCTGACGATGGCGCAGGCCGCCGCCCACGCCCTCGCGTCCGACCGGTCGAGCCTGCTCGTGGTGCCCGACTACCGCGACCAGGACCAGCTCGAGGCGGCACTCGCGGCGACCGTCGATGCGCGGCGGGTGCTGCGCACGGACGCCAGGCAGGCCGGCGGCGCCAGATTCAGGGCGTTCCTCGACGCGACGGGCGATGCGGCGCGCGTGATCATCGGCAACCGGTCGACCGTGTACGCGCCGGCGAGTCGCCTCGGGCTCATCGCCCTGTGGGACGACGGCGACTCGCTCATGAACGAGCAGCTCTCGCCCGGCGTGCATCCGAGGGATGCCGCGCTGATCCGCCAGGAGCAGTCGGGAGCTGCGCTGCTCGCGCTGTCGCACTCGCGCAGCGTCGAGGTGGCCCGCCTCGTCGAGATCGGCTGGGTGCACGAGATCCCGGTCGCGCGTCATGCACGGCCGCGCGTGATCGCGACCGAGCACCAGCACACCCCCGAGACGACCTCGGCGCGCATCCCCACCGCGGCGTGGCGCCAGGCGCAGGAGGCCGTGCGTTCGGGCCCGGTGCTGGTGCAGGTGGCCCGTCCGGGCAACACGCCGCAACTCGCATGCGATCGGTGCCGTGAGCCCGCCCGCTGCGCGGCGTGCGGCGGCGGGCTCGCGATCCCGAGATCCGGGGGAGCGGCGCGGTGCGTGCTCTGCGGCACCGCGGCGACGGGCTGGGCCTGCCCCACATGCGAGGGCACGCGCCTGCGCGCGGTCACGATCGGCGCCAGTCGCACGGCCGACGAACTCGGTCGGGCGTTCCCGAACACGCGGGTCGTGCTCTCCGACGGCGAGAAGCCCGTGCTCCGCGTCGGCGGCGAACCGGCGCTCGTGGTCGCGACCAGGGGCGCGGAGCCGATCGCCGACGGCGGCTATCGGGCGGTGCTGCTGCTCGACGGCGAGCGCATGCTGCTGCGCGAGTCCCTGCGAGTGGCCGAGGACTGCCTGCGCTGGTGGTCGAACGCCGCGGCGCTCGTTGCGCCAGGGTCCCCGGTGTTCCTGGTGGGTGTCGGCGGCGCGCTCTCGACCGCCCTCACGACCTGGCGTCAGGCCGACTGGGCGGGGTCCGAGCTCGCCTCGCGCCGGGCGCTGAGGTTTCCGCCCGCGGTGCGCGTGGCGAGCGTGACCGCGTCGGCCGCGCACGTCGCCGCGGCGATCGCCGCGGCCGAGTCGGCCGACGGGGTCGACGTGCTTGGGCCGGTGCCCGCTGACGACGGACTGGTCCGGGCGCTCGTGCGCTTCGACTACGGCTCCGGCCCGCGGGTGGCGAACGAGCTGCGGTCCGAGATGATCCGGGTGGCGACCGAGCGTCGCCGACCGGTCGCCGGGCGTCCGGTTCGGAGGCCGGCCGTGCTCAGGGTGCGGTTCGACGATCCCGAGGTGCCCTGAGTCGGGTCCGCGGGGCGCCCTGCGGCGGCGACGGGAGCGTCTTCGGCGACAATGGAGTGTGCAGAAGCTCCGACTCGTCTTCGCCGGTACTCCGGCGGCCGCCGTCCCCTCGCTCGAACGGCTCGCCGCGAGCGGCCACGAGGTCGTGGCGGTGGTCACCCGTCCGGCCGCGCCGCTCGGGCGCAAGCGCGTCCTGACCCCCTCGCCGGTCGCGCAGGCGGCCGAGCGGCTCGGGCTCGAGGTCATCGAGGCGGCACGACTCGATGCCGACGTCTCGGCGCGCATCGCGGCATCCGCCCCCGATCTCGGCGTCATCGTCGCCTACGGCGGCCTCGTGCGCGAGCCGCTGCTCTCGACGCCGGCGCACGGCTGGATCAACCTGCACTTCTCGTTGCTGCCGGCCTGGCGCGGTGCCGCGCCCGTGCAGCACGCGCTGATCGCGGGTGAGCACGAGACCGGTGCGGCCGTCTTCCAGCTCGTGCCCGAGCTCGACGCTGGCGCCGTGTTCGCCGAACTGCGACGGCCGGTCGAGGCGTCCGACACGGCAGGTGCCCTGCTCGACGAGCTCTCCGTCTCGGGCGCCGCCCTCCTCGAGCGGGTCGTCGACGGCATCGCCGATGGTACGGCCGAGGCCGTGCCGCAGGTAGGGACGCCCTCGTTCGCGCCGAAGCTCGGCATCGACGACGCACGGCTCGACTGGACCCGGCCGGCGGCCGAGGTGCTCGCCAGGTACCGCGGCGTCACGCCGGAGCCCGGCGCGTGGACCACGATCGACGGCCAGCGGGTGAAGGTGCTCGAGCTCGCACCGAGCGCAGACGAGGAGGCCGCCGACGGGGCGCGCCTCCGGGCGGGCGCGCTCGCGGCGAGCGGGCGACGCCTGCTCATCGGAACGGCCGATGCACCGCTCGAGGTGCGCCGGGTGCAGCCCGCGGGCCGTACCGGCATGGCGGCCGCCGACTGGTGGCGCGGATCGGGACGAGACGGGGTGGTGTCCGAATGACCGAGCAGCGAGGTCGTGCGCACGGAGGGCGCCGCCAGGAGCCCAGGGAGCCCGCGCGCATCTCGCCCGCGCGCCGAGTCGCATTCGAGGTGCTCGAGGCCGTGCGCATCGACGAGGCCTACGCCAACCTGCTCCTCCCCGCTCGCATCCGCCGGGCGAGGCTCAGCCACGCGGATGCCGCGTTCGCGACCGAGTTGACGTACGGCACGCTGCGACGGCAGGGGACGTACGATCGCGTGATCGAGCTGGCCGCCGACCGACCGGCCGACGCGATCGATCCCGCCGTGCTGAACGTGCTGCGGCTCGGCGTGCACCAGCTGCTGGCGACGAGGGTGCCGACCCACGCCGCCGTGAACGAGCAGGTCGACCTGGTGAGGACCGTCGCGCCGAAGGCCGCCGGGTTCGTCAACGCGGTGCTCCGCACGGTCTCGCGCACCGACGCCGAGGCGTGGCGCGAACTCGTCGCCGAGGCGGCCCCGAGCGAGGACGAGCGCCTCGCGCGGCTCGAGAGCCATCCGGTGTGGGTCGTCCGGGCGCTTCGCACCGCGCTCGAGCACGAGGGCCGCGGCGACGAGCTCGAGGCGCTCCTCCAGGCCGACAACTCCTCGCCGCGCGTGAACCTCGCGCTGCTGCCCGGCCTCGTCGACGAGGCCGGGCGGCTCGCGGTCGAGGGGCTCGCGGCCGACCGGTACTCGCCGATCGGCGCGACGGCGGCCGACCCGATCGCCGTCATCGAGGCCGCGGGCGGTCGCGTCCGCGTGCAGGACGAGGGCTCGCAGCTCGCCGCGCTCGCGCTCAGCCGTGCCGTCCCGGTGCGGGCGGGGGAGCGGTGGCTCGATCTCTGCTCCGGCCCGGGCGGCAAGACCGCGGTGCTCGCAGCCGAGGCCCTCGCGACCGGCGCGGTGCTCTCGGCCAACGAAGTCGTGCCGGCGAGGGCCGACCTGGTGCGCTCGGCGATCGCGGGCGTGCCGCTCGACGTCGAGGTGCACGTCGGCGACGGTCGCGAGCTCGACCCTGCGGCGTTCGGCGCCGAGGGCGGCTTCGATCGCATCCTGCTCGACGCGCCGTGCACCGGCCTCGGCGCCCTCCGGCGTCGGCCGGAGGCGCGCTGGCGCAAGCGCCCGCAGGACGTCGCCGAGCTCACGCTGCTGCAGGGCCGACTGCTCGACGCCGCGTTCGCCGCGCTCGCTCCGGGCGGCATCCTCGCCTACGTCACGTGCTCGCCGCACACGGCGGAGACCCACGGTTCCCTCGGCACCGCGCTGGCACGCTGGGGTGCGGCGGCCGAGTCGCTCGACACGGCGGCCGTCGTGCAGGCCGTGTCGCGGCATCCGCTCGACCTCGCGTCGGATGCCGCGACGGTGCAGCTCTGGCCGCACCGGCACGGCACCGACGCGATGTTCATCGCCCTGGTCCGTCGCACCGAGTCGTGACGCAGGAGCCTGACCGGCCAGCCGGCCCGTGCCTCGCTAGGCTGGCAGCATGACGACGCGGATCAACCCGAGCATCCTCGCTGCCGACTTCGTGAACCTCGAGTCCGAGCTCGCGCGCATCGCGACCGCCGACCTCGTGCACGTCGACGTCATGGACAACCACTTCGTGCCGAACCTGACCTTCGGCCCGCAGATGGTCGGCCGTCTGCAGGACGTCAGCCCGATCCCGCTCGACGTGCACCTCATGATCTCGGATGTCGATCGCTGGGGACCCGGCTACGCCGAGCTCGGTGCGTTCTCGGTCACCTTCCACGCCGAGGCGTCCGACGATCCCGTGAAGCTCGCACGCCGACTGCGCTCGATCGGCGCACGCGCGGGAGTCGCCCTGAAGCCCGGGACGGATGCCGCACCCTACCTCGAGCTGCTGCCCGAGTTCGACCAGGTGCTCATCATGACCGTCGAGCCCGGATTCGGCGGCCAGTCGTTCATGCTCGAGACGATGCCGAAGCTGCGTCGAGTCTCCGACGCGGTGCGCGCCGCGGGCCTCGACGTGTGGCTGCAGGTCGACGGCGGCATCTCGCTCGACACGATCGGCATCGCCGCAGAGGCCGGAGCCGACACGTTCGTGGCCGGCTCCGCGGTGTTCGGCGCCGAGGTTCCCGCCGAGCGCATCGCGGCGCTCCGCGACGTCGCGGCGACACATCGGCATGGGGCGTTGCCGGGCACCGGTAGTCTGAAGTCGTGAAGACATTCGACGAACTCTTCGTCGAGCTCAGCGAGAAGGCCCGCACCCGTCCAGAGGGTTCCGGCACCGTGCGCGAGCTCGATGCAGGCGTGCACGCCATCGGAAAGAAGATCGTCGAGGAAGCGGCCGAGGTGTGGATGGCCGCCGAATACCAGACCGACGACGAGGCTGCCGAGGAGATCTCGCAGCTGCTCTACCACCTGCAGGTGCTGATGCTCGCGAAGGGGCTCTCGCCCGCCGACGTGTACCGACATCTCTGATCGCGCTCCGACCCGTCAGATCCGTCGACTCGGCTGAATCGCCGCAACCAGAAGGTCAGAACATGCTTCGAATCGCCGTGCCCAACAAGGGCTCGCTGTCAGAGACCGCCGCGCAGATGCTGTGGGAGGCCGGGTACACCGGCCGCCGCGATCCGCGCGACCTGCACACCGCCGACCCCCGCAACGGGGTCGAGTTCTTCTACCTGCGTCCGCGCGACATCGCGACCTACGTCGGCTCGGGTGCGCTCGACGTCGGCATCACGGGTCGCGACCTGCTGCTCGACTCCGGCTCGGACGCCTCCGAGATCGCGCCCCTCGGGTTCGGCGACTCCACGTTCCGGTTCGCCGGACCGGCGGGCGCCTTCACGGAGCTCTCCGACCTGCAGGGCGTCCGGGTGGCGACGAGCTATCCGGGGCTCGTCGGCGGCTTCCTCGCCGGCCACGGGGTCACGTCGAAGCTCGTCAAGCTCGACGGCGCGGTGGAGTCGGCCGTGCGCCTCGGCGTTGCCGACGCGGTCGCCGACGTCGTCTCCACCGGCTCGACGCTCCGCCAGGCCGGGCTCGAGATCTTCGGCCCCGTCATCCTCGACTCAGAAGCCGTGCTCATCGGCTCCGGCGTCGACAAGGCCGGTGCCGACACCCTCCTCCGTCGCCTCCAGGGCGTGCTCGTCGCTCGCCAGTACGTCCTGCTCGACTACGACGTGCCCGTCGCGCACCTCGAGCGCGCGACCGCTGCGGCCCCCGGCTTCGAGTCACCGACCGTGTCACCGCTGCACGACCCCGAGTGGGTTGCCGTGCGGGTCATGATCCCCCGCACCGACATGAACCAGGTCATGGACGAGCTCTACGCGATCGGCGCCCGCGCGATCCTCGTGAGCGCGATCCACGCAGCGCGGTTGTGAGGCGCTCATGACGCTCGCGATCCGCGTGATCCCGTGCCTCGACGTGGCCGCCGGCCGCGTCGTCAAGGGCGTCAACTTCGAGAACCTGCGCGATGCCGGCGACCCCGTCGAACTCGCGGCCCGCTACGGCGAGCAGGGGGCCGACGAGCTCACGTTCCTCGACGTCACGGCGACCGTCGACGACCGGTCGACCACCTACGACATGGTGCAGCGGGTCGCCGAACAGGTGTTCATCCCGCTCACCGTCGGCGGCGGCATCCGTTCGAACGACGACGTCGCCCGCCTGCTCGGCCACGGTGCCGACAAGGTGGGGGTCAACAGCGCCGCGATCGCGCGCCCCGCGCTCATCGGCGAGATCGCCGACCGCTTCGGCGCGCAGGTGCTCGTGCTCTCGCTCGACGTCAAGCGCTCGGAGCGCACCGAGTCTGGCTTCGTCGTCACGACGCACGGCGGCCGCACCGAGACCGACCTCGACGCGCTCGAGTGGGCGCGCACGGCGATCGAGCTCGGCGCGGGCGAACTGCTCGTCAACTCGATCGACGCCGACGGCACGAAGGCGGGCTTCGACCTCGAGCTCGTCGCCCTCATGCACGAGCTGTCCCGCGTGCCCGTGATCGCCTCCGGCGGTGCGGGCGCGGTCGAGCACTTCGCGCCGGCCGTCGCGGTCGGCGCCGATGCGGTGCTCGCGGCATCCGTGTTCCACAATGCCGAGCTGACCATCGGCCAGGTGAAGGCCGCACTCGCGGCAGACGGGAGGGTCGTGCGATGACCGACCCAGTGCAGAGCGCGGTCGACCGGGCGATGTTCAACGGCGACGGCCTGCTGCCGGCCGTGATCCAGCAGGAGGGCACCGGCGAGGTGCTCATGCTCGGCTGGATGGACCGCGAGGCCATGCGACGCACCCTCACCGAGGGGCGCGTCACGTTCTGGTCGCGGTCGCGGCAGGAGTACTGGCGCAAGGGCGACACGTCGGGCCACGCCCAGTACGTGCGTGCCGCCGCGCTCGACTGCGACGCCGACACGCTGCTCGTGACCGTCGAGCAGATCGGCGTGGCGTGCCACACCGGAACCCGGACCTGTTTCGTGGGCGACCCGCTCGAGGTCGTCCAGGGCTTCCCGCCCGCCGACTGACGAGGAGCGCTCGCGTGCCAGCCACCACCACGTTCGACGAGTTCACGGCGCTGCTGCCAGGCCGCCGGGTCGTGCCCGTCGTGCGCGAGCTCTTCGCCGACGGGGAGACCCCGGTCGGCATCTACCGCAAGCTCGCACGCGACCGCCCCGGAACCTTCCTCCTCGAGTCGGCCGAGCAGGGCGGCATCTGGTCGCGGTACTCGTTCGTGGGCGTCTCGTCGTACGGCGTGCTCACCGAGCACGAGGGCGGCGTGCGGTGGAACGACCACGGCCTCGGCCTCGACGTCGCGCGTGCGCTCGGCGACGCGGCCGGGCTCGAGCCCCTCGCCGCGCTCGAGTCGCTCTACGAGCGGTGGCGCTCCGACGATGTGCCCGGCGCGCCGCCCCTGACCGGCGGCCTCGTCGGGTTCATCGGGTGGGAGGCGATCCGGCAGATCGAGCACCTCCCGAACCGTCCGCCGGCCGACTTCGACATGCCCGGCCAGGCGTTCTGCTTCGTCGCCGAGCTCGCGGTCATCGACCATCGCACCGGAACCGTGCAGCTCGTCGCGTCCGTGCTGAACGACGGCGTCGACGAGCCCGATGCGCTGTGGGTCGGAGCGCAGGAACGCCTCGACCGCATGCAGCGCGACCTCTCCCGCCCCTCCGAGGCCCATCTCGCGACGATCGACCTCGACGTCGTCGCCAGCCCGACGCACCGCACCGAGCAGTCCGACTTCCTCGCCGCGGTCGAGCGCTCGCGCGAGTACATCCGCGAGGGCGACGTCTTCCAGGTGGTCATCTCGCAGCGCTTCGAGCAGGAGGTCACGGCCGATCCGCTCGACGTCTACCGGGTGCTGCGTACCCTGAACCCGAGCCCCTACATGTACTTCGTGCACGTGTCGGATGCCGCGGGCGAGCCCGTGCACATCGTGGGCTCGTCGCCAGAGGCGCTCGTGAAGGTGCAGCAGGGGCGCGTGTTCACGCATCCGATCGCCGGATCGAAGCCCCGCGGTGCGACACCCGAGGCAGATGCCGAGTTCGAGGCCGAGCTCATCGCCGATCCCAAGGAGCAGGCCGAGCACCTCATGCTCGTCGACCTCGCGCGCAACGACCTGGCGAAGGTGTGCCGCGCCGGCTCGGTCGAGGTGACCGAGTTCATGCGCGTCGAGCGGTTCAGCCACATCATGCACCTCGTCTCCTCGGTCGAGGGCGACCTGTCACCGCAGGCGAACGCCGTCGACGTCTTCCGGGCGGCGTTCCCCGCCGGCACCCTGTCCGGGGCGCCGAAGCCGCGCGCGCTCGAGATCATCGACGAGCTCGAGCCCGCCCAGCGAGGCCTCTACGGCGGCGTCGTCGGGTACTTCGGCTTCGGCGGCGACGCCGACCTCGCGATCGCGATCCGCACGGCCACGATCAGCGGGGGAGTCGCGCGCGTCCAGGCCGGCGCCGGGCTCGTCGCCGACTCGGTCGCCGAATCCGAGTTCGAGGAGTCGCGCAACAAGGCCGCGGCGCCCCTGCGGGCGGTCGCCATCGCGAATGCGCTCCGGAGCATCCCGTGACCGGCTCGCGGCTCAAGTCGCTCACCCTCCTCGTCGGCCTCGTCGGCGCCGGACTGGTGCTGCTCTCGTGGAGCCAGACCTGGTTCGAGCTCCGCATCGTCGACCCGGTGACGCAGGGCGGCGGCGATCCGATCGAGGTCGGCGGCAGCATCGCCTCGCCCGCCCTCGCGGCGCTCGGCCTCGCCGGGCTCGCGCTCGTCGCGGCGCTCGCGATCGCGGGCCCCGTCATCCGCGTGGTGCTCGCCGTGATCCAGTTCCTGCTCGGCGGCTCGATCGTGCTCGCGAGCTCGATCGCCCTCGGCGCTCCCGTGAAGGCGGTGGCTCCGGCGGTGACGGATGCCACGGGCGTCGCGGGATCCGGGCCGACGGCGGCGCTCGTGGCATCCGTCGACGCGACCGCCTGGCCGTGGGTCGCGGTCGCGGGCGGGGTGCTCGTCGTGCTCGCGGGCCTCGCGGCGCTCGTGACCGGCGGGCGCTGGCCCGGCTCGTCGCGACGCTACTCGACCACGCGGCTCGCCGATGCAGGCCATGGAGCCGAAGGCGACGCGGACGCCTCCGCCGCCGGCGCCGCGGTTGCGGACGCCGAGCGCGCACTGCCCCAGACCGACGCCCGCCGCCGGGCCTCGGATCGCGCCGTCGACGCCTGGGACGAGCTGAGCCGAGGCGACGACCCCACCGACGGATCCGACGAGACCGACGCGCCGACCGGCGATTCCGTCGACCGGCACGGCGAGACCGCCGAGCGATCCCGCGAAGATGACACGGCCCGCGACGGGCGTGAGAGCCCGACCGAACCCAGCCGCTAGACTTGCGGCGAACCCCCAGCACGAAGGAGCAACATGAGCACTGAGACCGCAGACCCCGGCCACGGACACTCGCCCGCGGCGTGGATCGCCGTCATCATCATGCTCGTCGGCTTCACGGTGGGCACCTTCGCGTTCTGGTTCGAGCTCGCGTGGCTCGTCTGGGCCTCGGCCGGCATCGTCGTCATCGGCCTGGTCGTCGGCTGGCTCCTCGCCCGGGCCGGCTACGGCGTCGGGGGCGACAAGGTCGCCGCGAAAGCCCACTGACGCGTGCTCGCCGACCTGACGGCGAACTCCGTCGCCGACGCTCTCGCGCGCCGTGAACGCAGGCCGCTCGACGTCGTCGAGCGTGCTGCGCTCGACCGCGCCCCCGCGCTCGACGCGCTGCGGGCACTGCGCCCCGCCGAGCACGTGAAGGTGATCGCCGAGATCAAGCGCGCGAGCCCTTCGCGCGGTGCGCTCGCGAGCATCGACGACCCCGCCGAGCTGGCGCGCACGTACGAGCTCGGCGGTGCGAGCGCCATCAGCGTCCTCACCGAGGGGCGCAAGTTCAAGGGCTCGCTCGAAGACCTCGAGAACGTCCGTGCAGCTGTGGCGATCCCGGTGCTGCGCAAGGACTTCATCGCGACGCCTTACCAGGTGTTCGAGGCGCGCGCAGCCGGTGCCGACCTGGTGCTGCTCATCGTGGCCGCGCTCGACGACGCGACGCTGCGCGAGCTGCACGAGCTCATCGGCTCGCTCGGCATGACGGCGCTCGTCGAGACGCACTCCGCCGACGAACTCGAACGGGCGAAGGCGCTCGGCGCGCGCCTGATCGGCGTCAACGCCCGCGACCTCTCGACGTTCGAGCTCGATCGCGACCTCTTCGGCCGGCTCGCCGACCGATTCCCCTCAGATGCCATCCGCGTCGCCGAGTCCGCGGTGCTCTCCGCGGCGGATGTCGCGCACTACCGTGCGTCAGGGGCCGACGCCGTCCTCGTGGGCGAGGCGCTCGTGACGGGCGACCCGATGGCCAACCTCTCAGCTTTCCTGGCGGTGTGACATGGCGCTCAGAGCGCAGACCGGTCCGTACTTCGGCGATTTCGGTGGGCGCTTCGTGCCCGAATCCCTCATCGCCGCCCTCGATCAGCTCGGCGAGGCCTACGACCTCGCCAAGCTCGATCCGACGTTCGCCGAGGAGCTCGCCGAGCTCGGTCGCAGCTACACGGGCCGACCCTCGATCATCACCGAGGTGCCGCGCTTCGCGAAGCACGCCGGCGGCGCGCGCGTCATCCTGAAGCGCGAAGACCTGAACCACACGGGCTCGCACAAGATCAACAACGTCCTCGGCCAGGCGCTGCTCACCAAGCGCATCGGCAAGTCGCGCGTGATCGCCGAGACGGGTGCGGGCCAGCACGGCGTCGCCACGGCGACGGCCGCCGCGCTCTTCGACCTCGAGTGCACGATCTACATGGGCGAGGTCGACACCGAACGCCAGGCCCTCAACGTGGCGCGCATGCGCCTGCTCGGTGCCGAGGTCATCGCGGTGAAGACCGGCTCGCGCACCCTGAAGGACGCGATCAACGACGCCATGCGCGACTGGGTCACGAACGTCGAGACGACCAACTACATCTTCGGCACGGTCGCGGGTCCGCACCCGTTCCCCGAGATGGTTCGCGACTTCCAGAAGATCATCGGCGAGGAGGCGCGCCAGCAGGTGCTCGACCTCACTGGGGCGCTGCCCACGGCGATCGCCGCGTGCGTCGGCGGCGGGTCGAACGCCATCGGCCTCTTCCACGCGTTCCTCGACGACGCCGACGTGAAGATCTACGGCTTCGAAGCCGGCGGAGAGGGCGTCGACACGCCGCGGCACGCCGCGACGATCACGAAGGGCCGCCCGGGCGTGCTCCACGGCGCCCGCAGCTACCTGCTCCAGGACGACGACGGCCAGACGATCGAGTCGCACTCGATCTCGGCGGGCCTCGACTACCCGGGCGTCGGCCCCGAGCACTCCTGGCTCTCCGCGATCGGCCGGGCCGAGTACCGGCCCGTGACCGACGACGCGGCCATGCAGGCGCTGCGCCTGCTCACGCGCACCGAGGGCATCATCCCCGCGATCGAGTCCGCGCACGCCCTCGCGGGTGCGCTCCAGCTCGGCCTCGAGCTCGGGCCCGAGGCCACCATCCTCGTGAACCTCTCCGGGCGCGGTGACAAGGACATGGACACGGCGGCCAAGTACTTCGAGCTCTACGACCAGGAGGACGCCACGTGAGAACGGTCGCCCCCGTCATCCGTCGCCGCAACGACGACGCCAACGGCGCACTCATCGGGTACCTCCCCGTCGGATTCCCCACGCTCGACGAGAGCGTCGAGGCAGCCGTCGCGCTCGTCGAGAACGGCGTCGACGTGCTCGAGCTCGGTTTGCCCTACTCGGATCCCGTCATGGACGGCCCCGTGATCCAGGCTGCAACGCAGCAGGCGCTGGCCAACGGCTTCCGGCTGTCGCACGGCTTCGAGGCCGTGCGTCGCGTCACGGAGCGCGTGGATGCCCCGGTGCTGCTGATGACCTATTGGAACCCCGTCGTGCAGTACGGCGTCGACCGGTTCGCCGACGACCTCGCCGCGGCCGGGGGAGCGGGCCTCATCACGCCCGACCTCATCCCCGACGAGGGCGCCGACTGGATCGCCGCCTCGGAGCGCACCGGGCTCGACCGGGTCTTCCTCGCGGCGCCGACCTCGACCGACGAGCGCCTCGTGCGCACCGTCGAGGCCAGCCGTGGGTTCGTCTACGCGGTCTCGACCATGGGCATCACGGGCGCTCGCGCCGACGTCGATGCGGCGGCGCGAACGCTCGTCGACCGTCTCGGCGCAGCCGGTGCCGAGGCGAGCTGCGTCGGCGTCGGCATCTCGACGGCCGATCAGGTCGCCGAAGTGCTCGCGTACGCGCAGGGCGCGATCGTCGGTTCCGCACTGGTGAGGGCACTGGCCGAGGGCGGTGTCACGGCCGCCGGAGCGCTGGCCGCCGACCTCGCGCGCGGCACGCGTTCCGAGTGAAGTACGCTGACTGAGGCCCGAGTGGCCGAAGCCCCAGACGAAAGGCAGCAGTCCGCGTGATCGCACCGCTGAGCATCCCGAGCCCGTCCCCCGAGTGGCAGTCGTTCCAGGTGGGGCCGTTCACGATCCACATGTATGCGATCTGCATCCTCGTCGGCATCATCCTGGCCGTCATCATCACGTCGCGCCGACTGACCAAGCGTGGCGCCGAGCCCGGCGTCGTGATCGACATCGCCCTCTGGGCTGTGCCGCTCGGCATCATCGGCGCCAGGATCTACCACGTCCTCACGCACCCGAACGACTACTTCTTCGAGGGCGCGAACGTCTGGAATCCCTTCGCACCGGGTGCGGTCTGGAACATCTGGGAGGGCGGCAACGCCATCTACGGCGCCCTCATCGGCGGCGCGGTCGGTGTCCTGATCGGCTGCCGCTTCACCGGCATCCGCTTCCTGTCGTTCGCCGACGCCCTCGCACCCGGCCTCCTGCTCGCGCAGGCCGCAGGCCGGCTCGGCAACTGGTTCAACCACGAGCTCTTCGGGGCGCCGACCGACCTGCCGTGGGGCCTCGAGATCTCCTCCGACAACGCCGCGTTCCCGGCCGGCCTCGCGGAGGGCACGCTGTTCCACCCCACGTTCCTCTACGAGATCATCTGGAACCTCGCGGGTGTCGTGGCCATCCTGCTCCTCGAGCGCGCCTTCAACATGCGCTGGGGTCGCGCCTTCGCCGTGTACCTCATCTGGTACGGCCTCGGTCGTGCGTTCCTCGAGTCGATCAGGCTCGACCCGAGCGAGATGTTCCTCGGCATCCGGGTCAACGTCTGGGCCTCGTTCGGCGCGATCCTCGTGGGCGTCATCCTGCTCATCGTGCAGTACCGCCGTCACACCGGTTCCGAGGTCACGCCCTACGTTCCCGGCCGTGAATGGAAGGGGCCCGACGCTGCGCTAGACTCGGACGAAACTGAGTCCGACTCCGACTCTCTCGACAACGAGGTCGGGAGTGAGAACATCGAGGGCGAGACCGCGGCCACAAGCACGCACAGGTCCACCACCCCCTAGGCCTTCCGCCTTCGTTCTCCGAAGCGACGCCGCACCTAGCGTCGCCATTCTCTCCGCTGGGCCGACGTCGTCCCCCGCTGCCACCTAGTAGATGAGGACGGTCACACGTGTCGCTCACTCCACCCTTCGCGAGGTTCGGTTCGATCCCCGCAGCCCAGGGCATGTACGACCCCGCCGCCGAGAAAGACGCCTGCGGGCTCGCCATGGTCGCCACGCTCCGTGGCACCGCAGGGCATGACATCATCGCGACGGCGCTCGAGGCGCTGCGCCACCTCGAGCACCGCGGCGCCATCGGCTCCGACGCGGGCACCGGCGACGGCGCCGGCATCATCACGCAGATCCCCGACGCGTTCCTCCGCGCGGTCGTCGACGTCGAGCTGCCCGCAGAGGGCTCCTATGCCGTCGGCAACGCGTTCCTGCCGATCGACCCGAGCCTGCGGTCGAAGATCAAGCAGGGCCTCCGCGCGATCGCCGTGTCCGAGGGTCTCGACATCATCGCCTGGCGCGAGGTGCCCGTGCGCCCCGAAGAGCTCGGCACGCTCGCCCGAGCGGCGATGCCCGCCGTCCACCAGCTCTTCGTGCAGTCGGCATCGGTCGACGAGAAGGGACGCCGGCTCTCCGGCATCGCGCTCGACCGCCTCGCCTTCCGCCTGCGCAAGCGAGCCGAGCGCGAGCTCGAGCTCTACTTCATGTCGCTGTCGTGCCGCACCATCGTCTACAAGGGCATGGTCACGACCCTGCAGCTCGAGCCGTTCTACCCCGACCTCTCCGACGAGCGGTTCGCGTCGAAGCTCGCGCTGGTGCACTCGCGGTACTCCACGAACACGTTCCCGTCGTGGCCGCTCGCACAGCCGTTCCGCATGATCGCGCACAACGGCGAGATCAACACGATCCAGGGCAACCGCAACTGGATGCGCGCGCGCCAGTCGCAGCTCGAGTCCGAGCTGCTCGGCGACCTCGACCCGATCCTGCCGATCGTGACGCCCGGCGCGAGCGACTCCGCCTCGTTCGACGAGGTCGTCGAGCTGCTCACCCTCGCGGGCCGCAGCCTGCCGCACGCGATCATGATGATGGTGCCGGAGGCCTGGGAGAACCAGACCGAGATCTCGCCCGAACGCCGCGCGTTCTACGAGTACCACTCGATGCTCATGGAGCCGTGGGACGGCCCCGCCGCGATCGTCTTCACCGACGGCTCGCTCGTCGGCGCGACGCTCGACCGCAACGGGCTCCGCCCCGGCCGCTACGTCGTCACCGACGACGGCCTCGTCGTGCTCGCCAGCGAGATCGGCGTGCTCGAGGTGGCGTCCTCGAAGGTCGTGCGAAAGGGGCGCCTGCAGCCCGGGCGCATGTTCCTCGTCGACACCGAGGCCGGCCGCCTGATCGAGGACGACGAGATCAAGGCCGACCTCGCCGCATCCGCTCCCTGGGGCGAATGGCTCGACTCCGGCCGCATCCGCCTCGCGGAGCTGCCCGAGCGCGAGCACATCGTGCACCCGCCGGCATCGGTCAACCGTCGCCAGCGCACGTTCGGCTACACCGAGGAGGAGGTGAAGATCCTGCTCGCGCCGATGGCGCGCACGGGAGCCGAGCCGCTCGGGGCCATGGGCTCCGACACGCCGGTCGCGGTGCTCTCGCAGCGCCCGCGCCTGCTCTTCGACTACTTCACGCAGCAGTTCGCGCAGGTCACGAACCCGCCGCTCGACTCCATCCGCGAAGCGGTCGTCACCTCGCTCGGCACGTCGCTGGGCCCAGAGCACAACCTGCTCGCCCAGGGTCCCGACCACGCGCGCCAGGTCTCGCTCGACTTCCCCGTGATCGACAACGACGAGCTCGCGAAGATCGTGCACATCGATCCTCGCGACGGCGGCGCCCGCACGACCAAGACGCTGAAGGGCCTCTACCGGGTCGACGACGGCCCGGAGGCCATGCGTGCGCGCCTCGACGAGCTCTGCGTCGAGGCCGACCAGGCGATCGCCGACGGCGCCCGCTTCGTCGTGCTGAGCGACCGCGACTCGACGGCCGAACTCGCGCCGATCCCGTCGCTGCTCATGCTCTCGGCTGTGCACCACCACCTGATCCGCTCGGAGACCCGCATGGAGGTCGGCCTCGTGGTCGAGGCCGGCGACGTCCGCGAGGTGCACCACGTCGCGCTGCTCGTCGGGTTCGGCGCCAGCGCCGTCAACCCGTACCTCGCCATGGAGACCTGCGAAGACCTGGTGCGCGCCGGCGTCATCACGGGCGTCACGCCCGAGAAGGCCGTTCGCAACGTCATCTACGCGCTCGGCAAGGGCGTGCTGAAGATCATGTCCAAGATGGGCATCTCGACCATCTCGTCGTACGCGGGCGCGCAGGCCTTCGAGGCCGTCGGCCTCGCGCAGGACTTCATCGCCGAGTACTTCACGGGCACGGTCTCGAAGCTGGGCGGCGTCGGCATCGATGTCGTGGCGGCCGAGAACCTCGCGCGCCATCGCGCGGCCTACCCCGAGGACGCCGCGGTGCGCGCGCACGAGCGGCTCTCGACGGGCGGCGAGTACCAGTGGCGCCGTGACGGCTCGCCGCACCTCTTCAACCCCGAGACGGTCTTCCGCCTCCAGCACTCGACGCGCAACCGCCGCTACGACGTGTTCCGCGAGTACACCGCGCTCGTCGACTCCCAGGCCGAAGAGCTGATGACCCTCCGCGGGCTGTTCGCGCTCCGCAGCGGAACGCGACCGGCCGTGCCGATCGACGAGGTGGAGTCGGTCGAGTCCATCGTGAAGCGCTTCTCGACGGGTGCGATGAGCTACGGCTCGATCTCCAAGGAGGCGCACGAGTCGCTCGCGATCGCGATGAACCGGCTCGGCGCGAAGTCGAACACCGGCGAGGGCGGCGAGGACGTCGACCGACTCCTCGACCCCGAGCGCCGCAGCGCGATCAAGCAGGTCGCGTCCGGGCGATTCGGCGTCACGAGCATGTACCTCACGCATGCCGACGACATCCAGATCAAGCTCGCACAGGGTGCGAAGCCCGGCGAGGGCGGTCAGCTGCCTCCGACCAAGGTCTACCCCTGGGTCGCCCGCACGAGGCACGCGACCGCGGGCGTCGGCCTCATCTCGCCGCCGCCGCACCACGACATCTACTCGATCGAAGACCTCAAGCAGCTCATCTTCGACCTGAAGCGCGCGAATCCCGAGGCGCGCGTGCACGTCAAGCTCGTGAGCCAGTCGGGCATCGGCGCGGTCGCGGCGGGAACCGCCAAGGCGCTGGCCGACGTGATCCTCGTGTCCGGCCACGACGGCGGAACGGGCGCGAGCCCGCTCAACTCGCTGAAGCACGCCGGCACGCCCTGGGAACTCGGCCTGGCCGAGACACAGCAGACGCTGATGCTGAACGCCATGCGCGATCGCGTCGTCGTGCAGGTCGACGGCCAGTTGAAGACCGGCCGCGACGTGATCATCGGCGCGCTGCTCGGCGCCGAGGAGTTCGGCTTCGCCACGGCTCCGCTCGTCGTGCAGGGCTGCGTCATGATGCGCGTCTGCCACCTCGACACCTGCCCGGTCGGCGTCGCCACCCAGAACCCCGAGCTGCGCAAGCGGTTCACGGGCAAGCCAGAGTTCGTCGTGAACTTCTTCGAGTTCATCGCCCAGGAGGTGCGCGAGTACCTCGCCGAGCTCGGCTACCGCTCGATCGACGAGATCGTCGGCCGCCGAGAGCTGCTCGACATCGACCGGGCGGTCGACCACTGGAAGGCATCCGGCCTCGACCTGACGCCGGTGCTCGTCGGCCCCGACTTCTCGGACTCCGACCCGCGTCGCAACCTCCGCACGCAGGATCACGAGCTCGACAAGCACTTCGACAACGAACTGATCAGTCGCAGCGCCGCCGTGCTCGAGGGCGGCGGAACCGTCGAGATCGAACTGCCCGTCAAGAACACCGAGCGCGCCGTCGGCACGATGCTCGGCCACCAGGTCACGGTCCGCCATGGCGAGCACGGCCTGCCGACCGGCTCGATCGACGTCACGCTCACCGGCTCCGCCGGCCAGAGCCTCGGCGCGTTCCTGCCCAGCGGCATCACCCTCCGCCTCGAGGGCGACTCGAACGACTACGTCGGCAAGGGGCTCTCCGGCGGCCAGATCGTCGTGCGTCCGGCCCGCGACAGCGGATTCGCCGCCGAGCGCAACGTCATCGCCGGCAACGTGATCGGCTACGGCGCGACGCGCGGCAGCATGTTCATCCGCGGCATCGTCGGCGAGCGGTTCCTCGTGCGCAACTCCGGAGCGACCGCGGTGGTCGAGGGCGTGGGCGACCATGCGCTCGAGTACATGACCGGCGGGCTCGCGCTCATCCTGGGCGACACGGGGCGCAACCTCGGCGCCGGAATGTCCGGCGGCACGGCATACGTGCTCGGGCTCCGCTCCGAGCGCGTCAACATCGAGTCGCTGAAGACCGGCGAGCTCGAGCTGCACCCGCTCGGCAGCGCCGATCGCGAGATCGTCCGCGACCTGCTCGAGCAGCACGTCGCCAACACCGATTCGACCGTGGCCGCGGACCTGCTCGCAGCAGGAGACGCCGCGTTCGAACGCTTCACCAAGGTGCTGCCGCGCGACTACGCCGCAGTGCTCCGAACCCGCCAGAGCGCGGTCGACGAGGGGCTCGACCCCGACGGCGACGTGGTCTGGACTCGAATCCTGGAGGTGACCGGTGGCTGACTCCGAACTGGTCTCGACCCGAGCTCTGCTCATGAACCACCTGGAGGCGACCCGTGGCTGACCCGAAGGGCTTTCTGAAGGTCACCGAGCGCGAGCTGCCCAAGCGGCGTCCCGTGCCGGTGCGCATCATGGACTTCAAGGAGGTCTACGAGCAGGGCGATCCCGCCCAGCTGCGTCGTCAGGCCGGCCGCTGCATGGACTGCGGCATCCCGTTCTGCCATCAGGGCTGCCCGCTCGGCAACCTGATCCCCGAGTGGAACGACCTCATGTTCCGCGGCGAGGGCCGCGCGGCGATCGAGCGCCTGCACGCGACGAACAACTTCCCCGAGTTCACGGGTCGGCTGTGCCCGGCCCCCTGCGAGTCTGCCTGCGTGCTCGGCATCAACCAGCCCGCGGTCACCATCAAGCAGGTCGAGGTCTCGATCATCGACCAGGCCTTCGGCAGCGGCTGGGTGCAGCCCCAGCCCCCCGGGCGGCTCACGGGCAAGACGGTCGCCGTCGTCGGGTCCGGTCCCGCCGGGCTCGCGGCCGCTCAGCAGCTGACGCGGGCGGGACACACGGTCGCGGTCTACGAGCGCGACGACCGCATCGGCGGCCTGCTGCGCTACGGCATCCCCGACTTCAAGATGGAGAAGAAGCACATCGACCTGCGCATCGCGCAGATGACGGCCGAGGGCACCCGCTTCCGCGCGGGCGTCGACATCGGCGTGGACATCACGTGGGCCCAGCTCCGCGAGCGCTACGACGCCGTCGTGGTCGCCACCGGCGCGATGGTGCCGCGCGATCTCCCGATCCCTGGCCGTGAACTGCCCGGCGTGCACTTCGCCATGGAGTACCTCACGCAGTCCAACCGGGCGGTGGCAGGCGACCAGGTCTACGACCAGATCACGGCCGAGGGCAAGCACGTGATCGTGCTCGGCGGCGGCGACACCGGTGCGGACTGCATCGGCACCGCGCACCGCCAGGGCGCCCTCTCGGTCACGAACCTCGCGATCGGCAAGCAGCCGGGCGAGGCTCGGCCCGAGCACCAGCCGTGGCCGATGCATCCGACCCTCTTCGAGATGCAGAGCGCGCACGAGGAGGGCGGCGAGCGCCAGTACCTCGCCTCGACCGTCGAGTTCCTCTCGAACGAGAACGGCGAGCTTCGGGCGATCCGCATCGCCGAGACCGAGTTCGTCGACGGGCGCCGCGTGCCCAAGGCCGGCACGGAGCGCGATCTCCCCGCCGACCTCGTGCTGCTCGCCCTCGGATTCACCGGGCCGGAGACGGCCATGACCGACGACCAGCTCGAGCTGCCCGCCGACGCGCGTGGCAACTTCGCGCGCGGCGCCGACTACGCGACCTCGCTCCCCGGCGTGTTCGTGGCCGGTGACGCGGGGCGCGGGCAGTCGCTCATCGTGTGGGCCATCGCCGAAGGGCGTGCTGCGGCATCCGCCGTCGACCGGTACCTTGAAGGCAAGACCGACCTGCCGAGTCCTGTGCCGGCGACCGCTCGCGCGTTCGCCATCTGACCACGACGCGTCGACGGCGCGTCACCCGAAAACAACCCCCCGCGCGCAGGCGCGGAGACAGCTTGGAGCAGAACCACATGAGACGAGCGAAGATCGTCGCCACCCTCGGGCCGGCGACATCGAGCTACGAGCAGATCCGGGCGATCATCGATGCGGGCGTCGACGTCGCGCGGATGAACCTCAGCCACGGCAGCTACGACGTGCACGAGGGCGTCTACCAGAACGTGCGGAAGGCCGCCAACGACAGCGGCAAGGCCGTGGCGGTACTGGTCGACCTCCAGGGCCCGAAGATCCGCCTCGGCAAGTTCGCCGACGGCCCCCACGAGCTCGCCGAGGGCGACATCTTCAAGATCACGACCGAAGACGTCGTCGGCACGAAGGAGCTCGTCGGCACGACCTTCAAGGGCCTGCCCCAAGACGTGAAGGCCGGTGACTTCCTCCTCATCGACGACGGCAAGGTGCGCGTCGAGGTCGTCGAGACCGATGGCGTCGTGGTCACCACGAAGGTCATCGTCGCCGGCCCCGTCTCGAACAACAAGGGCATCAACCTCCCGGGCGTCGCGGTCAACGTGCCTGCGCTCTCCGAGAAGGACGAGGCGGACCTGCGCTGGGGCCTCGAGCTCGGCGCCGACCTCATCGCGCTCTCGTTCGTCCGCAACGCGGCCGACATCGAGCGCGTGCACGAGATCATGGACGAGGTCGGCCGCCGCGTCCCCGTCGTCGCGAAGATCGAGAAGCCGCAGGCCGTCGACGCGCTCGAGGAGATCACCGAGGCGTTCGACGCGATCATGGTCGCCCGTGGCGACCTCGGCGTCGAGCTGCCGCTCGAGGCCGTGCCGATCGTGCAGAAGCGCGCCGTCGAGATCGCGCGCCGCCTGGCGAAGCCGGTCATCGTCGCGACGCAGATGCTCGAGTCGATGATCCACAGCCCTGTGCCGACGCGCGCCGAGACCTCCGACGTCGCGAACGCGATCCTCGACGGTGCCGACGCGGTCATGCTCTCCGGCGAGACCAGCGTGGGGGAGTACCCGGTCATCACGGTGCAGACGATGGCCCGCATCGTCGAGTCCACCGAGAAGCACGGCCTCGAGCGCATCGCGCCGCTCGGCACCAAGCCGCGCACCCAGGCCGGCGCGATCACCCTCGCCGCCGTCGAGGTCGCCGACTTCGTCGAGGCGAAGTACCTCTGCGTGTTCACCGAATCCGGTGAGACGGTGCGCCGCATGTCGCGACTGCGCTCCGACATCCCCATCCTCGCGTTCACGCCCGACCCCGCGATCCGTCGCCGCATGGCGCTGAACTGGGGCGTCGAGTCCTTCGTCGTCGAGCGCGTGACGCACACCGACCAGATGGTCGGCCAGGTCGACGAGGCGCTCGGCCGTACCGGCCGCGCGGCGAAGGGCGAGAAGGTCGTCATCATCTCCGGGTCCCCTCCCGGAATCCCGGGCACCACGAACGACGTGCGTGTGCACGTCGTCGGCGAGGTGCTCTAGCACCTCGGCTCGACGGCCCGGCCGCTCCCTCGGAGCGCCCGGGCCGTCGTCGATTCCGGAGCCGTGCGGTCGCCGCGCGACCGTGCACGTGCTCGTCGCACACGCCGTGACGATGATGCGTGCGCACACCGGCATCGACGTGCGAAGATCGCTTCATGCGGGACCGGGTGTCGACTGGATCCGACGCGGCGGAGCGCCGCGAGCGGCGCGGGCCGAAGCGGCCGACGACGACGCTCGCCGAGCGGTGGACGAACGTCGACGGCGTCGACGTGTTCTTCCGCGAGTCGCCCGAACCTCCGTCCGGCGCGCCGGTCATGATGCACGTCCACGGATTCGGCCTGTCCGGCCGGTACCTCCTGCCCACCGCCGAACGACTGGCCGGCGACTTCCACACGCTCGTGCCCGACCTGCCCGGGTTCGGGCGCAGCGGCAAGGCGGCCACCGCACTCGACGTGCCCGACCTGGCGCACGCCGCGGCCAGGTTCCTCGACGATCGGGGCATCGAGCGCGTGACGCTGGTCGGCAACTCGATGGGATGCCCGGTCATCTGCGAGTTCGCCCACCACTACCCCGATCGCATCGAGCGGGCGGTGCTCGTGTCGCCGGCCGGCGGCATCTTCAACCAGCCGCTCCGGCGCGCGATGGGGCAGATCAGCCGTGACGGCACCCGGGAACCGCCGCGGCTGATGCGCGTGGTGACCCCCGACTACCTCCGCTTCGGCGTGCCGAGCACCGTGCGCATGTTCAAGGCGCTCACCCGGTACCCGTCACTCGAGCGCATGCTCGCGCTCCGCATCCCGACGCTCGCAGTGCTCGGCGACCGCGACCCCCTGATGCCTGGTCCAGAGCGCGTGCGCTACGTGGCGGAACAGACCGACAACCACATCCTGATCGTGCAGATCGAGGGCGCGGCGCATGCGATCAACTTCAGCCACTCCGGTGAGCTCGCCCACCTGATCAGGCTGTTCATGGCCGATCGGCCGATCGTGGACGACCCGAACTCGCCGGGGCACGCGCGGCTGTACGAGATCCACCGCGGCTCGCAGCATCCGCCGATCAGCGAGTCGTGATCGAGCGTCGTCTGCACGAGCCGATCGTCGCGTCGCGCGAGGGTCATCGGGTGGTGCCGGTGGTGGGGGTCGAACCCACACGCCCTTTCGGGCAAAGCATTTTGAGTGCTCCGCGTCTGCCATTCCGCCACACCGGCCAGAGGCCTCGCTCAGAATACCGTAGGCTTTCCTCCGTGACAGACACGGAACACACCCAGTCGGCCCCGCGCCGCGTCGTCGTGGCAGAGGACGAGTCGCTGATCCGACTCGACATCGTCGAGATCCTCCGTGACAACGGCTTCGAGGTCGTCGGAGAGGCCGGTGACGGCGAGACCGCGGTCCAGCTCGCCACCGAGCTCCGCCCCGACCTCGTCATCATGGACGTGAAGATGCCCCAGCTCGACGGCATCTCGGCCGCCGAGCGCCTCTCGAAGGGCCACATCGCCCCGGTGGTGCTGCTCACGGCGTTCAGCCAGAAGGAGCTCGTCGAGCGGGCCAGCGAGGCGGGCGCGCTCGCCTACGTCGTGAAGCCCTTCACGCCGAACGACCTGCTGCCGGCGATCGAGATCGCGCTCGCGCGCTACGCCCAGATCATCGCGCTCGAGGCCGAGGTCGGCGACCTCGTCGAGCGCTTCGAGACGCGCAAGCTCGTCGACCGGGCCAAGGGCCTCCTCAACGAGAAGATGGGCCTCACCGAGCCAGAGGCGTTCCGGTGGATCCAGAAGGCGTCGATGGATCGCCGCCTCACCATGAAGGACGTCTCGCAGGCCATCATCGAGCAGCTGGCCGCGAAGAAGTAGACCGCCCGTACGAACGACGGATGCCGCGACGAGACGCCTCGTCGCGGCATCCGTCGTTTCCGGCATCGTGAGCGCTGCTCTGCCCTCTCGCGACGGTCGGCCGGTGAAGCACTGTCGGCGGCCGCTTGTAGGCTTGGCAGGTGCCAGACGCAGACAAGCCCACCCTTCTCGTGATCGACGGCCACTCGTTGGCATTCCGGGCGTTCTACGCACTTCCGGTCGACAGCTTCACCACGCGCGACGGGCAGCACACGAACGCCATCCACGGGTTCCTCTCGATGCTGCTCCTGCTGCTCGCGAACGAGAACCCGACGCACCTCGCGGTCGCGTTCGACATGTCGCGCGCCTCCTTCCGCACGCGCGAGTACCCCGAGTACAAGGGCACCAGAGGCGAGACGCCGGCGGAGTTCAAGGGCCAGGTGCCGCTGCTCCAGGAGGCGCTGCAGGCCATGGGCATCACGACCCTCGAGAAGGAGGACTTCGAGGCCGACGACATCCTCGCGACGCTCGCGGCGCGCGGTCGCGCCGACGGCTATCGGGTGCTCCTCGTCTCGGGCGACCGCGACACGATCCAGCTCGTGAACGACGACGTCACCCTGCTCTACCCGAACACCCAGGGCGTCTCGCAGCTCAAGCGCTACGACCCCGCGGCGGTCACCGAGCGCTACGGCATCCGGCCCGAGCAGTACCCCGATGTCGCGGCCCTCGTCGGCGAATCCAGCGACAACCTGATCGGCATCTCGAAGGTCGGCGAGAAGACCGCCGTGAAGTGGCTCGGCCTGTACGGCGATCTCGACGGCATCCTCGAGCACGCCGACGAGATCAAGGGCGTCGTCGGCCAGAACCTGCGCGACCAGCGTGAGAACGCGGTGCGCAACCGCCGTCTGAACCGGCTGGTGACCGATGTCGAGCTCGACGTCGAGCTCGATTCCCTCGAGGCGAAGCCGATCGTGCTCGACGAGGTGCGACCGCTGTTCGAGCGACTCGAGTTCCGCACGCTGCTCGAGCGGCTGGCGAAGCTCGTCGGCGCTCCGGCGGCGGGGGGAGCGGGTGCGGCACCTGCCGAGGCCGAGGCGCCCGCGGCGGCCGCACCGCAGGCCCCCGCCTCGCAGGCGCTCACGGGTGATGCGCTGGCCGACTGGCTCGAGCGTGCGGTTGCCGCTGAGCCGGCCGGTCTCGGCCTCAGCCTCGACGTGCTCGACGGCGTCGTCATCGGCGCCGGCGTCGCCACCGCGAGCGAGAGCGTGCGTCTGTCATGGCGCGCCGGCGACGAGACCGTCGCGCCGTTCGACCGATGGCTGGCGAGCGACGCGCCCAAGATCATGACCGACGCGAAGAGCCAGCTGAAGGCCATCGCGAGGTCCGGCCTCGACGTCGACGGGCTCGTGCTCGACACGCTCGTGGCCGGCTGGCTGCTCCGCCCGAACCTCACCGAGCGCTCGCTCGCCGACCTGGTCGATGTGCATCTCGGCGAGACCCTTCCGCAGGCAGATCCCTCGCTCCTGGTTCCCGAGGAAGGTTCCGATGCCGGAGCACCCGAGTTCGCCTGGTACACGCTCCGACTGGCGCCCATCATCCTCCGGGCGCTGCCCGAGCAGACGCGTGGCCTGCTCGCCGATGTCGAGATGCCGCTCGTCTCGGTGCTCGCGGCCATGGAGCTGCGCGGCGTCACCGTCGACCACGGCGAGCTGTCCGCGCTCTCGTCGGAGTTGGGCGACCGTGCAGCGGCACTCGCCGCCGCCGCGTACGCCGAGATCGGGCGCGAGGTGAACCTCGGCTCGCCGAAGCAGTTGCAGGAGGTGCTCTTCGACCAGCTCGGCATGCCGAAGACACGTGCGACGAAGACCGGCTACACGACCGACGCGAGCGCGTTGGCCGACCTGCAGGAGTCGAACCCGCACCCGTTCCTCGGCTACCTGCTCGAGCACCGCGATGCGACCAAGCTCCGGCAGATCGTGGAGTCGCTCGACAAGTCGATCGCCGCCGACCGGCGCATCCACACCTCCTACGGCCAGATCGGCGCCGCGACCGGGCGCATGTCCTCGAACGACCCGAACCTGCAGAACATCCCGACGCGCACCGAAGACGGCCGACGCATCCGCAAGGCGTTCCGGCACGGCGACGAGTACGTCGAGCTGATGACGGCCGACTACTCGCAGATCGAGATGCGCATCATGGCGCACCTCTCCGGCGACCCCGGGCTCATCGAGGCGTTCAACGCCGGCGAAGACCTGCACCGCTTCGTGGGTGCCCGCGTGTTCTCGGTCGACCCGGCCGACGTCACGCCGCTCATGCGCACGAAGGTCAAGGCCATGTCGTACGGTCTGGCCTACGGGCTCAGCGCGTTCGGCCTCTCCAAGCAGTTGCGCATCGATCGCGCCGAGGCGACCCAGCTCATGAAGGAGTACTTCGAGCGGTTCGGCGCGGTGCGCGACTACCTGCGCGGCGTCGTCGAGCAGGCGCGCATCGACGGGTACACCGAGACGATCTTCGGTCGTCGCCGTCCGTTCCCCGACCTGACGAGCCCGAACCGCGTGCACCGCGAGAATGCGGAGCGCGCGGCGCTCAACTCGCCGATCCAGGGTTCGGCGGCCGACATCATGAAGATCGCCATGACCACGGTCGAGGCCGAGCTCGCCGCGCGCGGCATGTCGAGCCGCATGCTGCTCACGGTGCACGACGAGCTCATCTTCGAGGTCGCCGACGGCGAGTCCGAGACGCTCGAGACGGTCGTGCGCGACCGCATGGCCACGGCCGCCGACCTGCTCGTGCCGCTCGACGTCTCGGTCGGACGCGGGCGCGACTGGGAGCACGCGGCGCACTGATCCGCGCCCGCACCGTCGGTGCGCGGTGAGGAAAGGGCACGGTGCGGTGACCGGCGAAGCAGCCCGTGCGACCGAGTGCACGCCCGGTGCGGTGTCCTAGGCTCGGACCCATGGCATCGAGCGACCAGCGCACCCCGACCGAGATCGACCGAATCGCGGAGGAGTGGGTCGACACCATCGTCGACCTGAGCCCGACGCTCGGAACCTACATCGGGCGCAGGGACGCCGACTCGCGGTTCGGCGATTATTCGCCCGAGGGCATCGACGGGGTGCTCGACGCCAAGCGACGCACCATCGCCCAGCTCGACGCGGCGACGCCCGTCGACGAGGTCGACATGGTCACGCTGGCCGACCTCCGATCGGAGCTCGCGCTCGATGTGGAGGCGCACGAGGCGGGCCTGCCGTTCCGCGACCTCAACGTGATCGCCAGCCCGGCGCAGGAGCTGCGCGAGGTGTTCGACCTGATGGCGACGGACGACGCCGACGACTGGTCGACGATCTCCACGCGACTCGGCGCCCTCCCCGCGGCCGTCGACGGCTACATCCGCACGCTGCGGCTCGGCATCGAACGGGGCACAGTGCCCGCGAAGCGCCAGGTGCGCGAGGTGGCCGCGCAGGCGCGCAAGCTCGAACGTGGCGACGGGTTCTTCTCCGAGTTCGTGGGAGGCGCACCCGACAGCCTGCCCCCGGCACTCCGCGCCGATCTCGACACGCGGGCGGACGGCGCCGGCGAGGCGTACGGGCGACTCGCGGCATTCCTGGAGCGCGACCTGCTCCCCGCTGCGGGCGACGCCGACGCGGTCGGTCGGGAGCTCTACGCGCTGCAGTCGCGGCACTTCCTCGGCGCGGTCATCGATCTCGACGAGACCTACGAGTGGGGCATCGAGGAACTCGCGCGCATGGTCGCCGAGCAGGAGGCCGTCGCCCGGGAGATCTCGCCGGGGGCATCCGTCGCCGAGGCGATCGCGTTCCTCGACGGCGACGAGAGCCGGAAGCTCCACGGCACCGACGCCCTGCAGCGCTGGATGCAGGAGGTCAGCGACCGGGCGGTGTCCGAGCTCGGCGCCACCCAGTTCGACATCCCAGAGCAGATCCGGACGCTCGAGTGCATGATCGCGCCGACGCAGTCCGGCGGCATCTACTACACGGGCCCGAGCGACGACTTCAGCCGTCCCGGGCGCATGTGGTGGTCGGTGCCAGAGGGCGTGACCGAGTTCGACACGTGGCGCGAGCTCACGACCGTGTACCACGAGGGCGTTCCGGGGCACCACCTGCAGATCGGCCAGGCGGTCGTGAATCGCGCGAAGCTGAACACCTGGCGTCGCCAACTCGCCGGTTCGTCGGGTCATGCCGAAGGGTGGGCGCTCTACGCCGAGCGACTCATGCAGGACCTCGGCTACCTCGACGACCCGGCCGACCGGCTCGGCATGCTCGACGGGCAGCGCATGCGTGCGGCCCGCGTGGTGCTCGACATCGGCGTGCACCTCGGCAAGCAGCGCCCCGACGGCGAGGGCGTCTGGACCGGCGACTACGCGTTCGAGTTCCTCGGGGCGAACGTGAACATGAACCAGGGCTTCGTGGACTTCGAGGTCAACCGCTACCTGGGGTGGCCGGGTCAGGCTCCGTCGTACAAGGTCGGCCAGCGCATCTGGGAGCAGCTGCGCGACGATGCGAAGCGACGCGAGGGCGCGGAGTTCGACATCAAGGAGTTCCACCGACGTGCGCTCGACCTCGGGGGAGTCGGGCTCGACACGCTGCGCAGGAGCCTGCTCGGCTGAACGTGCAGCGGTGCGACGCGCCCGGCTTGCCGTGCCCGCTCCGAGTCCGCTAGGATAGATTGTCACTTCTGTGACGATCCTGTCCGCATGCCCATCGCGGAACCAACACAACGCTCTCTCGCGCGATGGGCTCGATTCTGTCCTTTACGGAGCATTCACTACATGACAACCGCAACGACCAAGGCACCCAAGCAGGTCGCTATCAACGACATCGGATCTGCTGACGATTTCCTCGCCGCGGTCGAGAAGACTTTGAAGTTCTTCAACGACGGCGACCTCATCGAGGGTACCGTCGTGAAGATCGACCGCGACGAGGTGCTCCTCGACGTCGGCTACAAGACCGAGGGTGTCATCCCCTCGCGTGAGCTTTCCATCAAGCACGATGTCGACCCCAGCGAGGTCGTCGGCGTCGGCGACACCGTCGAGGCGCTCGTCCTCCAGAAGGAGGACAAGGAAGGCCGCCTCATCCTGTCCAAGAAGCGTGCGCAGTACGAGCGCGCGTGGGGCGACGTGGAGAAGATCAAGGAAGCCGATGGCGTCGTGACCGGTACGGTCATCGAGGTCGTCAAGGGCGGCCTGATCGTCGACATCGGTCTCCGCGGCTTCCTCCCGGCGTCGCTCATCGAGCTCCGCCGCGTGCGCGACCTCACGCCGTACCTCGGCCAGGAGATCGAGGCGAAGATCCTCGAGCTCGACAAGAACCGCAACAACGTCGTGCTCTCGCGCCGCGCGCTTCTCGAGCAGACGCAGTCCGAGTCGCGTTCGACCTTCCTCGCCAACCTGCACCCGGGCCAGATCCGCAAGGGTGTCATCTCGTCGATCGTCAACTTCGGTGCGTTCGTCGACCTGGGTGGCGTCGACGGTCTCGTGCACGTCTCCGAGCTCTCGTGGAAGCACATCGAGCACGCCAGCGAGGTCGTCGAGGTCGGCCAGGAGGTCACCGTCGAGGTGCTCTCCGTCGAGCTCGACCGCGAGCGCGTCTCGCTGTCGCTCAAGGCGACGCAGGAGGACCCGTGGCAGGTGTTCGCCCGTACCCACGCGATCGGCCAGGTCGCACCGGGTAAGGTCACCAAGCTCGTTCCGTTCGGCGCGTTCGTTCGTGTCGCAGACGGCATCGAGGGCCTCGTGCACATCTCGGAGCTGTCCGGCAAGCACGTCGAGCTCGCAGAGCAGGTCGTGTCGGTCGGCGAAGAGGTCTTCGTCAAGGTCATCGACATCGACCTCGAGCGTCGTCGCATCTCCCTCTCGCTGAAGCAGGCGAACGAGGGCGTCGACCCCGAGGGCACCGAGTTCGACCCGGCGCTCTACGGCATGCTCACGGAGTACGACGAGCAGGGCAACTACAAGTACCCGGAGGGCTTCGACCCCGAGACCAACGAGTGGCGTGAAGGCTTCGAGGCCCAGCGCGAGAAGTGGGAGCAGGACTACGCTGCCGCTCAGGAGCGTTGGGAAGCGCACAAGAAGCAGGTCGCCTCGGCGAACGCTGCTGCTGCTTCCGACGACTCGTTCGGTGCGGGCACCGCTTCGTACTCGAGCGAGACGGCCGGCGCGGGTACCCTCGCCGACGACGCTTCGCTCGCTGCGCTGCGCGAGAAGCTGTCGAGCAACTAGTTCGGATTCGTTCCGTACACGGAAGGCCGGTCCCCTCGGGGGCCGGCCTTCCGGCGTTCCACGGCCCGGTGCCGCCTCGCTAGAGTGGAGGCGTGTATCTGATCGGCCTCACCGGCGGCATCGCCTCAGGAAAGTCCACGGTCGCCAGGCGACTCTACGAGCACGGTGCCGTGCATATCGACGCCGACCATCTGGCCAGGCGGGTCGTCGAGCCCGGTACGCCGGCACTGGCGGCGATCGTCGATCGGTTCGGCAGCGGAGTGCTCCACCCCGACGGCACGCTCGACCGTGCGAAGCTCGGCGAGCTCGTGTTCAACGACGACGAGTCGCGGGCCGATCTGAACGCGATCGTGCATCCCGCGGTGCGCGAGCTCTCGGGCAGGCTCTTCGCGAAAGCCGAGGAGGCCGACCCCGACGCGATCGTCGTCTACGACGTGCCGCTGCTCGTCGAGGCATCCGTCGATCACCCCTTCGACCTGATCGTGGTGACGAGCGCCCCCCGCCGCACCCAGCTGAGGCGCCTCGTCGAGGAACGCGGCCTCGACCCGATGCAGGCAGCGGCGAGAGTCGACGCCCAGGTCGCGAACACCGAGCGCCTCGCCGTCGCCGACGTCGTGATCGACACCGACGGGTCGCTCGCGCACACGATGAGCCAGGCCGACGCGCTCTGGTTCCGAATCCTCGACGAGCGCGCTGCTCGCGCGTAGACCACTGTCGTGCCGCGCACCTGAGATCGGCTGTTCCGGCCGTCGTGTCAGAGGTCGAACCTAGACTGGAAGCATGCAGGCCACCCGATCCGTCCGACCGTTCGAGGTCGTCAGCGAGTACGTGCCGAGCGGCGACCAGCCGGCGGCGATCGCCGAACTCGCGGGGCGCATCAACGCCGGCGAGACCGACGTCGTCCTGCTCGGCGCCACGGGCACCGGCAAGTCGGCGACGACGGCATGGCTCATCGAGCAGGTGCAGCGCCCGACCCTCGTGCTCGCGCACAACAAGACGCTCGCGGCCCAGCTGGCGAACGAGTTCCGCGAACTCATGCCGAACAACGCCATCGAGTACTTCGTCTCGTACTACGACTACTACCAGCCAGAGGCCTACGTGCCGCAGACCGACACCTTTATCGAGAAGGACTCCTCGGTCAATGCCGAGGTCGAGCGGCTACGGCACTCGACCACGAACTCGCTGCTGAGCCGGCGCGACGTGGTCGTCGTGTCGACCGTCTCGTGCATCTACGGTCTCGGCACGCCCGAAGAATACCTCAAGGCGATGATGCCGCTGCAGGTCGGTCAGCAGGTCGACCGCGACTGGCTCATCCGCAAGTTCGTCTCCATGCAGTACCAGCGCAACGACGTCGAGTTCTCGCGCGGCACGTTCCGCGTGCGCGGCGACACGATCGAGATCATTCCGGTGTACGAAGAGCTCGCGATCCGCATCGAGATGTTCGGCGACGAGATCGAGGCGCTGTACAGCCTGCATCCACTGACAGGCCAGGTCGTGGCCAAGCTCGATGCCGTGCCCGTGTTCCCCGGCTCGCACTACGTCGCGAGCACCGACGTCATGCAGCGCGCCATCGGCACGATCCGCATCGAACTCGAGCAGCGCCTCGCGGAGCTCGAGCGCGAGGGCAAGCTGCTCGAGGCGCAGCGCCTGCGCATGCGCACGACGTTCGACCTCGAGATGATGGAGCAGATCGGCTTCTGCTCGGGCATCGAGAACTACTCGCGTCACATCGACGGCCGCGCCCCGGGGGAGGCCCCGCACTGCCTCCTCGACTACTTCGCCGACGACTTCCTCGTCGTCATCGACGAGTCGCACGTGACGGTTCCGCAGATCGGCGCGATGTACGAGGGCGACTCCTCGCGCAAGCGAACCCTGGTCGAGCACGGGTTCCGGTTGCCGAGCGCCCTCGACAACCGGCCGCTGAAGTGGAACGAGTTCAAGAATCGAGTGGGCCAGGCCGTCTATCTCTCGGCGACCCCCGGCCGCTACGAGATGGGCATCGCCGACGGCGTGGTCGAGCAGATCATCCGACCGACGGGGCTCGTCGACCCGCAGATCGTCGTGAAGCCGTCCAAGGGGCAGATCGACGACCTCCTCGAAGAGATCCGGGTCCGCGCCGACCGCGACGAGCGCGTGCTCGTCACGACGCTGACGAAGCGCATGGCCGAGGAACTCACCGACTACCTCACCGAGGCCGGGGTCCGGGTTCGCTACCTGCACTCGGATGTCGACACGCTGCGCCGGGTCGAGCTGCTGACCGAGTTGCGGGCCGGCGTCTACGACGTCCTCGTCGGCATCAACCTGCTGCGGGAGGGCCTCGACCTGCCCGAGGTATCGCTCGTGGCGATCCTCGACGCCGACAAGGAGGGGTTCCTGCGCTCCTCGACGTCGTTGATCCAGACGATCGGCCGCGCGGCTCGAAACGTCTCGGGCGAGGTGCACATGTACGCCGACGTGCTCACCGATTCGATGAACGCCGCGATCGATGAGACCGAGCGGCGCCGTGAGCGCCAGATCGAGTACAACCGGGTCAACGGCATCGATCCGCAGCCGTTGCGCAAGCGCATCGCCGACATCACCCAACTGCTCGCTCGCGAAGAGGCCGACACGGCCGCCCTCCTCGCCGGTCGCGACTCGCGCAAGAAGGCTCCGGTTCCGAACCTCCGGCGTCAGGGCATCGCCGCCGAGGGCGCGAACGACCTCGAGGAACTCATCCGCGACCTGAACGACCAGATGCTCGTCGCCGCCGGCGAGCTGAAGTTCGAGCTCGCGGCCCGCCTCCGCGACGAGGTCTCCGAGCTGAAACGGGAGCTCCGTCAGATGGAGAAAGCCGGGCACCTCGCCTGAATCGAACATATGTTCGCTGAGAGCGCGTGCCCTCACGGCGTTCGTGTCGGTGGGTCTGCCTAGACTCGAAGAGTGCCTGTTTCACGTCTCGATGCCCATTCGCACCTGAGTGTCCGCGGTGCCCGCGTTCACAACCTCCGAGACGTCGACGTCGAGATCCCACGCGACGCGATGGTGGTCTTCACCGGCCTCTCGGGGTCTGGCAAGTCGTCGCTCGCGTTCGACACGATCTTCGCCGAAGGCCAGCGGCGCTACGTCGAGTCCCTCTCGGCGTACGCGAGGCAGTTCCTCGGGCAGGTCGATCGTCCCGACGTCGACTTCATCGAGGGCCTCAGCCCCGCCGTCTCGATCGACCAGAAGTCGACGAACCGCAACCCGCGTTCGACCGTCGGCACGATCACCGAGATCTACGACTACATGAGGCTGCTGTGGGCCCGCATCGGCGTGCCGCACTGCCCCGTCTGCGGTGAGCGGATCCAGCGTCAGACCGTCCAGCAGATCGCCGACCAGCTGATGCAGCTCGACGACGGCGTGCGCTTCCAGGTCCTGAGCCCGGTCGTCTCGCAGAAGAAGGGCGAGTTCGTCGATTTGTTCCGCGAACTGGCCGCCGGCGGCTACTCGCGCGCGGTAGTCGACGGCGAGCTCATCCGCCTCGACGAGCCGCCGACGCTGAAGAAGCAGGTCAAGCACGACATCTCAGTGGTCGTCGACCGGCTCGTGGCCGGGCCCGACGTGCTGGGTCGTCTGACCGACTCGCTCGAGACGGCGCTTCGCCTGACCGATGGCCTGGTGCAGATCAACTACGTCGACGAGACCGGCCCAGACGCCTGGGACATGTTCTCCGAGAAGCTCTCGTGCCCGAACCAGCACCCCATCCAGCTGACCGAGATCGAGCCTCGGACCTTCTCGTTCAACGCGCCGTTCGGCGCATGCCCCGAGTGCTCGGGGCTCGGCACGCGCATGGCCGTCGACGAGCAGCTGCTGCTCGGCGATCCATCCCTGAGCATCGCCGAGGGCGTCATCATCCCCTGGACCTCCCAGGGCAAGAGCCTCTACAACTACTACGAGAAACTGCTCGTCGGGCTCGCACGCGACCTCGGGTTCTCGCTCGACACCCCCTGGGAGGAGCTCGACGAGGCCGCCCGCGATGCCGTGCTCCGAGGCGACAACTTCGAGGTCAAGGTGAAGTGGCGCAACCGCTACGGCCGCGAGATGAGCTACACGTCGGGCTTCGAGGGCGTCGTGCCCTACATCGAGCGCCAGTACCTCCAGGCAGAGACCGACGCGCAGCGCGTGCGGTGGTCGGAGTACCTGCGAGAGGTGCCGTGTCCGGTCTGCAAGGGCAAGCGCCTCAAGCCCGAGGTGCTCTCGGTGCTCATCCACGACGCGAGCATCGCGGATGTCGGGCTCCTGAGCCTGACCGACGCGCGCTCGTTCATGGACCGCCTCGAGCTCACCGACCGCGAGCAGGCGATCGCCGCGCAGGTGCTGCGCGAGATCAAACTCCGGCTCGACTTCCTCATCCGCGTCGGGCTCAGCTACCTCGACCTCTCGCGGGCAGCGGCGACCCTCTCCGGCGGCGAGGCGCAGCGCATCCGACTCGCGACGCAGATCGGTTCCGGACTCACCGGCGTGCTCTACGTGCTCGACGAGCCGAGCATCGGCCTCCACCAGCGCGACAACCGACGTCTGATCGACACGCTCATCGCGCTGCGCGACCTCGGCAACACGCTCATCGTGGTCGAGCACGACGAGGACACCATCCGCACTGCCGACTGGATCGTCGACATCGGCCCGGGTGCCGGAGTCAACGGCGGCACCGTCGTGCACTCGGGCAGCTACGGCGACCTGTTGAAGAACACGCGCTCGCTGACCGGTGACTACCTCTCGGGCCGCAAGGAGATCGCGATCCCCGAGCGTCGACGCCAGATCGACCCCGAACGCATGATCTCGGTGCAGGGCGCCGAGGCGAACAACCTCCGCGGCGTCGACGTGGACTTCCCGCTCGGCGTGTTCACGGCGGTGACCGGAGTGAGCGGTTCGGGCAAGTCCTCGCTCGTCAACGACATCCTGTACCGAGTGCTCGCCAACCGTCTCAACGGCGCGCGCAAGCTGCCCGGCCGTCACCGTCGCGTGACCGGGCTCGACCAGCTCGACAAGGTCGTGCACGTCGACCAGGCGCCGATCGGTCGCACCCCGCGCTCCAACCCGGCGACCTACACGGGCGTGTTCGACCGCGTCCGCACATTGTTCTCCGAGACCAACGAGGCGAAGGCGCGTGGTTACCTGCCCGGGCGGTTCAGCTTCAACGTCAAGGGCGGTCGATGCGAGGCGTGCTCGGGCGACGGCACGATCAAGATCGAGATGAACTTCCTGCCCGACGTCTACGTGGCATGCGAGGTCTGCGGCGGCCAGCGCTACAACCGCGAGACCCTGCAGGTGCACTACAAGGGCAAGAACATCGCCGAGGTGCTCCAGATGCCGATCAGCGAGGCCGCGGAGTTCTTCGAGCCGATCTCGGCGATCCATCGCTACCTCAAGACCTTGGTCGACGTGGGCCTCGGCTACGTGCAGCTCGGGCAGAGCGCGACCACGCTCTCGGGCGGCGAGGCTCAGCGCGTCAAGCTCGCGACCGAGCTGCAGCGTCGGTCCAACGGCCGCAGCGTGTACGTGCTCGACGAGCCCACCACTGGCCTGCACTTCGAGGACGTGCGAAAACTCCTGAAGGTGCTCGGCAAGCTCGTCGACAAGGGCAACACGGTGATCGTCATCGAGCACAGCCTCGACGTGATCAAGTCCGCCGACTGGATCATCGACCTCGGCCCCGAGGGCGGTTCCGGCGGCGGTCAGATCGTCGCCACCGGCACGCCCGAGCAGGTCGCCGCGGTCTCCGAGAGCCACACCGGGTACTTCCTGCGTGAGATCTTCGACGTCGCGCGAGCGGGCGTCGAAGTCGCCAGCTGACCATGAGCGACGCGCTCGCCTACCGCCCGAAGGCGGGGGAGATCCCGACCGCGCCGGGCGTCTACCGATTCCGCGACGACGACCGCCGCGTGCTCTACGTCGGCAAGGCCAAGAACCTGCGCGCGCGGCTCTCGAACTACTTCGCCCCGTTGCGCACCCTGCACGAGCGCACGCGCCGCATGGTGACGACCGCGACCTCGGTCGAATGGACGGTCGTCGGCAACGACGTCGAGGCGCTGCAGCTCGAGTACACGTGGATCAAGGAGTTCGATCCGCCGTTCAACGTGAAGTACCGCGACGACAAGTCGTACCCGTACCTCGCGGTGACGCTCGCCGACGAGGCGCCGCGCGCGATCGTCACGCGCCGCAGCGGCATCCCCGGCGCACGGTACTTCGGGCCGTACCCGAAGGTGTGGGCCGTCAACGAGACCCTCGAGCTGCTCCTGAAACTGTTCCCGATCCGAACCTGCAAGGACTCCGACTACCGGCGCGCGATGGCCACCGGCCGGCCGTGCTTCGCCGGCCAGATCGGTCGATGCTTCGGTCCGTGTTCAGGGCAGGTCGGCATCGAGGAGCACCGCGCCAACGTGGAGCGCTTCGTCTCGTTCATGACGAACCAGGATCGCCGCATCGTCGACGAGCTCTCGCAGCAGATGCACGAGGCATCCGCCGCCTTCGAGTACGAGACCGCCGCGCGCAGGCGCGACCAACTGCAGGCGGCGACCGAGTTCTTCGAGAAGAGCGCGGTCGTGCTCCGCGACGACGTCGACGTCGACGTGTTCGGCATCGACCACGACGAACTCGCCGCAGCCGTGCAGATCTTCGTCGTCCGCGGCGGTCGGGTGCGCGGTGTCCACTCATGGACCGTCGACAAGGAGCTCGACGTGCCCATCGGCGACCTCGTCGACTCGGTCGTGCAGAACGCCTATGGCGGGCAGCTCTCCCCGCCGCGCGAGGTCGTGGTGCCCGAGCTGCCCGACGACGCCGCGGCGCTCGAGACCTGGCTCACCGATCGGGCAGGGCGCAAGGTGCGCCTGCGGGCCGCGCAGCGCGGCGACAAGGCGGCGTTGCTCGCAACGGCCACGCAGAATGCGAAGCAGTCGCTCATGCTCTACAAGACGAGGCGCAGCGCCGACTTCACGACGCGTTCACGCGCACTCGAGGACATCCAGGAGGCGCTCGGCATGGCGGATGCCCCGCTGCGCATCGAGTGCTTCGACGTGTCCCACCTGAGCGGCACGAACATCGTCGCCTCCATGGTCGTCTTCGAAGACGGCCTGCCCCGCAAAGACGAGTACCGGCGGTTCACGATCCCCGAGTCGACCGACGACACCGACTCGATCCACCAGGTGCTGAGCCGGCGGCTCGCGTACCTCGCGGCGCCGACCGAGCGCGCTGGCGCCGATGGCGCAGACGGCGCAGAGGGTGCTGACGGTGCACGCGACGCCGAGGTGGTCGACGGCACGCGCCGTTCGAAGTTCTCGTATCGGCCGAACCTGCTCGTGGTCGACGGCGGCGAGCCGCAGGTCGCGGCCGCGGCGAGGGCGCTCGCGGAGTCCGGTGTCGAGGGCATCTACCTCTGCGGCATCGCGAAGCGCCTCGAGGAGATCTGGACCCCCGACGCCGACTATCCCGTGATCCTGCCGCGCAACAGCGATGCGCTGTTCCTGTTCCAGCGCGTGCGCGACGAGGCGCACCGGTTCGCGATCACGCATCAACGGCAGCGCCGCAAGCGCGACATCTCCTCGGTGCTCGCCGAGATCCCCGGCCTCGGCCCCACCAGGATCAAGACGCTGCTACGGCACTTCGGTTCCGTGAAGCGCCTGCGCGCGGCATCCGTCGACGAGATCGGCAGTGTCGACGGCTTCGGCCCGACGCTCGCGGCCGTGGTGCACGAGGAGCTTCGCGCCGGTGCCGCAGCCCAACCCCGCTAGGCTTGGTTCTCGACGTGCGGGAAGGGGAACCGAGGCGATGGCAACCGAGGTCGAGCAGGAGATGCTCATCGTCACCGGGATGTCGGGGGCCGGTCGTTCGACCGTCGGCAACGCCCTCGAAGACCTCGGCTGGTACGTGGTCGACAATCTCCCGCCGCAGATGCTGCGGCCGCTGGTCGAGCTCGTGGAGCGCGCCGGCGCCTCGCTGCCGCGCATCGCCGCCGTGGTCGACATCCGCGGCCGCGACTTCTTCGCCGAGCTCCGCGAGATCATCCAGGCGCTCCGCACGGGCGTGAACGTGCGCGTCGTGTTCCTCGACGCGACCGACTCGGTGCTCGTGCGTCGTTTCGAGGCGGTGCGTCGCCCGCACCCCCTGCAGGGCAACGGCACGCTGCTCGACGGCATCGGGGCCGAGCGTTCTCGACTGGCCGAGCTCCGCGAGGCCGCCGACCTGGTGATCGACACGTCCGAGCTCAACATCCACCAGCTCGCGAACCTCATCACCGACAGCTTCGCCGAGGCGGGCCGGGCGGGCGTCCGCGTCACGCTGCTGAGCTTCGGCTTCAAGTACGGGCTGCCGACCGACGCCGACCTCGTCGCCGACGCCCGGTTCCTGCCGAACCCGTTCTGGATCGGCGAGCTGCGCAACCTCACGGGCGAGGATCCCGCGGTCTCCGACTACGTGCTGCGTCAGCCCGGTGCGCAGGAGTTCGTCGACGCCTACGTGAAGGCGCTCGAGCCGGTGCTGAGCGGCTACCGGCGCGAGAACAAGGGCCACGCGACGATCGCCGTCGGCTGCACCGGCGGCAAGCACCGTTCGGTGGCGATGGTCCGCGAGCTCGCCGCTCGGCTCGCCGCGTTCCCCGACCTCGCCGTCAGCGTCCGGCACCGCGACCTCGGGCGCGAGTGACCGTTCGACTTGTCCATGACGCGTGGGGCGCCGTTCCCGCGTATCCACCCAAAGGAAGGATCACGAGGTGGCATTGACCGCGGATGTGAAAGAAGAACTGGCCCGCGTCGAGGTCTCGAAGACGAGCGTCCGCGCGGCCGAGCTGGCCTCCGTGCTCCGGTTCGCCGGTGGCCTGCACATCATCTCCGGTCGCATCGCGATCGAGGCCGAACTGGATTCCCCGACGACCGCCAAGCGCGTGACGCGCGACCTGGGCGAGCTCTACGGCGTGCGGCCGGATGTCTCGGTCATCGCGCCCTCCGGCATCCGCCGCTCGAACCAGTTCCTGCTCCGCGTGCTCGACGGCGGTGAGACGCTCGCTCGCCAGACCGGCCTGCTCGACGCGCGTCGCCGGCCGGTGCGCGGCCTGCCGAACAAGCTCACGACGGGATCGCGCGACGAGGTCGCCGCGGTCTGGCGCGGAGCGTTCCTCGCACACGGCAGCCTGACCGACCCCGGTCGGTCAGCCGCGCTCGAGATCACCTGCCCAGGCAACGAGACGGCCATGGCCCTCGTCGGTGCGGCGGGCCGGCTCGGCATCTCGGCGAAGGCCCGCGAGGTGCGCGGCGTGCACCGCGTCGTCATCCGCGACGGCGAGGCCATCAGCGCCATGCTCTCGCTCATGGGCGCGAGCGGCACCGTGCGCAACTGGGAGGAACTGCGGCAGCGCCGCGAGGTGCGTGCGACGGCGAACCGCCTGGTGAACTTCGACGACGCGAACCTGCGTCGGTCGGCGCAGGCCGCGGTCGCCGCGTGCGCCCGCGTCGAGCGTGCGATGGAACTGCTCGGCGACGACATCCCGCAGCACCTGAAGTACGCCGGCGAACTGCGTCTCGCCCACCGCGAATCGAGCCTCGACGAACTCGGCCACCACGCCGACCCGCCCATGACGAAGGACGCCGTCGCCGGTCGCATCCGCCGCCTGCTCGCGATGGCCGACAACCGTGCCGCGGCGCTCGGGGTGCCAGGCACCGAGGCGAGCCTTCCGGCCGACCTCGACGACGTCTAGACCCGTCCGGTCCGGATCGACGGATGCCGCGGCATCCGTCGATCCGTCGACCCTGCAGCCGGGTGTCATCGAACGTCAACCCCGGCCCGCCCTTCCCGGCAGCGGGCATAGACTCGAATGCGCAGCCGCGGAACACCGGGCAGAGGCCCGGAACGCCCGGCATCTGACAAGGAGAAGCAATGGCTGACTACACCCTCCCCGATCTCGCCTACGACTACTCGGCGCTCGAGCCGGCGATCAGCGGCACCATCATGGAGCTGCACCACTCGAAGCACCACCAGGCGTACGTGACCGGTGCGAACACCGCCCTCGCGCAGCTCGCCGAGGCGCGCGAGACGGGCAACCTCGCCAACGTGAACAAGCTCGAGAAGGACCTCGCGTTCAACCTCGGCGGTCACATCAACCACTCGATCTTCTGGACCAACCTCTCGCCGAACGGCGGCGACAAGCCCACGGGCGAGCTCGCGGCGGCCATCGACGACCAGTTCGGTTCGTTCGACGCCTTCCAGGCGCACTTCACCGCCACCGCGCTCGGCGTGCAGGGCTCCGGATGGGCCGTGCTCGCCTGGGACTCGCTCGGCCAGCGCCTGATCATCGTGCAGTTCTTCGACCAGCAGGGCAACCTGCCGGCCGGCATCGTGCCGCTGCTCATGCTCGACGTGTGGGAGCACGCCTACTACCTCGACTACCGCAATGTGCGCGCCGACTACGTCAAGGCGTTCTGGACGATCGCCGACTGGGACAACGTACAGAAGCGCTTCGCGGCAGCAAACGAGAAGACCTCAGGGCTGCTGCTACTGTCGTAAACGTGACGGTGTCCTCGGGCATCGTCCGAGGACACCGCCGTCCGATCATTCCCAAAAATCGCGCGCTCGCGCACCGTCAATTCAGGAGAGATCCGTGTCTGTAAAGATCGGCATCAACGGCTTCGGCCGCATCGGCCGCAACTATTTCCGTGCTGCCCTCGCCCAGGGAGCAGATCTCGAGATCGTCGCGGTCAACGACCTCACCGACAACAAGACGCTCGCACACCTGCTGAAGTACGACTCGATCACGGGTCGCCTGGACGCGACGGTCGAGTACGACGACGACAACATCATCGTCAACGGCACCGCGATCAAGGCCTTCGCGGAGCGCGACCCCGCCAACCTCCCGTGGGGCGAGCTCGGCGTCGACATCGTCATCGAGTCGACCGGCTTCTTCACGAAGGCCGCCGCCGCCCGCAAGCACATCGAGGCCGGCGCCAAGAAGGTGCTCATCTCCGCTCCCGCGACCGACGAGGACGCCACGTTCGTCATCGGCGTCAACGAGCACGAGTACGACCCCGAGAAGCACCACATCATCTCGAACGCGTCGTGCACCACGAACTGCCTCGCGCCGCTCGCCAAGGTGTTCAACGACACCTTCGGCATCGAGCACGGCCTGATGACCACGGTGCACGCCTACACGGCCGACCAGAACCTGCAGGACGGACCGCACAGCGACCTCCGTCGTGCCCGCGCCGCAGCCATCAACATCGTCCCGACGTCGACCGGTGCGGCCAAGGCCATCGGTCTCGTGCTGCCCGAGCTCGTCGGCAAGCTCGACGGCTTCGCGCTGCGCGTGCCGGTGCCCACCGGCTCGATCACCGACCTCACCGTCACCACCAAGACCCCGGTCACGGTCGACGAGGTCAAGGCCGCCTACAAGGCTGCTGCCGAGGGCCCCCTCAAGGGCATCCTCAAGTACACCGAAGACGACATCGTGTCGAGCGACATCGTCACCGACCCGCACTCGTCGATCTTCGACGCCGGCCTCGTGCGCGTCATCGGCAACCAGGTGAAGCTCTCGAGCTGGTACGACAACGAGTGGGGCTACTCCAACCGTCTCGTCGACCTGACCGAGTACGTCGCCGAACGTCTCTGAATCGCGTCATCGTGACACTGCGAACGATCGAGAGCCTCGGTTCGCTCGCCGGCACGCGCATCGTCGTCCGTTGTGACCTCAACGTTCCTCTCAAGGACGGGGTCATCACGGACGACGGGCGCGTTCGGGCGTCGCTGCCGACACTCACCGCGTTGACCGATCAGGGAGCGCGCGTGATCGTCGTCTCCCACCTCGGCCGGCCCGAAGGCGCCCCCGACGCGAAGTACAGCCTCGCCCCGGTCGCCGCCCGCCTCGGCGAACTCGTCGACGTCCCGGTCGCGTTCGCGACCGACACCGTCGGCGCCGACGCGACCGCCAAGGTCGAGGACCTCGCCGACGGCGAGATCCTCGTGCTCGAGAACCTGCGGTTCAACCCGGGGGAGACCTCGAAGAACGAGGCCGAGCGCACCGCGTTCGCGGGCGAGCTCGCCGCCTTCGCCGACAAGGTCGTTTCCGACGGCTTCGGCGTCGTGCACCGCAAGCAGGCCAGCGTCTTCGAGCTCGAGGAACTCCGCCCGAGCGCGGCCGGCCTGCTCATCGCCACCGAGCTCGACGTGCTCGACCGCCTCACCGAGAATCCCGAGCGCCCGTACGCGGTCGTGCTCGGCGGATCGAAGGTGTCCGACAAGCTCGGCGTCATCGCGCACCTGCTCCCACGGGTCGACACGCTGCTCATCGGCGGCGGCATGCTCTTCACCTTCCTCGCAGCGCAGGGCCACAAGGTCGGCTCGAGCCTGCTCGAGGCCGACCAGATCGAGACCGTGAAGGGCTACCTGGCCGAGGCCGCCGAGCGCGGCGTCTCGATCGTGCTGCCGACGGATGTCGTCGTCGCGGCGTCGTTCTCGGCCGAGTCGGAGCACGTGGTGGCTGCCGCCGACGCCATCGAGGAGACGCCGTTCGGATCATCCGGACTCGGCCTCGACATCGGCCCCGAGACCGCGGCCGCCTTCGCCGAGTACATCCGCTCGTCGAAGACGGTGTTCTGGAACGGCCCGATGGGCGTGTTCGAGCTCGCACCCTTCGCCGCAGGCACCCGCGCCGTGGCGCAGGCGCTCACCGAGGTCGACGGCCTCAGCGTCGTCGGCGGCGGCGACTCGGCAGCCGCGGTCCGACAGCTCGGATTCTCGGACGACCAATTCGGTCACATCTCGACGGGCGGCGGCGCGAGCCTCGAGTTCCTCGAGGGCAAGAAGCTCCCCGGACTGGAGGTCCTCGGATGGTAGGCAAGCGCACCCCGTTCATCGCAGGCAACTGGAAGATGAACCTCGACCACCTGCAGGCGGTCGCGTTCACGCAGAAGCTGGCGTGGTCGCTGAAGGACGCGAAGCACGACCCGGCAGACGCCGAGGTCGCGGTCTTCCCGCCGTTCACCGACATCCGTTCCGTGCAGACGCTCATCGCGGCCGACAACCTGCCCATCGCCTACGGCGCGCAGGATGTCTCGGCTCACGACTCGGGCGCCTACACGGGTGAGATCTCGGGCGCGTTCCTCGCGAAGCTCGAATGCGCGTACGTGATCATCGGCCACTCCGAGCGGCGCACGCTGCACGGCGAGACCGATGCCGACGTCAACGCCAAGGTGCTCGCGGCACACCGCCACGGAATCGTGCCCGTGCTCTGCGTCGGCGAGACGGCAGAAGACCTCGAGGCGCACGGCCCGAGCGCCGTGCCCGTGGCCCAGCTGAAGGCGGCGCTCGAGGGCGTCGACGGCTCGAAGGGCCTCGTCATCGCCTACGAGCCCGTCTGGGCCATCGGATCCGGACAGGCGGCGACCCCGCAGCAGGCCGAGCAGGTCTGCGAGGCGCTCCGCGGCGTGCTGCGCGAACTCTTCGGCGAAGACGTCGCCAGCTCGACGCGCGTGCTCTACGGCGGCTCGGTCAAGGCTGCGAACATCGCGTCGTTCCTGCGCGAGCCGAACGTCGACGGCGCACTCGTCGGCGGCGCGAGCCTCGACATCGACGAGTTCTCGAGCATCGTCCGCTTCAAGAAGCACGTCGGAGCCTGACTCAGGCAGCCGTGGGCCGGAGACGCGTGTCTCCGGCCCACGGCTTTCCGTCCGGCTATACTCGTATATCGGCACAGACCCCCCTGTCGTGCCCGGAAAGGTTCACCGTGGAGATTCTCCAGGTCGTCCTGCAGGTGCTGCTCGGTATCACGAGCCTCCTGCTGACGCTGCTCATCCTGCTGCACAAGGGCCGCGGTGGCGGTCTGTCCGACATGTTCGGCGGTGGCGTCACCTCCAGCCTCGGTGCGTCGGGCGTTGCTGAGCGCAACCTCAACCGGATCACCGTGATCCTGGGCCTCGTCTGGGTGACGTGCATCGTCATCCTCGGCCTGATCACGAAGTTCGACTCGGGAATCTGAGCGCATGGCTTCCGGAAACAGTGCCATCCGCGGATCCCGCGTCGGCGCCGGCCCCATGGGCGAACAGGATCGCGGCTTCCACGCCGACCGCGTCGCCGTGAGCTACTGGGACGCCCAGGGCAACGAGACCGTCCGATACTTCGCCGCGAGCCTGCCCGAAGAGGAGATCCCCGAGACCATCGACAGCCCGTCCACGGGGCTGCCGGCCGGTCGCGACAAGGAGAACCCGCCGTCGGTCTCGAAGCTCGAGCCGTACAAGACGCACCTCGCCTACGTGAAGGAACGCCGCAGCGACGAGGAAGCCGCTGCGCTCCTCGAAGAGGCACTGACGCAGCTCCGTGCGCGTCGCGGACAGGCGCCCAAGGCCTAGCCGCGACCGGGGCATCGGCGGCTCAGCTCGGTCGACGGCGCACCTGATAGCGCAGGTGCAGCACGCGGTTGCCGGGGATCACCACGTCGGCGTCGTCGAGCAGCTGCTGTGCGTCGACTGAGCCGAAGTACCGCTTGCCGGTGCCGAGCACGACGGGCACGACGTCCATGCGCACCTCGTCGACGAGTCCCGCGGCGAGCACCTGACCGCCGACGTCACCAGCGGCGACCTCGATGACGCGGTCGCCCGCGAGCTCCTTGGCCTTCGCCATGGCCGCCTCGATGCCGTCGACGAAATGGAACGGCGCCTCAGGGTCCCAGCCCGGAGGGTTCGGCCGATGCGTCACGACGACCACGTGCGCGACACCGCCTGGAGGTGTTCCGTCCCAGCCGTCGGTCAGGTCGAAGACGTGACGGCCGACGATCGTCACCCCGATCTCGTCCCAGTACGGCCGGGTGTAGTCGTAGGACGTCTGCGTCACCTTCAACGCGCCGCTCTCGTCCAACGGGACGTCACCGCTGAGCAGCCATTCGAACAGGGGTCCTGGTTGGTCGTCGTCGTCCGCGATGAAGCCGTCGACCGACACCGAGCTGTTCATGACCACCTTGCCCACGGCGCTCTCCTCTGTCCTGGGTGGCCCGCACCAAGGAGTCGTGTGCGGAGCGGGCACACCAAGTACACCACTTGGGCGCTCATCGCGTCCCGAGATCCCCGTCGCCGTTCCGGCCCGGACGGCGAAGCGCCGGGAGACAGCGCGGATGCGAAGACGGGGCGAGCCGCATGGCTCGCCCCGTCTTCGTGTGTCTGCTCGGCGTCAGTAGTCGCGCGCGATGAGGCCCTCGGGAACCTCTGCCGCGGCATCCGAGTCCACGAAGAACACGGTGCGACGTCGGCCCTTGATGCCCGCGACGGGCACCTCGTCGCGACTGGCGCCCGCGAGCGCGAGTCCGAGGGCCGACGCCTTGTCGGCACCCGACAGCACGAACCAGATGCGCTGGGAGGCGTTGATCACCGGCCGTGTGAGGCTGAGACGCTCGGGCGGCGGCTTGGGGGAGTTGCGCACGGCGATGACGGATCGATCGGTGACCTGGATGCCGGAGCGATGCGGGAACAACGAGGCGATGTGGCCGTCGGGACCGACGCCGAGGAAGGTGATGTCGAACGCGGGCGCGTCGGCCCCGTCGACACCGTGCGCGGCGAGCTCGGCAGCGAATGCGATCGCCGCCTCGTCGAGCGTCAGGTCTCCGTCGGATGCCGGGAACCGGTGCACGTTCTCGTCGGGCAGGTCGAGGTCGTCGAGCAGCGCACGATCGGCGATCCAGTCGTTGCGCTCCTCGCTGTCGGCCGGAACCCACCGCTCGTCGCCCCACCAGAAGTGCACGCGCGACCAGTCGATGCTCGTGCGGGCGGGGGAGGAGGCGATCGACTCGAGCACCGCGCCGGCCATGGACCCGCCGGTCAGCACGACGTGCGCGAGCGGCTGGTCGTCGAGGATGTCGAGCATCTTCGTGATGAACCGTGCCGCCACCGAGCTCGCCAGCGAACCCTTGTCGGGGTGCACCAGTACGCGGCGTTCATTCGTCATGCGGTGGCTCCCTCGGCCGACGGTTCGCTGAGCAGCGCGAGGCCGCTCCTGATCACCTCACCGTACAGCTCATCGGGGTCGAGTCGGCGGAGTTCGTCAGCGAGGCAGTCGCGGAGCGTGCGGCGCGGCAGTGCCACGTCGTGCAGCGGCTGGCCGGGCTGGCGCAGCGTGGCGACCCCCGGCACGTCGCGGATGAGCTCGATCGGTCCGGTCTCGCGCTGGAGCGTGACGCCGTGGATGCCGTGCGAGCCCTCGGAGACATCCGTCAGCACGAAGTCGGTCGGCGCATCGAGCTGCATGCGGAGCCACGCGGCCAGGAGCGTCGTCGAGGGCGAATCGATCGCACCCGTGACGTGCACCTCGGTGACCGGTGCGTACGGCGGCTGGTCGAGCACCGCGGCCAGCTGGGCGCGCCACAGGGTGAGACGCGTCCACGCGAAGTCGGCATCGCCTGGCGTGTAGCTGTCGACGAGGGCGCGGAGCGCCGCCTGCGGGTCGGGCTGGCTCGAGGCATCCGTGATGCGACGCTGGGCGATGCGACCGAGCGGCGACGTACCCGGCACCGCGGGGGCCGCACCCGGCCACCAGGTCACGACGGGCGCATCGGGCAGCAGGAGCGCCATGACGAGGCTCTCCTCGTCGTGGGCGACGGGGCCGTGCGCGCGCAGCACGATGACCTCGCTCGCGCCAGCGTCGCCGCCGACTCGGATCTCCGCGTCGAGGCGGGGCTCGACGCCGTCGGCCTCATCGGGGTCGACCGAGACCACGATGACGCGCATCGGGTGCTCGCGCGAGGCGTCGTTCGCCGCCTCGATCGCCTCCTCCTCGACGCCGGGCGTCGTGGCGATGACGAGGGTCAGCACGCGTCCGAGCGCGACGACGCCGTTCTCCTCGCGGATCTTGACGAGCGACTTCGAGACCTTGCTGGTGGTGGTGGCGGGCAGGTCGACGATCACGGGCGCCTCCAGGTTCGTCCGTCGCGGGCGAGCAGGGCGTCGGCGGATGCCGGCCCCCACGTGCCGGGGCGGTACTGCTCGGGTTGGCCCTGCGTGGACCAGAACTCCTCGATCGGGTCGAGGATCTTCCAGGAGAGCTCGACCTCCTCTTGGCGGGGGAACAGCGGCGGGTCGCCGAGCAGCACGTCGAGGATGAGCCGCTCGTACGCCTCGGGGCTCGCCTCGGTGAAGGCGTGGCCGTAGCCGAAGTCCATGGTCACGTCGCGCACCTGCATGCCGGCGCCAGGGACCTTCGAGCCGAATCGGATCGTCACGCCCTCGTCGGGCTGTACGCGGATGACGAGCGCGTTCTCGCCGAGCTGCGACGTCTGGCTATCGGCGAAGAGCTGTTGCGGCGCGCGCTTGAAGACCACGGCGATCTCGGTCACGCGGCGCCCGAGGCGCTTGCCCGCCCGCAGGTAGAACGGCACGCCGGCCCAGCGGCGGGTGCCGATGGTCAGCTTCATGGCCGCGTACGTCTCGGTGAGCGACTCAGGGTTCATGCCGTCCTCGTCGAGGAAGCCGATGACCTCCTCGCCGCCCTGCCATCCGCCCGCGTACTGCCCGCGCGCGGTGCCGGTGGCGAGATCCTCCGGCAGTCGCACCGCCGCGAGGATCTTCTCCTTCTCGGCGCGCAGGTCGGCGGCCTCGAAGGAGATCGGCTCCTCCATCGCGGTGAGCGCGAGGAGCTGCAACAGGTGGTTCTGGATGACGTCGCGCGCCGCGCCGATGCCGTCGTAGTACCCTGCACGACCACCGACGCCGATGTCCTCGGCCATGGTGATCTGCACGTGGTCGACGTAGTTCGCATTCCAGATGGGCTCGTAGAGCTGGTTCGCGAAGCGCAGGGCGAGGATGTTCTGAACGGTCTCCTTGCCCAGGTAGTGGTCGATGCGGAACACCGAGTCGGGCGGGAAGACCGAGGCCACGACGTCGTTCAGCTCGCGCGCCGTCTTCAGGTCGGAGCCGAACGGCTTCTCGATGACGACGCGGCGCCACTGGCCGTCCTTCTGCTCGGTGAGCCCGGAGCGCTTGAGCTGCTCCGTCACGAGCGGGAACGACTTCGGCGGGATCGAGAGGTAGAACGCGTGGTTGCCCATCGTTCCGCGCTCGGCGTCGAGGTCGGCGACGACGCCGCGGAGGCGATCGAACGCGGCGTCGTCGTCGAAGTCGCCCTGGACGAAGCGGATGCCTCGGGCGAGCTGCTTCCAGACGTCTTCACGGAACTCGGTGCGGGCGTACTGCCGCACCGAGTCGTGCACGACCTTCTCGAAGTCCTGGTCCTGCCAGTCGCGGCGGGCGAAGCCCACGAGCGCGAATCCGGGAGGGAGCAGGCCTCGGTTTGCGAGGTCGTACACGGCCGGCATCAGCTTCTTGCGCGACAGGTCGCCCGTCACGCCGAAGATGATGAGGCTCGAAGGACCGGCGATGCGATTGAGCCGGTAGTCCTTCGGGGACCGCAGCGGGTTGTGCGCAGCGGAGATGGTTGCCGGAGGCATGTGGACCCTTCCTGGATCAGCCGATGGCGTCGAAGAGCGCCGCGACGTTCGTCGCAGGATCGGTGAGGGTGAGCGTGAGCACCGGGCGACCGTGGTCGGCCAGCACGCTCGAGTCACCCGACGCCTGTGCGGCGATGAGCTGGCCGAAGGTGAACGGGCGCTCGGGGATCGAGAGGTCCTCTGCGACCGCCTGGGTGACCTGGAGGAACACGCCGACGGCGGGGCCGCCCTTGTGGAACTGGCCGGTCGAGTGCAGGAAGCGGGGGCCCCATCCGAAGGTGACCGGACGGCCGGCGCGTGCGGCGAGGCGTGCCCGGAGCTCTTCGAGCTCGGGGTGCGCGACGCGGTCGACGTAGGCCTGCACCGAGAGGTAGCCGTTCTCGGGCAGCTCCTCGAGCAGCACCTCGATCGCGGACTCGAGGTCGCTCGACGCGCCGATGACCTCGGGCGTGCCGCGCACCTCGATGCCGGCGGCGACGAACGCCGCGGGCGTGGGCTCGGGGCGTGCGTCGAGCAGGCCGCGAGCGGCGATCTTCGCGGACTCGACGTCGGGCTGGTCGAAGGGGTTGATGCCGAGCAGCCGACCGGCGACGGCGGTGGCGTACTCCCAGACGAGGAGCTGCGCGCCGAGCGTGCCGGAGACGCGGATCTCGTCGGTGCCGTCGTCGACGAGCTGCTCGAGGCCGGCGTCGCTGACGACGCGCACGACCTGGAGGTCGGCGAGATCGCCGGAGAGCTCGGGAGCGCCCGTCTCGAGGACGACGGGCAGGATGCCGGTGCCCTCCTTGCCCGTCGACTCGGCGATCAGCTGCTCGGCCCAGTCGGCGAACCCGACGATGTGCGTGCCGTCGGCGACGATCGCGAGCTTGTCGCGGCGCGGCGTCGTGGCGGCGATGGCCGCACCGAGCACGAGTCCGGGGTTCTCGGGGGAGTCGACGGCGAGTGCGAGCTCGATGCTCTCGGCCTCGTCGAGGATCTCGGCGATGTCGACGCCCGCGAGTCCGGACGGCACGAGGCCGAACGCGGTGAGCGCGGAGTAGCGCCCGCCGACGTTCGGGTCGGCGTTGAACACGCGGTAGCCCGCGGCACGCGCCGACTCGTCGAGGGGCGAACCGGGATCGGTGACGATCACGATGCGGGAGACGGGGTCGATGCCGGCCTCGGTGAAGGCCTGCTCGTACACGCGACGCTGGCTGTCGGTCTCGACGGTCGATCCGGACTTCGACGAGACGACGAGCGCCGACTCCGCGAGGCGGTCGGCGAGTGCCGCGCGAACCTGGCCGGGCTCGGTGGAGTCGAGCACGGTCAGCTCGACGCCGGCGGTGCGCGTGATGACCTCGGGCGCGAGCGAGGAGCCGCCCATGCCCGCGAGCACGATGTGACGGACGCCCTCGGCGTGGAGCTGCGCGCGCAGTGCCTCGATCTCGGGCACCAGCGGACGGGAGATGGCGACGGCCTCGGTCCACCCGAGGCGCTTCGACGACTCCTCTTCGGCGGCGGGGCCCCAGAGCGAGCCGTCCTGGGCGGTGATGCCGCTCGCGAGCAGCTCGGTCACGAGGCCGGGGACGGTCGACCGGACGGCCTCGGCGGCGGCGCCGCTGACGGCGATGCGGAAGCTCATCGCGCCGACTCCAGCGCGCCCCGGACCGTGTCGAGCAGCTCGTGCCACGAGACGATGAACTTCTCGACGCCCTCGCGCTCGAGGAGTGCCGTCACGTCGTCGTAGGAGACGCCGACCGCGGCGAGGGCGTCGAGCACCTCGGCGGCGGATGCGTAGGCGCCGGTGATGCTGTCGCCCTCGATCACGCCGTGGTCGAAGGTGGCCTCGAGGGTCTTCTCGGGCATGGTGTTCACGACGCCCTGCGCGACGAGTCCGGTCACGTAGAGCGTGTCGGGCAGCGCCGGGTCCTTGACGCCCGTCGACGCCCACAGCGGGCGCTGGCGGTTCGCGCCGGCCTCGAGGAGCGCGGTGGCACGCTCGCCGCCGAACTCCTGCTCGAACAGCTCGTAGGCGAGCTGGGCGTTGGCGACGCCGGCCTTGGACTTGAGGGCGAGCGCCTCGTCGGTGCCGATCGCCTCGAGGCGCTTGTCGATCTCGGTGTCGACGCGCGACACGAAGAACGATGCCACCGAGTGGATGGTCGAGAGGTCGATGCCGGCCTCCTTCGCGATCTCGAGGCCCGCGAGGTAGGCCGCGATGACGGCGCGGTAGCGGTCGAGGCTGAAGATCAGCGTCACGTTCACGCTGATGCCCGCGCCGATCGCGGCCGTGATGGCGTCGAGGCCCTCGACCGTGGCCGGGATCTTGATCATCGCGTTGGGGCGGTCGACCTTGGCCCAGAGCGCCTTCGCCGAGGCGATGGTGCCGTCGGTGTCGTGCGCGAGGTCGGGGGCGACCTCGATCGACACGCGGCCGTCGTAGCCCTTGCTCGCGTCGTAGACCGGGCGGAAGATGTCGGATGCGGCGCGCACGTCGTCGGTCGTGATCTCGAACACGGCGGTGTCGACGTCGGCTCCGGCGGCGGCCAGGGCTGCGACCTGGTCCGCGTACGCGGCGCCGTTCGTGAGCGCCCCGGCGAAGATCGTGGGGTTCGTGGTGACGCCGACGACGTTGCGCTCGGCGATCAGCTTCTCGAGCCCGCCCGAGGCGATGCGCTCGCGCGACAGGTCGTCGAGCCAGATGCTGACGCCTGCGGCGGACAGGTCTGCGGTGGGGGTGGTGGTGCTCATGGTTCTCAGATCTCCTTCGTGTTCGCGTCAGGCCGACGCGAGCGATTCCTTGGCGGCGGCGACGACGGCTTCGGTCGTGATGCCGAACTCGCGGAAGAGCGTCTTGTAGTCGGCGGAGGCGCCGAAGTGCTCGATGGACACGCTGCGACCGCGGTCGCCGACGTAGCGGCCCCAGCTGAGCGCGACACCGGCCTCGACCGAGACGCGGGCGGTGACGGCGGCAGGCAGCACGGACTCGCGGTACGCGGCATCCTGCTCCTCGAACCACTCGAGGCTCGGCGCCGAGACGACGCGCGCCTGGATGCCGTCGGCGGCGAGCTGCTCGCGGGCCGCGACGGCCAGCTGCACCTCGGAGCCGGTCGCGATGAGGATCACGTCGGGCGTGCCCGATGCCGCATCCGCGAGCACGTACGCGCCCTTCGCGACGCCGTCGGTCGAGGCGAACACGTCGCCGGATGCCTCGCCCTCGCCGCGTGCGAACACCGGGATGTTCTGGCGGGTCAGCGCGATGCCGACGGGCGCGTCGCGGCGCTTGAGGATCTCGAGCCACGCGGCGGCCGTCTCGTTCGCGTCGGCGGGGCGCACGACCGTGAAGCCGGGGATCGCGCGGAGCGTCGCGAGCTGCTCGATCGGCTGGTGGGTCGGACCGTCTTCGCCGAGGGCGACGGAGTCGTGCGTCCAGACGAAGATCGAGGGCACCTTCATGAGCGCGGCCAGACGCACCGCGGGGCGCATGTAGTCGCTGAAGATCAGGAACGTGCCGCCGAACGGGCGCGTCTTGCCGTGCAGGACGATGCCGTTGATGATCGCGCCCATGGCGTGCTCGCGGATGCCGAAGTGCAGCACACGGCCGTAGGGGTTGCCCGAGAACTCGTGCGTCGACCACTCGGCCGGGATGAACGAGGCGGCGCCGTTGATGGTCGTGAGGTTCGACTCGGCGAGGTCGGCCGACCCGCCCCAGAACTCGGGAAGCTGCGCGGCGAGCGCGTTGATGACCTTGCCGCTCGCGGCACGTGTGGACACCTCGGTGCCGCCCTCGAACGCGGGCAGCACGTCGGCGATGCCCTCTGGCAGGTCGCCGGCCTCGAGCCGGTCGAGGAGCTGCTTGCGCTCGGGGTTCGCGGCGGCCCATGCGTCGAAGGACACCTGCCACTCGGCCTTGGCCGCGGCGCCGCGCTCGTGCGCACCGCGGGTGTGCTCGATGACGTCTTCGGCGACGACGAAGGTCGCCTCGGGGTCGAAGCCGAGCACCTCCTTCGTCGCGGCGAGCTCGGAGGCGCCGAGCGCCGAGCCGTGGATCTTGCCGGAGTTCTGCTTGCCGGGCGAGGGCCATCCGATGATCGTCTTGAGGATGATGATCGAGGGCTTCGAGGTCTCGCCCTTCGCCGCCTCGATGGCGTCGTTCAGCTCGGCCACGTCTTCGACGTACTGCCCGGTCTTCTTCCAGTCGACGGTCTGCACGTGCCAGCCGTAGGCCTCGTAGCGCTCGGCGACGTTCTCGGTGAAGGCGATGTTCGTGTCGTCCTCGATCGAGATCTGGTTGGAGTCGTAGATCACGACGAGGTTGCCGAGCTGCTGGTGGCCGGCGAGCGAGGACGCCTCGCTCGTGATGCCCTCCTGCAGGTCGCCGTCACCGGCGATCACGTACACGTGGTGGTCGAACGGGCTCGTGCCCGCCGCGGCATCCGGGTCGAACAGGCCGCGCTCGAAGCGCGAGGCGTAGGCGAAGCCGACGGCCGAGGCGAGGCCCTGGCCGAGCGGACCCGTGGTGATCTCGACGCCGTCGGTGTGGCCGTACTCGGGGTGGCCGGGGGTCTTCGAACCCCACGTGCGGAGCGACTTGAGGTCGTCGAGCTCGAGGCCGTCGCCGGCCAGGTAGAGCTGCACGTACTGGGTCAGCGAGCTGTGCCCAGCCGAGAGGATGAAGCGGTCGCGGCCGAGCCACTGGTGGTCGGCGGGGTCGCGGCGCATGACCTTCTGGAACAGCAGGTACGCGGCGGGGGCGAGGCTCATGGCCGTGCCGGGGTGGCCGTTGCCGACCTTCTCGACGGCGTCGGCCGCCAGGATCCGTGCGGTGTCGACAGCGCGATCGTCGATGGTCTCCCAGTTCAGGTGAGTCACGAGTGGAGTGTTCCTTCCGATGGTGAGCGGCCCCGAGATTCTCGGTCGGCCAGGGAAATCGCTGCGGCGACGTTGCCCGCCTGCGCGCACGAGCACACTTCGCGGAAGTGTGTGGGTCGTGAACAACGCGGGGAGGCCCGCATGCTCAAAGTATATGGAAAGGCTCAGTTTCGCGGACGTGACAGTGGGTTCACGGGTTCGAGAACATCGTGTGAGGTCGCGTCGAACGCGGAAACGGCCGGGGCCGGGTCGCGGATGCCGATGACGCCGCATGACATAGAATGCCGTGTGGGCCGCGTCGTGTTCGTCGCGCCCGCGCGGAAGAGGAGCGATGCAGGCAGCAGTTGAGACGCGGCAAGCGACGACCGAGCCGACCCTGAAGCGCAAGCTCGCGGCGTACCTGGCGCTGACGAAGCCGCGCGTGATCGAGCTGCTGCTCGTGGTCACCGCGCCGACGATGATCCTCGCCCAGAACGGCTTGCCGAGCCTCTGGCTCATGGTCGCGACCCTGATCGGCGGCGCCATGAGCGCGGGTTCGGCCGGCGCATTCAACTGCTACATCGACCGCGACATCGATCGCGTCATGAAGCGAACGCAGGGGCGCCCGCTCGTCACGGGCGAGCTTTCCGATCGCGAGGCCCTCGTGTTCGCCTACGGCCTCGGCATCGCGTCCATCGTGTGGCTCGGCGTGTTCACGAACTGGGTCGCCGCGGCGCTCTCGCTCGCCGCGATCCTGCTGTACGTCGTCTTCTACAGCCTGATCCTCAAGCGCCGCACGGCGCAGAACATCGTGTGGGGCGGCATCGCCGGCTGCATGCCCGTGCTCATCGGCTGGGCCGCCGTCACGGGCGACCTGAGCTGGCCGCCGTTCATCCTGTTCCTGATCATCTTCCTGTGGACGCCGCCGCACTACTGGCCGCTCTCGATGAAGTACAAGGACGACTACGCGGCCGCCGGCGTGCCGATGCTCGCGGTCGTGCGCGGTCGCGCCCAGGTCGGCCTGCAGGTCATCCTCTACGCATGGGCGACCGTCGCGTGCTCGCTGCTGCTGATCCCCGTGGCCGGCATGGGCCTGCTCTACTCGAGCGTCGCGCTCGTCACGGGCGTGTGGTTCATCTACGAGACGCACCGCCTGTACAACCTCGCGATCCGCCACGTGCAGGTCTCGCCGATGCGCGTCTTCCACGGCTCGATCGCGTACCTGACGCTCATCTTCCTCGCGGTCGGCATCGATCCGCTGCTGCCGTTCTGATCCGGCTGCGGTCCTGAGGCGGTCGGATGTCCCGGCCGACTGATCCCGTCGATCGGATGTCGCGTCAGCCCTCGTCGCCGATGATCACGTCGTCGTCGTGGGCGGCGTAGAACGCCGACTGCCGCCGCATGATCTCTGCCATGCCGGCGGAGCGGTCGACCCCGTAGGCGGTGCCCGGGAAGTCGAGGGTGCGCTGCACCGCCCAGATCTCGTCGTGTCGGTCTGGACCGAACAGCTGCGCGGGGGTGCCGACGGCGACCCACCCGATGGGAACCACCGCGCCGGGCTCGAGCGTCGTGTTCACCTGGACGACGGCGTTCACGCGCACCTCGGCGCCCGCGCCGACGACCGCGCCGGGGAACAGGGCTGCGCCGGTGGCGATGAACGCGTCGTCGCCGATCGTGGCCCCGCTGACGTGGGCGTGCGGCCCGATCATGACGTGTGAGCCGACGATGGCGGGATGGTCGTGCCGACCGCGGATCACGGCGTGCTCGAGCACGACGGTCTCCGCTCCGATGCGCACCCGGCCGTCCTCGGCCGTGAGCACGGCGCCGTGCAGGATGCGCGCACCTGCCTCGATGACGACGTCGCCCGAGACGATCGCGCCGGGCGCCACCGTGGCCGCGGGGGAGATGCGCGGTTCGCGGCCACGATGACGGACGAGCATCAGCGCGTGGCGGCCTCGACCGGCGAGGCGGCCGTCGCGGCATCCGCCGTCACCGGCCGCTTCAAGTGCAGGATCACGACGGTCATGGTCGCGGCCGTCAGCGCGGCGAGCACCATGTGGATGCCGACCGCGAGCGGCGGCAGGCCGTTGCGCGCCTGGTAGAGGCCGACGGCGATCTGCACGAGTTCGACGGCGAGCAGCACGATCGCCCAGCGGAGCGTCGGCAGTTTCAGCGTCGCGGCGCCGATCACGAGCGCGATCGTCAGGGCGAACATCGCGTAGCCGGGCCACGCGTGCACGTGCTCGAGCAACTCGGCGTTGAAGCCGTTGCGACCCGCCGCGGCATCGCCCGAGTGGGGGCCCGCGCCGGTCGTGAGGACGCCGAACACGATCGAGATCGCGAGCACGGCGCTCGTGGCATGCGCGAGCGCGAGGTACCAGCCGGGCACGGCGCGTTCGCGAGGACCGGGCGCGGAGTCCATGCGCGCGAGGAACGCGGCCGCCACGCAGACGAGCAGCAGCGATGACACGTAGTGGAAGCCCACGATGAACGGGTTGAGGCCGGTCCACACCGTGATGCCGCCGACGATCGCCTGCGCGACGATGCCCGCGCCGACGATGAAGGACAGCGTGAACAGGTCCCGGCGCTCGGCGCGGATGCGCCAGACGAGGATGAACAGGACCAGCGCGACGATGCCCACGACGCCGGTCATGAGCCGGTTGCCGAACTCGATCAGAGAGTGGTAGCTGAGCTCCTCGGTCGGCACGAGCGAGTCGGCCGTGCAGGTGGGCCACGTGGGGCACCCGAGGCCGGATCCGGTGAGGCGCACGGCACCGCCGGTGGCGATGATCGTCGTCTGCGCGAGGAACGAGAGCCACGCGAAGAAGCGGATGCGGCGGTCGACGCGGTCGGGGAGCCACGCGATGAAGCGGTTCACGCTGGGGGTCCTGCTCCGGGTCTGCTGTGCTGGCGCTGGGAGTACGGACCAGGCGGCGGCGCGACCCTATAGACTTGGTGGGTTGGAGACCGCGAGGCGCGCGAGATCGCGCGAGGCGGGTACCCACACATCTTAGGTTCGCATTGACGCCACCCGCACATCATCACCATCTCCAAGAGCGCCTCGACTCACGGGAGGCGATGGGCCGGACTGATAGCCGGTTGCACGGGAGGAGAAGAGGGAGAGCATGACGGACGTACTGATCGACCGGCCGGAACTCGAAGGACTCGGAACGTACGAGTTCGGATGGGCCGACTCCGACGCGGCTGGGGCCTCGGCCCGACGCGGAATCTCGCCGGAGGTCGTCGCCGACATCTCCGCGCTGAAGTCGGAGCCCGAATGGATGCTGCAGCGACGCCAGCGCGCCCTGCAGCTCTTCGAGCGCAAGCCGATGCCAACGTGGGGCGCGGATCTCTCCGAGATCGACTTCGACAACATCAAGTACTTCGTGCGCTCGACCGAGAAGCAGGCCCAGACCTGGGAAGACCTGCCCGATGACATCAAGAACACGTACGAGAAGCTCGGCATCCCCGAGGCGGAGCGCCAGCGCCTCGTCGCCGGCGTCGCCGCGCAGTACGAGTCCGAGGTGGTCTACCACCAGATCAACGAAGAGCTCGAGCGCCAGGGCGTCATCTTCATGGACACCGACACCGCGCTGAAGGAGCACCCCGAGTTCTTCGAGGAGTACTTCGGCACCGTGATCCCGGCCGGCGACAACAAGTTCGCCGCGCTGAACACGGCCGTATGGTCGGGCGGCTCGTTCGTCTACGTCCCGCCGGGCGTGCACGTCGAGATCCCGCTGCAGGCCTACTTCCGCATCAACACCGAGAACATGGGCCAGTTCGAGCGCACGCTGATCATCGCCGACGAGGACAGCTACGTGCACTACATCGAGGGCTGCACGGCCCCGATCTACAAGTCCGACTCGCTGCACTCGGCCGTCGTCGAGATCATCGTGAAGAAGAACGCCCGCGTTCGCTACACGACGATCCAGAACTGGTCGAACAACGTCTACAACCTCGTCACCAAGCGGGCCACCGCAGCCGAGGGCGCCACCATGGAGTGGGTCGACGGCAACATCGGCTCCAAGGTCACCATGAAGTACCCGTCGATCTTCCTCATGGGCGAGCACGCCAAGGGCGAGACGCTCTCGGTCGCCTTCGCCGGCCCCGGCCAGCACCAGGACGCCGGCGCGAAGATGATCCACATGGCGCCGTACACGCAGTCGTCGATCGTCTCGAAGTCGATCGCCCGCGGGGGAGGCCGAGCCGGCTACCGCGGCGAGGTGCGCATCGACGCGAACGCGCACCACTCGGCGAACAGCGTCGTGTGCGACGCCCTGCTCGTCGACACGATCTCGCGCTCCGACACCTACCCGGCCATCGACATCCGCGTCGACGACGTGAAGCTCGGTCACGAGGCGACGGTGTCGAAGGTCAGCGAGGAGCAGCTCTTCTACCTCATGAGCCGCGGCATCGACGAGACCGAGGCCATGTCGATGATCGTGCGCGGCTTCATCGAGCCGATCGCACGCGAGCTCCCCATGGAGTACGCGATGGAACTCAACAAGCTCATCGAGATGGGCATGGAAGGATCGGTGGGCTAGCAGTGACCGCCCAGATGACCAGCACAGCACAGCGTTCATCTCCTATGGCCACTCCCGGACAGCACGGCCTCGTCGCGCATTCCGACGGCGCCTTCGTGCCCGTGCAGACGCGCTCCGAGCGGTTCCGCTCGGTGAACGTCGAGGACTTCGAGCCGGTCAACGGCCGCGAGCACGAGTGGAAGCTCTCCCCGGTCGCGGCGTTCGCCGACCTCACGGGCGGCGAGCTCGACGGGTCGCGCCTGACGATCGAGACGACGGATGTCGCGGGCGTCGCGTTCTCCTACATCCCTCGCGACGATGCGCGCATCGGCGCGGCGGGCACGCCTGAGGATCGCGCGAGCGCGAACGCCTGGTCGGCGTTCGGCGAGGCACTCCTCGTCTCCGTCACCGGCGAAGACGAGAAGGTCGCGTTCGTGACCCGCGCCGAACTCCGCGACCGGCCGCGCGCCGCGCACACCGTCATCGAGGCGGCGCCGAACAGCCGGGGCTTCGTGGTGCTCGCCGGCACGGGCAGCGCCCGTCTCAGCGAGAACGTCGAGATCATCGTCGGCGACGGAGCCTCGCTCACGGTCGTCTCGCTGCAGGAATGGGACGACGAGGCCGTCCACCTCTCGAGCCAGTTCGCGCGCCTCGGCCGCGACTCGTTCCTGAAGCACATCGTGGTCTCCCTCGGCGGCAAGGTCGTCCGGGTGAACCCGTCGACCCACCTCGCGGAGCAGGGTGCCGACATCGAGTCGCTCGGCCTCTACTTCGCCGACGCCGGTCAGCACCTCGAGCAGCAGGTCTTCGTGCACCACGACGCACCGCACACGAAGAGCCGCGTGACCTACAAGGGCGCGCTGCAGGGTGCTGGCGCGCGCACCGTCTGGATCGGCGACGTGCTCATCGGCAACGCCGCGGTCGGCACCGACAGCTACGAGCAGAACCGCAACCTCGTGCTCACCGAGGGCACCCGCGCCGACTCGGTGCCGAACCTCGAGATCGAGACGGGCGACATCGAGGGCGCCGGGCACGCGAGTGCCACGGGCCGCTTCGACGACGAGCAGCTCTTCTACCTCATGGCGCGCGGCATCCGAGAAGACGAGGCACGTCGTCTCGTCGTGCGAGGCTTCCTCACCGACATCGTGCAGAAGATCGGCTCGGCCGACCTCGAGGCCCGCCTCACGGCGGCGATCGAGGCCGAACTGGAAGGTCGCTGACGTGGCATCCGTTCGTGTCTGCTCCGTGGGCGACCTCGCCGAGAACGAGGCGTCGCGCTTCGTGCTCGAGGGCGTGCCGATCGCCGTCGTCAAGGACTCCGCCGGCCAGGTCTTCGCCATCGGCGACACCTGCACCCACGGTGACATCTCCCTCGCCGAGGGCTTCGTCGAGGACGACACGCTCGAGTGCTGGGCGCACGGCTCGAAGTTCTCGCTGAAGACCGGCAAGCCGCTCACGCTCCCCGCCTACGAACCCGTGCCCGTCTACCAGGTGGAGATCACCGACGGCGACGTGCACATCGACCCCGCGGTCACCCTGGCCGTCTGAATCAGTTTCCGGCCCGCGCGGCCGACAATCGAAAGAGAACCCCCATCACCATGTCCGTGCTCGAGATCAAGAACCTGCACGTCAACGTCGAGACCGACCAGGGAACCCGCGAGATCCTCCGCGGTGTCGACCTCGTCATCAACGAGGGCGAGATCCACGCCATCATGGGCCCGAACGGCTCCGGCAAGTCGACGCTCGCCTACACGATCGCCGGCCACCCGAAGTACACCGTCGTCGAGGGCGAGATCCTCCTCGACGGCGAGAACGTGCTCGAGATGAGCGTCGACGAGCGTGCGCGCGTCGGCATCTTCCTGGCCATGCAGTACCCCGTCGAGATCCCCGGGGTCACGGTCACCAACTTCCTCCGCACCGCGAAGACCGCGATCGACGGCGAGGCGCCGTCGGTGCGCACGTGGGTCAAGGACGTGCGCGAGTCGATGAAGAACCTCAAGATGGACAAGGCCTTCGCCGAGCGCAACGTCAACGAGGGCTTCTCGGGCGGCGAGAAGAAGCGCAACGAGATCCTGCAGCTCGAGCTGCTGAAGCCGAAGTTCGCGGTGCTCGACGAGACCGACTCCGGCCTCGACGTCGACGCGCTGAAGATCGTGTCCGAGGGCGTCAACCGCGCCAAGGCGAACACCGGCCTCGGTGTCCTGCTCATCACGCACTACACGCGCATCCTCCGGTACATCAAGCCCGACTTCGTGCACGTGTTCGTCGCCGGCCGCATCGCCGAGCAGGGCGGCCCCGAGCTCGCCGACCGTCTCGAGGAAGAGGGCTACGACCGCTACCAGGTCGCCGAGTCGGCGGCCGAGTAGGCGCGAGTAGAATCCGATCATGGCCACCTCACTCGCTCCTGAGCGCTACGACGAGGTCGAAGAGGCGCTGAAAGACGTCGTCGACCCCGAGCTCGGCGTCAACGTCGTCGATCTCGGCCTCATCTACGACCTCGGATGGGATGACGAGAACAACGCGCTCATCATCCACATGACGCTCACGAGCGCCGGATGCCCGCTCACCGACGTGCTCGAAGAGCAGACCGCCGAGGCGCTCGACGGCGTCGTGGAGGCGTTCCGCATCAACTGGGTGTGGATGCCGCCGTGGGGCCCCGAGCGCATCACCGACGACGGCCGCGACATGATGCGCGCGCTCGGCTTCGCGATCTGAGCCGCAGCGCCACGACCATTCCGGATGCCCCGTGCAGCACGCCTGCACGGGGCATCCGTCGTCTCGGGTGATCCACGGGCACGGGGCGTCCGCGGTTCCCCCTCGGCTGAGACCGTCAGCCCTCAGCCGAGGCCGCGTCTCGCGAGGAGCGGTCCGATCGACGCCTCCCGACCGAGCAGCGAGCGAATCGACTCCCGCGGGTCGCGTGAGCCGCCCGGACCGAGGATCTCCCGACGGAAGCGGTCGCCGTTCGCCCGTGTGGCCCCGCCGTTGACCTCGAACCAGGCCATGATGTCGGCGCCGGGCACCTCGCTCCAGATGTACGAGTAGTAGCCCGCGTCGTACCCCCCCGGCGAAGACGTGGGCGAAGTACGTGCTCGCATAGCGCGGTGGCACGAGGGGGTGCGCGAGACCGATCTCCACGAGCGCGGCCTGCTCGAACGCCGCGACGACGTCGACGCCGTGGGGCGCGTCCTCGGCGACGGGGCCCGATCCGGCCGCGATCCGGTGCCACGCCTGGTCGAGGGCCGCGGCGGCGAGGTACTCGGCGGTCGAGAACCCCGACTCGATGCCGGCGGTGGCCCGCAGACGATCTTGGAGCTGCTGCGGCATCCGCTCGCCCGTCTCGTGGTGCACGGCGAAGCTCGCCATCACCTCGGGGCGGAGCAGCCAGAGCTCGTTCACCTGGCTGGGCAGCTCGACGAAGTCGCGGAAGACGCGCGTGCCGGCATGCGACGGGAACCGCACCCGCGCGAGCAGTCCGTGCAGGGCATGGCCGAACTCGTGGAAGAGGGTTCCGGCCTCGTCGAAGGTGAGCAGCGTGGGCTCGCCTGGAGCGGGCTTCGGGATGTTCAGGTTGTTGACGACCACGGGGAGTCGCCCAGTCATGTCGGACTGCTCGAAGAGCGAGCTCATCCACGCACCCCCGCGCTTGGAATCGCGCGTGTACGCATCGAGGAGGTACAGGCCGACGGGGTCGCCGTCGTGTTCGAACACCTCGTACACCCGGGTGTCGGGGTGATAGCCGATCAGGTCGGGCCGGGCCTCGAAGGTGAGCCCGTAGAGCAGGTTCGCGGCATGGAAGACGCCGTCGACGAGCACGCGCTCGAACTCGAGGTACTGCCGCACCTCGGCGGGGTCGAGCGCATCGCGCTCCGCGGCGACCTGGTCGGCGAGGAAGGCCCAGTCGGATGCCGCGACCTCGCGCGCGCCGACGGACGCCGCCCTCGCCGAGAGCTGTTCGCGCTCGCGTTCGACGTTGCGCATCGCGGGCCCCGTGAGCTCGGCGAGGAGCGTGGCGACGGCCTCGGGGGAGCCGGCCGTCTGCCCTGCGGTCACGGCGGCGGCGTGCGAGTCGAATCCGAGCAGCGCCGCTCGCTCGGCGCGCAACCGCACGATCTCGAGCAGGATCGCCCTGGTGTCGTGGTCGCCGCCGTGGCGCCCGCGATCGCGCGAGGCGGTGAGCAGGGCGTCGCGCGTCGCGGGGTTCGCGAGGGTGGCGAGCGCCGGCTGGCCGGTCGGCAGGACGAGCGTCACGAGCCAGCCCTCGAGTCCGCGGGATGCCGCGGCCTCGCGCGCGGCCGACGCCGCGCCCTCGTCGAGACCGGCGACGTCGTCGGGCTCGACGAGGTGCAGGGCGAGGTCGTTCGTGTCGGCGAGCAGGTGCTGCTGGAACGCGGTCGTGAGCACCGAGAGGCGCTGGTTCTGCTCACCCAGGCGCGCACGACTGCCCTCGTCGAGTGCGGCACCGGCGAGCACCGCGTCGTGGTGGGCGCGCTCGACGAGGTACCGCTCATCGGGGTCGAGACCGAGCACGTCGAGTCGTTCGAAGAGCGACTGCACCCGGGCGAAGACACGCTGATCGAGGCGGATCGCATCGCGATGGGCTGCGAGAAGCGGGGCGAAGCGTGCATCGATCGCCTCGATCTCATCGTTCGTGTCGGCCGAGCTCGCGTTCTCGAACACGGCGAGCACGCGCTCGAGTGCGAGGCCCGCCCGCTCCAGCGGCAGCATCGTGTTGGCGAAGGTCGGTTCGTCGGGATCGCTCGCGACGGCCTCCACCGCCGCACGCTGCTCGGCCATCGTCGTCTCGAGCGCCTCGGCGTAGTGATCGTGCCGGATGAGGGCGAACAACGGCAGGCCGTAGGGGAGCGGGCTCGGTTCGAGGAGCGGGTTCGTCACGTCGTCCATCCGCCGACCATATCGGCCTAAAGTCGAAGGATGACCAGCACCACACCGCATGACGCGGCCCCCAGAGACGTCTACACGCACGGCCACCACGAGAGCGTGCTCCGCTCGCACACCTGGCGCACGGTCGAGAACTCCGCGGCGTACCTCGTGGCGCATCTGCGCGAGGGGCTCGACGTGCTGGACCTCGGCAGCGGACCGGGCACCATCACGATCGACCTCGCCCGCCGGGTCCGTCCCGGACACGTGATCGGCGTCGACGCGTCGGCCGACATCGTCGCCCAGGCGAACGGACTCGCAGCGAGTTCAGCCGTCGACAACGTGGAGTTCCGCGTCGGGGACGCGTACGCGCTCGAGTTCGAGGACGACTCGTTCGACGTCGTGCACGCGCACCAGGTCATGCAGCACCTCCTGCATCCGGTCGATGCGCTGCGCGAACTGCGCCGCGTGCTCCGTCCCGGCGGCGTGCTCGCGGTTCGCGATGTCGACTACGGCGGCGTGCTCACCGCGCCCGCCAGCGATGCACTCACGCGCTGGCTGGAGCTCTACCATGCGGTGCACGCATGGAACGGCGGCGAAGCCGACGCCGGCCGGCACCTCAAGGCGTGGGTGCGCGAAGCAGGATTCACCGACGTGACGGCGACGGGCTCCGTGTGGGTGTTCGCCTCGGACGCCGAACGCGAATGGTGGGGCGAGTCCTGGGCGTTGCGGGCGACCGAGTCGGCATTCGCCGTGCACGCGATCGAGTCCGGCAACTCGAACACCGGCGAACTGCAGCGGATCTCCGCCGGCTGGCTCGCCTGGGTGTCCGACCCGGACGGGTGGATGCTGATGCCGCACGGAGAGGTCATCGCGCGGGCGTGAGCGTGACCGCCCCCGTCACCAGTCTTCGTCGGCGTCGCCCTCGGTGCCGGGCTCGGCGACTCCGGCGAGCGTGACCCGGGTTCCGTCGTCGAGCTCGGCGATCGGTCGGCCCTCGAGCCACGTGAGGGTCCAATGACCTGCGCCGTCGCCTCGTCGAGCCTCGACCGCGACGATCTGTTCGCGCAGCTCGGGCGGAACCGAGACCGGCGGCTGCGCACCGAGCGCCCAACGGGTTCCGAGCTGCATCAGGCGTGCATCTCGTAGGTGACCCAGCTGGTCCGCGTCGCGACCTCGTCGTAGATGCGCTGGGCGGCGGCGTTGTCGGCCGCAGTGATCCACGAGACCCCGCCGGAACCGACCTCGGCCGCACGCGCATGCACGAACTCGATGAGCTCGCGGCCGAGGCCCGCGCCGCGCGCCCCCTCGTCGACGTACAGGTCGTCGAGGTGCATGCCCCGCGTCGCCGAGAGGCTGTCGGGCACGACGCGGAAATGCGCGAGACCGACCGGCTTGCCCGCGTCGTCGACCGCGAGCGCGGCCTGCAGCGGGTCGTGCTCGTCGCTGATCCAGTTCCAGACGATGAGCGCCTTGGCGTCGTCGAGCTCGGTCTCGTAGAACCGGCAGTACGCCTCGAACAGCGGCAACCAGCCGAAGAAGTCGTCTTCGGCTGCGAGTCGGATCTCGTATGTCATGTGGCCCCCTATGCCTCCGGCGTTTCGAGTTCGATGTCACGGACCTCGAATTCGTCGGCTTCGACGAACTCGAGCTCTGCGATGCGCCCCACCGCACGCAGGTCCGATGCGACGGCCGTGAGCAGTGCCACGGTCGCTGCGGGTGCGGCGATCACCGCACGGGTCACCGGCGTCTTCTGCGACGCCTTCGCGGCGGTCTTCGCGCGACGGATGCCGGTGAGTGCGAGGCTCGAGATGACGAGCAGCTCGGTGCCCGCCTCGCCGCGAGCCGCGAGTTCGTCGAGGGTGGGCCAGGCCGCGTGGTGCACCGAGCCCTCGTTCGACCAGCTCCAGACCTCTTCGGTCGCGAACGGGATCACCGGGGCGAACAGGCGCAGCAGCACCGCGAGCGCGGTCTTCAGCGCAGCGACGGCCGAAGCCTGCTCGGCGCTCGGCTCTCCGTAGGCGCGCTCCTTGACGAGCTCGAGGTAGTCGTCGCAGAAGGTCCAGAAGAAAGTCTCGGACAGTTCGAGCGCGCGAGCGTGGTCGTACGACTCGAGCGACTTCGTGGCCTTCGCGACCACCTCGGCGAGCTCGGCGAGCATGCTCCGGTCGACGGGCTCCGTGACCGCGGCATCCGCAGCGCCCTCGAACCCGAGGATGAACTTCGCCGCGTTCAGCACCTTGATGGCGAGGCGTCGGCCGATCTTCACCTGGGTCGGGTTCTGCGGGTCGAACGACGCGTCGGTGCCGAGCCGCGAGGATGCGGCCCAGTACCGCACGGCGTCGGAGCCGTGCTGCTCGAGCAGGCCGGCCGGGGTCACGACGTTGCCCTTCGACTTGGACATCTTCTTGCGGTCGGGGTCGACGATGAAGCCCGAGATCGCCGCGTTCTTCCAGGGTGCCGTGCCGTGCTCGAGCTCGGCACGGAGCGTCGAGCTGAACAGCCAGGTGCGGATGATGTCCTGACCCTGGGGGCGCAGCGAGTACGGGTAGACGAGGTCGAACAGTTCGGGGTCGCGCTCCCAGCCGCCCGCGAGCTGCGGGGTCAGCGACGAGGTCGCCCAGGTGTCCATGACGTCGTGCTCGCCGATGAAGCCGCCGGGTGCACCACGCTGGGCCTCGTCGAACCCGGGTGCGGGCGCCGACGAGGGGTCGACGGGAAGGATGTCGCGCGTGGCGACGATCGGCTCGTCGAACTTCGGGTCGCCGGCCTCGTCGAGGGGGTACCAGACGGGGATCGGCACGCCGAAGAAGCGCTGGCGCGACACGAGCCAGTCGCCGGACAGGCCGCCGACCCAGTTCTCGTAGCGCACGCGCATGAAGTCGGGGTGCCAGTCGATGCCGCGGCCGTGCTCGAGCAGGCGCTCCTTGAGACCGGCGTCGCGGGCGCCGTTGCTGATGTACCACTGGCGGGTCGAGACGATCTCGAGCGGGCGGTCGCCCTTCTCGAAGAACTTCACCGGGTGGGTGATCGCCTTGGGCTCGCCGAGCAGGTCGCCGGATGCGCGCAGCAGGTCGACGACGGCCGCCTTGGCCGAGAACGCCGTCTTGCCGGCGATCTCGGCGAACGCGGCACGGCCGGCCTCGCTCGTGATGGCCTCGGGCGCCTCGGCGATGATGCGGCCGTCGAAGCCCACGATCGCGCGGTTCGGCAGGTCGAGCTCGCGCCACCACACGACGTCGGTGACGTCGCCGAAGGTGCAGATCATGGCGATGCCGGTGCCCTTGTCCTTCTGGGCGAGGTGGTGGGCCAGCACGGGCACCTCGACGCCGAACACGGGCGAGGTCACGGTCGTGCCGAAGAGCGGCTGGTAGCGCTCGTCGTCGGGGTGCGCGACGAGTGCGACGCAGGCCGCGATGAGCTCGGGGCGGCTCGTCTCGATCTCGATCGTGCCGCTGTCGGTGCGGTGGAACGACACGCGGTGGTAGTGACCGGGCTGCTCGCGGTCCTCGAGTTCGGCCTGGGCGACGGCCGTGCGGAACGTGACGTCCCACAGGGTGGGCGCGAGGGCCTGGTAGGCCTCGCCGCGCTCGACGTTGCGCACGAAGGCGAGCTGGGAGGTGAAGATCGCCTCGTCGGCGATCGTGCGGTAGCTCTGCTTCCAGTCGACCGAGAGGCCGAGCGTGCGCCAGAGCGCCTCGAACTGCTTCTCGTCTTCGACGGTGAGGCGCTCGCACAGCTCGATGAAGTTGCGGCGGCTGATCGGCTTCTGGTCTGCGGCCTTCGTCGACTTGCCGTCGCCGCCCTCGAAGGGGGGAACGAAGTCGGGCTCGTAGGGCAGCGTCGGGTCGCAGCGGACGCCGTAGTAGTTCTGGACGCGGCGCTCGGTGGGCAGGCCGTTGTCGTCCCAGCCCATCGGGTAGAAGACCTTGCGGCCGCGCATGCGCTGGAAGCGCGCCATGACGTCGGTGTGCGTGTACGAGAACACGTGGCCGATGTGCAGCGAGCCGGAGGCGGTGGGCGGAGGCGTGTCGATCGAGTAGATCGTCTCGCGCGTGGCGTCTGCGCGGGGGAAGGTGTAGACCCCGTCGCGCTCCCACGCGTCGGCCCAGACCGTCTCGAGCCCTTCGAGGGCGGGCTTGTCGGGGATGCGCGACGTGTCGGTCATGATGCTCCGGTTCGATATCGGCGGCACCGAGTCAATGGTGAGGTGCCTGAATGTGCGACGCTCAAGCCTAGCGGAACGCGGCTGGACCCTCGGATCACGGGATTCGCGGAGAGTCCCTGATGAGCGCCGCGGTGACCTCGTGCTGCGGCGCGGTGAACACCCGCTCGGCGTCACCGTGCTCGATGACCCGGCCGTTGCGCATGACCGCGACGGTGTCGCTCATGTGGCGGATCACGCCCAGGTCGTGCGAGATGAAGAGCATCGCGAGGCCGTGCACGCGCTGCAGCTCGTCGAACAGGTCGAGCACGCGCGCCTGCACGGTCGCGTCGAGCGCCGAGACCGGCTCGTCGCAGACGAGCACGTCGGGTGATCCCGCCAGGGCCCGGGCGATGGCGACGCGCTGACGCTGGCCTCCCGACAGGGCGAGCGGATGCCGCGAGGCGGCGTCCACGGGAACGTGCACCTGGTCGAGCAGCGCCGTGACCGCGGCATTCGACACCTCGCGCTGCCCGGCGACGAGGGCGTCGCGGAGGATGCGACCCACGTTCCACCGCGGATCGAAGGATCCGAACGCGTCCTGGTAGACGGCCGCGATGCGCGACCGGCGGGTGCGGCGATCGCGCTCGGGCAACGGCGTCCAGGGTTCCCCGGCGAGGCGAACCTCGCCCGCGTCGGGTGCGGTCAGGCCGAGGGCCAGGCGTGCGAGCGTGGTCTTGCCCGAGCCCGATTCGCCGACGAGGCCGAGCGTGCGGCCCGGGTCGACCCGGAACGAGACCTCCTGCACCGCATGCGTGGTGCCGCCGCCGGCGCGGAACGACTTCGAGAGGCCGACGCCCTCGATGGCCGGCGGGCGTGCCGGACCGGACCGCGGTGGGCGCGGCGGATCGGACTCGGGTTCTGCCGGGGCTGCGGCCTGACGGTCGCGGACGACGAGCCGGGCTCCCCGCGGCACGTCGGTCGGCACGGCGTCGATGAGTGCACGGGTGACCGGATGCCGCGGCGCACCGAGGATCTCGGCCGTCGGCCCGGTCTCGACCACCGCTCCGTCGTCGAGCACGACCACCGTGTCGGCGATGCGGGAGACGACGGCGAGGTCGTGGCTGATGAGCAGCACGCCGGTGCCGCGCGCGCGGGCCTCGTCGAGCAGGGCGAGCACCCGGGCCTGCACGCCGACGTCGAGCGCGGTCGTCGGTTCGTCGGCGATGAGCAGCGGCGGATCGAGGGCGAGCGCCGAGGCGATCAGCGCGCGCTGGCGCATTCCGCCCGAGAGCTCGCCCGAGCGCCGGTCGACGGTGAGCGACGGATGCGGCATGCCGACGAGCTCGAGCAGCTCGATCGCCCTGGTCCGTGCCGCCGCGTGCGACATCCGCCGGTGGATCCGGAGCGGGTCGCCGATCTCGCGGCCGATGCTGCGGAGCGGGTCGAGCGACACGAGGGCGTCCTGCAGCACGAGCCCGGCGCCGACCCCGCGCGTGCGGCGCCACTCGCGCTCGCTCGCGCCGCGGCGATCGGCTCCCGCGACGACGAGTCGATCGGCCCGCACCGAGGCGCCGGCTCCTGCGAGTCCGAGCAGCGCCCTGGCCGTGACGCTCTTGCCCGAGCCCGACTCGCCGACGATCGCGACGCAGGTTCCGGCCTCGACCATGAGGTCGACGCCGCGCACCACGTCGCGGCCCGCGCCGAATGAGACGGACAGGCCGCGGACCTCGAGCACGGGGGCGGTCATCGGCGCGCCCCGTCCCGTGCGGCGAGCGCCCGACCGAGCACGGTCGTCGTGATGGTCGTGAGCACGATCATCAGGCCGGGGAAGACGGTGAGCCACCATGCGGTCGTGATGTACGTGCGTCCGGCCGCGAGCATGGCGCCCCATTCCGGTGCGGGCGGCTGCGCGCCGAGGCCGAGGTAGCTGAGCGCCGAGGCCCACACGACGGCCTGCCCGATGCCGAGCGTGGCGAGCACGACGATCGGGGCGAGCGCGTTCGGCAGGATGTGCCTGGCGAGGATCCGCCACCGGCCGTGCCCGAGCACGCGGGCGGCCTCGACGAAACCCGACGAACGCACGGTCACGAGCTCGCCGCGGATGATGCGCGCGTACCCCGGTGCGGTCGAGAGCCCGACGGCGATGGTCGCGGTCACGGGGCCGGGCCCCCAGAGCACGATGACGAGCAGTGCCAGGAGGATGCCGGGGAAGGCGAAGAGCACCTCGTTCACCCGGCCGACGACGAAGTCGAGCACGCGCCCGCCGAGGCCCGCGAGGGCGCCGAGCAGCAGGCCGAGGGCCAACCCGATCGCGGTGGCGCTGACGCCGATGAGGAGCGAGGTTCCGGTGCCCTCGACCACACGGCTGTAGACGTCGCGCCCTGACTCGTCGGTGCCGAACCAGTGCGCGGTCGAGGGCGGCTCGAACGCATCGCGCGGCGCGATCGCGGTGGGGTCGGCCGTCTGCAGCAGGCCGGGCGCGATGGTCGCCACCACGAGGAACGCGACGAACGCGAAGGCCGCGACCGTGCCGGCGCGCGGCGGCCGGGGCAGCGTGCGCCCCGAGACGGCGCGGTTCGAGAGTTCGAGATCGCTCATGCGCGCTCCTCGAGGGAGATGCGCGGGTCCACCGCGCGGGAGACGAGGTCGGTCAGCACCGTCATCGTCACGTACACGAGCGCGACGACCAGCACGACGCCGATGACCACGGGCACGTCGCGCAGCTCGGTCGCGCGCAGCAGGGTGCGGCCGAGGCCGGGCCTGGCGAAGATGGTCTCGACGACGACGGCGCCCGAGATGAGGTACCCGATCGCCCAGCCCGAGAGGTTGACGGCGGGCAGGGCTGCGTGCCGCAGTGCGTGGCGAAGTCGGATGCCGGCCGCGGTCTCGCCGCGAGCGAGCGCCGACGTCGTGAACGGCTGCTCGAGCGCCTCGAGCATCTGCTCGCGCATGAGCTGCGCGAGGAAGCCGGCGAGCGGCACCGCGAGGGTGAGCACCGGGAGCACGAGGCCGGAGGGCGAGCCGTTGGCGACCGGCGGCAGCCAGCCGAGCGACGTCGAGAACACGGCGATGAGCACGGTCGCGAGCCAGAAATGGGGGAGTGCCGCCGCCGTCAGCTCGATGCCGGCGGCGATCGCCCGCCCGATGCGGCCGGCCGAGGTGGACCACAGCGCGAGTCCGATCGCGAACGCCCAGGCGACGACGAGGGCGAGCAGCGCGAGCGTCAGCGTGCCGAGCAGCTGTCCGGCGATGAGGTCGGCGACCGGCGTCTTCAGCGCGTAGGAGTCGCCGAGGTCGCCCGACACGAGTCGAACGAGCATCGAGAGGTACTGCACCGCGAGCGGTTGGTCGAGCCCGTAGTCGGCGCGCACCCGGTCGAGTGCCTCCTGGGAGGCCTGCGATCCCGGTCCGCCGAGGATCGCCTGCGCGGGGTCGCCCGGCACGAGGTGCACCGCGAAGAACGTGAGGGTCGCGACCGCCCAGAGCACGAACACCGCTCCGGCGAGTCGCAGTGCGACCCGCCGGAGCGTTCGGCTTCGTGGCATCCGCTCAGTCTGCCAGCCAGGCGTCGGCGAAGGTCGGCGTCGACACGGTCGGCATCGCACGCACGCCCTGGAGCTTCGGCGAGTGAAGGAAGTGGTTCTGCTGGTCGTAGAGCGGCAGCGCGTAGAACCCGCCGAGGATGATCTGCTGCGCCTGCTCGTACAGCGCCGCCCGCGCGTCGGGGTCGGACTCGGATGCCGCGTCGGTGAGCAGCGCGTCGAGCTCGGGGTCGTTCAGCTGGGCGAGGTTGGCGAAGTAGCCGCTCGGCGCCGGCGTGATGGAGTCGGAGTGGTAGAGGATCCGCAGCACGTCGGGGCCGACCTTCGTGTACGGGGCGCTGACGGCCTCGTACTCGTTCGTGAAGAGCGCGCCGTACCAGCCGGAGAGGTCGAGCGGCTCGAGCTGCACGTCGAAGCCGGCCTCCTTCGCGGTCGCCTGGATCTGCTCGAAGAGCGACTGCTCGGCGGGGATCGACTGGTTCGTCGAGACGGGGAAGCGCACGGTCAGGGGCACGCCGTCCTTCACGCGGATGCCGCGGTCGTCGCGCTCGGACCAACCGGCCTCGTCGAGCAGGGCGTTCGCCTCGCCGAGGTCGGTGACGAACAGCGAATCGTCGGAGTAGGCGAGAGGCTCGACGCTGGAGAGCACGGAGGAGGAGCGCTCGGCGGTGCCGAAGAAGAGCGCGTCGATGCCGTCGTTCACGTCGGCCGCGCGGATGAACGCCTCGCGCACGCGCACGTCGTCGAACGGCGCCTGCCCGGAGTTCAGCTCGATGCGGTTCGATGCGCCGGGGCGCGGGGCGTCGATCTCGACGAGCTCGCCGGACTGCTCCGCCTGGTCGAGGGTGTCGGGCTGGGCGTTGTCGATGATGTCGACCTCACCCGCCTGCAGCGCCGCGTAGCGCGAGGCGGAGTCGGGGATGAAGCGCCACTCGATGCCGTCGAGGTAGGCGGCGCCGTCGTGCGCGCGGTCGGCCGGACCGGTGGTGAAGTCGTCGTTGCGCACGAGCGAGACGTGATCCTGCGGAACCCACTCGTCGACGATGAACGGGCCGGTGCCGATGGGCGCGAGGCAGTTCTCCTCCATGCCGCGGGCGATGCCGGCGGGGGACTCGATGGCGTTCCAGGGCTGGGTCAGCGACTCGAGCAGGGCGCTGTCGGGCGCGCTGAGGTGGAATCGGGCGACCGTGTCGCTCACGACCTCGACCGAGTCGACCTTGCCGAGGGCGAGGTAGCCGGTCGAGGACTGCGTGTCGGGGTTCTTCAGGTGCTCGACGTTGACCTTCACGGCCTCGGCGTCGAACGGCGTGCCGTCGGTGAACTCGACGTCGTCGCGCAGCGTGAAGTCCCACGTCAGCCCGTCGTCGCTCGACGTCCACCCGGTCGCCAGCCACGGGATGACCTCGCCCGATGCGTCGAGCGAGACGAGCGACTCGAGGAACTGCCCGGCGATGAGCGCCTGCGGGTAGTTGCCGCCGACGTGCGGGTCGAGGCAGCTGGGCTCGCCGTCGCCCGAGGCGTAGACGAGGGTGCCGCCGGTGACGGGATCGCCGGATGCCTCGGGCGAGTCGCCCGCCGGCGTGCAGCCTGCGAGCACGAGCGCGCTCGCCGCCGCGAGGGCGGCGACGGGCAGGATGCGGATGGTTCGACGCGACGTCATGCGGACGTGACTCCTCTGGGTGATGCGGAGGGGGAACGGATGCTGCGGGGGAGGCGGACGACCGGTTTCGGTACTGAGTCCATAATGAGTCTATGACGGATTCCGACGACCGCGGCACGAACGCCCGAACCGAGGCGCCGCGGTCGCGGGGCGGCCGTCCGCGCGCGTCATCGCGGCGCACGCTCGAGGATGCCGCGAGCGAGCTGTTCCTCGAGCAGGGCTATGCGGGCACGACGATCGACCAGATCGCACAGCGTGCCGGCGTCGGCCGCAACACGTTCTTCAACTACTTCGCCGCGAAGTCCGACCTGCTCTGGCTCGACGTCGACGACACGATCGCGGCCCTGCCCGGGATCCTCGACGCCACGCCAGTGGGGATCGACCCCTCGGCCGCGCTCGAGCATGCCGTCACGGCGCTCGCGGCGCGGCATCCGCATGGCGCGGTTCCGATCGCGCTGAGCCAGCGCGAGCCGATGGCCACGCACGACGAATTCCTTGCGGCGGGACTCAGCCGCTTCCTCCTCGTCGCCCATGCCCTCGCCGGGTTCCTCGCCGCCCGCGCCGACGATGGGGTCGACGCGACGATCGTCCGGGTGGCCGCGAACGCCGTGACCGCGGCCGCGGCGACGGCCGCGGGAGCATGGGCGCTCGCCGGCGTCGAGCGGGGCGACCTCGCCGCCGACGTCGGTCGCGCGATCGCGCCGGTGTGCCGCGGCTTCGCGCCGCAGCTCGACCCGAAGCCGCCGGCCTGAGCCCGGCACCTGGCGCGCGGGCGCGCTCACCTCCGGCGGAGTGGCCCATCGCGACGCTGCGACGCGTACAATCGTGGAATCGACATCGATCCGGCCATCACCGGGGAGTCTTCGGAAGAACGCGAACGGATGCCTCGGCCGCCGCTCGTCACTAGAGCCGAACGGGTCGGCCCGTCACAGCCGTTCGAGAGGTCGCGCGACTCCGTTCGCGCGACAAGCGAGGTGGTACCGCGGCGGAGGCTCGACGAGCAGACGGCGTCCTCGTGGAAGCATCCGTCACCCAAGGAGCCCGCGTGTACCCGCGTACCCCCGACGAGAACGGCGTCGCCCCGTCGCCCGACTTCCCCGCAGGCGAGCGCGACGTGCTCGCGTACTGGAATGCCGACGGCACGTTCCAGGCGTCGATCGACCAGCGCGAGGGATCGCCGGAGTGGGTCTTCTACGACGGCCCCCCGTTCGCGAACGGCCTGCCGCACTACGGCCACCTCCTCACCGGCTACGCGAAGGACGTCTTCCCGCGGTTCCAGACCATGCGCGGCAAGCAGGTGCACCGCCGCTTCGGCTGGGACACCCACGGCCTGCCCGCCGAGCTCGAGGCCGAGCGCCAGCTCGGCATCACCGACAAGGTGCAGATCGAGGAGATGGGCATCGCGGCCTTCAACGAGGCCGCGCGTTCGTCCGTGCTCCGGTACACCAAGGAGTGGCAGGAGTACGTCACGCGTTCGGCGCGCTGGGTCGACTTCGACAACGACTACAAGACGCTCGACACGACCTACATGGAATCCGTGATCTGGGCGTTCAAGCAGCTGCACGAGAAGGGCCTCGCCTACGAGGGCCACCGCGTGTTGCCGTACTGCTGGCGCGACCAGACGCCGCTCTCGAACCACGAACTCCGCATGGACGACGACGTCTACAAGATGCGTCAGGACCAGACCGTCACCGTGACGTTCCCGCTCACCGGCGCCAAGGCCGAGTCGCTCGGCCTCACCGCCGTGCGCGCCCTCGCCTGGACGACGACCCCCTGGACCCTTCCCACGAACTTCGCCCTCGCCGTCGGACCCGACATCGAGTACGCCGTCGTCCCCGCGGGCCCGAACGGCACGCCCGACGCGACGGTGCTGCGCGAGAAGGCCGAAGGCGGGGCCTCCGACACCGAGGTCCTCGGTGCCGAGTACCTCATCGCCGAAGACCTGCTCGCGGGCTACGCGAAGGACCTCGGCTACGAGTCGGCCGCCGACGCGCGGGCCGCGATCTCGCGCACCGTTCGCGGTGCGGAACTCGAGGGCGTCACCTACGACCGGCTCTTCGACTACTACGCCGACGTCCAGGAGTACGGGCTGCAGAACGCCTGGCAGATCCTCGTCGCCGACTACGTCACCACGGAAGACGGCACCGGCATCGTGCACCAGGCGCCCGCCTACGGCGAAGAGGACCAGAAGGTCGGCGAGGCCGCCGGCATCCCGGTCATCCTCTCCCTCGACGAGGGCGGCCGCTTCAAGGCCGAGGTGACGGATGTCGCGGGCGAGCTGTGGAGCGACGCGAACAAGCCGCTCACGCAGCTGCTCAAGGCCGAGGGGCGCCTGCTGCGCCAGGCGAGCTACGAGCACTCGTACCCGCACTGCTGGCGCTGCCGCAACCCGCTGATCTACAAGGCGGTCTCGAGCTGGTTCATCCGGGTCCCCGAGTTCCGCGACCGCATGGGCGAGCTGAACCAGGAGATCACCTGGGTCCCCGAGAACGTCAAGGACGGACAGTTCGGCAAGTGGGTGGCCGGCGCGCGCGACTGGTCGGTCAGCCGCAACCGCTACTTCGGCTCGCCGATCCCCGTCTGGAAGAGCGACGACCCCGAGTCCCCGCGCGTCGACGTGTACGGCTCGCTCGAGGAGATCGAGCGCGACTTCGGACGCCTGCCGCTGAACGCGGCGGGCGAGCCCGACCTGCACCGGCCGTACATCGACGACCTGACGCGACCGAACCCCGACGACCCCACCGGCCGTTCGACGATGCGTCGCATCCCCGACGTGCTCGACGTGTGGTTCGACTCCGGCTCGATGCCGTTCGCGCAGGTGCACTACCCGTTCGAGAACCGCGAGTGGTTCGACACGCACCACCCCGCCGACTTCATCGTCGAGTACATCGGCCAGACCCGCGGCTGGTTCTACGTCATGCACGTGCTGTCGACTGCGCTGTTCGACCGCCCTGCGTACAAGAACGTCATCAGCCACGGCATCGTGCTCGGCAGCGACGGGCAGAAGATGTCCAAGTCGCTGCGCAACTACCCCGACGTGTCCGAGGTCTTCGATCGCGACGGCTCCGACGCGATGCGCTGGTTCCTGATGTCGAGCTCGGTGCTGCGCGGCGGCAACCTCATCGTCACCGAGGAGGGCATCCGCGAGGGCGTCCGCCAGGTGATGCTGCCGCTCTGGAGCACGTGGTACTTCTTCTCGCTCTACGCCAACACCGCGCGCGAGGGCGGTTACGAGGCATCCGCTCGCACCACGTCGACCGACGTGCTCGACCGGTACCTGTTCGCGAAGCTGCGCGACCTCGTCGCCGAGGTGACCGCCGACCTCGAGAACCTCGACTCGACCCTCGCGTCCGCGAAGCTCCGCGACTTCGCCGACGTGCTCACGAACTGGTACGTGCGTCGTTCGCGCGACCGGTTCTGGGCGGGCGTCGCCGAAGACACGACCGAGAGTGAGGCGTTCGACACCCTGTACACGGTGCTCGAGACGTTCACGCGCCTCGCTGCGCCACTGCTGCCGCTCACGTCCGAGCAGGTCTGGCGCGGGCTCACCGGGGGTCGCAGCGTGCACCTGACCGACTGGCCCGATGCCGCGCAGTTCCCCGCCGACGACGCGCTCGTCGCCGCCATGGACGCCGTCCGCGAGATCAGCGGCTCGGTGCTCGCGCTCCGCAAGCAGGCCGGTCGCCGCGTGCGGCTTCCGCTCGCCTCGCTCACGGTCGTGACGACGGATGCCGCGGCGCTGGCGCCCTTTGAGGCGATCCTGCGCGACGAACTGAACGTCAAGTCGGTCTCGCTCGTCGAGCTCGACGCCTCGAGCGCCGAGGCCTACGGCGTGACCAAGCGGCTCAGCGTCAATGCCCGCGCGGCCGGGCCCCGCCTGGGCAAGACCGTGCAGCAGGCGATCCAGGCGGCCCGCTCGGGCGACTGGACGGTCGACGGCGAAGTGGTCGTCGCCGGCGGCATCGCGCTCGAGGCCGGCGAGTACGACCTCGTGCTCGAGGCCGGGGGAGCCGGCGAGGGCTCGCGCGCGCTCGCGCTCCTCGCCGACGGCGGCTTCGCGATCCTCGACACCGCGACCACGCCAGAGCTCGAGTCCGAGGGCATCGCCCGCGACCTGGTCCGTGCCGTGCAGGAGGCCCGCAAGGGCGCAGGGCTCGAGGTGGGCGACCGCATCGCCCTGACGCTGACGCTCGACGCCGCATCACTCGCGGCGGCCGAGACCCACCGCGACCTCATCACGGGGGAGACCCTCGCCGTCTCGCTCGCGCTCGTCGAGCTCGACGACGTCGCGGCCGCGGAGATCGCCCCCCTCGCCGGAGGCACGAAGGCGGCCATCGGATTGGAGCAGGCATGACCGACGCACCCGACCAGATCCCCGAGCCCGAAGAGGGCGCCGCCGAGAGCCGGGCCGAGCAGGCCGAGGCCTTCGACGAGTTCGACGCCGACGCGCGCGACGCGGCCGACGCCGTCTACGCGGCGCTCCTCGAGCGCGTCGGCGAAGGCGCCCCGCGTCCGCGGCTCGAACCGACGAGGCGGGCCGTCGAGCTGCTCGGCGACCCGCACCGCTCGGCGCCCGTGATCCACCTCACCGGCACCAACGGCAAGACCTCGACGAGCCGGATGATCGAGAGCCTGCTGCGCGCCTCCGGGCTGCGCACCGGCCTCCTCACGAGCCCGCACCTCGAACGGTTCACCGAGCGCATCCGCATCGACGGCGAGTCGGTGCGCGATGAGGTGCTGGCCCGCAACTGGGAGGAGATCGAGCCGTTCATCGCGATCGTCGACGCCGAGCTCGAGGGCGCCGGCGAGTCGCCGCTGACGTTCTTCGAGGCGTTCACGGTGCTCGCCTTCGCCTGCTTCGCCGACGCACCCGTCGACGTCATGGTGCTCGAGGTCGGCATGGGCGGCGAGTGGGACTCCACGAACGTCGCCGACGGCCAGGTCGCCGTCATCACGCCCATCGACCTCGACCACCAGAGCAGGCTCGGCAACGACGTCGTCGAGATCGCGCGCACGAAGTCGGGCATCATCAAGCCGTCGGCGTCCGTCGTCAGCGCGCGGCAGCACGACGACGTGCTGAAGGTGCTCGAGAACGCCGCCGACCTCACCGAGTCGACGCTCGCCGTCGAGGACGACGCGTTCGCGGTCATCTCCACGACGGTCGCGGTCGGCGGGCAGCTCGTCTCGATCCGGGGACTCGCCGGGTCGTACCACGACATCGCGCTGCCGCTCTTCGGCAGCCACCAGGCCCAGAACGCGGCCGTCGCGGTCGCCGCCGTCGAGGCGTTCATCGGCAGCGGCAGCGTCCGGCTCGCCGATGAGGTCGTGGAGACCGGCCTGGGAGCCGTCACGTCGCCCGGCCGACTGCAGATCGTCGGCTCGGGCCCGACCGTGATCGTCGACGCCGCGCACAACCCGCACGGCGCCAGGTCGCTCGTGGCCTCGCTCGGCGAGGCGTTCGACTTCGACGAGCTCGTGGTCGTGCTCGGCGTGCTCGGCGACAAGGACGCGGCCGGCATCGTCGAGGTGCTCGCCGGCCTCGACGCGCGGTTCATCGTCACGAACCCCGACTCCGATCGGGCCACCGACGCCGACGCCCTCGCGGGCATCGTCGCCGACAAGGTGGGCGCCGAGCGCGTCACCGTGCTCGAACGGCTCGACGACGCCCTCGACGAGGCGCGCGACTGGGCGACCGATGGCGAGAAGCGCGCCGTCGTCGTCACCGGTTCGGTCGTGCTCGTCGGCGACGCGATCGCGATCGCCGCCGATCGCGGATGGAACGAGCGATGAGCGACCTCCCCGTCGACCCCTCGGCGCCGGGCGACGAGTCGCCGGCCGGGGCGCAGACGGCGGCCGCGGCATCCGCCCCTCGATCCGTGCGCGCCAGCCTCGCGTCGATCGTGCTCGGATTCGAGCTGATCGTGGTGTTCCTCGCGAGCCTGGTGATCTGGGGCCTCACGCCCGACGACGGCGGTGCGTTCGGACTGCCCCGCTGGGCCTCGCTCGTCGCCGGTGGCGTCGTCCTCGTCCTCATGATCGCCACGATCGGCCTGCTGCGCCACCGCTGGGCGTACGCGCTCGGCTGGGTCGTGCAGGCGCTCATCCTCCTCGCCGGCCTCCTGAACCCCGGGATGTTCTTCATCGGAGCACTCTTCGGCGGCATCTGGGCCTACTGCATGATCGTCGGCGAACGCATCGACCGAGAGAAGGCGGCCGCAGTGGTCGCCTCCCGAACAGAACAGGAACACGAATGACCACCGCAATCGAAGAGACCCTCGTCCTCGTCAAGCCCGACGGTGTCGCCCGCAACCTGACCGGCGAGATCCTGCGCCGCATCGAGGCCAAGGGGTACTCGCTGGTCGACATCCGCCTCGTGCAGGCCGATCGCGAGCTCCTCGCGAAGCACTACGCCGAGCACGAGGGCAAGCCGTTCTACGAGCCGCTCGTCGAGTTCATGGAGTCCGGCCCGGTCGTCGCGATCCGCGTCGCCGGCAACCGCGTGATCGAGGGCTTCCGCTCGCTCGCCGGCACCACCGACCCGACCACGGCCGCCCCAGGCACCATCCGCGGCGACTTCGGCCGCGACTGGGGCCTCAAGGTGCAGCAGAACCTCGTGCACGGCTCCGACTCGGTCGAGTCCGCCGAGCGCGAGCTGTCGCTCTGGTTCGCCTGACCCTCGACCCGGCCTGCCTGATCGGCCGCGGATGACGGATGCCGCGTCGACGCACCTCGTGCCGACGCGGCATCCGTCATTCCGCCAGGCGTTCAGCGCAGAACCGGTATCGGCCCGACCTGTTCGGCGCGGACTCCCGCGGGATCAGCGCCAGAAGTTCTGCAGGTCGATGATGACGCGCGGGATCGCGTTCATCTGCGCCTGGGCGATGAGGATCACGACGGCGTAGCAGACGACCGTGATGACGGGGATCCAGCCGTACCACCCGGCGGCGAGCCGCTGCACACGTGCCGATACGGGAATATGCCCCGCACGGAGGTTGTGCAGGGTCACGAGCCAGAAGGCCGGAATCGTCACGGCCCACGTGAGCATGCACCAGGGGCAGAGCACGTCGAGCACGTAGACGCTCTGGAAGATCAGCCAGCCGACGAAGGCCAGTGCGCCGGCGACGCCGACGTTGAAGGCGATCCAGAACCAGCGCGAGAACGTCGCACCGGCCAGCAGCGCCACGCCGACGGTGATCACCACCGGCCAGGCCATCATGCCGATGAAGGGATTCGGGAACCCGAAGACCGAGCCCTGCCACGATGCGAGGTTCGTGCTGCAGCCCACGAGCACGCCGACGTTGCAGTTCGGGATGTGGCCCGGATCCTCGAGGGTGAGCACCTTCTCGAGGGAGAGTTCCCATGCCGCGAGGAGCCCGAGCGCTCCGAGGACGATGAGGCTGATGGCGAGCCCGATGGGCTTCGGGCGAGCGGGGGCATCCGACATGTGTCGATTCTCACATGGCGAATCGGACGGTTCGTCGCCGGTCGTGCGATAATCGAGGAAGTCGACCGGGCCCCGCCCGGAAACGGCGACAGACGAACTTCCCGGATGCCGCGCATCCGATTGAGCGGTGAGACGCACCGCAAGACGTGGCGACAAGGCAAACCTGCCGGTCGCCGGTGACGAGAATTGACGGTTCTGCGCACGACGCGGAGCCGCACGAGAGAGTACGGAAGGGATGGCGCGGCCGTCCCGACCGGTGTAGGAGTGCACCAGAGATGGTGGAAGGCAACGAGCACCAGACGAACCGATCCGATCCGAAGGGCGCGCCCAAGCGGCGCGGTGGCCTGTTCGGCGGTCGACGCGGCCGTGGTCGCGGCGCCCAGCAGGCGCCCGAGGCGCAGGTCGCGACCCCAGAGGTCGACGAGGCCGTCACCCGGCCGACCGAGGCCTCGGTCGAGGCTCCGGCGCCGGTGGCCGCCGCCGAGCACCACGCGGGTCGCCACGTGGCGTCCTCCGAGGAGGCCGGCCAGGACGCCCCGGCCGACGCGAACGATGCCGCGGTCGTCGACGAGACCGAGGAGGCCGCTCCCGTGGACTCGCCGATCCCGTCGAACCTCACGACCACATCGCTGATCTTCCACGCGCCGCCCGTGCTCGTGACGTCCGACCGCCCCGAGCGGCCCGAACGCGGCGAGCGGCCCGAACGGGGCGACCGGCCCGAACGCGGCGACCGGCCCGAACGCGGCGAGTTCGCCGGGGGAGACCGCGACGACGAGGGGTCGAGCGTCCGACGCCGCACCCGACGCCGCACGGGCGAGGAGCCGCGGTCGACCGGCGACCAGCCGGCCAACACGGTCGTCAAGGTGCGCACGCCGCGCGAGCCCGAGCTCATCACCGAGCCGCAGCGCGTGAAGGGATCCACCCGCCTCGAGGCGAAGAAGCAGCGCCGCCGCGACGGCCGCGACGCCGGTCGCCGGCGCACGATCATCACCGAGTCCGAGTTCCTCGCCCGCCGCGAGTCCGTCGACCGCTCGATGATCGTGCGGGAGAAGAGCGGCCGCATCCAGATCGGCGTGCTCGAGGACGGCGTGCTCGTCGAGCACTACGTCGCGCGCAATCAGGACGCCTCGCTCATCGGCAACGTCTACCTCGGCCGCGTCCAGAACGTGCTGCCGAGCATGGAGGCCGCGTTCGTCGACATCGGCCGCGGCCGAAACGCCGTGCTGTACTCGGGCGAGGTCGACTGGGACGCCGCGGCCGAGAACGGCGAGAAGAACCAGCCGCGCCGCATCGAGCTCGCGCTCAAGCCCGGCGACCGCGTCCTCGTGCAGGTCACGAAGGACCCCGTCGGCCACAAGGGCGCGCGCCTGACGAGCCAGATCTCCCTGCCTGGCCGCTACCTCGTGTACGTGCCGAACGGCTCCATGAACGGCATCAGCCGCAAGCTCCCCGACACCGAGCGCGCTCGCCTGAAGAAGATCCTCAAGGAGGTGCTGCCCGAGAACCAGGGCGTGATCGTGCGCACCGCCGCCGAGGGCGCCACCGAGGAGCAGCTCACCCTCGACGTCAACCGCCTGCTCGCGCAGTGGGCCGACATCTCGACCCAGCTCGAGAAGGCGCAGGCGCCGTCGCTCCTGCACTCGGAGCCCGACCTGCTCATCAAGATCGTCCGCGACGTCTTCAACGAGGACTTCCAGAAGATGATCATCGAGGGCGATGAGGCGCGCGGCACGATCGAGCGCTACCTCAGGGCGGTCGCGCCCGACCTCCTCGAGCGCGTCGAGGCCTACGACGGCGACCGCGACTCGTTCGACGCGTTCCGCATCAGCGAGCAGATCGAGAAGGCGCTCGACCGCAAGGTCTGGCTGCCGTCCGGTGGATCCCTCGTCATCGACCGCACCGAGGCGATGACCGTCGTCGACGTCAACACGGGCAAGTTCGTCGGCTCCGGCGGCAACCTCGAGGAGACGGTCACGAAGAACAACCTCGAGGCCGCTGAAGAGATCGTGCGCCAGCTTCGCCTGCGCGACATCGGCGGCATCATCGTCGTCGACTTCATCGACATGGTGCTCGAGTCCAACCGCGACCTCGTGCTGCGGCGACTCATCGAGTGCCTGTCGCGCGACCGCACGAAGCACCAGGTCGCCGAGGTCACCTCGCTCGGACTCGTGCAGATGACCCGCAAGAAGCTGGGCCTCGGCCTCCTCGAGACCTTCAGCGAGCCGTGCGAGGTCTGCGCGGGTCGCGGCATCGTCGTGCACCACGAGCCGATCTTCAAGCATCGCGGCACCGGCGCCCCGCAGCAGCAGCAGCAGCCCGAGCGTCGTCGCGGCGGACGGAGCGGCGCGCCGAACACGGGCGGCGGCAACACGGGCGGCAACGGCGGCGGCCAGCACTCGACGCCGACCGAGCCCAAGGCGCACACCGGAACCCACGCCATCACCGAAGACGTCAAGCACGCCCTCGCGCAGATCGCGGCCTCGACGATCCCGCACGCCGAGCACCACGAGGGCGAGGCGCCGGTCCCCGCGACCGACGGTGCATCCACGACCGCGCCGGCCGCCGAGTCGAAGGCCGGCGACGAGCCCGCGAGTGGCGCCCGTCAGGGCCGACGTCGTGGCCGTGGTCGGCGCGCATCGCGCGAGCAGACCTCCGCTGCGGCATCCGAGCCCACGGGTTCGCCGGCGACGACCGCCGAGGCGACATCGGATGCCGGAGCCGACGCCGCACCCGCGGCGCCTGCGCCCTCGACGCCCGAGCACGTCGTGCCCGACACCGCGACGATCGAGCGTCCGGCGGCAGAGGCGGAGCCGATCGCCGCCGTGGCCGCGATCCTCGACCTGCCGGTGGTCGCCGCTCCGCGCACCCGCCCCGAGCCTGCGGCTGACACCGCCGACCTGCTCGACTCGGTGCTCGACGCGCTGCCGGCTCCGAAGAAGGCGGGCGAGGGGCGTTCGCGCAGTCGTCGCGTCTCGACGGCGGCGCTCTCGCCCGCGGGCGGCGCTCCGGTCATCACGCGCGCCGACGGCTCAGGCGCCGACGCGCCCGATGGCGACGAGCACGCAGCCGGCTGAGTCCGGTTCGAACGGAACGGGTCCGGGTCGACGTCAGTCGGTCCGGGCCCGTCGTCGTTCACGTCGTTCACGCGGCGTCACGCGCAGCCCGCTCGCAGCGAGCCGACGCACGAGCTCGCGGGGCTCGACGGGCTCAGCACCGGCGGCGACGAGTTCGTCGAAGCGCTCGACGGGCACGTCGTAGTGGTCGAGGTCGAAGGCACGCGAGGGGAGCCCGGCCGAATCGGCGAACGCCCTGAGCTCGGCGATCGACTCGTCGCTGACCAGGTGCGCCCACACCGTGCCGTGCTTCGGCCAGAGCGGCGTGTCGATGAGCACGGTCATGCAGAAGATCCTAGGCGGGCGCACGCGCGACGCGCCGGTGGCCGCTCGTTTGACCGAGTCGCATCCATCCGGTAAACTCGACCGTTGGTGCCGCCGCTTATCACGGTGCGCCCCCATGCAGTTCGACTGCAACGTTTTCTGGCATGACCCTCCTTCCCGCTGGGGTCCCGCGCAGTGACACCCCATCAGACAGTCGGAACCCCCGTGGTTCCCCAGAGATAGGTACGAGTAGTGGTTTACGCAGTAGTGCGCGCCGGCGGTCGGCAGGAGAAGGTCGAAGTTGGCACCATCGTGACGATGGACCGCATCAAGGCTGACAAGGACGGCAACGTCCAGCTCGCCGCGGTGCTCCTCGTCGACGGCGAGAACATCACCTCCGACGCCAAGTCGCTTGCCAAGGTCACGGTCACGGCCGAGGTTCTCAACGACCTCCGCGGCCCGAAGATCGTGATCCAGAAGTTCAAGAACAAGACCGGCTACAAGAAGCGCCAGGGCCACCGTCAGGAGCTCACGCGCGTCAAGGTCACCGGCATCAAGTAGCAGCAGCGGCTCGCAAGGAGAATCAGACATGGCACACAAAAAGGGAGCGAGCTCCACTCGCAACGGTCGTGACTCGAACGCGCAGCGCCTCGGCGTGAAGCGCTTCGGCGGCCAGGTCGTCAGCGCGGGCGAGATCCTCGTTCGTCAGCGCGGCACCCACTTCCACCCGGGCGCGGGTGTCGGTCGCGGTGGCGACGACACGCTGTTCGCACTCGAGGCAGGCTCGGTGCAGTTCGGCACCAAGGGCGGCCGCAAGGTGGTCAACATCGTGGCGGCCGGCGAATAGTCGACCGACAGGTTTTCGTGAGGGCGGGCTTCGGCTCGCCCTCACGTGTTTCTAGAGAAAGGCACGTCGCATGGTCAGCTTCGTCGATGAGGTGACGCTGTTCGTGCGCGCCGGACACGGCGGCAACGGATGCGTCTCGGTTCGCCGGGAGAAGTTCAAGCCGCTCGCAGGGCCCGACGGCGGCAACGGCGGTGGCGGTGGCGACATCACCCTCGTCGCCGACCCGCAGGTCACCACCCTGCTCGCCTACCACGGCCGTCCGCACCGCTCCAGCGGCAACGGTCAGCCCGGCATGGGCGACCACCGCGCGGGTGCGGCGGGTGAGCCGCTCGAGCTCCCCGTGCCGGTCGGCACGGTCGTCAAGGACGCCGACGGCACCGAGCTGATCGACCTCACCGAGCCGGGCATGCGCTTCGTCGTCGCCCCCGGCGGGCAGGGCGGCCTCGGCAACGCATCGCTGGCGACGAACAAGCGCAAGGCCCCCGGCTTCGCGCTGCTCGGAACGCTCGGCTACGAGGGCGAGGTCAAGCTCGAGCTGAAGTCCATCGCGGATGTCGCACTCGTCGGGTTCCCTTCGGCCGGCAAGTCCAGCCTCATCGCTGCGATGTCGGCGGCACGGCCGAAGATCGCCGACTACCCGTTCACGACACTGCATCCGAACCTCGGCGTCGTCGAGGCGGGCGACCACCGCTTCACGGTCGCCGACGTGCCCGGGCTCATCGAGGGCGCGAGCGAGGGCAAGGGCCTGGGGCTCGAGTTCCTGCGCCACGTCGAGCGCTGCTCGGCACTGCTGCACGTCATCGACTGTGCGACGCTCGAGCCCGGCCGCGACCCGCTCAGCGACCTCGACGTGATCCTGGCCGAGCTCGCCGCCTACCCGGTGCCCGAGGGCCAGACTCCGCTCCTCGAGCGTCCGCAGCTCGTCGCCCTCAACAAGATCGACGTGCCAGAGGCACGCGACCTCGCCGACCTCGTCAAGCCCGACTTCGAGGCCCGCGGATTCACGGTGTTCGAGATCTCGACGGTCAGCCACGAGGGCCTCCGCCAGCTCGGCTTCGCGCTCGGCTCGCTCGTCGATGAAGAGCGCAAGGCCGCCGCGGCGGCAGCCGTCGTCGAGGGCCCGCGCATCGTCATGCGCCCGAAGCCCGTGAACGAGGTCGACTACGTCGTCAAGCCCGAGGGCGGCAGCTACGGCACCATCTACCGGGTGCTCGGCGGCAAGCCCGAACGCTGGGTGCAGCAGACCGACTTCACGAATGACGAGGCCGTCGGCTTCCTGGCCGACCGCCTGGCCCGCCTCGGCGTCGAGGACGCCCTCGTGCGTGCAGGTGCGGTCGCCGGCTCGACCGTCGTCATCGGCCCCGGCACCGGCGTCGTGTTCGACTGGGAGCCCACGCTCACCTCGACGGCCGAGCTCATCACGGCGCCGCGAGGCACCGACGTGCGCCTCGACGAGAACCGTCGGGCCACCCGCGCAGAGCGTCGAAGCGACTACCACGAGCGCATGGATGCCAAGGCCGAGGCGCGTGCCGAGCTCGACCGCGAGCGCGAAGCCGGCCTCTGGGCCGACGACGCCGAGTCCGGAGAGCCCGTCTCGCCCATCGAGTCGGTCGACGCCGCGGCGCCGACCACCGCGTCGGAGGCGGAGGACGACCGGTGACGGTTCGCTCGCGCGCCGACATCCCGACGGCACAGCGCATCGTCGTCAAGGTCGGCTCCTCGTCGATCAGCGGTGAGAACGCCGGGCAGATCGCCCCGCTGGTCGACGCGCTCGCGGCCGCGCACGAGCGCGGCACCGAGGTCGTGCTCGTCTCCTCGGGGGCCATCGCCACGGGCATGCCGTACCTGAAGCTCGACGAGCGCCCCACGGATCTCGCGACGCAGCAGGCCGCGGCATCCGTGGGCCAGAACCTCCTGGTCGTTCGCTACCAGGACGCGCTCGACCGGTACGGCATCATCGCCGGCCAGGTGCTGCTCACCGCGGGCGACCTCGAGAACGTGACGCCCCGGTCGAACGCGCAGCGTGCCATGGACCGGCTGCTCGCGCTGCGCATCCTGCCGATCGTGAACGAGAACGACACCGTCGCGACGCACGAGATCCGGTTCGGCGACAACGACCGCCTCGCCGCGCTCGTCGCCGAACTGATCGGCGCCGACCTGCTCGTGCTCCTCTCCGACGTCGACGCGCTCTACACGAGGCCGCCGCACCTCGACGGCGCCGAGCGCATCGATCACGTGCCGTTCGGCGACGAGCTCGCGGGCATCGAGATCGGCTCGATCGGTCGTGCCGGGGTCGGCACCGGGGGAGCGGAGACCAAGGTCTCGGCCGCCCGCATCGCCGCCGGATCCGGAGCCGCCGTGCTCATCACCGCGACGACGCTCGTCGCCGACGCCCTGGCCGGTGCGCACATCGGCACCTGGTTCGACGCGGCCCCCGAGACGCCGGCCGGGGCCCTCGAACGTCACACGGCCGACGTGGCGGCACCGCTCGCCTAGGCTTGGCCCATGGACCAGCCCGACCTCGACGCGACCGTGATCGATGCCCGGCTCGCCGCCGCGAAAGAGGCGTCGTATCGCCTCGCCCGCGCGACGACCGCCGAGAAGGACGCCGCCCTCGAGCGCATCGCATCCGACCTCCGTGCTCGGGCGGCCGAGGTGATCGAGGCCAACGCGCTCGACCTCGAGGCGGGGCGCGGGGCCGGCCTCAGCACCGGGCTCCTCGACCGCCTCGCGCTCGACGTTCCGCGCATCGACGCCCTCGCCGATGCCGTGCTCGACGTCATCGGCCTCACCGATCCCGTCGGCGAGACCCTCACGGGCCGCACGCTTCCGAGCGGCGTCCGCATCGATCAGGTGCGCGTGCCGCTGGGCGTGGTCGGCGCCATCTACGAGGCGCGTCCGAACGTCACGATCGACATCGCCGTGCTCGCGCTGAAGAGCGGCAACGCCGTCGTGCTGCGGGGCGGCACCGCTGCCGAGCAGACCAATCGGGTGCTCGTCGACGTGCTGCGCGGGGCACTCGACGCCGTCGGCCTGCCGTCCGAGGCGGTGCAGACCGTCGACGACTTCGGTCGGGCGGGGGCGCGCCACCTCATGCAGGCCCGGGACTACGTCGACGTGCTCATTCCGCGGGGGAGTGCCGGCCTCATCCGTGCCGTCGTCGACGAGGCGCGCGTGCCCGTCATCGAGACCGGCGCGGGCGTCGTGCACATGTTCCTCGATGCATCGGCGCCCGAGCAGTGGGCCATCGAGCTCGTGCACAACGCGAAGGTGCAGCGCCCGAGCGTCTGCAACGCCCTCGAGACCCTGCTCGTGCACCAGGACGCCGCCGGGCGGCTGCTGCCCGCCGTGCTCGACCGCCTGGTCGACGCCGGGGTCACCATCCACGCCGACGAGCGGACGCGAGCGATCCGCCCCGACTCGCTGCCCGTCACCGACGAGGACTTCGCCACCGAGCACATGAGCCTCGACATCTCCGTCGCCGTCGTCGACTCCCTCGATGACGCGCTGGAGCACATCCGGCGCTTCTCGACGAAGCACACCGAGTCGATCGTCACGAACGACCTCTCGAACGCCGAGCGGTTCCTCAACGAGGTCGACTCGGCGGCCGTCATGGTGAACGCGTCGACGCGCTTCACCGATGGGGCGGAGTTCGGCTTCGGCGCCGAGGTCGGCATCTCGACCCAGAAGCTGCACGCGCGGGGCCCGATGGGCCTGCCCGAGCTCACGAGCACGAAGTGGATCGTGCGGGGCGCCGGGCATGTGCGCGCGTGACCTCGCCGACGCGACCTCGCTAGACTGGCACGAGCAACACTGCAGGCTTCGAAAGGAACACGAATGAGCGTCACGAGCACGGTGCTGACCGGCATCCTCACCTCCGAGTCAGTCCACGCGCGCGAACTGCCGATCGAATCCTGGGCCTACGGACTCATCGCGCTGATCATCTTCGCGGTGCTCGCATTCGTGACCGCGTCGTACCGCGACGTCGCCAACCGCCACCGTGCGAAGGCCGAGGCCTATGCCGCGCGCCACGGCGCAGAGCACGGCGGGCACTGAGCGAGGTCTGCGCACCGTGACCGGAGGTGAGCAGCGCCGACCCCGAGTCGGCGTGATGGGCGGCACGTTCGATCCCATCCACCATGGTCACCTCGTCGCAGCCAGCGAGGTCGCGCAGTCGCTCGGGCTCGATGAGGTCGTGTTCGTGCCGACCGGGCAGCCGAGCTACAAGTCGAATGTCACGCAGGCCGAGCATCGGTACCTGATGACCGTCATCGCGACCGCATCGAACCCGCGCTTCACGGTGAGCCGGGTCGACATCGACCGCGCGAAGCCGACGTTCACGATCGACACCCTTCGAGATCTCCGACGAGAGCGTGCCGACGCCGACCTGTACTTCATCACCGGTGCAGACGCGATCGCGCAGATCCTGTCCTGGAAGGATGTCGCGGAGTTGTGGGACCTCGCACATTTCGTGGCTGTGAGTCGGCCGGGACATGTGCTCTCCGTTAGCGGATTGCCGGAGCAAGACGTAAGCTTGCTCGAAGTCCCGGCACTGGCGATCTCATCGACCGACTGCCGGGAACGGGTGCGCCGGGGTTTCCCGGTGTGGTACTTGGTGCCTGATGGGGTCGTCCAGTACATCTCCAAGCACCATCTCTATCGGAGTGTCGCATGACGTCGTCGCAGGAACCACAGCTGACGCGCCGCGAGATGCGCGAGCGCGAACGCCTGCAGGAGCAGGCCACCATTCCGCCGACCCCGATTCCCGAGTCGCAGCCCCAGGCATCGCCGATTCCGCAGCCGCCCGCGGTTCCCGTGACGCCGGCTCCCGCACCGGCGCAGGTTCCCGTGACGCCGGCTCCCGCACCGGCGCAGGTTCCCGCGTACAGCGCTCCCGCATCGGCCGTCGGGGCCGCGCGCCCCGCCCCGGGCGCACCGTATGGCGGCGCGACGCAGGCGGCTCCGCTCTTCCCGGCGCCCGCGCAGCAGCCGGCCGCTCCTCCGTCGGCATTCGCCCCAGCCCCGGCCGTTCCGCCCGCAGCGCAGGCTCCGGCTCCCACGTCGTTCCCGGGCGCAGCGCAGGCTGCTCCAGCAGTGCAGGCGCCGGCGTCCCAGGCCTCGCCGTCCCAGCCCTCGCCGCAGCAGCCCTCCGCCGCGCGTCAGAGCGCGACACCGGAGCGCACGCTCACCCGCCGCGAGCTGCGCGCGATGCTCGGCTCCGACGCTCCGGCCGACGCCGATGAGCTCGACGATCTCGATCAGGAGATCGCCGGCGCTTCGGCCATGGACGCCCCGCGTCCTCCGGCGGCATTCGCACCGGGCCCCGCGCCGCAGGGCTTCCCGTCACCGCAGCCGTCGACCTCGCCGCCCGAGCCGCCGACGCGCCAGCCCCTGCCGCACCAGGCCGAAGCCGCCGCCTTCGCCGAGCAGCCGTCCGCCCCATCGAAGCCGGTCGGCCACTGGACCGCGCAGCTCGACGCCCCGGTCGAGCAGCCGCAGCCGTACGACCAGATGCTCTCGCGCGGCGGTGTCGGCCGAGGCGTGCCGACCACGACGAACGCCCTCATCCTCCCGTCGCTGCCCGATCACGCCGGCATCCCGGCGCCGCTCGCGAACAACGGCAACGGCGAGGTCATCGTCACCGGGTCCATCGACCTTCCGCGCAGCTACGGCGCCACCGGCGTGCACCCGAGCCAGATCGACTCGTCAGAGGTCGACCGGCTCTTCGACCAGGTCGAGGACGGCGCCGGCGTCGGGGCCCCCGTGTCGGCCACCAGGGCCATCAGCACCCAGAGCGCGAGCAAGGCCGTCGTCGCCCCGCCCTCGAAGGAGGGCATGAACGTGCCCCTCGTCCTCGCCGTGACGGCAGGTGTGCTCGCCCTCGGTGTCGTCGGCACGCTCGTCGTGGGCGCCCTCACGGGCCTCTTCTGATTTCGAATCCGCATCAACGACCGGAAATGAGCGAATGACCGCATCCGACCAGGCACTCGACGCCCTCGCCCGCGCGGCCCGCGCGGCAGATTCCAAGGGCGGTGACGACCTCGTCGCGCTCGATGTCTCCGGACCCCTGCCGTTCACCGACGTGTTCCTCCTCGTGAACGGAAACTCCGAGCGCAACGTCATCGCGATCGCCGACGAGGTCGAGGACACCCTGCGCGAGGCCGGCGTCGCGACGCTCCGTCGCGAGGGCCACAGCACGGGCCGATGGATCCTGCTCGACTTCGGCGATCTCGTCGTGCACGTCTTCCACCCCGAAGATCGCCTCTACTACGGTCTCGAGCGGCTGTGGCTGGACTGCCCGGCGGTGCCGGTGGCACCCCTTCTGGCCGGCTGAACGGGCGCCCAGTCGACCGAGAATCCCTCAATTTCATTTGGGACCGGGGGCTGGTGTAAGCTCAAACCATCGCCTGAAACACGGCGAGAACGGGTCAGTGAGAACTGATACGGGTCTGTGGCGCAGCTGGTAGCGCACCTGCATGGCATGCAGGGGGTCAGGGGTTCGAGTCCCCTCAGATCCACCACGAAGCCCCGATGAACGCGAGTTCATCGGGGCTTTTCCCGTCTCAAGACGGTCGGGCGATCGGATCGGTCGGTGTGGACGCTCGAGCCGTCGCGACGCGTCCAGTCCGCCTCGCGTCGAGCACGGGCCCAGATGCGGACCCCTCGGGGCTTCCTGCTTCACACCGACGCTCGGAGCGGGCAGAATCGCTCCGACGGCGTGCAGCGACGCCGGAGAGGCGGAAGTGCATGGATCGCGTGCGGACCGAACGTGGGCTCGACCGCCTCGTGAACTTCTCGGACGCGACGGTCGCGATCGCGATCACGCTGCTGATCCTGCCGCTCGTCGATCTCGCGGGCGAGATCGACGGCGAGTCCTTCGGCACCTTCGCCGCCGAGAACGTGGGGGCGTTCGTCGCCTTCATCGTGACGTTCGCCGTGATCGGGCGGTTCTGGCTCATCCACCACCGGGTGTTCGAGTTCGTGCGCGACTACTCGGTCGGGCTCATCTGGGGCAACATGCTCTGGCTGGCGAGCATCGTCTTCCTCCCGTTCGCGGCGAACGCGATCTCGGCGCCCACGGACGACGACGGCAGCTTCGATGCGCTCTACATCGCCACGATGTTCGTGACCACGGGGGCGATGCTCCTCATGGACCTCGTGCTGCGGCGGCATCCGGACCTGCTCGTCGAGGGTGCGCGCGATGAGATCGATCTCAGCCGCTCGGTCGGCGTGTTGGTCGTGCTGGTCGTCGCGGGCGTGCTCGCCTACCTCGTGCCCGTCGTCGGCATGCTGTGGGTGCTGCTCCTCTTCGCAGCTCCGCTCGTGTCCGCACTTGCCCGGCGGCTGTTCCCGGCACTTCGTCGAACCGGCGAATCGACCCGATGAGCGGATGCCGCTGCACGGCGCGGTTCCTTGACCCCCCTTGGGGCGCGGCCCACAATTGGGTGTTGGACAACGCAGGGGAGCAGGGGAGAGCATGAGCGACGTGAACACTCGTCCGATCTACGGCCAAGAGGATCCGCTCGGAGTTCACGCTCCCGAAGAGGTCGAGTCGGGCGCGCCCGACGGCGACGTCGAGCCCGAGTCCGCGCCGGCCGATCCCGAGCGTCGCTCGTGGAGCCGCGACCTCCGCTTCATGCTCGTCGTGCTCGCCGCCATCGCGGCGCTGTTCCTCGCGTTCGCGCTGCTCATCGCCTTCAGCCCGACGGGCGCCGCGATCAGCGCCCTGGCCGTCATCGCCGCACCGATCGCGACGATGGTCGCCGCGTACTACGGCATCTCGCTCGCGCTCAGGCAGGTCGCCGACGCCCGCAACGCCGCGGTCGCCGCTGAGGCCCGTGCTCGCGCTGCCGAGGCGAGCGCGCACGAGTCCGACGCCTGGGCAGCACAGATGGAGTCCGGGCTGCGCGTCGCGGTGTCGAAGCTGAAGGGCGCCGGCGTCAGCACGAGCGACGTCGAGCGCGCCGCGGGTACGCCCGACGAGTTCTTCTGAGCGACGCGATCGCGCCGCTCGCGCCGGGCTCGAGCCTGAGCTCGGGCTGACCACGGTCGAGCGGTGCGGTCGCCGGTCGAGCATCGGCGCTACGGGCGCCAGATGTCGAGCGACTGCGCCGGCGGCCGACCGTCGAACTCGGCGAGGATCAGGTGCGATCTCGTCGAGAGCACGCCGGGCATCACGTGGATGTCGCGCAGGATCGCCTGGCTCAGCTGCTCGTGATCGGGTGCGCTGACCGTCAGCATCAGGTCGATGTCGCCCGAAACGGCCTGCACCTTCTCGACGAAGGGCAGCTCGGCGAGGCGCGCGGCGACGGACTCCCATGCGGTGTCGGGGGCGATGCGCACGACGACGAGCGCCGAGATGCGCAGCCCGATCGACGTGCGATCGATCTTCGCCCCGAAGCCGGTGATCACGCCGCGTTCGACGAGGTGCTGCACGCGGTTGTGCGCGGCCGTGCGGGAGATGTGCACGCGCTCGGCCAGCGTGCGCACCGAGAGGCGGCCGTCGCGGCTCAGCTCCGCGACGATCCGGCGATCGATGCTGTCGATCGCCTCGCCATGGTGTGCCGCATGCTCGGTCATCATCGTCCTCGGTGCTCACGCTCAGCGTACCGGCGACGAGCCCGATGCAGGGAGACCCGCATGGGGGCATGCCTCACGATTCGCGGCAACCACGGCCAGACGGCGGCGACGCCGGCGAGCCAGGCCCGCGCGACGCGGCGGGCGCGCGGGGTCCACCGGAACCCGAAGGCCTCGCGAAGCGCCGGCGGCAGCAGCTCGGCCGTGACCAGGCGAACCGGCGGGAGCAGGACCGAGAGCCCGCGCAGGGCATCGGATGTCGAGAGCAGCGTGCGTGCGACCTGACGGGCCTCGTCGGTCACGCGCAGCGTGCCGAGGCGGGCGTTCCACCAGGCGTCGAACTCGGCCCTGGTCTCCGGCCATCCCTCGCGGGTGCCCTGCAGCCGGAACCCGAGCGGCGCGTACCCGCGGACGATGGCGTCGGCATCCGTCGCCTGGAGCGGCCCGTAGACGCGCTCGTGGATGTCGAGGGCCACGGCGAGGAGCGTCGAGGCCACCCACCGCTGCGCATCGGCGTCGAACGCGCTGTAAGCGGCGTTCGACGCGCCGGGGGCATCGACGCCCTGGGTGCCGACGCCGCCCCGAACCGGCGCATGGCGGGCGTTCACCCGGCGCACCGCGGCCGCGGCGATCTCGGCGTCGCCGAACCCGACGGCGTAGACGTAGTCGAGCGTGCCGATCAGTCGATCGAGCGGCCGCGAGGCGAAGTCGCTGTGGCGGGCGACCCCTCGGGCGACCCGGGGATCGGCCAGTTGCAGGAGGATCGCGGCGGCACCGCCGAGGAGCAGGACGGCCTCCGCGCCGTGAGCGCGGAACACCGCGCGTTCATCCTGGGCGTCCATACCCCATCAGTACCAGTTCACGGCTTCCGAGTGGGCCCATGCGGCGCACGGGCTCCCGTAGCGCGCGGAGATGTAGGACAGGCCCCACTCGATCTGGGTCGCCGCGTTCGTGCGCCAGTCGGCGCCTGCCGAGGCCATCTTGCTGCCGGGCAGCGACTGGGGGATCCCGTACGCGCCGCTCGAGGCGTTGTACGCATCGGCCCGCCAGCTGGACTCGCGCATCCAGAGCAGGTACAGGCACTGGTACTGCCCGTCGCCCCAGCCGTACCTCGCGACGGCGGCGGCCGCGTACGCCTGGGCGGCGGCAGGATCCACGACGACGCCCGGCGGGGGAGCGGCGGTGCGCCCGCCGCCCTCGGAACCCGCCGCGGCTGCGGCGGCCTCGGCGGCCGCGGCTGCAGCCGCCTCTCGGGCCGCGCGCTCGCGCGCCTCCTGCTCGCCGATGCGGAATCGGCGCTCGACGTCGACGGAGCGATCCCGGAGGCTCGCGAGCTGGGCGTAGAGGGTGTCGAGGGCGGACTGCTGCTCCGCGACGCGCGCCTGTGCGGCGTCGTGCGCCGCTTCGGCCGCGGCGGCCGCCTCGACGGCCTCGGCCGCGAGCCTGGTGCGTTCGGCTTCAGCGCGGTCCGCCTGGTCGCGAATGGATGCGGCGTCGGCCTCGGCGGCTTCAGCCCGCGCGGCGACGCCGCCGATCACGGTGGTCAGCTGCGCCGCACGCGAGAGGCCCATGAGCAGTCGCGTCGAGGCGTCGCCGTCGAGGAGCAGCCGCAGGCCGATGTCCGCTCCACCGGTTCGCGCCAGCACGGCGCCGGCCCGGCCGAACGCGGCGGTCGCCGCCTCGGCTTCGGCCTCGGCCGCCGAAGCCTGGTCCGCGAGCGTCGATGCCCGTGCTGCGGCATCCGCCCTCGCCTGCTCCGCGAGCGCCGATTCGGCCGCTGCGGTCACGGCGGCATCGCCGAGCCGGCCGGCTTCGGCCTCGAGTTCGTCGACGAACGCCGTGATCCGCGTCGCCTCGGCCTCGCTCGCCCCGACCTCGGCCTTCGCGGCCTCGACCTCGTCCCACGTGGGGTAGTCCTCGGCGCTCGCGCCGCCCGCGGGCGCGAGGACGATCGCGACGATGAGCGCCACGACGGCGAACCCCCTGAGCCTGCGCACGAACACCCCCTTCGAGCCCGGCGAGTCTACCCAGCGTCCGCACGGTCTGCGGGTGGACACGCAGCGTAGACTCCCTCGGATGCGCACCCGGCTCCTCCTCGGCACCGCGGCAGCGCTGGCCATCTCGCTCCTCTCCGGATGCTCCGGCACGGCGACCGGGACCGAATCGAAGCCGAGTCCGACCAGATCGGCGACCCCCACGCCGACCCCGGTCGATCCCGTGGCCGAGTTCGTCTCGTCGCGGATGTCGCACATGAGCGTCGAGCAGAAGGCCGCCGCGCTGCTCATGCTGCACGCGCCGGGGCTCGACCCTGCGCCGCTCCGCGCCTCCCTCGATCAGGGCGTCTCCGGCCTCATCCTCATGGGCGACAACGTGCCGGCCGCGCCCGACCAACTGGACGCCCTCGTCGGCGCGGCGCAGGTCGATGCCGAACTGCCTGCACTCGTCGCGATCGACGAGGAGGGCGGCGACGTGCAGCGGCTTCCCTGGGACACCGTGCCGGGGGCCGAGGCGCTGGTGCCGGCGCCGCCGCGCTCGACGACCGACGCGTTCGCGGCGCGCGCGGCCATCCTCGACGCTTCGGGCGTGAACCTGAACTTCGGCATCGTGGCGGATGTCACGGCCGACCCGGACTCGTTCATCGCGTCGCGCGTGCTCGGCACCGACCCGGCGGCGTCGGGCGAGCGGGTCGCCGCGGCCGTGAGCGGCGAGCACGGCACCGTGTTCAGCACGTTGAAGCACTTCCCCGGACATGGTGCGGCGCCCGGCGACTCGCATTCGAGCGTGCCGAGCGCACCGCTCACGATCGACGAGTGGCGCGCCGGCCCGGCGATCCCGTTCCAGGAGGGCATCGACGCCGGTGCCGAGCTCGTGATGACGGGGCACCTCGCATACCCGGCGGTCGATGCGCTGCCCGCCTCGCTCTCGCCCGAGTGGCACCGGATCCTGCGCGACGAGCTCGGCTTCGACGGCGTGGTCGTGACCGACGACATGCTCATGCTCGGCGACAACGGACTGCCCGAATACGCCGACCCGAACGAGAACGCGGTCCGCGCCGTGGCGTCCGGAGCGGACCTGCTCCTCTACGTGCTGCCGGCCGACCCGGCCAGCGCGGGAATCTCCGTCGACGGGCTCGTCGGCGCGATCTCCGCGGCCGTGTCGTCGGGCCGGATCCCGCAGGCTCGGCTCGACGACGCGGTCGAGCGGGTGCTCACGCTCCGGCGGAACCTCGTCGAAGGAATTTCCTGAATCGCGGAATACCCCACGATTTACATGCGTTCGCATTGATGTGGCGCGCATGCCACGCCGACATCGAATACGGAGAACCACATGACGAACACCGCCACCGGCATCGAGATCCCCGGCTACCGCGCCGGCACCTGGGTCATCGACCCCACCCACAGCGAGGTCGCCTTCAGCATCCGCCACATCATGATCAGCAAGGTCAAGGGCAAGTTCGAGCGCTTCGACGCCACCTTCGTGACCACCGAGAACCCGCTCGACTCGACCGTCACCGCATCGGCCGAGGTCGCGTCGGTGAACACGAACGAGCCGAACCGCGACGCGCACCTGCGCACCGGTGACTTCTTCGAGGCCGAGACCCACCCGACGATCGACTTCGTCTCGACGGGCGTTCGCCTCGAGGGCGGCGACTTCAAGGTGGATGGCGACCTCACCATCCGCGGCATCACGAAGCCCGTCACGTTCGACTTCGAGTTCGGCGGCTTCGGCGGCGACCCCTACGGCAACTACAAGGCCGGCGCCACCGCGAAGACCGTGATCAACCGCGAGGACTTCGGCCTGCTCTACAACGCGGCCCTCGAGACCGGCGGCGTGCTGCTCGGCGACAAGGTGACCATCACGCTCGAGCTGCAGGCGGCCCTGCAGCAGTAGGTTCCACCACCTCGATGACGGGCGGTCGCTTCGGCGGCCGCCCTTCGTCGTCGCACGGCCGCGGGGTTGGCGGCCGCGGGGTTGGCGGGTGCGTCAGCCTGCCGATGGGGCGCCGACCCGGGTCACCTCGCCCAGCGAGGTCGACCAGAAGGCGGCCCACCGGGCGAATGCCGGCAGGAACTCGGCGAGATCGACGTCATCGCCGAAGGGCGAGACCTCGATCGTCGTCGTGCCGCGGCGTTCGGGGGAGCGGCGCCACGTGCCGACGACCTCGCCGTCGGCGACGAGGATCGGGAGGAACAGCCCGTTCTTTCCGGGCACGACACGTTGGACGTCGTCGGGGGCGCAGAACGCCGTGCGATCGGGATAGCCGAGGAAGTACTCGTCGAACGGCGCGAGCACATGACGGCTCGGTCCGTCTGCACCAGGTGCGGATGCGGCATCCGCGACCCCGAGACGATCGTCCGCCATCTCGACGAGGGCATCGCCCGCGGCCGCACGCGCCGTGCGCGCCTGGGCCAGCGTCAACCCGGACCACCAGGCGAAGTCCCGCACCGTGACCGGCCCGTGCCCCCTCGCGTAGCCCACCAGGAGCCTCGCCAGCGCGTCGTCAGGATCGTCGGGATCGCCCGAGCGCGCAGGCGACCACTCGTCGAGCAGCACGAACCGTTGCCGGGCCCGCGTGTCGATCGGCCCGCAGCACAGCAGGCCCTCGATCGCGAGGCGCCAGATGAGGTGGTAGCCGCGCTGGCCGGCGATCGGGATGCCCGCGGCCTCCCAGGCAGCCTGCAGCTCGTCGCGTGAGGCCGAACGGCCTCCCTCGAGGTCTCGGATCGCGATCGCACGCGCCGCGGCGTGCACCTGGTCGTCGATGCCCTCGTCGCGATGGGTCTTCGCCGCCCGCTGCATGAGCCGCGCCGACGTCAGGCCGAGGATCGGCCGGAGCATCTCGGGTGCGACGAAATGCAGCGTGCCGCGCATCGGCCACGATCGCAGCAGCGACCGGTCGTCGATCGCGGCGTCGATCGTCGGCTCCTGCGAACCCGGCACGCGCGCGCCGAGCACCCATTTCGCCGCCGCGAGATCCTGCGCCTGCACGCACACCAGGCGCTCGACCACCTCACGAGGCGACCCGAGGCCGCCGGCGAGCCCCTGGGCGGCCAGCCGTGCAGACCGGAGGGCGATGGTCGCAGCGTCGCCCGGGACATCCGTCGTCATGCTGCGAGTCTGCCGCGCCCCGCCGACATCGGCGACGAGCCGGCCCGACGAACGATAGACTGGGCGGCTGTGCCACGTCGGCACGATCCCACCCCCACACCTGCCGGAGGCTTCCTGTGCTCGCCGTTCACGATCTCGAGATCCGCGTCGGCGCACGCGTCCTGATGGAGCACGTGAACTTCCGCGTTTCCGACGGCGACAAGATCGGCCTCGTCGGCCGCAACGGCGCCGGCAAGACGACGCTCACGAAGACGCTCGCCGGCGAGACCCTGCCGACCGACGGCCGCATCGACCGCTCCGGCGAGATCGGCTACCTCCCGCAGGACCCTCGCTCCGGCGACCCCGAGATGCTCGCTCGCACGCGCATCCTCGACGCACGCGGCCTCGGCTCGATCGTGCTCGACATGCACGAGGCGTCGATCAACATGGGCAGTGCCGATCCCGTGGTCGCCGAGAAGGCGATGAAGAAGTACGGCAACCTCACCGACCGCTTCAACGCGCTGGGCGGATACGCCGCCGAGGCGGAGGCCGCGTCGATCGCGTCGAACCTGAACCTGCCGGATCGCATCCTCGACCAGCCCCTGAAGACCCTCTCGGGCGGCCAGCGCCGCCGCATCGAGCTCGCGCGAATCCTCTTCTCCGACGCCGGCACGATGATCCTCGACGAGCCGACGAACCACCTCGACGCCGACTCGGTCGTCTGGCTCCGCGAGTTCCTCAAGGGCTACAAGGGCGGCGTCATCGTCATCTCGCACGACGTCGTGCTGGTCGACGAGGTCGTCAACCGCGTGTTCTACCTCGACGCGAACCGCTCGATCATCGACATCTACAACATGGGCTGGAAGCACTACCAGCGCCAGCGCGCCGCCGACGAGGAGCGGCGCAAGAAGGAGCGCGCCAACGCCGAGAAGAAGGCCGGCGTCCTGCAGATGCAGGCCGCCCGCTTCGGCGCGAAGGCGTCCAAGGCCGCGGCCGCGCACCAGATGGTGGCCCGTGCCGAGAAGCTCCTCGCGGGCCTCGACGAGGTGCGCGCCGTCGACCGGGTGGCCAAACTCCGGTTCCCGACGCCCGCGCCCTGCGGCCGCACGCCCATCACCGCGAGCGACCTGTCGAAGAGCTACGGCTCGCTCGAGATCTTCACGGCCGTCGACCTCGCGATCGACCGTGGCTCGAAGGTCGTCATCATCGGGTTCAACGGTGCGGGCAAGACGACCCTGCTCCGCATCCTCGCGGGCGTCGACCAACCCGACACGGGAACGGTCGAGGCCGGGCACGGCCTGCGAGTGGGCTACTACGCCCAGGAGCACGAGACCATCGACGTCAAGCGCAGCGTGCTCGAGAACATGGTGAGCTCGTCGCCGAACCTCACCGAGACCGAGGCCCGCAAGGTGCTGGGCTCGTTCCTGTTCACGGGCGACGACGTGCACAAGGCAGCCGGCGTGCTCTCCGGCGGCGAGAAGACGCGACTGGCACTCGCGATGATCGTCGTGTCAGGCGCGAACGTGCTGCTCCTCGACGAGCCCACGAACAACCTCGACCCCGCCAGCCGCGCCGAGATCCTCGACGCGCTCGCCCACTACGAGGGCTCCGTCGTGCTCGTCTCGCACGACCCCGGCGCGGTCGAGGCGCTGAACCCCGAGCGCGTGCTCATCATGCCCGACGGCACCGAAGACCACTGGAACGCCGACTACCAGGAGCTCATCGAGCTGGCTTAACGCCGATCCAGCACGCCGTCCTCGAGATCGGCGTCGGAGTCGCGCCGCTGCGTGCGGTTCACCTGGCGCTGCACCGGACGGCTGCGGTCGAGGTGCGTTCCGGATGCCTCGGCGAGCGCCTTGCGTTCCCGGTTCGCCGCCCAGGCGAGGCCGATGAACCCCATGATCGCGAACACGAACCACTGCAGCGCGTACGACAGGTGCGGTCCCTCGTCGCGGAGCGGTCGCGTGGCCGCGATGGGCGGCTCCGCGGCATCCGCTCCGGACTGCACGAGCAGCCCGTACGCGCCCGTGTAGGTCGGCTCGTCGAGTCGGCCGGCGAGCTCGTCGAGGTCGATCGTGGCGAACTCGTCGCCGGCCGAGGTGCGGCCGTTGATCTGACCCTCGCCCGCCTTCAGGCGCGCCTCGACGTCGACGCGGCCGGCCGGGGGAGCCGCGTACTCGCTCGGACGTCCGTCCGAACCCTGCGCGACCCACCCGCGATCGACGACGAACACGGTGCCGTCGACGAGGAGCATGGGCGTCAGCACCTCGAAGCCGCTGCCGCCCTGGCCGGGGCGGTTGCGCACGACGACCTCCTCGTCGGCGAGGTACTCGCCCGACAGGGCGACGACCTGCCAGCGCTGGTCGACATCGAACCCGTCGAGCGCGGGGAGCGCCTCGGCGACCGGCATCGCCTGGGCGTCGTAGTTCGCGTCGATGCGGGCGATCTCGGCGCGCGCCTCGGCCCGGCGGGCGAACTGCCACATGCCGAGCGCGCAGCACACGATCGCGAACACCACGACGAGAGCCAGGTAGCCCGCCCAGCGTCGCGATCTCAGGAAGGACCAGTCGCTCACGAGTCGACCTCGGCCGCCTCGTCGAGCTCGCCGGCGAAGGCGTCGACCCGAACAGGGAACGACCGCGCCTCGAGGAAGCCGCGCAGGTAGTCGACGTGCTCATCGCACGCGAGCCAGGTCTTCCACCGTTCGCCCGTGTGGATGCGCGGGTTCTGCCAGTCGATGCGCCAGGCGGCGGCCTCATGGCACGCCGCGCGCGAGCAGACCGCGCCATCGGGCTGCATGCCGCCGATCATGCGGCGTTCCGATCGTCGTCGCCACGCGGCATCCGCTCGGAACCGTCGGCGTTCGTCTCACCGCTCGGCGCGTCGCCCTCGGAACCCGCCTGCGCAGCAGGGTCGGGGGTCGGAGATCCGGTCGTGGAACCTGCGCCGGACACGGGCACGATGGTGCCGGGTCGCTCGACGGCTCCGCCGAGACCGGGCCCGCTGACGTTCGCGAGCACGACCGCGATGTAGGGCAGCACGATCGCACCGACCGCGCAGACCACGAGCCACCAGCCCTGCACGAACAGCATCGCGAAGATGCACAGCAGCCTGATCGCCATGGCGATCGAGTACTTGATCATGCGCGAACGCCGCTCCGCCTCGGGGGAGGGCGGCAGGCTCGTGATCGATTGCTGCTTCATCAATGTCGTCGCAGTCCGGTGCGGCGCTCCTCTCCCTCAAGCCTACGTCTCCCGGCGCCGGACGGCGGCCCTGAGAGGGGCGATGGCACGCGGATCGGACGAGCGGATGCCGCGGCCGGGCGTCAGCGGGATCCGGGCGCGGCATGCGGCCCTCACTATGCTGAGACGGGCTCGCCTCGAGACCGCAGATCGCCCCGTGAATGGAGTCACCGCATGACCACGCCCCGCACCGTCCTCGTCACCGGCGGAAACCGCGGCATCGGGTTCGCCATCGCCCGCGAGTTCGTCGCCCAAGGACACCGCGTCGCCGTCACGGCCCGCTCGGGCGAGGGCCCCGAGGGAACCCTCACCGTGCGCGCCGACGTGACCGACGCGGCATCCGTCGACCGTGCCTTCGACGAGGTGGAGGCCGCATACGGCCCGGTCGAGGTCGTCGTCGCCAACGCCGGCATCACGCGCGACACCCTGCTGCTGCGCATGAGCGAAGAGGACTTCACGAGCGTCATCGACACCAACCTGACCGGCGCGTTCCGCGTGGTCAAGCGCGCGTCGAAGGGCATGCTCAAGGCCCGCTTCGGCCGTGTGGTCTTCATCTCGAGCGTCGTCGGCCTCTACGGCTCGCCCGGCCAGATCAACTACTCGGCGTCGAAGGCGGCCCTCGTCGGCATGGCGCGATCGCTCACGCGCGAACTCGGTGCCCGCAACATCACCGCGAACGTCGTCGCCCCCGGGTTCATCGAGACCGACATGACCGACGAACTCCCCGAGGCCCAGCAGGCCGAGTACAAGAAGAACATCCCGCTCGGCCGCTTCGCGTCGCCCGACGAGGTCGCGCGCGTCGTCGCCTGGCTCGCCGGCGACGACGCCGGATACATCTCGGGCGCCGTGATCCCGGTCGACGGCGGCCTCGGCATGGGGCACTGACCCGTTCGGGAGCCCCACGAACGACGAAGGCCGCGGCGCGCCGAATGGTGCCCGCGGCCTTCGTCGTGCGGCTCGACGCGAAACGCCGATGCGCTCGTCGGCCTACGCGTACGCGTTCGCCTCGGCGCGCGTGCGCCTCGACGACGCCGATCGCGTCAGCCGCGCAGGCCGAGCAGCGCGAGGACCTGCCCGAGATCGGGCGTCGTGATCGCGACATCGGCCTGCGCGCGCACGACCGGCTTGGCGCAGAACGCGACGCCCAGTCCGGCCTTCGCGAGCATGCGGAGGTCGTTCGCACCGTCGCCCACCGCGACGGTGTACGCCATCGGCACGGATGCCGCGGCAGCCCACTCCTCGAGCGCCACGGCCTTCGCCTCGGCGTCGATGATCGGCCCGTCGACGCGCCCGGTGAGGCGGCCGTGCTCGATCTCGAGCCGGTTGGCCCGGCAGAAGTCGAGACCGAGACGCTCGGCGAGCGGATCGAGCAGTTCGTGGAACCCGCCGGAGACCACGCCGACGACCCCGCCTGCGGCATGCACGCCGTCGATGAGCTCCTGCACGCCGGGCGTCGGAGTCATGCGCGTGCGCGCGAACGCGAGGTCGTCTTCGCCGAGGCCCGCGAGCGTCGCGACGCGTTCGCGCAGGCTCGCGGCGAAGTCGAGCTCGCCGCGCATCGCGCGCTCGGTCACCTCGGCGACGAGCGGCAGGCTGCCCGCTGCTTCGGCGAGCAGCTCGATGGCCTCCTCGCGGATGAGGGTGGAATCGGCGTCGAGCACGACGAGCGGGCCGCCGAGGCGGCCGGGTGCGCCTGCGCTCACGCCCCGCCCGCCCGAACCCGCGACCCCTTGCCGACGACCGTGATGCCGCTGTCGGTGACGATGAACCCGCGGGCGAGGTCTTCGGCGCGGTCGACGCCGATGCGCGCGCCCGCCTCGACGACGACCTCCTTGTCGAGGATCGCCCGCTGCACGGTCGCGCCGGCGTCGATGCGCGCCCGGTCGAACAGGATCGAGTCGGCGACGTGCGCGCCCGAGCCCACCACCGCCCACGGGCCGAGCACGCTGCGTTCGACGTGCGCGCCCGAGATCACCGAGCCGAGCGAGACGATCGAGTCGATGACGGTGCCGAGGGTGCCGCGCGCGTCGCGCGTGAACTTCGCGGGCGGCGAGTTCAACTGCTGGCTGAAGATCGGCCACTCGCGGTTGTACAGGTTGAAGATCGGCATCACCGAGATGAGGTCCTGGTGCGCCTCGAAGAACGAGTCGATCGTTCCGACATCCCGCCAGTAGTACCGATCGCGGTCGGTCGAGCCCGGCACGTCGTTGCGGTTGAGGTCGTAGACGCCGGCCGCACCCTGGGCCACGAACGCCGGGATGATGTCGCCGCCCATGTCGTGGCTGGAGTCGGTGAGCTCGCCGTCGCGGAGCACCGCGTCGATGAGCGCGTCGGCGTTGAACACGTAGTTGCCCATCGAGGCGAGAACCTCGCCGGGGGAGTCGGGCAGGCCGACCGGGTCGGACGGCTTCTCGAGGAAGCGGTGGATGTGCTCGGGATTGTTCGGGTCGACCTCGATGACCCCGAACTGGTCGGCGAGCGAGATGGGCTGGCGGATCGCCGCGACCGTGGCCGCCGCGCCAGACGCGATGTGCGCGTCGATCATCTGGCTGAAGTCCATGCGGTACACGTGGTCGGCGCCGACGACCACGATGATGTCGGGCTGCTCGTCGTAGATGAGGTTGAGGCTCTGCAGGATCGCGTCGGCCGAGCCCGAGAACCAGCGCTTGCCGAGCCGCTGCTGCGCGGGCACCGAAGCCACGTAGGAGTTCAGCAGGCCGTTCATGCGCCACGTCTGGGAGACGTGGCGGTCGAGGCTGTGCGACTTGTACTGCGTGAGCACGACGATCTGGCGCAAGCCCGAGTTCAGCAGGTTCGACAGGGCGAAGTCGATCAGCCGGTACTGCCCGCCGAACGGCACCGCGGGCTTCGCCCGGTCTTCGGTGAGTGGCATGAGTCGCTTGCCCTCGCCGCCTGCGAGAACGATGCCGAATACCTTGCGCGTGACCATGCCCCAAGCGTAGTCAGCAGCGGGCCTGTTGCGGGCCCCGAGTCCGCACATGTCGGATGCCGCTGCGCTAGCGTGTGCAGCATGCGCGTCGACCTGCTCACCCGTGAATATCCGCCCGAGATCTACGGGGGAGCCGGCGTGCACGTCGCCGAGCTCGTCCGGGCCCTCCGACGGGACATCGACGTCGTCGTGCGCGCGTTCGGCGCACCGCGCGATGAAGCGGAGACGCACGGCTACGCGACGCCGGAGGCCTTCGATGGCTGCAACGCCGCGGTCGGCACCATGGGCGTCGACCTGCTCATGGCAGCGGATGCCGCGGGCGCCGACCTCGTGCACTCCCACACCTGGTACGCGAACTTCGCGGGCTTCACCGCCAAGAAGCTGCACGGCATCCCGCATGTGGTGACGGCGCACAGCCTCGAACCGCTCCGGCCATGGAAGGCGGAGCAGCTCGGCGGCGGCTACCGGCTCTCATCCTGGGTCGAGCGCACCGCATTCGAGGACGCCGACGCCGTGATCGCCGTCAGCGACGGCATGCGCCGCGACATCCTGCGCGCCTACCCGGCGATCGATCCCGCGAAGGTCGAGGTCGTCTACAACGGCATCGACCTCGACGACTGGAAGCCGAACCCCGACGCCGGCCTCGCCCGCACCCTCGGGGTCGACCCCGATCGTCCGTCGATCATCTTCGTCGGACGCATCACGCGGCAGAAGGGCCTGCCCTACCTGCTGCGAGCGGCACGACTGCTCCCGCCCGGGGTGCAGCTCGTGCTCTGCGCCGGTGCACCCGACACGGCCGAGATCATGGCGGAGGTCACCGCACTCGTCGACGAGCTCCGCGCCGAGCGCGACGGCGTCGTGTGGATCGACCGCCACCTGCCGAGAGCCGAGCTCACCGCGCTGCTCACCGCGGCGACCGCCTTCGTCTGCCCGTCGATCTACGAACCGCTCGGCATCGTGAACCTCGAGGCCATGGCCTGCGGCGCGCCGGTCGTCGGCACGGCGACCGGCGGCATCCCCGAGGTCGTCGACGACGGGGTCACCGGCGTGCTCGTGCCGATCGACCAGGCCGACGACGGCACCGGGACGCCGACCGACCCCGACCGCTACGTCGCCGATCTCGCCGCGGCCCTCACCCGGGTCGTCGCCGACCCCGCTCGCGCCGCCGAGATGGGCGCCGCGGGCCGACTCCGCGCGGAGCATCACTTCGGGTGGGACGCGATCGCGGTGCGCACGCGCGAGGTCTACGGTCGGGTGCTCGCTCGATGAGCCCGGTGTCGGTCCCGATCAACGCGTCGCGGTGCGTCGCGAACGCCCGGTGCGCGCTTCGAGGGTGCACGCGCCCGATAGCATGGTGAACATGGCGAGTACGGTGCTGCAGTTCCGGGATGTTTCGGTCGTTCGCGACGGCAATTCGATCCTCGATTCCGTGACCTGGAGCGTCGGTTCCGACGAACGCTGGGTCGTTCTCGGGCCGAACGGCGCCGGCAAGACCACGCTGCTGCAGATCGCGGCGGCGGCGATGCACCCTACCAGCGGCGAGGCGGCCGTCCTCGAGGAGAAGCTCGGCAAGGCCGACGTCTTCGAGCTCCGCCCGATGATCGGCTTCGCCTCGACGGCCATGGCCCGCAAGATCCCGCGCAACGAGACCGTCATCGACGCGGTGCTCACCGCCGCGTACTCGGTCACGGGTCGCTGGAACGAGGAGTACGAAGAGATCGACGTGCGTCGCGCGCAGCGCGTGCTCTCCGAGTGGGGCCTCGAGGGCTTCGCCGACCGCCGGTTCGGCAGCCTCTCCGACGGCGAGCAGAAGCGCGTGCAGATCGCTCGGTCGGTCATGACCGACCCCGAGCTGCTCCTCCTCGACGAGCCGGCCGCGAGCCTCGACCTCGGGGCTCGCGAAGAACTCGTCGGCCTGCTCGGCGGGTACGCCTCGTCGTCGGCGTCGCCCGCGATCGTCATGGTCACGCACCACGTCGAGGAGATCCCCAACGGGTTCACGCACGCGCTGCTGCTCGCGAAGGGCGGGGTCGTCGCCGCGGGTCCGCTCGCCGAGGCGCTCACGAGCGAGACGCTCACGAACGCGTTCGGCATCCCGATCGAGCTCAGCGAGGCCAACGGCCGCTACACGGCGCGCGCCAGCTGACCTTCATCCGCTCGCGCTTCTGCTAGAATCGTTAGCTGGCCCCCTTTGGCCACGATGCTTTCCTGCCGTGCTGCACACGTCGCCGGCGGGATTCACGAGAAAAATCCGATCAGCAAGGAAGTCACCATGAAGACCGACATCCACCCCGAGTACGCTGCCGTCGTCTTCCGCGACCTCGCCTCGGGCGCAACGTTCCTCACCCGTTCGACGGTGTCGAGCGACAAGACCATCGAGCTCGACGGCGAGACCTACCCGGTCATCGACGTCGAGATCTCGTCGGAGTCGCACCCGTTCTACACGGGCAAGCAGCGCATCATGGACTCGGCCGGCCGCGTCGAGAAGTTCAACCAGCGCTTCAAGAACTTCGGCAAGTAACTCCGCACGGAGCCCGGCCGAACGAAGGGGCGGTCGACCACGGTCGACCGCCCCTTCGTCATGCCCGGCGCTGGCAGGTTCGGTCGCCGGACGTGCCCGGTCGGCCCACGGCCTGGGCTCAGGCTCGCGAGCCGGCGGGAGCCGGCACGCGTGCGCACGCCGGAGCGAGCCGGTTCAGCGGACGGGCCAGGCCCCCGACGTCGTGAACTCGGGCTCGCCGTTCCTTCGCCGCCAGGCCTGGTAGCTCTCGGCCTGCTCACGGCTCCAGCCGACCTGCCGCTCGTGCAGTTCGACGAGCGCGATGGCAGCGAGCTCGGGGTACGTGCGTGCGATGGCCTGGGCGACCCGCCCTGCGGCCACGGCGTCGGCACCGGCGTCGTGGGCATCGTCGAGGCGGACCCCGTAGTGCTCGCAGGTCGCCGTGAGCGTTCGCTTGCCGCGCCGGTAGCGGTCGACGGCCTTGTCGATGACGAGCGGGTCGATGACGGCATCGGGACCGGGAAGGCCGACGAGTCCGTATCGCCCGGCCTCCCGCGCGAGCACCGTGAGGTCGTAGGCCGCGTTGTACGCGACGATCGGCAGGCGCCGAGCTGCCGCATCCGCCAGCGCCGCGATGATCTCGGCGACCGCCGTCGGGGCGGCCGCTCCCTCGAGGCGCGCACGTTCGGTGCTGATGCCGTGGATGAGCGATGCGGCCGTGGGGATCTCGACGCCGGGGTCGACGATCCACTGACGACGCTCGAGCTCGGTGCCGTCGGAGCCGATCACGCCGACGTGGGCGGTGACGATGCGGCACGTGTCGACGTCGATGCCCGTGGTCTCGAGGTCGAAGACGGCGAGGGTGTCGGCCCAGCTGGCGGCGTTCGCGGAATCCATGTTGGAAGGCTACGGTCGCGCACCGACATCGACGGGGGAGTGCGGCGCGTGTCCCGCGATCTGGATCCCGCCGGCGGACCGCCGACACCCGATCGACCGGATCAGTGGCCCTGGAACCGGCGACGACGGATGCGGCCGGTGCCTGTGGACACCGACGGACGCCCAGCCGCAGCGCCGTAGACTGTCGAGGTCATGATCGCCTCCCCGTACGCCGAGCAGCTCGCTCGCATCCCCGTCAGCGAGCACCGACTCGACGTCGACGGCACCGAGACCTCCTGGTGGGAGTACGGCCCCGCCGATGCGCCCGTACTCGTGCTCGTGCACGGCTTCCGCGGCGACCACCACGGCCTCGAGCCGGTCGTCGCGCAGCTGCCGGGGTTCCGCATCATCTCGCCCGACCTCCCGGGGTTCGGCGCCTCCGGCACGTTCGCCTCCGGCGCGCACGACCTCGACGCCTACACCGAGTGGCTCGGCGCATTCATCCGGGCCGTCGGCATCGACGGCCCGTACACGCTGCTCGGCCACTCGTTCGGCTCGATCGTCACGTCGGCCGCGGTCGCCCGGGGCCTCGCGCCCGAGCGCCTCATCCTCGTGAACCCGATCGGCGCCCCGGCGCTCGAGGGCCCGCGTGGCGTCATGACCAGGCTCGCGGTGCTCTACTACCGAGCGGCCGCCGCGCTGCCCGAGCGTCCGGGCTTCGCCCTGCTCCGCAACGGCGCCATCGTGCGCGTCATGAGCGTGACCATGGCCAAGACGAAGTCCAAGGCGCTGCGGCGCTGGATCCACGACCAGCACGACACCTACTTCTCGGCGTTCGGCACCCGCGACTCGGTGCTCGAGGGTTTCACGACCTCGGTGAGCCACGACGTCAGCGAGGTCGCCGCCGACATCCACGTGCCGACGCTGCTCATCGCCGCCGAGCGCGACGACGTCACCCCGTTGTCGGCGCAGCACCGCCTCGTGACGCTGTTCCCCGACGCGCGACTCGAGGTGATCCCCGAGGTGGGGCACCTCATCCACTACGAGACCCCATCGGCCGCCGCTGCGATGATCCTCGCCTTCCTCGGGTCGGACCACCTCGACTCAGAGGCTCGCGCGTGAAGGTCGTCGTCGACTGCCGCTACACCCGCATCGGGCGACACGACGGCATCAGCCGCTTCACCGCGGGCATCGTCACGGAGCTCGCCAAGCGGCATCCGCTCACCATGCTCGTGAGCGACCATCGGCAGCTCGAGATGCTGCCCGACCTGCCGTGGCAGCTCGTGAGCTCGCCGACGAGCATCCGCGAACCCCTGGTGGCCCTGCAGGTTCGACGCCTGCAACCCGACATCGTCTTCTCGCCCATGCAGACCATGGGCTCGTGGGGCCGCGACTACAAGCTGCTGCTGACCCTCCACGACCTGATCTACTACGAGAATCCCACCCCGCCGCGCGACCTGCCGTGGGCGGTGCGCGTGCTCTGGCGGCTCTACCACCTGGCGTGGTGGCCGCAGCGGCTCCTGCTCGACCGTGCCGACGCGGTCGTCACGGTCTCAGAGACGACCGCGGGGCTCATCCGCGAGCACGAGCTCACGTCACGCCCCGTCACGGTCGTGCCGAACGCCGCCGACGACCTCGCGGTGCCCCAGCTGCCCCGCGTGCGTCCTGCCGGCCATCGACTCGTGTACATGGGTTCGTACATGCCGTACAAGAACGTCGACACGCTCGTTCGGGCGGTCGGCGCGCTGCCGGAGCACGAGCTGCACCTGCTCAGCAAGATCGGCCGCGACGAACGTGCACGCCTCACCAGGCTCGCCCCGCAAGCGCGCCTCGTCTTCCACAACGGCGTGAGCGACGCCGAGTACGCCGAGTTGCTCGGCGGCGCGAGCGCGCTCGTGCATGCCTCGCGCGCCGAGGGGTTCGGCATCCCGCTCGTCGAGGCCATGCGCCTCGGCACCCCGGTCGTCGTCAGCGACATCCCGATCTTCCGCGAGATCGGCGGCGAGGCGGCCATGTACTTCGACGCCGATTCCCCTGAATCGCTCGTCGCGGCGCTCTGGGCGCTCGAGCGCGGCGACGAGTGGGAACGCCGGTCGGCGGCATCCGTCGAGGTCGCCGCGAAGTACACGTGGGCGGCGTCGGCCGATCGACTGCTCGAGCTCATCCGCCGCACGGCGGCACCCGGGTCGCGCGGCCGACGACGATCACGACGCCGGCGCTAGGCGCGCGGTCCGACTCGGCGTGGCGAAGACCGCGTCAGCGCGAGTCCTCGCCCGGCAGGCGCTTCACAGCAGCGCGTCGAGGGCCGGCGGTCAGTCCGCAGGGTCCGCCGCGGCATCCGGCCACACGAGCGTCAACTCGGCGCCGTCGGCGATGACGTCGTGCACCGAGCCGTTGCCGATCACGTAGTCGGCCGTCGGAAGGGTCCAGCCGCTGAGGTCGAGCATGAGCGCGTGGATCACCCCGCCGTGCGTCACCACGATCACGTCGCCACCGGGATGGGCTGCCGCGATCTCGACGAGCGCAGCCCGTGCACGCCCGATCACGGCCGCCCTCGGTTCGAGTCCGTCGACGATGGCCGCCTGCGCCTCGACTGCGGCGCGGCCGCCGTGGTCGAGCCCCTCGAGCACGCCGTAGCTGCGTTCGGCGAGCGCCGCGACCTGCACGGGTTCGGGCAGGTCGAGCTCGGCGGCGATGATCTCCGCGGTCTCGGCGGCCCGCGAGAGCGTGCTCGCGTAGATGCCGCTCCAGGTGATGTCGACGAGCGCGGAGGCCGCGTCGACCGCCTGCGCACGCCCCGCGTCGTTCAACGGGATGTCGGTCGCGCCCTGGATGCGGCGCTGCACGTTCCAGTCGGTCTCGCCATGGCGCACGAGGGCGATCCGGGTCGTCGAAGCGGCAGCGGAGGTGGCGGGCGTCATGGTGCCACTCTGGCAGACCTCCGGGCGCGATGACGTCGCCGCCCGGCCAGCCGGACGGCCGCCCGCCCTCAGGCGATGAGGGCGTCGACGAAGGCGGTCAGCGTCTCGCTCGTGCCGGCGTCGACCTTGACCGCGGCGCGGCTGTCGCCCTTGGTGATGCCGCGGTTGACGACCACGATGGGCATGCGCCGCCGTCGCGCCAACTCGATGAGGCGCATGCCGGAGTTCACGACGAGCGAGGAGCCGGCGACGAGCAGCACATCGGACCCGCGCACGATGGACGCCGCCGCGTCGAACACCTCGACCGGCACGAACTCGCCGAAGAAGACCACGTCGGGCTTCAGGATGCCGCCGCACACGGTGCACTCGGGGATGACGAGCGACGAGGCGTCCTCGACCTCGACGTCGCCGTCGGGGTTCGTGCGGATCGCCCCCTCGATGTCGAGGGCGGGGTTCAGGGCGGCGAGCCGATCTGCGATCGCCTCGCGGGCGAACTGCTGCCCGCATGTGAGGCAGATCACGCGGTCCATTCCACCGTGGAGCTCGACCACACGTCGGCTGCCCGCCTTGCGGTGGAGGCCGTCGACGTTCTGGGTGACGAGCCCGTTGACGAGCCCGGCCGCTTCGAGCGCGGCGAGGGCGCGATGGCCGTCGTTCGGCCGCGCGGCGCCGAACGCGCGCCAGCCGAGATGGCTGCCAGCCCAGTAGCGCTTGCGGGCGTCGGCCGACGCGAGGAACGCCTGGAACGTCATCGGGGTGCGCACCGGGGCGCCCTCACCGCGGTAGTCGGGGATTCCCGAGTCCGTGCTGAGTCCTGCGCCGGTGAGCACCGCGAGGCGTGCTCCGCGAAGCACGTCGATGGCGCGGTCGAGTGTCGCGTCGCCGCGAACGGGGATTTCGAGGTCCGAGGTCATCGGTTCTCCCTTCGAATCGTCTGATTCTATTCGCGTCGGTTTTCGGGATTGTTTCGGGGACTGGCAGGCTGGAAGAACCATGCACATCGAACGAGTCAGCGATGCGGCATCCGATGGCGTCGCAGACTACGCGAACCTGACGGATGTCTCGTTGCGCAGCGCGCACGAACCCGCGAACGGCCTGTACATCGCCGAGTCCGCGAAGGTGATCACTCGGGCGATCCGTGCGGGGCACCGTCCCCGGTCGGTGCTCATGGAGGAGAAGTGGCTGGCCGGCCTCGAGGCCGCGCTCGAGCCGTTCGACGTGCCAGTGCACCTCGCCGATGCCGACCAGCTCGAGGCGATCACGGGCTACCGCGTGCATCGCGGAGCCCTCGCCGCCTTCGAGCGCCCCGAGCTGCCCGATCCGGCGACGCTCCTCGCGGGCGCGCGCCGCGTCGTCGTGCTCGAGGACATCGTCGACCACACGAACGTCGGGGCGATCTTCCGCTCGGTGGCCGCGCTCGGCGCCGACGCGGTGTTCGTCACGCCGCGCTGCGCCGACCCGCTCTATCGGCGGAGCGTGCGGGTGAGCATGGGCACCGTCTTCCAGGTGCCGTGGACCCGCCTGCCCGAGTGGGGCGACGCGGTCGACCTGCTGCACGGCGTCGGATTCACCATCGCCGCGCTGGCCCTCGCGGATCGCGCGGTGACCCTGCAGGAGCTCGCCGCCGACGCGCCCGAGCGTCTCGCGCTGGTGTTCGGCGCCGAGGGCGACGGGCTCAGCCGCACCGCGCTCGAGGCCGCCGACCGGGTCGTGCGGATCCCGATGGCGCACGGCGTGGACTCGCTGAACGTCGCAGCCGCGGCCGCGGTGGTGCTCTACGCGCTGCCGGCGGCCCAGACATCCGACGACGCGGATGGCGCCCATGGCTGAGCCGCAGGCCGACCCCAGGCCGAGCGCGCGCGTCTACCGCCGGCGGCGCATCGTCGTCTTCACGGCGCTGGCGGTGCTGCTCGCGCTGTTGACCACCGCAGGCGTCTACACGTCGAACACGCTCGGCGCGCCCATCCCGACGGCTGCGCCCCAGGTCGACGACCCGGAGCCGGTCGCGGCGGCCGCACAGCAGCTCGCGCTGCCCGGCTTCGGTGCCTACGCGGTGGGTGCGGTCGGGTTCGACGGACTCCTCGCCGCGGGCAACGACCAGGCGCCGATGGCGCTCGCGAGCATCACGAAGGTGATCACGGCGCTCACGGTGCTGGCCGAGCATCCGATTCCCGAGGGCGAGAACGGCCCCGACATCGCGTACACCGACGCCGACGTCGACATCTATTGGGACATGGTCGCCCAGAACGGCTCGGTGGCGCCCGTCGAGGCGGGTGCGACGCTCTCGCTGAAGGAGAGCCTCGAGGCCCTGCTCATCCCGTCGGGCAACAACTACGGCATCTCGATCTCGAACTGGGCGTTCGGCTCCGAGGCGGCCCTGGCCGAGAAGGCCAACGCCTGGCTCGCCGACCACGGCCTCGCGAACACCCATGTCGTCGACTCGAGCGGCATCTCCGACGACAACGTCGGCACGGCGGCCGACATGGTCCGCCTCGGCGAGATCGCCCTCGAGGACCCGACGATCGCGGCCATCGTCGCGTCGAAGAGCGTCGAGATCCCCGAGATCGGCACGCTGAAGAACTCGAACAAGCTGCTCGGCACCCACGGCATCGACGGCATGAAGACCGGCACGACGGATGACGCGGCGAACCTGCTCTTCACGGCCGACTATGCCGTCGGCTCATCGACCGTCACGGTCGTCGGCGTGCTGCTCGGCGGCGAGAGCCACGACGTGATCGATGCGGCCATCGCCGCCATGCTCGATTCGGTCGTGCCGGGATTCCACGAGGTCGCGCCGCTCGAGGCCAACCAGGTGCTCGCCGAGTACGACACGCCATGGGGAGGGACGGCGAGGGCCAGGACCGCGACCGGGGCGACGCTCGTGGTCTGGAACGACACGCCCGTCGACGTCGAGGTGCACGCCGAGCCGGTGACGCTCGCCGACCGCGGCGACGAGGTCGGCACCGCGATCGTGCGCGCGGGCTCGCAGGAGATCACGGTTCCGCTCGTGCTCGACGCGACGCTCACCGACCCCGGGGCGTGGTGGCGCCTCACCAACCCCGGTGCGCTCGACGAGCAGTCGGCTCAGTCCGAGACCGAGTAGGGTCCGGCATCCGGTCGCTTCGCCGTGATCTGGTCGCCGGAGGACTGGTGTCGCACGCGCCGCAGCACCCACGGCACGAGGTACTCGCGCGCCCAGGAGAAGTCCTCGACGCGCGCCTGACGCCAGGTCGACGCCGGAACCGGTTCGGGGTTCGACGGTTCGAGGTCGTTCTCGACGTTGAGCGCCTCGAGCACCATGCGCGCGACGGTGTGATGGCCGAGGGCGTTCAGGTGCAAACGGTCGGGCGCCCACATGCGCATGTCCTGGATCTCGGTGAGCGCCCACTGGTCTGCCACGATGCAGTCGTACTTCTTCGCGACGATGCGCAGGTTCTCGTTGTAGATCGCGACCTTGCCGCGGATGCCCCGGAACACGTTCGAGAATCCGACGTCGACGCCCGTGAAGATCACGATCGTGGCGTGATCGCGTGCGAGCCGGTCGATCGCGTACTCGAAGCGTGCGGCGATCTCGTCGGGGTCGGTGCCGGGCCGGATCACGTCGTTGCCGCCGGCCGAGATCGTGATCAGGTCGGGCCGGAGCGCGAGGGCCGGCTCGACCTGCTCGTCGATGATCTGCCGGATGAGCTTGCCGCGCACCGCGAGGTTCGCGTAGGCGAAGTCCTCCGTGCCCGTGCCGAGCACCTCGGCGACGCGGTCGGCCCAGCCACGGTTGCCGCCGGGAACGGTGGGCTCCGGGTCGCCGATGCCCTCGGTGAACGAGTCGCCGATCGCGACGTACCTGGACCAGGGGTGCTGCTGCGTGACCATTCCTCCATTCTGCCGAACCTCCGGCGACCACGCTCACCGCCGGTCGGGGCAACTCCGGTTCGAGGATGTCGGCAGCCTCGACTACCCTCGAATCCAGTGAGCACAGCGACCCCCTCCGGCCCCCAGCCGGGCACCTCGGCCGCCGAACATCTCTCCCCGTCGTTCCCAGAACGTGCGGCATGGGGCACGGCGAGCAAGCTTCGGGCCTGGCAGGCCGAGGCGCTCGAGCAGTACCTCGGCGAGCTTCCACGCGACTTCCTCGCCGCCGCGACGCCGGGCGCCGGCAAGACCACGTTCGCGCTGAGGCTCGCGGCCGAGCTCCGCTCGCGTCGCATCATCGACCGCATCACGGTCGTGGCCCCCACCGACCACCTGAAGCGCCAGTGGGCGGATGCCGCGGCGCGCGCCGGCATCCGGCTCGACCCCGGGTTCCGAAACGCCCACGGCAGCATCGCGCGGCACTTCCACGGCGTCGCCGTCACGTACGCGCAGGTCGCGATGCGGCCGGCACTGCACCGTGAGCTCACCCTCTCCGGTCGAACCCTCGTGATCCTCGACGAGGTGCACCACGGCGGCGACGCGCTCTCGTGGGGCGACGCGATCCGCGAGGCGTTCGAGCCAGCCACGAAGCGCCTCTCGCTCACCGGGACCCCGTTCCGCTCCGACACCGCGCCGATCCCGTTCGTGCAGTACGAGCAGGACGCCCACGGGGTGCGCCTCTCGCAGACCGACTACGCCTACGGCTATGGCCGGGCCCTCGCCGACGGCGTCGTCCGACCGGTGCTGTTCATGGTCTACGCGGGCCACATGCGCTGGCGCACCAAGGCCGGCGACGAGATGGAGGCCCGGCTCGGCGAGGACAACACCAAGGACATCACCTCCTCGGCGTGGCGCACCGCGCTCGAGCCCACGGGCGAGTGGATCCCCGCGGTGCTCGCCGCCGCCGACCGGCGCCTCACCGAGGTGCGGCACGGCATCCCCGACGCCGGCGGGCTCGTCATCGCGACCGACCAGACCGTCGCCCGCGCCTACGCCAAGATCCTCGAGGGCATCTGCGGCGAACCCGTCACGGTCGTGCTCTCCGACGAGAAGGAGGCGAGCGCGCGCATCGAGGAGTTCTCCGAGAACACGCGGCGCTGGATGGTCGCCGTTCGCATGGTGTCCGAGGGCGTCGACGTGCCCCGCCTCGCGGTCGGGGTCTACGCGACGAGCAGCTCCACGCCATTGTTCTTCGCGCAGGCCATCGGGCGTTTCGTGCGCGCCCGCCGGCGTGGTGAGACGGCATCCGTGTTCCTGCCGAACGTGCCGATCCTGATGGCGCTCGCGTCGCAGATGGAGCTCGAACGCGACCACGCGCTCGACCGCCGTGGCGGCGACGACGCCGACGACGACGGGCTCGACGACAGCCTGCTCGAGTCGGCGAACCGCGAGGAGCGCGCGTCAGAGGAGCTCGAGCTCGGCACCTGGCAGGCCATCGAGTCGGATGCCTCGTTCGACCGCGTGCTCTACGACGGCACCGAGTTCGGCACGCTCGCCGAACCAGGCAGCGACGAGGAGTACGACTTCATCGGCATTCCCGGCCTGCTCGAGCCCGACCAGGTCTCCGAGCTGCTGCGGCACCGACAGGCGCGCCAGTCTCGACGCGCGGGCGAACGGCGCAAGAACATCGTCGAGGAGGCGAACCCCGAACCCGTCGCGCTGTACCGCACGCTCAAGGAGCAGCGCGCACTGCTGAACAGCCTGGTCGGGCTGTGGGCGAGGCACACCGGCGAGGCGCACTCGCTCGTGCATGCCGAGCTCCGGCGGCTCTGCGGCGGCCCCGCGGTCGCCCAGGCAACGGTCACGCAGCTGCAGGCCCGCATCGAGCTGCTGCGCCGGCGCCTCGGGCGCAGCTGACCCGCCTGCGCGGGGGATAGGTGCACGGGCCGCCGTCTGCCAGCATGGCGGACATGGACCGCACCACGCGCGTGCTCACGGTCGCGATCATCGTCTCGTTCATCGCGTTCCTCGACGGCGCCGTCATCAACGTCGCACTGCCGTCGATCGCCGATGAGCTCGGCGGCGGTCTCGCCCTGCAGCAGTGGGCCGTCGACGCCTACCTGCTGACACTCGGATCGCTGATCCTGCTCGCCGGCTCGCTCTCGGACTCGTTCGGACGACTGCGGATCATCCGCATCGGGCTCTGGGGCTTCGGCGCGACATCCGTGCTCTGCGCGATCGCGCCGACGGGGGAGTTCCTCGTCATCGCCCGCGCGCTGCAGGGCGCCGCTGGCGCGCTGCTCGTGCCGAGCTCGCTCGCGCTCATCATCGCGACGTTCGCTCCGTCCGAGCAGGGCAGGGCGATCGGCCGCTGGACCGCGTGGACGACCGCGGCCTTCCTCGTTGGTCCGCTCCTCGGCGGGGTGCTCGTCGACCTCGCGTCGTGGCGCCTCGTGTTCTGGATCAACATCCTGCCGATCGCGGTCGCCCTGCTCCTGGCCCGCCGGCTCGGGCACGACGCGCCCCGCACCGAACCCGCGCACATCGACTGGCTCGGAGCCGGGCTCGGCGTCGTCGGCCTCGGCGGCACCGTGTTCGCGCTCATCGAGCAGGGTCGCCACGGCTGGACGTCACCGGTGGTGGCCGTGCCGCTCGTGGTGGGATTCGTCGCGCTCGTGCTGTTCGTGCTGCAGGAGCGCCGCTCCCCGCATCCGATGCTGCCGCTCGAGCTCTTCAGCCGTCGCAACTTCGCCGCAGGCAACCTGGCGACCGTGTTCGTCTACGCCGCGTTCTCGCTCGGTCCGTTCGCGATGACGATCTTCCTGCAGCAGTCCGGCGGGTTCAGCGCCACGATGGCCGGCCTCGCGACCCTCCCGCCGACGATCATGCTCGTGCTCCTCGGGTCGCGGTTCGGCGAGCTGGCGAGCCGCGTGGGGCCGCGCGTCTTCATGACCGCCGGGCCGATCATCGTGGGCGTCGGATACCTGCTGACCCTCGCAGTGCGGGCCGAGCTCGTGTACTGGTGGCAGTTCCTGCCCGGCATCCTCGTGATCGGGCTCGGAATGGCGATGACCGTGGCGCCGCTGACCGCGACGATCCTCGGAGCGGTCGACCCGGTGCACGCCGGCATCGGTTCGGCCGTGAACAACGCGGTCGCGCGCATCGCCGGTCTCGTGGCGATCGCGAGCATCAGCGTCATCGCCGGATCGCAGCTGGATGTCGCGGGGTACCGCCGCACGGCCGCGGCGGTCGCCGTGATGCTCGTGATCGGCGGCCTGGTGTCGTGGCTCGGCATCCGGAATCCGAAGGCCGAGCGCGTCGAAGGGGCCGCACCGCCGACGGCCGCATGACCGGTCGCCCCGTCGTCCGGCCGTCATGTGGGCGGGCGTCGGCGCGAGGCCTCGTATGATTCGGGAATGGATCGCTCTGCGAGCGGTCCGGCAACCCGACCCGATGGAGGCACCGCCCATGGCCGAGAAGCCCGAACTCGATCGCGTCGATCGCGCACTGCTCCAGGCCCTGTCGACGAACGCACGTGCGTCCGGAGCCGCCCTCGCGGCCGAGGTCGGCGTCGCCGAGTCGACCGTGTCGCTGCGCCTGCGCCGGCTGCAGAGCCTCGGCACCGTGCGCGGCTACCGGGTCGAGGTCGACCTGGCGTCGCTCGGCGTCTCGCTGCAGGCCCTCATCGCGATCCGGCTCGTCAAGCACGACCGGGCCGAGATCGACGCGTTCCGCCAGCAGGTGCCGCACCTCCCGGGCGTGCTGTCGGTCTACCACATGGCCGGCGCCGAGGACTACCTGCTGCACGTCGCCGCTCGAGACGCCGAAGAGCTGCGCGAGTTCGTGCTCGCGCACCTGACGGGCCACCCCGCCGTCGCGCACACCGAGACGAACCTCATCTTCGAGCACGTCGACGGGGACGGCTGGAACAAGCTCGTCGGCTGAACGATCGGTCGACGCCGCTCACCCGGCGCCGTTCGGCGCTCCGAAATGCTGTCAATCGCGCGGAATCACGCCGATCGCACGCGACCTCCCGATAGCGTGAACGACGGCCGCGACGCGGCCGTGCGATGGCGCGGGACCCGGCGCCGTCGAGCCTCCCGCGCGCACGTGACGACGAGGAGCCCCGCATGACCGACCAGACGCCGCACGGCTCGGCCTCCGACCGCACCCGATGGCGGCGCTACCTCGCCGCAGAGCGCGCCGAGGGCGCGGTCTACCGGGAGCTCGCCGCCCGCCGCGAGGGCGAGGAGCGCGCGATCCTGCTCGCCCTGGCCGCCGCAGAGGGCCGGCACGAGGCGCACTGGCTCGCACTGCTCGGCGGCGACGACGCCGGTGTCCCTCGCGCCGACCTGCGCACCCGCCTCCTCGCCTCGCTGGCCCGTCGCTTCGGTTCCATCTTCGTGCTCGCGCTCGCTCAGCGCGCCGAGGCCCGCTCGCCGTACGCGACCGACCCCGACGCGACGCCCGCGATGGCGGCCGACGAGCGCATCCACGGCGAGGTCGTGCGCGGCCTCGCCTCCCGTGGTCGCCGCCGCCTCGCCGGCACCTTCCGTGCAGCGGTGTTCGGCGCGAACGACGGCCTCGTCTCGAACCTCGCGCTCGTGCTGGGCATCGGCGCGACGGGCGTCGCACCGGGCGTCGTCCTCTTCACGGGCATCGCCGGCCTCCTCGCCGGTGCGCTCTCGATGGGCGCCGGCGAGTACGTCTCGGTGCGGTCGCAGCGCGAGCTGCTCGAGGCATCCGCCCCCGACCCGACCGCACGCGAGGCGCTGCCCCATCTCGACGTCGACGCGAACGAGCTCGCGCTGGTGTACCGCGCCCGCGGCATGCAGGAGCAGGAAGCGGTCGAGCACGCCGCTCTCGTCGTCGCCCGAGTGCAGGCGGTCGAGGATGCCCACACGCCGACCGACGCGCTGTCGGTCGTCGAGCACGACGACGAAGCCGTCGGAACGGGACTCGCCGCCGCGCTCTCGAGCTTCTGCTTCTTCGCCTCCGGTGCGCTCATCCCGGTGCTGCCGTACCTCTTCGGCATGACCGGCCCCGCCGCCATCATCACGGCGACGGTGCTCGTGAGCATCGCCCTGCTCGCGACCGGCGCGACCGTGGGCCTCCTGTCGGGTGCGTCGCCCTTCAAGCGCGCCGTGCGCCAGCTCGCGATCGGCCTCGGCGCCGCCGCCGTCACCTACGTGCTGGGCCTTGCGTTCGGCACGTCGATCTCCTAGGAGCCGCATGCTCCTCGCACACCAGCCGAGCGGCCGGCTCGGCACCCCGGAGGACGCCGCGCGACTCGTGCGGTTCCTCGCCTCGGAGGAGGGGCGCTGGGTGACGGGGCAGCTCGTGCACAGCGACGGCGGCTTCTCGGTCTGACGTTCTGTTCGGCAGGGCTGGCGGTCGTCCGAGCCCGGCGGCGCCTCGGGCGAGCGGCGCCTCGGGCGAGCGGCGCCTCGGGCGGGCGGATGTCTCAGGCCGGCGCCGTGACGAAGTCGATGAGCTCCTCGACGCGGGCGAGCAGCGCGGGTTCGAGGTCGCCGTAAGCGCGAACCTGCCCGAGGATCCGCTGCCAGGCCCTGGCGATGTCGGCCTGCTCGGCGTGCGGCCAGCCGAAGGCCTCGCACACGCCGTGCTTCCATTCGGTGCCGCGCGGGATGACCGGCCACGCCTCGCGCCCGATGCGGGCGGGCTTCACGGCCTGCCACACGTCGATGTACGGGTGCCCGACGACGAGGACGTTCGCGCCGTGCGGTCCGCGCCTGACGGCGTCGGCGATGCGCTGCTCCTTCGAGCCCGGCACGAGGTGGTCGACGAGGATCCCGGCGCGACGTCCCGGCCCCGGCTCGAAGTCGTCGAGCTGCCGGGCGAGCACGTCGACGCCCTCGAGGTATTCGACGACGACGCCCTCGATGCGGAGGTCGGCGCCCCACACCTTCTCGACGAGCTCGGCGTCGTGCCGGCCCTCGACGAAGATGCGGCTCGGCAGTGCGACCTTCGCCGGCGCGTTCTCGACCACGAACGAGCCGGATGCGGTGCGCAACCGCCCCGTGGGTGCCTTCGGCTTGGGTCGAACGAGCTGCACGGCCTCGCCGTCGACGAGGAACCCGTGCCCCAGCGGGAACATCCGGGTCTTGCCGAAGCGATCCTCGAGGGTCACGTGCTGCGCGTTCACGGCGACCACGGCACCGCAGTACCCGTCGGCGGCGAGTTCGACGACGAGGTCGCGCTCGGCTTCGACGGTGGGGATCACGCGTCGTCCGCGCGCCTTCCAGTCGCCGGCGAGCACGTCGTCGCCGTAGCGGTCCGGTCCGTTCTGGGCATGGGTCGAGGTCGGCACCGGATGAGGCTAACGGAAGTCGCGGGAACGCAAGGGCGCCGACACGGTGAGCCGTTCGAACCGGTCGGCGACGAGGTTCACGACGCCCTGGTCGGACCGCTCGAGCATGCCGCGCACGATCATCGCCGGAGCCTCCCTCGCGACCCTGCGGTAGCGCTGCCAGACGCCGACCCCGGCGATCACGTTGACCGTGCCCGATTCGTCTTCGAGGTTCATGAACGTGATGCCGCTCGCGGTCGCCGGCCGTTGGCGGTGCGTCACGACCCCCGCGACCTCGATGCGGCGTCCGTTCTCGGCCTCGACGAGCCGGTCGACGCGCACCACCCCGCGTTCGTCGAGGCGTTCGCGCACATGCCGCATGGGGTGGTCGTCGGGCGAGATGCCCGTGGCCCACAGGTCGTACACGACCTGCTCGGCGGGGGAGAGGATCGGCAGCAGCGGCGGCTGCACCACGACGACCGAGCCCTCGAGGAACTCCTCTCGGTCCTGCGCGGCCTCGCCGGCGAGCCAGAGCGCCTGGCGGCGCCCGAGCAGGAAGCCCGCGAACGCGCCCGCTGCGGCGAGCGCCTCGAGCTGCTCGGTCGAGAGGCCGGCCCGGCGCGAGACATCCGCCATGTCCCGGTACGGGCCTCTCGCCTCCCGCTCGGCGACGATGCGCTCGGCGACCTCGAGGCCGATCGACGAGACGTCGGCGAGGCCGAGGCGCACCGCGAACGCGCCGTCGCGGCGGTGCTCCGCCGAGCGATCCGGTGCCTCGCGCACGAACTTGCCGACGGGCGGCTGCACGGCATCGGCGCAGGAGGGCATGCCGGTCGGCTCGCGACATCCGTCGTCCTCGACCGCGACCGGAGCCCCTGACGCACCCGCGTCGCCCCGCAGCGGCTCGAGCCCCGCATGCGCTCCCGACCGCAGGATGTCGGGCCGGCGAACCTCGACGCCGTGCCGACGGGCGTCGGCCGTGAGGGTCTGCGGCGAGTAGAAGCCCATGGGCTGGGCTCGCAGGAGCGCCGCGAGGAACGCAGCGGGGTGATGCAGCTTCAGCCACGAGCTCGCGTAGACGAGCAGGCCGAAGCTCAGCGCATGGCTCTCGGCGAAGCCGAAGTTCGCGAACGCCTCGATCTTGGCGTAGATGGAATCGGCGACCTCGAGGTCGATGCCGTTCTCGGCCATGCCGGCGTAGAGCTTCGCGCGCAGCCGGTCGATCTTCTCGACGCCGCGCTTGGAGCCCATGGCGCGGCGGAGCAGGTCGGCGTCGGCCGCGCTGCAGTTGCCGACCGCGACCGCCATCTGCATGAGCTGCTCCTGGAAGAGCGGCACCCCGAGCGTTCGCTCGAGCACGGGTTCGAGCTTGGGATGCAGGTAGCTGACCTTCTCCTCGCCCGTACGGCGACGGATGTAGGGGTGCACCGCTCCGCCCTGCACCGGCCCGGGGCGGATGAGCGCGATCTCGACGACGAGGTCGTAGAAGCGACGGGGCTGCAACCGGGGGAGCGTGCCCATCTGCGCGCGGGACTCGACCTGGAACACGCCGATCGAATCGGCGCGACAGAGCATGTCGTAGACCGCCGCCTCCTCTTTGGGGATCGTCGCGAGCTCCCACGTCTCGCCGGTGTGCTCGCGCACGAGGTCGAACGTGTACTGCAGCGCGGCGAGCATGCCGAGGCCGAGCAGGTCGAACTTCACGAGGCCCATCCAGGCGCAGTCGTCCTTGTCCCACTGCAGCACCGTGCGGTGCTCCTTGCGGGCGTGCTCGATGGGGCACACCTCGCCGACGGGGCGATCGGTGAGCACCATGCCGCCCGAATGGATGCCGAGGTGGCGCGGGAAGGTCAGCAACTGCTCGGCGAGCTCGACGACCGGGGCAGGGATGTCGTGGTCGTCGGTGTTCACCACGGCACCCCAGCGCTCGACCTGGCGGGTCCAGGCGTCCTGCTGCCCGGTCGAGAAGCCGAGCGCCTTGGCCATGTCGCGCACCGCGGCCTTGGGGCGGTAGCTGATGACGTTCGCGACCTGGGCGGCGTTCATGCGCCCGTACTTCTCGTAGACGTACTGGATGATCTCCTCGCGCCGGTCGGAGTCGAAGTCCACGTCGATGTCGGGCTCCTCGTCGCGCAGCGCCGAGAGGAAGCGCTCGAACGGCAGGTCGTAGAAGATCGAGTCGACCGCGGTGATGTCCAGCACGAAGCAGACCGCCGAGTTGGCCGCCGATCCGCGGCCCTGGCACAGGATGCCGCGGCTGCGGGCCTCGCGCACGAGGTCGTGCACGATGAGGAAGTAGCCGGGGAAGTCCTTCAGCTCGATGACGTCGAGCTCGCGCGCGAGGCGCTCGCGCACATGCTCGGGCATGCCGGGATACCGCCGCTCGGCGCCGGCCCACACGAGCTCGCGCAGCCAGCTCATGGGCGTGTGCCCTTCTGGCACCTCCTGCTTCGGCAGGCGGGGCCTGGCGCTCCGCAGCGTGAACCCGAGCTCGGCCGCGAGCGTCGCCGACCGCGCGACCGCACCGGGGTAGCGGGCGAACCGCTCGGCCATCTCGGCGCCCGAGCGCAGGTGGAGGCCGTCGGATGCCGGCAGCCACCCGTCGAGCTCGTCGAGGCTGCGCCTGGCGCGCACCGCGGCGAGCGCCGACGCGAGCCGATGCTCGCCCGGCGTGGCGTAGTGCACGGCGTTCGTCGCGAGCAGCGGCAACCGGGCGCGTTCGGCGAGCCCGGCGAGCAGGTCGTTGTTCTGCTGGTCGAGCGGATGCCCGTGATCGAACAGCTCGACGACGACGTGGTCGCGCCCGAAGAGGGCGACCAGCCGGTCGAGCTCGCGCCACGCGGCATCCGCACCACCGCTCGCGAGCGCGCGACGAACCATGCCCTTGCGGCATCCGGTGGGGATGATCCATTCGTCGGCGGAATGCTCGGCGAGCGCCTCGAGCGAGTACACCGGTCGCCCCTTCTCGCCGCCCGCGAGCTGCCCCTCGGTGATCGCGCTCGCGAGGCGGTGGTAGCCCTCCTGCTGCCTGGCGAGCACGAGCAGGTGCTCGCCCTCCGGGTCGGCTGCCCCCATCTGCGGTTCGGAGAGCCCGAGCGAGAGCTCCGCGCCGAACACCGTCTCGAGCCCGGGGAAGCTCTCGGCGGCCTCGGCGAAGCGCACGACGCCGTAGAAGCCGTCGTGGTCGGTGAGCGCGAGACCCGTGAGGCCGAGTCGGTGCGCCTCCTCGACGAGATGCTCCGGCGAGGAGGCGCCATCGAGGAAGCTGTACGTCGAGTGCGCGTGCAGCTCGGCATACGGCACGACCGGCCCGCTCGGCGCCTCGAGTCCTTCGGATGGACGGTACGGATGCCGCTTGCGACTGAACGCCGGCCCGTCGCCGCCGTCGGCGATGAGCTTCGGGGCTCCGGGTCGCTGCCGATCCGAGAGCTTGCGCTCGAGCTCCGACCACGGGATGCCCGGGTTGTTCCAGCCCATCAGCCGCCGCCCATCAGTCGTACCTCGCTTCGGCCCACCAGCCGTCGCCGTCGCGCACGAGCAGCCAGGCGCAGCCGTCGTCGTCGACGATCTGGAAGCGGTGCACGCGCTTGGCGGCGGCAGGGTCCCACCAGCGCTCGACGACGGGCCACGGGCCCGCCCAGGCGCGCACGGGCGTGGCCCCGAACCCGTCGGCGCGGCGCGGCGCGCCTGCCGCGTCTGCGGCCCCGCCGATCGCGTCACCGACGGCGAACCGCTCGGGCACCGCGGAGATCACCCCGCGGGCATCGATCGCGACCTCCGCCCCTCGCGCATCGAGCAGCGCGACGGGCCGGCGTTCCCGGAACACGCTCGCGGGAGCGAGCGTCGGCAGGCTGCCCGGCCACGGCGCGTCGTTCGCGCGCTCGGGCGGGCGGTCGCCCCACGGCACGAGCACCTGCCGGTCGGCGAGCATGCGGCCGCCGCCGACCGATGCGGTCACGACGGCGTCGTGGCCGAGCATGCTCTGCACGCGCGTGAGCCCGTGGTGCACGCGCTCGTCGGGCCCCCCGCCCCAGAGCCCCTCTTCGTGGTTGCCCGTGGAGTCGATGCGCTCGGGGATGACGCGCAGCCGCACGATCGGCGAGGCGAGGCCCGCATCGGCCATGCCGGCGCCCTGCAGCTGCCAGCGCACCCGGTCGATGACGTCGGCCGGCGTGAACCAGCGCGGATGCAGCCAGCTGCGGCTCGAGCGTCCGCCGCGCTCGTCGTCGATCTCGATGCGCAGGCCGGTGCACACGAGCCGCACGTCGCGCATGCGCTGGATGAACCCCTCCGCCCCCACGCGGAAGGCGAATGCGAGCTGGTCGATGCGGTCGAGCGGCGGCTCGAAGTGCTGCTCGACCTCGAACTCGGGCGGGGGAGTGCGCGCGAGCACGCGGGCCTGCTCGCGGCCCGCGGCCCGATCGTGGGCGAAGGCGCCCGCCGCGCCGAACCGGCGGCGCACGTCGACGTCGGGCAGCGCGGCGAACTCGCCGAGCGTGCGCACGCCGAGCCGGTTCAGCAGGGTCGTCGTGCGCTGGTCGGTCACGAGCCCGACGGGCAGCGGCGCGATGAAGGCGGCGGATGCCCCCGGCTCGACGATCTCGACCCCGTCGCCGCCCGCCGTGCTCGCCGCACCGGCATCACCCTCCGCGCCGCCCGCGGCCTGCGCCGCCCCAGCCGCCCGTGCCGCCTGCTCGGCCGCGAACGGCCCGTCGGCGATGCCGACCCGTGCGCCCGGGATGCCGAGCCCGACGAGGGTCGCGAGCAGCGCGGATGCCGCGGCCCCCTCGCTGCCGTAGTACCGGGCCGGCCCGCGGGCCCGCATCGCGAGGGTGCCCGGCCGCACGACCTGCACCCCGGGAACGGCCTGCTCGACCTGGCGCACGACGGGCTCGAACCTGCGCACGTCGAGTTCGACGTCGTAGTCGCGCACCGCGAGGTGCGGGCAGCGCAGCTGCGCCTCGCGGAGCTTCAGCCCGCGCACGACCCCGAACGCGCGCGCCGCGGCCGAGGAGGCGAACACGAGCCCGCGTTCGATGAGCGCGATCGGCTCGCCCTCGTCGAGTCCGAGGTCCGTGCAGACGGCGCGGATCGGCCAGTCGGGGCACCACAGCACGATCGTGCGACCGGGTTCGGCGTTCATCCGGCCCTCCGGCGTGGTTCGCCGACGAGCCCGAGCGGAGGGATCGCGCGCAGCGACGCCACGCGCCCCGACGTCGCGGTGAGTCCTGGGCTCGTCTGCGCCGCGGGCGCCGGGACCGGCAGCACCGGCGCCGTCAGCACCGGGGCGAACTCCAACGACCGCCCCGGCAGGTGCATGCGGGAGCCGGCGCGACGCACGAATTCGCCCCGGCCGGCCACGTTCACGACGACCTCGCGGTCGAGGAGATGCCCGTGCCCGCGCTCGATGCCGTGCCACTCGCTCGCCTCGAGCCCGAGTCGGGCGTCGCTGCCGGGCCACGCCCCGGCCACGAGCAGCGTGGCGCCCCGCTGGCGGAGCCTGGCCTGCAGGCGACTCGCCTCGGCGGGGGAGACCCGCCCGCCCGGACGCACGGCGACGATCGGGATCACGTCGGCGAGCGCCGCGGCGACCGCGAGCCACTGGTCGCCCGGATCGGGCACGAGCGCGAGCCGGTCGAGCTCGATGCCGAATCTCGCGGCGGCCTCGATGCCGAACTCGGGCATGCCGATGATCGCGGCCCAGCGTCCGTCGGCGCTCGACCCGGCGAGCAGCGCCATGAGGAGGGTCATCGATCCCTCGACCTGCACGACCGTGCCCTCGCGGAGCGTGCCGCCAGGGAGCACGTCGGCGAAGGCCGGATGCGTCGGCACGGCCCTCGTGTCGAGGCGCGTGCCCTGCATGCCGCGGATGCGCGCCTGCAGCTCCTCGACGCGCGCAGCACGAGGCGGTGCGTCGGAGAGGGGAGCGGTCATGGTCACCGCTCCAGTTTCGAACACATGTTCGAATGTGGCAAGTCGGGTGCGCCGAACGTCCGCGCCCGGAGATGCCCGCGGACGACACGAAGGCGATCCGCCCCGCGGCCGGATCGCGCGCACCTGGACGCACACGAAGACGCACCCGGAAATGCAAGAAGGCCCGGATCGAAACCGATCCGGGCCTTCTCGACACAAGCGTGCGCGAGGGGGGACTTGAACCCCCACGCCCGTTAGGGCACTAGCACCTCAAGCTAGCGCGTCTGCCATTTCCGCCACCCGCGCTTGTGTCTGCCTTGCGATCTCTCGCTCGGCAACGAGATAGAACACTATCACGCTTCTGAGCGCGCCTTCGACCACGACCACGTCCGCGACGGCCCCGAAGCCCCCTCCGGCGGAACGAAACGCCGATCAGCCGAATGTTCCGGAATTCAGAAGTCGTCGTGTCGCGGCATCCGTCGCCTCGATCGAGCCCTGCGGCTACGGTGAAGGGCATGGCCGAGACATCCGCACCGCTGCCCGAGCCCCGCGACACCACCGAGCCCGGGGGCGAACACGAACTCGAGGAGACCGCGCGCATCGCACGCGACCTGATCCGGTTCGACACCTCGAACTACGGCGAGGGCAAGGCGAAGGGCGAGCGCGAGGCCGCCGAGTACGTCGAGGCGCACCTGAGGTCCCTCGGCCTGGAGCCGCAGCTGTTCGAGCCCGAGCCGCGCCGCACGAGCGTCGTGGCCCGTGTGCCCGGCCGCAACCCAGACAAGCCCGCGCTCGTGCTGCACGGCCACCTCGACGTGGTGCCGGCCGACGCCCGCAACTGGAGCGTCGACCCGTTCGCGGGAGAGATCCGCGACGGCATGCTGTGGGGCCGCGGGGCGGTCGACATGAAGGACATGGACGCCATGATGCTCACGGCGCTCGGCGACATCCTGCGGTCCGGCCGCCTGCCCGAGCGCGAGATCGTCGTCGCGTACTTCGCCGACGAGGAGGCCGGCGGCGGTGTGGGCGCGAGCCGGCTCGTCGACGACCACCCCGAGCTCTTCGCCGGCGCCACCGAGGCCATCAGCGAGGTCGGCGGGTACTCGATCACGGTCGGCGGCACGCGCGCGTACCTGCTGCAGACGGGGGAGAAGTCCCTGCTCTGGGTGCGTCTCGTCGCCCACGGCAGGGCCGCCCACGGGTCGCGACTCATCCGCGACAACGCGATCACGAAGCTCGCGGGCGCCATCGCCCGCATCGGCTCGACCGAATGGCCGGTGCGGCTCACCGACACGACGCGCGAACTCCTGGGCGAGGTCGCGAACGTGCTCGGCGTCGACCCCGAACAGGTCTCGCCCGACGAGCTCGCCCTCGCCACGGGTTCCGCCTCGGGATTCATCACGGCGACCCTGCGCACGACCTCGAATCCCACGGGGCTCGAGGCCGGCTACAAGCACAACGTGATCCCCGACCGCGCCGAGGCGCTCGTCGACATCCGCACGCTGCCCGGCGAGGAGGACGCGGTGCTCGCCGAGATCGCGCGCATCGCGGGCGAGGACATCGAGATCCAGATCGTGCACCGGGACGTGGGGCTCGAATCGCCGACCTCCGGCGCACTCGTCGACGCGGTGCACGCGGCGATCCACGCGCACGATCCCGGTGCCCCCGTCTTCCCGTACCTGCTCTCGGGAGGCACGGACAACAAGTCGCTCAGCCGACTCGGCATCCGGGGCTACGGCTTCGCCCCGCTGCGGCTGCCGGAGGGGCTCGACTTCCCGGCGATGTTCCACGGCGTCGACGAGCGGGTGCCGCTGGACGCGCTAGTCTTCGGGAGGCAGGTCCTGCGCGACCTCCTCCTCGACTACTGACGGTCCACGCGAGCTCCGGGCCTCCGGAGAGGAAAGGCGGCCCAGCCACGTGATCGAAGCGCTCATCCTCGGATTCGTCCAGGGACTCACCGAGTTCCTCCCCATCTCCTCGAGCGCCCACCTGCGCATCCTCGGCGAGTTCCTGCCCGGAGCCCAAGACCCCGGGGCCGCGTTCACCGCGATCACCCAGCTCGGCACCGAGACGGCCGTCGTCGTCTTCTTCTGGCGGGACATCGTGCGCATCATCTCGCACTGGTTCGGCTCGTTCACGGGCCGCGTGCCGCGCAACGACCCCGATGCGCGCATGGGCTGGCTCATCATCATCGGCTCGCTCCCGATCGTCGTGCTCGGCCTGCTCTTCCAGGACCAGATCGAGACCACGTTCCGCTCGCTCTGGATCGTCGCGACCATGCTCGTCGTGTTCGGCCTGATCCTGGGGCTCGCCGACTGGGCGGGTGCCAAGCGCCGCAAGCTCGACGACCTCACGGTCGGGCACGGCGTGATCTTCGGCTTCGCGCAGGCGCTCGCGCTCATCCCCGGCGTCTCCCGCTCGGGCGGCACGATCACCGCCGGACTGTTCCTCGGGTACGAGCGCGCGGCCGCCGCCAGGTACGCGTTCCTCCTCGCGATCCCGGCGGTCTTCGGCAGCGGGCTCTACCAGCTCGCCAAGAGCCTCGGCGAGCCGTCGGTCTACAGCCTCGTCGAGACGGCCGCGGCCACGGTGGTCGCGTTCGGCGTCGGCCTCGCCGTGATCGCGTTCTTCATGAGCTACATCTCGAAGCGCAGCTTCCTGCCGTTCGTGATCTACCGGGTGCTGCTCGGCGGCACGCTGTTCGTGCTGCTCGGCATGGGCGTCATCCAGCCCTGACCGAGCGCGGCCGATCGCCGGCCGCGGCATGCGTCGTCAGTGGCGCATCGGTGCAATATCGGCGACGGATGCCGCGAGCCCGCGTCGAGAGCCGGCTCAGGCGTCGCGGGGGCGCCAGGGCTCGTCGCGCGGCCCCTCGCCGCGAGGCGGCTCGCCGCGACCGTCGGGCCCGTCGCCACGACGCCGGAGGTAGCGCTCGAACTCCTGCGCGATGGCCTCGCCGCTCGCCTCCGGGGCGTCGACGGCGTCGCGCGCCTGCTCGAGCTGCGTGATGTAGCCGGCCATGTCCTCGTCTTCGGCAGCGAGCGCGTCGACGCCGGACTCCCACGTCTTCGCCTCGTCCTCGAGGGTTCCGCGGGGGATGCTGAGGCCGGTGAGCTCCTCGACCTTGCCGAGCAGGGCGAGCACCGCCTTGGGGGAGGGCGCGTTGTGCACGTAGTGCGGCACCGACGCCCAGAGCGAGATCGTGGGGATGCCGGCGCGCTCGGCGAAGTCGGCGAGCACGCTGAGGATGCCGACCGGCCCCTCGTACGTCGAGCGCTCGAGGCCGAGGCGGTCGCGCAGCTCGCGGTTCTCGCTCGACGCGAAGACCGACAGCGGCCGTGTGTGCGGGGCGTCGGCCAGCATCGCGCCGAGCAGGATCACGCCCTCGATGTCGGCGGCGAGCGCCTGATCGACGAGTTCGGCGGCGAAGCTCTTCCAGCTGCGGGCGGGTTCGGCGCCGAGCAGCACGTGCAGCGTGTCCGCACCGGGGCCGGTCACGCGCTCGTCGTCGTCGACGGGCAGCAGGTCGTCGGATGCCGCGACGAGCGACGCGGTCGGGGCCGTCGGCCCGCGCAGCACGGCCCCGGGCCACTCGATGCGGCGCGACCCGTCGTCGCCCTGCACGATGCTCGGGCGGGTGAACTGGTAGTCGAAGTACAGCTCGGGATCGACGGCGGCGATCTCGACGAGCCCCAGGCGTGCCGAGAGCAGCTTCGCGGCGCCCGTCGCCGCCTCGCCCGCGTCGTTCCACCCCTCGAAGGCGACGACCAGCAGTCTGCCGCCCTCGAATCCGGCCGCCTGATTCACGCTCGGTGCCCCGCTCTCCGGCCCGGATCGCCCGGGTCACCTCCCACAATAGGCCGTGCCCGTAGACTTGACGGTTGTGACCACTCGCCTTCCCGCCGCCGTCCTCTGGGACATGGACGGCACGATCGTCGACACCGAGCCCTACTGGATGGCGGCCGAAGAGGAACTGGTCGGGTCCTACGGCGGCACCTGGACCCACGACGACGCGATGCGACTCGTCGGCAGCGGTCTCTGGGAGTCCGCCCGCATCTTCCAGGAGCACGGCGTCGACCTCGATGCCGACGAGATCGTCGCGTGGCTCACCCGCCGCGTGCGCGAGCAGCTCGACGAGTTCGGACTGCCGTGGCGGCCGGGCGCCCGCGAACTGCTCGAAGCCCTGCGAGCGGCATCCGTTCCCGCCGCGCTCGTGACGATGTCGGTGCGCTCGATGGCCGACGACGTCATCAGGGCGATCCCGTTCCACGCGTTCGACGCGATCGTCACGGGCGACTCGGTGGCGAATGCGAAGCCGCACCCCGAGCCCTACCTGGTGGCCGCCGCCGAGCTCGGCGTCGACATCGCCGACTGCGTCGCCTTCGAGGACTCGCCGACCGGCGTCGCCTCGGCTGCGGCATCGGGCGCGATCACGGTCGGCGTGCCCAACATCCTCTCGCTCGACGACACACCCGCGACGGTGCTCTGGTCGAGCCTCGACGGACGAACGGTGGCCGATGTCGCCGCCCTCGTCCACACACGAAAGGCGAGCGCATGAGCGAGTCCCGCGGCGAACGCAGCGGCCCCTTCCAGGTCGGCGACCGCGTGCAGCTGACCGGCCCGAAGGGCCGCATGCACACGATCACGCTCGAGCCGGGCAAGATGTTCCACTCGCACAAGGGCCTCATCGCCCACGACGAGATCATCGGCCTGCCCGACGGCTCGGTCGTCGCGAACCAGGTCGGCATCGAGTACCTCGCCCTTCGGCCGCTGCTCAGCGACTTCGTCATGTCGATGCCGCGCGGTGCCGCCATCGTCTACCCGAAGGACGCCGCGCAGATCCTCGCGCAGGCCGACATCTTCCCGGGTGCGACGGTCGTCGAGGCCGGCGTCGGCTCCGGAGCGCTCTCGCTCTGGCTGCTCCGCGCGATCGGCCCCGAGGGGTGGCTGCACTCGTTCGAACGCCGCGACGACTTCGCCGGCGTCGCGCGCGGCAACGTGGCGACGTTCCACGGCGCCGACCCCGAGAACTGGACCATCACGCTCGGAGACCTCGCCGAGGCGCTGCCCGACGTCGCGCCCGAGGCATCCGTCGACCGCGTCGTGCTCGACATGCTCGCGCCGTGGGAGTGCCTCGGCGCCGTCTCGACCTCGCTCAAGCCGGGCGGCGTGCTGCTCTGCTACATCGCCACGGTCACCCAGCTCTCGCGCGTCGCCGAGGCGATCCGCGCCACGGGGGAGTACACCGAGCCGCAGTCGTCCGAGACGATGGTGCGCGGCTGGCACGTGCAGGGCCTCGCCGTGCGCCCCGATCACCGCATGATCGCCCACACGGGCTTCCTGCTCACCGCGCGCCGCCTCGCACCCGACACCGTGCTCCCAGAGCTCAAGCGGCGCCCGTCGAAGACCGACTTCAGCGACGAGGACGTCGAGCTCTGGACGCCGGGCGCCCTCGGCGAGCGCACCGTCAGCGACAAGGCGCTGCGAAAGCGCGTCAGGGCAGCGGATGCCGCGGCCACGCGCTCGCGCGAAGGCGCGGGCCCCGACGACGCCGCGCCCGAACCATCAGGCGAAGCCGAGTAGGCTTTCACCGCCCCAACGCGACCCCACCATGAATCGAGGATCAGTGCGCTCGTCACTCGCGCTCATCGCCACCGCCGGCCTCGTCGCCGTCGCCCTCTCGGGCTGCGCCTCCGCGGCGCCCGCACCCGACGCGACCCCCGGAGACTCGTCCGCGACGGTCGAGGTGACCGGCACGTTCGGCGAGGAGCCGAAGGTCTCCTTCCCGACGCCGCTCGCGCCGGAGGAGACCCAGTGCACCGAGATCATCGAGGGCACGGGGCCGCTGCTGACCGAAGGGCAGATGGCACTCGTCGGCCTCGGCGTCTACAACGGCGCGACCGGTGACGAGATCCAGGTCACCGGCTTCGGCGACGACGACGCAGTGCCGCTGAACGTGAACGCCTCGGCGACCATGCCCGGCATCGCGAAGGGTCTGACCTGCGCACGCGAAGGGTCTCGCGTCGTCGTGGTCGTGCCCGAGAAGGACGCGTTCGGCCCCAACGGCAACCCGTCGGTCGGCGTCGAGCCGGGCGACAGCATCGTGTTCGTGGTCGACGTGCGTGAGGCCTTCCCCTCCCGTGCCGACGGCACGCCCCGCCTGACCCGCGACGGGTTCCCGGCCGTGGTGCTCGCACCCGACGGACGCCCCGGCATCACCGTCCCGCAGAGCGACCCGCCGAAGTCCCTCCAGCAGGAGACCCTGCTCGAAGGTTCCGGCGAGGTCGTCGAAGACGGCGACACCGTCGTCGTGAACTACACCGGCGTGCTGTGGGACGAGGGCACCGTGTTCGACTCCAGCTGGGAGAAGGGCACGCCAGCGACCTTCGTCGTCGGCGAGGGCGGCCAGGTGATCCCTGGCTTCTCGTCCGCGATCGTCGGCCAGAAGGTCGGTTCGCAGATCGGCGTCATCATCCCGCCGTCCGAGGGCTACGGCGAGCAGGGCAGCAGCGGCGGCGTGCCCGCGAACGCGACCCTCTTCTTCGTCATCGACATCCTGGGCGTGGTCTGACGCCTGGGCTCGCTCCGTTCCGGCGACCGGTCCCTTCGGCGTGGGTAAGATCGCTCCTGTGACCGGCGCCGAGCGAAGAGACGTGAAGATCCCGGTCGAAGACCGCCTGTTCAGCCTCGTCCTCGCCCTGCTCGCGACCGAGACCGGCCTGCTGAAGGCCGAGATCCTCTCGACCGTGCGAGGGTACGCCGAACGGTACGACCCGCACGGCGGCAACGCGAACCTCGAGCGGCAGTTCGAGCGCGACAAGGACGAGGTGCGCGAGCTCGGCATCCCGCTCGAGACCGTGGAGTCGCCCGATCGCCCCGGCGACAACCAGGCCCTGCGGTACCGCATCCCGAAGGGCCAGTACGACCTGCCGGACGAGGTGCGGTTCACGCCAGACGAACTCGCCCTGCTCGCCCTCGCCGGCGAGGTCTGGCGCGGCGCCTCGCTCTCCGAGGACTCGCGGCGTGCGCTCACGAAGATCCGCGGACTCGGCATCGAGCCGCGCGAACCGGTCATCGGCTACGCACCGCGCCTCCGCGTGCGCGACGCCGCCTTCGAGCCCCTGCGAACCGCACTCGATCGCCGCCAGCGCGTGCGGTTCGCGTACCTGAAGCCCGGCGAGACCGCTCCGCGCGAGCGCCGGGTCGATCCGTACGCCGTCGTCCTGCACGAGGGCCGTTGGCACCTGCACGGCCGCGACGTGGACGCCGACGGACTGCGCACCTTCCTGCTCTCGCGCATCGTCGGCGAGGTCGAGGTCGTGGCCGGTGCCGCCTTCGCACCGCCCGCCGAGGGCGTGCAGGACCGCATCCTGGCCGAGCTCGAGGAGCTGCGCCTCAGCAACGTCGCCGACCTCGCGGTCACGGCGGGCACCGATGCCGAGGTGCGGCTCGGCAAGCGGGCCGTCGTGGGCGACGAGGACGCCGGCGTGATCCGCCTGCACTTCACAGATGTCGCCGTGTTCGCCGACGAGCTCGCGGCATACGGACCCGAGGTGCGCGTGCTGGGGCCCGCCGACCTCCGCGACGCGGTGCGCGACCGCTTGCGCCTCGTCGCCGACGCGCATGCGCAGAAGACCGGAGGAGCCTGATGGCCCAGCGACGAGCGCCGCTGCGCGCACCCGACAAACTCGTGTTCCTCCTCTCGCTCGTGCCGTACCTCATCGAGCAGCAGGTGGTCACCGTCTCCGAGGCGGCCGCACACTTCGGGTCCACCGACGACCAGATCCGCGACGCGGTGCGGCTGATCGCGATGTCCGGCCTCCCGGGCGACACGGGCACGTACCAGTCGAACGACCTCTTCGACATCGACTGGGACGCCTTCGAGGAGCACGACGAGATCGTGATCGTCCACCACGTGGCCATCGACGAGGCTCCGCGTCTCGCGGCGCGCGAGGCGGCGGCGCTCATCGCGGGCCTGCAGTACCTCGCCGCGCTGCCCGAGAACGCCGACAGCACTGCGCTCGCGTCGCTCATGGCCAAGCTCCGCGCCGGCGCGTCGGCGACGCCCTCTGGCCTCGCGATCGCCGAGCCTGCAGCAGATGCCTCGCTCGCGCTCATCCGACGTGCGATCACGGGCGGCCGCCAGCTCGAGTTCGACTACCTCAACGCCCGCGGCGAGGCAGGGCGCCGTCGCAGCGACCCGCTGCGCATCGTCTCGCAGGACGCCGACTGGTACCTGCAGGCCTACTGCCACACGCGTGACGACGTGCGCAACTTCCGCGTCGACCGCATGAGCGAGCTCGAGGTGCTCGACCTGCCGGTGGGCGACCACGGCGACCTCGACGTGCCCGAGACGCTCTTCCAGGGATCCTCGTCCGACCTCGACGTGGTCGTCGACGTCGCCGCGGAGGCGCTCCCGCTGCTCGCCGACTACCTCGCCGACTCGTCGACGCAGGAGGTCGACGGGCGCCTCAGGGTGACGCTCCGGCTCGCGCACGTGCACGGGCTGAAGCGTCTCGTCGCGGGGCTGCCGGGGCTCGTCACGGTCGTGGCTCCGGCCGACGCGCGGCAGGTCGTGGCAGAGTGGGCCGCGTCGGGACTTCAGGGCTACGACGACGTATCCGTCCCGTGAGCGCGAGCGCCCACGACCCGACCCGTTAGACTGACCTCCACATCCCCGTCAGAATTGGACGCCGCATGTTCGCAAACCTCACCGGATGGCACTTCCTGATCATCCTGGTCATCATCCTGCTACTCTTCGGCGCGCCCAAGCTCCCGGCGCTCGCGCGGAGCCTCGGGCAGTCGATGAAGATCCTCAAGTCCGAGGTGCGCGACCCTGACGCCGACGTCAAGGCCGACGCCGCCGACGGCACGTCCACGGGCAACGACGCTGCGAGCACCGGCACGAACACGGCCGACGGCACTGCGAAGAAGCCCGATTCCTCCTCTGGCGCCTGACGCATGACCGCGACGACGGCGCGCGGTGAGAAGAACCGCGAGCGGCGGATGTCGCTCGGGGCGCACCTGATCGAACTGCGCAAGCGTCTGTTCATCGCGGCGATCGCGATCGTGGTCGGCGGCATCGCGGGGTGGATCCTCACGGAGCTCTTCATCTGGGACGCGATCCAGGAACCCGTGGTCAGCGTCGCCAAGGCGCAGGCCGAGGCCTACGCCGCCGCCCACCCCGGCGAAGAGGTCCCGAAGGTCGCCAGCATCGTCTTCCCGACGATCTCGAGCGCGTTCGACCTGCGCCTGCAGCTGGCGTTCACGATCGGCCTGGTGATCTCCAGCCCGGTCTGGCTCTACCAGATCTTCGCCTTCCTCGTACCGGGGCTGAACACGCGCGAGCGCCGGTTCACGCTCGGGTTCTTCCTCTCGGCGATCCCGTTGTTCCTCGCCGGCTGCGCCGCAGGCTGGTTCGTGCTGCCGAACATCGTGAAGCTCATGACGAGCTTCGTGCCCGAGGGCGGCGAGAGCCTGCTCACGGCCAAGGAGTACCTCGACTTCGTGCAGAAGCTCGTGATCGCCATCGGCGTCGCGTTCGTGCTTCCGGTGTTCATCGTGCTGTTGAACTTCGCGGGCGTCATCAGCGCCGCGTCGATCATCAAGTCGTGGCGCGTCGCGATCCTCGTGATCGTGCTCTTCACAGCCATCGCCACGCCGTCCGCCGACATCGTCTCGATGTTCATGCTCGCGATCCCCATGATCGGGCTGTACTTCCTCGCCTGGTTCATCGCGCACCTGCATGATCGCCGTGTCGAACGCCGCAACGCCGAGGAGTTCGACTCGGCTGTCTAGGCTGAAGGGGTGATGAGCCTTTCGCCGGCGGAACGGTATGCGATGTCGCGCGAGCAGCGCCGGCGTCCGCGACTCCAGGATTTCGCGGCATCCCAGCGATTCGACCTCGATCCCTTCCAACGTGCCGCCTGCGGGGCGCTCGACGAGGGCCGGAGCGTGCTCGTGGCCGCGCCGACGGGGGCGGGCAAGACCGTGGTGGCCGAGTTCGCCGTCTTCCTCGCGATGCAGCAGACCGGCGCGAAGGTGTTCTACACGACGCCGATCAAGGCGCTGTCGAACCAGAAGTACCAGGAGTTCGTCGAGGCGTGGGGTCCAGACGACGTCGGCCTGCTCACGGGCGACACGAACATCAACTCGAATGCGCGCATCGTGGTGATGACCACCGAGGTGCTCCGCAACATGCTCTACGCCGGCTCGCCGACGCTCGATCGGCTGGCGTACGTCGTCATGGACGAGGTGCACTACCTCGCCGACCGGTTCCGCGGGGCGGTATGGGAGGAGGTCATCATCCACCTCCCCGAAGACGTGCGGCTCGTCGCCCTGAGCGCCACGGTCTCCAACGCCGAGGAGTTCGGCGACTGGCTGCAGGCGGTGCGCGGTGACACCGACGTCGTCGTCTCCGAGGACCGGCCGGTTCCGCTCGAGCAGCACGTCCTCGTCAAGGCGAAGCTCGTCGACCTCTTCGACTCGTCCGGCAAGGGCGCGACCAACCGGGTCAATCCCGAGCTGATGCAACTGGCTCGTGCCGGCGGCCGCTCCATCTCGTCGCGCTCGGCCCGCGGGCGGCGCGGCGGCGATCGCGGTCGCTACCACCACGGCGGCGGGCAGGGCACCGGGCGCATCGACCGCCCCGAGGTCGTCGAGCTCCTGCACGGCAAGCACCTGCTTCCCGCGATCTTCTTCATCTTCTCGCGCGTCGGCTGCGATCAGGCGGTTCGCCAGGTGCTCCGCTCCGGCATCCGGCTGACCGAGTCGGCCGAGCGCGACGAGATCCGGGCCATCGTCGAGTCGCGGGTGCAGATGCTCCGCGACGAGGACCTGGCCGTGCTGGGCTACTGGGACTGGCTCGAGGGCCTGCAGCGCGGCGTCGCGGCACACCACGCGGGAATGCTGCCGGCATTCAAGGAGGTCGTCGAGGAGCTCTTCCAGCGCAAGCTCCTGAAGGCCGTCTTCGCGACCGAGACCCTGGCGCTCGGCGTGAACATGCCGGCCCGCTCGGTCGTGCTCGAGAAGCTCGAGAAGTTCAACGGCGAGGCGCGCGTGCCGATCACGCCGGGGGAGTACACGCAGCTCACGGGCCGCGCCGGCCGTCGAGGCATCGACGTCGAGGGCCACTCGGTGATCCAGTGGGTCGACGGGCTCGACCCCGAGGCGGTGGCCGCGCTCGCATCCCGTCGCAGCTATCCGATGAACTCGAGCTTCAAGCCGACGTACAACATGGCGGTGAACCTCGTCGACCAGTTCGGGCGCGAGCGAACCCGGCAGATCCTCGAGCTCTCGTTCGCCCAGTTCCAGGCCGACCGTGCCGTCGTCGACCTCGCCCGCACCCTGCGCAAGCAGGAGGAGTCGATGTCGGGCTACGAGCAGGCCATGGCGTGCCACCTCGGCGATTTCGGCGAGTACGCGGCGATCCGTCGGCGCATCAGCGACCTCGAGCGCCAGAACTCGAAGGGCAACTCGACGCACGCCCAGCGCGAGCGGCTGCAGCGCGACCTCGGCGATGCCCGCAAGCAGATGCGCGCCCACCCCTGCCACGGATGCGCCGAGCGTGAGCAGCATGCGCGCTGGGCCGAGCGCTGGTGGCGGTTGCACCGCGATCACGAGCAGCTCTCGCGCCAGATCCAGTCCCGCACCGGGCAGATCGCGAAGCGGTTCGACCGGGTCGCCGACGTGCTCGAGCAGCTCGGCTACCTCGAGCGCACGAGCGACGGCGGCATGGTGTCGACGCCGGCCGGCCGCATCCTGAAGCGCATCTACGGCGAGCGAGACCTGCTGGTGGCCGAGTGCCTGCGGCAGGGCCTGTGGAACGGACTCGACGTGCCGTCCGTGGCGGCCATGGCCGTCTCGATCGTCTACGAGCCGCGTCGCGACGACCACGGCGAGCAGTTCCGCCTGCCGCGCGGCCGGTTCCGCGAGGCCTTCGAACGCACGACGGATGTCTGGAGCGAGCTCGACGACCTCGAACGCGACCATCGGCTCGACGGCAGCGAGGTGCCATCGCCGGCCCTCGCGATGGCGATGCACGCCTGGGCGAGCGGGGCGGGCCTCGGCGCCGTGCTGAGCGACATCGACCTCGCGGCGGGCGACTTCGTGCGGGTCGCGAAGCAGGTCGTCGACCTGCTCGACCAGATCTCGATCGTGGCCGATGCCGAGCTCGGCGTCACGGCACGCGCGGCGATCGACGCGGTCCGCCGCGGCGTCGTCGCTTACGGGTCCGCGGGCTGATCACGCCCTGCCGGTCGCCTAGGCTGATCTGGTGCCCGCCCCGAGACCGCTGATGCCCCTGTGGGCGGCCCTGCTCGTCGCGATCGCCGGCGGACTGATCTACGACCTCGGGTTTCCAGGCGTCTCGTGGTGGCCGCTCGCGTTCGTCGGCATCGCACTGGCCCTCCTGAGCCTGATCGGCCGGTCGGCCTGGGGCGCGCTGCTCGTCGGCTTCGCGTTCGGCATGGCCTTCTACCTCCAGCAGGTGTCGTGGACGGCGCTCTACCTCGGCCCGGTTCCGTGGCTCGCGCTCTCGGTGCTGGAGTCCGCGTTCGTCGCGGGCGGCGCCGTGCTCATCACGCTCGCCTATCGCTGGGTTCCACGGGCGAGCGATGCCCGCTGGGTGCGCCTGATCGTCCTTCCGGCGCTCGTGGCGGGCCTCTGGTGCCTGCGCGAGGCCGTCGTCGGCTCGTTCCCGTACGGCGGCTTCCCATGGGGTCGCGCGGCGTTGAGCCAGTCCGAGAGCCCCTTCGCCGAGGTCGTCTCGTGGGCCGGCAGCACTGGTCTCGGATTCGTCATGGTGTTCCTCGTCGCCGCGATCATCGAATGGGTGCGTGCGCGTGGGTGGCGCGACCTCCGCACGGCGATCCCGGTCGTCGCGGTCGCGCTCGTCGCGATGCTCGTGCCCCAGTGGCAGACGACGGATGCCGGAACGATCCGCGTGGCCAGCGTGCAGGGCAACGGCCCGGCGGGCTACTTCGACGAGCGGGAGCAGGGCGACGTGCTCCTCGCCCAGCTCGAGGCCACGGAGCCAGTGCTCGACGAGCCCGGCATCGACGTGCTGCTGTGGCCAGAGGGCGGCTCCGACATCGACCCGCTCCGCTCCGATCGCGTGGCGGGCGTCTTCGACCGCCTGAGCGACGAGATCGGTGCGCCCGTGCTGCTGAACACCGTCACCGTCGAGGGCGACGACGAGGCGAGTGCGCAGTACTTCAACACGTCGATGCTCTGGCGTTCGGGCGAGGGCGCGGTCGCGACGTACGACAAGCGGCATCCGGTGCCGTTCGGCGAGTACATTCCCGATCGTGACTTCTGGTACTCGCTCGCGCCCGACCTCATCGGCCTCGTGCAGCGCGGCTACACGCCGGGCACGAACCCACCGGTCTTCGATCTCGGCGACGCGACCACAGGCCTCGCGATCTGCTTCGACGTCATCTACGACGACTTGATCTGGGAGGGCGTCGACGACGGCGCCCAGGTCTTCATGTTCCAGACGAACAACGCCGACTTCCGAGGCACCGACGAGAATGAGCAGCAGTTGGCGATCGCCCGCCTGCGCGCGATCGAGACGGGCCGGTCGGTCGTGAACATCTCGACGGTCGGCACGAGCCAGGTGATCGACCCGGCGGGCCGAACGATCGACTCGCTGCCCGCCTACGAGCAGGGGGCCATGGTGACGGATGTCGCGCTTCGCGACGGCCGCACGCCGGCCGTCTTCCTCGGGGCGGCCGTGCCCCTGCTCGTCGTCGGCGGCGCCGCGCTCGGCCTCATCGGCGCGGGCCTGCTCGCGCGGCGACGCGACCGCTCGCGCGCCTGACGCGCAATCGCAAGACGACGCCGCGGAGACCACGAACGCCGCCTCCGAATCGGAGGCGGCGTCGATGGATGGTGCAGCGCGGTTACGCGCTCTGCTTCTGCCCGCGGCGTGCGCGAAGGAACGTCAGGCGCTCCTCGAGCAGCTCTTCGAGCTCGGCGCGGGTACGGCGCTCGAGCAGCATGTCCCAGTGGGTTCGAGCGACCTTCTCGCCCGAACGGTCGATCTCGACCGGCTTGGAGTCGACGAGGAGCACTGCCGAAGCGCCGCAGTTGCGGCACTCCCACTCCTCGGGGGTCTCTGCTTCGGTCGAGAAGATCATGACCGTCTCGTGGTTGCATGCCTCGCAGCGATACCTGTACTCCGCGCGGTCGGCGAAGATCACGCCGTCTTCACTCTGCAGGCTCTGAGCGCCGATGCGCATGCCTCGTAGGCTCCGGTCCGCCATGGCGTACTCCTCTCGATCGTCTATAGGTATAAACGATCAAGCTGTGCATTCCCCTTCCGGAGGCTGGGTGAATCCCGGGGAATTCTCAGTTTCACTGGGCGATGACCTCGACGGCGAGGTCGGCCCGGTCGCTGACCAGTCCGTCGATTCCAAGCGCGATCAGGCGTTTCATGTCAGCCGGATCGTTCACCGTCCAGACGTGCACCTCCGCGCCGGCGCGGTGCACGCGCTCCACGAATCGACGCGAGACGATGCGCACCGGGCCGAAGCGTTCGGGCACCTGCAGCGCCACGGCACCCCGGAGCGCACGACGCACCAGGCCGGCCGAACCGAGCCACGTCGCGAGCAGCGCGCCGATGACGCCGGCCTGCCCCGTCGAGGTCACGACGCCGGGGATGAGCTCGGCGAGCCGCCGGCGACGGGCATCCGAGAAGCTCGTCAGGAGCACGCGATCCGCCGCCGCGGCTGTCCGGATCACCTCGACGACGGGCAGCACCGCCTCGGCGGCCTTCACGTCGATGTTGAAGCGCGCCTCCGGAAAGGCCGCGAGCGCCTCGGCGAGCGAACTGAAGGTCTGCCCGGCGCCGAGCTCGATGGCCGCGAGCTCGGCCATCGAGAGGTCGGCGACCGACGCGGACCTGCCGGCGATGCGATCGATGGTGTCGTCGTGGGCGATGACCACGACGCCGTCGCGCGTGAGGCGTACGTCGGTCTCGAGGTATCCGGCGCCGGCGGCGAGGGCGTGCTCGAACGCGAGCAGCGTGTTCTCGGGCGCAACGACGGCGAGCCCCCGATGTGCGAGGACCCGCGGTCGCGGCGGATCGAGGTAGCGCGAGGCCACCGGGATCAGATGCGGGCCGTCGGCGCCGTCCCGGCATCGCCACCGGTGCCGGGCGCGGTCGGCGGCGTGAACGCCTTGCCGATGCCCTTGAGCGCCTCGGTCAGCTCGCTCGGGATGATCCAGAGCTTGTTGGCCTGCCCCTCTGCCAGCTGCGGCAGCATCTGCAGGTACTGGTACCCGAGCAGCTTGGGGTCGGGGTCGCCCTTGTGGATGGCGTCGAAGACCGTGAGGATCGCCTCGGCCTCACCCTGGGCGCGGAGCACCGCGGCCTTCGCGTCACCCTCGGCCTGGAGGATCGCGGCCTGCCGCTGGCCCTCTGCCGTGAGGATGGCGGACTGCTTCGTTCCCTCGGCGGTGAGGATCAGCGCTCGACGGTCACGCTCGGCGCGCATCTGCTTCTCCATCGAGTCCTGGATGGAGAGGGGCGGGTCGATCGCCTTGAGCTCGACACGCGAGACGCGGATGCCCCACTTGCCGGTCGCCTCGTCGAGCACGACGCGCAGCTGGCCGTTGATGTTGTCGCGTGAGGTGAGCGCCTCTTCGAGGTTCAGGCCGCCGACCACGTTTCGCAGCGTCGTCGTCGTCAACTGCTCGACCGCCCCGAGGTAGTTCGCGATCTCGTACGTCGCGGCCCTGGCATCGGTCACCTGGAAGTACACGACCGTATCGATCGAGACGACGAGGTTGTCTTCGGTGATCACCGGCTGCGGCGGGAACGAGACCACCGTCTCGCGCATGTCCACGAGCGGCCGCAGCCGGTCGATGAACGGCACGAGGATGTTCAGTCCCGGCGCGAGCGTCTTGTGGTAGCGGCCGAGCCGTTCGACCACGCCCGAATACGCCTGCGGGATGATCCGGATCGATCGTGCGAGCACGACGATCACGAAGATGACGATCGCGACGACGATGACCGTCGTGATCACCGATGCGACATTCACAGGGGGGTGCTCCTCTCGAGCGGCACGACGACGGCCGTCGCGCCGTCGATGCCCGTGACGAGCACTCGCTCGCCGACCGCGACATCGACCTGTTCGGTGATGGGGGAGAGGCGCGCCGTCCACACCTCGCCGTTCTGCAGGCGCACCTGGCCACCTGCGGGGCTCACGGTGCGCACGACATTGCCGTCGACGCCGATGAGCGCGTCGATGTTGCTCCTGGCCGGGTCGGCGCCGCGTTGCAGCGCCCGGAGCAGCGAGGGCCTCAGCGTGAGGATGAGCCCGACGGCGACCACCGCGGCGACCACGAACTGGGCCCACCACGGAATGCCGAACAGCCCGGACAGCAGTCCGGCGACGCTGCCGAGCGCGAGCATCAGGAAGGTCATCTCGAGGGTGAACACCTCGATCGTCGCGAAGACGAGGATGAGCACCAACCATGCGATCCACGCGTACTGGGTGAGCACATCCACTTCGTTCTCCTTCGCACGGGCCCCACTTCGAAACTAGCAGGGCGGGGGATGCCGCGGGGGAGTTGATATCCTCGGTGCGGCGCAACGCCGCGGGCCGTCCGGTCCGATCAGACCTGCCCGAGGAGACTCGAACGTGACCAACCCACTCGCCCCCGGATCCCTGACCGGCAAGGTCGCCCTCGTGACGGGCTCCTCGCGCGGCATCGGCGCCGACACCGTCCGCTACCTCGCCGAGGCCGGCGCGGCCGTCGTCGTGAACTACCGAAGCAAGGCGCCGCGCGCCGAGAAGGTCGTGGCCGAGATCACGGCGGCCGGCGGCCGCGCGATCGCCGTCGGGGCAGACCTCACCGACGCGGCATCCGTCACCGACATGTTCGAGCAGGCGGTCGCCGCGTTCGGCCCCGTCGACGTGCTCGTGCTGAATGCCTCCGGCGGCATGGAGACCGGCATGGGCGAGGACTACGCCATGCGACTGAACCGCGACGCGCAGGTGAACGTCGTCGACAACGCGCTGCCGCACCTCGCCGACGGCGCCCGCATCGTCTTCGTCACGAGCCACCAGGCGCACTTCATCCGCACGACGCCGACCATGCCCGAGTACGTGCCGGTCGCGCTGTCAAAGCGGGCCGGCGAAGACGCACTGCGCGCGAAGCTCCCCGAGCTCGAGGCCGCCGGCGTCGAGTTCGTGGTCGTCTCGGGCGACATGATCGAGGGCACCATCACGGCGACCCTGCTCGAGCGCGCGAATCCCGGCGCGATCGCCGCGCGCAAGTCCGACGCCGGCCGCCTGTACAACGTCTCCGAGTTCGCCGCCGAGGTCGCCGCCGCAGCGGTCGACCCGATCCCGGCCGACAACACGCGCTACGTGGGCGACACCTCCGGATTCGCCCCCGAGGCCTGAGCACCTGCGGTTCGCGGAACCGCACGCGCCAACGGCACTGGGCCGGTCGGGAAACCGACCGGCCCAGTGCCGTTCACTGACGAGATGCGCTCAGTCGCGGCATCCGTTCGCGCGATGCTCGGGCGCCTCAGACGGTGGCGCCCTTGCCGAAGGTGAACGCGCGCACGATCTGCACGATGCCGAGGATGATCAGGCTGATGCCCGTGATGACGAAGAGCACGATCGCGCCCCAGATCGGCGAGAAGAGCAGCACGATGCCGGCGATGAGGCTCAGGATGCCGAAGAAGATCGCCCAGCCGCGCGAGGGGGCGTCGCCCGACTGCACCAGCGCGACGATGCCCTCGACGATCCACACGACGCCGACGACGATGCCCAGGAGCACGGCGAGCACCTCGGCCGTCGCGGCGATGTTCGCGAACGCGACGATCGCCGCGATCACGAACACGATGCCGAGGATGATGTCGAGCGCTCTCGCACCGCCGGAGATGCCCCGCGAGAAGATGCCGAGTCCGACGTAGGCGAGGCCCGCGATGAGGAAGTAGATCGCCAACAGCACGGTCAGCACGCCGGCCGCGTCCTTCGGCCAGAACGTGATGAAGACGCCGATGATGAGGGCGACCGCACCCGAGACGCCGAGCGTCGTGCGCACCGTGTTGATGGCCGATTTCGACATGTTCTCTGAATTGAGCGAGAAGGCCGCGAAGACTGCGGGCTGTGGCGACGACATGAGGAGGTCCTTTCCTGGACGACAGTTGAGGCAGGCTCAGCGTATTCCCAGATCCGCGCCGGTGCGGGGACGTGACGGCGAGTCTCGTCGATTGACGCGACGTGACGCCGACCGTGCCCGCCCGTGCGACCTCAGGCGGCCCGGGCCCGATGTGGCAGGATCGGGCATGTGACGAGCGGTTCCGGGAACGACCAGCGGCTGCGCGATCTCGCGCTGCTGCGAACCGTGCACGACCGCATCGATCGCGAATACGCGAAGCCCCTCAACGTCGAGGAGCTCGCACGCGGCATCAACATGTCGGCCGGGCACTTCAGCCGCCAGTTCAAGCTCGCATACGGCGAATCCGTCTACAGCTATCTCATGACCCGGCGCATCGAACGCGCGATGGCCCTGCTGCGCCGCGGCGACCTCACGGTGACCGAGGTCTGCTTCGAGGTCGGCTGCTCCTCGCTCGGCACCTTCAGCACCCGGTTCACCGAGCTCGTCGGCGTGCCGCCGAGCGTGTACCGCCAGCAGCCGGACGGCATCTTCGAGGGCGTGCCCTCCGTGCTCGCGAAGCGCGTCGCGAGACCGGTCAGGAATCGAGAAGCGCAGCCCGTCCGCCGCAAGTAGCGTGGCGATATGGACATCACGATTCAGTACACGTTCCTGCCGCACACCGATGCCGAGGAGTCGCTCCGGTTCTATCGGGACACGCTCGGGTTCGAGGTGCGCAACGACGTCGGCTACGAGCAGATGCGGTGGATCACCGTGGGGCCTGCGGGCCAGCCGGAGACGTCGATCGTGCTCACGCCGCCGACGCCCGACCCGGGAACGACCGATGCGGAGCGCCGCACCGTCGCCGAGATGATGGCCAAGGGCACCTACGCGAGCATCGTGCTGGCGACGACGGACGTCGACGGCGCGTTCGAGCAGGTCGTCGCGAGTGGCGCGGAGGTCGCGCAGGAGCCGATCGACCAGCCATACGGCGTGCGCGATTGCGCGTTCCGCGACCCCGCGGGGAACATGGTCCGCATCCAGCAGCCCAGCTGACGAAGCGGATGCCGCGGCATCCGTCGTCCAGCGCGCGAACAGACCGAAGACCGAACCGACAGAACAGATAGAACAGATAGAACCGGAGGAAGAGGACCATGACCGACACCGAGACCACCAAGAAGGAACCCTCGCACCAGGCGTTCAGCGCCGTCGAGAAGGCCGCCATGAAGGCCGCCGCCGTCGAAGCGAAGAAGGCAGCGCGCAAGGCGTCCGCCGAGGAGAAGGCCGCGGAAGCGCTGGCCGACTGCCTGGCCAGCATCGAGGCGATGGACGGCGACGACCGGGCCGCCGCCGAGAAGATCCACGCGATCGTGCTCGAGCACGCGCCGGAGCTCAGCGCGCGCACCTGGTACGGAATGCCCGCCTACGCGGGAGCCGACGGCAAGGCGGTCGTCTTCTTCCAGCCGGCCGGCAAGTTCAAGGCGCGGTACGCCACGCTCGGGTTCAACGACGGTGCGGCGCTCGACGACGGCACGATGTGGGCGACGTCGTTCGCGATCACGAAGATCTCGGCCGCCGACGAGAAGCTGATCGTCTCGCTCGTCAAGCGCTCGGTCGGCTGAGGCCGCGCGACGCGGCGCGGCATCCGATCACCACCCGAGGGTGAACGACGGATGCCGCGACGACGACGTCTGCGCGCGCCCTCCCTCGGGGTGCTTGTCGATAGCCTGACGGAGCAGAAGCCCGCCACCGACTGACCCGGGGACCAGCCATGTGGGAGCAGAACATCGACCCGATCGGCCAGTTGTGGTTGTCGGCCGTCACCGCCATCATCCCGATCCTCGTGTTCCTGCTCTGCCTCGTCGTTTTCAAGATGAAGGGCATCACCGCAGGAATCATCGCGGTCGGACTGCAGGTGCTCATCGCGATCTGGCCGTTCGGCATGCCCATCGGCTCGATCGCCGGCGCGGGCCTGCTCGGCGTGCTCACCGCGGTCTGGCCGATCGCCTACATCATCGTCATGGCCGTGTGGCTCTACAAGCTCACCGTCGCGAGCGGGCGCTTCGACGTCATCCGCTCGAGCATCGCCGGGATCTCGCCCGACCAGCGGGTGCAGGTGCTCCTCATCAGCTTCGGGTTCGGCGCATTCCTCGAGGGGGCCGCCGGCTTCGGCGTGCCGATCGCGATCTGCGCCGCATTGCTCGTGCAGCTGGGGTTCGGACCCGTGAAGGCCGCGATGCTCTCGCTCGTCGCGAACGTCGCCGCAGGCGCGTACGGCGCGATCGGGATTCCGGTGATCGTCGGCGCCCAGGTCGGCGGCGTCGACCTCGCGGCCCTGTCGTTCGACATGGTGCTGGTGCTGCAGCTCCTCACGTTCGCGACGCCGTTCATCCTCGTGATGATCCTCGACGGCGCGCGGGGCTTCCGCGAGACGCTGCCGATGACGGTCGCCGTGAGTCTCGTGTAAGCATCGCGCAGGCCGGCATCCTGATCTCGCTCGGACCGGAACTCGCCGATCTGCTGCCCGGCCTGCTCGCCATGGTCACGGTCTTCCTCGTCGGGCGTGTGTGGAAGCCGAAGCACGTCTACCGCGAGGACGGGGGAGAGGCCCCCGAACCCGAGCGGGAGGACTTCGGCAGTGTCGTCGTCGCCTGGAGCCCGTTCTACATCCTCACCGGCGTGATCCTCGTCTGGAGCATCCCGCAGTTCAAGGCGCTCTTCGCGCCGGACGGTCCGCTGGCGTGGCTCGTCGTCAACGTGCCGATCCCTGGCATCACCGGCGTCGTCGTTCCGGATGGTGCGAGCGAGCCGGTGAGCACCGTGTGGGCGTTCACGCCGGGGAACGCCACGGGAACGGCGATCTTCATCGCCGTGCTGATCTCGTTCTTCACGACACCGCAGTTGAAGGCGAAGGACCTCTGGGAGCAGTTGCTCGCGACGATCCACGACCTCTGGCAGCCGATCGTGCTCATCGCACTGATCCTCGTGGTCGCGAACATCGCGAACTACTCCGGCGGGTCGGCGAGCATCGGCAACGCCCTGGCCGGCGTCGGCTCGATCTTCCCGCTGTTCTCGCCGATCATCGGCTGGTTCGGGGTGTTCGTCACCGGATCGGTCGTGAACAACAACACGCTGTTCGCGCAGCTGCAGTCCGTCACCGCGCAGAAGATCGGCGTCGACCCGACGCAGCTCGTCGCGGCGAACACCGCCGGCGGCACGGTGGCCAAGCTCGTGTCGCCGCAGTCCATCGCGATCGCGGCAGGTGCCGTGGGCCTCATCGGCCGCGAGAGCGAGATCCTGCGGGCGTCGATCAAGATGAGTCTGGGCATGCTCGCCTTCATCTGCGTCTGGGTGTTCCTGCTGTCCTTGGTCGTGCACTGACCCCTGAAGGTCGCCTCGTGCCGCAGAATCGAAACCGATGACCGAAGAGCAGCGCCCGCCCGAGCACGTGCTGACCGGCGGGAACATGGAGCCGGTCGTCAGGGCCGGCGACACGGTGCGGCGCGTCGCCGGGCCGTGGACCCCGGCCGTGCAGGTCTTCCTGGCGCGGCTTGCTGCCGGGGGAGTGGGGGAGGCGCCGCATCCGCTCGGCATCGATGACTCGGGTCGCGAGGTGCTGACCTACCTGCACGGGATGATCCTCGACGACGCTCCTCGAGCGGTGCGATGGTCGCAGGTGATGCTCGTGCAGGCGGCCTCGCTGCTGCGCCTCGGGTGCGTGACCTCTCGTACCTCGCCTACCGGCTCGTGCCGTTCGCCGAGGACGCCATCGATGACAGCGCCATGTCTCCCGACGAACGGATCGCGCGCCTTCACCGGCTCATCGATGCCTACGGCATCTCCTTCGACGCGTCGACGGTGCTTCGCGTCGCCGCCGACCGGCTCGTCGAGCTCGCCGAGTTCACGGATGTGCGTGCTGCCGAGACCGGGAGAACCGATCTGCCCGAGCATGCGGCCATGTACCGCAGGGATGCCGTGCGCCTGCTCGAGTCAGGCATGACGCAGGGGCATGCGAGCGCGCAGGGACCAACCGGCGAACAGGACGGCCAGCAGGATCACGATCACGCCCAATGGAACATGGAGCGCGGTCAAGGATCGGAACCCGGCGAACGCCTGTAACGACATGACCGCCAGCAGGCCGATCGTGGCCGCGATCGACCACCTCGGCGCCCGCCCGAGTCGTCGCGCAAGGACCGCAGCGACGATGCTCGCCATCACGGCGATCCCGGCGATCGTGGCCAGCTCACGGTGTGCCGCGAACGCCCAGTGCATCCCGCCCATGAAGAGGCCTGCAAGCACGGACTGGGTGAACATGAGCACGGCGGTCGCGACCAGGCAGATGCGCAGCAACCCATCGGGCCATCGGCGCGCGTCGCGTCGTGCTTCGTCAGAATGTGTCATAGCGTGAATCTATCCATTAGATCCACATGGATCAATTGCATTTGGATCTAATTAGGGGAGAATCGAGTCATGGACGAAGACCGGGCACAGATCTCGATCGAGGTCGGCGTCCTGCTGAACCAGGTCCACTCGGTGGCGACCGAACGCCTGAACGCGGCGCTCCAGCCGATGAGCCTGACGAGCCGACATGCTGCGGTGATGTTCCTGATCCGCGACGGCGTCGAGACGCAACGAGATCTCGTCAGGCGCCTGAACACCGACAAGACGGGAATGGTCCGGATGATCGACGATCTCGATCGGCTCGGATACGTCTCGAGAACACCGTCAACGAGCGACCGTCGCGTGACGATACTGAAATTGACGGGCGACGGTGAACATGCGTTGCGCGAGGCGCAGCAACATACACGGCAGGTCGCCGACGACGTGTTCCGCTCCGTCGGTTCACCTGAACTGATCGAACTCCGGTCGATCCTGAGCGGCGTGATGGGGCGAGAAACACCGCCTGGCCAGGCCGATCACGGCCAATCCGAATAGCGCCGATAATGCACATTATGTCCGATCGTAATTCCAGAACTTGCAGGAAATGCAGGATCTGGAGAATCGGCTAACCACTTCCCCGGGCTCGCAAATTAGCCATGACCAGGAGAAATCCGATCTCAATCAGATCCTGCGGACACGTTTGCTCCAACGCTGGTCCACACGTCGTCTGGATCTAGATTTGCCTCCTGATCTGCTTTTCCGTATCCCATGATTGCGATTTCTGCAGGAATCCTGCAATATTTGCAGGCAAGGCGGTGATGTCCAATGGCGGGTGCTGATGGCGGCGGGACGCTGTCATTCCTGTCCGTTCCCGGGGCAGGACCGGACCCTGACGCATTCCTCGAAGAGGTCCTCGACGCGTGGGCTGCCTCGTTGCGCTCGCGCGGGATCAAAGCGGGCTACGTTCGCACGAGTCGTTCTGTGGTGTTCCGACTTTGCGACTCGGCTGGCAAGTTCCCGTGGGAGTGGAGCATCGGAGACGCGAGCGACTGGTTCGACCACCTTCGCTCGGTTCGCGGTTTGGCGCAGTCGACGCTGCGCGCGTATCAAGGCATGATCGAGGCCTTCTGCGACTTCGCGACGAGTCCGGCGTACGACTGGAGCGTGCGATCTGCTCAGATGTTTGGTGAGGTCTTCTCGCAGGTCGTCAACGAGTTCAACCGGATCACACACTCCCAGACCAACGAGGCCAAGCCCGAGAAGCGGGCATTCACCGAGGACGAGCTCCAGCAGCTGTTCGACCTCCTCGACGTGGAGTACGTGCGTGTACTCCAGTCCGGACGCAGCGGCGCGCTGACCGTGCTTCGGGACGCCGCGGCCTGCAAGATCGCGTACGGGTGGGGGCTTCGCGTCACCGAGGTCCGGCGCCTGCAGATCGTCGATTTCTCCGCGAATGCCCGTACGCCCTACTTCGGCGATTTCGGCAACCTGCACGTGCGATTCGGGAAAGCGAAGGCCGGCCAAGTGTTCAAGCCGCGCAACGTGTTGACGGTGTGGCAATGGGCCGCTGAGGTCGCAGAGGACTGGACGAACAACGTCCTCCCCCGCTACGGCGAACCGTTGACCGATCTGTTTCCCACCAACACCGGCAGCGTGGTGTCGGGAAACCATCTCTGGCAGCGGGTCAGCGATTGCGTGGACGAGCTCGGCTTTCCGCCCGGGCTCGACTTTCACTCCCTGCGCCGTTCGTACGCGACGCATCTGCTCACGTCGTACCGATACGACATCATATTCATCCAGATGCAGCTCGGACATGAGCACGCAGCGACAACGTCGATCTACACCCTCCCAGCGGCCGATTTTCAGATCGCCGAGCTCGCTCGAGTGCACCGTGAAACGCTCGAGGCGACCGGCACCGCGGTGTCCCTGCCGAAGCGAAAGCTCAGGCTTCCGCCGCGACCGCCGCTTCCACCGAACCGCAAGAAGAGACGGGGCGCATCATGAGACGCGAGATCGAGTACCAGTGGCGCATCCGCGAGCTGATGGCCCGGCAGCACATCACCAGCAGCACGCAGCTGGTCGAACCGCTCCGCGAGCGGGGAATCACGTTGTCGGCCTCGCAGGTCTACCGGCTCGTCGCGCAAGATCCGGAACGGATCGCGTTCAAGGTCCTCGTGGCGCTGTGCGACATCCTGCACTGCGAGGTGAACGACCTGGTCACCTTCACCGCGACCGACGCACGCACCATTCGTCAGAAGCGGGTCGCAAACGGTGATCCAGGAGTCCCCGACCTGCGGAACTACCGACCCGTTCGTGCTCGCGTCACCCGAGACGATGGCTAGGCCCCGCGAGTTCGGCCGGGTCCGCCCAGCCACACTGAACTCGCTCACACCGCCTGGGCCACGCGGAAGGCCACGAAGCGAGGGCGACAAGCATTGTGATCGGTGCGGACGCATGAGCGCCAAGATCCGCACCCATTGGCCAGACGGCGCGATCTGCGGTATCTGCTTCACCGAGGCGACACACACGTACGGGGTCTGCCCGGGCTGCGGTGACGACCGCCTGCTGCCGGGCCGCGACGAGCATGGCAGACCGATGTGTCGCGACTGCGCCGGCATCACGACCAGCATGACCTGCGAAAAGTGCGGCGTCGAAGCCGAGCGATTCCGCAAGGGCCAATGCGCCCGATGCGTGATCGAGGCCGACCTCACCCAGCTACTCAAGCCCACCACTCCCCCAGACCTTCGCATCAAACGGCTGACCCAAGTCCTCGTCGAGTCCGCACGGCCTGAGAGCATTTACACCTGGATGCGCGGGGCGAAGGCCCACGAGCTGCTCAGGAAGATCGGCGACCGAGACCTCGAGCTCACCCCCGAGGCGTTCAACGCCCTGCCGAGCAGCCACTCGGTGGATCACCTCCGTGAAATCCTCATCCACAACCGCCTCATGGTGGCCCCCGCCGATCGGCACCTCGCGATCTTCGAACGCTGGGTCGACACCCGCCTACGCGAGCTACAGCCCCACCCCGATGTGGCATCAATCATCGAGCAGTACGCCCGGTGGCATCACTTGAACCGACTGCGCGGACGCGTCGGCCTAGCGAACATGGACATCGCCTGTCGCAACGCGCGACAGCAGATCACCGAGGCCGGCAAGTTCCTCATCTGGGTCGAAGAGGCCCGCCAGCGGACCGTCACCACGTTCCGCCAGGAGGACATCGACGCTTACCTCGATGGTGCGGTCACCACGCGTTTCCAGATCAAGCACTTCATCGGATGGTTCGCCCGAGGCCGCGGCGGTTCACGAAAACTCTACGTCCCGCCCCGCAAAGCGATCACTTTGCCCGCGCTCACGCAGGCGCAACGCGTCCAAACGATCCGCAACGCAGTCGAGTTCCAGCAGGTCGCGCTCAGCACAAGAGTCGCTGCGCTCATCCATCTGCTGTGGGCCACACCGCTTAGTCGCATCGTTAGGCTCACAACGGACCAGCTCGAGCTACGTCCCGACGCCATGTTCATCCGCCTCGGATCGAACCCCAGCGAGATCCCCGAACCCCTCGCGCCCATGTTCTGGCAACAGCTCCAGGACCGTGACGGACTCACCACGAACACCGGCACCGACTGGCTCTTCCCCGGCTACCGGGCCGGCCGGCACTTGTCAGTTCCCACGCTGCAGCAGCGGCTCAACACGTTGGGTATCGACCCGCAGCGCACCCGGAACACGACATTGAAGCAGCTCACCGCCCTCATTGACGTGGCATCGCTTTCCGACCTGCTCGGATACTCACCAAAGACCCTCGCTCAGCATGCCGAACGTTCCGGATCCCACATGGCCCGCTACGTCGACGCGAAACAACACGCACACGGCAACTGACCATTGGAGAATCCGCCCGCAAGGGATCCCGAATGGCACCACATCGACGCAAGTGGTCTCCTCTAAACCCAGTAGCGTTCCCGTGATGAACGTCCGCGTGTTTCGCCCAGCAGTGCCCGATGGGTTTGAGTGGGTCTTCCCGGTCGATCCGGGCGACTTCGAGGTGTTCTGGACGCTCTCCGAGCGGCAGCCTGGGAGTCCTTGGGAGCCGATCCAGATGCGTTTGCTGAAGGAAGATGAGCACGGGCTGCCATGGCGCCGTTCGGAAATGCCCTGGCTAGGTAGGCATGTGCTCATCCTTCGCGGGGAAGCGATTGAGGCTGTCGGGCCGCTCCTCGCCCCGCACGGCGAGATGCTGCCTCTGGAGTGTGATGAGGCCCGACTGGTGGTGTTTAGCGCTCCCCAAGTGGCGAAGGCGCTCGAGGAAAGCCAATCTGAAATCGTCCGTTTTACATCCGGACGAATCATGGATATCCGCCGCCATGTCTTCAATATGGGTGCGCTCGCGGGGAATAGCGCGTTCAAACTTGCTGAGCTTCCCCGAGGTGATCTCTTCCTCCGAGGCGACTTGGTCGAGGCGATTCGAGCGACGGGCCTCACCAGTGGCACAGAATTCCGGCTGATTCACGATGCAGACGCAGCGGCGGCTCAGTAGGGGGTCCTTCATCGAGCCCGCTTGTCGAGTGTTATCCGCTTGCGCCGAGCAGCTTCTCCGCGAGCCTTAGGTGTGCGCTTCGTGAGGCTTCAGCGGCACCCCAGGTGGTTCTCGTTCCAAGCGTGACAACCGCTTCGCCATCAGGAGAGCGGACGTCGAGCGCGTAGTAATGCCAGCCCCAGATCTTCTGTGAGGTGAGCGCGACTGCGTCGATCCCGGTCACCTCGCTCAGGGCGACAAGCTCGACGCCGTCGTCGACCCACGCCCCCAGCTTTCCTGGCTGAACTGTCAGGGCGACGATGCCGTGCACGGAAGCGAGACGCCCGTACTGAACCGCAGCACTCAGATCACCTGCTCGCAGGCGCGCCACCGCGCGGCGCGCTTCCCGACTGGTCGCGAACCCGATCACGCTGCCCAGGAGGACGCCCCCAACGCAGACGAAGGCGCCCACCACCATGACCGAAACGAGTTCGGAGGTAGCGGACGGGGATCCCGACGAGGCGCGAGCGACGAGCGGGATGAGCATGGCTGCGATGGCGGACGCTCCGACGCCCCAGACGCCGAGAAGTCGTCGAGTTGCTCGATTTGCCCCAGACCTGACTTCAATGGTCACGTGCACACCCCTCTTTCCGCGTCAGTCGTGCCCGCGACGCCGCCAGATGACCATAACTGGTCCGCGTCTGGACCGGGGTCGTGTAGTCGGCAGGCGACGCCAGTTGCCGATCCCGTTTCGGACGCCCCTTGCATCCAAGGCAGACTTGCCCTTGTGGGATACCCAATGACGAGACTCATCGAAGCAATCTCGTGGAACGGGCTCGACGTCGAACTGATTCTCTTCGGGATCTGGCCGGCACGACGCCCAGAGGCGAACCCGCACCTCGCCGCTCAACCCGTCCCGAACTCCCTTCGCACCTACGCGATGGAGGACCTGGATGATCATCTTCCAAGTCGCGACTGCTTCGAATACGACCTGGTATTCGAGGCAGTGCCAGATGATCTCGAATCGACGGTGACGGCTTGGCTACAAGCCGCCATCGCAGCTGGAGCCGAGATCGCGTGGTTTGCCTTCGAGGGGTCCTTTCACTTCGAACACGTACTCACGCCAGATGTAGCTAGCCACGTCTATGCGATTGCGGATTCAACTGGAGTTCATCTGGGCCTCGATGACGACATGAGGAACAGCACAAACTGGGTTCTTGAGCTGACAGCTACCCGAGAACGAACCGCCTTCTAGCTCCAATGGATGACGCCCGTTTAGAGGATCGGTCAGCGCACCACCCTGCGCCCAGCGGGGCCGCCCTTGTAGCCGCCCTCGCGAAGAACATGCCCCGATCGCTCGGCGAGGCGGCTGACGATCAGCGCCCGCCGGCCGACCATCCATTCGGCCGTCACCGAGTCCCACTCCTGCTCGGACGGCACGTAAAGGACGAGAGGCTGGACGCCCCACCCGGCATCGAAGACAAAGCCACGGGACCCCTCCCAGTAGATGACTTCTTCCTTCCATCGACTTTCGACTTCGAACGTCATGTCTTCGCCCGGATGCACAGACGAAGGGTAGCGCCGTCTGCTCGGTTCGCGGTCGTCCAACCACCGCCCGCAGCCGGATCCTCTCCTGGTTAGGAGGTCGATTCCTGCCGCGATCGCTCGAGCTCGAGAAGCGACTCTGTCGCGGTCGCTGTTCGCTCAACCGCATCCCGAATCGCTCGAACAGCACCCGTGATACTGATTGCGGCGAGAACGAAGACAACGATGAGTCCAGCGAAAAGAAGCTCCATGCGATCACGCTAACGACCGATCGCTCTTTCCGCGCAACGCCGCAAAGGGATCGGCGTGCGAGACATTCTCGGATCGCTTGGATGGAGTTCAGCCGGTCCGGGAAAGCGTTCCGATTTCCACACCCGCTTCGTCGAAGAACGTGAGGGAATCGCCTCGCACGATGGCGGTGGAGCGCTGGTTGAGCCATTGGTCGACGCTCGGACAGCCGACCAGTGTCTGGACTCCATCACTGAATACGATCGAAGCACCGGTGAAGGTCCAGTTGAGGTCGCCGAACCCGTTGCAGCCATCGCTGCCTCCCGCCGTGCCGTCCGCGTCGATGATGATGTATGGCTCTCCCTGCCCGGTGCCAGGCACCACTACACCCCAGGTTCCGATGAATTCAGATGCCGTTGTGGATGCCTCGGGGGTCACGATCGACGGGTCGGTGCTGAGCGGAGAGGTCGACGTAGTTTGGGACGGAGTCGGTTGCCTCGATTCATCGGCTCTCTGGGCTCCTGCATCGCAGGCAGTGAGAGCAACAGACGCGGACAGCAACATGCCCGCAATCATCAGCAGACGCGACGTTCGTCTCATCCGGTCAGCGTATGGGACAGGTCTGTGCCGCGATGGCGGATCGACTATCGGGCAGTGGGGTGGCATTGAGTGCTGCGAGCGGGCCATTCCTCGCTGCGTCCACAACATCCGCCAGCCTGTAGCCTCCGTGGGTGCTATTTGTTGCGCCACTCATCCTTCTTTTTCTGCTCGTCATGCTTGGGACTCTGATCTTCCTGGTGGTCTGGACCATCAATCTGGCCCGTCGACGGGGTCGATCGCAGGTTTTGAAGACGATTGGGGTCTGGGTTGTCTCCGGCGCCCTCGTCGTGGCGGCATTGGTCGCTTGGAACCAGGCTTTCGGACGCTCGCCGATCGCTGCTAGCGCGGAGGAAGTGGCCGGCGTATGGCGGGACGAATCAGCGGAGTCAACCTCGACGATTGACCTTCGGTCTGATGGTTCTGCGCACGTGGTGGGAATCCCGGCGGCGGCGGTATTCGAAGAAGCACTCGGGACGCGTGACCTAGATCTGCCGGCGAGGTTCTCTGGCGAGGGAACCTGGGACGCCACATCGGACCTCTCCATAAAGATCGTCTGTGAAAGCGGAGAAACCATCACGCTCCTCGGAGAGGCCGTTCAGAGTTCGACGGGGACTTTATATCTCCGCTTCATGGCGGGCGATCCGGATGCATTCACGTACGACCGAGAATTCAGCCGCATCGACTCCGGTTCGACATCTGAAACCGATCTCTCTTCCGACCCTGCGTGCTGATGAGCCACCGCTAAGGGATCGGTGATCGGACGGCCGCAACCGGATCGTCGAGGAGCGAGACTGTACTCGTGGAACCGGTCATCATCTTGGGCACTGAAAGCGAAGGGGTGTCCGTCGTCGATGTCGGCGGACTGCACGGCAGCGCACCAGACCGAGCGCTTGTGCAAGTGAGCGCAAATGGCCTGAGGGCTACTCGGTGGGTTGTTGAGTACCCCGACTTCCGCGGCCTGGTGAAGTACTTCACTGACTTGGAACGACGGTGGCGCGGCTGGTCGGGAACGAAGACGTGGATCTCCCTCGAGGGAGATCTCGCATTCACGGCCACTCACTCTGGGTCTCACGTGGACTTCTCCGTGAGCGTCGAATCACCCTTGGCCTGGAAGGTTCAGGTCGAACTGAGCATCGGTGCCGGCGAGGATCTTTCTGCCGCGCGGGCCGAGGTTGCACGCCTCTTCGAGAGATGAAATCACGTCGCGTAGGTGCGCGAATGGGCCTTTGCAGATCTCGATGACGGCTCCCGATAGCGGCCGCACTAGCCGATCCTCCACCGCGCTACGAGGCGCTGCTCCGAGCTTCGTCGCGTTCAGTCGATGCTGCAACTTGCCACCTCGGTCCTGGGAGACTCTTAGAGTGACCCCCGACGTCAATGCCATGGTGATTCGTGTCATTACCAATGTGTTTGATGGGAACTTCGTCACCAAGGACCTCACTTACGACGATCCCAGATGGATACATGGTGTCGAGGTGGTCAGCCGCACCCGTGAGGATCGCGCAGTAAGAATCAGAGTTGGCCGGGTCTGGATGGATGCCTTCATTCCTGAACTGGGCGTTGGAGCGGCCCATGTCGACGAAGACGATGATGTTGTTTATCAGGAGGAGGAGCTGACGAAGCTCTGCCGCGCTTTGCGTGCCTATCTTGACGGAGGAGGTCACCTGAGAAAGCGGCGTCGATTATTCGGACGGTGTAGCACGCCTGAACTGGCGATTGAGGTTGACGGCTTCGAATGGCGCTTCGGCAGAAGGTCCTGGATGTGGGCCAGGGAGATGTAGCTGCCGCCTCGGCTATGCGTACGACTGTGCTGCCCCGACGGAGGCCCTGAACGGACGGCTAATGGCGCGCGACCTTTGCAAGAGCGCGTCTCGCTTCGTCTCCGACCAGCCATCGGAAGTCGACCTCGACCTCCTCCTCGGCATGTGGTGTTTTCTCACCAGCCTGCGCGGCAGTCAGCCAGTACTTTCCTGTGGCAGTACACGAGAAAGCCGACTCGGGTCCCGAGCGATCGCGGTTGTAGCTGAACGCTCCGGAGGTATCAACGATCCATTCTTCAACGTCGACCCAGCCGGTTGTTTCGCGCGCGATGCGCCAGGGCCGGTCACTACTCCAGGAAAGGCCGCCGCGACCAGAAATATGGAACAGCGTGTATGCCCGGACTTCACCGTTCCAAGACAATTCGCCGACGGTCTCATCGAACGTCAAGGCCCCTGAGTCAGCCCCTGCGGTCGGCATGACAATGACCCTAGCTGACGTGCTCGTCACAGTCCGTAAGCGCCCGCAAGACGGTCGGTCTGCGCATCGAGGTGGGTGGGTCCGGCTTAGGTTGCCATGTCGTGTGCGTTTGACCCGCCCGGTGAAAATGCCCGCGCGGGTGCCTGATACGCGACAGGGGTAACTGTCTCGAATCCCTTACGATTCGAGACGTCTCGCAACGAGCGCGTGAGCGCGTTGGCGAGGTCGGGCTCCCAACGGACCAGCGATTCTCATAACCATGTGTCATAACCCTGTGCTTAGATCCTGGTACTCACCGTCTGTTTCGAGACACCTGGAGCCCCATGACAAAACTGATCGGATACGCGCGGGTGTCGACTCGACCACAGTCAACCGAACGACAAGAAGCAGACCTCCTGGCAGCAGGCGTCCGGCGCGACGACCTCTATATCGATCAGGGCGTCTCAGGTGCTCGCGCCTCACGGCCGCAATTCGATCGCGCGGTCAAAGCACTCGAGGCCGGCGACACGCTCGTCATTACAACCCTGGATCGACTCGGACGATCAACGCAGAACATGCTCGAGTTCGCGCGGCAGCTGCGGGAGCGGGGCGCGGGACTTCGCGTCTTGAACCTCGGCGGGGGCGATGTCGACACATCGACTCCGATGGGATCGATGCTGTTCACGATCATGGCCGCGCTCGCGCAGATGGAACACGACATCAAACGCGAGCGGATCGTGGATTCGATCAGCAAGCGCCGCGAGGCTGGGAAAGACCTCGGCGGTCGCCCGCGCCGCGTTACCGACAGCCAGATACGAAACGCCGTACGCCTGGTCGAAGGCGGCGAACCCGCGGCTCAGGTCGTCCGCGATCTCGGAATGTCCCGAGCAACGTTCTACAGACGATCTCGCGCCCTCTCTGACTAGACTCGGCCGCGATTCGGGGCGACGGGTGCGAGCTTCATAGCGCAACGGCATGCAGCCGACCCGAATTCCCGCGGCACCCGCGCCCGTCGCAGCGGCGGTGCCCGCCATAACCGCTTCGAGCGCGAGCGAGCTTTGTGGAAAAACGGTTAAGGGACTTCACCATCAGTAAATGCCCTATCTGCAGAAAATGCAGGAATCCTGCATAAATTGCAGGATCTCTAACGCGCGATCTGAGCAGCTCCTGCCCGCGAGTGGATCCGCCCGCGGGCAGGCACTATGCGCTAACCAGCTGAGTCGCTGACGGGTGGGAAGGTCCAGGTCCCGTCGAGGATCTCTTTGCGTGGGCGGTACATGCGTACGGCGTAGTTCCAGCCGTCCATGATTGGGATCGTGTTGGGCAGGTTACCGTTGCCGAATCTGATCGTGGTGGAGCCATCGTCATTCTTCACCGCGGTCACACTGTTGATGCTGTAGCTGCCCTGGTCGTTCTTCTCGAAGAAGCCGGCTTTGTTGTAGACCGAGATCGACCAGAACGCATCCACTGGCACATCGCCGACGGTCAGTTCATAGGTGCCGACCGGCAGGTTCGGCTCGATCGTCGCGTATCTCGCTTCCTCGTCAGGGAGACCGCCCCACCCGTTCGCTGTCGCGATCAGGTGGAGCACCGGGTCGACCTCGCTGCGCTTTCCGAAGCCATGGGCGAACTTCGTCAGGTGACGGGAGAGTGTCAGCAGTGCGTCGCGGACGGTGTCGAAGGAGTCCTTGTCGTAATCGGGCATCGAGAAGTCCTCCGTGGAGGAGGTGTCGACCTCCAGCCCGTCCTGCAGGGCGTTGACTGCCGCAACGTCCGCCGGATCCGACGGGTCGACCAGGATGCGGGATGCCACGAGTACCCATGGGGTGTCGAACTCGCTAGTCGTCAGCTCGTACGTGCCTCCTGAATGGAACACCCGGTTGATGTAGTGGTCTTCGTTGACCACCATCACGGACATGTAGCGGTCTCCCGCGTCCGGCAGCGTGAGTGTGGCACCGTCGCGGATGTCCACGACGGCGAGACTGTAGAGCGTGTCGCGGTTCTGGCGGATCACCCGCTGGTCGTCGATCGAACCCGGCTCACGATCGTGATGCCACCGGTTGGCACCGCCTGCCCTCTCGGCCAAGCTCGCGAACATGCGGTCCGTCTCCGCGCGAGGGAAGTTCTCCACAGTCACAGCAATCGCATCAGCCATCAGCTCTCCGTCCCACCCACATCATGCCCACAACCACTCAAGCGGCGCCAGACACGCGGTCGCAATCCAGACCGCTGACCGAAAGCCGGTCCGTGAACGCTCGAGTGTCGCGGCTTCAAACACCGTTACTCAATCCGTGCCCGGAAGGGATCCCTGGGCGGGCCGGTTGAACGAGCAGCTCGCATTCTTGGTTGTGTCCGCTGGGTCACGATGTCGCTGCGAACGGGCAACGATTGAGCGACGTTCTTTCGTACCGCAACACTTGTCATCTGCCCTGCCGGAGGATGCGATGGTGATGGGAAAGACGAAGCAGATGCCCAGGGACAAATCGAGCCGGCACAACCCACGACGTCTGATTGGGACTTGCGCTGGCGCACTCACTGTCCTTGGCGCATGGGGCCTTTCTGGCTGCAGTCCGACAGTTCCTGACGCTGGCGACGAGTCGCAGGCCGAGCGGGTCGTGACCGGGCTCGTCGACGGCTGGGACGGCCCGGCACTGGATCTGATGAACGACAGCCCGGCGATCGGTTGGCTCAGCGATGACGAGTTCGGTGTGGTCACGATAGGAAGCAGCAGCTGCCCAGTCGTGGCCGAGCGCGTGCAGGTCCTCGCCTCGGATGAACTGCAGATTGATTTTGGCCCATCGCCACACGACCCATGCACCGCTGACGCGGCGGCAACGACACACGTCTTCGAACTGCCTTCGACGGTTGACGGCCGGCCGGTCACCGTCCGGATTCAATATGAGGACGGCACAAAGCATCTCCTCGAGCTCCGATAGCGGATCCTTCAGCGCCACCCGTTGATGAGAGCCCGGATGGTGCGCTCGTAAGCGGTCCGTTCGAACCGGAGCGTGAGTTTCGGCCCATCCAGGCTGATCTCGTTCGTCACGCGGTCTTGGAAGGCGATATCGCTCCACTCGACGAATTGCTGACCGACTTCGACGCGCGCACTGATCGCGCCGCACCAGATATCGCCACACCTGCCGCAGAACAAGATGGCGGTTCGTCCGTCAGGAAACCGCACCGATTCTTCCTCCGCGCCGACGTCGCTGGAAAGCAGAGCATGCAGGCTGGCGGCGACGCCGGCGTCGTACTGGTTCGTTTCGTACATGAGCGGGCGCTGGTCATCGCGGGGATCACCGTATGCGACCCGGTCACGAAGGGAACGCCCATCAACGAGCCAATCGCGGAACCGGATTACCGTGCGGATCTTGGTCCGTCTCGGCCACCGTCCCCCGATGCATTCCTCAGCAGCCTCAGTCCAAGCCGAAGTGAGCACCGACATTTCATGCTTGGGAGGCGGTGGCTGCATGACGGAAGCGTAACCGCCCCTCGGCGATGGCCAACACCGTGGCCCGTAGCGGTTCGGTCGACACGGTGCCCAGAGCACAAGCGGATGGCGACGCGGTCACAACTGCATGACGATCCAGATGCGGACCTTCGGTCACCTTCTGCGTTCGAAACAATGTGGCGTGCCGTTCGAAGGGAGTCCCGGTGATCAGTCCGCTGCGTGAGGTGCAATGGCCGCCTGAGCAGGCCTACCAGCACAAGGCCCGTGTACTGCGCGGGTGGGTGATCGCACTGGCCGTCACCGTCGCGGTTGGAACGCTGATTCTCGGCGGACTGATCGTTCGACTGTCCTCCACCACACCCTTTCCAGTCGTCGTTTCGTCGCCACGCGACTGCCGGCTCAGCGAGGATGCCTACGCACCAAAGCTGTACATCGCCGCAGACCTAGCCGCGATGTCCGACGGGTCACTCATGAACGCATCCCCAATCAATCCGCGCGACCGGGGAGTGGCTGCCGTCGGCGTCGTCTCTTCACTGCCGCCTCTCTCAGCGCTCGACGATGCCGAGATCATGCACATCGCCCACGAAGCCGAACAGAACGAAACCTGGTTCGGTGACGACGAGGTGACCGGGGTCCTCGTCGCGGTCGTTGACACCGGAGGGCAGACAAGCGGTCACCTACAGGGACTGAGAACGACGTGGGCCCTCGGGGAACCCGCTGTCCAGCAAGATCTCCCGCTCGGTGTCAAGTTCACACCCACGACCTGCACAGTGACTACAACGGGATGACGTCCACGCCGTCTCTGTCCTTGGCCAACCTCACTCGCGTGGATCGCTGGCGCCCGTTTACCGGTCCCCCAGCGGTGCTCACGCTCGCGCGGGGAACCTGGAGTGCAACCAGCCGCCCGCGATTCCCGTAAGACCCGCCCGCGATCGTGTCCGGGTGACGGGGGGCGGATTCTGGTGATCGACGCAACAGAGTAGGTCGTTTCAGGCTATCCGAGTGCTGTTGCCGGGGCGCGGTGTTCTTGTCTCAGGCGGCGTGCCGGGGTGTCGTAGTCGAGGGTCTTCCGTGGGCGGTGGTTGATCTCGTTGACGACGCGGGTGACGTGTGCGGTCGAGTGTTGGGCGAGGTTCGTGCCTTTCGGGAAGTATTGACGGAGGAGTCCGTTGAAGTTCTCGTTCGCGCCGCGTTGCCAGGGGCTGGCGCGTTCAGCGAAGTAGATCGGGATACCGGTCGCGGCCGTGAGGGCTTCGTGGCTGGACATCTCCACGCCCTGGTCCCAGGTCAGGGAACGCTTCAGATGCGCAGGCAGGGTCGCGAACGCGCCGATCACGGCATGGTTCACGGACGCGGCAGTGTGGTCCTTCGGCAGGTTGATGACCATCCCGTACTGGGTCTTCCGTTCACGTAAGGTGACCATCGCGGAAACGGATCCGACCCCGACGATCAGGTCGCCTTCCCAGTGCCCGGCGACCTGTTTCGTCTCGATCTCCGCGGGACGTTGGTCGATCATCGTCATGTTCCGGATCCTCGAGCCTTGTCCGGTGCGGGTGCGCCACCGGGTCTTCCGGATCCGCCGACCGGTGCGCAGCTTGATCGCGTACCGCTGATGCAGTCCGCCGGGTTCTCGGAGAAGCAGGGCACGGTAGATGGTCTCGTGACAGACGTGCATGCTCGGCTCGTCGGGGTAGGTCTTGCGGAGCCATCCGGCGATCTCCTCGGGTGACCAGCACCGGTTCAGCTTGCGTTGCACGAGCAACCGCAGCGGCAGATTCGCGACCAGTCTTGGGGTCTTCGGGCGTGCGCGTTGCCGGCGCGCGTCAAGGTCCGCGGTGCGGGGCAGGTAGTTCCCGGCCGCGTCGGTGTGCCGGCGGAGTTCCCGGCTGATCGTCGACGGGTGCCGGCCGAGCTGCCTGCCGATCTGACGTATCGAACACCCCAACCGCAGCAGGTCCGCGATCTGTACCCGCTCCCGACCGGTCAGGTACCGTCCGCTCGATGGCCGTGGCGGGGTGAGTGAGGGGATGAGGAAGTTGTTCTGTTTGCGGATCCGGGTTCCGACGGGACGCGACATACCCAGGATTCTGCAAGCGTCCACGTTGCTGACGCCCTCACGCATCAACTGCCAGTACCGGTCGACCCGTTCCCGACGACGTCTCGTGGCATCGGTTTCGCCGAGCATCGCGTCGACCAACCCTGCCGACGCATGCAACGCGTCACGGTGCGCGGCAGTCGCCGCGTTCCGTTTGCGGCGTTCCGTGGCCTGCCGTTCTCGTTCGAAGGCCTCGGCCCGATGCGGCGTCAGCCGCAGCACTCGGATGGATCGCGTCAAGCTCACCCCGCTCGAGCGGAGTTCCCCGAAGCGGCGCTGGATCCACCGGTAGCCCGTGGAACGAGCCACGCCCACCGCCCGGCACGCGGCATCGCAATCCGCGCCACCCTCGAACGCAGCCCAGAACACCTGCTCCCGTGACGGATCCACCCGCAGATGATGGCGCCCATCACGCCCGACCAGCGCTTCCCAGTCCGGCAACCGACTCGAACGGAACCCAAGCGCATCGACCGCGTCACCGGCACTCAGCCCGCCACGACGGAGCTGGACATACCGGTCGCGAAGGAACCGATACCCGACCTCCTTATTGATCCCCGCCATCCGGGCGGATCCTTTGAGTCCATGACCCTGCCCTATCGCAGAGAGAAACCGCACAGCCGCAGGAGAAGAGAACGACAACACCACGAGCAACAACCTCCAAGAAGGGGTGTTGCATCGATCAATAGAATCCGGGGGGGCCCTAAACGCTTCAGACCCGAGCTTTGTGGAAAAACGGTTAAGGGACTTCACCATCAAAATCTTCTCGTCCTGCAGAAAACCCACTTGACCGGGAGTTCAGCGCCGTGGAGGTCGCCCGTCCGAAAGTCCGCCGCGCGTCGACGCACTCGGAGGTGCAGGATGGACGGAGACGGCCGAAGACGACACGCACCGGGGGCGACATGACCGATTCAGAGCATCACGAGCACCGGGTGACCAACCGCCGCTATGACGAGCTCAAAGCCGAGTACTGCCGGCGGTGCGGCTTGCCCGTCTCACCCGGCGAAGCTCACGAGCACGACGACGAGGCCTCGGCCGACCGCGACTGACCGTCATCGACGAGCGTGGCTGGCCCTCCGATTCGCGCCCGGTCCGTCAGGACCAGAACTCCGTGAGCCGCGGAGCGAGCGCCACGCCCTGGTCGTGGCCGGCCCGCGCCGCCGGCGGTCGCAGGGCGGGATTCATCCCCGCCGGGCCGAACAGGTGTTCGAGATCGTCGCCAGGGAAGATCGTCTCGACACCGCTCCCCCGCGCATGGAGTTCCGCGATCTGGGTCTCGAGGTGCAGGCCCCAGGCCATCGGGGTCCGCGTCCTCCCGCTGAACGGCGAGAGCACCAGCACGCGCGCGCAACCGGCGGCGAGGTCGGCATTCTCGGCATTGGATCGGTAGCCCCCGTCGATGTACTGCGCGCGGCCGATGCGGTACGCGGAACCGCTCGAGCAACTGGCGGCCACGGCATCGGCGAGGTCGACGCCGCTGCTGCGGTCGAACACCACCGGTTCGCCGGTTCCGGCATCGACGGCCGTGATGAGGATCCGCTGTCCAGGCCAGCTCCCGCTCGGCAGTCGGGAGGCGACGGTCGCACGCCATCGTTCCTGGACGGACTCGTCGGATGCCGCGGCGAGGGCGATCGCCGCGGCACCCATCCGGCGGCGCAGGTCCGCCGGACCCTCGGCGGCTTCGATGATGCGGCGCGTCCGCTCCATGTGCTCGATGACCGAGGTCGCGGAGGCACGCCCGCCGGATGTTCCGGCCGGACCTGCCGGCGCGTGCGGCGGAGCGCTGTCGAGGATGTCGGCCAGCAGGCGGGTCGGGCTCGCGCCGGTGATCTGGGCCGCCGCCGTCGATCCGGCTGACGTGCCGACGATCAGGTCGGCCGCGGTCACGTCCAGCCCTGCCTCGAAGAGGCCGGCGACGACGCCGATGAGCCAGGCGTTGCCGGTCGACCCGCCGCCACCGAGGACCAGCGCGGTGCGGGGGTGTTGTTGCGACAGGTCGAGAGCGGTCGCGTGCGTGATGTTCGAGCGAGAGGAGTTCATCGTCGGGGCTTTCTGAGCGGAGATGCAGCGCTCCCCCGCGACGGCTACGTCAGTCGCGAGATCGTGAACTCGAAGGAGCGCCCAGAGTGGACTGTGCGTGCATCGGGCTCACCTCCTCGGATCGTGTCACGTTCGACGAGTACGTTACCCGCTCGAGCGCGACCTTGCGACCTCAGCTCGGGGGCGTGAAGTCCCGTGCGACCTCGATGAGGATGCGCGTGCCGTAGCCCGTCGCGCCCTTCGAACGCCAGGCGTCATCGGCGTCGGACTGCATGGTTCCGGCGATGTCGAGATGGGCCCATGCAGTGTCGCCGACGAACTCCGCGAGGAACAGGCCGGCCGTCGCTGCGCCGGCCGATGCCCCGCCGAGGTTCGAGATGTCCGCGACATCCGAATCGAGCTGCTTGCGGTACTTGCGTTCGAGCGGCAGCTGCCATGCGGGCTCGTCGGTCGCGTCGGCGGCGGCCTTGACGCGGTCGACGAGGGACTGGCTGGTTCCGAACAGGGCCGCGGTCGACGGCCCGAGCGCCATGAGCGCCGCACCGGTGAGCGTCGCGATGTCGATGATCGCGTCGACGCCCGCCTCGGTGGCGAGCACGAGGCCGTCCATCATGACGAGACGCCCCTCGGCATCCGTGTTCTTGACCTCGACGGTCCTGCCTCCGCGCGCCGTGAGCACGTCGCCGAGCTTGTACGCCGAGCCAGACGGCATGTTGTCGGTGCACATGAGCCACCCGGAGACGGCGGCCGATGCGCCGAGATCCCGCAGGGCGGTGAAGGCCGCGAGCACCGACGCCGCGCCGCCCATGTCCATCTTCATGAGCAGGTGCATGGGGTCCGACGGCTTCAGGCTGATGCCGCCCGAGTCGTACATGATGCCCTTGCCGACAAGCCCGAGATGCCCGGTCGGCTCCCCCACTGGCGCAAAGCGGAGCACGATGAGCCTGGGCTCCTCGGCGCTGCCGGCGTTCACGCCGAGCAGACCGCCGCACCCCATCTCGATGAGCTCCTGCTTGTCGAAGGCCTCGACATCGAACCCGAACCGCTCGCCGAGGGCCGTCGCGACATCCGCCATGTCGGTCGCCGTGAGGTGGCTCGGCGGCGTGTTCGCGAGGTCGCGGGCGATCGCGGTCGCCCGCGCGGTCACGAGGCCCTGGGCGATGCCGTCGGATGCCGCGGCCGCGTCGACGCCGTCGAGCAGCAGTTCGACCGAGGCGAGCTTCGGCTCCCGTGCGGTGGCCCTGAGGGCGTCGTAGCGGTAGCGCGCGAGCAGCGCACCCTCGGTGAGCGCACGCGCAGCGGATGTCGCGTCGACGCCGCCGATCGAGGGCACCCTCAGGCCGATGCGCGTCGCCTTCGGCACGGCTCGAACGAACGCGGCCGCGGCATCGCGCAGCCGGTTCTCGGATGTCTCGGAAGCCGGGCCCGTGCCGATGACGACGAGCAGCGTCGCCTCCGCGCCCACGAGCACGAGCGACGTGCCGCTCTTCGCCTCGAACCCGGCGCGCGCCAGGGCATTCCGGTCGACGGGCACGCCTTCGGGCAGGTCGCCGTCGGTGTGCACGAGCACGCCGATGGCCTCGAGCGCGCCGGCACCGAGCTCGGTCACCGCCACCACCTCGACGGCATCGGATGCCGTGAGCGACGGGATCGCCGAGAATCCTGCGGGGATGAGCTTGTTCGGGCTGCGGGTCATCGTGCTGCCTCCGTCGTCTCCGCGCCCGCGGATGCGGACGCCTCGGTGTTGATCGCCTCGGTGTTGATCGCCGCGGTGTTGATCGCCGCGGTGTTGATCGGCTCGGTGCCGTTCTCGGGATCGACGACCTCGTCGATCGGATCGTCGTCGTCTGGCTCGAGCTTCTCGGGCAGGTCGCCCTTGCGCACCCCGGGCATCCGCGTCGCGGGAACGATCGCGAGCAGGGCGAGCAGCGCGAGGCCGAGCAGCGAGAGCTGCAGGGCGTGCAAGCGCGCCTCCTCGTTGATCTCGACCGCTGCCGCGATCTCCGCGTCGGTCGCCGATGTGCCGGCGAGGTCGCTCTCGACCTGCTCGTTGGTGCGGAAGTCGGCCTCGTTGATGTTCACCTCGCTGATCAGCTCCTGGCTGATCTCGGGATGCTCGACCGCCGACGACGCGAGCGTCGACGCGAGGATGCCGACGGCGAACGCGGTCGCGACCGCGATGCCGACCGATCCGGAGAGGTTGTGCACGAGGCCACGCCACGCGCCCACATCGCCGGCGAGCTGCTTCGGTGCCGCGGAGAGCAGCGTGTTGAACACGAGGGCGACGATCGATCCCTGTCCGAGGCCGAGCAGGATCAGGCCGATCACGACGAAGGCCTGCCCCCAGTCGCCGCGCACCGTGAACGCCAGCAGGGTGAGGGCGAGTGCGACGACGATGAATCCCGCGGTCGCGAGCACGCGCGGCGCGAACCTGCCGTAGAGGTAGGCGACGAAGGTCGAAGCAAGGAAGATCGAGAGCGTGTACGGGATGATCGAGAACGACGTCTCGATGCCGCTGAGTCCCTGCACGACCTGCATGTAGAGCGGGATCAGGAAGTTCGCCGCGGTTCCGACGAACAGCATGATCGCCATGCACGCGGTGACCGCGCGTTCCGACCCCGTGGCCAGCACCCGCAGGTCGAAGATGCGCGGTCGCCCCGCGCTCCCCCGCCGTCGCAGCCAGAGGAAGAACACCTGCCCGACAACGAGGCCGAACACGATGAGCAGCGGAGCGGGCGACACGCCGAGCACGTCGAACGGCGCCTGCGTCGTGGCATCCCACACGCCCCAGGTGTTCAGCCCCGAGAACCCGAAGCTCAACAGCACGATCGACACGGCGGCGATCGCGGCGCCCACCCAGTCGATGGTCAGGCCTGGCTGACTCGGCACCTTCTTGAGTCCGAAGCTCAGCAGCAGGTTGACGGCGCCGAGGGCGACCATGAGCGCGAACGACCAGCGCCAGCCGATCGTCGTCGCGAACGAGCCGGCGATGAGCAGGGCCAGCACGCCTGCGGCGGGGATCGCGGCCGCGAGGAGCCCGATCGCCTTCGCCTGCTGGTCGCCGTGGTAGTTCGTCGCGATGAACACCGTGAGCGCGGGTGCGATGAGTGCGATGACCGCGCCCGACGACGCCTGCGCGATGAACAGCATCGCCGGGCTCTGCGAGAGCGCGACCCCTGCCATCGCGAGCGCGTGGATGCCGACGGCGATCTGGAACACGCCGCGCGTGCCGAACCTCGCACCGATCTTCGCGCCGAGCAGGATGAACGCCGCCATCGCGAACGTTCCGGCCGTGATGGCCGTGCCGACCGACGATGCCGCCGTGTCGAGATCCGTCGTGATGCCGGCCATCGAGACCGTCAGGGCGTTCACGGCGAACGACGCCTGGATCTGCGTGAGCACCACGACGATCAATGGCAGCCACGGCGCGTTGGCCTTGACCGCCGGCTCCCCCGCCGCAACCGCTCCGACCCGCTCGCTCGACCCCATCACGCACTCCATCCCCGACTGACGCAGCCCACTCCCAATGGGAATGGGCGCTCATCGACGACAGTACTGCCCCGCCCCCGGGGCACGGAACAGGCAACGCTGCGGCGTCCCCACCGCGGCGCCCGGCATGGGTCATTCAGTCGATGCCAGCATGGACACGCCGCAACCCATTCCTGGAACGCATCATTGTCATGCGTTGCGCGCGTGCATGACGCCCGGTAGCGACGGCTGCCGCGCGCACCGCGGTCAACGGTCGGTCGGCATCCCCAGTTCGTTGAGCGGCGTGTCGATCGCTCGTTCCGGCAGACGGTCGGCGGTCGGGCACTCGAGCATCGAGTTCGGCGTCGAGTGGTCGATGCGGTGCTCTCCCATCGCGTGCCCGCAGAGCGGACACGGTCGAGCAGCGATCGGCGTGGGATCCTCGGGCCTGTCGTCGACCGCTGGCGATCCGCCGAACGCGGGCGTGAGCGCTCGATCCATGCGGTCGAAGAATCGAGTGAACGAGTTTCCGGTCTTGCCCTCAGGCGGGCTCGTCAGCGTGCGCACCATGCGCGGATGCTACGCCTGCCCGATCCCCGCCGCCAGCACCACGGGACATCCGTTCTACGCTGGAATCATGACGACACGCGAGCCCCTGAACCGACCGGTCACGATCATCACCGGCGGCAGCCGGGGCATCGGCGCCGCGATCGCCGTGCGACTCGCCGCCGAGGGCCACGACCTCGTGCTCACGTACCGAGACCGGATCGCCGACGCCGAGTCCGTGAAGGCCGAGTGCGAGGCGGCCGGTGCGCAGGTCCTGCTGGTCCAGGTCGACATGGACGATCTGGATGCCGCGGCGCAGGTCGTCCCGGCCGCGATCGAGCGGTTCGGCACGGTCACCGGCCTCGTGAACAATGCGGGCATCACGGCGCGCATCGGACCGTTCCTCGACGCGCCCATCGAGGAGACCGAGCGGGTCTTCCGCATCAACGTGCTGGCCCCGACCCTGCTCACCCAGGCAGCGGTCGCGCACATGGCCACCGATCGCGGCGGCGCCGGCGGCGCCATCGTGAACATCTCCTCGGGCGCGGCGACGAGCGGCTCGCCGAACACGTACGTCACCTACGCCATGAGCAAGGCGGCGCTGAACGCCCTGACGATCGGGGCGTCGAAGGAGTTCGGCCCGGTCGGCGTGCGCGTCAACACGGTCTCGCCCGGCACCACCCGCACCGAGATCCACGCGGCGGCCGGCCGACCCGACGCCCCCGACGAGCGCGCGCCCGGCATCCCGATGCGTCGGCCTGGCGAGGTGCACGAGATCGCGGGCGCGGTCGTCTACCTGCTGTCCGACGATGCGTCGTACACCTCGGGCGCCGACATCCGCGTCGCCGGCGGCAACTGACCCAGGCGGCCCCACGCGCACTCGGCCACGTGGCCGAGAGCACCACGGAACGGCGGATGCGCGCATCCGCCGTTCCTGTTTCGTTCGCCCGGTCGCGACATCCGTTCGTCGCGACCGAGGACCGTCAGTGCTCGCCGAACCCGCTCTGCACGAGTGCCGCGATCGCGTCGACCGCGGCGCCGCCCTCGGGGTCCTCGCTCGCGATCTCGATCGACGCGCCCTTCGTGAGCCCGAGCGACATGATCGCGAGCAGGCTCTTCGCGTCGGTGCCGTTCACGGTGACGCGCTGGCCGAACGTGCTGGCGAGCTTCACGAGCTCGGCGGCGGGCCGTGCGTGCAGCCCGTCGGCGTTCGTGATGGTCGCGCGCCTGACGTGCCCGACGCCGGCATCCGCCGTGCTCGTGTCGGGCGGTGCGTCGGATGCGGGTGTGTCGGCGTCGCGAGGTGCGCTCGCGTCATCCGGCGCACCGGAGTCGCTGCCGGTGCCCGTGTTCGCCGACCGCGCCGCCGCGACCACCGCGTCGAGCGGCTCGCCGGACTCGGCGGCCACGGCTGCCGCCACACCGCCCTCGACGAGCGGCGCGTCGGCGATCGCGACGCGGTCGCGCACGTCGTCGTCGAGGAAGTCGAGCGCGGTCTCGGTCGTGAGGATCGCCGAACCCAGGTCGCAGAGCACGACGACGCCCGCACCGGAATCCGCCTCGCCGATGGCCGCCGTGACGCGGTCGAAGCTCGTGCCGATGCGCCCGTCACCCGTTCCGCCCGCGGCGACGAGCGCAACGGACGGCGCCATCTGCGCGGCGAGTTCGACGAGCCCCTCGGCGATCTTCGCCGAGTGCGAGACGAACACGAGCCCGATGCGCTGCTGCCCGCCCACCTCAGGCACCGGTCGAGTCGGACGCGGCATCGGCGGCGGCCCGGAGGAGCAGGGCCGTCGACTGCGCACCGGGATCGCGGTGGCCGGCCGAGCGCTCGCCGAGGTAGCTGGCACGGCCCTTGCGGGCGACGAGCGGCTCGGTCGCGAGCGCACCGGCCTCGGCCGCATCGGCGGCGGCCGCGAGCACGGCCGTGGCGTCGGCGCCGGATGCCGCGGCCGCCGTCGCGGCGTCGACCGCCGGCGTCCACGCGTCGATCATCGTCTTGTCGCCCGACTCGGCCTTGCCCCGAGAGACCACGCCGTCGCGAGCCGCCGTGAGGAGCCGGGCGATCGCCTCGCCGTCGAGCGAGGACTCCGAACCGGCCGAGGCCGCGGCCTTGAGATAGGCCGTGCCGTACAGCGGACCGGCGGCCCCGCCCACCGTCGAGATGAGCGTCATCGCGACGAGCTTGAGCACGTCGCCCGGGGTCGAACCCGCCGCGAGGTCGTCGAGCTTGGGAATCACGGCCGTGAAGCCGCGATCGAGGTTCTCGCCGTGGTCGCCGTCGCCGATGTCGCGATCGAGTCGGATCAGCTCGACCCGGTGCTCGGCGACGACGTCGGCGCTTCGCCTGACCCAATCGACCGCCCAGGTGATGTCCAGTCCCACGCGCTTACCGCCCCCATCGCAACGCGGCTGTCTGCACCGGCGCATCCCACAGCTGAACCAACTCGTCGTCGAGCTTCAGCAGCGTGATCGACATCCCCTGCATCTCGAGTGCCGTGATGTAGTTGCCGACGAGCGAGCGCTCGACCGCGATGCCGCGCTCGCGCAGCACCTCGTCGGCACGACGATAGGCCAGGTACAGCTCGACCTGCGGCGTGCCGCCCATGCCGTTGACGAACAGCAGCACGCGGTCGCCCTCGCCGAACGGCAGGTCCGAGAGGATCGGCTCAAGCAACCGGTCGACCAGGCGATCCGCCGGCTCGAGGCCGACGCGCTCGCGACCGGGCTCGCCGTGGATGCCGATGCCGATCTCGATCTCGTCGTCGCCGAGGTCGAAGCTCGGCTCACCCGCGTGCGGTACGACGCAGGCCGTGAGGGCCAGGCCCATCGACCGCGCGTTCGCATTCACGCGCTCCGCGAGGTCGGCGACCTCGTCGAGCGAGTCGCCCCGCTCGGCCGCCGCACCCGCGATCTTCTCGACGAGCACCGTGCCGGCGACGCCCCGTCGCCCGGCGGTGTAGAGCGAGTCCTTGACGGCCACGTCGTCGTCGGTGACGACCGCCCGCACGGTGATGCCGTCCATCGCCGCGAGCTCGGCCGCGGTCTCGAAGTTCAACACGTCGCCGGTGTAGTTCTTGACGATGTGCAGCACGCCGGCCCCGCCGTCGACCGCCTTGGTCGCCGCGAGGATGGGATCGGGCGTCGGCGACGTGAACACGGCGCCGGGCACGGCCGCGTCGAGCATGCCGAAGCCGACGTAGCCGGCGTGCAGGGGCTCGTGGCCGCTGCCGCCACCGCTGACGATGCCGACCTTGCCGGCGATCGGCGCGTCGGCGCGGACCACATGCACGGGGTCGAGTTCGACCCGCACCAGATCCGCGTGGGCCCGTCCGAATCCGGCGACCGATTCCTCGACCACCCGCTTCGGGTCGTTGATGATCTTCTTCACGCTCATCCTTCCCCCGGGCTGCAGGATGCCGAGCGACCATGCATCGGCCCCGACGCAGCACTCCCGTCGCAAACCTACGCCAGCAGACGACCGGCGTGGAAGAGGGTTCTCCAACTCCCGCGCGGCCATTCCCCCCACAGGTGCCGCGGGGATATGGTGACACTGCGGCCGCAAGGATGCGGCGCACGCGAAGGGGGTAGCTATGAATCTCGGGATCATCTTCCTTTCGGAGATGGTGGGCACGGCGATGCTGGTCCTGCTCGGTTGCGGTGTCGTGGCGAATGTCGCGCTCGCGAAGAACAAGGGCCACAACGGCGGGTTCCTGATGGTGAACATCGGCTGGGGCCTCGCGGTCTTCGCCGGCGTCATCGTCTCGTATGCATCCGGCGCTCACCTGAACCCGGCTGTCACGCTCGGCCTCACGGCGAACTTCCTCGGCAAGGGAGAGACCGAGTTCGTTCCGGGCATCCCGATCGACGGTGCGTCGATCTTCACCTACATCAGCGCGCAGTTCGTCGGTGCCTTCATCGGTGCCATCTTCTGCTGGCTCGCGTACAAGCAGCACTTCGACGAGGAGCCGGAGGCCGCCAACAAGCTCGGCGTGTTCTCGACCGGCCCTGCGATCCGCTCCTACGGGTGGAACCTCGTGACCGAGATCATCGGCACGTTCGTGCTGGTGTTCGTCATCCTCGGGTTCTCGTACGGCGGCACGCCCGCCGAGCTCGGCGCGATTCCCGTGGCATTCCTCGTGATCGCGATCGGCGCCTCCCTCGGTGGCCCGACCGGCTATGCGATCAACCCCGCGCGCGACCTCGGTCCGCGCATCGCCCACGCGCTGCTGCCCATCAAGGGCAAGGGCGGCAGCGACTGGTCGTACTCGTGGGTCCCGGTGGTCGGTCCGATCGCCGGCGGCCTCCTCGCAGGATGGGCCGCGCTCGCCCTCCTGCCCGTACTCGGCTGAGCGAACGTGCCCGCGCACGACTGAGCGGGCACCGGCGGCCGGCCCGCGCCGACTCGGCGCGGGCCCCCGATCAATGAATGGCGCGCCTCGCGCTGCGAGGGCGCAGACAGAGAGGAAGTCATGGCCGACTACATCCTGGCGATCGACCAGGGAACCACGAGCAGCCGCTCGATCATCTTCGACAAGAAGGGGTCGGTCATCGCGACCGGGCAGCTCGAGCACGAGCAGATCTTCCCCAAGGCGGGCTGGGTCGAGCACGACCCGATGGAGATCTGGCACAACACGCGCGAGGTGATCGGCCAGGCGCTCGGCAAGGCCGACCTCACCCGGCACGACATCGCCGCGATCGGCATCACCAACCAGCGCGAGACCGCCGTCGTATGGGACAAGAACACGGGTGAGCCCGTGTACAACGCGATCGTCTGGCAGGACACGCGCACCCAGTCGATCGTCGACCGCCTCGCGGCCGACGGCGGCGTCGAGCGGTTCAAGCAGATCGTCGGCCTGCCGCTGGCGACGTACTTCTCGGGCACCAAGATCGTGTGGATCCTCGAGAACGTGCCCGGTGCGCGCGAGAAGGCCGAGGCCGGAGACCTGCTCTTCGGCACGACCGACACCTGGGTGCTCTGGAACCTCACCGGCGGTCACGAGGGCGGCGTGCACGCCACGGACGTCACGAACGCGAGCAGGACGCTCTTCATGGACCTCGAGACCCTCGAGTGGCGAGACGACATCCTCGAGGCGTTCGGGGTTCCGAAGTCGATGCTCCCCGAGATCCGCTCCTCGTCCGAGGTCTACGGCACCGCCGAACCGTCGAGCCTCCTCCGCGAGGTCCCCGTCGCCGGCATCCTGGGCGACCAGCAGGCCGCCACCTTCGGCCAGGCCGCGTTCGACGCCGGCGAGTCGAAGAACACCTACGGCACCGGCAACTTCCTCATCTTCAACACCGACACGGAGATCGTGCACTCGAAGAACGGGCTGCTCACGACGCTCGGGTACAAGCTCGGCGACCAGCCGGCGCACTACGCGCTCGAGGGCTCGATCGCGGTCACGGGTTCGCTGATCCAGTGGCTGCGCGACAACCTCGGCCTCATCTCGAGCGCCCCAGAGGTCGAGGAGCTCGCGAAGACCGTCGACGACAACGGCGGCGCCTACTTCGTGCCGGCGTTCTCGGGCCTGTTCGCGCCGTACTGGCGACCTGACGCCCGCGGCGCCCTGGTCGGGCTGACCCGCTACGTGAACAAGGGGCACATCGCTCGAGCGGCGCTCGAGGCCACGGCGTTCCAGACACGCGAAGTGCTCGAAGCGGTGAACGCCGATTCGGGCGTGGACCTCACCGAGCTCAAGGTCGACGGCGGCATGATCGCGAACAACACGCTCATGCAGTTCCAGGCCGACATCCTCGGCGTCCCCGTGGTCCGACCGGTGGTCGCCGAGACCACAGCGCTCGGCGCCGCGTACGCCGCCGGACTCGCGGTCGGCTTCTGGTCGGATCTCGACGAGCTCCGCGCCAACTGGCAGGAGGACTCGCGCTGGGAGCCGAAGATGGAGCCCGAGGAGCGCGATCGCCAGATCCGCCTCTGGAAGAAGGCCGTCACGAAGACGTTCGACTGGGTCGACGACGACGTGACGTGACCCGAACCCTCGTCATCGAACCGAGCACGGGCCCCGCGGATGCCGCGGGGCCCGTGCCGCGCGTCGAGGTGCCTCGATCGTGCTCAGCGCTTGGTCGCGGCCACCCACTCGTCGAGCTTGCGCGCGGCCGCCCCGCTGTCGATGGTCTCGGCGGCGACCGCCATCTGCTCGGCGAACCGGTCGAGGATCGACCGCTGCACCTGCGCGGGATCCTGTGCGAGCGCGTACGAGACGAGGCCCGCTGCGGTGTTCAGCACCACGATGTCGCGAACGGGGCCCTGCTCCCCCGCGAGCACCCGGTGCACGACCTCGGCGTTGAAGGCCGCGTCGCCGCCGGCGAGCTGCGCGATCTTCGCACGGGGGATCCCGAGATCGCGCGGGTCGAGGTCGTGCTCCTTCACGGTGCCGCGCGAGACCTCCCACACGTGGCTGTGGCCGGTGGTGGTGAGCTCGTCGAGTCCGTCGTCGCCGCGGAACACGAGCGCCGTTGCTCCACGCGTCTGGAACACGCCGACGATCAGCGGAACCCGGTCGAGGTGCGCGACCCCGACGGCGGATGCCTCGGGCCGGGCAGGGTTGCAGAGCGGGCCGAGGAAGTTGAACACGGTGGGAACGCCCAGCTGTGCGCGCACGGCGCCCGCGTGCCGGAATCCGGGGTGGAACGCGGAGGCGAACGCGAAGGTGATGCCCGCCTCGTCGAGCACTGCGCCGACCCGCTCGGCCGGGAGCGTGAGGTCGATGCCGAGTGCGGCGAGCACGTCGGAGGATCCGGAGGCCGAGCTGGCAGCGCGGTTGCCGTGCTTGATCACCGGGACGCCGGATGCCGCGGCCACCACGGAGGCCATGGTCGAGACGTTCACCGTGCCGAACCGGTCTCCCCCGGTGCCGACGATGTCCAGCGCCATGGGATCCACATCGAGCGGAATCGCGTGCTCGAGCACCGCATCCCGGAAGCCGACGACCTCGTCGACCGTCTCCCCCTTGGCGCGGAGCGCCACGAGGAACGCCGCGAGCTGCGCCTCGGTCGCCGCCCCCGTCATGACCTGCTCCATGCACCAGGCGGCATCCGACACGCTCAGGTCTTCTCCTGCGAGGAGGGCGGTCAGGATCGCGGGCCAGGTCTGTTCGGCGGACATGTTGACGATACTAGCCACCGGATTCAAGGCTGATTCACGGGCCGCTCCCACCCTGAGTTAGGGTAACCTAACCGGGATCAGGGCGACACGAGTCCCGAGGATGACGAAAACTCAGTGCTGATTTCAGCCATAATGGTCATCGTGACGAGCACCTCAGTGACTTTCCAGGCGAGCGCGCCGGTAATCAAACGACCGAACACCGTAGCGGTGGGAACGATCGTCTGGCTCGGCAGCGAAGTCATGTTCTTCGCTGGCCTCTTCGCGATCTACTTCACGCTCCGGTCGATGTCGCCCGAGCTGTGGGCGGCGCAGGCCGACGTGCTGAACTTCCCGTTCTCGCTGACGAACACGATCATCCTCGTGCTCTCGTCGGTGACCTGCCAGTTCGGCGTGTTCGCGGCCGAGCGCATGCAGCCGTACGCAACCGGCTGGAAGCCGACCCAGTGGGGCATGGTCGAGTGGTTCTTCCTCACCTTCGCCATGGGCGCGGTCTTCGTCTCCGGCCAGGTCTGGGAGTACGCGACGCTCGTCTCCGAGGGCATCGCGCTCGACTCCGACTCCTACGGGTCGGCCTTCTACCTCACCACCGGCTTCCACGGCCTGCACGTGACCGGCGGTCTCATCGCGTTCCTCCTCGTCATCGGCCGTGTCTTCGCGGTCAAGAACTTCGGCCACAAGGAGGCCACGAGCGCGATCGTCGTGTCCTACTACTGGCACTTCGTCGACGTCGTCTGGATCGGCCTGTTCCTGGTCATCTACGTCCTCAAATAATCGGCAGCAGGAGCGCCCACCCAGCATGCACGCGAACAGGAAGAACCCCATGAACCGCCAGAAGCGACGCACAGGCCGCCGGCACCCGCTCGCCACGGTCGCACTGCTCGCGATCGGCCTCATCTTCACGGGTGGCGCCTACGCCGCCCTGAGCGCGGGAACGACCGCGCAGGCCGAGACCGATCTCACGTCGCAGCAGACCATCGACGAGGGCAAGAAGCTCTTCCAGGCGAACTGCGCGACCTGCCACGGTCTCTCCGCCCAGGGCACCGAGACCGGTCCGAGCCTCATCGGCGTCGGCGCCGCATCGGTCGACTTCCAGGTCGGCACGGGCCGCATGCCCATGCAGATGCAGGGCCCTCAGGCCCAGGTCAAGCCGGTCCAGTTCACCGACGAGCAGATCCAGCAGCTGGCCGCGTTCGTCGCCTCGCTCGGCCCCGGCCCGTCGATCCCGCCCGCGCACCTCGTCGACGGCGGCGGTGACGCCGCGAATGGTGCGGAGCTCTTCCGCATCAACTGCGCGATGTGCCACAACGTCGCCGGCGCAGGTGGCGCGCTCACCGAGGGCAAGTTCGCCCCGGCGCTCACCGAGACCAGCGGCGTGCACATCTACGAGGCGATGGTCACCGGACCGCAGAACATGCCGGTCTTCAGCGACCTCAACATCTCGCCCGAAGACAAGCGCGACATCATCACGTACCTGAAGTACGTGCAGGACAACCGGTCTCCCGGTGGATTCGAGCTCGGCTCGCTCGGCCCCGTCGCCGAGGGCCTGTTCATCTGGATCTTCGGTCTCGGCGCGATCGTCGCGATCACCGTGTGGATCACGGCGAAGTCCAACTAAGCGCACGTCGGTACCGAAGTACCTGAAGAAGGAGAACCATGGCCCAGGACGACCACAGCGGAGCTGAGCTCACCGCTGCCGACTCGTCGCATGCCGCGCACGAATCCGATGCCTCCCCGGGCACCGCGCTGATCGTTCAGGACGCATTCGCGAACCCCGGATTCCCGCCGCATCGCCCCCGTGTGACCGACGAAGACCCCAAGCGGGAGAAGCGCGCACAGCGCACGGTGTACACACTCTTCTACCTGTCGCTCCTCGGGAGCCTCTGGGCGGTCGCCGCGTACATGCTCTTCCCGATGGAGTCGAACAACGTCGGCGACGTTCGACTGAACAACCTCTTCATCGGACTCGGTGCCGCGCTCGCACTGCTCGCGCTCGGCATCGGCATCGTTCACTGGGGCAAGGCGGTCATGGTCGACGTCGAGCTCGTCGACGAGCGCCACCCGGTCGGCGGATCCCCCGAGACGCAGGCCGCCGCCGCCAAGGTGTTCACCGACGCCGACCGCGAGTCCGGCTTCACGCGCCGCGCCGTGATCCGGAACAGCCTCATCGGCGCGCTCGTCGTGTTCCCCCTTCCCGCAGTCGTGCTCTTCCGCGGCTTCGCCCCGCAGGACCAGCTGCCGGTGCCGCTGCTCAGCCACACCATGTGGCGCAAGGGCACGCGCCTCGCCCTCGACCCGAGCGGCGTGGCGATCAAGGCCTCCGACGTCACCATCGGCAGCGCGTTCCACGTCATCCCCGAGGGCCTCGCCGAGCTCGAGCACGGCAAGCTCGAGGAGAAGGCCAAGGCCGCCGTCCTCCTCATGCGCCTCGACCCGAGCGAGCTGAACCAGCTCCCCGAGCGAGCCGACTGGTCGTACGACGGCATCGTCGCGTACTCCAAGATCTGCACGCACGTCGGTTGCCCCGTCGCGCTCTACGAGCAGCACACGCACCACCTGCTCTGCCCGTGCCACCAGTCGCAGTTCGACGTGGCGAACCACTGCGAGGTCATCTTCGGACCGGCCAAGCGACCGCTGCCGCAGCTGCCGATCGCGATCGACGACGAGGGCTACCTCATCGCGCAGAGCGACTTCACCGAACCCGTCGGCCCGAGCTTCTGGGAGCGTCATTGAGCACCGCATCGCCCACCACGGACACGCAGAAGCGATCGTTCACGACCGCCGCGGCCGTCTATGTGAACGAACGCACGAGCGTCGCCGGCTTCATCAAGGAACTCGGCCGCAAGGCGTTCCCCGACCACTGGTCGTTCCTCCTCGGTGAGATCGCGCTCTTCTCCTTCGTCGTCGTACTCATCTCGGGCACGTTCCTGACGTTCTTCTTCCAGGCCTCGATGGCCGAGGTGCACTACGACGGCTCGTACGTGCCCCTGAAGGGCGTCGAGATGTCCGTGGCCATGGCGTCGACGCTCGACATCTCGTTCGACATCCGCGGCGGGCTCTTCGTCCGCCAGATGCACCACTGGGCGGCCCTGCTCTTCGTGGCTGCGATCGGCCTGCACATGCTGCGCATCTACTTCACGGGTGCGTTCCGCAAGCCGCGCGAGTTCAACTGGGTGATCGGCTTCACGCTCTTCATCCTCGCGATGGCCGAGGGCTTCACCGGCTACTCGCTCCCCGACGACCTGCTCTCCGGCAACGGCCTCCGCATCATCGACGGCCTCGTCAAGGGAATCCCGCTGGTCGGCACCTGGATCTCGTTCCTGCTCTTCGGCGGCGAGTTCCCGGGCACCCAGATCGTCGGACGCCTGTACACGCTGCACATCATGCTGCTGCCCGCGTTGGTCATCGCGTTCATCGCGCTGCACCTCGTGTTCGTCGTCGTGCACAAGCACACGCAGTATGCGGCCCCCGGCAAGACGCAGCTGAACGCGGTCGGCCCGCCCGTGCTCCCCGTGTACGCCGCGAAGGCCGGTGGATTCTTCTTCATCATCTTCGGCGTCATCGCGCTCATCGCCTCGCTGTTCACGATCAACCCGATCTGGAACTACGGCCCCTACGACCCGTCGCCCGTGTCGGCTGGTACGCAGCCCGACTGGTACATCGGCTTCGCCGACGGCGCGCTCCGACTCATCCCGCCGGGATGGGAGTTCGTCTGGCTGGACCGCACGTGGTCGTTCAACATCCTCGTGCCGCTCATCGCGATCGGGATCTTCATCGTCCTGGTGCTCATCTACCCCTTCATCGAGGCGTGGATCACCGGCGACAAGCGCGAGCACCACATCGCGGACCGTCCCCGCAATGCACCGACCCGCACCGCGATCGGCGCCGCCGGCGTCACGTTCTACGCGGGCCTCTGGGCCGCTGCGAGCTCGGACATCCTCGCGACGCACTTCTCGCTGACGATGGAGGGTGTGATCCACGCACTCCAGGCCGTGGTGATCCTCGGACCGTTCATCGCGTTCTTCATCACGAAGCGCGTCTGCATCGCGCTGCAGAAGAAGGATCGCGAGATCGCTCTGCACGGGTTCGAGTCGGGTCGAATCGTGCGCCTTCCGGGTGGCGAGTTCATCGAGGTGCACGAACAGCTCGACGAATACGACCGCTGGCGCCTCGTGAGCTTCGACACGTACCAGCCGCTGATGATCCGCCCGAACGCTCGCGGCAAGATCACCGTCGGCCAGCGCTTCCGTGCGTCGCTCTCGCGGTGGTTCTTCGAGGACCGCATCGAGCCCATCACCAAGGGCGAGCTCGAGTCCGGCCACGACGGCCACCACTGATCCATCCACTCAACAGTTCGGGCACCGTGACCATGTCGTTCGATACGACGTGGTTCCGGTGCCCGAACTGTTTCTCAGCGCTCTCATCGGTCGATTCGCTGGTGATCGGATGCGAGAACGGTCATCGCTTCGATGTCGCGCGCCAAGGCACGGTCACGCTCCTTCCACCGCGCGCTCCACGCACGATCGGCGACGATCACGCGATGCTCACGGCTCGGGCGGCGCTGCTCGACTCCTCCCTGTACGGTCCGATCTGCGAAACGGTCGCCGATCTTGCAACCCCGGCCCCGAGGCTTCCGGCAGAATCCGCGGATGCTACCGCCGACGGACCCCGCCTCGTCGACTTCGGATGCGGCACGGGCTACTACGCCGCGCAGGTCGCCGCGCGCGTCTCCGCCTCCTCCGTGCTCCTCACGGACCGCTCCCCCATCGCCGTCCGCATGGCGACCCGAAGCATCCCGGGCGCGACCGGCGTCGTCCTCGACATCTGGCGCCCACTGCCGCTCCGCGATGCGTCCGCCGATCTCGCGCTCAACATCTTCGCCCCGCGCAACCCCGTTGAGTACGCGCGCGTCGTCCGTCCCGGCGGCGTCCTCGTCGTCGTGGTCCCACGCGAGGGCCATCTCGCGGAGCTCCGACGCGACGGCTCGGTCCTGACCGTGCCGGCAGACAAGGAACGGCTCGTCGCCGAGTCGCTCGGCGCCGCCGGCTTCGCGGTCGCCGCTCGTGAACACGTCGAGTACGCGGCATCCGTCACGGCGGACCAGCGCGCACACCTCGTCGCAATGGGGCCGTCGGCACACCACTCGCGTGAAGCCACGATGGATGCCCTGAGCGACGACGACTCCCCCAGCGCCCACGGATCAGCGCAACAGGTCACCGTCTCGGTCGACGTTCTGACGTTCCGACGAGAGATCGCCTCGGCATCGGCCTGATCGGCCCACGCCCCGCCGCACGTTTCCGGCCCCTCTCGGCACGGTGCCGCACAATGGGCCGCGCTCGTCGCAGGACGGCCGCTCGCGGTCTGCGACGCCATGGCTTCCCTCACACCCTCGCACGCGGTCCGAAGGCCTCAGGGGCCCCCAGCAGCGCTCCGGAGGTGCGCCCAGGCATTCCTTTTCCGCCCTTGCGCAGCAGGAACGGCGTCGTCCGCGAGCTCGCGGACGATCCAAGGCGCGGAGCGCGAGTGCCTGACAGAACAAAATGGCCCCGACACAAGCGTGTCGGGGCCATTTCAGAGATTCGGGTCAGCGTGCGAAGTTGCCGCGGTAGTACTCGTAGACCCAGCCCACGAGGCTGATGACGCCGATGCCGACGGCGATGAACGAGATCCAGAAGCCGACCGCGAGGCCGAGGAACAGCAGTGCGGCCGAACCCGCGAGCATGATCGGCCACCAGCTCCAGGGGCTGAAGAAGCCGAGCTCGGGGTCGCCGTCGTCGATGTTGGCGTCGAGACGGTCTTCGGGAAGCTCAGCGCCCTGCGCCTTGTGCACCCGTCCGAGGTAGAACGCGATGAACGCGGCCAGGACGGCGCTCAGCGAGATGGCGACCAGGCCGACCCACTCCACACCGGGCTCGAGGTCATCGACTGCGGTCCACGCGATGTACACCGCGGCCGCGGCCGCGAAGAATCCCGCGAGGATCCAGAAGAGAACGACGTTCGCGCGCATCTACTTGACTTCCTTCGTCTCTGCGTCGAATACCGGCGCGTCGGGTGCGTCCTTGCCCGGCCCGATGCCGACGGGGATGCCGGCTTCGGGGTGGTTGAGGTCGAACGCAGGCGACTCCGAGCGGATGCGCGGGATCGAGGTGAAGTTGTGACGAGGCGGCGGGCAGCTGGTCGCCCACTCGAGCGAGCGGCCGTAGCCCCACGGGTCGTTCACCGTGACCTTCGGCGCCCGACGAGCGGTGATGTAGACGTTCAGGAAGAACGGGATCAGCGAGATCGCGAGGATCGCGGAACCGATCGTCGACAGCTGGTTCATCCAGGTGATGTTGTCTTCAGGCAGGTACGAGTAGTACCGGCGGGGCATCGCGACGACTCCGAGCCAGTGCTGGATGAGGAACGTCGTGTGGAAGCCGATGAAGAGCAGCCAGAAGTGCCACTTGCCGAGCGACTCGTTCAGCATCTTGCCGGTCCACTTGGGCCACCAGAAGTAGAAGCCGGCGAACATCGCGAACACGACGGTGCCGAAGACCACGTAGTGGAAGTGCGCGACCACGAAGTACGTGTCGGACACGGCGAAGTCCAGCGGCGGCGAGGCGAGGATCACGCCGGTGAGACCACCGAACACGAAGGTGATGAGGAAGCCGACCGACCAGACGAGCGGCGTCTCGAACGTGATGGACCCACGCCACATCGTGCCGATCCAGTTGAAGATCTTCACACCCGTTGGAACCGCGATGAGCATCGTCATCAGCGAGAAGAACGGCAGGAGGACCGAACCGGTGACGTACATGTGGTGCGCCCAGACCGTGACCGAGAGTGCGGCGATCGCGATGGTCGCGTACACGAGGGTGGTGTATCCGAAGATCGGCTTGCGGCTGAACACCGGGAAGATCTCGGAGACGATGCCGAAGAACGGCAGCGCGATGATGTAGACCTCGGGGTGTCCGAAGAACCAGAAGAGGTGCTGCCACAGGATGACGCCGCCGTTGGCGGGGTCGTAGATGTGGGCGTCGAACACGCGGTCGGCGGCTGCGGCGAGCATGGCCGCCGCCAGCACGGGGAACGCCATCAGCACGAGGATCGAGGTCACGAGGGTGTTCCACGTGAAGATCGGCATGCGGAACATGGTCATACCGGGCGCGCGCATCGTGATGATCGTGGTGATGAAGTTCACCGCGCCGAGGATCGTGCCGAAGCCGGAGAGGCCGAGGCCGAGCATCCAGAGATTGCCGCCCACGCCTGGTGAGAAGGTCGTCGAGGCCAGCGGCTGATACGCGAACCAGCCGAACGAGGCCGCGCCCTGCGGGGTGAAGAACCCGGCGACCGCCATCAGCGAACCGAACGCGAACATCCAGAAGGCGAAGGCGTTCAGGCGCGGGAAGGCGACGTCAGGGGCGCCGATCTGCAGCGGCATGAGCACGTTCGCGAATCCCGCGAAGAGCGGCGTCGCGAACATCAGGAGCATGATCGTGCCGTGCATGGTGAACAGCTGGTTGTACTGCTCGCGAGTCTGCACGATCTCGAGGCCGGGCTCGAAGAGCTGGGCGCGGATGATGAGTGCCATCACGCCGGCGATGCAGAAGAAGACGAACGAGGTGATCAGGTACATGTACCCGATGACCTTGTGGTCGGTCGAGGTGATCCACTTGACGAGGATGTTGCCCTTGCGCTCGACCTTCGAGGCCCCGAAGGGAAGGCTGCTCGACTGCGGCCGAGCCGGTGCGGTCGTGGTGCTCATTCGCCTTCGTGCTCCTCTTTCAGTTCGGGCGCGCCCGTTCCGGGCAGGTTCTGGTTGCGGTCGTACTCGTTGGAGAGCTGACCCTCCTGGCCGAGATCGCGCAACGAGTCGATGTACTCCTCGTACTCCGCCTCGGAGACGACCTTCACGTTGAAGAGCATGAGCGAGTGGTACTCGCCGCAGAGCTCGGCGCACTTGCCCTCGTAGGTGCCCTCACGTTCGGGGACGAACGACATGTAGTTGGTCTTGCCCGGGAACATGTCCTTCTTGTAGAGGAAGTCCACGACCCAGAACGAGTGGATCACGTCGCGCGACTCGAGCTCGATCTCGACGTTCTTGCCGACCGGCAGGTAGAGCGTGGGGATCTCGGACTCGACGAGCGAACCGTCTGCGCCCTCATCGTCGAGCTGGCCCTGGATGCCGGGCGAGTAGACGTCCTCGTTCACGTAGTTGAAGTCCCACGCCCACTGCTTGGCGATGACCTCGACCTGGACGTCGATGTCGTCTGCGGCGAACCGCTTCTCGATCTCGGCCTGGTCACGTGCGGTGAAGGCGAAGAAGCCGAGCACGAGGATCAGGGGCACGATCGTGTAGAACACCTCGATCGGCATGTTGTAGCGCAGCTGCACGGGGAGGCCGGTCTGGCCCTTGCGGCGACGGTAGGCGATGACCGCCCAGATCGTCAGACCCCAGGTGATGACACCGACGATGAGCAGCACGATCCACGACGTGACCCACAGGCCCGAGACGCGCTCGGTGTGGTTCGTGACGGGAGGCTGCCCCTCCTCGAAGCCCGGCAGGAATCCGTTCAGCTGAGCCGTCGTGCACCCTGCGAGTACGAGGCTGAGCGACGCTGCGATCGGGATTGCAGCCCATCGGAGACGGCGATTGTGGCGCACCGGTGACCTTTCGGGAGACTCGAAGGCGCTTCACAGCGAAGCGCATGATCGTGGAACAGCCTACTCCGACTCAGCCCCGCCAGTGTGCATGTCAGGGCCGTTTCGGGCCTCTCTCGGCGCGGAATTCCGGCACCATCGGCGCAAAGAAAGAAGGGAGGCTGCCAATGGCAGCCTCCCTTCGCTCAGTTCGGATCGATCCTCAGTGGAACGAATCACCGCATGCGCAGCTGCCTTCGGCGTTCGGGTTGTCGATCGTGAAGCCCTGCTTCTGGATCGTGTCCTCGAAGTCGATCGAGGCGCCGTCGAGGTACGGCACGCTCATCTTGTCGACGATGACCTCGACGCCGTCGAAGTCGACGACCGCGTCACCCTCGAGCAGACGCTCGTCGAAGTACAGCTGGTAGATGAGCCCCGAGCAGCCGCCGGGCTGCACTGCGACGCGGAGTCGCAGGTCGTCGCGGCCCTCCTGCGTGAGGAGGCTCCGCACCTTGTCGGCTGCGGGGTCGCTCAGCTTCACGCCGTGCGTCGTTTCGGTGATCGTGTCGCTCATGTCTCTCCTCGGTGCGTCGAAGAACGCCTCATGTTCAGTGGAAGTCTAACCCGGTGCGCTGCGAGATGGCCCGGAATCAGGATGCTCCGCTCCCCCGTGCGTCGAGGCGCGCGAGCAGCAGCGCCTCGCTGAGGAGCGCACGCTTGAAGACGCCGAGGTGCAGCGACTCGTTCGGGCTGTGCGCGCGCGAGTCGGGGTCCTCGACGCCGGTCACGAGGATCTGCGCGCCGGGGAACTCCTCGACGAGCTCGGCGATGAACGGGATCGACCCGCCCACGCCGATGTCCACCGGAGGCCTGCCCCAGGCATCCGTCATCGCAGCCCGCGTGTCCTCGACCGCCCAGCCGCTCGTGTCCACGAGGAACGCCTGGCCGAGGTCGACGCCCTCGAAGCCGAGCTGCACGCCGAAGGGCGCGTGCGCCTCGAGGTGCACGCGGATCGCCTCGAACGCCTCCGAGGCGTCCTGACCCGGCGCGATGCGCGCACTGACCCGCACGAGCACCTCTGGTACGAGCGTGTTCGAGGCGTTCGCGACATCCGGTGCGTCGATGCCCGTGATCGTGACGGACGGCTTGGCCCAGATGCGCGAGAGGATCGCGCCGTCGCCGATGGGCGTGACGCCGTCGAGGAGTCCGGTCTCGGCCCTGAGCTGGGCCTCGTCGTAGGCCGGCGGGTCGAGGTCGGCGCTCGCGAGGCCGTCGACGGCCACGGACCCGTCCTCCGTCCAGATCGTGTCGAGCAGGCGGATGGCCGCGAGCATGGCGTCAGGCACCGCGCCGCCGTACATCCCGGAGTGCGAGGCGTGCGCGAGCGTGCGGATGCGCACGTTGAAGGCCACCGCGCCTCGCAGCGCGACCGTGATGGCCGGCGTCTCGAGGTCCCAGTTGCCGGAGTCGGCGACGACGATCGCGTCGGCGGCGAGCAGGTCGCGATTGTCGCGGAGGAAGTTCGCGAACGAGCGCGACGCCCACTCCTCCTCGCCCTCGATGAAGACGGCGATGCCGAGGTCGAAGTCTCCCGCAGCCTCGGCGAAGGCGCGGATCGCGCCGACATGGGCCATCACGCCGGCCTTGTCGTCGGCCGCACCTCGTCCGTAGAGCCGATCGCCGCGCTGCGTCGGCTCGAACGGCGAGGTCTCCCAGTCGTCCTCCTTGCCGGGGGGCTGCACGTCGTGGTGCGCGTAGAGCAGCACGGTCGGGCGGCCGTTGCGTGCCGGGCGGCTCGCGACCACGGCCGGCTGGCCGAGCTCCGATCCGTCTTCGACGGCGGACCGGCGGATGTCGACGAGATCGAACACGCCGGTGTCGCGGAGCAGGGCCGCGACCGCCTCCGCACTCTGCGCGACGTGGGCGGGGTCGAACGCCGGCCATGACACGGAGGGGATTCGCACGAGGTTCGAGAGATCCGCGACGGTCGAGGGGAAGCCGACGTCGACGGCGTCGCGGATCGCGGCGACGATCTCGCGTGCGCGGGAGGAATCGTGATCGGTGGGATGGGGCTCGGTCATGCCGGTAATCTTAAGGGGAACCGATTCGAGGGATCCCCGTGGCCAACAACCCCACTGACAACGATCAGCCGAGCGCCGAGACGCTCGAAGAGACGCAGGCGCGACTCAAGTCCGGCGGCAAGGGCGCACCGACGCCCAGCCGCGCCCAGCAGGAGGCCGCCCGCAAGCGGCCGCTCGTGCCCGACGACCGCAAGGAAGCGAAGAAGGCGGCACGTGCGAAGGAGGCCGAGGCCCGCGACCGTGCGCGCGTCGGCATGGCGGCGGGCGACGAGCGGTACCTCCCCCTGCGCGACCGCGGTCCGCAGAAGAAGTTCGTGCGCGACTACGTCGATGCGCGCTTCAGCATCGGCGAGATCCTGATCCCCGTGATGTTCGCCGTCATCATCCTGACGTTCATCCCCAGCACCGAGGTGCAGGCGATCGGCATCATCGCCCTGTGGTCGTTCTTCCTCATCGCGGTGGTCGACGTGATCATCCTCGGTGCGGTGCTCACCCGCAAGCTCCGGCAGCGGTACGGCGACAAGGTCGAGAAGGTGCGCTGGTACGCGGCGATGCGAGCCCTCCAGCTGCGCATGCTGCGCCTCCCGAAGCCGCAGGTCAAGCGCGGTCAGTACCCGAGCTGACGACTCTCTGAACGACGAACGACGGCCGGCGGCGGATGCCCCGGCCGTCGTTCGTCGTTCAGGTGCCGCGGTCGACCGATGCCGCAGTCGACCGGAGCACGCTCCGCAGCCGCGTGGTCGTCAGTCGCGCCGGAATGCGCCGCCGCGAATGAGCGGCACCCGCGTCTCCTCGTCGGTGAGCGAACCATGCTGGCCGATCATCGCCTCGGCCTGTCGATTGGCCTCGCGGCTGTCGTAGTACGCGATGCCCGCACGGGCGGCCACGAGGATGTCGCCGATGCGCGGGCGCACCTCATCGGCGACCGTTCCGTACACGCCGGCCTCGATCGCCTCGTCGCGCGAGAGCACCCATGCCCGATGTCCCTCGGCGGCACCCCAGCGTTCGAGCGCGGCGGCTCGCTCCCCCGGACCGAGCTCGGGCTCGAGGTACACGGACAGGAATCGCGGTTCTCCGCCGAGGTGACGGACGCCATCGACGAGTGCGGGATCCGAATCCACGAACACGTGGCGGTGGGCTGGGACATCGACGACCCCGTGGTCGGCGGTGACGAGCATGCCGGCGGTACGCGGCATCCGCTGCTCGAAGGACGCGATCTCGCCGTCGAGCTGTTCGAGCAGGCCCAGCCAGCGATCGGATTCCCAGCCGTGCGCATGCGACGCCTGGTCGAGCTCGGGCACGTAGAGGTAGACGAGGCGCTGGTCGCCGCCTCGCAGCAGGTCGAGTGCCGCTGCGAACCGATCACCGAGCGAGGCCGCGGCGCGGTACTCGGCGCCGCGCAGCACGGCCCTGGTGAACCCGGAGTCGGCGTAGCGCGCGGCGCCGATCGCGAAGGTCTCGACGCCCTCGGCGGATGCCCGCTCGAAGACGGTCTCGCATCGCTGCCAGGTCTCGGGCACCATCGCGGCGTCCCAGCCGCTGAGCTGGTTGACGAGGCGGTCGTTCGCCTCGTCGAGGGCGCGGTACCCGACCAGCCCGTGCTCGCCGGGAAGCCTCCCGGTCGTCAGGCTCGCGAGTGCGGCGGCCGTCGTCGAGGGCAGCACCGTGCGGATCACGTCGCGCTTCGCCATGCGCGACGAGAGGAACCGGGCGTGGCCGGCGCGCGCCTGCAGGTTGGCGGCCCCGAGCCCGTCGACGAGGACGACGACGGCGCCGGATGCCGCGGGCAGCCCGAATGCGTTCCCGCCACCCGTGAGGCTCGCGAGCGAACTGCCCATCACGCCGGTGAGGCGCGGAACGGCGTCGGCGGGCACCGGTAGCATGGCAGGCATCGCGCCCAGTCTCGCACAGGCAGGGCGCGCCCTTCGTTCCCGGCGTGCACCCCACGTCGCCAGCAGCAGAGAACACGGATGACCCGAGCCAAGAACCCGCCCGCTGAAGATCCGATCGTCGAGCGCATCGAAGACGTCGACGTCGCCACCGAGATGCAGGGCTCGTTCCTCGAGTACGCCTACTCCGTGATCTACTCGCGCGCGCTGCCCGACGCGCGCGACGGACTCAAGCCCGTGCAGCGACGCATCCTCTTCGGCATGAACGAGATGGGCCTCCGCCCCGACCGCGGGCACGTCAAGTCCTCGCGCGTCGTCGGCGAGGTCATGGGCAAGTACCACCCGCACGGCGACACCGCGATCTACGACACCCTCGTGCGCATGGCCCAGGCGTTCACCCTGCGCGTGCCGCTCGTCGACGGGCACGGCAACTTCGGCTCGCTCGACGACGGCCCCGCGGCATCCCGATACACCGAGGCCCGCCTCACCGCCGCCGCGATCGCCATGAACGACGGCCTCGACGAGGACGTCGTCGACTTCGTGCCGAACTACGACAACCAGTTCATGCAGCCCGCCGTGCTGCCGGCCGCGTACCCGAACCTGCTGGTCAACGGTGCGAGCGGCATCGCCGTCGGCATGGCCACGAACATGGCCCCGCACAACCTCATCGAGGTCGTGTCCGCGGCCAGGCACCTCATCGCCAATCCCGATGCGACGCTCGACGACCTCATGGAGTTCGTCCCCGCTCCCGACCTGCCCTCCGGCGGCACGATCGTCGGCCTCGCCGGCATCCGCGACGCCTACGCGACCGGGCGCGGCAGCTTCAAGACCCGCGCGAAGGTGCGCATCGAGTCGATCACGGCCCGCAAGACCGGGCTCGTCGTCACCGAGCTCCCCTACCTCGTCGGCCCAGAGAAGGTCATCGAGAAGATCAAGGACGGCGTCAACGCCAAGAAGATCAGCGGCATCTCCGATGTCACCGACCTCACCGACCGCACGAACGGCCTGCGCCTCGTCATCGGCATCAAGACCGGGTTCAGCCCCGATGCGGTGCTCGAGCAGCTCTACCGGCTCACGCCCCTCGAAGACTCCTTCAACATCAACAACGTCGCGCTCGTGAACGGCGGGCCGCAGACGCTCGGCCTCCGCGAGCTGCTGCAGGTCTATGTCGACCACCGCATCTCGGTCGTCACGCGCCGATCGCAGTACCGTCTGGCGCGCCGGCAGGAGCGCCTGCACCTCGTCGACGGCCTGCTGATCGCGATCCTCGACATCGACGAGGTCATCCAGGTCATCCGCTCGAGCGACGACACGGCGGCCGCGCGCACCCGGCTCATGGAGGTCTTCGACCTCAGCCAGGTGCAGACCGACTACATCCTCGAGCTGCAGCTGCGCCGCCTCACGAAGTTCTCGCGCATCGAGCTCGAGGCGGAGCGCGACAAGCTGCGTGCCGAGATCGCGGAGCTCGAGACGCTGTTGGCAAGCCGCCACCGCATCGAGGCCCTCGTGTCCGACGAGCTCGCCGAGATCGCCGAGAAATACGGCACGCCACGCCGCACGCTCCTCACGGACGCCCGCCCGATCGCCACCGGTGCCGCGGCCAAGCGCGCCGCCGCGATCCTCGAGCTTGCCGACGTGCCCTGCCGCGTGTTCCTCTCGGTCACCGGTCGCATCGCTCGCGTCGACCTGGCCGCGACCGAGAACGGGGCTCCGACGATCACCGTGCCCACCCGTCGCAGCAAGCACGACGCGATCCTCTCGACGCTCGAGACCTCGACCCGTTCCGAGATCGGGGCCGTCACGAACCTCGGCCGGCTCATCCGATTCACGCCCGTCGACGTGCCGATGCTGCCGCCGACCTCGGTGCAGCTCGGCGCCGGCGTGAAGGTCGGCGATTACCTCTCGCTGCCCAATCGCGACGAGAAGGTGCTCGCGATCGTCTCGCTCACGTCAGACCGCTCGATCGCGCTCGGCACGAAGCAGGGCATCGTCAAGCGCGTCGCGACGGGCGTGTACCCGAACAAGCCCGAGTTCGAGGTCATCGGGCTCAAGGCCGGCGACGAGGTCGTCGGCGCCGTGCAGGGCGACGAGGGCGACGAACTCGTGTTCGTCGCATCCGACGCGCAACTGCTGCACTTCCCGGCGGCGACGGTGCGCCCCCAGGGATGCCCCGCGGGCGGCATGGCCGGGGTGAAGCTCAGCGCGGGCGCTCACGCGATCCATTTCACGAGCCTGCCCGCCGAGCGCCTCGACTCGACCGTCGTCGTCACGATCGCGGCGAGCAACGAGACCCTGCTCGGCATCGACACGGGCAGCGCCAAGGTGAGCGACTTCGCCGAGTTCCCCGGCAAGGGCCGTGCCACGGGCGGCGTGCGTGCGCAGCGCTTCCTCAAGGGCGAGGACGCCCTGCACCTCGCCTGGGTCGGCCCGGCACCCGCCCTCGCGGTCGCCGCAGACGGATCCGCGCGCCAGCTGCCCGATTCCGGTGCCAAGCGCGATGCCTCCGGCCAGCCGCTCGAGGCGCATGTCGCCGCGGTCGGCACGCGCATCGAGTAGCGCCCGCACGTCTCACGAAAGAACGCGGCGGCCCGAATCGGGCCGCCGCGTTCTCGCGTTCGATCCTCGGAGCCAACCGAGGTGGGAGCGTCAGGCGTCGATGCGATCGCGCTCGAGCGCGTCGGCGCTCTCGACGATGAACTCCTTGCGCGGTGCGACCTCGTTGCCCATGAGCAGCTCGAAGACGCGCCCCGCAGCCTCGGCATCGCCCAGGCCGACACGTCGCAGCGTTCGCTGACGGCGGTCCATCGTGGTGGTCGCGAGCTGGTCGGCGTCCATCTCGCCGAGGCCCTTGTACCGCTGGATCGGATCCTGGTAACGCCGGCCCTGCTTCTTCAGCCCGGCGAGGACGCCCGTGAGCTCGGCCTCGGAGTAGGTGTAGATGGTCTCGTTCGGCTTCGATCCCGGGTTCATCACGACCACCCGGTGCAGCGGCGGGACCGCCGCGAAGACCCGGCCCTCTTCGATCATCGGCCGCATGTAGCGGAAGAAGAGCGTGAGCAGCAGGGTACGGATGTGGGCGCCGTCGACGTCGGCGTCGCTCATGATGATGACCTTGCCGTACCGTGCCGTCGCGATGTCGAAGCTGCGGCCGGAGCCCGCGCCGATGACCTGGATGATCGATGCGCACTCGGCGTTGCCGAGCATGTCCGCCACACTCGCCTTCTGCACGTTGAGGATCTTGCCGCGGATCGGCAGCAGCGCCTGGTGCTCGCTGTCGCGCGCGAGCTTGGCCGTGCCGAGCGCCGAGTCGCCCTCGACGATGAAGAGCTCGCTGTGCGCGACATCCGTCGACCGGCAGTCGACGAGCTTCGCCGGCAGCGACGACGACTCGAGCGCGTTCTTACGTCGCTGCGTCTCCTTGTGGGTTCGCGCGGAGATGCGGGACTTCATCTCGGCGACCACCTTGTCGAGCAGCAGCGAGGACTGCGCCTTGTCGTCGCGCTTGGTCGACGAGAAGCGGAGGCCGAGCTCCTTCGTGAGCACGTTCGTGACGATCGCGCGGACGGCCGGCGTGCCGAGCACCTCCTTGGTCTGGCCCTCGAACTGCGGCTCTGGCAGGCGCACGGTGATGACGGCCGTGAGGCCGGCGAGGACGTCGTCCTTCTCGAGCTTGTCGTTGCCGGCCTTGAGTCGGCGCGCGTTCTGCTCGACCTGCAGGCGCAGGAACTTCAGCAGCCCCTGGTCGAACCCGGTCTGGTGCGTTCCGCCCTTGGGCGTGGCGATGATGTTGACGAACGACTTGACGACCGTGTCGTACCCGGTGCCCCACCGCAGGGCGATGTCGACGGCGCACTCCCGCTTGAGCTCGGTCGGGACCATCGCGCCGCCCTCGGTGAGCACCGGCACCGTCTCGGTGAACGAGCCGACGCCGGTCAGACGCCAGACGTCGGTCAGCGCCGCATCGACCGCGAGATGCTCGACGAACTCGGAGATGCCGCCCTCGAACTGGAACGTGATGGTGTGCGGCGTCTCGCCGCGCTCGTCGGTCACGTCGATCGCGAGGCCGGGCACGAGGAACGCCGTTTGCCTCGCGCGCCCGAGCAGCTCCTCGGACTGGAACTCGGCGCCCTTGGTGAAGATCTGGCGGTCGGCCCAGTAGCGGATGCGCGTGCCGGTGACGCCCTTGGCGACCTTGCCGACCACGCGCAACTCGCTGCGATCCTCGAACGGCGTGAACGGCGCATCGGGCGACGGAGCACCCGAATCGGCGAAGATGCCCGGCTCGCCGCGGTGGAACGACATGGCCCAGGTCTTGCCGTCGCGGTCGACCTCGACGTCGAGGCGCTCCGACAGCGCGTTCACGACCGAGGCGCCGACACCGTGCAGGCCACCGGAGGCCGCGTACGAACCGGACCCGAACTTTCCGCCGGCGTGCAGCTTGGTGAACACCACCTCGACGCCGGAGAGCCCGGTCTTCGGTTCGATGTCGACGGGGATGCCGCGCGCGCGGTCGCGCACCTCGACGCTGCCGTCGGGGTGCAGCCGCACGCCGATGTCGCTGCCGTGCCCCGCGAGCGCCTCGTCGACGGAGTTGTCGATGATCTCCCAGAGGCAGTGCATGAGCCCTCGGGAGTCGGTCGAACCGATGTACATGCCGGGTCGCTTGCGAACGGCTTCGAGACCTTCGAGTACGGAGAGATGGCGGGCGGAATAGTCGGAGCTCACGTCGCACAAGCCTACTGAGCACCGCCGACCCTGAGGCGCAGGCGCTACGCGGTGAGCGAAATGCCCGGCAGAACGGAAGGAACCACGGCCGAGACGTGTTTTCATTGAGGAACGGATTTCGCGCAGTGAGCCAGGAGGAGGAGCCATGACGCAGCACACCGAAACCAACGGTGCGGTCGATGAACTCGAGACCCCGTATGAGCTCACGGCTCTCGACCGCTGCGACGCCTGCGGAGCGCAGGCCTACATCCGCGTCGTCGTGGGCACCGGCGAACTGCTGTTCTGCGCGCACCACGGGCGCAAGCACCAGGAGAAGCTCTCGCAGATCGCACACAGCTGGCACGACGAGTCGTCGCGCCTCAACGACCGCGCATAACGCGCAGCAGACGAATGACGAACGCCCCGGGAGGAATCCCGGGGCGTTCGTCATTCGGTGCGCGGACCTGGTCAGGCCGGTGCATGTCGGCCGAGGGCGCGAACTGCCTCAGCGGAGCTCGTGCCGAACGCCGGCGACGGCCGGCGTCGGGCGTCAGGCCCCAGCCGTCAGCCGTCAGCCGTCAGCCGTCAGCCGTCAGCCGTCAGCCGTCGACAGTTTGGGCAGCCGGCGCGGCAGTCGCGTCGACCCCGGCGGCCGCGAGATGCGCGCGGCGTGCGGAGTCCGCGTAGGCGTCGACGGTGCGGGTCCGCTCCCCCGGCTCGTACTCGAGTCCGGCCCGTGCCGCCATGGTCGTGAGCATGCGATCGGCGAGGACCGGGTTCTTCGCGAGGACAGGACCGTGCAGGTGCGTGCCGATGACCTCGCCCATGACCACCCCCTCCTGGCCGGAGCCCTTGGCGTTGCCCTCACCAGTGCGGACGCGTCCGAGCGGGGATCCCTCGGCGCCGACGTAGGCGCGGGCGTGGTTCTCGAATCCGACGAGCAGCTCTCGCGAGCCGCGTTCGGCGACGACCAGGTCGCCGGTGATACGACCGCCGACGCTGGGCACGGCGCGGCCGGGCAGAATGCCCAGGCCCTCGATGCCGGTGCCGTCGGGCAGCTCGATGCCCCAGGAGAGCAGCTCCCATCCGGTGCCGACGGCGAGGATCGGCACGCCTTCGGTGCCCCAGCGCCGCAGTTCGTCGTGCAGCTCGAGCAGCCTGGTGCGAGCGACCTCGAGCGAGGCATCCGTTCCGGAGCCGATCACGATCGCGTCGACGTGCGCTGGCAACTCGTCTCGCGACTCGACCGCGACCACGCGCGCGTCGAGACCGGCCCAGCCCGCACGCCGGGCGAGCACTGCGGCGTTCTCGGCGTCGCCGTTGGTGTTCTGCAGCGAGGGCAGCAGCGCCACGATCGTGAGGGTCATTCCGCTCCCGTGAGTCCGAGGTGCGCCCGAGTGCGGCGCATCGAGTCGGCTGAGAAGATGATCGTCTTCGTTCCGGATGCCGGCGCAGGCGCGGCCAGGAAGTCGTCGACGGCGCGCGCCAGGTCGGGCTCGACCCGGTCGATGTCGACACCGTCGTACGAGAGCATGAGTGCCGCCTCGGCCGCCTTCGAACCGCTCACGATCGACACCCGCCCGAGGGAGGCCGCGTCGGCCGGCCAGAAGTACGACGGGTCTCGCACGTCGGAGCCGATCGCGAACAGGATGTCTGAGGTGCCGGGTTCGATGCTGTCGACGTTCAGCTGGTAGCTCGCCGTGTTCTGCACGAGCACGAAGTCGACCTCCTGGCCGCGCACGCTCACGCGCTCGCCCCGGCCGAACACCGCCGGGATCGCACTCAGCGCGTCGGCGGCCACGGTCGGGTCGAACCGATCGCCGAGCACCGACTTCGCGGTCGTGTAGGCGGCGGTCGCGTCGACGCCGTAGTGGGTGCCGCGTGCCGGGAGCATGACCCGCACGGCGACCCCGTGGTCGTCGATGACCGCGCTTCGGCCGTCGACGGACTCGAGACGCACCCCGTCACCCGTCGGGAGACGGGACTCGACCGTCTTCGCGTAGCCGAGTCCGCGCGGGGATGCCGCGACGACCGACTCGGAGACCCCGAAGCGGTGCACAGTGACATCCGGACCGACGCGGGTCGCAAGCTGCTCGAGGTAGGCGTCGTCGGCGTTCACGACGACGGACTCCCGCGCTCGCGCCGCGATGCGGCCGAGCATGCCGGCGACCATCTCCGAGTCGTGGAACCGGTCGACCTGGTCGACCATGACGTTCATGAGCGTGACGGTGCGGGCGTCGACGCCCTGCATGACGAGGGCGCCGTGCCCTTCATCCATCTCGAGCACGGCCATCTCACCGGGAACGCGGCCCTGCCAGTCGGCGCGTTCGAGCAGGGCCGACGTGAGGCCCTGGCTGATGTTCGCGGTCGACGGATTCGTGAACACGTCGACGCCGTGGGCGCGCAGGATCGCGACGAGCATCTTCGTCGTCGTCGACTTGCCGCTGGAACCCGAGACCACCAGGAGCCCCTGCGGGAAGCCCGACAGGGTGCGCTTCAGGTAGGCGGGCGCGATGCGGTTGACGACGAGCCCCGGAACGGCCGATCCGCCGCCGGGCTTGCGCAGCCGGGCGGCGAATCGGGTGAGCCTGCCGACGAGGATCGCCGGCGCGTAGCGCAGGGTTCCAGCTGGCACCGCCGGCCTACTCGAGGTAGTCGCGCAGCGACTGGGACCGCGACGGGTGGCGGAGCTTCGCCATCGTCTTCGACTCGATCTGGCGGATGCGCTCGCGCGTGACGCCGAACGTGTCGCCGATCTGGTCGAGCGTCTTCGGCATGCCGTCGCCGAGGCCGAAGCGCATGCGGATCACGCCGGCCTCGCGCTCGCTCAGCGAGTCGAGGAGCGACTCGAGCTGCTTCTGCAGCATCGTGAAGCCCACGGCGTCGGCCGGCACGACCGCCTCGGTGTCCTCGATCAGGTCGCCGAACTCGCTGTCGCCGTCTTCACCGAGCGGCGTGTGCAGCGAGATGGGCTCGCGGCCGTACTTCTGCACCTCGATGACCTTCTCGGGGGTCATGTCGAGTTCGCGGCTCAGCTCTTCGGGCGTGGGTTCGCGACCGAGGTCCTGGAGCATCTGGCGCTGCACGCGCGCGAGCTTGTTGATGACCTCGACCATGTGCACCGGGATGCGGATGGTGCGGGCCTGGTCGGCCATGGCGCGGGTGATGGCCTGGCGGATCCACCAGGTCGCGTAGGTCGAGAACTTGAAGCCCTTGGTGTAGTCGAACTTCTCAACCGCACGGATGAGGCCGAGGTTGCCCTCCTGGATCAGGTCGAGGAACTGCATGCCGCGGCCGGTGTAGCGCTTGGCGAGCGAGACCACGAGGCGGAGGTTGGCGCCGAGGAGGTGGCTCTTCGCGCGCTGGCCGTCCTTCGCGACCCACTGCAGCTCGCGACCGAGCTGCGAACGCTTCTCGGCGTCGGTCATGTGCGACAGCTTCTCCTCGGCGAAGAGACCCGCCTCGATGCGCATCGCGAGCTCGACCTCTTCGGCCGCGTTCAGGAGCGCGACCTTTCCGATCTGCTTCAGGTAGTCCTTGACGGGGTCGGCCGTCGCGCCGGTGATGGCGCTCGAGTAGACCGGGACCTCGTCTTCGTCGTCGACGGCACGCAGCACGAGCGCACCGGTGGGGTGCGGCTCCACGACCACGGGCTTCTCGTCGTCGTCCTCGTCGGATGCCGCGGTGTCGGCGCCATCGACGACGTCGACGACCTCGACCTCGACGTCGACCTCGTCGTTCTCTTCGCCGTCGTCATCGGCGCCGGCCTTGGCGGCGCCGCGGGCCTTCGTGCCCGCCTTGGCGGTGGTCTTTCGCGGCGTCTTGCTCGCGGTCGCGGTCTTCGCGCCGGCCTTCGCCGTGGTCGACTTCGCAGCCGTCGTGCGAGCGGCGGGCTTCTCGGCCTCGTCCTTCGCCGACGTCGCAGCCTTCGTCGTTGCCATTTGGTTGAACCTCTCCTACATCGCACGGCGCATGCCCAGTGAGGGTCGCGGGTCGTGGCGGGTCCGATCGATTTCGGACACTATGAGGACCCATGTCAAGTCCGCGACTCCGGCACGCGATCGTGCCCGCGGACCAGAACGGGTCCTTCAACCATTATACAGCCGCGGACCGCCCATCACGTCCACGCGGGCAGCGCGTCTCGCCCACGCCTCCCGGACGCACGTCCGTTCCCCAATGACAACGCCGGCCGCGGCATCCGCATTCCCGAGGATCACTCACGCGCGGCCCTCGGCCGGCCCTCGCCCGCGCATCGCGCGACCGCCTGCCGCCCTCGGACGCCGTCGGCCGGACTCACCCGCCGAGCGGCGATTCGTCGTCGTGCCTGCGGCGCACCGCCAGGAACTTCTCGAGCTCGGCCGCGATCTCGTCGGCCGAGGGCAGCTCGCCCTCCACGTCGGTGAGCGGCGATCGGAACGACGTCTCCTGCATGTACGTGTCGTGCCGTTCCTCGAGCGCGCCGACGAGCTTGGCGAGTTCGCCGTTGCCCGCCACCTGCTCGTCGATGCGGGCGACGAAGTCGCGGTTCGCCTCGCGCAGGCTGTCGGTCGGGAGGATCCGACCGGTCGCGGCCGAGACCGCCTCGATCGCGGCGACCGCGGCTGCGGGGTACTCGGTGTCGCCGAGGTAGTGCGGAATCAGCAGCACGAAGGCGGCGACCGGGTGCCCGAGCGCCTGCAGGCGGTACTCGACGAGGTGCAGCGCGTTCGCGGGTGCCTCGGTCGTGGGCCGCCACACCGACATCGCCTCGACGAACTCCGGGCGATTGCCGCTGACGGTCATGCTGATCGGCCGCGTGTGCGGCACCGGCATCGGGATCGCGTTGATCCACGTCAGCGAGGAGACCTGGAGGCGCTCGATCAACTGGAGCACCGCGGCTCCGAAGCGCTCCCACTGGAAGTCGGGCTCGTAGCCGGTCAGGAGCAGGAACTGCTGTCCGATCTCGTCGCGCGCGAGCGAGAGCAGCAGGCGCGGCGGGCGGTAGTCGGTGAGGTGGTCCTCTTCGAAGAGGATGATCGGGCGACGGGCCCGGTAGTCGAGCAACTCGTCGGCGTCGAACTGCGCCACCTCGACGTTGTCGAGCGTCGAGAGCAGGAACTCCATCGTCTGCGCGACGGCCGCGCCGGCATCGGCGAATCCGGTGAGTCCGGCGACGAGCGGCAGCCCGGGGGGCACCTCGACGCCGGGGCTCAGCTCGTAGAGGGAACGTGGATCGCGCATGCGTCAAGCCTACTGAGCGCATCCCGGGCCCCGCCCCGATCGGCGATCCGGCGTCGATGCTCAGAGCGAACACGTAGCATTCGCACCATGAGCGTCCCAGAACTGCGCACCAGCGACCTCCCGCCCACCGCCTCCGACGCGGACGTCGTGCTGCTCACGGCCGTCAGCACGCCCGACGGCCCGCACCTGCTCGACGTCGACGGATACGCCTGGGTCGCTCCGCTCCTCGCGGGCCTCGGCTCGACCGGCGCGGCCGACGAACTCCTTCGCCTCCCCTCGCAGTCCGATGGCCCGTCCGTCGTCGCGGTCGCTGGCGTCGGCGAGCGAGCGGATGCCGCGTCCCTCCGGCTCGCGGTCGGCAGCGCGCTTCGCCAGCTCACCGGCGTCGCCCACGTCGCGATCGCCGTTCCGGAGGCGTTCGCCGACACCGCGCAGGCGGACGCCGCCGCCGAGGCGATGCTCGAGGGAGCCGCGCTCGGCGCATACCTCTTCACGACGTACCGTTCGGAACCGAAGACGCCGGTGGAGGTCGTCACCCTGCACGCACCGGCATCCGCCGACCGCGTGCGCGTCGAGCGTGTGCGCATCGTCGCCGACGCCGTGCACCGCACGAAGGACCTCGTGAACACCGCACCCGCCGACCTCTCCCCCGCCCGGCTCGCCGAGATCGCCGTGAACACGGGCGACGCGCTCGGCGTGACGTCGACCGTGTGGGACGAGGAGGCCCTCGAATCCGACGGCTTCGGCGGAATCCTCGGGGTCGGGCAGGGGTCGTCGCGCGGCCCCCGACTCGTGCGCCTCGAGTACGCGCCCACGACCGCGAGTCGCCACCTGGCGCTCGTCGGCAAGGGCATCACGTTCGACTCCGGCGGACTCTCGCTGAAGCCCGGCGCTTCGATGGTCGGCATGAAGTCCGACATGGCCGGCGCCGCGACGGTGCTTTCGGCCGTCCTCGCACTCGCCGCGCTCGAGGTCCCGATCCGGGTCACGGCGTGGCTGTGCCTCGCCGAGAACATGCCGTCGGGCACCGCGATCCGCCCGAACGACGTGCTGCGCATCCGCGGCGGCAAGACCGTCGAGGTGCTGAACACGGACGCCGAGGGCCGCCTCGTGCTCGCCGACGGTCTGGTCGCCGCGAGCGAGGAGCAGCCGGACGCGATCGTCGACGTCGCGACGCTCACCGGGGCGCAGGTCGTCGCGCTCGGCCACCGCATGGGCGGTCTCATGGGCGACGACGCGCTCGTGTCCCGCGTGCGCGCGTCGGCCGACTCGGTCGACGAGGCGTTCTGGCCCATGCCTCTGCCCGGCTACCTCAAGGCCAACCTGAAGTCGGATGTCGCCGACCTCGCCAACACCCGGCTCGGCACGACCATCCCCGGCATGCTCGTGGCCGGCGTGTTCCTGCGCGAGTTCGTCGGCCGTCGCGAGGACTCGAGCGAGCGCATCCCGTGGGCGCACCTGGACATCGCGGGCCCGTCGTTCAACCAGGCGGGCGCCTGGGGCCACACCGGATCGGGCGGCACCGCGATCGGCGTCCGCACGCTCATCGCGCTGGGCGAGGACCTCTCCGCCGGGTAGTAAGGTCGTATGGGCGAGATCTTCGCCCTTCACTCTGCCGCCGGTCACGCATCCGGGGCAGTCCGTGTCGCAGTACAGGTGCGCAAGGGAGATTCCGGTTGTCCGAGCAGAACTTTGACATTGTCATCCTCGGTGGCGGCAGCGGAGGGTACGCAGCAGCGCTGCGCGCCGTCCAGCTCGGCTTCACCGTCGGCCTCATCGAGAAGGACAAGCTCGGCGGCACGTGTCTTCACCGCGGCTGCATCCCCACCAAGGCGCTGCTGCACGCGGCCGAGATCGCCGAGCACGCTCGCGACTCCGCCAGGTTCGGTGTTCGCGCGACCTTCGACGGCATCGACGTCGCCGGGGTCACCGCGTACCGCGAGGGCATCGTCTCCAGCAAGTTCAAGGGCCTGCAGGGCCTCGTCAAGGCTCGCGGCATCACCGTGATCGAGGGCGAGGGCCGCCTGGTCGCGCCGAACGCGGTGCAGGTCGGCGACCAGCGGATCGTCGGCAAGAACGTGATCCTCGCGACAGGTTCCTACTCGCGCTCGCTGCCCGGCCTCGAGATCGGCGGCCGCGTGATCACGAGCGAGCAGGCGCTCGAGCTCGACTTCGTGCCCGGCAAGGTCGCGATCCTCGGCGGCGGCGTCATCGGCGTCGAGTTCGCCAGCGTCTGGAAGTCGTTCGGCGCAGAGGTCACGATCATCGAGGCCCTCCCCCACCTCGTCCCGAACGAGGAGGAGTCGATCTCCAAGCAGCTCGAGCGGGCGTTCCGCAAGCGCGGCATCGACTACAAGATCGGCGTGCGCTTCCAGTCGGTCACCCAGCACGAGAACGGCGTCGTCGTGACGCTCGAGAACGGCGAGACCGTCGAGGCCGAGCTGCTGCTCGTCGCCGTCGGCCGCGGCCCCGTCACGGCCGGCCTCGGCTACGAGGAGGTCGGCGTCGCCATGGACCGCGGCTTCGTGCTCACCGACGAGCGCCTCGCGACCAACGTGCCAGGCGTCTACGCCGTCGGCGACATCGTTCCCGGCCTCCAGCTCGCCCACCGCGGCTTCCAGCAGGGCATCTTCGTCGCCGAGGAGATCGCGGGCCTGAATCCGATCATCATCGAGGACGTCAACATCCCGAAGGTGACGTACTGCGAGCCCGAGATCGCCTCGATCGGCTACACCGAGGCGAAGGCCGGCGAGAAGTTCGGCGCCGACCAGGTCTCCTCGTACGAGTACAACCTGGCGGGCAACGGCAAGAGCCACATCCTCGAGACGAGCGGCTCGATCAAGGTCGTCCGCGTCAACGACGGCCCGATCGTCGGGGTGCATATGATCGGCGGCCGTGTCGGCGAGCTCATCGGCGAGGCCCAGCTCGCGGTGAACTGGGAGGCATACCCTGAGGACATCGCCCCGTTCATCCACGCGCACCCCACGCAGAACGAGGCGCTCGGCGAGGCGTTCCTGAAGCTCGCGGGCAAGCCCCTGCACGCGCTCTGACCCTGTATCACCCCAATACGACTGCAATAAGCTAGAAGCGTCCCAACGCTGTGAAGGAGACAAGCGCATGAGCGAATCCGTCAGCCTCCCGGCACTCGGTGAGAGTGTCACAGAGGGCACGGTCACCCGATGGCTGAAGAACGTCGGCGACCGTGTCGAGGTCGACGAGCCGCTGCTCGAGGTCTCGACCGACAAGGTCGACACCGAGATCCCGTCGCCGGTCGCCGGTGTCATCGAGGCGATCCTCGTCCAGGAGGACGAGACCGTCGAGGTCGGCACCGCACTCGTGACGATCGGCGACGGCAGCGCGGCTCCCGCGCCCGCCGAGGCGGCGCCCGAGCCCGAGCCCGCTGCGGCTCCCGCACCCGCCGCCCCGGTCGCCGAGGCGCCCGCTGCGGCCCCGGCACCTGCGGCTCCGGCTGCGCCGGCAGCGCCCGCGCCCGTGGAGGCTCCGGCCGCCCCGGCAGCGGAAGCCCCGGCAGCACCTGCGGCTCCGGCTCCGGCTCCGGCTCCGGCGGCGGAGGCTCCTGCCGCGCCGGCTGCAGCTCCGGCACCCGCCGCCGCTCCGGCACCCGCCGCAGAGGCCCCGGCAGCGCCTGCTGCAGAGGCACCCGCAGCGACCGGCTCGCACGCCGGTGCACCCGGGTACGTCACGCCGATCGTCCGCAAGCTCGCCAACGAGCAGGGCGTCGACCTGGCCAGCGTCACCGGCACGGGCGTCGGCGGCCGCATCCGCAAGCAGGACGTCATCTCGGCGCAGTCCGCGCCCCAGGAAGCCGCGGCCCCGGCTCGCACGCCGCTCGAGGCGTCGCCGCTGCGCGGCACCACGGTGCCGATGACCCGCCTCCGCAAGGTCGTCGCCGAGCGCGCCGTCGTGTCGATGCAGTCGACCGCCCAGCTCACCTCGGTCGTCGAGGTCGACGTGACGAAGGTCGCGCGCCTGCGCGACAAGGTCAAGGGCGACTTCCTCGCCAAGACCGGCAACAAGCTCAGCTTCCTGCCGTTCTTCGCGCTCGCGACCGCCGAAGCGCTGCGCGCGTTCCCGATCATCAACTCGACGGTCGACGGCGATTCCATCGTCTACCCGGCGCAGGAGAACGTGAGCATCGCGGTCGACACCGAACGCGGCCTGCTCACGCCGGTCATCCGCAACGCGGGCGAGCTCGACATCGCCGGCCTCGCCGCGCAGATCGCCGACCTCGCAGACCGCACGCGCAACAACCAGCTGAAGCCCGACGAGCTCTCGGGGGGCACGTTCACGCTGACCAACACCGGTTCGCGCGGCGCGCTGTTCGACACGCCCGTCGTCTTCCTGCCGCAGTCGGCGATCCTCGGCACCGGCATCGTCGTCAAGCGTCCGGTGGTCGTCACCACCGACGGCTCCGAGGCGATCGCGGTTCGCTCGATGGTCTACCTGGCCCTCTCGTACGACCACCGCATCATCGACGGCGCCGACGCCGCGCGCTTCCTGACGGCCGTGAAGGACCGTCTCGAGTCGGGCGACTTCGAGGCCGACCTCGGCATCTAGTCGAAGATCTCTCGAAGACGCCAACCGGCCTCGCTCCTCACCACGAGGAGCGAGGCCGGTTTCGCGTCATCGACCGCGGCGACCTGCACGAGGACCGCGGCACCCATCTCGGTCACGACCTCCATCCGGTCGAGGTCGTAGGAACGGATCTCGCCTGCACCGTCGCGTGCGGCGAGCATCAGGTTCCAGTCCGAGTCCTCCAACGGCGAGCCCGACTGGACATACGTGGCGATGCAGGTCGGATTCAGCTCGGCGAAGCACGACGCGCGCAGGCCCAGCAGCGAACGGGCACCCGCAATGGGGTCCTCCGATGCGATGCCCGCGGCCGTCGGCGGCTCCGACCCGCCCGGCGGCGGCTGAGCGCTCGGATCGTCGATCGATGCCGAGGGCTGGGTCGCCGACGGCTCGGCGGCATCCGCCGCCGCAGCCGCCACCGCATGCTCGTCGGGGCCGGCCCCCGCCGAGGGCACGGCGGTCAGGAGGAGCACGAGGGCGCCCCCGCCGATGAGTGCCCCCACCACGAGTGGCTTCCGTCGAGCCGCGAGCCACGCCGCAGCGCGGCCGCGCGCGGACGCGACGCGATCGGTGTCGGCGGAGGCAGCCAGACGTTCGATCGTCGGTGCCGGGATCTCGGCGAGGTCGAGCAGTCCGGCAGCCAGACCGCCTCGGGCCCGCAGACGACGGCGGCGACCCGGACCGACCGCATTCGAGGCGTTCGGCGCCGTCGGTTCGATCTGGGGGATCGGCCGGGGCGCCGGCACGCGAGCGGGAAGGCGGAGTTCCCGCACCGGTGGAAGCCCCGCGACCGGTGCGGGTGCCGCAGCGCCGAACAGTGCTCGCTCGAGATCGCGCTCGAACGGCGCGAAGGGCCGGGTCGTGAGCGCAACCCTGGCGAGATCGACCGCGACGTCGAAGACCCCGGCCGGGCGAACCGCGCCGACGACCTGCTCGACGTACTCCGTGAGGGCCTCGAGGCCGCGCCTGCGCAGCATCGTGGCGGCGGCGCCGTCGGGCGGCAGCCGTTCGAGGGCGCCGAGTCCGAGCGGACGCGGCCGACCGGCGGCGTCGAGCTGCACGTCGCTCGGTGCGAGCCTGGCGTGCACGAACCCGGCTGCCGCCAGCCGGGCGATTCCGGCGACGACCGGTGCGATCAGGGTCACGGCCTCGCCCGGCTCGAGGCTGCGCTCGTGGATGAGTTGCGCCACGGTCGCTCCCCCGATGCGCTCGACCACGGCGACCCTCGCGCCGGTGGCCGTCGTCGCGACATCCAGCAGGGCCGGCAAGCCCGCCTCGGGCACCGCGTGCATCGCCTCGAGCTCGCACGCGATCGACCGATCATCGACGTCGTCGCGGTAGATGCGCACGACCACGAGGGGCGCCGTCTCGGACGCAGGGCCGTCTGGCCGATCGGCGAGACCTGCGACAGCCTCGGCGCGCTGCGCCACCGCGAGGAACACGTCGGCTCGCGACCCGGATCCGATGCGCCTGAGGATCCGGTACCCCGCGACGCCCGCGCCCGCCGCGGCCAACGGCTCGGTCTCGACACGGGCGGATGCCGCGGCATCCGCCCGATCGGATCGCCGCGCTGTGCTGCCGCGCCTGCTGCGCCTGCCTCCGCCGATCATCCGCCCGCTGCTCATCCCACCACGGTGCCGCCCCTGCAGCCGTCCGCCGCCGACGCACGGAGGCACCGGGAGAAGGCGTGCCCCTGCACAGGGTGGGGAGGACGAGTGCCGCGGCATCCGTGTCTAGACTCGGAGCATGCTCGACTTCGTCGTCGCGGGGCTAAGCGCCAACTCCGTGCCGTACATCGAAGGTCTCGACCTTCAGCGCGCCGTCCATCGCGCGGTCGTCAGGGGCGAACGCCCCGACACCGTCCTCCTCCTGGAGCACCCCTCCGTCTACACCGCCGGCCGACGCACGTCGCCCGACGAGCGGCCGACCGACGGAACCCCGGTCATCGACGTCGATCGCGGCGGCAAGATCACGTGGCACGGCCCCGGGCAGCTCGTCGGCTACCCGATCCTGCGTCTCGCGGAGCCCGTCGACGTCGTCGACTACGTTCGCCGACTCGAGGGTGTGCTCATCGCCGTGCTCGAGCGCCTCGGCATCGAGGGCCGACGGGTCGACGGGCGCTCGGGCGTCTGGGTCGGCGATCCGGGTCACGAGAACAAGATCGCCGCGATCGGCATCCGCGTCGCCGAGGGCGTGACCACGCACGGCTTCGCGCTCAACTGCTCGAACGCACTCGAGCCGTACACGAGGATCGTGGCCTGCGGCATCCGCGATGCCGGGGTCACGACCATCTCGCGTGAGCTGGGCCGCGAGGTCACGCCGACCGACCTCGTCGACGAGGTCACGGCGGCATTCCGCGCCGGGTTCGAAGCGGCGATCGCCGCATGAGCGCCGCTCCAGACGGGCGCCGGATGCTGCGCCTCGAGGTCCGCAACGCCGAGACACCGATCGAGCGCAAGCCCGAGTGGATCAAGACCAGGGCGAAGATGGGGCCCGAATACCGGCAACTGCAGAACCTCGTGAAGAGCGAGGACCTCCACACGGTCTGCCAGGAGGCGGGCTGCCCGAACATCTACGAGTGCTGGGAGGATCGCGAGGCGACCTTCCTCATCGGCGGCTCGCAGTGCACACGTCGCTGCGACTTCTGCCAGATCGACACCGGCAAGCCCGCCGACTACGACGTCGACGAGCCGCGTCGCGTCGCCGAATCCGTGCAGCGGATGCAGCTGCGCTACTCGACCGTCACGGGCGTCGCGCGCGACGACCTGCCCGACGAGGGCGCGTGGCTGTACGCCGAGACCATCCGCGAGATCCACCGGCAGTCGCCTGGAACCGGCGTGGAGATCCTCGTGCCCGACTTCTCGGGGGATCCCGAGCTGCTCGGCGAGGTGTTCTCGTCACGACCCGAGGTCTTCGCGCACAACGTCGAGACCGTGCCGCGCATCTTCAAGCGGATCCGCCCGGCGTTCCGCTACGAGCGATCGCTCGACGTCATCACGCAGGGCCGCGATGCCGGCCTGATCACCAAGTCGAACCTCATCCTCGGCATGGGCGAGGAGCGCGCCGAGGTCACGCAGGCGCTGCACGACCTGCACGAGGCCGGCACCGACATCATCACGATCACGCAGTACCTGCGCCCGAGCCCTCGCCACCTGCCGGTCGCGAGGTGGGTCAGGCCCGAGGAGTTCATCGAGCTCAAGGCGGAGGCGGAGCAGATCGGGTTCCTCGGCGTGCTCTCCGGCCCGCTCGTGCGCTCGTCGTACCGCGCCGGACGCCTGTGGGCGCAATCGATGCACGCCAAGGGGCGCGAGCTGCCCGCCGACCTCGCGCACCTGGCCGATCCGGCACTGGGCTTCGCACAGGCGGTCGGCTGAGTCGTCCGGATGCCGCCTCCGACCGTCACGATCGCGGTCGGCGGCGGCCCTCCGCGCCGGTATCCTTGTGCACATGGCACGCACCAAGGATTCGTCCGCTCCGAAGGAGCCAGGGCGTCTGAAGCAGATGTGGCAGGTCTTCCAGATGACCCGCCGCTACGACTCGAGCGCGCAGTGGCTCATGCTGCTCGTGTTCCTGGCTCCCGTCATCGTCGGGCTCGGGCTCGCGCTCTGGCTGAGCGAGGGCAACGGCTTCACGATCGCGTTGTGGATCGTCGCGGGCGTGCTCGCCGGCCTGCTCCTCGCGCTCATCGTCCTCGGTCGACGTGCCGAACGCGCCGCCTACGCTCAGATCGACGGGCAGCCCGGTGCCGTCGGCGCCGTACTGCGAAGCGGTCTCCGCGGCGGCTGGATCGGCAACGAGATGCCCGTCGCCGTGAACGGCAAGACGCAGGACGCGGTCTACCGCTCCGTCGGCCGCGGCGGCGTCGCGCTCATCAGCGAGGGCCCGCAGACCCGCACCAAGCGCATGCTCGACGACGAGAAGCGCAAGGTCGCCCGCGTGCTGCCCAACGTGCCGATCACGCTCATCGCGGTCGGCCACGACGAGGGCGCGATCGAGCTGCACCGCCTCCCGGCCGCCCTGCGCAAGATCAAGCGATCGCTGACGAAGCCCGAGGTGCTCGCGGTGTCGAACCGCCTGAACTCGCTGCAGTCGTCGCTGCCGATCCCGAAGGGCATCGATCCCATGAAGGCGCGGCCGCAGCGCGGCAAGATGCGCTGATCCCCCACTGACGCCAGAGCGCGGCATCCGACATCGTCGGGTGCCGCGTTCGTCGTTCATCCGCTCGGTGCTGCTCGGTTCCGGATGCCGCGGGCGGGCCGCATTCCGCCGCGCTCCGGGGTTCAGGAGCGGACGAGCACGGTGCCGGCGACCTTGTCGTGGAACCCACGCTGGTCGGAGTCCCACACGAGCGCGGGCACCACGATGGCGAGCAGGGCGGTGCGTACGATCGGACGCCAGAGGCCGACCCACCCGCCCGCGATCGGCAGGATGCGCAGTCCCATGAGTCGGTGGCCGACGCTGCCGCCGATGGTCGGGATGAACACGATCTGCATGATCGCGAAGATGGCCAGCGTGAGCCAGGAGTGCAGCAACGAGCTGTACGGGGCGAAGAGCAGCGCGATCACGAGCGCGGCCGCCCAGTCGATGAGGATCGCGGCGATGCGCCGGCCGATGCGGGCGACCGAGCTCGGTCCCTCGTCGGGGAGTCCGAGTCGCTCCCCCGGCCACCGGCTGGGCTCGAGCTGGCCGAAGGTGGTGGGGGTCGCGTCAGGCATCCACCGATTCTACCGATCGACGCCGACGTAACACGTCTGAAACAATTGCGTCATGGTCGGGTAACCACCACTCGGTACGGTCGACTACGGCTGTGCACGTCCGTCCGGCCTCGCCGGTTCAACTCGCCCCCTTGGAGATTCCACCCCATGTTCAGTGATTCGTCTGAAGTGCTTAAGTTCATCAAGGAGACGGATGTCAAGTTCCTCGACATCCGCTTCACCGACCTTCCGGGTGTGCAGCAGCACTTCAACATCCCGGCGTCGACCGTCGACGAGGAGTTCTTCACGGTCGGCCAGCTCTTCGACGGTTCCTCGATCCGCGGGTTCGCCAACATCCACGAGTCCGACATGCAGCTCATCCCCGACGTGACCACGGCGTACGTCGACCAGTTCCGCACCGCGCGCACGCTGGTGATGATCTTCGACATCTACAACCCGCGCAACGGTGAGATCTACTCGAAGGACCCGCGTCAGGTCGCCAAGAAGGCCGAGAAGTACCTCGCCTCGACGGGCATCGCCGACACCGCGTTCTTCGCTCCCGAGGCCGAGTTCTACATCTTCGACGACGTGCGCTACGAGGTGAAGCAGAACGCGAGCTTCTACTCCATCGACTCCGACGAGGGTGCCTGGAACTCGGGCCGCGAAGAAGAGGGCGGCAACCTCGCCAACAAGACCCCCTACAAGGGCGGCTACTTCCCGGTCAGCCCCGTCGACAAGACCGCCGACCTGCGCGACGACATCACGCTCAACCTCATCGAGGCCGGCTTCGTGCTCGAGCGTTCGCACCACGAGGTGGGCACGGGCGGCCAGCAGGAGATCAACTACCGCTTCGACACCATGGTGCACGCGGCCGACGACATCCTGAAGTTCAAGTACATCGTCAAGAACACGGCCGAGCAGTGGGGCAAGTCCGCCACGTTCATGCCGAAGCCGCTCTTCGGCGACAACGGGTCTGGCATGCACACGCACCAGTCCCTCTGGAGCGACGGCAAGCCGCTCTTCTACGACGAGGCCGGCTACGGCGGTCTCTCCGACCTGGCACGCTGGTACATCGGCGGTCTGCTCAAGCACGCTCCGGCCGTGCTCGCCTTCACGAACCCGACGGTGAACTCGTACCACCGCCTGGTTCCGGGCTTCGAGGCTCCTGTCAACCTGGTCTACTCGGCGGGCAACCGCTCGGCTGCGATCCGCATCCCGATCACGGGCACCAACCCCAAGGCCAAGCGCATCGAGTTCCGCGCTCCGGATGCCTCGGGCAACCCGTACCTCGCGTTCGCCGCGCAGCTCATGGCGGGCCTCGACGGCATCAAGAACCGCATCGAGCCGCACGAGCCGGTCGACAAGGACCTCTACGAGCTCCCGCCCGAGGAGGCCAAGACGATCCCGCAGGTTCCGGGTTCGCTCGACGCCGTGCTCGACGCGCTCGAGGCCGACCACGACTTCCTCCTCGAGGGCGGCGTGTTCACCAAGGAGCTCATCGAGACCTGGATCGACTACAAGCGCGAGAAGGAGCTGAAGCCGCTGGCCCAGCGTCCCCACCCGTTCGAGTTCGAGCTGTACTACGGCGTCTGACCTCGAAGAACGCTTGATCAGGGCTTTCTGCTCCCCTATCCCCCCGTAGTCCGCAGGGAGTCCGCCCAGAGTCCTCCCGGGCCGCCAGCACAGAGTGCAACGGCGGCCCGGGAGGATTCGTCCTTTCCGGGCCGCGCGCCGCGGAACGGCGAGATCCCCGGGACGTCGAGATCCCGGTTCAGTCGGTCGCACCCACCAGCGTCGTGTACTCCCCCAACGGCGAGCCGTCGGCGTCACAGGCCCGAGCCACCGCCTCGACATCCGAGGCATATGCGTCGCGATGGTCCATCCAGGCGATCATGTGCGGTGGCTCCGGGAGGTCGTCGACGAGCGTCTGGATGCGCACCTTCACCTCTCCCTCCGCGATCTGGTACGCCTTGGCGAACTCGGCCGGAATGTCGGTCGCGAGTGCGCGGTCGCCGGTCACGGCATCGCCGACCGTTCTCGTGACCTGCGCGAAGGTGGCGCATGCTTCCGCATTCCCGGCAACGGGCGCGGGCGAGACGGAGGCTCCCGGCGATGGATCCGGTTCTGTCGCTGCGTCGCAGCCGGTCAAGAGCAATGCAAGCGCGAGGACGACTCCCAAGCGGTACATGTTCGGAGCCTACCGCCAGGCCGGAACCGCGGAACCTCCGATGTCGGAGGTCCTCGAGCCGGCAGAACGTCCGGACGGTCGGCGTCAGCCGGAGGTCGGCTCGCGACGCTGCTGCTCCTCGCCGTAGAACCCGCGCTCGAAGACGGCGCGCGCGCGGCGGGTGACGGCGAGGTAGTCGTCTTCGAGCTGGGTCGCCGATCCGGGCGGGTAGCCCATGATGCGTGCGACGCCCTCGAGCTGCGTGCGCTCCACGGGCAGCACATCGGTCGTCCGTTCGAGCCAGAGCGTCAGTGCCGACCGCGCCCGGGAGGCGAGGACCCACGCTGAGCGCAGCGTCTCGGCGTCGGATGCGGCGACGAGACCGTGCTCGACCGTGGCCTCGAGCGCCTCGAGCGTCGACGTCGTGCGGAGCGCCGGCACCTCGGCCGCATGCTCGAGCTGCGCGAGCTGCACGAACCATTCCACGTCGCTGAGCGACCCGCGTCCGAGCTTCAGGTGCCGCTTGGGGTCGGCGCCCTGCGGCAGCCGCTCGTTCTCGACGCGGGCCTTGATGCGCTTGACCTCCCGGACGTCGCGCTCGGACAGCCGCTCGGGATAGCGGATGGTGTCGGCGAGCTCGGCGAAGTCGGCGAGCAGCGCCGCATCTCCGGCGACGCCCCGAGCGCGAAGCAGCGCCTGCGCCTCCCAGGTGAGCGACCAGCGCGCGTAGTACGCCCGGTACGCGTCGAGCGACCGCGCCACGACGCCGTTGCGCCCCTCGGGGCGGAGGTCCGCGTCGAGCTCGAACGGCAGCCGGGCGTCTTCGCTGAGCCGAACGAGTTCGGCGACGATGCGCAGCGCACGCGAATGCGCGGCGTCGGGCTCGGCATCCGTCGCCCGATAGACGTAGATGATGTCGGCGTCGCTGCTGATGCCGAGCTCCCGGCCGCCGAAGCGGCCCATGCCGATCACGGCGAACTCGATGCCGTCGGGCGTCTCGCCGCGGATCGCGTCGACGAGCGCCGAGATGTGGTTCTCGGTGACGTCGCTCAACGCCCAGCCGAGCTCCTGCACGGTGCACACGTCGAGGATCGCGGCCAGCGCGAGCCGCAGCACCTCGCGACGACGGATGGCGCGCAGGATCTTCGCGGCCGCGTCGGGATCCGAGTGGCGCTGCAGCACGGCCCGGGACTCCTCGCGGAGCGCCTCGAGGGACCGCGGCCGCAGCTCCTCGAGGTCTTCGAGCCACGCCACCGCCTCAGGGCTGCGCTCGAGCATCTTGGCCGCGTACCGAGAGCCCGAGAGCACCTTCGTGAGGTTCAGCGCGGCATCAGACGAGTCGCGGAGCAGCCCGAGGTACCAGTGGGTCGTGCCGAGCGTGTCGCTCAGCCGCCGGAACGAGAGCAGCCCGAAGTCGGGATCCGTGCCCTCGGCGAACCACGAGATGAGCACGGGCATGAGGTTGCGCTGGATCTGGGCGCGCCGGGAGACGCCGGAGGTGAGCGCGCCGATGTGCGAGAGCGCGCCGCGGGGGTCGCGGAAGCCGATCGCCGCGAGTCGAGCCTCGGCCTGGGCGCTCGTGAGCTCCAGACCGGATGCCGGCAGTGCCGCAACGGCCGAGAGCAGCGGCCGGTAGAACAACCGCTCGTGCAGCCCACGCACGCGCTGTCGGGTCGACTGCCAGATCTCGCCGAGGCGAGCGGCGTCGGGTGCGAGACCCGAGGCCCGTGCGAGCCGACGCAGGCCGGCCGGGTCGCGCGGCATCAGGTGGGTGCGGCGCAGGCGTTCGAGCTGCAGGCGGTGCTCGAGCACGCGGAGCAGCCGGTAGTCGCGCGAGAACTCGGCGGCCTCCTCGCGTCCGACGTAGCCGTTGTCGGCGAGGGCCGAGAGCGCCGGCAGCGTGCCCGGCTGGTGGATCGCGTCATCCGAGGCCCCGTGCACGAGCTGCAGCAGCTGCACGGTGAACTCGATGTCGCGGAGACCGCCGGGTCCGAGCTTCAGCTGCACGCCGACCTCGTCGGCCGGGATGTGCTCGGTCACGCGCTCGCGCATGCGCTGCACCGACTCGACGAACCCGTCGCGGCCGGAGCTCGTCCAGACCTTGGGGCCGACGCCGGCGGCGTATCGCACGCCGAGGTCGAGATCGCCCGCGAGCGGTCGCGCCTTCAGCAGCGCCTGGAACTCCCAGCTCTTGGCCCAGCGGTCGTAGTACTGCAGGTGCGATTCGAGCGTGCGCACGAGTGCGCCGTCCTTGCCCTCGGGACGGAGGTTCGGGTCGACCTCCCACAGCGGCGGCTCGATGCCGGGCTCGGCGATGACGCGCATGGTCAGCATCGCGAGCCGGGTCGAGATCTCGAGCGCCCGCGCCGTCGAGACGACGTCCTCGTCGGCCGATTCGCCGACGAAGATGACGTCGACGTCGCTCACGTAATTGAGTTCGCGTGCGCCGGCCTTGCCCATGCCGATGATCGCGAGGCGGGATGCCGCGACCTCCGCTTCGGGGTACAGCCCGGGTGCCGCGGGCGCGCCCTCGGCCCGCGCGCTGAACCGCCGGGCGACGTCGAGCGCCGCGTCGAGCGTCGCACCTGCGAGATCGGCCAGGCCCGCCGCCACCGTCTCGACCGCGTCGACCGCGTCGACCCGGGTGAGGTCGAACACCGCGATCCGGGCCAGCAGGCTGCGGTAACGCACGCGCAATGCCGACGCGACGAGCTCGGACGAGGCCGACGGATGCGCGGAGGCGCCTTCGACGGCCGCAAGCAGGAGTCCGCGTGCATCGTCGGTCGAGAACGGCGGCCCGGGCACCTCCTGGAAGAGCGCGATCTCGGACGGATGCCGCAGCAGGAAGTCCGCGAATCCTCGCGACGCGCCGATCAACCGCACGAATCGCTCGGCGGAGGACGCGGGCGCGAGCACCGCCGCGACCTCCTGGGGAGCGCGGGCCTGCAGCCGCTCGGTGGCGATGAGCGCTTCGTCGGGGTCGGCGGCGTGCGCGAACGCGACGAGCAGGTGCTCCTCGTCGAGCCCGGTCAGTTCCGCGAGCGTCTCGAGCCTGCCCGCCGCCGCCGAGAGGTCGTCGAAACCGGCGCGCGCCAGTCGACCGAGTGTTGGTGCCTGGCGTGACATCCGGGGCGCGTCAGAGGATCTCGAGGTTGCGCTGCAGCTCGAAGGGCGTGACCTGCGAGCGGTAGGAGCGCCACTCGGCACGCTTGTTCGCGAGCACGTAGTTGAAGACCTGCTCACCGAGCGTCTCGGCGACGAGTTCGGACTCCTCCATGTATTCGATCGCGTGGTCGAGGCTCGCGGGCAGCGGGTTGTAGCCGAGCGCGCGGCGTTCGCTGTCGGTGAGGGCCCAGACGTCGTCCTCGGCCTCTGCCGGCAGCTCGTACCCCTCCTCGATGCCCTTCATGCCGGCTGCGAGCAGCAGCGAGAAGGCGAGGTAGGGATTGGCGGCCGAGTCGATCGCCCGGTACTCGACGCGCGCACTCTGGCCCTTGTTCGGCTTGTAGAGCGGGACCCGCACGAGCGCGGAGCGGTTGTTGTGGCCCCAGCAGATGAAGCTGGGGGCCTCGTCGCCACCCCACAGCCGCTTGTAGGAGTTCACGAACTGGTTCGTGACCGCCGAGATCTCGTTTGCGTGACGGAGGAGGCCGGCGATGAACTGACGCCCGATCTTCGAGAGCTGGTACTGCGAGCCCGCCTCGTAGAACGCGTTCGCGTCGCCCTCGAAGAGCGAGAGGTGCGTGTGCATGCCGCTGCCGGGGAACTGCGAGAACGGCTTCGGCATGAACGTCGCGTAGACGCCCTGCTCGATCGCGACCTCCTTGATGACGGTGCGGAAGGTCATGATGTTGTCGGCCGTGGTGAGCGCGTCGGCGTAGCGCAGGTCGATCTCGTTCTGGCCGGGGCCGGCCTCGTGGTGGCTGAACTCCACGGAGATGCCCAGGTCTTCGAGCATGCGCACAGACCGGCGACGGAAGTCGTGCGCGGTACCGCCCGGCACGTTGTCGAAGTAGCCGGCGGAGTCGACGGGCACGGGCCCCTCGTCGCCGAACTTCGACGAGCGGAGCAGGTAGAACTCGATCTCGGGATGCGTGTAGAACGTGAAGCCGCGGTCGGCCGCGCGCGCGAGGGTGCGCTTGAGCACGTTGCGCGGATCGGCGACGGCCGGCTCGCCGTCGGGCGTCGTGATGTCGCAGAACATGCGCCCCGTCGGGTCGATGTCGCCGCGCCACGGGAGCGTCTGGAACGTCGTGGGATCGGGGAAGGCCAGCAGGTCGGACTCGTAGGTGCGACTCAGGCCCTCGATGGCCGAACCGTCGAATCCGATGCCCTCGGTGAACGCGCCCTCGACTTCGGCCGGGGCGATGGCCACCGACTTCAGGGTGCCGACGACGTCGGTGAACCAGAGCCTGACGAACTTGACCCCCCGCTCTTCGATCGTCCGAAGAACGAAGTCACGCTGCTTGTCCATCCACACCCTCTCTCGCTCATCTCAGGGTAGCGGTAAGGAGGCGCTCGGAGCGCCCTCCGGCGCGGGCGGGTGTGCGAGCGCGTGTGCGAGACTGCCATCATGTCCGACCAGCCTGCAGCTCCCGCCACCCCTGACGCGCCGAACCCCGACGCGACGAACCCGGCCGGGCAGGCCGAACCGGTCGCCGAGACCACGCCCTACGGCGGAGCCGCCGCATCCGGCGGTCCGCGGCGGGTGCGCACGAGGCACTTCCAGAACGCCAAGCGCGACGGCATCAAGATCACAGGCCTGACGAGCTACGACCAGCTCACCGCTCGCATCTTCGACGAGGCCGGCATCGACTTCCTGCTCGTCGGCGACTCCTCGGGCAACAACGTGTTCGGCTACGAGACGACCCTGCCCGTCACGGTCGACGAGCTGATCCCCCTCACGCGCGCCGTGGCCGGCGCGGTGAAGCGGGCGTTCGTGATCGCCGACATGCCGTTCGGCTCCTACGAGGTCGGCGCGGAGGAGGCGCTGCACACCGCGATCCGCTTCATGAAGGAGACCGGGGCCCACGCGGTCAAGCTCGAGGGCGGCGTGCGCAGCGCCGAGCAGATCCGCCGCGTCGTGCAGGCGGGCATCCCGGTCATGGCGCACATCGGCTACACGCCGCAGAGCGAGCACGGACTCGGCGGGCACATCATCCAGGGTCGCGGCGATGGCGTGCAGCAGTTGCTCGCCGATGCCGAGGCCGTCCAGGATGCCGGTGCGTTCGCCGTCGTGCTCGAGATGGTGCCGTCCGATGCGGCACGCCAGGTGACCGAACGCCTCGACATCCCGACGATCAGCGTCGGCGCAGGACCGCACACCGACGGGCAGCTGCTCGTCTGGACCGACTGGGCCGGCCTCACCGTCGGCCGCGTGCCGAAGTTCGTGCGGCAGTACGCCGACCTCGCCGGCATCCTGAGCACGGCGGCCGCCGAGTGGCAGGCCGACGTCGCGAGCGGCGAGTACCCGAGCGCCGAGCACAGCTACGAGTGACCGGCGCCAGACCGTGTGGCGGGCCCGCCGGGGCGCGATCGGTCGCGCTCAGTCGTCGGCCGCGTCTTCAGCGGCCCACTTCTCGCTGTTCGCGCGGAGCTTCTCGAGCGCGTGCTCGGCCTCTTCGCGGGTGTCGAACGGGCCCGCGCGGTCGACCGACGGCGACACGAAGCCCTGCTCGACGGCGCCCGTCTTGAGGTTGTACCAGAAGCGGTGTTCGATGTCCTCGGCCATAGGCTGATCATATGCCGAAGGATGCCGCTGGCCACCTGATTCCCGGACGACTCTCGCCCACGCGCCAGGTTCCGTCGTCGATCCCCCGCCCCGAGTACGTCGGGCGTGCGGCGCCCGCCCAGAACACCGACGGCGACCGGTACTCCCCCGACGAGGTCGAGAAGATCCGCGCCGCCGGGCGCATCGCGGCGCGCGCGATCGAGGCGGCGGCCGCCGCCGTCCGCCCGGGGGTCACGACCGACGAACTCGACCGCATCGCGCACGAGGTGGTCGTCGGCTCCGACGCGTATCCCTCGACGCTCGGCTACCGCGGATACCCGAAGTCCTCGTGCACATCGGTCAACGAGGTCATCTGCCACGGCATCCCCGACGACACGGTGCTCGCAGACGGCGACCTCGTGAACATCGACGTCACGGCCTACCTCGACGGCCACCACGGCGACCTCAACCACACCTTCCTCGTCGGCGATGCGAGCGACGAGGCGACGCAGCTCGTCGAGCGCACCCGCGAGGCGCTCGCCCGCGGCATCCGCGCGGTCGCCCCCGGCCGCCAGGTCAACGTGATCGGCCGCGCCATCGAGGCGTACGCGAAGCGGTTCGGGTACGGCGTCGTGCGCGACTACACGGGCCACGGCGTCGGCCGAGCGTTCCACACCGGGCTCGTGATCCCGCACTACGACGCACCCCAGTTCGACACCGTGATCGAGCCGGGCATGGTGTTCACGATCGAGCCCATGCTCACACTCGGGTCGATCGAGTGGGATGTCTGGAGCGACGACTGGACCGTCGTGACCCGCGACCGCTCGCTCACCGCCCAGTTCGAGCACACGCTCGTCGTCACCGAGCGCGGCGCGGAGATCCTGACCCTTCCCTGACACCTGTGCCGAGGGTGCCACGATAGTGTGGCGGCATGGCGACCAAGCACGCGATCGGGATCGACATCGGCGGAACGGGCATCAAGGGGGCGATCGTCGATCTCGAGACCGGCGCACTCGTCACCGAACGCCGTAAAGTCCTGACCCCCGATGGCGGCAAGCCCGACGACATCGTCAAGGCGACGGCCGAGCTCCTCGACACCATCGGCGCCGACGGCGACATCGACGGGCTCGCGCTCGGCGTGTGCTTCCCGGCCATCGTGAAGCGCGGGCACACGCTGTCGGCCGCCAACGTCTCGAAGAAGTGGATCGGCCTGCACGCCGAGGAGCTCTTCGAGAAGGCGCTCGGCCGCGACATCCACTTCATCAACGACGCGGATGCCGCCGGCATCGCCGAACTGCGGTTCGGCGCGGCGGCGGGGGTCGACGGGCTCGTGATCCTCACGACCCTGGGCACGGGCATCGGCTCGGCGTTCCTGTATGACGGGGTCCTCATCCCGAACACCGAGCTCGGGCACCTCGAGCTCGACGACGACGACGCCGAGCACCGCGCCGCGTACTCCGCGATGGAGCGCGAGGAGCTCAGCTGGAAGCAGTGGGCGGAGCGCCTGCAGCGCTACTACGCGCACGTCGAGTTCATCTTCTCGCCCGACCTGCTCGTGGTGGGCGGCGGTGTGTCGAAGCACCAGGAGCACTTCCTGCCGCTGCTCGACCTGAAGACGCCGATCGTGCCCGCCGTGCACCGCAACAACGCGGGCATCATCGGCGCGGCGGCGCTCGCCCTCGGCTAGCGGTCGTCCCGAACGCGGCGACTCGCGCGAAGAGGTGTGAGCGGGCCGGCTGATACGCCGGGTTCTGTTCACCGGGCGCTTGCGCGACACCGGCTGGACGACCATCTCTCTCGGAGACACGTTGCCGTGCCCCTCCAGCGGCCTACCCGGGAACGGGACGGGCAGCCCCATCGTTCCCTGTCTGGCCTTGCTCCGGACGAGGTTTACCGAGCCGACCGCGTCACCGCGGCCGCTGGTGGGCTCTTACCCCACCGTTTCACCCTTACCCGGCGCTCGCGCGCCGGGCGGTCTGCTTTCTGTGGCACTGTCTCGCGGGTTGCCCCGGGTGGGTGTTACCCACCGTCCTGCCCTGCGGAGCCCGGACGTTCCTCGGCATCCGATCGCTCGGACGACGCGGCCGTCTTGCCGACCCGCTCACACGCCAAGCGTACAGGCCGTGGCTGGGCGGAAGCGCCGCGGCGCCTGCGGAGCCGAGCGACGGATCCGCCGCACCGACGCGGCGAGGCGTCGGGTCAGATGCCCGACTCGTCGGTGCGCACGAGGATGCGGTCGCACTCGGGGCACAGCAGCACCTCGTCGGGCGCGGCGCGGCGCACGACGTCCAGGTCGGAGCCGGTGAGGGTCATCGTGCACCCGCCGCAGGTTCGCTGGCGCAGCAGGGCCGCCCCGACGCCGCCGCCGCGGGCGCGCCGCTGCTCGAAGTAGGCCAGGAGCTCGGCCGGCACCTCGCCGGCGACGACGATCCGGTCGCGCTCCGCGCCGTCGCGCTCGACGACGAGACCCGCGGATGCCTCGTTGCGCTCCTCCTCGAGCGTCGCCGTCTGCGCGGCGATCTCGGCTCGCTCGGCGTCGATGCCCGCCACGACGCCCTCGGCCTGCTCGACGCGCTCCATGACGATGAGCTCCTGGTCTTCGAGGTCGCTCAGGCGCTTCGACAGCGAGGCGAGCTCGGACTCGAGTGCCGCGACGTCCTTCGTCGACGAGGTGTGCTGCAGCCGGTCGCCGTCGCGTGCGATGCGGGCCTCGACGACCGCGACATCCGACTCGATGCGCTTCAGCTCGGCACGCGCGTCCTCGAGCGCGCCCTGGGCCTCGGCGCGGCGCGAACGCACGGCCGTGTCGCGGGCAGCGAGCTCGGCGATGGGGCCCGACTGGGGCAGGCTTCCGAGCCGGTGCGCGATCTGCTGCAGTCGGGTGTCGACGGCCTGGAGGCGCAGAAGTTGCTGCTGGTCGGCGGGGCTTGCCTTCACGTGGTGCTCCTTGTGGGATTCGCGGTGGGAATGGTCATCATTGCACGACCTGGAAGTCCCAGGGGTCGGTGCGGAGCTCGCTCACGCGGAGCTCGAGTTCGGGGTGGGCCTCGCCCAGCTGGGCGGCCGCGGCATCCAGCCAGAGCCACTCGCTGGCCCAGTGCGACACGTCGATGAGCGCGGGCCCTCGGGCGAGCCTGGACTGCTCGCGCGACTCGGAGGCCGGGTGATGCCGCAGGTCGGCGGTGATGTAGGCGTCTGCGGCGCGCACGGCCGGATCGCCGAGCAGCGAGTCGCCGGCTCCGCCGCACACGGCGACGGTCTCGACCGGGTCGTCGAAGCCGCCGGCGACCCGCACGCCCGTCGCCGTGGGCGGGAGGATCTCGGCGAGCTGCCGTGCGAGCCGGCCGACCGTCGTGGGGTGCGCGAGGCGCCCGACACGGCCGAGGCCTCGGCCAGATGGTTCGGCGCCGACCGGGCCGGTGCCCGGCACGATCGGGCGGGCGTCGATGAGCCCGATGCGCTCGGCGAGCACCGCCGAGGTGCCCCGCTCGACGACGTCGGCGTTCGTGTGCGCTGCGACCAGCGCGCAGCCGCCGCGGATCAGGCGCGCGATGAGGGATCCCTTGTATCGGTCCTCCGCCACGGTGGTCACGCCCTTGAGCAGCAGCGGGTGGTGCGCGATCACGAGGTCGGCGCCCCACTCGAGGGCCTCGTCGACGGTCTCGCCGACGGCGTCGACGGTGAAGAGCACGCGCCGCACCGCGGCATCCGGATCTCCGGTGACGAGCCCGACCGAATCCCACGCCTCCGCGCCCGCGACAGGCCAGAGCCGTTCGATCGTGGTGAGGACGTCGGCGAGGTCAGCGGGCACGCGCCCAGCCTACCGCCGCGCATGAACACCGAAGGAGAGGAGGTGGGCCCTGCCGGGCTCGAACCGACGACATCCACGGTGTAAACGTGGCGCTCTACCAACTGAGCTAAAGGCCCGTCGCGTGAGCGACGCACGGCAATGCTATCGCGAGCATCGGATGCCGCGGCGCGGCCGCCTGCGCTCGACGCCGCTCAGGCGGACCGCAGCGCCCCGAGCGCCTCGCGGTACTGGTCGAGGCTCCGCGCCTCGCCGGGGGCGGTCGCGAAGCTCGCCCGGACCACGCCGTCGCCGTCGATCGCGAACGTGGCCCGAGCCGCGTGCCCTCGCTCCTCGAGGAAGGCCCCGTAGGCGCGTGCGACCTCGCCGTGCGGCCAGAAGTCGGACAGGAGCGGGAATCCGAATCGCTGCTCCTCAGCCCACGCACGGAGCGCGAACTTCGAGTCGACCGAGACGCCGAGCACCTGTGCACCGGCATCGGCGAAGATCGCCCGGTGGTCGCGCAGCGCGCGCAACTCCCCCTCGCAGGTGCGCGAGAACGCGAGCGGGAAGAACACAAGGACGACCGGTGCGATCCCCCTGGCCTCGGCCAGCCGCACCGTCTGGCCGGTCTCGTCGGCCAGTTCGAAGTCGGGGGCGAGAGCACCGGCCGTGAGCGGCATCCGTTCTCTCCTCTGCTTTGTCGAACGGTGAGCGAAGGCACAGCGTACCGAGCCGAAACGTTGTGCGAATGTCACTAGTATGGCCAAGTGTGATCGGTCGAAACCCGGCCGTTCGTCGTGCGCGCGGATCGCCGCGCCCGGCATGATCTGCCGTAGAGAAAGGTCGAGTGTGACTGTCAACGACCAGGACCCCTACTCCGTCGAGTCCCTGGATTCCGACCCCGACGAGACATCCGAGTGGGCCGAGTCCCTCGATGCGCTCGTCACGGCGAAGGGGCACCAGCGTGGTCGTGAGATCATGCTCAGCCTGCTCAAGCGTTCGAAGGAGCTCCACCTCGGCGTGCCGATGGTGCCGACCACGGACTACCTGAACACGATCGCCCCCGAGAACGAGCCCGAGTTCCCCGGCGACGAGGACATCGAACGCCGCTACCGCGCGTGGCTGCGCTGGAACGCCGCGATCCTCGTGCACCGCGCGCAGCGACCGGACATCGCCGTGGGCGGCCACATCTCGACCTATGCCGGCGCGGCCTCGCTCTACGAGGTCGGCCTGAACCACTTCTTCCGCGGCCAGGACCACCCCGGCGGCGGCGACCAGGTCTTCTTCCAGGGGCACGCCTCCCCCGGCATGTACGCCCGCGCCTTCCTCGAGGGCCGGCTCAGTGACGCCGACCTCGACGGGTTCCGCCAGGAGAAGTCGCGTGCGCCGCACGGGCTCTCGTCGTACCCGCATCCGCGCCTCATGCCCGAGTTCTGGCAGTTCCCGACCGTGTCGATGGGCCTCGGCCCGATCAACGCGATCTACCAGGCCCAGTTGAACAGGTACCTCACCAACCGCGGCATCAAGGACGCCTCCGACCAGCAGGTCTGGGCGTTCCTCGGCGACGGCGAGATGGACGAGGTCGAGAGCCGCGGCCAGCTCCAGGTCGCCGCGAACGAGGGCCTCGACAACCTCAACTTCGTCATCAACTGCAACCTGCAGCGTCTCGACGGACCGGTGCGCGGCAACGGCAAGATCATCCAGGAGCTCGAGAGCTTCTTCCGCGGCGCCGGCTGGAACGTCATCAAGGTCGTCTGGGGCCGCGAGTGGGACTCGCTGCTCGCAGCCGACCACGACGGCGCGCTCCGCAACCTCATGAACGTCACGCCCGACGGCGACTACCAGACGTACAAGACGGAGTCCGGCGCGTACGTGCGCGAGAACTTCTTCGGCCGCGACCCCCGCGCCCTCGAGCTCGTGTCGCACCTCAGCGACGACGAGGTCTGGGGCCTCAAGCGCGGCGGCCACGACTACCGCAAGATCTACGCGGCGTTCAAGGCGGCCACCGAGCACAAGGGCCAGCCGACGGTCATCCTCGCGAAGACCATCAAGGGCTACGGCCTGGGCAAGTCCTTCGAGGGGCGCAACGCGACGCACCAGATGAAGAAGATGACCCTCGACAACCTCAAGGGCTTCCGCGACGAGATGCGCATCCCCATCTCCGACGCGCAGCTCGAGGAGAACCCGTACCTGCCGCCGTACTACCACCCAGGCCAGCGCGACGAGGCGATCCAGTACCTGCAGGAGCGCCGTCGTGCGCTCGGCGGCTACGTTCCCGAGCGCCGCTCGAAGCACGTGGAGATCTCGCTGCCCGACGACTCGGCGTACGCGATCTCGAAGAAGGGCTCCGGCACGCAGGAGATCGCCACGACGATGGCCTTCGTGCGACTGCTGAAGGACCTCATCCGCTCGAAGGACTTCGGCCACCGCATCGTGCCGATCATCCCCGACGAGGCGCGCACGTTCGGCATCGACGCGTTCTTCCCGACCGCGAAGATCTACAACCCGAACGGCCAGCACTACACCTCGGTCGACCGCGAACTGCTGCTCGCCTACAAGGAGAGCCCGCAGGGCCAGATCGTGCACGTCGGCATCAACGAGGCCGGCGCGTTCGCGGCCTTCACGAACATCGGCACCTCGTACGCCACGCAGGGCGAGCCGCTGATCCCGGTGTACGTGTTCTACTCGATGTTCGGCTTCCAGCGCACGGGCGATGCCATGTGGGCCGCAGGCGACCAGATGGCACGCGGCTTCATCATCGGCGCGACCGCGGGCCGCACCACCCTCACGGGTGAGGGCCTGCAGCACGCAGACGGCCACTCGCCGCTGCTCGCGTCGACGAACCCGGCCGTGGTCAGCTACGACCCCGCGTACGGCTACGAGATCGGGCACATCATGCGCGCCGGCCTCGAGCGCATGTACGGCGGGTCGCACGCCGACCCGAACGTCATGTACTACCTCACGGTGTACAACGAGCCGATCGTGCAGCCCGCGGAGCCCGAGGGCGTCGACGTCGACGGCATCCTCCGCGGCATCCACAAGGTCGCGGCCGGCACCGGCAACGGCCCGTCGGCGCAGCTCCTCGCCTCCGGCGTGGCGGTGCCCTGGGCCCTCGAGGCGCAGCACCTGCTCGCCGAGGACTGGGGCGTCTCGGCCGACGTCTGGTCGGTCACCAGCTGGGCCGAGCTCCGCCGCGACGGCCTCGCCGCAGACGAGCACAACTTCCTGAACCCCGATGCCGAGAAGCGCGTGCCGTACGTCACGACGAAGCTCGCGGGTTCGAACGGCCCGTTCGTCGCCGTGTCCGACTACATGCACGCGGTGCCCGACCAGATCCGCGCGTACGTGCCCGGTGACTTCGCCACGCTCGGCGCCGACGACTTCGGCTTCTCCGACACGCGTGCCGCAGCCCGTCGCTACTTCAAGATCGACGGACCGTCGCTCGTGGTGCGCGCGCTCGAGCAGCTCGTGGCCCGCGGTGAGATCGACGCCTCGGTGCCGGCTCAGGCGATCGAGAAGTACCGCCTGCACGACGTCAACGCCGGAACCACCGGTTCCGCCGGCGGCGAGAGCTAACCCGAGGTGGCGAAACCCCGTACCAAGGCGGAGACGCTCGGATGGTTGCGAACCATCGCGGGTGAGTTGTCGACCCAGACGCTGAAGCGCCTGGAGGACACGTTGCCCTGGTACGGGGACATGCCGCCGAGCCGACGCTCGGCCGTGGGCCTCGTCGCCCAGGCCGGCATCTCCTCGTTCATCGCGTGGTTCGAGGATCCTCGTTCGACGCCCTGGATCGCGGCCGACGTGTTCGGCGCGGCGCCGCGCGAGCTCCTCCGCTCGGTGAGCCTCCAGCAGACCCTGCAGCTGATCCGGGTCACCGTCGAGGTCGTCGAGGATCGCATTCGCGACGGCGGCGAGCCGCTGCGCGAGGCGATCCTGCTGTACTCCCGCGAGATCGCGTTCGCCGCGGCCGACGTCTACGCCCGTGCGGCCGAGGCACGCGGACTCTGGGATGCACGCCTCGAGGCGCTCGTGGTCGACTCGATCCTCTCGGGCGAGTACGACGACGAGCTCCCGAGCCGCATCGCCGCACTCGGTTGGCACGGTCACGGCGAGGTCGCGGTGCTCGTCGGCACGGCGCCGAAGCAGCTCGACGTCGACCACGTGCGCCGCGTCGCCCGGCACATGCAGGCCGACGTGCTGATCGGCGTGCAGGGCAATCGCCTCGTGCTCGTGATCGGCCGGTCCGAGCAGCTCGGCCGTCAGCCCGACGAGGTCGGCACGTCGCCCGCCATGACCTTCATGGAGTTCGCGACGCAGCTCGAAGGGCATTTCGGCCCCGGCCACCTCGTGCTCGGCCACGAGGTGCCGAACCTCGTCGATGCGTCGAAGAGCGCCAAGGCCGCGCTGGCCGGGTTCGCCGTTGCACGCTCCTGGCGGCACGCGCCGCGCCCGGTGCACGCCGACGACCTCCTGCCCGAGCGGGCGCTCGCGGGCGATCCGTTGGCACGGGCGACGCTCGTGCACCGCATCTACCGCCCGTTGCAGGCGCACTCGACCGAGCTGCTCACGACGCTCTGGAGCTACCTCGACAACGGCCGGTCGCTCGAGGCGACCGCCCGCGAGCTCTTCGTGCACCCGAACACCGTGCGCTACCGCCTGAAGCGCGTCTCCGACGTGATCGGGTGGGATGCCACGGGCGCACGGGAGGCGCTCATCCTGCAGTCCGCGCTCATCATCGGTTCGATGAGCGATCACGAGCACCCGCCGAGGCGCCGCACCGTCTGAGGTGCCGCGGTCCCCGGAGCGACCGCGGCCGCACCGGCATTCACTGTGGGACGCGCACAAGGCTTTCCGTGAGAGCTTGTCGCATCGACACACACGCGCACCCGACGACATTGACAGACTAGGGACGTGATCGTCGTCGTCTGCCCTGGTCAGGGCTCCCAGACCCCCGGATTCCTCGCTCCTTGGCTCGCGGACTCCGCCCGCGCCGAGCGCCTCGACACCCTCTCGCAGGCCGCGGGCGTCGACCTCGCCCTGCACGGCACCGAGAGCGACGCCGACGCCATCCGGGACACGGCCGTGGCCCAGCCGCTCATCGTCGCAGCGGGCCTGCTCACCCTCGACGCCCTGTTGGCCGACGGCCGTGCCGAGAGGATCGGCGGCATCGCCGGGCACTCGGTCGGCGAGATCACCGCTGCGGCGGGCGCCGGGGTGCTCTCGGCGACCGACGCCATGCGGTTCGTGGGCGAGCGCGGTCGCGCGATGTCGGATGCCGCGGCGCAGACCCCGACCGGCATGAGCGCCGTCCTCGGCGGCGAGGAGTCCGTCCTGCTGGCGAGGCTCGCCGAGCTCGGACTCGAGCCCGCGAACTTCAACGGCGGCGGCCAGATCGTCGTCGCCGGAGCCCTCGACGCCCTCGAGACGCTGAAGGCCGAGCCGCCCGCCGGCACCCGGGTGATCCCGCTGCAGGTGGCCGGCGCGTTCCACACGCGCTACATGGCTCCCGCCGTCGCGCACCTCACCGAGGTCGCGGCGACGCTGAACCCCGCCGACCCCGCGCAGACGCTCTGGACGAACCGAGACGGCCGTGTCGTGACATCCGGAACGGAGTTCGTCGACCTGCTCGTGGGCCAGGTCTCCTCGCCCGTGCGCTGGGACCTCTGCATGGCGGCCTTCGCCGAAGCCGGCGTCACGGGGGTCATCGAGGTCGCGCCCGCCGGCGCGCTCGTCGGGCTGGCCAAGCGCGCGCTCAAGGGCGTGCCGACCGTCGCCGTGAAGACGCCAGACGACCTGGCCGCCGCGATCGAGCTCATCGAACAGGCCGCCTGATTCGCGGCACGGCCGACCGCACCGAGAGAATGTCGAACATGACCAAGCCCACCCTGCAGCAGTCGCACGGCCCCGCCTACACGCGCATCTACGCCGTCGGCGCGGCGCGCGGCGCGAACTTCGTGCCGAACGACGACCTGATCGGCCCGATCGACTCCTCCGACGAGTGGATCCAGCAGCGCACCGGCATCATCACGCGCACGCGCGCCGGCTCCGACGTCTCGGCGCTCGACCTGGCGACGGATGCCGCGCGCGAGGCGATCGAGAAGTCGGGCGTCGCGCCCGAGTTGATCGACCTCGTGATCGTCGCGACGATCTCGAACGTGCGGCAGACGCCGTCGATGTCGGCGGTCGTGGCCGATCGCGTGGGCGCGAATCCCGCAGCCGCCTACGATACGAACGCGGCCTGCGCGGGGTACGCCTACGCCGTGGCCCAGGCCGACGCGCTCATCCGAACGGGCGTCGCGCACTACGCGCTCGTCATCGGCGCCGAGAAGCTCTCCGACGTCGTCGACCCGACCGACCGCACCATCTCGTTCCTCCTCGGCGACGGCGCCGGCGCCGTCGTGATCGGCCCGAGCGACTTCCCGGGCATCGCGCAGACGGTGTGGGGCTCCGACGGGTCGAAGGCCGGTGCGGTGGGCATGAACAGCACGCTCGTCGAGTTCCGCGACGGCGCGGCCGAATGGCCGACCCTCCGCCAGGAGGGCCAGACCGTGTTCCGCTGGGCCGTCTGGGACATGGCCAAGGTCGCCAAGCAGGCGCTCGACGCCGCCGGCATCACCGCCGCCGACCTCGCCGCGTTCATCCCCCATCAGGCGAACATGCGCATCATCGACGAGTTCGCGAAGCAACTGAAGCTGCCCGAGACGGTCGCGATCGCTCGCGACATCGCCACGACGGGCAACACCTCCGCGGCGTCCATCCCCCTCGCGACCCACCGTCTGCTCGAGGAGCACCCTGAACTTTCCGGAGGCCTCGCCCTCCAGATCGGCTTCGGCGCCGGCCTCGTGTTCGGCGCCCAAGTGGTGGTTCTGCCGTGAACCGCCGACCACTGTCCATCTAGACTGGCTCTCGGTCAAACGAGACACCCTCAAGGAGAAGAACCATGGCATTGTCCACCGAAGAAGTGCTTGCCGGCCTGGCCGAGCTCATCAACGACGAGACCGGCATCGCAACCGACACGGTTGAGCTGGACAAGTCGTTCACCGACGACCTCGACATCGACTCGATCTCGATGATGACCATCGTCGTCAACGCTGAAGAGAAGTTCGACGTCAAGATCCCCGACGAAGAGGTCAAGAACCTCAAGACGGTCGGCGACGCCGTCGACTTCATCGTCAAGGCCTCGGCCTAAGCGACGCATCGAGCGGGCCGGCGCGAACGCCCGGCCCGCTCGCTCAGCCTGATCGTTTCCTCCATCGGAGTGTTTCTCGTATGACCAAGAAGATCGTGATCACGGGCATCGGCGCGTCCTCGCCCCTCGGCGGCACCGCCCGTGACAGTTGGAATGCCCTGCTCGCCGGCGAATCCGGTGCTCGCACGCTCGAGCACGACTGGGTCGCCGAGTACGACCTGCCGGTGCACTTCGCGGCATCCGCGAAGGTCCGCCCCGAAGAGGTGCTCGAGCGTCAGGTCGCCAAGCGACTCGACCCGTCGAGCCAGTTCGCGCTGATCTCGGCGATGGAGGCCTGGGCCGACGCCGGCGCACCCGACGTGGCCCCCGAACGCCTCGGCGTCGACTACGCGACCGGCATCGGCGGCATCTGGACCCTGCTCGACGCGTGGGACACCCTGCGCGAGCGCGGCCCGCGCCGCGTGCTGCCCATGACCGTGCCGATGCTGATGCCGAACGCGGCCTCCGCGGCCATCTCGATGCACTTCGAGGCCCGGGCCTTCGCCCGCACGGTCGCGTCAGCGTGCGCCTCGAGCACCGAGTCGCTCGCGAACGCCTACGAGCACCTGCAGCTCGGACTCGCCGACGTCGTCATCGCCGGCGGTTCCGAGTCGGCGATCCACCCGATCACGCTCGCATCGTTCTCGTCGATGCAGGCGCTCTCCAAGCGCAACGACGACCCGGCCGGCGCATCGCGCCCCTATAGCGTCGACCGCGACGGCTTCGTCATGGGCGAAGGTGCGGCGAGCCTCGTCATCGAGACCGAGGAGCACGCCCTCGCTCGCGGCGCCCGCATCTACGCCGAGCTGGCGGGCGGCGCGGTGAGCGCAGACTCGTACCACATCACCGCCAACGACCCCGAGGGTCGCGGCGCGAGCCGTGCCGTGCTCGACGCGCTCGCGCAGGCCGACGCCACCCCCGACGAGGTCACGCACATCAACGCGCACGCCACGAGCACCCCCGTCGGCGACATCGCCGAGTACACGGCGCTCCGCAACGTGTTCGGCGACCGCGTGCACGAGATCCCCGTTTCGGCGACGAAGGCCTCCACCGGGCACCTGCTCGGCGGCACCGGCGCACTCGAGGCGGTCTTCACGGTGCTCGCGCTCGAGAGCCGCCTCGCTCCCCCGACGATCAACCTCACCACGCAGGACCCCGCGATCCCCCTGCTCGTCTCGGGCGAGCCGCAGCCGCTCGGCGACGGCCCGCAGGTGGCCATCTCGAACTCGTTCGGGTTCGGCGGCCACAACGCGGTCGCGGTCTTCCGCTCGGTGTAGCCGTTCACGGATGCCGCGGCATCCGCCAATGAGAACGCCCCCGGTGTCACCTGACACCGGGGGCGTTCTCGTCGACGGTCCGCGGGTTTCGTCCGTGCGTTCACCGGGAGCGACTCTCCGACGATCGCGGGACGCCAGCACGCGGGCCGAGGCCCTGCTCACCCCACCTGGTGCAACCAGACGACTGGGGCGAAGTCGCTCGCGTGGCGGAAGGGCTCGAGCTCGTCGTCCCATGCCTGCCCGAGGGCGAGTCGGAGTTCGCGGTGCAGCTCGACCGGGTCGGAACCGGCGATCTCCATCGCGTAGCGGATGCGGTCCTCGCCGATGACGGTGTTGCCCGCGATGTCGGTCTGCGCGAAATACACGCCCAGGTCGGGCGTGTGCATCCAGCGGGCACCGTCGGAGCCGGGGGTCGGGTCCTCGCTCACCTCGTAGCGGAGCTGCTCCCACCCGCGGAGCGCCGAGGCGATCTTCGCGCCTGAGCCGGCGTCGCCCTCCCAGTGGAACTCGGCGCGCATGAGCCCTCGGTAGACGGGTTGGTCGCTCCAGTCGAAGTTCACGGCGGTGCCGAGGGCACGACCGGCGGCCCACTCGACATGCGGGCACAGCGCGCGCGGTGCGGAGTGCACGAACAGCACTCCCTGCGCGGGGCGCACGACCCGCGACAACGTCTCTGCCATCTCCGACTCCGTTCTCGAGGTGCGTCTTCCCCTACGACCTCGGGAGCCACGGATGGCTGGATATTCGATTTTCGACGTGACCGTCACCGGCGATTATGCCCCGGATCCGCCGCCCTGACAAGGTTCGCGCCGCGCGTGGTGGGGTTCCGGCCGCGGAGGGCCGGAAACTGTATGCTCGGTGAAACGTTCCGATTCCCGTTCGCCGAAGGAGGCGCCATGGCCGTGCGCGACGCACTGCTCGCCCTGCTCACCACGGGACCGGCCTACGGGTTCGCCCTGCACGGCGGACTCACCGAGCGAACCGGCGGGCGCCGGACCGTGAACGTCGGCCAGACCTACGCGACGATCGAGCGATTGACGAAGCAGCGGCTGCTCGAGCCCGCGGGCACGACCGACGACGGGCTCCCACTGCACCGCCTGACCGATGCGGGGCGCCTCGCGGCGCAGGCCTGGCTTTCGGGAACGGATGCCGCGGGCGCCGACCCGTGGGACGAGACGGTCGACCGCGTGCTCATCGCGGCCTCGCTGCCCGGGGTGGACGCGGCATCCGTCGTCGAGGGCGAGGAGCGCCGGTGGCGCGAGCGTCGCGATCTCGTGCGCGGGCAGGCGCAGGACGCCGGTGCCTTCGCGGCGGGCGGCACTGGGGCGACGGGCGGTTCCGGCGCAGCGGACGGCAGCGCGCGGGGCGGCGACGCCGGCACGGCCCCCGGGTCGGCGGCGATGGCCGGACTCGCGCGCCTCGCGGCATCCGCCGACCTGGCTCGTGCCGACGCGGCGCTCTCATGGCTGGCGCTGGCGGGACCGCTCACGATCGGGGCCGCACTCGCCTTCGAGCCGAGCGCGACGCGACCACGGCGTGGTCGACGACCGGGCAGCGTCGCAAGCCCACCCGCCGAGCCGGCCCTCGAGGCGGTCGATCAGGCGCCGGCCGACGCGTAGCTGTCGACGATCTCGAGATCGAGCGGGAACTCGATCGGGAAGTCGCCGAAGAGCAGGCGCCCGGCCGTGACGGCCGAACCGAGCACCGCGTCGGCGACCGCGTCGGCCAGGTCGGTCGGCGTGTGCACGATGATCTCGTCGTGCAGGAAGTAGACGAGATGCGGCGCGCGATCGAAGACGGGTCCGGATGCCGCGGCCGGTCTCCGTGCTGACGGATCGGCACCTGCGGAGCCCGTCGGCGCAGGGTCCGTCGTGCCAGCGCCCGCCGTGCCAGCACCCGTCGACCCAGCGCCCGTCGACCCAGGGGTCGCCGCGCCGAGCGCATGCAGCTTCGCCCTGAGGTCGGCCATCCAGCAGAGCGCCCACTCGGCCGCGCTGCCCTGTACGACGAAGTTTCGGGTGAACCGGCCCCAGTCGCGGGCCGACGACCGAGCTCGACGCTCGTCCGACGAGGTCGCGTCGGGCTGGCTCGCCCTCGCCTGCGTGGCGCGCCACTCGGCGGGCGGCAATGGCGACGAACGACCGAGGAGCGTGGTCACCTGGAGTCCGCGCTCGCCGTCGCGGGCGGCCGCGTCGACGAGCCGCATGGCCCGGGGGTACGCCCGCGCGAGGCGCGGCACGAGCCGGCCGCTGTCGCCGGTGGTCGCGCCGTACATGGCTCCGAGGATCGCGATCTTCGCCTCGTCGCGTGTCGCGACGACGCCGGAGTCGACGAGGCCGCGATACAGGTCGCGGCCGTGCCCGGCGCGCTGCATCGCCTCATCGCGGGACATGCCCGTGAGCACGCGCGGTTCGAGCTGGGCGGCGTCGGCGACGACGAGGGTCCAGCCGGGGTCGGCGACCACCGCGCTGCGCACGAGCTTCGGCAGCTGGAGCGCGCCGCCGCCGGACGTGGCCCAGCGGCCCGTCGCGGTGCCGCCGGGCACGTACTCGGGGCGGAAGCGGTCGTCAGCCACCCATTCGTCGAGCCAGCCCCACCCGTTGGCGCTCAGCAGGCGCGCGAGCTTCTTGTAGGCGATGAGGGGCTCGATGGCGGGATGCTCGTGCTCGCGCAACTCCCAGCGCGAGGTGGACGAGGTCGGCACGCCCGCCGCACGCAGTGCGCGCAGCACGTCGACCTGCGAGTCGAGGTTGAGCTTCGGCGTCCCCAGTTCGTCGCGGACGACGGCGGCGACCTCCTCCATGCGCGCGGGCTTGCGACCCGGCGACGGGCGCGTGCCCAGCTCGGCCTCGAGCACGGCCTCGTGGACCCTCCGGCTCCACGGCAGCCCCGCCGCGCGCATCTCGGCGCCGATCAGGGCGCCGGCCGACTCGGCCGCGATCAGCAGCCGAAGAGCGGCCGGTGAGCTGCTCGCGTCGATGAGCGCGACCTGTCGGCGGTGCTCGTCGACGACGGAGGCCGCCGACGGGCGGTCGCGCGCGGCATCCGCTCGCTCGACGGCGATGCCGGGGCCCGTGGCCGGGCCGGTGCGCTCGTGCCGAGGGGGATCGTCGAAGCCGTCGAGGTCGAACAACGTCTCGTGCCGCTGCGCGGCCGGCGGCGCGGGCGGGCCGACCGCCTCGGCCATCGTCGGTCCGGGCGGCAGCCAGGCGGGTGTCGGGTGCCCTCCGCGGGCACGGAGGTCGGCGGTGAACGTGGAGTGGTCGAGGATCGCCCCGCAAAGCCGCAGATCGTGGCACCGCGCGAGCCGCACGCCGCTCGCGAGCAGCACCGGGTACCACTCGCGCACGTCGCCCCAGACCCACCGCGGAGCATGGGCGAGTTCGAGTCGCCGGAAGACCTCGACGGCGTCACTGGGCTCGACCTCGGCGAGCGGCTCCGCAGCCCGATCGGGATCGACGAACTGCACGCGACCGCCGTCGCCGACGCCCACGGCGATCTGCATGGTCCCATTGTCTCGCCCCGGACCGACACCGCAGGTGCCGCGCACCCGCCCAGGTCGACGGATGTCGGTGGGGATCGGCAGGATCGGCACATGCCCAAGCCGAAGGACCCACCGTGGTCGCCGTGAGGTTCCACTGCGGACACGGTGCCGACCCCGCCGCGCTCACGCTGCGCCGTCTGTGCCCGCTCTGCATGCTCATCACCGAGACGCACCGTTCGCGCGGCGAGCTGCTGCGCAAGGTCGCTCCCCCGCAGCGGGCCGCGCTCGCCGCGGAGACCCGCCTCGGCGCCGAGTACCTCTGGCTGTGCCCGCGCGGCCACGACCGCTACCCCGCCACCGTCAGCGAGATGCTCACCGGCACCGGGTGCGCGAAGTGCCGCGCGAACGCCGCCGCGCCGGCCGCCCTCCGCGAGGCTGGGCTCGCCTTCATGAAACCGGGGCTCCGAACCCGCACCTCGATGACCGAACAGCGGCTCCGCGCCCTGCTCGGCGAACGCATCCGCCTGCACCACCGCGTGAATGCCGTGCACATCGCGCGCACGTTCTTCGGGCGCAGCGAGGTGTGGCCCGACATCCTCGTTCCGCAGCTGCGCATCGCGATCGAGTACGACGACCCCGGCCGTTCGCGGCGTGCGCATCTCGGCCTCAAGGAGGCCTCCGACCTCGAGAAGGACGAAGCGCTGGCCGAGGTCGGCTGGGATGTCATCCGCATCCGCGCCGGCGGGCTCGAGTCGCTCGGCGCGAACAGCATCGTCTGCCGAGCGCTGACTCCGGCGGTCGTCGACGCGGTGGTCACGCGCATGCGCCGGTTGCGCGGTGATGCGGCCGTCGACGCGATCGCCGTCGTGGGTGCCGCGGCGTCGTGACCTCGGCGCCCGCCGCGGCGGAGGACGCCCCCAGGCCGCCGGAGACGTGCGTTGACCAGACCGGCCGGCACCTGTGGAGAGCCCGAACGCCAGGGGCGCCCAGCCGATAGGGTTGCGAGACCCGTGCATTCCCGTGCGGTCTCGCGCGCGCAGAAGGGCCACTGGATGCTCCTCCCGTTTCTCATCGTCGGCGGAGTGGGCCTGGTGCTGCTCCTCATCTCGTTGGTGCTCGGGGACATCCTCGATCACTTCGACGTCGGCGACGGGGCCATCTCGGGCACGGCGCTCTCGGTCGGGCTCGTCGTCTTCGGCGCGTCGGGCACGCTCATCGCGACGACCGGACTCGACCTCGTCTGGGCCTACGTGCTGGCGATCGTGCTCGGCCTGGTCGCCTACGCGCTCTCGGCGCTCGTCGTGCGCAACCTCACGAACTCCTCCGACGGCGTGCCGGCCTCGGCGGTCGGCCTGTCGGGCGTGGCGCGGTCGGATGTCTCCACCTCCGGCGGCGAGGTGAGCCTCGACGGCCCCGGCGAGATCGAACGGCGCCTCGCCTACTCCGACGATCCCATCGCCGAGGGGTCGCGCGTCGTCGTCGTCGAGCACATCGGCACCCGCGTCAAGGTCGCCGCGAACTGACTGCTGCCGTCCGACGTGCGTCACGTCGGCACCTCCTCGTCTGAACCGCATCTCGCGGCCTGCATCACCCCGCCCAACCCGAGAACCCGAAAGGCACCACCTTGCTGCTGGACACGACCGCGATCCAGGTGATCTCGATCATCGCGATCGTCATCGCCCTGCTCTCCCTCCTGGTCTTCATCGCGCGGCGCATCCGCCGCGTGCCGCCGAACGAGGCCCTCGTCATCGTCGGTCGCGGCGCCGGCCGCACCGACGCCCAGACGAACACGGGGCAGCGCGTCGTGATCGGCGGGCGAACCTTCGTCTGGCCGATCCTCCAGCAGGGCTTCTCGATCTCGCTCGAACAACGCCAGATCGGCATCACCGTCGAGGGCGTCGACAAGAACCGCATCAAGATCGCGATCAAGGCCTCGATCAACTTCAAGGTCAGCGGCACCGAAGACGGCGTGCGTCGCGCCGCGCAGCGCTTCCTCTCGCAGCAGGAGCTCCTCACCGAGATCATCAAGGAGTCGCTCGAGGGCTCGCTGCGCTCCATCGTCGGCGACATGACCATCGAGCAGATCATCTCCGACCGCAAGAGCCTCTCCGACCGCGTCGTCGCCGAGACGAAGACCGACCTCGTCGAGCAGGGGCTGCAGGTCGACCTCCTCAACATCTCCGACATCTCCACGCCCGGCAGCGACTACCTCGCCAACCTCGGCCGTGCCGAGGCCGCCCGCGCCCGCCAGGTCGCCGAGGTCAGCGAGGCCGAAGCCGCACGTGCCAGCGAGTTCGCCCGCATCGAGGCCGCCGAGCAGATCGCCGAGCGGCAGAAGGCGCTGAGCCTCAAGCAGGCCGGCATCAAGGCCGAGACCGATCGCGCCAACGCCGAGGCCCAGGCGGCCGGCCAGCTCGCGACCGCCGAACAGGACAAGCTGGTCGCCGTGCAGGAGCGCGACGCGCTGCAGGAGCAGGCCCTCGTGACGCAGGAGCGCCTCGACATCGAGATCCGCAAGCCCGCAGAGGCAGAGGCCTACGCCGAGGTGCAGCGCGCCACCGCCAAGCGCGACGCGGCCAACGCGAGCACCGAGGCCGAGGCGTTCAAGCGCACCAAGATCGCCGAGGCGAACAAGGTCGCCGCCGTGCAGGACGCCGAGGCCGCCGCCACGTCGGTGCGCTTCGCGGGTGAGGCCGAGCGCGACCGCAAGGTGGCCCTCGCGGCCGGTGTGCGCGCAGAGGGCGAGGCCCGCGCCTCCGCCATCGAGGCCGAGGGCCTCGCCGAGGCATCCGCCACCGACGCGAAGGCGCTCGCCCTGCAGAAGTACGGCGAGGCGGCACTCGCGCAGGAGATCATCTCCCGTCTGCCCGAGATCGTTCGCGCAGCCGCAGAGCCCATCTCGAACATCGACAAGCTCACGGTCGTCTCGACCGACGGCGCGAGCGCCGTGACGAAGACCGTCGGCCAGGTGCTCGGCGAGGGCACCGAGGTCGTGAAGTCGCTCACGGGCCTCGACGTCAGCGCGATCCTGTCCGGCCTCGCCGGCGGTCAGCTCGTGAAGAACATCGACGCGGTCAAGTAACGCCCCGCACGATCTCGAAGCGCCGGATGCCTCGCATCCGGCGCTTCGTCGTGGTCGCACGTCGTGGATCCGCGGCCGGGTCCCGATCGCGCCCCGACCCGCTTCGAAGGTGGGGATGGCAGCCTTCAGGCCTTTCGCGTGAGCGCGAGCGCGATCAGCGCTCGATCGAGTCGCGGCTGCCCGACCGTCCGAGGATGGAACGCAGCACGAAGAAGACGACGACCGCCACGACGGCCACGATCGCGGCCTTCGCGATGAACCACAGCACGCTGAACACGACGTCGACGAGGATCCAGGCGATGACGATGGCGGCGATCACGGTGAGGACGGTCCAGAAGGTGCGCATCCTCCGAGGCTAGCCGAGCGACGGGTGCGCGCGCTCGCAGCCGTCGGCGTCTCGGGTGCCGGCCTCGCCTAGGCCTGCGACTCGGCGAGCGACAGTTCGAGCAGTTCCCTCAGCGCGGTGCGATCCACGCCCATCAGGCGATGGGAGCCGAGCCGGACGACGATCTCGGACCGAGGTTCTGCGGCGGGTCGGAAGGGGACATCCGGGTTGCTTCTCCGGCATCAGGATCCCTCTCGAGCGCATCCGTCGTCTCAGCCTACGGGGACCCCCGGCGCCGTTCCCGTGATCGGGTGGGCGTCATCGATCCGAAGCACCGCGTCCTGAGGAGCGACGCGCGGGTCAGGCCTTCTGGTCGGCCTGCTCGGTCTCGTCGGGGATGCCGAGTCCGCGCGAGAACACGCTGTGGCGGAGCTGGGTCTCCATGGCCGCGGCGATGTCGGTGACGTCGACGTCGGCGAGGTCCGACGGGGTCCAGTCGGGCACCGAGTCCTGGTGGAGCGTCTCGGTGTTCTGCGCCACCAGGGCCTGCACGCCCGTGAACAGGTCGGGCTGCGTCGTGAACCAGCGGGCCAGACGGAGCTCCCGTTCGAGGGCGTCGCGCAGGTCCTCTCCGTCGCGCGCGGCGCGCACCGATCGCAACGTCGCCACGAGCGCGGTCGGCGAGAGCCTGAGCAGGGAGTCTGCAGCCTCGGCCGCGTTCGCAGCGGCATCCGGATCGCTCGAATCGGCGGCGCTCAGCCCCTCGACCGACTCGCCGTTGGAGAACGCCCAGAGCCGCTCGAGGATCGCCTGCACCGTGTCGGCCGAATAGCACGCGTCGATCCAGTCGCGACGTTCGAGCACCGTCGAGGCGCCGGCGTCGGCGGCGAACCGCCGAACCAGTGCCTCGAGATCGGTCGACTCGTCGACGTCGGCGAGCGCGGTCGTCAACTCGGCGACCTGATCGGTCGGCACCATCACGTCGGCGAATCCGAGCGCGATGGCGTCGGCGGCGGTGAGGTCGATGGAGTTCAGTGCCAGGTAGGTGCCGATCTCGCCCGGGGTGCGCGCGAGACGCCACGTGGCTCCCCCGTCGGGAACGAAGCCGTAGCCGGTCTCGGGCTGCCCGAGCTTGACCTGATCGGTCACCACGCGCGTGGAGACGTGCCCGGCGAGCGAGATGCCGCCGCCCATCGTCATGCCGTGCATGATCGACACGATCGGCTTGGGATACTCGGCGAGCTTCGCGATGAGACGGTACTCGTCACGGAAGAACACGGACCCGATCGTCATGCCCTCGGCCGCGCGCTCGAGGATCTCGCGGAAGTCGCCGCCGGCGCAGAAACCGTAGTCGCCGACCCCGTCGAGGAGGATCGCCGACACGGCGTCATCGTCGACCCACGCGTCGAGGGCGTCGGTCATGGCATGCATCATCTCGAGGTCGATCGCGTTGATCGCCTCGGGACGATTGAGACTCAGGTGGCCGAGGTGGCCGTCGACGACGGCATTGACAGGCGATTGCACGTGATCAACGCTAACGGTCTCTCGCCGCTCTCGATGACACGGCCGTCGCGACCGGCGGCATGCCGAGGCCGCGGATCGAATCGGACGAGGGGAACGGCTCGTCTCCCCGGGCCGGCCGAACCTGTGCCCGGGCGGCGCGACATCGTTCGCACAGGCAGGTTCGCGTACAGTGACCTCACCCCGATCCCGCCGGGTGGACCCGGGGAGACCACCTGACCGGGCTGACGCGTGCCGCCCTGGCGCTGCGCGATCCTGACGAAACCGAACGGGCGCTCGCCGACTGCTTCCCGTCGCTGCAGCTGCGACGCGACGCTCCGCCGACCTCTCCCGCGAGCAGGTGGCGAGGGTCGACCGAGTCTGTTCAGTTCACGAAGATTCCTGCTGTGGCGATGGGTTGGGACTGCTGTGGCGATGGGTTGGGACTGCTGTGGCGATGGGTTGGGCCGACCGGCCCTCGAGCTCGACGTTCGGCCTGCCTCCGGCGGCGAGCCAGTCGTCGTACCTCGTCGAGGCGATCGTCGCGTCGGGGCCGGGCAGGAGCTCGCGCTCATCGAGCTCCGTTCCGAAGTACCGGGCGAGGGGGTCGACGCGCACGTCTCGAAGATCGCTGCGCTCTCGCAGGTGGCGGCGCACGAGTTCCTCGAGCCGGAACTGCTCGGGGCCGGCGAACTCGATCACCCGGTTCACCGGCGAGCCGACGGCCGTCGTGGTCACCGCGGCGGCCACGTCGTCGGCCGCCATCGGCTGGAACAGGGCACGTGAGAGCCGGACGACGTTCCGGTTCGTCCCGGCATCCGCGATGTTCGCGATGAACTCGAAGAACTGGGTGGCGTGCACGATCGAGTACGGACGGCCCGACTGGCGGATGAGTCGTTCCTGCGCCGCCTTCGCAGCGAAGTACCCGCCCTCCGTGCGGGCGAGGCGACCGGTGCCGACCACCGAGAGCGCGACGTGGTGCGCCACCCCTGCCGCGGCACCGTACGTGAGGAGGTTCAGCGTCGAGGCGTAGAAGAACTCGCTCGCGGCCACCTCGTCGAGGGAGTCCGAGTTCGAGACGTCGATGAGCGCCTCCGCACCGGCGAGCGCCTCCGCGAGGCCCTCGCCGGTGTAGGAGTTCACGCCGGTCGCGCGCGAAGCGGCGACGACGTCGTCGCCGTCGGCCTCGAGCCGGGCCACGAGTCGCGAGCCGATGAGGCCGGTGCCGCCGATGACCGCGATGCGCATTGCGGACTACTTCACCTGGGCGGCCGTGGCCGACTGGGCGGCCGTGGCCGACTGGACGGCGAGCCAGTCCGCGAACGTCGTGGTCGACAGCTGCGCATCGGCACTCGTCGGCACGAGTTCGGTGCCGGTGAGTTTCGTGCCGAAGTACTGGGCCTCGGGGTCGCCGATCACGGTGCGCGAATCGCCCCTCGCCGACAGGCCGAGTCGCACGAGCTCGTCCTGGCCGAGGCGCTCGGGCCCGCCGATCTCGAGGGTCCCGTTCAGCGGCTCACCGGCGGCGACGCGGGCGACGGCGGCCGAGACATCCGCTGCCGCGATGGGCTGCATGAGTCCCGTGCTGAGCCGTGCGGTGCCGTCGACCGTCGCCTCGTCGGCGATGCGCCCGACGAACTCGAAGAACTGCGTCGCCCGCACGATCGAGTAGGGCAGGCCGGACTCCTCGATCAGCTTCTCCTGGGCGACCTTCGCCCGCAGGTAGCCGCTGCTCGGCAGGAGTTCGGCGCCGACGATCGAGAGGGCCACATGCTGGCCGACTCCGGCGGCCCGCTCGCCGTCGAGGAGGTTCGTGGTCGAGGTCGTGAAGAATGCGAGCACGTCGTCGTCGGCGAACGACGGCGAGTTCGACACGTCGACGACCACGTTCGCGCCCTCGAGCACTTCAGCGAGGCCCTCGCCGGTGATGGTGTTCACGCCCGAGTTCGGCGATGCGGCAACGGCCTCGTGGCCATGCTCGACGAGGTGCTCGACGACCTTGGATCCGATGAGGCCGGTGCCTCCGATGACGACGATCTTCATGACTTCAGTGCCTTCCGTCAGGGCCGCGGTGCTTCCGCTGCCGTCATGAAGCTCAGACCGGGCACGCCCGTGATCTGTGACGGAACCTCCGGATCTCGGTCAGCCGCTCTCGGGGCGGCGACGATTCCAGCTCGCGAGCTTCGGCAGCGACGTGCAGAGCCACAGCTTCGCGATCACGGTCGTGCCGTCGACGCTGAGCACGGCGACGACCTCGCCGTTCGGCCGCCGTAGCGCGAGTCCCGCCCGTCCGTTGACGTGCACCGTGGAGAACGAGGCATCCCGATGCCGCATCCGAAGCTCGTGGAACGCCGTGATGACGCCGACGCGACCGTGCGACTCCCCGCCGGCTTCATCGCCGGAGTCGATGACCATGGACGCTTCGCGATGCAGGACACCCGCCAGTGCGAGCTCGTCGCCGTGGTTCAGTGCTGAGCGGAGGCGGGCGGCGAGGTCATGCTGCGGCACGGAAGTTCACTGCACCGAGCTTGCGGGGATTCATCATCCAGAGGACCTGGTCGATACCCCCGGTGCCGGCGATCACCGTCAGGACCGCGAAGGTCGTGCCGTCCTTCGAGAGCAGCACCGAAGCCTCTCCGTTCGTGTCGGATTCGGTGACGTCGACGCCCTCCCAGAAGTGGGAGCGGAAGGCGCGCACGAACTTCGCGACCCGCTCGCGGCCGACCACGGGGAACTTCGAGGCTCGCACGACCCCGCCGCCATCGGAGTACGACACGACGTCCTCGGAGAGCAGGTGTTCCAACTCGTCGAGATCGCCGGTCTTCGCGGCGGCCAGAAACGCGGTGAGCAGCCGGCGTTGCTCCGACCGGGGCACCTCGCGCCGGCGTTCACCGGTGAGGTGCTTGCGCGCTCGGGAGACGAGTTGCCGGGCCGCGGCCTCGGAGACCTGCACGATCTCGCAGATCTGCTCGTACGGGTAGGCGAAGGCCTCGCGCAGCACGTATGCAGCGCGCTCGGTCGGGGTGAGGCGCTCGAGCATCACGAGGACGGCGAACCCGAGGGCCTCAGCCCGCTCGGCCCCGAGCGTCGGGTCTTCGCTGGTATCGACCGGCTCGGGCAGCCATGGTCCGATGTAGGTCTCACGCTGGACCCGAGCCGACTGCAGTGCATTGATGGCGAGGCGAGTCGTCGCCGTCGCGAGAAAGGCGGGGGGATCTTGGACGACGGTGCGGTCGGTCCCCTGCCAGCGCAGCCACGCCTCCTGCACGAGGTCCTCCGCCTCGCTCGCGCTGCCGAGCATCCGGTACGCGATGCCGAAGAGCCTTCCGCGCACAGCTTGGAAGACCGTGAGCGCGTCGTCGAGGTTCGCATCCATGTTCAGATCCTGCCGGTCGGTGGGGTGTCGCGGACTGTCCTTTCCAACTCTGACCGGATGGAACGCGCAGTTGTGACGTCGTCCGAGAAGTTCTTCGAGAATCTCGGATGTCCGTCGTGACGGGATCCGTGCGCGGGGCCATGAGCCGGTCCCGCGCACAGACCTCGCATCGATGGCGGTCGAGGACTACGCGGCCTCTCGGTCCTGGGTCACACCACGAACCGCGTCGAGGATCGTCGCTGCCACCGCTTCGGGCTGCGAGACGCTGATGGCGTGCGAGGCGCCCGCCACTTCGGTCGTGCCGCGCGACCCCGCGCGCTCGGCACCGGCACGGTGCACCGCGGCCGGGATGTTGCGGTCCTCACTGCCGAACACGTGCCAGGACGGGCGGTCCTTCCAGCCCGGCGTCGTCGCCTGCACGGGGTCCTTCAGCGCGGCTTCGGTCACGGGGCGCTGGGTCGCGCCCATCAGGCCGGCCACCTGCACGGGTACGTCTGCGGCGAACTGATCCTTGAACAGCGGCCGGCGGATGACGAACTCGACCCCGCCGGTCGAGATCGGGTGTGCGTCGAGTGCGTCGCCGAGCGTCGAGCCGGGCTCGCTCGCGGAGAGCGAGAAGGCGCTGTCGCCGGACTCGGGCACGAATCCGGCGGCGTACACGAGGCCGACGACCTGGTCGTTCCCGGCGGAGGCCTCGCTGATCACGAGTCCGCCGTAGGAGTGGCCGACGAGCACGACGGGTCCGTCGACCGAGGCGATGACGTCTCGCACGTAGGCGGCGTCCCCGTCGAGGCTGCGGAGCGGGTTGGCGACGGCGACGGAGGTGACGCCCTCGGCGTAGAGTGCCGCGATGACGCCGTTCCAGCTGGCGGACTCGGCGAATGCGCCGTGCACGAGCACGACGGTCGGCTTCTGATCTGACATGACTGTTCCCCTTCTCGAATCACCCCCACCCGGTGCGGACGCGATATCAGCTCAGACCGCGCGGGGCGACGAGGTGTGACGACATCCGCGGAGCTCGTCGATGCGCGGGTCTCGGATCAGTTTCGGAATCGAGCCTTCCGTCACAACCCCGGCCGCCGCCCGGTCACTGCTCGTGACAGGCTCGGCCGAGTCGTGAGAGAAGAGCGGGAGCACCGGGTTTCAGGCGGCCTTCACCGAGGTTGCGCCAAGCAGAGCATGGCTGGTCCCACCCGCCGCCGAGATCCTGTCGACTCCGCGAGTGAAGGGAACAGGACGATGAGCGCAGGCGATGGTTTCAGGCCGATCGAGTATCCCGATGCATCCGGATACCCCGACGGCGCCGGGTTCCTCGATGAGGGCACCGTGGTGCTGATCGACGAGGTGACGGTCGGCGCCGTTCACGCTCTCGACCGGCCTTCGGCCGACACCGAATCCGAGGTCCGGGTGCGCCACGACGCCGAGGATCACGTCTACGCCGCGATCATGGCCGGCAGGCGGATCGCGAGCATGCGCTACGACGTCGTGGCGGGTCGGATCATCGTGCTCGCGACGACGGTCGACCCCGAGTTCCGCGGACGCGGCATCGCGGCAGATCTCATCGCCGATGCGCTGGACGACATCCGCGAACGCCACCTGCGGGTCTCGGTGCGGTGCCCGGTCGTCGCAGCCTTCATCGCCCGGAATCAACCGTTCGCCGATCTGCTGGCGCCGACTCCGGACGACGCGTAGTCGACCGCTCAGGCGGTCGCGGCGAGTCGCCGGCAACGCCGCGTCCACGGCGTCCCCTTCCGGGAGTGCGTGAACGCGGCGCGGATGGCGCACGCCCGAGCAACGTCAGGCGCGCCAGAGGGCCTTGCGGAGCACGTGCACCGCCTGCTCGACCGCTGCCGTCACCGCGGGGGACGGGCGGAGCGGGTTCAGCATCATGAAGTCGTGCAGCGTGTCGTTGTACCGCACACTCGTGGTCCGCACACCCGCCTCCACGAGGCGTCGCGCATACGCTTCACCCTCATCGCGGAGCACGTCGTTCTCGTCGGTGATCAGGAACGTCTCGGGGAGGCCGGTCAGCTGTTCGGTCGTCGCGCGCAGCGGTGAGGCCGCGACCTCGCCCCGCTTCGAGACATCCGGCAGGTAGCTGTCCCAGAACCACGCCATCGCGGCCGCTGTCAGGTACGGACCGTCGGCGAACTCGCGGTAGCTGTCGGTGTCCTGGGCGGCATCGGTCACGGGGTAGTAGAGCGACTGGTGCACGAACGACACGTCGCCGCGCTCCTTCGCGAGGATCGCGACCACCGCGGTCATGTTGCCGCCGACCGAGTCACCGGCCACGGCGAGCCGCGCCGCATCCAGCCCCTTCTCCGCGCCCGAGCGTGTGATCCACTGGGCGGTCGCGTAGGCCTGTTCGATGGCGACCGGATGCGTCGCCTCCGGCGAACGGTCGTACTCGACGAACACGACGGCGGCATCGACGCCGACCGCGATGTCGCGGACGAGACGGTCGTGGGTGGCGGCGTTGCCGATCACCCAGCCGCCACCGTGGATGTAGAGGACCGTGGGCAGCAGGCCGGTCGAGCCGGCCGGCTTGACGATGCGCACCCGAACCTCGCCGACGGCGGCGGGAACGGTGATCCACTCCTCGTCGACGTCGGGCTTGTCGATCGGGGCGGCCTGCAGGTCGTCGAGGACCTTCCGGGCGCCGTCCGCGCCGAGCTGGTAGAGGAACGGGGGTGTCGAGGTGGCGTCGGCGATGGCCTGCGCCTCGGGGTCGAGGATATGCGCGTTCATGATCGTGTGCCTTCCGTCGTGGATCGAGTGTCAGGGCATCCGACGGATGCCCCTGGCAACTACGACCGCGCGGCATGGCTCGGTGTGACGATCGCCCGAAGCAGGGCGTGACGCGAGCGCCACACGTCACACCCGCCCATGCTGGCCGGTCGAAGTTGATGACCGGTTCACCGAACCGGCGCCACCGCACCACTGACCCCGTTCCACGAGAAGGAGCAGACCTTGACCGCCATCGCTCGTCTCCACCCGTTGCACCATGTCGATACCCAGCACCTCGACGTCGCCTACTTCGAGGCGGGGCCGTCGGACGGCCCGCCGGTGCTCCTGCTGCACGGGTTCCCATACGACATCCACAGTTACGTCGACGTCGCACCGGAACTCGCCGACGCCGGCTTCCGCGTGATCGTGCCCAGCCTGCGCGGGCACGGCGACACTCGCTTCCTCGACAACACGGTCCCACGCACCGGGCAACAGGCGGCTCTGGGGCACGACGTCATCGAGCTCATGGACGCCCTGGGGATTCCGCAGGCGATCCTCGCGGGCTACGACTGGGGAGGCCGCGCCGCGTGCGTCGTCGCGGCGCTCCGGCCCGAGCGCGTCACCGCCCTCGTGTCCGTCAACGGGTACCTCATCCAGGACATCAGCACCTCGATGCATCCGCTCCGCCCCGACCTCGAGGCGGGATTCTGGTACTTCTTCTACTTCCTCACCGAGCGCGGCCGTGCGGGACTGACCGAGAACCGGCGGGGAATCGCGGAGGTGATCTGGCGCCGCAACTCGCCCGACTGGGATTTCGGCCAGGACGAGCTCGACCGTGCTGCGGAGGCATTCGAGAACCCCGATTTCGTCGACGTCGTGATCCACTCGTACCGGCATCGGCTCTTCCACGTCGCCGGGGCGCCCGAGTACTCACGCCTCGAGGCGCAGCTGGCAGAGCTTCCCTCGATCACCGTGCCTGCGGTGACCCTCGACGGGCTCGCCGACGGGAACTTCCCGGCGCGCGATGCCGCCACCGCCGGCGCGCGCTTCACGGGTCCGTACCAGCATCGACAGGTGCCTCACGCCGGCCACAACCTCCCGCAGGAGGCACCGCTCGCCTTCGCCGACGCGATCCGAAGCGCCGCGAAGCTCGCAGCCCTCCGGCCCACGGCGTAGCTCCTGGACGTCGGTCGATCTCGGAACGATCGGATGTCGCCCCTGCGACGCCGATCAGGATGCCGGACCCTGCACGTCCGGCGTATCGTGTGGCGGGGACGGGAGGTCGAGATGACCGACAGGAGTTCGAACGCCGGATGCTTCGCCGGCGGTGGTGCGATCTACGGGCTCGGCATCATCGGGGCCTGGGTGTTCTTCTTCCAGCAGGCCGACGCGTTCTGGGAGTTCATCGGAGCGTTCTTCCAGGGCATCTTCTGGCCGGCGTTCATGGTCTACGAACTGTTCGTGACCCTCGTCGACTAGGGCTGGTGTGCCCGTCGACCCAGCCGGCCGACACTGGCCGTACCTGCGCTAGTTCTGGCGCTGCAGTTGCGCGAGGAGCTCAGGACCTCGTCGATCGAGGGTCCGGCCGCCGACCCGGATGCCGATCACGAGCAGCACCGCCCCCAGCACGACGCCGATCGCGAGCGAGATCCAGCCGTAGACGACCTGGCCGGTCGTGAAGCCGATGATCGCGAGGACGAGCTCGGGCAGCACGAGGATCGCGAGGATGCTCCAGGTCACGAGCAACGACAGCGTGAGGCTGACGCCGCCGCCCGGCTTCGACTTGAACGGGCTCTCCCCCGGTGCGGGCACGGCGAAGACGAACATGCCCGAGACGAGCGAGGACAGCGCGAATCCGCTGAGCAGCACGCCGACCGTGATGCCGAGCAGGCCGGGCAACGCCGTCCACGCGCCGGTCAGCCACACCGTTCCGAGCACCACCAGCAGACACAACGGCACGGAGAAGACCGCGAGCGCGAGGACCCGGCCGATCCGGTCGTCGCGCCCGCGCACGCCCTTCTGCAGGTGCAGCGCGAACGCGGTGTTGTCGTACGAGACATCCGTGGAGATGGACATGGCGAGCAGCACGGCGATGATCGGCCCGACCGCGTTCAGCGGCGTCAGGTCGCCGTTCGTGCGGGAGTAGAACAGCACGAAGACGGGCACGAGCGGCAGCGTGATCAGCGACTGCGCATACCGAGGGTCGCGGATCCAGTACGTCAACGCCCTCGCCGCGACGGCGCCGGCCGGCGTCCCGGGGAACATGCCGAAGAACCCGAGCCCTCGGCTCGACGCCTTCACCGGCGTCGACCGCGCGGGCGTCTCCAACGCCTTGGCGAGGCTCCAGCGCCAGACGACCGCGAAGACCGCGAGGGTTGCGACTCCGATCAGGAACTCGAGACCGGCACGACCGAACGCTCCGGCCGCCACGTCGGCCGGGACGGCCCAGATCGCGCCGAGCGGCGTCCATCCGACGACCGTCGCGATCCTCGGGAGCGTCTCGAAGCTGTCGCTCAGCAGCTGCTGCAAGCCGATCAGGATCGGTCCGAGCAGGATCAGCGGGATGAAGACGACGAGCGCCTTGGCCTCCCGGAACCGCCGGCCCTCGCCGATGACGGACACGAGCGCGACGAGCATCCGCGATCCGACGACACAGGTGAGCACGCCGATCGCCGCACACACGATCGCGACGATCGCCGCGAGCGGGAACCGCCACCACGTGAGGGCCGTGCCGAGCGCGGCGATCGAGGTCACGATGCCGGGGACCCCGAGCACGCCGCTCACGGTGAGCCCCACGAGCAGCGTGGGAAGCGGGATGGGGAACGCCACGAGCCGGGAGGGCTCGACCGTCTGATCGATGCCCGACGTCAGCACGGGCAGGATCGTCCACCCGAGGACGAGCGCCGCCCCCGCGAGCACCACGACGGCGCGAGCCACCTCGATCGGCGCGAAGCTGAGCGCGACGAGCCCGGCGACGACCCCGACGAGGATGCCGAGACCGTAGAGCGCGCCGATCACCGTCGCGACCATCTGCCAGGGGCTCCTCCGGAGCGAGTTCCAGAGCAGCAGGAACCGGAGCCTTACGAGCGTCGCAACCACTCGGGTCCTCCACCCTCTCGCCGCCCGCCGACGAGGTCGACGAACCGGTCCTCGAGCGTCGAGCCCGCGCGCACCTCATCGGTCCTGCCCGACGCGAGCACGCGGCCCTCGGCGATGATCGCGACGTGGTCGCACATGCGCTGCACGAGATCCATCGCGTGGCTCGAGACGATGACCGTGCCGCCGGAACCCACGAATCCGTCGAGGATGTCGCGGATGTTCGCCGCCGAAACGGGATCGACCGACTCGAACGGCTCGTCGAGCACGAGCAGGCGCGGCGCGTGCACCAGCGCACACGCGAGGGCGATCTTCTTCGTCATGCCGGCCGAGTAGTCGACGACGAGGGTCCCCCCGGCGCTCTCGAGGTCGAGCAGCTGCAACAGGTCCGCCGCGCGCCCCTCGACCACGTCCCGGGGCAATCCGCCCAGCAGCCCCGCATAGGTCACGAGCTGGACGCCGGTGAGCCGGTCGAAGAGCCGCACGCCGTCGCTGAGGATCCCGACGAGCTTCTTCGTCTCGACCAGGTCGCGCCACACCTCGACGCCGTGGATGCGGATCTCACCGGCATCCGGACGCAGCAGGCCTGTGGCCATCGAGAGCGTCGTCGTCTTGCCGGCACCGTTCGGACCCACCAGTCCGAAGAACGACCCGCTCGGCACCTCGAGGTCGAGGCCCGCGACGGCGACCTTGTCGCCGAATCGCTTGACCAGTCCGCGTATCTCGAGCGCCGGCCCAACGCCCGCCACCGAGGATCGAACATCGTCCGTCACTGAGATCTCCGATCCGATCGTCTTCCGACAACGCTCTCCACCCTACGAACCGCCGGTCGTCGAAAGATCCCCCACGCGACGGATACCGCACCACCTGGAGGCTGATCCCTCGGGCCATCCCGCCATCGCGGGCGGTCAGGAGCTGCTGCTGGAACCGGACGACCGGTCGGGAAGGTACGGCTCGATGGCCGCGGCGAGCTTCGCCGGAGACATCGACTGCAGCCAGATGCGGCCAGGGCCGTGGATCTCGGCGAGGAAGAGCGAGTCGCCGAAGAACTTGTTCTTGATGCCCTTGACCGAGGTGAACTCCAGGTTCATCTCCGCCTCGAACATCGCGAGGTGCCCGGGATGGATGAGCAGGGACTGGCCGGCGGGCAGCTCGTACTCGGTGATCTCGCCTGCGAGCTGCACCCAGGCGGTGCCGTTGCCGCTCAGCTTCTGGAAGATCACGCCCGCCCCGCCGAAGATGCCCGCACCGAGCTTCTTCTGGAGGCCGACCGACACCTCGACGCCGCTCGTGCTCGCCGAGTACGACCCCTGCTGCACCATGAACGCGTCCGCCGCGTCGATGTCGAGCTGACGGATGGTGCCCGGCAACTGCGCTGCGAAGGCGAGCAGCCCGCCCTGCGTGGGTGCGGTGTACTCGGTCAGGAACAGCTGGGCGCCGCCGAGCACCCGCTTGAGTCCGCTCATGAAGCCGCCGCCGCCGCCCGTGCCGTGCACCGTCGAGGTGTCGAGCGCGAACCCCGGCGACATCCAGGCGACGTCACCGCCCTCGGCGACGACCTTCTCGCCCGCGTCGAGGGTCAGTTCGAGGATCGGCATGGTCGTACCCGCGATAGTCGACTTCATGCGTTCCAAGATAGACGGCCGCCAACGTGCACGTCGATGGCTCCGGTTCCGCTCAGTCCCCGCGCTCGCCGCTCGCCTCGCCCGGATCGCCCGGGCGGATGGACGCGTCATCCGCGATATCGATGCGGTTGACGCCGTCATGCTCGGTGACCTCGATCTGCGCGGGCAGGTCCTCGGGGTTCACGATCTCGTCCGCACGGTCGGTCTCGGCGCCGGTGGGGTTGGCATCTGACATGTTCGCTCTTCTCTGCTGGGTCGGGACGGTCGGGACGGTCGGCTCAGGCCAGGATCTTCTCGAGTGCAGCCTCGAGTTCCTCGCTGGTGTGGACCTCCTGGTCGAGGTTCGCCTGCAGCAGCGCGACGGCATCCGTGAGACCCATCGATGCGGCCGGCAGGATCAGCCCCTGGTAGGCGGAGATCTCGTAGTGCTCGTTGCCGAGTGCGCTCGAGAGCGCGACCTGGTCGCGCAACTTGGGGGCGCTCCGCTCGAGCAGCGAGACCGCCTGCTTCGACATCCCCTTCGTACTCGGCGACGGAGCCGTGGACTCCTTGAACTCGAGCAGGGTGAAGACCTGCTTCAGGTTCTCGAGCTGTTCCCTCGTCTCATCGGCGTGGTGCCGGAACAGCTTCTTGATCTCCGGCGACTTCGCGGCCTTCGCGAGCTCGCCGAGCGCTTCGAGGGAATCGTTCTCCATCGTCAGCGCGGTGCGGAGCTGGAAGTGAAGCAACTCGGTCGGGCTCTCGAGCGTCTGCTGGACCATGGGGGTCTCCTGTTCCGCGGCCTCCGCCGAATGCGGGGCGCGCATGTTCGTCGACCCCAACGCTCGGCGATCACGTGGCAGGAGTACAGGGGGTTGCCGTGCGTCCCGGATACCTCTATGACGACGGACCTCGAAGCGACCTGTGCGGATCCGAGGTCGAGTCGACCTCGGAGCTCATGCGGCGGGCTCCGCAGACGCGAGGCTCAGCGCGATCAACTGCTCGAGCGCTGCTTCGGGGATCTCGACTCCGGGGAACCGCGCGAACTGTCCCATCGGCATCGACTCGACCATCTTCAGCGCGTTCGCGTTCGCCTCGGCCGCGGCCTGCTGTTCGGGGGTCGCGTTCGCCATCATGCCCTGCATGAGGGCGGGGCCCACGACGGGGTGGCTGAACCATGACGATGTCGCCGCGACGATCGTCGGGGCCGCGCTGCGCCTCGGACTCCGCGTGCCAGCCGACCTCGCCGTCATCGGCTACGACGACACCCCACTCGCGATGATGCTTGAGCCCCAGCTCTCCACCGTCCGCATCGACACTGCAGGGCTGGGCCGCTACTCGGCCGCACTCGCGATCAATGCCGCCGCGGGTCGCCCGGCGCCCGAAGCCGGCCCCGAGTTCACGTCCGAGCTCATCGTGCGCGCCTCGAGCGGCCGACCGGCAGACGGGGCGACCTCTTCCTGACGCGCTCCCCCATCGGCGCGGATACCGCACTGCAGCTCACGGTCGTCCCCGAGGTCGAGCGACCGCGCGCCGACGGCGCTGACCTCGCGTCCCTCCCGATCGAGCTGTGCGACCCGCGCGGGATCCGTCGACCGCTCGCGGATCCGCGACGCGCGGGCCCCGGCCCCGGAGCAGGCCGATCTGCCGTCGCCACGCCTCCCCCACCTGTCATGCGGTGGGCGCAGGGCGTCGGGTCCGCGATCGACGGATGCCGACGATGACGAGCAGCGTGGCGATGGCGGTCAGGATGAGGCCCGCGGCGGTGATGCCGTCCTGGAGCTGCGACAGCTGCTCCGGAGTCGGCGAGGTCGACGCGATGCTGCCCGAGACGAGCGTCGCCAGGACGGTGCCGATCACGGCGATCCCGATGCCGTTGGCGACCTCGCTCGAGGTGCCGACCAGTGCCGAGCCGATGGACGTCCGGTTCGATGGGAGGCCCTGCAGCACGTTGTTGCCCGCCACGACGCCGACGACTCGCATGCCGGCTGCGACGAGGACGAGCGCGACGAAGACCCAGGCATACCCGGCTCGACTGCCGAGGGCGAAGACCGCGAGCCCCGACACCACTGCTGCGGCACTCGCCCACGCGGCCCGGGTGAGACCGACACGCTCGACGAACGGGCCGACGAACCGGCCGCTGGCGAGGAGCACGACCACCTGCGGCAGCGTCGCGATCGCTGCGAGCGAGGGCGGCCATCCCCACACGAACTGCAGCTGCAGGGTGGTCATGTACGACAGTCCCGAGACCGCGAGGCCGGCGGTGGCCTTGTAGGCGAGTCCACTCGCGACGAGCGGCCGGGCGAGCAGGCGAAGGTCGAGCATCGGCTGCGCCGCGGTCCGCTCCCTCCAGACGAACAGCGCGCCTGCCAGGAGTGTGGCGCCGAGGCCGGCCCACGCCTGCCAGGTCGCCCCGCCCAACTCCACGAAGAGCGTGGGCGTCACGAGCGCGCCCACCAGGGTGGCTGTGCCGAGCACTGCTCCCGCGACGTCGATGCGATCAGGATGGAGGTCTTCGATGCGGTCCACGGGAACGCCCACCCGGATGCTGATGAGCGCGAGCACGGCGATCGGCACGTTGATCAGGAGCAGCGCTTGCCAGGGTGCGACCGCCAGCACGAAGCCGCCCGCCGTGGGCCCGATCGCGAGGCCGATCAGACCCGCGGTCGAGATCACGGTCATCGCGCGAATGCGCAGCCCCTGCTCCTCGAAGAGCCGGAAGGCGAGCGCCATCGAGCCCGGGGTGGTCATCGCTGCGGCGACGCCCATCACCGCTCGAACGGCGATGAGGGCACCGGCGCTGGTCACGAGGATGGTCGCGAGGCTCGCGAGACCGAGGAGCACCAGCCCCACGAGCATCACGCGTCGTCGACCGAACCGGTCGGCAACGGCACCGAACACGAGCATGAGCGCGCCGAACACGACCGAGTAGGCACCGGTCACCCACTGCAGTTCGAGCGTCGAGGCGTGCAGCTCACGTCCGATGGTCGGCAACGCGACGTTGAGCACCGAGTTGTCGAGCATCTCGAACAGGAAGACGGCGGACAGCCCGGTCAGGGCGATCCACGCATCGCGGAGCCGCGTGGGCGCGTGCGCGGATGAGAGGCGGGTGGACATGTGCACTCCTTCGAGGTGAAGAAGTGGCGACTCGTCTGATGCCGCGTGCACGCGCCGTGCCATCTGAGCGGCCGGCGATTTTCCCTCTGCACCGAGGCTAGCGCCACCGGCTGGAAAGGACCTGATGCGCTCTGGAGGACTGGAGTCGGAATGTGCGCTGACACTGCGGTCGAGCCACGAGGCTGAATATCCTCGGCCCATGAGCGATTCACGCGAACACATCGTCGGGCCGGCTGCCGGCCCGATGACGACTTCCGCAGGTCAGAGGAGAGCCCGGAGATGAGACCACTTCGATACTCGATCAACGTGACACTCGACGGATGCTGCCATCACGAAGCTGGGCTCCCTCCCGACGAGGAGTCGATGCGCTATTGGAGCGACGAGATGGAGCGAGCCGATGCCCTGCTGTTCGGCCGGGTGACCTACGGCATGATGGAGTCGGCATGGCGCAAGCCGGCCACGGGCACGTGGCCCGACTGGGTGACCGAGTGGCAGATGCCGTTCGCCGAGGCGATCGATCAGGCGAAGAAGTACGTCGTGTCGTCCACGCTCGGCGAGGTCGACTGGAATGCCGAGCTGCTCCGAGGCGACGTGGGGCACGCGGTTCAGCGGCTCAAGCAGGAGCCGGGTGAAGGCCTGTGGGTCGGCGGCGTGACGCTCCCCCTGGCGCTGGCGGATCTGGGACTCATCGACGAGTACGAGTTCCTGGTGCAGCCGGTCATCGCCGGACGCGGGCCGACGTTGCTCGCCGGGCTGCGCGAGCGCATCCAGCTCGAGCTCGTGGACCGCCGCGAGTTCCGGTCGGGCGCGGTCGCCATGCGATACCGGCCCGTCCGACGAACCTCGTAGCCGCGATCGAACGCATCCCTCGCGACGACCTCCGTCTCCCAGCGCGCCGATCCTCGTGCGCACGAGCGACTCCACGCTGGAAGCACTCGGATGCCGCTGGGTCGATCGCGCGCTCGGTCCGGAGTTTGCAGATCACTCAGCTCGACGTCGTCTCGCTGCCGTATCATCCTCGCCATGGAGCAGAAGAAGGTGGCTGAGGAGAAGGCCGTGGCCGAGGTCGTCGATCGCCTCGCTGAGAGGTTTCCATCGGTCGAGAAGACCGAGATCACGCGAATCGTGGCAGACGAGTACGACACGTTCGAGGGCCGGCCGGTCCGCGACTTCGTCCCCGTGCTGACCGAGAAGAGCGCCAAGAAGCGAGTGAAGCTGCTCGTCAGCTGATCCGGGCCGAGCCGGCGAACCACCATGGGCAACCCGCGTTGGGCGATCGCGACGGCTCGACATCCCAGTTCCGACGACGTCCCTTCGCACGAGCCGGCCCTGTTGAGTGCGACGGACCTCCAACGATTCGAGAGGATGTCGCAGGGCTCGCGCGCTGGCTTCCTCGCGGGCCGTTCGGCGCTTCGCGCTGCGGCCTCGCAGCTCACCGGCAGACACCAGACGGAGATCCGGTTCGAGGCTCGGTGTCCGGACTGCGGTGGGCAGCACGGACGGCCGACGGTCCTCGGGATCCCGGGAACGCACGTGAGCCTCGCGCACGCACCCGGGCTGGCCGTGGCTGTGGCGGCGAACGTCCCGGTCGGCATCGACGCGGAGACGCGGACGATCCCGGACGAACGGATCGACGCGATTCGAAAGGTCACTCGGCTTGGCGCCGGCGACGCCCTGCGTCACTGGGTCCGTGTCGAGGCGGTGCTCAAGGCCGACGGGCGCGGCCTGCGCATCGACCCTGCGGACGTGAGTGTCCGAGGGCGAACGGCCGAATTGTGCGGGTCTGCCCAGCGGTATCGACTCCGGCGGGTCGCCTTGCGGGGCCATGTCTGCGCCGTCGCATTCGCCGACTGACGACCCGGCTACGGGAGCGGAGGCAGCTTCTTCGTCGACAGCCACGCATCGAACAGCGCGTCGAGCGGCACAGGAGAGTACTCGACCGCGAGCGCTCTGAAGTCCGCGGTCGTCACCACGCCGCCGCGATGCTCCGACACCCAGGTGCGGAGCAGGGCGAAGAAGCGGTCGTCGCCGATCGTCCGGCGGAGCGCATGCAGCGTGCACGCGCCGCGCTTGTAGACGCGGTCGTCGAACATGTGCTCGGCCCCCGGATCGTCGAGGACGAGGTCGTGCGGCTTGAGCCGGAGCGCGAGGTGGTGTGCGCGAGCGTGCTGGTCGGCGGTGCGGCCGCCCGCCGCCTCGGACCACACCCACTCGGCGTAGCAGGCGAAGCCCTCGTTGAGCCAGATGTCGCGCCAGCCGGCGACGCCGACGCTGTTGCCGAACCACTGGTGCGAGAGTTCGTGGGCGATGAGCCGTTCGGAGCCGCCGTGTCCGTCGGCGTGGTTCGCGCCGAAAGTCGCCATGCCCTGCGCCTCGATGGGGATCTCGAGCACGTCGTCCGTCACCACGATCGTGTAGGTGGGGAACGGATACGGGCCGAACGCCTTCTGGAAGACGTCCATCATGGCGCTGAGCGCCGCGAAGTCGGCGTGCACCTGCCGTTCGAGGGCGGGTGGGAACGCCATGATCGCCTCGACTCCGGCGATGTGATGCCGCTCGACCGTGTATCGACCGATCTGCACGGTTGCGAGGTAGGTCGCCGTCGGGTCGTCCTGCACGTAGGTCCACGTTCCACGACCGGAGATGACCGAATGGTCGACCAGCAGGCCGTTCGCGATCACGGTGTATCCCTGCTCTGCCGTGATCCGGATGCGATATCGCGCCTTGTCGGAGGGTCGATCGTTGCATGGGAACCAGGTGGGTGCGCCGGATGGCTGCGAAGCCACGAGTACGCCGTCGGTCAGTTCCTCCCACCCGAGCGTGCCCCAGCGCGTTCGCCGCGGCGAGGGCATCCCGGCGTACTCCACCTCCAGAGTGAACGCTTCACCCGGCTCGATCGGCGCCGGGGTCCGCACGATCAGATGGGTGGCCGACTGCGTGAATCGGGTGCGACGGTCGGCGTCGAGCCGGACCTTGTTCGCTCGGAGGTTCACCAAGTCGAGCGCGATGCTCGTCAGCCGCGTGACGGCCCGACCCGAGATGACGGCCGTGCCGTCCAATCGGTTCGTCGAGACCTTGTAGCGGAGGTCGAGGTCGTACGACTCGACATGGAACGCGTCGGTACCCGAACGCGGCAGGTAGCTGTGGGCGGTTGCGGCCGCATCCGGTGCAGAGTTCGACATCAGCGCCCGTGGTACCTGCCGACGACGACGTCGCGCCACGGGCCGATCGGGTTGCCGCTCCAACGCGAGCCGACCGGCACCACCTCGCCGCGCATCACGAGCGAGGCGGGGCCCACGGTGGCGTTGGCGCCGATGCGAGCCGCGGGGAGGATGACGCTGTGCGGTCCGAGGGTGCTGCCCGCGTCGAGTGCGACGGTGTCCATGCTCATGATTCGATCATGGAACAGGTGGGTCTGCACGACGCACCCGCGGTTGACCGTCGAAGCATCGCCCAGGCGCACCAGGTCGGCCTCGGGCAGCCAGTAGCTGTCGACCCAAGTCCCCCGGCCGATGGAGGCGCCGAGGCTGCGCAACCACCACACGAGGGAGGGGGTTCCCGCCGCGGCGTGCGCGAACCACGGTGCCGCGACCATCTCCGTGAACGTGTCGGAGACCTCGCTGCGCCAGACGAACGACGACCAGAGCGGATGCTCCCCGACGCGAATGCGGCCGATGAGGATCCACTTCGCCGCGGTGCTCACGAGCGCGGCCACGGCCCCCGCGAGAAGGAGCACGATGCCGCTGAAGAGCGCCGCGAGTGGGATGCCCCACGCGTCGGCGGCCCACGCGAGGGCGAGGAGGACGGCGAGGCCGATGCCGGTCGTGACGAAGATCGGGACGATGCGCAGGAGCTCCCACACCGCTCGCGCAACGCGGAGCCCGGTCGGCGGGCGGTAGGTGCGCGATTCATCGGTGCTCTGCGTCTGCCTGCGCAGCTTCACGGGCGGGGAGCCGAGCCAGGACGATCCGGCCTTGCCCTTGCGGGGCGCGGCGGAGAGCACCGCGACGAGCCCGTCGCGCGGGACCCGGTGCCCGGCGACCGCCATGCCCGAGTTGCCGAGGAACGCGCGCGAGCCGATCTCGGCCCGCGCGAGTCTGACGTAGCCGCCTCCGAGTTCATACGAGGCGATGAGCGTGTCGTCGGCGAGGAAGGCGCCGTCCCCGATCGTCGTCATGGTCGGGAGCAGCAGCACCGTCGAGGCCTCGACGTCGCGGCCGACGCTCGCCCCCAGCATCCGGAGCCAGATGGGCGTGACGAGGCTCGAGTAGAGCGGGAAGAGGACGGTGCGCGACAGGTCGAGCAGGCGCTCGATCGACCATGCCTGCCAGCCCTGTCGCCCGCGCACGGGATGGATCCCGGGTTCGAGGCCGACGCCGAGCGCGCGCACGAGGAGCACCACGAGCGCGGCGAGCACGACACCCGCGAGCAGCGTCGCGGGCACGAGGGCGGCGAACGCGCGAAGTGCCGCCGCATCGGGCGACGGCGCGTGGCGGATCGTCGCGGCGACGACGGACGCACCGGCCGCGATGGCGGCGACCGGCACGAGCGACACGACGAGCGACGCCGTGGCGTAGGCGGCGACCCACCGGGTACGGCGCGGCGGGCGATCCGCCGGCCACCAGTCGGCTGAGCGACCCACGCGGACGGCCGGCGAGCCGGCCCAGTTCTGGCCCGACGGTACGCGGCCGAAGACGGAGGAGCCCGGCGCGACCGTCGCCCGCTTTCCGATGCGGGCGCCAGGCATGAGGGACGATCTCGCCCCGACCGTGCTGCCCGCGCCGATGCGGATCGGCCCGATGCGCACGTGGTCGCCGTCGATCCAGTAGCCGGCGAGATCGACCTCGGGCTCGATCGAGGCTCCATCGCCGATCGTGAGCATGCCGGTCACGGGTGGCAGCGTGTGCATGTCGACATCGGTCCCGATGCGGGCTCCGAGCGCCCTGGCGTAATAGGAGATCCAGGGTGCGCCCGCGAGGCTCGCAGCTCCGATCTGATGCGCCACCTGCTCGGCGAGCCAGAGACGAAGATGCACCCCGCCACCCCGTGGGTAGTCGCCCGGCCGGATGTCGACGAGCAGCAGCCGCGCGAAGACCACGGCGATCGCCATCCGCCCCCATGGCGTGACGAAGACGAGCAGGCCCCCCAGGAGCAGCCAGATGTCGACTTCCGGCAGGAAGTCGAATCCGCCGAGCGGTCGGAGGATCGCGCTCGCGGTCAGCAGGTACAGCAGCCAGCGAATGCCGTTCAGGATGTACAGCGGCACGCCGAACAGCGTCTGGAGCCACTGCATCGACCGGGGGGTCGGTGCGATCAGGTGCGTGGAGACAGGGAGGTCGTCCTGATCGGGTTGGTCGGCGACGGCATCGGCCATCGCGCCGAGGCGCGGGTGCGCGTAGATGTCGGCGACCGTGAACTCCGGATCCGTCGCCCGGATCAGTGAGACGAGCTGGGCCGCGGCCAGCGAACCGCCGCCGAGGTCGAAGAAGTTGTCGTCGGGGTCGGTCACCGAGACTCCGAGCACGGCTCGCCAATGCTCGGCGAGCGCCGCCTCGGCCTGGCTGAGTCCGCCTGCCCGGGGGTCGGGTTCCGACTCGAGCGGCCACGGCAGGGCTGCCTTGTCGACCTTGCCCGACGTGCGCGCCGGCAGTTCGTCGAGCACGGCGAGCACCGGCACGAGTGCCGCCGGCAGCTCGTCGCGCAGGCGCGACAGGGCAGCCCCGCGATCGAATCCGGTGCGATCGGGTACCGCGAGGTACCCGACGAGCACGTCGTTGCCCGTCGGGCTTTTTCGCACCGCGACGGCGGCCGCGGAGACGCCGGCGAGCTCGTGCAGGGCGGCCTCGATCTCGCCGAGCTCGATGCGCCGGCCGCCGACCTTCACCTGGTCGTCGGCGCGCCCCTGGTAGAGGAGTCCCCGCCGATCGAAGCGAACGAGGTCGCCGCTGCGGTAGGCGCGTTCCCAGCCGAGGCTCGGCATCGGCGCGTACTTCTCGGCGTCCTTCGTGGGATCGAGGTAGCGCGCGAGGCCGACGCCGCCGATCACGAGCTCGCCGACCTCGCCGTCGTCGACGGGATCGCCCGCGGCATCCACGACGGCCAGGTCCCAGCCGTCGAGGGGCACGCCGATGCTCACCGGTTCGCCGGGGAGCACCGCCGTGCCGCACGCGACGACGGTCGCCTCGGTCGGACCGTACGTGTTCCACACCTCGCGACCGTCGACCGCGAGACGGTTCACGAGCTCGGGCGGACAGGCCTCACCGCCGAAGATGAGCAGCCGAACGCTGTCGAGTGCCTCTGACGGCCACAGCGCGGCCAATGTCGGCACCGTGGAGACCACCGAGATGCGACGTGCGGCGAGCCACGGCCCGAGATCCGCGCCGCTGCGCACGAGGGACCGCGGCGCCGGGACGAGGCAGGCGCCGTTGCGCCACGCGAGCCACATCTCCTCGCACGACGCATCGAACGCCACCGAGAGGCCCGCGAGCACCCGGTCGTCGGCGGTGATCGGGTCGTCGGGCAGGAAGAGCCTCGCCTCGGCATCCACGAATGCCGCGGCGGAACGGTGGCGGACCGCGACGCCCTTCGGCGTGCCGGTCGAGCCCGATGTGAAGATGATCCACGCGTCGTCATCGACGGTCGGCGGTTCGGTGAGCGGGGCCGATGCGGTGCTCGGGTGCGGGCCGGGGTCGCCGAAGAGCGCCGAGTCCTCTGTGAGGCGTTCGGCCGAGGCATCCGCCCCGGATGTGGGCTCGAAGCGGCCGCGCCCTTCGATGACGCCACGCACCCGAGCCTCGGAGAACACGAGATCCGCCCGCTCCTGGGGGTCGTCGGCGTCGACCGGCACGTACGCGGCACCCGCGACGAGAATGCCGAGGATCGCCACGTAGAGCTCCCGCGAGCCGGACTCCATGCGGACGCCGACGCGGTCGCCCCGTCCGACGCCGGCAGCCTGGAGGCGGGCCGCGACGGAGATCGCTCGCGCCATCAGCTCCCGATAGCTGAGGGCGCCGTGCGCGTCCTCGATGGCCGATGCCTCGGGGTGGCGGGCGACCGTGTCACGAAGGATGTCGACGAGGGTCCGAGCGTCAGGTGCGAACCCCGAACGGCTGATGACCCCGCGGCGGGATTCCGTCACTGCATGCTCCTCTGACCCGCGCTGCGGGAACGTTGGACGTGGCGGCCGACGTTACGCGCGGCAGGTTATGCGAAGGTGAACGACACTCAGTCCCGCCCGAGCGCGTCGAGGAGTGCAGCCTTGTTCATGCGCGAGTATCCGGGAACGGACCGCTGCTTCGCCTCCTCGCGCAACTCGCGGAACGACGGTGCCGCGGGAGCGGCCGCGGGGGCGGCGCTCGGTGCGGTGTCGGGCTCGACCTCGACGGCGCTCGCGGTGTCGGTCTTCGCGTCGGCCGACTCCGCCAGCGCGACCAGTGCGGCGGCCTCGGCGATGCGGGCGGCGGTGTACTCCTCGGATTCGAGTGCGAGCTCCTGAGCGGATGCCGCGACCGCAGCGGCACGCTCGACCTTGCGGCTCGCACGGTCGATGCGCTTGGCCGACTTCGCCGCATCCTTCGTCAGCGCGGCGACCTCGGCATCGAGCTTCCTCACACGCTGCTTCGACTTCTTGTCGAGCTTGCGCACCGCCTTCGCCGCATCATCGACCGCATCGCGCGCGGCCGTGATCGCCTTCTTCGCCGCCTTCTCGAGCTTCTTCTTGGCCACGGCTCTCCCCCTTCGTCTCGGGCATCCATGGTGCCCGCGCCTGCGTCGACCCTACTCCCGCACCAGCGATCCTCGATCGACGCACAGCTGGGGCCGAGCGCGGCGGGAACCGAACCCGTCGTGCACGGTCACCAGTCGTGCACGGTCCCGTCGAGGAGACGGTCGCACGGCACGCCCAGCGCGATCTCGACGACGAGGAGCCGGCGCACCACGAACAGGGGTGAAGTCGGAGGGTGAGCGATCGCCTGCGGTCACGTCATCCAGCCCTCCACGCCGTCAAGACTGACGCAGCTCTCCGAACGCACCGGGAACGCCGGGAGGATAGGGGTGAATGCCGTTCGTGTACACCGCCTTCACGCCGACGCCGGTCGACATAGTGTGGAGGGCATGGAACCGGCCGATTCGAGCGCGCCCGACTCTGCGCCCTCCGCCCCGCTTCTGCTCGATCGCTATCGCCCGCTGGCCCGCATCGGACGGGGCGGCGCGGCCTTCGTGTTCCGTGGTCGTGACGAGTACCTCGGCCGCGACGTCGCCATCAAGGTGTTCAGCGGCGGCAACGAACTGCACGTCGAGATGTACCGGGCCGAACTCCGCATGCTGGCCGCTCTCAGCCATCACGGGGTCGTCTCGATCGTCGATGCCGGCGTCGACACGTCCGCACCCGAAGACCCGCGTCCGTTCCTCGTGATGCAGCTGGTTCAGGGAACCACCGTGCGGGATCGGGTGGCGGAGCGGCCCCTCTCCGTGCGCGAGATCGGCGAGATCGGATACGAGGTGGCCGAGGCCCTCGAGTACGTGCACGCCCAGAGCATCATCCATCGTGACATCACGCCGTCCAACATCATGATCGTGAACTACGGAACGCTGCATTCCCGCGAGCGCGCGATGCTCACGGACTTCGGCATCGCCGTCGAGGTGGCGGACGCCGGCTTCCAGTCCGAGGCCATCACCGGGACCGCCCCCTACCTGAGCCCCGAGCAGGTACGCAACCACCCGCTGACGACGGCATCCGACATCTACTCCCTCGGCCTGGTGCTGCTCGAGTGCTTCACTCGCGCGCGGGCATTCCCGGGCGCGCACATCCCCTCGGCGATGGCGCGCCTCGCAGGGCCGCCCGAGATGCCGCCAGAAGCCGTACCCGAGCCCTGGCGGTCCCTGCTGCAGCGGATGACCGCAGCAGAGCCGGAGCTTCGTCCGACCGCCGCGGACCTCGGCGCGGAGATCCGGCTGGCCCTACGGGACATGCGCCCGCGGTCGCGATCCTGAACGTTGCCGAGCGCGATGACCCACGGGCAGAGTGTGAGGGCTCGACGACGGTCACGCGTCGCTTCCCGCGTGGGTGGACCTGGAGATCGCGGCGTCCGCGCCAACGAAGAGGCGGTCGAAGATCGCAGGGAGCACGGAGCACGGAGCACCACCCGACGACACGCGAACGGCCCGGAAGCTCATCGAGGTTCCGGGCCGTTCACGTCGGTCCCCCCGGGGATCGCCGATCGTCTGCCCCTTGTCAGCTCGGCGAAGTCGGTGTCAACTCACGGTGCCGGTCCTGCGGGATCACCGACCCGTGCATCGTGTCTCGGTGGAAGTCGCCCTTCCGTGGCGATGGTGCGTCGGTCCGTGAGCCTCGGCGGGCCTCGCGCACGACGTCGGCCCTGGACATGTGCCACGATGGCGCAGCGCGCCGGCCGATCCAGACTGCTTCGAATCCTCCGGCTTCGCTGCGTTCGACGTAGGCGACGAGCCGCCGAGCGTCGCCTTCGGCGTGCCGGGGATCGCAGAGCCGCCAGGATCCTCGCGCGAGGGGCTCCCAGACCAGCTCCCGTTCTTTCGTCAGCATTTCGACCTCCGAACCCATGATCGTGTCCCGATGCTGCAGAGCACCGACCCTTGACAATCGGCTACCGGGCATGCCAGGCCGGGCGGATTGCTGCCGCGGTGGGCCACCGCACGGGGTGTGGTTCGGGATCCCCGCATGACCGTCGGCGGGGTGCAGTACGCTGTGCACGCCGGTCGACCAGAACCCTTCCGGCGAACGGAGTGATCGTGGACCCGGCCGAACTCGCCCTGGACCCCGACGAGCTCCGCCGGCTCGCGGAGTGCGCGAAGGAGCCGATTCGAACCCCCGGCTCGATCCAGGCTCATGGCACACTCCTCGGCCTCGACCTCTCCGGGGTCATCTCGGTCGCGAGCGCGAACGCGAGCGACTGGTTGGGGCATCGCGTGGGCGACATCGGGAACGAGGAGCTCGAGTTCGCGGTACGCACCGGCCGGGCTGTCGACCCCGTCAGGATCATGTGGGAGGGGGTTGCCTCGGATGCGGTCGTGCATCGCGCCGACGGCTTGACCATCGTCGAGATCGAACCGCTGCCGGATGCCGGCGAGTACGCTCGCACCGCCGTGGTGGGCGCGATCATGCGAGCCTCGCGCGCGACGTCCGAGTCCGAGCTTCGTGAGACGGTCGCAGCCGAGATCCGCGAGATCACCGGATTCGACCGGGTCATGATCTACCACTTCCACGACGACGGGCACGGCGAGGTCGTCGCCGACGACCGAGCGGCGGACCTGGAGTCGTATCTCGGACTCCATTTCCCGGCCTCTGACATCCCGGTCCAGGCGCGCGCGCTGTACATCTCGAAGATCGGCCGCACGATTGCGAGCACCGAGGCCCCTGGCATCCCGCTTCTCTCACTCGCCGACGACCCGTACACGCTCGACCTGTCCGACGCCGAACTGCGGAGTGTCTCGCCATATCACCTGCAGTACATGCGCAATATGGGGCAGGCGTCCACGTTCTCTCTCTCGATCGTCGAGGACGGGCGACTCACCGGCATGATCACGTGTGCGGATCGCCGTGAGCGGCGCTTGCCGGTCCTGCTGCGTCGTGCCCTCGAGGTGTTGGCCGGGCAGGTCGCCTTGCAGCTCACGTCGATGCGCGAGATCCGCAGGCTCCGGCACATGGTCGACGTGCGGGCCCGTCGGGCCGAGCTGCTGGCACCGCTCTACGCTTCGGACGACATCCACACGGCGTTGCTCGGAGGCGCAGCGACCGTGCTCGACCTCGTCCCCGCCGACGGCGTGCTCGTCTGGATCGGCGGCACCGCGCGGATGGCGGGTGAGGTTCCGCCCCTCGCGGCGATCCAACGAGTGCTCGATCGCGTGGGTCGCGCTCGATTCGCCTCCGAGTGCCTCCGCACCGACCGGCCCGACCTCGCCGATCTGCTCCCCGGCGTCGCCGGTCTCCTTGTCGTGCCGTTGGCCGACACCGGCGACGCTCTCGTGTTCTTCCGCGGCGAGGTCGCGCATGAGATCTCGTGGCTCGGCGACCCAGGTGGTGTGAATCGACCGGATGGTCTCTCCCCCCGCACCTCATTCGCCGCATGGAAGCGCACGGTGCGTGATCGCAGCGAACCCTGGGGAACGGTCATCGAGGAGACGGTGGAACTCGCACACGAGCTCGAGATCGCGCTCCAGCGGCGTGCCGAGGCGAAGTTGGCGGAACTCGCGATGCGCGACGCCCTCACGGGCCTGTACAACCGTCGATACCTCGTCGAGCGTCTCGCGACACGCGGACCGGTCGGCGACGACGGCAAGGCGATGCTGTTCGTGGACCTCGATGGCTTCAAGAACGTGAACGACACGCACGGACACGATGCCGGCGACGCGGTGATCCTCGAAGTCGCGAGACGTCTCGTCGAGTCCTCGCGGGAGCACGACGACGTGGTACGGCTCGGAGGTGACGAGTTCGTGGTGCTCCTCGACGGCGTCGTCGGCGCGGATGTCGAGGCGATCGCCGAACGCCTCGTGCAGTCCATCGCCCTGCCGATCTCGACGAACCGCGGGTGGATCTCGGTCACCGCTTCATGCGGCGTTGTGGTCGCCGATCCCGGTTCGCCGCGGGGCGGACTCCTCGAGGCCGCGGACGCGGCGATGTACCGGGCGAAGCACGCCGGTCGCAACCGGATCTCACACTGAGGAGCCGCAAGCCGCCCGTGCGAACCGCGGCTGTTACCGCGGCTCGGGCGTGATGCGCATTCCCGCTGCGCCGTTCGCGGAGTCGATCAGCTCCTCGAGCCAGACCCGGTTGATGTCACCAGGGGCGCCGTCGAACTCGAATCGAAGGATGGACGAAGGGTTGATCCACACCTGCTGGCGAGCTTCGCCGTCACCGTCGATGGACAGCGCGAACGCCTCTTTGCGGCGCAGCTTGGCGAGCACGACGAACTCGAGGTGCGCGAGCGTGCGATCGGGGATCGCGAAGGAGGCCGGCGGAGAGCCGTAGTGGAGGTATCCCATCGATTCCGATCATACGGGGAATGTCGGGGTAGCCTGAGCCAGTGACCCTTGTGCACCGACTGACCGTTGACGGCCGCGACTACTTCCTGCCCGATCCAGTGACCGAACTGAAGCAGCAGGTCCTCGAAGCGATCAAAGCCGGCGGGGGGTATGTCAATATCCCGCCGCTTCGCGGAGGCCCGGGCATCGACATCCTCTTCTCCCCTGGAATGCCCGTGACCTGGTCTCAGATCGACGTCGGAGGCGATCTGTCCGACCGTGACGAGAATCGGGCCGGCGGAGATTCGGGCGACGAGATCATCCTCTGAAGAACGGCGAGACCGCAACCGCCGCCGCGAGACCGAAGCTGGTCGGCTAGACCGCGGCGAGCAATCGTTCGACGTCTTCGGCGGGCACCGCCGCCGAGAAGAAGAACCCCTGACCTCGGTCGCACCCCCATGCCTTGGCTCGGTCGACATCCTGCGCGGTCTCGATTCCCTCGGCGACGACGACGGCCTGTCGTGACCGGGCCACCGCGACCGCGTCGAGGGCCAACGCGTCGGCCTCGGGGCCCGGCCTCCGCATGAGGGAACGGTCGATCTTCACCTCGGTGAACGGCAAGCGCTCGAGCGACTCGAGCGACGTGAAGCCCGACCCGAAGTCATCGACGGAGACGCCGACACCGCCGGCGATGAGTGCCTGCATCGTCTCGACCTCGTCGCAGGTCTCGCTGAGGGCCGGAGTCTCGGTGATCTCGGCGGTCACGGTCCATTCGGGAAGACCGAGTGCGCGGACGAACTGAACCATGGTCGAGGCGAACTCCGGGCGCAGCTGCGAAGGGGACACGTTCACCGCGAGACCGACCCGACGGCCACGGCGGTGCCAGTCCGCGACGCGTCGGCCGGCCTGGACCAAGATGGTTCGCCCGAGATCGCCGATCAGTCCGGTACGCTCGGCGATCGCGATGAACCGATCGGGCATCACCAGGCCGCGTTCGGGATGCAGCCACCGGGAAAGCGCCTCGAACGCGACCGGTCGTCCGGACGCGAGGTCGTACTCGGCCTGGAAATACGGGACGAGCTCACCCCGCCGCACGGCACGCTCCAACTCATCGGCCGAGGTTCCGGGTGTAGTGCTCGATGCGCGATCTTCCACCCACCAAGAATCCCCAGATCGGGCTTGGCTTGCAAGGCCAACCCGTTCTCAGCAGACGGGGTGTAAGGTTCGCGCTCACCGGCGTGCATCCGCAGCCGGCGGTGCGAGCGTGGAAGTTCCGAACCGATATCCTTCTCGTGATGGGAACCCTCACCTACGATTCCAAGCTGGTCGTCTCGTTCGACGACCGCGTGCTCGCCCACCTCCAGGCGGCGATCTGGGCGAAGCTTCGCCGAGGCGAACCGTTCGCGTTCACGTGGACGGAGTCGGCGAGTTCCAGCGGGTTCGGTCGAACCTCGGTGTGGCTGTCCCCGGCGATCCCGGTCGCATTCGAGTACTTCGGCGGGCGTGCGCCGCGCCTGAACGCGGCATGGGTGCAGGCGATGAACCGCTCGGCGAACTCGGCGAACGGTCTGACCATCGTTCCGGAACCGCCGGAACCCGGGTTCGAGCCCGGAGCCTGACCAGAGCCTGTTACCGTTCCGGCGTCGGCGCGGAGTCAGGCTCGGGCACGAGGACGAGGCCCGTCGGGGAGTTCGCCGTACGGGCCAGCTCGCGGAGCCACAACGGGTTGAGCGGGATCTCGCGGCCGTCGAAGAACTCGAAGACGACCGGGATGTCCGGACCGAGCCAGATCGAGTTTCTGCCGCTGCCCCGATCGACCGGAAGCTCCCACGAGAATGCGAAGGACTCGCCGCGGCGGATCTTGGCGTGAATCACGTTCCGGAGATGCGCGAGCGGCCGATCCTCGATCTCGACGGTCCGGATGAATCGATACGTCAGCTTGCCCACCGCACTAGCATGCCACCTGGCGCGGACGTTCAGCGCGCTCGGCCGGGATTCGGCTCGACCCGACCGTCTCGGTCCCGGCCGACCGGTGCCGGAGCATCTCGACATCCCTGAGATCGTCCTCGGACTCAGCATCCTCCGAACCGCACGACCGGGACCCCGGCGGGGGTCCGAGTCGAGGTGGTGCTCAAGGCCGCCGGGCGTGGCCTGCGCGTCGATCCTGCGGACGCGAGCGTTCGACAGCCGATAGCGGCCTCGGCCGGCCGCGCGCGTCCAGCTACTCGTCTGCGGTTTCCTGCTTGCCGCGCATCACCAGGAGCGGATCGACGTTTCCGACGACGTCGTCGTTTCGTCCCTCGTACTCGAACTGTCCGAGGAAGAACCGCATCGCGTTGAGCCGCGCGCGTTTCTTGTCGTTCGAGCGGATGATCGTCCACGCCGAGTGCTTCTTATCGGTGCGATGGAACATCTCCTCCTTCGCGGCCGTGTAGTCCTCCCACCGATCGAGCGAGGCGAGGTCGTTGGGCGACAGCTTCCAGCGCCTCACCGGGTCGAGTTGCCGGATCGCGAACCGCGTGCGCTGTTCGGTTCTCGACACGGAGAACCAGAATTTGGTGACGTGGATACCGGAATCGACGAGCATCTTCTCGAAGCTCGGCGCCTGGACCATGAAGTCCTCGTACTCCTCGTCGGTGCAGTACCCCATCACGCGCTCGACACCGGCCCGGTTGTACCAGGACCGGTCGAACATCACGATCTCGCCCCTGGTCGGAAGGTGCTGCACGTATCGCTGGAAGTACCATTGCCCCCGTTCCCGCTCGGTGGGCATGGTCAGCGCGACCGTCCGGGCCGTCCGCGGATTCAGGTACTCGGTGAACCGTTTGATCGTGCCGCCCTTGCCCGCGGCATCCCTCCCCTCGAACAGGATGATCGCGCGTTGGCCGTTGTCTTCCAGCCAGTACTGGAACTTCAGCAGCTCGACCTGCAACCAGTACTTCTCGAGCTCGTACGCATCGCGGTCCATGAGCTCCGGGTAGGGGTATCCCTCCTGCCATGTGTAGACGGCGTTTCCCTGCGGGTCGATCAGGTCAGGGTCGGGGGTGTGACCATCCCGGACCGAGTATCCCTGCTGACGCAGGTACTCGATGTAGTCGCGGAGCCCCTCGGTAGGTCGATCGTCCATGTCCCCTGCCCTTGCCTCATGCCGGCCGCCATGGCCGTCTCCGAGCACATTGTCCTCGCCCACTGTAGAACGCAAGTCATGGGGAGATCGCGGGCCGACATGATGAGTTCACGCGGAGTTGAGTGGTTGGAGTCAGTGGTGAGGAGCGAGGTCACGTTCCGGGAGGAGCACCCGTGCGTCGTAGCACGAAACGTCACCATGATCGAACCAGTTTCCACCGGATCCCGCGCGGGTTCGTACCGCGACCCGCGCGAGCCGCGGCCATCGGTCCTCATCTGCGAGCGGGACCCCGGCGGCCCCTCCGGGCCCCGGCGTCCGCCGAGTGCAGGCTGTCAGGCTTCGACGAAGACCGCCCCGAGTCGCTCGGCGATGGCGGCGGCGAGCGTCGATTTCCCCGAGCCCGCCACCCCCATCACACGATGGCAGGCTGCGGACCCGACAGGGTTGCGCCGGTCATCGGTCACCAGTCGTGAACGGTGCCGTCGAGAAGACGGTTGTACGGCAGGTACGCCTGCTCGTACGGGTACTTCCCCGCTTCGTCGACATCGAGTGCGACGCCGAGACCGGGCTTGTCACCTGGGTGCAGGTAGCCGTCGGTCCAGGTGAAGGACTGCTCGAAGACCTGGTCGGTCTTCGCACCGTGCCGCATGTACTCCTGGATGCCGAAGTTGTGGATCGACAGCCCGAGGTGCATGGCGGCGGCCATGCCGACCGGGGAGATGTCGGTCGGGCCGTGCATGCCGGACTTGATCTGGTACATCGCGGCATACTCGAGCGTCTTCTTCAGCGGCGAGATGCCGCCCATGTGGGTGACCGCGCCGCGCACGTAGTCGATGAGCTGGTCGCGGATGATGTCCTTGAAGTCCCATACCGTGTTGAAGATCTCGCCGATCGCGAGAGGCGTCGTGGTGTGCTGACGCACGAGGCGCAGGGCCTCCTGATTCTCGGCCGGGGTGCAGTCCTCGAGCCAGAACAGGTCGTACGGCTCGAGGTCCTTTCCGAGGCGGGCGGCCTGGATCGGCGTCATCCGGTGGTGCCCGTCGTGCAGCAGCGGGATGTCGGGACCGAACTCGTTGCGGACGGCCTCGAACACGCCGGGCAGGTGGTTCAGGTACGCGCGCGTATCCCAGTCCTCCTCGACCGGCTTTGCCCCGCGGCGTGCCGGTTCGTGGTCGTAGCGCACGGATGCGTCGCCGACGTCAGCGCCCTGCGCGGCGATGCCGTAGATCGCCTTCAGCGTCGGCACGCCGGTCTGCACCCGGATCGCGCGATAGCCCTGCTCCTGGTGGGAGCGGATGGAGTCGAACAGTTCGGGGAGTTCCTTGCCGGACGCGTGCCCGTACGCCATCAGCCCGTTCCGCGAGGCGCCACCGAGCAACTGGTACACCGGCATTCCCGCGGCCTTGCCCTTGATGTCCCACAGCGCCATGTCCACGGCGGCGATCGCGGCCATCGTCACCGGTCCGCGCCGCCAGTATGCCGAACGGTAGAGGAACTGCCACGTGTCCTCGATCTTCGCGGCATCCGCTCCGATCAGCAGGGGCACGACGTGTTCGGTCAGGTACGCGACGACCGCGAGCTCGCGCCCGTTCAGCGTTGCGTCGCCGAGGCCGGTCAGGCCGTCGTCGGTCGTCAGCTTCAGCGTGACGAAGTTGCGGTCCGGGCTGGTGACGATGACCTCAGCCTTGTCGATGATCATGCTCATGGGGTTGCTCCGTGGATCGTGGGCGAGCGGGTTTTCGGGGTCAGGATGTCTCGAGCGCGGTGACCGCGTCGGCGACGTGTGCGGCGAAGCCGGCGTCATCCGCAAGGCGTGCATGCAATGCGGCGAGCAGGGCGTGCCGGGCGGATGCATCGAGGTCGGCGATCGCGGGCTGGTCGATGCCGTCCGGCACCGGTGCCCAGCCGGCGCACACGCCGAGCATCCACGCGGCGATCGCGGCGGCGCAACCGGGCGCCTCGTGCCCGGAAGCGAGTCGGCCGAGCGCGACGGGCACGATGCGCAACCGCATCTTGGTGGTCGAGTCCTGCGCGATCTGCGCGAGACGGTGCTCGATGCGGGGGTTGCGGAAGCGTTCGAGGAGCGCGGCCCGGTAGTCGGCGAGGTCGAAGCCGGGCAGCTGCCGGGCATCGTCGTCCCAGAGCGCTTCGACGAGGTCGCGGCAGACCGGGTCCTCGATCGCGGCCGAGACGACGGTGTGACCGCGGATCTGGCCGAAGGTCGCGAGAACGGTGTGGGCGCCGTTCAGCATCCAGAGCTTGCGGTTCTCCCACGGGGCGATCTCGTCGACGAACCTGGCGCCCGCGGATTCCCAGTCCGGGCGGCCGGCCGGGAAGTCGCCCTCGAGCACCCAGTCGGAGAACGGCTCGGTCACGACCGGAGCTGCGTCGAGCCATCCGGTGGCCTCGAGGACGGCGTGCGACTCCGCTTCGGCGTCGATCGCCGGCGTGATGCGGTCGATCGAGGTCGAGACGACCGAGACCGACGCCGCCAACCACGCGGCGAGGTCGGGCGATGTCCGGCCGGCGAGATCGGCCAGCGCGCGTCCCAGGAGCCCGCCGTTGTCGGGCAGGTTGTCGCAGGGCACGATCGCGATCGGGCCCGCGCCGGCGCGACGCCTGGCGTCGAGGGCCAGCAGTACCCGGCCGAGCGCGGTCGCGGGCCGGACGGCGTCCGTCGTGTCGCCCGCGGCGTCGCGAGTGAACGCGTTCCGCAGCAGTTCGACGTCGGATGCCACGTCCTCATCCTCGAGGTCCGGAGTACCGTCGGCGGAGAGCCGGTAGCCGGCCTCGGTGATCGTGAGCGTGAGGATCGCGACCTGAGGGCCGGCGACGGCCGTGACGAACCGGGGCACGTCGTCGCCGGCTTCGACGCGCACGATCGATGGAATCAGCTCGAACCGGTCGCCGTCCGCGGCGCGCTCGACGAGCGAGTACAGGCCGTCCTGCGGGCCGAGCCGGTCGACCAGGTCGCGGCTGCGACCGGTGAACGCGGCGATCCCCCACTCGTCGGCATCGGCGGCGTGCGCCGTGTACCAGGCCTGGTGCGCGCGGTGGAACGCGCCGAGACCCAAGTGCACGATCCGCTCCGGCGGAGTCGGGACCCCTGCCGCGGCACGCGACAGGCGCACGTCGGCGAGAGCTGTCGTGGTGGCGGTCACAGCTTGAAGACCTCTCGGGGGATGGCGTCGACCAGGTCGTCGATGATGCGCTCCGCGGCATCCATGCGCACCCGGCCCTCGACGACCAGACGCGCGAGGAACCCGGCGTCGACCCGTCGGGCCGTGTCGTGACGTGCCGGGATCGACAGGAATGCCCGCGTGTCGTCGATGAACCCGCTCGAGCGGGAGAAGCCCGCGGTCTCGGTCACGGCGGCGCGGTGTCGGGCGATCGCGTCGGGCGCGTCGAGGAACCACCACGGTGCACCCAGGTACACGCTCGGGTAGAACCCTGCGAGCGGCGCGAGGTCACGGGAGGAGGTGGTCTCGTCGACCGCGAACAGCACGAGATGGAAGTGAGGCTCCAGGCCGTATCGCTCCAGCAGCGGTCGGATGCCGCGGGTGAACTCGGTCGCGACCGGGATGTCGTGCCCGGTGTCCGGTCCGAACCGGGCGTGCGTGGCGCTCGAGTGGTTGCGGAGCACGCCCGGGTGGATCGTCATCACGAGTCCGTCGGCGACGCTCATGCGCGCCATCTGCACGAGCATGTGGCCGCGGAACGCACGCCGCTCCCCCGCACTCGCGTTGCCGGCGACGACAGCTTGGAAGAGCCGCTCACCCTCTGCGGGGTCGAGGTCGACCGTGAACACCTCCTCGACCCCGTGATCCGTCGAGACCGCCCCGTGCCGGATGAAGTGCGCGCGCCGGTCCTCGAGCGCGGCGAGGTACCCGGCGAAGTCACCGGGCTGTCCGGTCGCGGCGAGCAGTCGCTCGACGTTGCCCGCGAACCCGACCGCATCGGGATCGAGATACCGGTCGGGTCGGAACGTCGGGACCACCCGCCCGGGGAGGCCGGATGCCGCGAGTGCGGCGTGCTCGGACAGGTCGTCGAGCGGGTCGTCGGTGGTCGCGAGGAATTCGATGCCGAATCGCTCGAAGAGTGCGCGCGGTCGGAACTCCGGACGCACCAGCGCCGCGGTGATCTCGTCGTAGATCGCATCTGCCGTGTCGGGCCCGAGCGGGGTCGTGATGCCGAAGACCCCGTCGAGCTCCTCCTCGATCCAGTACCCCGACGCCGTACCAGCGAACCGGTGCCAGTGCGCCGCGAGCGTGCGCCACACCGTGCGGGCATCGCGCCCGGCCGCCTCGTCCACGACCAGGTCGGCGAGGTCGACCCCTGAAGCGTGCAGGAGGCGGGTCACGTAGTGGTCACCCGTGACCAGCAATGCCACCGGATCCGCATACGGCTCGTCGTCGAGCAGCAGCGACGGCGGCACATGCCCGTGCGGCGAGATGATCGGGCTCCCCGCCACGCGCTCGTACAGATCGAGCGCGACGGCACGCGTCGTCGGGTCGACCGGAAGCAACCTGGCGGGATGTCGGGACGGCGACGTCATTTGGCGATGAGGTTGAGCTGGGCGTTCAACGCGGCGACGTGCTCGATGGACACGCCACCGGCCTGCTTGATGAGCTTCTCCACGCTCATCCGATCGACGATGGCCTGCATGGCCGGCGGGATCTCGACGCCATGACCGACCTCGCCACGGCTCGTCGACACGGCTTCGAGGACCGAGGCGATCACGCGGGCACCGTCCTCGGACTGCTTGATGTCGCCGAGCGAGTCGCGAACGGAGAAGTACCCGACGGGGCTCGGCAGCTCGGCCTCGTCGAACCAGTTCGCGATGGACGTCGTGGGCATCACGCTCGCCGCAGGAACCTCGTCCACCCGGCAGAGCACGATGGTGTCGGCGAGATCGCCGGAGCGGGCGGTGATCTCGTGCTCGCCGGTCAGGGGGACCCGGAAGCGGAAGGTCCGACGACCCTCGACCGCGCCGACCTCGACGCCGTCGACCGACAGCACGACCCGCTCCTGGTTCGAATACACGATCACCTCGGTGACATCCTCCGCCCGTTCGGCGCGACGACGACCCGCGACATGCACGAACGGCTCGCTCGACCACGCGGCCTTGTACACGTAGAAGGCGTCCTTCTTCACCGATCGGTCGAACGAGACGAGCCCCTTCTGGTTGCGGCCCGCTACGCCGCCCTCGTCACGACCGGCTGACCCGAAGTCCGCGAGGTTCCACACGTGCGTGGCCCACAGCCACGGCCGCGCCTCGATCATGCCGACCATGTGCTCGTGGTACGACGCCTGGTACCCCTCGGTGTAGTCGCCCTTCTCGGGAGCGGCCGACTGGAACTGCGCGTTCGCATCCGCCCCGTACTCTGCGAGTCCGATCGCGATCTCGGGGTACGCCGCGTGGAAGTCGTCGAGCCAGGTGTCGTTGTCGGCGACGTCGCCGACGTACCACCCGAAGTAGAGGTTGTACGACATGACGTCGGGCAGACCGACCAACGGATGGTCGGTCTCGAGGAGGAACAGGTTCGCCATGGCGGTCAGGCGGGTCGGATCGAGCTCGTGCGCGAGATCGTTCAACTCGCGGTGGGCGGCGAGCACGTCCTCGCCCGATCCGGCGAGGGTGATCTCGTTCGACAAGCCCCACGAGATGATGCTCGCGTGGTGGCGGTTCTGCACGATCAGCTCGGTGAGCTGGTCGCGGGCGTTGTCGATCGCTCCCGGGAGGAAGACGGTGATCTGCGGGATCTCCGCCCACACGACCAGGCCCGCCTCGTCGCAGAGATCGTAGAAGCGCTGGTCGTGCTGGTAGTGCGCGAGCCGCACGGTCGTCGCACCGAGCTCTCGAATCAGGGCGAGATCCTGCTGCTTGATCTCTTCCGTGATCGCGTTGCCGACGCCCTCGAAGTCCTGATGGCGCGACACTCCGCGAAGCGGGTACTCCTCGCCGTTCAGCAGGAAACCGCGCTGCGGGTCGACCTCGAACTCGCGGCAGCCGAACCGCAGCTCGACCTCGTCGAGCACCGCGTCGCCGGCGAGGAGTTCGGCTCGGGCCGTGTAGAGGTGCGGGTCGCGCAGCCCGTGCCAACGGTGCACGTGCTCGATCGAAAGCGTCGCGTTCGCCGCACCGCCGACGAGCGGCACGGTCACGGTCGCCTCGCCGTCGATGGCGAAGCGCACCCCGGTCGCAGATCCGCCGGAGGTCGTGACCGCCGCCGCACTGAGCGCGACCTCGGCGCGGTCGCCGTCGAGGTCCGTGGTGACGATCAGGCCGGGACCGCCGTTGCCGGCGAGGTCGAAATGTTCGCGCCCGACGGTGATCCGGCGCACCTCGCGGTAGATGCCGCCGTAGAAGGTGAAGTCGGCCTGCTGCGGGTACACCCGCTCGTTCTTCGCGTTGTCCACGATCACGACGAGCGTGCCCGATCCGTTCGCGAGCCCGTCCGTCAGGTTCACGCGGAACGTCGAGTAGCCGCCATCGTGAGTGGTGAGGAGGCGTCCGTCCAGGTACACCTCGGCCGACGAGTTCACGCCCGCGAACTCGACCCAGGTCTCGACATCGGACCTGTCGGCCTCGATCACCCGTGCATACGTCGAGCGACCGCGACGGTACTCGCCGCCGGCCTGTCCGTCGATCGCGTTCCAGGTGTGCGGCAGCACGACCTGCTCCCCCGCGGCCGCGATCTCGTCCCAACTCGACCCCGCGGGCAGTTCGACGGGCGAGTACGCCCACCCCTCGGGGATCGCCGTGGCCCGGCGGGCGGCGGTGGCAAGGGGCTGCGTCATGGGGGTCTCCTTCGACGAGAGTTCGCCGGCGCACGCCGGCTGGGCTCAACCACGATACGAACCACGGACCGGAGGATGATAGAACTGATCACGCGCGATCAGAACTGATTCGGCACACTCTTTGCAGGTCACACGAACCGAGGAACCTCGATGACGACGACGTCGCATGCGCATGCGCATCCGCAGGACGCCCTCGAGCCCATCGCGGCCGCGGTGGCCGAGGTCCTGAGCTGCCCGATCGAACTCACGACCGACATCGCACCGGCGCTCGAGGCGTTCGAGTCGGCGCACTGCCTCGACCCGCGCATCCAACCTGCCTTCACTGCGTCGGTGCTCCGAGGGTTCGTGCGCGACATGGACCGGCAGGTCGTGCATGAGATCCGTGAGCCGCTCGGGATGGCGATCGCACTCGTCCGCTGGGATGACCGCCTGCTCGTCATCGGCCCGTACACGCACGAGCCCATGCATCCGGGTGTCGCGGAAGAGGCCATGAGCCGGTTGGGCATTCCCAGCGCCCACCTCCCGATCTACAGGCACTACCGCACCAGGTACGCGATCGTCGATGCCGAGTACGTGTACCGCGGAGCTGCCAGCCTGCTTCGCGCGGGTGGCGGCGAGGACGCGCTCGGCAGCCTTCGCGAGGTCGAGGCCGAAGGCGGGACGATCGCCCCCGGGGTCGGGGAGGCCCTGCAGTCTGCCGCATTCTCCGTGATCGAAGAGCGGTACCGACTCGAACGGGAGTTCATGGACGCGGTCGAGGAGGGCTCATCCGAACGAGCGCTCTCCGCCTTGCAACGCATGGGACGGATGCCGCAGACGATCAGCTACCTGAACACGCCGTTCCTCGGCACGACCATCTTGCGGATCATGGCCCGCGTCGCGGCGCAGCGCGGCGGGCTGCCGCCGGTGACCGTCGACGCGATCTCACAGGAGTATGCGCAACGGCTGCACCGCATCGGCCATTCATCTGACCCGAAACGCTCCGCCTCGTTCACCGCGCAGATGGTCACGGAATTCTGCCGGTACGTCCGACGCCACAACCAGCGCGAGTATCCGCCGCTCGTACGTCGCGTCGCCGACGAGATCGACCTCCATCTCAGCAGCCATGTCTCGACGACCGAACTCGCGGACCGGCTCGGAGTCTCCGCCTCCACACTCGCGCGCCGCTTCAAGTCGGCCACCGGCATGACCATCGTCGCGTACACGGCCCAGCAGCGGGCCGAGCGCGCGGCCCGACTGCTCGCCACGACGACGCAGAGCGTGCGCGATATCGCGCTGTTCGTCGGCTACGACGACGCGAACTACTTCGTCAAGGTATTTCGAGAGGCGCACGGGATGACGCCGACCGCCTATCGCGAGGCCCACACGGCCTGACGCGCTCGAAGGCCGCGGATCTGCGATCCGCGGCCCTCGAGATCGGCGCTCGTCAGGCGAGCACGCCCTCGGTTTCGATGTCCGCCGCCTGCAGCGCTTCCTTCTTCTCGGCGACCCGCTTCTGCACCTCGATCATCTCGGTTCGGTCGAGCTTGTAGCCGCGCATGGCAATCAGCGAGATCGCCCATCCGAGGATCGGCAGGCCGAAGAACAACGCGAGGCTCATCAGCAGGATCGCCGTCGACGGACTGTCAGTGGGCTGGGGCATCACCGCCGTGAACCCGATCAGGGCGACGGCGCCGAGAGCCAGCGCTGCCCCGAGCGACGAGATGACCTGGTCGACGATGTTGTACGTCGCCGTGACCGTGGCCGGCAGGAACTTTCCCGAGCGGTCGAGCTCGTAGTCGATGACATCGGCCCGCATGGCGCCCTGCGCGACGGTGACCACCATCGAGGTGCCGTTCAGCAGCAGGTAGACGAGGAAGAACCCGATCGTGAGGCCCAGGTTGCCGAGAATGGAGCCCATGTCGACCACCAGGCAGAACACGGTCAGCATCACGGCGAGGATCAGGCAGAGCCAGGTCCACGTGATGGTGGCGGCCTTGGAGCCGTGCTTGCCGGTGTAGCGCGAGCCGAAGATCGCGAACACGATTCCCGGGAGGATCGCGATGAGGCCGAGCACCGATCCGAGCTGCATGTTGCCGAGCAGGATGCCCCACATGAGCGTCCCGATGACGGCCTGCGACTTCACCACCTGGGCGAGCTTGTCGGCCGCGCCGCTGATCAGGTAGCGCTGGAACGGCCCGTTCTTGGTCAGCAGGTTCCACATGTCGCGCATCGAGACGTCGGCCTTGGCGCGGTCGACCGAGACGTGGGCGAAGTTCTCGGGCTTGTCGACGCGGGAGACGCCGACGCAGGCGAGGACCTGGAAGACCAGCGAGCAGGCCACGTAGGTGAGCGCGGTCTCGCTCAGCATCTCGACCGTGAACTGGTTGCCGTGGCGCGGCAGGAAGACCACCGTCGAGAGGATCGAGAAGATCGCGGGCACGAAGTACGCGTAGACGGTGGCCCACACCTGCACGGACGGCCGCTGCCGAGGGTCGTTGGTGAGCACCGGTCCGGTCATCTGCCCGGCGATGTCGTTCATCGAGGACCCGATGATGTAGACGACGTAGATCGCGATGAAGAACACGGCGCCGAACCCACTGTCGGGGGCCCAGACGAAGAGCAGCAGGATCGCAAGGGATCGGATCGCCCAACCACCGAGCATGAAGAAGCGCAGCTTGCCGAACCGGAAGTCGACCTTCTCGATGATCAGCCCGAGCAGCGGGTCGATGAGTCCGTCGAAGACGCGAGTGAGCGTGAGGATGAGCCCCGCCGCGACGACCGCGATGCCGTAGCCGGCGTTCTGCAGGTAGCTCATGAGGCCGACGAGGACGTAGAAGATCATCGCCGAGCCGTTGTTCATCTGGGAGAGGGCGATCTCCCACGTCTTGGCGCGACGGTAGGTGACGCCGTCCGCCTCGCTGGCCGTCTGCTTCGGGTTACGCGCCATTGCGTGTTCGCTCCTTCGAGAATCCGCTCGGTCTGCCGACGGCTCGTTCCGTCGGCCTCCTGATGAGCCGAAGGCAAGAGTAGGAAGACGAGCAGCCCGCCCGATAGAAGCCGCCGAGCGGACATAGAAGAGAACCGGCGCAACCTGCAGGCGCGGAGACAGCACCACATGACGAACGCGGGCCAGAGCGCATGCGACTGCGCTCTGGCCCGCGTCACCGGGAACTCCGGCCGTCACGCCTCGAGGAGTTCGCCCATCTGCTTCGCGATGAGCGTGGTCGCGAACCGCGGATTGAGGCGGGCCAGCCGGTCCATCGCCGCCGCGTCGGAGCCGATCGTGGCGCGGAATCTGGCCTTCTCGATCGCTGTAACGATCACCTTTCCCGCTTGGACCGGGCTGGTCGTCTTGTACGTGGCGGTCTCGGTCGATGCGTCGCCCGCCAGGCTGACTCCCGAGTTCGCCGCGATATCGGTGCCGATCGCGCCCGGGAACACGACGCTCACCTGCACGTTCGTGTCGAGGAGCTCGGCGTAGAGCGCCTCGGTCAGGAGCTTGACCGCGGCCTTGGAGGCGCCGTAGACGGCCTGGCCGGGCACAGGCGCATAGGAGCCCATGCTCGCGACGTTGAGGATCGCCGCCTCAGGGCGCGCGAGCAGCGTCGGCAGGAACGCCTTGCACATGTTCATGACGCCGCCGAAGTTCACGTTCATGACCTTGTCGATCTCGGAGAACGGCAGGTCGACGACCTTCACGAACTGCTGGATCACGCCGGCGATGTTCACGATGCCGTCGACCTGACCGTGCACCGCCTCGACGGCGGCGGGAAGCCCCGCGACCGCCTCGCGATCGGTGATGTTCACGACGTGGGGCGAGAAACGGCCGCCTGCCCCGGCGAGCCGGGCTGTCTCGGCGAGCCCGTCGGCGTTGAGATCGACGCCGGCGACCGATGCTCCGCCGGTGAGGAGGCGGAGCGTCGTCTCGCGTCCGATGCCGTTGCCGGCGCCGGTGACGACGAAGACCTTCTGTGCGATGTGCATGTTCGATTCCTGTCTCTGAGAGTGGTGGGGCTGGGTCAGTGGAGGCAGGCCACGGCACCGGGTGTGACGCCGGCGCCGTTGAAGCTGTCGACGGCGAACCAATACGGATGCCCCGCGTTCAGCGACCCGACCTCGAGATCGGTACGGTCGTAGACGAGCCACGAGTGGTAGAGCTTGTCGGGCGAGAGCCCGTACCGCACGTTGTAGCCCACGACGCCCGGCACGGCCTCCCACCGCAACGACGCCGTGCGCGGATCGCGCCGTTCGCCGCGGACGTCGGCCGCACCGGGAAGGGGCACGTCGGCGAGGCCGAACACGCGCAACCCGCTCACGGCGAAGGCACCCCCGAAGGGCATCGCGCCCGCGGTGACCCGGATGTACCGTGCACGTCGCGCCTCGGGCAGGACGACGAACGCGTGCGGGGCGTCCTCGCGCGTGCCGATCGTGTCGTGCACGACCGCCCATTCCACGCCGTCGAGCGAGAGCTCGAGACGAACCTCGGTCGGCTGCGGGTCCGGGAAGACGGCGCGCTTGCCGAACGTCGCCTTCGCGAGATCGCGGCGCTTGGGTGCGCGAGATGCGAGGCCGTGGTCGGCGAGGTTGACCTGCAGCGCGTGGACGGTCGCCTCGGCGCCGAGGTCGAGCTGCAGCCACTCCCCCGGTTGATCCGTGCCGGCGACCCACCAGGTGCGCACCGACTCGTCGGTCGCGAGCGCCGGGTCGTGCCCGTCGGCCGACGACGAGGCGATCGCGACAGCGCGGTGCGACAGGAGCATCCAGCCCGGGGATGCCTCAGCCCACGGGTCGAACGCACGGTCGGGCACCTGCATCGGGTAGTCCGCGAAGTTCTGGTTGCAGAACAGCACGCCGTCATCGTCGAACCCGGCCGGGAACAGGCCGATCCGTCGCTCGAAATCGGCGTTGACCGAGACGCGCATGGTTGCGACATGCCACCAGTTGCCGTGCCGGTCCTGGAAGGTGCTGCCGTGCCCCGCGCCGGTGATGAAGCCCCCGGGCTTCGACGAGAACGGGCTGTGCGGGTCGTACACGAACGGGCCGAGCGGCCCATCGCCCACGTAGGCGCCGTCGGCGTACGTGTTGAATTGCGTGCCCGGGCCCGCGTACTGCAGGTGGTACCGGTCACCGACGCGGGTCATGTACGCGCCCTCGATGAACGGCGCGTCGCCGATGTAGGCGTCCATCACCTTGCCCATCAGCCCGCGGCGCACGACGGGCACGTAGTCGTCGCCGGTTCGCTCCCATCCGCGGGTCTCGGTGTCGGCGGCGATCAGCGGCACGGGCTCGCCGATGCGCTGCAGCGTCGCACGGTCGAGCTCGACGCCCTGAATCGGTTCCTTGTGGGAGCAGCCCCAGTACAGGTAGAGCCGGCCGTCGTCGTCCTGGAAGGTGTCGGGGTCCCAGAACGCGATGTCGCTCGGGGCAACCTCCTCGAAGTCATCGGCGAGCGGATCGACGCTGCGGAAGAAACGGCCGTTCGTGCGCCGCGACGCCGTGAAGAGCAGCGCACCGTCGACCTCGCGGACGTCGGGTGCGTAGTCGATCGCCGGGATCCTCTCGCTCGGCTGCAACGTCCACTCGACCAGGTCGTCGGAGTACCAGAACCCTCGGGTCATCGACGCGAACATGAAGTACCGGCCGCGGAAGAAGACGACCGTGGGGTCGGCCGCTTCGCGGTGCACGCTGCGACCGGCGAACGGCGTCCGCACGTCTTGATACCGGTAGGCGAGGTCGAGCGGGTTGCAGACGATCCGCGCGGTCACGAGGTCGCCCCCGCGGCATCCGTCGGCAGTGGCCCAGCCGGTGTCCGAATCGACTGCAGGTGCGCGATCGACGCGGCGATCGCGTCGAAGGCGTCCTCGACATGATCGAACTCGACGACCGGAAGACAGGTTGCAGGCGCTGCGGCGAGAGCCTCGTCGTTCGCCAGACGCCCCGACCCGAGCGCGCACTGCGTGAGCGCCGCAGGGTCGTCGTCACCACCGGCGGCGAAGACGTCGACCGCCCGGGCGGCATCCTTGAGATGCAGCGCGCGGACCCGGGAGCCGAGCCGCTCGACGAGCGCCGGCACATCCTGCCCCGCGGCCGTCGCCCAGTAGACGTCGAGCTCGAGGGCGACGCGCTCATCGAGGAGCGATACGAAGTACTCGTACGCGGTCAGATCGCCGATGCGGTGATGGAACTCGAACGAGTGGTTGTGGTGGCCGACCACCAGCCCTTCGGCGGCGGCCGGCTCGACGAGCGCGTTCATCCGGTCGGCGGTCAGGGCGATGTCGTCGGCGGTGCGCCAGCGGTCCGCGTCGACCATCGGGTCGATCAGGATGTCGGCGCCGAGCGCCCGCGCTGCGGCGAGGGCGGCGGAAGCGGGCGGCACCGGTACCTCGCGTCCGGCGAGCCTGATCGTGTCGGAGAGCAGCGGTGCGTGGGCGGTCGGGATCGAGAGCCCGTTCGCCGCCGCGGCGGCGGCGAGCTCTGCTGGTCGGTCGTACACCGAGAACGGCTCGACGGCCTGGGCGCCGGCGTCCGCGAGGCGCCCGAGCGTCGCATCCAGGTCGGCCAAGTCGTGGCGCACCGTGTACAGCTGCACGCTGATCGGTCGTGTGGTGAACACGTCCCTCAGACCGTCTCGCCCGCGTCGGCGAGGAGCGTGCTGCCCGTCATGATCATCGAGAGGTCGCTCGCGGCGAAGAGCACGACGCGCGCGATGTCGTCGGGGGTGCCCATGCGGCCGATCATGCTCGTGTTCATCACGTCGAGCGGCGGCATCTCGATGCCGGCCGCGGCGGCCGCCTCCGCGCCGGCCTTCGCCGCCGCGACGTTGCCCTCGGTCGGCACGAAGCTCGGTGCGACGCCGAGCACGCGGATGCCGAGCGGTGCCAGGTCGACCGCGAGCGACTTCGTCATGCCGAGCGCCGCATGCTTGGATCCCACGTAGGCGGCCATGCCCGGGAACGCCACCTGCACGCCCGCCGTCGAGATGATGTTGACGATGACGCCGCCGGATCCGTCGGCCGACATGCGACGCGCGGCTTCACGCGAACCGAGGAACACGCCTCGTGCGTTGACCGCGAACGTTGCGTCCCACATCTCGTCGGGCATCATCGTGACGGGCGCGTTCGGGAAGATCCCGGCGTTGTTGACCCAGACGTCGATGCCGCCGAGTTCGGCGACCGCGAGGTCAGCGGCCGCCGCGACCGAGGCCGCGTCGGTGACGTCTGCGCGCGTGCTCGCGACGCGAACGCCGTATCGGTCGGCGAGCTCCGCTGCGGCGGCGCGCGCGGCGTCCTCGTTCAGGTCGATCAGCAGGAGGTCGGCACCGGCTTCGGCCAGACGCGCCGCGATGGCCTTGCCCAGCCCCTGTGCGGCACCGGTGACGACGGCGCGGCGGCCGGCGAGCGAGAGCAGGTCGGTCAACGACCGAGTCGAGACGTCTGCGAACGGGAAGCTCACGCTGCGACCTCCGCCGACTCGAGCGCGTTGCGCTGGGCGACCGCGCCGAGCCAGGCGAGGCTCGGCTTCGGAGCGCGGACGAACGTGTCGCGGTCGACCGCGATGAGGCCGAACGTCGGCTCCCAGTGGCCCCATTCGAAGTTGTCGAGCAGCGACCAGTGCAGGTAGCCGCGCACGTCGATGCCGTCGGCGATGGTGCCGACGAGGCCCCGAAGCGCCTCCTCGGTGTAGCGGATGCGCTGCGCGTCGTCGGCGGTCGCGATGCCGTTCTCGGTGATCACGATCGGGGTGTGCTCGCTGACCTCCCAGGCGTGGCGCACCGCCATCGCCAGCGAGTCGGGCCGGTAGGCGGTGCCGACGAGCGTGTTGTCGGGTGCGGGCGGGTGCGGCACGAGTCCGTTCGCGTCGACCTGCTGGGTCGAGTACGCCTGAACGCCGACGAAGTCGTCGCCACGGCTTCCCTCCCAGTACACGTCCTCCTTGCCGTAGCGGATCTGGAGGAGCTTCTCCTCGCCGCCGGGCGCCGCGGTCAGCGCGCCTGCCGCGATCGTCCAACCGACCTTCGCTCCGGTGCGCTCGCGTACGATCTCGCGGGCCGCGTGGTGGATGCGGGTGAACAGGCGCCCGATCTCGGGATCGGCGTACGTGAGGAACTCGCTGTGGGTCTGCTTCTTCTCGTCGTCGCCATCGGCCTCGACCGTGGGGCTGGTCCACTCACCGCCGGATGCCGCGAGGTGGCGCATCGCGGTCATGATGGCGGCCTGCATGTTCGGCTCGTTCATGGTCGCGACCCACTCGACGCCGTCGAGGATCGTGCAGGCCTGCTCGACATAGGCGCAGAACAGCTCCTGCGCGTCGGGGCCGTCCCAGCCGCCGAGCGCGGCGAACCACTGCGGCGTGGTGAAGTGCTGCAGCGTCACCACCGGGGTCACGCCATGCTCGAGGCAGCAGTCGATCACGCGCCGGTAGTGCGCGAGCTCGGCCTTCGAGAAGTGCCCGCGCACCGGCTCGATGCGCGACCACTCCAGGCTGAACCGGTACGACGTCAGCCCGGCTTCAGCCAGCAGGCGGATGTCCTCGGCGTAGCGGTGGTAGCTGTCGACGGCATCGCCGGAGAGCTCCATGCCGGGCATCATCTGCTCGCGCGCCCACCAGTCGCTGTTCACGTTGTTGCCCTCGATCTGGTGGCCCGCAGTTGCGGCACCCCACAGGAATCCATCGGGGAAGGTGGTCATGGGTTCGTTCCTCTCGTTCGTTGAGCGGGTGTGATTTCGGTTCTGGATGCCGCGTGCCGATGCCGCGGCGACGGGGTCACGCCGTGGCGGGCGCGGCATCGTACGCGGGCAGTGGTGCCGAGGTCGTGAATCGGCCCGCCGGGATCCGGTGCTCGGTGCCGTCGGGCATCACCACGCGGGCGCTCGTACCCGACGGGATCGCGGCGGTCAGCGACATCCGCTCGCCCTCGATCCGCCACTCGACCGCGATCGTGCCCTGCGGGCCGTCGTGCGAACCACGCGCCCACGTGAGCCCGCCGCCCGGAACGGGCTCGATGACGACCTGCTCCCAACCGATCGAGTCGGCGTCCTGCCGGAGCCCGAGGGTGTGGGTGTGCAGGAACCGCATCGCGGCGCCCTTGCTGTAGTGGTTCAGGGACTCGTGGGCGTCGCCGTGCTCGTCGATGCCCTCCCAGTCCTCCCAGACCGTGGTCGCGCCGCGGTCGAGCATGTACCGCCACGACGGCGCGCTGCGCTGCTGCAGGAGCTCGTACGCGACATCCGCCCGCCCGTGGTCTGCGAGCACCGGGAGCAGGTCGCCGGTCGCCAGGAAGCCGGTGCCGAGGTGCGTGCCCGCCGCCCGGATCAGCGCGACGAGCCGATCGGCCGCGGCCTCGCGCAGTTCCTCGGGCACGAGGCCGAACGCCAGAGCGCGCACATAGGCGGCCTGGGTGTCGGTCGTGGTCGTGCCATCGGGGCGAAGGTACGCCTGGCGCCAGGCGTCGGCGATGCGCTCGGCGCTCGCCGCGTAGCGGGCGGCATCCTCGTCGCGACCCAGAATGCCCGCGATGCGGGCGAGCGTCGCGGTGGATCGGTACAGGTAGGCGGTGCCGACCTCGCCCTTGTCGGCCATGAACCAGGCCATCGGATCGTGCTTGATCGGGTCGATGCGATTTCCGTCGACATCGCGCTCCCGCGGTTCGGTCCATTCGCCCCAGTGGAACGTGCCGTCCCAGAGGTACTGCTCGAACGGCTGGGGCTCGGCTGAGGCCTGCACGCGGGCGAAGTGCCTGATCGTGCGCGCCTGCTCGAGCGCCCACTCGACCCAGCGCACCATCGCGCCGACGTTCTCGGCGAGCACCTGTTCGTCGCCGTACGCCTGATAGAGCTCCCACGGCACGGCGACGATCGCGTCGCCCCAGCCCGACGAACCGGTCATCATGGCGAACTGGTCGTCGAGGTGGTACTTGATGCGCCGGCCGTCGGGCGAGAAGTTCGCGATGCGACCGTCGTCGAGCTGGTCGTCGCGCACCGACCGCAGCCACTTGCGGCTGAAGCCGTGCACGTCGTAGAGGCGCGTCGCCATCGGCGCGAACACCTGGTAGTCGCCGGTCCAGGCGAGCCGCTCGCGGGTCGGGCAGTCGGTGGGCACGTCGACCGCGTTGCCGCGGAAGCTCCAGTCGGCGATCTCGTGCAGTCGGTTCAGGTCGTCGTCGCTGCACGCGAACGCGCCGGTACGGCGGAGGTCGGTCTGCACGATGCGCATCTCGAGGGATGCCGGCGCGAGCGTGCCGCCGTCGGACCTCGTGATCCGCGCGTACCGGAAGCCGTGCACGGTGTGGCGGGGCTCGAAGTCGCCCCCCTGCTCCCCCGCGACGACCTCGTCGCGCTGCACGAACGCCATGCGCCCCTCGGGTCGCTCGGAGTCGAGGTGCGACGTGTCGAGATCGCCGTCGCGGCCGAGCGCCTCGCCGTAGTCGAGCACCGTGCGGGTGCCCGGTGCGCCGAGGTCGGTGAGTCGGATCCACCCGGACGCGTTCTGCCCGAAGTCGGCGAGCCACGCGCCTTCGGCGAGGCGGCGGAGCTCGACCGGCGTGCGCGTCTCGACGACGCGGACCGGTGGCGCGGGCGACCAGTCGATCGATGGCGCGTCGACGACATCGACGAGGACGGATGCCGCGGGCGCGTGCGGCGCCGAGAGGTCGAGGGTCTGCCCGTCCATGAGGTCGGCGCGCGTGATCGCCGAGCGGCGGCTCGTCCACGTCTCGTCGCTGACCACCACCCCCCGGGTGCCGTCGGCGAACTCGAGGTGCAGTTCGATGCGGGCGCCCAGCGTCGTGCCCCATCCCGCGGGGAGCCGGAACGCGCCGACCTGACCGCGGAACCAGCCGTCGGAGAGCTCGAGCTCGATCACGTTGACGCCGTCGCGGACGAGGGCCGTGACGTCGGCAGCCTGCGCATAGAGCGTGCGGTCGTACGACGAGGAACCCGGCGCGAGCTCGACCGTGCCGACGCGCTCGCCGTTCACGGTTGCCGTGTAGAGCCCGAGCGCGGTCGAGTAGAGCCGTGCGGTCACGACCGCGCCGGCGACCGTGAAGCCGCCCGCGAGCACGTGGGCCGCGCGCCGCCCGTATCCAGGGTCGTCGTCGGAGCCGACGGGCGCCTCGACCGGCGAGATCCACTGCGCGGTCCAGTCTTCGTCGAGCAGGCCCGCCTCGAACACCGCGAACGCCGACCACGCGGCATCCGTCGCGCTCTCAGACGCGACGCGAACGCGCCACCGCACCCGCTGACCGCTTCGGAGGGCCTGGAACGGCCAGGCGACCAGACGACGGCCGGTCACCTCGGCGACGAGCGGCTCAGCATCGTCGATCACGGCTTCGACCGCATAGACGGTGCGGATGTCGCGGTCGACGGGGTCCTTCCACGAGAGCCGCGGCGCGGCACCGGTGACGGTGAAGCCGTCGCCGCCTGCGTCGACGGCCAGTTCGGAGGGTGCGGTGAGCATGATGGATCGCTTCCTTCGCTGCTGCTGGGAGATCGGGGCGGGCGAGCGCCCGGGTCAGCGGATCGACTTGACCTTGAGCAGGATGATGAGGCCGCCGAAGAAGGCGAACCCGGCACCGAGCAGGTACAGCAGGGTGTAGTTCTTCTCACCGTCGGTCGCGCCGAGCATGATCACGAGACCGGCCAGCAGTGGCGCGACCGCGCTCGGGATCTTCTGGGCGAACTGGATGACCGCCATGTATCGACCCGCCTGGTCGCGCTCGGGGATGATCGCGTAGACGATCGCCTGGTCGACGGTCGCGAACACGGCGATCGTGAGCTGCATGAGCACGGCGCCGGCCACGATCTGCGGAAGCGACCACGCGGTGGCTTCGACGACCGCACCGACGACGAACAGCACGGCGGCGATCATGACGAACAGGCGACGACGCTGGAGCTTGTCGGAGAGGAATCCGCCCGCGATCGCACCGACGGCGGCTGCGAGCACGCCGATCATGCCCACCGTGGCGACCACGCCGGCGACCTCGCGCACGGGCATGTCGAGGCGCTGAGCGTAGAAGAACGTGCCGAACGTGGTGTTGAAGTACAGACCGATGAAGAAGATGAAACGACCGAGCCAGTTCCACGCGAAGTCGGGGTACTTGCGGATGTTGAAGCCGTAGCTCGAGACGACGGACCTGACCGTGACCTGCGTCGATGGAGCGAGGTCCTTCGAGCTGCCCTCGGGCTTGATGAGCGGGAAGAGCGCGAGCAGCACGGCGCCGATCGCGCCCGGCACGACGAAGACCAGGAACGTGTTCGACGACACCGCGTAGGCGACGCCGATGCCGAGCACCGGTGCGATCTGCGTCATGAGGCCGGTGAGGGCCGACACCTTGCCGCGTTGCGACTCGGGCAGCTTGTCGGCCTGGATCGTCTGCAGGGCCGCACCGGCGATCGACCAGCCGACCATGCCGAGCACCCAACCGGCACCGACGATCAGCAGGCTCGGCGCAAGGCCGATGACGACGAGTCCCGCGAGGCCGATCGCGGTGCCGAGGTAGATGAACGGGCTCCGGCGGCCGAACCGCGAGCGCGTGCGGTCGCTCCAGATGCCGACGAGCGGGCTGATGACGAGGTAGACGGCCTGTGCGATGCCCGTGATGAATCCCAGGAACTCTTCGTGGCCCGGCGCGAGCTCGGTGATCCGCACCGCGATGCCGTACGAGAGCGGGACCATCATCGCCATCGACGCCCCGAAGCTCGCGAGCATGAGCCAGGCGATGTAGCCCTTGCTCATCGGCTGCTGCGGCTCGACCACAGCGCTGTCGACCACCGGCGCGACATTCGCGTCGGACACGGCGAGGCCGGCGGCGTGCTCCGCGCCCGGCTCGTTCTTCGTCACCATTGACTCCTTCATCGGTGAAGCCGACCACGCGATCGTACGCGGGCCGTGCTGAGGGATTCCTCAAAAGTAACCAGATCGGTTACGTTGTGGCCAAGAGTAACCACAGCGGTTACGATTGGCAAGTCGGCTTCAGATGCTGGTCTGCCAGACTCCATGAATGGGCCGACAGGGAGAAGACATGCACGGTACGAACCCCTCGGTCGTCGCGGTGGCGCCGGACGGCGCGGCGCGGACCCCCGCCCCCCGGGGCCCCCGCGGACCGTACGCGAGCACGCCGGCACGCCGCGCCGAGATCGTCCGCGCCGCACTCGCGAGCTTCGCCGAGCACGGGTACGAGCGCGCGTCCCTCCGCGACATCGCCGCCAGGGCCAACTTGACGCACGCCGCGCTCCTCCGGCACTTCGCCAGCAAGGACGACCTCCTCCTCGCCGCCCTCGCGCAGCGCGACGACGACGACGAGGAGATGGCGCGCCGCATCATGCAGTCGAAGGTCTCGGCCGAGCGCGTGCTCTCGAGCGTGCTCGCCGACGAGTTCTCCCATCCCGAACACCAGCGCAACTGGCTTGCGATCACGGTCGCCGCCACGAACCCCGAGCACCCTGCGCACGACTTCTTCATCGCGCGACGCGAGCGCATGCGCGTGCACTTCTCGAGCGGTCAACTCACCACCGCACACGACAGTGAAGAGCTCACCGCAGACGACAAGGTCACCATGCTCATGGCGATGATGGATGGACTTCGCATCCAGGCCCTCTTCGACCCGTCGCGTGAGACCCTGCCTCTGCTCGAGACGTTCATGCGCCTCATCACGACCGACGACGACCGGCGCGGCACCCTCGACGCAACGTCGCGGTCAGACTGACCACGCGTAGGCTGCGACACAGTGCAGCTTGATCAGCTGCAGTGGAGACGATCACATCGGGCTCGAACAATGGGCACCAGGACTGGCTTACTCGACTAAATACCCGATCAGGTCAATATTCGGAGAGCAGGGCGGACAGGACTTGAACCCGTGACCGATGGACTCTCCGCGGACTACTCCCCCGGACACCGAGTCCATCGAACCGCTCGACCAATCTCGACATGATCGGGGATTTCTCGCCGATCCTGTATCTGCGCATTCCAGAATACTCGGGATGTCTGGGATGACCTCGGCCAGCCTCGGATCGAATAAACGTTGGATAAACGTGGACGCATCAAGTCCTCAACTTGGGAGCCACAGTTTGAACTCAAGACCTCGCAACCCACGCGGAACGCGGTCACCGCATGGAGACGACGACCGTCGACAGCCGACGGATCATCGGCATGGCCCTTGGCTTATGAACGCGTCGTACACAAGTCGGAGAAGCTCGGCGTAGGCCAAGTACCCCGTTGCTGCGACCGGATCCTCGGTGCCCGCTGCGCGAAGGTCGTCAACCTGTCGCGTGAGTTCGTCGAGCGCGCCAAGGACGTCTGGCAGTGCCGGCGCCCAGTGAATCGGCCTGACTTTCGTTCCGTTCTTCAAGCAAGGATGGAACACGATGAACAGGAAGTACTCGCCGGAGATGCGTGAGCGGGCGCTCAGGATGCTCGCGGAGGCACGACCAGAGCATCCGAACATGATGAGCGCGGTGCGTCACGTCGCGGGGCTGTTGGGAATGAGTGCGGAAACGCTGCGGCTCTGGCAGCGCCGATACGAAGTCGACGCG